>NZ_JACICY010000005.1:0-208590 GCF_014196055.1 Novosphingobium hassiacum
TCTGCCAAAGTAGATGGGGTGGTTGCCGTCCGCCCCGAACGGCATCGCAATGTGCCAAGATGGCAGCATCAACAGCCACTGGATGGAAAGGACGGCAACCGTGACGAAGACTATCATGATCGGCGTGGATTTGGCGAAAAATGTCATCCAACTGCACGCTGCAAGAATGACTGGCGAGGTCGAGTATCGCAAGCAGCTGTCGCGCGAAAAGTTCCGCCGGTTCATGGCCGAGCAACCACCCGCACTGGTGGTGATGGAAGCTTGCGGCAGCGCAAATTACTGGGCACGTGAACTCAGTCGCGTTGGTCATACTGTAAAGCTGATCGCGCCGCATTATGTTCGCCCGTTCGTCAAAAGGCAGAAGAACGATGCCGCGGATGCCGAGGCCATTGTCATCGCCGCGCAGCGGCCGGAAATGCGCTTCGTCGCTGCCAAGTCAGAAGACCAACAAGGCCGGGCAATGCTGTTTCGTACCCGAACCCGGCTCGTCCATCAGCGTACTGAGTTGATCAACATGCTCCGCGCCTTCCTTTACGAATTCGGTCATGCAGTTCCCCAAGGGGTTCAGCAATGTCAGCGGATTGAAGCGATCGTCGAGGAGGTTAACAGCGACCTTCCGGAAATCGTTCGCTCGGAATGCCTTGAAATCCTCGATCAAATTACCGGGATGACGGCGCGGATCAAACGAAGCGACGAGCGGATCAGAGCCTTGGCGGCTCAAACCGACACCGCACGCCGGTTGCAGACGATGCCCGGTGTCGGCCCTATGACAGCTTTTGCTGTCGACGCCTTCGCTCCGCCAATGGAAAGCTTCAAGTCCGGCCGCGATTTTGCAGCCTGGCTGGGATTGGTGCCTCGTCAGCATTCAAGCGGTGGCAAGGCCCGCCATGGGCGCATTTCGAAAGCAGGGCAGGCTGATATTCGCCGCCTCCTGATAATTGGCGCAATGTCCCGACTGAACTGGATGGGTCGGAAATCTATCATAGCAGGCTCCTGGCTCGCGAACCTGAGTGCACGCAAACCGCGGATGTTGGTCGCGATTGCCTTGGCCAACAAGATGGCGCGGGCGATCTGGGCCATGCTCACCAGACAGGAGAACTTCCGGGATTCGATGGCAGCAACCGTGGCTTGATCAAACCGCGATAGGCTGACGTCGGTGAAGGGGAGCAGGAAGGCAATGATTTGAATGGGAAAAGGATCGAACAGATCGGATCAGGAAAACCAGCCCTAGCACGTGAGCTTCCATGCTCGGAAAGTAGTTTTGGACCTGATCCGCGGATCACCATACCGGCCAGCGGTCTCTGAAACGCCGCATACGAAGGCCTGACAGAAGACCGCACTCGATCATTTACTCATTCAAGCCGAAAGCCTCTTGCGCAACGGACGGCAACCACAGAAGTGCTAGATGGCTAGCTATATGATGGCTTCATCTTGCAAAAGGACTCCAATCATGAGCGCACTGTATTCTACCAAGGTCACTGCCACCGGCGGGCGTAGCGGACGCATCGCCAGCGACGACGGACTGCTGGAACTCGATCTCGCCGTACCTGCCGCGCTGGGTGGCAAGGGCGGCGCGACCAATCCCGAACAGCTGTTTGCGGCAGGCTATGCCGCCTGTTTCGGCAATGCGGTGATTCATGTCACCCGCACTACCCATAAGATCGCTGATGATGACGTTACAGTAGTCGGCACCGTCTCGATGGCCCCGAATGCCGATGGCGGTTTTGCCCTGTCGGTTGCACTCGATGTCGCGATTGCCGGTGTCGATCAGGATACGGCGGAAACGATCGTTGCGCAGGCACACAAGGTCTGCCCCTATTCCAACGCGGTGCGCGGAAATATCGATGTCGAACTCTCGGTCCGAGCCGAGGCTTAAGGGCGCGCCCATGACGACGGAACGCCATCCGTCGAAGCAGGAGGGGGACGAATTGCTGCGCCTCGATCGCCAGCTGTGCTTCCCCCTATATGCAGCGACCAATCTGATCCAGCGGCTGTACAGGCCGTTGCTGGCACCGTTGGGCCTGACCTATTCGCAATATCTGGTGATGCTGGTACTTTGGGAGCGCGAGCCGGTGACGGTGGGCGACTTGCAGGCGTGCCTGCACCTCGATGTCGGCACGCTCAGCCCAATGCTGAAACGCATGGAGCGTGCCGGGCTGGTCGCGCGCATGCGCGATCCGCAGGACGAACGCCGTGTGCTGGTCACCCCGACTTCCGAGGGCCGGGCGCTGAAGTCTGCAGCGCAGGAGATACCGGGCACGCTCGCGAAGAAGGTCGGGATCGAGGAAGACCGGATCGTCGCCCTGCACGAACTGACCCACGCACTTGTCGGCCAGCTGGGCGAAGCGGCGGAACGGGACAGCCATCCCGCCGCCTGATCATTTCGCGCGCGCCTGCAATTTTGAAGAGGGTTTCCGCATGATCATCGTCCATCATCTTGAAACATCGCGTTCCACGCGCATTCTCTGGCTGCTTGAAGAGCTGGGGATCGAATACGAGCTGCACCGCCATGCGCGGGTCAATGGGCGAGCGCCTGAAAATCTCAAGCATATCCATCCGCTCGGCAAGGCACCCTTCATCGTCGATGGCGATCTGGTGCTAGCGGAATCGAGTGCGATCCTGCGCTATGTCGACGCGCGCTATGGTAATGGGCGGCATTCCCCCCAGGCAGGCACTGCCGAAGGTGCGATGCATGACCAGTGGCTCGATCTGGCCGAAGGGTCCGCCAGCTTCCCGCTGCTGCTGCCATTGCTGGGCCGGATGATGGGCGGGCTGCCCGATGCGATGGCGCAATTCGCTGCGGCGCGGGGCAAAGACGTGCTTACCTATATCGCCGAGGGCGTGGGCAAAGGCTCATTCCTGATGGGCGAGCAGCTGACCCTGGCCGACATGCAGATGGTCTATACGCTTGAAATGGCCAATATGGGCGGGGCGCTCGATAGCTATCCGGCGCTGCAGTCCTATCGGGACCGGCTGCACCGGCAAGCCGGGCTGAAAAAGGCGATCGAGGTCGGCGGTCCGCTCGTTCCGTCTAGCTGGGCGCGCCTTTGAATGCCCGGCAAGCCGCGCCACCGGGTTCAAGCGTGATCCGAGGGATAGAATGGTCGCGCACTCGAGGCGAGGCGTACCCGGCCTTGCATCCGAAACAATAATTAATCACTTGATTAATTAGTCCGCGCGGCTACTTGGCGGGTTCCTCCATGGCGCGCAGAAGGATCGATCATGACACAAACCGCACGCGGACGTGGCCGGCCCCAAACGAACGAAATCGATGCGGCGAAGGCGATCATGACCAGCGCGGTTGCGATATTCGCCGACAAGGGCTTCGATGCGGCCAATCTGCGCGAGATTGCGGAGGCGGCCGGCGTCAACATGGCACTCGTGTCCTATAATTTCGGTTCGAAGCTGGGATTGTGGAAGCGGATCATCGAGGCCGTCGGCCACAGGATAGAAGAGCGACAGGCTTCGCTCGCCCAGGCCACCGGCTTTGGCGATTCAGGTGCGGCCCTTCGTGCATCGATGAGTGCATTTATCGGCTTCATGGACGCCCGGCCCGAGGTGGCGCGCTTCATGATGCGCGACATGGACCACGATCCTGAACGGGCGCAGTGGCTCTACCAGAACGTGACGCGCCGCCTGCTCGACCATTTCCTGCCTCTCATTGAAAGGGCCCGGACGGACGGCTACACCCACGTCCCGCACCCCGAACTGGCCCTCCTGCAATTTGCGTTCGGCACGGCTGTCGGCATCCTGCGGCGTGACCGGCTTGCCCAGAGGTCGCCCGAATTCCTCGACGACGACAGCTTTCGCGCCGCATTGCAGGAAACGCTTGTCGAACCGTTGTTCCGCCGTGGCTGACGCAGTGCGACCAGCGCACCAGGGCGGGGACTATGTGTTCAAGCCGCACGAGCGCCCTTTTCTGGCCGGGTCCCCCGCAACGCCGGATCATCCGGCGCGGCGCAAGCTGGGCTATCTGCTCATCGGGATCTATCTGGCCATCCTCGGCGGGTTCCAGAACGGGCTGCTGCTGGCCAATTTACCGGGGCTTCAGGGCCATCTGGCACTGACATCGGTCGAGGCGGGCTGGGTCACGGTCGCCTACAACATGACCAATGCGTGCATGAGCATTTTGCTGTTCAAGCTACGCCAGCAATTCGGCATCCAGCGCTTCGTCAGGATCGCGATGGCGACGCTGCTGCTGGCCAATTTCGTTCAGCTGTTCGACGCGGGCTACCGGATCGAACTTGTCTCGCGCGGGATTTCCGGCATCGCGGCCAGCGGCCTTTCCACGCTGGGCATCTATTACCTTATGCAGGGCCTGCCGGCGAAGGCCCGGATCGCGGGCGTGCTGATCGGGCTGGGCCTGTCGCAGATCGCCTTGCCGTTGGCGCGTGCCATTTCCCCGGCTCTGATCGCGGGGGGTGACATCACCCATCTGTTCGATCTGCAATTCGCGCTGTCGCTGATGGCGTTCGGCATGGTCTTCATCCTGCCGCTTCCGCCGGGCGAAATCGAAAAGGCATTCGAAAAACTTGATCTCGTGACGTTCCCGCTGCTGGCCATCGGCATGGGCCTGCTATGCGCGTTTCTGGTGCAGGGCAGGATCCAGTGGTGGACAACGCCATGGCTGGGCTGGGCGCTGGCGGGCGCGATCCTGTTGATCGGCGCGGCTTTCCTGATCGAACACAATCGCGCCAATCCCATGCTCCACACCCGCTGGATGACCAGCAAGGACATCGTGATCTTTGCGTCGACGGGCGCGCTGATGCGCGTGTTGCTGTCGGAACAGGGCTTTGGCGCTGGCGGCCTGCTGACCACCGTCGGAATGATCAACGACCAGCTCGTCACCTATTACTGGATCATCACCGGCGCGACCTTTATCGGGCTCGTGGTGCTGATCGCACGGCTGGATACCAGCGATCTGCAACGGCCCTTGCTCGTCGCACTGGCGCTGATCGCGGTGGCCGCGTTTGTCGACACGCAGGCGGGCCTGCTGTCGCGGCCCGAAAACTTTTATTGGACGCAGGCGATGATGGCCTTTGCGGCGATCTATTTCATCGGCTCGGCAATGATGGAGGGGCTGCTGCGCGCATTGGCGCAGGGCATGCAATACATCATCAGCTTCATTGCCGTCTTCTCCCTGTCACAGACGCTCGGCGGGCTTGCAGGGGTTGCCGGGCTGGCGGCGTTCCAGACGATCCGGGCGAAGGTCCACCTGATGGACATAGGCCGGGAACTGACGCTGAGTGACCCCGCTGTAGCCCAGGCGATTCAACTTCGCGCCGCCGCGTATAATGGCACTATCGCCGATCCGGTGCTGCGGCAGGCAAGCGGCGCGGGGCAGCTGGTGCAGCAAGCCGGGCGCGATGCGGCGATCCTGGCTTTCAATGACATGTTTTTTCTGATCGGCATCATCGCTTCCCTCGCATTCGCGGCGATCCTTGCAAAATGGATCTACAACCGCCGCCGGGGGATCAACCCGCTGGCCAAAGAGCTTGAGGCGCTGGCATCGATCATGGGCGGAGCAAAAGAATGAACGACGACAACGCCGACCGGGAACCGACCGCGACACCCGCCGGACCTGCGGCTGAAACCGGCGCTGCCGACGCGGCGCCGACGCAGGAAAACCCGGAAGGCTGGGCGCCCGAACGATCGCGCAAAAAGACAATCTTCTTCGCGGTTGCCATCGTGCTGGGCGCGCTTGCCGCACTCTATGCCTGGCAATTGCCGCCCTTCCGGTCCGACAGCCAGACCACGGACAACGCCTATGTGCGCGGCCAGACCACGATCATCAGCCCGCAGGTTACAGGCTATGTAACCGAAGTGCTGGTGCAGGATTTCGCGCAGGTGGCCGCCGGGCAGGCGCTGGTCCGCATAGACGACCGCATTTATCGCCAGCGCGTGGCGCAAGGACAGGCCGGGATCGCCACCCAAACGGCCAGCCTGGACAATGCGGGACAAAACCGGCGTTCAAGCGAGGCGCAGGTCAGGTTACAGGAGGCGTCGGTGGCCAATGCTCGCGCCCAGCTTGCCAAGGCGCAGGCAGATATGCGCCGGGTCGATGAATTGGCCGACGAAGGTTCGGTATCCTTGCGCGAACGCGACCAGACGCTGGCCGCGCTGCGCCAGGCGCAGGCGGGCGTGACGCAGGCGATGGCCCAGCGCGACATCGCGCGCGAACAATTGCGTTCGGTGAATGTCGGGCAGGGCGGGCTGGAAGCGCAGGTCGAGAATGCGACAGCGTCGCGCGATCTCGCACAGATCGATCTCGACAACACGATCATTCGCGCCCCGCGCGCCGGCAGGCTGAGCGAGGTTGCGGTGCGCGAAGGGCAATTGGTCTCGCCGGGTGCGCAGCTGATGTATCTTGTGCCCGAACGGCTGTGGGTGGTCGCCAATTTCAAGGAAGCGCAGACCGCCGAAATCCGCGTCGGGCAAAGCGCGACACTGGAAATCGACGCGCTGGGCGGGCTTGAGCTAACGGGCAAGGTGCAGAGCGTGTCGCCTGCCGCAGGCAGCGAGTTCAGCGTTATCAAGCCCGATACGGGCGCCGGTAATTTCGTGAAGGTTCCGCAGCGCATCGCCGTCCGCATCCGTATCGATCCGGGGCAGAGGGCGGCCCAGAGACTTGGCCCCGGCATGTCGGTGATTGCCACCGTTCATACAGGAGACCGTTGATGCGCCGGATCGGTCTCCCCCTGCTGAGCCTGAGCCTGTTGGTCGGGTGCGCACCGGCCCTTGCGCCGATACCTGCTGCCAGCACGGTGGCGCCGCCGATGGCATGGCGCACTTCGCTTGAGGGGCGGGCCGAGATCGAGCCGCAATGGTGGAACGCATTTGGCGACCCGGCCCTTGCATGGATCGTGGCGGCGGCACGGGCGAACAATCCCGACATCGCAATCGCATCCGCGCGGGTGCGAGAAGCGCGCGGGCAGGAACGCGCATCGCGCAGCCTGCTGGTGCCCACGCTCGATGGCTCGACCGGGGTGAGCGAGGCGCGCAGCCTGAACGCCTTTGGCACCGCCTCGCGTTCGCTTGGCGTGCAGCCGGTGTTCCAGGCCGCGTATGAGGTGGATCTGTTCGGCCGCAACCGCGCGCAGGTCGATGCCGCCAGCGCCAATACCGCGGCGACACAGGCCGCGCGCGAAGCTGCCGCCCTTGCAGTGACGGCGACCGCCGTTTCGGGCTATATCACCCTGCTGACGCTGGACCGCCGGCTCGAAACCTTGCGCGAAACGCTGGGGGCGCGGGCCGAGGCGCTTAAGATCGCGCGCGATCGCGCCGAAGTCGGCTATACCTCGCAGCTTGAACTGCGGCAGGCACAGGCCGAATATCGCGCGGCGCAGCAACAGATCCCTGCCGTCGAGGCCTCCATCGCAAGGCAGGAAAATGCCTTGTCGCAGCTGATCGGCGAAACCCCGCGTGCCCTCGCGCGGGGCGGAAATTTTGCAGGGCTGCAAACCCCTGCCATCCCTGCCGTGTTTCCCAGCGAATTGACCCGGCGCAGGCCCGATATCGCGCAGGCGGAATTCAATCTTGCGGCCAGCGATGCCCGCATGCGCGCCGCGCGGGCCCAATTTCTCCCCCAGCTGCGCCTTGCCGCCTCTGCTGGTGCGGTGCTGTCGTCCCAGCTGGACGATCCGGTCGGTATATGGTCGCTTGGCGGCAGCATTCTTGCGCCCTTCTTTAGCGGCGGAAGGCTGGAAGGACAGTTCGACGCCGCTACTGCGCAGCGCGATCAGGCCGCCTTTGCCTATCAGCGAACGGTGCTGACGGCATTCCGCGAAGTAGAGGATCAACTGGTCTTGATCGACCGCCTTGGGGAACAGGAACGCGCGCTTGTGGCCCAGCGCGAAGCGGTCGCCGATGCACTTCGCCATGCGACCAATCGCTATCGCGCGGGCTATTCGCCCTATCTGGAGCAGATCGACGCACAGCGTGCGTTACTCTCGGTGGAGCTCGCGATCCTGCAGGTGCGCAGCGATCGCCTGACGGCCCATGTCGCATTATACCAGGCCCTTGGCGGCGCTCCGGAAAGCGAAGCTTGACATGGTTTGGGATGGTCGGGTCCGAAAACCACCCGGCTCCGGGCGCAAAGCTGCCGTACTCAATGCAGCGCGGACGATCGTCAATTTGAGCGCAGGTTACCACCAAGGGATGAACGAAGGTTCCTTGTGGGGAAGCTGCGCCCATTCCATCAACCGTCATCGGTTGGGTTTGTTGTTCCGAGCAGCAGATTATGGCCAAGGTGTATCGGCAGCGCGCCTCTGTGGCACCCCACTCGAAAGCGGCTAACCGACCGGGTTTCACCATCAAGGTTGATAAAAATATCCTCCTCGGCTTCGAACGTGACCCACGGGCTCCGCGCGGTAATCTTGAGACCATCCACGCTGCCCGCACCCTCGTGCAGGAAGCGGCCAAGGGCATCGAGCCCCGCGTTCCGGTCTAATTCCGGCAGGATCATCAGGTCGAGTTCGCCATCATCCAGCAACGCTTCGGCGCATAGCTGGATGCCACCGCCGGCCTGTCTGCCGTTGCCGATGGCCAATGCCAGAAACGATCCCTCCCAGGAAAAGTGCCGGGCCGTGAAGCGGCCTCTGCAAGCGGTAAGTTCCCGTGCGCGGCGCAGGCCGGTCAGGACATAGGCGAAACCACCGAGCGTATGTTTCAGGGCCGGATCGGTTTCTGCCGTGACCTGTGACCCGAATCCGCCCGTCACCAGATTGACGAAGGGGCTGTCGTCCAGAACACCGATGTCGATCCAGCACACTGGTGCGACAAGGGTCAAGCGCAACGACGCAGTCATGTCGTCGATGGGGATTCCCGTCGAACGCGCGAAATCGTTGGCCGTCCCAAGCGGCAGGATACCGAACGAACAGTGCCCGAACGAGCCTGCCCGAAAGGCGGCAGCAAAGACCTCGTTCACGGTGCCGTCTCCGCCACCGGCGACGATGCGATCCACGCGGCCTTGCTGCGCCTTCATAACAGCTTCGTTCGCGAACCGCCCCGCATCGCCATTTTCCCATGTGACGCGAACCTCGACGTCATGACCATCGGCCCGGACCGAGCGAACTGCCTCTCGTACCCGCGGGTCCTGCGCTGACTTCCCGTGAAGTATGAGGAACACGCTCACCCTCGGGGATGCGGTGTTCACATTCTTGCTTATGGCCAATTATCAGTCCTCAGCCGCGTCCACTGTTGCGACCTGCAACCGACCCGTCCAACCAGGCACCCTCTGCCGACTATCGTGTCATCATCGATCACGCTGATGGTTCCCGCAAACGTCCTGCCGATATCGGGCACAAAAACCCTGCCGCGCCAGACGCCGGGCCTCTCCAGCGCAAAATCCTGAAAAAGCCGCGACCCGATAAGAGGATCGGTGCCACCTCTGCGCGCATCTGCCTGTGCCTTTTCGTTGGCCCAAATCACGACACCGCACATGCGCTCGCCGCAGCGCTCAACCCGGACATGAACGCTGTTCTGCGGGTTTTTCCACGTCCCGAAAGACTGATCGCTCGCATACGCGACAGATTGCGGCGCCATCACCGCCACCGCCACCGCCAGAAGGATCAACGCCAGCCGCCGCACGCTTAAAGACTCCGGGACAGGCGGCGCAAGCCGAGCGCCAGGATGATAAGGAAGACACCGCGGAAGAGAAAGCTGATCCCAACGATTCCCGCCAGGAACACAAGGCTGCTCGCCGGGCCTGAAAACAGGAGGAATCCGCCAAGCACGATGTCGAGCAGGCCGAGCGCAAAGCGCCATCCCCGATCATGGGATCCCTTGATCGCGCTCACCAATTCGAGAATCCCGGCAACGAACAGCCAGAATCCGATCGCCCAGACCAGCGACAAGGCACCGGCAAAGGGCGCGAAGAGGACGAAACCCCCTGCCGCGACCCCGAGCAGGCCCAGCAGCGCCTCAATCCAGCGCCCCCGCTTCGAAAGCGAAGACAGGCCAGAAATCAGGGCAACGAGACCATAGGTCAGCAACATCACACCAAGCAAAAAACCCGTGGCCAATCCCGTCGCCAGCGGGTTGCCCAACGCCAGCGATCCGATCAGGACAACAAGCACGCCATAAGCCAGGATCCATCCCCAAGCTGGTCCGGGTTCAGTTTCCACCGATGACGTCAATGGGTCGTTCTGCGGCATGACTTCCTCCACATTGCGCAAAAATTAGGCCAAGATGCCTCATTACGATAAATCTTTGACACTTACCTGGAATTACCATCGGTCAAAATCCGTCTGTAAATTCCGACTTCGCGCCAGCGTCGTTCGCGACTGAAGTGCCTGATATACTGCCACGGAGCGACAATAGAACTGAAACACCAAGCACGTGCGGCGGAATTCGGGATGGTCGTCGTGTGCTCGCATATCGCTGCTTAAGCGAGTTGTCACCTGCTGCTGTGAGCCAGTGGGCAAGGGCAGTGAATCGGCAAAAATCGCAAAAACGGGTGCCGATGAAGGCCCAGACCGGCTACCAGAATGGGCTTGTCGCGAGCTACAATCGACTGGTCGCAAGACCCATATTGGGGATAGTGGTGGGGGTTTCGGAAAACTTATCACATTATAACCACACGATATATGCTGTCCGTGGATCTCTCCTCCGTCCATTAATCATGAAAATCTCAGTTGTTGTTCGGCCGGGCTGGATCGCCAGACCAGTCGAACACCGCAGTCAGGCACCGTCATTCGCGCGGAGGCGGCCTTGGCGTGGCCGATAGCGTGGCAATGACCAGCCGTACCTGATTGCGCCTCCGCGCAGTGCGAAGCCTACCATGAATGCCGCGGACACGCCGACTTCCCGGTCAATGCCCAGCGCGTTGGTGCAAACGAAAGTGATTGCAGCGGCCAATGCGGCGGTCACGTAGATCTCGTAGGAAAAGATGATGGACCGCTCCTGGCTCAGCGTGTCACGGACGATGCCGCCAAAGCATGCCGTTATCATGCCCATGATGACAGAAGCGACCGGACCTGCGCCGGCACCGATCGCCCGTTCGGCGCCTCTCGCGGCAAACAGGGCTAACCCGACTGCTGCGGGATGCCTTTCCCGATGCGCTTATCGGTTTTCGCTCCAACAGCCGCGAAGTGCAGGTTCACGCGACTCTTGCAGGGGCCGGGGTTGCGGCGCTCGCCCGCTATCGTGCCGATGGGGAGCTCGGGCTAATTCGCCTGTACCCCGACAGACCTGACCTTGTTCGAGACATCTGGATAGGTGTGCATGTGGACATGCGCCACATGCCGAGAGTGCGGGCAGTGACCGATACAGTTGTCGAAGCACTGCGGAAAACGCCGCGATTCTCAATCCGGGTTACTGAACCCCAAGTGTTGATAGAGCAAGACAGGCTCGAGCACACGCTGGAGCCAGCTTTTCGTCGCAATACCTTGATCAACCGTCGCCGGATCCGCTGCTACCTAGAGAGCTACCTAGCGATCTGCGAGCGGAAATCCAGTTGGCCCAACGGCCATTTAATACGTTGAAATATATGGATAAATTGGTGGACGCACTTGGGCTCGAACCAAGGACCCGCTGATTAAGAGCGGCTTTGCGTCCACATGCGTTCGCTAGTGTCCGCCGAATTTGGTGCACCCGCAAATTTTTCAAGGTGAACTGCGCCGAGCAATTGATGGTGATGGCAGATGCCTGCTGCCTAACATCCGATCCGAGGTAAAGCCCACACCTTGCTGATTTATAATGGCGTCACCAACGATCTGACCAAAGAAGATACCGGCCGTAACTCACTGAGTATCCGATGCAGATCCCGCGGAGGCAAAGCCAGCGGATCGACAAGCCTGGCTGCCATCCACGTGATCTCAGGCTACGGTATCTTGGCCGTCATCAAAGGTGATAGACGGAGCGGGCGTCCCGCCGCCGTTTGCACCCGCCTTCTTAGAAAAACATGAGATCGGCGCCGAGATGCAAGGCTTTTTCATGTGCTTGCGGTGCCACAGTGACCAGCCGGGCTTTCAGCATGTCGCCGGCATCCTTCTTCATCTGATTGCAGTTGGCCCTGAGGTCGTTGGCCGACCAGATCGTATCGGCATTCATCCCGGCAAGCTCATCAACATAGCTGCACGCTGTGATCAGACTGCGGGCCCAGCTTGGAAGCATTATACCTTCGCCGCCAGTGCTGTCTCGGGTCACGCCCTGACACAGGCCCTTGACCCGCTGGCGGCTACCTTCGGAGGATTCTCCCGTACGCCAGGCGGCATGGAGTGCGTCCAGAATACCATCGACGCGTCGTTCGTACTTGCTCCAGGCCGAGGCTTCATCAGCCCGCGCAGTTGCTGGTGCCAGTAACAGGGCTGCGGCAAGGCTTGCAGCGATGGGCTTCATTTATTTTGCTCTCCTGCGCAGGGACTGCCGGAAACATCGCATTCGTGGATGCGGCAGTCATCCCCCGGTTCAGGGGATTGTGACTTGTGAGAATGCCCTGTTCAGGGGGTGGCGCGAATCCACGGCATCGCTAAGTCTTGTTTGCTAGGCAGTAATACGGGGCCGGGTAAGTTTCATGAGATCGCGATTGTCGCCGGCGACTGTAATGATCGGGCTGGTTCTGGCCGGACTTCTGGCCGGGGCTGTCCTGATACAAATGGCGATCAGTCGGCCATGGCTGGCCCTCGCGTTTACCGCAGATGATTCCGGTATCATCCATGTGACGCCTGCGTCCGGCGTTGATGGCTCTGCGATCGTTTCCGGGCCGATCGCTGCCATCCGCGGGAGCGACGGCAGAAGAGTTGCGATCGAGGCTGGCGATCTGATCGAAGAGCCGGACACGCTGGCGACCTATGCCGAAATGCGGCGCTTCTTTGCGCGACAGTCGATGCTTGAGGGGGTGGTGAGCGGCCGGAGTGTTTCGATCGAAACGGCAGGTGCCAGGCCCGCGCAGCAGACGACCCTTGCACCGGCGCGAATGCGGCCCATCAGCGATCTTCCTGCCGCCTTCTGGGTGCAGATGCTGGTTGGACTGGCAAGTTTCCTCATCGGCGGCTGGGTCTGGGCGCTGCGGCGCAGCGATACGGCTGCCCGCCTTTTCGCCCTGGCGAGCCTTGGCATTCTTGTTTTCACCTTTCCTGCCGCGCTTTACAGCACCCGCGAACTCGCCATCGACGGCGACCTGTTCCGCGCCCTTTCGGTGATGAACCACGGCGGCGCGCTGCTGTTCGGCGCGGCGATGATTGCCCTGCTGCTGCGTTATCCAAGGCCTCTGGTTCCGGCCCGTTGGCTATGGGCGCCGTTCGCGTTGTTCGGGGCATGGTGGCTGGGTGACAGCCTGCAGGTGTTCGATGGCCCCCCTGCCGGTTCGCACCTGCCAACGATGCTGGAGATGCTCGGCATCTTTTTTGCAGCGGCGGGACAATATTGGCGCTCGCGCGGTGATCCGGCGGCGCGGGCGGTAGTGCGCTGGTTTGGCCTGTCGGTTGCGGTCGGGGCAGGGGCATTCGTCTTCACGGTCATTGCGCCCAGCCTGGTCGGGCTGACGCCGGGCTTGCCGCAGGGTTATGCCTTTGCCTTCTTCCTCCTGATCCACATCGGCATGGCCATCGGGGTCGCGCGTTACCGGCTGTTCGATCTCGATCGCTGGGCCTTCCGCATCCTGTTCTACATGACCGGCGCCGCACTGCTGATCGCGGTGGACGCGGCGCTGATTTCGTGGATCGCGCTTGAGCGTGCGCCGGCTTTCGGGCTGGCGCTTGTAATGGTCGGCTTCCTTTACCTGCCGCTGCGCGACATCATCGCGCGCAAGCTGTTCCGGCGTGACGGAGAGATCGAGGCAAGTTTTCAGGACATACTCGCCATTGCGCTTGCAGAGGGCGAGGTCGAGCGCATGGACCGCTGGCGCGGCTTGCTCGATCGGGTGTTCCAGCCGCTGAAGATCGTAGCCGGTCAAGCGGTTGAAGCATCTACGGTGATTGAAGACGGCGCAGCCCTGGCGATCCCCGCTACCGGACCGCTGCCACCGCTGCGCCTGGAACATGCCATGCACGGCCGGCGCCTGTTCGGTTCGCGCGAACAGGCCAGGGCGAGCGAGTTGTGTGCGATGCTGTCCCAAGCCATCGCCAGCCGCTTCGCCCACGAACAAGGCGCGGCCGAAGAGCGCCAGCGCATCACCAGCGACATGCACGACAATATCGGGGTGCAACTGCTCGGCGCGCTGCACAGCCGCGACCCGGTCCGCAAGGACGAGCTGATCCGCGACACGCTCGCCGACTTGCGCGAGATCATCAACAACAGCGCTGGCGAGCGGCTGACCCTGGCCGAACTGATGGCTGATCTCAGGGTGGAGATCGCCGACCTGCTGTCATCGGTCGGTATTGGGCTGGTCTGGCAGGTGGACACCCAGGCCGAACTTCCGCCGCAAGCGGTAGCCGCCATGCGCTCGATCCTGCGCGAGGCCGTGGGCAATGCCCTGCGCCATGCGGAGGCCACCACGGTCGGCATACGGCTGGGTGACGTGGCGAGCGGCCTTGTCCTGATGGTTGCCGATGACGGCAACGGCTTCGATCCCGAAACCGCGCCAGCGGGCAACGGCCTGCGCAACATGCGCTCACGGGCCACGGCGCTCCACGGCACGATGACGGTTTCGCGGGGCGCTGCCATGGGGATGCGCGGAACGGTGATCGAGGTTCGCTTTCCGCGCGAAGGCGTCGCGGCGTGAAATCCGTGCTGATCCTCGAAGATGTATCGGAAACGCTGCAGTGGCTGGGCGAGATCGCGGCCGAGGCGTTTCCGGGTTGCGGGGTGACGGGTGCCTCCACCGTGCGCGATGCGCTGGCCGCAATGGACCGGCACGTGTTTGACCTTGCCTTGATCGACCTGCGCCTGCCCGACGGATCGGGGCTGGATGTGCTGCGCCAGTTACGAGTAAATTCTCCCGATACGATCTGCGTCGTCACCACCGCGATGGCCGATGACAGCTCGATCGTCGGCGCGCTTTCGGCTGGCGCCTCGGGCTACCTGTTGAAGGAGCAGATGCGCGAAGGGATCATCCGCCAGTTGCAGCAGATCAAGGAAGGGGTGCCGGCGCTGTCGCCCTCGATTGCCCGGCGGATCATGGAGCATTTCCGGCGGACCGGGCCGGCAGCAGGCGAAACCGGCAACCTGACAGCGCGCGAGCTGGAAGTGCTCACCCTGATCGGACGCGGCATGCGCAATGCCGAAGTCGCCGCGCAGCTCATGCTCAGTGAGAATACGGTCTCGGGCTATATCAAGGCGATCTACCGCAAACTGGGGATTTCCAGCCGGGCCGAAGCGTCGTGGCATGCCGCGCAGCTTGGTTTGTCCTATGGCGGAAAAGAAGGGAAGTGACTGCCTCGAAGATCGCAGGCGTCATGTATTTTCAAGGAATTGTCTCCGCCGCGTTAGCCCCCTGAACAGGGGGTGCATGATGTCCCGAAGACCAGTTAGGCGGGGATCGGCTCGCGGTACTGCGCGCGCGGGCGTTTAACGGGGACAGTTTCAGAGATGACCGGCACGTTTGCGACCAACGCTGTATTGAAGACCACGACCGCCATTGTGGGCGCGCTAGGTTCTGTTGCCCTGCTGGCGGGATTGCCTGCACCTGCGTTCGGACAAGTCACCGGCTCGGAGCAGATCCCCGGAAGCCCAGACGGAGCCGAGAACGGGTCGAACTCCGACGGCAATTCCGTCGATTTCGTGGACATCTCCGGCGACGGTACGTCGGTCATCGGCTTTCACAACAAGGTGGTCGGCAACAAGTCTGTTCTCGAAGCCTGGGTATTCACCCCGACCGGCGCGACGAAACTCGCAGCGCCGACCGGCTACCTTCACTACGTTGGCTATGGCATATCCGATGATGCCTCAGTGATCGTCGGCGAGGCCAAGCCGACCGCACGCACGGATTTCACCGGCATGGTGGGCGTAAAATGGCTGAACGGCACGCCCACGATCCTGGCACAACCTACCGGCGCTGGAAATTACAAGGCAGTCGCCGTCAGCGGTGACGGCAATATGATCGGCGGTCTGGCCAGTATATCGGGCTTCAACATCCCGATCCTGTGGACGGGCACCGCCGCTCCAGAGCAGCTGCTTCAGGTCGGCACGACCAGTCCAGTGCAGAATGGCGTGACCTTCAACGCCGAAATTACCGGCATCTCACGGGATGGCTCGGTCATCGCCGCTATCGGCGGGCGCGGCCAGCAGTGGGGCGCAAATGGAACCATCGTCGGGCCAAACGTCCAGGCGCTGCGGTGGACCCGCGCCACCGGCTTTGTCGAACTGGGCGTTCTTGCCAGCCATTCCGCCGCCGGCGCGAGCAGTTGGGCGAACGACATTTCGGCCGATGGCGGAACAATCGTCGGCTATTCGCAGCAGGGCGGCGTCATGGGCAACGACCTGTTCAAGAACGACAACCAGATCGCCATCAAGTGGACCCAGGCGGGCGGCATGGTCGCCTTGCCAAAGCTAACCAATCAGGTCGCATCCGTTGCCTCCGCAGTGAATGCCGACGGCAGCGTCATCGTCGGTGAAGCCCTTGTTCCCGGACAGCCTATCGGCACGATGGTGATCAACGAATCCCACGCCGTGCGCTGGACTGGCGCCAACGTGCAAACGGTTGCGGCATGGCTGGCCGCCAACGGCGTGACCAACGGCACGAACCAGTACCAGAACGCCCTGGGCGTTAGCGACGATGGCAATGTCGTCGTAGGCTATGGCATCATTAACGGCCACAAGCAGGGTTATATTGCCCGTGTAGCTGGGGCCGCACCTACTCCGACGCCGACGCCGACGCCGACGCCGACACCCACTCCGGCGCCGACACCTACTCCGACGCCGACACCCACTCCGGCGCCAGCACCTGCCCCTACTCCCACACCCGGTACCGGCATTATCGGCCTCGACGACTTCAGCCCCACGGTTCTGCAGGCCGCACCAGGCCGGACCTTGCAAGGCGGCCTGGGGCTGATGATGTGGGGTGCACATCACCGCGTCCTCACCGACTATGTGCAGCCGGGCCGCGGCTGTGCGTGGACCGTGCTGGACTATCGCCGCGATGGCCGCAGCGACGGGGATTCCGTGCTGGCCGAAGCCGGTGCCTGCGTCGATGCGGGCCCGCTGCGGCTGGGGGCAGGCATCGGCTATGATCGCTCGGATGCTGACCTCACCCTTGGCGGCAAGCAGAAGCTGGAAGGCTGGCACGGCGTGGCCGAGGCTGACCTGCGCCTGGGCCAGAGCGGGGCGGTGCTGAGCGCAACGGCGATCTATGGTGACTGGAACGTCAAGCTGCGCCGCAACTACCTCAATGGTGCCAGCACCGACACCAGCACCGGTTCGACCGATGCCCAGGGGGTCGCGCTGCGCGCCCGGCTGGACTGGTTTGACGCGATCGGAAGCGAGCGCTTCGGGCTGACCCCAACCATCAGCTATACCTGGAGCCGGGTAACGGTCGATGGCTATACCGAGACTGGCGGGGGCTTCCCGGTCACTGTCAGCCGCTCGGTTGACGAGGCTTCGGAAGGGCGCCTGGGCCTGACCGGTCGCTTCGCCCTGGCCGAGCCGACCACGCTGCGCTTGCGCGGGGAGTACATCCACCGCTTCGACCGGTTCGATGCTGGTCCCTCGTTCCAGATCATCGGCACCGGCATGGGCGGTGCGGGCGGTCTCTATGCGGTAGACCGCGACCATGCCCGCCTGGGGGCGGACATCGATCAGCGGATAGGGCGCAACGGCGTGCTCTCCCTCTCGGCGCACAAGGCCGTGGGCAACGCGGGAGGTAACCCGTTCTCGGTTAGCGCCTCGCTCCATTTCGGGTTCTGAACCAGGGGTTCCTGCGCGGGAGCCCAAGGCTCGGTGCGCAGGAACCAGTTGGGTCGAAAGGGACGGGATGCAAGGAGCAGAGCCGAGCTGGCAGGAATGGATCGCCAGCAATCTTTCCGCAGGCTGTGACCCGGCGGACATGCAAGGCCGCATGATCGCCGCCGGGTGGAACGAGGCGGATGCACGGGCGGCCCTTGCATCGGGAATCGGGCAGGTGTTTCCGGGCCTGACCGCGCAGGCCATCGCCCTTCCGGTTGTTCCTGACATGGGAATGGCGACGTGTGACGGACGAGACATCAAGGTGATCATGCGCTTGGCCAGCCCTGCCGTGGCCATGTGCGAAAGCGTCCTGTCACCTGCCGAGTGCGCCGAATTGCTCGCTTATGCCCACGATCGGGGTTTGCACCCCTCCACCGTGGTGGACGAACTGAGCGGGCAGAATGTGCCGCATCCCGAGAGGTCGAGTGCCGGTGTGATGTTGGCCCGCGCCGAAACCGGGCTAATCGACCGGCTGGAGCGCCGCCTGGCCGCGCTTACCGACTGGCCGATCGCCAATGGAGAGGGCCTGCAGATCCTGCGTTATCGCAAGGGACAGGAATACCGGCCGCATTTCGATTCCTTTCCTGATGGCGCAGGAGGTGCAGTTCATACGGCGCGTGGCGGGCAGCGAGTGAATACGGTTCTCGTCTATCTGCAAAGTCCCGAAGCGGGCGGAGGCACCGCTTTTCCCGCTTGCGGGCTTACCGTGTGCCCACAGCCGGGATCCGCCGTGATTTTTCGCAACGTCGATGGTACGGGCCGACGAGATCCGGCCAGCCTTCATGCCGGACTGCCCGTTGTTCATGGCGAAAAGGTGGTCATGACCTATTGGCAGCGCGCCGGACCTTATGCTTGACCGGTAACAGTCGATCGCGTCGGGCATGCCGTCCACGCCATCACGTCATGATCCTTGCTGGACTCAACGGCGGTTCGAGCGACGAGTTTAGAAAAGGAAGTCCCGCTGCCCCCGATTTGCGCATCAGCCAAGATCGAAAAATTGGCGGTGTGACAGAGTCACACCGCCGAAGTTACCTTCAAGAGACTCCAGTACTGAAGCATCTTGGAGGCTGGGTCGCTCCTGTGTAGTCCGCCATCCGTTGATCGCTGCCTACCCCCGGAACGGGGGGTAAACACTCTCAGCAGCGTTTTAACGCGATTGGAAGCTGCGCTTCGCAAGTTCGATCGCGACAATGTGGACGTCGGTCATGTGCTCCTCCCTCTACAGCGCAACATCGCGCTGGTCTGACATCTTACGATGCCGTCGAAGGGGGCATCCACCCCATCAGTTCACTGAGACCGCAACGGGAGTTGTAAGCTCTCGGAAGACTTCCCCTTGAACAACTGCTATCGCGCCGAGATGAGAAGACTGTTTCACGGCGCCGGCAAGGCCGATTTCGCGATTGATTTTGGCACGGCCAATACGCGGGTGATGTCGGTTGATGGCGGTGTCCTGTTCGATGAGCCGTCGCTCTGCTGCTTCGCGGGGCGCGTCGATGCCGGTGAACTGGTCACTGCCGGAGTTGCCGTCGGCCCCATGCAGGAGCGTGCAACCGGAGAACTGCGCATCGTGCGCCCCCTGCATCGCGGAGTGCTTTGCGATATCGCGGCGGCCCGCGACTATCTGGCCTATGCCGTGCGATCGAGTGTCGGCCAGCGCAGGCTCCGCTCCTTTCGCGCAATCATCGGAGTGCCAGCCGATGCAACCAGCGCAGAGCGCAGCGCGTTGCTCACCGCGGCAAACGATGCGGGCCTGGGGGCGATCGAACTTTTGACGGAACCCTTGGCGGCCGCGTGGGGGGCAGACCTCCAGGTCGATCATCCCCGTGGCTCCATGATCGTGGAATGCGGTGCCGGTACGACGGAGGCGGCCGTCCTGTCACTGGGCGGAATCTGCGCGACTGCATCCCTTCGCGGCGGAGGCGATGCTCTTGATACCGCGATTGCCGATCATATCCATTTTCAGCACAAGTTTCTCATCGGCATGAACACCGCCGAAAATGCGAAACGCGACATCGTCAGGATGCTTCAGGATCAGGCGGACCCCGCCGCCCGGACCCGGTTCAAGGGACGCGACCTCGTGAACGGATTACCCGCAGCCCTGGAACTGCCAATAGGTGATCTGCTCCCCGTGGTCGAAAAGCATGTTGCCGGTATCACCAGGATGGTTGTGAACCTGCTGGGCCAGATATCGCCCGAACTGAGCCGTGATATCCACGATGACGGCATTGTCCTGACCGGCGGCAGTGCAGCCATCAATCTTGTCCGGCCGGCATTGGCCCAGGCCACCGGGCTGCATATCGCCCTTGCTCCGAACAACGCGTATTGCGTGGCAAATGGCCTGCAAAAGGCGCTCCTGCACTGATCGGGGCGTGACACCTGGTTTGACTTGAGGATCGCTTGCGGCCATCATCGTGCCATGTTCCGGATTGCCACACGTCAGCGTCAGCGCTGCCATGTGAGTTCCCTTCTCGTGGGCCAATAGCCCCGGATAGCGAGAGCCACGTCCGGCGCAGTCCGGGGCAAAACCGACCATCAGCCTTTACATTGCGCCTTTCCAGCGCACCGCGCCTGCATGACTGGCGCTGACGGAGAAAACACCATAACCACCCATCGCAAGGCCAGGGCACGGCCACCGATCCAGATTCGTGAAACCGATGCTGAACGGATCGGAAATCTTGCCATCGAGGCCGAAGAACGGCTGCCCCTGGTAACTGAACTGCTCCTCGCCGAGATCAACCGCGCCAAGGTTGTGCCGGATTCCCGTCTACCGGGGGATGTGGTGGCCATGCAATCGACGGTAAAATTTGTTGACGAGGCGAGTGGCGTCGAGCGCACGCTGCAACTTGTCTATCCTCAAGCTGCCGACATCGAAGCGGAACGCATTTCGATCCTGTCGCTGGTGGGAGCTGGTCTGCTCGGTTTGCGAACCGGGCAATCGATCATGTGGCCGGACCGCGCTGGCAAGCAGCGGCTCTTGCGAATCGTCGATGTGGTGCACGTATAGCATCCCGACAAGCGCCTTTAGCGCAGCATTGGCGGGACAGATGTCAGGCTTCGCCTTGCAATTTCCGGTTCTGCGCGCGGTCCAGCGAGATGAGTAGCCCCTAGTTTTCTAGACGCCTTCCGCTTTCAAAATCTGCTGCCGTTCGAACTCGACGGGTGACAGCATCTCGTTCCTGACCTGCTTGCGCACCGGGTTGTAGAACATCTCGACGTAATCGAACACGTCCTGGCGGGCTTCCTCGCGGGTTTTGTAGGTCCGACGCCGGATGCGCTCGCGCTTGAGCGAGGAGAAGAAGCTCTCGGCCACGGCATTGTCATGGCAGTTGCCGCGTCGGCTCATTGAGTGCTCAAGATTATGCGCCCGGATGAACGCAGCCCAATCCATGCTGGTGAACTGCGAGCCCTGGTCCGAATGGATCAACACCCGCTGCTTTGGTTTGCGCCGCCATACCGCCATGTGCAACGCCTGCAGCACCACGTCGGTGATCTGCCTGCTTTGCATCGACCAACCCACCACCCGGCGGGAATAGAGGTCGATCACGACAGCCAGATAGGCAAAGCCTTCCAGGGTGCGGATGTAGGTGATGTCCGTTACCCAGGCTCGATCGGGCGCAGCCACGTCGAACTGGCGATCCAGAGTGTTGTCGACCGCCAGCGATGGCTTGCCGCCATAGCTGCCCGGTCGGCGCTTGTAGCCGATCTGCGCCTTGATACCCGCCAGTCTGGTCAGACGGGCGATACGGTTCGGGCAGGATGTCTCTCCCTGATCGAGTAGATCATCGTGCAGTTTGCGGTAGCCATAGACCTTGCCCCTGTCGTTCCAGGCTTGCCACAGCAACTCCGTCTGCCGAGCGTCTTCCCGAGCTCGCTGGCTCAGCGGGCTCTTCTGCCAAGCATAGAAGCCACTGGGCTGGATGCGCAGGCACCGACACATCGACCGAACCCTGAACTGGTCACGATGCTCGGCAACGAACGCGTATCTCACTTTGCATCCCTGGCGAAATACGCAGTGGCTTTTTTTAGGATGTCGCGCTCCTCGGTCACCCGGGCTAGCTCGCGCTTCAACTGGCGGATCTCGGCATCCTTGCTGGCATCGCCGGACACCACCTTCGCAAGCTGACGCTTCCAGGCATACAGCGAGTGCGGGCTGACGCCGAGCCGCTGCGAAACCTCCGCCACTGGATACCCGCGTTCGACGATCTGGGCCACCGCGTCACGCTTGAACTCATCACTGAAATTGGGCTTCCCCATCGTCGCCTCCTGTCCTCAAAATTAGGATCGAAGGCGTCCAGAAATCTAGGGGCTACTCAGTCTAACCATTCTCATCGTCCACTTTGCATGTCCTGGCTGGCATGTCATCCAACGCGCGGGCGTCGACATCGTAGGACGGGTGATCTGGATCGGCGCTAGGTTGCCCCTGGCGGTCCTTACATCCCCGCAAAGCCAGAGTCTCGTGGCGGCCTTTCAAAGGTGCCATGCTGATTTAGAGCAGAGTGGGATTAGCCGTCGCAATGGTCGGCGAGTGTGGCGAGGACTCGCTCTAGCGCTGATACCTCACGCCCGCCCGCAATGCGGCTCTTGGAGGGCTCGATCGTAGCGCTTGACCATGCTCGATGGTGAATTCGCGTGCTGCTACCTAGAGAGCTACCTAGCATGCAGACGTCAGCATCCGCTTGACTGATCGAGCGGTTCAAATATTTGAGAATATGGGAAAAAGTGGTGGACGCACTAGGGCTCGAACCTAGGACCCGCTGATTAAGAGTCAGCTGCTCTACCAACTGAGCTATGCGTCCATTGCCACAAGGGCATTCCCGTCCCGGGAGCCGCCCCAATAGCGATTTTCTGACGTCTGCCAAGCCCCAATTTGCCCATTCGGATAGGGGGCGATCAGGACAGGCCGCGGGGGCCAGCGCGGCTCCAGCGTTCGACGGCCATGATTGTGCCCACGCAGATCATGTTGGTCATCATCGAGGAGCCGCCGTGGCTCATCCAGGGCAGCGGAATGCCGACGACCGGCGCCAGGCCCATGACCATCATCAGGTTGATGCACATGTAGAAAAAGATGGTCATCGTCATGCCGGCGGCGAGCAGGCGTGAGAAGCGGTCGGGTGCGTTGTTGGCGACCTTGAGACCCCAACGGAAGATCAGTCCGAACACCAGCAAGACGAACAGGCCGCCGAGCATACCCCACTCCTCGGCCATCGTCGCAAACACGAAATCGGTATGCGATTCAGGCAGATAATTGAGGTGGCTCTGCGATCCGTTGCCGAAGCCTTTGCCGAAGAAGCCCCCTGATCCGATCGCGATCTTGGACTGGGTGATGTGATATCCCGACCCCAGTGGATCACTTTCGGGGTCGAGGAAAACGAGTACCCGTTTACGCTGGTAGTCGTGGAGGAGCGTGAAGAAGGCAAGGGGGGCGACGATCAGGGCGGCTGCGCCAGCGCTCAGAAACCACTTCAGCGGCAGGCCCGCCAGGAACATTACCACGATTGCTCCGAAGGTTATGGCAAGTCCGGTGCCAAGATCGGGCTGGAGCATGACGAGGCCGGCGGGGATGCCGAGCAGGATTGCGGCCGGGGCGACCGAGCGCCAGCCTTGCACTTCGCCTACGGGTAACACGCTGTAGAACCAGGCCAGTACCAGCACGATGCCGGGCTTCATCAGTTCGGAGGGCTGGAGCGTCATGAAGCCAAGGTTCAGCCAGCGCTGGCTGCCTCCGCCGATTCCGCCAATCAATTCAACGAGAACCAGCAGCAGGCACAACGCAACATAGACCGGAATCGCCATGCGCCGGAACAAGGTCTGCGGGACGCGGGCGAGCACCATGGCCATCACGAGGAAGACCGCGAAGCGCATCAGATGGGTCGCCGACCAGATCCCGAAGCGGCCGCCTGCGGCCGAATAGAGCACCGCTGCGCCGAAGGCGACGAGCGCAATCAGTGGCAGCAAAACGCTCCACGGCTGGCGAGAAATCGCTGCTGGAACATAGGCTTGAGGCATTATTGACCTCCGCCTTGAGACAGGGGGGGATTAAGGGGGGGAGAGGGGGGAGATGGTACCGAGATGAAGGGCGGATCGGGCTCAGCACGGGGTGCAGCAGCATCGGTCTGGGCGTCGGTCGGCGCGAGGTCGGGCTTGCGCCCGGCTTCGACCCGTTCGGTCAGGTCTTCGTCGTCGGGCACCGGCTTCGGCGCGCTGCCACCAAACCTGGCAGCGAAGGAATTGTAGCTGTTCGCCATGCGCTGTTGGACATTTCCGCCCCACTGCTTTTCGAACTCGTCGAGCACCGCCACCGCCTTGTCGGGCGCGAAGAGGTAGGTCATCACGTCGCGGGCGATGGGATAGGCCGCGCCCGAGCCACCGCCGTGCTCGATCGCGACGGCGCAGGCGTACTTTGGCTTGTCGAACGGGGCAAAGCAGATGAAGTGGCCGTGGTCGCGATACTTCCACGCGCCGCTCTTGCCGTTGGCGATGTTTAGCCCGACGACTTGCGCCGTACCGGTCTTGCCCGCCATCAGCACATTATCGACCGGGATGCGCGCGCGCCCGGCGGTGCCGCGTCCGTTGACGACTTCGCTCATCGCAGCGTGGATGTAATCGAGGTGATCCTGACGGAAGCCCATCGACTTGGGCGGCGGGGCGTTCCGGTTGAGCAGCAGCTGCGGCATGACTTCACGGCCCGAGGCGATGCGCGAGGCCATCACGGCTTGCTGGAGCGGATTGACGAGCATGTAGCCCTGTCCGATCGTGGCGTTGACCGTATCGTAGAGCGCCCATTCCTTCTTGTACTTGCGCATCTTCCAGGCAGGGTCCGGGACGGTGCCGTAGGACTGCCCCGGATAAGGCATCGGGAATTCCTGCCCGAGCCCGAGCCGCCTGGCCATCTTGGCAATGACGTCCATGCCGAGCTGCTGGGCGAAGTGATAAAAGTAGACGTCGCAGGACTGGTAGATGCCCTTGGCCATATCGACCGTGCCATGTCCGCGCCGCTGCCAGCAGTGGAACACGCGGTTGCCGACGCGCAGACCGCCGCTGCAGTTGACCGTGGCGTGGGGATCGAGCCCCGCTTCGAGGAACGACATCGCGACCATCGGCTTGACCGTGGAGCCGGGCGGATAGAGCCCGCGCAGGACCTTGTTGCGCAAGGGCACGTGATCGTCTTCGGACAGCATCTTCCATTCGATGCGCCCGATGCCGTCGGAAAAGCTGTTGGGATCGAAGCTGGGCATCGAGACCATCGCGAGAACGTCACCGGTGTCGCAGTCCATGACCACGACCGAGCCGGATTCGAGACCGACGCGGCGCGCGGCGTAATCCTGCAGGCCGGCGTTGATGGTGAGCTGGATCGGCTTGCCCGGCACGTCCTCACGCGTGCCGAGATCGCGAACGATGCGGCCCGAGGCGGTGGCTTCCACGCGCCTTGCTCCGGGGACGCCGCGCAGGCGCACTTCGAACTGCTTTTCGAGGCCGTCCTTGCCGATCTTGAAACCCGGCGTGATCAGCAGCGGGTTGCGCTCCTTCTCGTAGTCCTCAGCCGAGGCTGCGCCGACATAGCCGACGAGGTGGCCGACCGCCGCGCCAGTAGGATAGAACCGCGAATAGCCACGCTGCGGGATGACCCCGGGCAGTTCGGGCAGGCGCACGCTGACCGCGGCGAACTTGTCCCAGTCGAGGCTCGACGCGACCTCAACGGGCTGGAAACCGCGTGCCTTGTCGAGCCTGTCGCGGATGTCTCGCACGCGGTCTGGCGGCAGCGCGAGCAGCTCCGCCAGCGTCTTCATCGTCTCGTCGGCATCCTCGACCCGGTCGGGGATGAGATCGACGCGGAAGTCGGCGCGGTTGGCGGCGAGCGCTTTGCCGAAGCGGTCGATGACCCAGCCCCGGCGCGGGGGGATCAGCGTCAGGTTGACGCGGTTGCTTTCGGATTCGGCCTGATACTTCTCGTTCTGCGCGACGGCGAGGTAGCCGAGGCGCGTGGCCAGCAGCACGCCGACGCCGCCTTGCAGCGCGCCCATCACGAACGAGCGCCGCTCGAAGCGGTGCGTCAGGATGGCCGACGTGATCGGCAGCTTGGAGTTCATCCTCACAGCCGTTTCAACGGAATCAGGCGGATGCGATCGAGCAGCGCGACGATGCCTGTCATCACCGGATAGAGCACGAGCGATACCAGCACCTGTGGGGCGATCACCAAGGGCAGGAGATAGCCGGTGGCGAGGGTGGCGAGGGTCGAGCACAGGAACAGGTAGGCGGTCGTAAGCGAACCCGCGACCGCCCAGTCCCCGACGAAACCCCGCCAGCGGAACTGTTCGTCGACGACTTCCATCGCCAGCAAGGTCGCCGACCATAGCAGGATGCCCGAGCCGAACGGCTGGCCTGAGTAGAGATCGTCGAACAGGCCAAGCGGAAGTCCTGCCCAGACCGGCAGCATGCCGGGCCGCAACATGCGCCACGCAAGCAGCATCATGTAGGCGATCGGCGGCAGGATCGGCGCAGAGGCGATGATCGGGGAGAAGTTCGCCATCGACGCGAGCATGATCGTCAGCCACGGCAGGCCGGTTGCGAGCAACGGGAGCGGCGCGCGGTTGATGCGGTTTCGCGTGATGTCACTCGTCGATTTACGCAGGTCGTACCACGTCACGGTGTTTCGGAGGTGCTTTTTACACCGTCCTTCTCGATCTGTTCGAGCTGCATCAGCGCTTGCTGGCGATAGGCCGGTTGGACCACCACGAATTCGTTGTCGGCGGGATCGGCGGCGAGATGGCCGATTGCCCCGTCACGGTGCGGCTCGGTTGCCACGGCGACCGGAATGCCGGGAGGGTACAGCCCGCCCGATCCGGACGTGACGAAGACATCGCCCTTTTTCACCGGGTTCACGCCCATGTTGATCAGGCGGATGTCGATGCGCCCGTTCGATGCGCCTTGCACAAAAGCGGCAAGGCCATCGCGGACGCGGCGGACCGGCACCACGTTTTCGGGATCGGTGATCAGCAGGACACGCGCGGTGTTGGGACCGGCCTCGATCACGCGACCGATCAGGCCGGCCGCGGCGCGGACCGGTTGGCCCGCTTGCACGCCGAGGCGGCTGCCGACATCGATCACCGCAAAGCGGCGGGTGCTGGCTGCGGTCGAGCCGATCAGGTGCGCAGTCGCGACCGGGCGGTTGGCGGTATCGACGATGCCGAGGAGCGCCTTCAATCGGCGGTTTTCGTCCTGCAGCGACTGCATGGTCACGGCGTTCGCGCGCGCGGCCTCGACTTCGCGGGTAAGCGCCGCGTTCTGGCGGCCTGCGTTGAAATAGGCACCGACGGCGGCGATGACGCCTTGGCTGGTGGCGCGGCCTTTCGCGCCTGCCTGCCCCATCGGCCGGGCCACTTCGGAAGCGGACGACCGGGCAAAGGAAAACGCATCCGGGTTGATCAGCGAAACGGCGACCACAGCGATCCCGGCCACGACGCCGATAATGGCGATCACGTAGCCAGTGAACACACCGTATTGCGCCCTGCGCGAATTGCCCGGGCGCCGGTCCTGCGACCGCGCCATCCGTTCACCCCTTCAATCAGCCCCGTCCAGAAGCCGCTCTGCAACCATTATGCTCTAATGCGATCAGGCGGTGGTCAGAACGCCACGATAGATCGGATCTTCCATGGCGCGGCCCGTGCCCAGCGCGACACACGACAGCGGATCTTCGGCGACGACGACCGGCAGGCCGGTTTCTTCGCGCAAATGTTCATCCAGACCACGGATCAGCGCGCCGCCGCCGGTGAGCACGATGCCTTGATCGACGATGTCTGCTGCAAGTTCAGGGGCAGTGTTTTCAAGCGCGATGCGCACGCCTTCGACGATGGCACCGATGGGTTCGGAAAGAGCCTCTGCCACGTTGGCCTGGGTGATCGTGATTTCCTTGGGCACGCCGTTGACGAGGTCGCGGCCCTTGATCGCGATCATTTCGCCCACGCCGTCAGCCGGGACCATGGCGATGCCGTAGTCCTTCTTGATGCGTTCTGCAGTGCCTTCGCCGATCAGCAGGTTGTGATGGCGGCGTACGTACGAAACGATCGCTTCGTCCATCTTGTCACCGCCGACGCGGACCGAGGTGGTATAGGCAAGACCGCGCAGCGAAAGCACGGCAACTTCGGTAGTGCCGCCGCCGATATCGACGACCATCGAGCCGACCGGTTCGGTCACCGGCATGTTGGCGCCGATTGCTGCGGCCATCGGTTCGAGGATCAGATAGACCTGGCTGGCGCCCGCGTTGCTAGCGGCATCGCGGATGGCGCGCTTTTCGACCGAAGTCGCGCCCGAGGGCACGCAGATCACGATTTCGGGATAGCGCAGCAGGCTTTTCGAGCCGTGAACCTTGCGGATGAAATGCTTGATCATTTCCTCGGCGACTTCGATGTCGGCGATCACACCGTCGCGCAAGGGGCGGATGGCTTCGATGTTGTCAGGGGTCTTGCCCATCATCATCTTGGCGTCGTCGCCAACGGCCTTGACCCGCTTGATCCCGTTGATCGTTTCGATGGCGACGACCGATGGTTCGTTGAGGACGATGCCCCGATCCTGCACGTAGACCAGGGTATTGGCCGTGCCGAGGTCGATCGCGATGTTCTGCGTGCCAAATTTGAAGAATCGGGAAAAGATCGATGCCATCAGGAAATCCGTAAAATTATCTGCGGTATGGCACGCGGGCACGCGCCAGACCCCCGCCAGTATGAGCGCCCGGGAAGGCGGCTCATTAGCAGGGGTATCGCGCAAAACCCATAGGCTAGTTCCTCTAACACAGGATAAGTTTTCCGCCCGTCTCGAATTTCGGCAGGTTCGCCGCTAGGCTTGGCCGGGCCATGCGAGTCATCCGCCGTCTTCCCGAAACGCTGATCAACCGGATCGCCGCTGGCGAGGTGGTCGAACGCCCTGCCAGCGCGCTCAAGGAACTGGTCGAGAACGCCATCGATGCGGGGTCTGGACAAATCCACGTGCGGCTGTCGGAGGGCGGGCTGGCGCTGATCGAGGTGTCGGACGACGGTTGCGGCATGGACCCTGCCGAGATCGAACTGGCGCTGGCGCGGCATGCGACATCCAAGCTGCCGGATGAGGCGATCGAGGAGGTGGAAACGCTCGGGTTCCGGGGCGAGGCCTTGCCGTCGATCGCTTCGGTGGCGCGGGTAACGATCGAGAGCCGCCCGCAAGGCAGCGCGGATGGCTGGCGGCGGGTGATCGACAACGGGGCGCTCGTGTCCGAAGGGCCAGCGGCGCTACCTCCCGGCACGCGGGTGCGGGTTGAACAGTTGTTCGAGAAGATCCCGGCGCGGCGCAAATTCCTGCGCAGTGCGCGGTCGGAATGGGCGGCGTCGCTGGATGTGGTGCGCAGGCTGGCGATGGCGCGGCCGGATATCGGCTTCACGCTCGAGCATGATGGCCGACGCGCGCTGCAGGTGCAGCCGGATGATACGCTGGCCACGCGGGTGGCGCAGCTTGTGGCGCGCGAACTGGCGGGCAATTCAGTCGCGGTCGATCTGGTGCGTGGTGAGTACCACCTGACCGGGGTGGCGGGCTTGCCGACTTACAACCGCGGGGTAGCCGATCACCAGTACCTGTTCGTCAACGGGCGGCCGGTGAAGGACCGTTTGCTGATCGGCGCGGTGCGCGGGGCCTATGCCGACATGCTGGCGCGCGACCGTCATGCGGTGCTGGCGTTGTTCCTGCAGGTGCCGGGGTCTGAGGTCGATGTGAACGTGCATCCGGCCAAGACCGAGGTGCGCTTCCGCGATCCGCAACTGGTGCGCGGGTTGGTGGTGTCGGGGCTGCGGCATGCGCTGTCGAGCGGGGACCGGCGTTCGGCGCAGGCGCCTTCGGCAAGCGCGATGGCGGCATGGCAGGCTGAGCCGGTGGCGCCTTCGCCTCAGGGCAATATCTTCGCGCAGCAGTGGCGGCCCGAAGCGCGGGTGAGTGATGCGGGGCAGGCCTGGCGGGGGTATGAGCAGGCCGTCATGGCACCGCTGGCCGGGCGCGCCGAGGTTGCGTCCGAGCCTGTCGCTGCGTCGGCGCAGCATCCGCTGGGCGTGGCGCGGGGGCAGGTGGCGAACACCTATATTGTCGCCGAGGCCGAGGATGGGTTGGTGATCGTCGACCAGCACGCGGCGCATGAGCGGTTGGTGCTGGAGCGGTTGCGGGCGGCGGGCGCGGGGCAGGGCGCGTCTGCGTCGCAGGCGCTGCTGTTGCCCGAAGTCGTGGACCTGGAGGAGGTCGCCTGCGATCGGCTCCAGGAGGCAGCGGACAAGCTGGCAGAGTTTGGGTTGGTGCTGGAGCGGTTCGGGCCGGGCGCGGTGCTGGTGCGCGCGATACCGGCGGCGCTGGGCAAGGGGGATCCGATACAATTGGTGCGCGACGTGGCCGACGATCTGGCGCAGACTGGCGATGCGCTGTTGCTGGGCGAGAAGCTCGACCTGATCCTGGCGACGATGGCGTGTCATGGGTCGGTGCGGGCGGGCCGGACGTTGTCGGTCGTGGAAATGAACGCCTTGCTGCGCGAGATGGAAGTGACGCCGCGCTCGGGCCAGTGCAATCATGGCAGGCCGACGTGGGTCAAGCTGGCGCATGGCGATATCGAGAAGCTGTTCGGGAGAAAGTAATGCGGTTCGCGGTGGTCTTGATCGGGGTGGCGCTGCTCGCGGGGTGCAAGGACAGCGAGCAGACCGACGAGCAGGCCATTGCAGCGGTCAATGCCGCGCAGGATGTCAGGCCGCCGGTGCAGCCTATAACGCCACAGGTGATCCTGTATCCCGATATCACCACGAACAAGCTGCACGGGACGGGCTGCGCGTTTGTGGCCGATGGCGGGGGGATGGGCGCGGTGCTGCTGGCGCAGGGCGATCGCGCGTACATCAAGCTGGCAGACAAGATCGTCGCGCTGGCCTCGGACGCCGGAAGCGCCAACATGCCGCTGGGGAGCTGGTCGCGTTATACGGGCAAGGAATATGCGCTGGTGGTCAAGGCGGATGGTCCGGTGCCGGCGAGCGATGCGGCACGATTCGACGGCGGGCTGGTGATCACCGATGCGTTCGAGCGGCCGGTGTATCAGGCGCGCGGCAGTTTCCAGTGCCGCGCGATCTGAGCGAGATCAGCTCAGCGCTTTGCCGAACAGTCCTGCACGCGCCGGTAGCGGATCGGGGATGATGCGGTAGCGTGACAGGATCAGGCTGAACACGCCGAACAGGAGCAGGCCCGCCGCGACCAGCGAGAATGCTGGCCCCATGTCACGCAGATCGTTGATGGCGCCGCCGAGCGAGCGCACTTCGCTGCTGCGCTCCAACCACGCCGAACGGAGCAAGGACCAGCCGATCAGCGCGAACACGACTCCGCGGGCGGCATGTCCGGCGCGTCCGATCCAGCAGGTTGCGGCAGGGGCGGTGTGCGAAACGTGCTTCATGAAGCTGGCGGTGATCGCGTTGCGCGCCTGAAATGCTCCTGCGATCAGCAGGGCGATCCCGGCGATACCGAGAACGGTCTCGCCCAAGGGGAAGCCGAGCACGCTTTGCGCCATTTCCGACGATTGGTCATCGCCGGATTTCCGAGCGCCGCTGGCAACCTTGGTGGCGGTCCAGGCCATGGCGGTATGGACAATGGCACTGACGAAATAGCCGATGCGGTGGCCGATGCCCTTGGGGTCTGTGCCCTTGCGCTCGATATCGAAGAGAGCCCCGGACAAGCGGTAGAGCGCGTATCCGACGAGGCCTGCTGCGGCGAGGTAGAGGACAAGCGCGCCACCCGGGATGTCAGCGATCCACGCGAAGGCATCGCCCGCGCCATCATCGACGGTTTCGCGTGCCGCTGTGGTGAGCGCGAGATAGCCGAGCAGGACGTAGACTGCGCCGCGTGCGGCAAAGCCTATTCTGGCAAGGAGTGTAAGCTGTTCCGATTTGTCGACCATGACCCGTTCGAGGCTCCCGCTTGTGGACGGCCTCTGAACGTGTCGGGAGCACAATGGTGCCCTTCAACTTATCGTATTGTAATCAGACGTTGAACTTGAAGTGGAGTACGTCGCCGTCCTTGAGCACGTATTCCTTGCCCTCCTGGCGCAGTTTGCCCGCATCGCGCGCGGCGCTTTCACCACCCAGGGTGACGAAATCGTCATAGGCGATGGTTTCGGCGCGGATGAAGCCGCGTTGCATGTCGGAGTGGATCTCGCCCGCTGCCTCGGGAGCCTTCGCGCCCTGATGAACCGTCCAGGCGCGGGCTTCCTTGGGGCCGACGGTGAAGAACGTGAGCAGATGCAGCAATTCGTAGCCCGAGCGGATGATCCGCGCGAGCCCGGCTTCGGTCAGGCCCAGTTCGGTCAGAAACTCGGCGCGGTCTTCCAGCGGCATCGTCACGATTTCCGCTTCGATCGCGGCTGACACCACGACCGCGTTCGCACCTTCGGCCTTGGCCTTTTCGAATACACGCGCTGAAAACGCGTTGCCGGTGGAAGCGCTTTCTTCCTCTACGTTGCAAACGTAGAGCACCGGCTTGGCCGTAAGGAGTTGCGCCTGCGCAAACACGCGGGCCTCATCCTCGTCCTTGGGCACGGTCAGGCGGGCGGGCTTGCCTTCGCGCAGCAGTTCGAGCGCCTGACCCAGCACCGAAGCGATGATCTTCGATTCCTTATCGCCCTGCGCCGATTTCTTGATCGCGGCGGGCACCCGTTTTTCGAGGCTTTCGAGATCCGACAGCATCAACTCGGTCTCAACCGTTTCGGCATCGGAAATTGGATCGATCCGGTTGTCGACGTGCTGGATGTCGACGTTCTCGAAGCAGCGCAGCACGTGGACGATCGCGTCGACCTCGCGGATGTTGCCGAGGAACTGGTTGCCGAGGCCTTCGCCCTTGGATGCGCCGCGCACGAGGCCGGCGATATCGACGAAGCCCAACTGGGTCGGGATGATCTTCTGGCTGCCGGCGATGCGCGCCAGTTCATCGAGGCGCGGGTCGGGCACGCCGACGTTGCCGACGTTGGGCTCGATCGTGCAGAACGGATAGTTCGCGGCCTGCGCCGCCTGCGTTTCGGTCAGCGCATTGAACAATGTCGACTTGCCGACATTGGGAAGCCCGACGATCCCGCAACGAAAACCCATTACCAAACTCCTTGTTCGCTCGCGCCCTTAGCGATGGTTCGAGGTTTTGGAAACCTTCACGGCCGATTTGGCCGCGAGCGACTTTCAAAGGGGTGATTTTACGAATGCTTCAGGGCTTTGCGGCAAGGTATCATCATGAAAAGGACGATGCTGCTCCCCGTCGTGTCACTTGCACTGTGCCTTGCTGCGTGCGGTGAGGGTTCTGTTGACCGCGTCGAGCGCGCGCGTGCCGAGATTGCCGCCATGGAACTCGGCGCAGCCCGCGTCGATCTGGCAGCGGCGCTCGACGAAAAGGGCGACGACGCCGAACTGCTGACGTTGCTGGCCGGGGTGCAGTTGCGTCTGGGCGATGGCGACGGTGCCGATGCGACCGCGCGGCGGCTCGAACAGCTAGGTCGCGGCGGTCCCGAACTTGCGCGGATCAAGGCAGAAGCGACGTTGCTGCGTGGCCGTCCTGAAGATGCGCTCGCGCTACTGGGCAACGACAACACGCCGGGCGCGTGGCGCATAAGAGCTGCGGCAAAGTCCGCGCTTGGCGATTCCAATGGCGCGCTCGACGCGCTGCGGCGTGGTGCTGCGGCGGGGGGCGATGCCTTGCTGCTGCGCGACTATGCGCGCTTCCTGATCGATGCGCGGGATCTCGATGGCGCGGACCAGCAGGTTGCCGCGCTTGCCCGCATCCAGCCGGACGGCTTCGATGCACTGATGCTGAGCGCGGACATCGCGTCTCGACGGGGCCGGATGGCCGATGCGCACACGGTGCTGGAGCGCGCTGCCAAGCGCTATCCGCGCGTGCCCGACCCGTGGATCGCGCGAGCGACGGTCTATGACATGCAGGGCAAGCTTGACGAGGCGGTGGCGATGACCGCTCGCGCGGCTGCGATTGCGCCCGACGACCCGCGGGTGATCGACCTCAAGGTCCAGTTCGCGAGCATGAAGGGCGAGTGGGAAAAAGTCCGCACGATCCTGTCAAAGGATGAAGCCAAGCTTGAGCCGACATCCGCCAATGCGCTGTCCTATGCCGAGGCGATGCTGCAGTTGGGACATCCCGAGCAGGCCCGCGCGATGTTCCAGCGCGCGCTGACCCGATCGCCGAACAACCCCTATTCGCGGCTGATGCTGGCGCAGGCGCAGCTGGCGACGGGCGATGCAGCGGCGGCCTACGCCACCGTGCGGCCGCTCTCGGACAGCGTCCTGGCAGGCCCGCGCGAGCTTGAACTTGCCGAGAAGGCTGCGCGTGCGATCGATAGCGCGGATGCCGCGACGCTACGCGAGCGGCTGGCATCCGCAAAGCAAAGTGCCGCGCAGGACCTTTCCCGCAAGGGGCAGGCCGCGTTCGACAAGGAAGACTGGAATTCGGCCGTCGCAGCCTATGCGCAACTGGCGCAGATGGGCGAGGACGCCGAAGTGCTCAAGCGCCTGGCGCTGGCATTGAGCCACGCCGGGCGCACCGACGAGGCCATTGCCGCCGCCGACCGGGCGCGCACGCTGCGGCCCGAGGACCCTGATACCGTCTATATGGCAGGCTATGTCCGCGCCGCCGCGGGCAGGGATCGCGCGATGGCGCTATCCCTGCTTCGGCAGGCAAGTCAGGCAGACCCTGGCAACGCGCAGTTCAAACGCAGTCTGGCGCGGTACTCCGACCCCGGCGGAGCCTGAGTACCGGCAAGGCCGTTCAGGCGCGCGGCTTGCGCTTGCGCGAGCGGGCATAGCCGACGCCGACCAGACCCATCGCCATCATGCCGAGCATGCCGGGTTCGGGAACCGCAGTGCCGCCCGTTGAAGTGGTGGTGCCGCCCGAAGTCGTCGTGCCACCAGTGGTGGTGGTACCGCCCGACGTGGTCGTCGTGCCACCCGACGTGGTGGTGCCGCCCGAGGTGGTCGTGCCGCCCGAGGTGGTGCCTCCGCACATGGTCGAGCCACCGCTGTGGCCGCAGTTGCAGTAGTGCTTGTGCGTGAACCAGCCGGCCTGTGCCGGCGTGGCTGCCGCTGCACCGAGAGCTACGGTTGCCGCGATGGCGAGAGTGCGAATCTTCATGGAACCCCCATTTGGTTAAGACATAACTGCCACCGAATAAGCAAGGGTGATGCCAAACGAGAATATTCAGCAGCTTAACTGGTTAATAGGTCCATTGGCTGACCGGAACTGTAAATCGACCCGACGATTTTCGATGTCCCTCGTGTTGCTGACTTCGGCGCAGGCGGCTGCATTTGACGGTCTTTGGCGGCAGGTCAGGAGAAAGTTCACCGAAGATTCAAACCTTCCCGGCAGTTTGGTCCGCAATGGATCGGAGAGCATCGCGATGAAGAAGCTTTGGCATGTGGCGACGATGCTTGCCCTCGCGGGATGCAGCGATAGCCCCGAAGAGCGCGCAGACCGTGCACAGCAGGCATTCGATCGCCACGAATATCGTGCCGCCCAGGTGGATCTCGCTGCCGCGCTATCCGAGAAGCCCGGTGATCCGGCCCTGCTGGAACTTCACGCGCGCAATGCCTTGGCCATGGGCGATGGGGTGGCGGCTGCGGCGTCGCTCGAAAAGTTGCCAGAACAGCGGCGTCCTGATGACTATGGCCCTTTGGCCGCAGAAGCCGCGTTATTGCGTGACCTGCCCGATGAAGCGCTGGCAAGCTTGGGGAGTGATCGCTCACCGGGTGCGCTGCGGATACGGGCATTGGCGCTGTTGGCAAAGGACGACCGTGAAGGTGCGGCGCAGGCGTTCGCGGCCGGAGTTGCGGGAGGGGCGGACGCGCGGCTTCTGGCTGACTATGCGCGTTTCTCTTTGATGGCGGGCAATGTCCGGCAAGCACGCGACCTCGTCGATCGCGCAAAGCGGGCGGACAAAGGCTCGATAGATGCGATCCTTGCCGATGGTGCGGTGGCGACTGCCGAAGGGCGATTGGCAGAAGCGCTGGCGGCCTACGATTCAGCAGCGAAGTCCTATCCCGGCAACCTCGCCGCGCTGTCGGGCAAGGCGGCGGTATTGGGTGAACTGGGCCGAACCAAGGACATGGACGCGGTTCTTGCGAGCCTTGGCGACGTGCGGGGGGGCGGGCAGGTTGCCTACCTGCAGGCGCGGTCGGCAGTTGCGCGCAAGGATTGGGTGACCGCGCGCAGCATCCTCCAGGCCAACGAAAAGTCTCTGGATGGAAACGACGAAGCCAGCGTCCTTTATGCACAGTCTCTTGTCGCACTGGGTCAACCCGAACAGGCACGTGCGCGGCTGCAGCCGATGCTGACGCGAAACCCGCAAAGCGCCGTGCTTCGCCGCGAACTGGGCAAGGCGCAACTGGCAGCAAAAGATGCGGCGGGTGCGTTGGCAACCCTGCGACCCTTCGCGAGCGTGCTCACCGCCGATCCCGACGATCTGCGCCTGCTGGCCCGAGCGGCGGAATTGGCGGGCGATCCTGAGGCTGCGCGACTGGCCGAGAAAGCGAAGTATCCCACGCCCCAGGCGCTGGCCGCCACGCTGGCGCAGGCCGACACCGCCATGCGATCAAGCAACTGGGGCGCGGCCATCGCGGGCTATGAGCGGATCATTGCGGTGACGGACGGGCGCAATCCGCTGGTGCTTAACAACATGGCATTCGCGCAAGGCAAGGTCGGGAACACCGCGGCGGCAGTGGATTACGCCACGCGCGCGCTGCGCGAGGCTCCCGGCAATCCATCGGTCATGGACACGCTGGGATGGTTGCTCGTTCAAAGCGGACAGGACCGTCCACGCGGTTTGACGCTGTTGCGCGACGCCGCAAAAAAAGCGCCCGACAACCAGGCGATTGCCGGGCACCTCAAGGCCGCCGAGGGGGCGCAGGCGCCCCCCCGTTCCAATGGCTAATCAGGCGGCGAGCTCGCGAATTGGTGCGCTGCGACGACGTGCCATCGCCAAGCCGAGCAGGCCGGCGCCCAACAGGCCGAGCATGCCGGGTTCCGGCACAGGCGTGCCACCGGTGGAGCCGCCGCCGGTCGAGGTCATCGTACCCGACCCGCTAGCCGAACTGATGCCCGGTACGCCGGCGATCGACTGGTAGCGAACGTAGAAATCGCTCAAGGTCAACGCGCTGACGGGCGATGCGAAGCTGAGGGTGAACGAACCCGTGCCGGTCTGGCCAAGGTCCAGTCCGCCGCTGCCGCCGCCGGCGCAGCTTCCGGTCGATGCATCCTTGAAGCAGACGTCGACGGTTCCGATCCCGTTGGGATAGTTCGACGACAGCGTGGTGTAGGCAAACGCGCCCGTGCTGCTGGCAGCGGTGATGTTCGGGTCGGTGTTGAACGCGAAGCTCGAGATGCGCGAACCGGTAACCGGCGCAGAGCTGGTGTTCGAAACGCTGTAATCGAAGGAATAATTGTTGCCCGACACGCCCGTCAGGGTGAACGTGCTCGACCCGGTCAAACCGTCGATCGTGGTGCCGTCAGAAAAGCCGTTATAGTTCAGCGAAAAGCTGGAGCCGATGTCGCCCGATCCCAGCGTGATGGGTTCAGCCCATGCAGGCGAAGCGAAGGCGAGGGCGGCACAAGCTGTCATACCAGCCAAGAATTTCGGCGTTTTCATACGTGGTCCCCTGTATGCAAATGGTTGACGCGATACAGAGCAAAACCTGTGCCAATGGCGGATTACCGCCACTTCATATGATTAACGAACATTTGTTCGTAAAGCATTCCGACAATTTTAATGTTGATCGTTGTGCGTTTTATCAAGGCTGCTGGCGAACGGCGATGTCGTTCATGAATCGCACGCCATCTCCGCGTGCCAGCCAATCGGCCTCCGCAGCGATGGCGCCGAGCATTTCGATCAGGTCATCCTGTTCGGCCTTGGCGAAGTTGCCCAAGACGTAACCGGTCACGCGGTCCTTGTGGCCGGGGTGGCCAATGCCAAGGCGGACGCGGCGGAACTCTGCGCCCAAGTGCTGGTCGATCGAACGCAAGCCGTTGTGACCTGCCGTGCCGCCGCCCTGCTTCACCTTGACCTTGAACGGGGCCAGATCGAGTTCGTCGTGGAACACGGTGAGGTCCTCCATTCCGAGCTTGTAGAAGCGCATGGCATCGCCCACGGCGCGGCCGCTCTCGTTCATGAAGGTGGCGGGCTTGAGCAGCAGGACCTTTTCAGGACCGATGCGCCCTTCCTGCAGCCAGCCCTGGAACTTCTTCTGCACAGGGCCGAAGTTGTGGACCTCGGCAATGGTGTCGAGCGCCATGAAGCCGACGTTGTGGCGGTGCAGCGCGTATTGCGGGCCGGGATTGCCCAGGCCAACCCAGAGTTGCATCACGGGCTCCTGATAAAGTGTTGCTGTGCCAATGGCAGATCGCGTGCGACAAAAAAAGAACCCCTCCCGCTTGGTGCGGAAGGGGTGCTCTTGTTGCTGCCACCCGCGTGAGCAGGCGGCGGGATTTGGATCAGGCTTCGCCGGCTTCGGCTTCGGCCTCGGCTTCGCCGCTCTTGAGCGCCGAAGGAGCCACGATCGTCGCAATGGTAAAGTCGCGGTCGGTGATCGCAGGGGTCACGCCCTTGGCCAGGGTGACCACGCTGAAGTGGATCGAATCGCCCACTTCGAAGCCCGACACGTCGACGGTCACGTCTTCGGGGATCGCGTCCGGTGCGCAGATCAGTTCCAGCTCGTGACGAACGACGTTAAGCACGCCGCCCTTCTTGAGGCCGGGCGACTTCTCTTCGTTGATGAACACGACGGGCACGTTCACGTGGACGACGTCACCCTTGGTGACGCGCAGGAAATCGGCGTGAAGCGGGCGATCGCTGACCGGGTGGAAAGCGACGTCCTTGGGCAGGGTGCGGACGGTCTTGCCGCCCACGGTGAGCTCGACGATCGAGTTGAAGAAGTGGCCGGTGCCGAGCACCTTGGCGAGGGCCTTTTCCTCAAGATGGATCGCGATGGGTTCTTCGTTGCCGCCGTAGATCACGGCGGGAGTGCGGCCTTCGCGACGCAGTGCACGGGAGGCTCCCTTGCCAGCCCGATCGCGCGTCTCGGCCGACAGGTTAAGCGTTTCGCTCATATGTCAGTACCTTACATGCATGTGTTACACACTTCCTCCGTCACGCCTCCAGGGATGACCATGACAGGGAAGCGGCGGCCCTTAGCGAGTTTGGCGCGAAATGCAATGGGGAAGCTCATTCACACCACCGTGACTATGCTAGACTATGAAAGCGTTTCCACCGGGACATTTCTGTACGAACGTTGCCCACGTTGAAACCGCGTTGCACGGACTCTAATTGGATGCGCGAGCTAATCGCCTTGTAATTATTGCCCATCTCGCGGCGCAGTTCATCAGCCGCCAACCAGACGTCCAAGCATTTTCCGGGTCGAGGCATTGTTATGCCATTTTGCTCACGAACGGGCGGCTTGCTTGTTTTGACTCCAGTTCGTCTCCGCCAGTCAGAACACCCGGCGGAAATTGACGTCGTTGGAGGTACCGGGTTCAGCAATACTTCCGCCAGCTGCTGCGCTTCTTTTGTGGCTACGTACCCTTTGATTGCGTACAGGCAGTCACATATTGCAGCCACGTTAAAGCCCGTCGAGGACGGACGATAGGCCACTTCGGGATTGATCCGCCCCATACCAGTTACTCCTGCTGCTAGGCGCTCAGCGCCATGCCGTCGCGAGGTGGATACAGGAGTTTTCTATATTTTCAATAATGAAATTTGCAAAAAATATACATTCCACAAAATCGTGGTGATTTCCTGCTCAACGACGCTATCAAATCTGGTGAAAAGAATTCGTGCCCTCACGGCACCCGCTTGATCGCCCACCCACGCGCCAGCATCAGGCGTTGCAGGCTGTCGGAACCGGCAAGATGCGCCGCACCCACTGCCACAAATGGCCTGGCTCCTGACTTCAGCATTGAGTCCAACTGGTCGGCCCAAGCGCGATTGCGTTGGGTGAGGAGGGCTTCGTGGAGGCCGGAGTCGGCGAGGAAGCCGCTGCTCGCTTCGGCGGCGATGCCCAGGTCGTCGCCGCGCAGCCAGAGCGCGACCATGTCGGCTTCCTCGTCGGTATCGGTCGCGGCTTCGGCGGTGACTTCCTTGAGGAGGACCTGCTGTTCGCGTTCGGGGAGAGCGTCGAAGATGCCGAACTGGCTGTCGATTGTCTCGAAGCCTGCAATGGGCTTGGTTCCAGCGAGTTCGCGCAAGCGGGGTTCGACGCCGCTGCGTGGGTCAGCCCCGGCTTTTTGCCCGGCAATGGCCGCCAGTTGCAGGGCGACGGCCCAGCTTTCGGTATCCTGAAAATCGGCGTCGGTCAGGCCCAGCTTGCGGTACACTGCGGCCAGTTTCTCGCGATAGGCGGCGGGGAGCCGTTGAGAGGGGGGCGGCAGGCCGGCGGTTCCGGCGAGCCTTGCAAGTGCCTCACCTGCAACCGTCTGGTCGAGCGGTTCGGCGATTTCGAGGACGAGGCGGTCGGATTTGGCAAGAGCGTCGGTGATTGCGGGCCGCTGCCATTGCGTGCCCGGGGGCAGCGCGTGGACGGTGCCGAACATCCAGCCGCGAACCGTGCCGCCTTTGTCCATGATCTGCCACAGCGCGACGCGGGCTTCGGGCTTGGGCGCCTCGTTCTTGCCCATGCAGGTGACGAGGAAGCCGAGCGATGCCGCGAGCAGGAGGCGCAGGAGCAGCTTCACTGGATGCGGACCGCCGTCACGCCTTGTCTGGCGAGCATGTCCTGCACGCTCTTGATGCCTGCCAGATGGCCCGCACCGACCGCGATGAAGACCCGACCGGGCTGGTCGAGCCGCTTGCGGATCCAGCCCGCCCATGTGCGATTGCGGTTGTAGAGCAGCGTATCGGCGAGTTCTGGATCGTCCATCTCGTCATTGAGCAGCTTGGCCAGGCCGTCGGAATCACCCGCCCCCCAGAGCTGCGTCATCGTGTCGATCAGCTTGAACGACTTGTCGAAATCGCGGACCGCCATGTCGAGAAATTCGAGCTGCGCGTCGCGTGGAAGACTGTCGAACAGGCCGAGTTGGTAATCGAGCGTTTCGAGCGCACCTTGCCGCGCACCCTTGGTCAGCGAAGCCTTGCGTAAAACGCTTTCCGCCCCGTCGTCCTTGCCATAGCCCGCCATCGCGTAGGGCGTCATGCCGATCGTAAGCCCGGCAAGCCATGGTTCGAAGCGGTCGAAGGCTTCGGGGGGAATTTTGAGCCGGGTGAGCAGGGCCTCATAGGCCGCGCGGTTGTCGTCGCTCATCAGCGAGCGCAGCGTTTCGCCTTGGAGAAGTCCGAGCGTGGCAATGGCTTGCTGCTGTTGTGTAGCGCTTGCGTCGGCGATTTCGGTGACCAGTTCGTCCGATCCTGCCAGTGCTGCCTCGACCGGGCCGTCCAGCCATTTGAGGTTCTTGGGCAGCGCGTGGATCGTGCCGAACAGATAGATCGTGGTGTCTGCATCCGAGACTTTCCACAGCGCGGGCTTCATCTGGCGCGCAGGAGCGGGGGCTGGCGCTATTTGCGCGTGGGCCACGCCGGTCAGAGCGACGGTAGCGAGCAGGATCGCGGCGGCAAAAGTCGATCGGAGGGTCATCGGCAAGTCCTTAACGCGGCCGGGATGAACGAACCGTTTTCGGAATGCAATGTGGCTTGAGCAGAAGCGCGGCTCCACAGCGTAAAGGTTGATTTGGCGCGGTCTATCGGCCAAAGCCGCGCGATCATGGCCGATACAAAACTCAAGCCGCTTTCCCTGCAGGACATGATCCTGCGCCTTCACGCATTCTGGGGAGAGCAGGGCTGCCTGATCCTCCAGCCTTATGACATGCGCATGGGGGCAGGCACGTTCCACACCGCGACGACACTGCGGGCGCTGGGGCCAGAGCCGTGGAATGCGGCGTTCGTCCAGCCGTGCCGCCGTCCGACAGACGGGCGCTATGGCGAGAACCCCAATCGGCTGCAGCACTATTACCAGTATCAGGTGATCCTGAAGCCTAGCCCGGAGAACCTGCAGGAGCTGTACCTGCAGTCGCTGGGCATGATCGGTGTCGATCCGCTGGTGCATGACATCCGCTTCGTCGAGGACGACTGGGAATCGCCGACGCTGGGCGCGTGGGGCCTTGGCTGGGAAGTGTGGTGCGACGGGATGGAAGTGACCCAGTTCACCTACTTCCAGCAGATGGGCGGCTTCGATTGCAAGCCTGTGGCGGGCGAGCTGACGTACGGGCTCGAACGTCTGGCGATGTATATTCAGGGCGTCGACAACGTCTATGATCTGGCGTTCAACAATCACGGCGTGACTTACGGCGATGTGTTTCTCGAAAACGAGAAGCAGATGTCGAAGTGGAACTTCGAGGTGGCCGATACCGACAGCCTGTTCGAAGGTTTCCGTCGCGCCGAGGCCGAGTGCCAACGCTCGCTTGAGGCCGACGTGCCGATTGCCGCCTATGAGCAGGCAATCGAGGCGAGCCATCTGTTCAACCTGCTGCAGGCACGCGGCGTGATTTCTGTGCAGGAGCGCGCCAGCTACATGGGCCGGGTGCGCGATCTCGCGCGGGGGAGTTGCGAGGCGTATATGGCGCGAAATGCCGACGCCTGGGCTGCGAAATATCCGGAGTGGAGCAAGTGAGCGATTTTCTGCTGGAGCTTCGCTGCGAGGAAATCCCGGCGCGGATGCAGGCTGGCGCGCGGGCCGATCTGGAGAAGCTGTTCGTCAAGGAACTGGCCGCTGCGGGCCTGAAGGCGGGCGCGGTGACGGTGTTCTCGACGCCGCGGCGGTTGGCGCTGATCGCGCGGGACTTGCCGCTGGCGACAGAGGCTGTGTCCGAGGAGACCAAGGGGCCTCGGACTTCTGCCCCCGAGCAGGCGCTTGAGGGCTTCCTGCGCAAGACCGGGCTTTCGAAGGATCAGTTGACCGAGCGCGATGGCGTGTGGTTTGCGGTGACCGAAAAGCCGGGTCGCGAGACGCGCGACGTTTTGGCCGAGGCGATCCCGGCGATCATCCGCGCGTTCCCCTGGCCCAAGAGCCAGCGTTGGGGCGCGGACTCTATTTCTACCGAGAGTTTGCGCTGGGTGCGGCCGCTTTCGGGCATCGTCGCGATTCTGGGCGAGGATCTGGTCGCGTGCGAGATCGGCGGCGTCGCCTCTGGCTATGCCACGCGCGGACACCGTTTCCATTGCCCGGGTGAAATCACCATCGGCGGCGCGCACGATTATGCCGAGAAGCTACGCGCGTGCCACGTGATCGTGGACCATGCCGAGCGTGAGGCGATGATCCGTGAGAAGGCCAAGGCGGCGGCGGCAGACGCCGGGCTGGTGCTGGTCGAGGACGAGGGGCTGGTGATCGAGAACGCCGGTCTGACCGAATGGCCTGCGCCATTGCTGGGCCGCTTCGATGAGGCGTTTCTGGATGTGCCGCCCGAGGTGATCCAGCTGACCGCGCGGGTGAACCAGAAGTATTTCGTGTGCGAATACCCCTCCCGCTTAGGGGAGGGCCTGTTATCGGCCTCTGACCCAGCAAGCCCACCCCCGACCCCTCCCGCAAGCGGGAGGGGGGAATTGGCGAATGCGTTCGTGTGTACGGCCAATATCGAGGCGACTGATGGGGGCGCGGCGATTGTCGATGGCAACCGCAAGGTTCTGGCGGCGCGGCTTTCGGATGCGCGGTTTTTCTGGGAGCAGGACAAGAAGAAGCCGCTGTCGGTTCATGCCGAGAAGCTGGCGCGGATCACGTTCCACGAGAAGCTGGGTTCGGTTGCCGACAAGGTCGAGCGCGTAGCCAAGCTGGCGCGGTGGCTGGTTGAGGAGGGGATCATAAAGCCCTCTCCCCTTCAGGGGAGAGGGTTGGGTGTGGGGGCGGCAAGCGCTGCGCCCAGTCAGCCCCACACCCCGGCCCTCTCCCCTGAAGGGGAGAGGGAGAAGTTAGCCGATCAGGCCGAACTCGCCGCGCGGTTGTGCAAGGCGGATCTGGTGACCGAGATGGTCGGGGAATTCCCTGAACTTCAAGGCCTTATGGGCGGGTATTATGCGCGGGCCGAAGGCCTGCCGGATGCCGTGGCTGACGCGATCCGCGATCACTACAAGCCGGTCGGACAGGGCGATGATGTGCCGACTGCGCCGGTGACGGTGGCTGTGGCGCTGGCGGATAAGCTGGATACGCTTGTCGGATTTTTCCTTATCAACCAACCGCCAAGCGGATCGCGCGATCCTTTTGCCTTGCGACGTGCAGCACTCGGTGTTGTGTCGTTAATTCAGGCAAATGGCTTGAGAGTTGCGTTGAGGGCCGTATTTGAAACGGCAATTGAGTCATACTATGAGGTGGCTTTCCGCCGATACTATTACTTCTTAATCCTGTCTCCCGCTGGTGAACGAATGCTTCAGGGTCACGTCGATCGACATGACATGGTGTCCGCCAGTTTTTACAAACAGGTGTGGTGGCCTAACGAGGTCTTCGCCGCAGTCAGGCAATCTCCAAACGCTATGGAGGTTGTAATGGGCGCAGAAGAATTTGAGGGCAACACAGACGATGATGAAACGCCACACGCGTATGACTTTAGTGTAAGGTCAGTTGCGCTATTCAGGACCTCGAATCCGGAAGCGGCGCTCTCATCTCTCTTGGTTTTCTTCGCCGACCGCCTCAAAGTCCAGCAGCGCGAAGCTGGTGTCCGGCACGATCTCATAGACGCCGTGTTCGCACTCGGGGGTGAGGACGATCTCGTTCGGCTGCTCGCGCGCGTTCATGCGCTGCAGGCTTTCGTCACCACCGAGGACGGGACCAACCTGCTCGCGGGGTACAAGCGTGCGGCGAATATCCTCAAGAAGGAGAGCTGGTCGGCCAATGCGGGATCGCAGGGCGAGGGTGTGGTGCCTCCGACGGGTGAGGAAGATCCGCTGGTGCTGGTGGATGATCCTGAATTCCGGGGTGTCGCCGGTGCGTTCGCGCGGCCGGACAAGAACTATGATCGTGAGCCTGCCGAGCAGGCCTTGATCGACGCGTTGAAGGCGGCAGAACCGCAGGCCGAGCGCGCGGTCGAGGCCGAGGACTTCACTGCCGCGATGGCAGCCCTCGCGACCTTGCGCGCTCCTATCGACGCCTTCTTCGAATCCGTTACGGTGAATGATGCAGATGCGAACAAGCGTGCGAGCCGACTTGCTTTGCTTGACCGATTCCGTGCTGCGGTGCACAAAGTTGCGGACTTTTCGCGCATCGAAGGCTAAAGGGCGGCTCGAATCCGGGTCTGACCCACGCAAAATTACAAAGTCAGGGAGCTTCGTTCGAGCATGAGCGCATACGTATTCCACTTTGGCGGCGGTGCCGTGTCTTCCGATCCTCGGGCGAAGGACAAGACGATCGCGGGCGGCAAGGGCTCGAACCTTGCCGAGATGGCGGGGATCGGTCTGCCGGTTCCTCCGGGCTTCACCATCTCGACCGAAGTGTGCACGTATTACAATGCCAACGCCAAGACGTTCGACGACGCCTTGCGCGCGAGCGTTGCCGCTGGCGTCGCGCACGTGGAAGCGGCGACGGGCCGCGTGTTCGGCGATGCGGTCAATCCGCTGCTGGTTTCGGTGCGTTCGGGCGCGCGGGTTTCGATGCCCGGGATGATGGACACCGTGCTCAACCTTGGGCTCAACGACCAGACGGTCGAAGGGCTGGCGGCAGGCTCGGGCGATCCGCGCTTTGCTTGGGACAGCTATCGCCGGTTCGTGCAGATGTATTCGGACGTGGTGCTGGGGCTGGACCATCACCGGTTCGAAGATGCGCTGGAAATCGTCAAGGAAGACAACGGCTTCTTCAGCGATGTTGAGCTTGGTGCTGAACATTGGCAGGCGCTGGTCGGTGAATACAAGGCGATCGTTCAGGAGCAGCTTGGTCGCCCATTCCCGCAGGACGTGCACGAACAGCTGTGGGGCGCGATCGGCGCTGTGTTCGATTCATGGGAATCGGACCGTGCCAAGGTCTATCGCCGGTTGAACGACATTCCTGCCGACTGGGGCACCGCGGTCAACGTGCAGGCGATGGTCTTCGGCAACATGGGCGATACCTCGGCCACCGGCGTTGCGTTCACGCGCGATCCGGCGACGGGCGAGAAGGCCTATTACGGCGAGTGGCTGGTCAATGCGCAGGGTGAGGACGTGGTCGCGGGCATCCGCACGCCGCAGTACCTGACGCTGGCCGCGCGTGAGCGGGCAGGGGCAAAGCCGCTGTCGATGGAAGAATCGATGCCCGGTGCCTATGGCGAGCTGGCGCACGTGTTCGAACTGCTCGAAAAGCACTATGCCGACATGCAGGACATCGAGTTCACGGTCGAGCAGGGCAAGCTGTGGATGCTGCAGACCCGTTCGGGCAAGCGCACCGCCAAGGCCGCGCTCAAGATGGCAGTGGACATGGTGGCTGAGGGCCTGATCGACGAGGCGACCGCGATCCGCCGGATCGATCCGATGGCGTTGGACCAGTTGCTGCACCCGACGCTCGACCCCAAGGCCAAGCGCGATGTGCTGACCAAGGGCTTGCCCGCGTCTCCGGGTGCGGCTTCGGGCGCGGTGGTGTTCGACGCCGATACCGCGCAGATGCTGGCCGAACGCGGCGATGCGGTGATCCTGGTGCGCGTGGAAACATCGCCTGAGGATATTCATGGCATGCACGCGGCCAAGGGCATCCTGACCGCGCGTGGCGGCATGACGTCCCACGCGGCGGTAGTCGCGCGTGGCATGGGCCGTCCTTGCGTCTCGGGCGCTTCGGGCCTGTCGATCGACATGAAGGCCAAGGTCGCGCGGATGGGTGACCGCGAAATCCGCGAGGGCGACGTGATCACCCTCGACGGTTCGAACGGCGAAGTGATGGCGGGCAAGGTCGACACGGTCGAGCCCGAGCTGGTCGGCGATTTCGGCACGCTGATGGTCTGGGCGGACAAGCACCGCCGGATGAAGGTGCGCGCGAACGCCGAAACACCGCTCGACTGTCAGGTCGCGCGTCAGTTCGGGGCGGAGGGCGTGGGGCTGTGCCGGACCGAGCACATGTTCTTCGATGCAGGCCGGATCAGCGCGGTGCGCCAGATGATCCTTGCCGACGACGAGGCCGGACGCCGCACGGCGCTGGCCAAGCTGCTGCCCGAACAGCGCAGCGACTTCCAGTCGATCTTCGAGGTGATGGCGGGCCTGCCGGTCACCATTCGCCTGCTCGACCCGCCGTTGCATGAGTTCCTGCCGCATGGTGATGCGGAGTTTGCCGATCTGGCCGAAGTGACTGGTCTGGGCGTCGAGCATCTCAAGCGGCGCGCGGGCGAATTGCACGAATTCAACCCGATGCTGGGCCATCGCGGGTGCCGGTTGGGGATCACCTTCCCCGAAATCTACGAGATGCAGGCACGCGCGATCTTCGAGGCGGCATGCGATGTTGCCGACAAATCGGGCGATGCGCCGATCCCCGAAGTGATGATCCCGCTGGTGGCGACGCGGAAGGAGCTGGAAATCCTGCGCGCGCTGGTCGACCGCGTGGCGCTCGAGGTGTTTGCCGAGAAGGGTCGGACGCTGGAGTATCTTGTCGGCACGATGATCGAGCTGCCGCGTGCGGCGCTGATGGCGGGCGAGATCGCCGAGGAGGCGACGTTCTTCTCGTTCGGTACCAATGACTTGACGCAGACAACTCTGGGCGTTTCGAGGGACGATGCGGCGCGGTTCCTCAACCCTTATGTGGAGCAGGGCATCTATCCACGCGACCCGTTCGTCAGCCTCGATATCGAGGGCGTCGGGCAACTTGTGGAGATGGCGGCAGAGCGCGGGCGTAAGACACGTCCGGGCCTGAAGCTGGGCATCTGCGGCGAGCATGGCGGCGATCCGGCGTCAATTGCGTTCTGCGAGAAGACTGGGTTGGATTACGTTTCGGCCAGTCCCTATCGCGTGCCGATTGCACGTTTGGCAGCGGCGCAGGCGTCATTGGGGTAGCACGCCGAGGCCTGAGGCCCCCGCCTTCGCGGGGGCGCGGGTTAGCTTACCGCCAAAATGTCGCTGATTCCCCGCGCAGGCAAGCGGGAATCTCGGGCGTATTGCGTAAAGGCCTGAGGCCCCCGCCTTCGCGGGGGAGCGGCGTATTGTGGTTGCTAGAACTTCGGGGGGCGCAGCGGCTTGGCCCAGCCGCTTAGCGTGAGGATTTCGAAGCGTTCGGTGACTTTGCCGTCGGCGTCGGCGCGGGCGGTGAAGGCGGCGTGCGCGCGGGCTAGGGCGGCTTTGTTCAGCGGCGGGCCGGTGCGGGCGAGGCAGTTGCCCAAGCCCTGAGCGCGCAAGTCTGCGATCAGACGGTCGAGCGAACTGAAGCGGACGTCGAGGTGGTGGCTGTCGACGACCGGGTCGGCAAAGCCACTGCGCTGGAGCAACTGGCCGCCCGCGCGCACATCGACTTGCGGGTGGATGCGCGGCGCGGGTCGGTCGGCGTCGGCTTCCTGCATGATCGCGCGGAGCATTGGCAGCGAGCCTGCGGCCATGAAGCTGGCGAGCATCAGCCCGCCATCGGAGAGCGCACGGCGCAAGTGGACCAGCGCGCCGGGAAGGTCGTTGACGGTGTCGAGCGTGCCCAGGCTGGCGATGAAATCGAAGGGCAGGCCTTCGATCGGCGCTTCCTCGTCAAAGGCGTCGGCGGGATCGCGGTGGTCGACCGTGGCTCCGCCCGCGATGAGGCCTTGGGCGACGGCGACGGCGCCGGTCGGATCGCCGATCACTAGCGCGCGTTTGGGGGCGTGGCGCAGGAACGAGAGGCGGTCGGCGACGTCCTCGGCCATGTCCTGCGCAATGTAGCTTGCCGCGTCGGGCAGTCGCTGCAAGCGCGCCGCGCGGCGGCGGAGGGCATTGCGCCGATGTGGAGCGAAAATAGTCGGGGGTGCACTGGCCATTTTCCGCCAATGGCGCTCCGGGCGGCTCTTGCCAAGTGCGGGCGTGGGGCGAACAACCTGGGGGATGGCTCGGTTCGACATCCTGCCCCCGGTTATCGACTTCGTGTTCCCGCCGCGCTGTCCGTTGTGCGGTGCGCCGATTGCGGAACATGGGGGCTTGTGCATCGCATGCTGGGGCAAGCTGGCGGTACCGTCGGGGACATGCTGCAGCCTGTGTCAGCGGCCGATGGGCGAGGGGTTCGGCGAGGGCGCGGAGCTGATCTGCGCGCCCTGCATGGCGCAGCCGCCGCGCCATGCAGGGATTGCGGCAGCAACGCTGTATAACGATGTGTCGCGGGCGCTGGTGCTGAAATTCAAGCATGGCCGCAAGATCGGGCTGGCGCCGATGATGGCGCGGATGATGGTGCCTCGGCTGCCGGTGCTCGAGGGTGAGTGGCTGGTGGTGCCGGTGCCACTGCACCGTTGGCGATTGATGACGCGCGGATACAACCAGTCGGCACTGCTGGCGGGCGAACTGGCGCGGGCGACGGGGCAGCGGCTAATCGTTGATGGGCTGGTTCGCCACAAGGCGACGCCGCCGCTGGGCGGGTTGGGCCGTCTCGCGCGGGCTCGGGCGCTGGCGGGTGCCATTGCACCGCACCGGGGTCGGGCCGCGCTGTTTGCGAAGGCCAACGTGCTGCTGGTGGACGATGTGATGACCAGCGGCGCGACCACCGATGCCTGTATGGTTGCGCTTCGCAAGGCTGGCGCAGCGCAGGTGCGGATCGCGTGCTTCGCAAGGGTGATGGACGAGGCGCTGGAGACTGTGCGCAATCCCACCTGACAACGGAAACGCCCGGAGCCATGGGCACCGGGCGTCCTCGTGACGAATGTCTGCGGGGTTCGCGTATTCCGCGATACCGACGGCCCCCTGACCGTCCCGCCTTATTCCCTCAATGTCCCGATGGTCACCCTGCGCGGCTGTTCAGTTTGCGATTCCCTCAAACCGCAAAGTCCTAATCGTTGATTCATTGCTTTTGCGGAAGGCCGTAGTGCTTGTTTCATGGATTTTGCGCGCTGTTGTGGTTATCTTGCAACAAACCGCCACATGCTGTGGTGGCAACCAGGGTGAACCCACTTGTCCAGCGTCGAAGATGTCGCCCGCCGCGAGCAGGGCACCGAATTTCTCCCCAAGTTCGATGCGAATGGATTGATTACTGCGGTTGCCGTCGATCACCGTACCGGGGCGCTGCTGATGCTGGCGCACATGGATGCCGAGGCGATCGCAAAGACGCGTGAGTCCGGCTTTGCGCATTTTCATTCGCGCTCGCGCAAGCGGCTGTGGATGAAGGGCGAGAGTTCGGGCCATGTGCTCAAGATCGTCGAGATCCGGGTCGATTGCGATCAGGACGCGCTGGAGCTGCGCGTGGAACCGGCAGGGCCTGCGTGCCATACGCTGGCGACGAGCTGCTTTTACCGGGCGCTTTCATCCGATGGAACGCTCAAGCGCATAGACGATTGACGCTTACGTAAAGGGTAGGTAGCGTGTCTGCATGTCACAGCAAGCTGCCCAGTCGACTCGCGACCATACCGGCCATCTCGATCAACCCGATGCGCTGCGCCGCGAGCAGTTCACCATCTCGGATCTTTCGGGCGAGTTCGGCGTCACCGCGCGCGCGTTAAGGTTCTACGAGGATGAGGGGCTGATCGCGCCGACCCGCGTGGGACTGTCGCGCATCTATTCGCGCCGCGACCGCGCGCGGCTCGCGTGGATCATGCGCGCCAAGAACGTCGGGTTCAGCCTTGGCGAAATCCGCGACATGATCGACTTGTACGATATTGACGACGGACGCGCCGAGCAACGCCGCGTCACGATCGCCAAGTGTCGCGAGCGGATCGAGAACTTGCGCCGGCAGAAGGCCGACATCACCGCAACCATCGACGAACTGACCAGCTTCGTCGATCTCGTCATCAAGCAGGAGCGGTCCGAGGGCCGCGATCCTGACGCGCACAGCAAGGGATAACCACGATGCCCGTCTACACCGCACCGACGCGTGACACGCGCTTTGTCGTCAACGAACTGCTGCGCCTTGAATCCTACGGCAATCTGCCCGGATTCGAGAGCGCAAGCCAGGACATGACCGACGCGATCATCGAGGAGGCCGGACGCTTCGTGACCGAAGTCGTCGCGCCGCTCAACCTCTCGGGTGACAAGGAAGGCTGCACGCGCCACGCCGATGGCAGCGTGACCACACCAGCGGGCTTCAAGGATGCCTATCGCCAGTATGTCGAAGGTGGCTGGGGCACGCTGTCTGCGCCCGAGCAGTTTGGCGGACAGGGCCTGCCGCACGTGATGGGCTTCATCATGGAGTGCAATCTGGCGACCGCGAACCAGGCGTTTGCGATGTATCCCGGGCTTGCCAACGGCGCCATCTCGGCGATCCGCGAGAAGGGTTCGCCCGAGCAGCGGGCGATGTACCTGCCCAAGATGGTGAGTGGGCAATGGCTGGGTACGATGAACCTGACCGAGCCGCATTGCGGCACCGATCTGGGCATGATCCGGACGCGCGCGGTGCCGGCAACCGATGGATCGTATGCGATCACCGGCACGAAGATCTTCATCTCGGCCGGCGACCACGACCTGACCGAGAATATCGTCCACCTCGTCCTGGCCAAGACGCCGGGTGCGCCCGAATCGAGCAAGGGCATCTCCCTGTTCATCGTGCCCAAGTTCATCGTCAATGCGGACGGCTCGCTGGGCGAGCGCAATGCGGTGACCGTCGGCTCGATCGAAGAGAAGATGGGCATCCACGGCAATGCCACCTGCGTGATGAACTACGATGGCGCCAAGGGCTGGATCGTCGGCGAGGAGAACAAGGGGCTGGCCGCGATGTTCATCATGATGAACGCGGCGCGCCTTGGCGTGGGCATGCAAGGGCTGGCGCAAGCCGAAGTCGCCTATCAGAACGGGTTGGCTTATGCGCTCGATCGCCGCCAAGGCCGTGCACTGACTGGCCCGGCCGAGCCGCAGGAGCGCGCCGATCCGATCATCGTCCACCCCGACGTTCGGCGGATGCTGATGGACGGCAAGACCTTCGTCGAGGGCATGCGCGCGCTGTGCCTGTGGGGCGCGCTACAGGTCGACCTGACGCACAAGGGCGCGACCGAGGATGACCGGCAGGAAGCCGACGACCTGATCAGCCTGCTGACGCCGGTGATCAAGGGCTACGGCACCGACATGGGCTACAAGGTGGCCACCGACATGCAGCAGATCTGGGGTGGCCACGGCTACATCACCGAGAATGGGATGGACCAGTTTGTGCGCGATGCGCGGATCGCGATGATCTATGAAGGCACCAACGGTGTGCAGGCGATGGATCTTGTCGGGCGCAAGCTGGCGCAGAACGGTGGCCGCGCGGTGCAACGGCTGTTCGCGCTGGTCGATAGCGAGTGTGCGGAGGAGTCTGCGGACGAGACGGTCAGCCTGGTAGCCGAGCGGCTGTCGCGCGCTACCGGAGATATGAAGGCCGCGACGATGTGGTTCATGCAGAACGCGATGGCCAATCCAAACAACCTGGGTGCGGGCGCTTATGCCTACATGACGCTGACCGGTATCGTTTCGCTCGGCCTGATGTGGCTGCGGATGGCGAAGGTATCGGCGGCGGCGATTGCGGGCGGAGCGGAGGACAAGCCGTTCTATGAGGCCAAGCTGGCCTGCGCGCGGCATTGGGCGACGCGCTACACGACCGAAGCGGGCGCTCTGCGCCGTCAGGTCGAGGCGGGATCGGAGACGATCATGGCGCTTTCGGCCGAGCAACTGGCGATCAACTGATCTGGCGAGCGGGTAGTTTCTTGCTGCGCCCCCGCGAAGGCGGGGGCCTCAGGAGGTTAGATGCGCTGTTGAGAGTAGAGGCCTGAGGTCCCCGCCTTTGCGGGGACGCCGAGAGGGTGGGATTTAACGCTCTTCCGGTCCGTCAGCCGAGTACTTCGTCCAGCAGTTCCATGAGCGCGGCCCAGCTTTGCCGGTCGGCACTGGCGTTGTAGCCGATGGCGGGCATGCCGCGGGCATCGCTGGCGGGATCGGTAAAGCCGTGTTTGACACCGCTGTAACTGTGGAAATGCCAGTTGGCGGCGGCGGCGTCCATTTCCTCCCAGAACGCGAGAACTTGCTTGCGCGACACCATCGGGTCGGCGTCGCCGTGGCAGACGAGGATGCGCGCCTTGACCGTGCCGGGGGTTGCCGGTGCCGACGTATCGAGCAGGCCGTGGAAGCTGGCCGCAAGTACGATGTCTGCGCCGTCGCGTGCGAGTTCGATCGCCGCTTGCCCTCCCATGCAGTAGCCGATGGCGGCGACGGACAGGCCTTGGGTGGATTCGTGAGCGGTGAGCGCGGCGAGGCCTGAGCGCAGGCGCTGGCGATAGGTTTCAGGCGTGGACCGCAGTGGTCCTGCCAATTCGCGGGCGTGGTCGAAATCGCGGACCTGGACGCCATAGAAGTCCGCGACCATCGCAACGTAGCCTTCGGCGGCCAGCATCTGTGCGCGCCGGATCATCGCCGCGTTACCGTTGGCGATTGTCGGCAGGATGAGGACGGCGGCGCGCGGAATGCTCTGGGGGCGGACGAGGAAGCCGGTCAGGCCGACTTCGCCGTCCGCATAATCGATCTGCTCGACTTCCATGGCGGTCACTCGGGCAGGAAGTCCGGCACCGACAGGTAGCGTTCGCCGGTATCGTAGTTGAAGCCGAGCACGCGGCTGCCGGCGGGCAGGCTCGGCAATTTCTGCGCAATGGCGGCGAGCGTTGCGCCCGATGAGATGCCGACGAGCATGCCTTCCTTCGACGCGCACTGCCGCGCCCATTCCTTGGCGTCGGCGGGATCGACCTGGATCGCGCCGTCGATCGACTGGGTGTGGAGGTTGCCGGGGATGAAGCCTGCGCCGATACCCTGGATCGGGTGCGGCGCGGGCTGGCCGCCGGAGATGACCGGAGACAGCGTCGGTTCGACAGCAAAGGCCTTCATCGCGGGCCAGTGGCGCTTCAGTTCCTCGGCGCACCCGGTAAGGTGCCCGCCGGTGCCGACTCCGGTGATAAGCACGTCGATCGGCTCGCTGGCGAAGTCCTTGAGGATTTCGTGCGAGGTGGTGCGGACGTGGATATCGACGTTGGCGGGATTGTCGAACTGCTGCGGCATCCACGAGTTCTCGGTCTGCTCGATCAGTTCCTTGGCGCGCTCGATCGCACCCTTCATGCCCTTTTCACGGGGGGTGAGATCGAACGTCGCGCCATAGGCTAGCATCAGGCGGCGGCGTTCGAGCGACATCGATTCGGGCATGACGAGGATGAGCTTGTAGCCCTTGACCGCGGCGGCCATCGCAAGGCCGATGCCGGTGTTCCCAGAAGTCGGTTCGATGATCGTGCCGCCCGCTTTCAGGCTGCCGTCGGCTTCGGCGGCCTCGATCATGGCGAGGCCGATCCTGTCCTTGATCGAGCCGCCCGGATTGGCGCGCTCGCACTTCACCCATACCTCGTGGTCGGGAAACAGGCGGGACAGGCGAACGTGCGGGGTGTTGCCGATCGTGGCGAGGATGGAATCCGCTCTCATTTCGCTTGGCTCCTTAGGTGAGTGGGGAGACGTTAGGACGATCTGTACCGCGCTGCAAAGGTTCGCGCGTTCTTAAGTTCCGGGAAAAGGACGAACCAGGCGGCGGTAATCGCGATCGCGCCGACGCCCCCGACGATCACGGCGCCGACCGCTCCGAGCAGGGCTGCGGCCACGCCGGACTGCATTTCGCCCAGTTCGTTCGAGGCCGATATGGCAAGTCCCGAGATCGAGGAGACGCGGCCGCGCACGTTGTCGGGCGTGTGCAACTGGACCAGCGTGTTGCGGATGAAGACCGAGACCATATCGCTCGCGCCGATGCCGACGAGCATCAGGAGCGAGAGGAAGTAGTTGGCCGACAGACCGAATGCGACCGTGAACGCGCCGTAGACCGCGACACTGAGCAGCATCTTGTTGCCGACGTTGTCGACGATCGGTCGGCGCGAGAGCGTCAATGCCACCAGTGCCGCACCAAGACCGGGCATGGCGCGCATGATGCCGAGGCCGTCCGCGCCGACGGGATGGCCATTGACCTGCAGGATGTCGCGCGCGAAGACCGGCAACAGCGCCGTCGCACCGCCGAGCAGGACGGCGAACAGATCGAGCGAAACGCAGCCGAGCAGGAAGCGGTCGTTCCACACAAACGACAGGCCTTGGGTGATCTGGCGGAGCGGATGGGTGTCGCGATTGCCTGCGGGAGGCGGGAGGCGGCGGATACCGAATATACCGACCGCGGCCAGCGCGAGGAGAACGGTCGCTGTCCAGTAGGGCAGCGCTGGGTGCCCCGAGAACAGCAGGCCCGCCATGGCGGGACCACCGACCGATCCGATCTGCCAAGCCATCGAGTTGATCGCGATGGCTTTCGGCATCAGTGCGGCCGGCACGATGTTGGGAGCGATCGAGGAAAGCGCCGGGCCGATGAACACGCGCGCAGTGCCGTGCAGGGCGGCAAGTCCGAACAGCAGCGGCAGGGTCAGCGCTCCTGCCTGCGTGGTGATGGCTAGTGCCAGAGCGACGGTCAGGTCGATGCAGATCGACAGCCCCGCGACATTGCGGCGATCGAAACGGTCGGCGACGACTCCGGCGACCGGGGTCAGCAGGAACAGCGGCAGAAACTGTGCGAGACCGAGCAGGCCAAGCTGGAACGCGGCCTGTGCGATGGACATGCCATATTCGCTGCGCGCCAGATCATAGAGCTGATAGCCCAGGATCACGACCATGCCCGATGTCGCGAGCACCGAAAGGACCCGCGCCACCCAGAACCGCCTGTAGTCGGGGATGCCTAGCGGAGATGTGGGGATGGGTTCAGACGGGGGTGGTGGCGTTATCACGCGAGGGCAATGCCAGCCGCGGCGTTATTTGCCAACAAAGCAAAAGTTGGCGGGGTTCGCGATTTTCAGTTGTCGAACCTGCGTGGTTGTGACGAAGGCTTCAGCGCGGCTTCCCAGTAGGTTGGAGCGCCTTGATCAGCTTGGTGAAATCGTCGAGTCGGACGATGCGTTCGAACTGGAAACCCGCCCGATCGCCATCCGTCCACACCAGGAACGCTTCGATCCGGCCGACATGCGGCAGGCGGATAGTCACGCGATCGCCGCGCCCGAGCCCATCGACGCCGTGCGCCATGAAGCCGGTCGTCGATACGTTTGACAATTGCAGCAGGATATCACCGCGCGCACGATGCTCGGCAATGACGGGCATGCTGACCGCGTGCCGGTTCGAACGACGGAGGTCGGTGACTGAAAGCTGTGCTCCGCCGCGCATCGTTCGTCCTTGGCATGCGAGTGTCTATACCAAAGGTTATAGGTCCGAATTGGCGAAGATTTCGTAAACTGCAGGCAAATCTGTGCCGGAGGCGGCAATCGTTTGCCGTTAGCTTTTCACAAACCTGTTCAGGCGCGGCGCAGAATGCCGTGTTTCTTCTTGCCCGCGGAAATGCGAATTTCGCTTTCTGACAAGGAGACGCGGTGGGCCTCATCGGTGATCGCGACGCCGTCGACGCGCGCGCCGCCTCCGGTGACGAGCCGTTTGGCTTCGCCGCGGCTCGTCGCAAACCCGAGGCCGACCAGCGCATCGACCAACCCGATCGAATCATCGGCAGTCGCGAAAGTCGGCAGATCCTGGCCCAGACCGGCACCGGCGAAGGTGGCAGAGGCGGTCGATTCGGCGGCCTTTGCGGCATCGTCACCACGGACCAGCCGGGTCACTTCGTTGGCGAGGACAATCTTGGCGGCATTGATTTCGCTGCCCTCGAGCGATTCGAGGCGGGCGATTTCTTCGAGCGGAAGATCGGTGAACAGGCGCAGGAACTTGCCCACGTCGCGATCGTCGGCGTTGCGCCAGTACTGCCAGAAATCCCACGCGGGCAGGGCGTCTTCGTTGAGCCACACGGCACCGTTCATGGTCTTGCCCATCTTCGCGCCGTCGGCGGTGGTGAGCAACGGAGTGGTGACGCCGAACACTTCCGCGCCGTCCATGCGGCGGGCGAGTTCGATGCCGTTGACGATATTGCCCCACTGGTCCGAGCCGCCCATCTGCAAGCGGCAACCGTAGCGCTGCGACAGTTCGCGGAAGTCGTAAGCCTGGAGGATCATGTAGTTGAATTCGAGGAACGACAGCGACTGTTCGCGATCGAGCCGCTGCTTGACCGAATCGAAGCTGAGCATGCGGTTGACCGAGAAGTGCTGGCCGACTTCGCGCAGGAAGGGAATGTACTCCAGCTTGTCGAGCCATTCGGCATTGTCGAGCATGACCGCGTCGGTCGGGCCATCGCCGAAGGTCAGGAAGCGCTCGAACACGGTCTTGATCGAGGCGACGTTGGACGCGATGACATCATCAGTCAGCAGCTTGCGCGCTTCGTCCTTAAAGCTGGGATCGCCGATCTTGCCAGTGCCGCCGCCCATCAGCACGATCGGCTTGTGGCCCGCCTGCTGGAGACGGCGCAGGAGCATGATCTGGACCATCGAGCCGACGTGAAGCGATGGCGCGGTGGGATCGAAGCCGATATAGCCGGGCACGATCTGCTTGCTCGCCAGCGCATCAAGCGCGCTCGCGTCCGTCATCTGATGGACATAGCCACGCTCGGATAGCAAACGGAGCAGCGAAGAAGTGTACGCGGTCATCTGGCCACCTTTGTCGGGCACGTGATCGCGCCCCAATACCGGGAACGCGCGCCTAGCACGGAGTCTTGCGCTTGGAAACGTATGAGCTTTTGGCGCACCCCGCCCACCCTCCGCTGGCGGTGACTTCGGTGCAGGCGCGGGTGCTGGCGCTCGACGCGCGCTGGCTGACCTTGCGCTGGCGGGTGGAAGGCGCGGGCCAACTCTTCGTGCCGCCATTTGCGGGCAAGGGGCGAGCTGATGGGCTGTGGCAGACCACGTGTTTCGAGATGTTCGTGAGGCCGGACGGGGGGGACGCATATGCCGAGTTCAACCTGTCGCCATCGCAGGCGTGGGCGGCGTATGATTTCAGCGGCTATCGCGCTGGCATGGCGGAGCGGGCGATGGTCCGCGATCCGGTGTCTACGCCGCGCCGGGGGCAATCGGTGCTGATCTTCGATGCCGCGATTCCGGCTGCTTCGCTGCCGTCGTTGCCTTGGACTTACGGGCTGACGGCGGTGATCGAAGAGACTGGCGGGCGCAAATCGTACTGGGCGATGGCGCATGGCTCTGAACGGCCCGACTTCCACGACGAGGCTTGCTTCGCGGCACGGCTTGCGGCACCGACGCACCCATGAAATTCGGTATCGACCGGCTGCTGGCCGACCCCGCCCTGCGCGCTCCGCTTGAAGGCAAGCGCGTCGCTCTTGTCGCACATCCGGCCTCGGTAACCGAGGGGCTGGTGCATTCGATCGATGCGCTGGCCGCGTGTCCCGGGATCACGCTGTCGTCCGCTTTCGGGCCGCAGCACGGTCTCAAGGGCGACAAGCAGGACAACATGGTCGAGACGGCGGACGAACTCGATCCGGTCCATGGCATCCCGGTGTTCAGCCTCTACGGTGAGGTCCGCCGCCCCACGGCGCGGATGATGGATAGCGCCGACGTGTTCCTGTTCGACCTGCAGGATCTGGGGTGCCGGATCTATACGTTCGTCACCACGCTACTCTACTTGCTCGAAGCGGCGAGCGGCACGGGCAAGGCGGTGTGGGTACTCGACCGGCCCAATCCGGCGGGGCGGCCGGTCGAGGGAACCAAGCTCCTGCCCGGTTGGGAAAGCTTCGTCGGCGCAGGGCCGATGCCAATGCGGCACGGGATGACGCTGGGCGAGATGGGGCACTGGTTCGTCGAGCATTTCGGGCTGGACGTGGATTATCGTGTTGTCGCGATGGAGGGCTGGGAGCCCAGCGCCGCGCCGGGCTTCGGCTGGCCCGAAAGCCGGATCTGGATCAATCCTTCGCCCAACGCGGCGAGCCTGAACATGGCGCGGGCCTATGCCGGGACCGTGATGATCGAGGGCGCGACGGTGTCCGAGGGGCGCGGTACAACGCGGCCACTCGAAGTGCTGTTCGGCGCGCCCGATGTCGATGCCAAGGCGGTGCTTGCCGAAATGCGTGCGTTCGCGCCGCAGTGGATGGAAGGCTGCGCTATCCGCGAATGCTGGTTCGAGCCGACATTTCACAAGCACGCGGGCAAGCTGTGCAACGGATTGATGATCCATGCAGAAGGCGCCTTCTACGACCACGCAGCGTTCCGGCCATGGCGCTTGCAGGCGCTGGCGTTCAAGGCAATCCGGCGGCTCTATCCCGACTACCCGCTGTGGCGCGATTTTCCGTACGAGTACGTGTTCGACAAGCTGGCGATCGATGTGATCAACGGTGGTCCTGCCTTGCGCGAATGGGTGGACGACGCGGGAAGCGTTGCCAGCGATCTTGATGCGGTGGCTAGGCCGGACGAGGATTCGTGGGTCGAAGAGCGGCGCGCGTTTTTGCTCTACTGAGCGGACCTCACGCCAGTGGCTCCGTCTCGCTGCGTGTGCCCGCCGCCAGCCGTTGCTCGGTCAGGATCTGCCAGCCGGTGATGAACAGCGCTCCGGCGAGCGGGCCGATGACGATACCGCTAAGGCCGAGCAATTCGATCCCGCCCAGCGTGGTGACGAGTACAAGCCAGTCCGGGATGCCGGCATCGCGGCCGACGAGCATCGGGCGCAGGATGTTGTCGGCCAGGCCGATAACCACGACGCCAGACGCAATGACGACGATGCCTTGCCACACCGCCCCGGTCGCAAACAGGTAGATCGCCACCGGTCCCCAGACGATCGCGGGACCGATGGCGGGCAGCAGAGCCGCGATCGCCATCAGCATGCCCCAGAGCAGCGCCGCGGGGAGGCCAACGATCCAGAAGGTGATCGCGCCGAGCGCGCCCTGAGCCAGAGCGACGAGGCCGGAACCCTTCAGCGTTGCGCGCACCACCGTGACGAAGCCGGTGGCGATCCGTTCTGCCACGGAGCGTTCGAGGGGCAACGCCGCCACGATCTTTGCGCCGAGTTCTTCGCCATCGCGGACGAGGAAGAACGTGACGTAGAGCCCGACGCCGAAGGCGAGCAGGAAGGCTGCGGCATTGGCGCCGATCGCCAGAGCGCGCTGGGTCAGCATGCTTGCGCTGTTGCCGAGCGCTTCGGAAATCCTGACCTGGACGCGCTCGAACGTGCCCAGGCCGGCGTTGCCCAATGCGCTCTGCAGACGGTCGGGCAGGGCGCTGTGGACCTGCTGGAAATACTGCGCGAAGTTGACCTGGCCGCTGCGCATCTGCCCATAGACGCCGCTTGCCTGTTCGACGACGAGGCTGCCGATAATGAACGCCGGGATGATCACCGCAAACGTGATGATCAGCAGCGTCAGGGCGGCGGCAAGGTTACGGCGGCCGGGTGAGCGTTCGAGCAGGCGGCGGTACAGGGGTTGGAACAGGACTGCGGCAAGCGCTGCCCAAAGCAGCGCCCCTGCAAAGCTCGACACGACCATCGCCAGGCCGATCGTGACCAGGGCGAGCAACACGATGAGGCCGCCGTTTTCGGTACGTTGTCTGTCGATCATCTATCCCCCCTGCGAGCCGTCACACCGATGACCATGCCCAGCGATCCGACACACAGCAGTGTCAGAGGAAGCGAAACTCCGTGCAATCGAATTTGATCCGGTTGCGTTTTTGCGTCCTAGTGCTTCTTGCGTGTCAGTTCGCGCATCGCGCCATCGAGGCCTTCGAGCGTTAGCGGATACATCGAGCCGCCAAGGACGTCCTTGATCATCTTCGTGGACTGCGAATAGCCCCACTGCTTTTCGGGCACGGGGTTGAGCCAGACGGTGGCGGGGTAGGTCTGCGCGACGCGGTGCATCCACACCGCGCCGGCTTCCTCGTTGAAGTGTTCGACGCTGCCGCCGGGGTGGCTGATCTCGTATGGGCTCATCGCCGCGTCTCCGACGAACACGACTTTGTAATCGTGGCCGAACTTGTGTAGGATGTCCCAGGTCTGGGTGCGGTCGGACCAGCGGCGCTTGTTGTCCTTCCACACGCCTTCATACAGGCAATTGTGGAAGTAGTAGAATTCCATGTTCTTGAATTCGGCGGTGGCGGCGCTGAACAGCTCCTCGACCAGCCGGATGAACGGGTCCATCGATCCGCCGACGTCGAGGAACAGCAGCAGCTTGACCGCATTGCGCTTTTCCGGGCGCATCTTGATGTCGAGCCAGCCCTGGCGGGCTGTACCCTCGATTGTGCCTTCAAGGTCAAGTTCGTCCGCTGCACCTTCGCGCGCGAAACGACGCAGGCGGCGTAGCGCGATCTTGATGTTGCGGGTGCCGAGTTCCTTGGTGTTATCAAGGTTGGCGAATTCACGCTTTTCCCAGACCTTGATCGCGCGGCCGTGCTTGCCCTCGCCGCCGATGCGCACGCCTTCGGGGTTGTAGCCACCGTTGCCGAACGGGCTGGTGCCGCCGGTGCCGATCCATTTGCTACCGCCCTGGTGGCGTTCGTGCTGCTCTTCGAGCCGCTTTTTCAGCGTCTCCATGATCTCGTCCCAAGACCCAAGCGACTTGATCTTTTCCATCTCCTCATCGGAGAGAAATTTTTCGGCGATGGCCTTCAGCCAGTCTTCGGGGATGTCGACCGGGCGTTGGCCGTAATCGGTGAGGATGCCCTTGAACACCTTGTTGAACACCTGATCGAAGCGGTCGAGCAGGCCTTCGTCCTTCACGAATGTGGCACGGCTGAGGTAGTAGAAAGCCTCAGGCGTCTGTTCGATCACGTCTTTTTCGAGCGCCTCGAGCAGAACGAGGTGCTCCTTGAAGCTGGCCGGGATGCCCGCGGCGCGCAGTTCGTCGACGAAGTTGAAAAACACGAGACAGCGCTCCTTTGACTTAACCGTGTGACTAAACGCTGGTCGGCCGTTGGGCAAGGCCTGCAACTCGTCGCGTAAACGAATCGGTTGAGCGACGAGCCGAGCGCGGCCATCTTCGAAAGATGGTTAAGATCACGTTTACCAAGAGGTGGCTGGCGAGCGCTGTTGGCGGCTGCGCCGTCGTGGTCGCGCTGGCAAGTCTGGTGCTGCCCGACGAGCTCCTGCTCGGCATGGAACAGAGCGCGCAGGCGCAAGTATTACAGGATGGGGGTTCGTCACCGGCTCCCCCTCCCGCGCCCGCGGTTCGGACGGGACCGCCACCGGTCAGTGACGTGCTGCAATCGGGCGTGCTGATCGTGGTAAGCAAGGCATCGCAGCGGATGTACGTGTTCAAGGACGGCGTTCCGTGGGCGTCATCACCCGTATCAACTGGTAAGCGCGGTCATGGGACGCCCGCGGGCGTGTTCCCAATCCTGCAGAAGCGGGTCTTTCACCGCTCGAACCTCTACAGCAACGCGCCAATGCCCTACATGCAGCGGCTGACGTGGCGCGGCATCGCAATCCACGCGGGACATCTGCCGGGGTATCCGGCGTCGCATGGCTGCATTCGGCTGCCATACAGCTTTGCGCGGTCGCTGTTTGCGCTGACGCGGGCCGATGCGACGACCGTCGTGGTCACGAACGACGCGGTGGACTCGGACGAGGGGGCAATTACGCTTGCGCTCGGCACGCAGGGTCCGGTGCCCGCAGTCGTGCAGCCCAAGCCCGAGGTGATGCTTGCCGCAGCCTCCGCGCGCATGGCTTTCGCGGGGCCGGGGCAGACGATCCAGCTCGCTGCGGCGACCAGCCCCGGCGAGGCCGAGGCGCACTGGCAGGGACTGGTTTCATTGCATCCGGAGCTAGCGGGTTTTCGCAAGGTTGTGATCCCGGCTGTGGTCGGCTCGCGCCAGTTCTACCGCCTGCGCGCCACTGCGCCGGGTGCGCACGCCTATTGCGCGTCGCTCAAGCGGAGCGGGCAGGACTGCTTCAACGTCAGTTAGCAGAGGGCGGCGGCGCGGGTGGTTGTTGTGGCCAGCTTTCGAGGGCCGGGTCGATCTGCGCCCATTCCGGAGCGTCGTCGGTCCAGATTATCATTTCGGGCTTAAGTCCGTGTGGCTCGTCGATCACGCCGAATCGAACGGTCTTAAGGTGCGGGCGGGCCGAGCTTTGGCCGAAAACCTGCGTCCCGCATGACGGGCAAAAGTGGAAGGTCAGCGTGTTGCCGCTGGCGGCGGTCCACTGGCTGGAGGCGGGAGCGCCTGCAATTGCCACGTCATCGCCCTTGAAGATTGCGTTCTGGGTCGGGCCGCCTGCGGCGATCTGTTGGCACTGGCGGCACCAGCACTGGCGCGTGGCGACGGGTTCGCCTGTTATTTCAAGGGTTATCGCTCCGCAGGCGCAGCGTCCGGTGTACGACATCAGTGCAGACTCCGCTTTTTTATTGTTAGTGTTACATACAATTGGCTATGGAGGCGCCAATCGGAGAGGATAATACAATGACGCTCAAACTCTACTCGTTCGGCCCCGCTGCCAACTCGATGAAACCGCTGCTGACGGTGTTCGAGAAAGGGCTGGATGTCGAGAAGCACCGGCTCGATCCGTCGAAGTTCGAGCATCATACCGACTGGTTCAAGGCAATCAATCCGCGCGGGCAGGTTCCGGCGCTGGTCGATGGTGACAAGGTCATCACCGAATCCACGGTGATCTGCGAATATCTAGAGGACGAGTACCCCACCGAGGTCTCGCTGCGTCCCGCCGACAGCTATGGGCGCGCGCAGATGCGAACGTGGACGAAGTGGGTGGACGAGTATTTCTGCTGGTGCGTCTCGACGATTGGCTGGCACCGCTATATCGGCAACATGGTCAAGGGCTACAGCGACGCGGAGTTCGAGGAAAAGGTCGCCGCAATTCCGGTGGTCGAGCAGCAGGTGAAATGGCGCCGCGCCCGCGAAGGGTTCCCGCAGGACATGCTCGACGAGGAAATGCGCAAGATTGCGTTTTCAGTGCGGCGTCTGGACGATCATCTGGCCGATCACGAATGGCTGGTGCCGAGGCAATACACGCTGGCCGACATCTGCAACTTCGCTATCGCCAACGGCATGCAGTTCGGATTTGCGGATCTGGTGAACAAGGACGCGACACCGCATCTGGTGCGGTGGATCGAACAGATCAACGCCCGGCCTGCGGTGAAGGAAATGTTTGCTCAGGTGGAACTGGAGAAGCTGGGGCCGCGGGAGTGAGCGGCGCGGCGCCCGCGCTTCAGGATGCGGGTGGCGGTCCTTTGGGCAGCCGCGGCATATCTGCCGGAATGGGTGCCCAGCTGGGAGCGCTGTCGCTCCAGATCACAGCCGTGGGAGGGCAGAGTTCGGGATCGTCGAGCGTTCCCGCGCGCACCCGCATGGGGAGCCCGGCGGGGACGACGGTGCGGCTGTAGATCTGCGCGCCGCAGACCCTGCAGAAGCCGCGCTCGACAGTGTTGCCGCTGTCGGCGATCATCGTGAACTTGCCAAGATCGCCGGTGATCGCAACGGCTTGTTCCGGGAACAGCACGTTGACCGTGGCCGAGCCGCTCGCGATGCGCTGGCAATCGCGGCACCAGCACATGCGCGCGCCGACCGGTTCCGCGTCGATCGTGTAGCGCACCGCGCCACAAAGGCATCCGCCGGGGTGAGGCATCAGCTTCAGTTCCCCGGGCGGCGGGCCATGAAGGCGAGCTTTTCGAAGAGCATGATGTCCTGCTCGTTCTTGAGCAGCGCGCCGTGGAGGGGCGGGATGGCCTTGGTCGGATCGCGGTTCTGGAGGACGTCGAGCGGCATGTCTTCGTTGAGCAGGAGCTTGAGCCAGTCGAGCAGTTCACTGGTCGAGGGCTTCTTCTTCAGGCCGGGCACTTCGCGGACTTCGTAGAAAACCTCCATCGCTTTTGAAACGAGGGTCTTCTGGATACCGGGGAAGTGGACGTCGATGATTGCCTGCATCGTCTCGCGGTCAGGAAACTTGATGTAGTGGAAGAAGCAGCGGCGCAGGAACGCGTCGGGCAGTTCCTTTTCGTTGTTCGACGTGATCACCACGATCGGGCGTTCGACGGCGGTGATGCGCTGCTGCGTCTCGTAGACGTCGAAGCTCATGCGATCGAGTTCCTGCAACAGGTCGTTGGGAAACTCGATGTCGGCCTTGTCGATTTCGTCGATCAGCAGGACGGGCAGCTTGGGCGCGGTGAAGGCTTCCCAGAGCTTGCCCTGCTTGATGTAATTGCCGATGTCGTGAACGCGCTCGTCGCCCAACTGACCATCGCGCAGGCGGGCGACGGCATCGTATTCGTAGAGGCCCTGCTGCGCCTTGGTCGTGGACTTTATGTTCCATTCGATCAGCGGGGCACCGACCGCCTTGGCGATTTCATGGGCGAGCACAGTCTTGCCGGTGCCGGGTTCGCCCTTGACCAGCAACGGGCGGCGGAGGAGGACGGCGGCGTTGACTGCGACCTTGAGATCATCGGTTGCGACGTAGTTGCTGGTGCCTTCGAAGCGCATCGGCGAGTCCTGAGTGGTTAAGCGGATGGTTAAGCGATAGGAGGGCAGGCGGAGCTGTGCAAGTGGGCTCGGTGCCCATCCATATTCCGATAACTTCAGCGCGACTTCGTAACAAAATGTCGCGCGCACATCGCGTTGGCGAGCCATCAATTGCGGCGTTCGATACGGGCGTGTAGGGCGCGCGGCATGATTTTTGCGCGTCCGGCACCCGAGACTCACGGCTATCGGGCCTCGCCACGGGCGCGGGCGGTGTCGTTCGTACTGGCGCTGGCCTGCGCCGCGCTGGTGTTCGTGATCATGGTGCGGATGGGCGCTTTCACCAAGTTCGGCGAACCGGGCGGCGGGCAACTGGTCGCGATCGACCTCAGCGCGTCGGCCGACAAGGGCGAGAAGAAGAGCGAACAGCCCGAAAAGCAGCAGGACAAGTCCGAAACGGCGGAGGCAGTGACGGTGGTCAAACCGGTGGCGCCTCCGAGGGTGCCGATCCCGGGGAAGGTCGCGTGGCCCGAGGGGTTCATCGAGCTATCGTCCAAGGAGTACGCCGCGACCGACGTCAGCAAGATGAAGCGTCAGGCTGGCGGTGGCAGCGCAGGGTCTGCGGGCGGTGGCGGCGGCAGTGAAGGCGTCGGCGAGGGACCGGGCGGGGTGCGCCTGTACAACGCGCAATGGTATCGCGAACCGTCCGATGCCGAGATCGGACCCTACATGCCGACCAACCGTCCGCCGGGCGCATGGGCAATCATCGCTTGCCGCACGATCGAGAAGTACCATGTCGAGGACTGTCAGGAGATGGGCGAGTCTCCGCAAGGGTCCGGCCTGGCGCGCGCATTGCGGCAGGCGTCATGGCAGTTTCTGGTGAGGCCGCCGCGCGTGAACGGCAAGAGCCAGGTGGGCGAATGGGTGCGGATCCGGTTCGATTTCACGCGGAAGAAGGGAAGCGGTGGCGAACCGACGGAAGGCTGAGCGGCCGCCGCCCTATCAACACGATCGGATTGGGGTTACGCTGTCAGGCAATTGCAATTGAGCACGCATCGAGGAGCGTTCCATGACGAGCCACGCAGACCGCATTAACGACATTGGACCGAATGCGCAGGCATTCGACATTGAGGAGGCGACCAAGGCCAACGCCGACTATCGGTCGGTCGCGTGGAGCGGGCGCTACTTGCAGGTGACCCTGATGTCCATTCCGGTGGACGGCGATATCGGGCTCGAAGCGCATCCCGAAACCGATCAGTTTCTACGTGTCGACGCAGGCACTGGTCGCGTGCAGATGGGGAAATCCAAAGACGAGCTGACGTTCGAGAAAGAGGTCTCTGACGGTTGGTGCATGCTTGTGCCCGCTGGCATGTGGCACAATGTAACGAACATCGGGGACGAGCCATTGAAGCTCTATACGATTTATGCACCTGTCCATCACGCTGCCGATCGGGTCCATGTGTCAAAACAAGATGCCGAAGCGGACGAGCGCAACGACACGCCGCCGGAATGGTCCGTTCAGCCTGAGAAGCAGGCACAGGATCGACACGGGTAGTCTCTGAAAACAGGCAAGATTACAGCTGGATTGAGCAAAAACGCCGTTTGCTCACCCGATCATGCATCAATCAGTTCCGGATCCAGCTCACCCGCCCGGTTCTGGATGAACATGAACCTTTGCGCGGGGTCGCGACCCATCAGGCGGTCTACGAGGTCCTTCACTGCCGCGCGGCCTTCGTATTCGGGGGGTAGCGTGATGCGGATCAGGCTGCGGGTGGCAGGCGCCATGGTGGTTTCGCGCAGCTGGTTCGGGTTCATTTCGCCCAAGCCCTTGAAACGGCCTACATCTACCTTTTTGCCTTTGAACTTCGTGCGTTCCAGTTCGGCGCGGTGGGCTTCGTCCTTGGCGTAGGCCGAAGTGCTGCCGCTGGTCAGGCGGTAAAGCGGGGGCTGGGCGAGGTAGACGTGGCCGCGCCGGACGATGTCGGGCATTTCCTGGAAGAAGAAGGTCATCAGCAGCGTGGCGATGTGCGCGCCATCGACGTCGGCGTCGGTCATAATTATGATGCGGTCATAGCGCAGTGCGTCGGCGTTGCAGTCCTTGCGCATACCGCAGCCGAGCGCGAGCGCGAGGTCGGCGATTTCCTGATTGGCGCGGATCTTGTCAGCCGAGGCGCTGGCGACGTTGAGGATCTTGCCGCGGATCGGCAGGATCGCCTGCGTCTTGCGGTCGCGCGCCATCTTGGCGCTGCCGCCTGCCGAATCGCCTTCCACGATGAACAGCTCGGTCTCGCCGCTGCCTTCGCCGGTGCAATCGGTCAGCTTGCCGGGGAGGCGCAGCTTGCGTGAATTGGTGGCGGTCTTGCGCTTGACCTCGCGTTCCGCCTTGCGGCGCAGGCGGTCGTCCATGCGCTCCATCACCGCGCCAAGCAGCGCGCGGCCGCGCTCCATATTGTCGGTGAGGAAATGATCGAAGTGATCGCGCACGGCAGCCTCGACCATGCGCGCGGCTTCCGGCGATGTCAGGCGGTCCTTGGTCTGGCTCTGGAACTGCGGATCGCGCACGAAGACCGAGAGCATGATCTCGCTGCCGGTGATCATGTCCTCGGGCGCGATGTCCTTGGCCTTTTTCTGGCCGATCAGGTCTGCAAAGGCGCGGATGCCTTTGGTCAGGGCGGCGCGCAGGCCCTGTTCATGGGTGCCGCCATCGGGCGTGGGGATGGTGTTGCAGTACCACGAGTACGATCCGTCGGACCACAGCGGCCAGGCGATGGCCCATTCGACGCGGCCCATTTCCTGCCCTTCGGGGCCAGCCGGGAAGTCCTGGCTGCCCGCGAACGGCACGCTGGTGACGCATTCGCGGCCCGAGACCTGTTCGGCGAGGTGATCGGCAAGGCCACCGGGGAACTGGAACACGGCTTCGGCGGGGACATCGTCCGAGACGAGGGTGGGGGCGCATTTCCAGCGGATTTCGACGCCTGCGAAGAGGTAGGCCTTCGAGCGGACCAGTCGGAACAGGCGCGCGGGTTTGAACTTTGCATCCGCGCCGAAGATCTCGGTGTCGGGGACGAAGGTGACTTGCGTGCCGCGCCGGTTGGGAACGTTGCCGGCCTTGAGCAGCTTGGTCGTAGGCAGCCCGCGCGAGAATTCCTGCGCGTAAAGCTCCTTGTTCCGGGCAACTTCGACGCGGGTGAGTGACGACAGCGCGTTGACGACCGACACGCCGACGCCGTGGAGGCCGCCGCTGGTGGCGTAAGCCTTGCCCGAGAACTTGCCGCCCGAATGGAGCGTGGTGAGGATGACTTCGAGCGCCGATTTGCCCGGATACTTGGGGTGTTCGTCGACCGGGATGCCGCGACCGTTGTCCGATATGGTCAGGCGACCGGCGCTGCCGGGTTCGTCTTCGAGGTAGACTTCGATGCGGTTGGCGTGACCGGCAACGGCTTCGTCCATCGCGTTGTCGAGCACTTCGGCGGCGAGGTGATGCAGCGCGCGCTCGTCGGTGCCGCCGATGTACATGCCGGGCCGGCGACGCACGGGTTCGAGGCCTTCGAGAACCTCGATCGCGGAACCGTCATAGCTTTCGGATGCGCTGGTGGCAGGGAGTTTGTCGAAAAGGTCATCGGCCATGCGAACGGGTATAGAACGCCCGCGATTCCGGGCGCAAGCGGTGGCTTGCGCTTATCCGGTGTTTTCGGGGCGTGTTAAAGGAAGGTTTGGTTCGCGCAGAGAGCGCAGAGTACGCAGAGAAGCGATAGAGTAGTTTGACGGCCTGCGGCTTGGCCGCCCTCAGTCTCACCTTCTCTCTGCGATCTCTGCGTGCTCTGCGCGAAACAAACTTAAAACTTCGCCGGAGCAGGTGAGACCGTGGTGAACGTCCCCGCCGCCACTTCGCGGATTTCCATCGCGCGTTCGGCCATGCCCGAGGCGGCGAAGCGGAAGACGCCGTCGAGGCCAATGAAGCCCTGAGGGTCGTAGAGCTTAGCCGTAGGGAAGGTGCTTCCCGGCTTCCAGTTGCGCGCGACGTTCAGCGTGAGCAGAACGCTGTCGTAGCCGAGCGTGGCCAGCCGCGAGGGGACCGAGCCGAAGCGCGAGCGATACGAGCTTTCAAATTTGCCAAAGCGCGCGTCGGAGACGGCGGCAAACCATGCACCGCGCATCGTTGGACTGCGGGCGATGGTCGATTCACCGCTCCACAGTTCGGTGCCGAGCATCTTGGTGCCCTTGCCCGCTGCCGTGGCGGCCTGGAGCGCGATGCGGCTGCCGTCGGCGATCAACAGGGCATCGAACGGCGCCTTGTCCTTGGCGCGGCGAACGGCGCTGGCGACCGAGGTATTGCCGCGATCATAGGTTTCGATGGCGGTGATCGTGACCCCCTGCGCGCGGCCGGAATCGATCAGCGCTGAGGTGGCGCGCTGGCCGTAGTCGCCGGTCGGGATGATCGCCGCGACCGATTTGAGCCCTCGCGATTTGGCGAAACCGAGCACCCGCGCGATCGACTGGCCGGGGGCCTGGCCCATCACGAAGACATCGCGCGAGGCGACCGCGCTGTCGTTGGAATAAGTGATCATCGGGACTTTTGCGGCGCGGGCGACGGTCGAGACCGCGACGACATCGGACGAAAGCAGTGGGCCGAGGATCAGCTTGTTGCCGTCCGAGATGGCGCGGCTGGCGGCTACACCTGCGCCGCCTGCGGTATCGTACGTGGTGATCCGCAGGTTCGCTGCGTTGGTATCGAGCAGGGCCATCGTCGCTGCATTGGCGATCGACTGGCCGACTGCACTGCTGGCACCGCTCATCGGGACAAGCAGAGCGACGCGGTGGCGTCCGGCGTCTGTGGGCAGGGCGTTGGCGTCGGGCGCGTTTTCGGTGGGTTCCGGCGCGGGGCCGACCGCGCCCTTGGGAATGACCTGACAGCCTGCGAGGAGCGCCAGCGTACCGGCAACAGCGCCTTGCAGGACCAGCCGCCGTGTCCGGCTCATGGCCTTCGCTCGGCCTTCGGCCTCATGCTCGTTCATCATAACCGGTCCGCCCTCTTGTCGCTCTTGATTACCCGGTCCATGGAAACTTCATGGAAACGCCAGCACTCGAACCCGGGCTCTATCTTGTTGCCACCCCGATTGGCAATCTTGGAGACGTGTCCCGTCGCGCGATAGACACGCTTGGTCGATGCGCGGTGGTGGCGTGCGAGGACACGCGCGTGACGGGCAAGCTGCTTAATCTGCTGGGATTGCATCGGCCGATGCGGCGGTATGACGATCACGCGAGCGATGCGGCGCGCGAGGCGTTGCTGGCCGAAATGGCGCAATCTCCTGTCGCGCTGGTTTCGGACGCGGGCACGCCGTTGATTTCGGACCCGGGCTACAAGCTGGTTCGCGAGGCAAGGGCGCGGGGGATCATGGTGACGTCCGTGCCTGGGCCTAGCGCGCTGGTCGTGGCGCTGTCCATGGCCGGACTGCCAACGGATCGATTCCTGTTCGGGGGTTTCCTGCCGTCGAAGGACAAGGCCCGGCGTGATGTGATGGAGGAACTGGCGCAGGTTCCGGCGACATTGGTGTTTTATGAGACCGGGCCGCGTCTGGTGGCGTCGCTGGAGGCGCTGAGCGCGGTGCTGCCGGGGCGTGAGGTTGCGGTGGCGCGCGAGTTGACCAAGTTGCACGAGGAGTGCCGCAGCGGGACGGCGCATGACCTGTTGGAGCATTATGCCTCGCACCCGCCGAGGGGGGAGATCGTGCTGCTGGTGGGGCCGCCACTGGCGCAGGAAGCGCCGGCGGATGATGTGATCGAGGCTGAGTTGCGCACGGCGCTGGCGGAGATGTCGACGTCACAGGCCGCGGGGAAGGTCGCCAAGGCGCACGGGCTGGATCGCAAGATGCTCTATGCGCTGGCGATGACGTTCAAGTGAGCCGGGCCGAGGCCGAGCGGCGTGGGCGCAAGGGTGAGACGCTGGCGGTTTGGTGGCTGAGGCTGACCGGGTGGCGTGTGCTGGCGCAGCGGGTCAAGCTGGGCGTGGGCGAGGTCGACATCGTCGCGCGGCGGGGGCGGACGGTGGCCTTCGTCGAGGTCAAGTGGCGGCGCGATGGCGCGGCGCTGGAAACGGCGGTGGATGCTCACCGTTTGCGGCGCGTGGCGCGCGCGGCCGAGGCAATTGCGCCAAGATACGTGCGGGCGGGGGACGACATGCAGATCGATGTGATCCTGATCGCACCCGGACGCTGGCCGCGCCGGATCGCCAATGCGTGGCAACCCGGCGCTTGAGCCTAGGTCCTGACCCTTAGCAATCAGTGGGCGGCGTGGTCGTCTTTGTGCTCTTCCTTGTGATCGCCCTTGTGATCGGTGTCCTTGTGTTCGTCCTTGTGCTCACCATCCTTGTGCTCGGCATCCTTGGGAGCCTGGGTCGGGTGCGGGTCGGGATTGGCAACGGCCATACCCGACCAGCCGAGAACGGCGACACCGGCAGCGACTGCGATCAATTTGCGCATCAAGGATTTCCTCTCGAGAGAATTCGTTTCGGCGCCGGCCTGGCGCTCGCTGAAAATGGTCGCACAGGGCATAAATCGGCCTTAAGGCGCGGGTGAGATAAACCCCTGAGGTATGCTTTAGCCATGACACTTCGCGTCGCGGTCCAGATGGACCCGCTCCACTCGATCAACATCACCGGGGATTCGAGCTTTGCGCTGATGCTTTCGGCGCAAGAGCGCGGGCATGAAATTTACCACTACGATGTGGGATCGCTGTCGCTGGACGAGGATGATCGGCTGATCGCGCATGCAGTGCCGGTGACCGTGCAGCAGGTGGCAGGCGATCATTACAAGGCGGGCGAAAAGCGGCGGCTGGATCTGGGGCGCGACATCGACGTGGTGCTGATGCGGCAGGACCCGCCGTTCGACATGGGCTACATCACCGCGACGCATCTGCTCGAGCGGATCGAGGGCGAGACGCTGGTGGTCAACAACCCGCGTAGTGTGCGCAATGCACCAGAAAAGGTGATGGTGCTCGATTACCGGCGGTTCATGCCGCCGACGTTGGTGACACGCTCGGTCGAAGAAGTGCGGACGTTCCAGAAAAAGCACGGCGCGATCGTGATCAAGCCGATCCACGGCAATGGCGGCAAGGCGATCTTCCGCGTTTCTGAAGAGGGCGAGAACCTTGGCGCGCTGTTCGAGGTGTTCAACCAGACGTGGCCCGAGCCGCATATGGTGCAGGCGTTCCTTCCCGAAGTGGCCAAGGGCGACAAGCGCATCGTGCTGGTCGACGGAGAGATTGCGGGCGCGATCAACCGCAGGCCGGGCGAGGGTGAGTTTCGCTCCAATCTGGCGGTTGGCGGCTATGCCGAAAAGACCGAATTGACCGAGACCGAGCGCGAGATTTGCGCGGCTCTGGGGCCTGAGCTGAAGCGGCTGGGGCTGATTTTCGTCGGTATCGACGTGATCGGGGGCAAATGGCTGACCGAGATCAACGTGACCTCGCCCACCGGCATCGTGGCGATCGACCGGTTCAACGGGACCGATACGGCGGGGATGATCTGGGACGCGATCGAGGCGCGGCTTTGACGTAGTGAGCCCCCGCGAAGGCGGGGGCCTCGCGCCTTTAGGTGAGCGCTATGTGGCCTGAGGCCCCCGCCTTCGCGGGGGAGCGGTGGCATTTGATGATTGCTAAATCATCAGCTCCGTTCGTGTCGAGCGTAGTCGAGACACTGCGTGCGGTATCTCGATTACGCTCGACACGAACGGAGGGCATTTTTTGAACTGTATTTGCCCCAAAGCGTTACCCCATCCATGAATGACTGGATCGTGTACCTGATCGAGGGTGGCGGCTATTGGGGGATCGCCTTCCTGATGGTCATCGAGAACGTGTTTCCGCCGATCCCGTCGGAGCTGATCATGGGGTTGGGCGGGATCGCCGTGGCACGCGGGCGGATGGAGTTCTGGCCGCTGATGCTGGCGGGCACGATCGGGTCCACCTTGGGCAACTATTGCTGGTATTTGCTTGGGCGAAGCCTTGGCTACGAGCGGTTGCGTCCGTTCGTGGAGCGGTTCGGGCGGTGGCTGACCTGTGACTGGGATGACATCGAGCGCATCGTCGCGTTCTTTCGGCGGCATGGACAATGGGTCGTGTTCGCGGTGCGCTTCGCGCCGTTCATGCGCACGATGATCTCGCTGCCGGCGGGGCTGACGCGAATGGGGCACGTGCGGTTTGTGGTGTTCACGTTTGCCGGGGCCGCGATCTGGAACGCCATTCTGGCGGGCGCCGGGTATTACCTCGGTCGCAATTTCGACGATCTGGAGAAGTATACGACCCCTGTCGCGGTAGCGACGGTGGTAATCGTTTTAGCGGGTTATGCTTGGCGCGTGGTCACATGGAAACCGCGCAGATAAAATTCCCATAACTTTGTCATTACGAGCGACCGCAGGTCGCGTGGCAATCCAGAGCGCTACGCGTCGACTCTGGATTGCTTCGTCGGCTTTGCCTCCTCGCAATGACGAAAAGGCGCAGACGCTCAGGCGTCCTTTGCCAGCCATTCCTCGAGCCACTTGATCGTATAGTCGCCGCTGAGGAAGTCGGGCTGGGTCAGCAGGCGCTGGTGGAGCGGGATCGAGGTCTTGGGGCCTTCGATAACCATTTCCTGCAGCGCGCGGCGCAGGCGCATGATGCAGCCTTCGCGGGTGCGGCCATAGACGATCAGCTTGGCGATCATCGAGTCATAATACGGCGGGATCTTGTACCCGGCATAAAGCCCTGAATCGACGCGGACATGCATGCCGCCTGCTGCGTGGTAGCTTTTGACCAGCCCGGGCGAGGGGGTGAATGTGAACGGGTCTTCCGCGTTGATGCGGCACTCGATCGCGTGGCCCTTGAACTCGATCTCGTCCTGCTTGACCGAGAGCGGCTTGCCATCGGCGATGCGGATCTGTTCGCGTACCAGATCGACGCCGGTGATCGCTTCGGTAACCGGGTGTTCGACCTGCAGGCGGGTGTTCATTTCGATGAAATAGAACTCGCCGTTTTCCCACAGGAATTCGATCGTGCCCGCGCCGCGATAGCCCATGTCGGCCATCGCCTTCGAGACGATACCGCCCATGCGGTCACGCTCTTCGGCCGAGATGACCGGCGAAGGCGCTTCTTCCAGAACCTTTTGATGGCGGCGCTGGAGCGAGCAGTCGCGCTCGCCCAGATGGATTGCGTTGCCGTTGCCATCGCCAAAGATCTGGAATTCGATATGGCGCGGGTTGCCGAGGTATTTTTCGATGTAGACCGTGGCGTCGCCGAATGCGGCCTTGGCTTCGCTGCCGGCCTGCTGGATCAGCGTTTCGAGTTCTTCGGGGCCGGTGCAGACTTTCATTCCGCGCCCGCCGCCGCCCGAAGCGGCCTTGATAATTACCGGATAGCCGACTTCAGCGGCGATGCGCTTGGCGTCTTCGATTTCCGAGACCGCGCCGTCGGAACCGGGGACGAGGGGCAGGCCGAGCGCGCCAGCGGTGCGCTTGGCTTCGACCTTGTCGCCCATGGTGCGGATGTGTTCGGGCTTGGGGCCGATCCAGGTGATGCCGTGGGCTTCGACGATCTCGGCGAACTTGGCGTTCTCGGACAGAAACCCGTAGCCGGGGTGGATCGCGTCGGCATGCGTGATTTCAGCGGCCGAGATGATTGCGGCGACGTTGAGATAGCTGTCCTTGGCGGCAGGCGGGCCGATGCAGACCGCGTGGTCGGCCAGCCGCACGTGCATCGCGTCCGCATCGGCGGTGGAGTGCACTGCGACGGTCTCGATACCCATTTCATGCGCGGCGCGATGGATGCGCAGCGCGATTTCGCCGCGATTGGCGATCAGTATCCGTTGGATGGCCATATGCGGCCCTTACGCGATCACGACCAGCGGCTGGTCGAATTCGACCGGCTGCGCGTTCTCGACGAGAATGGCGGTGATCGTGCCCGACTTCGGCGCGACGATCGGGTTCATGACCTTCATCGCCTCGATGATCAGCAGGGTCTCGCCTTCCTTGACCGTCTTGCCGACGGCAACGAAGTTGGGGACGCCGGGTTCGCCGGCGAGGTAGCACGTGCCGACCATCGGGGATTTGACGGCGTTGGCGTCTTCGGCCGGGGCAGCAGGGGCTGCTGCTGCAGGAGCGGCGGCTGGTGCAGGGGCTGCGGGAGGAGGTGCAACCGCATACTGCTGGACAGGGGCTGCGGTCAGCTGGCGGGCAACGCGGATCTTGCGTTCGCCATCCTCGACTTCAATTTCGGACAGGCCGGTTTCTGCGAGCAGCTCAGCCAGTTCGCGGACCAGCTTGCTGTCGATTGCCATGTTGTCGGCCTTATCGCCGCGGTCGTGCGCCATTTATCATTCCTCGCGGGTGCTCATTCAGGCCACGCGCCATGCCCTCATGCTGGCAAGCTGGCAAGGGCCGGTGTTGCTGGCACGTGGAAAAACCCCGGTTTCTATAGCCGCGCAGCAGCTTCCAGCGCGACGATATAGCTGTTTGCGCCGAAACCCGCGACCGATCCCTTGGCGGCCATGCCGACGTAGGACTTGTGGCGGAAAGCCTCGCGCGTGTGGGGATTGGAGAGGTGGACCTCGATCACCGGCACCTTGATCGACTTGATCGCATCGTGGATCGCAACCGAGGTGTGGGTGTAGGCACCGGCGTTGAGCAGCACGGCGCGAGCCTTGCTGGCCGAGGCTTCATGCAGCCAGTCGATCAGGTGGCCCTCGTGGTTGGACTGGCGGACATCGACCTCGAGCCCGAGTTCGCGCGCGCGATCTTCAAGCATGCCGGCGATATCGTCGAGCGTATCCGACCCGTAGATTTCGGGCTCACGCAGGCCGAGCAGATTGAGGTTCGGGCCGTTGAGCACGAACACGGTCGCGCTGGGCTGTGCAGGGTCGGTCATGGCAATTCCGGATCAGGTGGCTAGGTGGCCGTGATAGCCGCTGCCACGCCTGACGCAAGGTCAGCCTGTGCGATCAGCCTGGGGGTATCTGGGGCGCTTCGATCACATTGTCGAATGCACCGTTTTCTCCGGAGTTATCGGTGAGCATCGAATCATCGACACCGGAATCGCCAACCACGTTTTCGGGCTCCGGCGCGAACTGACCTGAGGAACTGCCGCTGGCGGCCATAGACAAGGCCTGCTGCGAGCGCTTGTCGGCAGCGTCGGCCTTGGCCTCGGCAGCGGCGATGCGGGCTTCCAGCTCCTGGTCTTTCGACGAACTGCCGCAGCCTGCCAGCAAGGCGCTGGCAAGCGTAGCGAAGAGCAACCCGCGGGCGGAGTGGCGCGTGGCGCGCCCGCGGGCGCTTGTCCAATTAGGCATGATGTTCGACGACCTGATCATTTGCAGGTCTGTCAGTAGCAGCCGGAAGTTACCAGAAACTAACCAAACCCAGCGGAAATATGCGCCGGTCCCGATGAGTGACCGTCAACGGTCGGTGCCCTTGGCCTTGCCCCACTGGCGCGCGGCCGTGTAGCCGAGATAGCCGGTACCGAACAGGGCATAGAGCGGCTCGGGCAATCCGTTGAGATAGGCGTTGATCGCCGCGGCGATGTCCCGGGCAGCCTCGGGTCGGAATGACGCGATCAAGCCCATCGGCAGCGCCCACAGGATCATCGCATACATTACGTAGAGGAAGCCGGGGCGGGCACGGCTGGTCCACGGATCGGCCGAGCTTGCCTCGGTAACGATCGCGGACATGCGCGTGCGGAGATATTCGAGTTCCTGCGTGCCTTCGAGCTTGAGCAGTTCGAGCTTGGCGCGATCGCGCGCTTCCTTGTCGGGAATTATCTTGTCGATGATCGCCGACACGGGCGAGATCAGGGCTTCGAGAAATGACATGGCTTAGCGTCCTTGGGTTGGAGACGCGCAGCTAGATAACCATATGGGTTCATGTAGGAAAGCGGTTTGCGTGAAGATGGCGCGGCACGCCGGACGAGGCATGATGTACATGCGCAGATCGCACGACGCGCTGGCGCGTCGAGCTGGCGGGCCGTAATTCTAACCTTGATTGAAACGCCCGCCGCACGCCCAGGGTCTGGACATCGATCATCAGGCTTACGACATATCACGACGCGTAGATGTTGAGTCCGCCCGCCGGGTCCGGCGTTTCGGCTTTCCAGCGCACCGAGCCGAACGGGCGCTCCAGCCGTCGGCGAACCTGTGGCTTTTCGCCGGGTTCGCACAGCGTGGCGACCTGCGTCTGCAGAGCCAGATCGGCCTCGGTGAAGCGCTCGCGGTTGCGCAGATAGTCCTGCCAGGTCGGAAATTCGAACCGTTCGGTCCAGAGTGAGGGATCGGCGATGTCGCGCGACAGGGCCCAGCCAAAGCCACCGTTGCGTTTGCGCACCCGCTGGAGTTGAAGCATGGCATCGTAAAATCCGCGCGCCCGATCGCGATTGACGCGATAATCGATTTCGATGGCGATCGGGCCGCTGCGGCCGCTAATCGCGAGTGCGACGTCCGGTTCACTTCGCACGTCCACAGCGTCCAGATTGTCCCTGCCGATGTCGCGCAGCGGCAGTATCCGGCTCAGCAGCGGCAAAGCCAGCAGCATCACCGCCGATGCGGCCACGGCGTGGCTGACACCAATCGAACCGGCGATGCTGCCCCACATCCAGGCGCCTAAGGCGATCCCGCCGGTCAGCGATGAGGTGAACCAGGCGAGCGCGCGGGCAGTGACCCAGCGCGGTACCGAAAGCTGCATCGCGACGTTCAGCAGAGAGATGAACACCATGTTGGCGGCACCCAACACCAGCAGCACGAGAGTGGTGAGCGCGAGGCTGTGGGAAAAGGCCACGACGGCCACGGCGATGGCCGCGATCACCACGCACGCGTCGAGCGCGCGATCAGTACTCACCCGTTCGCGGATTTCGCTAACGAATACAGCGCCGCAGACCGCACCGACGCCGCCCGCCCCCAGCAATATGCCATAGGTGCCCGCATTGCCGTGCAGCAAGTCGCGGGCGATTAGCGGGGTAAGGGCGGTGACTGCGGCGGCCGCGGCGCCGTAGCTTGCCGAACGGATCATGACCGTGCGAACGGGGATCGCATGAAGCGCGTAGCGGATGCCCGAGATGATCGCCCGGTCGAGCCGCTCAGGCGGCAGGCGTGGCGGTACGTGACGGCGATTCCACAAAAAGAAAGCGATGAGCAGCGGCAGATAGAAGATCGCCGTCAGGCCAAAGACAGGCGTCGCGCCAAGGGTGACGACCAGCATGCCTCCCAGCGCAGGCCCAAAGCTGCGGGCGATATTGTAGCTGACCGATCCCAGCGCGATGGCGGATGGCAGATGCTCGGCGGATACTTGCTCGGGGATGGAGGCTTGCCATGATGGGCTGTAAAGCGCGACGCCCGCACCGATGAGGAAACAAAAGGCGAGCAGCACCCACGGCCCGGCCATGCCGACGAAAGAGAGGGCGGTTAACAGGCCAGCGGCCAGGGCAGAAAAAACCAGCCCTGACATCGCGATCTTGCGCCGATCGAACATGTCGGCGACCGCGCCTGCCGGAACGGCGACCAGCATCAAAGGTAGCATCAGAGCGCTCTGCACCAGCGCAACCATTTCCGGCGAATTAGTGAGCCGGGTCATCTGCCAGGCGGCAGCGACGCCCAGCACCAGTTGGCCCAGGTTGGAGAGCAAGCTGGCCGACCAGATGCGACGGAAATTGGGTTCCGCCAGCGGTGCCAGCGCCCGAATTTTTATCATCGCCGTGTGTCCAGTCCGCAGTTTATTGCGTTTGCCTCGTTGAAGTTCGAACCGTCCGTATCTTTCTAGCAGCCTGTTGCAGGACGGGTCGCATACTTCGGCTAACGTTGCCCATAGAGCGCGAGTGCTGTTCATCGGTCAAGACTATGTCGGGTTGACGCAGCTAGGCCTGTGCGCTGCTCGCCCAAAAGCTACCCGCGCTGCAATTCGCAGCGGGTAGGCGGGGCCAAGTTGATGATTTATTGGTCGGGACGAGAGGATTCGAACCTCCGACCCCCACACCCCCAGTGTGATGCGCTACCAGGCTGCGCTACGTCCCGACCGAGCCCGGGCCTATAGGCATGGACATTCGCGATGGCAAGCGTGCGATTGCGCGATCGGTGCCAGGGCGCGACCAGCCGATGGGGCTTCGATTGCGTTGGCTTGTCCAAGCTGCTAACCGCCCGCGTCAAGCTTGCCCGGACGGCCTTGCGCGCAAAATGCGTGCGGGGCTACGGTTGCAATATCGATCACGCGATCCCAGAAACGGACTCATCATGCTGAGCACTCTTTCCGCTGCCGCTGCCAACGCCGGTCAACCGCCCGCGTGGATGAGCTTCCTGCCGCTGGTGGCAATGGGGTTCATCTTCTGGTTCCTGATCCTGCGGCCGCAGATGCGCCAGCAGAAGGAACACAAGGCCAAGATCGGTGCGCTCAAGAAGAACGACATGGTCGTGACTGCTGGCGGACTGATCGGCAAGGTGCTGAAGATCGACGATCACTACGTCGAATTGGAACTGGCGCCGAATGTGAAGGTCAAGGCCGTGCGCTCGACCATCGGCGACGTGCTGCCGCCTGCCGGCACCGCGCCAGCGAACGATTGACCCTTCAAGTTCTGAAAGCTGACAGCCGATGTCCGAATTTCCGCGCTGGAAGGTAATCTGGCTCTGGGCGCTGACGCTGGTCTGCGTCATCGCCGCGATCCCCTCACTCACGTCAACGATGGGCTTGCCATGGCCCGCTTCGCTACCCGAGCCGAAGGTCAACCTTGGCCTTGATCTGGCTGGTGGCAGCCACATCCTGCTTGAGGCCGACCCTTCGCAGGTTCGCCAGCAGCGGCTGGAAGGCATGGAAGAATCGGTTCGCACCAAGCTGAAGCAGGATGGCAAGTCCATCCGTATCAGCGACATTTCGAACCGGGAGGGCGCGCTGACGTTTGTCGTCGCCGAACCGTCGCAAGTCGATGCGGTGCGTGAAGCGGTGCTGCCGCTGACCAGTGGTGCGGGCCTCACCGGCCAGCGCGACTGGGACATCAACGTCATCGACGGCAATCGCTTCATGCTCAAGCCGACCGACGCTGGCGTCAATCAGGCGGTAACGCAGGCGATGGACACGGCGGTCGAAGTGGTCCGCAAGCGCATCGACGCGCTGGGCACCAAGGAGCCGACGATCATCCGTTCCGGCCCGACGCGCATCGTAGTGCAGGTGCCGGGATTGCAGGATCCGCAAGCGCTGAAAAACTTGCTGGGCCAGACTGCAAAGCTCGAATTCAAGCTGGTCGATACAGCGGCGCTGCCATCGGACGTGGCGCAAGGCATCGCACCTGCGGGTAGCGAGATCGTGCCGTTCATCAATCCGTCAGAAGGCGGCGGCGCTCCCGCGATTGCGGTCAAGCGGCTGGGCGGCATTCGCGGTGACCAGTTGACGAACGCGCAACAGACCAACAACCAGCAGACCAACGAGCCGGTCGTAAACATCGTGTTCAATTCCGAAGGCGGGGCCAAATTCGCCAAGCTGACGACGCAGAACACCGGCAAGCAGTTCGCGATCATCCTCGACGGCAAGGTGCTTTCCGCGCCGACGATCAACGAGCCGATCCTTGGTGGCAGTGCGATCATCTCCGGTCGGTTCACGACCGAAAGCGCCAACGCGCTGGCGATTTCGCTGCGTTCAGGCGCGCTGCCGGTCGATCTCAAAGTGGTCGAGGAACGCACCGTCGGCCCTGACCTCGGTGCGGATTCGATCCGCAAGGGCATGATCGCGATGGGCGTGGGTACGCTTGCGTTGATGGTGTTCATCATGGTCACCTATGGCCGGTTCGGGGTTTACGCGAACATCGCGCTGGTGGTTAACGTGCTGATGATCCTGGGGATCATGGGCATCATCGGCACGACGCTGACGCTGCCCGGTATCGCTGGTTTCGTGCTGACGATCGGCGCGGCGGTGGACGCCAACGTGCTGATCAACGAGCGAATACGCGAAGAGCGCCATCGCGGGCGCAAGGTCATCCAGTCGGTCGAACTCGGTTACACCGAAGCCAGCCGGGCGATCTTCGACGCCAACATCACCAACGTCATCGCGGCCGTGCTGATGTTCGCGTTCGGCTCGGGTCCGGTGAAGGGCTTTGCGGTGGTGCTTATGATCGGCATCGCGACGTCGGTGTTCACGGCTGTGACGCTCACCCGGATGTGGGTCATGCAGTGGCTGCGCCGCGCGCGTCCTGCCGACCTGAACCTGTAAGAGGACTGTCGACATGAAACTCCTCAAGCTCGTTCCCGACGATACCAACATCCACTTCCTCAAGTGGCGCGTGCCGTTCTACGTGATCAGCATCATACTCATGGCCGCATCATGGGGTCTGGTGCTGACCAAGGGTCTGAATCTGGGCGTCGATTTCGTCGGCGGGCAGATGATCCGCGTGACTTTCGTGCAGAGCCCCGAAGCGCCAGTCGTGGAGTTGCGTGAGCAGGTCGCAAAGCTTGGCTACGGCGAGCCGGTGATCCAGCGTTATGGCAAGCCGAACGAAATCTCGATCCGGATGAAGCTGCCCGAGGGTGCGGACCACGACGCCGCGCTGTCGGATAGGATGGCGCGGACGATCACGGCCGACATCAAGCAGAACCATACCGATGCCCGGATCGATGGCGTCGATTCGGTTTCCGGCAAGGTTTCGAAGGAACTGGGCTGGGACGCGTTCAAGGCACTCGGCTTTGCCGCGCTCGCGGTGGCGGCCTATATCTGGCTACGCTTCGAGTGGCAGTTCGGTGTCGGCGCGCTCTTCGCGCTGGTGCATGACGTGACGCTGACCCTGGGGCTATTCGCGATCACGGGGATGGAGTTCGACCTCAACATCGTGGCCGCGCTGCTGACGCTGATCGGCTATTCGCTGAACGATACGATCGTGGTCTATGACCGCATCCGCGAGAACATGAAGAAGTTCCGCAAGATGCCGATGCCCGAATTGCTCGACCTTTCGGTCAACGAGACGCTGGCCCGCACGATCGTTACTTCGCTTTCGATGCTGATCACGCTGACCGCGCTGCTGCTGTTGGGGCCGGACGTGATCTTCGGTTTTACTGCGGCGATCACGCTGGGCATCTTCGTCGGGACCTACAGCTCGATCTACATGGCCGCGCCGATCCTGATCTGGCTGAAGGTCAATCCCAACAGCTTCGTGCCGACCGAAAGCGCGATGGACAAGCAGGAACGGCTGGCGCGCGAGCGGGGATAAGCCCTACTCGAGTGTGAATTATGCGGCGGTGAAGCTTAGGGCTTCGCCGCCGCTTTTTCGTAGATCTCTGCGAGCGCAACGGCGTTGGCGCCCCAACTGAAGCGTTCCGCGTTTCTGGCGACGTCTTGTGCTGCCACTGGGTTGGCGAGCAGATCGGCGACAGCTTCGGCGATGGCTTCGGGCGTGCGTTCGGCGATCCGGCCCGCGCTGTTATCCTGCACCACTTCGCGCGCGCCGCCGACGTCGGGGATGACCACCGGCGTGCCGCAGGCGATGGCTTCAATCCACGCGTTGGCGAGGCCTTCGCGTTCCGATGGCAGGACCATGACATCGGCGGCGCAAAGCAACTGGGGCAGCAGATCATGCTCGACAGCGCCGAGGAACTGCACGCGATCATCCAGGCCGAGCTGAGTAACGAGCGCTTTGAGGGCGCGTTCTTCTCCGCCGGTGCCGGCGATGGCGAGGCGGACGTCTTCGGGCAACAGGGTGAGCGCGCGGATCGCTAAGGCCTGACCTTTAAGCGGTACGAGCGCGCCAACACAGAGGAGCAGCGGCCCTCTCGACCAAACCTGCAACGAAGGGATGGCTGAGATGAGTTGCCGAGCGGCGGGGCGCCCTATCGGACAGAAGCGCGCGCGATCGAGCCCGGTGTAGTGCACGGTGATGCGGTCTTCAGGCATGCCGAGCGCGGCCATGTCGCGGGCGAGTGCGCGCGACACCGAGACTAGTGCGCTTGCCTGATCAGCGGCGGCAAGCATCTGGCGACGGGCGAAGGCCTTTCCACCCCACAGGTGAATGTCCGAGCCGCGCGCCTTGATCGTCAGTGGAAGCCCGAGTTCGCGCGCGATCTTGGCTGCGGCGGGGCCGTCGGGATAGAAAAACTGCGCATCGATCAGGTCGAACGGGTTTTCGGCATGGAGACGCTTGGCCAGCGGCATGACGGCGTGAGCGATCAGCGACGGGTTGATCGGTCCCGAGAGGCCCGGAATCAGCGTGAAGCGCGGGTGATACACGGTCACGTCGCCTTGGCGTTCCTGGGCGGGGATTGCGCGCAGGCTCTCATAGCGCTTGAGCGGCAGCGGTGGCAGGCCGACCGGGTTGATCACCGTCACGTCCCAGTCACCGCGCGCCGCCAGCGCCTCCATCTGGCGCGCGACGAAGCGCCCGAAGCCGGTGCGGCCGGGTGCGGGGTAGAGCGTCGAAAGCGAGAGCAGACGCTTCAAATCAGAGCTTCCGCACCAGCATTTCGCCGACGCCCAGCCATGGCGGACGATCGATCACCACCTGCCGCTGACCGGCACCGGGCGGGAGCAGGGCGATGCGCCCATCGCGCTGGTCGATCAGGCGTCCGAAGGCGAACCGCCCGCCCGGTCGAGGCGCGAGCACATCGCGATTGAAGGCACGCGCGAAATCTTCAGGATCGGTCTGGCGCAGCCATACCTGATCTCCGGCGCGGTACTCGCCCGCGCTGACATCGACGACCATCGCCATCAGTCGCGCAGAGCCATCGAGCGCGACCGGAAGGATCGCGTCCATCGGCTTGGCAAGCGCTTCGGCGCCCTGCAGGCCGAGCCGCGCCACCAGCCGCGCAGGAGATTCCTCGTCTGCCTTGACCAGCAATTGTGCTTCAACGCCCAAGGCTGCGCCGATGCGGTTCATCCAGACGAGCGAGAGGCTGCGCATGCCGGTCTCGAGCCGTCCGATGGTCTGCGCCGTCGTCGGCGGGGTGCAACGCGCAGCTACGTCGGCCAGCGTCATGCCCTTCTGGCGGCGAATATCGCGAATTCGGTTGATCATCGGGCAATCTTCTTAACCGCTGCGGTTTCTTTTTTCGCTTTCCTACAAACGGGCGAGCGAGGCAAGAGCTTTGCGTGTTCTGCAAATGTTCAAGGGGGAAAGCGGTTATGGCGCAAGTGCTGGCAACGCGCGAATTAACGTCCGAAGGTCCGCGTCGGAACGGCGACGTTACGCCGCGATCGCGCACGGCTTCGGTCAATCTGGCAGAATCGCCGCTGACCTGGCTGCATTCGCGAGGCCACCTGACCGATCGGCAGTACGATGCAGGCGAACGCCTGCGTGCCGACTACGAACGTGCCCAGATGGCGCCGTCTATCACGATGCGCTGGGACGCGGTGCGGATCGCAGGGACTGGGGATCGCGGGCTGAGTGGAAGCGAGAGGCAGATGGCGGCGAAGGCGCGGTTCGATGCTGCTGTGGCGGCTGCGGGCAATGGTCTGTCGGACATTTTATGGCGTGTGGTCTGTGCCGGTGAGGGGTTACCCGCCGCCGAGAAGACGCTCGAGTGGCCAGCACGGAGCGGCAAGCTTGTGCTGCGCATTGCGCTTGATCGGGTGGCGGACTTTTATCGCGTGGGGTGAGGTTATGCGTTGAGGCCTGAGGTCCCCGCCTTCGCGGGGACGCAGAATGGCTGCTTGCGTGAAACAAACTGTAGCCCGCTCCCCCGCGAAGGCGGGGGCCTCAGGCGTCTCGCGCCGTCACCCTTCGACCAGTTCCGCTAGTTCGAGCCAGCGCTCTTCGGCCGCTTCCTTTTCCGCGCGGGTCTTTGCGATTGCCTGCATGAGCGTGTCGAACTTCTTCGGGTCGCGGGTGTAGAGGTCCGGGTCAGCCAGTTCCGTCTCACCCCGAGCAATGGCGGCGTCGAGTTCCTCGATCCGTGCGGGGAGGATCTCGTAGTCGCGCTGGTCCTTGTAGGTGAGCTTGCCCTTTTTGGCAGGCGGGGGCGGCGGCGAGGCTTCCTGCTTTGGCGCAGACTTGCTCGGGCCGGGAGCCTTGCGGCTCTTGCGCAGCTTTTCCCAGTCAGCATAGCCGCCTGCGACGATATCGACGCGGCCCGAACCGTCCATGCCCAGCGTGATGGTGACCGTGCGGTCCAGGAAATCGCGGTCATGGCTGACGATCAGCACGGTGCCATCGTAGTCCGAGATGACTTCCTGCAGCAGGTCGAGCGTTTCGAGATCGAGATCGTTGGTCGGCTCATCAAGCACCAAGAGGTTCGAGAATCGGGCGAATTCACGCGCCAGCAGCAGCCGCGAGCGTTCGCCGCCCGACAGCGTGCCGATCCGCGCTTCGACCAGGCCGGGATCGAACAGGAAGTCCTTGAGATAGCCGTGGATGTGCTTGCGCACGCCGCGCACGTCGATCCAGTCGCTGCCATCGGCGAGCACATCGCGCACGCGCTTTTCAGGCGCCATCAGGCTGCGCTGCTGGTCGATGAACACGCCTTGCAGCGTCTTGGCCAGCGTGATCGTGCCGCTGTCGGGTTCGAGCTCTCCGGTGAGCAGCTTGAGCAGCGTCGTTTTCCCCGCACCGTTCGAGCCGACCACGCCGATGCGGTCCTTGCGCGTGATGCGCAGGGTGAAGTCCTTGACGATCGGGCGTTCACCGAACGACTTGTTGACATGATCGGCCACGATGACCGCCTTGCTCTTGGCGTCGTCGCTAGACAGGGCCAGCTTTGCCGTGCCTTGCGGGGTGAGCATCGCGGCACGCTGCGCACGCATCTCCCACAGCTTTTCGAGGCGGCCCTGGTTGCGTTTGCGCCGGGCGGTGACCCCGCGTTCGAGCCAATGGGCTTCGATCTTGAGCTTGGCGTCGAGCTTGTCGGCGGCGCGTGCTTCCTCGGCGTAGACGGTTTCCATCCATGCTTCGTAGCCGCCGAAGCCGATGTCCTTGCGGCGGATCGTCCCGCGATCGAGCCACAGCGTCGCCTTGGTCAGGCGATCGAGGAAGGTGCGGTCATGGCTGATCACCACGAACGCGCCCTTGTAGCGCATCAGCCAGTCTTCGAGCCAGTCGATCGCAGCAAGGTCGAGGTGGTTGGTCGGCTCGTCCAGCAAGAGCAGGTCAGGCTCGCTGGCAAGCGCGCGGGCGAGCGCAGCGCGGCGACGCTCGCCACCGCTGGCGCTATCGGCCTTGCGCGAAAGATCAATGCCGAGCTGGCCTGCGATAGCCTCGACTTCATGACGCGGCGGCGCGTCCTTGCCCGACAGCGCGAAGTCCATCAGCGTATCGTAGCCCGTAAAGAACGGGTCCTGTTCGAGCGTGATGATGCGCGTGCCGGGCTGGACCGAGCGGGTGCCCTTGTCCGCCTCGACCTTTCCGCCGATCAGCTTGAGCAGCGTGGTCTTGCCCGCGCCGTTGCGTCCGATCAGCGCCAGCCGGTCGCGCGGACCGATGTTGACGTCGAGATCGCTGAAGAGCCAGCCATTGCCCTGGATAAGGCCAAGGCCTTCCCAGCTGAGGATCGGTGCTGCTGCCATGAGGCGCGCTTAGCCGCGACGCCGCGCGGGCGCAACGGCCACAGCCTGAATGAATTGCGGCACAGATATTCACCAGTTGTTCAATGCATCGCAGGTAGGCACGGTGTCATCATGCGCTTTGCCATCACCCTCCTTGTAGCCTCTCTGGCCCATGTCGTTCCAACGGTGTCGCTTGCGCAACAGCAGCGGCCCGACGAGCAGAACGAGGTGCGCCGCGATCTGCGGTCGGGCGCGGTGCGATCACTGCGCGACATCGAGCGGCGCGTGCTGCCGACGAAGCCCGGGATGCAGTACCTCGGCCCGGAATACGATCCTTCGGCGATGGTCTATCGGCTGAAGTTCATCCGCGACGGGCGCGTGGTGTTCGTCGATGTCGATGCGCGGACGGGGCAGGTCGTCGGCGAATCCCGCTGAACGGCACCTTTCTGCACGATTCCTTGACCGTTCAGGTTCGCCACCCCATTTAGCTGAACAAGTTCGGCGCGAAGGTCGCGTCCAGCAGGGGTACACCTTTCATGCGCATCCTGATCGTCGAGGATGAACCCACTCTCGGCAAGCAGCTCAAGTCCACGCTCGAGCAGAATGGCTATGCCGTCGATCTTTCGGTCGATGGTGAAGACGGCCATTTCATGGGATCGACCGAGGAATATGACGCGGTCGTGCTCGATCTTGGCCTGCCCGAGATCGATGGCCTGACCGTGCTCGGCATGTGGCGCAAAGAGGGGCGCAAGTTCCCGGTGCTGGTGCTGACCGCGCGCGATTCGTGGTCGGACAAGGTGGCTGGGCTTGATGCTGGCGCGGACGATTACCTCGCCAAACCGTTCCAGACCGAAGAACTGATCGCACGTTTGCGGGCGCTTATCCGCCGCGCCTCGGGCAATTCGTCGTCCGAGCTGATCGCTGGCGACGTGCGGTTGGATACGCGGTCGGGTCGGGTGACGCTCGATGGCGAGCCGGTCAAGCTGACCGCGCAGGAATACAAGCTGCTTTCGTACCTGCTGCACCACAAGGGTAAGGTCGTCAGCCGCACCGAACTGATCGAGCACATCTACGATCAGGATTTCGATCGCGATTCGAACACGATCGAAGTCTTCGTCACGCGTATCCGCAAGAAGCTGGGGCCTGACGTGATCACCACGATTCGCGGGCTTGGTTACAGCCTCGATGATCCGGCTGGGCCCGGTCGCGGTTAAACCGTGGCCGAAAGCAGGCCTGCCCGCGACGCACCCGGTGAACGAGCGGTAGACACGCCGGCTCCGCACACCGGATCGCTGGCGCGGCGCATGCTGCTGATTGCATCGGCGTGGGTGACAGTGCTGCTGCTGGGCGGCGGGTTGGCGCTTGACCAGACGCTGACGGGCCTTGTTACGCGCAACTTCGACGAACAGCTCGAATACATGCTGACCGCGATGGTCGCCTCGGCCGAGATCGGGCCGGATGGGGAGGTGTTTTTCAACCGGCCCTTGGGCGATCAGCGGTTCCTTGAGCCGAACAGCGGGCTGTACTGGCAGATATCCGGGCTGGGCCATGAAGACTTCCCCTCACGATCGTTGTGGGACCGGTCGCTGAAATCGTCGCTCGACAAAAACTATGTCGAGCCGACAATCGAGGACAGCGACCAGTTCGAGGGCGAGCGGCTGCGGACGATCAAGCGATCGGTGATCCTGCCGGGCACCAATACGCTGTGGGAATTCCAGGTCGCCGCCAGCCGGGGCGAGGTCGATTCGCAGATCAGTCGAATCCGTTTGATCCTGATATGGTCGTTCTTCGTGCTGGGTGGCGGGCTGTTCGTGATGGCCGGGCTGCAGACCTACTACGGACTGGGGCCGCTGCGCCGTGTGCGCCGGGCGATTGCGCGGATGCGCGCGGGCGAGGCGAGCCGGGTGACCGATCCGCTGCCACTCGAGGTGCAGCCACTGGTCGAGGAGTTGAACGGACTTCTGGCCCATTCTGAACGCCAAGCCGAGGAAGCGCGCACGCACGCGGGCAATCTGGCGCACGCACTGAAGACGCCGCTGACGGTGGTCATGAACGCGGCGACCGCAAAGGCAGACGATCTTGCTGACACCGTCATTCGCGAGGCAGCGGTCATGAGGCGGCAGGTGGATCATCACCTCGCCCGGGCTCGCGCCGTGGGTAGGCGCGCCGTCGGCCTGTCGCGCGCATCGGTGTGGGAAAGCGCCAAGGCGGTAGAGCGCGCAGTGGTGCGGCTTTATCCGAACGCGCGACTGGACATGAGCGGCAATCGCAACGCCGAAGTGTCGATCGAGCGGCAGGATCTGGATGAAATCCTCGGCAATCTTATCGAGAACGCCGCGAAGTACGGTGGGGGATCGGTGTTCGTGACGGTCGATGCCGCACCGTCCGACGCCAAGTGCTGCGAGATCTGGGTCGAGGATGACGGCATGGGCATCCCAGAGGACGCGCGCGAGCGGATTTTCGACCGAGGCGCTCGGCTCGATACCGGCAAGCCAGGCACAGGGCTTGGTCTGGCGATCGTCCGCGACGTTGCCGAGATTTACGGCGGTGGTGTCGAACTGCGTGAGAGCGAGGATTTGGGCGGGTTGCTGGCGGTGTTGCGATTGCCGCGCCCGCCTGCGCTCAAAACCCTTTAAGCCCGCGGATGGGCGTTGCGGTAAACGTCCAGTAGTGTGGCTGCATCGACTTGCGTGTAGATCTGCGTCGACGACAGGCTGGCGTGCCCGAGCAGTTCCTGCAGGCTGCGCAAGTCGGCTCCCGCCCCCAGCAAATGCGTGGCGAAAGAGTGGCGGAGGGCGTGGGGTGTGGCCGTGGCGGGCAGGCCGAGCGTGACGCGCGCGCGGGCGACGGCGCGCTGGACCATGCCCTGCGATAGCGGGCCGCCTTTTGCCCCACGGAACAGGGGCTGGTCCTTGGTGAGCGGCCAAGGGCAGAGCTGAGCATATTCGGCGACTGCGGCTTGCACGATGGGCAGGAGTGGGACGACTCTTTGGCGATTGCCCTTGCCTGTAACGGTCAGTTTTTCGCTAAGCGGTAAGACGGAAGCCGGCAGCGCCAGCGCCTCGGCAATGCGCATTCCGGCCCCGTAGAGCAGCAGGAGTACCGCGCGATCTCGCGCTGCGATCCATGGGACTGTCGCGTCGTCAGCCACGGTCTCTGCGAGGTTGACAGCTTCGTCCGGCGTGATTGGGCGGGGCAGGCCTTTCTTGACGCGAGGACCGCGCAGGCGGGGGCGGCTGGTGTCGGCGAGGCCCGCCTGCTCACGTGCGAAGGCGATGAAAGTCTTGAGCGCGGACAATTCCCGTGCCGCAGAGACATTGCCAAGGCCATCGGCGCGGCGTGTCGCGAGGTGGGTGCGCAGGATCGCGGCGTTAAGGTCGGCGATGGAGTTCCAGTCCTGCCCCGGGGGCAAGGCGTGGAGCATGCGGGCGGCGGTGGCGGCATAGGCGCGGACGGTGTGCGGGGAGCGGCGGCGTCCCAGGGCTAGATAGCTGTTCCAGGCGTCAAGGATTTCCGCAGTAGTCATGCGCTGACAAGTGCATTGGGCACAAGTTCCGCCAGCAGGGCTTCGAGCAGTGGAGAGCCTTGCTCGGTGACCTGCAGGCGGGTCCCGGTGTCGTGAAGGTGGCCGATCGAGGTGTAGAGTTTGCGTTTGGCCGGGTCGATCAGGTCTGTCTCGGCAAAGCCGAAGCGGGCGGCGAGTTTGGCGGGCTCGATGCCTTCGGTCAGGCGCAGGCCCATGAGCACGGCTTCCATTGCCTGATCGGACGGCGACAGTATGGTTTCCTCGGCGATGCCGTGGCTTTTTTCGGCGATGCCGCGCAAGTAGTTTTCAGGCTTGCGGTGGCGCACGGTAGCGTTGCTCAGTCTACGCCCGTGCGCGCCGGGCCCTATCCCGATGTAATCGTGATAGCGCCAGTACGTCAGGTTGTGGCGGCTTTCTTCGCCGGGGCGGGCGTGGTTGCTGGTTTCATACGCGGGCAATCCCGCTGCTGCGGTGAGTTTGCGGGTGAGCGTGAACAGGTCGGCGGCAGCGTCATTGTCGAGCGGGTCGAGCTTGCCTTCACGGACGAGCGTGGCGAAGCGGGTGCCGGGTTCGATGGTCAGCTGATAGAGCGACAGGTGGCCGGTTCCGAATGCTAAAGCGCGCTTTAGCTCGGCTTCCCAAAGTTCCGGCGTGTGCCCGGGGCGGGCGTAGATCAGGTCGAAGCTGACGCGCCCGAACAGGCTTTGCGCAAGATCCAGGGCGACAAGGCTTTCCTTGACGTCATGAAGGCGGCCGAGGAATTTCAAGGTGTTGTCGTCGAGCGCTTGCAGCCCAAGCGAGACGCGGTTGATACCGGCGGCGGCGAGGGCAGCGAAATTTGCGGCTTCGACGGAGCTTGGATTGGCTTCGAGAGTGATTTCAATGTCGGGTGCAAAGCCCCACAGGCGTTCGGCTTCGGAGAGCAGGGTTGCGACGAGCGCAGGCGGCATTAGCGAGGGTGTGCCACCGCCGAAGAAGATCGAGGCAAGCGGGCGGCCGGGGGTGAGGCAGGCTTCATGTCGCATGTCTGCGAGCAGGGCGGCAGTCCATGCATCGATATCGGTACGTGCGCGAACGTGGCTGTTGAAGTCGCAGTAGGGGCACTTTGCGAGGCAGAATGGCCAGTGGATGTAGAGTGCTAAGGGTTGCATCGGGCAATCTGTAGCATTGTTCTGTGCCCCCGCCTACGCGGGGGAGCGGCCAAGTTATTTCGGATCTCACAAGCTGAATCGGCTTCCCCGCGAAGGCGTGGATCTCGGGCGCAACGCGCAAAGGCGTTAAATGCAGAACTGATCTTCGACCAGTTTCGCGAAGGCGTCGGCGCGATGGCTGATTTCGTGCTTTTCGGCTGGGTCGAGCTCGGCGAAGGTGCGGTCGTAACCTGCGGGCACGAACACAGGGTCATAGCCGAAGCCGAGCGTGCCGCGTGGTGGCCAGGTGAGCGTGCCTGACGCGCGGCCTTCGTAGACGGCGGTTTGGCCATCGGGCCAAGCGATTGCGAGGACGCAAGCGAAATGGGCGTGGCGTGGCGTATCGGGACCAAGTTCGGCAAGTTTGCCTTCGACCTTGCCCATGGCCATGTACCAGTCGCGGCGCGGACCGCCCTCGAACACATCGGCCTCGGCCCAGTCCGCGGTGTAGACGCCCGGAGCACCGCCGAGCGTGTCAACGCAGAGGCCGGAGTCATCGGCGAGCGAGGCGATCTGCGAGGCTTGCGCTGCTGCCCGCGCCTTGATCAGCGCGTTTTCGGTGAAGGTCGTGCCTGTCTCGGCCGGTTCGGGCAGGCCGAGCGCGCCCGCAGACAGGCACTCGATGCCATAAGGGGCGAGCAGGGCCTGAATTTCCTTAAGCTTGCCTGCGTTATGCGTGGCGATGACAAGCTTGCCGGTGCCGAGACGGGGCATTTTCGTGTCCTTCCACCTCAGTCGCCATCCCCGCGTAGGCGGGGATCCAGTTCGGCGGTTGCTACTGGATTCCCGCCTGCGCGGGAATGACGAAGCTACGTTGATTGGCGCTCAATCCAGTGAGGCCCCGCCTTCGCAAGCCGGTGTCGCTTACCGAACCGCCTTGTCCTGCGCGGCGAAGATCTGCTCGCAGCCCATGCGCGAAAGGCGCAGGAGGCGGAGCAGGGCTTCCTCGTCGTAAGTCGCGCCTTCGGCCGTGGCCTGGACTTCGGCGATGTGGCCGCCTTCGATCAGCACGAAGTTGGCGTCGGCATCGGCCGAGGAGTCCTCGATATAGTCGAGGTCGAGCACCGGCGTGCCGTTCACGATACCGCAGGAGATTGCCGCGACCTTGCGGGTCAGCGGGTCTTCCTTGATCGCGCCGCTGGCGAGCAGGCCTTGGACGGCAAGACGCAGGGCGATCCATGCGCCCGAGATAGAGGCGGTGCGGGTGCCGCCGTCGGCCTGGATCACGTCGCAATCGAGCGTGATCTGGCGCTCGCCCAGCTTCTTCATGTCAGTGACCGAACGCAGCGAGCGACCGATCAGGCGCTGGATTTCCTGCGTGCGGCCCGACTGCTTGCCTTTGGCCGCCTCACGGCTTCCGCGTGTATGGGTGGCTCGCGGGAGCATCGAGTATTCTGCGGTAACCCAACCTTCGCCCTTGCCGCGCATGAACGGCGGTACGCGTTCCTCGATCGAGGCGGTGACGAGCACTTTGGTATCGCCGAAGCCGATCAGGACCGAACCTTCTGCATGCTTGGTAAAGCCGGTCTCAACGGTGATGGCGCGCATTTCATCGGGCGCGCGTCCTGACGGTCGCATGGGATTTCCCTTAAAAGTTCGGCCATGCCTCTGGCGCATTGCCCTTGCGCCTGCAAGAGCGGTAAGCACATTGTCCATCATGTCCAGCCCGACCCTTCCAGACCTGACCGAGCGCGCGCGAGAGATTTTTCGTCTCGTGGTCGAAGGGTATATCGCCAACGGGCAGCCCGTCGGCTCGAAGGCCTTGGCCGGCCCTGGCGGAGTCAACCTTTCGCCTGCGTCGATTCGGTCAGTCCTGCAGGAATTGCAGGATGCCGGGCTATTGGCAGCGCCGCATATCAGTGCGGGCCGGATGCCGACCGACATAGGCCTGCGCATGTTCGTCGACGGGATCATGCAGGTGGCCGAGCCCTCGGCAGCCGAACGCGCGCAGATCGAGCGTGGGCTGGTGAGTGGCGGCACGATCGAGAGTGCGCTGGCGGCGGCAAGTTCCGCGCTGTCGGAGCTGTCGGCAGGGGCTGCGGTGGTGATGGTCCCGCGTCGCGAGCCGCGTCTGACGCAGCTGTCATTCGTCGCGCTGTCTCCGGTGCGCGCCTTGGCGGTGCTGGTGGGTGAAGACGGCGGGATCGAGAACCGGGTGATCGACTTGCCCGAGCCGGTCAGCGCATCGGCGCTGGAGGAAGCAGGCAATTATCTGACCAGCCGCCTGATGGGACGTACACTGGCTGAAGCCGTGGCGCTGGTGCGGTCGGAGATTGCGGGCGGCCGCTCTGCGCTCGATGCTGCCAGCTCCGATCTGGTTCAGCGCGGCCTTGCGGTGTGGAGCACCGATGCGGCACAGCGCCCGGTACTGGTGGTACGCGGGCAGGCGAACCTGCTCGACGATGCGGCGTTGCAGGACATCGAGCGTGTGCGGCAATTGCTCGACGAGCTCGAAAGCACCGAAGCCATTGCATCGGTGCTCGACGCCGCGCGGCTGGCACAGGCGACGCGGATTTTCATTGGCAGTGAGAACCGGTTGTTCTCGCTTTCAGGGTCAGCGGTGATCGCCTCACCGTGGCGCGATGGGGACGGCAAGATCGTTGGCGTGGTTGGTGTGATCGGGCCGACGCGGTTGAATTATGCCCGCGTTGTCCCCATGGTGGATTTCACCGCCCAGACGCTGGGCAGATTTATCGGACAAGACGGGTTTTCCAGAAAATGAGCGATAACGAGACACGCCCCCTGAACGAAGCTGGCGACGCAGCAGTCGAAGCCGAACTGAAGGGTGTGCCCGAAGACATGATCGAGCGGCCTGACCATGCAGCCGAGCTGGAGCAGCTCCGCGAGAACCTCGAAGCAGCCAAGCAGGACGTGCTTTACGCCAAGGCCGAGACGCAGAACGTGCGCCGCCGCTTGGAAAAGGACATCGCCGATGCGCGCGCCTATGCCGCGACCGGTTTTGCCCGTGACATCCTGTCGGTGGCCGACAACCTTGCGCGCGCGCTGGAAACGATCCCGGCGGAACTGCGCGAGGACGACAAGTTCAAGAACCTCGTGACCGGGCTCGACGCTACGGGTCGTGAGATCGAGAAGGTGTTTGCGAGCCATGGCATCGTACGCATCGCCGCCAAGGGGCTGCCGCTCGACCCGCATCAGCATCAGGCGATGATCGAGATGCCATCTGCCGATGCGGAACCCGGCACGGTGCTGTCGGAACTGCAGGCGGGTTACATGATCAAGGACCGCCTGTTGCGTCCTGCGATGGTGGCGGTGGCCAAGAAGCCGGATTGATTTCGGATTTCGCAGCGTACCCGCCAATGGGGGGACCTCGTGCGGTTGCACGCTGTGGCCTGAGGCCCCCGCCTTCGCGGGGGAGCAGGGTATTGATGGGACGCTGCACAATACCACTCATCGCATTTGCGGGAACCTGCGGCTGCGTCGCCCGTCCTCTCCGTAACCAACGGAGATTGATCATGCGCAAGATGATGATTGCTACGCTTATTCTGGGTTCGGCAGTTTCGCTCGGCGGCTGCGCGCGCAACTACACCGGTGAAGGTGCAGCGCTTGGTGCGGCAGTCGGTGCCGGCGTCGGTGCCGCGACCGGCGGAGACATCGCGACGGGTGCTGCCATCGGCGGTGCGGTTGGTGCGGCGGGTGGATCGCAGATCCGCAAGGACGGCGATCGTTGCTATGCGCGTGACCGCAACGGCAACGAGTATCGCGTTCGCTGCTAAGCGAACGGAACCACCGACTGAAGCTTAGCTAACGACGGGGCCCCCGGTGACGGGTGGCCCCGTTTTGCCATGAACCAGTGCCGCACGATCTCTGCCTGCTGCTCAATGCCATAGCGGCCGAACGGCTGGCCTTCGACGAAGGTGTAGCCGTAGCGACTGAACGGGTGGCGCATGAGCGGGAGCCACCAGCGGCCGCGCTGCTGGGTTTGCCAGACGTGGACCATCTCGTGGATGAAGAGCCCTTGCGCAGCCAGACCGGCAAGGGCGAAGTCCTCACAATAATGCGGGCTGGCAGGCGCGAAGTGCAAGTGTCCCATCGGCGCCATCACCGTGGCAGTCGGCTGGAAGGGAAACCAACGCCTGCGACGAATGCGGACCGGCTGTGGGTCAATCGCCGACCCGAAGACTTCTGCGACGAGCGCGATTTCGCCGGACGTCAGCGGGCGCTCTCCACCAACCGGGCAGATTGCGCCCGCGCGCGTCACATCGCGCTCATGTCATGGTCCATGCCCGCCGCAGCGCCAAAGGCTTCGACCTTGGCGGGGGCGCTGACCTTGTCGCCATTGTCGAGCGTGATCGTGATTTCGGTTGTCCCGCCAGCCTTGAGCGCATCGCCGACCTCGAACAGCATCACGTGAAGCCCACCAGCTTTGAATTCCGTCGGCTGATCCGGGGTTAGCGCGACGTCCTTGACCGGCTTCATCGAAGATATGCCGTTCGTGGTCGTGGTTTCATGCATTTCCGCGCGGCCGACGCCCTCGACATAGACCCCTGCGATCCGGCGGGGATCGGCGCCTGACAGCGTGGCGGTGAAATAGGCGATGCCGGGGCTGCCGGCCATGGCGGGAAGGCGGACGGTCGCTCCGCTGACCGCGACGCCGGGCGCGCTTTCCGGCCCGGCGATTTCAGATTCGCTGGCCGCAGGCGAGGGCGCATCGGTGTTTTGGCCGCAGCCGGCCAAGGTCAGGGTGATTGCGGAAAGTCCCGCGAGGACAAGCTTGCGCGTCATGTGCGACTCCTGATGCAATTGTGGTGCACGCGGTAAGCGCGCTGGGGCCTTGTGCCAAGTCAAAGCACACCTATATCGCCCGCAACGAGCCGCGTTCCCGTGTACCGAAAGTGCACGGGAGGGCATCTGCCCGGCAGGGGGGTGTCAACGTCCTCGCGGTGTCTGAAATGGAAGGAACTGGGGAAACCATGGCTAAAGTTATCGGTATCGATCTCGGCACGACCAACAGCTGCGTTGCAGTGATGGATGGCGGCACGCCCAAGGTCATTGAAAATTCGGAAGGTGCGCGCACCACGCCGTCGATCGTCGCTTTCACCAAGGATGGTGAACGCCTGATCGGCCAGCCGGCCAAGCGCCAGGCTGTCACCAACGGTGACAACACCATTTTCGCGGTCAAGCGCCTGATCGGCCGCCGCTTCGACGACCCGGTGACCAAGAAGGACACCGAATTGGTCCCCTACACCATCGTCAAGGGCAAGAACGGCGATGCGTGGGTTTCGGCTGGCGGGCAGGACTATAGCCCTTCGCAGATCAGCGCGTTCACGTTGCAGAAGATGAAGGAAACCGCCGAGGCTTATCTCGGTGAGACCGTCACGCAGGCCGTGATCACGGTTCCGGCCTACTTCAACGACGCGCAGCGCCAGGCGACCAAGGACGCCGGGCAGATTGCCGGTCTGGAAGTGCTGCGCATCATCAACGAGCCGACTGCGGCTGCGCTGGCATATGGCCTCGACAAGCAGGACGGCAAGACGATCGCGGTCTATGACCTTGGCGGCGGTACGTTCGATATCTCCGTGCTGGAAATCGGCGACGGCGTGTTCGAAGTGAAGTCAACCAATGGCGACACGTTCCTGGGCGGCGAAGACTTCGACACGGTTGTGGTCGAATATCTGGCCGACCGGTTCAAGGCCAAGGAAAACATGGACCTGCGCGGCGACAAGCTTGCCCTGCAGCGCCTGAAGGAAGCGGCTGAGAAGGCGAAGATCGAGCTGTCTTCGGCCCAGACGACCGAGATCAACCTGCCGTTCATCACTGCCCGCATGGAAGGTGGCTCGACCACTCCGCTCCATCTGGTGGAAACGATCACGCGTTCGGATCTCGAAAAGCTGGTTGCTGCGCTGATCCAGCGTACGCTTGAGCCTTGCAAGAAGGCTCTGGCTGATGCTGGCGTTTCGGCCAAGGACATCGACGAAGTCGTGCTCGTCGGCGGTATGACCCGCATGCCGCGCGTTCGCGAAGTGGTGAAGGACTTCTTCGGCAAGGAACCGCACACCGGCGTGAACCCTGACGAAGTCGTGGCCATGGGCGCTGCCATCCAGGCAGGCGTGCTTCAGGGCGACGTCAAGGACGTGCTGTTGCTCGACGTGACCCCGCTTTCGCTGGGTATCGAGACGCTGGGCGGCATCATGACCCGCATGATCGATCGCAACACGACGATCCCGACCAAGAAGAGCCAGGTCTATTCGACTGCCGAGGACAACCAGCAGGCGGTGACGATCCGTGTCTTCCAGGGCGAGCGCGAAATGGCGCAGGACAACAAGATGCTCGGCCAGTTCGATCTGGTCGGTATCCCGTCTGCACGTCGTGGCGTGCCGCAGATCGAGGTCACGTTCGACATCGACGCCAACGGCATCGTCAACGTTTCGGCCAAGGACAAGGGCACCGGCAAGGAGCAGCAAATCCGCATTCAGGCGTCTGGTGGTCTGTCGGATGCCGACATCGACCAGATGGTCCGCGATGCCGAGAAGTTTGCCGACGAAGACAAGAAGCGTCGTGCAGAAGCCGAAGCGAAGAACAACGCCGAGAGCCTGATCCACGCGACCGAGCGCCAGCTTGAAGAGAACGGCGACAAGGTCGACGCTGCGCTGAAGGCCGAGATCGAAGCGGCGATTGCCGAAGCCAAGACCGCGGTCGAAAGCGGCGATGTCGAGGCGATGAACGCGAAGACTCAGGAACTGACCGACAAGGCCATGAAGATGGGCCAGGCAATCTACGAGAAGGAGCAGGCTGCTGCTTCGTCTCCGGGTGCCGAAGCCCCCAAGGCCGATGATGATGTGGTCGACGCCGAGTTCTCGGAAGTCGACGACACCAAGTGATGTTGCGATGAACCAGACCCGCCGCTTGCGTAAGTGCGCTGGCGGCGGGTCTTTATTTGTCAGGGAAACGCAATGTCGACCGAAATCGACTTTTACGAATTGCTCGAGGTAGAGCGCACCGCCGACGACAAGGTGCTCAAGTCTGCCTATCGCAAGCTGGCGATGAAGTTCCATCCGGACAAGAATCCGGGCTGCGCTGATTCGGAAGCAAAATTCAAGCAGATCAACGAAGCCTACGGCTGCCTGTCCGACCCGCAGAAGCGGGCGGCGTACGACCGCTATGGCCATGCCGCCTTTCAGCAGGGCGGCGGAGGTCAAGCCGGTGGCTTTGGCGGCGGTGGTGACTTCGGCGACATCGGCGACATCTTCGAAACCATTTTTGGTGGTGGATTTGCAGGCGGGCGCCAGCAGGCGCGGCGCGGCGCAGACTTGCGCTACGACATGGAAATCACGCTCGAGGACGCTTTCCACGGCAAGGATTCCGAGATCGCGGTCGAGGTTTCGCAGAAGTGCGAGCCTTGTGCAGGATCGGGCGCGACGCCGGGGACTTCGGCGCGGCGCTGCAACTTGTGCAAGGGCCACGGCAAGGTCCGCGCGCAGCAGGGCTTCTTCATGGTCGAGCGGCCATGCCCGACCTGCCATGGCCGGGGTGAGGTGATCGAATCGCCGTGCAAGCATTGCCGTGGCGAAGGCCGCGTCGATGCCGAGCAGCGTTTGCAGGTGAACATTCCGGCGGGTGTCGACAACGGCACGCGCATCCGTCTTGCAGGCAAGGGCGAGGCGGGGCCATTTGGCGCGCCTGCGGGTGACCTGTACATCTTCCTGCACGTCCAGCGGCACAACATGTTCGAGCGCGAAGGCACGACGCTGATGGCGCGTTGTCCGATCAGCTTTACCAAGGCTGCGTTAGGCGGCGAAGTCGAGATTCCGGGGCTGGACGGCAAAGTCCATGTGATCGAGATCCCGGCGGGTATTCAGTCTGGCAAACAGCTGCGCAAGCGTGGTGCGGGTATGCCCGTGCTGCAGGGGCGTGGCGTCGGCGATCTGGTGATCGAACTGCATGTCGAGACGCCGACAAAGCTTTCGGCGCGCCAGAAGGAATTGCTGCGCGAATTCCAGGCTTCGGAGACGGGGGAGGAATGCCCCCAGTCGAAGGGCTTCTTCGACCGGATCAAGGATGCTTGGAGCGATCTTACTGAATGAGGCTTGGCGTCCCCGCGAGGGCGGGGACCTCAGGCGGTGACGCGCCGAGGCCTGAGGCCCCCGCCTTCGCGGGGGAGCGGGTCATTTTTTGGTCGCTAATATCTCATTCGTCGGCGAACGCTGCAATGACCTCTGCCCTGATCCGATCAGTCAGGCCGGGTTCGGCAACCAGCCTGTCCTGCTCCTCTTCCAAAATCGCGAGAAAAGCATCGCGTTTGAACGCGGCGATGACGGGGCCGGACAGGGGCGTCTCTACCGTCGAAGCGATCAGGTCGATCATCCGTTCTGCGCCGTGGAGCCTGCCCCAGAGGTAGTCGTTCTCGCGATAGGCACGGCTGAAGAACGCGCCGAAGTTGAAGAATTCCACCCCGCGCAGGCACGCGAAGGTGCCGCCCTTGCGGATCGAGGTAGCATCGTCGGGTGATATGCGGTCGACCTTGACCGGGTCGAACTCGCCCATTCCTTCGCCCTGCAGCATCGGCAGCGTGGCTGTGTCGTAGAACGGGAATCCGAGGTAGGCGTGGAGGAAGCGCCGACGGAGCGGCTTTTCCATCGGATCGAGCGCTGCGACCAACATCGCATCGACTTGCAGATCCAGACCGATCAGGTCGCGACGCGCAGCGATTGCCGCAAGGACCGCACCGGGATCGACCGTGGCCACGGCAGCAGTCTCGGCAAAACCCGGTCCAAGGCCTTCGACGGTTTCACGTCCCTGATAGAGCGCCTGCGCGCGGTACACGGCATCGCGCGCAGCCTCGCGCGCCACGGGCGTGATCTCGTCGCTGGCTTCCCATTCATGGGTAAGCCGACGGGCGAGCAATTTCAGGCGGCGGATGCGATAGGCCAGATCGTGCGTGCGGAAGAACACGGCGGCCTGCTCGGTCGCTCCGCCGCGCAAGGCAGAGAGGCGATCCATGCCGCTTTGTGCAAGGTGGCTCCACAAGGCCGCCTCGACCTGATCGGCAGTGGCCGCCTGGGGCGCGGCCGTGTGGATCAGTTCGGTGAGCTCGCAAACGATCCCGACGAGCTTCGTCTGAGCATAGCCATGGAAGGCGTATCCCGCACGTTCCGCCGCAGCTTGCTGCGCCTTGTTGCGCCAAGCGGTGAGGCGACGATTGCTGGGCCGGTCGAAGAACAATGTGTGCCCGAACAGGCCTTCGACCGTCTCCTCGATCTCGGGACGCAGCGCTTCGACGATCGTCCGCAGCCGCGCGCGTTGCTTCGACTGGCGCTCGAGCGCATCGAGGTTGTCGCGGATCGGTTGTTCGCGCGGAATCGATGAGAGCGAACCAAAGATGGCGGAGAAGAACCCGACGGTACGTCCACCCTTTGGCGCGATGCGCATGTGATCGGGGCTGGGATCGATGTAGACGAAGCGTCGGTCGACCTCGCGCCGGGCGGGCCGATCGCGCAACACGCCGATGGCTTGGGCGAACGGGCGATTGACCAGGACCGCGCCATCGACGAGCGCGACGCTGTCGATGGCACCGTGCTTCCAGTGACTGGGCATGATCCGTTCGATGAAGCGGTTGCGACCCGGCCACGCCGTCCCGCGTTCTTCAACCAGGCGGTCGATCTCCTCGATCAGCAAGGGCGGAAACGCGCCGGGGAAACTGGCGGTAGAGCGCGCCGCGAGGACCAGTTCGGGTGTCGCGGCAAGCTCGCGTGGGCCGTTGCGCGACGCATTGTGGCGGAACGCGATCGAGAGGCGGTGCTCGCTTTCGACCACGACAGCAGGACTGTTGAGGCGCAGTTCCTCAAGGTGGCCGTTGAAGTCGGTCGCGGTGACCAGCAGGTCGATCGGGTGGCCTTCGGGCAGCAGGGGATCGCCCTCCGGGGTGGCCGCCATAGCATCGAGGGCGTCAGCGATCATGCGCGAAAAGCCGATGCCGCTGAACGGTGGCGCAAACCAGCGGGCGCGGATGAGGCGCGAGACCTTGCGGCGGACCTCGGATCGGGTGTGCGGCGCGACGGTACTGCTGACGACGTTGCCGGGGCGTTTGAGCACGAACCACACCAGCGGTTGCGCCCAGAACTTGGCAAAGCGGCTCCACGGCTGGGCGTCGGGATCGAGCAGGACGTCGATATCGGCACGCTCGAGCCACATTGCGGTAAGCGGTTCGAGGCTTTGCCCGGTCGCAATGGCCTGCGCCAGGAAAACGCCGTTGATTCCCCCTGCGCTGGCACCCGAGACAATGTCGGCGAGCAGGCGCAGGCGCAAGTCGCGGGTGAGGGCGATTTCCTCGAACAGGCGATGGTATACGGCTTCGACGCCAGCGGGGTGATTGCCCTCGGGGCAGTGGAAGGCACGACTGGCACGCGTTGCGTGCCAAAGTTCCTTGGTCACGCCATGCATGTACACAGCAAGGCTGATGCCGCCGTAACAGACAAGGGCAATGCGCAATTCTTTCTGCCGCATTGCTGCAGCATGGCAGGGAAGCGCGCTCGCTGCCAGTGCGATATCGTGCTGAAGCGGACCGTTCGCGGGAACCGCAATTGGCGCGCGGGTTTGTTCGTTTAGAAACAATAAGCGGAGCGGCAAGATGGTTGAGGAACGCGTTGAAACTCGGGACCCCGATGGTGTGGTCCACACCCGCACCACAGTTTATGACGAAGGCGCGCGCCGCAGTGGAGGCAGCGGATGGGTTGTTGTGCTGCTCGTGTTGCTAGTGCTGGTCGTCGGCGGCTACTTCCTGTTGCAAGCTCAGGACAGCCGGTCGAGCCGCGACAACGCGATTGCCGAGGCTGCTAGCGATGTGGGCAGTGCTGCCAAGCAGGTGGGCAATGCGGCACAAGATGCAGTCGACAGCGACAAAAAATAATCACCGCATTGTAAATTTTGCCGACAATCAAGCAATGTGCTCACACCTAAACTTCTGGAAAACCTGCAGAAATATCACGCTGAATTTTTGGCGACGATTGTCAGAGTAACCGACGCTTTACCCTTTGCAGCCTAAGGCAATTGCGAAGGGTTCGTTCCGAGCCCTGTTGGGGTGACGAGCGCCGGTGCAATGATCCGACTGTTCAAACACTATATCCCGCATTCGGTCCTTCTACTGGGCCTGCTGGATTTCATCCTGCTGATCGTTGCGGGTGAGCTCGGCTGGCAGTTGCGCGCGCACCAGATCGGCATCGATCCAGGAGTCATCCCGATGCGGATGACGCCTCTGCTGCTGTTTGCAGGCCTCGTGCAGATGGCGATGATCGCAGTCGGGGTCTACGGGGCCGACTCCCTGCGGTCGATGCGCTACGCGACGGCGCGGCTACTGGTGGCGGTGAGCCTTGGTATCATTGCGCTATCGGTCGTCTACTTCATGTTGCCCGGACGAACACTTTGGCGTTCGAACCTGCTCTACGCGATGTTCATTTCGATGGCTTTCCTTGTCCTGATCCGGCTCATGCTGGGCGGGCTACTTGGAACAGCGGCATTCCGACGGCGGATACTGGTTCTGGGGGCTGGCGCGCGGGCTGACCGGTTGCGCAAGCTGGGTGACAAGCCCGAGGCAGGGTTTGCCATCGTTGGCTATATCGGAATGAGCAGCAGTGTTCCGGTGGTAATCGAGGCGATCCACCGTGATGCGATCAACAACCTGACGCGCTACGTCGAAAATCTCGGTGTCAGCGAGGTGGTCCTGGCGCTCGAGGAGCGGCGGAATGCTCTGCCGCTGAAGGATCTGTTGCGGATCAAGACGACCGGCGTCCACGTCAACGACTTCTCGACCTTCGTCGAACGCGAAACGGGGCGGGTGGATCTGGACACGGTCAATCCGAGCTGGCTGATCTTTTCGGACGGCTTTTCTTCGGGTCGTGCCTTGTCGAGCGCGTCCAAGCGCATCTTCGACATTACCGCCAGCCTGCTGCTTCTGGCGCTGACGCTCCCGGTGATCGTGCTGTTTGCGCTACTGGTTAAGCTGGACAGCAAGGGTCCGGCGTTCTTCCGGCAGACCCGGGTCGGACTCTTCGGCGAACCGTTCAATCTGCTCAAGCTGCGCTCGATGCGCACCGATGCCGAGATCAATGGTGCGCAGTTTGCGCAGGAGAACGATCCGCGCGTGACCCGCGTCGGACGGATCATCCGCAAGCTGCGGATCGACGAGTTGCCGCAGGCTTGGACTGTGCTGAAAGGCGAGATGAGCTTCGTCGGACCAAGGCCGGAGCGCCCCGAATTCGTGGCGGACCTCGAGGATCAGCTGCCGTATTATGCCGAGCGGCACATGGTAAAACCGGGCATCACCGGCTGGGCGCAGATCAACTACCCCTATGGCGCTTCGATCGAGGATTCGCGGCACAAGCTGGAATACGATTTGTACTACGCCAAGAATTACACGCCATTCCTCGATCTGCTGATCCTCCTCCAGACCCTGCGCGTCGTGCTTTGGCACGAGGGCGCGCGCTGAGGCCGCGGCGATGGCGAGTCCTTTTACCTGGCAAGGCTTCGGGCAGTGGATGTTCATCGCATCCGCGTTCGCGTTCCTGTTGCTTGTCGCCTGGCAATGGGACCGCAGGCGGCGCAAAGGCACGAAAGCTGGCCGTGCCGAGATCGTCACATTTCTGCTGACCGCAGCCTGGTCGCTGATCCTGGCGGCAGGGACCGATCAGACTACAATCCTTGCTCAGTTTTTTGAGAGCCTGCGCAGCCTTTCCTGGCTGGCGTTGACGTTCGTGCTTTTCACGCGCGACGGTCGCCACACCAGTGTGGCACCCATCCGGCCGGTCATCGCCTCGCTGGTGTTCGTCGAGATGCTCCAGCCTGTGCTGCTGCTCGCGCAGATGGAGTCCTACAGCGATATTGCGGCGCGTCAGATGATCTTTCAGATCTCGGTGGTGTTCCGCCTGCTTGTCGCGACAGGCGCGCTGGTGCTGGTGCACAACCTTTATGCAGGTGCGATGGCCCAGCAACGCGTCGCTCTGCGCTGGACCTGTGCCGCGCTGACGATGCTCTGGGGCTACGACCTCAATCTCTATACGATTGTCTACCTATCGCGCGCGATGCCGGTCGAACTTACAAGCTTGCGCGGGTTGGCGCAGCTTGGTGTGGCCGGGTTGCTGGTGATCGGTGCGGTGCGGGGTCGCTCGGCATTGCGCTTCTCGCCGTCGCGCGCGGTCGCGTTCCAGTCGCTGTCGCTGATGGTGATCGGTGCGTACATGATCGTGATGGTCGGCGCTGCGCAGTCGCTCGCGTGGATGGGTGGCAATGCAAGCCAACTGGCGCAACTCGGCTTCGTGCTGGTCACCAGCGTGCTGGTGCTTGCGATCCTGCCTTCGGGACGCGTGCGCGGCTGGCTCAAGGTCATGCTGTCGAAGCACTTTTTCCAGCACCGCTACGACTATCGCGCTGAATGGCTACGTTTTACCCGGACGATCGGGCGGGTCGGCTCGCAGACTCCGCCGTTGCATGAACGCGTGGTCCAGGCCGTTGCCGACATCACCGACAGTTCGGCTGGCCTGCTGCTCGTCCAAGCCGAAAGCGGGGAAATGGTGCTTGCGGCGCGGTGGCAGTGGCCAACCGCCGACGTACCTGCAGAGGCGATTGCAGCATCGGCGATTCCTGCGTTCGAAAAGCGCGGTTTCATCGTCGATCTGGATGAGGTCCGGGCTGGCATCGACTATCAGGGCGAACGGGCCTCGGTTCCGAAATGGCTGATGGAGGAGCATACCGCCTGGGCGCTGGTGCCCTTGCTGCATTTCGACCGGCTGGTTGGTCTGGTCGTGCTGGGACGGCCACTCGTGGCGCGCAAGCTGGACTGGGAAGACTTCGATCTGTTGCGCGTGGTCGGCATGCAGCTGGCGAGCTATCTCGCCGAGCACGCGGGGCAGTCTGCATTGCTCGAAGCCAGCCGGTTCGACGAATTCAACCGGCGCATCGCGTTCGTGATGCACGATATCAAGAATCTTGCGAGCCAGCTCAGCCTGCTGTCGCGCAACGCCGAGAAGCACGCGGAGAACCCCGCCTTTCGCGCGGACATGCTGATTACCCTGCGCAATTCGGCAGACAAGCTCAACGCGCTGCTCGCCAGGCTCTCTCGCTACGGGAATAACGGTGCCGAGCGGATCGAGGATGTGGACGCCAGCGATGTCCTGCGATCCGTCGCTGAGCGCTACAACGCGCCCGGGCAACCGCAAGTTCACGTCACAAGTGGTGCGCCTTGCCGCGTACTCGCCAATCGCGATGCACTGGAGCAGGTCGTGCTGCATCTTGTGCAGAACGCGCTGGATGCGAGTGCGGAGGGTATGGCGGTGTTTCTGCAGGCCCACACCGATGGCCTGCACGGTGCGATCGAGGTAACCGACACCGGCTGCGGGATGAGCGCCGAGTTCATTCGCAACCGGCTGTTCAAGCCGTTCGTTTCGACCAAATCGGGCGGCTTCGGCATCGGTGCGTTCGAGGCGCGTGAACTGGTCCGGGCAATGCGCGGCCGGATCGAAGTTGAGAGCCGCGAAGGGCTCGGGACGCGCTTTACCGTGCGCTTGCCGCTGACGGCGTCGCAAGCATTCATTGATTCAATCGAGGGCGGACGAAGCGCCCCTGACCAAAGGGTAGCGTGATGAGCGAAGCCAAGCCCGGACAGCGGCCTGTGCTGCTGATCGTCGAGGACGATCCCGGCCTGCAGGCGCAATTGAAGTGGGCCTATGAGGACTTCGATGTGGTCATCGCCGGGGACCAGTCCAGCGCCCTTGCGTTGTTGCGGTCCGAGGAGCCTGCCGTGGTCACGCTCGATCTTGGCCTGCCGCCAGACCCGGACGGGACCAGCGAGGGATTCGCTGTGCTCGACCGGATCATGGCCCTGCGGCCCGAGACCAAGGTGATCGTGGCAAGCGGCCATGGCGCGCGCGAAAGTGCGCTCAAGGCTATCGAGAAGGGGGCCTACGACTTCTATCAGAAGCCGGTCGATATCGACGCGCTGGGGTTGATCGTGCGCCGGGCGCTGCACCTGTCGCGGATCGAGAGCGAAAATCGCAACCTCGCCAATCGCGCGACGACCGATAACAAGGTGCTCGGCCGGATGATCACCGCTGCGCCAGAGATGATCAAGGTAGCGCGCACGATCGAGCGCGTGGCCAACACCAACGTCTCGGTCATGCTCCTGGGCGCGAGCGGGACGGGCAAGGAACTGCTGGCGAGGGGCCTGCACGATGCATCGAGCCGCGCTGGCGGATCGTTCGTTGCCATCAACTGCGCCGCAATCCCCGAGAACCTGCTCGAAAGCGAGTTGTTCGGCCATGAAAAGGGTGCCTTCACTGGTGCCGTCAAGACGACCGAAGGCAAGATCGAACTCGCCAGCGGCGGCACGCTGTTCCTCGACGAGGTCGGCGATATTCCCCTGCAGTTGCAGGTCAAGCTGCTGCGCTTTCTGCAGGAGCGGACGATCGAGCGGATCGGTGGACGGCGCTCGATCGAGGTCGATACCCGGATCGTTTGCGCCACGCATCAGAACCTCGAACTCATGATCACCGACGGGCGCTTTCGCGAGGACCTGTACTATCGCCTTGCAGAAATCGTCGTGCGTATTCCCGGCCTGGCCGAACGTCCCGGTGATGCAACGCTGCTGGCCAAGACGTTCCTGAACCGTTTTGCGGCCGAGATGAACCCCAGCGTAAAGGGTCTTGCACCCGATGCGTTGGCGGCGATCGACAGTTGGTCATGGCCCGGAAACGTCCGCGAACTCGAGAACCGGGTGAAGCGCGCGGTGATTATGGCCGATGGCAAACTGGTATCGGCAGCCGATCTCGACCTTCCCGGCAGCGCGCAGGAGGGGCCGTCGCCGCTCAACCTCAAGACCGCGCGCGAGGCGACGGACCGCAAGGTCATCCGCCACGCCCTGGCGCGCAGTGATGGCAACATCTCCAGCACCGCCCGCCTGCTGGGGATCAGCCGACCGACGCTTTATGACCTGCTCAAGACCTACGATCTTCAGAACTAGGCCGGTTGCCGCCGCGCTTGCGCTGTTGGTGCTGGCGTGCCTGCCGGCCCAGGGAAGCTTGCGTGCGCAAGTCTATGCGGATGCCTTGGTAAAAGCGCGGTCGGCGCTCGCCAAGGGAGACGGCATTGCCGCCGAAGCGCCGTTGCGCGCCGCGGTTCGCGGAGGAGCAAAAATCGATCTCGTCCGCGCCGAATTGGGCGAAGCTCTGCTCATGCAGGGGGATCGCCGTCAGGCACGCGAGGTTCTTTATGGCGGGAATTTCGCCCCAGCCTCTGCGGCACACGGGTGGCATCTGCGCGGTCGGCTGGAACTGGTCGAGGGGCACCTGCCCGACGCAGGCCAGGCCTTCGACCGTGCGTTGCGCCTAAACGGCAATGACCCGGCACTGTGGGTCGATATTGCTCGGTTGCGTTATACCGGAGGCGAGCAGGCGCAGGCGATCGAGGCGGCTGATCATGCGGTGAAGTTGGCACCCAGGGATCCGCGCGCGCTCGAACTGCGCGGGCTGATGATCCGCGAACAATACGGCCTGTTTGCGGCGTTGCCGTGGTTCGAGGCTGGTCTGCGCGTCGCACCCGACGATGTCGGCCTCCTTGGCGAATATGCGGCGACGCTGGGCGATATCGGGCAATACAAGGCGATGCTGGTGGTCTGCCGCAAGCTCGCGACCGTTGATCCGGGCAACGTGCGGGCGCTGTACCTTCAGGCGGTACTGGCAGCGCGTGCGGGGCAGACCACGCTTGCCCGGCAGATATTGCTCAAGACCGGCACGAAGCTGCGCGACCTCCCGGCAGCCATCCTGCTCAACGGCATTCTGGAATATCGTGCAGGCAACACCAATCTTGCCGTGGGGCACTTTGACCGCCTGTTGCGGCTGCAGCCCGACAATCTGCAGGCGCGGATGCTGCTGGTCCGCGCGCTGAGGCGGCAGGGTCTGGATGTCGAAGCGTTGGCCGCTGCAGATCCGTGGGCGCAACAAGACTTCGCGCCGCCCTATCTGCTGCAACTGACTGGCGAGGCCTACGTCTCGACCGGCAGGAAGCGGGAGGCCGCATCCTTTCTGTCGCGCGCACAGGAAGTCGGTGAAAGCGCGGTTGCGCCGATCCAGCCGGGACAGCCGCTTGGCACGCTGGCGCTGGCCTATGGAGATGCGCCCAATTTGGCGGCCACCGCCGTCCCCTACATCCGTGCGCTGATTGCCGCTGGCGACGATGCGCAGGCGATAGCTGTCGCGGACCGGTTGCAACGCGCCAATCCCGGAGCGGCAGACGCATGGTTGCTGCTTGGCGATACGCGGCTGTGGGCCGATGACAAGCTGGGCGCGCTCGACAATTATGGGCGTGCGGCATCGATCCGCTTCAACCTCGCCACCTTGCTGCGCATTGATGACGCGATGCGGTCGCTGGGCCGGACGGCAGAGGCAAATGCCATGCTAGCGCGGTATCTGAGGCAGAATCCGGGCAATCCGCAGGCGTTGAAACTGCTCGCATTCGGACGTCGGTCCCTTGGCGATAACGACGGCGCGGCACGGATCGAAGCGATCCTGCAATCCCGTGGCTTGCGCAACCCGTTGTAAACTCCGCGCTCGACAGCGCCGCTCCCGCTCTATAGCTGTTCTTTTCAATCGATCGGTTAAACAGGGGGGTGGTTGATGCCGGGCGCGCTGGATGGATTGACTGTACTGGAATTCGCCGGGATCGGCCCAGGGCCGTTCGCCTGCATGATGCTGGCCGATCATGGCGCGCGCGTGATCCGCATCGAGCGTCCGCGCAATGTCGGGCGCTTTGGTGACGGCGGCAATCGCGACATCCTCAGCCGCAGCCGGGAACGGATCGAACTCGATCTCAAAGACCCGGCCGCCAATGCGCAGATCCGCGAACTGGCAAAACACGCCGATGCCATTGTGGAAGGGTATCGCCCGGGCGTCATGGAGCGTCTCGGATTCGGGCCCGACGTTCTGCTCGAAGACAATCCGAAGCTGGTCTACGGCCGGATGACGGGGTGGGGGCAGGATGGCCCGATGGCGCCGCTGGCGGGACACGACATCAACTACATCGCCTTGGCCGGTGCGCTGCACTCGTTTGGCCACGCGGGCGGAAAGCCGCAGTTCCCGGTCAACCTCGTCGGCGATTTTGGCGGCGGCGGGATGCTGATGGCATTCGGCGTGATGGCGGCGGTGTTCTCGGCACAACGAACAGGCAAGGGCCAAGTGGTCGATTGCGCGATGGTCGATGGCGCGGCGATCCTGTCGGCGATGACGTACAGCTTCCTTGGCAACGGCATGTGGAAGGACGAACGTGGGGTCAATCTGCTCGACGGTGGGGCGCATTTCTACGACACCTATGAAACGAGCGACGGCAAGTACATCTCGATCGGCTCGATCGAGCCACAGTTCTATGCCCTGTTGCTCGAAAAGACCGGGCTGACCGGCGACCCGGAATTTGCGGTACAGATGGACCCCTCTGGCTGGCCCCATCTCAAGGACCGGCTGACTGCGCTGTTCGCCGCCAGGACGCGCGACGAATGGTGTGCGATCATGGATGGCACCGACATCTGCTTCGCGCCTGTGCTGAGCTTGCGCGAGGCTCCCCAGCACCCGCATAACACCGCGCGCGGCACCTTTGTCGAGGACGATGGCATGGTCATGCCCGGCCCGGCGCCGCGGTTCATGGGCACGCCTGCGCCCAGGCCATCACTGGCCGGGCGTAGCTAGTCGGCGCGGATCGCCGCCTCGATCTCGGCATCGGGGTGGCGGCGCTTGTGACGGACCGACCACCACAGCGACAGGCCGATCAGGACCGCGCCGATCAGGCCGGTGACAGTCTCGGAAATCTCGTAACGCGCCGACAGCAGCATGATTGCGCCGAGCGCCACAATCGCCCAGAACGCGCCGTGTTCGAGATAGCGGTATTCGGACAGCGTGCCCTTCTTGACGAGCATGATGGTCATCGAACGCACGAACATCGCACCGATCGAAAGCCCCAGCGCAATGATCACCATGTTGTTGGACAAGGCGAAAGCGCCGATCACACCGTCAAAGCTGAACGAGGCATCGAGCACGTTGAGGTAAAGGAACCCGCCCAGGCCTGAACGTACGACCAGCCCCGCAGCTTTCTGCGCCTCGTCGCGCATTTCGAGGATCGTGCCGAGCGCCTCGACCGCGATGAAGGTGACGAGGCCAAGGACGCCCGACACCATGAAGGTCAGCGCTTCTTCGGCAGGCAGCATTTGCGAAATGCCATAGATTGTCAGCAACAACAGCGCGATTTCGGCGGCCTTGATGTTCGAGACGACCGCAAGCTTCTCCTCGATCCACTTGATCCAGTGGACCTCTTTCTCGCCGTCGAAGAAGAACGACAGGCCGACCATGGCAAGGAAAGCGCCGCCGAACCCTGCAATGCCGACATGAGCGCTGCTGACAATCTCCTCATAGCGCTTGGGATCGTTCAGCGAGAGAGTCAGCGCGTCGATCGGTCCCAATCCAGCTGCGACCGCGACGATGGCCAACGGGAACACGATGCGCATGCCGAACACGGCGATGATCATGCCCCAGGTCAGGAAGCGGCGCTGCCAGATATCGTCCATGTCTTTCAGCACGGCGGCATTGACCACCGCATTGTCGAACGACAGCGAGATCTCAAGGATCGAGAGCACGAACACGATCCACAGCAGCGACAGCGTCCCGCTGACGCTCCCGGTCTGCATCCAGCCGTAGGCCGCAGCCAAGGCGAGGCAGACGATCGTAAAGAGGATCGAACCCTTGTAGAAACGGAGCAACCTGGGATTCCCTATGGTGAAGCGCAGCCGTTACTTCGGCTGATAGGTCTGTTCAATCCCCGGGAAGCTCCGGTCTCGCACTTCCCCGGCATAACGCGCGGCTGCGTTTGAGATGGTCTCGGCGATATTGTCGTAGATTTTCACGAAGCGGGGCACGCGTTCGAACATGCCGAGCATGTCCTCGGTCACCAACACCTGCCCATCACACTGCGCCGACGCGCCGATGCCGATGGTCGGGCAGGGGACCGCCTGGGTGATCGCGATGGCGATCGGTTCGACCACGCCTTCGATCACGATGGCGAAGGCTCCGGCATCGGATAACGCGCGTGCATCGCCGACGATCTTTGCGGCTTCGGCATCGCTGCGCCCGCGGGCATTGTAGCCGCCCAGCACGTTGACCGCCTGCGGGGTAAGTCCGACGTGACCCATGACCGGGATGCCACGAGCGGTCAGGAACGCGACCGTTTCGGCCATCGCCTCGCCGCCTTCGAGCTTGACCGCCGCACAGCCGGTTTCCTTGAGCAGGCGCGATGCGCTTTCGAACGCCTGCACGGGCGAGGCTTCGTAAGCACCGAACGGCATGTCGACTACGACTGCCGCATGATACGACCCGCGCACCACTGCAGCGCCATGCGCCGCCATCATGTCGAGCGTCACCGGCACGCTCGATGGCAGGCCATAGATTACCTGGCCCAGCGAATCCCCGACCAGCAGCAGGTCGCAATGGGCATCGAGCAACTGTGCCTGCCGCGCGGTGTAGGCGGTGAGCATGACCACTGGCTGCGCGGTGACGCCGTCCTTCTTGCGCTGGCGGATTGCCGGAATCGTCAGTCGCTTCATCGGGGCGGGGGTGGGGTTCGCTCGGCTGGTTGCAGTGTCGAGTTGGAAGGTCGTGGACATGAAACGTGCATCCTTTCAGGCGGCCAATGCTTCTACTGCCTTGACGCAAACCCGCAAGGCTGCACTCCCGTTCGGCAAATTTGGGGAAAAATGGCTTGCGCCAAACCCCGTTGCCGCTAGCTTCGCGGCCATTACCTGGTTTCCGGCGCAACCGCATCGCCATGCGCTTGGGTCCGGACCAAGGCGGGAGAAATTCATGTTCGGTCGCGTCAAGTCGCTCGACGCTATTCTGGCGACAGCGGAGAAGAAATCGCTGCATCGCTCGCTCGGAGCTTTTCAACTTACCATGCTGGGTGTCGGAGCCGTAATCGGTACAGGCATTTTCGTGCTGACAGCCGAGGCAGCCCAAAAAGCTGGTCCCGGTATGATGGTCAGCTTCGTTATCGCCGGGTTCGTTTGCGCCGTTGCCGCGCTTTGCTATGCTGAAATGGCGGCAATGGTGCCGGTTTCGGGGTCGGCATATACCTACAGCTATGCCGTCATGGGCGAATTGATCGCGTGGATGGTCGGCTGGGCGCTTATCCTCGAATACGCGGTGGCCGCAGGGGCGGTCAGCGTCGGGTGGTCCGGCTATGTGGTCGGTCTGATCGAGAACGCGATGCATATCGATATACCCGACCTGCTGGTGCGTGGTCCGTACGATGGTGGCGTGATCAATCTTCCGGCCATGCTGATTGCGGGCTTGGTCACCTGGCTTCTGGTGATCGGCACCAAGGAGAGCGCTTCGGTCAACGCGGTGCTCGTGGCGATCAAGGTTGCAGCGCTTACGCTGTTCTGCGTCCTGGCTCTGCCGGTGATGAAGATGGAAAACTTCGAGCCGTTCGCTCCGCTCGGCTTTGGTGGCATTGGCGCAGCAGCAGCCTCGATCTTCTTTGCCTATGTCGGCTTCGACGCAGTGTCGACAGCCGCCGAGGAAACGAAAAATCCGCAACGAAACATGCCTATCGGCCTGATCGGCAGCCTTGCGATCTGTACGGTGTTCTACCTTCTGGTGGCCGCTGGTGTGATCGGCTCGGTTGGCGCCAAGCCGATCATGGATGCCAGCGGTCTTGGCATGGAGCCGGGCAGCCGCGAACTGGCAGCCCAGTGCATGGCGATCGGTGATCAGGCAGTAGTCTGCTCGAAGGAAGCCTTGGCCTGGACGCTGCGTGAAATCGGCTGGCCACAAGTGGGCAACCTCATCGGTCTTGCTGCAGGACTTGCCTTGCCATCGGTCATTCTGATGATGATGTTCGGCCAGACCCGCATCTTCTTCGTGATGAGCCGTGACGGCCTGCTGCCTGCAGCGTTCTCCAAGATCCATCCGCGCTACAACACCCCGCACGTGATCACGATCATTACGGGTATCTTTGTAGCCCTGTTCGCTGCGTTCTTCCCGGTTGGTCTGCTGGCCAACATCTCCAACTCCGGGACGCTGTTCGCGTTTGCGGCGGTTTCCATCGCGGTGTTGGTGATCCGTCGCAGGGAGCCCGGTCGGCATCGTCCGTTCCGCACTCCGGCGATCTATGTGACCTCGCCGTTGGCATTCTTCGGGTGTCTGTACCTGTTCTACAAGCTGGATGAGAAAAGCCAGATGCTGTTCGTGGCCTGGGCTGTGATCGGGCTTGTGGTCTATTACGCCTACAGCCGCAGCCGCAGCCATGTCGGTCGCGGGACTGTCGATGAGGTTCACGAGACGGACGCAGATGCGCCGCCGACCTCGGTGCCACCGATCGACTGATCGGCTTACACACGACACATACGAAAAGGGCCGCCCCATAGGAGCGGCCCTTTTCTTTTGGCTGGATAACGCGATCAGAGCTTGGTGTCGGCGTAGCCGCCCTTGACGTCGTCGGTCACGTCCATGCCCAACGCCATCTTGGCGGTGCCCAGAACGCCCATTTCGCTCGACCAGATAGAGGCATCGCCCAGGTCCATGCGCAGGAACAGCAGGTTGGGAGCATCCTTGCCGCCCGGAAACCATGCCGCGACGAAGTTGTTCCAATGCTCGTCAAGCCTCTCACGGCTTGTTTCCTCGACCAGCACGCCGTGGAAGCGCGCAAAGACATCGTGGCCCTTGGATGCGAACGTGGCGGTCGCTCCACCCATCTCGGCAAAGCGGTTATCGCGGCTGGTGAAGAACCAGATCGCGCTGTTCGCATCCTTGTCGAGCTGCGCGGTCATCGGCGCGGCCGTATCCGGATCAGCATCGAGCTGCAGCATCACATAAGGCGATGCCGACATGGCCTTCCAGAATTTTTCTTTCAGTTCCTCGGGGTTACCCTGATCGTATTTCATCGCGAGTTTTGCCTTTCGTGCTCGGTGTTTGCCAATGAACGGGTCGGGGCAGGGGAGGTTCCCTCCAGCCTGGCCCTCAGCCCAATCGTCCAGGTTCTGCACAGAAAGGGAACAGGATGTGGATTGCGCGTTTCTTCGCTTAGAACATAATAAGAACAAAGGACGCGATTCGTATGACTGAAACCAGTGCTTCTCCTGACTTCGTTAGCCTTGCCCCCGGCCTTGTACGAGGCATCGGCGCGAGTGAGCGCACACCTCGCTGGCGTCCGGGCATTTCTACAGGTTGCCGCCATGCAGAGATGTTTGCGAGCGGTTGCGATGCTGCAGGAGCCGGGCTGGCGCTTGCCTTGGCGCGCGATGCCTTGCGCATGAAATCGCCCGATCCTGCGGTCGATACGCCCGATCAGCGACCGTTCCTGTGGGTGCAGGACAAGGCGGCGCTGCGTCTGTCGGGCACGCCCTATCTGCCGGGCTTGCCCGCGCAAGTGCGTCATCGCCTGATCCATGTCGCTGCCGCCTCGCCCGAGGACGCGCTGTTCGCGCTGGAGGAGGGCTTGCGCTGTCGTGACCTTGCGTTCGTGATCGGAGAGATCGCGGGAAACCCCCGTTCGCTCGATTTCACCGCCTCACGCAGGCTGGGACTGGCGGCAGAAAAGCACGGTGTACCGCTGTGGTTGGTGCGGCTCGATGCGCGACACGATCTGGGCGCGGCACGAATGCGCTGGCGGGTCGAGGGGGCACCTTCACCAGCCTCACGATGGAATTCTCACGCTCCCGGCGCTGCCACCTGGAAAGCCGATCTGTTCCGCGCCCACACTTTTCAACCCGGACAATGGATTTTGCGCGATGACGGTCCCGCCCTTATTGCCGAACCCGCCACGCCGGATCATGGCGGTCTGGTTCACCGGGCTGGCGATCGATCGCTGGCGACTGGCTGAAGGCTGCGCGCCTGGACAAGGGCAGGATGCCGAACCTTTCGTGCTGATCGAGGATACTGCGCACGGTCCCCGCATCGCCGCCGCCAACCATGCCGCAGTCGCGGCAGGCGCTGCCCCCTCCATGCGCCTGACCGACGCGCGCACATTATGCCCGACGCTTGCCGTACGTCCGGCCGATCCGGCGGGCGACTTTGCGTTTCTCGAAAATCTGGCACTGTGGGCGCAACGTTGGGGGCCATGGAGCGCGCTCGATCCGCCAGACGGCTTGCTGGTCGATACCACTGGGGTCGCTCACCTGTTCGGTGGGGAGCACGCACTGCTCGCCGATGCCGCCGGTGCCTTCGCCAGACGCGGCCTTGCCGCTCGCGTATCGCTTGCACCCACTGCAGGCGCAGCGTGGGCGCTGGCGCATTTCGGCCCCAATGCCGCGATCATCGCATCAGGGGAAGATCCGATGATAGCCCTCGGCGATCTTCCGGCCGCCGCGCTGCGCCTTGATGGCGAGGTGATCGTGCTGTTGCGTCGGCTTGGCCTCAAGCGCCTTGGCGATCTTCACGACCAGCCGCGCGATGCACTGGCACGGCGCTTCCGCAACCGCCGCTCGGCTGCGGCCAATCCGCTCCTGCGTCTCGACCAGTTGCTCGGGCGCCTGCCCGAACCGTTGCTGCCGGTGATCGGCGTGCCCGCGCCCATGGTGCAGCGCCGCCTGATGGAGCCAATCCGCCACCGCACTCTGCTCGATCAGGTCGTAACCGATCTTGCAGGCGACATGGCGCGGCTGCTCGAAGGGCTGGCGCAGGGCGCGCGCAGGCTGGAACTGGGCATGTGGAAGGTCGATGGCGATGTGTTGATCCGCCGCCTCGAAATGGCCGCCGCGACGCGCGATCCTGCGCACGTCTGTCGTTTGTTCGCCTCCCGGCTCGACGATCTCGATGCGGGCTTCGGCATCGAACTGGTAAGGTTGCGCGCGCCGTGGACCGAGCCGCTGGTGCTGGAGCAAGCCGATCTCGATGACGCTGCGGAACGCCACGGCACCAGCCTTGCCGCCTGCATCGATCGGCTGACTGTCCGGCTTGGCTCCGACGCTATCCGTCGCCCGGTGCCCTACGCCAGCCACTTGCCCGAACGCGCGCAACGCTGGAGCCCGCCGCTCAATCCCCTCCCATCTTCACAAGAGGAATTGGCTTTCCATCACAGACCGTTGAAAATATTTGATAAGGCTGAAATCGTGTCAGTCATTTACGAGACGCCCGATGGCCTGCCGCGCCGTTTCCGCTGGCGTGGCGAAGTTCATGAAATCGCGCGTGCCGAAGGGCCGGAGCGGATTGCGCCCGAATGGTGGCGTGAACGCTCGACCGTGCGCCTGCGCGACTACTACCGGATCGAAGACAATCTTGGCCGCCGCTATTGGATCTATCGCCACGGCGTGATTGGCGACGGGCGCGGCGGAGCCCCCGAATGGTTCATTCAGGGGCTCTTCGCTTGATCAGAAGGTCGGGGCGACCATGGTTTGCGCCGTCAACGTGTCGATCACTTCCTGCGAGACTTCATCGGCCTCGCGACCGGACACGAAGTCGATCAGATCGCGCGTCAGGCGGTCGGTCTGGGTTGCGAACACCCCGTGCGGCTCGCCATCGTACTCCAGCAGCGTGGCATGGGGCACCGCGCGCGCGATGGCCCGCCCGGTCGCGTCGATCGGCACGGTCTTGTCCGATGTTCCATGGATGATCAGCGTCGGCACACGGAACGATGCGAGGTCGGGACGGAAGTCGGTCGTCGCAAAAGCTTGCGCCGACAGCAGCGTCGGACGCAGACCCGCCTGCATTGCAGTAACCCACGACAGATGCAGCACTTCGTCGCTGACCGGTTGCGACAGCAGCCCCACGCCGTAGAAATCCTTGAAGAAGCTGGTGAAGAACTTCGCCCGATCTGTCAGCATGCCCTCGGTCATGTCCTCGAACGTCGCCTGCGGCACGCCATCGGGGTTGTCGTCGGTCTGGAGCATGTAGGGCACGACTGAAGATACCAGCGCGACACGCGAAACGCCTTGGCCGCCATGGCGCGAAAGGTAGCGGGCGATCTCGCCGCCGCCCATCGAAAAACCGACCAGGGCCGTGTTTTCACTCGCACCCATTGCTGCCATGACGTCAGCCAGATCGTCGGCGAAAGTGTCGTAGTCATACCCGCCCGAGGGTTGATCCGAACGGCCGAAACCGCGACGGTCATAGGCGATCGCGCGGAAGCCTGCCTCGGCCAGCGCGTGGCTCACCGGGTCCCAGCTATCGCCCGAAAGCGGCCAGCCGTGGATCAGCACGACCGGCGGGCCATCGCCCCAGCTTTTGGCATAAAGGCGCGTTCCGTCACGGGTTTCGATCATCGGCATGGGATTCTCCTGAATTCAACTACATGCGTTAAACCGTCCGTCGCGTTTCACGTTCCATTGCCCGCCTGCCCACAGGTTCAGGCTGGCGCATCGCTCGATGGGAACATATAAGGAACAAATGTCGCAAACCGCTATCATCGCCCCCAAGACGATTCTCGAACGTCTCGAAATTCTGGCCGATGCCGCCAAGTACGATGCTTCCTGCGCATCGTCAGGCACGACCAAGCGCAGCAGCGCAGGGGGCAAGGGTATCGGCTCGACCGAGGGGATGGGCATCTGTCATGCCTATGCGCCGGATGGGCGCTGCATCTCGCTGCTCAAGATCCTGCTGACCAACCACTGCGTGTTCGATTGCCACTACTGTATCAACCGCAAGAGTTCGAACACCCGCCGCGCCCGCTTCACGCCGCAGGAAGTGGTGGACCTGACGCTGTCGTTCTATCGCCGCAACTATATCGAGGGGCTGTTCCTGTCGTCAGGGATCGTCAAAAGCTCCAGCAACACAATGGAGCAGTTGATAGAAGTCGCTCGTATCCTGCGAGAAGAACACGATTTTCGTGGATATATCCATCTCAAGACGATCCCTGAAGCTGATCCTGAACTGGTTGCGCGGGCCGGACTTTATGCCGATCGCGTCTCGATCAACGTCGAACTACCCACCGTCGCAGGCCTGACGCGGTTGGCCCCTGATAAATCCGCCACGCAGATCGAAGGCGCGATGACCTCGCTCAAGGATTCGATCGTCGAAGCCAAGGACGCACGCAAGCGCTTCCGCAATGCTCCGAAATTCGCGCCTGCCGGCCAATCCACGCAGATGATCGTCGGAGCCGATGCTGCGACCGACAGCGATATCGTCGGCCGCGCGAGCACCCTATACGGCAGCTTCGGCCTGCGCCGGGTCTATTACTCTGCATTCAGCCCGATCCCCGATGCCAGTGCGGTGCTGCCGCTGAAGCGCCCGCCACTGATGCGCGAACACCGGCTCTATCAGTCAGACTGGCTGATGCGGTTCTATGGCTATGCCCCGCACGAGGTGCAGCAGGCAGCAGGCGCGGATGGGATGCTCCCGCTCGACATCGATCCCAAGCTGGCATGGGCACTGCAGTTCCGGGGTGATTTCCCGGTGGACGTCAACCGCGCCCCGCGTGAGCGGTTGTTGCGCGTGCCGGGGTTGGGCGTGCGCGCGGTTAATGCACTGATCGCGGCAAGGCGCCAGCGCCGGTTGCATCTGGCCGATGTCGGCAAGCTGACCGTGTCGGTCGCCAAGGTTCGCCCGTTCATCATCGCGGAGGACTGGCGACCGTTGTTGCTGACCGACCGCGCCGATCTGCAGGCGCTGATCGCACCCAAAAGATCGGAGCAACTGGAACTGTTCGCGTCATGACGCCTTTTCGCGACATGCGCATAGCCGAGGCCTTTCAGGTGTCGCTCGCCGCTCCCGATGATTTCGAGGGGTGGCGCGATGTTGCGCGGCGTCTCGTCCGGGCCGATATTCCGCCGGACCGGATTGTCTGGGATTCACCTGCTGACCAGAGTGCGGATCTGTTCGCGAACGGTGATCGGCGCTTGCCCGCACCGCCTGCCGATGCCCCCCAGCCAAGGGCGTCGCGCGACTTCCTGCAACTTGCCCAGAGCGCTATACTTCATACTGATTCATCACGGTTTCCGTTGCTCTACCGCCTGCTCTGGCGGTTGCAAGCGCAACCCCGGTTGATGGATGACAAGGCGGACTCCGACGTACGCCGGATCGATGAGCTTGCCCGGCAGGTGCGGCGCGACATTCACAAGATGCGCGCGTTCGTTCGCTTTCGGTTGATCGAGGAAGCAGACGGTGAGCGGTATGTCGCCTGGTTCGAGCCGGAACATCACATCCTGCGCGCCAACGCGGCCTTTTTCGTGCGTCGTTTCAACACCATGCGCTGGTCGATCCTGACCCCCCGCGGCAGCATGCACTGGGACGCAAAGACGTTGCAGGAAGGCCCGCCTGCGATCCGTGAGGATGCCCCGTCGGGCGATCCTGTCGAGGATTTGTGGCGCAAGTATTATGCATCGACCTTCAATCCGGCGCGGCTGAAAATCGGCGCGATGTTGAAGGAGATGCCGCGCAAGTACTGGAAGAACATGCCGGAAACGGCGCTCATCCCCGAGCTGATCGCCGGGGCACAAGCACGTGAAGCGCGTATGGTCGACGCAGGCGCGCAGGATTTTGGCGAGAAACCGACCACGCTCGGGCAGATTGCCGAAGCTATTCAGTCGTGCAGGCGCTGTGAGATCGGGTGCAATGGAACTCAGGCGGTGATGGGGGAGGGGCCGGAATCCGCCGCGCTGATGATCGTGGGCGAGCAGCCGGGCGATCAGGAGGAAATGCAAGGAAGGCCGTTCGTCGGACCGGCGGGCAAGTTGCTGCGCGCGCATCTTGAGGATGCCGGGATTTCGGAAGAGCAATCCTACGTCACCAACGCGGTCAAGCACTTCAAATTCGTGCCGCGCGGCAAGCGCCGCCTGCACCAGAATCCGACCGCCAAGGAGATCGACATCTGCCGGTGGTGGATCGATGGGGAGCGCGCGCTGATCCGCCCGCGCCTGGTATTGGCACTGGGGGCGAGCGCGGCGCGCAGCCTGCTCGGCAGGACCGTCAGCGTCCAGAAGGAGCGGGGGGTGCCACATGTATTGGACGATGGCAGCGAACTGTGGCTGACGACGCACCCGAGCTATCTTCTGCGGCTTCAGGATCAAGGCCGTGCCGATGAAGAAAAGAAATTCGCCAACGACTTGCGCAAGGTAGCTGCGCGCCTGTCCGAGCTTACGCGCTGAGCGATGCGTCATGCCGGAACCAGCACTTACTCCTGATCGTCGCCACGTCGACCCTGTGGATGGTGACGGCCCAGCACGCGCGGCCTTCGTCGAACTGGGACTGGTGAGCTGCTTTTCGTTCCTGAGGGGGGCGTCCGACGCCGTCGATCTCGTCAACGAGGCGAGCCGCCTGGGTTATGACGCAATCGGCTTGGCCGATGCGAATACGCTGGCAGGGATCGTGCGGCTCCATACCGAAGCGGAGGCTGCGCGCCTGCGGCCCGTGATCGGGTGCCGGATCGAAACGGTCGAAGGTCTGGCGTTCCTTGCCTATCCCGTCGATCGCGCCGCTTATGGTCGGCTTTGCCGTCTGATATCGGCAGGGCGGATGACGCGGCTCGATGGTGAGTGGCAGGCCAAAGGCATATGCGAGATCGACCTGGCACTGCTTGCGACCCATGCCGAGGGCATTCAGCTGATCCTGATTCCGCCAAGCAATCTGGATCAGATGGTTACGTTCGATGTTGCAAGTAACATAATAGCTTTTCCCAAGACTGCAGAAGCGGTTTCGACGCCGGTTATCCACGGACAAACCCTGCCTTTCCCACAGGTTATCCCGCACCTTGTCCACAAGCTGCCGACGTTAGGGTATCTGGCTGCCAGCTATCTTTACACAGGCGACGACATTGCGCGGATCGAGCGGCTGAATGCGCTGGCGCTGGCGCACGGGTTATCGCTGCTTGCCACCAACGACGTCCTTTACAGCGTTGCCGAACGTCGCCCACTTCAGGACGTAATGACGGCAATCCGCCACAAGACGACGGTTGCGGCGGCGGGCCATTTGCTCGAACCCAACTCCGAGCGCCATCTGAAATCGCCCGACGAGATGGTCCGTCTGTTCCAGCGCTGGCCGCAGGCGATCGTCGCCGCGCGTGCGGTTGCTGATGCTTGTCGCTTCAACCTTGCGGAACTGCGTTACGAATATCCCGAGGAGATCTGTCCCGAAGGTCATGAGCCGCAAGTCTGGCTCGAAGTCCAGACGTGGCACGGTGCAGATGAGCGTTACCCCGAAGGAGTGCCTGAAGCAGTCGCCGACACGCTGCGCCGCGAACTGGCTTTGATCGGTAAGCTGAACTTGGCAACCTACTTCCTGACCATCAAGGATATCGTTGATTTTGCGCGAAATTGCGACCCACCGATCCTGTGTCAGGGACGCGGGTCGGCGGCCAATTCGGCGGTCTGCTTCTGCCTTGGGATTACGTCGGTCGATCCTGCCAAGCACGCTTTGCTGTTCGACCGGTTCATTTCGGAAGAGCGCAAGGAGCCGCCCGACATCGATGTCGATTTCGAGCATGAGCGACGCGAGGAGGTGATCCAGTACATCTATCGGCGGTATGGTCGCCAGCGCGCGGGGCTGTGTGCCACAGTCATCCACTACCGCCCGCGCATGGCGATCCGCGAGGTCGGCAAGGCGATGGGCCTGTCCGAGGACGTCACCGGCGCACTGGCGCGCACTGTGTGGGGTAGCTGGGGCCATGAAGTCGCTGAGCGCAACGTGGCGGAAAGCGGTCTTGACGGCAGCGACCCCCATCTGCGGCGTGTGGTGAAACTTGCCGAACAGATGATCGGCATGCCGCGCCACCTGTCGCAGCACGTCGGCGGCTTCATCCTGACGCAGGGGCCGCTGACCGAGACCGTGCCGATCGGCAATGGGGCGATGCCCGAGCGCAGCTTTATCGAATGGGACAAGGACGACATCGACGCGCTGGGCATTCTGAAAGTCGATGTGCTGGCGCTCGGCATGCTGACCTGCATCCGCAAGTGCCTCGACCTGCTGGGCGAACATCATGGCCGCGAACTGACGCTGGCGAGCATCCCGCGCGAGGATCCTGCGGTTTACGACATGCTGTGCAAGGGTGACTCCCTGGGCGTGTTCCAGGTGGAAAGCCGCGCGCAGATGAACATGCTCCCGCGCTTGCGTCCGCGCCAGTTCTACGATCTCGTGATCGAAGTCGCGATCGTGCGGCCCGGCCCGATTCAGGGCGACATGGTTCATCCCTATCTCAAGCGGCGGCGTGGCGAGGAGAAGGTCGAAATTCCCGCACCCGGGCCGGAGCATGGCCCTCCGGACGAGCTTTCTTCGATCCTTGCGCGGACGCTGGGGGTGCCGATTTTCCAGGAGCAGGCGATGAAGATCGCGCTCGATGCGGCCAAGTTCTCACCGCTGGAGGCCAACCGCCTGCGCAAGGCGATGGCGACGTTCCGGTCGCGCGGGATGGTCCACGAACTGCAGGACATGATGGTCGGCCGCATGATCGAGCGCGGTTACGCCCCCGATTTCGCCGAACGCTGCTTCAACCAGATCAAGGGCTTCGGCGAATACGGCTTTCCCGAGAGCCATGCCGCCAGCTTCGCGCATCTGGTTTATGTCTCGTCGTGGCTGAAATGCCATTACCCGGCGGCGTTCGCATGTGGATTGCTCAATTCGCAGCCGATGGGGTTCTATGCTCCGGCGCAGATCGTGCGCGATGCCGCCCAGCATGGCGTCGTCGTGCTGCCGGTCGATGTGAACCGCTCGGAATGGGATTGCACGCTGGAGCAGCAAGGCCGGGCACTTCGCCTCGGCCTGAGGCAGATCGACGGCTTCCCCGAGCACGCTGCGGCGATGCTGATCGCGGCGCGCGCCGAACATGGCGAATTTCGCGACGTGGCATCGCTCAAGGATCAGGCAGCTCTGTCGCCGGCGCTGATCGAGCGTCTGGCTGCGGCCGATGCGATGGGCTCGCTCGACCTGTCGCGCAGGCAGGCGCTGTGGGATGCGCGAAGTCTGGTTGCTGCCAAGGAACTGCCGCTGTTTGCTTTTGCTACGGCGCGGTCCGAAGGCGAGGAGCGGGTCAGGGCGGTGCTGCCGGTGATGCCGTTGTCCGAGGAAGTCGTGGCCGATTACCAGACGCACCGGCTGTCGTTGAAGGCGCATCCGCTGGCTTTCCTGCGTGCCGACCTGGGCGATCGCGGGTTCGTGCGTGCGGCGGACCTGCGGGGCCACAAATTCCGCGCCATGGTGCAAGTGGCGGGCGTGGTGCTGGTGCGCCAGCGCCCCGGCAGCGCCAAAGGCGTGTGCTTTATAACGCTGGAAGACGAGACCGGCGTGGTCAATCTGGTGATCTGGCCCGACCTGATGGAAAAGCAGCGCAAGGTGATCATGGGATCGCGGCTGATGGAAGTGCGCGGCCGCGTCGAGTACGACGACGAGGTGATCCATGTAATCGCCACGCATCTGACCGACGCCAGCGCCAGCCTCGATGCGCTGTCGGATTCGGATTGCATGGTGCCGCCGATTGCCAGGGCCGACGAGTGCAACCGCCCGCTCGCCAGCCGTGGTCCAGGCGCACGCGGTCACCCGCGCGACGTGCGGATCATCCCGAAATCACGCGACTTTCATTAGGCGCGCAGCCGCTCGATCCCCTGCGCCAGCGCGACGTAGAGCTTGCCCATGTCGGACGAGAGCAACGTTACGCCCAGCGCGTTACCGTCACGCGTCGACAGCAGTTGGCGGAGCATCGTTTCGAAGTCGTGGATGTAGCGGTTAACATGCTCGCGGAATTCGCTTTCGGCCTCGTAATGCGCCTGCACGGCACGCGCTTCGGCAGTCTCGAGGAGCGAGACGGCGCGGCGGGTGAAAATGCCGCGATCGCCGCGCAGATAGGATGCCCACGCGGTTTCAGACACGTCCGACGACAGCGCCTTGGCGATGTCGATGGCCGAGGAGTTGAGTGATTCGGTGATCAGTGCAGCGCGGCGGGCGAAGTCGTTGTCGACGTGCTCTTCGGCCCGTTCGCGCGCCCGCGTTACGCGTGCTTCGAGGTTGCCGGCCAGTTCATCGACCTTGGTCAGCTGGTCGCGCATCTGAACCGCAGTCTCGCGGCTTGCCGAAGCGGCAGCGTCGATCGCTTCCTCGAGCCGTCCGACCAGTTCGGCGGCCCGGCCCTGCAAGACGCGGGTGATCGCGACGCTGCTTTCATCGCCGAGACGCGCGGCCAGCGCTTCGATCTCGCCTGCGGTGCTGGTGCGCAGGTCCTCGCCGACCTTGCCTGCCGCGTCTGTCAAGCTGGCGACGGCACCTGACAGGCGCTGTTCGATTTCGCGGGTCAGCCCTTCGCTGTCCTCCCGTGCCTGGCCAAGGATTTCACGTAGCGCGCCCACTTGCCGCTCACGTTCCGCAACTTGTTCGAGCAGGGTCTTCTGTGCCTTTGCCAAGTCCTTGAGCGTGGTCGATATCTCGCCTCGGGCGGAACCGACCGTCTCGGATAGGATGCGCCCGCCGTCGCCCGCTTCGCGCAAGGTATCGCGCAAGGTAAAGACGCGGTCTTCCAGCCCCTTGAGGCCTGCTTCGGTGCTGCGCAGGGCTTCGGGAATCTGGGTCCGGGTATGATCGCTGCCGGCCTGGATCAGTTCGAGTAGTCGGACGGCCGAATCGGTGAGTTCGCCGATCTGGAGGTCGGTGCCTGATAGCGCGTGGCGCATTTCGCCAAGCCGGTTGTTGAGATCGGCCATCGCCTTGTCGACGGTCGCCGCCGTTTGCGTGCCTTGCTCGCCCGAATTGCGAAGAATATCCGAGAATGCGTTGATCTTGTTACCGATTACCTCACATGTGCGAGTCAGTTCCTCGGCCTCGGCTGCTTGCGTGCGGCGCTGCGCCTCGATCGCGTGATCGAAATCGGCAAGTTTGGCGGACAGCGTTTCGGCAGCCTCTGCAGCCGTGCGTTCCATCGCGGTGCGCCGATTGGCAATCGCCTCATCGATCTCGCCCAGCCTCCGGTCGAGAGCTTCGCGTTGCTGCGCTGCGGCTGCCTCGGCCGAAGCGCGACGCCTTGCAAGCTGCTCGTCGAGCGTCCGCGCCTGGTCATCGAGCAATGCGGTGAGCGACCTGGCTGCGTCTTCGAAGCTGGCAAGGCGGCCGGCGGCATCAGACAGCAGCGTATCGTGATCGGTGCCAAGCTGATCGAGCGTCGAACGCAGCGCAACGGTGTGGGCGTCGGTACGCTCTTGCCACGCGGCGAGTGCAGCCTGCTCGGCCTGTGCCGCGGCATCGGCATGCTGGCCACTGCTGGTGGCGAGGGCTTCGAACCGACCTTCGGCAAGCAGGGCGAGGTTTTCCCCGGCTTGCGAAAACTGCGCAAGGGCGGCGCTGACGCGATCCTGATAGGACACGACCTGGCGTTCGCTTGCCAGGCCGAACTCGTTGAGCCGCTGAAAGCCCGAGACCATCTCCTCAAGCTGGAGATGCGCGGTCCGACCTGCGTTGCCGATGTTGTTCGTGACGTCTTTGGCGGCGTTGGCAATGACCGGAAGTTGGCTGCGCAGCTTATCCATGTTTTCCAGCGCGCTGGTGGAAACGTCGGCGATCAGGTCAACGCGCTGGCGGTTCTGCGAAACCAGATCGTCGAGCCGTGCCGCGCTACCGGAAAGGCGATCGACCGCGATGCGGCCGAGCGATTCGAGGTCGCGGCCCTGTGCCGCGATGAAATCGCGTGCCAGCGACAGTTCGGTGTTAACGCTGATCAAGCGCTTTTCGAGAAGCGCGGATTCGTTTGCGAGGCTCTTCGACACGTCGGCAAAGCGCGCGCCCTCACGCTTGCTGGTGCGCATGACGACGAGCAGACCGACGAGCACCAACAACGCGGGGGGCGCCCATTGCGAGATCCACCAAGCCCATTGCTGCGGCTGCGCACCGTCAGCCACCGGAGCGATGACGACGACGGAGAAGAACACGCTCCAGCCAAGGATGGCGACGACGGCGAGGGCGGGCGCAATCCAGCTGCGATCGGGCGGCGATACCACAGCTTCGTCCAACCAGTAGTCGTGCGACGGCTCATCGTGCCTGAGATGGTCGGCCCCAAGACCGTGGCTGACAGGGTCTGCGCCCGGTTCGGCACCGTCGATCGGAACTATTCTCGTTCCCCCGCTCATCCCGTTCATCCGCTCATGACCCCCGCTTGTTTGCGTTAGCTTATCACGGTTTGGCCGCAGGTATAAACCCCGCCTTAACGCTTTGCCTTCTAGCGTGCCCGGATGGCCTATGAAGGTGGTTCTCTCGACGCGAATCTCGCTGCTGCTGCCGGGCATGACCCGGAGCTGGTGCGCGAATTGCGAGCGGCGTTTATCGAAAGCGCCGAGCGGCAGATCGACCTGTTGGGGCGCTCGCGTTGCGATGGCAATTGGCAGGTAGCGGCGATGCGCCTGAAAGGACTTGCCGCCAGCTTCCACGCCGACAGCCTCCTCGAACTGGCCGAAGAGGCGCTCGAAACGGTGCCCGGCGATCCCGCAGTAATGCGACGGCTGCACCAGATGCTGACGGACCTTACGCTTAATCCCTGACATTGCGCGCGGCCTGCTTGGCAGCGTCGGCCCCAACCTCTACGATGATCCGCAGGAGGCGCAGCGCTTGCGGGTCGCAGTACTATCGTTAATCGAAGTTGCAGGTGAGGGGCCAGGAGCCCTGCGCGGATACTTGCCCATCGGCGGTCGATCGATCCTGCGTCACCAGATCGGCCTTGCGCTGTCACTGGGCTGCAAGCGCATCATCGTCATGGCTGAGGGGATCAGCGGCGAACTGGTCGCGCTCCAGCATGTCGTCGAGCAGTCGGCCGCGCAGTTTCATGTGGTGGCGACGGCGCGATCGCTGGTGCCGCTGCTGCAGCCCGAAGATGACGTGTTCGTACTCGGCGACGGGCTGCTGGCGATGCCTGATGCGGTGCGCGACCTGCTCGAGCCGGGGCCGGTTGTGCTGACGCTGCCCGTCGAGACCGCGCTTGCGCTGGGGTATGAGCGTATCGACATCAACAGCGCGTGCGCCGCAGCCATGCGGTTTCCGGGGCGCGTCGCGTCGGGCCTGGCTGACCTGCCGCCTGAGTGGAATGTCCAGTCGGCAATGCTCCGGCTTGCGACCCAGGCGCGCGTCATGCAGCGCAGCGTAACGACAAGCCTGCTCGACGATGGCCGCTGGCGCATCGTGCGCAGTGAGGATGAGGCGCATGTGGCCGAGCGCAGCTGGCTGCGATTGCATACCGATATTGCAGAAGTCGGCGTGGGATCGCCCGGAGAACAGATCGCGATTGCCATCGTCCGGCGTGCAGGGCCTGCGTTGCTTCATGCCGGAACCCGTCCGGCCGTGCTGGGGCTTGCGGCAGGTGTCGTCGGCCTGCTGGGCGGAGGTCTGGGTTGGTCGGGATACTTCGCGGCGGGCTTCGCATTACTCGGCCTCGCCTGGCTGATCGAGCGGATCGCGGCGCTGCTCGGGCGGATCGAGCGTGATTCGCTGCTGGCGTCGGGCGTGGCGCGGCGCAGTGTCGAGGCATTCCACGTCCTGATCGATGCCGGGTTCGTGGTGCTTGCGGCGTGGCGCAGCGACCTGCCCTCGGGCGGGACGGTTCCGTGGGGTGCGAGCGCCTTCGCGCCGCTGCTGCTGGTGCTCGCTGCCCGCCTGCTGCCGCTCGCGTTGCCGCGACGACGCTGGGCGCACTGGCTCGAAGACCGGCTCCTCGTCGGTATCGCTCTGGCTTTGGCAAGCGCCGCCTTGCCCTTCGACCTGACGATCGGCGCGGCAGTCGTCACTCTGGTGGGGGCATGTCTGGTGACGTTGCAGTTGAGCAGGCGACAAGGCGCTTCCGAATCAAATGAAGCAGGCCCGCCTAACCCGCAGTTAACCAGTCGGCCCTAAGAGTTCCGCATGGCATTGACCGCACCTACCGGCACCCCATCCGGCGCAATCGAGGCGTTGCTGCGCGACGACCTGTTCCATGCGGATCAGGCGCTGATTCACATGGGCCCGATCCTGCGCCACCTGCTGCGCAACGACGACAGCTCGATCTTCAGCGACGAGGTCATCGCGCGGGTCCGCGGGATGCTCGCCGATCTGGCGCGGCAACTGGTGCAGGCGCTGGGCGAAGCGGCGGGCCATGCCGACGCCGCAGCGTGGGCGCGTGAAGCTGGCCCCGGCCTTGTCGAGATGCTGTCCGGCGCCGAGGACCTGCTCGATCACCTGCACATGCTGGCGATCGAGTGGCAGCTCGCTGAAAAGGTGGAGGGCAGACTGGGCATAAGTCCTGTGCTGACTCCGCTTCTGCAGGATCTGATCGCATCTGCAGATCCCGACCTTGCCGCACGCGGAATGAACCTGCTGGCGGCACAGGCCCGGTTCGGCCAGTCGATCCGGCGCATGCAAATACCGCTCATCGAACTTCCGGTTGAGCTGCATCGCATCGTGTTGCGTACGATGCGCGGTTACGTGTCCGAGGACCCGTCCGGCGTCGCCGCCGCCGAAATTGCCGAGCGGGTACTAAGCAAGGCCCGTGCGGATGCCGCTTCGAGGCTCGATCTGCTGGCATACGCGATCAGCGCTGCCGGGGCGAAGGCTTCGGCAACGCTGTCGTTGCAGAACTCGGGCGTCGCGCTGTTTCTGACGGCGCTGGCCATGGGTGCGGGGCTCCGCCGGGAAACGGCAGTGATGTGCACGACCGAAAGCCAGATGGCGCGCCTTGCTCTGGCTTTATCCGCCGCCGGGCTCGACCGGGAAGGTCTCGTCGATGTCTTCGTCGCGCTTCACCCCGAAGTCGCGCTGCCCGAAGGTCTTGAACTGCTTCATCCCGACTACGCGGCCGCGATGCTGGCAGAGTCGCAGGCCGAAAGCCGGTTGTGAGATGATGCGCGCTGGCCATCAGAACGGGCGAGGATGACCGCGGCAGGGCCAATCCGCGCGCGCTGCGACAGCGAAGACCGACTGGTCGACGCGGACGAGACGCTGGCTGCGCTTCAGGTCCGCATCGGTGGCGGTTATCCGGGCACCATCGCGATACCGGCTCTGCTCGCGCTGGTACGCAAAGCGCGCGTGACGGGCGTGGCACTGAGTAGCCGGTTGTCGATACAGGACGAAAGCCAGCCCATTTCGTTTCGCGCTTTCGCTATCCCCGACGCCGACGGCACGCGGCTGGAAATTACCGAGTGGACGCTCGCCGCCCAAGCCTGGAAGGCCGAGGGTAGCGGCGTTTCCGAAGCGCTGTTGCGCCAGCTTGCCGAAGCGCATGTGGTGCTCGACGCCGAGCAGCGGGTTATTTCCGGAACTGTCGATGCGCCCGACCTCGGCGAATTCGGAAGTGCGCTGCGTCAGGGTTTTGGGCGGTTCTGGACGGACCTGGTCCGTCTGCGCGGCAGCACGCATCGTCAGCCTCTGCACTGGCGGCTGCTCGACGATGCAGAGTTGGCCATTCCCGGATCGCCGCGCAACTGGCGGGCCAGGCTTCTGCCGCTCCGGGCGGGCGGTTTCGAACTGCTGCTTTCGTCCGACACGGTTCTGGAAGCTCGGGTGGAAGCCCCGGCAGCGATCGCGCCGAACCCCAAGTTCCGAGGGCTGCTCGGTCGCAATCTGGCACCGGCGCTGCGCCAGCCGATCAATCGTATCGTCGCCAATGCCGAGACGATCCGGACCCGTCTGGCGGGGCCGCTCGCGCCGCAATATGTGGCTTATGCCGGCGACATCGCCGAAGCCGGACGACACTTGCTGGGTTTGGTGGAAGACCTTGCCGACCTTGAAACGGTCGAGGATGATGGCTTCCAGACCGCGCCGGACCGTATCGACCTTGCCGACTGCGCCCGTCGCGCCGCGGGCATTCTTGCCGTGCGTGCGCACGAGCGCGGGGTTGCCATCACCACGCCCGACGATAGCACGCAGGCCCCTGCGACCGGCGAGTTCCGCCGCGTCCTGCAGATCCTGCTCAACGTGATCGGCAATGCGCTGCGCTACACCCCCGGCAACACGACCGTCGCGATCGAGGTGGGCAGTGCCGACGGCAGTGCATGGGTTGCTGTGGCGGACGAGGGTGAGGGCATCGCCCCCGAGCAAGCGGCGCGGATATTCGACAAATTCGAGCGGCTCGGCCGTAGCGGCGATGGCGGCAGCGGCCTTGGCCTGTTTATTTCGCGCAAGCTCGCCCGCGCGATGGGCGGGGATCTGACAGTCGAAACTGCAGCGTCGGGTGGCGCGCGGTTCGTGTTGACATTGCCGAACGCAGCCACCTGAAATGACAACGGCGGCGGCGAATATTCGCCACCGCCGTCAATTGTCGGCTGCGGATCAGCGCGATTCGATGGGAACGTAGTCGCGCGAGGTGGGGCCGGTGTAGAGCTGGCGCGGACGGCCGATCTTCTGGCCTGGATCGCTGATCATCTCGTTCCACTGCGCGACCCACCCGACGGTGCGAGCAAGGGCGAACAGCACGGTGAACATTGTCGTCGGGAAGCCGATCGCCGAAAGGATGATGCCCGAATAGAAATCGACGTTCGGGAACAGCTTCTTTTCCGCAAAGTAGGGATCGCTCAGCGCGATCTCTTCAAGGCGCAGCGCGGTTTCGAACAGCGGGTCCTGCACGTTAAGCGCGGCAAACACTTCACGGACGGTCGTCTGCATGACCGTCGCGCGCGGATCGTAGTTCTTGTAGACGCGGTGACCGAAGCCCATCAGGCGGAAAGGATCGTTCTTGTCCTTTGCGCGATCGATGTAGTGCTGAATCTTGTCGGGCGTACCGATTTCCTTGAGCATGTTGAGCGCGGCTTCGTTCGCGCCGCCATGCGCGGGACCCCACAGGCAGGCGATCCCAGCCGCGATGCATGCAAACGGATTTGCGCCCGAGGAGCCTGCCAGACGGACGGTTGAGGTCGATGCATTCTGCTCGTGATCGGCGTGGAGCGTGAAGATGCGGTCCATCGCCTTTTCGACGGCGGGCACCACCTCGTATTCCTCGGCCGGAACGCCGAAGGTCATCTTGAGGAAGTTGCCGGTATAGGACAGCTTGTTGTCGGGATAGACGAAGGGCTGGCCGACCGAATATTTGTAGGCCATCGCCGCGATCGTCGGCATCTTGGCGATCAGGCGGTGCGAACTGATCTTGCGATGCACTGGATCGGCAATGTCGGTGCTGTCATGGTAGAATGCCGAGAGCGCACCGACGACGCCGCACATGATCGCCATCGGGTGCGCATCACGGCGGAAACCGCGATAGAACGTGGCGAGCTGTTCGTGCAGCATGGTGTGACGGGTGATCGTACGGCTGAAATCGGCCAGTTCCTGCTCGCTCGGCAGTTCGCTGTTGAGCAGCAGGTAGCTGACTTCCATGAACGACGAATGTTCGGCCAGTTGACCGATCGGATAGCCGCGATGGAGCAGCACGCCTTCGTCGCCATCGATATAGGTGATGGCGGAATCGCAGCTTGCGGTCGACGTGAAGCCGGGATCGTAGGTGAACATCCCGGTCTGCGCATAGAGTTTGCGGATGTCGATCACATCGGGACCGATGGTGCCGCTATTGACGGGCATGTCTATCGTCTTGCCGCCAGCGATCAAAGAAGCCTGGTTATCGCTCACGCTTAGCCCTCCTGTTTCGGTTCATCTGCAGTTCTGCCCAAGCAAGGTTCTGCTTAAGACTTGGCCGCCTGATCGCGAATCCGCGCAAGCGACTCATCCTTGCCGAGCAACGCCAATACGTCGAAAATTCCTGGTGAGGTAGCCTGCCCCGTCAAGCTTGCGCGTAACGGTTGGGCAATCTTGCCCAGCCCAATCCCGAACCCCTCGGCCATTTGTTTTACCGTGGCCTCCAGTCCTTCGGTTGTCCAGCCGTTTTCAGCGTCGAGAACGGTGAGGACCTGGCGCAGAATCTCCTTTGCATCGTCGTTCAGGATCGCTGCTGCCTTGTCGACCATCAGCAATGGTCGCTGTGCAAACAGGAACACCGCGCCGTGGGCGAGTTCATTGAGATCGGCTGCCCGGACCTTGAGCACCGGCATGGCGCGTGTCAGCAGGTCCATACCGGAATCGGGCGTGAAAGCCGGTGCCAGCTTGGCAAGCGATGGCGCAACCAGTCGGGCAAGCCGCGCATCGTCGGCCTCGCGGATATAGTGCCCGTTGAGGTTGAGCAGCTTCTTGATGTCGAAGCGTGAGGCACCCTTGTTGACGTCGCCGATGTCGAACCATGCAACCGCTTGGTCCCGGCTGATGATTTCCTCGTCGCCATGGCCCCAGCCGAGCTTAAGCAGGTAATTGAACACCGCTTCGGGCAGCAGGCCGAGCTCGTCGCGATAGGCATCGACGCCGAGCGCACCGTGGCGCTTCGACAGCTTGGCTCCGTCCGCGCCATGGATCAGCGGAATGTGGGCGTAGACGGGGTCGGGCCAGCCGCCCTCGATCGCCTGCATCGCGCGGATAATGACCAGCTGCCGGAACGCGTTGTTGATGTGATCGTCGCCGCGAATGACGTGAGTCACGCCCATGTCGTGATCGTCGACGACGACCGCGAGCATGTAGGTCGGTGTGCCGTCCGAGCGCAGGATGATGAAATCATCGAGTTCGCTGTTCTGGACCGTGATCGAGCCCTGGACTTCGTCGGCGATGACCGTCTCGCCTTCGCGCGGGGACTTCATCCGCACGACGTATGTGAGGTCTGCTGGCCATTGTTCGGCGGTGGCATCGCGCCATTCGCTGTCGATGCGGAACGGGCGACGCTCTGCCTGAGCAGCCTCGCGCCGGGCGGCGAGCTCCTCCTGCGTCAGGTAGCAGCGATAGGCGTGCCCCGCCTCGAGCATCTGGTGCGCGACATGGGCGTGGCGCTCCGACCGGGCGAACTGGAAAACCGGCGCTTCGTCACCGCCAAGGCCAAGCCAGTCGAGCCCGTCGAAGATCGCCGCGATCGCCGCGTCGGTTGACCGGGCGCGGTCGGTATCCTCGATCCGTAACAGGTACTTGCCGCCATGGTGACGAGCATAGAGCCAGTTGAACAGCGCGGTGCGCGCGCCGCCGATGTGCAGATAACCGGTGGGCGAGGGCGCAAAGCGCGTGACCACGCTGCCCTTGGCGGGCGATCCTGCAGAAACGGTGTCAGTGGCGCTTGCCATTGGCCGCGCTTTCCTTCCCTTGTAAATTCATGGCGTCCCCGGCAGCAGACGGACCTGCAGCAGATTTTCCCGCCGCCGATCCGACCGGTATCCCGGTTGGACGCGGGCGGCATTGGGACATCCGCACGCGATTGTCCAGCATGCTTGGCAACCTGCTGGACCGCTGCGAAGCGTTCCTCCACGCGCATCCGTTCGAGCGCGGGTTGTGGCTGGTCGTTGCGTTCGGTTCGGGGATCGCTGGATGGGTGGTTCTGCCTCGCGCAAATGACTGGATTGCGTTGCTGCTGGCGTGCGGTGGTTTGGCCATTGCCGCCGTTGTTACGCTGGACCAGTTCCGCTGGAGCATGCTGCGCCTGGCCGTGATGGGCCTTACCGTGATGACCTGCGCGGGTCTGGTCACGGTCTGGTCGAAGTCGGCGCTTGTCGGCCAACCGGGCATTTCAGGCCCTCGGGTGATCTGGCTGCACGGCGAGGTTATCGAGCGGCGCGAGGAGCCCGCTAAGGCCCGCGCCCGCCTCGTCCTGCGCGCGCCTGTCGAGGGATTCGACGACCCGGTACTGGTCAGGGTCAATCTGCCGCAGGACAAGGATGCAGCGGGTGTGGTGCAGGGCGCGCAGGTTCGCTTGCGGGCAAGGCTGATGCCGCCTGCCTCGCCGATGTTGCCGGGGGGCTATGATTTCGCCCGCACCGCTTGGTTCGGCGGCCTTGCGGCAACGGGTTCGGTGCTGACCCGGGTCGAGGTGGTGCGATTATCGAAGCGCGGGACGACGCTGCGCGGCATGCAATCAGATCTGGCGCTGCATGTCCGGTCGATGCTGGAAGGGTCACCCGGCAACATCGCGGCGGCGCTGGCGAGCGGGGATCGCGGCGCAATCGCGGTATCTGACGAAGACGCGATGCGCGATGCGGGGCTCACGCATTTGCTGTCGATCAGCGGGCTTCACGTGAGCGCGCTGGTCGGCGCGGTGTATTGGGCTATTGCGCGATTGCTGGCACTGATCCCATGGATCGCTCTGCGGGTTCGCGTGCCGCTTGCCGGAGCCATGGCCGGGGCTCTGGCGGGCGTTGCCTATACGCTGCTCACCGGCTCGGAGGTGCCGACAGTGCGCTCGTGCATCGGCGCGCTGCTGGTGCTGGGTGCGCTGGCGCTCGGGCGCGACCCCTTGTCCATGCGTCTGGTAGCGGTGGGCGGATTGTTGGTCATGCTGTTCTGGCCCGAAGCCGTGGTCGGGCCAAGCTTCCAGATGAGCTTTGCGGCCGTGATCGCGATCATCGCGTTCCACTCAGCCGCGCCGGTCAAGGCGTTCATGTCGTCCGAGCACTATGGGCGCCCGATGCGCTGGCTGCGCGATCTGATACTGTTGCTGGCAACCGGTATCGTGATCGAACTGGCGCTAATGCCGATCGCGCTGTTCCACTTTCACCGCGCGGGTGTCTATGGATCGCTCGCCAACGTTATCGCCATTCCGCTGACGACGCTTGTGACGATGCCGTTGATCGGGCTCGCGCTGTTGCTCGACCTTGCCGGGATAGGCGGCGCTGCATGGTGGCTGGTGGGCAAGTCGCTCGAACTGCTGCTGTGGATCGCGCACTTCGTCGCCGCGCGCCCGGGCGCGGTCACGATGCTTCCGCCGGGCGATCGCTGGAGCTTTGGCCTGTTCCTCGCGGGGATGCTGTGGCTCGCGCTGTGGACCGGCCGCGTGAGGCTGTGGGGCATCATCCCCGCAGGGATTGCGGCCGGAGCCATGGTGCTAGCACCCACGCCCGACGTGCTGATTACTGGCGATGGGCACCATGTCGGAATTACCGGGGGCGGTGCGGACTTGCTGGTCCTGCGCGAAGGCCGCGGGGACTACATGCGCGACAATCTGCTCGAAATCGCCGGAATGGAAGGCGATCTGCGTACGCTTGACGACTGGCCCGGCGCACACTGTTCCGAGGATTTCTGCTCGTTGGCGGTGACACGCAGTGGGCGACGGTTCATCATCCTGATTGCGAAGACCCGCGCATATATCGATGACATGGATCTGGCAGCCGCCTGCGAACGCGCCGACCTCGTCATTGCCGACCGCAGGCTGACATACGCGTGCCACCCACGTATGCTGAAGGCGGACCGCACGCTGCTTGCCGGCACGGGCGGCATTACCGTATATCTCAAAACCGGCAGGGTCAGGACCGTCGCCGAAACACAAGGACATCAGGGCTGGTACCGCTGGCCCGAACCCTACAAGCCGCGTTCCCAACCTTCGGGCGCAATGCCCGATGCTAAGCGTAGCGGTGAACCGCGGGCAGGACAAGTGCCTCCCACCTTGCGGCCACCCAGCCTTGCCGGATCACCGCCAGGTGGCACTCAATGATAGCGGCGCAATAGCCCAGCGAGCTTGCCCTGCACCATGACTTCATCCGGGCGATAGAATTGGGCTTCGTAAGCCGCGTTGGCAGGGTCGAGGCGGATCATGCCCTTTTCGCGGTGGAGGTACTTGAGCGTCGCTTCTTCACCGCGGACGAGCGCCACGACGATTTCACCATCGCGGGCGGAATCGGTCTTGCGGACGAGCGCGTAATCGCCGTCAAAGATGCCGGCATCGACCATCGAATCGCCTGAAACTTCAAGCGCGTAGTGCTCACCCGCGCCAAGCAGAGCGGCGGGAACGGGCAGTGTAGCGCCGGTTTCCAGCGCCTCGATCGGCATACCCGCCGCAATTTTGCCGTGGAGCGGCAGTTCGATCACGTCGTTGGCTGGCGCCTGCGTGGGCTTCGACACGGCGCGTAGCGGGGTGAGCGCGGTGTTGGCGTTCGCCGCGTCACGCACAGGGGCGGACTTGCTGACCGCGCTATCGGGCTGGCGCAGCACTTCCAAAGCGCGGGCACGGTTGGCGAGGCGGCGGATGAAACCGCGTTCTTCCAGCGCCGAAATCAGACGGTGAACGCCCGACTTGGACTTGAGGTCGAGAGCCTCCTTCATCTCCTCGAACGAAGGAGAAATCCCCGATTCCTCAAGGCGAACCTGGATGAAGGTGAGCAGTTCGTGTTGCTTGCGCGTCAACATGGGCGGACCTCCGCGGGGTGAACGAATGCGGAACGGATAAGCAACCTGTTACGACTCGTCAAGCAATTCCGCCATTTTCGAGCAGGTAAACCGGAACATCCATTCCTGCGGGCTTTGCGTCTGCACCTGCTTCGCGGACGACCAGCGCGTTGGCGCGTGACAGGGGGGAGAGCGCGCCCGAATCCTGTAGCGGGTCGAGTGTGACGGTGGTGCCATCCCATTGAGCGCGCAGGAATTCCATGCGGCTCCCGCCCTTGGCCAACGGTTCGGCGAGGCGAGCGGGGATGGTGCGCGGGAGGGGCTGCGCCGCGCCGAGGCTGGCGCGCAACAGCGGGAGCATGAACAGGTAGGCGGTGACGTAGGCTGAGGCGGGATTGCCGGGCAGGCCGAGGATGATCTGGCTCCCGCGCTTTGCCACAAGTATCGGTTTTCCGGGCTTTATTCCGACCCGCCAGAAGTCGATCGACGCGCCCACGGCTTCGAGCGCGGGCCGCACCAGATCGTGATCGCCGACCGACGCGCCGCCGCTGGTGACGATGAGGTCGGCATCGTGCGCGGCTTCGAGGGCGGCGGCGAGGTCGGTGAGGTTGTCGGCGATGGGGCCGGTGTGGGTGATCGCGAGGGGCAGCGCGGCGGCCATGGCGCAGATCATCGGGCCGTTGCTGGCGGGGAGTTGATGGGCATTAAGCGCTTGACCGGGAAGGACAAGTTCATCGCCGCTGTCGATCACGGTGAGGCGCAGCGGGCGGCGGACGGGGAGGTGGCTGTGACCGCCGGCGATGGCGAGCGCGATCTGGGCTGGGCCGATCTTGGTGCCTGCCTCCAAGAGTATGGAATCGCCCACAAAATCCATGCCGGCGGGGCGGATGTGGCGGTCCGTTGGGGAGGGCGGGGTGCCGGTGAGGCGGAGGGTGTCGCCTTCGCGGGTGGTGTCTTCCTGGAGCAGAACCATGTTCGCGCCTTGGGGGATGATCGCGCCGGTGCTGATCCTAGCTGACTGATTTCGTTCGATTGTTCCGGCGTAGGGGTGACCGGCGGCGCTCTCGCCGATGACCTGCCAGGGGCCGGGGAGGCTGTCGCTGCGCAGGGCGTAGCCGTCCATCGCGGAGAGCGGGGCGGCAGGCTGGGTGCGGCGCGAAGTCACTGATTCAGCGAGATAATGCCCAAGGCATTCGCTGACCGCGCGGTGCTCAATGGTAAGTTGCGGGGCGAGCGCGAGGAGGCGGCCTTGCGCTTCGGCGAGGGGGAGCGGCGGGGTTCTCACGCCTCGCTGGCCTGCCAAGTACCTGATTTTCCGCCACGTTTCTCGATCAGGCGAATGTCCTCGATGACCATGCCCTTGTCGAGCGCCTTGGCCATGTCATAGACCGTCAGCAGCGCGACAGAGACGGCGGTCAGCGCCTCCATCTCGACCCCGGTGCGGCCGGTCAATGAGGCCGTGGCGGTGCATTCCAAGCCATTGGCAACGAAAGCGAAATCGACGTTCACCGCATCGAGCGCAAGCGGGTGGCAAAGCGGAATAAGCTCGCCCGTCTTCTTGGCCGCCATGATTCCGGCGAGGCGCGCGGCGCCCAGAACGTCGCCCTTGGGCGCGTTGCCATCACGGATCGCGGTCAATGTCGCGGCGGTCATGCGGATCGCCCCTTTGGCGATGGCGACGCGCTGGGTTTCGGCCTTTCCGCCGACATCGACCATGCGCGCATTGCCGGCAGAGTCGATGTGTGTGAGTCCGCTCATCTTCCAAGAAATCCTTGAGCAACAGGGGTTTGCGACGCCGGGTCGGCGGATGGGTCCAACGGTTTGTGGGCATCGCGGGGCATGATCGCGGTGTGGCAGATCGGCCGTTTTGTGGCCAGAGCGATTAGCGCGAGCAAACGGGGTACTAGGGGGGAAGTAGGGGGGTATTGGCGGGGTATCAGCGGAAAGTCGGTGTGCATTGCGTGATGCGGACGCACAGTTTGCGTGAATTGCTCGGATTTGGACATGTTGGTCGCGCTTTTTCGCTCGTAGGAATGGCCTTTCCAACACGCTTCGCCTCGGTCCCTCTCGCCGCTCGGGGAGGACGTTTACGGTTCTGTCAGGGTTGGGTGGCAGGTTCGGGGGATGAGCGACGTTTTACCTCCCCGGCGGCTTGCGCTGCTGGTCGATGCCGAGAACATGAAGCCCGAATATCTGCGTCAGGTGCTGCCTCATGTGGTTAAGTTGGGGCAGCCGGTGATCCAACATGCCTATGCCGATTTCAGCGCGGCGGTGGCGAAGCCTTGGGTCGAATTCCTGCGCGAGAATGTGATGGAGGCGCGGCAGGTGACGCCTGCGAGCTGCGGCAAGAACGCGGCCGACATCGCGCTGGTGGTGGACGCAATGGACCTCGCCCTGCGCGGACGCTGCGACGCGGTGTGCATCGTATCGAGCGACCGCGATTTCATGGCACTGACACTGTACCTGCGGCGCGAGGGCATCGACGTCTATGGCTTCGGCAAGGCGCAGACCGACAAGAAGTACCGCCAGTCCTGCGCGAAGTTCTTCGAGGTGAAGGATCAGGTCGCCGCGCCGGTGGTGCGCGCCGCGCCTGTCGCGACGGCAGCGGGCGCGGAGCCCGGCACCGACTGGGCGGCGATCCGGGCCGAGATTGCGCGCCTCGGCGCGAAGCAGGGTTGGTCGGAATTGCAAACGCTGGGCTGCGTGTTGGGCAAGCGTGGCTTGCGCGCGAAGGATTTTGGCGGCGCGAACTGGGGGCAGGTGCTGAGCCGGGCCGAGGGGTTCGAGTTGCGCGCGGATGATACCGGGCGGCGGAGTGTGCGGGTTGTTGGGGGTGACGTGGCGGCTTGAGCGGGCGATTGCGGAATCCACCATCCCAAGCCTTCTCGTCGTCCCGGGCTTGACCCAGGATGAGGCTTTTTATTCGCCGGGGGCGCAGAAGGCAACCTTGCCCCGGGTCAAGCCCGGGGTGACGAAGTGTTTGTTCGCGCAAAGTCGCACTGAGTTAGTTGGCGTGTATGGGCGTTGGCGTCCGGAAGTTTAGCGGAACCGCCTGTTGTAAGTCATGAGCAGGGAGAATTTATCTTGCCTATTTTGTAGAAGCACCGCACTCTCAAGCTTTCCGTTGATTAACATTCGAGATAAATATGTCTGACGAAGAAACCGAGATTGAGGCGGAAGAACTTCTAACCGAGAGCGATGATGAGGATGATGGATCTTTTGATCTACCGAAAGCTACCTTTACCCCGGTGAATTTCTCTCATGGCACACGCAGAATTCTGGATTTGTATCGCTCGTATGCTGTTGACAAAGAATTAGACCCACGTCCGTCATTTCAGCGTGGATATGTATGGGATAGAAATAGGGCGACTAAACTTATAGAGTCTATACTACTTCATGTGCCAATTCCCCTTATATACACCGCCGAGGAAGATGATGGTCGTGAGGTTGTTATTGATGGTCAGCAAAGGCTGACGTCGTGCTTTTCATTCATTGAGGGGTTTTTCCCGCCCACAGCTAGTGATCTAGAGCGCAGCAAGGCTGGATATGAAGTCAAAAAGCGACCATTCCGCCTAGGAAAGATGAAAATACTTAAGGACTTGGAAGGGAAAGGGTATTCCCAACTTCCTGATAACCTGAAGAAAACAATGGATCGTTATGGCCTTCAGGTCATAAAGATTTCGAAAGAGTCGCATCCTGATGTAAAATTTGAAATATTTGAGCGCCTAAACACTGGGTCCGTTGCTTTGGCTGATCAAGAAATTAGAAACTGCATATATCGCGGTCCTTATAATGATTTAATTAACTCCCTTTCAAATCTTGATGTATTTCGAAAAGCGTTGGGCTTGAGCGCGGAAGCAAAGCGCATGCAGGATGTTGAGCTGGTGCTGCGTTTTCTTGCATTTAATGATAAAACACATTTGAATTATAATCATAAAATGAAAGCATTCTTAAACGCGCACATGAGAGATAACAGATTTCTATCTGAAGAAAGAGCATTATCTTTCAAGTCAAACTTTACGAACGCGAGCGAGTTAGCGTTTACTGTTTTTGGCGAAAACGCATTCAGACGTTTTTCTGGGGGAACAGTTCGGAACCCCAATGGCGGTTGGGAGCGAACAGTTAACAAAGCGCTTTACGACTGCGTTATGTTTTGGTTCGCAAGGCTTGAAAAGCGGCAGGTCATTGAAAGCAAAGATGCAATCCGAGATGCGATGATTAAATTATGCGTCGAGGATCCGATATTTATTGATGCCATTACCTTGGGTACAGGGGACATTGGTCGAGTGCGCTCGAGATTCGAAATTTGGGGAAATGAACTAAATCGAATAATTGACGTGCCGTTTTCTGAAAAAAGGCTTTTCTCGTACGCCGAAAAACAAGAATTATTTGATAAATCCAATACGTGCGCAATTTGTTCCCAACGGATCGAGTCAATCGACGACGCTGCTGTAGATCATAAGCATCCCTATTCGAAAGGCGGATCGACCTCTAATTCCAATGCACAGATCGCGCACCGTTATTGCAATCGCGCAAAGTCCGACAACTGAGTATTGCAGAAATCGAATAAAAATATCTGTTCACGGCAACGCGCCACCCACCAGCAACCCTCGCGTAGCCGCCTCGACGTCCGCCTGACGCATCAGCGCCTCGCCCACCAGGAACGTCCGCGCGCCGCACTTCGACAACCGCACCAAGTCCGCATGGCCATTGATGCCGCTCTCCGCCACCAGCAAGGTGCCTTCGGGGGCTAGCGGGGCTAGGCGTTCTGTCGTGGCGAGGTCGGTGGCGAAGCGTTTGAGGTCGCGGTTGTTTATGCCGATCAGGCGGGATTTGAGGCGGGCGGCGCGCTCCATTTCGTCTTCGTTGTGGACTTCGACGAGGGCGTCCATGCCGTGTTCGTGGGCGGCGGCTTCGATTTCGGCCATTTGTTGGTCCGAGAGGCACGCGGCGATGATCAGGATGGCGTCGGCGCCGATCGCGCGGGCTTCGAGGCACTGCCACGGGTCGATCATGAAGTCTTTGCGGATGACCGGCAGGGTGCAGGCGGCGCGGGCTTCGATCAGGTAATCCTCATGGCCCTGGAAGTAGGGCGCGTCGGTGAGCACCGAGAGGCACGCGGCACCTCCAGCCTGATAGGCGGCGGCGTGGGCGGCGGGCGCGAAATCGGGGCGGATCAGGCCTTTGGAGGGGCTGGCCTTCTTGATCTCGGCGATGAGCGCGAAGGAGGTTGCGGCCTTGGCGCGCAGGGCGGCTTCGAAGCCGCGCGGGGGTGTTTGTTCGCTCGCGCGGGCGGCGAGGTCTGCGGTGGAGGTGGCGGCCTTGCGGGCGGCGACTTCGGTGCGCTTGGTGTCGCAGATCTTGGTGAGCATGTCGGTCATTGTGGGGCGGCTTTTGCCCGCTGTGACCAATTTAGTCGAGTGGGGTTTTGGGGCGGGGGGAACAAGGGGATTGTTCGCGCAGAGATCGCAGAGATCGCAGAGAAGGCTTGAGTGAAGGGGGCGGGGAAGGCGCGAATTCCTGGCGCCTTGCTTCGCTTTGCGGCTTTGTGCGAACCAGCTTCCTTTCTTTCCTCGGCGATCTCTGCGGACTCTGCGCGAAATCGGCTTCTTTTCCGCGTCTGTGCGCGATGACCAGAAGCGGGACCCCGGATCAGGTCCGGGGCGACGAGGTGCGGGGTGGGCTGGCGCGTGTCCTTCGACAGGCTCAGGATGAGCGGGATTGTTGTGTGGGATTGATTTGGGTGGGTGATCGAGTTGGTCTGGCGTTGAGGCCCACCCCGCTGCGGCTAGCGCTTCTTTCAGAAGCGCAAGTCTCGCGGCCCTCCCGCAGGCGGGAGGGCTTTTGGTTACGCAGCATTCGTTATCCCCTCCCGCCTGCGGGAGGGTTTGGGGGTGGGCAGGCCCGGCTATTTCAGCGCGGCGATCCAGCAGTCGAGGAGCGTGTTGGCGAGGCCTTTGTCGAGGGCTTCGGCGGCTTCTTCGACGCCTTCGTGCCAGTCCTGCGCTTCGCCGGCGACGATCAGGGCGGCGGCGGCGTTGAACAGGACGGCGTTGCGGTAGGGGCCGGGTTCGCCCTGGAGCAGCGCGCGCAAGGCGGCGGCGTTGTGGGCGGGGTCACCGCCGCGGATGGCGTCGATCGGGGCAGTGGGCAGGCCTGCGTCGGCGGGGTGCGCGCGGCGCATGAGCAGTTGGTCGCCCTTGACTTCGGCGAGTTCGTTGCCGCCGGCCAGGCTCAGTTCGTCGAGGCCTTCGTCGCCCGAGATGACGATGCTATGGTCGGTGCCCAGGCTCTGCAGGGCCTGGGCGTAGATCGGCACGTAGGCGGGGCGGGCTATACCGACGAGTTGGCGGCGGACGCCTGCGGGGTTGGCCAATGGTCCCATCAGGTTGAAGATGGTGCGGCGGCCGACGGCTTTGCGGATGGGCATGATGTGGCCCATCGCGGGGTGGTGGCGCGCGGCGAAGAGGAAGCAGATGCCGAGGTCGGCAAGGGTTTCCTCGGCGGTTTGCGGAGCGCGATCAAGGTTGAGGCCGAGGGCTTCCAATGTGTCGGCAGCGCCCGCCTTGGAGCTGGCGGCGCGGTTGCCGTGCTTGGCCACGGGAACGCCGCAAGCCGCGACGACGAGGCTGACGGCGGTGGAGACGTTGAGCGTGTGGTGGCCGTCGCCGCCGGTGCCGCAGACGTCGATGGCGTTGGCAGGCGCGCTGATCGGGATCATGCGGGCGCGCATGGCGCGCGCGGCTCCGGCGATTTCGGAGGCGGTTTCGCCCCGGTCGGACAGCGCGATGAGGAACCGGGCGATGGCGTCATCGGGGACGTTGGCATCGAGGATGGCGGCGAAGGCCTGTTCGGCTTCGGCTTCTTCGAGCGGGTGGGTGACGTCGGGCAGGCTGCTCATGCGGGGATGGGGTTCGTCTTGATGCCGCAGAGCGTCAGGAAGTTGCCGATCATCGCGTGGCCGTGCTCGGTGGCGATGCTCTCCGGGTGGAACTGGACGCCGTGGATGGGCAGCGAGGTGTGGCGGAAGCCCATGACGTGCGTGTCATCGGACTGCGCGTTGACTTCGAGGCAGGCGGGGATGTCGGTCACGATCAGCGAGTGATAGCGCGTGGCGATGAACGGGCTGGGCAGGCCTGCGAAGACGCCGGTACCGTCATGCGTGACCGGGCTGGTCTTGCCGTGCATCAGCCCGCCGCGCACGACTTTGCCGCCGAAGTACTGGCCGATCGACTGGTGGCCAAGGCAGACGCCGAGGAGCGGGAGTTGCGCGTCGGCGGCGGCTCCGACGAGATCGAGGCTGATGCCAGCCTCGTTCGGCGTGCAGGGGCCGGGCGAGAGCAGGAAGCCTTGCGCGCCGGTTGCGATGGCCTGCGCGGCGGTGAGCGCATCGTTGCGCACGACCTCGACCTCGGCGCCCATCTCCATCAGGTAGTGGACGAGGTTCCAGGTGAAGCTGTCGTAGTTGTCGATGACGAGGATCATTGGCCAAACTTCGGTTCGGTGGCGACGCGGACGGCCTCGCGCGCGGCGGCGAACAGCGCGCCCGATTTGGCCTGGCATTCGCGGTGTTCGTATTCGGGGTTGGAATCGGCGACGATGCCTGCGCCTGCCTGGACGTGGAGGGTGCCGTCCTTGAGGATGCCGGTGCGCAGGACGATGCAGCTGTCGACCGAGCCGTCGGGGGCGAAGTAGCCGACGCCGCCGGCGTAGGCGCCGCGGGTTTCGGGTTCGAGTTCGGCGATGATCTCGCAGGCGCGCACCTTTGGCGCGCCGCTGACGGTGCCTGCGGGGAAGCCTGCGAACAGGGCGTCTACGTTGTCGGCGCGGGTGGTGTCGAGCTGGCCGACGACGTTCGAGACGATGTGCATGACGTGGCTGTAGCGTTCGACAGTGTAGCTCTCGGTGACCTTGACCGTGCCTGCCTGCGCGACGCGGCCGACGTCGTTGCGGCCGAGGTCGAGCAGCATCAGGTGTTCGGCGCGCTCCTTGGGATCATCGAGCAGGCTGAGTTCGTTGGCGCGGTCTTCCTCAGGGCTTTTGCCGCGTGGGCGGGTGCCTGCGATCGGGCGGATGGTGACTTCGCCATCGCGGATGCGGACGAGGATTTCCGGGCTCGAGCCGATCAGTGCGAAGCCGGGGAGGTCGAGGAAATAGAGGAACGGCGAGGGGTTGATGCGGCGCAGCGAGCGGTAGAGCGCGATCGGTGGGAGCGGGAAGGGCGCGGTGAAGCGTTGGGCGAGGACGACCTGGAAGATGTCGCCCGCCTCGATATAGTCCTTGGCGGCGTTGACCATGCCGGCGTAGTTTTCAGCGGGCATGACTGGCTGCGGGGTGACGTCCACGGCCTGTGAGAGGCGCGCCTCGGCAGGGACCGCGTCGGACAGCTTGCGCAGCGCGGTGTCGATGCGTTCGGCGGCGGCTTCGAGCAGGTGGGCGGGCGCGCCACCTTCGGCCCAGACCGGGGCGATAGCGAAAAGTTCGTCGGACAGGCGGTCGAACACCAGCACCACGGTCGGGCGGGTGAACAGCATGTCGGGCAGGACGAGGTCGCTTTGCGGAGCGCGGGGGAGCTTTTCGACCAAGCCGATGGTCTCGTAGCCGAAATAGCCGACGAGGCAGGCGAGCGCGGGCGGCAGGGCTGCGGGCACGTCGATCCGGCAAGCGGCGACGAGGCTGCGCAGTTCGGTCAGCGCGTCGGAAGGGAGCGGCGCGAAGGCGGCCTTGTCGTGCCGCCAGATGCGGTTGATTTCGGCCGTGGTGCCGGTGGCGCGGAACACGAGGTCGGGATCGAGGCCGAGCAGGCTGTAGCGCCCGCGCACTTCGCCGCCCTGCACGGATTCGAGCAGGAAATCGCCGCGTCCGGATTCCATCAGCTTGAGCGCGGCACCGACCGGGGTTTCGGTGTCGACGATCAGCTTGCGCCAGATCAGCGCCGGTTGTCCGGCGGTGAGCTGGGCGAGCGCGGGGCCGTGGTTTTCGGGCAGCGCGGTGGAGGCGGTCTCAACGAGCGTGGCCATCGGTTTACTGGGCGCTGACGCCGGTCAGCTGGTTGCGGACGGCCTTGATCCCGGCTGCGTTGCGTTCGACGCCGACTTCGTCGCGGATCGCGCGGCGCAGGCTTTCGGCATATTCGCCACCGACGACGGTGCCGAATTCGCGCGAGGCCTGGGCGAAGATCGGATCGGCGCGCTTGACGTCTCCGGGAACGATGTCCTTGAGCGAGACGACGTACCAGCCTGCCTTGTCGGGGCCTTCGAGGCGCTTGTTGGTGCCTTCGGCCATGGCGAACAGCAGCGCGAGCGGCGGCGGCACCTGGCCCTGCTGCTGCTGCATGGCCGAGAGTTGCTGGCGGTTCATCGCGATCGGCTGTGGGGCGGGGAGGGCGACGCCCGCAAGCTTGATCGCTTCGGCAACCGGCGTGCCCTTGGCAAGCGCGGCGAGGATCTTGTCGGCGGCAGCCTTGGCGCGAACCGAGCCTTGATCGAGCGCCCAGTCGCGGGTGACGCCGTCCTTGATCCGATCGAGCGGGGCGGGGGTGGCGGCGGTGAGCTGGCCGACGTCGTAGATGGCGAAGACCTCGCCCGCTTTGAGTTCGGCAAGCTGGGGTTCGCCTTCGCGTTCCATCGCGAACGCGGCCTGGACGAGTGGCCCCACGGTATCGAGCACTTTCTCGTCGGCCTTGCCGAAGACGGTGCCGTTGGCGAGGAGCGGCGGGGTACTGGCGACGGTCAGGCCGAGCGACTTTGCGATGTCGGCAAGGCCGGTGCCGTTATCGACCTGCTCCTCGACCTTGGCGGCAAGATCGGACAACGCGGCGCGGCGCTTTTCGAGAGTCAGCGCGGCGACGATCTCGGGCTTGGCCTGATCGAGTGTCTTGCCGGGGTTGCGCTTGACCGCGTCGACCTTGATGACGTGCCAGCCGAGGCCGGATTTGGCCGGAGCTGCAAGCGTGCCCGAGGCTGCGGCAAAGGCGGCGTCAGCGACGGCCTTCGAGGTTTGGCCTGAAAGGGTGCTGGCGGTCTGATCGGCCAGCGTGCTGGGGACGAGGCCCTTGGCGCGGGCGGCGGTGTCGAGCGCGCCGGTCTTGCCGGCTTCGGCGGCGAGCGCATTGGCTGCGGCCTGGGTCGGCAAGATGACCTGCGTGACGGTGCGCTGTTCGCTGGCGGCGTATACCGCGGAGTTGAGCTTGTAGCGGTTGGCGATTTCGGTGTCGGTCGGCGCGGGGATGTTCTTGAGGCTGGCTTCATTGACCAGCGCATAGCGGATCGTGCGCCGTTCGGGCTGCATGTAACGCAACTTGTGCGCGTTATAGAACGCGGTGAGCATGGCGGCATCGGGCGCGGATGCTGGCGCGAAGGCGAGCGAGGGTACCGAGAGGATCGTGCCGGTGCGCTGTTCGGTGAGCAGCGCGGCGTAGCGGACGACGGCTTCTGGTGCCATCTGCGAGCCGAAGGCGGCGGGCAGGAGCAACTGGCGGGCCATCAGCCCCTGCGCCAGATCCTGCCGCACTTCCTTGTCGGTCAACCCGCGCTGGGCGAGCAGCTGTTCGTAGGCGGACTGGCTGAACTTGCCGTCGGGGCCCTGGAATGCCGGGATCTTGACGATCTCGCTGTCGACGAGTCGATCGCTGACGGCGAGGCCGTGCTTCTTGCCCCATTCGGCAATGGCAAGCCGGTCGATCATGTCATTGAGCACGCCGTCCATGCCGCCGCCGTCGAGGAATTGCTTCATCGTGAGGCCGGGCGATTTCTGGCGCTGCTGTTCGAACGCGCTGGTCAGGGACTTGGCGAGTTCGGCCGTACCGATGCGGGCCGAGCCGACTTTGGCTGCGCGATCACCCCCGGCAACACCGCCGAAGCCGCTGCCGGTAATGTCGGCGCTGGCAAAGGCCAGTGCGATCAGTCCGAGGAAGAGAAGCGCGATGGCGATGCCGACGCGGGACTTGAGAGCGGAGCGGAAGAAACCGAGCATTTGCGGGTGTTCGTCTCGTACAAGTGGGTTCGCGCGCGAGCCTGGTTGGACATTCGCAGACGCCTTAGGAGGCATTGGGCCTTCTCGCAATGGGAAGGTTCCGCGCAGGTGCGGCACCCGGCGTGCGCCCGGTCACCGATCGTTTCTACCCGTTATGCGATCAGGTGTTTTGCAGAATCAGCGCAGGTTTGATAGCCGCCGGGCGACTCAAGCACCGAGCGCCGCCTAGAGCAGCGTTCGGCCAAGAAATTTTCAGGGGAATTGGCTCGATATGCCGCATCGTCCTTACATCGTTGGCAACTGGAAGATGAACGGGAGCCGTGCCATGTTGGCAGAGGCTCGCGCGATCGACCGGGCTGCCGGTCGGTATCCCGACGTGCAGGTTGCACTGGCTCCGCCGTTCACGCTGATCGGCGCGCTGCGCGAGGCGATCACGGCGATGGGCGTGGGCGGGCAGGATTGTCATGCGCAGGCCAAGGGTGCGCACACCGGCGATGTTTCGGGTGCGATGCTGATCGACGCCGGGGCGGACTTCGTCATTCTGGGGCACAGCGAACGCCGCAAGGATCATGGCGAGAGCGATGAACTGGTGCGCAGCAAGGCCGAGGCCGCGCTGGCCGCTGGGCTGACCATTATCGTCTGTGTCGGCGAAACGCTCGACCAGCGTGACGCTGGCGATGCCGTGGCGATCGTTTCCTCGCAGATCGACGGTTCGCTGCCGGTGGGCGAGGTTGCCAATGAAGCGGCGGCAGCGGGCAAGATCGCGGTGGCTTACGAGCCGGTCTGGGCGATCGGCACGGGCCGCGTGGCGGCGGTCGAGGATGTCGTCGCGATGCATGCGGCGATCAGCGAGCGCCTGACGGGCATTTATGGCGATGCGGCCGACAAGGTGCGCATTCTCTATGGCGGTTCGGTGAACGCGGGCAACGCCAGCGAGTTGCTGGCTGCACCGGGCGTGAGCGGCGCGCTGGTGGGCGGGGCTAGCCTGACATCGGACGCTTTCCTGCCGATCATCGCGGCTGCAGGCACTGGGGAAGCCTGAGCTTGCGCTTGCGCGAATTGCCGGTCGTGACTACATGGCCGGAAATTCCAGCGCCTGCTTTGCGCCAAGGGTAGAAACTCATGTCGTTCTTCATTTTCCTGACCGTCGTCCAGGCGATCGTTGCCAGCCTGCTGGTGATCACGATCCTGATGCAGAAGTCCGAAGGCGGCGGCCTGGGCGTGGGCGGTAGCCCGGCCGGGTTCATGTCGGCACGTGGCGCGGCAGATTTCATGACGCGCGCGACGACGGTTCTGGCAACGTTGTTCGTGGTGCTGAGCATCGCGCTGGCGGCGTTGGCCGTGGGTGCGACTTCTAGCCGGACGATCGACACTTCGCTTGAGCGGGCAGCGCCGGTCAATCCGCCTGCAGTCGATCCGTTGGCTCCGGCGCAAGGTGCGCCTGCTGCTCCGGCGGCGGCTCCGGCAGCGCAGCCTGCGCCCGCCAACGATCCGCTGGGCGGCTCGACCGGCCAGTAATACCATACGCAATGCGGTGATGCCGCCTCGCTTCCTTCAAGGGTCGCGAGGGGGCTTTCGTGTTGTTTTCGATCCATGCCTGTGGATTGCGGGATAGATACCATCCGCAACCGCTTGCGCTTGTCCAACTTCTGACGGTAAGGCCCGACTCCCATGGCGCGGTACATTTTTATCACCGGCGGCGTGGTCTCCTCGCTGGGCAAGGGTCTGATGGCGGCGAGCCTTGCGGCGCTGCTGCAGGCACGCGGATATCGCGTGCGGATCCGCAAGTTCGATCCCTATCTCAACGTCGATCCGGGCACGATGAGCCCGTACCAGCATGGCGAAGTCTATGTGACCGACGACGGGGCCGAGACCGACCTCGATCTGGGGCATTACGAGCGGTTTACCGGGGTTTCGGCGCGGCAGGCCGACAACATCACATCGGGCCGGATCTATCGCGACATCATCATCAAGGAGCGCCGTGGCGATTACCTTGGTGCGACCGTGCAGGTGATCCCGCACGTAACCGACGCGATCAAGGAATTTGCGCAGGCCGAGACCGAGGACCTCGACTTCGTGCTGTGCGAGATCGGCGGGACGGTGGGCGACATCGAAGGCCTGCCGTTCATCGAGGCGCTACGCCAGTTGCACAACGAGATGCGCGACGACACCTGCTTCGTCCATGTGACGCTGGTGCCCTACATCGCGGCGGCGGGTGAGTTGAAGACCAAGCCGACGCAGCATTCGGTGCGCGAGTTGACGGGCCTTGGTATCCAGCCCGACATTCTGCTGTGCCGCTGCGAAAAGCCGCTGCCCGAGACCGAACGCGCCAAGATCGCGCAGTTCTGCAACGTGCGCAAATCGGCGGTGATCCCGGCGCTGGACGCGACGAGCATCTATGCGGTGCCGCTGCAGTATCATGCCGAGGGGCTGGACAACGAGGTGCTGCGCCACTTCGGTCTGACCGCGCCCGAGCCGGACCTGGCCGTGTGGGACGATATCGTCGACCGCTTCCAGAACCCTGAAGGTGAAGTGACGATCGGCGTGGTCGGCAAGTATGTCGGGCTGCAGGACGCGTACAAGTCGTTGAACGAGGCGCTGGCGCATGGCGGCATGGCCAACCGCGTCAAGGTGCGGATCAAGTGGCTCGACGCCGAACTGTTCGAGCAGGACGATGCCGAGATTGCAGCGCAGCTTGAGCCGATGCACGGCATTCTGGTGCCGGGCGGCTTCGGTGAGCGCGGGACCGAAGGCAAAATCGCATCGGTCCGATTCGCGCGCGAGCGCAATGTGCCGTTCTTCGGGATATGCCTCGGCATGCAGATGGCCTGCGTCGAAGCGGCACGAAATACTGCCGGGATCGAAGGCGCGTCCTCGACCGAGTTCGGGCCGACCGACGAGCCGGTGGTTGGCATCATCACCGAGTGGATGACCGCCGAGGGTCTCCAGCAGCGCTCCGAAGGCGGCGATCTGGGCGGGACGATGCGGCTTGGCGCCTATGAGGCCAAGCTGGCGGGGAACAGCCATGTGGCCAACGTCTATGGCGCGACGCAGATCAGCGAGCGGCACCGGCACCGGTACGAAGTGAACGTGGCGTATAAGGAGCGGCTGGAAAAGGGCGGGCTGGTGTTCTCGGGTATGTCGCCCGATGGGCTGTTGCCCGAAATAGTCGAGCGGCCGGACCACCCGTGGTTCATCGGGGTGCAGTTTCATCCTGAACTCAAAAGCCGTCCGTTTGAACCGCATCCATTGTTCAAGGGCTTTATTGCTGCAGCGGTCAGCCAGGCGCGACTGGTTTAATTCGCGTTAAAGGGGCTGGTCATCCGCCCGTTTCCCTGATTACTTGGGCGCCGCGTACTGGCTTGTGCGCGGAAGGGGTTTCGGGGGACACGATGGACGCGGCCAAGCTGGCTGAAGCACTGACGGCGCAGAGCCTGTTTGCGGATTGCGAGCAGGCCGAGCTTTCGGACATCATCGCGCGCGGGCAGAGCCGTGCGTTCAAGCCGGGCCAGGAACTCATGGCGCAGGGTGAGGAGGGGAACACCCTGTTCATCGTGCTCAAGGGCCTGGCGCGGGTCAGCATGGTGGCAGCCAACGGGCGCGAGATCATCCTCGACTATGCCGAACCCGGCCACGTGCTGGGCGAGATCGCGTTTCTCGATGGCGGGGACCGGACCGCGTCGGTCGAGGCGATCGAGCCGGTCGAGGCTCTGGTCCTGACGCGCGCGGCGTTTGCCGACATCATCGAGAAGCACAAGGGCCTGTCGTTGCGCCTGCTCAAGGCGATGGCGCGCAGGTTGCGCCAGAACAACGCGGTGATCGAGGCGGATCGCGCCTATACGTCAGGTCCACGGCTCGCGCGGTTCCTGCTGCGGCTGATGATGGGCGGTGGGACCAATGCGGGCAACCAGCTCAAGATCGCGCTGAGCCAGAGCGAGCTGGGCAATTTCGCGGGCATGTCGCGTGAGCAGATCAACCGCCAGCTCTCGGCGTGGGTCGATAACGGCATCGTCGCGCTGAACAGCGGGCGGGTTACGATTCTCGACCGGCAGGCGCTGGTGGACGTGGCCGAGGCGTGGTGAGTTTGACGGTGCGGGTCACGCCGAGTGCCTCCAGGAACGCGCTGTCGTGGCTGATGACGAGCAGCGCGCCGTCGTAGGCGGAAAGGCCTGCTTCGATCGCCTCAATGGCTTCGATATCGAGGTGGTTGGTTGGCTCGTCGAGCAATAGCAGTGGAGGCGGTGTGCCCGCGAGCACGCAGGCGAGCGCGGCGCGGATAAGCTGGCCGCCGCTGAGTGTTCCAACCGGTTGATCGGCGGCAACGCCACGGAAACGGAAGCGGGCCAGAGCGGCGCGCGCGGCGTTTTCATCGAGTTCCGGTTTCAGCTTGCGCAGGTTTTCAGCGATTGTCCGCGTGGGGTCGAGCAAGCTGGCGTGCTGATCGAGCAGGGCAAGCGGGACATGCGCCCGGACAATGCCGGATATCGGCTTGAGCGTGCCCGTGATCGTGTGGAGCAAGGTTGATTTGCCGGCGCCGTTGGGGCCGGTGATCGCGATGCGCTCCGGACCGATGAGAGTTAGGTCAAAGTTGCGGATTATGGGGCCGGAGGGGGCGTGCCCGGCGGTCAGGTCCACCAGTTCCAGCACGGTGCGTGACGGGGTCAGGCCAGTGGGAGCCAGTTCGACCTTGAGCGGTTCGATGACTTCGAGGCGGGCACGGGCCTGTGTGAGTTCTGCTTCTGCTTCTGTCTGCAGCCGGTTGGCGAGGCGCGCGTTGTGGCCTGAGGTGTTCTCTGCGCGCTGCTTCCTTGCGCCGATGAGAATGCGCGGCATGTCGCCTTTGGCCGCCCTGCGCGTGCCTGCACCATCCCGGCGAGCTTTGCGTTCGCGGCTCAGTTGCGCGGCGTCACGGACATTGTCCAGTGCCTGTTCGGCGTGGTCGCGCTGGTGTTCCGCGGCGGCGAGTTCGCGCGCTTTCACCTCGCGGTAGTGGCTATAGGGGCCGCCGTAGCGGGTTGCGCCCAGCGTCGAGAGTTCGACGATGGCGTCCATCGTCTCGAGCAGAGCGCGGTCATGGCTGACGACGAGCGCGCCTTTGCGCCAGGTGGCAAGAAAAGCATGGAGGGCTGCGCGGCCAGCGGCGTCGAGGTTGTTGGTCGGTTCATCGAGCAACAGGAAATCGGGGTCGGCGAGGATCGCTGCGGCAAGGCCTGCGCGGGTCTGCTGGCCGCCTGACAGCGTAGCGACCGGCGTGTTTGCGGTTGCCTCAAGCCCTGCAGAAGCGAGCGCAGCTTCAAGGCGTGCTTCGAGCGTCCAGTCGGCCTTCGCGAGATCTTCGTCGCTGGCCGTACCGGCGTCGGCGCGGCGCAGGATCGCGAGCGGCTCAGCAAGGTCGAGCGCTTCGCCCAGGGTCTCGCCGGGATTCCGCGCGGCTATCTGGCGCAGGGTGGCGAGCGTGGCGTTGCGGGTGATCTTGCCCGACCGCGGTAAGATTTCACCCGCGATCAGCCGCAGCAGCGTCGTTTTGCCGGTACCGTTGCGGCCGACGATGCCGATGCGTTCAGGGATGAAGGAAAGGTCTAGTCCGCTAAGGACGGGACGCCCGTCAGGCGTGGACCAGGCAAGATGGGAAACTGTTATCGAGGCAGGCATGGGACGCAGCTTTCGTGACGGCAAGGCGGAGCGGCTTTGCAATCGGTGCGTGGTCCATGACGTTGGTTGTCCTCGTTTTTACCGTCTTAGTTTATGGTTCCGATCGTGTGATGGCAAGTGGCTGCTAAGTTGCAGGCCCACCCCTGACCCCTCCCGCTGGCGGGAGGGGTCGGGGGTGGGCGCGTTCCATCAAAAAAGGGCGAGCCTTGCGGCCCGCCCTTTGTAATCAATCCCGAACCCGGATCAGGCGGCGGCGGTGTTGTCGCCTTCGATGACCTTGAGCGGGTTCTGGGCGCCGATGAGCACCTTCTTGGGCTTCATCGCTTCGGGCACTTCGCGCACGAGGTCGATGGTCAGCAGGCCATCGGCGAGATCTGCGGCTTCGACGCGGACATAGTCGGCCAGTTCGAAGCGGCGTTCGAAGCCGCGGTTGGCGATCCCGACGTGGAGGAACTCGCGCTCGTCGGCATCAGGGCGGCTGCCCTTGACCGTCAGCAGGTTCTGCTGCGCGGTGATGTCGATCTCATCGGGCTTGAAGCCGGCTACGGCAAGCGTGATGCGGTAGGCATCCTGGCCACGGCGTTCGATGTTGAAGGGGGGGTAATTGTCGCCACCATTGGCGCGGGCCTGGCGTTCGAGCAGGTCGAACAGGCGATCGAAACCCACGGTGGTGCGGCGATAGGGCGTAAAATCAAGACGGTTCATGGCAATATCCTCAATGCTTGAGCAATCTGCACTTTGCCTTCGTGAAGCCCGGGAACCCGGCGCTTCGTCCAGCGGTTAATTCGTGGCACACCCGCAGTTGCGGCGCATGACACGCAGACCCATGTGTGTTAGCGAAAACTGCATTTCAAGACCCCCGGAACGAGGTTCTCCATGTCGAATACGCCCAAGGTCGAAATCTATACCAAGTGGGGCTGCCCCTACTGCTCGCGCGCGAAGCAGCTGCTGGAGAGCAAAGGCGTCTCGTTCGAAGAGTATGACATCACGATGGGCGGACCCAAGCGTGCCGAGATGGTCGAGCGCGCGCCCGGAGCGGCAACCGTGCCGCAGATTTTCATCGGCGGCGTGGCGGTTGGCGGATCGGATGACCTTGCAGCGCTGAATTCGCAGGGCAAGCTGGATCCGATGCTCGGCCTGTGAGCGCTGACGGTGCACGCGAGCCGGTGAAGGTTGCGCTGTTCCAGATGACCAGCGGGATCGACCCGCATGCCAACGCCGACGCGATCGTCGCGGCGGCGCGAGAAGCGGTGGACGGTGGTGCGGCGATGCTGTTCACGCCCGAGATGTGCGGATTGCTCGATCGCAACCGCAACCGGGCTACGCCCAATATCGTAAGCGAGGCGGACAATCCTGTGCTGGCTGCCGCGCGTGCGGCGGCGCGGGACCTGAAGCTGTGGATCGATCTGGGCTCACTGGCGATCCTGCGCGAGGACGGGCGCTGGGCAAATCGCGGTTTCGTGATCGACGCCGACGGTGCCATCGCGGCGCGCTACGACAAGATCCACATGTTCGACGTCGATCTGGCGAGCGGCGAGAGTTGGCGTGAATCGGCGGCGTACGCGCCGGGAGAGCAAGTGGTGACCGTCGATACGCCGCTCGGGCTGCTCGGGCTGGCGATCTGCTATGACATCCGGTTTCCGGCGCTGTTCGAGGAACTCGGGCGGCGGCGCAGCGACGTAATCCGCGTTCCCGCCGCGTTCACCGTGCCCACCGGCAAGGCGCACTGGCATCTGATGCAACGCGCGCGGGCGGTCGAGGCGAGCGCGTGGGTGATCGCGGCGGCTCAGACCGGACGGCACGAGGACGGGCGCGAAACCTATGGGCATTCGCTGGTGATCGACCCTTGGGGTGATGTAGTGCTCGACATGGCTGAGGCGGCAGGTGTCGGGTTCGCGATGATCGATCCTGCCCGCACGCGCGATGTGCGGGCGCAACTGCCCAGTCTTGCCAACAAGCGCGAAATCCCTAAGTCGGCGGCATGATCGTGTTTGACCTGCAATGCGAGCCGCTTGGGCATCGTTTCGAGGGGTGGTTCGGGTCGTCGCAGGACTTCGAGGACCAACGCGAGCGCGGGCTGATGGCGTGTCCGACTTGCGGATCGGCCGAGGTCGCCAAGGCGGTAATGGCACCCAATATCGGCCGCAAGGGTAACCAGATCGTGGCTCCGGCTGCGACGGGTGGGGAAGTGGTTCCCAAAGCCGCAGCACCGCAGGCAGCGGCACCGCAGGCCGTTGCCAACCGCATGCCGCCCGAAGTGGTGGAGATGTTCAAGGCGGTCGCGGCGGTGCAGGCCGAAGCGATCAAGACCTCGACATGGGTCGGAGACAAGTTCGCCGACGATGTGCGGGCGATGCACTATGGCGAGAAGGACAATGCGGCGATCCACGGTCGGGCGAGTCTCAAAGAGGCGCGCGACCTGATCGAGGAAGGCATCCAGGTTGCGCCGGTGCTGTGCCCGGTGGTGCCGCCAGAGGAAACCCACTGACGCTTGCTAAACCGCGTTGCCACCGGCGGCGCCGCTGCCTAAAGGGAGCACGGGCACCCGTAGCTCAGCAGGATAGAGCACCAGATTCCTAATCTGGGGGCCATGGGTTCGAATCCCGTCGGGTGCACCATTCTCACTTCGTTCGAACTGGCGCACCCTGAGTCCGACGATTGGTTCGAACTTTGTTCGAACGGGTGCACCATTCTCACTTCGTTCGAACCGGCGCACCGTGAGTCTGACAATTGGTTCGAACGGGTGCACCAATTCCACAAACCTGAGGCTGTTTCCGATTGTCGCTTGAATCGGCAGGTAAATTATGATTCAGTGACGTTATGCCGAACCGCCGTGTTGCCCTGCTTCCGAAAGACAGTCTGACCCAGTCGCTGGCGCTTGTCGTCTTGCTGCTGCTGGGGGCTATCGGCGTGGCCGGACCGAGCGGTCTGCTGGCCTGGGGCGAGAATGCGCGTCTGCTGGAGCAGCGCGAGCATGAGATCGCGATGCTATCGGCCGAGCGCAACCAGCTGAAGAACCGCGTGGCGCTGCTCGATCCCCGTCACGCCGATCCGGATCTGGTGGGCGAGCTGTTGCGCAGCAATCTGAATGTGACGCACCCCGACGAACTGGTCATTCAGATCGCGCACTGATCTACGCGATTTTGCGAAAGATCACATCGGCGTTGGTAGTTCCGGTTAACCGCTGATCGTCCGCACCGTAGAGCAGGGTCAGCGGATCGTCGCGCGTGAAGGTGAGCGAGCGGGCCTCTTAGTCGCCTGCCGAGGCAGTACCGGCGAATCTGTAATGTCCGTTGCAGATCGACAGCCCTCCACCGGGATAGCGATCGACCGAAGTCATCGGGTAGGGTTGCAGAACCTGGCCCGCGTGGCGGCGGAGCATGCTGCGGACCGCACGGCGTTCGGGGCTCGCCATAATACGCAACGATTGTATTGCCGAGCGCACCGGGGGAACCGCCCGCAATCCGGAGCGTAGCGATGATACGAGAGTGTCGAGCAGCTGCATGCCGATTGCGGGATGCAAGGCTTTGCGGGGCCGGTAAAGTGAATAGCGCTGGGATATAACTTTCTGAGTTAAAAAGAAAACCAATGACTGCATGCATTGTATCGTTCGAGGGGAGCGGGTCTATGGGTAAAGTACTATTCCGGTGAAGCAGGGCGGTCCGCAGAGCCAAGTTGCTGACGACTGTTCGATCGAGGACAGCGAATCTCCGTCGGTATGGCGCTATGTGAAGGCATCGCGTGCGCATGCGGTGATCGATGTCGCCGACTACTTCTCGCTGATGCGTGAAGCGATGATGCGGGCGCACCAGCGGATCATGCTGATCGGGTGGGACTTCGACACGCGCATCGCGCTGGGCGGCGGGCGGCGGTGGTGGAACCTGCCGCGCAAGCGGGTGTCTCCGGCGAGGCTGGGTGCCTTCGTGGTATGGCTGGCGAACCGGCGCAAGACGCTCGAGGTGCGAGTGCTGAAGTGGAACTTCGGCGCGCTCAAGGCGGTGTTCCGGGGGTCGATGATGCTCGACCTGGTGCGCTGGTGGAGGCACCCGCGGATCGTGTTCAAGCTGGATAGCGCTCACCCGCTGGGGTGCAGCCATCACCAGAAGATCGCGGTAATCGACGATTGCCTGGCGGTGTGCGGCGGAATCGACATGGCAGGCGACCGCTGGGACACGCGCGAGCACCTCGACGATGACAAGCGGCGGCGGCGACCGAGCGGGAAGACGTACGGACCCTGGCATGACTGCACCATGCTGATGGAGGGTGAAGCCGCGCGCGTGCTGGGCGACTATGGCCGCGCGCGCTGGGTTCAGGCCGGGGGCACGCCAATGGAACCATGCACGCCGCAGGACAGTGCCCCGTGGCCTGCGAGGATCGAGGCGGAGTTCCACGATGTCGAGATCGGTATTGCGCGGACGCGGTCGCAATATGGCGATGCCTGCGAGATCCGGGAGATCGAGGCGCTGTTCATCGAACATATCGCACGGGCGAAGACATTCATCTATTTCGAGAACCAGTACTTCGCCTCGCGCAAGATCGCCGAGGCGATCGCGGCGCGGATGGAAGAAGCCGATCCGCCCGAGGTGGTGCTGATCAATCCATGCAGTTCGGACGGATGGCTGGAGCAGGCCGCGATGGACGGCGCGCGGATCAGGCTGGTCAATGCGATCCGCGAAGTCGATCACAAACAGCGGTTTTCGGTGTGGCACCCCTATACCAAGGGCGGGACGCCGATTTACGTGCATTCCAAGCTGACCATCGTCGATGACGAGATCCTGCGCATCGGGTCGGCCAATCTCAACAATCGATCGATGGGGCTGGACAGCGAATGCGACGTATTCATCGACTGCGCGCGAGAGGGAAATGATCACTGTGGCGATGCCATCCGTCGGTTGCGCATATCGCTGCTGGCCGAGCATTGCGGCATCTCTATTGACCGCGTGACCGAACTGCTCGACGAACATGGCGGGATGGCGGCGATGATCGCGGCGGCCCCGCAGCAGGGCAAGCGGTTGAAGCCCATCGAGATGCACGAATTGAGCGATGCGGAAAAAGCGATTGCTGATAACGAGGTTCTTGATCCAGAGCGTCCGGAGGAAATGCTGTCATTCTATCGCAAGGGGCTGTTCACCAGCCGCATCCTGCGACGGCCGATGGGATAGTAAGGGTAAGTGATGAGCGTAGTTGGGCCTGACGAAGACGACGATGTGGCACGCGGCAAGGTTCCGGTGCCGCAGGACGTGCAGGAGGCGATCCGTACGTTGATCCGCTGGGCTGGCGACGATCCGGCGCGCGAAGGCCTGCTCGATACGCCCAAGCGCGTGGCGCGGGCGTGGAAGGAATATTGCCTGGGCTATGGCGAAGACCCGGCAAGCCACCTCGAGCGGCAGTTCGAGGAAGTGGGCGGATACGACGAAATCGTGCTGCTCAAGGACATCCCGTTCCAGTCGCACTGCGAGCATCACATGGCACCGATCATCGGCAAGGCGGCGATCGCCTATCTGCCGCGCGACAAGGTGGTGGGGATATCCAAGCTGGCGCGCGTGCTGCATGGATTTGCGCGGCGGTTGCAGATCCAGGAGCGGCTTACGGCGGAAGTCGCAAAGTGCATCTGGGACAATCTGCGGCCACACGGCGTGGCGGTGGTGATCGAGGCGAGCCATGCCTGCATGACCGCCCGAGGCGTTCGCACGCCGGGCGTAGGCATGGTGACGAGCCGGATGATCGGCACGTTCCTCGACGACGAGCGCAGCCGCAAGGAAGTGCTCAGCCTGATGGGCTATTGAGCACCGGCTGTCGCAAAGCGGTCGCGCTATCGGGCGATGCGGCTAGGCGTGCAGCGTATAGTGGTCGGGGACTTGAAATGAGCTGCAGAGTTTTGCGCATCGGCGTTGCCGGGCTGGTGACGTCGCTGGCGTGTTCGGCGGTGCACGCGCAGTCGGTGGATTTCGGCGTCGAGGCGACGACCGACGAGGTTCGGCGCGGGTTGAGCTGGAGCGATGGCGAGGTGTCTGCGTCGGTTGACGCCTCGGCCGGGTTTGGCGGGTTCGACGTGGCGGCGCGGGTGGCGATGTTGCGCAAGTCGGATCGTCATGCCGACGCCGATGTCGTGGGTGACATCGCGCTGGGCAAGGACTGGGACCTCAGCGGGTTTACCGTGCGGAGCGAAGCCATCGGGCACGTGTTCGGTGGCGCTGACCGGAACATGAATTACGGCGAGCTGGGGCTGGGCGCGCGCTATTCGATCGGACCGCTGCAGGTGAAGGCGGATGCGTTCTATGCGCCGAGCCAGGCTTCGATCGGCGGAGATAACCTGTATTTGCGCGGATCGGCGAACTTTGGAATTCCGGCGTTTCCGGTGACCGTCGCGGCTTCTGTCGGGTATACTACCGGCGATACCAAGGATGCGCGGTCGGCGCGGTTGCGGCCTGCGGGCGACTATGCCGACTGGCGGGTGGGGTTGGAATACAACCAGTTCCCCTTCACGATCGGGGTCGATTATGCGGGGACCGATGTGGACACGTCGCAAGTGGCGACTTCGCGGTTCGCCGATCTGAAGCACGCGGGCGACCGGGTGCTGGGGCGGGTCCGGCTGTCTTTTTAGGATATTTGCGCTGATCCCCCGCGACGGCGAGGGTATCGGGAGCTATCCGGCCTGAGGCCCCCGCTTTCGCGGGGGCGCCAGTAACCGGCTAACAATCAGATATTCTCGAGCATGTGCTCGGCCGAGGAGACCTTGAAGTCGCCCGGGGCTTCGACGAACAGCTGCTCGACAACGCCATCGTTGACGACCATCGAGAAGCGCTGGCCGCGCTTGCCCAGGCCAAAGCCCGAACCGTCCATGGTCAGGCCGAGCGCTTCGGCGAGGTCGCCGTTGCCGTCTGCGAGCATGGTGACGTCGGGCGAGCCGGTGGCAGCGCCCCAGGCCTTCATCACGAACGGATCGTTGACCGCGGTGCAGGCGATTTCGTCGATGCCCTTGGCCTTGAGGTCGGCGGCCTTTTCGACATAGCCCGGAAGGTGCTTGGCCGAGCAGGTCGGCGTGAAGGCACCGGGGACCGAGAACAGGGCGACTTTCTTGCCCTTGAAGAAGTCGGTCGATTGAACCGCTTCGTTGCCTTCGGCCGTGGCCTTGACGATCTTTACGTCGGGCAGTGTATCACCAACAGCGATTGTCATCCCCAAAATCCTTTCGTGAGTATCCGGTCCGGACTGCCGGAACCGGCTTGCTCACGGGATATAGGAGGCCTGTGCCACGACGCAACGGGGCATCAGACGTGACGATGCGTAGGTGCGATATAAAGAAGTCTTTATATTATGTTTGCACGAGTGAACGGGTCACGCTATGGGGCGGCGATAGCGCGCTGCGGTGCGCACGAGATTTATCAGGAGAAGCCTTGTGGCCAGCGTGCTTGACGCCAAGAACGACTATGTGATCGCCGATATCGGCCTTGCCGAATTCGGCCGCGCCGAAATCCGCATCGCTGAAACCGAAATGCCGGGTCTGATGGCGCTGCGCAGCGAATTCGGCGCATCGCAGCCGCTCAAGGGCGCGCGGATCACCGGATCGCTGCACATGACGATCCAGACCGCCGTGTTGATCGAGACGCTGACCGCGCTTGGCGCAGACGTGCGTTGGGCAACCTGCAACATCTTTTCGACGCAGGACCATGCCGCCGCCGCAATCGCTGCTGCCGGTATCCCGGTATTCGCGATCAAGGGCGAGAGCCTGGCCGATTACTGGGATTATGTCGGTTCGATCTTCGACTGGGGTGACGACATCACCGCCAACATGATCCTCGACGATGGCGGCGATGCCACGATGTTCGCGCTGTGGGGCGCGCGCGTCGAAGCGGGCGAAAAGCTGTTCGAGCCTTCGAACGCCGAAGAAATCGAATTCGTTCGCGCGCTGAACGCGTTCCTCAAGAAGAAGCCGGGTTACCTGACCGCGTCGGTCAAGGCGATCAAGGGCGTTTCGGAAGAGACCACCACGGGCGTTCACCGCCTTTACCAGATCGCCAAGGAGGGCAAGCTGCCTTTCCCCGCGATCAACGTGAACGACAGCGTGACCAAGTCGAAGTTCGACAACCTCTACGGTTGCAAGGAATCGCTGGTCGACGCGATCCGTCGCGCCACCGACGTGATGCTGGCGGGCAAGGTTGCCTGCGTTGCCGGGTTCGGCGACGTCGGCAAGGGTTCGGCTGCCTCGCTTCGTCAGGGTGGCGCACGCGTCATGGTGACCGAAGTCGATCCGATCTGCGCGCTGCAGGCGGCGATGGAAGGCTATGAAGTCGTCACGATGGAAGAGGCCGTCACGCGCTGCGACATCTTCGTGACCGCGACCGGCAACGAAGACGTGATCACCGCCGAGCACATGAAGGCGATGAAGCCGATGGCGATCGTCAGCAACATCGGTCACTTCGACAGCGAGATCCAGATTTCCGCTCTCGACAACTACAACTGGACCGAAGTGAAGCCGGGCACCGATCTGGTCGAGTTCCCCGACGGCAAGCAGATCATCATTCTTGCCAAGGGCCGCCTGGTCAACCTGGGCTGCGCGACGGGTCACCCGAGCTTCGTGATGTCGGCGAGCTTCACCAATCAGACGCTGGCGCAGATCGAACTGTTCACCAACCCGGGCCAGTACAAGAACGACGTCTATGTACTGCCCAAGCACCTCGATGAAAAGGTCGCCGCGCTGCATCTCGAGAAGCTGGGTGTGAAGCTGACGACGCTTTCGAAGAAGCAGGCCGACTATATCGGTGTGCCCGAGCAAGGCCCGTTCAAGCCGGATCACTACCGCTATTGAGCGGTGTGATCCGAGTCCCTGCGAAGGCGGGGACCTCGGGCCGCATTGCTCGACAGCAGTTTTATTCGGCCTGAGGCCCCCGCCTTCGCGGGGGAGCGGGTAGATGACTTTGAATACACGAAGCCCTCGCAATTTGCGGGGGCTTCGTTGTTTGGGCGGGGTAACTAATGCGCGGCATTGTAATTCGTCCGGGCAAACCGTAGCGATGAGGCAATGCCGTTGCTCAACCAGACCGTGTTGGTGTCGATCGGCCTGCTGCTTGCCGTGTGGACGGTAGGCGCGGGGTGGTTCGTGCTTGAGGCGCGGCGTCGGGCGCGGCGAGGCGAGGCGGTTCAGCGGCAGGCGCGGCGACTGGCGCGGATGATCGACGAAGCGCCGGCGCTGCCTTTGCTGGTACGCGCCGACGGGCGGATCGAGGGGCCATCGCGGCTGGCGGGATGGCTCGGTCTGGACGCGATGCCGGGCTACCTGTCCGAACTGGATGCCGGTGAGCATGGGCTCGATGAGGTCGAGCTTTCGCGGCTGATGGATGCGGTGCGACGGGCGCAGAAAACCGGGGCACCGTTCCGTTTGGCACTGATGCCGCGCGGGGGCACGCGCAGTATCGCGGCGCACGGGCATCTGGCAGACCCCCAGGTATCGCCCGGTGGCGCGGCGCTGGTGTGGTTCTTCGACTTTTCCGAAAGCGAGGCCGAACTGGTCAAGCTGCGCACCGAGACGAGCGCCGCCAAGGCCGATTTCGCCGGGCTTTCGGGTCTGATCGAGGCCGCACCGCTGCCGATGTGGTTCCGCGGACCGGATTTCAAGCTGCGGCTGGTCAACAGTGCCTATGTCAAGGCGGTCGGCGCGGCCAGTGCCGATGTGGTGATCGCCGAAGGGATCGAGCTGATCGAGCCGGTCGACCGCTTGTCGGCGGCGCAAGTCGCGCGGCAGGCGGCTTCGCGGATGGTGCCGATCGAGCGGTCGCTGCTCGCCACGATCAAGGGGCAGCGGCGAGCGTTGCGGGTGACCGACCTGCCATTGGGCGACGAGGGCGTTGCCGGATATGCGGTCGATATCGAGGAAATGGAGGAGCTGATCCGCCAGTTCCGCCGGTTCCGCGAAGCGCAGCGCGAGATGCTCGACACGCTCTCAGCAGGGATCGCGCAGTTCGATGACAAGCGCAACCTGGTCTTCGCCAACCAGCCGTTCCTGCGGATATTCTCTGTCCCGCAGGCCTGGGTGGTGGACACGCCGCCGTTCGACCGGGTGATCGACCGGTTGCGCGATGCGGGGCGTCTGCCGGAAGTGCGCGATTTTCCCGAATGGCGGCGCGAGCGGCAGAGCTGGTTCCTGGCGCGCGAGCCCAAAGAGGAATCGTGGCACCTTTCGGATGGCACGCACTTGCGTGTGGTCGGCCAGCCGATGCCCGATGGCGGGCTGCTGATGATCTTCGAGGATCGCACCGAGCAACTCCAGCTTTCGGCAACGCGCGACACGCTGTTGCGCACGCGGACGGCGACGTTCGACAACCTGTTCGAATCGCTCGCGGTGTTTGCGCCCGATGCGAAGTTGCAGCTGTGGAACCGGCGGTTTGCAGCCGATTGGGGGCTGGATGAGGAATTCCTTGCCACGCATCCGCGCGCCGATGTGCTGTTGAACCAGATCGCGCCGCAGTTGAAGCGGCCCGCGCAAGTGGGCACGATCGCGCAGGTCATTCAGGGCGCGACGCTGGAGCGCAAGCAGCGTAGCGGGCGGCTGATGCTCGCCGACGGTCGGCATCTCGCGCTGGCGGGCGTGCCGCTGCCCGATGGCAACGGGATGCTGACCGTGCTCGACATCACGGATTCGCAGAAAGCCGAGCAGGCCCTGCGCGAGCGCAACGCCGCACTGGTCGAAGCGGACGCAGTGAAGACGCGGTTCATTGCCAACATGAGCTATGAATTCAGGACGCCGCTGACATCGATCGGCGGGTTTGCAGAGCTGTTGCAGAGCGGTCTGGCGGGTGCCTTGACCGAGCAGCAGAACGATTATGTCGCCGCGATCCTGTCATCGGTCGAGCGCTTGGGCGAGCAGATCGAGAACGTGCTGGATCTTTCACAGAGCGAAGCGGGGACGCTGCCTCTGAAGCAGGAAAAGGTCGAGGTGTTCCCGCTGCTGACGCAGGTCGTGCAGGAGCGGGCGGAACGGTTGTCGGCGGCGAGGCTGACGCTGGACTTGCGCGGCGACAGATCGGCAGGTTCAGTAATCGGTGACGCGCGCAGGCTGCAGCGCGCATTCGGGCAACTGGTGGACAATGCGATTGCGGCGACGCCCGAGGGCGGGCGCATTCTGGTTGAAGCCAGTCGCAAGCGGGGTGCGAAGCTGCAGGTCGTGGTGTCTGACAACGGGCGCGGGATGGAACCGGCGATACTGGTTCGCGCGCTGGAGGGACTGAAGGTCAGCGCAGATGGCAAGTCGGTCGAGCGGCGGCAGGGGCTGGGGCTGCCATTGGTGCGGCAAGTGATCGAGGCGCATGGCGGGACGCTGGAACTGATGTCCGAGCCGGGGCTGGGCACGAGTGCGATCGTCGTGCTGCCGTGATTGTCGAACTGCCGGATATGGACGCGTCGCGGGCTCTGGCGGGACGGATTGCGGCGGACTTGCGCGCTGGCGATGTCGTCGCGCTGTCAGGCGGGTTGGGCGCGGGCAAGACGACGCTGGCGCGCGCGATCATCGCAGGCCTGGGGCATGAGGGCGAAGTGCCGAGCCCGAGCTTTGCGATCATCGAGGTCTACGATCCGCCGCTGGTGCGGCTGCCGCTGGTCCACGCCGATTTCTATCGTTTGAACGATCCGGCCGAGGCCGACGAGATCGGGCTCGACGACTATCGCGACGGCGCGGCGCTGCTGGCGGAGTGGCCCGAGAACGCGGGCGGGTTCGCGCATGAGCCCGGATGTCTGTCGATCAGTCTTGAATCCACCGAAAACGGGCGGCGGGCCATTGTATCGGCAGGGTCTGCTTGGCTAGAGCGAGGCTCATGGACCTGACCATCCCTTCGGGCGCAGAAGCGTTTCTCAACCAGGCTGGCTGGGTTGGCGCGACGATCGAGCCTTTGCCCGGCGACGCCTCGTTCCGGCGCTACTTCCGTATTCGTCGATCCAACGGCACGGCAATGCTGATGCATGCGCCGCCGCCGAACGAGGACCCGCAGCCGTTTATCCGTTCGGCCAAGTGGCTCGAATCGAATGGGCTGCGCGCGCCGATCATCCTGGCAGAACAGGCCGAAGACGGGTTCGTGCTGCTCGAAGACTTCGGTGACGTGCGGATGCGCGAGTATCTGGATGCCTGGCCGCAGGACGAGGAAGAGATCTACCGTAACGCCATCGACGCGCTGTTGCAGTTGAGGCGTCTGCCGCCGGGGCCGTTCACAAGCTATACCCTCGCCGAATACCAGCGCGAGGCCAAGCTGTTCGTCGACTGGTTCGTGCCGGCGCGCGGACTCTACGTCGATGGGCGGGCGTGGACGACGGCGTGGGATCAGGCGCTTGCGCCCTTGCTGTCGCGGCAGCGGCCCGGGGTGACCGTGTTGCGCGACTATCATGCCGAAAACGTGATGCTGGTGGGTGGGCTGGACAAGCAGGGGTTGCTCGATTTTCAGGACGCGCTGGTGGGGCATGCGGCCTACGATCTGGTTTCCCTGCTGCAGGATGCGCGGCGCGATGTATCGCCCGAACTGGAAGCCAAGATGCTCGATCATTATATCGAGCGGTCGGGCGAGGGTGAGGATTTCCGCGCGGACTATGCGCGGTTGGGGGCGCAGCGCAACGCCAAGATCGTGGGCATTTTTGTGCGGCTGTGGAAGCGCGACGGCAAGCCGCGCTATCTCGATTACATACCCCGGGTGTGGGCGCTGATGGAGCGGGATCTGGCACATCCCGCGTTGGCGCCGGTGGCGGAATGGTTTGCCGTGAACATTCCGGCTGACGTTCGTGCAAGCCTTGGCGGCAAATTCGAGGCATGAGCAAACCGCTGGCGAGCGACGTGGCGATGATCCTCTCGGCAGGGCTGGGCAAGCGGATGCGGCCGCTGACCGCGACGCGTCCCAAGCCGCTGGTGCGCGTGGGCGGCAAGCCGCTGATCGACCACTGCCTCGACAAACTGCAAGAAGCGGGCATCGCGCGGGCGGTGGTCAACGTGCATTACCTGGCCGATGCGATGGAAGCGTATGTCGAGCGCCGCGTGGTGCCGCAGGTGCTGATCTCGGACGAGCGCGGGCAGTTGCTCGAGACCGGGGGCGGGATGGTCAAGGCCTTGCCGCTGATCGGGAGCGATCCGTTCTTTGCGCTGAACAGCGACAACGTGTGGCTCGACGGGCCGCGCAACGTGTTCGAGCATCTATCGGACGCGTGGGATGCCGAGCGAATGGACGCGCTGCTGCTGCTGGTGCCGCACGCGCGCGCGTTCAACTTTCGCGGTAAGGGCGATTTCCACATGGACCCGCTGGGGCGCATTTCGCGGCGGCGGACGGGGCGGATCGCGCCGTTCATCTACAGCGGCATCCAGATCGTATCGCACCGGCTGCTGAGGGATGCGCCCGAGGGGCCGTTCTCGACCACCGTGCTGTGGGACCGCGCCATCGCCGAGGGGCGGTTGTATGGGATTTCGCACCTTGGCCTGTGGTACGAGGTGGGCGAACCGGGGATGATCGCACCGACCGAGGCCGCGCTGCGGCAGGACTGACATGGGCGAGGCATCATCCCGCCCGCGCGTATGGTCGATCGCCGCCCACCGCGGGTTTGCCGACGCGCTGGCGGCGGGGCTGATCCCGCGATACCGCGACGAACGCTTTGGACTGGCCAAGCTGACGCTGTTGCTGCCGAGCCAGCGTGCGGTGCGGATCGTGACCGAGGCTTTCGTCCGCGCGAGCGGCGCGGGTCTGCTGTTGCCGCGCATGGTGGTGATCGGCGATCTCGATCTGGACGAGACGCTGGGTCCGCTGCTCGATCCGATCGGCGCGGGGGTGGATATCCCGGAGGCAGTTGATCCGGTGTGGCGCTTGCTGCGGTTGGCGCAATTGCTGCGCGATGAGCTGGGGGTTGAGGCGCCGGGCGAGGCATCGCTGTTGCGGCAGGCGCGCGGGATTGCGCAGGGGATCGACCGGCTGCTGGTCGAGGGTGTTGCGGTCGAGGACATGCTCGACGAGGCGGTGGTCGGGGTCGCGGTCGAGCTTTCGGAGCATTGGCGGGCGAACACCGCGCTGTTTGCGCGGGTGTTTGCGCGGTGGCAGGCGGAACTGGCCGAACTGGGCCGGTTGGACGCGCCTGAGCGGCGGAACCGGTTGCTCGCGCATGCGGCGCAGGGCTGGCGCGAGCGGCCACCTGCGCATCCGGTGATTGCGGCGGGGGTGACGTCTGCCTCGCCTGCGATCGCGCGGTTGCTGCGCGTGGTTTCGGAGCTTCCCGATGGCGGGGTGATCCTGCCCGATCTCGATCTGGCGCTCGGCGACGATGTGTGGGACGCGCTGGGCAGCGCCGGAAGCGCCGAGGGCGGCGTGTTCGAGCGCGGTGATGTGGTGACGCATCCGCAGTATCATCTGAAGCTGCTGCTCAACCGCATGGGGATCGCGCGCGGGGAAGTGGAGCCTTGGCACCGTTCGGGCCTGTCGCCCGCGCCGCCCGAGCGCAGTCGTGCGATCTCGAACCTGTTCCTGCCGCCCGAAGCGAGCGCGGTGTGGGTTTCGCTCGAGGCGAAGGACCGGCGGCTTTCAGGCGTGCGGGTGATGGAGTCAGCGAACCCGGAGGAAGAGGCGCAAGCCATCGCGGTGCTGGTGCGCGAGGCGATCGAAGTGCCCGAGCGGCGCGTGGCGGTGATAACGCCCGACCGCAGCCTAGCCGCGCGGGTTGTGGCGCATCTGGGGCGCTGGAACATCGTGGCCGATGATACGGCGGGGCGTCCGTTGCCGCAGACGGCGGCGGGGCGGGTTTTGCTGCAACTGGCCGAGGCGGTGGCCGACCGGATTGCGCCGGTGCCGCTGCTTGCGCTGCTGGGGCATCCGCTGGTGCGCGCTGGCGAGGAGCGTCCGGCTTGGCTGGAGCGGGTGCGCCAGCTTGACCTCGTGCTGCGCGGGCCGAGGCCGGGGCCGGGCTTGCCCGCGATCCGGCAGGCGGTGGAGAAGCGCGAGAAGGCGTTTCCGGGGCTGACCGAGTGGTGGTCGAGCGTCGAGGATCTGATGTTCCCGCTGGTGTCGCTGGAAGGCGCGGTGCCGCTCGACATGGCGCTGGTCGCGCTGGCCGAGGCTGGCGAGGCGCTGTGCGGGACCGGGCTGTGGGCGCAGGCGGACGGGCGCAGTCTGGCGCAGTTCGTCGAGCGGTGGCGCGAGGCTGCGGGTGGGGCTCCGTCGATGGTCGATTGCGCCGAGCTGCCAGCATTGTTGCGTGACGCGATGGAGGAAATCGCGGTGCGTCCGCCGTGGGGCGGGCATCCGCGTCTGGCGATCTACGGTCTGCTCGAAGCGCGGATGAGCCGCGCGGATCTGGTGATCTGTGGTGGGTTGACCGAAGGAACGTGGCCCGGAAATCCCGCGCCCGACCCATTGCTCGCGCCGCCGATCCTGCGCGCGCTGGGCATTCCGGGGGCGGACTTCCGCATTGGCCTTGCAGCACACGATCTGGCCGCAGCGCTGGGCGCGCCCGAGGTGGTGCTGAGCCACGCGCGGCGCGATGCGAGTGGTCCGGCGATCCCGTCGCGGTTTATCCTGCGCATTCAGGCGATGCTGGCCGAGCAGTTGCGCACCGAGGAACGCGCGGTGGAGCTGGCGCAGGCGATTGCCGATGCTGCGCCTGCCGAGCCCTATCCGCAGCCCAAGCCGATGCCTTCGGCCGAACAGCGCAAGGTGCCGATTGCGGTGACGGCGCTCGACCGGCTGCGCGGCGATCCGTACCAGTTCTATGCCTCGGCGATCCTGCGGTTGCGAACGCTCGATCCGATCGATGCCAACCCGACGCCCGCGTGGCGCGGGACGGCGGTGCACGATGTGCTGAAGGCCTGGCACGAGGCGGGCGGGGCTCCGGGCGAACTCGTGCCGATTGCCGAGCGGATGTTCGACGAGATGAGCGCGCATCCGTTCATGCGGACGATGTGGCGACCGCGCCTGATCGACGCGCTGCTGTGGATCGAGGCAGAGACCGACCGGCTTGCAGGTGAAGGTCGCACGGTGCTGTCGGTCGAGCAGAAGGGCGAGATCGTGGTGGATGGCATCCGCATTCACGGGCGCGCCGACCGGATCGACAAGCTGGCGGACGGTACGCTGGCGATCGTCGACTACAAGACCGGGATGCCGCCCTCGGCCAAGATGGTCGAGCAGGGTTTCGCGTTGCAGCTCGGACTGATCGGGCTGCTGGCGAAGCGCGGCGGGATCGCGGGGGTGGCGGGGGAGCCTGCGCGTTTCGAGTACTGGTCGCTGGGGCGGAACAAGGATCGCGGGTTCGGTTATCTGAAGTCTCCAGTGAAGGACAAGTCGAACCGGGCGGCTTTGTTGCCCGAAGAGTTCCTGCCCGCGACCGAGCAGTTCCTGCGCGAGGCGATTGCGCAATGGTTGCTGGGGAGCGAGCCGTTCACCGCAAGGCTCAACCCCGACTTGCCGGGCTATTCGGACTATGACCAGTTGATGCGTCTGGATGAGTGGCAGGGGCGTGACCGCGCCGGATCGGGCGACGGGGACATGGCGTGAGCAAGGTCTATCCGCTCAAGGACAATCAGGCGCACGCGGTCGATCCGCTGCGCACGGTGTGGCTTTCGGCGTCGGCGGGCACGGGCAAGACGCAAGTGCTATCGGCGCGGGTCTTGCGACTGTTGCTGCAGGACGGGGTCGAGCCCGAGCAGTTGCTGTGCCTGACGTTTACCAAGGCAGGCGCGGCCGAAATGGCGACGCGCGTCAACGAAGTGCTGGCAAGCTGGGTGCGGATGGACGACGCGCGGCTTGCGCGTGATCTGATGGCGATCGGCGCGCCGTTCGATCCGCCGACGGTGGCGCGCGCGCGCAGCCGGTTTGCCGCGGTGCTCGATTGTGCGGGCGGTGGCTTGCGGATCGAGACGATCCATGCGTTCTGCCAGTGGTTGCTGGCGTCGTTCCCGGTGGAGGCGGGGCTTCGTCCGGGTACGCGGGCGATGGAGGATCGCGACCGCGCGCTGCTGGTGCGGCAGGTGCTGGCCGATATGCTGGTCGAGGCCGAGCAGCACTGTGATGAGGCGCTGCTGGAGGCCTTGGCCGCGTTGTCGTTGCGGATGAGCGAGGATCAGGTCGAGGCATTCTTGCTGCGCAGCGCCGGGGCGCGTGAGCTGTGGTGGGGGACGGGAGCTTGGACCCCGCCGCTGATGCCGCGCATCGCGCGGGTGCTTGGACTGGGCGACGATGACTGCGCGGCGGGTCTGGCGGCGATCTGTGACGATGGCGTTTTTGACGCTGCGGCGCTGCGGTCGTGCCTTGAGGTGCAGCTGGATTGGGGCACGGCCAACGGCGCGAAGATGGCGGGGCCGGTGGCGCAGTGGCTCGACGCCTCGCCTGCGGACCGTGCGCGCGACATCGAATTGCTGGCCAAGGCGCTGCTCAATGCCGAGGGTGAGCCCAAGTGGCTGAAGAACCTCCTGAAGATCGATGCATCGTATGAGGATGCGGCTGATCGCGTAATCGCCTCGATCGAGGCAGTGCGCGAGTTTAAGGCCAAGGTCGATCTGGCTGAGCTGCTCGACACCGCGCTGACGGTGGGTCGCAGGTTTGCGTTGGCATGGGATGCGGCCAAGACGCGTGAAGGGTTCATTGACTTCGATGACCAGATCCGCGCGGCTGCGGACCTTCTGACCAAGCAAACGACGGGCGAGTGGATCCGCTTCAAGCTGGATCGTCGGTTCGATCATATTCTGGTGGACGAGGCGCAGGACACCAACGCCTCGCAGTGGGAGATCGTGCTGGAAGGCTTGGTTTCAGACTTCTTCACCGGGGAAGGGCAGCGCGGACCAAAGACGCGCACGCTGTTCGTGGTGGGCGATTACAAGCAGGCGATCTTCGGGTTTCAGGGGACCAGCCCCGAGAATTTCGCGCGCGCGAGCCTGAAGGTGAAGCAGCAACTGGCCGAAGTGGCGGCGGTGTTGCGCGATCCGGAGCGTGAGTTGCTGAACCTCGGGTTGGGGCAGTCGTTCCGTACGGCAAACCCGATTCTGGGGTTCGTCGATGATGCGATCGGGCGTATCGGGTGGGACCGCTTCGGCCTTAGCGAAAAGCCCGAGCCGCATCGCGGACTGCCGATACCGGGTACGGTCGGGCTGTGGCGCGTGGTTGGCGACGAGGCGCTGTCCGAGGATGGCGAGGAGCCTGATGAGGGCGCGGAAGGCTGGCTGTCGCGGCCCGACCGTGAGTTGGCGGACAAGATCGCGCGGCAGGTGCGGGCCTGGATCGACGTCGGGTTTCCGCTGGGCAAGGGCACGTCGCGGCTTGCCGACGCGGGCGATGTGATGATCCTCGTGCGCAAGCGCAAGGATCTGGCGGGGCTGATCGTGGCGCGGCTGCACGCGCGCGGCGTGCCTGTGGCGGGCGTGGACCGGCTGCGATTGGGCGCGCCGCTGGCGGTGAAGGACCTGATGGCGGCGGTGCGGTTTGCCTCGCAGCCGCTGGACGATCTCAATCTGGCCGGGTTGCTGGTATCGCCACTGATCGGGTGGTCGCAGGAGCAGTTGCTCGAGCATGGCTATCGGCCCGAGCGCGAGCGGTTGTGGAGCTGGCTGCGGCGCAACGAGGGTCCGGCGACATTCGAGACGATGGAGCGGCTGCGTGGCTTACTGGCGCGGGCGGACTACGATCCGCCGCAAGTGCTGTTGCACTGGTTGCTGGTTGGGCCGTGGGACGGGCGCCGCAAGCTGGTGGCGCGACTAGGGCGCGAGGCCAACGATCCGATCGACGAACTGCTCAACGCGGCGATGGCCTATTCGAGCGCCAATGTGCCTAGTCTGGTGGGATTCCTGCAGTGGTTCGATGCGGGCGAGGGCGAGCTGAAGCGTGAGGCGGGCAAGAGCGACGGGCTGGTGCGGGTGATGACCGTGCATGGCGCGAAGGGCTTGCAGGCACCGATCGTGATTCTGGCGGACGCGGCGGACGATCCGGACGCCTCGCCGCCGCGTGGGCTGGAACTGGTCGAGGAGATCCTCGACATGCGGCGCAAGCTGCCGCTGCCGCCGTTGCGCAAGGAGGAAAAGGCGCCTGCGGTGCTCGAAGCGGAAGCCGCGGCCAAGCAGGCCGAGCGCGAGGAACATTGGCGCTTGCTCTATGTGGCGATGACGCGGGCCGAGGAGGCGCTGTTCGTCGCCGGGGCCAAGGGCAAGGCGCGGCGCAAGAGCGGAGCCGAACTGCCCGAGGATAGCTGGTACGCGCAGCTTGAGCCGCTGTTCGAAGGCGAGTGGGAACATTGCCCGCTGTGGGGCGCGCGCAAGACGATCGGGGCGCCGCAGCCATTCTCGGCGACGAAAGCGGTGGCCGAGCCGGTTGCGCGCATCGCCTTGCCGCAGGTGCTGCTGACGCCTGTGGGAGCCGAGCCGCGTCCGCCGCGACCGTTGGCACCGTCGTCGCTGGGTGAGGACGATGCGCCCGATCCGCCAGCGTCGCCCGGTCCGGGCGCGATGCTGGCCGCGCGGCGGGGCACGCTGATGCATCGGTTGATCGAGCGGCTGCCGGAGGTGGCGCGCGAGTCTCGGCTTGAAGCGGGGCTTGCGTGGCTGGCGCGGGCCGGTGCCGAGTTCGGGATGGTCGAGCGCGAGGAGATGGTGCGGTCGGCAGTCGGGGTATTGGACGATCCCAACTGGGCCGATGTGTTCGGCGAGGAATCGCTGGCCGAGGTGCCGTTGACGGCAGTTGTCGGAGGGCGCGTGGTCAGTGGGACGGTCGATCGTCTGGTGATCGGGCGTGAGCGTATCCGGATCGTGGATTTCAAGACGGCGCGACGGCCGCCGGTTTCGCTGGCTGAGATTCCCGGCGCGTATATCCGGCAGATGGCGGCCTATGTCGCGGCGCTGGAGGCGATCTATCCGGGGGTGCCGGTTGAGGCTGCGCTGCTTTATACGCACAGCCCGCAATTATTCGTGTTGCCGCAGGAGCTTGTCGACGCACAAAAGCTGCGCCTTGCCGGACAGCAGGAATCCTTTTCCGGGTGATCGGTTGCGTGAATGACAGCGCACCCTAGATTGATTGTCAGACCTACAGGAGTTCATTCGATGCCGACCAAAGCCGTAACCGACGCCAGCTTCGCCACCGACGTGCTGGGCAGCGACAAGCCCGTGCTCGTGGATTTCTGGGCGGACTGGTGCGGGCCGTGCAAGATGATCGCACCGGCGCTCGAGGAAATCTCCGAGGAACTGGCGGACCGTGTCTCGATCGCCAAGGTCGACATCATGGAAAATACCGACATCGCCAGCCAGTTCGGCGTGCAGTCGATCCCGCTGATGATCCTGTTCAAGGATGGCAAGCCGGTTGCTCAGAAGCTGGGTGCCGCGCCGAAGAGCCAGCTTAAGGGTTGGCTGGAGAGCGTGCTTTAACGGTACGCGGTTTTAGCGCGCGCTTTGTGCGTCCCCGCGAAGGCGGGGACCTCAGGCACCACGCGGCTGCCTTGAGCGATTCATTATTTGGCCTGAGGCCCCCGCCTGCGCGGGGGAGCGGAGCCTTTTTGGTCGCTATTTTGAGACGCTTGGCGAGAGCATTGCCATGCGCTCGGCCAGGTCGTCGAACAGGGCGGGGCTGGCGGCGCCGATCAGGCCCGGTTCGAGATGGCGGTCGACGCGAAAGGCGCTGCCATCGGGGCGTGCGGCCTTGCCGCCGGATTCGTTGAGGAACAGCACGCCTGCCGCATGGTCCCATGCCAGCGTGCGTTCGAAAATCGACACGTCGTTCTGGCCGAGGCCGATGCGGGGGTATTGCTCGGCAGCGCAGCGGGGCACATCGACCAGCGTGTAGTGCGGGGCGATGTGTTCGAGCAGCGCGGCGCGGCGGGCGGCTTCGATGAAGACGAGCGAGATTGCGGCGACCGGTTTGGGTTGTCCGCTGGCACGCGCGGTGAAGCGTTCGCCGTCGATCCATGCGCCTTGGCCGCGATGCGCGCTGCACAGTCGGCCTGAGAGCGGGTCGTAGATCCAGCCTGCAACGGTTTCGCCCTTTTCGGCGAGCGCGATGATGATGCCGAACGGCGGCTTTCCGGCAGCGAAGTTGTTGGTGCCATCGACTGGGTCGATGATCCAGCACAGGCTGTCGGACAGGTGGGTCATGACCTGGGCGTCGGCGTGCGAGGCCTCTTCGCCGACGATGGCGGCTTCAGGCAGGATCCGGGCGAGGCCTTCTGCGAGCAGGGCTTCGCTTTCGGTGTCGGCGATGGTGACGAGATCGTCCGCAGCCTTTTGGTTGATCTCGTGCGAAGCCAGCTTCTGGTAATGCGGCAGGATCGCCTTCTCTGCCGCCTCACGCATGAGGGCGGCGACGGCGGTGTCTAGCGCGCGGCTCATGAGCGGTAGTCCGCGTTGATCGAGATGTAGCCGTGGGTCAGGTCGCAGGTCCACACGGTCGCGCGGCCTTCGCCGAGGCCGAGGTCTACTTCGATCGATATGTCGCGGCCTTTCAGATGCGCGGCGACGGGGGCTTCATCATAGTCGGCGAGCGGTTGGCCATCGCGCGCGGCCCAGGTGCCGCCGAAGCCGATGGAGAGGCGGTCGCGGTCGGCGGGTTCGCCAGCCTTGCCAACGGCCATGACGACGCGGCCCCAGTTGGCGTCCTCGCCCGCGATGGCGGTCTTGACCAGCGGGGAATTGGCGATGGCAAGGCCCACCTTTCGCGCGCTCTCGTCCGAGACGGCACCAGAGACGCTCACCGCGATGAACTTCTGCGCGCCTTCGCCATCCCGAACAACGAGGTGCGCAAGCTGGCGGCAAATGTCGTGGAGAGCGGCGGCGAAGGCATCCGCGCCTGGGCTGTCGAATGACGTCAGGGGGGAGTTGCCCGCCTTGCCCGTTGCAAAGGCGAGGACGGTGTCGCTGGTCGAGGTGTCGCTGTCGACGGTGATGCAGGAGAACGTCTCGCGGTTGGCTGCGGACAGGCATTCCTGCAGGAATGCGGGAGACACCGCTGCATCGGTGAAGACGTAGCCGAGCATGGTGGCCATGTCGGGCGCGATCATGCCGCTGCCCTTGATGATCGCGCTGAAGCTGACGCGGGTGTCACCGATCATCGCGCTGGCGGTCGCGCCCTTGGTGAAGGTGTCGGTCGTGCCGATGGTGCGGGCCGCGTCCTCCCACGTGCAGGGGGCGGCCAGGAGCGCAGCTTCGATCCCGGCGCGGGCCTTGTCCTTGGGGAGCGGTACGCCGATCACGCCAGTGGAAGAGACGAACACCTGTTCGCGCGCACAGCCGATGTGTGCGGCGACCTGATCCATGATCTGCTCCACCGCCTCGCGTCCGCGATAGCCGGTGAAAGCGTTGGAATTGCCCGCGTTGACCACGAGCGCGCGGGCCTGCCCTTGGGCAATGTTTTGGCGGCCGAGTTCGACTTCGGATGAACAGCAGACGTTGCGGGTGAACACGCCGGCCACCGCTGTGCCTTCGGCCAGTTCGATATAGGTGAGGTCGCAGCGACCCCAATCCTTGTAGCCCGCGCGGACGATGTGCGGCGTGGCTCCAGCGATCGCGGGAAGCGCGGGGAAGGGCGAGGCGAGGGGGGAGATGGCGTCGGACATGGGGAAGCGCCTAGCCTGCACGGGGAGCGGGTTCAAGTTGTCGTCTGACCCGGCGCGAGGTCGTGGATCTTTGCAAAAGACAACCGATTTCAGATCATTCACGATGGACGAAGCGCGACGAAGTGCCTATCTGGCATGGTGATGCGCTTTCTGCTTGCTCTTCTGGCCATGCTTTCGGGCCTTTCGCTTTCGGGCGTGGCCTATGCCGTGCCGCAGACCGAAGTGGCGGATGCGGGCAGCTCGGTGGCGATGTCTGCCGGGATCGACCAGCGTCAGCAGCATTGCGCGCGCGGCGGAGCCGTCCCGCAAAAGCGGACGACCGCGCGCCGCAAGACAGTGTGGCTGCCTGCGCCCGCGCTGATCCGCCCCTGCATCGAGCTGAGCGACCGCACGCGCGAATAGCGCGTAACTCCTCGTTCTTCGGCAACCGGTTTGCCATGCACCGACGCGCGACACGCGCGCCGTTTCGTTACCCTACAGATTCGACAGGATTGATCCGCTCATGTTCGGCTCCATCGCCAAGGCCTTCTTTGGTTCTTCCAACGACCGTTACGTAAAGTCGCTCGATAAGCTGGTCCGCCAGATCGAGGCATTCGAGCCCCACCTGCAGGCGCTTTCTGACGAGGAACTCGCCGCACAGACGCCGAAGTTTCGGCAGATGCTGGAAGACGGCAAGACGCTCGACGATCTGCTGCCCGAAGCGTTTGCAACCGTGCGCGAAGCCTCGATCCGGACGCTCGGGCTGCGCCATTTCGACGTGCAGATGATCGGCGGCATCGTGCTGCATCGCGGTGAAATTGCCGAAATGCGCACGGGTGAGGGCAAGACGCTGGTGGCGACGCTGGCGGTCTATCTCAACGCGCTGGAACGCAAGGGCGTCCACGTGGTGACGGTGAACGATTACCTCGCCCGCCGCGATGCCGAAACCCTGAGCGCGCTTTACAATTTTCTGGGGCTGACGGTCGGCGTGATCGTGCCGAACCTCAACGAGGAGCAGCGCAGGGCTGCGTACGAGAGCGACATTACATACGCCACCAACAACGAGTTGGGCTTCGATTACCTGCGCGACAACATGAAGCACTCGCGCGATCAGATGGTCCACGTGCCGTTTAATTTCGCGATCGTCGACGAAGTGGACTCGATCCTGATCGACGAGGCGCGAACACCGCTGATCATCTCGGGTCCGACCGACGACAAGAGCGACCTGTACCTGTCGGTCGATGCGGTGGTGAAGACGATCGACCCTTCGCTCTACGAGGCCGACGAAAAGACCAAGAACATCAGCCTGACCGAAGACGGGGTCGAATGGGTCGAGCGCGCGCTGGAGACGGCGGGGCTGCTCGAAGGGTCGAACCTGTATGACGTCGAGAACACGATGGTCGTCCACCACCTCGAGCAGGCGCTCAAGGCCAATGTGATGTTTAAGCGCGACATCGACTACATCGTCAAGGACGGCAAGATCGTCATCATCGACGAGTTCACCGGGCGCATGATGGATGGACGCCGCTGGTCGAGCGGGCTGCATCAGGCGGTCGAAGCCAAGGAGGGCGTACAGATCGAGCCCGAGAACCAGACGATGGCCTCGATCACGTTCCAGAACTACTTCCGCATGTATCCCAAGATTTCGGGCATGACCGGTACGGCGGCAACCGAGGCGCCGGAATTCTTCGACATCTACAAGATGAACGTGGTGTCGATCCCGACCAACGTGCCGGTGCTGCGCATCGATGACGAGGACGAGTTCTACAAGAACACGCACGACAAGTTCGGCGCCATCGCCAAGCTGATCCGCGAAAAGCACGAGATCGGCCAGCCGGTGCTGGTCGGCACGGTGTCGATCGAAAAATCGGAACTGCTGTCGGACTTCCTCAACAAGGAAGGTGTGACGCACAATGTGCTCAACGCGCGCTTCCACGAAATGGAAGCGCATATCGTGGCGCAAGCGGGCCGGTTGGGCGCGGTGACTATCGCGACCAACATGGCCGGTCGCGGAACCGACATCCAGCTGGGCGGCAACATCGAGTTCCGCATCGACGACGAAATGCGCGATGTGCCCGAGGGGCCGGAGCGCGATGCCGGGATTGCCAAGATCCGTGCCGAAGTGGCCGAGGACAAGCGCAAGGTGCTTGAGGCCGGTGGCCTGTGCGTGATCGGCACCGAGCGGCACGAAAGCCGCCGTATCGACAACCAGTTGCGCGGCCGTTCGGGACGTCAGGGCGATCCGGGCATGAGCAAGTTCTACCTCTGCCTTGAGGACGACCTGCTGCGCATATTCGGGCCGGACACGCTGTTCTCCAAGATGATGAACAACAACCTGGCCGATGGCGAGGCGATCGGATCGAAGTGGCTGTCGAAGGCGATCGAGACCGCGCAGAAGAAGGTCGAGGCGCGCAATTACGACATCCGCAAGCAGGTCGTCGAATACGATGACGTGATGAACGACCAGCGCAAGGTGATCTACGAGCAGCGCTCCGATATCATGGATGCCGACGCGGTGGGCGATGTCGTCACCGACATGCGCCACGATACCGTCAACGCGATTGTCGGCGATGCCTGCCCTCCGGGATCGTACCCCGAGCAGTGGAACAAGGACGCGCTGAAGGACCGCGTGCGTGATGTGCTTGGCATCGAGATCCCGCTCGGCGAGTGGATGGAAGAGGAGGCGATCGAGCCGGACACCATCGAGGAGCGCATCCAGTCGGCTGCCGATGCGCACATGGATACGAAGATCACCGAGGTCGATGCCGCTGCGTGGCGTGGTCTCGAAAAGTCGATCCTGCTCGAACGGCTAGACCATCACTGGAAGGAGCATCTGGCGACGCTCGACGCGCTGCGCCAGGTGGTGTTCCTGCGTGCCTATGCCCAGAAGACGCCGATCAACGAGTACAAGCAGGAAGCGTTCGGCCTGTTCGAGAAGATGCTCGACGCGATCCGCGAGGACGTGACGCGCATCCTTATGACCAGCGAGATTCGGATGCGTCCGGCCGAGGATTTCCAGCTGCCCGAGTTGCCGGACTTCCTGACCAGCCACATCGATCCGTTCACCGGCGAGAACGATGCCGAACCGGCGTCGCTGGCACCTGCGATGTTCGGAACCCTGCCGCCACAGGTCGGAGGTGCGCTTACGGCCGGTGAGCAAGGCGAAGACCCGTTCGCCGGGCAGGGCGTCAGCCGCAATGCACCGTGCCCCTGCGGTTCGGGGCAAAAATACAAGCATTGTCATGGCGTTGCTGCCTGAGCCTTGACGCAATTTGAGTTGATGGCGGCGCGGGGAGCGGTCCCCGCGCCGTTTTTTATAGGGCCTAGGTAGCACTACGCGGCATGGCGAAATGGCGCGTCACAAGGTGAATTCGGTGGTTAACGCGCCGTCCTATTGATCGGGACCATCACGGGACCGGAGACGGACGATGTGGCTAGATCGCAATGCGCAAATCGCAACCCAGCCTTGGGATCCGGTACGTTCTGACGGGACGATCGTGGCGGGTTACCGTCGGGGTATCCTGCGCGCCAGGGTTAACATCCACGAGCTGGACTGCCGTTCGGCCGCGATCGAATGCATGGAGAATCCTTGCCCCGGAACGCGCGTCTGGCTGACCCTGCCGGGCCTCGAAGCCCGCGCGGCGCTGGTCGTTTCAAGCGGAAGCTTCCGCATGGTGCTGTGCTTTATCGAGCCCTTCCATCCAGCGGTGCTCGACGCGTTTCTCGACGGCAGAATCAGCACATATCACTGAGCCACAACGCCAAAGGCCGCCTTGCGGCGGCCCTTGTGCGTTCCCGGAGGGGAAAAATTGGCTCCCTGAGTAGGATTCGAACCTACGACCAAGTGATTAACAGTCACCTACTCTACCGCTGAGCTATCAGGGAGCGGCCTCGGTCTCCCGGGGCAGGACCGGGCTAATACCACCCGGATTTGGTTTGGCAAGCACCTGTTTGCAAAATCGGCTCAGACCATGAACTGCTCGGCGAAGATGCGATCTTCCAGGCTCTGGCCGCGGTCGAACATCAGCGTGAGGCGGTGTTCGGGCCAGGCCTTGACGCGTACCTCGCTGACATCGCGCACTTCCTTCTGGTCGGCGACGACCAGCACAGGGCGCTTTACCGCGTCCAGTGCCTTGAACACGATCTCGTAGGATTCGGGCAGGATCGCCCCGCGCCAGCGCCGGGGGCGGAACGGGCTGATCGGGGTAAGCGCCAACATGTTCGAGGACAGCGGCAGGATCGGGCCGTTGGCCGAAAGGTTGTAGGCGGTGGAGCCTGCGGGCGTTGCCACGAGCACGCCGTCGCAAGCCAGTTCGGGCATGCGCACCTTGCCGTTGACGCTGACTTCGAGCTTGGCGGTCTGGCGGGTTTCGCGCAGGATCGAGACTTCGTTGATCGCGCAGACTGAATGAACCTCGCCGGCATTTGTGGTTGCGGTCATGCGCAGCGGCGAAATCTGGATCTGGGTGGCCTTGGCGAGGCGTTCGTCGATCGAGCGGCCCGAGCGGTACTTGTTCATCAGGAAGCCGACGGTGCCGAGGTTGAGGCCGAAGGCGGGGATGATATGTTCGGCATCGATCATGGCGTGGAGCGTCTGCAGCATGAACCCGTCGCCGCCGATGACGACTGCTGCCTGTGCGTCTTCGGGTGCGACCCACTCGCGGCTCTTGCGCAAGGCGTCGCAGGCCTCCTGCGCACGGTCTGTGGGCGAGGCGAGCAGGGCCAGACGCGTAAATTCAGGCATTGTCGTTGGGCCCCTGGGAAAATCCTGTGCAGTGGCAGATATGGGCCGTAGAACCGGCGCGCAATGCACAAAACGCGGAGCGGGCAATCGTAGTGGCCGAACTGCGGAACGCTTTGGCAAGGGTTGGGAGGATATGGCCACACGATGCCCCAAGACTTCTCTTCGCCTGCTGCAGCAAACGAGCAGCGCGATCGCCTGACCGGATTGCCGGGGGCGGCGCAGGCCTCGGCTTGGCTCGACCGAGCGAGCGAGCAGGGTTTCGTCCACGCGATGCTGGTGGGTCTGCACAGGTTCCGGTCGGTCAATCTCGCCTATGGACAGGCCAGTGGCGATCTGGCGCTGGCGGAGATCGCGCGGCGGATCAGGGACTTCGTGGCGGAAGAGCTTGGTGCCGATGCACTGGTGGCGCGTATTGCCGGGGGTGAGTTCCTTGTCGCGAGCACGCTGATCACCAGCCGCGAACGCTGGCAATGGCTGGCCGAGGCGCTGGCGAGGACCGTGGGCCGGGCGATGCCGATGCATGGCGACGTGCTCAACCTTGCGCCGCGCACTGCGCTGTTGCGCGGGCAGTCGGGCGAGCGCGGCGCGTCGATGATCGACAGGCTCGATCAGGCGCTGGCGTCGCTGCAGCAGCAGAGCGGGCGGCGCGTGTTGTGGGCCGATGGGTCGCATCGGGCGCGGGGGCGCAGTGCGGCGCGGCTTGAGGCGGATCTGATCGGCGCCATGACGCGTGACGAGATTGGCCTGGTGTTCCAGCCACAGTTTGCCGTGGCGGACGGGACCCTGGCGGGCGTGGAGGCGCTGGCGCGGTGGGATCATCCGCAACTTGGACGAATCGGGGCGGAGACGCTGTTCGCGATTGCCGAGCGGGGTGACCACGTGGCGCAGCTTTCGCGGCATATCGGCAGGCGAGCGCTGGGGATCGCGGCCGGGTGGGCAGTTGCGCTGCCGCTGTCCCTCAACGTGACGGCCGAGGATCTGGGGGACGAGACGTTCGCTTCGGACATCCGGGGAATATTGCACGAGACCGGTTTCCCGCCGGCCAATCTGACGCTGGAAGTGACGGAGCATGCGCTGGTCGCCGATTTCGCGCGATCGGCGCGGGCGCTGGGCGAGCTGGCGGACCTTGGCGTGCGGATTGCGCTCGACGATTTTGGGACGGGCTATGCCAACTTCCGGACGCTCAAGGCGTTGCCGGTTGATACGTTGAAGCTGGATGCATCGCTGGCGTGCGACATCGACCATGATCCGCGCGACCGTGCGATTCTCAAGGCGATCGTGGCGATGGCGCGGGCGCTGGGGCAGAAGGTCGTGGTCGAAGGCATCGAGCGCGAGAGCCAGCTTGCGGTGCTGGCCGAAGAGGGCTGCGACACGTTTCAGGGGTTCCTGCGTGCGGGGCCATTGCCTGCAGAGAACATCGCCGCGCTGCTGCGCTAGGTGGCCTTGCGGGCTTTCTTGACGATGGCTGACAGGCCTTTGGTCAGTTGGACGAGACCGTTCAGGCGACCTTCCGGCGTGCCCCACGCGCGGGTGATGACCAACTTGTTGTCCGGGCGCAGTTTGGCGATGCCGTTGAGGCGTTCGATGTAGCCGATCAGACCCATCGGGTCGGGGAAGCTGTCGTTGTGGAAGCTGACCAGCGCACCCTTTGCGCCGACGTCGATCTTGGCGATGTTGGCGCTGATCGCCTGGCGCTTGATTTCGATCAGGCGGAGCAGGTTCTGCGTTGGCTGCGGTAGCGGGCCGAAACGGTCGATCATCTCGGCGGCGAGCGCTTCGACCGCGTCGGGGTTTTCGGCATCGTTCATGCGGCGGTAGAGCGCCATGCGGACGGCAAGGTCGGGCACGTAGTCCTCGGGGATCATGATCGGGGCATCGACCGTGATCTGCGGGCTGAGCGCGTTGCGTTCACGCGCAAGGGTGATGTCGCCCGCCTTGGCCGCAAGGATCGCGTCTTCGAGCATCGACTGGTAGAGTTCGAAGCCGACCTCGCGGATGTGGCCCGACTGTTCGTCGCCGAGCAGGTTGCCCGCGCCGCGGATGTCGAGATCGTGGCTGGCAAGCTGGAAGCCCGCGCCGAGGCTGTCGAGATCGCCCAGTACCTTGAGGCGCTTTTCGGCGACTTCGGACAGGGCCATGTTCTCGTCATGCGTGAGGTAGGCATAGGCGCGAATCTTGGCGCGGCCAACGCGTCCGCGCAGCTGGTACAGCTGGGCGAGACCGAAACGGTCGGCGCGGTAGATGACGATGGTGTTGGCAGAGGGAATGTCGATGCCGCTTTCGACGATCGTGGTCGAAAGCAGGATTTCGTACTTCTTTTCGTAGAACGCGCCCATGCGGTCCTCGACCTCGGTCGGGCTCATCTGGCCGTGGGCGGTGACGAAGCGGACTTCGGGGACGTTGAGGCGGAGCCAGTCTTCGAGATCGGCCATGTCGGAGATGCGCGGCACGATGATGAAGCTTTGCCCGCCGCGCTGGTGTTCGCGCAGCAGTGCCTCGCGCATGACCATGTCGTCCCATGGCATGACGTAAGTGCGCGTGGCGAGGCGATCGACCGGCGGGGTCTGGATCGTGGACAGTTCGCGCAGGCCCGACATCGCCATCTGCAAGGTGCGCGGGATCGGCGTGGCGGTGAGCGTCAGGACGTGGACGTCAGCCTTGAGCTCCTTGAGCTTTTCCTTGTGGGTAACGCCGAAGCGCTGTTCTTCGTCGACGACGACGAGGCCGAGGTTCTTGAAGTCGACCGATTTCGACAGCAGCGCGTGGGTGCCGATGACGACGTCGACCGTGCCGTTGGCAAGGCCCGCCTTGGTTTCACTCGCTTCCTTGGCCGGAACGAGGCGCGAGAGGCGGCCGATGTTGAGCGGGAAGCCTTTGAAGCGTTCGACGAAGTTGGTGTAGTGCTGGCGGGCGAGCAGGGTGGTCGGCGCGACGACGGCAACCTGCGATCCGGCCATCGCGGCGACGAACGCGGCGCGCAGGGCGACCTCGGTCTTGCCGAAGCCGACATCGCCGCAGACGAGGCGGTCCATTGGCTTGCCTTCGACCATGTCGGACAGCACATCCTCGATCGCGCGCTCCTGATCGTCGGTTTCGTCCCATGGGAAACGATCGACGAAGGGACCGAAGCTGGCGGGATCGACCGGAAGGATCGTGCCCTGCCGCAAGGCGCGGTGCGCGGCGGTGGCCATGAGCTGGCCGGCCATTTCGAGGATGCGTTCGCGCATCCGGGCCTTGCGGCGCTGCCACGCCTCGCCGCCCAGCTTGTCGAGGCTGACGCCGTCGCTTTCGGAGCCGTAGCGCGAGAGGACATCGAGGTTCTCGACCGGAATGTAGAGCTTGTCGCCGCCGGAATATTCGAGCTGGACGCAATCGTGCGGGGAATCGCCGACCGCAATGGCTTCAAGCCCGATGTAGCGCCCGATGCCGTGGTCCATGTGGACGACGAGATCGCCGGGGGTGAGCGCGGAAAGTTCGGCGAGGAACGCGTCGGCGTCCTTGCGCTTCTTCTTGCGACGGACGAGGCGGTCGCCAAGGATGTCCTGTTCGGTCAGGACCTCCATCTGATCGTTAGCAAAGCCCTGTTCGAGCGGGAGGACGACCGCCACCGGCTTGCCCGATGCGGCAAGGCCAAGCGCTTCCTGCCAGCCATCGGCCATCTGCGGTACGATCTTGCCCGCCTCAGCCAGCAGCGAGGCGAGGCGCGAGCGCGAGCCGGTGCTGTAGGCGGCGATGATCGGCTTGCGCCCGCGGGTGCCGAGCGCCGACAGGTACTTGGACGCGGCCTCATAGATGTTCGTGCCGCCGCTGGTCGCGGCCGCGCGCTCGGGCGTGAAATCGTGGCTGGAGCTAAAGCCGAAGTCGATGACGTGGGCGGATTCCGGCTCTGCGAACAGCGTCGTGCGGTGGACCGGCCAGGCTGCGACCGCGCGGTCCAATTCGTCGCGCGACAGGTACAGCGCGGTTTCGGCGAGCGGGCGGTAGCTGCCGGGGGCCTTGGACGAGGTATCGAGCCGCGACTGGTGGTAGTCGGCGATGTCGGAGATACGCTCTTCGGCGGCCTTGATCGCCGAGGCGTCGATCAGGACGAGGTCGGCTTGCCCGAGGTGATCGAACAGCGTGACGAGGCGGTCTTCGAACAGCGGGAGCCAGTGCTCCATGCCCGCAAGGCGGCGACCGTCGCTGACCGCCTGATAGAGCGGATCGCCGGTCGCGTTCGCGCCGAACTGTTCGCGGTAGCGGGTGCGGAAGCGCTTGATGCTGTCTTCATCGAGCAGCGCTTCGCTGGCCGGGAGCAGCAAGTGGGTTTCAACCGGCTGCACCGAGCGCTGCGTGTTCGGATCGAACAGACGCAGCGTTTCGAGTTCGTCACCGAAGAAATCGAGCCTGAGGCCGTGGTCCAGCCCTGAGGGGTAGATGTCGAAGACCGAGCCGCGCACGGCGTATTCGCCCGCGTCGACCACGGTATCGGTGCGTGAATAGCCCTGCCGCTGGAGCAGGGCGATCAGGCTTTCGCGGCCGATCTCTGCACCCGGCGTGAGCAGGCGCGTAGATTCGCGCACGCGGAACGGGGTGATGACGCGCTGGAGGACCGCGTTGATCGTGGTGACCAGAAGCTGCGGACCCGTGGGATTGTGCTGCAGGCGCTGGAGCGCGGACAAGCGGCGGGCGCTGACCGACAGCGCAGGCGAGGCACGGTCGAACGGCAAGCAGTCCCAAGCCGGGAAATCGATGACCTCGAGGTCGGGTGCGAAGTAGGCGGCGCTGTCGGTAATCGCGCGCATCGCACCTTCGTCGGCCGCGATGAACATGGCGCGGCCCTTGGCCGCGCGCGCGAGATCGGCCAGAACAAGCGGCTGCGCGCCGCGTGCGACCGAGGACAGCGTGAGCGGCGACTTGGCCGAGAGGATGCGATTGAGATCGGGCATGGCTGGTCTAACGCGCGAGGGCTGAAATCAGCGCGGGATTTCGACGTAATCCAGCTTGCGCATCGCATCCATCATCGGGCCGGCGTATTTGGCGGGGATCGCTTCGGTGCCGAGCGCCCAGGCCATGATCTCGACGTCGTCTTCCTCGACCAGTTCCTCGAACAGCGCGATGTCTGCGGCGGTCCATTGCGCGTGGAAACGATCGAAGAAGCAGCCGATCATGTAGTCGGCCTCACGCGTGCCACGGTGCCACGCGCGAAAGTGCAGGCGGCGCAGGGAAGCGGGGGCGATCTGGGCGTCGGTCATGCCAGTGCCGTTAGGACGATATGCGCGGCGAAACAAGCCGGGGCGGCCTACTCTTGGGTTCATCGCCGAACCATCCCGACGCCGGAGCGCCGGGATGGCGTGAGGCTTACTTCGCCTGCAGCGCGGCGAGGATGTCGGCTGGCTGGCGACCGATCAGGTCCTTGGACAGTTCGCCGAGGAGTGCGCTCTGGACGGCCTTGCTGTAATAGTGGCGCAGTTCGCCCAAGGTGCGCGGCGTGGCGATGACGACCAGTTGCTCGATCTTGTGATCCTGCACCTGCTTGTTGAGCCATTCGCCAACGGCTGCGGCATGGGCGTCTTCGTCACGCTGATTGCCCGAGGGATTGGCGGAACTGGTCGCGTGGCGGCCGCCCGAACCGAAGTTTTCCTCGACGAGTTCGGGGGTTTGCAACGCGGTCAGTTCAGGCGTGGCCTCGGTTCCGGCATTGCGGAAGACCTGCCAGTCCTCGCCGTCGACGAGGGCGATGACGGCGCCATGGGGGATCAACATCGTATTGGACTCCTGTATCTGTCGGTACTGAACGAACGAAGCGCGCAATTGGCACTCGGATCCATGCGTTGGGTCAAAAATTGGCGTAGATTTCGGCTCGTGTGGCATTGGCGAATGGCCTGCGTTCCGCCTATGTCCGCCAAATGCGCCCCGACGTCCTCAACCCGCTGTTCGCCGAGACCGGCAGCCTGAAAGGCGTCGGCCCGGGGCTGGCGCGTCCGCTGGACAAGCTGGGACTGACGCGGGTGCGGGATCTGGCCTATCACTTGCCCGACCGGTTCGTGGCACGGCGGGCCGTGGCGAACCTCGATGAGGGCGGCATCGGCGAGCAGATCGTGATTGCCCTGACTCCGCGCGACTACAAGCAGGCTGCGGGGCGCGGGCCGTTCCGCGTTTTGGCCGAGGATGCGGTAGGCAACTATGTCGCGCTCACCTATTTCGGGCGGGCGGCCTACTCGGGCAAGAAGCAGTTGCCGTTGGGTGAGAAGCGCTGGGTGGCAGGCAGGCTCGACCAGTATGGGCAGACCTGGCAGATCGTCCATCCCGATCATGTCAGCGAAGACAGTGCCGGGATGCTGGGGCAGCTGAACGAGGCGGTCTATCCGCTTTCGGACGGGATGACGCAGGGACGGCTGGCCGGATTGGTGCAGCAGGCACTGGCGCAGCTGCCCGAACTTCCCGAATGGATCGAGCCGGGGCTGGCGGCGAAGATGGACTGGCCGCGCTGGCACGAGGCGTTGCCGCTAGCGCACAAGGCACAACACCCTGCCGCGCGCGACCGACTGGCCTACGACGAACTGCTGGCCAACAGCCTGGCGCTGATGCTGGTGCGGCAGAGCAATCGCGCGCGGCAGGGAACGCCGCTGCATGGCGATGGGCGCATCCGGGCGAAGCTGAACCTGCCGTTCGCGCTGACGGGCGCGCAGGTGCGCTCGATTGCCGAGATCGAGGGTGATGTGGCGCAAGGTGCGCCGATGTTGCGGCTGCTGCAGGGCGATGTCGGGTCGGGCAAAACCGCGGTCGCGCTCCACGCTATGCTGATCGCGGTCGAGGCGGGCGGGCAGGCGGCTCTGCTGGCGCCGACCGAGATCTTGGCACGTCAGCATGCCGAAACACTGACGCGGATGGCGGCTGGAACGGGTGTGAACATCGCGCTGCTGACCGGGCGCGACAAGGGCAAGGCGCGCGAATCGATCCTGATGGGCCTGATCGACGGTTCCATCGACATTTGCGTGGGGACGCATGCGATCTTTCAGGACACGGTCGCCTATCGCAACCTGGCGTTGGTCGTGATCGACGAACAGCACCGGTTCGGCGTGGGCCAGCGCCTGATGCTGACGCAGAAGGCCCGGCGCGCTCCGCACTGCCTGGCGATGACCGCAACGCCGATCCCGCGCACGCTGACTCTGGCACAATATGGCGAGATGGACGTCTCGCGGCTCGACGAGATGCCCCCCGGGAGGCAGGCGATCGACACGCGGGTGATCGCTTTGGAGCGGCTGGCCGATGTCGTGGATGGGATCGGGCGCCACATCGACAAGGGCGCGCAGGCCTACTGGGTGTGCCCGATGGTGCGCGAACTGGAAAACGAGGACATCGCTGCTGCCGAAGCGCGCCACGCGGCGCTGAAGGAGCGGTTCGGCGATACCGTGGTCATGGTCCACGGACAGATGCGACCCGAAGCCAAGGATGCCGCGATGGAGCGGTTTGCGCGGGGCGATGCCAAGGTGCTGGTCGCGACGACGGTAATCGAGGTGGGCGTCGATGTGCCCAACGCTACGCTGATGGTGATCGAACAGGCCGAGCGGTTCGGGCTGGCCCAGTTGCACCAGCTACGTGGACGCGTGGGGCGGGGAAGTCAGCAATCGACCTGCCTGCTGCTGCGTGGCGACGCGCTGTCCGAAACCGGACGCGAGCGGCTGGCGCTGATGCGTGAGACGCAGGACGGGTTTCGGCTGGCGGAAGAGGATCTACGGCTGCGCGGGGGCGGCGAGTTGCTCGGAACGCGGCAATCAGGTGATACGCCGTTCAAGGTTGCGGATTTCGAGCAGATCGCGCGGCTGCTGCCGCTGGCGCACGACGATGCGCGATTGCTGATGGAGCGTGATGGGGGACTTTCATCACCGCGCGGGGAAGCAGCGCGCTTGCTGCTGTATCTGTTTGAACGCGACTGGGGCGTCCAACTTCTGCGCGGGGGTTGAGCGAGATCGGGCGGCGCGAAAAGGGGGAAAACGCGCCGCCCGCTCCCTGACGAATTTTACTTGCCGACGGTGGATTTACCCGCGCTGGCGGTGGCGTCGGCAAATTCCTGCGCGGTCATGCCGATCATCAGGCCCGCGCTGCCTTGGGCAACCGACGACTTGGGCAGCTTGACCTTGGTCTTGCCGGTATCGAGCACGAAGTCGGCTTCGGCAACTTCGGCGATCTTCCCGAGCGCGGTTGTGCCGTCCGACGCGTGGACGGCGGCCCCGACCACGATTGATGAAGCCAGCGCGGCCGATGCGTCAGCCGCAGCCCTGGTCGCGGCGGCATCGAGATCTGCCTTCGACATGGCAAGCACCGGACCCTTGGGGCTGGTGCCAAGCGAGGTGAGCGCGAGGGTCGCCGTGGTCGTGCCTGTGTCGATGACGAAGTTTGGTGCCGTGACGCTCTTGATCTTTCCGACTTCGGCGCCCGATGTGTCGTAGACGGTCGCGCCGACCGTCACGGATGCTGCGGCGGCTTTTGCGGTGGACGCAGGTGCCTGCGCCTGCGCCGATGCAGGCACTGCAAGAAGCGCAAGCGGCGCTGCGCACGAGAGGATGAATGCTGTCTTGTTGATCACTATGCGATCCTTATTGTTGCACAAATAGTGATGTAACAATGGGATGCTATGACGCAGGTTCCATCGGGCTTGCGGCGAATGCGGGTATTTTCGGGGCTGCCCGAGCCTGCAAAACGGTTCATCCCCCGGTGGGAAACGCCTCATCGCAGGCAAGGCCAGACCCTGACTCAGCTGCTTTCCGACACCTCGACGTAATTCATGTCCGCTGCGGGCAGATCGTCCTCGGCAACCTGCGCCTGCAACTCGGCCTCGCGCGCTTCCATGTCCTTGAGCATGGCCTTCAGATCAATGTGCGCGTTGCGCGCCATCCAGAACACGCCTTTGCCGTCCTGTTCTTCTTCCTTGTGGTGATGCTCCATTTGCTCGCCCAGCACCTGCAGTTTTGGGCCGAAGGAATCGGTGTCCGTGTCGGGCGAAAGGACATCGTTGATGATCAGCTTGCCGGTGTCGTGTTCGACCAGGCCCTCGGTCAGTTTGTCATCATGGCCATTGCCGCGCAGCGCGGGGTAGAGAAACTCTTCTTCGAGGGCCATGTGGATCTTGACGAGCCCCGCCACGCGGATGCCGAGCCGCTGTTTCTCGTCACCCTCAGCCTTGTCGACTTTTTCGAACAGGGCTTCGATGCGGTCGTGATCGGCTTCGAGTTTGACGATTGCGTCGGCGTAAGTATCGGCCATGAGGCGCTCCGGATGAGAGGACTGCTGGCTGAAAGCGCGAAGGCCGCCGACGTTCCCGTCGGCGGCCCAGTGCGTGTAACAAGGACGTGCCTTGAATAGGGTGATTTGGTCGGGGAAAGAGGATTCGAACCTCCGGCCCCTGCCTCCCGAAGACAGTGCTCTACCAGGCTGAGCTATTCCCCGACCGATCAGCAGCCAGTTACCCGGCCGCAAGGCAGGGGCGCGCTATACGAAGCAGTTCCCGGGCTGGCAAGAAGGGTGCACAAGTTTTTTGCGGGCACGATTTTGCTTCGGGTGGGTGGTCGCGGTAGGGCTGGATGATGGCTTCATCTGCTGATTCCGCGCGTCATCCCGAATGGCAATACCTCGACCTGATGCGCCGGATCTGGGAGCAGGGCGACGAGCGGGTGGACCGGACGGGCGTGGGGACGCGATCCGTCTTTGGAACGCAGTTGCGGTTCGATCTGGCCGAGGGGCGGATGCCGCTGCTGACCACGAAGCGCGTGTTCTGGAAGACAGCGACGCGCGAGTTCCTGTGGTTCCTGACCGGCGATACCAACATCCGGACGCTCTGCGCGCAAGGCGTGCAGATCTGGACCGATTGGCCGCTCGACAAATATCGCAAGGCGAGTGGCGAAGGCATCAGCCGCGAGGCGTTTTCGGATCGGATCGTCGCGGATGCTGCGTTCGCAGCCGAGTGGGGCGATCTCGGCCCGGTCTACGGCAAGCAGTGGGTCGATTGGCCGGTGTTCGAGCCGGCCGGCGAAGGCCTGTTCCGCCAGCGAGCGGCGGGCGTCAATCAGGTGGCGCAGGTCGTCGAATCGTTACGGACCAATCCGGGCAGTCGCCGCCATATCGTCGAAGGCTGGAACGTGGCCGAGCTGGACCGGATGGCGCTCCCACCGTGTCACAAGACATACCAGTTTCACGTCAGCGGCAACCGCTTGAACGGGCTGCTTTACCAGCGCAGTTGCGATGTCGCGCTGGGGCTGCCGTTCAACTTGTGGGGTGGGGCGCTGTTCCTGCGGATGCTGGCGCAGCAATGCGATCTGGAACCGGGCGAACTGGTGTGGATGGGCGGGGACACGCATCTCTATCTCAACCACGCCGATCTGGTCGAGGCGCAGCTTTCCCGGGAACCACACGGCGATCCGCGGCTTGCCATCGTGCGTCGCCCGGATAGTATCTTCGACTACCGGATCGAGGATTTCGAAGTGACCGGATACGCGCCACAAGGGCAGTTGAGCGCCCCGGTCGCAGTCTGATCACGCTGATTGACTCGGAAAGGCGCGTGAAATAAAATAACACGTGTCTGGAATATTGCGTCGCGGCGGATTCGGGTTCAACCGGTCGCTTCCTCGCGGGAGAGTCAACTGATGCAGGCGTTTCCATCATGACGTCAAACGCGCGCGGCAACCTGCCGCCCCTGTCGTTGCACGTGCCCGAGCCGAAGTTCCGGCCGGGGGATGCGGTCGATTATTCGCACATTGCGATCCCGGCTGCTGGCGCGCAGGCGCGGCCCGACGAAGGTTGCGTTGCGGCCGAGACCCATCCGCTGTGCCTCGACATGGTTCGGGTGCTGGATGAGGACCATCGCGCGATCGGACCGTGGGACCCCAAGCTGGATGCCGACACGCTGCGGCGGATGCTTCGCACCATGGCACTTACCCGTGCGTTCGACGATCGCATGTATCGCGGGCAGCGCCAGGGCAAGACCAGCTTTTACATGAAGTGCACCGGCGAGGAGGCGACGTCGGTCGCGCCCGCAATGGCGCTGGCCGACGATGACATGGTGTTCCCCAGCTACCGCCAGCAGGGCATCCTGATCTCGCGCGGCTATCCGCTGGTCGAGATGGTCAACCAGATCTATTCGAACCGCGCCGACAAGCTGAAGGGTCGCCAGCTGCCGATCATGTATTCGGCGCGCGACTATTCGTTTTTCACCATCTCGGGCAACCTTGCCACGCAGTACCCGCAAGCCGTGGGCTGGGCGATGGCCAGCGCGATCAAGGGTGACAGCCGGATTGCGGCCACCTGGATCGGCGAAGGCTCGACTGCTGAAGGCGATTTTCACGCAGCGATGACCTTTGCTGCGGTTTATAATGCGCCGGTGATCTTCAACGTCGTCAACAACCAGTGGGCGATTTCGAGCTTTTCGGGGTTTGCGGGTGCGGAGCGCACCACATTTGCGGCGCGCGCGATTGGCTATGGCATCGCCGGCATACGCGTCGATGGCAACGATCCGCTGGCGGTCTACGCCGCGACGCGCTGGGCGGCTGATCGCGCGCGCTCGAACGGTGGGCCGACGTTGATCGAGCATTTCACCTATCGTGCCGAGGGGCATTCGACGTCTGATGATCCCGGCCAGTATCGCTCGGCGCAGGAACGCGAGGAATGGCCGCTGGGCGATCCGATCATGCGGCTGAAGCGCCACTTGATCGCTTTAGGCGAATGGTCCGACGAGCAGCACGACGCGATGGACCGTGAACTGATGGATCACGTGAAGGCCGCGACCAAGGAGGCCGAAAAGAACGGTATTCTCGGCCACGGCCTGCATCATCCGTTCCATACGATGTTCGAGGATGTGTTCGAGGAACTGCCGTGGCACCTCAAGGAACAAAGCGAGCAGGCGATCCGCGAGCGCCGGATCAAATGGCCGGAATGGAAAGAGTCATGATCGTGGAACGCATTTCCCCACTCCTCTTCAGAGGAGGGGCAGCGAGACTTGGGTCTGCGAAGCAGGACCTAGTCGCAGCGGGGTGGTGCCGATCGGGCACTGTGCTCGGGACTGTACCACCCCCAACCCCCTCCTCTGAAGAAGAGGGGGCTTAGATGATCGTGGAAGAAGCTCCGGTTTCGCTGCAGGACGCACCCACGCGTCGCCTGAACATGATCGAGGCGATCAACGACGCGCTCGACATCATGATGACGCGCGACCCCAACATCGTCGTGATGGGCGAGGATGTCGGCTACTTCGGCGGCGTGTTCCGCGCGACGGCGGGGCTGCAGAAGAAGCACGGCAAGACTCGCGTGTTCGACACGCCGATCAGCGAATGCGGGATCATCGGGGTCGCGGTCGGGATGGGCGCCTATGGCCTGCGCCCCGTGCCCGAGATCCAGTTTGCCGATTACATCTATCCGGGGCTGGACCAGCTCGTGTCGGAGGCAGCGCGGCTGCGCTACCGGTCGGCGGGTGAGTTCATCGCGCCGTTGACGGTACGCTCTCCCTTCGGTGGCGGCATCTTCGGTGGGCAGACGCACAGTCAGAGTCCGGAGGCGCTGTTCACCCACGTTTCGGGGATCAAGACGGTCATCCCGTCGACGCCGCACGATGCCAAGGGACTGCTGATTGCGGCGATCGAGGACAACGATCCGGTGATCTTCTTCGAGCCCAAGCGCATCTACAATGGTCCGTTCAACGGCTATTACGACAAGCCGGTCGAGCCCTGGGCGAAGCACGACGACAGCGTCGTGCCGGACGGATATTACTCGATCCCCTTGGGGAAAGCGCGCATCGTCCGCCCGGGGCAGGCGTTCACCGTGCTGGCCTATGGCACGATGGTGCACGTGGCCGCAGCGGTCTGCGCCGAGAAGGGCGTCGATGCCGAGATCATCGACTTGCGCTCGCTCGTCCCGCTGGACATCGAGACGGTGGAAAAGTCGGTGGAAAAAACCGGCAAATGTCTGATCGTCCATGAAGCGACGCGGACCTGCGGTTTCGGCGCGGAACTGTCGGCGCTGGTGCAGGAGCGCTGCTTCTATCACCTCGAAGCGCCGATCGAACGCGTGACCGGCTTCGACACGCCTTATCCCCATAGCCTCGAATGGGCCTATTTCCCCGGCCCGGTCCGCATCGGCGAGGCCATCGACCGTCTGACGAAAGCCTGATCCCCATGGCAAATTACACATTCCGCCTGCCCGACATCGGTGAGGGCATCGCCGAGGCCGAGATCGTCGCGTGGCACGTCAAGGTCGGCGATCTGGTCGAGGAAGATGGCCGAATTGCCGACATGATGACCGACAAGGCGACGGTCGAGATGGAGAGCCCGGTGACCGGGCGAGTCATTTCCGTCGCGGGTGAGGTCGGCGATGTTATCGCGATCGGATCGGCGCTGGTGGTGATCGAGACCGAGGGGGAGGGTGACGTCAGCGATGGTCCTTCGGCAGGCTCAGGACGAGCGGAGCTTGTTGAAGAGCGCATCGAGGCGGAGAATCCCGACGCGGGCGATGTGGCGAGGGTTGAGGCTGCTGGTCCGCAAACCACGCCCGAACCAGCCGCAGAGCCGTCCGTGTCGAGCGAAGTCGAGACACCGCGCGCTCCGCCAGCCACAAGCACCAACGCCCAGCCCAGCAAGAGTGTCTCGACTTCGCTCGACACGAACGGGGGTGGTGGCAAGGTCTTGGCCAGTCCCGCCGTGCGCCAGCGGGCGAGCGATCTTGGGATCAATCTTTCCGAAGTCCGTCCGTCCGAGGAAGGGCGTATCCGCCACGCTGACCTTGACCAGTTCCTGAGCTACAATGCGCAGGGCGGCTACCGGTCGGCCGGCGCAGAGCGCGGCGACGAGGTGATCAAGGTCATCGGCATGCGCCGCCGCATTGCCGAGAACATGGCAGCGTCCAAGCGGCATATCCCGCACTTCTCCTATGTCGAGGAGTGCGATGTGACTGCGCTTGAGGTCATGCGCGAACAGTTGAATTCGGCGCGCGGGGACAAGCCCAAGCTGACCATGCTGCCGCTGCTGATCACTGCGATCTGTCGGACGATCCCGCAATTCCCGATGATCAACGCACGCTACGACGACGAGGCGGGCGTAGTGACGCGGCATGGTGCGGTGCACTTGGGGATCGCGGCACAGACGCCTGCGGGGCTGATGGTGCCGGTGGTTCGCAATGCGCAAGGGCTGAACTTGTGGCAGCTTGCGCGCGAGATCGGGCGACTGGCGGAGGCGGCGCGGAGCGGCACTGCCAAGTCCGACGAGCTCTCCGGATCGACCCTGACGCTGACCTCGCTCGGGCCGTTGGGCGGCGTGGCGACGACTCCGGTGATCAATCGCCCCGAAGTCGCGATCATCGGACCGAACCGGATCATCGAACGGCCGATGTTCGTGAGCGACGGGATGGGCGGCGAGCGCATCGAAAGGCGCAAGCTGATGAATATCTCGATCAGTTGCGATCACCGCGTGGTTGACGGATACGACGCGGCAAGCTTTGTTCAGGCGGTGAAGAAGTTGATCGAGACGCCGGTGCTGCTGCTGGCGGATTGATCCTGTCGGAGGGAGCAATGGCGACGCTTGAACCGCGTATCGACGAGCATATCGCCAAGGCGGGCGACTTCGCCAAGCCGATCCTCGAGCATTTCCGCGCGATCGTGCATCGCGTCGTACCGGAGTGCGAGGAGGCGATAAAGTGGGGCATGCCGCACTTCACGCTCGGCGGACGCAACATGGCGGGAATGGCCGCGTTCAAGAAGCACGTGTCGATCTTCTTTCATCACGACGAGGAAGCGGGCGGGACCGGCAAGTTCCGACAGATCGCGTCACTGGATGCCATGCCACCGGATCAGGAGATCGAGGCCAAGGTTCGGGCGGCGGTCGAGCGGCTAGCCAAGCCTGCCGTCAAGGCGCCCAAGGCAGCGCCCAAACCGGTGCCGGAAATGCCTGATGCGTTTGCCTCAGCGCTTGATGGTGCCGATGTGCGCGCGCGGTTCGACGCAATGCCGCCGGGTTATCGGCGCGAATATATCGAGTGGGTTGCCGAGGCGAAGACTGATGCCACGCGCGACAAGCGTATCGCGCAGTCGGTCGAGTGGATCGGCGAGGGCAAGCACCGCAACTGGAAGTACCAGAAGTGCTGAGGCTTCAGCGTACTACGCCGCGATAGGTCAGTTGCCCACTGCCGCGTGTGCCTGGGACTCTCCAGCGCAAGTGGGTGACGTCTTCGGGTGAAGCAAGGCGGAGGTTGCCGTCGCCGTCGCGCACCTGCAGATCACCCAGCGTTCCCCAGCTGCGTCCGCCATCGACCGACACTTCCTCGTCGCCATCGCCGCTGCGCTGGAAGGCTATGGCGCGGGGCATGGGGTTGGTGACCGTGAAAGTGCGGGCGCGGGCTGCGGTCCAGTTGACGATGAAGATCACGCGGTCGCCGGGCGTCAGGCGGTCGGCGCGTTCAAGAATGCGGGCCGTGCCGCCGCCGGGCGTTGAGACGAAGCGTTCGACGAAGACGTCGCTGGCGAAGCGGACCTGGTCGGCGGCTTGTGCTGCGGTCGGAACGCAGAGCATTGTCGCGCCGGTTGCGCCAAGAACAACGGAACGTGCAATCATCGCGGAGGCCCCCGCACGACCCAATTCGTGCGTAGCGGCCTTGTCGCACAGGGGTGCTAAAACGCGGTTAACGGCGGTTCACCACGTTTTTGCGCAGGTCGGCAAAATGCTGCACGATCAGCGTTGACAGCCTCCGGCGACTGCCATAGAGGCGGCGCTCCCAAGGGTGAGCGGGTGTAGCTCAGTTGGTTAGAGTATCGGCCTGTCACGCCGAGGGTCGCGGGTTCAAGTCCCGTCACTCGCGCCATTGGGAAGATGAAGAAGGCGCTTTCGGGCGCCTTTTTCTTTGCGTTCGTTTCAGTAAATTAGACTTATGTAGGAAACCCACCCCCAACCCCTCCCTTAAGGGAGGGGAGCGAGACTTATTGAGCCTTTAGGCGAAGTTAGTCGCAGCGGGGAGGGTATGCGGCGCTAATGGGTGATGGCAAGATCCTGGTACGATCTGGTCGGGCATTTCCGGCTTTCAGCGTGTTGACAGCCTGCCACGCCTGCCATAGATGCGCGGCTCCCCAAGGGGCGAGCGGGTGTAGCTCAGTTGGTTAGAGTATCGGCCTGTCACGCCGAGGGTCGCGGGTTCAAGTCCCGTCACTCGCGCCACCTTGGGGAATTTCACGGCACGGGCGTTTCAGCCCCAGCGGCCGGTTTCCATCCAGATCAGGAAGCGGCGTAGCGGGAGCAGCCAGGCTACTCCAAGTACGATGTAGACTACGGTCTGGACTGCCACGTGCCACTGCCCGATCGTGCCCGAGAACGCGGCGATGGCTGCGGCGTAAAGCACAAGTGCCAGCATCAGCAGGATGATTCCGATCGGCTTGCGCCAGGTGGGGCGATAGTCCTGGCTCACGCAGCGTTCTCCCAAGGTCCGTAGATCCGCGTCGGCGTTACCACGGCGTGGAGGGGTTGGTCATGGGGCTCATGGGGCAATTCGGCAGCAAGCTGGCAATCCCATGCGAGGCCGATGGCTGTGGTCGCCGGGTGCGCGGCGAGCCAGCGGTCGTAGTGACCACCGCCCTGACCGAGCCTGCCGCCGTTCTCGTCGAAACCGACGAGGGGCATAAACAGCACATCGGGGACGCGTTCCGGAGCGTCGTCAGAGGGTTGCACGATGCCTTGCCATGGGCTGGGGACCAACAGATCGTCTATCCACGGGGAGGCCCATTCGCGGAAGATCATCGGGGCATCGCGCCCGGAAAACCATGGCAGTGCGACCTTGTGGCCCGCCTCGTGGAAGAAGCGCGCGTAGGCGGTGGCAGGGGCTTCGGCGGGGCCTGCGAGATAGAGGCCGACCGTGGCACCTGCGGGCACCATCGCCACGACGGGCGAGGGCGGGCGCATGAACATCAGGGCTTTGACGCGCGGATCGAGGCTGGCGACATGGGCGTTGCGCCGCGCTCTGAGATCTTTGCGCAGCGCAATTTTCGGGTCCACGCAATGCTCCAGGGAGAGAAGGGGGAGGGTGACGGGCCCACCGTGGGTCGTTAGCTCGGAAAATCCTCCGACGCCTCGACGTCAGGTGGGGATCGTGTACCGAAGACCAGGGTCAAAGGCAGGGACAACCCCCTTGGATTGCTTATAGCCTCAGGGATATTCATGCGGCTCGTGCCGGGCAGATCCCGTCACTTCCCTATCTAGGCGCTTACCGGACCTTGCTCAAGGGCTTGCCTGACTTTTTCGACCCGCTCGGCCATTTGATTGACCCGTTCGACCAGCCGTTCGATCGCGCTTTCCTCGATCGACTGGGAGACTGGAGTGGAAGTGGGCGGCGACGCAGCGGTGGCGGGAGCCTCACGGTGGGCGTCATGCAGTTCGTCGGCGAGCATCAGTGCGGCGAACAGGAGCGTGCGAGACTCGCTCTGCGCGCCGCCGATCCGCCTTGCGCGTTCGTCGATCATGCGGCCGAGCATTTCGATATGCGACTCTTCGCCTGCCGCACATGAGACCGCAGTCGGGCGTCCGGCGATGATCAGATTGACGTTGCTCATTTGGGAAGACCAGCAAGCAGGAGGTCGAGCTGGCGAAGTTCCTGCGCGACGGTTTCCTTGAGCTTGCGATGGCGCACCTTGAGAATCGCGAGTTCCTTTCCGGCACTCTCGTCTCTGGCTGAAATTGCGCTCTCGGCTGCCGCAAGGGCATGCTCCAGCCTGTCGAGCGCCGCGTCCAATGCTTCCGTCACCATGGGCACGAACGCTAGCACATGTCCGGCTTATCGCAACAGCAAGGCGCATCGTCGCGTAGGATAACGCGCCACAACAGCTGTGGACGCGCATTGACATGCCCGCCAGCCTTGACCGTGCGGGTCGTCGTGACCAAAGAGACGCGACCCCGAATCATCGGAATTAGGGCTGAAGGTCGCTGCGGGCTGCACGATCAGGAAGGGCTTCTACAAGCATGACACGCGAATCCACCGAGACATTGGCGCCTATGGCCAATGCGATCCGCGCGCTTGCAATGGATGCTGTGCAGGCTGCGAATTCGGGCCACCCGGGTATGCCGATGGGCATGGCCGATGTGGCGACGGTTCTGTGGACGAAGTTTCTGAAGCACGATCCGTCGGCACCCAAGTGGTCCGACCGCGATCGCTTCGTGCTGTCGGCGGGCCACGGCTCGATGCTGATCTACGCGCTGCTGCACCTGACCGGCTATGAAGCGCCGACGATGGACAACATCCGCAACTTCCGCCAGCTAACTAGCCCTTGCGCGGGTCACCCCGAGAACTTCCTGCTCGAAGGCGTGGAATGCACCACCGGGCCGCTGGGTCAGGGTGTGGCGATGGCGGTGGGCATGGCGATGGCCGAGCGGCATCTGAATGCGCAGTTCGGTGACGAGCTCGTCGATCACAAGACCTGGGTCGTCGCGGGTGACGGCTGCCTGATGGAAGGCCTGAACCATGAGGCGATCGGTCTGGCGGGCACGCTGAAGCTGGGCCGCCTGAATGTCCTATGGGACGACAACAAGATCACCATCGACGGCGATACTTCGCTTTCGACGACCGAAGACATCCTGGGCCGCTATACCGCAAGCGGTTGGCACGTGACGTCGTGTGACGGGCATGATTTTGCCGACATCGAGCGTGCGCTGGCCGAGGCCGACGCTGACCCTCGTCCGTCGCTGGTCGCTTGCCACACGGTCATCGGCAAGGGCGCGCCGAACAAGCAGGGCGGGCACAATGTCCACGGATCGCCGTTGGGTGCGGATGAAATCGCCGCTGCGCGCGAATATCTGGGCTGGACTGCGGCTCCGTTCGAGATTCCGGCTGATATTCTGGCTAACTGGCGCGCTGCTGGTGCAAGCGGCAAGTCTGTTCGCGAGGCGTGGGAAGCGCGCGCTGCGGGCAATGCCAAAGCGGCTGAACTGGCGCGGCGGATGTCGGGCGAACTGCCGGCCGACACTGGCTATGACGCCTATGTCCAGTCGCTGATCGCCAATCCGCCCAAGGTGGCGACGCGCAAGTCGAGCGAGATGGCGCTTGAGGCGTTGACCGCCAAAGTGCCCGAAATGGTCGGCGGGTCTGCCGATCTGACCGGATCGAACAACACCAAGACCAAGTCGACTGCGCCGTTCACGCCCGACAGCTACGACGGGCGCTACGTCTATTACGGCATCCGCGAATTCGGCATGGCGGCGGCGATGAACGGCATGGCGCTGCACGGGGGTGTAATCCCTTACGGCGGCACGTTCCTGATGTTCTCGGACTACTGCCGCAATGCGGTGCGTATGTCGGCGCTGCAGCATCAGCGCGTGGTCTATGTGTTCACGCATGATTCGATCGGGCTTGGCGAAGATGGCCCGACCCATCAACCGGTCGAGCATGTCATGTCCTTGCGCATGATCCCCAACCTGCTGGTGTTCCGCCCCGCCGATGCGATCGAGACGGCTGAGGCCTGGGCGCTGGCGCTGGCTAACAAGGACCGTCCGTCGGTGCTGGCGCTGACCCGCCAGAACTTGCCGCCGGTGCGTTTCGATGCCGAGATGAAGAGCGCCAAGGGTGCCTATCGGCTTGTATCAGCCGAAGCCGCGCGCAAGGTCGTGCTGCTGGCAACCGGTTCGGAAGTGGCATTGGCGATGGACGTCGCCGCAGCACTTGAAGCAAAGGGCATCGGCGCGGACGTGGTGTCTGTACCGTGCTGGGAGCTGTTCGAGGAGCAGCATGCGGACTATCGCGCCGACCTGTTGCCCGCCGACACGCTCAAGGTCTCGATCGAGGCCGGCGTTACGCTGGGCTGGCAGAAGTACGTTGGCGACGGACTGACGATCGGTATCGATACGTTCGGTGCCTCGGCTCCGGCTGAGGTTTTGTTCGAACACTTCGGTCTTACGACTGACAAGATTGTCCCGCAGATACTTTCGCGGATTTCGTAAATTCAACAGGAGAACTTGGCATGGCGATCAAGGTAGCAATCAACGGTTTCGGACGTATCGGGCGCAACGTGGCCCGCGCCATCCTCGAGCGGCCCGATTGCGGCCTTGAGCTGGTTTCGATCAACGACTTGGCCGATGCCAAGGCCAACGCGCTGCTGTTCAAGCGCGACAGCGTGCATGGCGCGTTCGCGGGCGACGTCTCGGTCGATGGCAATGATCTGATCGTCAACGGCAAGCGCATCCACGTGACCGCCGAGCGCGATCCCGCCAATCTGCCGCATGCCGCCAACGGGATCGACATCGCGATGGAATGCACCGGCTTCTTTGCGAACCGCGAAGGCGGTCAGAAGCACCTTGATGCAGGCGCCAAACGCGTGCTGATCTCGGCTCCAGGCAAGAACGTCGACCTGACCGTCGTGTTCGGCGTGAACGACGACAAGCTGACTGCCGATCACAAGATCGTGTCGAACGCATCGTGCACCACCAACTGCCTCGCGCCGATGGCCAAGGTGCTGCATGAATCGATCGGTATCGAGCGCGGTCTGATGACCACGATCCATTCGTACACCAACGACCAGAAGATCCTCGACCAAATCCACAGCGATCCCCGCCGTGCGCGCGCTGCGGCGATGAACATGATCCCGACCAGCACCGGCGCTGCCGTGGCGGTTGGCGAAGTTCTGCCCGACCTGAAGGGCAAGCTCGACGGGTCTTCGATCCGCGTGCCCACGCCGAACGTTTCGGTGGTCGACCTGACCTTCACGCCGAAGCGCGACACGACGCTGGAAGAGGTCAACTCGTTGCTCAAGGCTGCTGCCGAAGGCCCGCTCAAGGGCGTGCTGGGTTACACCGAAGAGCCGCTGGTTTCGATCGACTTCAACCACGATTCGCATTCGTCGACGATCGACAGCCTTGAGACTGCCGTGCTCGAAGGCAAGCTGGTCCGTGTGCTTTCGTGGTACGACAACGAATGGGGCTTCTCGAACCGCATGCTCGACACTGCGGGCGTGATGAGCAAGTTCCTCTAAGGATTGTTGCAAAACATGGGACGTCTCGGTGGCATTGCGCGGCATGATCGTTCGCGTGGACCCATCGAGACGCTCGACCACGTTGCGGTCACGCGGACGCTGGGCGTTCGTGGTGACCTGCGTGGCGCGGTGCGGCCCGGAAAGACCGGGCGGCGGCAGATCTCGCTGATCGAAGCGGAAAGCTGGGAGGCTGCTCTTGGCGAGCTGCAGCCCGCGCCGGAGCGCGAACTGGCATGGCACGTCAGGCGCGCCAACCTGCTGGTGCAGGGCATTCGCCTTCCGCGCGAACCCGGCAAGGTCATCGCCATCGGCAAGACGCTGCGCATCGAAATTACCTGCGAATGCGATCCGTGCAATCGCATGGACGAAATCCACCCCGGCCTGAAACTTGCCCTGATGCCCGACTGGCGTGGCGGCATTCTCGGTCGGGTCCTGACCGATGGCGACATTGCCATCGGTGACGAAGTGAGGATCGAGCAATGAGCTTCAAGACCCTGGACGACCTTGGTGACCTGAGCGGCAAGACCGTGCTGGTGCGTGAGGATCTGAACGTGCCGATGGCCGATGGCGTGGTCACCGACGATACACGGCTACGCGCGACCGTTGCGACGCTGTGCGAGCTGGCGGATAAGGGTGCCAAGGTGCTGGTTCTGGCGCACTTCGGCCGTCCCAAGGGTCAGCCTTCGGCGGAATTCTCGCTGAACAAGCTGGCGCGGCCGCTGGCGCATGTGCTGGGCCGTCCGGTCGCCTATATCGACTGGGAGGGCGACAAGGCAGCGGTGGCAGCGATGCAACCCGGTGAGATCGCGGTGTTGGAAAATACGCGCTTCTTTGGCAGTGAGGAAAAGAACGATCCCGCAGTCGTCGCGCGGTTTGCGAGCCTTGGCGATATCTACGTCAACGATGCGTTTTCGGCTGCGCACCGCGCGCACGCTTCGACCGAAGGGCTGGCGCATGCGCTTCCGGCCTATGCTGGGCGGGCGATGGAGGCAGAATTGAAGGCGCTGGAAAAGGCGCTGGGCAATCCCGAGCATCCGGTGGCGGCAGTGGTCGGCGGGGCCAAGGTCTCGACCAAGCTCGATGTCTTGAAGCATCTGGTCGGCAAGGTCGATCACCTGATCATCGGCGGCGGCATGGCCAACACTTTCCTGGCCGCGCGCGGCGTGGCGGTGGGCAAGTCGTTGTGCGAGCATGACCTGACCGCGACGGCGGACGAGATTCTCGAGAATGCGGACAAATCGGGCTGCACGGTGCATCTGCCGTATGATGTCGTGGTGTCGAAGGAATTTGCCGCGAACCCGCCGAGCCTGCGGACCTGCAATGTGCATGAAGTGGCTGCCGATGAGATGATTCTCGACGTCGGGCCGACTGCGGTCGAGGCGCTGGCCGATGTGCTCAAGACCTGTCGCACGCTGGTATGGAACGGGCCGATGGGCGCGTTCGAGACCGAGCCGTTCGATACGGCCACGGTTGCGCTGGCGAAGACCGCAGCGGCGCTGACCAAGGAAGGTTCGCTGGTTTCGGTAGCTGGTGGTGGCGATACGGTTGCTGCGCTCAACCATGCCGGCGTCGCGGGCGATTTCTCGTACGTTTCGACGGCGGGTGGTGCTTTCCTCGAATGGATGGAAGGCAAGGAGCTTCCGGGCGTCGCGGCGCTCGAGCGATAAAATTTGAGGGCGCGTGTTGCACTGCGGCACGCGCCTGATTATGGACCGTTCGCAAATCGGCGCGTCACCCAGGTCGCGCATTTTTTTGGCGCAATTGCGCATAGCTATGCGGAGCCCGGTTTCCGGAGCTTTTGCCAGTACAAGGTGGGCTGAATGAACACGACCGAAATGACTGCGAAGATGGCTTCCGGCAATGGCTTCATTGCCGCTCTCGACCAGTCCGGCGGTTCAACCCCCAAGGCGCTCGCAGGCTATGGCGTGACCGAGGATGCCTGGTCCACCGAAGAGGAAATGTACGGCCTGATCCACGACATGCGTTCGCGGATCATCAGGTCTGACGTGTTCCACGGCGACAAGGTGATCGGCGCGATCCTGTTCGAACGCACGATGGATGGCTCGGTCGATGGCAAGCCCGTTCCGCAGGCGCTGATCGACAAGGGCGTGGTACCGTTCATCAAGATCGACAAGGGTCTGGAAGACGAAGCCAACGGCGTGCAGCTGATGAAGCCGATGCCGACGCTGGACGAGCTGCTGACGCGTTCGAAGGCGATGGGCGTTTATGGCACCAAGGAGCGTTCGGTCATCAATTCGGCCAATCGCGAAGGCATCGCGGCAGTCGTCGCGCAGCAGTTCGCGATCGGCAATCAGGTGCTCAGCCACGGCATGATGCCGATCATCGAGCCCGAAGTGAACATCAAGAGCGAGACGCGCGCAGAGTGCGATGCGATCCTGCTCGACGAGATCCTGAAGAACCTGGATGCGCTGCCCGATGGCGTGCAGGTCATGCTCAAGCTGTCGCTGCCGGTCGAGCCGTGCACGTTCGATCCGCTGGTTGCCCATCCCAAGGTACTGCGCGTGGTGGCGCTGTCGGGCGGGTTCAAGCGTCCCGAGGCTTGCGCGCATCTGGCCAAGAACAAGGGCATCATCGCCAGCTTCAGCCGCGCTCTGCTCGAAGACCTGCGTCACCAGATGACCGACGCGGAATTCGACGCAGCGCTGGGTAGCGCGATCGACGAGATCTACGCGGGTTCGATCGCCTAAGCATTATTCGGTTGAGAGGACGGAAATGGCCGCCCCGCACCTGGCATAAGCCGGGGCGGGGCGTTTTCCGTTTCGGGCTATCTTGTGTGCCAACGCTGGCGCTGAGCACCCACCCGGCTGCGACTAACTCCGCCTTCGGCTGCGTAAGTCTCGCTCCCCTCCCTCAAGGGAGGGGTTGGGGGTGGGTTTACGACCTCGGGTCTACTGGCGCGGCGTGATACTGAAGTGGAAGCGGTAGCTGGCGGGCGGGATCGCGCCCTCCAGTGTTGTTCGCCCCGGTTCAACCGTATCGAGCATCAGGCCGTCGCTGGCAGGTTCGCCGAGCGTGAAGTTGCGGAACGTGGATTCGCCGTTCTGCATGACGGTTGCGGCGACGATCACGCGCCCGGCCCAGACGCAACGGGCGTTCATCGGGCAGCGGCTGTCCTCGTTGATCGCGTCGGGACGGATGGTGAGCGCGCCGACGCGGATGGTCTGGCCGATCTGCGCGAAGCCATCGCTCTGCGGGGGCGGGGCCTGTTCGACTGCGGGCGGGATGATCGTGCAGGCCGACAGGGCCAGTGCGGGGAGGGCAGCGAGCGCGAGGATTTTGTGGTTCATGTACGCTACAATGATCGGCGCGGCTGAACCGGTCCCGAACGTGCCCACCACCTACATGATTGCAGCCGTGGCCCGGCGGGGATAAGGGGCGGCATGGCAAAACCTTCTGCAGACTTGTACCTGATCTCTCCGCTCGATGTGACCGGAGGCTTCGCCGACCGGCTAGCACGCGCGCTCGACGCCGGGCCGGTGGCGGCGTTCCAGTTCCGGGTGAAGGGTCTGGACGATCATGCCGCCGCACCCTTGGCCGAGCCGTTGCAGAAAATCTGCGCGGATCGGGACGTGGCGTTCATCGTCAACGATTCGGTAAGCCTGGCCAAGCGGCTTGGCGCTGACGGGGTCCATTTGGGGCAGAAGGACGGCGATGTCCGCGAGGCGCGCGAGCGGCTCGGGCGCGATGTGCAGATCGGGGTGACCTGTCACGACAGCCGCCATTTCGCGATGGCGGCGGGTGAGGCTGGTGCCGATTATGTGGCGTTCGGGGCGTTCTTTCCGTCGAGCACCAAAGAGACTGAGCATGTCGCGACGCTCGACACGCTGGAATGGTGGCAGACCATTTTCGAGCTGCCCTGCGTGGCGATAGGCGGAATTACTCCGGAGAACTGTGGGCCGATCGTGCAGGCAGGTGCAGACTTTCTGGCGGTGAGCAATGCGGTGTGGGGCGGCGATGAAGCGGCCGCCGTCGTAGCGTTCAACGAGGCGATCCGTGCCAATCCTCGGATAAACGACCGCTGACGGGAACCACGCGCGGCGACGGCGGGTTCTTCCGGTACAGTTTTTCCGGGAATTCCAATGCTTCGTTCCGCTGCAACCGCGATCGCTCTTCTTTCACTTTCTGCATGTGGCTCCGGGGACAAAGGATCTCCTAGCGAAGCAGCGTCCGATACGGCAGCGAGCAGCGACGCGCTGCTGTCAAAGGACCCGGCTCCGGGGCAAAAGGGAGAGGCCGAAGACATGGCCAGACCAATGATGCAGGCGCAGGTGGTGCTGGAGCGCATGGGTTTTGCACCGGGCGTCATCGATGGCAAGGAAGGCCTGTCGACACGCAACGCGGTTGAGGGCTTCCAGAGCGCCAATGATTTGCCGGTGACGGGCAAGTTCGATGAGCCGACGATGCAGGCGTTGGCAAAGTGGTCGAACATTCCGGCGACGCGGGTCGTGACGATCCCCGACGACTTCGCGCGCGGGCCGTTTGCGGCGCTGCCCAAGGACCCGGCGGCACAGGCAAAATTGCCTTCGCTTGGCTATGCATCGCTTGAGGAAAAGCTGGCGGAGCGGTTCCATACGACGGGCGACGTGCTGCGCGCGCTGAACCCGCAATTGGCGCAGCCCGCACCCAACCCGAGTGCAGCGTCAGAGCAGCCCGAAGCGAAGTTGCCGCCTGTGGCTTATGCCGCCGGACAGAATATTCGGGTGCCGAACGTGGGTGCTGATGCGTTCGACCGTAGCGCGGTGAAGGACGCGGCATGGGCCGATACGTTGTTCAGCCTGGGCGTGGGCACGACTCAGCCCAAGGCTGACAAGATCGTCGTCAGCAAGAAGGGTGGTACGCTCAAGGTCTACGACGCTGCCGACAAGCTGGTCGCGCTGTTCACCGTCACCACCGGATCGAGCAAGGATCCGCTGCCACTGGGCAACTGGAAGATCAACGGAACGTCGTACAATCCCCAGTTCAGCTATGACGCGAGCCTGTTCTGGGATGTGCCCGACAGCAAGGGCGAGCACCTGTTGCCGCCGGGGCCGAACGGGCCGGTCGGCGTGGTGTGGATCGATCTGTCGAAGGAGCATTACGGCATTCACGGAACGCCCGAGCCGCAGACGATCGGACGCGCCGAGAGTCATGGCTGCGTGCGCCTGACCAACTGGGACGCTGCGCGGCTTGCCGAGATGGTGAGCGGGTCGACGAAGGTTTCATTCGTAAGCTGAACGCCCTTCCCAGCGACTGCCCGGCGTGCCAGACACGGCGTTTGGTAACGAATAGTCGGAGCAGGGCATGACCGGGATCGCAGCGCCAAGGGAATTGACGGTTCGAGGCGTGATCCTCGGCGCGCTGCTGACGGTGCTGTTTACCGCTGCCAACGTCTATCTGGGATTACGCATCGGGCTGACGTTTGCGACGTCGATCCCGGCGGCGGTCATTTCGATGGCGGTGCTGCGCGGCTTTTCGGGCGCGACGATTCAGGAAAACAACATCGTCCAGACGATCGCGAGTTCGGCGGGAACGCTGTCGGCGATCGTGTTCGTTCTGCCCGGGCTGGTCATGGTCGGTTGGTGGGCGGACTTTCCGTACTGGGAATCGGTCGCGGTGATTGCCGTCGGCGGCGTGCTGGGGGTGATGTATTCGGTGCCGCTGCGGCGCGCGCTGGTGACTGGTTCCGACCTGCCCTATCCTGAGGGCGTAGCTGCCGCCGAAGTGCTGAAAGTCGGCGCAGGCGTCGGCGGGGCCGAGGAAAACCGCAAGGGTCTGGCGGCGGTGACCGCAGGTGGCTTGCTGGCGGCGCTTTATCCGTTGCTTGCCAAGATGAAGTTCGCGGTGGAGGAAGTCGGCGGCGTGTTCAAGCTTGGGTCGGGCAGCTCAATGCTGTTCGGCGGGCTGTCGCTGGCGCTGGTCGGCGTGGGGCATCTGGTGGGGATCGCGGTGGGCATTGCGATGCTGACCGGGATCGTGATCAGTTTCGGTTTCCTGCTGCCGCAATTCACGGCGGGTGGTCCGCCGGTCGGGACCGAGCTTGCCGATTTCGTCGGCACGGTGTTCCGCGAGAAAATCCGCTTCATCGGCGCAGGCACGATCGGCGTGGCGGCGATCTGGACCCTGCTGCGGGTTATCGGCCCGATCGTGCGTGGGATTGCCGGTGCGCTGGCGGCGAACAAGTCGCGCAAGGGTGCCGGGATGGACACGCTTGAACTGACCGAGCGTGATTTGCCGATCGGTATTGTCGGGGGGACGATCCTGCTGTCGATGATACCGATCGCCCTGCTGCTGACAGATTTCGCGACTGGCGGTCCGGTGGCGGGTGCGCTGGGCATGACGCTGATCGCGTCGGTGCTCTATGTGCTGGTGGCCGGCATCATTATTGCATCGGTCTGCGGGTACATGGCCGGGCTTATCGGGGCTTCGAACAGTCCGATTTCGGGCGTGGGCATTCTGGCGGCGCTGGGCATTTCACTGCTGCTGCTCGGCCTGTTCGGGCAAGGTGGAAGCGAGAGCGATACCAAGGCGCTGGTCGCGTTCGCGCTGTTCGTGACCGCAATCGTGTTTGGCGTGGCGACGATTTCGAACGACAACCTGCAGGATCTCAAGACCGGGCAACTCGTCGGTGCGACGCCTTGGCGGCAGCAGATCGCGCTGGTGCTGGGCGTGCTGTTCGGCGCACTGGTGATCCCGCCGATCCTTGACCTGCTCAATTCGACGTTTGGATTTCAGGGCGCGCCAGGCGCGGGACCGAACGCATTGTCGGCTCCGCAGGCGGCGCTGATCTCGGCGATTGCGCAGGGCGTGCTGGGCGGGAGTTTGGATTGGGATCTGGTCGGGCTGGGCGCGGCGATTGGCGCAGGCGTGGTGTTGATTGACGAATTGCTCAAGCGTTCGGGCAAGGGATCACTGCCACCGCTGGCCGTGGGCATGGGCATGTACCTGCCGACGCAGGTGACGATGCTGGTGATCGTCGGCGCGGTGCTGGGGCATCTTTATAATCGCTGGGCCAAGCGTCAGACGTCGCCCGAACTGGCCGAGCGCATGGGCGTGCTGACCGCGACCGGGCTGATCGTAGGGGATAGTCTGTTCAACATCGTCTATGCCGCGATCGTTGCCAGCACGAACAATCCCGATGCGCTGGCAGTGGTCGAGGACTTCCCGGCAGCACTACCGTTCGGGGTGGCGGTGTTCGTGGGGATTTTGGCCTACGCCTATTGGCGGATGCGGCGCGACGGGCGGTTTAGCGCTTGATAGCCTGGCGTTGAACCGCACACACACCCGTTCGTGTCGAGCGAAGTCGAGACACTGAGCGCGGTGTCTCGACTTCGCTCGACACGAACGGGCTGTGGGGTGAACAAAGGCCGTTGGGCCCACCCCCCCCCCCCCCACATGCGGCCCCCCCCCCCCCCG
>NZ_JACICY010000005.1:208600-320083 GCF_014196055.1 Novosphingobium hassiacum
CTCTCTCTCCTCCCCGTCCTCTCTTCTTCCTTTTGCCCTCGTTCCTTTTTTGGGGGGGGGGGGGGGGGCCCCCCCCCCCCCCCCCCGCGGCCCCCCCCCCCCCCCCCCCCCACGAACGGGGTGGGATGCGTCAATTCATCAAACATCAGCCGGGCGTGGGGAGCAGCACCGGCCCTGCCTGAACGCAGCGGATGCCGGTCTGCTGATCGCCTTCGCCAAGTTCGCGCATCAGCGCACTGCCGTCCATCAGGAAGCGGCGCCCGTTGAAGGTGCCGCTGGTGAGCGTCAGACGGTCCGCCAGAAGCAGATAGGAGCCGCGCACGCCATCGGGCGCGATGTAGCTTGAATCAGGAACGGTGATGAAGCTGAGTTCGGGCTTGGGCACCGGAACGGCCGTGGCGTCACCGGGGATCTCGCAAGTCCAAGGTCCCTTCGGCAGGGTTTGGAGCATGCCGCCGGGGACCGCGTGGGCGGTGCCTGTGATGCTGCACAGGGCAAGGCTCAGGAATATCGCGCGCTTCATGGGCCTCGCGCTAGCACGCCGCGCAGCTCTCAAGCAATCGCCTGCTTGAAGCAATCGGCCCGAGCGGCTAAGGGCCGCGCTTCCCTACTCACGGTAAGGCTCTTTCCATCATGAAGATCAGCGGCGTGGACATCCGTCCGGGCAATATCCTGGAATACGAAAAGGGCATCTGGAAAGTTGCCAAGACCCAGCATACCCAGCCCGGCAAGGGCGGCGCGTTCATGCAGGTCGAGATGAAGAACCTGATCGATGGTCGCAAGACCAACGTCCGCTTCCGTAGCCAGGACACGATCGAACGCGTTCGCCTCGACACCAAGGATTTCCAGTTCCTCTATGCCGAGGGCGAGGATCTGGTGTTCATGGACGTGGAGAACTACGATCAGATCACGCTGCCGTCCGACCTTCTGGGCGATGCCGCTGCATTCCTGCAGGACGGCATGACCGTGCTGCTCGAAATGTACGACGAGCGCCCGATTTCGGTGCAGTTGCCCGATCAGGTCGAAGCCACGATCGTCGAGGCCGACGCCGTGGTGAAGGGCCAGACGGCTTCGTCCAGCTACAAGCCTGCGATCCTCGACAACGGCGTGCGCGTGATGGTTCCGCCGCACATCGGCAGCGGCACGCGGATCATCGTCGATGTGTACGAGCGCTCGTACGTCGGCAAGGTGGGCTGAGTAGATGGCAGCAATTTCCGGCCTGATGCGCGTGATGGAACGCGCGGCGCGCAAAGCGGGCGGCCGCCTGCGCCGCGACTTCGGTGAGGTCGAGCATCTTCAGGTCAGCAAGAAGGGTCCGGCGGATTTCGTCTCGAAGGCCGATCAGATGTCCGAGCGCACGCTGTGGGACGAGCTTCGCGAAGCGCGTCCGGGCTGGGGCTTCCTGATGGAAGAGGGCGGCGAGATTCCGGGTGACGACGGCAAGCCGCGCTTCATCATCGATCCGCTGGACGGCACGAGCAACTTCCTTCACGGCATTCCGCACTTCGCGATCTCGATCGCGGTGCAGGAACCGACGCTGGACGGCAGGGGCTGGGGCGAAGTGACCGCAGGCCTGATCTATCAGCCGATCACCGACGAGAGCTTCTGGGCCGAGAAGAGCCGCGGCGCGTGGCTGCAGGACCGCCGTCTGCGTGTTTCTGCGCGCCGCTATCTTGACGAAGCGCTGATCGCGACGGGCATCCCGTTTGCGGGACGTGGCGACATCAACGAGTGGGTGCGGATTTACGCCGAGCTCGGTCCGCGCATTGCCGGCGTTCGTCGCAACGGCGCGGCTTCGCTCGATCTCGCGTGGGTCGCCGCTGGTCGGTATGACGGATACTGGGAGAGCAGTCTGCAGCCGTGGGACACGGCCGCCGGGTGCCTGCTGGTGCGCGAAGCGGGCGGTTTCGTGTCGGACTACAAGGGCCGTTCGCAGCCAATCTGCGACGAGACGCTGCTTGCCGGAAACGATGCCCTGCATTCGAAGCTGCACAAGCTTCTGGTCGGCGCACTTCGCAACGCTTGACCTTTGGACCGAGGGCTGGCTAAGGGCAGCCCTCGGATCCGTGCCCCTGTGGCGGAATGGTAGACGCGAACGACTCAAAATCGTTTGTAGAGATACGTGCCCGTTCGAGTCGGGCCAGGGGCACCACTTCCGATAAAGTCGTTGTTTCGGGCGCCGCAGCGGGTAGCGTGGGCGTCATGAAACTTATGGCTGCCGCCATGTCGGCTCTCGCGCTTACTGTTGTCCCCGCACAAGCCGATGCCCTGCGCGATACGATCGCGCGGGATATGCCGGGACTGATGGATATCTATCGCGATTTCCACGCCAATCCGGAGCTGAGCTTCCAGGAGTTCAAATCTGCGGCCAAGCTGGCGGCGGAGGCGCGCAAGGCGGGGTTCGACGTTACCGAGAAGGTCGGCCAGACGGGCGTTGTTGCAGTGATGCGCAACGGGCCGGGGCCGGTCGTGCTGATCCGCGCCGACATGGACGCACTGCCAGTCGTGGAAAAGACTGGGTTGGCTTATGCGTCCAAGGTGCGCGGGACTTCGACCGCGGGGGTAGAGAGCGGCGTGATGCACGCGTGCGGACACGATACGCACATGACGGCGTGGATCGAGATTGCGCGACTGATGGCCGCCAATCGCAAGGGCTGGTCGGGCACGCTGGTATTGATCGGGCAACCGGCCGAAGAGATGGGCCTGGGCGCGCGGGCAATGCTGGACGACGGGCTGTACACGCGATTTCCCAAGCCGAAGTACACGCTGGCGTTCCACGATACCGGCGATCTGGCGGCGGGGGTGATCGGGACGATACCGGGGTTTGCGCTAGCCAACGTCGACAGCGTGGACCTGACCGTGCGCGGGCTGGGCGGGCACGGGGCCTATCCTCAAACGACCAAGGACCCGATCGTGCTGGCCAGTGCGATCGTGATGCGGCTGCAGACGCTGGTCAGCCGCGAAACCAGTCCGTTCGAGCCTTCGGTGGTGACCGTGGGCAGCTTTCACGCAGGGGCCAAGCACAACATCATTCCCGACGAGGCGCAGCTGCAGCTGACCGTTCGCAGCTATGGCGACAAGCAGCGCGACCGCTTGCTGAGCGGCATCGCGCGGATCGCCAAGGGTGAGACGATTGCGGCAGGCGTGCCGGACGAGCGGATGCCGCTGATCGTGGTGCGCGAGCCGCATACTCGCGCGACGTGGAACACGCCTGCGTTCACGCGCGAGGTGCATGGCAAGCTGACTGCGCGTTTCGGGAGCGAGCGCGTCATCGAGACGACGCCGACGATGGCGGGCGAGGATTTCGGAGAGTTCGGACGGGCCGATGCCGGGATCGAGTCGACGATTCTGTGGGTCGGTGGACAGCCTGCAGACAAGCTGGCGAAGGCGAAAGCCGAGGGTGTGAGCCTGCCTTCGCTGCACAGTCCATTCTTCGCGCCCGAGGCCGACAAGGTGATCGCGACGGCAGCCGAGGCGCTGGTCGCGACCGCGATGGGGCTGATGCCGGTTGCGGGCTAGTCGATCGAGTCAGAGCCTGCGCGCGCGGCCGAGGCGGCGGCGAGCGCGCTGACTTGCTGCGGCGTGGGCACGACCGGGCCTTCGCGCATGCGGCGCTGGCGTTCGTCTTCGAGCCGCTTGAGATAGGCTTTGCGCTGTTCTGGCGACATCTTCGCCAAAGCCGCCTGATCGACTTCGATGATGATCGGCGGGGACTTCAGCGCGAGGGCGGGCGGGATGTAGCTGCTGTTGCCGCTCACGCTGCCACCGCCGTCCATCGGCGCGCCGAATGTGCCATTGAACCCGCCGCTTGCGTTGCTGCGGGGCTTGTCACCGCGCTTGTCGACCAGCTTAGTCTTGCCGAACTTGCTTTCATCGGCGCGCTTGAGTTCGGCGCGCTGGCTGTTCTGCGCCATCGTCTCGCGCGTTTCGCCATCGGCGAACAGTGCGAAGACCGTCGTCAACCCGATCGTCAGCATCGCGAAGTGGCGATACATTTTCGGATCGATACCGAGGAAGTGGGAAGTTACTGCGGCCATGTGCTGAGGAAATAGCAGAGGCTCGTTAACGATGATGGCAAGCGGCATGGTTAGGAAAGTCTTGCCGGAATGGTGAAGACAGCCGATCGAGCCGGCTTGTGTTCCAGATATGTTCCGGATATGCGAGGCCATGGCCAAACCCAAACGCCGCTTTGTCTGCCAGGCCTGTGGCAGTGTTTCCAACCGCTGGCAGGGGCAGTGCGCCGATTGCAGCGAATGGAACACGCTGGCTGAAGAAGCGCCCGAGACGGTGTTCTCGGCCAAGCACGACCTTTCCGGCGGCGGCCGCAAGGTGGCGTTCGTTTCACTTGATCAACCGATTGCGCTGCCGCAACGGCGCAAGACCGGGATCGCAGAGTTCGATCGCGCTCTGGGCGGAGGGCTCGTCCCGGGATCGGCGATCCTGATGGGCGGCGATCCGGGGATCGGCAAGTCGACGTTGCTGCTGCAGGCTGCGGCCAAGGTTGCGCTGGCGGGCGGGGCGGCGGTCTATATCAGCGGCGAGGAAGCGTCCGATCAGGTGCGGCTGCGGGCGGACCGGCTCGGGCTGGGAAAGGCACCGATCATGCTGGCGGCGGCAACCTCGGTGCGCGACATCCTGACGACGCTGGGCACGATGACGCCACCTGATCTGCTGGTGATCGATTCGATCCAGACGATGCATTCCGATCAGATCGAGGGCGCGCCGGGGACGGTGAGCCAGGTTCGCGGCTGCGCGTTCGAACTGATCCGCTATGCCAAGGAAAACGGTGTGGCGATGGTGCTGGTCGGGCACGTGACCAAGGACGGGTCGATCGCGGGGCCACGCGTGCTTGAACATATGGTCGACGTGGTGATGAGCTTCGAGGGCGAGCGCAGCCACCAGTACCGCATCCTGCGCGCGATCAAGAACCGCTTCGGTGCGGTGGACGAGATTGGCGTGTTCGCGATGGCGGGCGCAGGGCTTGAGGAAGTGGGCAATCCCTCGCTGCTGTTCCTGTCCGGGCGCGACCAGGAAGTGCCGGGAAGCGCGGTGTTTCCGGCGCTCGAAGGAACGCGGCCGGTGCTGGTCGAGATCCAGGCCCTGACCGTGCGTCTGGCCAGCGGAGCGACGCCGAGGCGTGCGGTGGTTGGCTGGGATAGCGGGCGGCTCGCGATGCTGCTGGCGGTGCTGGAGGCGCGGTGCGGGCTGAACTTCTCGACGGCGGAGGTCTATCTCAACGTCGCGGGCGGTTATCGCCTAACCGATCCCGCGGCCGATCTCGCGGTGGCGGCGGCGCTTGTCTCGGCGCTGTCGGACAAGCCGTTGCCCGCCGATTCGATCTGGTTCGGCGAAGTATCGCTATCGGGTGAGGTGCGGCCGGTGGCGCATACGCCGGTGCGGCTGAAAGAGGCAGCGAAGCTGGGTTTCACGCGCGGGTGCGGGCCAGATGCGGGCGCGGAGAAGGTGGCCGGACTGCGCTATACGCCGCTGCGGCTGCTGCCAAATCTGATTGACCGGGTCATGGGCGGGTCATAGGTTCCGCGGCGATGACGGGCTTCGATTATGTTGTACTGCTCCTCGTAGGGCTTGGTGCGGTCAGCGGCTTCTTTCGCGGGTTCGTGGAAGAGGTGCTGTCGCTGGCATCCTGGTGCCTGGCGCTGCTGGCGGTCCATTATTTTCACGAGCCCGCTACTTATTGGCTGGCCGGGCATCTGCCGACGGAAACCGGGGCAGGCGTGCTTGCCTTTGCACTGCTGCTGCTTGGGCCGTATCTGGCGACGCGGTTCATCGCGCGGCGGATGGGAAGTGCGAGCCGAGAATCGCTGATCGGCCCGATCGACCGCATCCTCGGCTTCGGGTTCGGTGCGGTGAAGGGCTTCATCATCATCGTGCTCGGCTATTCGATCGTCGTGTTCACCTATGACGTGGTCTGGGGCAAGGACGGGCGGCCCGAATGGATCACCCAGTCGCGTACCTATCCGTTCCTCAATGCCGCGAGCGAAGAACTGCTTACGCTGATCTCCGAACGGCGCGAGGAGGCAGCCGATCAGGCGCGCGAAGTCGCCAAGCGCAAGGCTCGCGCTGCAGCGCTGGGCAACTGAGATGAGTGCTGGACGGGGGCTGTACACGCCCGAAGTGCTTGCTGCGGCGATGGAATTGACCCGATACCCGATGGACGATGCGCTGCCCTTCAAGGGATCGGCGCGTTCGCGCAGTTGCGGTAGCACGATCGACATCGCGGTGTCGCTCGCGTCCGATGGCGGGATCGCGACCGTGGGCATAAGGCCGCACGCCTGCGCGGTCGGGCAGGCCTCGGCTGCGCTGTTTGCGCGGGGCGCTGTCGGGCTAACTGCGGACGACCTTCGCGCTGCGCGGGCCGCACTTGGCGCGTGGCTGGCTGGCAACGGTCTGCGGCCCGAATGGCCGGGGATCGAGTTGGTGGAGCCTGCGCGCGCCTATCCGGCACGGCATGGTGCGATCCTGCTGGCGTGGGACGCCGCAATCGAGGCGCTGAAGTAGCATACGCCATCCCCGAATCCGGGGCTTTCGTGTGCCGGGGCAGTTCGCTAGAGCATCGTCAACAAGCAGGGTGGGATTCTTTCGCGATGACGACAACAAGCGGCGACCGCGCGACAGAACCCAGTGCATCCGACATCCGCCTGATCATCGCTGCAAGCTCTGCCGGCACGATCTTCGAGTGGTACGACTTCTTCATCTACGGCACGCTGGCGTCGATCATCGGGCGGACGTTTTTCCCGTCCGACAACGCGACGTTGCAGGTGTTGCTGGTCTGGGCGGGCTTTGCGGTGGGCTTCGGCTTCCGGCCGCTGGGCGCGATCCTGTTCGGCTATCTCGGTGACAAGCTGGGGCGCAAGTACACGTTTCTGGTGACGGTAACGCTGATGGGCATCGCCACGGCCGGGGTCGGGCTGATCCCTTCGGCCGATACGATCGGCCTGGCCGCGCCGATCATCATCATCTTTCTGCGCGTTTTGCAGGGGCTGGCGCTGGGTGGCGAGTATGGCGGTGCGGCGATCTATGTCGCCGAACACGCACCCGGCGGGCGGCGCGGCTATTATACCAGCTACATCCAGGCGAGTGTGGTTGGCGGGTTCGTGTTGAGCCTGATCGTGGTGCTGTCGAGCAAGGCGCTGATGAGCGCGGAGACGTTCGACGCGTGGGGCTGGCGCGTGCCGTTCCTGCTGAGCATTGCACTGCTGGCGATATCGTTGTGGATGCGACTGAAGCTGTCGGAAAGCCCGGTCTTCCAGAAGATGAAGGACGAAGGCGAACTGGCCGGAAACCCGTTCGTCGAGAGCTTCACCTATCCCGGCAACAAGAAGCGGATCTTCATCGCGCTGTTCGGCATTGCCGCCGGCCTGACGGTGATCTGGTATACGGCAATGTTCTCAGGCCTGAGCTTCCTGAAATCCGCGATGCGGGTAGAGGACACCACCGCCGAGATCATGGTCGGTGTAGGTGCGGGGGTGGGCATGGTGTTCTTCCTGATCTTCGGCGCGCTGTCGGACAAGATCGGGCGCAAGAAGCCGATCGTGATCGGATATGCGGCCACGTTGCTGATGCTGTTCCCCACGTTCTGGTTGATGGGATCGGCGGCCAATCCGGAACTGACGGCGGCGGCGGCGCGCAATCCGGTCATGGTGGCGGGGCCGTACTGCAGCTACAGTCCGTTTGCATCCGAACAACGAAGCAACTGCGGCAAGCTGCTCGCCGATCTTGCGGCTTCGGGGGTCACCTACACGCTGGTAAAGGCCCCCACCTTTGCGGTGAAGATCGGGACCGAGGCGTTCGATGTTGGAAGCTATCCATGGTCCGAGAAGGCCGCTGTGCGATCTGCCGCGCTGCAGACCGCGCTCTCGGATCACGGCTACGATTTTGCGAAAGTGACGCCGTCGCCGGGGCGGATCGCAACGGTGATCCTCGCGTTGTTGATGCTGATGGCGATGTCCGGCGCGACCTACGGCCCGGTGGCGGCGTTACTGTCCGAAATGTTCCCGCCGCGCATTCGCTACAGTTCGATGTCGATCCCCTATCATCTGGGCACGGGCTATTTCGGAGGCTTTCTGCCTTTGATATCGAGCTATATCGTGGCGCGGACCGGCGATCCCTATGCGGGGCTGTGGTACACCTGGGTGATCGTGGCCGTGGCACTTATCGTGGCGATCTGGGGTCTCAAGGGCGGGCTGCCGACAGAATTCGTGGATGACTGACGCACCGCCTCCGCCCCCATCGCCGCTGCGGCTGAGATTTGACGCCGACGCATTGCGCACCAACTGGCGAGCCCTCGATGCCCTGTCCGGGCAGGCGAAGGCAGGTGCGGCGGTCAAGGCTGATGCCTATGGCATCGGCGCGGTGCGCGCGGTGCGGACGCTGGCCGATGCGGGGTGTCGCACGTTCTTCGTGGCGCACTGGGGAGAGGTCGCCGATCTCCTGCCGCTGGTTCAGCCTGAGCAGATTGCGGTTCTGCATGGTCCGATGAACGATGCCGATGTCGCATTTGCAAAGGCGAGCGGCGTGCGGCCGGTGATCAACACGCTGTCGCAGGCGCGGCGCTGGCGCGAGGCTGGTGGTGCGGCCTGCCATCTGATGGTCGATACCGGGATAAACCGACTGGGGCTGGGAATTGCCGAGCTTGGCGACCCGGTGCTGGGCGATCTGGATATCGACATCTGCATGAGTCACCTTGCCAGTGCGGACGAAGATGTCGCGCAGAACGACGTGCAGCGCGCGCGGTTTCAATCGGTGCGCGAGCAGGTCGGTGCAAGGCGGTACAGCCTCGCCAACAGTGCCGGCATCGCGCTCGGAGCGGCCTATCACGCGGATCTGACGCGGCCCGGGCTGGCGCTGTACGGCGGTATTGCGCGGCCTGAACTGGCCGGTTGCATTGCACAAGTGGCGTTTCCCGAAGTGGCGCTTATCCAGGTACGTGACCTGCGTGAGGGTGATTTAATCGGCTATAATGCGACGTTTACTGCGCAGCAGGCGATGCGCGTGGGCGTGCTGGCGATCGGTTATGCGGACGGGTATCTGCGGTGCTGGTCTGGCAAGGGTCGCTTCGACTGGCGCGGGCATGAGGTCCCGGTCGTCGGTCGGGTGTCGATGGATCTCACAATCGTCGATCTATCGAATGTGCCCGAATGTCGGGAGGGAGACTGGTTGACCGCCCGCTACAACCTCCCGCAGGCGGCGCGCGAAAGCGGGCTTTCGCAATACGAACTGCTGACTTTGATGGGGCGCCGGTTTTCCCGCTTTCACACGATTTGAACCGTTCTTGAAGCATCTGTCGCGCCCGCCCCGTCAGGCGGGCCTAGTGCCTGATCTTGCGTCTAAAATCATCCGTGACCAAAAGCTGACGACGCTTGTCATGTTTGTTGCGCTGCACATGCTGCACATGCTAATAGCACTATGTCGCAGTGGGGACGCATAATATGGCAAGCGAAGCAAAAGCCGGCGAAGTGGTGACGATCAAGAAATACGCCAATCGCCGTCTCTACAATACAAGCACCTCGAGCTACATCACGCTCGACCATCTGGCACAGATGGTGAAGGACAATGTCGACTTCAAAGTCATCGACGCCAAGACCGGTGCCGACCTGACCCACGCGATTCTGACCCAGATCATCATGGATGAGGAGGCAGCTGGCGAGCAGATGTTGCCGACGAACTTCCTGCGCCAGCTGATCGGGATGTACGGCAATTCGATGCAGGCATTCCTGCCGAGCTATCTCGAAGCGTCGATGGACCATTTCCGCGACAACCAGGCGAAGATGCGCAAGGCAATCGAGGAAAGCATCGGGTCTAATCCGCTCGCCCAGATTGCCCAGCGCAACATGGAAATGTTCAAGGCTGCGGCTGCTGCTTTCGTTCCCGGCGCTGTTGCCAAGGACGAGGATAAGCCCGCTTCGGAGACGAGCGAGCTGGATGCCTTGCGCGAACAGATGGCCGAAATGAAGCGCAAGCTGGACCAGCTCTCCAACTGATGTCGTGACCCGCAAGCCCAAGCTGGGCATTGCGGGAAACGATTTTGCGGCTTAACGGCTGCGCCATGAACCAGCCAGCTATCCGGCACGCGCTCAACGTCAAGCGCGCCGACGACTTCGCCCAGTGGTACCAGGCCGTGATCGCCGAGGCCGAGCTTGCCGAGGAATCCGGCGTGCGCGGCTGCATGGTGATCAAGCCGTGGGGCTATGGCATCTGGGAACGCATCCAGAAGCTGATGGATGCGCAGATCAAGGAAGCGGGCGTCGAGAACTGCTACTTCCCGCTGTTCATCCCGCTGTCGTATTTCGCCAAGGAAGCAGAGCACGTCGAGGGCTTTGCCAAGGAAATGGCGGTGGTCACGCACCATCGCCTGATCTCGGACGGCAAGGGCGGGTTGACCCCCGATCCCGAAGCGAAGCTGGAAGAGCCGCTGGTTGTCCGCCCGACATCCGAGACGGTGATCGGCGCGGCAATGGCGCGCTGGGTGCAATCTTGGCGCGACCTGCCGCTGATGGTCAACCAGTGGGCCAATGTGGTGCGCTGGGAAATGCGCACGCGGATGTTCCTGCGGACGAGCGAATTCCTGTGGCAAGAGGGGCATACTGCGCACGCCGACGAGGCCGACGCGATGAGCGAGACGCTGCGCGCGCTGGAAATGTATCGTGCCTTTGCCGAAGGGCCGCTGGCGATGCCGGTGATCGCCGGACCAAAGCCCGAGAACGAGCGCTTTCCGGGCGCGGTCGAGACGTTCTCGATCGAGGCGATGATGCAGGACGGCAAGGCCCTGCAGGCAGGGACGTCGCACTATCTGGGCACGACTTTCGCGCAAGCGGCGGGAATCAACTACCAGAACAAGGAAGGTCAGCAGGCGCTGGCGCACACGACATCGTGGGGCGTTTCGACGCGTCTGATCGGCGGCGTGATCATGACGCATGGCGATGACGACGGATTGCGCGTGCCGCCGCAGGTGGCGCCGCAGCAGATCGTGATCCTGCCGATGCTGCGCGACAACGACAGCGACGAGGCTCTGCTGGCGTACTGCGAGGATCTGCGCAAGGCACTGGCCAAGCAGTCGGCATTCGATGAACGTGTGCGCGTGCTGCTCGACAAGCGGCCGGGCAAGGCGACGCAGAAGCGGTGGGCATGGGTCAAGAAGGGCGTGCCGCTGATCCTCGAGATCGGTGGGCGCGACGCGGAAGGCGGGCAGGTTTCGGCCTTGCGGCGTGACCAGTTGTGGCGCGCGGATGCCAAGCCCAACTTCGTCGGCCGGGCCAAGGACGAGTTCATTGCGGCGGCGGGAGCCGAGTTGGAAGCCATTCAGGCTGCGCTGTACGATGAAGCCCGCGCGCGCCGCGATGCGCTGATCGTGCGCGATGTGACCGATCTGGCGGGGCTTTCAGCCTATTTCGCCGAAAGCGCGCAAGTGCCGGGTTGGGTCGAACTGGGCTGGTCGAAGCCGACCGGAGCGGCGCTCGACAAGGTGGTGGAGCAGTTGAAGGCGTTGAAGCTGACGATTCGCAACACGCCTTTGAATGCGCCGAAGCCTGATGGGCTGTGCCCGTTTACGGGCGAGCCTGCGGTCGAGACGATCCTGATCGCGCGATCGTACTAGCCACCTTTATTGGGGGGCGGACTTGGCGAGGCTGCTTCGGGCGGTCATGCTAGGCCATGCGCTACTTTCTCGTCGGTATCTCGCTAATCCTGTCCCACGCAGCGATGGCTGCTCCTGAAGACACGATATCGCAGGCGCGATTGCGTGCCGATGTCGAGCGCCTTGTCGGGTTCGGGACGCGGCATACGCTCTCGGTGCAGGACGATCCGGTGCGCGGGATCGGCGCGGCGCGGGACTGGGCGGAGGCGGAGTTTCGCAAGACGTCGCGCGGCTGTGGCGGCTGTCTCGAGATCGTGAAGCCCGAACGGATGGTGAGCGGGGGTGATCGTGTGCCGGTGCCGACGCGGCTTGTGAATGTCGTGGCGATCCAGCGGGGCACCGAGCGGCCAAACGAAGTGGTGATCGTTCAGGCACATATCGACAGCCGGGTGAGTGATATCCTGAACGCGACCAGCGATGCGCCGGGTGCCAACGACGACGGGTCCGGCGTGGCGCTGGTTATGGAGGCGGCGCGGGTGCTGTCGCAATCCAGGTATGCAGGCACGATCGTCTACGCCGCGCTTTCGGGCGAGGAGCAGGGCTTGCTCGGCGGCAAGCTGCTGGCTGACTATGCGGCCGAGCAGGGCTGGACGGTGAAGGCGGTGCTCAACAACGACATCGTCGGCGGGTCGCGTGGGTCCGATGGCTATCGTGATGACACACACGTTCGCGTGCTTTCCGAGGGGCCGCGGGCCGATGCGACCGATGCCTTGCGCGCGCAGATGCGGCGGTTCGGCGGGGAGAACGACAGTCCTTCGCGCAACATATCGCGGTGGGTGGCCGGGCTTGCGGCGGGTGATGCCAGGGGTCTTGCGGCGAGGCAGATCTGGCGAGCGGACCGCATGGGCCGGGGCGGGGATCAGCTGCCTTTTTCGGACAAGGGCTATCCGGCGGTGCGCTTCACCGTGGCTGTCGAAGATTACGAGCACCAGCATCAGGATGTGCGGACGGAGGGCGGGGTGAAGTTCGGCGATACGGTGGATGAGATGGATTTCGCCTACCTCGCCAAGGTGACGCGGCTGAACGTGCGGGCGTTGGCGGGACTGGCGCGTGCGCCAACGCCGCCTGCTCCCGTGGTCAAGGGTGCGGTGCAGACGTCCACCGAGTTGGATTGGCAGGCGGTGCCAGGCGCGGCGAAGTATGTCGTTTGGCAGCGACGGACCGATGCTCCGGCGTGGGAGACGATGGTCAGCGAGACGGCGGCGACGGGCGTGAAGCTGGCGGGCGTGCGGGCGGATGACTGGTTGTTCGGTGTGAGTGCGGTGGCAGCCGATGGCAGCGCGAGTCCGGTGGCTTCGGCAGTGCCGGGCGGGCAGTTTGCGCCCTTGCCGAAACCTTGATCGCAGCTTGCCATCGGGGGGGCGAACGACCACATGGCGGGCATGGCAAAGTTCAAACATCCGCAAGGTCTTCCCACGCGTCAGCAGGTGCTGGACTTCATCGCTCAAGCCGAGGGGCCTGCCGGCAAGCGTGAGATCGGCAAGGCCTTCGGACTGAAGGGGACCGAGAAGATCGCGCTCAAGGCGCTGCTCAAGGATATGGCCGAAGAGGGCCTGATCGATGGCAACCGCAGTTCGTTCCACGCCATGGGTGGGGTGCCCAAGGTGACCGTGCTGCGCGTTGTCGAGATCGAGGACGGCGAGCCGATTGCCATTCCTGATTCATGGCAGCCCGACGATGCCACGCCTCCGCCGCGTTTGCGTGTGATCGAGGGGCGCGGCAATGCCAAGGACCGGCAGGCAGCGCTGAAGGTTGGCGACCGGGTACTGGCGCGGACCGAAGAGGCAGGCTCGGGCTGGCTGGCGCATCCGATGAAGAAGCTGCCCGCCAACGACGAACAGTTGCTGGGCGTGGTCGAACTGGACGGCACCGGCAAGGGTTGGCTTGCGCCGGTGGACAAGCGCGTGCGCAATTCGGTGCCGATTTCGGATCTTGGCGGAGCGGTTGCGGGGCAACTCGTGCTGGCCGAACCCGCGGGGCGTTCGGCGCGGGCGGGGATGAAAGTGACGGCAGTGCTCGGCGATCCGCTGGCGCCACGCGCATTCAGCCTGATCGCGATCCACAAGCACGGGATTCCCTTTATCTTCCCGCAAGAGGCGCTGGACGAGGCCAAGGTTGCGGCTGCGCTGCCGTTGAGCGAGGAGCACCGCGAGGACCTGCGGCACCTGCCGATCGTGGCGATCGACCCGAGCGATGCCCGCGACCATGACGATGCGATCTGGGCCGAGCCGGATGGCGCGGGAGGATTTCGGGCTCTGATCGCGATCGCCGATGTCAGCTTCTATGTGCGACCCGGCAGCCAGGTGGACCGCGAGGCGCGCAAGCGCGGCAATTCGGTGTACTTCCCTGACCGTGTAGTGCCGATGCTGCCCGAGGTGCTGAGCGCGGACGTGTGTTCGCTGAAGGCCGGGGCGGATCGCGCGGCGATGGCGTGTCATATCGCGATCGATGCGCAAGGGCGGATCACGGAGTGGCGGTTCACACGCGCTCTGGTGCGCATTGCCGAGGTGATTGCCTATGAAGAGGCGCAGCGGCGAATTGATGTTGCGAGTGGGGCACACCACCCCCCGGCCCCCTCCTCTGAAGAGGAGGGGGAGACGCTCAGCAAGGCCCACTCCTCTTTAGAGGAGGGGGTTGGGGGTGGTGGCGGTGCCGTAGGCATCGCTGTGCTGCAGAACCTTTGGGCTGCATGGCGGTTGCTGGAGAAAGCGCGGAACGATCGTGATCCATTGAACCTCGAGCTGCCCGAACGCCGCGTGGTGCTGAATGCTGCAGGCAAGATCGAGGAGATCGCGCTGCGTGAACGGCTCGACGCGCATCGCGTGGTCGAGGACTTCATGATTTCAGCCAACGTTGCGGCGGCCAAGGCATTGGAAGCCAAGGTCGCCCCGGTCGTGTACCGCATTCACGAGCCGCCGAGCCGTGAGAAGCTGATCGCGCTCAAGGATTATCTGGCGACGTTCGACCGCAAGCTGGCGCTGGGGCAGGTCATCACGCCTTCGCTGTTCAACCGGCTGTTGAAGGACGTTACCGACGAGACCGAGAAGGCGCTGGTGATGGAGGCGGTGCTGCGCAGCCAGACGCAGGCCTATTACGGGCCGCGCAACGCGGGGCATTTCGGCCTGGCGCTAGGCAGCTATGCGCATTTCACCTCGCCAATCCGGCGCTATTCTGATCTGCTGGTGCATCGCGCGCTGGTCGATGCCTACAAGCTCGAGCAGCCCGCGCCGAAGTCGGATTTACCGGCGTCATCGAGGCTTTCGGACCGTGATCGCGGCGATCTTGGACGGATTTCGGACGCAATCAGCGTGACCGAGCGACGCGCGATGGTGGCCGAGCGCGATACCATCGACCGCTATGTGGCGGCATGGCTCTCGGGCAAGATCGGCGAAGTGTTCGATACGCGAATCACCGGCGTCCAGAAGTTCGGTCTGTTCGCGACGATCATCGGGCTGGGTGGCGATGGACTGGTGCCGGTTTCGACTTTGGGTGCCGAGCGCTTCGGTTATGACGAGAAGGCGCAGCGGCTGATCGGCGAGGAAACTGGCGAGCAGTTTGCCATCGGCATGATCATGAAGTTGCGTCTGGCCGAGGCGAACCCGCTGACGGGTGCGCTGAAGTTCGAGCCGGTAGAAGTCGACGAGGGCGTGCGGCGGGTCGAGCGGCGCGGGTTTCGGGACGACGGCGGCGATCGCGGGAAGCCAAGTGGCAAGGGACGGCCGTTCAAAGCCGGGCATGCTCCCGGTAAGCGGGGGCGCCCTTCGAATATCCGCCATCAGGGCAAGGGCAAGCGCTGATTGAGAGCGTCGCGAAGCAATCCTGCGCGTCTGAAGTTGGGCTCTGCCCCCGCGTCAGGTAAGCCGGTCGATATCCTCGTCGGCCATGGCGCCGGGGACGATCATCAGCGGGCAGGGGAGTTGGCCTGCGATTCCGGCGAAGTGGGTAACCAGAGGACCTGGACTGCCTTCGCTGGCGGCGCCAAGTACGAGTGCGGAAATCTCGGGGTGATCGGCGAGATAGGCGCGGACGACTTGCGGGCCATCGCCCTGGATCACCGCGATGACCGGGGTGAGGCCGGACTGGCTGGTCAGGCTGCCCGCCGCTGTCATGGCCAAAACTTCGGCGCGGTCGCGTGCTTCCTCCTCGATCGTGGCCTGGACGCCACCGAACACAGCGAACTCCTGTCGGGGGACGACGGCGAGGATGTGGACGGTACCGCCGGTGCGAACAGCGCGGCGGGCGGCGAAGCGCAGGGCGGCGCGCGCCTCCTCGGTCTCGTCCATCATGACCAGATAGATGCGCTGCGGCATGATTTGACCCTCCAAACTGCTAGGTACCGGCAAATTCGTATGCGGTGCAAGCGGCAAGCCACTTGACCAGACGCGCCATGCTGGTGAAATGGGGACTACAAAAGATGCAGGGCTGGTTTCCGTTACGGCGGACCGCATGCTGCGCCACCTAGACGGAACCACACCGCCATGCCCATCGCGATCAAGATGCCCGCCCTTTCGCCAACTATGGAAGAAGGCACGCTGTCTAAATGGCTCGTGAAGGTCGGCGACAAGGTTTCATCGGGCGACATCATGGCCGAGATCGAAACCGACAAGGCGACGATGGAGTTCGAAGCGGTCGATGAGGGCACGATCGTTTCGATCGACGTATCCGAGGGCAGCGAGGGCGTGAAGGTCGGGACCGTGATCGCGACGATTGCGGGCGAGGACGAGGATGCTGGTGCGGCTGCTCCGGCGGCAAAGGCGGCACCGGCTGCGAAGGCTGAGCCTGCGGCGGTGACGAAGGCTGAAGCTGCTCCTGCTCCGGTCGCCAAAGCCGAGCCTGCTCCTGCGGCAAAGCCGGTTGCAGTTGAGGCAGCGGGTGATCGCGTGATCGCCAGCCCGCTTGCCAAGCGGATTGCAGCCGACCGCGGGATCGATCTTGCGGCGGTCAAGGGTACGGGGCCGGGCGGGCGTATCGTCAAGGTGGATGTCGAGGGTGCGGAGCCCGGTGCTGCTCCGGTCGCGGTGACTGCGCCTGCTGCTGCTGCTACGCCTGCGCCGACAGCACCAAAGGCTGCAGTTCCGGTGGCCGCGCCCGCCGAGATCCCCGATTTCGGCATCCCCTACGAGGCGTCGAAGCTCAACAATGTGCGCAAGACGATTGCGCGCCGCCTGACCGAGGCCAAGCAGACCGTGCCGCATATCTACCTGACGGTGGATATCCAGCTCGACGCGCTGCTCAAGCTGCGCGGGCAACTGAACAAGGCGCTCGAGCCGCAGGGCGTGAAGCTTTCGGTAAACGATCTCGTGATTAAGGCGCTGGCCAAGGCGCTGGTGCAGGTGCCCAAGTGCAACGTCAGCTTTGCCGGAACCGAGCTGCGGACCTATTCGCGCGCAGATATCTCGGTGGCGGTGGCAGCGCCCTCGGGTCTGATCACGCCGATCATCGTCGATGCGGGCAACAAGTCGGTCTCGGCGATCGCGACCGAGATGAAGGCGCTGGCGGGCAAGGCGCGCGAGGGCAAGTTGCAGCCGCACGAATATCAGGGCGGCACCGCGTCGCTGTCGAACCTGGGCATGTTCGGGATCAAGCAGTTCGATGCGGTCATCAACCCACCGCAGGGCATGATCCTGGCGGTGGGCGCGGGCGAGCAGCGGCCCTACGTGATCGACGGTGCGTTGGCCGTGGCGACGGTGATGAGCGTGACCGGCTCGTTCGATCACCGCGCGATCGATGGCGCAGATGGTGCCGAGCTGATGCAGGCGCTGAAGGTGCTGATCGAAAATCCGCTCGGGCTGGTGGCCTGACTCTCACGACAGAGGATGCAGGAATGGTCGATCCGCTGGCACTTGGCGAACCGGCCATTCGCATCACTGCCATGCCCGCGGACGCAAATCCTGCAGGCGATATCTTCGGCGGATGGCTGATGGCGCAAATGGACATGGCGGCCGGCATTGTCGCGGCGCGGACTTCAAAAGGAAGGGCTGCGACGATCGCGCTTGAGGGGATGAAATTCCATCATCCCGTCCACGTCGGCGACGAAGTGTCAGTCTATGCCAAGCTCAGCGCTTCGGGTCGCACCTCGATGACCATAGACGTCGAGACCTGGCGTCGCGCCCGCACCGGTGAGGAGCGCCAGATGGTAACCCAAGCGCGATTTTTCTTCGTCGCCATCGACGAAAACCGCAAGCCGCGGCCCTTGCCGCGAAACGACTTACAGGAGCACTCACGTGGCTGAACAATATGACGTCATCGTCCTTGGATCCGGCCCAGGCGGCTATGTGTCGGCGATTCGTTGCGCCCAGCTGGGGTTGAAGACCGCGATCGTCGAGCGTGAGAATCTCGGCGGGATCTGCCTCAACTGGGGCTGCATTCCGACCAAGGCGCTGCTGCGTTCGGCCGAAGTGCTGAACCACATGAAGCACGCGGCGTCCTATGGACTGGCGGCGGACAATATCCGGGCCGATCTGGACGCGGTGGTCAAGCGCTCACGCGGCGTGGCAAAGCAATTGAATCAGGGGGTTACCCACCTGATGAAGAAGAACAAGATCACCGTGCACATGGGCGCGGGCGTGCTGAAATCAGCGACGTCGGTCGAAGTGACGAACGACAAGGGTGCCGAGACGATCAGCGCGAAGCACGTGATCATCGCCACCGGCGCGCGCGCGCGCGACCTGCCGTTCGCCAAGGCCGATGGAGAGCGGGTGTGGACGTACCGCCATGCAATGACGCCCAAGGAGCTGCCGACCGAATTGCTGGTCATCGGATCGGGCGCAATTGGCATAGAATTCGCAAGTTTTTACAATGATATGGGATCGAAGGTCACGGTCGTCGAGATGATGGACCGGGTCGTGCCGGTCGAGGACGCCGACGTTTCAGCGTTCCTCGAAAAGGCGCTGATTAAGCAAGGCATGACGATCCTGACCAAAGCTGGCGTCAAGTCGCTGACCGTGGGCAAGGACGGCGTGAAGGCCTCGATCACCAAGAAGGACGGCAGCGTCATGGAGGCCGATTTCAGCCACGTAATCGTCGCGGTCGGCATCGTCCCCAATGTCGAGAACCTCGGTCTCGAAGAGTGCAAGATCGAACCCGACAAGCGTTTCCACATCAAGACAGACGGCTTTGGCCGGACTAACGTTCCGGGCGTGTGGGCCATCGGCGATGTGACTGACGGGCCGTGGCTGGCGCACAAGGCGAGCCATGAGGGCGTGATTGCTGCCGAGGCGATTGCAGCGGAGCTTGGCAACAAGGACGTGCATCCGCACCCGATGGATCGCGGCAATATTCCGGGCTGCACCTACTGCCACCCGCAGATTGCGAGCGTCGGCCTGACCGAAGCGAAAGCCAAGGAAGCGGGCTATACGCTCAAGGTCGGCACATTTCCGTTCATCGGCAACGGGAAGGCCATCGCGCTGGGTGAATCGGAGGGCTTCGTGAAGACGGTGTTCGACGCCAAGACCGGCGAACTTCTGGGCGCTCACATGATCGGCGCGGAAGTGACCGAGATGATCCAGGGCTATGTTGTGGGCAAGACCCTTGAGACGACCGAAGCCGAATTGATGCACACCGTGTTCCCGCATCCCACGATCAGCGAATCGATGCACGAAAGCGTGCTGGCAGCCTACGGGCGGGCGATCCATATCTGACGTAAGTGACGGAACTTCCTGCGCGATTCGGTGTTGGATCGGCAGGAGAGATGCGATGGAATACGAAATCGTCGAGCCGATCGATTGCGGCTCGTGGGAAGATGAGTGCGAGCGTCGGATCACGCTCACGCCGTGGAAAGCGATCGCGACGGATGACATGCGTATCAACGCGGCCGACATTCCGGCATCGGAAGAGGCTTGATCAAAAACTGGCGGACAGGGTGGGATTCGAACCCACGGTGAGCTTCCACCCACGACGGTTTTCAAGACCGTTGCCTTAAACCACTCGGCCACCTGTCCGCGCGATCCGGCGTGCGCCGGAATCGGTTTGCCGTTAGCGCCTTAGTCATCGGTCGCAAAGGGGATTCCCACGGCGATGCATCCGTGCGAGACTCGGCTGATGATTTTTTCCAAATGTATCACGTTCTTTCGCGCGGCCATGGTGGGAGTGCTCGCGCTTGGCCTGGCCGGACCTGCTGTTGGTCAGGCAACAGGCGAAGAGGCTGGATTTCAACAGTATCTTCAGCTTCTGGCGGCCCGTGCGAGGGGCGAAGGGGTTCGGGAATCGACGATTTCGCAAGTCATGGCGGGGCTGACACTCAATGCGCGGGTGATTCAGCTGGACCGCGCGCAACCCGGATCGTCAAGCGGGCCGATTGCGGCGTTCGAGCCGTACCGGCGCAAGCACATCGACGCATCGCGCATCGCGCGGGGGAAGCGACAGTATGTCGCGGCGGCGGGACAGATTGCCGGGATCGAGCGGCGTTATGGCGTTCCGGGCAAGATCCTGCTGGGCATCTGGGGGCATGAGACCGATTACGGCGGCTATACAGGCGACTTCGACCTGCCGCGTTCGCTGGCGTCGCTTGCGTATGAGGGACGCAGGCGCGATCTGTTTGCCGATGAATTCATCGCGACGATGAAGATGGTCGACCGGGGTGTGCCGCGTTCGAAGCTGGTTGGCAGCTGGGCGGGGGCGTTCGGCAATCCGCAGTTCCTGCCGTCGGTCTATTTGCGCGTGGCGCAGGACGGTGATGGCGACGGGTTTGCCGATATCTGGACCAATCGCACCGATACCCTGGCATCGATCGCCAATTACTTCCGCGATGCCGGGTGGCGCACCGGGGAGCCGTGGGGCGTTGCGGTCAACGTTCCGGACAGTCTCGACCGTAGCGCGTTGACCACAAAGCTGGTCAGCCCGCGCTGTCCGCGCGTGTTCGACCGGCACACCGGATGGAAGTCGATGGCAGAGTGGCGTGCGCTTGGGATCGTGCCCCAATCCGGCTCTTGGCCAGCAGACGATGTGATGGCGAGTCTCCTCGAGCCGGATGGGCGCGGGCGAACTGCTTATCTGCTAACGGGAAATTATAGGGTTATCCTCGATTATAACTGCTCGAACTTTTACGCCTTGTCCGTGGGACTTCTTGCAGATGAAATCAGCCGCTAGCTGGATTGCCGTTTCCGCCGCCGTTGTATTGACCGCCTGTGGTGGTGCGAATGCCCGAATTTCCGCCGCTCCTGTCGCTTCGTCGGCGGGGCCGGCGGGTGATTATCCGATGGTTCTGGGTGATCCCTTCGTCGTCGATGGCGTGACCTACACGCCTGTCGACGTGATGAATTACGATTCGGTGGGCTACGCGAGCGTGGCGGGCGATGAGGGCGTGAGCGGTGCGCATCGCACGCTGCCCCTGCCGAGTTACGTGGAAGTGACGTCGCTGGAGAGCGGTCGTACGATTCTGGTGCGTCTGACGCAGCGCGGGCCGATGCAGGGCAAGGATCTCGTCTCGCTCTCTGCTGCGGCTTGGGCACAGCTTGGCGCAGGCGCCGATTCGCGGGTTGCGGTGCGCGTGCGCCGGGTCAATCCGCCCGAGGTGGAGCGTGCGTTGCTGCGTGGTGGGATGCAGGCCCCGGCGCGGATGGACACGCCGGCAGGATTGCTGGCCGTACTCAAGCGCAAGCTGCCAGGGCCAGTTGCACCTTTGACGGCTGCGATGCCTGCTGCCGCAATCGACGCGCCGGTCGCGCCGATCCCGAAGGCCACACCGACAGCCAAGCCTGTGACGAAGCCTGCAACGACTGCAACGGCCGCGACGCCGAAGCCGCCTGCTCCGGCACCAGCTGCAACGGCTCCGCCGAAGCCCGAACCCGCTACCGCGGCACCTGCGGCCAAGGGTCTTTACGTACAGATCGGGGCCTACTCGACCCGGCAGCGTGCGGAGGCTGCGGCGAGCGCCACCGGTGGAACGGTCGCTTCGGTCGGCAAGCTGTTCCGCGTGCGCAGCGGGCCGCACAATGATCGTGGACAAGCCGATAGGGCTCTGGCGAAGGTGCGCGCGGCGGGCTATGCCGACGCAAAGGTCGTCAGCGCACCCTGAAATTGTTGGGGGACAGGCGGCCTCGACTGATCGGGGAATTGCCTGTTGCCTTCGAAGTCCGTTGCGATTGCCCTGTGCCTGATGCTTGCCGCGCTGCCGGTCAAAGCTGCCGCGCCTGAAGTATCGACGCCGGTCGGCGCAGTTCCGCCGATGCCCGAGCTTTCCGCCCCGATCGCCTTGCTGATCGATGTGGGATCGGGCCGGGTACTCTATGCGCGCGATGCGCACCGCCGGTTCGTGCCGGCGTCAATCACCAAGATCATGACCAGCTATGTCGCGTTCGACCTGATCAGCAAAGGCAAACTGCGTCTGGACCAGCGCATTCCGGTGCGACCCGAGACGTTTCGCGCGTGGAGCAACGTGGGCAGCACGATGTTCCTGCCGCGCGAGGCGCAGCCGACGGTCGCCGAACTGCTGGAAGGGATCGTGACGGTTTCGGCCAACGATGCCTGCGTCGTGTTGGCAGAGGGCGCGACCGGTTCGGTGCCGGCATTCACCGGCCTGATGAACGCCGCGGCCACCGATCTCGGCATGCGCGACAGCCATTTCAACACGCCCAATGGCTGGATGGACGAGGGTCAGACTTATGTGACGGCTGCCGATCTGGCGACGCTGAGCAGTGCCTTGATGACCCGGTTTCCCGAGCTGTATCGCCGGTTCTACGGGCATTCGCAGATGACCTGGAACGGCATCACCCAGCCCAACCACAACCCCCTGTACGGCCATACATTAGGCGCGGACGGGGTGAAGACCGGGTTCACCAACGAGGCCGGATACGGCTTTGTCGGCTCAGCGGAGCGGCAGGGTCGGCGACTGGTGATGGTACTCGGCGGATACGACCGGCCGATCGAACGGACGCGGCAATCGCGCGATCTGATCGAATGGGGTTTTGCCGCGTGGAGTGCGCAGCCGTTGTTCCCGATAGGCGCGCAGGTTGCTGTGGCGGAGGTGCAGGGCGGGGTCGAGCGATCGGTGCCGCTGGTCGCGCCGCGTGCGCTGTCGGTCACGGCTCCGGCGGGTCAGCGGGCCGGATACAGTCTTGCGGTGCGGTACAAGGGTCCGTTGAAGGCGCCGATTGCCAAGGGTGAGACGGTCGCCAGCCTGCTCGTGCGCGTTCCCGGCGAGCCGGTCCATGTCCTGCCGCTGGTTGCCGGGGCGAGCGTGCCACGTGGCGGCGTCGTTTCGCGATTGCGCGATGGTGTACTGCGGACGGTAGGGTTGTGACGCAAGGCCGGTTCATCGCGCTCGAGGGGGGCGAGGGCGTCGGCAAATCGACGCAGGGGCGGATGCTGGCGGACGCACTGCGCGCGCGTGGGCTGGAGGTGGTGACCACGCGCGAGCCAGGCGGAACCACAGGGGCCGAAGCGATTCGCGCCATGCTGCTCTCGACCGAGGGCGAGGGCTGGGGTGCGCGCGCCGAGGCGCTTCTGTTCGCTGCCGCGCGTGCGGATCACGTCGATAAGCTCATCCGCCCGGCAATCGCGCGCGGGGCGTGGGTCGTCTGCGACCGGTTCGTCGACAGCAGCCGCGCCTACCAGGGTGGCGGCGGCGGATTGACCGACGACGAGATCATGGCGCTTCACACGATCGGGAGCGCGGGTCTGCTGCCCGATCTGACGCTGCTGCTGACCGTCGAGCCTGAGGTCGCTACCGAACGTCTTTCGCTGCGCGATGGCGATAGCGCGGACCGGATCGGGGGGCGTGATGCGGCGTATCACCGCCGCGTTGCCGAGGCGTTCATGCGGTTTGCGCAAGCAGAGCCGGGCAGGTTTGCGGTGATTGAGGCCGGCGGGACGCCCGACGACGTTCACGCGGGCGTGATCGGATCGCTTGCCGGGTTGCTGTCATGATCGGACATGATGACGCATGGCGGGCTTGGCGCTCTGCCATGGCGGGCGGGCGGATGCACCACGGATGGATCCTTTCGGGGCGCGAGGGGCTGGGCAAGGCAAGCTTTGCGCGTGCTGCGGCGGCCGAACTGGTCGCCGAACCGGGCGTGCCCCAACCCGCGTTCGAGATGCATCCGGACCTTTATGTCCTGCGACCGCTCCCGGCCAATGACGACGAGGTCAAGAAGCGCGATGACGGCAAGCCGTATGTCACCAAGCGGAACATTTCTGTCGATCAGATACGCGAAATCGGGCGCCGTCTGAACACGCGGCCGACGCTCGGCGCGCGGCGAGCGGTGATCGTCGATTGCGGTGACCAACTGGAGAAGGGCGCGGTCAACGCGCTGCTCAAGATGTTGGAAGAGCCGCCGCAGGGGACGTTCTTTTTGCTCGTGGTGCATGTGCTGGGGCGATTGTTGCCGACGGTGCGGTCGCGTTGTCAGATCCTGCGCTTTCATCCGTTGAGCGATGCCGACGTCATGCGCGTGCTCGACGCCGAGATGCCGCAACTGGACAACGAGACGCGGGCTGCGGCTTTGGCGGTGGCGGGTGGATCTCCGGGGGCCGCACTGACGTTTGCCGAACAGGGGCTTGGCAAGCTGCAGGCGATTTACTCGGCGCTGCTTGGCGACAGGGACGGCGATCTTGCGTTGCGCGGCGCATTGGCGGGGGCCATCGGCGCGCGACCGGATCGCGAACGGCAGATGGCGGCGATCGAGGCGGCGCGGATGACGGTGGTGCGGGCATTGGGGCAAGCTGACGACCATGCCCGGCTGCGGCTTGTCGAGGCACACGCCGGATTGGTCAGCCTTGCTGCGGTCGCGCCGACGTACAACTTTGATTCGGGCTTGCTGATGACGCAAATCGGCTCCTTGCTGGCATCGGCCGCGCCGACTAGGGAGGGCGCTCGATAGACCTCGAATTCCTGTCACGAAAGCGAATGGCCCGATGGGCGAACCCTTCTACATCACCACTGCCATCAGCTACCCGAACGGCAAGCCGCACATCGGCCATGCCTATGAGGCGATCGCTGCCGATGTGATCGCGCGGTTCCAGCGACAAATGGGACGCGACGTGCGGTTTCAGACCGGCACCGACGAGCACGGCCTGAAAATGATGCAAAAAGCGCGCGAGACGGGTGTAGCACCGCGCGAGCTTTGCGACGAAATGTCGCAATATTTCATGGTGATGTGCGACGGTCTTGATATCTCCTACGACGTATTCATCCGCACGACCGAGGAGCGGCATCACGCGGCGGTCCAGGAGTTGTGGCGTCGGATGGAAGCCAATGGCGATCTCTATCTCGATCGGTATGAAGGCTGGTATTCGGTTCGTGACGAAGCTTACTACGACGAGAGCGAACTGGTGGCCGGGGAGGGGGGCGAGAAGCTGTCTCCGCAGGGCACGCCGGTGGAATGGACCGTCGAGGAAAGCTGGTTTTTCCGGCTGTCGAAGTACGCTGAGCCGCTGCTGGCGCTGTACGAGTCACAACCGCAGTTCATCCAGCCCGATGGCCGCCGCAACGAGGTGATGCGTTTCGTCGAAGGCGGCTTGCGCGATCTTTCGGTGTCGCGGACGAGCTTCGACTGGGGCGTGAAGGTTCCGGGCAGCGACGGGCACGTGATGTACGTGTGGGTCGATGCGCTGACCAATTACCTGACGGGGTTGGGCTTTCCCAAGGAAGATGGCGACTTTTCAAACTATTGGCCTGCAGATCTGCACCTGATCGGCAAGGACATCGTGCGATTTCACGCCGTATACTGGCCGGCATTCCTGATGAGCGCGGGCCTCGCGCTGCCCAAGCAGGTTTTCGGGCACGGCTTCCTGCTCAATCGCGGGCAGAAAGAATCGAAATCTCTGGGTAACGTGACCGATCCGCTGGAACTGGCCGAACGGTTCGGGGTCGACCCACTGCGCTATTTCCTGATGCGCGATGTGGCGTTCGGGCAGGACGGGTCCTACTCGGCCGAGGCGATCGTGACGCGCTGCAATGCCGAGCTGGCCAACAGCTATGGAAACCTTGTGCAGCGGGTTCTTTCCATGATCTTCAAGAACATGGATGGTGATCTTGAGGCATTTTCGAGTGCCGAGGCTGACGAAGCGCTGCTGGCCACAGTGTTCGCAGCGACGCATGACGAGCTGCCGCGCGAATTTGCCGCGCTGAACTTTTCCGCCGGGATAGAGGCGTGGATGCGCGCGGTCTTTGCATGCAATGCCTATGTCGACGAGCAAGCGCCGTGGACGCTGCGCAAGACCGATCCTGCGCGGATGAAGGCGGTGTTGCTGACGCTGTTCATGGCGATCCGTGACCTGACAATCGCGATTGCGCCGGTCGTACCGAAGGCTGCGGCAAAGGTGCTCGACCAGATCGGCATCCCGCTGGATGGCCGCGATCACACCGCGCTGACCGATGCCGACTGGTACATGGCGCGGGTGGCAACGGGCGAGAAGCTTGCGCAGCCGGTGCCTGCGTTCCCACGGCTCGAACTGCCCGAGCAAGCGGCATGATGCTGATCGATTCGCATTGTCACCTCAATTACAAGGGGTTGGTCGAAGCGCAGGGCGAGGTGCTTGGGCGTGCGCGCGACAGCGGGGTGCGAGGGTTCCTCAACATTTCGACCCGGCGGTCAGAATGGGATGCGATCGTCGCCACGGCGGAGCGCGAAAGCGACGTCTGGGCCAGCATCGGGATCCATCCGCACGAAGCCGACGCGCACGCTGACCTTGGCGAAGCAGCGTTGCTTGCGGCGGCCGAGCATCCGCGCGTTATCGCGATCGGCGAGACCGGGCTCGACTACTATTACGACCATTCAGACCGGCAGGTTCAGCAGGATCTGTTCAGGGTGCACATTCGCGTTGCGCGAGAGACCGGCCTGCCGCTGATCGTGCACACGCGCGATGCCGAGGACGATACCGCCCGGATCATTGCCGAGGAAATGGCGCGCGGCGCATTCCCCGCGCTGATCCACTGCTTCACCGCGTCGGCCGACTTCGGACGAAAGATGCTGGAACTGGGGCTGACGATATCGCTTTCGGGTATCGTGACGTTCAAGAATGCCAAGGACTTGCAGGCGGTTGCTGCCGATCTGCCTGATGACCGGATACTGGTCGAAACCGATGCGCCGTTCCTGGCGCCGGTGCCACATCGCGGAAAGGTCTGCGAGCCTGCGTTCGTGGCGAACACGTGCGCATTTGTCGCAGAGCTTCGCGGAACAAGCACCGAGGCATTGGCGGACGTGACCGGCGCGAACTTCTTCCGGCTGTTCGGCAAGGCATCCCTGTGAAACTGGTCGTTCTGGGAGCGGGCACTTCGACCGGTGTGCCGCGTATCGGCAACGACTGGGGCGATTGCGATCCGACCGAGCCGAAGAACCGGCGGACGCGCGTCGCGATCATGGTCGAGGGCGACGACGGCAGCCGCATTCTGGTCGATACGCCGACGGACTTGCGCCAGCAGTTTCTCAGCTGTGACATCGACCGGGTGGACGCGGTGCTGTGGACCCACGACCATGCCGATCACTGCCATGGGATCGATGACCTGCGTCCTCTGCGCTATGGCCGTGCAGGACCGATCCCGGGCTATGCCACCAGTGAGACGGTGCGGCGGCTGCGGCAGCGGTTCGGCTATGTGTTTGCCGGGGAGCACGGTTATCACACGATTTGCGCACTGGATAACCTCGATCGGGTGCGGATGATCTGCGGAATGGGCGTGAAACATTGCCAGATGCCGCACGGTCCCGCGCAATCTACCGCTTATCGCTTTGATCAGGGCGGAAAATCAGTCGGTTACGCGACAGATTTCAGCGAGATTACCAGCGACATGGTCAGCCTGTTCGACCGGGTCGATGTGCTGGTTGTCGATTGCTTGCGCCGTAAACCGCATCCGACGCATGCGCATCTTGAGATGTCGCTGGAGTTGATCGAGGCCTGCCGCGTTGGCCAGGGCGTCTTGACGCATCTCGACAAGTCGATGGATTATGCGACGCTTGCAGCCGAGACGCCGGCGCATGTTCAACCGGCTTATGATGGCCTGGAGATCGTGGTGTGACGGGCGACGATATCGTCAGGATCATCGGCATCGCCATGGCGCTCGTTCTGGTCGTCGCGAACTTGCGCGGACAGCGGATCGGGCTATCCGAAGGACTGGGAGCAGCGGCGCTGTGGGGCTTTCTGTTTATAGCGGCGGCGCTCGTGTTCTCGATGCTCGGTTGGTAAAGCGGCCGCCTACATTTAACATAATACTTATTATCAATTTTGAATCGAGGGTTTTCTGTGGCGGTCGATATGTCCCCTCTCACCGGAAATACATCGCTCTCCCGGTTGCTTGCCATCATGGCGCGCTTGCGTGATCCGAAACATGGCTGCGAGTGGGATTGCGCGCAGACGTTTGCAACGATCGCGCCCTATACGATCGAGGAAGCCTACGAAGTCGATGATGCCATTGCCCGCGATGACATGGCGGCGCTGAAGGAAGAACTCGGTGACCTGCTGCTTCAGGTCGTGTTCCACGCGCGGATCGCCGAAGAACTCGGGCTGTTTGCATTCGACGATGTTGCCGCTGCCATCGCCGACAAGATGGAAGCGCGGCATCCTCACGTCTTCGGTCACGAGACGCCAAGCGATCAGAGCCGCGATGACCGGTGGGAGAGCGCCAAGGCGAGCGAGCGTGAAGCCAAAGGTGCGCTGAGCGCAATGGATGGCGTGGCGCTGGCGCTGCCGGCGTTGATGCGCGCCGACAAGTTGCAGAAGCGAGCCGCACGACAGGGCTTCGATTGGCCGGATGCGCATGGCGCAGTGGACAAGGTTGTCGAGGAATTGCAGGAGCTTGAAGAGGCTACCTCGGACAATGAGCGCGTTGCCGAAGCGGGCGACCTGCTGTTCGCCACCGTCAATGTCGCACGCAAATATGGCGTCGCGCCCGAAGATGCGCTGCGCGAGGCCAACGCCAAGTTCGAACGCCGGTTCAGGGGCATGGAAGCTTTGGCTCCGGGAACATTCCCTTCGCTTTCGCTCGAGGAGCAGGAGGCTTTGTGGAGCCAAGTGAAACGATCAGAGCGTGGTGAAGCGCCCTAGTTCGCGCGTGGTCAGACGCACCTTGATCCGCATCGCAGGCCCCTCCTCTGCCTGATCGACCTGCCGCTCCTCGATGATGTCGCCATGCGCGTGCAGCCATGCGAGGCGTTGGCCGTTGGACAAAGGAATCGTCATCTCAAGCGTTTGCGCACCGCTGGTGAGCATTTCGCCGAGCGTTTCGAGCAAATCATCGACGCCCGAGCCGGTCAGCGCAGACACCGGCACGACAACCGTCTCAGTTATCCTGGCGGCGATCAGGTCGAGCCGCATTGCCTGCTCATCCGCGGACAGCAGGTCCCACTTGTTCCATGCCTCGATGACCGGAACCTTGGGTCCGTCATCGGCATTCACGCCGAGGTCGGCCAGGATCGCTTCGACTTCGGCTTTCTGATCTGCCGTTGCGGGATTGGCGACATCGCGGACGTGCACGATCACGTCCGCCGCAGTCACTTCTTCGAGCGTGGCGCGGAAAGCGGCGACGAGCTGGGTCGGAAGGTCCGAGATGAAACCGACCGTGTCCGACAGAATGGCTTTATCGACACCGGGCATGCGAATTGCGCGCATGGTGGGATCTAGCGTGGCGAACAGCAGATCTTCCGCCATGACGTCAGCGCCTGTCAGCCTGTTGAACAGGGTAGACTTACCCGCGTTGGTGTAGCCTACCAAGGCGATGACCGGCCACGGCGCGCGTTGGCGGCGTTCGCGATGAAGGCCGCGCGTGCGGCGGACCTGCTCGAGTTCCTTGCGCAGGCGGCCCATGCGATTGCGGATCTGGCGGCGATCGGCCTCGATCTGGGTTTCGCCGGGGCCGCCAAGGAAGCCGAAGCCGCCGCGCTGGCGTTCCAGGTGAGTCCATGACCGGACAAGGCGTCCAGCCTGATAATCCAGATGCGCAAGTTCGACCTGCAAGCGACCTTCAGCTGTCGCTGCACGCTCGCCGAAGATCTCGAGGATCAGCCCCGTGCGGTCAATGACCTTGCGCTTGAGCTTTTCTTCGAGATTGCGCTGCTGGATCGCCGACAGCGAACCGTCGACGATGACCAGCTCGGCATCCGACTGGTTGCAGGCGACGCCAATGCGTTCGACCTGCCCTTCACCGAACAGCGTGGCGGGGCGCACGGCGCGGATCGGCAGGATGAACGAATCCACCACTTCGATCCCGATGGCGCGGGCAAGGCCCTGCCCTTCTTCGAGGCGAGATTCGGCATCAGCACCGAGGCCCCCTCCCCGCTGCTTGATGTCGGGGAGGACCACGAGCGCGCGCGCACCGCGCGTAACCTCACCGGCAACGTCGCCGGTGTTGTTGCCAAATTCGAAAGTGCTCAGGTTTCCTCGCCATCCCAGTCGCCCGTCAAATCGACGTGGCCGGCCGGCTGAATTGTTGAAACGGCATGCTTGTAGGCGAGCTGGACGTAGCCTTCACGCTCGAGCAGCATGCAGAACAGATCGTACGAAGCGACCTTGCCCTGAAGCATCACGCCGTTGACCAGGAACATGGTGACCTGCACGCCCGAGTCGCGGACACTGGACAGGAACACTTCCTGCAGCAGCCGTGCCTTCTTGGCGTTCTCCTCACCCCCGGTCTGGAAGTGCGCGACGGACAGCTGCTGGCCGGGCATGATGGTCGAGATCGCGTGCTTGTAAACCAGTTGCGATTGGCCATCGCGGCGCAGCAGGATCGAGAAATTGTCGAACCAGGTGACGATACCCTGCAGCTTGACGCCCTTTACCAGGAACATCGTGACAGGCGTCTTGTTCTTGCGCAGGTGATTGAGGAACAAGTCCTGAAGGTTCTGGCCCTTCCCGCCCGTCGGTCCCGGCGTTGCTACAGCAGGTGCCGTTTCGGCAGCCGGAACGGGATCGGCTTTTGCCTTGGGCCGTGCGGTCAGTGTCTTTCCGGTCATTTTACGTGACTCCGTTTTATCTTGGCTCAAGTCTCGTAACGGGCCTGAGCGATCTGGCTTTGACAGTCTTCTGTCTCGGCCGGGTTCGGTCCCACATGTATGGTGCCAAGGCTCATGCGTAAACATGAGAAATTGCACCGGGTTCCGAAAAAATGCGTATGTGCAGATGTTGTTTGCGCGTGAACGCGGTCAGTCGTCGTCTTCGCCATCCTTGCGTTCGGCCATGCCAAGTAGCTTGAGCTTGCGGTGGAGTGCCGAGCGCTCCATCCCGATGAAGCTGGCTGTCTTGGAAATATTGCCCGAAAACCGGCGAATCTGGACCTTGAGATACTCGCGCTCGAAATTCTCGCGGGCTTCGCGCAAGGGTACGCCCATCAGGGCCGAGCCGCCGGTTTCGCCGCCCATCGGCGTACTGACGATCTCTGAAGGGAGCATATCGGCGTCGATCCGGGCGAGTCGATCGCGCGGGGCGAGGATGACCGTGCGCTCAATCACGTTGCGCAGCTGGCGGACGTTTCCGGGCCAGTCATAGCTCTGCATCGCAGCCATCGCTTCGGGCGTTACGGCGGGCGGTGCTACGCCCTGTTCGTTGGCGTAGCGGGCGAAGAAGTGGTCGACGAGGGGGGGAATGTCCTCGCGCCGGTCGGTCAGCGACGGGATAGTCACAGGCACGACGTTGAGACGGTAATAGAGGTCTTCGCGGAAGCGGCGCTCGGCGATTTCCTTTTCGAGCGGGCGCGACGAGGACGAGACGACGCGGACATCGACGCGCAACTGGCGGTGCCCGCCGACGCGCACGAACGATTGCTCAGTGAGGACTCGCAGGATGCGGGCTTGACTGGACGCGGGCATGTCCGACACTTCGTCGAGGAACAGCGTGCCGCCATCGGCCATTTCTAGCAGGCCTGCGCGGACCAGCTTGCCATCGACTTCTTCGCCGAACAGCTCCTGTTCGAAGCGTTCGGGCGTGATGCGCGCAGAATTGACGGTGACGAACGCGTTCTGCGCACGCGGGCTCCACGAATGGAGCAGGCGCGCCGCGACTTCCTTGCCCGATCCTGCGGGGCCGGTGATCAGCAGGCGGCTACCGGTGTTGGCGATACGCTTGAGCGTGGCACGGACCTGATTGATCGAGGTGCTGTTGCCGGTGAATTCGTCCGCCGTGACGAAGCCCTGGCGCAGGCGCGCGTTCTCGCGGCGCAGGCGTTCGGTTTCGGTCGCGCGTTCGACCAGCAGGAGCAGGCGTTCGGCTTCGAACGGCTTTTCGAGGAAGTCCATCGCGCCGCGACTGATCGCCGAAACGGCAGTGTCGATGTTGCCGTGGCCCGAAAAGATGATCACCGGCAGTTCGGGTTCGCGCTTCTTGATCTCATCGAGCACTTCGAGGCCGTCCATCGGGCTGCCGTGAAGCCAGACGTCGAGCAGCACGAGGCTCGGGCGACGTTCGTCGATCGCGGCGAGCGCGGCGGTGCTGTCGGCAGCCAGGCGACAACCGTAGCCTTCGTCGCTGAGCACGCCGGCCACAAGTTCGCGGATGTCGCGTTCGTCGTCGACGATGAGGATATCGAGTGCCATCGTATGGGTCCTGTCAGTCCTGTTCGGTGCCGTTGGTATCTGCTGATGAGACGGGGTTGCGTGCGAAGCGCATCGTGACGCGGGTGCCTCCGCCGGGCTCGGGTTGGAAGGCCATCTCGCCACCATGTTCCTCGACGATCTTGTGGACGATCGCCAAGCCCAGGCCGGTGCCTTTCTCGCGCGTGGTCATGTACGGCTCGAGAATGCGCTCGCGCTCTGCAGGCAGGCCGATACCGTTGTCGGTCACGCTGACGGTGACCGTCTCGAGATCCCCGGCAAGCGTAACCGCAATCCGCCCACGGTAATCGACGTCCTCAACCTTTGCTTTGGCTTCAATCGCTTCGACTGCGTTCTTGAGGACATTGGTCATGCACTGACCAAACTGGTGGCGATCGCATTCGACAGGCACGCTGGGTTCATCGCAGGCAAAGCTATAGGCGATGCCGGTATGCGCTACTTCCTGCAGGAACATCGACTGGCGGACGAGATCGCTCGCATCCTCGGCGCGGAACACGGGCTTTGGCAGGCGGGCGAAGGAGGAGAACTCGTCGACCATCTTGCGTAGCTCGCCGACCTGCCGGATGATCGTGGCGGTCAGTTCCTCGAACAGTTCGGGGTCGGTCTCGATCTGACGGCCATAGCGGCGGCGCAGGCGTTCGGTGGCCAGCTGGATCGGGGTGAGCGGGTTCTTGATTTCGTGCGCGATGCGGCGGGCAACGTCGGACCATGCTGCACGCCGCTGATCGAGCAGCTGGCGGGTGATGTCCTCGAACGTGATGACATGGCCGTTGCTGTCCTCGACGATACGGACCGCAAGGGTGCGCAAATCGCCGCCGAGCGGGTGCTGGATGACGTTGCTGGCCTGGCGCGAGGCGACAAGCTGGGCGAAGACCGGCGACACTTCGGCGAGCGGGCGTCCCACTGGCGAAGGCGCCTTGGCATCGAGCATCAGGCGTAGCGCGGAACTGTTGATCAGCTGGATCGCGCCATCGCGTCCGATCGAGACGATGCCGGCAGTGATCGATTCAAGCACCGCCTCGATGAAGGCGCGGCGCACTTCGAGCTGCGCATTTGCGGAGACCAGCGCCTGTGTCTGGCCTTCGAGTTGACGGGTCATGCGGTTGAAGGCGCGGGCAAGCAGCCCGATTTCGTCCGAGCCGCTGCTTTGTGCAACGCGCATCGCGAAATTGCCGCTGCCGACGGTGCGCGCGGCGGAGACCAGTTCGGCGAGTGGCGCAACCTGCCGGTCGGCAAAGCGCAATGCCGCCCATACTGCCACGCCGACCAGCATGAGGCTGACGCCGAACAGCGCGAGATTGAAGCGCAACTGCAGCGCGCGCGAGCGCGAGATCAGCATGTCGTAGGACTTGAGGACGGTCTGCGCGCGCTCCCATTGTTCGAGTGCGAGCGCGTTCGAGGTGCGCGCGGCGTAGAGGTAGATGCCACGACGCTTATCGACCGGAGTGACCGCTTCGATCCGCTCGGCCGATGCGGTGACAACAACGCTTTCGCCTGCGTCGAGCCGCTTGAGATCCTCAGGCGTCACGCGCTGGCGTCTATCGCTCTTCTCCGGATCGACGATCGCGGCGGTGCGCAGCGATCCGTCGGGCGCGCGTTCGAGGATCGCGGATTCGTTGAGCTGGCGGCTGAGGACCTGGAACGAGTAGCCCTCGGCAAATTCGGTCGAGGTGATCGCGGCCTGATCGAGATAGTCGCGGATGTCGCCGGCCATCGTGACGGTTTCGTTGCCGACATCGCGCAGCTTGTCTTCGTAGTAACCGCGCGCAAGCTTGTTGGCGTTTTCGAGCATCCCGCGCGAGTTGTCGGAAAACCAGAATTCGACACCGGACTGGAACAGGACCGAGGCAAAGACGACGACGAGCAGCGTCGGGATGGCGGCAATCAGCGAGAACAGCCAGACAAGGCGGACATGCAATCGCCCGCTCGACCCGACGACGCTGCGCGTGGCGCGACGGATCGCCAGGCGCCTGCCACCCAGGATCAGCAGCGCCATGGCCGGGACCAGTGTGCCGATCAGCAAGGTCGATGTGAGGCGGGACGGCAGAACCTGCCCCTCCTCGCTCGACCCGGTGACGGTAAGCCAGCTTACTGCGACCATCAGGGCGAGAACTGTAGCCGTGGCACCTTCGAGTAGCAGGAAAACATTGGCGCGTCGCAGGGTCACGAGCACGCGCCGCCACCAGCGCGGCAGACGTCGAACCTTGACTGAGCGTTCCTGATGCATCGTTGCACGATCACAACACCCCTGTGGCATTATTGCAAGGGGAAACCGACAAACGCGGTCTCGTCGTCAGCCGACGTGATGTGTCTCAGTCTCTGACGAGATAATCCTCGGGCGAAATACCCAGATCGGACAGTCTCTTGCGCAAGGTGTTGCGGTTGATGCCAAGCTGCTGTGCGGCGCGCAACTGGTTGCCACCAGTCTGTGCGAGCACGTTGAGGAACAGTGGCCGTTCGAACGCAGCGAGCGCGGCGTCGTAGATTTCGCCGTGGGGCGGCGCGTTGTCTGTGAGCCATGCCGAAACCGCATAGGCGAGATCGGACGTGGCGGGTGGCGATACGTCATCGATCCGGGGCGACGATGCGCCCTCGGATTGCGTGAGCAATGGCTCGATGGCGACCGCGTCGATCACTTCCTCACGCGCAAGCAGTGCCACGCGATAAATGAAGTTGCGCAGTTCGCGGACGTTACCGCGCCAAGGCTGACGGGCGAGTATTTCCGCGCCGGTGCTCGACAACTGGCGGCGTGGCAGGCCCTCGGTCGCGGCCTTGGCGAGAAAGTGCCGCGACAGGGCTTCGATATCGTCGGTGCGTTCGCGCAAGGGCGGGAGTTCGATGGGGACGACAGCAAGCCGATAGTAAAGATCTTCGCGGAAGGTGCCTGCGGCAATCATCGGCAGGAGATCGCGGTTGGTTGCGGCGACGATGCGGCAATCGAGCGTGATTTCGTCCCGCCCGCCGACGCGACGGACCTTGCCCGATTGAAGCGCGCGCAGCAGGCGTGTCTGCGCCTGCATCGGCATGTCGCCGATCTCGTCGAGGAAAAGCGTACCGCCGCTGGCCTGTTCGAACTTGCCGATGGAGCGGGCGACGGCGCCGGTAAACGCACCCTTTTCGTGACCGAACAGCTCGCTCTCGATCAGTTCTGCGGGGATGGCAGCGGTGTTGACCGCGATGAATGGCCCCGAGCGGCGGTTGCCGAGCTGGTGGATCGCTTCGGCGACGAGCTCCTTGCCCGTGCCGGATTCGCCCAGGATCAGCACGGTCAGGTCGTTGCGCAGGACGCGCGTGATCATGCGATAGACGGCCTGCATCGCGGCGCTGCGACCAACAAGAGGCAAGCCTTGGGTCACGTCCTGCGGCACGTCGATGTCGGTGGCTTCGGCCTTGCCGATGGCCTGCGTTACCGTGCGGATGAGCTCTTCAAGGTCGAACGGCTTGGGAAAGTATTCGAACGCGCCGGTGTCGCTCGCGCGGACTGCGGTGTCGAGCGTGTTCTGCGCCGAAAGTATGATGATCGGCAGCGCGGGATCGGCTTCACGTACGCCGCCGAGGGTTTCGATGCCGTCGCCATCGGTCAGCATCACGTCGGTCAGCAGCAGTTTGTAGTGATGGCGGGCAAGAAAGCGGTCGCGGTCCGCGATGGAATCGCAGCGATCGACTTCAAAGCCCTCGGCTTCGAGCGCAGCGGTGATGACCAGCGCGATCGAGGCATCATCTTCGACGAGGAGAACGCGTTTGGTCATGCTCATCCGGCTACCGAGCCCGCGACGGGAAGATGAATACGGAAATGGGTCCAGCCACCAAGCTCGTCGCGATCATGGGTGATGCGGCCGTTCATTTCGCGCACCAGCTTCTGGACGAGCGCGAGGCCGAGGCCCTGCCCGTTCTTCTTGCCGGTGACAAACGGTTCGAAAATGTGATCTCGCAGCGATGGGTCGATACCCGGACCGTTGTCGGAAATGCGCAACTCGATCGGCAGGCGCAGCGGTTTGCCGCCTGGCCCTGCATGGAGCTGGATGCCGCTGGCGAACCGCGTACGCACGATCATGCGCGGCCTGGCCTGAAAGCGGCAGGCCTCGCGCGCGTTGCTCATCAGATTGAGCATGACCTGCACCAGCGAATCCGGATTTGCCATGATCGGTGGCAGCGAAGGGTCGAACTCCTCCTCGATCGCAACGGGTTCGGGCGCGCCCGCTGCGATGACGGCCTGCGCGCGGCGTACGGCCTCGTGCAGGTTGCATGACTGCGCCGGTTCAGCGCGACGGCGCGAAAGCGATTGCATCTGGTCGATCAGCTTGGCGATACGATCGACTTCGGCGGTGATCAGCCCAGTCATCGCGCGGTCGCTTTCCGACAGTTTTCGGTCGAGCAGCTGGGCCGCGCCGCGAATGCCGGCCAGCGGGTTTTTGATTTCGTGGGCGAGCACGTCGGGCGCGCGCAGGGCGATGCCCTCGCCCCCGCCCGCGCCGCGCCCATCGCCCGAAAGCGCTTCGACGCCGACGCCTTCGTGCAGCATCAGCAGTTGCCATCCGGGGCAATGGGTCACCGGGCTGGTCATCACGTCGAACGGACGCGGGGCCTGACCGCGAATGTGGACGCGCACACCGCGCGCGAACAACTGCGCCTCGCCTTCAGCCAGTCTGCCGAGGATCAGCGGCTCGTCGAATTCGAACAGTTCGGCGACCGACTTGCCGATCAGGCGGCGCGCTCCCTGCCCGAGAAGTTGCTCGGCAGCGGGATTGACCGCCTGGACGATCAGGTCTGGATCGAGTTGCAGCAGCGCGAGCGGGAGGCTGGCGACGACGCGCTTGGGATCGGGCTTTTGCCCGGCCTCCTGCCTGCGCCAGTCGGGAAGCGCGATCATGCGGCTGCGCGCCGCTCCGCCACAGCATCGCCCGAGGCAAGCTGGTGCTCGATTGCGCGGCCGTAGAACTCGGCGAGGCTGGCGACCACCGCTTCGGGGTCGTCGATGAAGTTGACCTTGTTGCGGAAATCGGCCGAGCCGTGAAGGCCCTTGGTGTACCAACCGAGGTGCTTGCGCGCCATGTTGACACCGGTGATCGCGCCGTAATGTTCCTGCATCGCCTGGTAGTGTTCGATGATCAGGGCGTATTGTTCAGGCAGGGTCGGATCGGCGAGGCGTTCGCCGGTGCGCAGCCAATGCATGACCTGGCCGAGCAACCAGGGCCGCCCATAGGCGCCGCGCCCGATCATCACGCCGTCTGCGCCGCTCTGCTCGATGGCGGTGGCAACGTCCTCGATCGCACAGATGTCGCCGTTGACGAGAACCGGTACGGTCACGGCTTCCTTGACGCGGCGGACGAAGGCCCAGTCTGCGCTGCCCTTGTAGAGCTGGTTGCGGGTGCGACCATGGATGGTGATCAGCTTTGCGCCGATGTCTTGCGCGATGCGCGCGAGTTCCGGTGCGTTGAGGCTATCGTGGCACCAGCCCATGCGCATCTTGACGGTGACGGGGACATTGACCGCCTTGACCGTCGCCTCGATCAGGCGGGTGGCGAGCGGGATGTCGCGCATCAGCGCGGACCCGGCGTCGCCGTTAACGACCTTGCGCACCGGGCAGCCCATGTTGATGTCGATGATTGCAGCGCCCTTGTCCTCGGACAGCTTGGCCGCCTCGGCCATCTGTTCGGGATCGCAGCCAACGAGTTGCATCGACACGGGCTCCTCGATCGGGTGCCACGCGGCTTTCTGGATCGACTGGCGCGTCTCGCGGATCGCGGCGGGGCTGGCGATCATCTCGGTCACGTTGAGGCCTGAGCCGAAACGGCGAACGATCGTGCGGAACGGCAGGTCGGACACGCCAGTCATCGGCGCGAGCACGACCGGGCAATCGACCGTGACCGGGCCGATCTGGATAGGCTGAAGCTGGGGCGGGACCGGGACGTGCGACATTGGGGACATCTGCCTAAAAAACAGGCACGCGCTTAGTCGATTGTCGGCATTGCGGCAAGGCTGTTGCTCCGTCGGCCCATGCGCTGGTAGAGGCAGCGCGCAATGGATGGCTCCCCTTCCCCCACCGGACCGAAAGTTGCCGCAGTCGTCGTCGCTGCGGGAAAGGGCCTGCGCACAGGCGGCGCAGTGCCAAAGCAGTTCGTGATGTGGCGGGGCAAGCCGTTGGTGCGCCATTCGGTAGAAGCGCTGGTTGCGGCGGGAATCGCACCCGTGGTGGTGGCTATTCCCGAAGGCTGGGACGAAGTTGCGGCGGACTGTCTTGCTGGAATCGCTGGAGTTCGACGGATTCGTGGCGGTGATACGCGGCAGGATTCGGTGCGTCTGGCGCTTGAGTCGCTGGAGGTAGACGCCCCGGCGCGGGTGCTGATCCACGATGCTGCGCGGCCCGTGCTGCCTCGGGTGGTGATCCATGCGTTGCTGGCCGCCCTTGAGACGAGCTCTGCGGCGATTCCGGTGCTGCCGGTGGTCGACAGTCTGGTGCGCGGTGAGGCTGGCGCCATGGCGGCGGCGGTTTCGCGCGATGGGCTATTTCGCGTGCAGACCCCTCAGGCGTTCGATTTTGCGGCGATTCTTGCGGCTCACCGTGGCTGGCAGGGCGCGACCGATGCGGGTGACGATGCACAAGTTGCGGTTGCTGCAGGTCTTGTCGTGGCGCTGACGGTTGGGGACGAGGCCTTGCGCAAGGTGACGTTTGCAGCCGATCTTGAGGAAACGGAAATGAGCGTGTTGCCGCGAACGGGCATGGGCTTCGACGTTCACCGTCTGGTTGAAGGTGAGGAACTGTGGCTTTGCGGGGTGCACATCCCCCACGGCAAGGGCCTGTCGGGACATTCGGATGCCGACGTCGCGATCCATGCGCTGGTCGATGCGTTGCTCGGCGCGATTGCTGCCGGCGACATCGGTGACCACTTCCCGCCGTCCGATCCGCAATGGAAAGGTGCCTCGTCCGATCGATTTCTGGCTCACGCGGGGCATTTGGTGGCCGAGGCTGGGTGCCGGATTGCGCACATCGATGTGACGATCATCTGCGAGGCCCCGAAGATCGGACCGCACAAGCTTGAAATGCGTCAGGCGCTCGCCCGGATTCTCGGGATTGACTTGGGCGCGGTCTCGGTCAAGGCGACGACCACCGAACGTCTGGGCCTGACCGGTCGTGGCGAAGGTATCGCGGCACAGGCTGTGGCGACGGTGGTCGCGGTTTGAACCGCTGGAGATTGACGTGATGACGCTTTCCCGGAAAGTCTTTTTAGCGGCGGCCGGACTGGCGCTGGCGCAAGTGCAAATGGCCCATGCAGCAGAATGTCTCAACGAGGGCGAAGTAGGCTCGCTGGTCGGTTATGCGCTGCCCTCAGTGATCGAAGGCGCGATGACGGCATGCAAGCCACATCTGGCGCCCACCGGCTTCTTTGCGACGCGCGGAAGCGAATTTGCCGGGCGATATGCCTCGCGCAAGCAGGCCAACTGGCCGGGCGCGAAGAGCGCTTTTCTCAAGCTGGGATCGGCCAAGGATCCTTCGCTCAACAAGACCATCGGTGCCCTGCCCGATAGTGCGTTGCAACCTTTCGTCGAGGCGATGGTTTCGGAAATGGTGGGCGGCGAAATCAAGCCGGATCAGTGCACCGCGATCGAACGCGGCGTGCGGATCCTGTCGCCTCTGCCGGCCGAGAACACGGCTGAATTGATCACTTTCGTGCTGGTGATGGCGGACAAGCCAAAAGCCGGCAAGACCTCGTCCCTCCCTATCTGCAAGGCTGCGAACTAACCTCATGGACAGCCTGCTTCCTGCCGAGATCGGCGAACTTGCCCGGCGGGTGATCGAAGAGAATGCCGCGCTGGGACGCAAGGTGGCGGTGGCCGAGAGTTGCACCGGCGGGCTTGTGGCAGCGGCGTTGACCGAAGTCTCCGGCAGTTCGGCAGTCCTCGACCGGGGCTTCGTGACCTACTCGAACGAAGCCAAAATGCAGATGCTCGGCGTGTCGGAGGATGTGATCGACACCTTTGGCGCGGTGTCGATCGCGGTCGCGTGGTCGATGGCGCAAGGCGCGTTGAAGAAGTCGGGCGCGGACGTTGCGGTGGCAATCACCGGCGTGGCGGGGCCGGACGGTGGATCGGAGCAGAAGCCGGTGGGGACAGTCGTCTTCGCCTGCGCCAAGCGCAACGAAGATCCCGAGACGACGAATGCTGAATTGAAGTACTTCGAGGATGCCAAGACCCGCGCCGAAGTGCGCTTTCAGGCGACGCTGGTGGCGCTGGAACTGCTGCTGCCGTAAAGCTGTTCGGCCCGCTTTTCGAACGCGGCGACCATCTTGCGGAATGCGGCATCAAGGTACTGTCCGGCCAGCTTTTCGAAGATCGCGTTGCGGAAGGTGAAGTCCACCGAAAAGTCGATCCGGCATCCGCCGTTCGGGTTGGGCGTGAACGTCCAGTCGTTGGCCAGTTGCTTGAGCGGTCCGTCGATGTATTCGACCTTGATAGATGACGGCCGGTCCTTGACCACGCGCGAAGTGAACTTTTCGCGCAGGGCGCTAAAGCCGACGAGCATGTCGGCGATCATCACGTCGTCGCTGTCCGACTTGACGCGGGTGGCGACGACCCATGGCAGGAATTCGGCATAGCGGCGCACATCGGCGACGAGGTCGAACATCTGGTCTGCCGACCACGGCAGTTCCCGGGTCTGATCAATGCGCGGCACGATCTTGTGTCCTGCTTCAGGCCTTTTGCGCGGCCTTGGCGAGTTGCGCTTCGCGTGCGGCGCGCATCTGGCGGAAATCATCGCCGGCGTGATAGCTGGAGCGGGTCAACGGGCTGGCGGCGACTTGCAGAAAGCCCTTGGCGCGCGCGATCGCGCCATAGGCGTCGAATGCCTTGGGTGGCACGAACTCGATTACCTTAGTGTGCTTGGGCGTCGGCTGGAGATACTGGCCCATCGTCAGGAAGTCGATCTGCGCGCTGCGCATGTCGTCCATGACCTGGTGCACCTCGAGCCGCTGTTCGCCCAGGCCGAGCATAACGCCCGACTTGGTGAACAGCCGCGGATCGTGGCGCTTGACCTGTTCGAGCAGCCGCAGCGAGGCGTAGTAGCGCGCGCCGGGACGGATCGTGGGATAGAGCCGCGGTACGGTTTCGAGGTTATGGTTGTAGACGTCGGGACCTGCATCGACGATCGCCTCGACTGCGGCTTCCATCTTGTTGCGGAAATCGGGAGTCAGGATTTCGATGGTCGTGTTCGGAGTCGTCTCGCGCAGCGCCTTGATCACCTTGACGAAGTGGCCTGCGCCACCGTCGGGAAGGTCATCGCGGTCGACCGAGGTAATGACGATGTGCTCAAGGCCAAGCTTTGCTGCGGCGGTCGCCACGTTCATCGGTTCGAGCGGATCGACTGCGCGCGGCATGCCGGTCTTGACGTTGCAGAAGGCGCAGGCGCGGGTGCAGACGTCGCCGAGAATCATGACGGTCGCGTGCTTCTTGGTCCAGCATTCGCCGATGTTCGGACAGGCCGCTTCCTCGCACACCGTATTGAGGCCGAGTTCGCGCATCAGGTTGCGCGTTTCACCGTAACCCTTGCTGGTCGGCGCCTTGACGCGAATCCAGTCAGGCTTGCGCTGGCGTTCGGTCGTATTTGCGGGGCGGAGTGCGGGCGATATCGTGGTCTCGGTCATGCCGCCCAGATAAGCCTAACTTCATGCACTTGAAAGACCCAATCTATGCGGGCATTAGCTCGCTCATGACCCAGGCCCCCACACCCGATCTCGACCGGCTGATCGCCGGATACCACCGCTTCCGCACACACGGATGGACGCCGAATCTGGAGCGTTGGAAGGAACTTGGCGACAGGCAAGAGCCCAAGGTGATGGTCATTGCCTGCTCCGATAGCCGGGTCGATCCTGCACAAATCTTCGATGTCGACCCCGGTGAAATCTTCGTGGTGCGCAATGTCGCAGCAATGGTCCCGCCGTTCGAGACGACCCCGGGCCGTCACGGCGTGTCGGCAGCGCTGGAATTTGCGGTACAGGTGCTCAAGGTCAAGGAAATCGTCGTAATGGGCCACGGTCTTTGCGGCGGTGCCCAAGCGGCACTGACGCAGAGCCTCAAGGGCACGGTACCGGGCGAAGGCGGCTTTATCGCGGACTGGATCGCGCTGCTCGATGATGTCCGCGAGGATGTGGTCCACCAGCACGGAACCACCGGGCGCGATGCCGAACGTGCGATGGAACAGGCCGGCGTCCGCGCCAGCCTTGCAAACCTGCGGACCTTCCCGTGCATTCAGCGCAAGGAGGCCAGCGGCGAGCTTCATCTGCGCGGCGCGTTTTTTGCGATCTCGGACGGATTGCTGCACGTGCTGGACGAAACGACGGGTGAGTTTGCGCCGATCGATTGATCCTGCGATGACCCGGATATGAAAAAGGGCGGCCCGCGAAGGCCGCCCTTTTGGTATTCAGCGTCTGCGAGCGCGATCTTACGATTGCTCAGGCGCTGCCGCATTGGGCTGGAGCTGGGTGCTGGCATAGGCCGACCACAGCCGCGCCAGCGGAGCGCGAGTGGCGTTGGTGACCTGACCGAAAGACGCCTTGGCTTCGGCAAACTTCTTCTGGTCGATCTGGGCGATGCCCATGCGCATCACCGCGCGATCCTTGTCGATGCCGCCCTTGGCGATCGCCATCGCGTACATTTCCTCAGCCTTGGCGGCGTCGTCGTACGAAAGGTAGGCGTCAGCCATAGCCAGCGCGCTCTTGCCGTCCTTGCCAGCGCGGGCTTCGCGGTCGAGCGCAGGCAGCGAGGCCTTGTCCGGCCCGATGCGACCCTTGGCCTGGCTTATCGCGTCGGCCACAAACTGATCGCTTGCACTCAATACGCCCGCGGCGACGCCCATGTTAGCGACCTTCAGCACTTCGCCGGGAAGACGACGCGGATCGGCTGCCTCGATATATTCGACGTATTCACGCTCAACGAACTTCTTTTCGTTGTTGAGGCCGCCCGTACGGAGCAACAGCCGACCAAGGTCCAGCGATTCCTGGTTGGTAAACGACCCGAACTCGCGCACCAGTTGTCCTGCACCTAGCCAGTTCAGCGCTGAGGGCTCATTCTCGACCATCAGCGTCGACCATTCGATCGCCTGCGGGCCAAGCTTGTTGGTATAGGCGATCACGTTGGCACGCTTGTACCAGCTATTGGGCACGGCACCGCCGGCAGCCTTGCGCGCAGCGACGGCAGCCTTCAACGCTTCGAGCGCCTGGGCATGCTGGCCCTGCTGCGAATAGCCATCAGCAAGAAGCTCGGCTGCAGTGTCGTCCTTGAAGTTCGCCTGAACGACAGGAGTCAGCGCACTGACGACGGTTGCGTAATCCTTGTTCGCATAGGCGAAGTTGCCGAGATAGAACTGATATTCCGTCAGGTTTGCGGCAGGGACCTGGCCGCTGTCGAGCATGTTCTTGACGCCACGCTGGCGCATCTTGGTATCGTTCAGGACGCCGCCGATGCTGACCGCCCAGCCACCCGCCGCCATGCGATCCAGCGGGGTCTGAATTGCAGCTTCGGCTGCTGCGAGTTCAGCCGTTGCATTGCCGAGCAGCGCCTTCTGCGCTTCAGGCGTGGCACCCGACTTCTTTGCAGCGTCGAGCGCGCCCACGGTCTTCTGGATTGGCGTGGCAGCGGCAACGAACTCCTTGGAATACGATCCCTTCTGCTCCTTGGGGGCCTTTTCCTTGGCGACGGCTGAGGTCGCGCCGACCGTCAGCATGCCGGCCGAGAGCGCAAGGGCCATTGCGGTCTTGCCGATCAACCCGAAAGAACTACGCATAGAAATCGTCTCCTGTCTGACCGGATGCGAAGGCAAGGTAACCCCTGCCCGGTACGCATGTTTGTCCGGTATCCTCTCAACCAAGGTCAGTCCCGCTAGTGGCGCGGAAACCGGACCTTTGCAACGGGGAGATAGCTATCCTTTTTAGCTTGAACGGCGATTGAATGGCGTATCGTCCGAATATTCAGGCAGTCTGTCGCAAGTGTGGAAAATCCGGGCGATTCAGCGCCCGTTGCTGGCTTTGGGCAACCAATTGTCCTAGTGCCTCGGGGTATCCCTATTAACAGAAGCGAAAAGCCACCACCGTGAGCGACGACACCACGATCATCGACCCCCCCGCTCCTTCGCCGGATGGCGAATTCCAGCGGATCGACATCGTCGACGAGATGAAGACCAGCTACCTCGATTACGCAATGAGCGTGATCGTGAGCCGGGCGCTGCCGGACGTGCGCGACGGGTTGAAGCCGGTCCATCGCCGAATCCTGTGGACGAGCCATGAGAACGGGTTCGTTTCGACCAAGGCCTATCGCAAGTCGGCGCGCATCGTCGGCGATTGCATGGGCAAGTATCACCCGCACGGCGACAGTGCGATCTACGATGCCCTGGCGCGCATGACGCAGGACTGGTCGATGCGGCTGCCGCTGATCGACGGTCAGGGCAACTTCGGTTCGATGGACCCCGATCCGCCGGCGTCGATGCGTTACACCGAGGCGCGGCTTGCAAAAGTCGCGGATTCGCTGCTGGGCGACATCGAGAAGGACACGGTCGACTTTACCCCGAACTACGACGGGTCGGAGCACGAACCGCAGGTCTTGCCAGCGCGCTTCCCCAACCTGCTGGTTAACGGTGCTGGCGGCATCGCGGTCGGCATGGCGACGAACATTCCGCCGCACAATCTGGGCGAAGTGATCGACGGTTGCCTCGCCTATATGGAGAACCCACTGATCACGATCGACGAGTTGATCGAGATCATTCCAGCTCCCGACTTTCCGACAGCGCCGTTGATCCTTGGCACTTCGGGCGCGCGCAAGGCCTATCATGAAGGCCGCGGTTCGATCATCATGCGCGCGCGGCACAAGGTTGAGGAAAACCGGGGCGACCGTCGCGCGATCGTGCTTACGTCGATCCCCTATCAGGTCGGCAAGTCCGGTCTTGTCGAAAAGCTGGCCGAGGCCGCCAAGGACAAGCGAATCGAGGGTGTTTCGGACATCCGCGACGAGTCCAACCGTGAAGGCGTGCGCGTCGTCATCGAGCTGAAGCGCGATGCGACGCCCGAAGTGGTGCTCAACCAAATCTGGCGCAACACGCCCGCGCAATCGAGCTTCCCCGCCAACATGCTGGCGATTCGCGGCGGCCGTCCCGAGGTCCTGAACCTCAAGGACATCATCGAGGCGTTCGTCCGCTTCCGTGAGGAAGTGATCACGCGGCGTACCAAGTTCGAGCTGAACAAGGCACGCGACCGGGCGCACATCTTGCTCGGTCTCGTGGTTGCGGTGAGCAATCTCGACGAAGTGGTACGGATCATTCGCGGATCGCCCAACCCGGCGACGGCGCGCGAAAAGTTGATCGCGCGCGAATGGCCGATGGGCGACATAGCGCCCTACATCCGTCTGGTCGAGGCAATCGAGGACATCGGCACGGCGGGCGATGCCACCTACCGCCTGTCCGAAACGCAGGTTCGCGCGATTCTCGATCTGCGGCTGCACCGGCTCACGGCTCTCGGCCGTGACGAGATCGGCGGCGAGCTGGAAGGTCTGGCGGTAGCGATCGCCGGATATCTCGCAATTCTGGCCGACCGCGAGAAGCTGTTCGAGGTCATGCGCCAGGAACTGATCGAAGTGCGCGCCGCTTTTGCGACGCCGCGCCTGTCCGAGATCACCGCGCCTGCCGACGGTATCGAGGACGAAGACCTGATCGAGCGCGAGGACATGGTCGTCACGATCACCCTCGACGGCTATATCAAGCGCACGCCGCTCTCGACCTTCCGCGCGCAGAACCGGGGCGGCAAAGGCCGTTCGGGGATGGCGACAAAGGAAGAAGATGCCGTGGCGACGATGTTCGTCACCAGCACGCATACGCCGGTGCTGTTCTTCTCGACCAAGGGCAAGGTCTATCGCCTGAAGGTGTGGCGCCTGCCCGAGGGCGGGCCGACCACACGCGGACGCCCGGTAATCAACCTGTTGCCCGCGCTCGACAAGGACGAGACGATCGCGACCGTGCTGCCGCTGCCCGAGGACGAGGCGGAATGGGGCGCGCTGTCGGTGGTGTTCGCGACGGCCAAGGGCAACGTGCGGCGCAATTCGATGGATGCGTTTGCGAACATCCCGTCGAACGGCAAGTTCGCGATGAAGTTCGAAGAGGACAGCGCGGATCGCCTCATCGGCGTGGCACTGCTCAACCATACCGACGACGTGCTGCTGGCAACGCGCGCAGGCAAGGCGATTCGCTTTGCCGGTGACGAAGTGCGTGAGTTCACCAGTCGCACTTCGACTGGTGTACGCGGCATGACGCTGAAGGGTGACGACGAGGTGATCTCGCTGTCGATTCTGCACCGCGTGGGCGCCTCGCCTGAAGAGCGTGAGGAATATCTGCGCTACGCTCCGTGGAAGGGTGAAAAGGAAGGCGAGATGGCCGACCAGGAGCGCTATGCCTTCATGGCAGAGCGCGAGCAGTTCATCCTGACGGTTTGCGCCAACGGCTACGGCAAGATGTCGTCTGCCTACGAGTATCGTCGTACGGGTCGTGGTGGTCAAGGCATCACCAATATCGACAACATCGCGCGTAACGGTCCGGTGGTTGCGAGCTTCCCGGCGGTGCAGGCCGATCAGCTGATGCTGGTGACCGATCAGGCCAAGTTGATCCGTCTGCCGCTGGTATCGCTGCGCGTGATCGGACGCGGGTCTGCGGGCGTGCGGCTGTTCACGGTTGCGGACAGCGAGCACGTGGTCAGCGCGGTGCGGCTGCTCGAGGATCCTGAAGTGGTCGAGGACGTCGGTGCAGAGGTGGATCAGGCTGATCCCGATGTCGGCGACGCTGTTGACGACGAGGGTGCTACGGAATGAGCGAGCAGTCGACTGTCGCTTACAAGGTGCTCACGGCGGCGCAGATGGCCGAGCTTGAGACCGGCGTGTTCAAGGGCGCGCAGGTCGATCTGGCCGATGGCTACATCCACCTGTCGACCGCTGCGCAACTGACCGAGACGGTCGACAAGCACTTTGTCGGGCAGGATGATCTGCACGTGGTCGCGGTGGACCTGGAAGCGCTGGGCGATGCGGTGAAGTGGGAAGCATCACGCGGGGGGCAGCTATTTCCGCATATATACGGCGACCTGCCGCTAAGCGCGGCGGTAGCTTACGGCCCGTTGGAGCGCGACGAGGCTAATGGGGTCAAGTTGCCGGTAGCGGGTTGAACGCCCCCGGTCCGCGTCATTCCCGCCTGCGCGGGAACCCAGCTCTGCCCTCGCCACTTGATTCCCGCCTGCGCGGGAATGACGAAGGGACGGTCTGCAGTGTCTTGATGGCGCCGGTGCAGATCAGGAACTGGCCGAAATAATACAGCGGCCAGATCAGCAGGCCGGGTATGACGCTCGTGGCCAGCGGGCCCATTCGCGCGAAGATCAGCAGGTCCGACGCAACGAACAGCATTGCGCCTGTTCCCACGCGATAACGCGGGAAGCTGCTTATCCAGGCGGCGGCGGCCATCCCAGCGAGGCTGAGGGCGTAAAAGGTGACATCGACGGCGTGGGTCAGTTGCCATGTGATCAGCGGCACTCCGAGCAACGTCGCGATGGCGGCGGCCTTCTGGCTCCCAGTCGGCGCTGGCCGACGATTTTTCAGGTACAGCGTGATCGCGGCGAGATGGCCGAGCATGAAAGCGAGCGCCCCAGCGGTGAAGTTCACTTCAAGCGCTACATCCCCGATCGCGCCCAGCGCCATGACCAGCGCCAGCAGATGCGCATTGCGCGAGGGATGGTGCGCCCACGCGTAGGCCGCCAGGAACGCAACGCCCGCGCCTTTCCATGCGATCAGAAACAGACCGGGAGTATGGCCCTTGGCGGCGAGCCAGTAGCTGACGCCTGCGATCAGGCTGGCTACCAGCCACGGTCGTTTCTCGATCAGCGCGCGTTTTGGCACAGGCCCCCTTCCCTAACGGACTTCGGTCGGTCTTGCCGCAACGGCGCTGCAATGCCAAGGGCTTGAGCATGGCACATCAGGTACACATCATCGGCGGCGGCATGGCCGGAAGCGAAGCGGCGTGGCAGTTGGCGCGCCGCGGCGTGCACGTGCGCCTTTCGGAGATGCGCGGGGGCGGCGATACCACTGCGGCGCACAACAGCGACGGGTTGGCCGAACTGGTGTGCTCGAATTCGTTCCGATCCGACGATCATGAGAAGAATGCTGTCGGTCTGCTGCATCATGAAATGCGCGGGTGCGACAGCCTGCTGATGGCTGCGGCCGAGAAGGCGCGCGTGCCTGCAGGTTCGGCGCTGGCGGTGGATCGCGAGGTGTTTTCGGCGGCGGTTGAGGAAGCATTGGCCGCGCAGCCGACGTTGGAGATCGTGCGCGAGCGCGTGGACGTGCTGCCGTCCGATGGCTTGACGATCGTCGCGACCGGACCGTTGACCGCTCCTGCCCTCGCATCGAGTATCGGCGCGGCGACGGGCGCGGACAGCCTGGCATTTTTCGATGCGATAGCACCGATCGTCTATCGTGACAGCATCGACATGGACGTAGCGTGGATGGCATCGCGCTGGGACAAGGGCGCCGAAGCCTCGATCGCGCTAGGCGGCGACGGGCGCGACTACATCAACTGTCCGATGACGCGTGAGCAGTACGAGAATTTCCATGCAGAGCTGATCGCGGGCGAAAAGACCGAGTTCAAGGAGTGGGAGGCGAACACCCCCTACTTCGACGCTTGCATGCCGGTCGAGGTGATGGCGGCGCGCGGGATCGAGACGCTGCGCTATGGCCCGATGAAGCCGGTGGGCCTCGACAATCCGCACTGGGCGACCCCGGAGCATCCAAACGGGCGCTGGCCTTATGCGGTGGTGCAGTTGCGCCAGGACAACAAGCTGGGCACGCTTTGGAACATGGTCGGCTTCCAGACCAAGCTGAAGCATGCCGAGCAGGTGCGCGTGTTCCGGACGATTCCGGGGCTGGAGAACGCGGAGTTCGCGCGGCTTGGCGGGCTGCACCGCAATACGTTTCTCAACTCGCCGACGCTGCTTGATCGGCAGTTGCGGCTGAAGTCGGCGCCACACATCCGCTTTGCCGGGCAGATCACTGGATGCGAGGGCTATGTCGAGAGTGCGTCGGTCGGGATGCTGGCGGGCTTGATGACGGCGGCGCAGATCGCCGGTCGCGACTGGACGCCGCCCCCGCGCACGACTGCGTTGGGCGCATTGCTTTCGCACATTACCGGTGATGCCGAGGCGGAGACCTATCAGCCGATGAACGTGAACTTCGGGCTGTTTCCGCCGTTGCATGGCGTAAAGAAGAAGGCCCGCAAGGAGGCTTATACCGAGCGGGGCAAGGCTGACATGGCGGGGTGGTTGGCCACTTTGGGGTAGCGGACAGGCCCTCCCCGACCCCTCCCGCAGGCGGGAGGGGAGTTTATTGATGGCCCTCCCGTGAACGGGAGGGGAGCTATTTGCAGGTGCACCGCTGCTTTGTTTTGGGTTTGTCCTTCGGGCGAGTGGTGGCAAACTCTTCGCGGGTCAGGAACAGGTCGGCGTTGCCGTCGGCGGTCTTGAACTTGTCGACCGAGGCGAAGGCCCACTCCTCGAAGGTCAGCAGATTGTTGCCGTCCACGTCGAGCTTGCGGAAGGCCTTGGCGCGCTGGCTGAGCATTTCAGTGCGGCTGATGCGGTTGTCGCGGTCCTTGTCGACGAGGTTGAAGCGGCGCGTTTCGCGGCCGACAGCGGTCGCTTCGGGCGGCGCGACGCCCATCAAGCCGTCGACATCCGCGCTGGGCAGGTCCTCAGGCTCGGCTTCCTGCGCTTGATCGACCGGCAGCGAAGGCGGTTCGCCACCGAAGCCGGTTTCAGCGCGGCCCTGCCACCAGAAGATGCCCGCGGCGACAAGCATCAGTGCGGCCAGACCGCCGAGCAACCCACGCACCATAACACCACTCTCCAGCAACGCGCGCCGAGCGTAGCCACGCGTGCACTGTCGGGCAGTGGGAGATCATTCGAAAGTGGCGAGAGTTTCAGCGCCCGAGCAGCCCCACGCGCATCAGCATGGCAAGATCGCGCAAGGGCGTCGGCTCTCCGCCCTGCTCCGTGCGCATGGCGAGCGCACGAAGGATCGCGAGCGGGCGCATCGCCCGCGCGAGCTTCGGCGGCCTCGACGAGCTTCTGCCCGGGGTTATGAGTTGTGCCGCAGTCTGACGCACGTCGGCAAGTTCGGTCTCGCCCAGCAGGCGGGCGAGCGCGACATAGGATTCGATCTGCGCTTGTGCCAGTTCGACGCCACCATCCTCGCCGACGATTTTCGCTTCCCACCCGTCGACCAAACCGATGAGCGCCGCCGCTTCACGCTCCCAAACCTTGAGACCGGCCAGCACCGGCTCACCCTTGGGCCAACTGTCGGCAGGCTCGGACAGGCGATCGCGCCACCATGACAGCCGCAACTGAATCATCATTGGCTCACGCCCGGGTTTGGCGGCTTCCGCCAGTTTGAGATTAAAAAAAATCAACGCCTCCCACGCCGCTCGTGCTGAACGCGGTGCGTAGGAGAGTGCCAAACGCTCAATCGGATCAAGCATATAGGCTGGTTGCGATGGTAAATTCGACATTACAAACAACCCTCGGGAATGCGCTTTGACTTAACGAGTCCTCAACCACGCTGCTTCAAGATGAACAAACCACGACATTCTAATGAATGAGTCCGGAATACTCTTAATGCTGCCCGGAGCCGGAACGAAGGCCTGTAACAAGATGATCGCCAAAATTCGATCACTGATGCGTGCGCTGAGGAAGAACACCAGCGGAAACGCTGCGCTGCTGACCGCTCTCGGGCTGCCGGCGATGATCGGTGGTGCCGGCTTCGCTGTCGATACCGCGCAATGGTACATGTGGAAGCGCGAGTTGCAGTTTGCCGTCGATCAGGCAGCACTCGCAGGAGCCTGGGCACGGACGCAGACGGCGACCAGGGATAGCTATGCGACGCGGGCGTTGCAGGAATTCAACGCGAACCTTTCCACCGTGAAGGATATGACCGACGGTGCGCCGACGGTGGCGTTGTCGAATTTCGATGGGGGCGCAAACAACAGCGTCAGCGTCACGGCCTCGGTCACAGCCACCCTGCCTTTTTCCAACTTCCTGACAGGGAAGGCTACCACGGTATCGACGCAGGCAAGGGCGGCGTTCACGTCGGGCGCGTCTTTCACGTCATGCCTGCTGGCGCTCGACGAGGATACAAGCGGAGCGGTTACGCTAGGCGGTACATCGGTCGTGACCGCGCGCTGCGGCATTGCGGCACTATCCACGTCAGAATCGTCGATCCTTGTGAACGGCAATCCGGATATCGATGCGGGTTGGATCCTGTCCAAGGGCGGGATCGACGATTGGTTCGCTTCACATACCGACGATGAAGTGCATGAGTATCTTGAGGGGCTGTACGATCCGTTCAAGGATTTGTCGGCACCCAACCCGAGCGCAAGCCAGGTCTCGCGGTCATACGAGTGCATCAAAGGCACGACGACGACCCGTGCCGATCGCAAGAAGAAGACCACGGTCACTTACACCTACTGGAAGGGCGCGACATGGCAGACCGCCACGACGCAGGTGCCCGGGAACAAGAATGCGAACAAGGACTACTCGACCGAGTCCAACGATAGCTACGTCGTTGTCGAAAACACCGTGGTCAACGGCACGACTTACACGACGACGGCCACCTGGACCCAGACCAACAGTGGTTCAGGCAACAACATCGTGTGGGAGAAAAAGGAAACGGTCCTCGCCACCACATATTCGAACGTCAGCAGCACAACCTCGCCTGACTTCGCATCCGTGCTTCCCGGAACCTACAGCGGCGGCATCAAGGTATCATGCGCGACATCGTTCGCCCCCGGCGTCTATATCCTGACCGGCGGCGGGTTGGACATTGGTAGCCAGTATTCGGTTGTTGGAGACGGCGTGATGTTCGTCCTTAAAAGCGGGGCGAACGTATCCATCAACGGCGGATCGAGCGTCAATCTGACGGGGATCAAGGCTTCAGACCTAGTAACGGCCGGCGTATCTGCTGCGAACGCGAATGCACTGGCCAATATGCTGGTGTTCGAAGATCGGTCTTCGACCGCCGATCATCGCAGCCTTATCAACGGGAATGCGGCAACAGTCCTTAACGGCACGATCTATCTTCCCAACAGCGCGATGGATTTCACCGGCACTGCGACGGTGAACACGGGCTGCCTGATGATCGCAGCAAACACCATCTCGATCACCGGCACGGCGAACATGACGCGTTTCTGCTCTGACGGTGACAGCGAGGACACGATCGTCGCCACCGAAATCAGCCGCGTGAAGCTGGTCGGGTGATTTCCATGCGGTCCTTTCTGAGCGATATCGCCGGTGCAATGGCGATCGAGACTGCGATCGTGGCCCCCGTGATCATTCTGCTGAGTCTCGGCGCGTATCAGGCAAGCACCCTGGTCAGCCGCCAGAGCGAGTTGCAGAGCGCGATTGGCGTTGCGGAGTCGGTGGCGTTGGCATCCGTTCCCGATACGGCGGCAGAGCGGACCACCCTGCAGCAGATCGTCGCGACGACGTCGGGATTACCGCTCGACCATATAACGGTGCTGCCTGCATACCGTTGCGACTTGACAAATGCCATGGTCGATCAGATTGGTTCGTGCGCTGCGGGTTCAAGAGTGTCCTATTACGTCAAAATCGCCCTGACTGACACTTACCGACCGGTCTGGCGCGAATTCGGCGTCGGTTCCGACATAGACTTTCATGTGGAGCGCGTTGTTCAGTACGGTCAGGCGACGAAGTCATGACCATGCGCCAAAATGTACTCTTCCGTGACCTCGGGTTCAATACGAACGGTTCGGTCGTCACCGAATTCGCTCTAATTGCGCCGACCTTGATCGCGATGATGCTTGGCGTTCTGCAGATCGGTCTGGGCATGCAGAACTATAATGCGCTGCGCTCTATCGCTTCGGATACGATGCGTTTTGCAGTGGTCGATTTTCAAAGTAACCCAGTTGCCGAGCGCGTCAGCAGCGATGAGTTGGCGCAGCACGCGCGCGACATTGCTACCCGGTCGCCGTACGGCCTCAAGAACAATTCACTTTCCGTGAACGTCGCGACCGTCACCCCATCGAGGGTCGCGAACACACTGGAAAAGAGCATTACGCTCACCTACTCCATACCAACCGTTCTCGCCATGATAGGTATCGATGATTTTACAATAACTTACTCACAACCCATATTCTTGGTAGAAGACTGATATTGGGATCATATATTTCAGATCCTGTCAGAATAATCGACTTTCAGTCAAACTTATACTGGCTATACGCGGAATTATTGATAAATTAACCACGTAATTTTGCCGATATCTTACGTATTCATGCGTAAATCGCCATCATGTGCAAGGCCTCCCATTTCCATTCCCAACGATCAAGTCTCGCCTCCAGGGCGAGGCTTTCGATCTTGCGAGTTGCGCGGGACATACTTGGTGACACCTCCGGTAACGCGCTGACGATCATCGGCTTTTCGTTGCTACCCCTGCTCGCGCTGGTCGGTTCGAGCATCGATATGGGCCGCGCATATCTGGTGCAATCGCGGTTGCAGCAAGCGTGCGATGCGGGCGTGCTGGGCGCGCGCAAGGAACTGGGTGCGATCGACAACTTCGATCCGGATTCCGATGGCGTCCAGGTCAGCGGCAAGGGCAACCGCTTCTTCAACGTGAACTTTGCGGACGGCATCTACAGTTCGATCGACCGTAACTTCCAGATGTCCATCGATGATGACATGTCGATCAGCGGCGTCGCGTCAGTGATCGTGCCGACCGACATCATGCAGTTCTTCGGCAAGGAGGAAATACCGATCGAGGTATCGTGCCGTGCCGAACTCAATATCCCCAACACCGACATCATGATGGCTCTCGACGTCACCGGGTCGATGGCTGAAACCAACGCTGGCGACAGCTCGCCAAAAATTGCTGTGCTCAAGTCGGTGGTGAAGCAGTTCTACGCCACGATGGAGACGAACCGGCAGCCGGAGAGCCGTATCCGCTACGGCTTCGTGCCCTATTCGACCAACGTCAACGTGGGCGGCCTGCTCAAGGACGAGTGGGTCGTGCCCTCCTGGGATTACCCTTCGCGAACATTGGTCGGAAGCGGCGGGTCGGGGAGCCTCTATGGCTATTACAGCGCGTCGTCGCCCGTATCGGGCACGTACTATACGACCACGTCGACCTCGGCTGCTACGCGCAACTGGTCCGGGACGTACAGCTGTACGCCACCGGCCAACACGCTGACCACGTCCACCGCCCTTCTCTCGACCACAACACAGGCAGTGACCAATCCGGCGGGCACGCGCACGACGTACACCTACAACCGCACACGCAACGGCAACGTCTACTCGATGGCGCTTTCAGGGACGACCTGCACGCTGACGACGACGACCTACGCGAGCTACATCGACACCTACCGCTACATAACCGAGCCGAGCCTGGGTACCGGCAGCAACTGGCTGTACAAGGACGTCACCAAGAGCACGACCAATTGGCGCGCGGAATCCAACGGCTGCATCGAGGAGCGCTCAACGTACGAGATCGACGATTACGACAACGTCGATCTTGATCGGGCACTGGATCTCGATCTGGATCTGGTGCCGAGCGCCAGCGACACCGATACCCAGTGGCGGCCGATGTACCCATCGATCATTTACGAGCGCGCAAAGGAGTGGAGTGGTGCCGGATCGTTTCAGAAGGCGGCGGTCGGGACCAACCTGGAGTTTGTGTCGCCATACATTGCCGGCTTTGCCGCCTGCCCTGCCGCATCGAAGAAGCTGCAGGAGTGGGCGCAGGCCGACTATGACGCCTATATCGACGGTCTGGTTGCTGCAGGCAGCACGTACCACGACATCGGGATGATCTGGGCGGCCCGCCTGCTCTCTCCCACCGGGATCTTCTCGAGCGAGAACGCCGACGTCTCGACGCGCCAGCGGACAAGTCGCCACCTGATTTTCCTGACTGACGGCCAGACCTCGTCGCTGGACCTGAGCTATTCCTCCTATGGGGTTGAGCCAATCGCGCAACGCAGGTGGAATTCGGCTTCGCCGCTGACCCTGACCCAGACGATCGAGAAGCGGTTCTCCTTCGCTTGCGAGGAGGCAAAGAAGAAGAACATCACGGTTTGGTTCGTCGCCTTCGGAACCGACCTGAACCCGGTGATGACGACATGCGCAGGGAACGGCCACTACTTCAGCGCTGCCAACGCCGATGAACTGCAGGACGCATTCCGCACGATCGCCAAGTCGATCGGTGACCTGAGGCTTGCGATATGACCGACCTGCTACGCCAACTGCGCCGGAACCGCGAGGGTGCCACGGTCGTCGAATTCGCGCTCATTTCCCCGGCACTTGTGCTGGTGCTGATGGGCCTGTTCGACATGGGGTTCACGCTTTACGCCAACGTCATGCTGCAAGGCGCACTGCAGGAAGCCGCACGGTCCTCGACCGTCGAGGGTGCCGGAAGCTCGCTGGGAGCTATCGACAATGCGGTTGCGGCGCAGGTCGGTAGGGTCGTTCCTGACGCAAGGTTCGTTTTCGCGCGCAAGGCTTACTCGAACTTCTCGGATGTCGGCACGGCGGAGGACTTCACCGATAGCAACGCCAATGGCATTTGCGATGCGGGCGAGCCGTATGAGGACGCGAACGGAAGCGGCACCTGGGACCGGGACCGTGGCTTGAACGGCCTCGGCGGTGCGCGAGACGCGGTGTTGTACAAGGTGTCGATGACCTATCAACGACCCCTACCGATGGCATCCCTGCTGGGATTTTCAGACACTGTCACGTCGACAGCCGCGACGGTCCTGCGCAATCAGCCATACGACCTTCAGAGGAACGTCGCCAGACTGGGCAATTGCGCATGACGCGGGTCCGGCGTGCATTGTCTGCGTTGCGCAGCTCGAAGTCGGGCGTTGCTGCGGTCGAGTTTGCGCTCGGGCTTCCGCTGCTGCTGACGGTTGGACTGTGGGGCGCAGAACTGGGCAATCTGGCCGTGACGCACATGCGTATTAGCCAGCTGGCCATGCACATTGCCGATAATGGCTCGCGCATCGGCGACGTATCGTTGCTCGAGAACCTGCGGATTTATGAGAGCGATATCAACGATCTGCTGCTTGGTGCCAACGTGCAGTCGGGGTCGATCGATCTTTTCGAGCATGGCCGCGTCGTGATCAGCAGCCTTGAAGTCGTACCCGGCACTGCCGACACGCAATATATCCATTGGCAGCGCTGCAAGGGCAAGCGCAGCTTCCAGTCGGTCTACGGCCCGGCAGGTACGGGGACGGACGGATCGCTGGTCGGCATGGGCAATCCGGGTGAGGAAGTTACGGCGGGACAGGACGACGCGGTGATCTTTGTCGAGGTGGAATACGAATACCAACCGCTCATATCGGCACGGTTCGTATCCAACCGGGTGATCACGTCTACCGCAGCGTTCAACGTCCGTGATGACCGGGATCTGACGCAGATTTACCAGCGTGACGTCGCTGCGCCCGACACTGTTGCCGGGTGCAACGTGTTCAACGGATTCACCTGATACAGTAAGGGCGCCCGGAGGCCGGACGCCCTTGGCTACGTTCAAGAAAACGGTCTTCAGCGATAGCAGACCTTGCGCACGGCGTCGGCGACCCGCTTCGCGTCAATCAGAGCGAGCTTTTCGAGGTTTGCCGCATAGGGCAGCGGCACGTCCTCATTGCACACGCGCAGGACTGGCGCGTCAAGATGATCGAAACCCTCTTCCATGCAGATCGTGATGATTTCGGACGCGATCGAGCACACCGGGAAACCCTCTTCGACCACGACCAAACGATTGGTCTTGGCGAGCGAGGCCAGCACGGCTTGCTTGTCCAGCGGCCGCAACGTGCGCAGATCGACGATTTCGGCATCGATGCCCTCGTCCGCCAGCTTCTGCGCCGCTTCGAGCGCAAGGCCTACGCCGATCGAATACGTCACGATGGTCACGTCCGTGCCTGGACGCACGATCCGCGCCTTGCCGATCGGCAGGACGAAATCGTCGGTCTGCGGCACGTCGAAGGTCTTGCCGTAGACCAGCTCGTTCTCGAGGAACACGACCGGGTCTTCGCTGCGGATCGCAGCCTTGAGCAGGCCCTTGGCATCGGCTGCATCGTAAGGAGCGATCACGATCAGGCCGGGTACGCTGGCGTACCACCCGGCGTAGTTGTGCGAATGCTGTGCGCCGACGCGACTGGCGGCACCGTTGGGGCCGCGAAACACGATCGGGCAGCGCATCTGGCCGCCCGACATGTAGTTGGTCTTGGCGGCAGAGTTGATGATGTGGTCGATCGCCTGCAGCGCGAAGTTGAAGGTCATGAATTCGATGACCGGCCTGAGGCCACCCATTGCCGCACCGGCACCGATGCCGGCAAAGCCGTATTCGGTGATCGGTGTGTCGATCACACGACGCGGACCGAATTCGGCGAGCAGGCCTTGCGTTACCTTGTAGGCACCCTGATACTCGGCGACTTCCTCGCCCATTACGAAAATGCGGTCGTCGGCGCGCATTTCCTCGGCCATCGCATCGCGCAGGGCCTCGCGGACGGTGGTGCCGACCATTGCGGTGCCCTCGGGTATTTCGGTGGAGGCTGCGGGGGCAGGAGCAGATGCGGGAACGAGCGCATCGGTGCCAGTCGGCGCCTTCACCGCGCCGGATTCCGCTGCCTTCTGTTCGGTCGCCGGAGCCTCAGCCTTGGCCGGTGGCGCGGTTGGCGCGGGCGCAGGCGATGCCTTGTCGTCATCGTCGCTGGTGATCGTGGCGATCACCGTGCCGACCTTCACGCCTTCGGTCCCCTCGGCAATCAGGATGTCGCCGATGATTCCTTCATCGACGGCTTCGAATTCCATCGTCGCCTTGTCGGTTTCGATCTCGGCGAGAATGTCGCCCGATTTCACTTCGTCACCGACCTTGACCAGCCACTTGGCGAGCGTGCCCTCTTCCATCGTCGGGGAGAGCGCCGGCATCTTGAGTTCGATCGCCATCTCAGTACGTCCCCACCAGCACATCGGTATAGAGTTCAGCCGCATCAGGCTCTGGCGAGCTCTCCGCGAAATCGGCCGATTCGGCGACGGTCTGGCGAATGCGCTTGTCGATTTCCTTGATCTTGTCCTCGGTCACGCCGCGCTTGAGCAGTTCGACTTTCGCAGCTTCGATCGGATCGTGATTGTCGCGCATGTCCTGCACTTCCTCACGCGTGCGATACTTGGCAGGGTCGGACATCGAGTGGCCGCGATAGCGGTAGGTCTTGAGTTCCATCAGGACCGGGCCGTTGCCTGCACGAACGTATTCGAGCGCCACTTCGGCAGCCTGACGGACTTCGAGCACGTCCATGCCGTTAACGTCCATCCCCGGAATGCGAAATCCTGTGCCGCGCCGATAGAAATGCGTTTCGGCCGACCCGCGCTTTACCGCCGTACCCATGGCATAACCGTTGTTCTCGATCACGAAAATGATCGGCAACTTCCACAGCGAGGCCATGTTCATGGCTTCGTAGACCTGGCCCTGATTGGCCGCGCCGTCACCGAAATAGGCCATGCACACGCCGCCATCGTCACGGTACTTGTGTCCGAACGCGAGACCTGCGCCGAGCGAGACCTGCGCTCCGACGATGCCGTGGCCGCCGAAGAACTTGTGCTCGGTGCTGAACATATGCATCGAGCCGCCCTTGCCGTGGCTGATACCTGCACCGCGACCGGTCAGTTCGGCCATGATCACGTTCGGATCGATCCCGTAGGCAAGCATGTGTCCGTGGTCGCGATAGCCGGTGATGACGCTGTCGTGGCCTTCCTTGAGCGCCGACTGCAGCCCCACGGCGACGGCTTCCTGCCCGATATAGAGGTGACAGAAGCCGCCGATCAGCCCGAGACCGTAAAGCTGCCCGGCCTTTTCCTCGAATCGCCGGATCAGCACCATCTGCTCATAGAACGTGAGCAGTTCCTCGTCAGACGCATCATAGCGCTTGTTGTTGGCATGCGCCTGCTGAAGGCTGCGAAGTGCGAACGCGGCTTCATCGGCAAGCGATGAGGAGATCGTCGGATCATCCACGGCTGCTGCGGGTGCTTTTGCACGGGCGGTCGTCTTGACGGGCGATTTGGCGGCACTGGGCCTGGCGGATCTGGCCAAGTCGGGTTTCCTTTTTTGGCTGCCTCGGGTTCCGTAACGTCTGGAACGCTTGCCGAAGCCTATACCCAAGCAGCACGCGGGCGCAACGTCGTTTGCTTGCCGCGAACCCTTGATGGATACCTATTCGATTTTGGGTAACCATATGGGTTCCCAGTTCGCAGGCGCGTCAAATGCTGATGTAAAAACGGCGCGCATCGCGGGCCGCTAGCAAAACGTGGGGCTATAGTGTGGGGATGGTGCACCCGGAGCGATTCGAACGCCCGGCCCTCAGATTCGTAGTCTGATGCTCTATCCAGCTGAGCTACGGGTGCCCACACAAGCAAATTCCCGGACCATCTATCGACGGTCCTACCCTGATTTCCCCTTTTGCGAAGGGAATGGTGCACCCGGAACGATTCGAACGTCCGGCCCTCAGATTCGTAGTCTGATGCTCTATCCAGCTGAGCTACGGGTGCTGGGAGACGCGCCTTTAAGTGTGTCTTCCCGCTTTGGCAACCCCTTCGAGCAAAGGAATCAAGGCTTGAGAAAGGGGTATGTCGAGCGGTGGCCTCGGCAGCGTCGTCAATGCGCCGGCAGTTGTCCATTGCAGTTGGCAACCGGGTTCGACTGCACGCGGTTCGCCCTGCCAGCGGCGCGTCCCAAAGAGCAGGAGCACAATCGATGGTTCGCCCTTGGCTGGATCGCCCGAAGCTGCGCGGACAGGAAACAGATCAGCGGCACACAGCGTCACCCCGAGCTCCTCGTCGATTTCCCTTACAAGTGCCGCAACCAGCGTCTCGCCCATTTCGACCTTACCACCCGGAAACTCCCAGAGCCCTGCATGCTGCTTGTCCGGTGGGCGTTGCTGCATCAGCACGGTGCCGCCATCCGCGATCAAGGCCGCTGCGACCACGATTACCCATGTCGAGATTTTTTCCAATTCCACGCGCTACGTAAACCTTTCCTTAGTCAAGCCTGCGTAGTTGTGTTTCAGCCGCAATCGTTGGGAACTGTAATGAAGGCGCTATTATGCAAATTCCTTCGCAACGAAAGCGGCGCCACTGCTATCGAATATGGTCTGTTGATCGCTTGCATAGGTTTGGCGGCAACTTTTGGAATGAAGTCGTTCTCGGCTGCGCTGTACAACGTTTACGTTGACGTCGACAATGCTGTTCAAGAGCACCAACCGGCCAATTAATCATTCTTTAGTCAATGGCAAGTACTTATACAGATGCCTGCTCCGGGGACAAATTGGGGTGGGACGGGAAGAAGACCAAACTCTAGGAGACCGACCATGAAGCTTTTCCGTGACCTGCTTGCAAACGAAGATGGTGCCACCGCGATCGAATACGGCCTTATCGCCGCTCTCGTGGCTGTTGCCGCAATCACCGCCATGGGTGCCCTCGGCACCTCGCTGACCAACACCTTCAACACCGTCAGCGGCAAGATGACCAACGCTAACAACGCGCCGGCTCTGTAAAACCAGCCTGCTTTGATAGCAAACGAGGGGCGGTCGGTTATCCGGCCGCCCTTTTTGTATGTGCTTCAATATATGACCAGTTTGACCTTCTGACCTGCCGTCAACCTGCTTGACGAAGTCAACCCGTTGAGCACGAGGAACCGCTCGAGCGCCTTGTCGGTATAGGCCATGCGGCCCGCCAAAGATTGTAGCGTGTCGGTCGCCCTGACCGTGACGACAGACAAGCGCCGTGGCTTAACCGCAGCCGCTTCGGTCGCGCTGATCCGGCGCATTGAACGAAACATCGGATCGAATAGCGCGGCCTGGCCTGCCTGACTGATCGTGGCGAAGTGGAAGGCCTGCTGTGGACCCCATTCGTAGGCGAACACCACGATATCGACCTGAGAACCGCCACTGGTTGCACGGACGGTCCCGTAGGCCGCCGGAATGCCGTTGATCGTGGTCGTTTGGACCGCATCGGGCCGGATCTGCTGTTCGTTTGAAAGACCCGCAAACACGGTGTTCACGTAAGTCGTGAGATTACCGCTGTAGGGCGCGGTCGATAGTTCGCCCTTCCCGCTCTGCCCGCTGATGGCGACAGAGCGTGTGCCGTTGACCAGATAGAAGCCGTTGGGCGCCTGGAACGACAGGCGGAAGCTGGGATGCGTGAACTTCGAGCCATCGACGATACCCTGCGCCGGGTCGTCGCCATAGGTCAACCCATTGATCCCGTTCAGGAAAATATCGCGATTGGTCTTACCCGCGGTGTTTCCGGCGCGCGTGAGGGCGGCGCGAACGCGTGAGGCTGGATCTGGGTGCGTGCTGGCCCATTCCGGGACCTGATTGGCCGTGCCCTTTAGGCTCGCGTCCAGCGCGTTCTGGTTGGCAAGGCTTTGCAGCACGCTCGACATTGCGCGCGGATCGTATCCGGCACGCTGCAGATAGGTGACACCGAGGTTGTCGGCTTCGGTTTCCTGACCGCGCGAATACTTCAGCGTGAGCAACTGGCTCCCGGTCGAAAATATCTTCTGGCCGACCTGCCCGAGCGCGCCGTTACCCAGCAGGGCACCCGATAGGAGCGTGCCGAGCGCGCCGATGATCGAGTTGCGAGTTGCCGCGCTCTGGCGCTTGGCAGCATGGCGTGCGGCGACATGACCGACTTCGTGTCCGAGAACACCGGCGAGTTCGGCCTCGTTGTTCATCAACGCGGTAAGCTGGCGGGTGACGTAGACATAGCCACCGGGGATGGCGAATGCGTTGTTCACGGGTGAGTTGAGCAGAGTTACTGTAAAGTCCGACCGCGCGTTACCGAGGCCGGATTGCAAAGCGATGGTCTTGCCGACGCCTTCCACGTACGTCGCCTGCGGGCCGGTCATCGCCCCGCCGAATTCCTGGAGCAGTTGGGGGTGTGCTTCTGCGCCTTGCTTCTTGTCGGAAGCGCTGATTGTCTGAACGTTGCCCTGCGCCATCGCGGAGCCGCCGAAGTGAGCGGTCGCAGCCGGTATGGCGGCCAAGGAAAGAGCTGTAACGGACAGCAGCGCAGTCCGCGCATGGCGATTCAAGGACATCGTTTTCTCCCCAATCGGTCGAGCGAAAATTATCCGCGCGCACCGTTCGACTTCGGACCCATAATCCGTTTGTCGCAAAAACGGTTCCTGAACACCAGTGGAGGTGTCGGTTCAGGCACCGATTCGGAGAAATCTTTCCGCACGCAGGTTGCGCAGTTCGTCGCCAGATTTGCCCGCCAGCGCATCGAGCTCCTCAGCGATCGCCTTGCCAAGCTCTGCGCAGGCGGCAGCAGGATCGCGGTGAGCACCGCCAATGGGTTCGCGTACGATGCGATCGATTACGCCGAGCGACGCCAGATCCTGTGCGGTGACTTTCATGGCCTCGGCAGCGTCAGCCGCCTTTTCCGACGTGCGCCACAAAATCGAGGCGCAGCCCTCAGGCGAAATCACCGAATAGATGGCGTGTTCGAACATCAGCACGCGTTCGGCACTGGCAAGAGCGACCGCGCCGCCTGAACCGCCTTCGCCCACGATTGTTGCGACCATGGGCACGCCTAGCCCAAGGCAGGCTTCGGTCGAGCGGGCGATGGCTTCCGCCTGACCACGTTCTTCGGCTTCGACGCCCGGAAACGCACCTGACGTGTCGACCAAGGTTACGACCGGCAGGCCGAATCTGCTCGCCATTTCCATCAGGCGGATTGCTTTGCGGTAGCCCTCAGGCTTGCCCATGCCGAAGTTGTGGCGAATGCGGCTTTGCGTATCGTTGCCCTTTTCGTGGCCGATCAGCATTACCCGGCGCGCGCCGAGCTTGGCAAAGCCACCGACGATTGCCTCATCTTCACCGTACAGACGGTCACCGCCCAGAGGCAGAAAATTGGTAAAGATCGCCTCGACATAGTCCTTGAAGTGCGGACGCGCCGGATGGCGGGCGACCTGCGTCTTCTGCCACGGCGTCAGCGCACGATAGGTGCTCGTGAGAAGTTCGGCAGACTTGGCTTCGAGCCGCCGGATCTCCGAGCCGATATCTATGTCCCCGCCCTGCGCGGTCTGGCGCAGTTCGGCGATGCGGGCTTCGAGCGCGGCAACTGGCTTTTCGAACTCGAGATACGAAATCATGGCGCTTCCGCTAAGCGTACGCGCGGCTCCGGTCAACCGGTAGCCGCTTGCCCCAGCGGGTGACGCTGGTTGACCAGCGCCACGAGGCGTGCGGAATCGACGTGCGTGTAGATCTGCGTGGTGGCGATATCGGCGTGGCCAAGCAGCGTCTGCAACACCCGCAGATCAGCCCCGCCTTCGAGCAGGTGCGTGGCAAAGGCATGGCGCAAGACGTGGGGACTGACCTTTTCGGGATCGAGGCCTGCCCGCAACGCAAGATCGCGCAGCAGCTGGAACAGGCGGACACGCGACAGGTGTCCGCCGCGTGGGCTGGGAAACACGAATCGACCGCCCTTCCCCCGCGCGACCAGCCAATCGGCGAGCGCGTGGATCGCGCGGCCAGAAACCGGAACCATCCGTTGGACCCCGCCCTTGCCGGTGATCGTGAGAAACGGAGCGTCACGCGGCACCGCTGCGAGCGGCAGCGAAACCAGCTCGGTCGCACGCAGGCCGGAGCCGTAGAGCAATTCGAGCAGGGCAAGCATGCGAACACCCTCGGGTGTGCCGTTGCGGGCGTCTTGCTCGGCCGTCACGAACAGTGCCGAGACCTGGTCATGCCCCAGCAGACGGGGCAACGGTCGGCGCGCGCGAGGACGCGGGAGCGCCGCCGAGGGGTCGTCTTCGCGCAAGCCTTCATCGACGAGGAAGCCGAAGAACTGCCGCAAAGCAGACGCCTTGCGTGCGAGCGATGCGGGCGCAAGGTCTGACCAGGCGGCACCGAGCCGGGCAATGTCATCGCGCTGCGCTACTGCGAGCGACCCGATTGCTTCGGCAGCACCCGCAAGGTCACGACGATAGGCCGCCAGCGTATTGGCAGCCGCTCCGCGCTGAGCGGCGAGCATCGCAAGGAAGCTCTCGACCTCGGGCGCAGCCGCTGGTCGGGGAGCTGCCACGTTCAGACGCGCGCGACCGCTTCGGCCGCAATCATCCGCGCTTCACCGTCGAGGCCGACGCGGTGCAGCGCCGATACGATATGGTAGAGGTGCAACGGGGTCATCCGGTCCCAGCGATCGCCCTGCATCCCGAATGCTGCCAGAAGTGCAACGAGCGACTGGTTATCCGACGCGGCGGCAGCGTCGATCGCGCGGGTCCATCGCGTCTGGCGCGCAAGATCGACCTCAAGCTTGCCTGCGAAGTCCCGCGCTGCCGCGGCATCTACGCGCTCAAGCCCCATCAGCCCCGCCAACAGGAAGCGAGACCGCAATGAGCCCTCCGAATCATCGTCATCGGCAAAGGCGTTGAGGCCTTCGTTGCCGACCTGCGTGGCCCGGGCAGGGTTGGCAAGAACCACAAGGCCCCATCCCTCGCTACCAACCGGAAGATACGGCGCCCATTTCAGCGCGTTGCGATCGAGTCCTGCCGTAAGCATCGACGCGATCAGCGAGGCGGCGCTATCGGAAAGGCCCTGCGACGGCACGAGCCGCGCCGACGCATAGGACGTGAGGACCAGCCCGGAGTAAGCGCGATCCGGATCGCTGCCATCGCCCCACAATTTGCGGATCGCTTCGAATCTGTCGGCCTGTTCTTTCGAGACGTACGCTGCACGGAGCGTTTCGGCTCGGCCGGTCCATTCGTCCGCCTCGCCCTCACCACCATTGGTATCACGCCAGGAATAGAGCTGGCTGTAGAGATCAACCATGGCCTGACCGGAAAGCACCCCACGCGCCGCTGCGGTCTCGGCAGCGGCTGCACGCGAAGTGAGCGGCAGCATGGGCGCTCGCGCTGCCAGCAACGCGTACGCTGCCCCCGCCTTCGATCGAAGCGTTTCGGGCGGTTCGAGGCCAGTGGCGAAGGCCATGCCGATGCTCCACGGCGTCAGCGTATTGACGTCGTTCCATTCGATCTTGACCGCGCGCCGCGCATTTGTGGCGGCTCCCGCGAACTTCTGCGCGAGCAGGATGTCGATCTTCGAGCCGGTGCCGCGCCGCAAAGCTCGGTCAAGCTGCGACATCGCCGGCGAGCCTTCGTCGGTAAACGCGGAACATATCGCTCGGCTAAGGTCCCAGTCCCACCCGGGACGACCCGCTGCCGTCAGCGCCGTGATCGGACACAGACCGACAGGATCGGCGGTCGCGAGGAAGCTTGCCATCGCTGCATCTTCGAGGCTGCGTGTGAAATGCCCGCTGTCCACCGACTGGACCATCGCACGGGCAACATCGGCCTCGCCCATACGCAGCAGCAGCTGCGCACGGATCGCGGCCCAGTCTGCTCCAGACATGCCGACGGGCGTCGCCAGCCTGCTCGCCATTGCGCGGCGGGCCAGCATGTGGCCCCAGCGCGAAACGAAGCGACCGCTCATCTTGCCGATCACGCCTTCGACGAACGGGCCGTTGAGATAGTGCGTCGAAGCCGCCGGAAAACCGCCCTCGCGCTCATCGACAACTCCGACGATGTCGAGGCTGCGTTGCGCGGACGGGGGAATGTCGAATTTTGGCCGGGCCGACTGGATCAGCTTTTCAAGCAGAGCGGGGTCAAGCGAATCAAGCAGGGCCTGATCGCTTCCATCGGGGCTGATGGACGCCGCAGGGGACGCACCGGCCGGCAGTGCCTGCACAACCGGGATCGAGGTCGCACTGGGCGCGGCTGACGGAGCGGCTCCGGCAACGGCCGCAGCCGGGCGTGCAGCTGACGGCGCTGGTGCTGGTGTGGCGCTTCTTCCCTGCGTCGGTGACGGCGAGCGCGCAGGAGCGGGCCGGGATTGCGCGGGAGGGCTATCGAAGCCCGGCGGCAACAATGACTCCTGTGCGAGCAGCGTGCCCGATATCCCGACCAGCAGCGACGCTCCGCCCAGCCACGCGATCCGCCGCGTCATTGCGGCGTGACCCCGCCGGTCGCGGTTCCAGCGCTTACCGGTTGCTCGATCCATCGCATCGGTTGCGCCCCACCCATTGTCCATGCCAACACCACGATTGCAGCAAGCGCCAACGCGCCGACCACGACAAACTTCTTCATTACCCGCATCCGGTCGCAGGCCCGGGCCAGCGCCTAGGCAAAACTGTTACTTCAGGCGATACTTGCAACCGGCACTAGCGCAACTATAGGCGGCGCGGCAATGGAACTTGACGCAGCCCTTCTCAGCTCGTCCGAAATCGCCCGCATCGCGCGGCGGATCGATCGTCCATTGGTGCTGGTCGGCATGATGGGCGTTGGCAAGACGACAGTCGGCCGCAAGCTTGCGCATATGCTCCACATGCCTTTCAGCGATGCGGACGAAGAGATCGAACGGGCCGCGCACATGCCCATCCCCGAAATCTTCGCGACATATGGCGAGCCCTACTTTCGCGCTGGCGAGCGGCGGGTGATCGCGCGCCTGATCGGCGCAGGTCGGCACGTCGATCGCAAGGTCCTTTCAACCGGCGGCGGTGCCTTTGTCGACGATGCGACGCGGGCCCTGATCCTCGAGAAGGGCATTGCCGTCTGGCTCGACAGCGACATTACCACGCTGATCGAACGCGTCGGGCGCAAGGACAACCGTCCCTTGCTCAAGACCGGAGACCCGCGTGAAATTCTCACCCGGCTCAGGACCGAGCGCGAGCCGTTCTACGCACAGGCGCACATCCACATCAGCAGCAATGCCCAGCCCCACCAGGTGACGGCAAGCAAGATACTCAAGGCGGTCGATCAATGGCTGTAATTCCGGTCGCCATCGCAGGCGCACCTTACGAGGTCAGGATCGAGGCCGGTTTGCTGGCACAGGCTGGCGAGCATTGCCGACCGTTCCTGCGCAAGGACCGTGCGGTGGTGATCACCGATGAGAACGTTGCAGGACATTGGCGCGAGGCCGTCACCGCTTCGTTCGACAGGGTCGGCGTTGCCAGCGACTGGCTCGTCCTTCCGGCGGGCGAAAGTACCAAGAGCTGGGAGCAGCTTGCGCGGGTCAGCGACTGGCTGCTCGAGCGCGAAGTCGAGCGCAAGGACTGCATCGTCGCGCTTGGCGGCGGGGTGATCGGTGATCTTACCGGGTTCGCCGCAGCGATCCTCAAGCGAGGTTGCGGGTTCATACAGATCCCAACCACGTTGCTGGCACAAGTCGATTCCAGCGTGGGCGGGAAGACCGCCATCAACACGCCTGCTGGCAAGAACCTGGTCGGAGCGTTCCACCAGCCAGTGCTGGTTCTGGCAGATCCGCTGGCGCTCGACACCCTGCCCTTGCGCGATGTCCGCGCGGGCTACGCCGAGGTCGTGAAGTACGGGCTGATCGACGATGCGCCCTTCTTCCAGTGGTGTGAAGCTAACGGTGCCAAGTTGCTCGCTGGCAATCACGCCGCGCGCGAATACGCCATCGCCCACAGCGTTGCGGCCAAGGCGCGGATCGTGGCGGCCGACGAAAAGGAAACTGCGGGCGTTCGCGCGTTGCTCAACCTTGGCCACACGTTCGGACACGCGCTGGAAGCTGAGACCGGCTTCGGCGATCGACTCTTGCACGGTGAAGGCGTTGCGCTGGGCATGGTCTTAGCGGCGCGTTTCTCGGCACGGCAAGGATTGATGAGCGGTCAGGACGCGGGACGCGTTTCGGCGCACATCGCTTCGGTCGGCCTGCCCGCATCACTGCCAGCGCTGGGGCTAGGCTGCGACGGACGGCGGCTTGCCGATCACATGCTCCACGACAAGAAGATGGATGCCGGGATGCTGCCTTTCCTGCTGATGCGCGGCATCGGAGAGACGTTCCTCGCCAAGAATGTCGATCTCGCCGACGTTGCGGCGTTTCTCGATGAGGAACTGGTGCGCGCCTGAGTCAGGTATCCTCGGGTACAAGATCGACGACGGCGAAATCAGGTAGCATTGCCTGCCGCAGCAATGTGCGGTGGCACCCATGGGCCTCACGCTCGTAGCACAGCAGGGCTACCTTGCGACGAGTGGCAAGGTCCGCCAGCTTGGCGCCCGCAGCAAGCGCCTCGGGCAATTCAAGCTGGCCTTCGTAGATCCGTTCGAGCGTGGCGTGATCGTTGCGCCTTGCCGCTGCACGTCCTTCGGCAGGTGTACCGAGAGCTTTGAAGTGAACGTATTCGATGCCCGCTTCACGCGCATTGGCGCCAAGCGCCGTCTTGGAAAAGCCCGGACGGCGCGACAGCGGCAGGGCGCGGACATCGGCCAGAACCTCGACGCCGGCCTTGCGCAAAGCTGCCATGACGCCCGGAACCGACGACTGTTCGTACCCAATGGTCCAGATGGTGTGGTCTGTCATTCCTCGCGAAGTCGTGACAGACCACTCTTAATTCAAGGCCTTACTTGCCTGTGAACGCTGGCTTGCGCTTTTCGAGGAAAGAGGTGGCCCCTTCGAGCGCGTCGCCGCTGTCGCCCGCGATCAGTTGCCCTTCTGCCTCGGTCAGCAGCGCGCTGGCGTAATCCGACTCGAGTGCTTTGACCAGATTTTGGCGCATGATGCCAAGCGCGACAGTCGGCCCGGCGGCAAGACGGGTCGCCAAAGCAAGCGCCTCATCCTGCAAGACAGCGTCATCCACTGCCTTGTAGATCAGGCCCCAGTTCTCGGCCTGCTCGGCACCGATCTTCTCGCCGAGCATCATCATCTGCGTGGCGCGCGCCTTGCCAATCAGCCGCGTGAGCATCCACGAAGCTCCGCCATCGGGCACCAGACCGATATTGACAAAGGCCTGCAAAAAGTAGGCGCTGCGACTGGCAAACACGAAGTCGGAGGCAAGCGCGAGTGAGCACCCGATGCCGGCTGCTGGCCCATTGACCGCCGACACTACTGGCACCGGTGCGCGTGAGAGCGCCATCATCACAGGATTGTACGCCTGCGTCAGTGCACCATAGGCGCCTTTACCCGTCGCGATCGAACTGGCCCCATCTGCCGAGAGATCCGCGCCGGAGCAGAATGCACGGCCACTGCCAGTCATCAAGATTGCACGGGCACCGCCTTGATCACGTAGTGCGTCGGCAATCTCCACCGCCATACGCGGCGGGCAAGCATTTAGCCGGTCCGGCCGATTGAGCGTGATCTTCAGAACATCGCCGACATGATCGACGAGAATGGTTTCATATTCCATCGGATAACACCCCTTCCAAGCACTCTGGCGGCTTTGTTCCTTGCCATAAGGAGGTGCGCAGCCGAATACACAACAAAAATTAAGCGTTCACTTAATTTCCCGGGGGATCACGCTACGTGAGCTTGCGCGAACGCTGCAGCGGCGCCGAACAGGCCGGGCTGCGGATGGGTGATCAACTTGACCGGTATGGCGGCCATCAGCGCCTCGAATCGCCCCTTGGCGCGGAACCGATCGGCGAACCCTGACTGTATGAGGGTGTCCTTGATCCGCAGGCCAAGGCCACCTGCCATCACCACGCCCGTGGCACCGTGCGCCAGAGCCAGATCACCCGCAACACTGCCAAGTGACAGGCAGAAGCGATCGACTGCGGCGGCGGCAAGGCTGTCCTGGCCCGAAGTGCCAAGTTCCCACAGTTCACGATCGCTTACTGGCGTGTAGGGGCGCCCTTCGATCAACGCGAGCGCGTGATGGATGGCGACGATGCCGGGCCCTGCAACGACGCGCTCGACCGACACGCGGCGGTGGCGTGCGCGCAAACCCGAGAGAATCGCGTCCTCGATGGCGTCGAGCGGGGCGAAGTCCATGTGTCCACCTTCGGTCGGCTGCACGCGGTAGCCTGCGTCAGCGCACCACAATTGAGCCACGCCTAAACCGGTGCCCGGACCGATCACGCTGATCGTGCCGGCGGCAGGAAGTGGCTCATCAGGGCCACTCAAATGCTGGAAATAGTGGGGGTCTGCCTGCGCGACAGCATGCGCCACTGCGGCAAAATCGTTGACCACGATGTATTCGTCCACCCCGAGCAACCGGGGAAGCGTGGCCGGGCGGATGACCCAGGGATTGTTGGTGAACTTGATCGTTTCGGCACCGACCGGGCCTGCCACCGCGATGGCCGCTGCCTTGGGCAGAGGCGCACCCATCCCTTGCGCGAACGCTTCCCACGCCAGTTGAAGCGAGCCGTGATCCGCAGTCTTGAGCGTGACGGCCTCACCCAGCGACACGCACCTGCCAGCGGCAACCTCGGCGATGGCGAAGCGCGCGTGGGTTCCGCCGATATCGACCGCAACGACTTGCATGTTTTCCACCCCTTGCACCGTCGGATCAGAGCCCGGCTGCTGCCAGCATCGCCGATCCACCACGCTCGGCCGGATCGGAATGGAGCCGCATCAGCGCGAACAGTTCGCGGCCCACACCTTGCGTATCTATCGGGGCTTCTGCATCCGCACGCGCATCCCATTCATCGGCAGGAACCAGCGCCTCCAGCATACCGGAGTCCGCGCAAACCCGCACCACATCGCCATCGCGCAGCCTGGCTAGCGGGCCACCGTGCTTGGCTTCGGGCGACACGTGGATCGCTGCCGGGACTTTGCCCGAAGCACCCGACATGCGCCCGTCGGTCACCAGAGCGACCTTGAATCCGCGATCCTGCAGCACGCCGAGCGGCGGGGTCAGCTTATGCAGTTCGGGCATCCCGTTAGCGCCGGGTCCCTGGAACCGCACTACGACAATCACATCGCGCTCAAGTTCGCCCGCCTTGAACGCGCGCAATACATCGTTCTGATCCGAGAAGACCCGGCACGGTGCTTCGATCGTCCAGTGCGAAGGATCGACGGCACTGATTTTGATCGTGCTTCGCCCGAGATTGCCCTTCAGCAGGCGGAACCCACCCTCGGGCTGGAACGGCGCAGCAACGGGTCGGAGCATCCTGTCGTCAGCCGATGTGACGGGAGCCGCCTTCCAGCGCAGCGCATCGCCGTCCATCTCCGGCTCCTGCGCTCCTTCGGCCAACGAAGCGCCGTAGACGGTGCGGATGTCTGCATGAGCCAATCCCGAACCGATCAATTCACGGATCACGTAAGGCATGCCCCCGGCTGCCGCAAAGGCGTTCACGTCGCCCGCGCCATTGGGGTAAACACTGGCGATCAGCGGAACGACGCGCGACAGGTCGTCCATGTCATCCCAGTCGATCTGGATACCGGCAGCACGCGCGATGGCGGGCAGGTGGATCACGTGATTGGTCGAACCGCCGGTCGCCAGCAACCCGACGATGGCGTTGACGATGGCCTTCTCGTCCACGCATTTGCCGAGCGGCCGGTAGTCGTCGCCGTCCCACCCGATTTGCGCGATCCGGTGCGTAGCCGCGCGGGTCAGTTCCTGCCGTAGCTTGGTGCCGGGCTGGACGAAGCTGGAGCCGGGCATATGCAGGCCCATCATCTCCATCATCATCTGGTTTGAATTGGCGGTGCCATAGAACGTGCATGTACCCGCCGAATGATAGCTGGCGCTTTCGCTTTCGAGCAATTCGTCGCGCCCGACCTTACCTTCGGCGTAAAGCTGGCGGACGCGAACCTTTTCCTTGTTGGCAATGCCGGTCGGCATGGGGCCTGCGGGGACGAGGATCGTGGGCAGATGGCCGAAGCGAAGCGATCCGATCAGCAATCCGGGTACGATCTTGTCGCAGATACCCAGCAGCAGCGCGCCTTCGAACATCGCATGGCTAAGGCCCACGGTCGCCGCCATCGCGATCACATCGCGGCTGAACAGCGAGAGCTCCATCGAGTCCTGCCCTTGCGTCACGCCATCGCACATCGCAGGCACGCCGCCTGCAACTTGCGCCGTGGCGCCGACTTCGCGGGCGAAGATCTTGATCTGCTCGGGGTAGCGACCATAGGGCTGATGGGCCGAAAGCATATCGTTGTAGGCAGTGACGATGCCGATATTCATCGCCCGGCCCGACTTTATCAGCGGTTTGTCGTCGCCCGATGCGGCAAAGCCGTGTGCCAGGTTACCGCACGATAGTTGCGGACGGTTGAGCCCGTTGTCCCGCGAACGCTCGATAAGGTCGAGATAGGCCGCGCGCGTGGCGCGCGAGCGTTCGATGATCCGCAGCGTGACGCGTTCTACGGTGGAATTGATGGTCATCATTCGCTCCAGTAAATAGTCACGGGCGGGCCGCAGCCGCGCAGGAAATCTGCGACGGGGAGCCTGTCATCGCCACCAAGCGCGCGCTCGATCAGCGCCTTCTTTGAAGCGCCGGTCACGACGAGGATGATCTCCTTCGTGGCATTCAGTGCCTTGCGGTTGAGGGTAAGCCGATCGAAGGGCGCTTCGGGCGGAAGCGGGATGGGCGTGGTCGCGATGACCGCAGGGCCGGGCCGCACCACGGCATGCATGTGCGGAAACAGCGAGGCGACGTGCCCATCCTCGCCCATGCCAAGCCAAACGAGGTCGAATGGGGCCACGCCAGCGCCTTCTTCAAGCCGCTCGAACGTAGCGCCCGAGTGTCCGAGGGCTGCGTAAAGCTTGCCGAAGTTGCTCGCCGGATGGTCGTCCGGCACGCAGCGATCATCGGTCAGCGCGATCGTCACGCTGCCCCAGTCGAGTGCCCGGTCCTTCAGCAATGCCAGTACCTTGAGCGGTGTGGAACCACCGGTGAAGGCGATCCGCTTCGATCCCGGCGCACCGATCACACGGGCGATATGATCGGCAACCGCAGCCGCATCGCCTGGCTTGGCCCACTTGATCTCGGTTGGCGGAAGGTCAGTCATTCCAGCTCCGTCCGTCACGCTCGGTCAGTGCGATCCCGGCGTTCGGACCCCAGCTTCCGGCGGCATAGGGCTTGGCCTCGACGTCGAGTTCGGCCCACAGCTTGCGGATGCCGTCGACCCAGCGCCACTGCGCTTCGACCTCGTCACGGCGCACGAACAGCGTCTGCTCGCCCTCGATCAGGTCGAGCAACAGGCGTTCGTATGCGATCCGCCGACGCGCCTTGGCAAAGGCTGTGGTCAGCGACAGGTCGAGGTTCACCTCACGCAGGACGATGCCGCCCCGGTCAAGTCCTGGTTCCTTGGCCATGACCTGCAGGCGCACGTATTCCTCGGGCTGGAGGCGGATGACGAGGCGGTTGGCGCGGATGCGGCCGCCGCGATCGGCGAAGATGTTGTGCGGCACCGGCTTGAATTCGACGACGATTTCGCTGCGGCGTTCAGCCAGCCGCTTCCCCGTACGCAGATAGAATGGCACCCCCGTCCAGCGCCAGTTGTCGACGTGCGCCTTGATCGCAACGAACGTCTCAGTGTACGAAGCTTCGCCCAGATCATCCAGATATCCAGCAACCGAAGCGCCCTTGACCGCGCCGGTTCGGTACTGGCCGCGCACCATTTCTTCGGCCTTGGCGGGACGCAGGGCGCGCAGAACCTTGACCTTTTCATCGCGGATCGAAGTGGCATCGAGGCTGACCGGCGGTTCCATCGCGGTCAGTGCGAGCAGCTGGAGCATGTGATTCTGGACCATGTCGCGTAGCGCGCCGGTATCGTCGTAGAAACCCTTGCGCCCTTCCAGCCCGACCGTTTCGCTGACCGTGATCTGCACATGGTCGATACCGCCTGCGTTCCACAACGGCTCGAACATCATGTTGGCAAAACGCAGCGCCATCAGGTTCTGGACCGTCTCCTTGCCAAGATAATGGTCGATGCGGAAGATCTGTTCCTCACTGAACGCCGCTGCCACAGCGTCGTTGATCCTGGTCGACGATGCGAGGTCATTGCCAAGCGGCTTTTCGAGGCCGATCCGTACATTCCCGTGGGTCAGTCCGGCACTGCGCAAGCCCTCAATGGTCGGCTCGAACAGGAATGGCGCGGTCGACAGGAAGATCGACAGCCCGCACGAGGTATCGCCCAGTTTTTTCGCCAGATCGTCGAAGCCGTCGATGTTCGACGCATCGAGCGTCTGATATTCAAGCCGATCGAGGAACGATGCCAACTTGGCCTCGTCGCGCCGGTCCTCTGGCAGAAACTCGGCGAGCGCGGCGCGCGCCATCTCGCGGAATTCCGCGTCATCATGCTCGGAACGCGCGGTGCCGACGATGCGCAAGTCGGGGCGGATCAGTTCGTCCTCGTGCAACGCGTAGAGCGATGGCAGGAGCATGCGGCGCGCAAGATCACCGGTCGCGCCGAAAAGCAGCAACGCGGAACAGCTGGTCTGGATCATCGACGCAATTCTCCCTTGACGAACGGCACTCGATCAAAGCGCAGCCGGTCGCCTCGTGGCGCTGACTAGACCCGATCCGCCATTCTTGCACGGCGCATAAGTATGCGAGGAAACGCAAGCTCGCGACGTGTGTGCAACGCACCATCGCCGAGAGCAATCGTTTGATCCGTCAATCCGCTTCAGATCGCGCTTTCCACGATCAGCAGTGCGCCAAACGCCGGGAGATCACCCGGCGTGGCGTCGTTGACCGAAACGAGTAAGCTGCCGCTCCTCGCATGCTCGGCGGGCCAGACCGCCGGTGCAGCGGACAGGTTGAACACGCCGACGATCGAATGGCCTCGATGCTCGCGTCGCACGACCAGCACGCTTTCATCGGCCTTCATGACGGCAAATGTTCCCACACGAAGCGCCGGATGATCGCGGCGCAGGCTCAGCAAGTGTCGGGTCAGATTGAGCTGCGATGTAGGATCGGCCTCCTGCCGGTCGACCGCCCGCGCGAGGTTGTCCTCCCCCAGCGGCAGCCAGGGTGCGCTTGTGGTGAAGCCACCCTCACCCGCCTGCGCCTCCCACGGCATCGGCGTACGTGCCCCGTCGCGCGAAAGCGTCAACGGCCAGTTGGCGATGGCTTCTGGATCCTGCAACTGCTCGAACGGAATATCGACCTGCGACAGCCCCAGCTCTTCGCCCTGATATATGATGATGTTGCCACGAAGCGTCGCGAACAGCACGGCCTTGGCACGGGCAAACGCTTCGCGCTCATCCGGCGTGCACCAGCGCGAGACCGCGCGCGGGGCGTCGTGGTTTTCGAACGCCCAGCTAGGCCAGCCCATTCCGGGTTCATCGGGCCATTTGGCTGCGGCCTGCGCAACGAACTGCGGTGTCAGTTTCTCGGCGTAGAGGAAGTCGAAACCATAGGCGCTGTTGAGGTGGCTCTCCCCGGCGGTGAACGCCTTCATTTCCTCTTCCGCAATGTCGCCACCCACTTCGGCAACGGTGAAGATGGCGCCATACCCGTCGCACAACCCGCGCACGCGCTCGATAAACGGGAGGATGTCGGGATGCGACTGATTGTACAGCTTGAGCTGGAAGTCGAATGGCCGGGTCTTGCGGCGTCCATCGTCGGGCGCAGGCGGATTGTCGCGCAGGTCCGGGTCGTGCATCAGGAAATTGAGCGCATCGAGCCGAAACCCGTCCACCCCGCGATCCAGCCAGAACTTCATCGCGGCCAGCAGCGCGGCCTGCACCTGCGGGTTATGGGCGTTGACTTGTGGCTGGCTCGGCAGGAAATTGTGCAGATAGTACTGACATCGCCGCGCGTCCCAGGTCCATGCCGGACCACCGAATACCGACTGCCAGTTCGATGGCGGAGAACCATCGGCCTTCGGGTCTTCCCAGACATACCAGTCCGCCTTCGGGTTCGTGCGGTCCTGCCTGCTCTCGATGAACCACGCATGCTGATCCGATGTGTGGGCAAATACCTGATCGATCGTGACCTTGAGGCCGAGTTCGTGTGCGCGGGCAACAAGCGCATCGAAATCGGCAAGCGTGCCGAAGATGGGATCGACATCGCAGTAGTCCGCAACGTCGTAGCCAAAATCCTTCATCGGCGACTTGAAGAATGGCGAAATCCAGATCGCATCGACGCCGAGCCGCGCAACGTGGTCCAACCGCGCCGTGATCCCGGGCAGATCGCCGATGCCATCACCGTTCGAATCGCTGAAGCTGCGGGGGTATATCTGGTAGATCGCGGCCCCTCGCCACCAAGGTGTTTGCACGCTTGTATTCGGCGTTTCATCGGTAACGCGTCTGGCAGTCATAGGTTCGGACTTCCCGGCTTACATCAGCATGAACAGCTCAGTCGTTGTATGAAGTCGCGCGCGTGTGCAACGCCCTTGGCCGATCTGCCCTACCCGGATGACATGCGCATTTCATGACTGCTGGCCGAATAGCCGCGCATTCATCCCACCCGACGAGCACTTGGCCGCAACATTTGCGCAACAATTCCGCAGGAACCGGAAACCGATTGGCAGTCCGGCAGTTGGGGCGTCACATGGTTAATGTACTGATCAGGAACCAATAATCCGATGAACGAGGGCAAGGCACCGGAGAAGATCAGGAACATAGCCGAACTTGCGCGCATGGCTGGCGTTTCGGCGGGCACCGTCTCGCGTGCGCTGGCCAACAAGACCCTCGTCAACAAGGAAACCCGCGAGCGCATCCAGGCACTAGCCCGTGAGCACAGTTTTCGCCCCAATCAGATGGCGCGCCGTCTGCGCACGCAGAAGACCGGCGTGATCGGCGTCGTGATTCCGCTGGGGCACGAGCGCCGACAGCACATCTCGGACCCGTTCTTCATGACCCTGTTCGGCTATCTGGCCGACGAACTTACCGAGATCGGTTATGATCTGATGCTCTCGCGCGTCGACCCCGGCGACGAGGAGTGGCTCGAGCGGATCGTGGACTCCGGTATGCTCGACGGTGCGTTGGTCATCGGTCAGTCGAACCAGACGAACGCGATCGAGCGCGTGGCACAGCAATACGATCCGCTGGTGATCTGGGGGAGCAAACGTGACGGGCTCGACCAATGTACCGTCGGCACCGACAACCATGCTGGCGGCCGACTGGTCGCCGGGCACCTGATTGCCCGGGGGTCGCGCAGTCTGGCGTTTCTGGGTGATACCCAAGGACCGGAAATCGCTGACCGTCTGGCTGGTGCGCGGGCCGTAGCCGATGCGGCCGATGTGCCGTTGACAGCCTTCCCCACGCCCTTGGCTAGCGATGAGATGGCGGCGCAGATTGCTGATCAGCTGGATCGGCTGGATAATGATGTGGACGGTATCGTCTGCGCTTCGGATACGATCGCGATGACGACCATGCGTCTGCTGCACGAGCGCGGGCACGCCGTCCCAGGCAAGATTGCGGTCACGGGGTTCGACGATCTTCCGCTGGCAACCCGTACGGTCCCCCAGCTTACAACGGTACGGCAGGACTTCGCTGCGGGTGCCCGTGCGATGGTCGACACCCTGTGCCGGCGTATGGCCGGTGAGGACGCGCCGTCGACTGTGATGGCGCCGGAACTGATCGTCCGCGAAAGCACCTGATCCGGGCGATCAGGCTGCCGGATCGATCAGCACCTTGCACTGGCTTGACCGCCGCCTCAGGCTTTCGAACACGTCAGGCGTAGCAGCCAGCGAAATCGTGTCGGTCACGAGCAGTCGCGGCTCGACCGCTCCGCGATCGAGCGCGTCGAGCGCCGCCTCGTATTCCTGCCGCGTGAAGAACGCCGATGTGATCAGCTTCACCTGCTTGGATAGCATTGCGAAGCTGTTGAACGTGTCAGGCCGCGTGCACAGCCCGAGCAGCACGATGGTGCCATCATTGCGCACCTGTTCGACGGCTTGCGCGATCAGGCCGGGTACGCCGACGCATTCAAAGACGATGTCGGCCTTGGCGCCGAGCCCACGTTCGGCCCCGCTGACCGGGTTTTCCGGATCGACCACGAAATCGTGTGCGCCCATCTGCGTGGCACGTTCGCGCTGCCATTCGGCGAGATCCTGCACGACCACGCGACCCGCGCCGAACCGCCTTGCCCAGAACGCGACCGCAAGGCCGATCGGTCCTGCGCCAAGGACGAGCACCTTGTCGCCGATGCGCAACTGGCTCAGGGCCACTCCATGCAGTGCGACTGCGAGCGGCTCGACGATCGCACCATCGGCAAGGCTTGCGCTGGCGGGCAGGCGTATGCACTGGTTGGGTCGGGTCAGCGCGTACTCGGCATAGCCCCCGCCCTGCAGGCCGAAGTGTTCGCACCACTGCACTGCGCCTGTCCGGCAGGCATGGCAGTGACCGCAGCTCTTAAGCGGTATGACCGAGACGAGGTCGCCGTTCGCCAGGCCTTCGACGCCCTTGCCCAGCGCCACGATCTCGCCCGCGAATTCGTGACCGAGGATCGAGCCCGTACCCTGTCCGTAGGCAGCGTCCTCGGTCATGTGCAGGTCGGAGCCGCAGATGCCGCAGCGCCCGACCTTTACCACGACGTCGCCCTCGCCGGGAGTGGGGTCGGAAACCGTTTCGAGGGCGAGTGGCCGGTGTAGCCCCTGCATTACCGCTGCGCGCATCAGCTGTATCCCTAGTTGAACTTGCCGAGCATCATGCCGCCATCGATCACGCAATGGCTGCCGGTCATGTAATCGGAAGCGTCCGACGCCAGGAGCAGCGCTAGCGGCTTGAGCTGGTCAGTCTCGGCCACTTGTCCCAGCGGCACGATCGCATCCCAGGCCTTGCGCGCGACGGGGTCTTTCTTGAGCCAGCCCCCGCCGATGTTGGTCACGAACGGTCCGGGCGCGATGGCATTGATGCGAATGCGGAATTCAGCAAGTTCCAGCCCCAGGGCACGGACCATGTGCAGCACACCGGCCTTTGCGGGCATGTAGGGCAGGCCGACGATCGGTTCGGTCACGAGACCGGCATTCGACGCGGTGGTGATGATCGATCCGCCCGTGCGACCGTTGGTGCGGCCCGCCTTCTTCATGATCCGCACCGCATTGCTGACGGTGTAGAACACGCCGTTGAGGTTGATCTGGATTGAGCGGTCCCAGCGCTTGTGGTCGTAAGTGTCGACCTGGCCGTCGGGATTGCGGTGCCCGGCCGGATTCCAGAAACCTGCGCCGGTATCGATCCCGGCATTGGCAAAGCAGATGTCGAGGCCTCCATAAGCCGCGTCGTGATCGTCAAATGCAGCGGCGACCTGGTCCCAATCACTGACATCGAGCTTGGCGGCGCGGACGGTGTGGCCCTCCCCCTGCAGGCGCTCGGCCTCTCGCGTCGCTCCGGCTTCGTCGATGTCGGACAGGGTCACCTGGGCGCCCGCCTCGGCCATGGCCTCCGCATAGGCAAGACCGATACCCGACGCTGCGCCGGTCACGAAGGCGCTGCGGCCCCTGATGTCGAATTTGTCGAGCGTGCTCATCGGCTTCCTCTCACTGTGCTGTTCCCAAGTTCTCACGCTCGATCATACGCTGCAGCATCCGGCGGGCGCGTACCCCGCCGCCATCACCACCAAGGACCAAGGGGCGCAGTGCCCAGAAGTCCTCGCCGCGCATCAGGCGGTGGCTGTCGCGGATCAGAGGCATGTCTTCGTGCTCAAACGCGAATTCGAGCGCCGCGCGCATGCCAGCCGTAAACTCGGCATCGCCCAGCTTGTAGTCGCGCGCGGTCGCCCAGAAGTAGTGGGTGGTGTCTGGCGTCTCGGGGGTGAAGGCGTGGAGCGACGGGAGCAACGTACAGGCGTCATGAGGCGTGCCTGGATCGCCTGCCCGGAAATCGAAGTAGAGCACAGCGGGCGCATGCCACTTCACTCGACCGTAGAAATCCTGGCGGCGGCCCTCGGTCCCCATCACGGCCGAGATGCCGACTGACAGGTGATCGTCACGCTGCACGTATTCGGCAAAGACGTTCTCGCCGTCCTGCCAGAACTTGCGCTCGCCTTGCGTGAAGGCGCTGGCGACGAGCGCAGGGTGGACGAAATTCGCGTGGCTGAGATCGAGAATGTTGTCGCTGTAGAGTTCGTAGTGCCCCTCTGCCAAAGTGGCGCCCCGGACCGCCTCCCATCTGGGATCTGACAGCCACGAAAAGTCCGGGATCGCGGTCGTATCAGCCTGTGCCGGATCGCCCATCCATATCCATAGCAATGCGTGCCGTTCGACGAGCGGATAGACCTGCAACCGGGCGTCGGGCAATTGCCCGCCCGGATGGGGATTGTGCACACAGGCCCCCGCACCATCGAAGCGCAATCCGTGATAAGGGCAGGACAAAGCGCCGTCGATGACGCAGCCGTGCCCGAGCGGCGCGAAGCGGTGCGGGCAGCGACCGGCTACAGCATTGGGGTGGCCCTCACCATCCCGGAACAGCGCGACGGGTTCTTCAAGAAACGTGCGTTGCTGCGGCGTTTCCCCAAGTTCATCCGCCCATCCGGCAACGTACCAGATGTTGCGCAAGTACGTTCCGACGGGCTTGCCCGACAGGCGGGGAACCGGGGTCCTGTCCACAGGCAGCCGCCGCCGCCGCTACAAGTAGAGCGCGGGGTTGATCGCGATGCCGTGTTCGGCGCAGTAGCTTTCGTAGTGGTTCATGAACCACCACACGTCGAGCGTCTCGACATGGTTGCCGTTCTCGTCGAAGAACTCGTTGGCGCCCTGCATGTGGAACAATGCCTTCATGCCGTTGGGATCATCGGTGACGAGCGTGTGCGCAGTGCCCGGCGTCTCGGTGATGAAGTCCCCCGCACGACAGACCCAGTCGTATTCGAGATAGCGGAAAGAGCCTTCGAGCCCGACGGCCCAGACCTTGCCGCGATGCTTGTGGGTGCCGATAACACCGGGTCCCTTGATCCACAGAATGTTGACGTAGACATTTTCGCGGACGTCGAACGCGAGGTGCCGGATCGCCGCATTGTCACCGAACGGAACCCACGGACTCTCCGCTTCGTCCGATCCGACGTAAGAGCCTTCGACGCCTTTGGACTTGATCAGGTTGCCGTAAAGTTCCGGCACGTCGACGATCTTGTACGCGCCCGAGGGCGGCGCCTTCATTGAGCTGGCCATGGGTGCCTCAGATGTAGAGCTTGGGGTTGATCGGGATGCCCGCCTGGCGGCAGTGCGTTTCGTAGTGGTTGATGAACCACCAGACGTCGGTCGTATCGACCAGATTTGCATGCTCGTCGTAAAACTCGATCGGGCCTTGCATCCACCCGAACAGTTTGCAGCCTTCCGGATGGTCGGTAACCAGCGTGTGGCTTTCGCCCGGGGTTTCGAGGATCAAGCCGCCCGGCGTTGCGACCCAATCATATTCCAGATAGCGGACGCTGCCTTCGAGGCAGACCATGGTGATCGTGCCGCGATGGAAGTGCGTCCCGATCACGCCGGGACCCTTGACCCACAGGATGTTCGAGAACAGCCCCTGCCGCACGTCGAAGGCGAGATGCTTGATCGCGGCATTATCGCCAAACGGCACCCATGGACTGTCCACATCGGTCTGCGCATCGATGTAACGCCCGCCGGGGCTAAGCCGCGCGACCAGTTCCTTGTGGGCAAACGGAACATCGACGATCTCGGCTTTGTTCGATGGCGGAGCGGTCATTACGGTCGTCATCGGAAACGTCCTCTCAGCGGATCAAGGTGTCGACATAGTCCGCGCCGATGCCGACCCGGTCGTAGTGCTCGCGCGCGCCTTTGATGTAGTCGAACACGTCGAAGTGGCCGGTGGTGTTTCCCTCATCGTCGAGCCACATCAGCGGGCCGGAGACGACGAAAAACACCTTCATCGGGTCCTCGTGTTCATAGCAAACCAGCGTGTGGCTTTCGCCCGGCGTCTCATAGACGAAATCGCCCGCAGTCGCGGTCCATTCGTGCTCGAGATAGGCCCACTTGCCGCTGATCGTGTAGGCCCAGATCGGGTGCGGGTGGTAGTGACGGTTCACCAGCCCAGCCGACTTGCTCATCAGCACATCGGCCCACATATTCTTGGACGGGCTGATCCATACGGGCTTTGAAAACACGGTCTCGGAGATCGGCACCCAGTACCGCTCGTCACCTTCGGCGATCTTCGAGAGATAAATTTCGGGAAGCCCGCCTTCGCGGAAGACTTTCTCGACCGGCTTGATATCCCGCCAGAATTCCGTGTGCGCAGCATCAGGCATTTGCATTCTCCAGTCAAATTTGCTCGCAAGCGGGGCTGACGGGGGCAGCCGCGCTTGCGAGCCGTGCGTCCTTAGAATTCGACGCCGAGACGTGCGTACCATTCACGTGGGCGGCTGTAGGTGCCGTAGAACTGTCCACCCGCAATCTGGGCTTGCCCGGTGACGAGATAACGCTCGTCGGTGATGTTGGTCATGCCGACGGTCAGATCCCAGTGATTGCCCGACTTGTAGGCAATGCTGCCATTGACGATGTCGGTTGCCGCACGCTGCAGCAGGAATGCCCGCTCGGTATCGTTCCACAGCGATGAGGTGTGGGTGTAGTCGGCCAGGATCACGACCTTGGCATCATCACCCAACGCAACTTCATAGCGCGGGCTGATGTTGAACTTCCACTTGGGCGTCTTGGGCAGATCGGCACCCGGAATGACGCCCGCCTGGAACGGATTGGGCGCTACCTGCGCGCCTGCCAGCACCGAAGTGTAGTAGGCGTCGGTATAGCCGACCGAAGCGTTGATCAGGAAACCATCGGTCGGAGCAGCAACGACTTCGACTTCGAAGCCCTTGATCTTGGCGTTACCCGCGTTCTGGATGGTCGGTGAAACGCCCTGCTGGAAGTTGAGCTGGATACCCTTGTAGTCGGTGGTGAAGGCAGCCGCGTTGATCTGCAGGCGGCGGTCGAGCAGTGTCGACTTGATGCCCACTTCCCAGGTCGTCGCCTTTTCCTCGTCGAAGTCCGGCGCGGTGGGCAGCGGGTTCGACAGACGCGTGGTCCAGCCCCCCGTCTTGTAGCCCTTCGACCAGCTGGCATAGAGCATCACGTCGTCTGCCGGATGATACTGAATGCCGACCTTGGGCGAGAAGTTGCTAAACACCTTCTTCTGCGTACCGGCGATATAGTAGCGCAGTGGCTGACCCGCATTGGGAAACCGGCGGCGAGGCGGCATGCGTCCGAGATCGGGTTGATCGAGGCGCAGGGCGGCACGCCGACCTGGTTCAAGATCTTGTAGGTCAGGCCGTTGGCATCCGACTGAAAGCCTTCGAACTCCTTGTTTTCCTTAGTATAGCGGCCACCAATGGTGATGCCGAACTGCTCGGTCGGCTTGTAATCAATCTGGCCGAAGAACGCATAGTTCTTGGTCGAGAGGTCGTTGGGACCGTCGACCTGCAGCAGGCCCTCGGCGAAGGTCACGTAGTCGTGAAGGTCGCCGGCTTCCTTGAAGAAGTATGCGCCCAGAACGTAGTTAAGCTTCTTGTCGAGCGCTGAGCCGTTCAGCTGGAGTTCCTGGCTGAACTGGTACTGGTTCATGGTGAAGCTGGTGTGCAGGAAGTTGAGCGGCGAGCCGTCAATGTCCATGCCCACATTCCAGTGGAGTTCACGATAGGCGGTGATCGACTTGATCATCATCGTATCCGACAGGTCGAATTCGATCGTGCCCGAACCGCCGTAGGATGTCAGCTTCGAGTAGTTGTTGCCGTTGGCGTAGCTGGTGTCGATGTCCTTGGTGACGAAGCGATCGTCGTAAGGCAGGCGATTGTTGTTCGGATTGGCATCGACGTTCACACCAAACACGGTCGGGTTGTCGAAGATCGAATTCAGGCCGCCGATACCGCCGATGTAGGCGAACGAAGGCGGGCCGCCTCCGCAGGCGTCGGAAACGATGCCCTGGATCGCGCAATTGTACGTACCTGCAAAGACGGCAGGCGTCGTGCGGATCAGGCGGTTGGCAAGCTGTGACTGATCCACTTTCATGTAATCGCCCGAGAGCGTTACACGGAAGTTCGAGCTATTGTCATAGCGCAGCTTGCCGCGCAGGTTCCACGAGTCATCGCCACCCTCGGTGCCGTAACCGATGTTGTCATAACCGGCGGCTTTGTAGTTGGTGATCGGGGTCGAATCGAAGTTCGACGCGCCTGGGAACGGGATGCGCTTGACGTAGCCGCCGCGGTTCTTAGTCGCGAAGCTGACCGATGCAGCAAGTCCGTCGGTCAGAGGAATATCTGCAGTGCCGCGCGTCTGGAGCAGGCCGAAGCGACCAGTCGTAACGTCACCCTTGAAGCGGAATTCGTCGCCCGGATCGTGCGTGACGATCGAGATCGCGCCGCCGATGGTGTTGCGCCCGAACAGCGTACCCTGCGGCCCTTTGAGAACTTCGATACGCTCAACGTCAGGCAGATCCTGGTTCGCGCCGACCGAGCGGGCGAGATACACGCCATCGAGGTACACGCCGACGCCCGGATCGATGTTGAAGGCAAAGTCGTTGGCACCAATGCCGCGGATATAGGCCGAGAGCACCGCGCTCGAGCCTGAGAATGGCGTGCCCGCGTCAAGCGTCACGTTCGGCGAAATGTTGGACAGTGACGCGACGCTGCTGACCGCGCGTTCCTGCAGCGAATCCGCGCTGAACGCGGAGATTGCGATAGGAACGTCCTGGACGTTTTCAGCCCGCTTCTGTGCGGTGACGACGATCTCAGCGATCCCGCCCGTAGGCGCTGCTGCGTCTTGTGCGTAGGCCGGCATGGTAATTGCCACGGCCATTGCTGCAACGGAAACCGATGCAAATTTCATGGTCTTCCTCTCCCTGTTTTACACTTGTCGTCGTCGGACCATTGATTGGCGGTCCGCTATTGTTGGTACACCCTACCTGCGCCGCTACCGCCGCGCTTGCACTGGCGCGCAATGCAATCAGGACTCGTGCGCAAATTTCGGCCCACGCCCCATCCGCCAGTCACGCGGCGCGGCACCGAACTGCTGGCGGAAGCATCGCGTAAAATAGGCGCTGTCGTTGAAGCCGAGCTCGAACGCGATCTCGGTGATGCTGGCGTCGGGCCGCGCGACGAGCCGGTCTGCAGCGCGCCGCAGCCGCTGTTCAAGGATATGCGCAGTGGGCGTAGTACCGATAGCAGCGAACACGTTCTGGACGGTGCGGACCGATATGTTGCAGGCATCCGCAATCGACGCCGTGCGCAAGGCAGGGTCTTCGAGGTCTGCCGAAATCATGGCGAGCACCCGCCGACGCAAATCCGCTTCGCCGACTTCAGCTGTCGGTCTTTGTGCGCCGCGCATTGCCAATGCTGCAAGGTCGTAGAACACGGTGTTGACCCCGGTTTCCCATTCACTGTCTTCGGACGCACGCTCGCCCTGCTGCCAAAGCGAGAGCAGGAAATCATGGAACACGCGGCCACCTGGCGTCGCTCCGCACATGCGCTGCAGCAAGGCATCGTCCACGCCGGGAAAGCGTTCGACCAGTGGCGCGCGCGGGAATTCGACCACGAGCATTTCGTGCCCGGTCAGATTCATCGAATAGGGCAGATGGGGGCTGGCGATAACGAAGTCGCCCGGCTCGAGCGAGCATTCGTTGTTGCGCTGTTTGTGCACGCTTGTGCCCCGACATTGCAGATGCAGGATCAGGCGTTCGTTGTCATGCGCGATCGGGGTGCGCCCGACCGCAGATCGGGTGGAATCGGCGCGGATCATATCGAGCTCGCCGACGCGCCACGTCAACATCCGCCCGGTGAAATCGTCGCCCGGTACATTGATGAACGTGCCCGCAAAAACGCGGTCAGCAAGCTCGTTCCAGTAGCGCGCCCGGTTCGGCGGAGTAACGTCGTCGGTGTAGAACCTGTGAAGTTCACCCATCGTTTGTCTCCCGTTTCAGAATCCGGCTGCAGGGACGAGTGCCTCGCGCCGGGCAACGATGCGCGGCGCGGATTCGATCAACCCGAGCGCACAGATACCCGCAGCAATCGTGCACCCGAGCATGAGCCAAAGCGGCGCGGTCAAGCCGTAGGCATCGGCCAGCGTGCCAGCAAAGAACGGGCTGAGCACGCCGCCAAGCACTTCGCCCGTACCCATGACCACGCCGGTGAGTGTTGCGGTCAGCCGCGGATCGACGGATTCCGCAGGGATGGTCGCCATGAACATCGGGAACAGGCCGTTCAGCCCCCAGCCAAGGAAGAACACCCCAGCCAGAACGACAGCCGACCCTTGATAATAGATGGCTGAGAGCGGCAGGATGACGCCGAGGAACGAGAAGAAGATCATCACCGGTCGTCGCCCGATTGCGTCGGAAATCGCGGGAACCACGAAGCTGCCGATGCCGGCCGAAACGCCGAGCGTTGCCATCAACCAGCTCATCGTCTCGGGACTGAAGCCGCGCGCCTTGGTCAGGTAGAGCGGCATGAATGCCCAACATACGACGAGATATGACACGAGCAGGATCGAGATCAGCGCGCAGAGGATGACATTGCGATGGGCGAATGCCTCACGCAGGGTAACCTTGGGATGCGCGTGGTTCTCCACCTCGACCGGCGGTTCGCGCAAGGTGAACCAGATCAGCGCAGCGGTAACCAGACCGGGTACGGCTGCAAGGTAGAACCCGGTACGCCATCCCGAAGCTACGGCGACGGGCACCAGCAGCAGCGGGGCAAGGCCGGATCCGAGCAGGTTCGACCCCAGGTTCTGCGCCACGCCCATCGCCATGCCGCGACGTTCCGGCGCGACTTCGGCCACGATCATCGAATGGCTGACCGGCATCACCCCGCCCTCTGCCGCACCCATCAGCAGACGCGCGCCGAGCAGCATCAGGAATGACGATGCAAGACCCGAGATCAGCGAGCACAGGCAGAACGCGATCGTGGCGATCACGATCACCGGCTTGCGCGAACCCAGCTTGTCCGAAATGCGGCCGACCGCCAGACCCGACAACGCCCAGGTCAGCGACAACGCCGAACTGAACATGCCGACTTGCGTGTTCGAAAGCTGCAGGTCCGATTGGACGAACGGCATCAGGAAGTTGAGCGCGTTGCGATCGAAGAACAGGATGCCGAAGTTGAGGCTGAGCAGCCCGACCACCCAGGCCTGATAGCCGCCGCTCTTGCGTTGTGTACCCGGCATCGCCTCTGTTCCCTCAATGTTGTGGTCGACCCGGCTCATGCGAATGGGCGGACAGGATCAGACCCATCCCAACCCTGCGCCGCCTGCCACATGGCCGTGAAATGCGTGTCCATCCCCGCTGTCGCCGGTATCAGCTCGAGGAAGCCCGGTGCTGCCATGTTGCCACCCTCAAGATAGGCGACGCTGCCCCCTGTCGGCACGGCCGCCTTGAACGCGAGCGCGTATCCCCGCGCTACGTAGTCCGCCATTTCGGCATCAACGTCCTCGCAAGCGACTCCGAAATGGTGGAAGCCGTATCCCCGCTCGCCAATGGTCTCGCGGTATACCGACGGGTTTTCGTCGAGAGGCTGGATCAGTTCGATCTGCATGTGGCCAACGAAGCCCATTGCGATGGCAACGTCTGCAGTCGATTGCGCTCCTCGATAAGTCTGTCCGTCGCTAAGAAAATGGTCCAGCAGGAAGAACGGCCCGGCGGCACAATCGCGCTGGAAGTGCGCGATCGAGGCGCGGACATCCTCGACCACGAACGCGGTCTGGATCACGCCACCGATCGCCTGGCCGAAGCCGAGCATTCGTCCCATCAGTCTTCCTCTCCTGCATCCCGATCGCTTGCGGACCGGTGATGCTTTGGCCTGTACGTCAGATTTCGATCACGACTTTTCCAAACAGGGCTGCCGATGACTGATAGCGATAAGCGTCCATCGCCTGTTCGATGCCGAACGTGCGGTCGACGATCGGCTTGATCGCATGGCTATCGACAAAATCGTTGAGGCGCTGCGCCATGCCCTTCGAACCAACGAAGATTCCGCGCAGTGTCGCGCCCTTGAACATCATGCCGTGCGGGCTGGTGTCACCCTCTCGCGTAAGCACGCCGATCAGCGCGATCTCGCCGGCATAGCCGACCGCAGCGATGCTCTGTTTAAGCGTCCCTGCCCCGCCTACTTCGACGACGTGGTCCACCCCACCACCGGCAAGACGGGCAGCCTCGGCACCCCATTCGGGCGTCGTGCGATAATTGATCACGTGGTCGGCGCCGAGCGCCTTGACCCGCGCGAGCTTTTCATCCGACGATGATGTGGCGATGACCCGGGCCCCTGCTGCCTTGGCGATCTGCAGAGCAAGCAGTGAAACGCCGCCGGTGCCAAGGACCAGCACGCTTTCGCCAGCGGCGACCGGGTGCGGGCCTTCCATCAGCGCATTCCATGCAGTCACCCCGGCACATGGCAGGCAGGCAGCCTGAGCATAATCGAGGCTGCTCGCCAGTGGGACGACGCCATGGGCGGGCAGAACCACATAGTCCTGCAACATTCCTGCTGCCGGCGGCGCGCCGAGCGCGGGGCCAGCACCGGGATTCGGTGGGCCGTCCGCCCAGTTCTGAAAGAACGTGCCGGCAACCCTGTCACCGACGGAAAGTGCGGTGACGCCCTGCCCCAAGGCAACGATTTCACCCGCACCGTCGGACAGTGGCACGATGTCCTGCTGCACGACGCCGCCCATATACAGGCCGAGCGGAATGATCTGATCACGGAAGTTGAGCGAGCAGGCGCGAACCCGTACCAGCACTTCGCCGGGCCCCGCTTCGGGCATGGGCGCGTCGACCAGACGCAGATCGTCCAGCGATGTCGAACCTGCCGGAACCAGCCACTGCCGCATTTTTGTTATCTCCCTGAACAATACCATTGCCGATTATCGCGCCGGTATTAATGAGCAAGGCAAACGAATTTCACCCAGTGAAAGTTAATTCGGATTGATCTCGAGCGCTTTGCCGATTGCGCGGGCAGTCGCCTTCAATGCATCGAGATGGCGCTGGATGACCGCGTCATCGGCGCCGCGCCTTCCGGGCCACGTCACGTTGATCGTCGCGATCGGCGCGCCAGCTACGACGATCGGTACGGCCATCGACCTCCGCCCGTCGCGCAGGACCAGTTGCTTCGACCGGTCGGGCCAGGGATGCTGCGGATCGCGTGTGGCGTAGCCGCGCTGCCGCACCTGCTGAAGGATGTGGCGCAGTTCGGCGTCGCTGCTTTGCGCGCTGTTGCGCGGGCGCAACCGCTCGATGATCGCATCGCGCTCGGCATCGCCGCACGCCGCAAGATAGGCGCGCCCGGTGGCGGTATGAATATACGACAACTTGACCCCAACCGGACCGAGGATCGCCGAATCCAGCTTGAACAACGGGCTGTTGGTCTCGATGATCTCCATATGGTCGAGCCGCGGGGCGGCCAGGACCGAGGGCCAAGCCACACGGGTCGAGAGCGCTTTCATGTGCGGCGAGGCGACTTCGGCAATGTGCGACGATGACGTCACCGACACCCGCTCCATGCTGTCGACATGCGGCAGATAGGCGCCGTCGGCGAGGCGCTGCCACACCAGACCCTTCTGCCCTAGCGTGACCAGCATCCGCAGCAAGGTGGCCTTGGGCAACGCCGTAGCGAGATGCAGTTCATGTAGACTGGCCGCCTTGCGGGTCTGCACTTCAACGAGAACGTCCAGCCCCCGTTCGAGCGCGCGCACAGTCTTGACCTTGCGTTCCAGCATCACCCGCCCCTCATGCGCCATTGATGGCGTTTCACCTTATGGAACGCAAAATCACCAAAGGCAGGTGCAAAGTCAATCGCGCTGACGCAGCCTAAGGGGACGGAGAGGGAAACCATGACTGACGAGCTGCCGAAAGACAGGCCAAGCGTGCTGTTCATTTGCACGCAGGACACCAAGGAAGAAGAGGCGCGCTTTACGCGGGCCGCTCTTGAAGCTGCGGGCGTGAACGTGGTGCACCTTGACCCCAGCGTGCGCCGGAGCGTCGGTGGTGCCGAGATATCTCCCGAGGTGGTTGCGCAGTTCGCCGGCACGACGATCGAGGAAATCCGCGCGCTCGGCCACGAAGGCAAATGCCAGGAAGCAATGATCCGCGGCGCAATCGCTGCGGCTCACGCATGGGACGCCGATGCGCCGCTCTCGGGCATCCTTGCGGTCGGCGGATCGATGGGATCGGCGCTTGCCGGCGCGCTGATGCAAAGCTTCCCTTACGGCCTGCCCAAGCTGATCGTATCGACCATGGCGTCGGGTTTCACCAAGCCGTACATGGGCGTCAAGGACATCGCGATGATGAACGCGGTGACCGATATCTCGGGCATCAACACAATCAGCCGCGACGTATTCCGCAATGCCGCCAATGCAGTAGCGGGAATGGCCAATGGATACGATCCCGATACCGGCCCGATCAAGCCGCTGGTGCTGATCACGACGCTCGGCACGACCGAAGCCAGCGTGAAGCGTATCCGTCAGTCGCTCGAAGCCGATGGTTGCGAGGTGATGGTGTTCCATTCCTCTGGCGCGGGTGGGCCGACGCTCGACGCGCTGGCAATCGACAAGGATGTGGCGCTTGTGCTCGACCTGTCGCCGACAGAGATCATCGATCACCTGTTTGGCGGGCTGGCGGATGCCGGACCCGATCGCGGGCGTCCGGCGCTGCGCAAGGGCATTCCAACGATCATCGCATCGGGCAACGCCGACTTCATCATCGGAGGTCCGTTGGCATCGTCGGAAGTGCAGTTCCCTGGACGGCGCTATCATGAGCACAACCCGCAACTGACCGCAGTACGCACCAAGTCCGCCGATCTCGAAAAGCTGGCCGATCACCTTGCCGCCAATGTGCGGGATGCCAAAGGGCCGGTGCGCGTGTTCACGCCGCTTCGCGGCTTCTCGAGCCACGACAGCGCGGCGGGGCACTTGTTCGACCTGTCGGTGCCGGGGCCCTTCGCCGAATATCTGCGCAAGGTGATGCCGGACCACGTGCCGGTTACCGCCGTGGATTGCCACTTCAACGACGAAGCTTTCTCCGATGCGGTGACCGCAGCAGCGCGAGAAATGCTGGCTGCAAAGGCCTGACTGCCAGATGTCCGACGACCTGCCCCTCACTGCCGAAGACGTCGCCGAGATTGCAGCGATTCTTGAGCACTCCGGTTTCCGCGAACTCGACCTGTCCACACGCCGCTTCCGCCTGCGCGTGGCCAAAGGTGACGGCGCCCAAGATGGACTGACGCAGGAATGGCAATGGGCTGGAGCGTCGGGCGAAATTGCTGCGGATGTTGCAGGCGTGCAGGCCGATCCTGCGGCAATCTGTTCACCGTTGCCGGGTACGTTCTATCGTTCGCCACAGCCCGGCGCCCCACCGTTCGTGAACGCTGGTGACACGGTAGGGGAGGAAACCGTCATCGGCATCATCGAGACGATGAAGCTGATGAACCCGGTCCATGCCGGGCGAAGCGGCACGATCGCGGAAATCTTCATCACCGACGGGACGCTGGTCACCAAGGGGCAGGCGCTGGTGCGGCTCGCATGATCCGGCGATTGTTCATTGCCAATCGTGGCGAAATCGCCCTGCGGATCGTCCGCACCGCGCAGCGCATGGGCATCGAGACCGTGCTCGGCGCATCGCAGGCCGACATGAACTCGCTACCTGCCATGATGGCCGACGAGGTTGCGCTGGTCGGCCCCGCACCATCATCGCAAGGCTATCTGGTAATCGAGCGCGTCGTCGCCGCCGCGATCGCTGCGCGATGCGACGCGGTCCATCCGGGCTACGGATTCCTGTCCGAGAATGCGGCGTTCGCCCGCGCGGTAATCGCTGCGGGAATGCGTTTTGTCGGCCCTGAAATCGTGACGCTCGAAGGTATGGGCGACAAGCTCGCAGCCCGCGCGCTTGCGGTCGAGGCGGGACTCCCGGTGCTGCAGGGTGGCGAAGCTGCAACCCGCGCCGATGTGCACGCACGTGCTGCGCAAACCGGCTATCCGCTGTTGCTCAAGGCGGTCGCGGGTGGCGGCGGCAAGGGCATGCGCCGCGTCGATCATGCTGGCGAGCTCGATACCGCGCTCGACATGGCGCAGGCCGAGGCACAGGCCGCGTTCGGCAATGCTGCGGTCTATGTCGAACGTTTCGTCGCGCGCGGGCGACATGTCGAAGTGCAGATCCTCGGTGATGGCGTCAGCGCGATTCACCTTGGAACCCGCGATTGCTCGATCCAGCGACGCTTTCAGAAACTGGTCGAGGAAGCCCCTGCCCCGGCCATGCCCGAGTCGGCACGCGCCGCGATCGAGGACGCGGCGGTTCAGCTCGCCCGCCACATCGCCTATCGCGGCGCGGGAACGGCCGAATTCCTCGTCGATGCCGATGATTTCTCGTTCTTCTTCCTTGAGCTCAACGCCCGCATCCAGGTCGAACATCCCGTCACTGAGGCGATCACCGGAGTGGACATCGTCGAGCAGCAGTTGCTCATCGCAAGCGGCAAGACCCTTGGCCTGACGCAGGCAATGGTCCGCCCGGTCGGGCACGCGATCGAAGTACGCATCAATGCCGAGGACCCCGAGCTCGACTTTCGCCCGTCGCCAGGCCGTGTCGTTCGCGCGGCGTGGCCCGCAGGCGCGGGCGTCCGCGTCGATACGCACATCACCAATGGTGGTGAAGTTCCGCCGTACTACGACTCACTGATGGGCAAGCTGATCGTCCATGGGAAGTCGCGCGCCGAGGCCGTCGAACGGCTCGGCAAGGCGCTCGACACGCTGGTCATTGAGGGGCTGCCCACCACTACACCACTCCATCGCCGCATCGCCGCAGACCCGCGCTTTATCGCAGGCGGCGTCGATACCGGCTTCCTTGCAGGCCTTGCCAAATGACCGAAATCCGCCTCGTCGACGTCACCATGCGCGACGGCAATCAGAGCCTGTGGGGCGCAACCGGCCTCAATACCGCGCATATGCTGCAGGCCGCCGCGTTGACCGAGGCCTGCGGCTTTCGCGCGATTGACTTCAGCTCGTCGAGCCATATGGCCGTGGCCGTGCGCTATTTCCGCAACGATCCGTGGGAGCGGATGCGGCGGATGCGCGCGGCGATGCCGACCACGCCGCTACAGTTCATCACCACGGGCCTGCGCTTCATCGCGTGGCAGCAGGCCGACCCCGAATTCATGCGTCTGGTCTACCGCGCGCTTCAGGCGAACGGCGTCGGGCGGTTCGTCCTGCTCGACCCGATGCACGAAGTTCCGGCGGTGATCGAGGCGGCCAGGCTAGTGAAAGCCGAAGGCGACGCCGAGGTGATGTGCGCGCTGACGTTCACCCTGTCCGAGATCCATACCGACGAATTCTACGCGAATTTCGCCATGGCGGTCGGGCAAAGCGCCGACATCGACCTGTATTATATCAAGGACCCTGCGGGGCTGCTCAGCGTCGACCGCGTGCGCACTCTCGTGCCTGCGATCAAGGCGGTGATCGGCGACAAGGCGCTGGAGATCCACGCGCATACCACCGTCGGCCAAGGCATGCTGTCGAGCCTTGAAGCCGCACGGCTCGGCGTCTCGGCGATCCATGTCGGCGTTGGCGCAGGTGGCGATGGATCGTCGCTTCCGGAAGCCAACCGTATGGTTGCGAACCTCGAAGAAGCAGGCTTTTTGGTCGGCATCGACAAACCCGCGCTCGCCCGATTGACCACCTACTGGAACAAGGTCGCCGCGGCAGAAGGTCTCCCGCCCGGTCGTCCGCAGAACTTCGACGCCAGCTTCCTGCGGCATCAAATCGCAGGCGGGGTGATGACCACGATCGCGCGTCAGCTCGAAGAATTGGGTCTTGCCGACCGTATGGACGCGGTGATCGAGGAAACCGGGCAGGTCCGCGCCGATCTCGGCTACCCGATCATGGTCACGCCCTTCCCGCAGATGGTCATGACCCAGGCGCTGTTCAACGTGATCGGCGATCGCCGTTACGCGCAGGTTTCCGACCAGGTGATCCGCTATTGCATGGGCAAATTCGGCAAGCCGACCTCGCCGGTCGACCCGGCTGTGCTGGCCACGATCATGGACCGGCCGCGCTCGCGCGAATTGGAAAATGAACCGATGTTCCCTGCGGTCGCCGACCTGCGCCGCCAGTTCGGCAGCCACCTGCCCGACGAGGAGTTTCTGCTCCGGGCGGTCATGCCGGGTGAGCAGGTCGACGCGATGCTGGCTGCGGGGCCCTCGCGTTCCACCTATACGCCGGAAGCCGCCCCGATCATTTCCCTTCTGCGGCAGCTCGCGGCACGGCCCCATGCGCGCGATATCGTCGTCGAACGCGGCGGCTTGCGCATGGCCCTTCACGCCGGAGCATCGCTTTGACCCTGTCACTTGATTTCAAGGCCCGCCTGAGTGACGCTGCGGGCTACGTCTTCGACATGGACGGGACGATCGCGCTGGGCGATTCCAAAAGCGGCGGGCATCGCGCCCTGCCCCACGCCATCGAAGTCCTGCAGGCGCTGAAGGCCAGCGGCACGCCGTTCGTGGTCTTCACCAATGGGACGGCCAAGCCACCGGCGGCCTATGCGCAGTCGCTGCGCAATGCCGGACTTCCGGTGGACGATGGTCAAATGCTCACGCCCTCATCGTCCGCCGCCGTCTGGCTCGCCAGGACCGGACTGACCAAGGTCCGCGTGCTCGGCAACGCGGGCTGCGCCGCCCCCTTGATAGATGCGGGGTTGGAGGTTGTCGGCCCATCGGACGAAGCCGAGGGCGTGCAGGCGGTCTACACCGGGTGGTTCCGCGAATTCGGCTTCGAGGCGCTTGAGGCCGGCTGCCACTCGCTATGGAACGGCGCAAAGCTGGTCACCGCCAGCAACGTGCCGTTCTTTGCCGCCGAGAATGGCCGCGCCATCGGAGCCAGTTATCCGATCAACGTCATGCTGACCGCGATGACCGGCAAGCGCCCGCGCATCCTTGGCAAACCATCCCTCGTGGCGTTCGAGACCGCGATGAAGGTTATGCGCCTGCCGCGCTCGGCCGCTGGCCATGTCGTGGTGGTGGGTGACGATCCTGCACTCGAAATGCGCATGGCCAATGCTGTCGGCGCGCACTCTGTTGGCCTGGCCACCGGAATGATGGCGCTCGACGCCGTGCTGCCGGACAAGGACCGACCGAGCGTCCTGCTCAACGATTTGGCGCCGCTGCTCGCTGCGCTCTGACCCGCGTCAATCGGTCATTGCGGGTTCGGGCGGAGCACGGCCTGAGCGCCACAGATAAATTCCTGCGCCAACGATCACCAGCGACCCGGTCGCCGCAGCAAAATCGGGCCGCTCGCCGAACAGGACCCATCCAAACATTCCGGCCATCAACAATTGGACGTAGGTCATCGGCGCGATGGCTGCAGGACCAGCGCGTGTCGTTGCAAGGTAGATGAGCATGTGCGCGGTGCTGGCCGTCACGGCGATCGCAACGGATTTTATCGCAACCGACGCTGGCGGAACGGTGAGTTGCATGAAAGCGAGGCCGCCGAAATGGCCAGCAACCGTCGCCGAAACAAGACAGATCGCCCCGATCAGCGCAACGTTGAATTGCATGGACAACGCGCTCCCCATGCCCGCGACCTTCCGGTTGGCGATCATCAGCAGCGCCATCCCGGTGGCGGCAATCACCGGCAACAGTGCTGCCGGGCCGAGCATCAGGAAGTTCGGTCGCAGGATTACCAACACACCGACAAAGGCCATCCCGCTCGCTATCCACGTCTCCTTGCGCATCGGCTCGCGCAAGATCAGGGCTGCCAGAAGCGCGGTAATCATCGGGCTCGTAAACGAAATCGCGGTCGCCTCACCGATCGGCATCACCTGCACTGCGGTGAAGAACGACATAGCCGATACGGCAACACTGGCTCCGCGCACGATCTGCCAGCGCAGGCGCGGAAATCTAAACCCTGCCCGCCCTTCGCGCACGAGCAAGGCCACGCCCAGTCCGACTGCGCCGAACACGTAACGCAACGCTCCGATGGCTATCCCCGGCCAGACGCCCGCCATGGTCTTGACCAGCGCGTCGCCGACCGAGAGCAGCGCAAAGCCGACCAGAGCCAGAAGCAGCGCGGATTTGTAATGATTCGCCAAGTTGAGCCCGTCCTGCCCGTTGATCGGGGCAACCGCCCGATCGACCACCGCCGCAACCGCCATGACGCACAGCCGCAGATCACGCAATCGCTTGGGCATCGACGGCGCAACTTTACCGAGAGTTAACCATGGGAGCCTACGACTACGGACACGCGACGGCTTCGGGGGCCATCGGCGAACGGACGAAATCGGGGCACCATGACCAAGCTGATCATCCAGATTCCCTGCCTTAACGAGGCAGACAGCCTGCCCCATACGCTGATCGCCTTGCCCCGCCGCATTGCGGGTATCGACAAGATCGAAATCCTGATCATCGATGACGGGAGTACGGACGGTACTGCCGAAGTCGCCCGCCGATTTGGCGCGCATCATATCGTTCGCCACCACCGCAATCGCGGGCTCGCCGCCGCCTTCCAAAGCGGTCTGGACGCGGCGCTCGCTGCGGGCGCCGACATCATCGTCAACACCGACGCCGACGGCCAATATGTCGGCGAGGACATCGCCAAGCTGGTCGCGCCGATTGTGGCTCACGAGGCCGACATCGTGATCGGCGACCGTGGCGTTGGCCACAACGAGCATTTCGGCCCCTTGAAGCGCGGTCTGCAGCGCCTTGGCAGCGCGGTTGTGCGCAATCTTTCGGGCACCGATGTTACCGACGCCGTCAGCGGATTTCGCGCAATTAGCCGCGCAGCGGCTCAGCGGATCACGATTACCACCGAGTTCAGCTACACCACCGACATGCTGATCCAAGCCGGACGCAAGCGGTTCAAAATCATCAGTGTGCCGATCCGCACAAACGCGACCGAGCGACCTTCGCGGCTGTTCAAGTCGATCCCGCAGTTCATCTCGCGCCAGCTGATGACGATGGCGCGCGCTTACGCCACTTACAATCCGCTGCGGACGTTCGCGATTATCGGTGGCGTGCTCGCGTTTGTCGGCATTCTGCCCATGCTTCGTTTTGTCGTGCTCTGGGCAATGGGTGACGGCGATGGACATGTGCAATCTTTGGTCATCGGCGGCGCATTGCTGGTGCTCGGCGCGCTAACCGGCCTGATGGGACTTCTCGCCGAACTGATCGGTGCCAATCGCAAGTTGCTTGAAACCTCGTTGCATAAGCTGCGTACGCTCGAAGAGCGTCTCGACGGGTTCGATCATCCGACACACGATGCCAAATCAACCGACGACCGCCTTCGGAAACGTAGCGCATGACATCGAGCGACGTAGCTGGAAGGTCCAGTGCGGAAGCAAGACTGGTCCTGTTTGCGCTAGCGGTCGTCGCCTTGCTTCAAATTGAGCTGGTCTGGAACCGACCGGTCAATTGGGACGAATTCTTTCACCTGAGTGAAGCGCACGCTTTCGCGCGTGGTGAACTGCGCGAATTGTTGCAAGTGTTCTACGCCCGCGGCTTCTTCTGGCTGGCATGGCTCAAGATAGATGCAGTCGACCAGATCCGCGTAGCGCGCGTATTCATGCTTGCCTGCGAGATCGTGACCTGCTGCGCAATTTACGCAACGGCACGGCGCTTTGCCAACAAAACTGCAGCCCTGCTCGCAACGCTTGCCTACATATCTGCAGGCTACGTCTTACAGCACGGCATGTCGTTCAGGGCTGACCCGATGGCAGCCGCCACGCTCATGGCGGCCCTATGGATTCTCCTGCGTGGCCGACTGCACATTGCCAACATCATCACCGCCGCGTTCCTGATCGGTTTGGGATTCGCCGTCACGATCAAGATCGTGCTCTACGCCCCCGCCTTTCTAGCGGTGGCTTGGGTGCGGTGGCACGAAACTGCCGATCGGCGGGACCTGCTCCGCAAGACGGCAATCCTGATTTTCTTCAGCATAGCATTTGCCGCACTGTTCACCTTGGCGAGCTGGTTCACATTGCCTTCGGCACCGCCACCGGCAGCGCGCGAGGCAAGCAAGAGCCTGTCTTCGTCCGGCACGATGATGTTCGACCTCGGACTGTTTCCGCGCTGGCCTTATCTTCTGATGGCGATGTTCACCGCGCCTGTGCTGACGCTTGCCGCGTTGCGTGCCGCAGCGGTGCTGGCACGTTCGGCAACTGCGCCCGGACGCAATCTTCGCATCGCCGCGTGGCTGATGCTCGCGACGATCGGGTGCGTGTCGTTCTACGCCAACAGTTTCCCATACTTTTACGCCTTCATCCTGCCACCCGTGGCAGTGGTTGCGGCAATCGGGATGGAAGCGTTGGCAAAAAGCGTGAGCGTGAAATTTCTGATCGCGGCGATGCTTATACAAGCCATGGCATCAAGTGTTTCGACCCCGCGCAGCGTGCTGCCTGCGCAAAAGCAGATGCTGGCTGCTGTCCATCAGATCTTTCCCCAACCGGTCGCATACTTTGACTTTCCGGGAATGGTGCCGGAATTTTCAAAAGCCAATTTCTTCATGACCGTGTGGGGTGTTCGCAAGTACATGGCTGGGCTAGAACCTTCGTTGGCAGAAGCTGCGCGTATGCAAGTCGTCCCGCTCCTGATCGTCAACCAAGAGCCGCTTGAACGCAATCAGACGACGCCCGACGGCGCCTGGGAGCTAAAGCCCGAAGACCGCGCGCTTTTGAAAGATGGCTTTATCCCACACTGGGGTCCACTCTGGGTCGCAGGGCACGCTTTCAAACCCCGGACAGACCAGGCCAGCTTTACCATTTATGCCCCGGGCACTTACACGCTTGAAGGTGGCGCTGCGCGAATCGACGGTGCAGTCGTTGCCGCTGGCCAGACGGTGCAACTTGCACGCGGCAACCACCTCTTTGTCCGACTGCAAAATGGTTCCGTGGTACTGCGCTGGGGCGATCATCTCGCGCGGCCGAGCATGCTGGAACCGGTCGGCCCCGTGCTCAAGGATTTCTGATAGGCACTGCCGGGAAGCAGTCAGGTTCGGCTAGCGCGCCAAAGCGTTATAGCACCGAACAGAGCATCCCCCAGTATCGAGGCTACGCGCAGTGCCAGCACGCATGCCAGCAGCGGTTCGGCCGGAAACTGCGAGCCTGCTAACGCCAACAACGCCGCTTCGCGAACACCCAATCCGCCTGGCGCCACCGGAACAAGAAAGCCGGCAAGCCAGGACAGGAGAAACAGCGCCGAAAACACCCCGAGCGCTGCCGATCCGGGAAGAAGGGCCGTGCCGATGGTAGCTGCAGCGATCGCGAAGCAGGTGAACGCACCGAACTGGAGCGCGCCAGCACGCAGTACTTTGTTGCGCGTCTTGGCTGCAACAAACGAAGCGCCCAGACTGGCGAGGACCGCAAGTACCGGCACTTGTGCCAGAGCGAGCGCAATGCCGGCTGCGGTCAGGCTCGCTGGCACGTGCAATGCGATTTCAAGCACGCTGGCCTTAGCCAACGCGCCATGCGGCAGACCAGCGCTAGCGCCCTCGATCTGACGGCTTGCGTACTGAAAAACCGAGCCTGGAAGGTACTTTGCAAGCACGCCGCGACCATAGATAGCGTCCGTCCGTCGCGATGCGACCAAACCGTCCGCGCCTGCAAGGACGGACCACGCAGAGGCCAGCAATTTATCGGATGCCGCAAACAAGACGGGGGCAGCGACCATTGCCGCGCCCAGTCGCCACGAGGCCTGATCGACCAATTGCCTCGGATCCAGCTGGATCAACCGGTAGCTGACGAAGCCTGCGCAAGCGGTCAAGACTGCAAACCCGCCCCAGCGGACAGCGCTGCCGCGAAAGGAGCGGGGTTTGCTGCTAGCAGGGCGGGCCTGCCAATTACTTTCAGGCATGCAGAATGCTGGTGAAGTCAGGGTAAGGTACGCAATACGAGCGGCCGAAGTGCCGGCGCTCTCTCAGGCCGCAAGTCTTGATCGAACTGCGGTAGCGCCGCCGACCCGTATCGTCGAACAAGATCACCCCGCCAGGCTTCATGAAAGGTATTGCGCGCTCGAGACAAATGTTACGCTGGCGGCCATCGACCACGATCAGATCAAACGCACCGCCAGCCTCGGCAATCGCATCGACGTAGCCGGGACCTGCGAGATCACGATGCCAAAGGCGGACATTCGGACGGTCTGAAATGACCTGCCCAAGCCTTTGATGCCACCCCGCGTGATGTTCAACGCTGATCACTTCGCGAGCACGGCGTGCCAACCACGCGGTGCTTGCGCCAGATCCGTATTCGAACACGCGGGCATCAGGGCGTGTCTTGAGAAACGCGTCGATCTCGAGAGTGGCTTCGACATTCCACCATGGGCAATCCAAGGGGATCATGCGTTCCGGCTGATGAATTGCGAGGAGCGATGCGAACCAGCGATGCAAGCCCGCAGGATCAGCCGACGCAGCGCCGTGCCAGAACTCATCGAGCATCGGCAGCGCCGCAATCGCCTGAGCAGATGACGAATAGACTTGCTTGGCGATCTGCATCGAATTTCCCCTGAATGCCCTTCCCCGCACGAGTACCGCGAGCGCCGTTAAGATTGCACTAACGATGTTTTGTCGCTGCGATGGCGGGCATCAAGCACTCGGACCGTCGTTAGCAAAACGTCAAAGTTTGCACGTTATTCACCACGTCGAGAAGTTTGCGGATGGCCAACCGGTTGTTCGCCTTGAAGACAGGTACGCAGGGGTCTTGGCGAAATGAGCGCATTCGGTCGACGCAATGGGGTGACGAGCTCGCCCGGCGCATCAAAGACGCAGTTCGGCGTGGCTCGACCCATGAAGAGCGCGGAGCAGGCGCAGGCGCAGGCGGCGGCCGTGCCCCTGCCGATGGGTGGCGACCAGTTTCCTCCACTGCCGGCGATGGATCCCGGCGATGCGCCCGTTAGCGCCAACGCGCTGAAGGCCGATGCGCTGACCCGCTTGGCCGATCGCGCGAACGGCGTGAACGAGGGCAATTATCAGGCCGAGGGCTTCGAGGCATCGGTCCACAAGATCAAGGAACAGGTGCTCCCGCGCCTGCTCGAACGCGTCGATCCCGAAGCTGCCGCCACGCTGACCAAGGAAGAACTGTCGGAAGAGTTCCGGCCGATCATCATGGAAGTGCTGGCCGAGCTCAAGGTTACGCTCAACCGGCGCGAGCAGTTCGCGCTCGAAAAGGTTCTGATCGACGAGCTGCTCGGCTTCGGTCCGTTGGAAGAGTTGCTCAACGATCCGGACATCTCGGACATCATGGTCAATGGGCCAGAGCAGACCTACATCGAAAAGAAGGGCAAGCTCCAGCTCGCCCCAATCCGCTTCCGCGACGAAAGCCATCTGTTCCAGATCGCCCAGCGCATCGTCAACCAGGTCGGCCGCCGCGTCGATCAGACCACGCCGCTGGCCGACGCCCGCCTCAAGGACGGCAGCCGCGTCAACGTGATCGTGCCGCCGCTGTCACTGCGCGGCACCGCAATCTCGATTCGTAAGTTTTCCGAAAAGCCGATCACGATCGACATGTTGCGCGATTTCGGCTCGATGTCGGACAAGATGGCGACCTGCCTCAAGATCGCTGGTGCCTGCCGCATGAACATCGTCATTTCGGGCGGCACCGGCTCGGGCAAGACGACGATGCTCAACGCCATGTCGAAAATGATCGATCCGGGCGAGCGCGTGCTGACTATCGAAGACGCCGCCGAACTCCGCCTGCAGCAGCCGCACTGGTTGCCGCTCGAAACGCGTCCGCCAAACCTTGAAGGCCAGGGCGCGATCACCATCGGCGATCTGGTCAAGAACGCCCTGCGTATGCGTCCTGATCGCATCATCTTGGGTGAAATTCGTGGCGCGGAATGTTTCGATCTGCTGGCCGCGATGAACACCGGCCACGATGGCTCGATGTGCACGCTTCACGCCAACTCCCCGCGCGAATGCCTTGGCCGTATGGAAAACATGATCCTGATGGGCGACATCAAGATCCCCAAGGAAGCCATCAGCCGGCAGATCGCGGAATCGGTCGATCTGATCGTTCAGGTCAAGCGCCTGCGCGATGGTTCGCGCCGCACGACCAACGTGACCGAAGTGATCGGCATGGAAGGCGATGTGATCGTGACGCAGGAACTGTTCAAGTTCGAGTATCTCGACGAAACCGACGAAGGCAAGATCATCGGTGAATTCCGCTCGTCGGGCCTGCGTCCGTACACCTTGGAAAAGGCGCGCCAGTACGGCTTCGATCAGGCCTATCTGGAAGCTTGCCTCTAAGGCGTCGCGAACCATTCTCTTGCCGCCAGGCCAAGCAGGACGACGGCGGCAAGGAATGCGATCAGATAGATCACGGTCCACGGCATGAACCCTACAGCGTCGAGGTTCGTTCGACGCAGCCGACGGCGTTCGGCCCAAGTCGCGACCAGCGCAAGAACGAGCGCGATCGCGCCCGTCACTGCGTGAAACTCCCAGATATGCGCGAACCAGTCATCCATCGCGCGCGCCATGGTCAACTAACTACTTGATCGCAAGACCTCATCGCCTAAGGGCTTGCCATGCCATCGCATGACCGCCCGATTTTCGCGCTTTTCCTGCGCTTTCTGGCTACGATCCTCTTTTCCGTCATGCTGCTTCTGGTCAAGCTCACCGGAGAGCGGGGTATCGCGCTCTCCGAAACGCTGTTCTGGCGGCAAGCAGTGCCCACGGTCCTGATCTTCGGCTGGCTGGCTACGCGCGGTGAGCTTGGCCGGCTGAGAACGCAGCGACCGTGGATTCATGCACGCAGAGCATTGATTGGCGGCACCGGGATGTTCCTGACACTGGGCGTCGTGCGGCTGCTGCCCCTCGCCGAGGCTACAGTTCTGGGCTTCACCACGCCGATGTTTGCCGTGATCCTGGCAGCCGTGCTGCTCAAGGAACAGGTCGGTGTGTGGCGCTGGATGGCCGTGACGGTGGGGTTGCTGGGTGTCCTGGTCATTGCCGGTCCGGATACGACGAACCTGCCCCTTTCCGGCGTGGCAGTCGGGATTGGCGCGGCGCTCATGGTCGCTCTCGTGACGATCCAGGTTCGCGACCTGAGCCGCACCGAAGAGCCTGTGACGGTGGTCTTCTATTTTTCGGCCTTCAGCGCGCCCGTGCTGGGCCTGTTCCTGCTGACGACGGGCGTGAGCCATGATCTGGTCGGCTGGCTCATGCTCGGCGGGATCGGCATTACCGGACTCTGTGCTCAGATCGCGATGACATCTTCGTTACGCTATGGGTCGGTATCCAGCGTCATCGTCGTGGACTATGTCCAGCTTGCTTGGGCGACATTCTGGGGCTGGCTGATTTTCAACCACCTCCCCCCAGCCTCCACATGGATCGGTGCACCGATCATTATAGGCGCCAGTCTGCTGATAATCTGGCGTGAACGCATGCTCGGCAAGGCGCGCGCAGACGAGCTCAAGGCCTGACGGAACCGCTCACCCACTCCAGCGTTCTCACCACGTCCAGTCCGTGACGCGCCGCACGGCGTGTTATCCCGGTATTCGAAAGGGTGAAAACCATGATCCGCAAGTTTGTAATGGCCACGATGATGGGTGGCCTTCTGCTCGGCGCCACCGCCTGCAACACCGTCAAGGGTGCTGGCGATGACCTCAAGTCGGTCTCGAAGACCACCGAGGACGCAATCAACTAAGATTGCTTTCGCAGTCCCAGTTAGAAAGGGCCGCCCGGCATGTCCGGTGCGGCCCTTTTTCGTATCATGCAGGCTTGTACACCAGCTTCGGCTTGCGCGCGGCGAGCGTCTCGTCGAGCCGCCGCCGTGGCGCAAGGTGCGGTGCCGACTTGAGCAGTTCGTCCCCTGCCCTTGCCCGCTCCGCCAGTGAACGCATCGCGCCGATGAACTGATCGAGCCCCGCCTTGCTCTCGGTCTCGGTCGGCTCGATCAGCATCGCGCCATGGACGACCAGCGGGAAGTACACCGTCATCGGGTGGTAGCCCTCGTCGATCAGCCCTTTGGCCAGATCGAGCGTCGTAAAGCCCTCGGCAAAGCCATCGTCGCTGAACAGTGCCTCATGCATGCATGGGCCTGCCGCCCCGAACGGCGCATCCAGCACATCTTCGAGGCTGCGCAGGATGTAATTGGCATTGAGCACGGCATCTCCCGACACCTGACGCAGTCCGTCAGCGCCGTGGCTGAGGATATAGGTCAGCGCACGCGTAAACATGCCCATCTGGCCATGGAACGCACACATGCGGCCGAACGCCTGCGGGTGCTCTTCATGCGCCTGCTCTTCTTCGATCAGCTTCATCGAGCCGTCGGCCTGCCGTGACGTGAACGGCAGCGGACCGAACGGGCTGAGCGCCTCGGACAGCACCACCGGCCCCGAACCCGGACCACCGCCACCGTGCGGGGTCGAGAACGTCTTGTGCAGGTTTATGTGCATCGCATCGACGCCAAGATCGCCCGGACGCACCCGCCCGACGATCGCGTTGAAGTTTGCGCCATCACAGTAGACGTAGCCACCGATCGCATGGACCGCATCGGCGATATTCTTGAGCTCGCTCTCGAACAACCCGCAGGTGTTGGGATTGGTGATCATCACGCCTGCAACGTCCGGCCCAAGCCGAGCCTTGAGCGCGTCGACATCGACGCGACCGTCCGTAGTCGCCGGGATATTCTCGACGCGGTAGCCTGCAAAAGCTGCAGTGGCAGGATTTGTGCCATGTGCGCTTTCCGGCACAAGAATCACCGCACGCGGATCGCCTTTGGCTTCGAGCGCGGCGCGAATGCACAGCAGCCCGCACAATTCGCCGTGGGCGCCTGCCTTGGGCGTCATCGCCACGCCGTGCATCCCGGTCAGTTCGATCAGCCACACCGCGAGTTCGTTGATCGCCGAAAGCGCGCCCTGCACCGTCTGCACGGGCTGCAGCGGATGCACATCGGCAAAACCGGGGAACCGCGCGACCTTCTCGTCCAGTCGCGGATTGTGCTTCATCGTGCACGATCCCAGCGGAAACAGCCCGAGGTCGATCGCATAGTTCTGCCGCGACAGGCGGGTATAGTGGCGCACCGTCTCGGGCTCGGACAGGCCTGGCAGATCAAGCCGCGCCTTGCGCGCGTTGGGGCCGAGCAGCGCCGTATCGAAATCGGGTATATCGTCGAAGTCGACGCCCGAACGGTCGGGCGAGCCGAGTTCGAACAGCAGCGCTTCCTCAAGCTGCAGCGCGCGATTTCCGGTGAAGGTCTCGATGGTATCAGGGGGGGCAGACGCGCCCATCGCCGGACGCCAGCCCGAGGGGTTCAGTTCGTTCATGCCAGCACCTCCGCGAGCGTCGTGGCGAATGTTTCGATATCCTCGTCGGTCGTGCACTCGGTCGCTGCGACCAGCAGACCGCCAGACAGCGCGTCGACGTGCGGGTAAAGCCGTCCCAGCGACACGCCGCCGAGCACTTGCCGGTCGGCAAGATCACGCACAACCTGCCGCGCGTCGTGCGGAAGGGTGACGGCGAACTCGTTGAAGTAGTGCCGGTTGATCACCGCCACGCCCGGAATCGCGGACAGGCGCTCTGCCGTCTGACGCGCGCGCATGTGGCTGGCCTTGGCCATCTTCGACAGCCCCTCCCCACCCAGCAAGGTCATGTGGATCGAGAATGCCAGCGCGCACAGCCCGGAGTTGGTGCAGATGTTGCTCGTCGCCTTCTCGCGGCGGATGTGCTGTTCGCGCGTCGACAGCGTCAGCACGAAACCGCGCTTGCCATCCGCATCGACGGTCTCACCGCAGAGCCGACCGGGAATCTGGCGGAGGAACTTCTCGCGGCACCCGAACAGGCCAAGGTAAGGCCCGCCGAATTGCAGCCCGACGCCGATAGACTGGCCCTCGCCCACCACGATGTCGGCGCCAAGGCTGCCTGGACTTTCGAGCAGTCCGAGCGCGACCGGCTCGGTCACGACCGCGATCAGCAGCGCGCCCTTGGCCTGAGCGGCTTGCGCAATCGCTGCCAGATCAGGAATCCGCCCGAGCACGTCGGGATACTGCACGACAACGCACGACGTTCCGCCATCAATGGCGGCGATCACAGCCGCATCGTCGGGTTCGGCGACAAGCTCAGGCGCACTCGTGACCAGCTCGTCGCCAGTGAACTTCGCCATCGTGCGTGCTGTCTCGACGTAGTGCGCGTGCAGCCCGCTCGAGATGATCGCCTTGTTGCGCTTGGTAATGCGCGCCGCCATGGCGATCGCTTCCCAGCACGCCGTCGAACCATCGTATAGCGAGGCATTGGCGACATCGGTACCGAACAGCCGCGCGACCTGCGTCTGGAACTCGAACAGCACCTGCAGCGTGCCTTGCGCGATTTCCGGCTGATACGGCGTATAGGCCGTCAGGAACTCGCCACGCTGGATCATGTGATCGACGCTGGCGGGGATGTGATGGCGGTACGCGCCTGCGCCCAGGAAGAACGGCGCGGCACCGGCAGTCAGGTTGTCGGCCGACAGCCGCGCCATGTGACGCTCGACCGCCATTTCGCTGGCATGATTGGGCAGGCCAGCGATCGGCTCGGCAAGGCGCGCGGCGGCGGGCACATCGGCGAACAACTCGTCGACCGAGCCCGCGCCGATCACCGCCAGCATCGCATCGCGATCAGCGTCGGTCAGGGGAAGATAGCGCATCGGTTTACAATCCCGAGATGAACGACTGGTACGAAGCCTCGTCCATCAGGCTGTCGAGTTCGGCGGTGTCGGACAGGGTCATTTTCCACAACCAGCCCTCGCCCTCGGGGTCGGTGTTGACCAGTTCGGGCTGGTCTTCGAGCGCATCGTTGACCACCGTAACCGTGCCCGAAACAGGCGCGTAGACATCGGACGCAGCCTTGACGCTGTCGACTACCGAGGCGGCATCGCCTTTGCCGACTTCGGCACCGACACCGGGCACTTCGACGAAGGTTATGTCACCCAACTGGCCTTGCGCATAGTCGGTGATCCCGACCGTCGCTTCGTCGCCTTCTACCGCGATCCATTCATGGTCCTTGGTGAAATAGCGGGTCATCATGCGGCTCCTTTGCGATGGTAGCGATGGGGAACGAAGGGCATCGGTGCGACCGTGGCGGCAAGTTTGCGGCCCCGTACATCGATGGAAAGGGATGTGCCGGAGACGGCAAGTTCGCTGGCTACGAATGCCATGGCGATCGGTCGTTCAAGGCTGGGCGAGAAGCCACCCGAGGTGACCGTGCCGACTTCGACGTCGCCGTTCAGGACCTTGGCGCCTTCGCGGGCGGCCATGCGTCCGTCGATCAGGAGGCCGACGCGGCGCGTCGGTGCGCCACTGGCGATCAAAGGCAAGATGACATCGCAACCGGGGAAGCCACCTTCACTGCGGCGGCGCTTGTTGATACCGAACAGCAGATCGGCGCTGACCGGATCGACGTCCTCGTTCATGTCGTGCCCGTAAAGCGGCAGGCCCGCCTCGAGCCGCAGCGAATCCCGCGCACCGAGCCCGATCGGGCGGACCTGAGGCTGGGCGCAGATCAGGTCGGCAAGCTCTGCCGCGTTCTCACCCGGAACCGAGATTTCGAAACCATCCTCACCGGTATAGCCCGAGCGGCTGATCCACGCGTCGATCCCGCCGAGCTTGAACGCCGCGCCGCGCATGAACGTAAGCGCCGACAGCGGCTGCTCGCCGGTCACGAGCGGCTCCAGCGCCTCGGCAGCCATCGGTCCTTGCAACGCGAACAGCGCGGTATCGTCGAGGTGATTGAGCGTCACATTGTCGGGCAGAGCCTCACGCAACGTTCCGATGTCATCCCACTTGGTCGCGCCGTTGACGACGAGGTAGAACCCCGTCCCCCAGCGCGTGACCATCAGGTCGTCGAGAATGCCGCCCGTCTCGTTCAGCAGCAGCGAATAGCGCACGCCGCCCACGGGCAGCGTCGACAGGTCGATCGGCAACACCGCTTCGAGCGCAGCTTCGACGCCCTCGCCCGAGATGTACAATTGGCCCATGTGCGAAACGTCGAAGAAGCCGGCGCTTGTGCGCGTCCACAGGTGCTCGGCGATAATCCCGCCGCCTTCGCCGTTGTACTGGACCGGCATCCAGTAGCCCGCGAATTCCACCACGCGGCCATCGCGTGCGCGGTGCCAGGAATCGAGCGGCAAGGTCAGGGTGCCGATCAACTCGTCACCGTCGATATCGACGTTCGCACCTTCAGAATTATTGTATGTGTCGCTCACAAATCAGTGTCCCGTACAGTTCAGACGCCATTCGGCGCCCCCTCTGTCACGGAAACCTGAGAGCTTTCCCCCACCCTCCTCTCCCGAGAAGAGGGCTTGTGCGGGGTTACCCCTTCGGCGGCCCCTCCCGTACGGGAAGTAGCACTTTCCAGAGCGTCGCTATCGACCCACGCGGTCCATTTGCCTGAGAGATTCCGGGGCGGTTGCTCCTTCGGCGTCTCTCGATACTGACGAATCGAGAGAGCTCTCCCGCGCGACCAGCGACGCGAGCCTTCTCGCTGCGGTGCGAGGTTAAGTCAACCTGATGCCCGAAGGCTTATCCCCGACGCAGGATGCGGCGCAGTTCATCATGCTCGTGAACGAAACGGCCACGACGGGTATCACCGGTCAACGCGAGGATCGCGCGGGCAAGATCGCTGTCCTTTGCCGAGCGGTACTTGCTCAGCGAGCCCAGCATCAACGGATCGAGCAGCGGGCTTAGTGCCATGCCGATGCGCTCAGCGGGACGTGCCGCACCCTCGCGCTTCCCGCGCAGCAAACCGGGGCGAATGATGTCGAGCCGGTCGAACCGCAGCTTGGCCAGCTTGTCTTCGACCTCCCCCTTGACCGAGAGATAGAAGTTCTTCGACGAAAACTGGGCGCCGACCGAGGACACGACGATCAGTTGCCGCGCCCCAGCCTCCTTGGCCGCGCGGGCGGATTCAAGCACCAGATCATGATCTACCGCGCGGAACGCGGCCTTGTCGCCGCCGACTGCCTTGATCGTGGTGCCAAGCGCAATCACGACCGCATGCGGACGCCCTGCCGCGATCGCATCGGGCCAGTGTTCGGTATCCGATAGCAGCAGTTCCATCCGCGCACCCGGCGGCAACCGCACCTCGCGGCGGGCCACGGCAACCAGATGAATATCCACGCGTCCGACCGCCTCGGCCATGACAGCGCGACCGATCAGGCCGGTCGCGCCGACAAGGACCACGCGGGTCTGCTCAGACATTCTTCAGGCCCTCCGGCACGCGCCCGAACAGGCGGACGTAGCTGTCGATGGCATAGCGGTCGGTCATGCCCGAGATGAAATCGGCGATATGCCGCGTTTTGGCAGGCTCCGCTTCTGGCAGGCCAGCGCGCCAGCTCGGTGGCAGCAAGGCAGGGTCCTCGGCATAAGCGGCGAACAGGGCCGAAATCACCTCAGCAGCGCGGTCCGCCGTCCCTCGCTGCTCCTCGTGCAAGTACAATCTCTCGTACATGAACCGCTTGAGCGCGCGCTCCTCGTCGCCCATCGCAGACGAGAACGTGGCGAGCGGGCGGCCAGCAGCGCGAACGTCCTCGACGCTGGCGACCCCGCTCTCGGCAATCCGCGCGCGGCTCTCTGCGATCACATCGTTGACCATCCGGCCGATCTGGCCGCGCACCAGCTCGCGCAACATGCGGTCCTGCGGCGCGCGTGGATAGCGCGCCTCGATCTGTCGCCACTGATCCGCCACGCTGGGCAGTTCCATCAGATCATCAAGCGACAGAAATCCTGCACGCAAGCCATCGTCGATGTCGTGGTTATCATAGGCGATGTCGTCGGAAATCGCCGCGACTTGCGCTTCGAGCGAGGCGAACGTTCCAAGGGCGAGCGGATAGGCCGCGTCCAGTTCCGACAACGCCCAGCCCGGCTTCAGGATCGGCCCGTTGTGCTTGGCCAGTCCCTCCAATGTCTCCCACGAGAGATTCAACCCTTCGTGCCCGCAATAGGGACTTTCGAGCCGCATCAGCACGCGCAAGGTATTGGCGTTGTGATCGAACCCGCCCGCGTGCGCCATGGCGGCTTCGAGCGCATCCTCGCCCGCATGGCCGAACGGCGGATGGCCGATGTCGTGCGCCAGGCACAGCGCCTCAGTCAGGTCCTCGTCAAGCCCCAGCGCGCGCGCGATCACCCGACCGATCTGGGCTACCTCCAGGCTGTGGGTCAGGCGGACGCGGTAGTGATCGCCGTCGGGCGCGATGAACACCTGCGTCTTGTGGCGAAGGCGCCGGAACGCGATCGAATGGATGATCCGGTCGCGGTCGCGCTGGAACGCACTGCGTGGCCCCCGCGCCGCGCCATCGTCCAACACAAATTCGCGTCCTCGCGAACGGTCGGGATCACTGGCATAAGGCGCGCGGCCTCCGTTGTGCATCAGGCTAGCCGAGTATCCAGTCGACCGCCGCTGACGCGTGGATCCGGGTGCCGTCATAGATCGGCAGGACATTGGCATCGACGTCGATCACCATGTCGAGTTCAGTGCACCCAAGCACGGCCGCCTGCGCGCCCTGCTGGCCCATCGTCGTCAGCATGGTCTTGAACGTCCGCTCGGCAGCGCGCGTCGCCTTGCCGTGCATCAGCTCTTCATAGATGATCCGGTCGACTTCCTCAACATCCTCGATCACCGGAGCAATCAGCGTCACGCCATGTGCGACGAGGCGCTTGCGGTAGAAGCTCTCCATAACGACGTTGCGCGTACCGAGCAGCGTCGCATTGGTCACACCATCCTGCTTCATCCGCGCGGCGACAACGTCGGCGATGTGGATCACCGGCACCGAAACAGCCTCGGCGACCTTGTCGTAGACCTTGTGCATCGAATTTGCGCCGATCAGCAGCGCAGTGGCTCCGGCCTGTTCGAGACGACGCGCGCTGTCCGATAGAACCTGCGCCGCGTGGTCCCACTGCTCAGGCGTGGACAGGCGGACCAAGTCGCTGAAATCGAGGCTTTCGATCAGCATCGGCGCGCTCGCCAGCTTGTTGGTGCGTGCCTGGACGAGCTGGTTGATGTCTTCGTAGTAGGTCCGGGTCGAAACCCAGCTCATACCGCCAATAAGCCCGATCTTGCGCAAAGTCAGATACTCCCAGAGTTCCACAGCCCCTGTCGGCATCGGCCTTACGAAAGCGAATGGGCGAGGTCCAGAGCGGGAGGGGTGTTTTGCGCCCCAACTCACAAGTTCCGTTCGTGTCGAACCGACGAGGGGCAGGATTGCGGCTAGGACTTCTTCTCCGGCGCAAACCCGGTTGCGCACAACGCCGCCGCACTCGTCGTCACTCCCAGCAGCTCCGCATCGCCCAAGCGCCGCACCGTCGCCAGATAATCGCCGATCCCGCGCTTTGCACCCTGCAGCGACTGCAACCTCTTGAGCTGCCCGATCGAGAGCCGGTCGGTCATCCGCTCGGCCATGCAAGCCGCGTTCGCATCCGAAATGCCCGCATCGACCAGCGCGGATTTCACGCGGCCCTCCGCCAGCTTGGCCGGTGCGCACGCTGCGACGCAAAGCAACAACGCGGCACCCCAGACCCGCTCATCCTGAGCCTGTCGAAGGATGCCGCGCAACACGTGCTTCTTGCCGATTAATGCCCGAGCGACTTGACGATATCCTCGACCATCTTCTTGGCATCGGCCAGCAACATCATCGTCTGGTCCATGTAGAACACGTCGTTGTCGACGCCAGCATAGCCGACCCCGCCCATCGAGCGCTTGACGAAGAAGATCGTCTTGGCCTTGTCGACGTCGAACACCGGCATGCCGTAGATCGGCGAGGACTT
>NZ_JACICY010000006.1 GCF_014196055.1 Novosphingobium hassiacum
CCGTACGCGCGCATCCAATCTGCTCGCTCGCGTCGACGATCTGGCCGACCGCGTCTGCGCCGAAGCGAACGTCGACCGCTGGAACCGTGCCCGCAAAGGCAACTCGCGTCGTAGCCACCCGATCTCTGCCGACCATCCAGATTGAAAGTAGCCGATCTGATATTTCAACCTGCGGGTATTCGGTCGGCATCTGGCCCGATATCCATGATCAGTTTCTGTTCTTCTTGGCGGGAGTGGAATCGCCAAAGAAACGTGTTGAACCGCCAGGCACGGTTGCTGGCGGCTTGGTCGACCCATACTGCTGCTCGCGCGGCGGGTTGCAATGACCACGGTAACGCGATGCTGTCGCCCGCCCAGTGCGAATGGCAGCAGATTTTGAAGGCGGAAGGCGTCCAGAAATCTAAGGGCTGTTCGCGGGAACGATCATGACCGAACAGCAGATCGCTCTTGCTCCGACCGCCCCTGCTGAATACTCGGCCTTCAAGAAGGCCTTGCAGGCAGCTTTCGCGCTGGCAGTCGTTTCAGGTGTGGGCACGATTCAGGATGGCCCCATCCCCTCAGATCAGGATCTGGATCTGGATCAGGCGATGACCGCAAAGGGTGCGGTCGTACTGAATATCATGCAGAACGGTCAGGTGGCAGGCGGGGCGGTTGTGACGATCAACCAGGCAACGCAGCACAACTCGCTGGACATGTTTTTCATTGCTGTTGGTCATCACAACCAAGGTCTTGGCAAGCAGGCGTGGTTTGCGATCGAGCGTGCTTTTCCGCAAACCGCCGTGTGGGAAACCGTGACGCCCTGCTTTGTAGAGCGCAACATCCACTTCTACGTCAACGCGTGTCATTTCCGCATTGTCGAACGATTCAAGGATCCGGACTTCACGCAGGAAGTATCGCACCATCCAAACGTACCGGACGATGGTGACATGTTTCGGTGCACGAAGGTCATGCGGCCTGATGGCGGGCAATTTCCGCCCGCCTGACGTCAAGCGTCTTCAGGATGGCATTTCGGCAATCTGCCGTGCTGCGCGTTCCCCTTCGGCAACTGCCGTTTCCCACATTTGTGCGCCGGCCAATTCGGAATGGCCAAAGGCGATGCGATGGAACGGCGTTTGCAGCACGTCCTTGGGCGCTTTCTTTCCATCCTTGCCGAAGAAGAAGCCCGGAGCGCCGACGAAATAGGCATGGCCCTGCCGGTTGGTCACGATACCGGCAATGTCGCGCTTGTCATCGAAGCCGTAGGGACCGAACATCTTTGTGAACTGCTCGCGCACCTGTGCTTCGATATCCGCATAGGACATCGAGAACAGCTGCATTCTGGCTGCGGTGCATTGCTCTGGAAATGGCGTATCGGGCAGCAGGAACGGAATATACTGCGTGAGCACGACCGGCTTGTTGGGGTCCAGCGGCTGCGTCTCTTGCCCGTCAACCACAAGGTTGCGTCTCAGGCTGGTCCACCAGCCAAACCCGTTGAACCAGCGGACGCCCGAAACCCCGATCTTGTCGAGGAAGCGCCAGTTGCGCAGGGCCACATTGATCACAAGCATCGGCGCGTGATGGAACGCGCCCATCGCTTCGCGGTATTCTGCGTTGATGTCATGGCAGATGCGGCGGTTGGCATGTTGCTGGCCTGAACAGATCACGGCCTTGGCCCGGACGCTCAAAAGCTTGCCGTCCTTGTCGTATGTGACGCGGACGGTCTTGGCTTTGGCCGGCTTTCCTTCATGCACCACCGAGAACACTGTGCTGGACAGGCGCATGCGAACGTTCTGGCCGGATTGATCGAGCTGATCCCACTGCACCTTGCCGTTCATGACATCGGTCATGGTGTCAGCCCCGGCAATCGCTTCGGGCTTGGTCCGTTTCAGCAGCTTGCGTGCAACAATGCCGTTCCCGCCGGGGAAGGATGCAAGATAGAGAACATCGGTGGGGTCCTGCCCATCGAACTGATAGCGATAATAGCCGTTCACGCCGGGCTGCAGGAAATTGTAGGCCGAATAAGCCGAAATCACATCACCGCCCTGCCCGCAGCCCATCGCTGCCATGACCGGACTGAGCACTTCCAGAACGCCATCGATGCAATCAGCCGGAACGCCGACGACATCGAGGAGAAAGGCCTTGTAGGTCATGGAATCGAGCCATTGGGCCCAGTCCTCGCGACGCGGCGGGGTGCGATAGAGCTCCAGATCGACCAGTGCCCGCTTGATCTTGTCCGGGATCGGCGCATCGCGAAAGCTGTTCTGCCACGGATTGATGACCATGCCCTTGTCTTCATAGAAGAACGCGGTATCGCCGCGCTCCCACGAAATATGCATCGGGCCCCATGCATCGTGCGGAATCTGCAGCGGCTTTGACAGGCCGGTCGCTTCCTGGAACTTGAAGGTCTCCGGGAAGCCCAGCTCCTGCAGGATCGGCGCCGCAAAGCCAAGCTGGGACGCGCGCGCAAACGGAACGACGATGCCGGTCGAACCTTGCGGCCCGGTGAGGCGGTGGCCGTCTACATCAAAGTCGTTCTGCTTGGCTTCGCCCCCGAAAATCGCATGCTGATCTAGAATCAGGATTTTCGCATCCGGCTTGCTCTGGCGATAGCGATAGGCCGAGGTCAGTCCGGAAATACCGGCGCCGACGATGACAAGATCGTAGAGCTCATCGACCACAGGCGCGTTCGCGATGCGCTTGTCGAGATCGCCATTGCGGATGTGGCCATGCGCTGCATTCACCACATCTGCCGTGTTGCCGTTCTTGCCGGCATAGTCGCCGACGCCGCCCGGCCCCGTCCATTCAGGGCCCAACCCGTTGAGCGGAGCAGCAAACGTCTGCGCGCGGGCAGGCGAGATCACACTTGGCGCAGCCGCTGTCATCAGCGCCGCGCCCGATCCGACCAGCGTCCCGCCAACGAAGTCCCGCCGCGTTACTCCGCCCTTTTTACCGTTACCCATGTGTGCCCTCACAGCCAGACTTTATTCGATGGTAATCGACTTTTGGCCCGGAGCGCAAGCGCCGTTACGAGGTTGCAACGAAATCTCTCAAATCGTTGAAATATCGTAGATGCAGGACGGGGTGTTAAAACTGCCGGGGCGTTCGCGCGCTGTTGGCGATGCGGCGAAGCCCACGCCGTCGGCTTGACAACCGGTTTTGATTCCCGTTTATTACTCGAATTAATTCAACTTATGGACATTTGTCCGCACACGCCAATCCGCCGCGTCATGCAGCAACCCTCGCAAATGCGTGCGGTCGTCCGCAGAGCCAGATTTCAATTGAACCAACAGGAAAAATGGAATGAAGCACCTTCTGTATTCGGCCGCGCTTATGGGCGTTGCTACCATCGCCGCGCCTGCCCAGGCCACTGATGCCCCCGTGGGCAACCTCGTCCAGGCGCCAAAGGCAATTGCGGACGATTTCCGCAGCCAGGTCGATGCTCTCTATCGGATGAAGGAAAAGGCGTTTGCGAATGAGGACGCCGACAAGATCGTCGAGCAGTTCTATTCAGCCGATGCGATCACCTTCGGCCCCGAAGGCAAGCCGGTCGTCGGCCGTCCCGGTTTCCGGGACGACTATCGCAACATCGTGAAGATCGCCAATGTTCGGGTCGAACCCGTCCACACTCACGTTGGCACCGATGCCGCGTGGGAATGGGTGAACTTCCGCGCGACGCCCAAGGATGCCAGCCAGAAGCCCTTTACCTTCATCATGCTGTTCGTTTTCGCCAAGCAGGATGGCAAGTGGGTTTCGGGCGGCGATGCCTACACCATTGGTGAGTTTCCTGCCGCCAAGTGAACTCGCTTTGATCGCACGGCGCCTGGCCGAGCCTGCCATCCCCAAGGCAGCTCGCGCCAGGCAAGCCCCGTTCGCTCACCGCGGCCGCGCAGGAAGGCCAGTGGGCAGCGCGGAGGTGATTGGCGTTGTCGATGGAAAAGAGCGCCGATATAGCCGGATATATGGCTGAACCGGGAACCACCAAGCGTTACACGCAGGCAAGAGGCAGAGCGCGCCGGGAAGCGCTTGTCGCTGCCGCACGCACGCTGCTGCAGGAATGCAGCGTGGATGAAATCACGCTGACCATGGTCGCCGAGCGCGCGAGCATTCCGGCAAGTTCGGCCTACCATTTCTTTCCGGACATTCGCGTCCTGTACAAGGAACTGGCCTGCCAACTTGCCGACGAGATGACAGAGATTGAATTGCCGGCGATGCAGTACGACCGCTGGCAGGATTGCCTTGCCGCATTTGTTGGCACGTCGGCGATGTATCTGAATGGCGATGCCGCAGCGCGCCAGCTCTTGCTGGGCCCACAGACAGCGCCGGATATCAAGCGGGCCGCCTGCCATGACGACATGCGTTTCGGCGCCATTCTTTTCAGCTTGCTGGATTCACAGTTTCATTTGCCGAAGCTGCGAACCCCGGTGCTGACGTGCTTTTACGCCATCCAGATCGCTGACACATTTTTCAGTCTGTCGGTGCAGGACCACCAGAAGATCAGCGAGGACATGTTGGGCGAAGCGCTGGTTGGCGCAACGTCCTACCTCGCCAACTATTTCCCGCCGATCCTGCAGCCCAAGGCAAAATTGACTGCGGTTGCCACAGACGCGATGTAGCTCCCGCAGACGGTGAAGTGGCCGACGTTAGCCCTGCCCTGCTGTTCCGCCGACTGATGCCACCTTGCATGTGAGGCGGCCATGCGGACCAAAATCGGCCGTGCACGATTGCCCGATATCGACGGCATGAACGCCCGTGATCGCGCCGGTGGACAAAAATGTGCCCGCCTTCAGTGCCACACCCATCGCTGAAAGCTGGTTTAGCGCAAAGGCGACTGCCGTTTTCGGGCCGCCGGGCAAGCTGGCGGCCCTGGCGCTTCCGGCAAGGGCTCCATCGATGTGCGTTTCGCACGAGATTGCATCGACCTGATCTTCCGAAACGGCAGGACCGACCAAAAGCGCAAGGTTGTTTCCGAACACGGCGACGGATGGCAGTGCCCCCATCGTGCCAAGACCGGGCACGGGGCAACCCGCCACTTCAATGCCGATGTGCCAGTCGGAAATGGCGACGCCGATGGTCTCCGCCGTCCAGTCGGTTTTCCCGACCGGCAGATCCTGCGCCAGCACAGCAATGACTTCGGCCTCAAACGCGCTCGTACCCCCTTCGATAGCGGGGAAAATTGCCTCAACCGCCGGCGTGACGTCTTCCACCGTTCCGGCGAAAATCGGGCCGACAAAGCGATTCACCCCGAACCGTTGCTCCTCCTCGCCAAGGAAGCGCCCGACTTTCCATCCCACCACCGGCTCACCCCACTGAGCAACGAGCTCGGCCTGCATGGCATAAGCCTGCGCCACGTCCGCCGGTAGCGCGACCCGTTCGACAACGCAGGTTTGCCCGTTCCGCCGCGCCATGACGATGGCATTGCACAGGGATTCATATTCGGCAGACATGGCTACTCCTATCGATTGATCAGTTCCAAGGACCGCTTGTTTGTGAAGGCGGTTTCAACGCAGATTCTGCACAACGTTCGCCAGAAGCGCGCTCAACTGCTGCTGGTCGCGGTCGGACATGTGGTAGAAAGCCCGGTGCGCCACGCGCGATGCAGCCTGATTGCCGACAGCGGCGGCATGCCTGCCGGTCTGTGTCAGCGTGACCTCTGTTACGCGGCGGTCTGCGCTGCTTTCGCGCGTTTCAACAAGGGCATCGGCCTTCATGCGCTGTACCGTCTTGGTCATGGCGGCGAGCTTCGAATTCGAAAGGGCCGCAATTTCGCTAACGCTCATCCATTCGGCATCGCGCAACACCATCACCACGCGCCATGATGGCATATCCAGCCCAGTGCCCTGCAGCGCCGATGTCATCGCATCTGCATAAGCGACTCCCGCCCGCGTCAACCAGTAGAACGGCCATTCGGTGACTTGCACTGCGGGTTCTGTCGGGTCTTCGGTCATTCGTCATCGCACCTGCAAAGCATCGCCATCGCCATCGGGGTTTTGCGGACGACAATCAACCCGGCGCAGAAATTTAGTTGACTGTTCCCGTAAATTGGATAGCAATATGACTTAGATCAATGCAGTGGGAGAACGAGGTGTGACGGCCGGGAACGAGGTGGTCTTCGTTGAACGACGAATCATCGGTGAAGGCGACCTTCACATCGCCATCAAGGACTGCATCGATGTTGCGGGAAGCCGCACTTCGTCGGGATCGCGCGCCTTTGCGGATAAACCTCTTGCCACGGAACATGCCGACGTCGTGCAGGCGCTGGTCGATGGCGGGGCATGCATCGTCGGCAAGGTCACGATGCATGAACTGGCCTATGGCGTTACCGGGATCAACACTTGGGCGGGCACGCCGGTCAACCCCGCCTTCCCCGATCGGGTGCCCGGTGGCTCGTCCAGTGGCTGTGCCGCTGCAGTGGCCGGTGGCATGGTCGATGCCGCGATCGGCAGCGATACCGGAGGGTCCATCCGTGTTCCTGCCGCATGTTGCAACGTCACCGGGTTCAAGCCCAGTTTCGGTCTGGTTTCGCGCAAAGGGGCATATCCCGAAGAGTCATCGCTCGATTGTGTGGGGCCAATCGCACGCGATGTGACCACTATCGAGCGCATCATGACCATGATCGCACCGGATTTTGCCAGCAAGCCACCTGTCTCGCAGGTCAGGCTGGGGCGCGTGGCCGTGGCGGCAGAGCGGTACGTTGACGACGCCCTGTCCTTGCGGTTGCAGGCTCCCCAGATTGAGACGATTGCCGTGGCGCTCCCGTCCTTTGAGGCGGCTTTCCAGGCGGGGCTGACCATCATGGCCGCCGAAATGGCTTCGCTTTACGGCCACCTTGTTGGCACCGGACTGCTGGGTGCCGACGTGGACGCGCGGCTCAATGCAGCGAGCAAAGTCACGGCAGAGGCCGTTGCGCAGGCAGAAGTCGTTCGCACCCGCTTCATCGATGAAGTCGATCAAGCGCTGACACAAGTCGATGCGCTTGTTCTGCCAACGCTGCCGATGATCCCGCCGAAGCTCACTGAAATAGAGGATGCCCCGCGCACCTTGCGGATGACCGCGCTGGTCCGCCCGTTCAACGTGTCCGGACATCCGGCGGCGTCCTTGCCCATGCTCACGGCCGAAGGGCTTCCGGCAGGCCTGCAACTGGTCGGGCGCCGTGGCGGCGATGCGGACTTGTGTGCCGTTGCCCGCCTGATCGAAAGCCTTGCGCCATGACCATGGATCACATGCTTGCACGGCTTGCCGATCTGGAAGCGGAGGGACGGATCCGCCGCCTGATGGCGCGCTACATGGAATTGTGCGACCATCTTGATGCGTCCACGCCCATGGATGAGCTTGGCGCTCTTTTTGCCGAAGACGCCACATGGAGCGGCAAAGGCGCACGTTATGGCGCGTCGTTCGGCGCACATCGCGGGCGCGCGGCGATCGTTGCCATGCTGGATCGCTACCGCGGGCCTGTGCCGCATTTTGCGATGAACGCGCACTTCCTGTGCTCCGAGTCCATCCATGTCACCGGGGAAACGGCGCATGGATCCTGGATGATGCTGCAAACCTCGACTTACGCCGATGGCCGTTCCGATCTTCGCTCCGCCCGGCTCGAGGTCGGCTTCATCGTTGAAGACGGCGCATGGCGCATCGGTTCTTTCGAGACCGAAAACCTGTTCAGCCGGCCCGTGACAGGCTGGGACAATCCCGCCGAAATTCCAGTTCCGACAGACCAAGGAGACCCATCATGACGGAAACGCTTCCGTCGCGCGACTACGCCAGCCTTGTGCAGGACGATCGCGTGCACACCTCGCTGTACCGTGACCCGGCGATTTTCGACGACGAAATGGACCGCATCTTCAAGAACACCTGGGTGTGGGTTGGCCATGCCAGCGAAGTGCCCGGCCCGAACACGTTCAAGACATCCTACGTGGGCCGCCAGCCCGTGATCCTGACGCGAGACAAGGACGATCGTTTCCACGTCCTGCTCAATCGCTGCCGTCACCGCGCAGCCACTGTCTGCGAAAGGCGCAAAGGCAAGGGCAACGTCTTCGTCTGCCCGTACCACGGCTGGAGCTACAACATCGACGGCAAGTTGCGCGCCGTTCCCCATGCCTCTGTCTATGACGACAGCTTCAACAAGGATGACTTCGCGCTCGAATCCCTGCGCGTGGAACAGTACAATGGCATGATCTTTGCCACGTTCCGCCAGGACATTGAGCCTCTGGTCGAATTCCTTGGCGCGGCCACCAAGTGGATCGATCTGTTCATGAAGCAGGGCGCCGGGTTTGGCGTGAAGACCTTGGGCGAACATCAGTTCCGCTTCCGGGGCAACTGGAAGATCCAGCTCGAAAACACGACCGACGCCTACCATTTCCCCATCGTTCACAAGACCTTCCTGGATTCGCTCGATGCGGAAACAGAGAACGTGTTCGACGTGCTCGGCCAAGGTGGCTGGGTCGAGGATCTTGGCAACGGCCACAGCCTGATGGTGATGATCCCCGATCTTGTCGATCTTGAAGCCAATCTCGATGCCCCCATTCCCGATCGCTTTGCCGAACTGGCAAGCGAACTGGCGGCAGAGGGGCATTCGGACGCAATGGTTCGCAAGATCGTGCGTGCCGTTGGCGGAACCGGGTTCAATCTCAATCTGTTCCCCAACGTCGCCTGCTCGATGGCCTTCTTCCGCGTCTTGCGCCCGATTTCGGTCGAAGAGACGGAAATTCGCCACGTCGCCATCGGCATGGATGGCGGACCGGAAGCGGGCAACCGGGCGCGTCTGCGCCTGCACGAGCATTTTCAGGGGCCAATGGGCTTTGGGTCGCCCGACGATGCCGAAGGGTGGGAGCGCGTGCAACGCGGTGCGCAGGCAGGCGACAACCTGTGGATCATGGTCAATCGCGGCATTGATCCGCTGGTCGGCCACATCGCTGGCAGCAACGTGACCGATGTCAGCGCCGAGACCGGAATGCGCGCGGCATATCAGATGTGGAAAAGGATGATGGTGGCATGAACACGGCCAATCTTGCAGCACACCCGCCGCTGACCGGCACCAGTGGCATCGACTTCACCCAAGCGATGGCGTTCATCTGGCGTGAAGCCGAAATGCTGGACCGGCATGACTACAGTCCCTGGCTCGCGTTGTGGACCGAAGATGGGCGCTACATCATCCCGATCGATCAGGACGAAACTGCCGATCCGCTCAACTCGCTTAACATCGCCTATGACGATGCCGAAATGCGCAAAGCCCGTGTCAAGCGGCTGCGCAGCGGCTTTGCCATGTCCTCTGCACCCGCAGCGCGGACTGCGCGCACGGTCTCTCGTTTCGTTGTGGTCGGCGACAGCGAAGATGGTCTGGACATTCGCGCGGTGCAGCACATCGTGGAGTACAAGTTCGATCGCACCCGCATATTGGCCGGTGAAGTGCTCTATCGCCTTGTCTGCGGCACGGACGGACTTGCGCTTGCCCGCAAGGAAATCCGCCTTCTCAATTCGGACGACCCGCTGTGGGGAATTGGCTACCTGCTCTGAGTCGGCCTTTGCGAAAGTGGCGCAAACGCGTGAAACCAGCATTGGTAGCTCTTGTACGATTTGCGAAAGCAAAATGTGGGGCGGCCGGTTCAATGTCCATTTCGCGCACCTTATGCGGCCCTGCGGTTTGACATAGATGCACTGCTAACGTCTCATCAGTCTCACAGTTTTCAGTGACAAGGCAGTCGTCAAAGGCCCTCATTATCGTTCCTCTGACGTAACAATAATGCCCGATTGCCATTCACTGTAAACCGTGAAATACCTTGGTGCGTTCAGCAAGGTGAACGTTTTGACACGACACAAGCGCGCGAGAGGGAGGCGCCGTCGTGTATTTGGGGAGAACATCATGATGACACGTAGCCACAAGGCGGCACGCATTGCCGCGCTCTTGATTTCCACAGCCGGCCTTGTCGGCGCGGCCAGCAATGCCGTCGCTCAGGACGCTCAGCCGCAAGATCAAGCTGCAGAAGCAAGTTCAAACGAAGGTGGCATTGCCGACACGATTGTCGTCACAGCCAACAAGCGCAGCGAAAGCCTGCAGAAGGTCGCCATCTCGGTCAGCGCTTTTTCGGGCGAACAGATCGACCGTCTGGGTATCACCGACACCACGCAGATCACGCAGCAGATTCCGTCACTGCGGGTCAACGCCTATTCGCCAAACCTGACGATCTTCAGCCTGCGCGGCATTTCGCAGAACAATTTCACCGACAATCTCGAAGCGCCTGTCGCGGTCTATCAGGACGGTGCCTACGTTGCTTCGATGAACGCGGTCGCCGGCCAATTGTTTGATATCAAGCGCGTCGAAGTCTTGCGCGGTCCGCAGGGCACTCTGTTCGGTCGCAATGCCACGGGCGGCCTCATCCACTATCTCAGCGAAGATGCGAGCAAGGACGAGGTTAACGGCTACGCCCAGGGTGAATACGGGCGCTTCAACTCCTGGTCGCTCGAGGCTGCGGCCGGTGGCGCTCTGGCAAAGGGCGTGCGCATTCGCGTGGCCGGTCGTGTCGAGAAGGCCGACGGCTACATCAAGTCGCGCGATACCGACGCTACGGCGCTTGGTCTTGGTGTGATCCCGGGTAGCGGGCAGGATCTGGGCGGCAAGAACGGCTGGGCCGCCCGCGCCAACCTGCAGTTCGACCTGTCGCCCGACGCCACGCTCAGCTTGTGGTACAAGCACTCCGAGGACAACAACGTCGCCACCGGTGGCTATGTGTTCGAAAACTGCGTCTATCTGCCCAACGGCTATTGCGATACCGGCCCGACTGGCCTCACCTCCGACCAGACCGGCGTGATCAACGGTGTCACCGCCGAAAAGGCCTCGCCATGGGAACACTTCGGCGAACATCGCGGCAGCTTCGATCGTGTCATGAACAGCTATCAGGGACAGCTCGACTGGGATCTTGGCAATGTGGACCTGACGTCCATCACCAACTACCTCACCATGGACAAGGTCTATGCCGAGGATGGCGACGCCCTTCCCTTCACCGTCGTCAATGTCGACTCCGCTGTCAACTTCCACCAGTTCTCGCAGGAACTGCGCCTGGCCGGCGAGACCGGAAAGCTCAAGTGGCAGCTCGGCGGCTACTTCCTCGATATGAAGTATGACGGGTACTACAATGTCACCGGTACACCGATCATCGATCTGGCAATTGCAACGAATGGCGGATTCTCGCTGCCAACCGTCGAGCAGAACTACATTGTTAATTCAAAGAACTGGTCGATCTTTGCGCAAGGTGACATCCAGTTCACCGACACGCTCTCGTTGACGCTGGGCGGGCGTTATTCAAAGGACAACAAGTCCATCGACCTTCGCAACTTTGTGGTCGATGCGACATATGCCCCGCAGCCTGACCCCAGGCTCCTGTTCACCGACAAGGACCTTGCCGCAATCGTTCCGGGTGCGAACGAGGAGCACTACGGCGATTGGGCGGCCCGCGTCTCGCTCAACTTCCAGATGACTCCGGACACGCTGCTCTTCGCCTCGTGGAACCGCGGCATCAAGGGTGGGAACTGGTCGCTCTCCTCGGCAATCTCAGCACAGGATTTCCGCCATCGTCCTGAAACGCTCAACAGCTTCGAAGGCGGCTTCAAGACCACGCAGCTGGGCGGCAAGCTTCGCCTCAACGGCACGATCTTCCACTACATCTACGATGATTATCAGGCGTTCTCGCTCGCAGGTGGTGTGCCCAAGATCTACAACAGCGACGCCAAATCGACCGGTGCGGAACTCGAGGCGTTCTACTCGCCGTCGCGCAACTTCGATGCGGTTCTGGGCGCGACCTGGCAGACCTCATCGGTCGAAAGCATTCCCGCTACGGGCGTGCAGTTCGGCCCGGAACTGTTCCCCGGCGCGCCTGACAGCCAGTACTGCACCAACCTTGGCGGCGTGTTCCGTTGCGACTTCCCGCAAAAGAACATCGTGGGCGCAGAGCTCCCCAACGCTCCGCGCTTCAGCTTCAACTACCTGCTGCGCTACAACCGTGATGTTGCCGGTGGCAATGTTGCGGTGCAGGTCGATGGCGTCTGGTACGATGACCAGTTCCTTGAGGTGACCAACGGCCTGGGCTCGCTCCAGAAAGCCTACAACGTCACCAACGCCTCGCTGACCTACCGCCACGAAGACACCGGCATCTCGCTCACCGCATGGGGCCGCAATGTCTTCAACAAGGCCTACAGGGCATATGCCCTCAACCTCGGCATCCTTGGCGTAACGTCCATTTACGCGCCACCGGCATCATACGGTGCGACCCTCAGAATACCTTTTGGTGCCAGCAGATAAGGCTTTCGGGGTATGTTTTCCGAACGTTGACGCACGTTCTCTTCCAAGCCCGGACAAGATTTCAACGGCATCTGGTTGTTGTGTCTCGTCGGCTAGCTAAATGACATCCGCGTGCCTTTTAAGGTGCGCGGATGTCTGGAAGAAAGGCCCAAGTGAAACCTGACATAATTGGCGACGGTTCGGCGCCCATGTCGATGTTGCCTGATGAACATCGACATAGGTGAAGCGATTTGCGGACCGCCAGTAAACGCGGTTGGCGGCACTAGCCTCAGGCTTGCGTATTTTGCTGAGACGAGCCGGCGGCTTGCCACAATCTCGGGCATCGGCCCGACCACTGCATCAGCGGGATCGGTTGCAGGGTCCGAAGGGTCCTCATCGCAAAGGGCGTGTGCGCCGCAGCGGCCGCCCACTAATGAGCCCATTTTCTCTACGAGCGATTGGAGAGCAATCTCCCCGCACTTGCTTCAACGAACTGTCTGTGTGGATCTCTGTTCGAGGCGCGCCCTGCAGGGAGAGCGCGCCTCCAGGTCAAAGATCGAAGCAATCGTTGTCGAACCCGAACGCCATTGCGCCGACATTGCGGGCATAGGGGAACGGATTGTTGGCAACATGAGCGCGGGCGCAGTGGATATCCAGAAACGCCCGCTGTATCTGGTTGCCAAGGTAGATCGCCTTGCCGCCCGAATAGAGCATCAGCTGATCAACCGCCTCAACACAGCGACTGACCATTGATGTGGTGTGATGACCCAGTTCAGCGCGCCGTTCGAGTGGCCAGTCGTTTGCAGCGGCGCGGCGATCCAGCTCTGCAAGGTCGTTTGCCAGCCGAAGTTCGAGGTCATGCATGATGACCTTCACATCAGCCACCGCTTCCTGAATCCGCGTATCAGATGCGAGCCGCGCGCCTGAGTATGTGGCGCGCTTTTCGCGCGTTGCCTGCACGAATACGTCGAGTGCGCGGCGAAGTGATCCGAGCGATGTTGTGGATACCGTGCGATTGAACAGTTGCGCGAAAGGAATGCGATATAGCGCACCCGGATTTGCCTTCATGCCCGGGCAATCAAGCCGGAACATGTCCTTCTCGCGAAGCACTCGGTGCGCAGGGACGAATGCATCGTCGACGACGATATCGTTGCTGCCGGTCGCACACAGACCCATCGTGTGCCAAGTATCGACGATTTCGTAGTCCTTGCGCGGAAGGAGGAAGTTGAAGGGCTCGGGCGTCCCGTCACCGTCTTCGGCAACCACGTTCGCACCGAGAATGACCCAGTCGCAATGCGCTGATCCGCTCGAAAACGCCCAGCGCCCACTGAAGCGATAGCCGCCATCGGCTTTGGTGACCTTGCCGGTGGGCATATAGGACGAGCTGATCAGCACGTTGCTGTCCTCGCCCCACACATCTTCCGCCGCTTGCGGATCGAACAGGGCAAGTTGCCAGTTGTGCACGGCCACGACGCCGTAAACCCATGCACTGCTCATGCAGCCTTCGGCCAGCGTCTTGGCGATCTCGCAGTAAACGGCGGGCGACATCTCGTAGCCGCCATAGCGTCGGGGCTGCAGAACCTTGAAAAAGCCTGCATCGGCAAACGCCTTGATCGTCTCGGCAGAAAGTTGACGGTTGGCAATGGCCTCACGCTCACACTCGCGCAAATGAGGAACCATGGCGCGAGCATGTGCAATCAGTTGCTCGCCAGTCGGGCCGGACGACGTTGCATCTTTGTCGGCATGGGCGGGTGAAGCAATGGCTGCGCTGTGCATCTCTTTCATGGTCCCTTCCTCGTCGCGCCTCCGAAGTGCGCGAATCCTAATCGTCCGCATTGGCCGTCAAGCGCGGGAACAGTTTGCCGAGCAACGGCTTGGGCTACCCCACCCCCTTGACGCTCAACGCTCTCAATTGTTTCTCATACGAAACAATAATGCCGGTTATCCTACGGCTGTAAACGTATAGCAACTCAGCGCGTTCGGCAACACGAACGTTGTGACACATCGCCAACATCCCCTGCGAGCAAGCCATCGATGGTCAAAAATGGCGTAAGAGCCCGGAAACTCGGCAAACTCTCAGCCTAATTGCGCCGCCTGACATCTGCAGCATAGGTGCCGTAAAGCGGGCGGCGGTCGTCAAGCATATCGAATAGGTCGTTGCCGCCCCCTCACGACATCGGCCGAGTAAACAAAAGCGGCAAACGCCATGTCACATGGTTTTCAATCGAAAGGCGCAGCAACCAGGGTCGATGCCGGAGCGGCCAACGCCAGACGGACAAGATCAGACTGCCGCGATGCGCTCATCTTACTCATGAGGGCCTTCAACTGCGAGCGCGCCGTGTGGATGGAAACGTCACGTTGGATGGCAAAGTCTGCAACATCGCCGCCCATCACGAGATGGCTGAGCAATTGCGCCTCTGCCTGACTGATTCCGAAGGTCAGCACATAATCGGCAGTCGCCATGGCGGGCCGGGCCGAAAGGTCGGCCAGTACCACGATCCAGCCTGCATCGCCCTCCCCCAAAAATGGAGAGCGTTCCTGATCGGCAATCCCATGAAGCTTTGTCGTGGAGACATGAAGTTCACGCAGCCCCGCGTTCCAGCGGAAAATCCGTCCCCGCCTGCCGGGATCTTCTCGGCCAAGCAATGACCTCGGCACCGTACCACCGATGCGGAACCGACCCATTGCGCACTGATCACATGCCCGCGACAACAACGCCGCAGCGGCCGGGTTTATCGAAAGGATCGTGCCCTGCGCGTCGCAGGTGATGATCCCATGGCGCAGGCCGTCCATTGCAGAATAAACGTAGCGTTGCGTCTGCCGGTCGGCCGCGATGCTGGCCGAAAGGCCCACCGCTTCGCGCACGTGCGGCATCAGTTCCATCAAAAAGGCGCTGCTGGCCTCATCCAGTGCCGATCCATCGATCCGGCCATGCAGCGCGATGCCCACTTCGCGCTTCGCATCCAGGGTGATCCGCGCCGCAAGAAACCTGCCCATGCCGAATACGCGCAGCTGCTCTTGCCACTTGCGCACCTCGGGCTGAAAGCTGTCCGGCAGATAATGATCTTCAAGCAGGCTGGGAGCGGTGCGTTCCGGGTTGTATTCTGCGATCGTGCGCGGATTCAAATCATCGAGCAGCGCCATGCGATCCATTTGCGCAGGCGTGTTCGAGCAGGATGATTGCCAGCGATGGCGCAGTCTTTCCGGTGTCCGCTCGAACAGATGAAAAGTGGCGGACATGGCATTCGTTCGCAACCGCACCTTATCGAGCGCAGACGTCAGCCGCGCATGATCCACAGCAGTTCCATAGAAGTCGGACAGCAGCTCAGCTTGCACGAAGACTCCCTCCAAGTCGGTTGCAGATCACCTTATGACCGGATGTGCAAATTGCGACCACAACGTGACGATCCACCGAGTTCCGGCCAATACGTTCATTATGCACCGCTTGTGCAATCTTGCGGATTCCGGACAATCGTTGACGCAAATCGAGACATCCCCAAAACCACCAATACCACAAATGGGGGATGCGCGAGACCAAACCGCCCGACATGCTCCGCCAATCAAGTAATGGGGGAAAGTCATGTGGGAATTCCGGAAACGTACCGTGCTTATGGCCGGTGCCTGTGTAATCGCTTTGTCCGCCTCACCGGTGCTGGCGCAGGAAGCAATCGATGATGGCGCGCTCGAAACCATCGTAGTTGTTGCACGCAAGCGTGCAGAGAATGTCCAGACAGTTCCGATTTCGATCACCGCGATCACCGGCGAGGGCCTGCAAGCGCGCGGCATCGCCCGCGTCAGCGATTTGGTTAGCGCTGTTCCGAACCTGTCGCAGGACGGCGGCGGATCGGTCATCGGGGCGATTGGTATTCGTGGTATCGTCTCGCAGACCCGCAATATCGGTTTTGACAGCGGGCTCGGGGTCTATGTCGATGGCGTGCTGGGCGTGCGGCCCAACTCCTTCGATCAGGAACTGCCCGACATTGCCACGCTCGAAGTCCTGCGTGGGCCGCAAGGCACCCTGTTCGGCCGCAATACGACCGCTGGCGCGATCAACATCACCACGCGCAAGCCAGATCTGGAAGCCTTCCACGTCGAAGCCCGCGCAGCCTATGGCAATCTCAATCAGGCCGAAGGGAGCGTGTATCTCACCGGCCCACTTGCACCGGGCAAGCTCGGCTTCAAGATAGCCGGGTCCATTGCATCACGCGACGGCTACATTCGCAATTTGTTGTCCGACGACAAGCTCAACAATCTGGACCGCAAGTCCCTGCGCGGTGGGCTGTTCTGGAAAGCCGGAGACGATGTTGACGTGTCATTGGGTGGAAGCTGGCTGAAGCAGGCCGACCGGCTGCTGCTGGGCCAGGTCGCTGACAACACCAGAGGCGGCCTTGCCGGCCTGCCGGGTTTCTTTGACGACCCCTATCTCGTGGCGCAGGACGCAGGCAGCCTCCAGACACGTGAAATCTGGACCACCAACCTCAATGTCGATTGGCGGTTGGGCGACTATACGCTCACATCGATCACCGCTTATGGTGACAACAAATCGCAACTGCTCGATGATGACGATGCACGGCCGATACCGCTGTCGACATCAAACTTTCAAGACGGCGCACGGCAGTTCACGCAGGAACTGCGACTTGCCTCGCCCGGTGGTAAAAGCTTCGATTACCTGATCGGCCTTTACTACCTCCATCAGGATGCCGACGCCGATCGCGCGACCAGCGTTTTCGGCCCTCCCGGCCCGGGCGCGTTCCTTGGGGCGATTTCCAGCATTTCCACGCTCAAGACCGATGCCTACGCAATCTTTGCAAGCGGCAATCTGCGCCCGGCCGACGGCATCACGATCAGCGGTGGCCTTCGCTACAATATCGAGACGCGCAATCTTGATTTCCGGCAGACCAATACGTCGTTCGTACCGCTGCCGAACCTGACCGCACAGCTTGACCGCAAGGACGAAAACCTGTCGGGCAATCTTAGCGTCACTTATGAATTCGCCAGCAATGCGCGCGTCTATGCCAGTGTCGCGCGCGGGTTCAAGAGCGGCGGCTTCAACCCCGATATTGTTGGCAGCACGGATATCAGCTTCGGTCCTGAGAATGCATGGAGCTACGAAGCCGGCTTCAAGGCAGACCTGCTTGACCGCAAGCTGCGCGTCAACGCGGCGGCTTTCTACACCGATTACAAGGACTTGCAGGTCTCAGCTTTGGTCGGCGCGGCCTTTCAGATCCGCAATGCAGCCGCGGCCAAAATCAAGGGCTTCGAAATTGAAGTCACGGCGAAGCCCGTGCGCGCGTTCGAATTCAACTTTGGCGCGGGCTATACCGATGCGACGTACGATGATTTTCCGGGCTGCGGACCGGGCCTGAACTGTGCGGGCAACCGCCTGCCGTTCGTGCCCAAACTCTCCCTCAATGCGGGCGGTCAGTTGACCCTGCCAGTGGCTGAGGGATCGCTTGTCCTGCGCTCAGACCTGTCGTGGCGCAGCAGCGTGTTCTACGAAGCGAGCAACGTGCCCGATGGCAAGCTTCCGGGCTACGTGCTGGTCAACGGACGGATTGGCTATACCTTCGCCGATGACAAGCTGACGGTTGCGGTGTTCGGGCGAAATCTGTTCGACAATCGCTATCGCGACTTCTCGTTCTATCTTGCGCCATTCGATCAGCGCATGGTGCGTTGGGCTCCGCCGCGTACATACGGGCTCGAGATCAGCACCCGCTTCTGACGTCCGCCGGCTGCCTCATCCGGGGCAGCCGGTCACCCCCTACAATCTTTCCGAGTTACACACATGCGCAAACCCCTCCGCCGGACCCTGCTTGCTGCGTCAGCCCTCGTACTTGCTGCGGCAATGCCTGCCCATGCCCAGTTCCAGGATGCGATTGGCAAAGCTCCTCCCGTCCCGGCAGACGTGATCTATACCAATGGTCACGTCCTGACACCGCAGGGGTGGCGCGAAGCGATTGCTGTGGCCGATGCCACCATCCTTCGAACTGGCACCGAAGCGGAACTTGCCGAACACCGCAACGCCTCTACGCGCACCGTCGACCTTGGGGGACGCACGGTCCTGCCCGGCCTCATCGACATGCACGTCCATGCCGTTGATGCAGGACTTCAGGCAGCAGGGTGCATTTTCCCCCAAGGCGCTGCGATGGCCACCGCGATCGCGAAGGTCAGACAGTGTGCCGCCCAGGCAGCGCCGGGCGCCTGGATACAGGGCGGGCAGTGGGACTCGACCTCGCTAGGCAAAATCGCACCAAGCGCCAAGCTGCTGGACGCCGTGGCGCCGAACAATCCCGTGGTCTTGCATGACATCAGCCTGCACAGTGTTTGGGTGAACAGCGCAGCCCTGAAACTGGCTGGCATAACCAGCACCACGCCCAATCCTGCGGGCGGCGTGATCGAGCGCGACGCCAAGGGCAACCCCACCGGAGTCCTGCGCGAAACCGCAGCCATCGCTTTGCTCAACAAGGTCCCTGCGCCAACGCAGGAGCAACGGGTTGCCGCGCTGGAAAGCGCGACACGCCAGATGCTGGCTCAGGGCATCACGTCCTATGAAGAAGCGTTAATGGCCACGGCAAATGCCCGCGTCTATGCCGCGCTGGCCGACCGTGGTGGTCTCGTTCCCTATGTTCGCACCTGCATGTGGGACAACGATCAGGACCTGATAGCGCAGCGCAATCTCTACGCCCGGCCCCGCCTTGATCTGGGTTGCGTCAAGATGATCCTCGATGGTGTCCCGACAGATGCCCACACCGCGGCAATGATCGAACCTTACGCCGATGCAGATCACAGGCTTGGCCCTGACCGGCAGAAGGGCACGCTGATCATCGATCCTCAGGATATCACCGCAAAGATCGTCCGATACGATGCGGCGGGCCTCACTGTGAAGCTTCACGCAGCAGGCGATGCCTCCGTGCGCGCGGCGCTCGACGGGATTGCCGCAGCCCGTCAGAAGAATGGCATATACGGCCCGCACCACGAGATTGCCCACGCCAATTTCATTGCGCCGCGGGATGTGGCGCGGGCTGCTCAACTTGGGGCGACCTACGAATTCTCGCCCTATCTGTGGTTCCCCAGCCCTCCGGTGAGAGACGTTGTACGCTCAGTCGGCGCGGCACGCATGGAGCGATTCACGCCGGTGCGCGATGCCTTGGAAGCCGGAGCGCGGGTCGTGCTTGGATCGGACTGGCCGGTCATTCCTTCGATGTCGCCATGGGTCGCGATCGAAACCCTTGTTACGCGGCAGGCACCGGGCGGCAGTCCCGAGGTCTTGTCGCCGGGCCAGCGCATCTCTGTGGGCCAGGCCGTGACGATGCTGACCAGCAGCGCTGCCAGCCAGCTTGGCATCGGTCACCGCGTCGGCTCAATCGAACCAGGCAAGCAGGCCGATTTCATCGTGATCGACCGCGACATTTTTGCCGTATCACCCACGACTATTCACCAGACGCGTGTGCTGCGCACGGTGGTGGCGGGCAAGGATGTCTACGCCACGCAATGGGGCGGAGGCTGGCATGTAGTGCCAGCCTCTGTCACGCTACCTCGGCGTTCCGTGCCTTCACACCAAGGTACTCCCTTGCCGCTGCTCCGCTGACAACGGGACGTCCAACCGATGCTGCCAATGCGATCGCGGCTTCTACAAGTTCGCCGTTACGCAATTGGGTGGTTCCACTCACGTCCTCTTCACCCACCCGAATGTGACCGCCCTTCTCGAGAGCATAGCGCGCAACCGGTGTATCGAGAACATTGTCTCCCTGGGTTGCAATCAGCCAAGGCAGATCAACGCCTTCCAGCGCTTCCAGATAGGCATCGAGCGCCTTGACGGTGGGAGCAAGAGCATTGCGCACCGTCGGCTCCCTGTTCGTCCAGACCTTGTACCGTCCGCCAAACCAGATCTTCACCATCGTGCCTTTGGGCAACAGGCCGCGTTCGGCATATTCCCGGATCCAGTAGCACATCGATGGCGTATAAATGCCCAGCGCAAGGGGTGTCTGATGCTTGTTGGCAAGCATCACAAGATCATGCGCTTCGGAATAGGTCTGGCCATTGACCCAGGAATTGTTGGGCAGCCCTGTCTCGTCCATGACAGCGAACACGGTGCGCCCGAGTTCAACAGCGATCATGGTTAGGCAGCCAGCTTGCGCAAGCGCGGGGTAATGCTGGTGGACCTCGGCGTGGGTCGTGCCCGTCAACAGCGGCGCAGGATAGATCAGGGCGTGTGGATGTGTGGCGAGTATCTCCTCATTCATCCGGACAACCTGCGCCACCTGCTGCTCGATCGACAGGTCTATGTCCTGATGGTGATGAATGATGCTTGCCCCTGCATCGAGCGAGGCGCGCGCTCCAGCCAGCGTCGGTCCATAAAGGCTGCGCTCGCTTAGTGCAGATCTCGCAGCCTCAACATCTATCGCTGGCGAGGCGTTATCTGCCAGAACTGCAATACCCCCCGCCTTTTCCAAGGAGACGGCGGCTTCCACGATGACCGGAGTTTCGGAGCCCGACATGACAACTTCCTCTTCCAAGCGGTGACCGCTTCTATTGGAAGTCTAAGATTGCCGTGTGCCAAGCACAACGCAACGGCCTCAACCTTGAAGCCACATTTCAGGCTGGGACAAACCGATGACATCGGGATGCGTTGCGTGGAGCCGCGGGCAGCTCCGCAGTTCAGCCGACAGGGTGATAGCGGCGATCAAAGTAGATCAGCCCACCCTCGCCTGTGCCTTTGAGGATCTCGCGCACTTCACCCATCACGATGCTGTGGGTCGAAGCCTCGATCATCATCGAAACGGTGCAAGCGATCGTCAATTGCGCCACGCCCAACCCCGGCAGATCGAGTGCGGTGCGCACCAGATCGCCTGCCTGATCGAAGCGCCGGGCCATGGGTAATGCCGGATCGGCAAAAAGTCGTGACAGATCCTCTTGCCCGGCCGCCAAGACATTGACCGCAAACGCACCATTCTGCGTCAGCACGTCATGCATCCGCGACGATCGGTTGATACAGACCAGCATCGATGCCGGGCTATCGGAAAGCGAGCAGACAGCCGTGGCCGTCATCCCGTGCCGACCGGCCGGTCCGTCAGTCGTAATCACGCTTACTGCCGCACCGAGCGTTGCCATTGCATCGCGAAAGCTCGGACTTTGGCGCGGCTCACCGCATGAAGAGGCCACCGTTTGCATCCCAAACTGCTCCATTGGCAAACGCCGCGTCGCGGCCGGCCAGATGCACCGCGGTGCGGGCGATAAATCCTGTGTCCCCAAGGCAGCGCACGGGAATGGTCTCGACCAATGCAGACAAGGCCGCAGCAGGTACCAGTTCGTGCACGGCCGGTGAATCGAGTGGTCCCGGCGCGATGGCGCTGACGGCTACGCCCGATGGCCCCAGATCGCGTGCGAACACCTTGGTCAAAGTGATGATCCCACCCTTCGACGCGGCATAATGCGCGCCGGTTGCGGTGCCACCGTTTTGCCCGGCAAGCGAAGCCATGTTGACAATGCGCCCGTATCCCTGCGCCTTGAACAGCCGCCCGAAGACCTGACAACCGATGAATGTGCCCCGCAAATTGACCTCGACGACCGCCGAGAACTCGTCCGGGTCGATCTCAAGCACGGGTCTGGCTTTGGTCACTACCGCGTTGTTCACCAGCGCATGAACGCTGCCGAACTGCGCGAGCATGGCATCGCGCGCGGCTTCGAACTGGGCTACATCGCGCACATCGAGTGTTATGCCAATCGCTGTGCGGCCTTCCGGGTCAAGGCTTGCGGCAAGCGCGTGCGCAGCCGCCCCATCGACATCGGACACGCCCACATGCCAGCCCGCGCTGTGAAATGCGCGCGCCAGAGCCTCGCCCAGACCACGCGCAGCGCCGGTTATGAGGACTGTGTCAGCGCTCACCCCTCAAAGCTCCGGAATGACGAGTTCGCGGCCGATGCGTGCCTCGAAGCGCATGTAGCGCCACAGGCGATAATCATCGACTTCGATCGTGCGCAGCAGGTTGCAAGCGGCTACCACGCTGTCGCGGTTCGGCATGTCAGCAAGAATATAGAACGTCCAGGGCCAGCCGGTGGGCGATGTGCCGACCATCGTCTCATCATCGTCGATCGTGCCCAGAATGGTCACACCCGGCAGATCGCGGATGCTGCGCAGCAAAACGCCTGTCGCAGCCCAGACCTTGCCGATCTCGCTTGAAGGCAGGTCAAAGAAGTTCTGCAGCACGGCTCCGCACAGGAGGACACGCAAGGGGCGGGTTGATGTTTCGGTCATAGCAGTTGATCTCCGCGATCAGGGGAAGCCGGGGGGCGGGGTCAGCCCGAAGAGCACTTTGCCAGCACTTTCGAAAGTGCCGTCGGCCAGAAAAGCGTGCTGCGGCACGATCATCGCATCGTGCATGTAGTGCGCCACGGGATGGCCTTCGAAGATACCAGTTGTCCCGCTCATGCGATAGACGGCCGTTGCCACGTCCGATCCCGCGCGTGCCGCATGACTAGCGCCCAGGCGCAGCATCGCAATCTGCTTTGGTGTCAGGTCATCACCGTTTTGCAACACGTCGAATGCTTCTTCGGTGGTCTCATAAAAGAACGCACGCGCAGAGCGCAGCGTTGCTTCGGCGCGGGCAATATCGCTTTGAACGTTTGGCCGGTTGGCCAATGTTGGCGCTCCGGTGATGGATGTGCGTCCCAGCGCATAGTCCATCAGCTCCTCGATCGCGGCACGGCCTACGCCGAGCGCGACGACAGCCAGAACCTGCGCGGCGAGTGCCATCGCTGGATAGCGGAATAGCGGGCCATCGAGGTTGGACTTGCTCCCACGCACGAACGTCCATTCGCGCGGCACAATGACCTTGTCCACGACCACGTCGTGGCTGCCCGTACCCTTGAGACCGATCACATTCCAGTTGCGCACGATTTTGGCCTTGTGAGCAGGCATGACTGCAACCAGCGGCAGACGCCCGGTCGAAGCGTCGCCTTCCACCTTGATGCCAACGCCGATGTAGTCCGCGCCCGTGCTGCCGCTTCCCCAACTCCAGCGGCCATTGACTTCCAGCGCATCGCCGATCGGCGTTGCCGCTTGTGGCGGGAAAATCATGCCGGAAAACACCACGTCCGGGCCATTGGCATACATCTCCTCAAGCGAGGAGATCGGCAAAGAGCCGAGGTAGGTTGCCGAAACACCGAAGCTTGCCACCCATCCTGCCGATCCGTCGGCCTGCGCGATGCGCTCGATCATACGCAGGAACGCGGCGGGTGAAACTTCGTCACCACCCAGCTTTTTGGCGACGCAAGCCCGATAGACACCGGCCCGCTTCATCATGCCGACCACATCTTCGCTGATCTGCTGCTGTTGCGAAAACTCGCCTCGCCGCGCGCGGCACGCGGCAAGCAGTTCCGCCATCGGGTCTAGAGCATCAGTTTGCTCAAGAGGTGCAGCTGCCATCGGATCCTCCGTTTACGTGCCAGGTTTGTGCGCGGGCATTTCCCCCGCGGTCTGGTGACCAGCATTTGCCGCCAGATACTGCGCAGTTGCTATGCATTTCGCGCAGCAAAGCTGGTTTGATTTTACAGCAACGGCATCGTGATGGCTTTCACCTCGGTGTAAAGCTCGATTGCGCTATGGCCGAGTTCGTGCCCGTACCCGGACATCTTCCAGCCACCGAAGGGCACCGCCGGATCAAGGATGTTGTGCGCGTTGATCCACACATTGCCAGCCTTCAGGCCACTGGCAAAACGGTTCGCGGCATGAAGATCGCTTGTCCAGACACTGGCACCAAGGCCAAAACAGGTGTCATTGGCCAACCGCAGCGCTTCTTCTTCGGTGTCGAATGGCAACGCGATCACCACGGGGCCAAACACCTCGTCGCGGAAGATGGTCATTTCCGGCGTGCCATCGGCAAGGACGGTCGGGCGGTAGAAAAACCCGTCACCTTCCGGCACTGTCCCGCCCGCCACAAGGCGCGCGCCCTGTGCCAATGCACCTTCCACAAATCCCTTCACGCGGTCGCGCTGACGCGCGGATATCAGCGGCCCCATTTGCGCCTGCGGGTCATCGGACGTGCCCAACGTCATGCCGTTGGCTGCTGCAGCAAGGCCCTGGACCACATCTTCATAAATGCTGCGATGGACAATAAGTCGCGAACCTGCCGTGCACACCTGTCCATGATTGAAGAAGATTGCGCCCGCCGCACCTTCGACCGCCATTGGCACCGGACAATCGGCAAGCACGACGACGGGGCTCTTGCCGCCCAGTTCCAGGCTTAGCCGCTTCATCGTCGAGGCAGCCCGCCGCTGGATGTCCTGCCCTGCGCTGGTCGATCCGGTGAACGCGATCTTGTCCACATCGGGATGTTCGACCAGAGCAACGCCCACCTCGCGCCCGCCCGTAACGATGTTGACCACGCCGGCCGGAATGCCGGCCTCATCCACCAGCCGCGCAAGATAGAGCGCGCTGAGCGGAGTATCCTCGGCCGGTTTGAGGACCACCGTGCATCCTGCCGCCAGAGCCGGAGCAATCTTCCAGATCGCCATGACCAGCGGGAAATTCCACGGGATGATCTGCCCCACCACACCCACAGGCTCGCGCACCGTGCGCGCTGAGAACTGCACGTCCGGAATGTAGGAGAACGACGGCGTAATTGTCGTCCCCTCGATCTTGGTCGTCCAGCCAGCAGTGTAGCGCAGCGAATCAAGCGCAATGACAACATCGCCATAGCGCGCAGCTGGCAGTATCTTGCCGGTATCGCGCGCTTCGAGTTGCGCGAGGATGTCGGCGTCGCGCTCGATCAGATCGGCGAGCCGGTGCAACATGCGCTCACGCAGTAGCGGCTTGAGCTTGCGCCATTCGGGGGCATTGAAGGCCTTGCGGGCGGCAATCACCGCAATATCGACATCTTGCGCGGTGCCTTCGGCAACAGAGCAAACGACCGCGCCGGTCGATGGGTCGACGACGTCACGTCGTGCACCACCAACGGCGGGCACATCCCGCCCATCGATCCACAAGCCGAGACCGGAAGCCAAAAATGTCTCGGCGATTGCTTCAGCGCCTCGCGCTTCATTTGCACCACTTGCCATTGACCCACACTCCCGATGCATGGCCCATGCGGCCCGTCCTCTTGGGCTAGAAGCGGATGCAACCGACTGGCTATCCGATTTGCGCAACAGGTGTGCCGAAACGGAAGGGCCTTCGACTCCTCGCTTGACTCATCACGGTAACACGTGTGTCTTCTCCTCGGAGACGAAGACGCTGCGTGGCTTGAAGGACGCAAGGCCGCGCCAGCCAAACCGGACGGAGCAGGGTCGTGCTTGCATCGCTTGCCCAAGCCAATGTGCCCGGCGTGTCGAGCCTGTGCTCGAACGATGCAGAAGTCGTGCACAACGCCCTGTCACGCCAACTGTCGCGCCACAGCTTCGATTGCAGCCCCGGCATACGGCTTGATGCGCGCGTCTACAGCGCCGAAATTGGCAGCATCCAGATCGTCGATCTGCAATATGGCGCGGATGTCGGCGTGTCCGCCGAACTTGGCGATGACCATATCCTTGTCCATCTCGCGCTCGACGGCGAAACGACGATGTGGGCAAACCATGGAAAGATCATCCTGCGCCGCGACGAGATGATTGTGTCCTCGCCGGGAACGCCTTTGCGTGTGGAAATGACGCCGCAATGTCGCCATCTCGCCGTGCGCCTGCCGGTCGCCACTTGCACTGAATATCTTTCGCGCGAACTGCACATTCCCGTCAGCCACCCGCTGGAGTTCTATTCCGGCAACCACGCCGCGCGCGAATTGCCGCTCGTCTGGCGCGAGATGATCCATCACATCAGTGCCCAGTTGCGCCTTGGCCCTAGCATCATGGCCAGTCGGCGGCTGAAGCGGCAGTATGAAATGGTCCTGGCTGAAGTGCTGCTGGGCAACTACACCAACAGCTATTCCGAACAGATTGCGCTGCACGGCAATGACATTTCGCCACGCCATGTCCGTCGGGCGCGAGAGATCATTCATCAGTCTCTGGACGACACGATCTCGATCAATGCATTGGCCACGCAAGTCGGCGTTTCGGTGCGATCGCTGCAGAATGGTTTCCGCGATTTCCTTGGCCTGACGCCGCTGGAATATGTGCGCCGCCACCGGCTCGAACGGCTCCACGCCGCGCTCATGGTTGGCAGTGGCGATACAAGCGTTACCGAACTTATGCTGGAATGCGGGATCGTCAATTTCGGACGCTATGCCCAGTATTATCGCCAGCAGTACGGCTGCCTGCCCTCTGAAACGCTGCGCCGCCGCGTTTAGGTGATGGTCCTCCCGACGACGGACCGGCCAGGTTTCGTTTGTGGCGCACCGACTGCCCCAAAGTACTTCCCGATTGTCCTGCACGGCGCCTTGGCCGGTGTCCGGAACACGCATCGGTCTATACAAATCACGCTTCAATCGTTGCCGACCGGCTTATTGCAGAAAGATCTGGCGGAGCAGGAATCGGCACAAATCAGGGGTTCCCTGTCCTCGCCATGCCAAACGCGAAAATCCTGTCCGAATTCGGAAGCGTTATGCAATTGAAAATGTCGCCGCTTTCATCGATTCTCGGTCACATCTGATAACAAGCACGCCAATCGGACGGATGTCCGTGCCAATGCCATTGTCTGTCGAGCCCATTTGCACGACTGACTGCTCGGGCCGGTCAAAGGGGAGCACGCCACACTATGTATGCAGATCGACTGAAGGGGCTACCTCTCTTCATGGCAGCATTGGGGCTGCTGGTCAGCTCTGCTGATGCCCGGCCCGCAAAGAAGGCAGCGCCGCCCAAGGTGCCAGTCCTTGCCACCGAGGACGTGACGCTGGTCGAGTTGAAAGATCGCATGCCGCCGCACTGGGTGGTGGTAAACGATGTCGTGTTCACCCACCTGATCGACGGGCGCAGCTACATCGTCGATGCCGACAGCGGGACGTATCTTGGCACCGTTCCGGGCGGCCATTCGCACGTTGGCGTGCAGTTCACGCCCGATGCTTCAACCTTGTTGATACCTGCCACGTTCTTCTCGCGCGGCAGCCGGGGCGAACGAACCGATGTCATCACCTGGTTCGGCCTGAAGGACCTGATGCCTGGCGCAGAAGTCGTGATCCCGCCCAAGCGTGTGCAGGCTCTTCCCTTGCTTTCCTCGATCCCGTTGACCGACGACGGGCGCTTCATGCTGATCTACAATTTCACGCCAGAGCAGACGATGACCGTCGTCGATGCTGCGGCCAAGACGCTGGTTGGCGAATTCGAAACGCCGGGCTGCGCCCTCGCGCATATGACCGGTCCGCGCAGTTTCATGATGCAATGTGCCGATGGCAGCATGCAATCAGGCGCGCTCGCCGAAGATGGCAAGATCACCCTGGGTGCCACCACGCCACCCCTCTTCGAGCGCGAAGATCCGGCGAGTGACAAGCCTGTGCGGATCGCGTCAAGCCGCTGGTTGTTCATCACCTTTTCGGGCGCTGTTGCCGAAGTCGACAATGCTACCGGCACGCCGACGCCTGGCGCACGCTGGAAACTGACGGCGGCAGGCGAAGAAGCGTGGCGTCCCGGTGGATTGCAGCCTTACGCCTATCATGCACCCTCAGGGTTGCTTTATGTCCTCATGCATGAAGGCGGCCCCGGCACCCACAAGCATCCCGGCACCGAAATCTGGGTGTTCGACGTCGCTGCCAAAAAGCGCGTTGCTCGCCTGCCGCTCGAAACGCCATCCACGGCCGTATCGATCAGTAACGATGCCGATCCATTGCTTTACACAGCCCTGTTCGGTTCCGGCACGCTCGTCGTGCGTCGCCCCTCGGACGCTGCGATCCTTCGCAAGGTCGAAGGGCTCGGTTCGGACATTACGTTGATTCAGGCCCCGCCGGTCGCTCCCGCCGCTGCGACGGCGCCATGAACGACCCGATCATCCTTTGGCTGGGCGGGCTCGGTCTTGGTGCCCTGATGTTGGCAAGCGCTTTGCACAAACTGCGCGATCTGCGGCAGTTTTCCGGCGCGGTGACGGGCTACAATATCGTCCCGGCTGTGCTGGTGCCTTTGGCAGCGCCGCTTCTTGCCATGGCAGAACTTGCCGCTGGCCTTGCGGCGCTGATGGTGCCCTTTGTCGCTTCTGTCGGAAAGACAGGCATGATCGCCAGCGCCGCAATCCTCATGCTTTACGCAACAGTGATTGCCTTCAACATCGCGCGCGGCAACACGGCGATCGACTGCGGCTGCTTTGGCTTCGGCGCACGTGGACCCGGTTTGCGGCGCGGCATGATTGTGCGCAACATTGCCTTTGCGGCGCTCGCCCTGCCCGCCGTTGTTGAAGCGGCGTCGCGCGAATTTGTCTGGCTCGATGCGATCACCCTGCTTGGCGGGCTGATCGTGCTGGGTCTTGTCTATGCGGGCGGCGAACTCTCGCTTGCCCTTCCCACCAAGGAGACTGCGGCATGACGAACGCCGTGATAGCTGCGCTGATCGCGCTGTGGGCACTGGTCATTGGCCTGTGCCTCGTCGTCATTGCCCTGCTGCGCCAGGTTGGCATGTTGCATGAACGGCTTGGCCCGGTCGGGGCGCTGGTCATGCCGGGCGGTCCGGCTGTGGGCGATGCGGCACCCTCGTTCGAGCTTGCGGCAGTGGATGGCAGGGCGGTTCGGATCGGCGGCGCAAGTACCGCTCCGCTCACGCTGCTGTTCTTCCTCTCGCCCAGCTGCCCCGTTTGCAAATCGCTGCTGCCGCTGGTCAAATCGGTAGAGCGTGAACGACGCGGCGCGCTTCAGGTCGTGCTTGCCAGCGATGGCGACATGCCCGCGCAGCTCGCCATGATCAAGCGTGAGAAGCTCGAGGCTTACCCGCTCGTGCTTTCCACGCCGCTTGGTCTTGCCTATCAGGTCTCGAAGCTGCCTCATGCAGTGCTGATCGATGCCGCCGGGACGATCGTCGCCAAGGGCCTGGTCAACAATCGCGAACACCTTGAAAGCCTGTTCGAAGCGCACCGTCTGGGCGTAGGATCACTGCAGGATCTTGCGGCCCGCACTATGGCCGAGGCTGCGGAATGACGGGCAAAGCACCGAACATCAACAGGGATATCAACCATGCGCAGATTTGATCGTGCGGCAGAATATCTGGCGCGGTCCACCGCCCGAAATACCTCGCGTCGTGGCTTCATCGGACGTCTTGGCGCGATTGTCACCGCCACCGGCGCGGCAACGCTTCTCCCGATCTCCCGCGTGCGTGCTGAAAAGGCCGCCGTGCCTATTCAGGTTCAGGAAGAAGGCGATCCCAATTCGTGCGATTACTGGCGCTATTGCGCGGTCGATGGGTTCCTGTGTTCATGCTGCGGGGGTTCGGCATCATCCTGCCCGCCGGGGACTGAGCCTTCACCGATCACCTGGCTCGGCACGTGCCGCAATCCCACCGATGGCCGCAACTATGTGATCAGCTACAACGACTGCTGTGGCAAGGCTGCCTGCGGCCGCTGCAATTGCAGCAGGGACGAAGGCGCAACGCCGGTCTATCAGCCGACCACGGCCAATGATCTTGATTGGTGCCTCGGCACGCAGACTGGTGTGGCCTATCACTGCTCGCTCTCGGTGGTGACAGGTCCGGCGGACTGACCGCGATGGCCTATCCGCTGCCCCTGTTTGCGCTTGCCGCTTCGGTTGTCACAGCAGTGGCGGCTACCGTCGCTGCGGCAAGCGCGCCGGTCGCGATCCGTCCGGCAGACATGGTGGCCAAGACCCGGGTCGAAGTGGACTATGCCCTCCATTGCCAGGGCTGCCACCTCCCTGACGGGCGCGGCATCGCTGGCAAGGTGCCCGATCTGCGCGCCTCGCTCGGTCGGTTTCTCGAAGTGCCCGGCGGACGCGCGTATATCATGCAGGTTCCGGGCGTTGCCACATCCCGGCTGGACAATGACGGGACGGCCCGCCTGCTCAATTGGCTCGTGGTAGAGATGGGCGCTCCCGCTTCCTGCAAGCCCGCACCTTTTACCGCAGCCGAAGTTGGCGCCCTTCGCGCAAACTGGCTGCGCACGGCCCGCCCCGTGCGCGAGCGTCTGATGCAGCAGATTGGTGCATTGCCGATACCGCAGGCACGCGCGCGGCGCCCGACTTGCCCCACCTGAACTTATACCTTCCGGGTATGATCCATGCGATAATCGCGCATATTTGACGCGTCCCGTTCTGTTTATGACGGGGTGCAGTACCTTCCCCTTCGCTAGAATGCATGATCCCGATGTCCTCCAAGATTTTTCCTGACCCGAAAGCCGCGCTCGACGGTCTGCTGTTCGATGGAATGACCGTGATGTCCGGCGGCTTTGGCCTTTCCGGCAATCCGGAAAGCCTCATCCCGCAAATCCGCGACTCCGGCGTCACTGGCCTCACCGTCGTGTCCAACAACGCAGGCGCTGAGGGTTTCGGCCTGTGGATGTTGCTCCAGAGCCGCCAGATCACACGCATGATCGCGTCCTATGTCGGCGACAACAAGCTGTTCGAAGAGCAGTTTCTGTCCGGCGAACTCGAACTTGAACTGAGCCCGCAGGGCACTCTGGCCGAGCGCATCCGCGCTGGCGGTGCAGGAATCCCGGGCTTCTATACCCGCACTGGCGTTGGCACGACCGTTGCCGAAGGCAAACCGACCGAGGTATTCGAAGGCGAGGAATACGTGCGCGAAACCTGGCTGCGCGCGGACCTTGCGATCATCAAGGCGTGGCGGGCCGATCCGGCTGGCAACCTGATGTTCCGCAAAACCGCGCGCAACTTCAACCCGGTCATGGCCACTGCTGCCAAGATCACCGTCGTTGAGGTGGAAGAAATCGTACCCGCAGGCACGTTCGATCCCGATTGCATTCATACCCCGGGGATCTACGTTGATCGTGTGGTGCTTTCGACGATCAATGAAAAGCGGATCGAGAAGCTGACCACCCGCCCCAAGCAGGCCACCGACGGGGAGTTGCAGGCATGAGCTGGACCCGCGACGAAATGGCCGCGCGCGCCGCGCAGGAGCTGCGCGATGGCTACTATGTCAATCTTGGCATCGGCATACCGACACTGGTAGCAAACCATGTGCCCGAGGGCGTCAATGTCACCCTCCAGTCCGAAAACGGAATGCTCGGTATCGGCCCGTTCCCCTATGAAGGCGAAGCCGATCCTGATCTGATCAACGCCGGCAAGCAGACCATCACCGCCCTGCCCGAAAGCAGCTTCTTTTCGAGTGCTGACAGCTTCGCGATGATCCGTGGTGGCCACATCGACATGGCCGTGCTGGGCGCGATGGAGGTTGCCGCTAACGGTGATCTTGCCAACTGGACGATCCCCGGCAAGATGGTGAAAGGCATGGGCGGCGCGATGGACCTTGTTGCCGGTGTCAAACGGATTGTGGTGGTCATGGACCATTGCGCAAAAGATGGCAGCCCTAAGATTCTGGAACGCTGCACGCTCCCGTTGACAGGCAAGGGTGTGGTCGATCTGATCATTACCGATCTTGGCGTGATCTCGGTCGAAAAAGGCGCCAGACTTACGCTCGTCGAATGCGCGCCGGGCGTCAGCGTGGACGAGATTCGCGCCCGCACCGGCGCAGAATTGAAAGTGGCAGCATGATTCAAGCGTTTGTCTGCGATGCCGTGCGTACACCGATCGGGCGCCTGAACGGCAGCCTTGCATCCGTTCGCGCCGATGATCTTGCAGCACTGCCGCTGCGCGCCCTTGTCGAGCGCAATCTTCAGGTGGATTGGGCGGCTATCGATGATGTCGTCCTCGGCTGTGCAAACCAGGCGGGCGAGGACAATCGCAATGTGGCGCGTATGGCCGTCCTCCTTGCAGGTTTGCCCGAAACGGTGCCGGGCGCCACGATCAATCGCCTGTGCGGTTCCGGCATGAACGCGATCGGCATCGCCGCACAGGCCATCCGCAGCGGGGATGCTGCCTTGATGATCGCTGGCGGCGCCGAAAGCATGACGCGCGCACCCTATGTGCTCGGCAAAGCAGGATCGGCATTCGGCCGCGACCAGAAGATTGAAGATACAACCCTTGGCTGGCGTTTCGTCAATCCTGCCATGCAGCGCGAATATGGCGTCGATACTATGCCGCAAACGGCCGAAAACGTTGCGGTGCAGTGGAACGTATCGCGCGAAGAGCAGGACCGCTTCGCCTTTGCCAGCCAGGAAAAAGCTGCCGCCGCGCAGACAAACGGCCGTTTCGCGCGCGAGATCATCGAAGTTTGCGTCCCTGCCGGCAAAGGCCAGACGCGCGCGTTTGCGCAGGATGAACATCTGCGTGCCACCACCCTCGAAGCGCTGGGCGCATTGCGGCCCGTGGTCCACGGTCAAGGCACCGTGACCGCCGGAAACGCATCGGGCCTCAACGATGGCGCGGCTGCGATGATCGTTGCGAGCGAAAGTGCCGCTTCGACACATGGCCTCGTCCCGCGCGCGCGGGTGGTCGGCATGGCTTCAGCAGGCGTGGCACCGCGCATCATGGGCGTCGGCCCTGTCGATGCGGCGCGCAAGCTGCTGGCGCGCACTGGCCTTGCGATGGGGCAAATGGACGTTATCGAACTGAACGAGGCCTTTGCCGCGCAGGCCATTCCCGTGCTGCGTGATCTGGACGTCGATCCCTTCGATCCCCGTGTCAATCCGAACGGTGGCGCTATTGCCCTTGGTCATCCGCTTGGCATGTCCGGCGCGCGACTGGTGCAAACCGCCGTGCAGGAATTGCACGAAACGGGTGGCCGCTATGCACTGGCCATGATGTGTGTCGGCGTAGGCCAGGGCATTGCCATGATCGTGGAGCGCGTGTGACCATGCAGACCAGTGCACGCACCATAGTCGTCGACGATGGCGCAAGCCTTGCCGTGGAATGTGCTGGCCCTGAGGATGCACCAGCCTTGCTGCTGTCCAACTCGCTGGGCACGACAATGGCAATGTGGGACCCGCAGATTCAATCCTTTGCCGATCGCTACCGCGTCGTGCGCTACGATGGCCGCGGCCAGGGGCAGTCGCAATCGACGCCCGGTGGCTATTCGATGGACCGCCTTGGCCGCGATGCCCTCGCCGTGCTCGATGCACTCGGCATCGCGCGGGCACATTTCTGCGGCCTGTCGATGGGCGGGATGGTCGGTCAGTGGCTGGCCCACCGCGCGCCTGACCGGCTTCTGCGCTTGGTGCTGGCCAATACATCGGCCTGTATGGCACCCGCTTCGGCGTGGCAGCAACGGATCGAAGGCGTCCTGGCAAACGGCATGGGGCCACTGGCCCAAGCCTCGCTGGCGCGCTGGTTCACGCCTGCTTTTCTCGAAGCGTCGCCCGCGCAGACTGACTGGATCAGCGGGATGCTCCTTGCCAACGATCCGCAAGGCTACGCCGGAAGCTGTGCTGCCATCCGCGACATGGACCAACGCCCCACTGCGGCACTCAACCGCGTGCCAACGCTGGTCATCGCCGGAACAGCCGATCAGGCGACCACGGTGGAAGACGCCCAGTTCCTCGTTGCAGCGGCCGCCGATGCGAACCTCGTCACACTGCCAGCGGCACACCTTTCCAACGTGGAATGCCCCGATCTGTTCGCGCAGGCGGTGCTCGCACACCTGGCTCAAGACTAGGAAGGGCCGGGCGCAGCCGCACTGGCAGGCCAGGTGTCGCGCCCCGCATCACGAAATGCGCGGGCGGCTGCGCTGCTGTCCGATGCGCGCAGGCTCAAAATGACCGGCGACACCACGCCCTGCCCTTGGAGCTGACGGTAGACGATGTTGCCATGCCGCGTCTGGCTCAACGCTTCTGGGACGATGGCGACGCCATCGCCCACCGCAACCAGGCCCAGGGCAGTCTGCACTTCGCGCACCTCGCGCGATGCCGCAGGCACCACCGCGTTGCGCGCCAGCAGACCTAGAACCTGATCCGCATAGGACGGGCGCGGTTGGCTGGGATAGAGAATGACCCGCTCTGCCTCCAGCGCGGCGATCGGCAGCGGCCCCGCGTCTGCAGCCAACGCCGAATCGATGGGGACGGCCACCATCAACGGTTCTTCGAACAAGACCTCGCGCACGATTGCCGGATCGTCGATCCGCACACGCCCCAGCCCGGCATCGATCCGGCCTGTCTTGAGCGCGGCCACCTGCTCCAGCGTGATCATTTCGATCAGTTCCACTTCGACATCGGGCATCGCCGCGCGAAAGCGGCGGATCATCGCTGGCATGTCGCCATGCAGGATCGATCCCACCACGCCCACCGCGAACCGCGGGCGGCGTGCCTGCTTCCACCGCTTGATTGTCGATTTGATCTGATCAACCGCCGCCACGACAGGCGCAGCCTGTTCAAACAGCAATCGCCCCGCCTCGGTCAATTGTACAGGGCGCGTCCCGCGTTCGAACAGGTCCACCCCAAGCTCGATCTCAAGATCACGGATCTGGCGGCTCAATGGCGGTTGTGACACGCCAAGGTGATCGGCGGCGCGGGTAAAGCCGCGCATCTCGACCACGGCGAGGAAGTAGCGCAAGTGCCGAATTTCCATCACGCCCTCTCATCATACCTTCAGAGCATGATAGCAGAGCGAACCGGTCTTTCCCACATTTCTGCAAAACGCTTAGTCAAATGGGCCATGACTGACTCTGCAAATTGCCGAATTTCGGGAATCGAGACGATACTGATCGATCTCCCGACGATCCGTCCGCACGTGCTGGCGATGGCCACGATGCATGCGCAGACGATCTGCCTTGTACGCGTCACCTGCTCGGACGGTATCGTTGGGTTGGGCGAAGCGACCACGATCGGCGGTCTTGCCTATGGTCCTGAAAGTCCCGAGACGATCAAGACAGCCATCGACACCTATTTTGCCCCACTGCTTTGCGGACAGGAAGCCACACGGCCTGCCACGGCGATGGCGCTGCTGGCCCGTCACGTGGTGGGCAATCACTTTGCCAAATGCGCCATCGAAACAGCGTTGCTCGATGCACAGGGCAAGCGGCTCGGACTTCCGGTCAGCGAACTCCTCGGCGGCAGGCGTGTGGAAGCCCTCCCCGTGCTGTGGACGCTGGCCAGTGGCGATACCTCGCGCGACATTGCCGAAGCCGAGCAAATGCTGGGCGTGCGCCGTCACAATGCATTCAAGCTGAAGATCGGCAAACGCCCGTTGGCGCAGGACGTCGCGCACGTCGGCGCGATCAAGCAGGCGCTGGGCGACCGGGCTTCGGTGCGGGTCGATGTGAACATGGCGTGGGACGAACCAACCGCCCGGCGCGGCCTTGCCATGCTGGCTGAAGTCGGGTGCGATCTGGTTGAACAGCCCATCGTGCGCCACAATCGCACCGGCATGGCACGCCTTGTCGCGCTGGGGCTGATCCCGATCATGGCCGATGAAAGCCTGACCGGCCCTGCCAGCGCGATGGACTTCGCGCGCGCCGCAGCGGCGGACGTCTTTGCCGTAAAGATCGAGCAATCCGGCGGCCTCGATGCCGCGCGCGCCGTGGCCCAAATCGGCGACGCTGCGGGCATTGGCCTATATGGCGGCACAATGCTTGAGGGCGCGATCGGCACGATTGCATCGGCCCATGCCTTTTCAACCTTCCCTTCGTTGCAGTGGGGCACCGAACTGTTCGGCCCGCTGCTCCTCACCGAAGAGATACTCGAAGAGCCTTTGACATATCGCGAGTTCACGCTCGAAGTGCCGCAAGGCCCCGGCCTTGGTATTGCGCTCGACGAAGATCGCCTCGCCCGTTTCCGGCGTGACCGCACAACCAGCCAATTTGCTCTTCAAGGAGCCTGATCCATGCTTTTCCAGGTAGAAATGACCGTCGCTATTCCGCTCGATTTCGACAAAGCCGAAGCGGACCGTATCAAGGCCACGGAAAAGGCCTATAGCCACGAACTCCAGCGCAGCGGCGAATGGCGCCACATCTGGCGCGTCGCCGGGCAATACGCCAACCTGTCGATCTTCGATGTCGTCAGCAACGAGCGGCTTCACGAGATCCTGATGGGTCTGCCGCTCTACCCGTTCATGACCATCAAGGTCACGCCGCTATGCCGGCACCCCTCTTCCATCCGCGATGACGATCGCTGACACCAACGTGCATTCCGGGAGAACACAGATGCCTTCAAACTTTGCCAGTTCCGACGCCGCCCAGAAGCTGCTCGATCGCGCCAGCGGCCTCGATGTCGCAGGCGGAAACCCGCGCCTGAAAGCCATCATGCGCGACCTGCTTCAAGCCAGCGCAGAGATTATCGTCAAGCACGACGTAAGCGAAAGCGAATTCTGGCAGGCAGCAAAGTTCATTGCCGACGGTGCCGGAGAGATCGGCCTGATCATTCCGGGCATCGGGCTCGAGCACTTCCTCGATCTCTACATGGATGCAAAGGACGCCGAAGCCGGTCTGGCCGGCGGTACGCCACGCACCATCGAAGGCCCGCTCTATGTTGCAGGCGCGCCGCTGGTTGACGGCACTACCGAAGTCGACCTCACCTCTGACCCTGATGAGACAGACACGCTGCATATGACTGGTACGATTACCGGCCCCGATGGCGAACCGGTCCGCGATGCCGTGCTCCATGTCTGGCACGCCAACAGCCAAGGCTGGTATTCGCACTTCGATCCCACGGGCGAACAGACGCCGTTCAACAACCGTCGGCGGATCAAGCTGGGCGCCGATGGACGCTATGCCTTCCGTTCAAAGATGCCTCACGGCTATTCGGTGCCGCCGGGCGGTGCCACCGATGTGCTGATGCAGGCGCTGGGTCGTCACGGCAACCGGCCTGCACACGTCCACTTCTTTGTCGAAGCTCCCGGTTATCGCACGCTGACCACGCAGATCAACTTCGGCGATGATCCGTTTGCCGCAGACGATTTTGCATTCGGCACCCGCGAAGGCCTGTTGCCAGTGCCCAGCCGTCAGGGCGACACGGCCCACATCGCCTTCGACTTCCAGATCCAGCGCGCCCGTTCGGACGAAGACCAGCAGTTCTCGCACCGCAGCCGCGCGGAAGGGTAACAGGTCATCGACCTATTCCCTGCGTATCGCAGAAATAGGTCAGACCGGAGCAGAAACATGGTCGCGGCCCCCGGTGAGTTGGGGGCCGCGATCTGATTCCTGAGCAGCGCGCTCGACGATATCTCGCAGATTGCCTCGCGCGCGCAGGCGGAAGCCTGCCGGTGCGGCGAAGCCTCAAGCCAACGGACGCCCCCATCACCGCACTGCCAAATTTGATCCAGATCAAAACTTGCGAATGCCTCTCAATAGTCTTGACCATGCGAATTAGTCGCAATAAGGACACTGCAACGTCCGCCCGATGCGGATCAGATCAGGGGCCTTATGACCATTCTCGCCAGCAACGCACGCACCACCCGCTATCTCGCCCTGTCCTGCGTCGGTTTTATCGCCTCTGCCCCCGCCATGGCGAACGATGTGACCACACCGGCGGACGAAGCGGCTGATGCGCCGGATCAGCGCACGATCATCGTCACCGGCGCGCAGGGCGAAGTGGTCTCGGCTAAGGCTACAGCGCCGATCCTCAACACCCCCCGCTCGATCGTCGTGGTCGACAAGCAGGTGATCAAGGACACCGCCTCGGCAACTCTCGTCGATGCGCTGCGCACAGTCCCCGGCATCACCTTCGGCGCGGCCGAGGGCGGCAATCCCATCGGCGACCGTCCGTTCATCCGCGGCTACGACAGCCAGGGCTCGACCTTCCTCGACGGCGTGCGCGACAGCGCCGCGCAGACGCGCGAAGTGTTCGCGGTCGATCAGGTCCAGGTCGTACGCGGATCGGACAGCACCTTGGGCGGGCGCGGTAGCGCGGGCGGATCACTCAACATCGTGTCCAAGCTCCCCGAGCGCGACGATTTCGTCGCCGCTTCGATCACCGGGGGCAATGCGGACTACAAGCGCATCACCGCCGATGTAAATTATCACCTGACGCCTACGATCGGCGTGCGCGTTGCCGGATTGTGGCACGATCAGGACGTCGCCGGACGCGATGCGATCTACCAGAAGCGCTGGGGGATCGCACCGTCGATCACCGTAGGGCTCGGCACGCCAACGCAGCTGACGCTCAGCTATTACCATCTGACGACCGACGAACTGCCCGACAGCGGCATTCCGTTCCTTTATGCCTGCTCGGCGACGTTCTGTAACGCACCGGTCGGCAGCACCCTCTCCGAACCGGCCATCGGCAACATCACCACCGCCAGCGGGCAGACCGGGTTTGTCGATCGCAGCACCTTCTATGGCTTGGTTGATCGCGACTTCCGCGATAGCAGGACCGACCAGTTCACTGCGCGCGTCCAGCACGATTTCGGCGACGTCACCCTGCGCAACACCGCGCGCTTCACGCACAACACGCAGGACTATATCTTCCTCCTGCCCGATGACTCGACCGGCAACGTCTTCGGCAACCCCGGAAACCTCGCCGCCCAGCCGGGAGGTCAGGTCTGGCGTCGCGCCAACACCCGCTACGGCTATGTCGATACCCTGACCGACCAGATCGACCTGTTCGGCAAAGTCATGACCGGCGGTATCGAACATAGCTTCGCACTTGGCGGCGAATGGTCCGCGGAAAAGGCGCGGCGCGGCACATTCGTCACGCGCGGCTTCCTCAATTCCTCGGGCGTCGAGATCCTGTCGCAAGGCTCCACGATCAGCCCGCGCTGCAACACCGCCACCGTCGCACGCTACTATTGCGCCAGCCTGTTTACTCCCAACCCCAACGATCCCTGGGTGAACTACGCCAGCGACACATCGTCGACGCTTGCGCCCATCGTAAAGTCGCTGCCGCTTGCAGAAACGCAGGTCGTGGGCTCGACCAAGGCGCTCTATGCGTTCGATTCGATCACCTTTGCGCCGTGGCTGATCGCCAACATCGGCCTGCGCTACGATGATTTCACCTCGAAGGTCACCCCCGGCCAGGCCGCCAATGCCACGCAGAGCTTCACGCTCAAACGCCGTGACAAGATGTTCAACTATCAGGGCGGTCTGATCGCCAAGCCGACTCCGAACACCAGCTTCTACGTCAGCTACGCCACCTCCTCGACGCCGCCCAACAGCCTGATCGGCGAAGGGCAGGAACAGAACAGCCTCGGCACGACCGCGTCTGCCGCCGGCCTGATCGACACGCTCAAGGTCGAACGGTCCAAGTCGCTCGAAGTCGGCGCCAAGGCCGATCTGTTCGACAACCGCCTCTCGCTGAACGTCGCGGTGTTCCGCACCCGCACCGACAATTCCCGCGTGATCGGGGCAGACAACACCGCGCAGTTCTTCGGCAAGAAGGAGGTCAAAGGCCTCGAATTCGGCTTCAACGGCCAGATCCTGCCCAGCTGGAACGTGTTCGGTGGTTACACCTACCTCGATGCCAAGATCACCGATGGCGGGTTCCTCGCACTGACCGCCGCTGCGGTCCCCGGACAGAAGGCCAAGGTCGTCAACGTCGCCTCGCCCAACACGGGCAAGCAGTTCCCGCAGACCGCCAAGCACAGCTTCACGATCTGGTCGAACCTGCAGGCGACTGAACGCTTCAGCCTCGGCGGCGGCGCATTCTACACCAGCCGCGTCTATGGCGGCTATGCCGACAATCGCACCGCGACGCAGAACAGCGCAGGCGTCGTGACGATCAATCCAGCGACAAAGGAAATCGCGCGTTCGATCCCCGGCTACTGGCGCTTCGATGCCCGCGCGGGTTTCCGGATCAACGACCACCTCGACGTTGCCGTCAACGTCCAGAACCTGACCGACAAGGTGTTCTTCACGCAGGCCTACCAGTCGCACTACGCTACCATCGGTGCAGGTCGCACCGTGCTTGGCACGCTGAACCTCAAGTACTGATGCCCTCACTCGACGATCTCAACGCACTGACCCCGGAGGCCCTGGCAGCGATTCTGTCAGGGCCTTCCGACGTCCGCGCCGCCTTTCTCTGCGACGCCGCAGAGGCGGGCCTTGCCGAAGCGCAGGCGCTCTATGGCCAGCTTTTGCTCGACGGCAACGGCGTGCAGCAGGACGCAAAATCGGCGTTCGCATGGTTCAACAAGGCCGCGGCGCAAGGCCACCTGATGGCGCTCAACATGGTCGGGCGCTGCTACGATCTCGGCTGGGGCACCGCTATCGACAAGACCCGCGCAGCCGAGTGCTTTCGCATCTGCGCCGATCGCGGTCTCGATTGGGGCCTGTACAACTATGCCACTGCGCTGACGCTGGGCGAAGGTGTCGCGCAGGACCGCCCTGCCGCGCTCGCCCTGTTCGAAAAGGCAGCTGCTCTCGGCAACGCCAAGGCTGCGAACTACGTCGGCAGCTTTCACGAAGACGGCTGGGTCGTCGCGCAGGACCTTGCGATCGCCGAAGGGCACTACCGCACCGCAGCCCAGGGCGGCGACTTCCGCGGCCAGTTCAACATCGCCCGACTGCTTGCCGCGAGGGGCGAGCACGACGAAGCCCTTGCCTGGCTCGCCCACGTCCGCGAAACAGCGACGCCCGCGTTTCTCGAAAAGTGCGAACGCTGGCTGCGCGGCTCGGACGATCCAATCTTGCGCGAACAAGGCGCGACCGCATTGCTCGGCGAGGGAGAACAGCCATGATGCACGTCATTCCCGATGTCTTCGATGCATCAGGCGTCGCCCACATCCGCGCGCTGATCGACGCTGCGCAATGGACCGACGGCAACGCCACCTCGGGCCACCAGTCCGCGCTTGCCAAGAACAACCGCCAGCTGCCCGAAACCTGCGCCGCCGCGCGCGAGGCTGGCGCGTACATTCTCGACGCACTGGGCACGTCCGCGCTGTTCATCGCCGCCGCGCTGCCACTCAAGGTCTATCCGCCGCTGTTCAACAGCTACACCGGCGGCGAGGCATTCGGGATGCACGTCGATGCCGCCGTCCGCATCCAGCCGGGTTCAGACTTCCGCATCCGCTCTGACCTCTCGGCCACGCTGTTTCTCGAAGACCCCGATGCCTACGACGGCGGCGAGCTAATCGTCGAGGGCCAGTTCGGCACCAGCCCGGTCAAGCTGCCTGCGGGCCACATGGTGCTCTACCCCTCGTCCTCGCTCCACCGCGTCGCCCCGGTCACGCGCGGCACTCGTACCGCCAGCTTCTTCTGGCTCCAGTCGATGGTCCGCGACGACGCCGCGCGCAGCATCCTGTTCGATCTCGACACCTCGATCCAGTCGCTCGCCGCGCGCAACGGCCACGATGACCCAGCGATCATTGGCCTGACCGGCGTCTACCACAACCTGCTGCGCCAATGGACGGACTGCTAGGCCGGAACACTTCACGCGCCGCAGCCGTTTGCATCAGGTGAAGATCGCGACCTACAACGTCAACGGGATCAACGGCCGCCTGCAGGTCCTGCTGCGCTGGCTCGACGAGGCCCGGCCGGACGTCGTCACGCTGCAGGAACTCAAGACCAGCGACGAGAATTTCCCCGAAACCGCGCTCAAAGATCTGGGCTACGAGGCGATCTGGCTTGGCCAGAAATCGTGGAACGGCGTTGCCATACTCTCGCGCGTCGGCACCATTCACGAAACCCGGCGCGGGCTCCCCGGCGAACCCGAGGATGAGCAGAGCCGCTACATCGAAGCCGCGATCAACGGCGTGCTGATCGCCGGACTCTACCTCCCCAACGGCAACCCTCGCCCCGGCCCGAAGTTCGACTATAAGATGCGCTGGTTCGCCCGGCTTCATCAGCATCTCGCTGGCCTCGTCGCGCTCGACGCACCGGTCGTGATCGCGGGCGATTTCAACGTCATGCCGACCGAGCTGGACGTCTACAAGCCCGAACGCTGGCTCGACGATGCGCTGTTCGCCCCCGAAGTCCGCGCTGCTTATGCCCGCCTGCTCGAACAGGGCTGGACAGATGCCCTGCGTGCGTTGCACCCCGGCGAAACTCTCTACACTTTCTGGAAATACTGGCGCGGCGCATTCGAGCGCGATGCCGGTCTGCGCATCGATCACCTGCTGCTCAATTCCCAGGCGGCCAGCCGGCTGATCAAGGCCGAAGTTGACCGTACCCCGCGCGGCTGGGACAAGACCAGCGATCATACGCCGGTATGGATCGAACTCGCCGATCGCACGTCACGCTAAGCGCGAGCGAACGAGGCAACTCCTGCTCCCCCAAGGTTATTTCACACTGCAAGTTATTGGACGCGGTGGCAAATACACTCTAATCCCCACGACAGGGCTATCCGGAATTCGGCCGCCAGTCAGAATGGGTCATGAGGCATGGGCACGGACAGCAAGTTTGAAACCGAGGCGGTCGAAAGCCTCGTTTCGACGCCGGGATTGGCCGACGCTCTCGAAAGCGATCGGTTCAAGCAGTTCCTCGACCACGTCCCCGTTGCAATCGCCATCTCGGAACTGCGACCTTCCGAGAAAGTGACCTACTGCAACTTCGAATTTGAGCGGATGACCGGCGTGTCAGCCGCATCTGTCGAAGGCGGCGACTGGACGGCGCTGCCCGGCGTCGCGGCCCCCAAGGATAACGACCAGTCGCTTGCGGACGCCGTCTTCACGCAGGAAGAATACCTCGGCGCGTTCGTGATCGATCGCGCGGGCCAGAATATCGAAGTCGATGCGTGGTCCAACACGATCGAAAACGATGAGGGCCAGCCGATCTACCGCCTCGTCGCCCTTGCCGAGCGCAGCAGCGGCGAACGGCAGCGACGCCTGCCCAGCGATGCCGATCATCAGCTTCAGGAACTGCAGCACCGGGTCAAGAACAACCTCCAGATGATCACCGCGCTGATCCGGATGGAGGCGCGCAACTTCGCCGACGACGAGACGGGTCAGCGGTTCGACCGGCTGGCTGGCCGGATCGGTGCGCTGGCGCTGCTCTACGATCAATTATCGGGCGAAGGCGCGGGTGACGTGATCGATCTCGGCACCTATGTCAGCCGCATCGCCTCGGCGGTGATGGAGGTCCACGCCACCGAAGGCGTCAGGCTCGAACTCGCGGTCGATAGCTGGCCGGTCTCGCTGAACGTAGCGATGCCGACCGGGCTGGTCATCAACGAACTGATGACCAACGCGCTCAAACACGCTTTCGTCGAAGGCGAAGGCGGCACGATCAGGGTCTCCAGCCTGGTCGATGATACGGGCTGCTGCGTGATCGTCGAGGACGACGGGATCGGCCTCCCCGAAGGCGCAAGTTGGCCGCAAGCGGGCAAAATGGGCGCAATCATCACGCATTCCCTGCGTCAGAATGCGGGCGCTTCGCTCAAGGTGCGCTCATCGCCCGGGTCGGGCGTGCGCGTCGAGATCCTGTTCTCGCGTGATGCTGCTGCGCCGGAAGCGGTTCAGACCTGAACGCAAGGTTCGGACGGAGAGGTGCCCGGCCACTCCGTCCGCCGCGATCGGTTCAGTTGCGCAGGCTGTCGGGCACGATGCCGCCGTTTTCGGCCAGCTTGTCCATGACCGCGCGATGCAGGGCGATGTTCTGCTCGGCGGTGCCATCCGCCGCCGCGCGCACGCCCAGTTCTTCCGCCAGTTCCTTGCGCGCCGACAGGCTGGAATCGAGATCGATCAGCTTCAGCAGATCGACGATCGACGACTGGTAATTGCCGCCCTTGTCGTCCTTCATCGATGCCATCGCCTCGAGTACCGCGCCGACATCGACCGACGTCGGAGCAGCAGGAGCGGGAGCGGGTGCCGGTTGCGCAGCCTGAGGCGCAGATGTCTGCGTCACGGCAGCAGGCGACGCCTGCGTCGGCGCGCTCTGTTTTGCTGCGGGGGCAGCCGCCGCCGCACCGGGGTGGAATATCTTTTTCAGGATGTTGCCGAAGATTGCCATGTCCTGCTCCTTGCAAGGTTGTCGTGGCTAGCCAACGCTCGAGCCGCAAAAACAGCTATCGCCGGAACGTCATAGGCCTCGACGGGTTGAGCCTCATGCCACTGTAAAGTCACGATTTGACCAATCCAGGAGATGGCCGATGAAGTACACCGCCACGATCGCAATTTCCGCGCTCGCCTTGTCGCTCGCCTCGTGCGGTTCGAAGGACGACGCAGCCACGCCCGTCGCCACGGAGACCGTCGCCAGCGAAACCATGCCAGACATGGCAACCACTGGCGCCGCTGAAGCCAGCGGCGGACAGGCGTTCGCCAATGCCGCTGCTTCCAGCGACGCGTTCGAGATCGCCTCGTCGAAACTTGCCGCCGACATGGCCAGCAGTGCCAAGGTCAAGACCTTCGCCCAGCAGATGATCAAGGCGCACACCGACTCGACCGCCAAGCTCAAGACCGCGGCCGCCGCCGCGTCACCCGTGATCACTCCGATGCCGGAGATGACGGCGATGCAGCAGCAGACGCTCGCGGATCTCAAGAGCAAGTCGGGCGCTGCCTTCGACACCGCATATATCAGCGCGCAGGTCGATGCCCATCAGATGACGCTCGACAAGCTCAAGGCTTATTCGGCTTCGGGCGACGTGCCGTCGCTCAAGGCCTTCGCCACCGAACTGGTGCCGATCGTGACCGGCCACCTCAACATGGCTAAAGGAATGCAGTAACCTCAGCCGGGCAACGTCCCCGTCTGGCGCAGGGCCTCGCCCAGCGCCAGCGCGGTGGACATCGCCAGGTTCATTGAACGTACCTCAGGCCTGATCGGCAGCGTCAGGCGTTCGTCGCACGCTTGCGCAACCTCGGCCGGCACACCCGCGCTCTCTTTCCCGAACAGCAGCACGTCGTCGGGCTTGAAGCGAAACGCGTAAGCGGACTCGCGGCTTTTGGTCGTGAACAATAGCAATCGGCTCGCCCCTATCGACGCCCGAAACGCGGCAAAACTCGCGTGGCGAACGACGCTGACGTGGTCGATGTAATCCATCGCGGCGCGGCGTACCCTCCGGTCGTCCCATTCGAAACCCAGCGGCTCGATCAGATCGACGCTCGCACCCAGGCACGCCCCCAGTCGCAGGACCGCACCGACGTTTCCAGCAATTTCGGGTTCGAACAGGGCGATACGCATCTTGGCCGATTGGCGCGTGCCCGCGAACCTTGCAAGCCTTTGTTACCCGCCTCCGGAACGCTGGTCCGGCTGCGGTGTTCTGGATTTTGTCGCGGCTCGACCGGCACGGCGACCACGATAAGGACTGCCCAAGATGGCTTCGGAATTAGAGATTACCCGGCGGGGCGTGCTTGCTGGCGGCGCGGCGACGGCGGCGATGGCCACGACGAATCCGGCAAGGGCCCAGATGACCAACCAGACCACTCCCCCGCCGACTGTCCCGGTAACGCTCGACGTCAACGGCACGTCGCACACGCTTAACCTCGACACGCGCACCAGCCTGCTCGACGCGCTGCGCGAGCACATCAAGCTGACCGGCACCAAGAAGGGCTGCGATCAGGGCCAGTGCGGTGCCTGCACCGTGCTGGTCGATGGCAAGCGCATCAACTCGTGCCTGACGCTCGCGGTGATGCAGCAGGGCAAGCGCATCCAGACGGTCGAAGGACTCGGCACGCCCGACAGTCTCCACCCGATGCAGGCCGCGTTCGTCAAGCACGACGGCTACCAGTGCGGCTACTGTACCCCCGGCCAGATCTGCTCGGCGGTCGCGGTTATCGCCGAGATTCGCGCGGGCATCCCCAGCCATGTCACGCCCGATCTCACCGCCAAGCCGCAACTGGCGGACGCCGAAATCCGCGAACGGATGAGCGGCAACATCTGCCGCTGCGGCGCCTATTCCAACATTGTCGAGGCGATTACCGAAGTCGCGGGAGCCAAGGCATGAAGCCCTTCACCTACGAACGCGCCGATTCGCCCGCCGCAGCCGCTGCTGCCGCCGCGCGCAACCCCGGCAGCCGGTTCATTGCGGGCGGCACCAACCTGCTCGACCTGATGAAGCTACAGATCGAAACACCTCCACATCTGGTAGATGTCACCGGCCTCAAGCTCGACCGGATCGACAAGACCGACGATGGCGGCCTTCGCATCGGCGCGCTCGTCCGCAACACCGATCTTGCCGCCGACGACCGCGTCCGCCGTGATTACGGCGTCCTGTCGCGCGCGTTGCTCGCAGGCGCCAGCGGCCAGTTGCGCAACATGGCGACGACCGCCGGCAACCTGCTCCAGCGCACTCGCTGCCCCTATTTCTATGACACCAATATGCCCTGCAACAAGCGCACCCCCGGCAGCGGCTGCTCGGCGATCGGCGGGTACAGCCGCCAGCTTGCGGTCGTCGGCAGCAGCGGATCGTGCATCGCCACGCACCCTTCCGACATGGCCGTCGCCATGCGCGCGCTGGATGCGATGGTCGAGACGGTGCGCTCGGACGGTTCGACCCGCACGATCCCCATCGCCGACTTCCACCGCCTCCCCGGCGAGACGCCGCACATCGACACCAACCTCGCTCCGGCAGAGCTGATCACCGCGGTGACCCTGCCCAAGCCTCTGGGCGGCAAGCACATCTACAAGAAGGTTCGCGACCGCGCGTCCTACGCCTTCGCGCTGATCTCGGTCGCGGCAGTGATCGGCAAGGACGGCAAGGGCCGCGTCACCATTGGCGGCGTCGCGCACAAACCATGGCGCGTGGATGCAGCCGACGCGCAACTGCCGCAGGGCGCAAAAGCGACCGCGCAAGCCCTCTTCGCCGACGCCAAGCCGACCAAGGACAACGCCTACAAGATCCCGCTGGTCGAGCGCACGCTCGGCGTGGTTCTGGCACAGGCGGGAGCCAAATCATGAAGTTTGACACACCCGCCACCACGAACCCGATCGACCAGCTCAAGATCGTCGGCAAGCCAGTCGACCGGATCGACGGTCCGCTCAAGACCACCGGCACCGCGTCCTACGCCTACGAGCGCCACGACGTCGCGGCCAACCCCGCCTATGGTCACATCCTCGGTTCGGCCATCGCCAAGGGCCGCATCGCCTCGATCGACACGCGTGAGGCAATCGCCGCGCCCGGCGTGCTCGCCGTGGTCACCGCGCAGAATGCGGGCGCGCTGATGAAGGGCGATTTCAACACCGCCAAGCTGCTCGCCGGGCCCGAAGTCCAGCACTACCACCAAGCCGTCGCCCTGGTCGTTGCCGAGACCTTTGAACAGGCCCGCGCCGCCGCCGGACTGATCAAGGTCGACTACACGCGCGCCGATGGTGCCTACGATCTCGAGAAAGCGAAGTCCTCAGCGACCAAGCCCAAGGACATGGACGGGGACGCGCCCGACAGCAAGGTCGGCGATTTTGCCAGCGCCTTTGCCGCCGCGCCCGTCCAGATCGACGCGACATATCATACCCCCGACGTCAGCCATGCCATGATGGAGCCCCACGCCAGCATCGCCGCATGGAAGGGCGATGAACTCTCGCTGTGGACGTCCAACCAGATGATCGACTGGGGCCGTGGCGATGTCGCCAAGACGCTCGGCATTCCCAAGGACAAGGTGCATCTGTCCTCGCCTTACATCGGCGGCGGCTTCGGCGGAAAACTGTTCGTCCGCTCCGACGCGATCCTTGCCGCGCTCGGCGCGCGTGCGGCCAAGCGCCCGGTCAAGGTCGCGCTCCAACGCGCGCTGGTCGCCAACAACACCACGCACCGCCCCGCCACGATCCAGCGCGTGCGCATCGGCGCATCGCGCGACGGCAAGATCACCGCCATCGCGCACGAAAACTGGTCGGGCGACCTTCCCGGTGGCGGCCCGGATAGTTCGGTCCAGCAGACGCGCATGCTTTACGCCGCGCCGAACCGCATGACGGCGACGCGCCTCGCGGTGCTCGACCTGCCCGAATCCAACGCCATGCGCGCGCCGGGCGAGGCCACCGGCCATATGGCGCTCGAAGTCGCGATGGACGAAATGGCCGAGAAGCTGGGGATGGACCCCGTCCAGTTCCGCATCCTCAACGACAGCCAGGTCGTGCCCGATGATAACGGCAAGACCGATAGACCGTTTTCGCAGCGCCAGCTCGTCGAATGCCTGCGCCAGGGTGCCGACACGTTTGGCTGGACCGGCCGCAACGCCAAACCCGCCCAGCGCCGCGAAGGTGACTGGCTGATCGGCATGGGCGTCGCGTCGGCCTACCGCGGCGCGCCGACGCAAAAGTCCGGCGCACGCGTCCGGCTCGATGGCTCCGGCATGGTCACCGTCGAGACCGACATGACCGATATCGGCACCGGCAGCTACACGATCATCGCGCAGACCGCCGCCGAGATGATGGGTGTTCCGCTGGACAAGGTCGTGGTGAAACTGGGTGACACCGCCTACCCCGTCTCGGCAGGTTCGGGCGGCCAATGGGGCGCGGCGAGTTCCACCGCCGGTGTCTACGCCGCCTGCACCAAGCTGCGCGAAGCGGTCGCCACCAAGCTCGGCTTCAGCACCGCCGACGTCACGTTCGCCGACGGTAAGGTCAGCTCGGCTGGCCGCTCAGTCGCTTTGGGCGAAGCTGCTGGCCCCGGAGGCCTCGTCGCCGAAGACACGATGGAATTCGGCGATCTGTCGGAGAAGTACCAGCATTCCACCTTCGGCGCACACTTCGTCGAAGTCGCGGTCGATATGCATACGTGCGAAGTCCGCCTGCGCCGCATGCTCGCGGTCTGCGCGGCCGGTCGCATCCTCAACCCCAAGTCCGCGCGCAGCCAGGTGATCGGCGCGATGACGATGGGTGCGGGCGCGGCTTTGATGGAAGAACTTGCCGTCGACAACCGCTTCGGCTTCTTCGTCAACCACGACCTTGCCGGTTACGAAGTCCCGGTTCACGCCGATATCCCGCATCAGGACGTCGTCTTCCTCGACGAGACCGATCCGACCGTCTCGCCGATGAAGGCCAAGGGCGTGGGCGAACTCGGCATCTGCGGCGTTGCGGCAGCGGTCGCCAACGCGATCTACAACGCCACCGGCGTGCGCGTCCGCGAATATCCGATCACGCTGGACAAGCTGATATCGCAGATGCCGGCGCTGGTGTGACCTGCTAGAAAGGGGCGTGTCTGAACTGCTCCCCATCCTCTACAGCTTCCGCCGCTGCCCTTACGCCATGCGCGCAAGGCTGGCGCTCATTGTGAGCCAAACACCCGTAACCCTGCGCGAAGTCAAACTGTCGGCCAAGCCACAGGCAATGCTCGACGCCTCACCCAAGGGCACCGTCCCCGTGCTGGTCCTGCCCGATGGCAGCGTGATCGACGAGAGCGTAGATGTCATGCGCTGGGCACTTGCCAGCAGCGACCCGGAAGGCTGGCTCGAACGCGACGACCCGGACCTGATCGCGCGCAACGACGGCCAGTTCAAACACGATCTCGACCGCTACAAGTACCCCGAACGACACGGCTCGGAACCACTCGCTCACCGCGCGCAAGGCCTCGCAATGCTGCATAGCCTAGAGACCCGACTTGCACGGTCCGGCTATCTTTACGGATCGCGACGTGGCTTGGCCGACATGGCAATCATGCCCTTTGTCCGCCAGTTCGCCGCCGTCGATCCTGACTGGTTTGCCACCCAGTCGCTGCCCTGCCTTCAGCGATGGCTGGCCGAGCACCTCGCTTCGCCGATCTTCGCCAGTGTCATGGTGCGGCACCAGCCATGGACGCCTGGCGACCCCGACGTCGAGCTTGCGCCTTAACGTCTGGCCATGGCCTGCAATGTCGTGCTAGGGGCGCGCCTTGCGTGGTCGATGCCGACGATGCACTGGCGCGACCGGCATGTTTCGTCATGTCGATAGTCTTCCTATTTCAAGGTGTTCGAGTACGGATTGATGGCGGGATACAAGGAACCAGGATTTAACGACCGGGTCGCAGCTGCAGCGGCAGCGCGCGCCAAGGCACTTGCGAAACTGCAAGCCAAGCCTGCGCCCGATCCCGCTGCACAGGCTGCTGCTGCCGCACGCGCCGCGGCCAAGGAAGCCGCCGCCGCTGAAAAGCGCGCAGCCGTCCTGGCCGAGCGTGAAGCCAAGCGCGCCGAGATTGCCGCCCGCAAGCAGGCCGAAGCCGAAGCCGCCGCAGCAGAAGCTGCCAAGCCGGAAATCACCGAGGCCGAACGCAAGGCCATCCGCGACGCCAAGTATGCCGCCCGCAAAGCGCGCAAGAAGTAGCTCGGGATATCGACGCTACCGCAACGACGCTCGATCATGACTGGATCGGCACAGCCCATATCCCGAACGGCGTAGAGATACGCTTGGTGCAGGTCGGCGACGAGTTCACCATCCTGCTTGAACATACCGAATTGATGAGCACGCGGGCGAGTTGCTCTGAAAAAGCGCTGGCGACCATGACCCACGCCCGCCTCGGCGACCGCGCGGGCCAGGAGTGGCTGATCGGCGGCTATGGCATGGGCTACACGCTGCGCGCGGCGCTTGCGGTGCTCCCCGCCGACGCTGGTGTCACCGTTGCCGAAATCGTGCCAGAGATCATCGACTGGGCGCATGGCCCGATGCACGCGCTGACCGCAGGTTGCCTCGACGATCGCCGCGTCATGCTGATCAAGGACGACGTCGCGATCCTGATCGACGCGGCGAGCGAGGCCTACGACGCAATCCTGCTCGATGTCGATAACGGCCCTGACGGCCTGACCCGCCGCGTCAACGACGACTTGTACTACGTCGATGGTTTGCAGGCCGCGATGGCTGCGCTGCGCCACGGGGGCATTCTGGCGGTATGGTCATCTGATCCGGACGCCGCTTTTGCCCAAAGACTGGCCGATACCGGCTTCGATATCGAAGAAGTCACCGTGGACGAAACGTCCAACGATCGGGGCACTCAACACACTATCTGGTTCGCACAAAAGCCTTAAACTGCAAGCCTTTGAGGCGACTTCCGGGGCGCTTCCGACCAGGCCCAGAACCATTTTACAACTATGTTGCAAATTCAACCCATTGGAGTTGCCAACGAATTCAGGTCTCGCCAAAGTCCGTTAGGACGAAGGGGGATGCACGCATGAATGGGGACGACAGGGCCAGACTGGCAACAATCACGTCGATGCTCGGTGATCTGCTGGCAAATCTATCGGGGCAGGCCAGAATTCACGAAACGCCGACAGACGAGCAACTGATAGCAAAAGCGAAAGCGAAGATCCTCGCACGACGGCAAAGGCAGGCGCTCTTCCCCGGGCTCCAGGTTGCCGACCCGGCATGGGATCTCCTCCTCGAACTCTATATCGTCTGCCTCGAAAGGCGTCGGGTTTCGGTGACGGGTCTCGGCCACCACGCCAACGTGCCGAGCGCGACCGTTTTGCGCTGGCTGAGCGCATTTCAGGAAACCGGGCTGATCGAGCGCGAACGCGATCCGCAGGACCGCCGACGCATCTGGGTGCGGCTCACCGACGAGGGGCGCAGGCGCGTTACGATCAGCGTCCACACCGAAATGCAGATCACGTCCGGCAAGTCCATCGCTGCCTGATGGCTCAGCCCCGCCCGCGATAGGACTGAACGCCCTGATCGGGCAACCACAACGCTGCGGGCGGCGCGCCCGATTGCCAGAACACGTCGATCGGAATGCCGCCGCGCGGATACCAGTAGCCCCCGATCCGCAGCCATTGCGGCTGCATCTCGGCAAACAGACGCTGGCCGATGCCTACGGTCACATCCTCATGGAACCCGGCATGATTGCGGAAAGAACCGAGAAACAGCTTCAGCGACTTCGATTCGACGATGGTCTCGCCAGGAGCGTAGTCGATCACCAGATGCGCGAAATCGGGTTGCCCGGTCACCGGGCACAGCGACGTGAACTCGGGCGCTGCGAAGCGGATCATGTACAGCGTGCCTGCGCGCGGATTGGGAACGTAGTCGAGCGCTGCCTCTTCCGGGCTTGCCGGGAGCGTGCTGGTCTTACCGAGGTGGAGCGGTCCTTCGCTGGCCATGTCTGAAATCCTGATCAAGATGTTGCGCGCGCCATGCACTTGTCTCAAGGCGGGGGCAAGTCGGCGGGCGGTGCCAGATGGTTCAGCCGCGATTAAACCGCGACCGCTTGTTGCGCAGATCATGTTAGTGAGGATCATGGGGCCGCTTTCCATCACCCGATTTTCCGTCGTCAGCGCCTTTGCGCTTGGCGCGGGCATTGCGTCGGCGCAGGACGTCGGCAGCTACCAGCTCCCTCCCTCACCACGCCCATCGGCGACGGCGCAGGGTCCGGTCGTGCCCGACGTTCCCCCACCCCGGCCCGCGACCTCGCCCACCGCCTCCCCCACCCCTGCTCCCGCCCCTGCTCCCGCCACGCCGCCTGCTTCCTCGTCGCCGGATGCGCCGCGAATCGTGCTACCCTCACCGCGGCAGCCCTCGGCAGCGTCACCCAGGCCCGCGCCGTCCGCTCCGGTAAGGGCCCCGGCCACGGCCCCGACCGCGCAGGCCGATGCCGCGCCCGCCGCTGCCCCGCCGATTTCGCCGCTCCCCACGGCCACTCCTCTGCCCACCCCATCGGTCTCTTCCCCTCCTCCCCCCCTTACCCAAACCCAACCAGAGAAAGCTGCGATCTGGCCGTGGATTGCACTGGCGCTGGCGCTCGTCGCTGCGGCGCTCGGTGGCTTTGTAACATTCCAGCGCCGCAAACGACTTACGGCGACCGAGGCTGTGTTCGAACCGCCCATCGTGCACCCCGAACCCCTCCCCGAAATTGCGCCCGAAATCGTGCCGCCAGTGCCTGCTCAGCCTCAGACCCCAGTCCTCAACGTGGACCTCGAGGCCACGCGGATGAGCGCGACTCTGTTCAATGCCACCCTCGCCTATCGCCTGAGCGTCTCTGCCGGCACCCGGATCGACAGCCTCACAGTGCGCGGTGACATGACCGCAGCCCACGCCTCGCGCCCTGCCGAGGAACAACTCGGCAGCGGCGATGCGCCGATCCTCCATCGCGCCGGCGCGCTTGCGGCAGAAGAAGTGATTGAGCTTTCAGGTGAAGTTCGCCTGCCGCTGTCTGCGATCAAGCCGATCCAGCATGGCAACGCCGCCCTGTTCGTGCCGCTCGTCCGGCTCGAACTCGAAGGTATGTCGAATGGAAAACCTGTGCGCCTCCGCGCGGCGTTCGTCGTGGGACTCGAAGAAGCCGGCGCAGACGAGCGCCTGCATCCGTTCCGGCTCGACCTCGGCCCGCGCATCTACCCCTATGTCGGCCGCCGCGCCCTCGCCGTTCCGACTTTCGCCTGACGGCCTGCGCTTTTCGTGCTCGACGCCCCCGGCACGCGCGGCTAGTCTGCCTTGACGAGCCCGCGCCAGACGGGTCGCACAAAGCAGGCAGGAGCTTCTAGAACCATGGAATCACTGGTATCTACCCAGTGGCTCGCGGACGAAATCGGCGCGAGTGACCTACGCATAGTCGACGCCACGGCGTTCCTCCCCGAGCACGCCCGCGACGCGTTGCAGGAATATGAAGCGTGCCACATTCCGGGCGCGGTGTTCATGGAACTTGCCGATCTCGTCGATAGCGCATCGCCTGTCGCCAACACATTGCCGCCAGCCGATAAATTCGCGAGCCGGATGCAGGCTCTGGGCCTCGGAGATGGCAGCCGCATCGTGATCTACGATGACAGCCCGATCAAATCCGCCACCCGCGCCTGGTTCATGCTGACAATGTTCGGCGCGCAGAACGTCGCGCTGCTCGACGGCGGCATAGCGAAGTGGAAAGCCGAAGCAAGACCGTGCGTTTCCGGCCGCGAAACCCTGCGCCAGCGCCATTTCACGGTGTGGTCGGACACCGCGCGCGTCCGTACCAAAGCCGATGTTCTCGCCAACCTCAGCGCGAATGATGCCGTCGTCGTCGATGCGCGCGGCGCTGGACGCTTCACCGGCGACCAGCGCGAAACCAATCCGGCGCTCGCCAGCGGTCACATTCCCGGCGCGCGCAACGTCGCTTATTCCAGTCTTTTCAATGACGATGGCACGTGGAAATCGTCTGCTGCCATCCGCAACGCCTTCGAGGCCGCAGGCGTGGATCTTTCGCGACCGCTAATCTCGTCATGCGGTTCGGGGATGACCGCCAACGTCCTGATCTTCGCGCTCCACCTCATCGGCAAGGACGACGTCGCGCTTTACGATGGCTCGTGGAGCGAATGGGGGATGGACCCCGCCACTCCCAAGGCAACAGGCCCTGCAACTTAGCATAGATCCGTTCGTGTCGAGCATAGTCGAGACACCGCTCGCAGGTGTCTCCACTTCCGGGCTTTCCGCCCGAAAGTTTATCCCGAGCAACGTTGAAGGACTCGACCCGAACGGGGAAGGTAAAGCGGTCGAACTCTCGGGGCCAAGCTGCTAATAGCGGTACGAAATGAGCAAATCCGAAAACAGCAAAGCCCTCGGCCCGGCCACCCGCGGCGTTCTCGCCGGACGGCGCGAGGAATGGACGGGAACGCCGGGCCATCCGGGTGCGGTGGTCAATCCGCCGGTGTGGCGCGCCTCGACGCACATCTATCCTGACATGGCCGCCATGCGGGCGCATCCGGCTAACGTCGATGGTAACTTCTACTATGGCCGTCGCGGCGGCCCGACCCAGTGGGCATTGTCGGAAGCGCTGACCGAGTTGGAGCCCGGCGCGGTGGGCACGGTGCTGTACCCGTCGGGCGTATCGGCCATCGCCGGAGTCCTGCTGACCGTGCTCCGCCCCGGTGACGTGCTGGCCATGACTGACAATGCCTACGAGCCAAGCCGCGCAATGGGGCGCGGATTGCTCAGGGACTTCGGCATCGAAACCCGCTGGTTCGACCCGCAGGACCTCGCCTCGTTCGAAGCGGCGTGCTGCGATCGGACGCGCGCGGTGCTGCTCGAAAGCCCCGGCAGCCTGACCATGGAAGTGCAGGACGTGCCCGCACTGGCCGCAGCCGCAAAGGCGCGCGGGCTGGTCACGATCCTCGACAACACCTGGGCTTCGCCGCTCGGCTTCTCAGCGCTCGCCCATGGCGCAGACATCGCGGTGATGAGCCTGACCAAGCACGTCTCCGGCCACTCCGATTGCATGATGGGCAGCGCCACGGCGGGCGAGGACTGGTATCGCAAGCTTCGCCTGCGCGCGCAGGGCCTTGGCAATGTCGTCTCACCGGATGACGCTTCGCTGATGCTGCGCGGTTTGCGCACGATGAAACTGCGGCTCGATGCGGAGACGGCTTCGGCGCTGGCGATCGCGCAGTGGCTCGAAGCGCAGCCACAGGTAGCGCGCGTGCTGTGCCCGATGCTCCCCGGATCGCCCGGGCACATGCTGTGGCAACGCGATTTTACCGGCGGCTGCGGACTGTTCAGTTTCGTATTGAAAGGCGGCACACCGGACGCGCGCGACGCGCTGATCGACGCGCTCGACCTGTTTGGCATCGGCTATTCGTGGGGGGGCTTCGAAAGTCTGGCAACGCCGGCCGACCCCGCCTCGATCCGCACCGCGAGCGCTTGGCCGCTGGCGGGAATGGATGATGCCGACCGCTATGGCGTGCGCCTGTCGATCGGCCTTGAAGATACCGCCGACTTGATCGCCAGCCTTGATCGCGGCTTTGCCGCATGGTCGCGACACGGAGCGCGCGCGTGAACGGATTCAAGCAGAAGGCCGCAGAAGGTGTCCGCCTTCTTAATGACATAGGCTTCGACATTGGGACCTACCACATCTCCGTCTGGGGTGCGCTGCGCCTCGTGATCGTGGTGGTGCTGATGTTTGCTTTTGCACAGATCGTCGGCAAGCTGGCGCGTCGCATGTTCCGCCGGATCGACCGGCTGGACCGCACGCAACAGGTGCTGGGCGAAAAGATCGCGACCATCGTGGTATGGGCGCTGGCCTTCTTCATCGGCATCGACGTTCTGGGCATCAGCCTCACCGCGCTGACCGTGTTCTCCGGCGCATTCGGCCTCGCCATCGGCTTCGGTCTGCAAAAGACGTTCGGCAACCTGATCGCGGGGATCATCCTGCTGATGGACCGTTCGATCAAGCCGGGTGACGTGATCGCAGTCAACGACGGCACGGGCATGTCATTCGGCGAGGTCAAGAAGATCGGAATCCGCGCCGTCTCGGTTACGACGCGCGACAATCGCGAGTACCTGATCCCGAACGAAATTCTGATGACCACGCAAGTCGAGAACTGGTCCTACTCGTCACGCGAAGTCGCGATCCAGATTCCGGTCGGCGTGGCGTATGGCAGTGATCTCGAACAGGTCCAGAAGCTGCTGCTCGAAGCGGTCAGCAGCGTGCCCCGCGTCCTGTCGTTCCCCTCGCCCGGCGTGCTGCTCAGCGCGTTCGGGCCGAGCAGCATCGATATGGCGGTCGTCGCGTGGATCGACGATCCGGAAGGCGGCGTGGGCAATGTCAAATCCGATATCCTCATGGCCGTGTGGCGCCTGTTCCGCGACAATGGCGTCCAGATTCCCTTCCCGCAGCAGGAATTGAGCATCAAAGACAGCGAAGGCCTGCGCATCTTGGCCGAGGCGCTGAAATCGCACACCAAAACCGCACCGGACGAGCCGGGCTAAAGCTCACCTAGTCACGCGACAATCCATTCTCGCTGGTCTCTTGCGGCCCCCGCGCCCATCTGCACCTCATGAGCAATTCCACTGCAAAAATCGGAACGGTTTACCTCGTCGGCGCAGGCCCCGGAGACGCGGACCTGTTAACCGTACGCGCCGCACGGTTGGTGATGAATGCGCGCGTGCTGGTGCATGACGGACTGGTCGATCCCTCGATCCTTGCCATGGCGCCACGCGGCTGCCGGATGGTCTCGGTTGCCAAACAGCGTTCGCGCCACACGATGAAGCAGCAAGACATCAACGCCTTGCTGGTGCGTGAGGCGCTGGCTGGAAACGACGTGATCCGCCTCAAGGGCGGCGATCCGTTCGTATTCGGGCGTGGCGGTGAAGAGGCCGAGGACTGCTTTGCGGCGGGCGTGCCGGTGCAGGTCGTGCCGGGCATCAGCGCCGCGATGGGAGCAGCAGCTGCGGCAATGATCCCGCTCACCCACCGTGACAGCGCGAGCATCGTCTCGTTCGTTGCAGGCCAGTGCAAGGGCCTGACCGACCAGAACTGGGCGGGTCTTGCCGGAGTCGGCCGTACGCTGGTGATCTACATGGGCGTCGCCACGGCAGAGGCGATCGCCGAAAAGCTGATGGCCGATGGCCTCGCGCCAGACATGCCCGTGGCGGTCATTGAAAATGCTGCGCGGCCTGAAATGCGCGTCGTTCGCGGCGCTCTCGCGGGCCTCGGCGCGGTCGTGGCCGATAACAGGATCAAGAGTCCCGCCCTCATCATCATCGGTGAGGTTGCGGGTCGGGGAGACATGATGGAATTGAAGAAAGTGGCGGAGATGGCTGCATGAAGATCATCACCGGAAATGACCTGCGCACAGGTGATGTGATCTGGTGGACCGGCGAAGGCTGGTCGCGCCATGTCAACGACGCGGTCGAGGCGGGCGATCATGCCGACGCGATTATCGCGCGCGAGAACGCCAAGCAGATCGTCACCGACACGCATGTGGTCGATGCCGAACAGACCGCCGATGGCGTGCGGCCTGCGCACATCAAGGAGCGCGTCCGTGCGCTGGGGCCGACAGTGCGGCTCGACCTTTCCCTCAAGCCTGCCGATCCCGATGCCGGCAACTGGGTGATCTGACATGTATCAGTATGACAGCTATGACCAGGCGATGGTCGATGCCCGCGTCGCCGAATTCCGCGACCAGGTGGAGCGCCGCCTTGCCGGTGACATCACCGAGGACCAGTTCAAGCCCTTGCGCCTGAAGAACGGTCTGTACCTCCAGCTTCACGCCTACATGCTGCGCGTCGCGGTGCCTTATGGCACGCTGAACAGCACGCAGATGCGCATGCTGGGCGATATCGCGGACAAGTATGACCGCGGTTACGGCCACTTCACCACGCGCCAGAACATCCAGTACAACTGGATCAAGCTCTCCGACGCGCCGGATATTCTCGCCGATCTCGCTTCGGTCGAGATGCACGCGATCCAGACCAGCGGCAACTGCATCCGCAACACCACGTCCGACCAGTTCGCGGGCGCTGCGGCAGACGAACTCGTCGACCCCCGCCCATATGCCGAACTGCTGCGCCAGTGGTCGACGTTCCACCCGGAATTCGATTACCTGCCGCGCAAGTTCAAGATCGCGATGATCGGTTCGGAAACCGACCGTGCGGCGATGAAGCTGCACGACATTGGCATCCAGCTGGTACGCAACGACGCGGGCGAGATCGGCTGCAAGTTCTACGTCGGCGGGGGCATGGGCCGTACGCCGATGATCGCACCGGTGATCGGCGATTTCGTGCCGCCACTGCAGATGATCAGCTACCTCGAGGCCTGCCTGCGCGTCTACAACCGCTATGGCCGCCGCGACAACAAGTACAAGGCGCGCATCAAGATCCTCGTCCACGAAATCGGCGCGGACGAATACCGCCGCCAGGTCGAGGAAGAATTCGCGCACATCCTGACGCTGAACCTCGAACCGCCTCCGGCCGAACTGGAACGGATCAAGGGCTTCTTCGAACAGCCCGGCTTCGAAGCCGGCCTGTCGGACGACCTCGACCTATCCGATCCCGACTTCGCGCTGTGGGTCGATCAGAACACGCATGCCCACAAGCAGGCGGGCTACACGATCGTCACGATCAGCCTGAAACCCGCGGGCGGCATCCCGGGCGATGCCACGGCGGATCAGATCCGCCTGATGGCGGACCTCGCCAAGGAGCACTCGTTCGACGAACTGCGCGTAACCCACGCGCAGAACATCGTCCTGCCGCATGTGAAGAAGGCTGATCTCTACGCGCTGTGGCAGAAGCTGGACGAAGCCGGGCTTGCCACTGCAAACCTCGACCTGATCAGCGACATCATCGCGTGTCCGGGCCTCGATTATTGCGCGCTGGCCAATGCTCGTTCGATCCCGGTTGCGCAGAAGATCTCGGCGCGCTTTGCCGACCTCGGTCGCCAGCGCGAACTGGGTGAGCTGAAGCTCAAGATTTCGGGCTGCATCAATGCCTGCGGGCATCACCACGCCGGCCACATCGGCATCCTCGGCGTCGATCGCAAGGGCGTTGAAAACTACCAGCTGCTGCTCGGCGGTAGCGAAGGCGCAGACACCTCGCTCGCCTCGATCACCGGCCCCGGCTTCAGCGAGGACGGGATCGTGGACGCGGTGGAAAAGGCGACCGACGTTTACCTAGCCCAGCGCGCCGATGGCGAACGCTTCGTCGATACCTTCCGCCGTATCGGCATGGCTCCGTTCAAGGAAGCGATCTATGCCAAGGAGCCGGTCAATGGTTGAGCAGAACTTGCGTTTCCGCAGCGACGAACCCGTCGGCGATCCGGCAGTAACGGTCGACGCCTTTGCCGACCAGTCCAACGCCACCGCCGTGCGGATCGAACCGGGCGATGATGCGCGTGCATTGCTGCCGCACCTCGATCGGCTGGCGCTGGTGGAAGTGAACTTCCCGACGTATGGCGATGGTCGCGGCTATTCGGCGGCGCGTATCCTGCGCGAACATGGCTATGCGGGCGAATTGCGCGCGGTGGGCGATGTACTGATCGACCAGCTTTCGCACATGCGCCGTTGCGGGTTCGACAGCTTTGCGCCCGATCAGCCGATCAGCGCCGAGGCCGCCGACAAAGCCCTCGCCACATGGCCCGAGGTCTATCAGAAGACCGTCGATGGCCGCCCCGCGATCTGGGCGAAGCGTCACTCCGCCTGATCCCGATCCAAGTGGACACCCCTGCAATGGACCCGACCTTGACCCGCAATCTCGACCGCAAGATCGATCTGATCGACACCGCGCCCCGCTTTACGGACAGCGATGCGATCCGGCTCAACAACCTGTTCCGGGGGACCGACACGCAGGAGATGCTGCGTTCGGTGATCCGTGACGGGCTGGCGGGCGATCTTGCAGTGGTGTCCAGCTTCGGCGCGGAAAGCGCGGTGCTGTTGCATCTGGTGGCGCAAGTCGATCCGGGCGTGCCGGTGCTGTTCCTCGAAACGCACAAGCACTTCCCCGAGACGATCGCCTATCGCGATCAACTGGCCGATGTGTTGGGCCTGCGCAATCTTGTGATCGTCGAGCCTGACGCGGAACTGATCGCGAAGAAGGACGACAACGGGCTGCGCTGGTCGTGGGACCCCGACGGCTGCTGCGAAATCCGCAAGGTCGAACCGCTGGCCAAGGCGCTGTTGCACTACGATGCGTCGATCACGGGTCGCAAAGGCTTCCAGTCGAAGACGCGCGCCGGATTGCCGCGTTTCGAGGTGGATCGTTCCGATGCGCAAGGCCGGTTCAAGATCAACCCGCTGGCATCGTGGGACAAGAATATGCTCGCGGCGTATTTCGTCGAGCATAACCTTCCCGCGCATCCGCTGGTCGCGCAAGGCTACCCCTCGATCGGCTGCGCGCCGTGCACCAGCCGCGTCGAGCCAGGCGAAGACCCGCGCTCGGGCCGCTGGAAGGGCTGGGACAAGGTCGAATGCGGCATCCACGCGCCGACCGATGGCGAAGCCAAGCCGGGCGACGAACTGCCACCGGGGTATGATCCGATTTTCTAGTTCCCGACGAGTACGAATGGAGCCCAGGTGGCGGGGTGAGCTCCGCCAGATACGGTCTTGTCTCTCAGAATTGCCAGTTGTGCGCGGCGCAACGCCTCTGCGCGAGTGAGGCCGCTCTGCGCGCCTTGCAGGGTATCGAGCGTCAAGCGACTGGCGACGTCATCCCGGACCGGCCAGTGCGACAGCAACAACGAACGCGCGCCCGCCGCAACGAACGAACGTGCGAGACCCGAGAACGTCGGCGCGCTCTCGCCGTCACCCGCGCTTGTGTCGCAGGCGGACAGGATCACCCAGTCTGCATCCAGCCGCAGCTTGGCTATTTCCGAAGCTGTGAGCAGGCCATCATCCAGATCGCTCGGCGTTTCGGGCGGGGTCATTACTAACGCCGGTTCAACCAGATCGCGGAAGCTTCCTCCGACAAGCCCATGCGTTGCGAAGGCGATGACGCTGGCCTGTTCGAGCGGGGCCGCTTTGACCGCCGTTTCTGTTGCGTCCGCCCCGATCAGCAATGCTGGCGTTCCCGAAAAAGCCGTCGCCATGCGGCGCAGTTCATCCGCCGCGCCGGGCAGGCTCGCCAGCTCGCGCAAAGCCCTTACACTGGTATCGCCCGATCGCAGCAATGGAGCTGCACGCGTAGCGAGTCGGACCGGCGCGCCAAGCGTCGGCGCACCGATGCCCGCGAACGTCGCAGGCCTGCCAGATTTCATTGGTCGCTCGGCCAAGGGCACTGCGCCAAGCGGCACGGAAACCGCGTGGTCGAGAGCAAGCCAGCGCGTCTGGCGCAATGCACCGGTATCGCTGTCAGCACCCTTGGGCGCTTCACTGACGAGTGCAGGAAACGGCAAGGCGGCAAGACTGCCGGGTGCGAGGATGCGCAAGTCCGGCGTGCGCCTTATGGCGTTGCGGATCGGCTCGGGAAACAGGACCTGATATAGCTCCCAAGCCGCCGTCCGGTCGAACGCCCCTTGCCCACTATTGGCTAGGCCAAGATCGATTGAGCCGCGCAACCGCTTTTCAAGATCAAGCAATGTGCGCGGCGCAATCGGAGATTGAGCGACAACAGCCGCATCTCGGGTCACCGCCAGCACCACCAGCCCCGCTTCGTCCTGCCCAAAGAGAACCATCGCCTGCCCCTTGGCCAAGGCCTTTTGCGTAGCGGTCAGCGAGGCGGGCTCGACCGCCGTCTGCATGGCATAGCCGGGGATCAGCATGCCGAGGCGCTTGTCCTCTTCGCGGAGCTTGGCATCTACATCGGCAAGTTGGCGATTGATGGCATCGGTCGCGTCCGCTTTACCAGCAGCGACCTGCGCATTGAGAGTACGGCGCAATCGTGCGCCTTCAGCCGCGAGCGACTGGTAGCGCCGAATTACTTCGGTCGCCTCCCCACCATCGGCGGCGCGAAGCAGCGCAAGGCTGGACATCGCACTCTGCAGATCTCCCAGATTGGCCAGCTGCAAGGCTTCAAAGGCTTGAGCGGAATCATTGGCCTGCAGCGCCAGCCGGGCATGCTCAACGAACAGGACGTGATACTGCTCTGCAAGTCGCGAGACTTCTGCACGCGGTGTCGCTCGGTCGAGCAGGCGTTCTCTCGCAGGGGCCAGAATTTCGCGCGACCGCAGGAGCGCATTTGCAGGATCGCCCTTGCGAGCGACGATATCCTGCGCAAATACCTGTCCGGCCAATCGGCGGGCGTTGGAACTGAGCGCACGCTTGGTGAAGGCATCGTTTGCGTGCACAAGCAAGGCCGATGCCTCATCAAGCTTGCCGTTCTCGATATACTCGCGCGCGAGATTGACTTCGGCAAAAAGGATATCGGGGTGCTCGGGCGATACCGACCGTTCGCGACCAATGCGCACCGCCTTTTCGCGCAGGGCGAGCGACAAGACCTTGTCCCCGCGCCACGCGGCCAGACGCGCAACTTGCCCGATCGCGATCGCAGCGATGGTCGGGTTGTTCTTGTTGTCGCTCTTTTCAAAAATCTCGGCAGCGCGTTCGTAAAACGGCAACGCCTCTTCCTTGTGACCTGAATTATCGAGCGCGAAGCCGAGTGCACTGAACGAGAACGCGACATCGGTGTGGTCGGGCGCATAGGCTTTCATCCGCAGCTCAAGCGTTCGTCGGACGACGGGGATCGCTTGCGCGTACAGACCGGAATCGTTGAGCGAAGTGCCCAACTGGTTGAGCGTTGCCATGGTCACACGGTGATCTTCGCCAAGGTGCGTTTCGGCCCAGACTGCCGCCTCGCGCGCCGGTTCGATCGATGACGCCGTATCACCAGACTGGGACAAAAGAGCTGCAAGGCTCAGGCCGAAAATGGCTGGCTGCTCCAGATCATCACCGGTCAGGTCTGCGTGCGAACGCGCGATCCGCAATGCTTCGCGCACGCGCGGCATTGCCTTGAGCGGTTCGCCCTGACGGAACTCCACGAGTGCCATGCCATAGAGCGCGGACGCATATTCGATGCTCTCAGTCCCAGCTGTCTGCGCTGTCAGATCGAGCGCGCGCAACTTGTATCGTGTCGCCTCTTCAAGCTTGCCCAAGGAGGAATAAAGCGAGCCGATATTGTTGACGAGTTCCGCCCTATCGGGCGTCATCGCATACCTACCAGAGTCCAGCTCAGCCTCGAGCTTATGGTAAATGCTTAGCGCCTCGTCATAACGATCCAGCCAGAACAATGCGTTTGCGCGACTTGCCTCGGCATAAATCATGTCGAGCCGGTCGATTCCCTTGGCCTTGCGCGCGCGCGCCAGGATCGCATCAATCTTTGCCAGCGCCTCGGCAGGCTTGCCAGCAGTATCCATGGTTTTGAGCGCCTTGACCTGGTCGGTCAAGCTCTGCACCGGCGCGCTCTTCACAGGTTCTGCGGCGATCGCACCGCTCGGTACAGCTGCCGCAAGCGCAGCGGCCCAGATCAACCTGCTCATGCAATTTCCCCCAGCGGCACTACTGCTCACGTAGCACAGGGTTAACCGCAATCGGACGCTATGCCAGTGCTTTTAAGCACATTTCACTTCAGCCACCCCGCTTCGCGATACCACGCCGCCGTCGCGTGCAGTCCCATCTGCGTTTCCACCTGCGGCGTCCAGATCGCGGGCGGTGGCTGGTTGCCCTCGCCTACGCGCCAGTCGGGGTGGCACATGTAGCCGACGCGGTCCATCGTCAGCTTGGCGCCTTTGCCCCGGAACCGTGCGTCGAGCTTGGCGCCGAGCCGCAGCATTCCGGCGGGCAGGTTCATTGCCGTGACGCGCTTCCCCACCGCCATGCCTATGGCCCTGGCGATGTCGTTGTGCGTCCAGCCGCCCGGCCTGCCATCGTCGGGTTCGAAGGTCAGGTGCGTAACATCCTCTCCGCCCGGTATCAGTGTGAGCAAGAGGCGAGCGAGATCGTTCACATGGATGAGCGACGCTTGGCCCTTTGGTGGCAAGGGCATCACCCCGAACCGCGCCGCCTTGAACATCTCGAGCGTATCGGTGTCACGCGGTCCATAGACCCAGGGTGGGCGCACGACGGTCCAGTCGAGGCTGCTCGCCTTGACCACGCGTTCGCCTCGCAGCTTGGACTTGCCGTAGTCCGACAGGTCCGGTTCGCGTGCCGACAGCGACGAGACATGGACGAAGCGCGGCACGCCTGCGTCGAGCGCGGCGTTGACCACATTCAGCGTGCCCCAGACGTTGCCTTCCTCGAATCCGGCCTTATCCGGCGCGTTGACGACACCTGCGATATTAAGCACCACGCTCGCCTTGCCGACCAAGCGCGCCAGTGCGCGTTTGTCCGACAAGTCGCCCTGCACCCACTCGACACCGACGCGGGCCTCCTGCGGGCGGCGGGCCAGCGCGCGAACCTCGATCCCGGCGCGGGCGGCGAATTCGAGAACCGCTTGCCCGACGAACCCGGTCGCCCCGGTGATCGCCAGCAATTCTGCTGCCATTACAACAGCACCATCTGGTCGCGATGGATCAGCGCCGAACGCGGGGCATAGCCGAGCGTAGCCTCGTGATCGCGGCTAGGGCGCCCCATGATGCGCACACATTCAGCCGCATCGTATTCCGACAGGCCGCGCGCCAGCGTCTGACCGTCGGGGCCGAGCACGGCGATGGCATCGCCGCGCTGGAATTCGCCTTCGACCGCCGTGACGCCAGCGGCGAGCAGGCTGGAGCCGCGCGTCAGGGCACTGGCCGCGCCCGCATCGACGCGCACCAGCCCACGCATCCGCATCTTGCCGCCCAGCCAAGCCTTGCGCGCCTGCTTGCGCCCGCGCGGCAAGAATAGCGTCCCGCGATCGGCTTGAAGCGCGGTGGCGATAGGCGAGACCGGCTGTCCATCGATGATCGCCAATGCAATCCCGGCAAACTCGGCGATCTCGGCAGCCTGCAGCTTCGACGTCATCCCACCCGAGCCGAGGCCCGAAGACGACCCGCCGGTCGCCATCGCGTGAATCTCAGGCGTTACGCCGCGCACCACCGGGATGCGTTGTGCGCCCGGCTCGCGCGGATCGCGATCGTAGAGGCCGTCGATATCCGAGAGCAGCAGCACCGCACTCGCGCCCGCCGCCTGACCGACCCGCGCGGCGAGGCGGTCGTTGTCGCCGAAGCGAATTTCCTGTGTCGCGACCGAATCGTTCTCGTTGATCACCGGCACCGCGCCCGCTGCGAGCAAGGTGCCCAGCGTCGCGGTGACGTTGAGATAGCGGCGGCGGTCTTCGAGATCTTCGAGCGTCAGCAAGATCTGCGCCGCGGTGAGGCCATGCGCGGCCAGCAATTCCGCCCACAAACCGGCCAACGCAATCTGGCCAACCGAAGCTGCGGCCTGCGCATCCGAAAGCGATCCGCGTCCGCCCTTGGCCAGCCCGAGCTTGCGCGCTCCGAGCGCAATCGCGCCCGACGAGACCACGATCACTTCCTGACCGCCAGCCCGCGCCGCAGCGATTTCGGCCACCAGCGCAGCCAGCCAGTCGCGACGCGGAGCGCCATCCCCGCCCACAAGCAACGCCGATCCAACCTTGACCACGAGACGTGGACAGGCGGCAACATCGGTCAATTGGTCAAGCTGGCTGATCTTCATGGTCAAGGCCGCTTACGGGAATTGTGACGAGGCGTGAAGGCCCGCCGGTCGGATATGTGGGGCATCATGGCGTTGGGCGAGCGATACACGAGCGCCCTTCGACAGGCTCAGGTCGAGCGGGCACCGGTGTGATCCCGCAACCGCTCATGCTGAGCGTGTCGAAGCATCAGAGCGGGGACCAGGGCTTGGCGTCCTCTGCATTCTCGACCTCGCCCGTCGGGCGTTCGGTGATGGTCGCTGCCGGCAAGTGGTCGAGCACCGCGTCCAGCAGCGCATCGATCCCCTTGCCGGTCGCGGCCGAGATCGGGAATACGCGCGTTGCGCCGGCTTCGAGCAGTTCCTTGGCGAAGGCGTTGACCAGTTCGGTATCGACCAGATCGATCTTGTTGAGCGCCACCAGCCGCGCCTTGTCGCCAAGGCCCATGCCATAGGCTTCGAGTTCGCCCTCGACGACACGCATCGCTTCGACCGGATCTGTATCGCTGTGAATGTCGACCAGATGAATCAGCACGCGGCAGCGTTCGATGTGCCCGAGGAAGCGGTCGCCGATCCCCGCACCATCAGCCGCGCCCTCAATTAGGCCGGGGATGTCGGCCAGCACGAATTCGCGCGCGCGGTGGCGGACCACGCCAAGCTGAGGACGAAGCGTCGTGAAGGCATATTCGCCGACCTTGGCCTTGGTATTGGTGATCTGGTTGATGAACGTCGATTTGCCCGCATTTGGCAGACCGACGAGGCCAGCGTCGGCGAGCAGCTTTAGCCGCAGCCAGACATACATTTCCTCGCCGGGCCAGCCGGGGCCGGACTGGCGCGGGGCGCGGTTGGTCGAGCTTTTGTAAGACGCGTTGCCGCGTCCGCCCTCTCCGCCACGCAGCAGGACCACGCGCTCGCCGACTTCGGTCAGATCGAGCAGCACGGTTTCGCGATCATCGTCGAGCACTTGCGTTCCGACGGGCACCTTGATCACCAGATCATTACCGCCCGCGCCGGTGCGGTTGGTGCCCATGCCGCCATGGCCGCGCTGCGCCTTGAAATGCTGGGTATAGCGGAAGTCGATCAGCGTATTGAGGCCGGCGACGGCCTCGAACACGATATCGCCACCCTTGCCACCGCTGCCGCCGTTAGGACCGCCGTATTCCTCGTACTTCTCGCGCCGGAATGCGACCGCGCCTGGGCCGCCCGCGCCCGAACGGATGAAAATCTTTGCCTGGTCGAGAAAATGCATGACGGGTCACTGGTCCAACAACAGGCCCGGATGCAACCGACAACCGCCGCAACAGACTGCACCCGAAAACGCGGCTGGTGTACCCGTTCGAGGAGAGCCTGTCGAACAATGCCGACCAGAAGAACCGCGCAAGGCCTGCCTGAAACATGCGGTCCCGGTGATACCTGGTGGAGCCGAGGGGGATCGAACCCCTGACCTCGTCATTGCGAACGACGCGCTCTCCCATCTGAGCTACGGCCCCGTTCCCGGTATCGCCCGACAAGACAAGTCCTGCCAGGAGCGCCCGCCCTTAGCGCAGCGCTCCCGGTGTTACCAGACCAATTTTGCGGCGTCGAAGCCCCGTAGACGGTCAGTTTGCGCCAGTGCCAACGGGCTCCATCGGCAGCACCACCGTGGAGGCCGGCATCGGCCGCGCGACCACCGGCACCGGAGCGTACTGCGCCCGCCATTCGGCCAGCGCGATGCGATAGGCCTCGTAGCGACGGTAGAAATCGTCGAACACGACTTCGATGCTGGGCAGGCTGCGCACGGCAAAGGCTTCCAACTCGGTCGATTTGACGCCGATGCCGTCGCGCGTCACGGCTGTCACCGCGTCGCAGAAGTCATCAATCGTGGGCGGGAGCGCATAGTGATTGTAGAGCGAAGTCAGATAGCTTTCACGAGGGGCGATGTATTTCGCCCCATACCGCTGCTTGAACTCGGCATCGATCTTCTTGTTGACAGCGTTCAGCGTCTTGCCGTGCGCAGTGAGGAATTCCTTGTACCGCGGCAGGATCTCGGCGTGCTTGGGCGCACTGCAATTGAGCGCGGCAACGTTATACGCCGAACGCAGGTTCCAGACCATCTGGTTGGTCGAGATATTGCGGTTTACCGACTGGCGCAGACCGTTGGCGTCGGCGGGGGGAAGATAGATATTGTCCGATGCCCCGTTCGGCGGCGTGGGCTTTGGCGGCGGGACCACGACCTTGGGCGGCGGGGGTGGCGGCACGATCATCGGGATCGGCTTGGGCGCGCAGGACGCCAGACCGATTGCCAACGCGGAAACACAGACGAATGGCGCAATCGCGCGCCGGTAACGGAACATTGGCAATCCCCCGGACGACCCTCTCGCTCAAGGTGCAATCCTGAGCGCGGCATCCTTGCTGCAAGCTGAAGACAGGTACTAGCGCGGCAAGAGCGCTTTGAGAATCCCTAAACGCACGAAAGACCCGGCGAGCACGAAGCTCGCCGGGCAATTTGAGACCAATTGAAAATTCAACCGCGTCAATAGGTTGATCAGCGACGATCGCCCATGAATTGCAGCAGGAACTGGAACATGTTGATGAAGTCGAGGTACAGGCTCAGCGCGCCGAGAACGACGGCCTTGCCGGCAAATTCCGTACCCGCGACATAAGCATACTGCTCCTTGAGACGCTGCGTATCATAGGCGGTGAGGCCCGCGAAGATCAGCACGCCGAGGAAGCTGATCGCCCACTGCAGCCCCGAAGACTTCAGGAACATGTTGAGTACCGAAGCCAGCAACAGGCCGATCACACCCATCACCAGGAAGCTGCCCATACCGGACAGGTCCTTCTTGGTGGTGTAACCATAGAGGCTAAGTCCAGCGAATGCACCGGCCGTGGCGAAGAACGTCGTGGCTACCGACGCGCCGGTATAGACCAGCAGCACCGTCGAGAGCGACAGGCCCATCAGGGTCGCAAAGCCCCAGAACATGATCTGAAGCGTCGGGGTCGAGAACTTGTTCTGGCCAAAACTCATCGCCATGACGATTGCGAGCGGCGACAGGATGATCAGCCACGCAAGCGGACCGCCATTCACGAACACGCTGGCGGCAAGCGACGTAGGGCCGCCCATCGAGAACAGCAGCGCGACGACGCCCGAAAGCAGAACGCCCGAGGCCATATAATTGTAGATCGACAGCATGTGGCGGCGCAGGCCGGCATCGAAGACTTCGGTGCGGCCCTGAGCGCCGGAAAGGCTCGGAGACACGCCGAAGCCCGTTCCGGTGGGCCGGGGGTCATTCCAATTTGCCATTTTCAAGCTCCGTTCTGTGGCCACAATGACCACGTAATACGAATATCGTCGCAGTGTGCCCTTGTTTCAAGCGAAACCGGCATAACGGATTGGCAATCAATTGTAACGAATTGTTGCTGAACTCAGGTTTTCGCCTGCGCCTGCCGCGTCATCTCGGCACTGCGATCCCGCGCGCCGCGCAAGGTATCCGTCATCAGCGACACAAGGCGGTCGTCCGCGTCGAGAACATCTATCCCGACTTGGGTCACGCCGCCGGGGCTGGCTACGCGCCGCGCAAGTTCTGCAGGCGCATGGTCGGAGCCTGCCGCGAGCATCGCCGCCCCTTCGACCATCGACAGCGCCAGCCGGTCGGCCTGATCGCGAGGTAGGCCGAGTTCGGCGGCACCTTGTGCCAGCGCATCGATAAACCGGTAGACGAAGGCGGGACCCGATCCCGCCAGCGCAGTCACCAGATCCATCTGGTCCTCGTCCGAAAGCCACTCGGCCTGACCCAGCGGCGCCATCAGCGCGTCGCTCTGCGCACGGGCAGCCTCGTCGGCGTCACCGACCAGCGCGATCGGGGACTTGCCCAGCGCCGCAGCCAGATTGGGCATGACCCGGACGATCGCGCGCGCAAGCGGGAAATGGCTCCGCAATGTCGCGATATCCACGCCTGCAAGGATCGACAGCAACAGCGTCTGCGGGCCGATCGAAGGTGCGATTGCGCGTGCTGCGTCGGGCAGTTGCTGCGGCTTGAACCCCAGCAGGACCACTTCGAACGCACCCTCGCCTTCAGGCGCCGCGCCGAGCAACCGCACACCCGCCGGTGCGGTCTCAAGGTATGGATCGACTATCGTGAACGATTGCGGCGCGAACCCGCCCGCGAGCCAGCCTTTGAGCATGGCCCCGCCCATGTTGCCGCAGCCGAATTGGAGGATGGACATGATCATCGGCATTCTTCCTCGAAACGTTGGCGCTCTCATTGGCGAGTGACCAAACAATGACAACCCGCTCCCCCGCGAAGGCGGGGGCCTCGGGCCTCTAGGGGGGCGCTATCCGGCCTGAGGTCCCCGCCTTCGCGGGGACGCGGTAGTATCAATGGCCCCGCGTTACGCTTCGCCTGCCGCATCGACCATCGCGCTGGCGAGCGCTTCGACCGGGCTCTTGTCACCCCACAGGACGAACTGGAATGCCGGGTAGAAACGGTCGCATTCGTCGACGGCTGCCTCGATCGCGGCTTGCGCCTGGCTCAGGCTGAGCAGGCCATCGTCGCCGAGCATCAGGCCGTGGCGATAGAGCAGGACCGCGCCGTTCGACCAGATATCGAAGTGACCGATCCACACCTGCTCATTAATGAGTGCCATCAGTTCAAAGACCTGGGGCCGCTTGTCGTCAGCGATGCGGATGTCGGGCAGGCAGAGGATCTGGAGGACGTGATCTTCGGCACGCCAGATCGCGCGAACCTGGTAGCTGGCCCACGACCCCTGCACCTCGCCGCTGACTTCGTCGTCCGAAACAAATTCGCACGGCCAGCCGCGCGCCTCGAACAACGAGGCGATCATGTCGACCGGCGCCGCCTCGTCGCGCTCGTTGTCGTCATGGCCGGTACGCATGGTACGTCCCCTGAACACTTTGCTGCGCCTCCCGGAATGGTCGGCCCCCGGCAAGGCGATTTGCCCGGCCCGCCGTTGTCCTGTCCATGGGGCTGGACCCCCTCAACGACAATCGTGGGTTAACAGGCGGTTGGGCAAAACTCGATAAGCTTGTGGGAAAGCTGTGGACAAGGGGTGAACAAGCCGCCCCCCTAGCGCTCGTCACTTGAGCGCGAGGGTATCGACGGCCTGGCCGGCAGGGCTGGTCCACTGATAGCTGGAGACGCCGCTCTTGCGCAGTTTGGCGATGATGTCCTGCGCCGAGGCCTCGCTTTCGAACGGGCCTGTGAGCAGGCGGAAGTTGCTGCGCCAAGGCGACATGTAGGGCTTGCGGCCGCGCAGGACTTCGGGCGCTTCCTTGACCAGGCGGCGCCACTCGTTGTCCATCATGTCCTTGTTTGCGCCGGTCAGGACCTGGACCCAGATGCGGCTTGGATGGCTTGGCGCGGCCTTCTTCGCCTTGGCATCCTTGGCGTCCTGCGCGGTCTTGGCAGCTGCCTTGGCAGTGGCAGCGATCTTGGCCGGAGGCTCCTTGGCAGCGGTGCGCGAGACGTCGGACGGGGCGTCGGGACGCTCGCCGCGCGGGTCTGACTTGATGACCGGCTTTGGCGGAAGGCGCGTGATGTCGACCGCCGCAACTGCTGGCTGACGCTCCTCGGCAGGAGGCGCGAAACTTTTGAAAAGCGACACAAAATCGGCAGGCTTATCCGGCGTCGCGGTGCTCTCCGGCACTGATGCGGAACCGGTCGAAATGCCTTGCGCCGATGCGATTTGGGTAGGGGCGGGAGACGGGGGCGAGGTGACGGGGTTTGCCGCTGGCGATGTCGTTTGCGGTAGCGGCTGAGCGGTTGATGAGGGAGCGAGCCGCGCGAGGTCGAAACTCGAGCCAGACGCTGCCGGACTGACGGCGGCAGCGCCACTGGATTTGGTGTCGGGAAGCGCAATCGACGGCGTGGCTGGTGCGCTCGCTGTCGCTGTCGTTGGCGCTGTCGCGATCGGAGCGGCCGTTGTGGCCGTCGTACCCGGACGAGGAGTCGCCAGTGCGGGGGTCGAAGTCAGCGGCGTATAGGACGGTGCCGTCAGCGCTGTTGTGGTCGTCGGCGCGGATGTTGCCGGACGGACCGTAGATGGCAGCGGCTGAACCACGGGCTGTGCCGAGGCGTAGCGCGTCGGTACCGAGGGGATCGCCGTGGCTGAACTGGGGGCTGTCGTTGTCGGCGTGGTCGTGCGGCGGATGGGGCCGACCGGTGGCCGCGTCGTTCCAGGCGGGACGTCGAGCGCCGAAAGCACGGTGGGCCGTGCCGCTTGGGCGGGGACGGGATTCGGTGTCGGTGTCGAAGTAGTCGTTGCCGCGACGTAACGCGTGGTGGGCGATGGCGGCAGGGCGGTCGCGGTCGGCTGGGTGATCGAGGGCGTCGGAATGCGGCCCGGCTGCAGCGAGGCTGAGGCGGCGACCTTAACCTGCTCCTTGCCCGGACGACGACGCTTTTCCCGGCTGGGCTTGTCCGAGTTGGGACCCAGCGGTGCGCCGGTCGGCGTCAGGCTTGCCTCGGCATAGCGCGGCGAGCGCGGGTTGAGCGCGGCGTACTGCGCGATGCGCGCATCATCGCGGCCAATATCTGCAGCCCGCGGGAAGCGGCCGAAGTTTGCAGCCGCCGCCTGTTGCGCAGGGGTCAGGCGCGGCATGTAGCGCAGGTACGGCGCGATGCTGGACGCCAGCTCCTGCGGCATCGATGCGTAGGCGACCGCGACGGCCTCGTCCGGGCCGCCGGTGACGGCCATGACGAATGTGCGGGTGCGCCAGGTGGCGCGGTCCTGCTTGGCGATCAGCGGCGCGATCAGCGCTTCTGCGCCGCGCCGGTCGCCCGATATGGCCAGGCTGAGCGCGTGGCGGCGGGTCAGTTCGTCATCGCCGCCCCGGCTTGCGGCGACCTGATACCAGCGTTGGGCGCGGGCGTTGTCACCGACCAGATCGTAAGCCAGCGCTCGGTCGCCCGCCATCGCGAAAGTATCGGCACCCGCGCGCTCGGCATCGTCGAAGGCGCGGATCGCATCGACCGGATTCTCGGCGACGAGATAAGCCTTGCCGAGCAGGACCTTCGAGCGGGTGTTGTTCGGCTGTGCTTCGTTGGCGCGCGAAAGGAAGCCGATCGCCGCGTCGCTATCACCCAGCTTGAGCGCCGCATCTGCCGCATCAGTGAGTGCGGGGACATTGCGCGGATCCGAAGCGAGTCGCGCAAGAGCGGCGTTCAGTTCACGGCTTGGGCTTGGCGCGGTCGACTGTACGACCGGGCGCGATATCGTGGTCGGACCATCGGGATCGTCATCGACTTGGGCAACTGCGGGCGCCGCGATGGCCAGCGCAAGGGATAGGGCCGTGCCGTGCATGAATTTCATACGGGACATGATGGTGTAGCGTTGTTTCATTCAGCCGCACTCATACAGGCCCGAACATGAAGCGGCGGCAACGAGGTCACCGCCGCAACATGTTGTGTCTTACTGATTGTTCTGGCGGCCGAGGAAGCGCGGGATGTTCAACGCGCTGCCGTCATCGCCATCGTCCTCGTCTTCGCGACTGCCGCGCGACAGATTGGCCATGCGTTCGAACAGCGTGCTGCCGCTGCCCGGCTTGGCCGGTGCTGCTTCGGGTCCGCGACCGAGGCGCGGCATGGCAGGCGCAGGCTCGGGAGCGGCTTGTGGAGCCACTTCGGCTGTGACCGGTGCATCGTCTCCACCGAGAAGAAGTTCATCGGCCTGAGGCTCTTCCTGAAGCTCGGTAAGGTCGAGCGTATCGGGCTCTGGATCGGCGGGCTGTACCGGTTGAACCTGTTCGGTTGCTGGCGTCCAGCTTGGCTGTGCGGTTGCTTGAGGTGCCGACGCTGCGGCAGGTGCCGGTGCAAAAGGCGCAGGTGCCATCGAGCCGGATGCCGGCACCGCAGGACCACGCGAGGTGGATGGGATGGTGACGGGGCGCGCGGCGACTTCGGCCTGTTCGGCGCTCTGTTCGATGCCGGTGGCGACGACCGATACGCGGATCTTGCCATCGAGGTCGGGGTTGAACGCCGAGCCCCAGATGATGTTGGCGTTGGGATCGACCAGTTCGCGGATGTGGTTGGCCGCTTCGTCAACTTCAAGCAGCTTCATGTCGTCGCCGCCGATGATCGAGATGATCACGCCCTTGGCGCCCTGCATCGACACGCCGTCGAGCAGCGGATTGGCGATGGCGCGTTCGGCGGCTTCGAGCGCACGGTTGGGGCCTTCGCCCTCGCCCGTACCCATCATCGCCTTGCCCATTTCGCCCATGACCGAGCGGACGTCGGCAAAGTCGAGGTTGATCAGGCCTGGCATGACCATCAGGTCGGTGATCGAGCGGACACCCTGCTGGAGCACTTCGTCGGCGAGCTCAAAGGCCTGCTTGAACGTAGTATCGGCACTGGCGACAAGGAACAGGTTCTGGTTGGGAATGACGATCAGCGTGTCGACGTGCTTCTGCAGTTCCTCAATGCCCGCTTCGGCGGCGCGCATGCGGCGCGCGCCTTCGAACATGAACGGCTTGGTCACGACACCGACCGTCAGCACGCCCTTGCGGCGCGCGGCTTCGGCGATGACCGGAGCAGCGCCGGTGCCGGTGCCGCCGCCCATGCCGGCCGCGATGAACACCATGTGCACGCCTTCAAGCGCGCGCTCGAGCTCTTCGAGCGTTTCTTCGGCAGCGGCACGACCGACTTCGGGACGTGCGCCTGCGCCGAGACCCTGCGTGATGTCAGGCCCGAGCTGAATGCGGTTGTCGACGATCGAATTGTTCAGCGCCTGCGCATCGGTGTTGACGACGACGAATTCGACGCCTTCGATCTTGGCGTTGATCATGTTGGCGATGGCGTTGCCGCCAGCACCGCCGACGCCGATCACCGTAATCCGGGGACGAAGTTCGTCGATGGCCGGCGGTCCGATGTTGATGCTCATTGTCGGTCTCCCAAACGGGTCATTCTGGCGCCGGTGGCGGCGCGAAAAATTTCTATGGTTACCTGTTGCACATTGCAGTCCGGCGAATCAAAGCAAGTTTGACCTTTTCCACAGGTTGGATCACCCAGAGCGTCTGTAATTACACCGTTTCCGAGGTGGAGCGGTGGATAACGCCGTCAGAAATAATCCTTTACCGCTTTCACTAACCGACTCGCCAGCTTCATGCCCTTGTACGATCCTGTGGGTGTGTAGGCCGGGCCGATCGCGCGGATATCGACCGGATCAGCGGCCGCAAACAGGACGAGCCCGACCAGCGTCGACGAACTGGGCGTGGCATGTCCCGGCGGCAGGCCGAGCATGGTCGGTGGCGATCCGATCCGGACCGGACGCCCCAAGGCAGACTGCGTGTAGTCGGCAAGCCCGGGAAGCTGCGCCCCGCCGCCGGTCAGCACGACCTGCTGCCCGGTCTGACCGACAAAGCCCATGGACTTCAGCGACTTGGATACCTCTTCCGTAAAGAAGCCGAGTTGCTGGGTAATGACCGAGATCAGTTCGGCGCGGGGAATGCGGTTCTTGTCGTCCGCGTGGCGGGCCACCGGTCCGCCTTCGGGATCGCCGGGTGCGTTGACCGGGATCATCTCGCGGTGATCGGCTGGGCTGGCGATGGCCGAGCCGGACATGCACTTGAGTCGCTCTGCCTGATAGCGGCGGATGCCGAATGCGGACGCGATGGCATCGGTGATGTCGCCCGACCCGTACTGGATGACCTGCATGCCGAGCAGCATGCCCGCGGCATAAACCGAAACGGTGGTAACTTCCGCGCCAAATTCGACCAGTGCAACGCCGAGTTCGCGCTCTTCGGGGCTGAGGCAGGCGTGGCCTGCGGCGACGGGCGAGCCGACGACGGCCTCCACATCGAGATGCGCGTTCTGCACCGCCTCGGTCAGGTTGCGGATCGGCGCGCCGTCGGCGAGCATGACATGGATATCGACCGCCAGCCGTTCGGCATGGAGGCCCTTGGGATTGGGCACGCCGTGCGCGCCATCAAGCGTGTAGTGCGCGGGCTGGGCGTGGAGCACGGTGCGGCCATCGGGTTCGATCACTTCGCGCCCGGCGACAAGCAGGTGTTCGATATCGTCTTGTTCGATCCGCCGCCCGCCGACTTCGACTTCGACCCGCGCAGTGGTGCTGGCAAGCCCTGCCCCCGAGCACCCGATCCAGACCTTCTGGATGCCGATGTTGGCCATCTTCTCGGCGCGTTCGATCGCGTCGCGCACCGAATGCGTGGCCGCCTGCATATCGGTGACGTAACCGCGCTTGATCCCCTGCGCGGCGCGATGGCCCGATCCCAGCACGACCATCTCGCCGGTTTCGGACAGCCCGGCGATCATCGCGGACACGCGGAACGACCCGACGTTTACGGCTGCAAAAACCTTGGTGATGCGGGGGGTTGCCATCTAAAAGATCAGCCCTCTTCGGCTTTGGCTGAGGGCTTGCTTGTGGCGGCGCGCTTGGCTTCGGCCTTGGCCTGATCGACCGCGCGCTTTTCGGCGGCGACCTCGTCGGCGTGGCCGGGGACGCGCATGTAGATGCGGTCGGGCGCGCGCATATCGAACGCGGCAACTTTTCCGCCGAGCAGGCGATTGACGCCGTCCATGCGCGCAAAGCTGAGCAGGGCACTGGCAGCCTTTTCATCGCCTTCGGGCAGAGCGAGTACCTGATCGGTCTTGAATGTCAGGTTCCAGCGGCGGTTGCCGACCCATTCGGCCTCGCTGACTTGCGGCTTCAAGGCGGGCGCGGCTTCGAGCAGATGGGTGAGATCCTCGACGCGCTGGCCGACGCCGAGGCCTGATAGCACCAGCATGCCCTTGGCATTGGCGGGTTTTACCGTCTCGAGCTCAGTGCCGGTCTCGTCGATCAGGACCATGCGGTCGGGCTTGCGCAGCACCGCGTGGGGGGTGCGCTCGACGATGTCGATCACCAGCGTGTCGGGCAGCTTGCGCGAGACACGGGCGTCCTTGACCCACGGCAGTTCATTGAGCTCATCGCGCAGCGACGCCAGATCGAGCGTCGTCATCGCGCGGTCGTTCTGCCCCAGGATGCGTTCGTAGATCTTGAGTTCGTTCATGCGGTTGACGCCGCGCACTTCAAGGTGGCTGACCTTGAAGCCTGCGTCAGACGCGATCAGCGCGGTCTGCTCTGACACGAGCGCGGGCACGCCGGCCATGACCGCGACAGTCCAGACCAGCACGGCGGCAATGGCGAGGATGACGGTCATCACGATGCGGTGCAGCGTCTCCTCGCTGAACGGTAGCCAGCGGACGACGCTGTCGAGCAGCGATCCGGTCTGCTGGCGCGCGGTGCGAACCTTGCGCTGCGTGGTGCGGGCGGCGGCGGCGCGACGAACGCCCTTGCCGCCGCGCTTGATGGTCTGCGCCATGGTGTCAGCCCTTCCCGCTGTCTGCGATGGCCTCGGCGATAATTGCCTCGACCAGATCCGGGTAGTCCATGCCCATTGCGCGTGCCTGTTCGGGCACGAGGCTGAGCGGGGTCATGCCCGGCTGGGTGTTGACCTCGAGCAGGAACAGACCGGCGACGCCGCGTTCATCGTCCCAGCGGAAGTCCGACCGGCTGGTGCCTTTGCAGCCGAGCAACTTGTGCGCGCGCAGGGCGATGTCGCGACAGGCCTCGGTCACATCGTCGGGGATTTCGGCCGGGCAGATGTGGTCGGTCATGCCTTCGGTGTATTTGGCGTCGAAATCGTAGAAGCCGGATTTGGGGCGCAGTTCAGTGACGAGCAGCGCGCGGTTGCCGATGACGGCGGTGGTCAATTCGCGGCCACGGATGAACGGTTCGGCAAGCAGGCGGTCGAATTCCTGCCACGGGCCCTTGGCATCGGCGCTGATCGGGTTGCCGTAATTTCCCTCGGCGGTGACAATGGCGACGCCGACGGAGGAACCTTCATTGACGGGCTTGAGCACGTAGGGGCGCGGCAGCGGGTCAGCCTTGTAGAGTTCCTCGGTGCAGACCATGCGGCCGCCGGGCATCGGGATGCCGTGAGGGACGAGCGCCTGCTTGGTCAGTTCCTTGTCGATCGCGATGACCGAGGTGGCCAACCCTGAGTGCGTGTAGGTCAGGCCCATGATGTCCATAAGGCCCTGAATCGAGCCGTCTTCACCGGGCGTGCCGTGGAGCGCGTTGAACACGACGTCGGGCTTTGCTTCCGACAGGCGCAGCGCGACATCGCGGTCCATATCGATGCGGGTGACGCGGTGGCCCTTGGATTCGAGCGCCTTGGCTACGCCCTCGCCCGACATGAGCGAGACCGGGCGTTCGCTCGACCAGCCACCCATCAGGACTGCAACGTGGAGTTTGGGGAGTGTCACGTGCGGCCGATCCTCTTGATTTCCCATTCGAGGTCCACGCCGGAGTGAGCTTTCACGCGGGTGCGGACTTCTTCGCCCAGCTTCTCGATGTCGGCGCTGGTGGCGGCGCCGGTGTTGATCAGGAAGTTAGTATGTTTTTCGCTGACTTGCGCGCCGCCGACGGCAAGGCCCCGGCATCCGGCCTTGTCGACCAGTTCCCATGCGCGCGCACCTTCTGGGTTCTTGAAGGTGGAGCCGCCGGTCTTGCTGCGCAGGGGTTGCGAGGCTTCACGGGCGGCGCTGATGCGGTCCATTTCGGTCTGGATCGCTTGGGGATCGCCGGGCTGGCCGCGAAAGCGCGCGGCGACGACGATGCAGCCGTCGACGAGGTCGGAGTGGCGGTATGTGTAGCCGAGTTCCGAGAGCGGCATCGTGGCGATCTCGCCCGAGCGGATCACGATGTCGCAGTCGATCAGCACATCCTTGACCTCGCGGCCATAGGCGCCGCCATTCATGCGCACGAAGCCGCCGACGGTGCCGGGGATCGAGCGAAGGAATTCGAGGCCGGCGATGGCATTGTCGCGCGCGGTGGACGAGACGAGGATGCCGCTGGCACCGCCGCCGCAATTGAGCGTGACCTCATCGACGCGCTCGACCTTGGCGAAGGCCTTGCCGAGGCGGATGACGACGCCGGGGACTCCGCCATCGCGGACGATAAGGTTCGAGCCGAGTCCGAGCGCCATGACCGGGATATCGGGGGCGAGGTTGGCGAGGAAGTCCTGGAGATCAGCGACGTCCTTTGGCTCGAACAGCCAATCGGCGGTGCCGCCGGATTTGAACCAGACCAGCGGGGCGAGCGGAGCGTTGGGGGTAAGTTTGCCTTGAAGCGAAGGCACCACCCCCCGGCCCCCTCTTCTGAAGAGGAGGGCGAGATCGGAAGCCCCCTCCTCTTCAGAGGAGGGGATTGGGGGTGGTGTTTGCAATGTCACGCCCCGCCCCGTTCGCGTGCAATCGAATCCGCCAAACCCGCAGCCCACTTGGTGATGTCGCCTGCGCCGAGGCAGACGACCATGTCGCCGGGCTGGACTGTGGTGGCGAGTTCTTTTGCCAAGGCGTCGGCGCTGGCGATCAGGTGCGCCGAGCGGTGGCCGCGGGCCTTGATGCCTTCGACCATCGCGGCGCTGTCGATCCCTTCGATCGGCTGTTCGCCCGCCGGATAGACCGGGGCGGCATAGACCACGTCGGCATCGTTGAACGCGCCTTGGAAGTCTTCCATGTGGTCGCGCAGCCGGGTGAAGCGGTGCGGCTGGGCGACCGCGATCACGCGTCCGGTCACGCCTTCGCGTGCGGCGGCAAGGACCGCGCGGATTTCGACCGGGTGGTGGCCGTAATCGTCGATAATCGTGGCGCCCGCGACTTCGCCGACCTTGGTGAAGCGGCGCTTGACCCCGCCGAAGTGGGCAAAGCCGCTGCGGATGACGTCATCGGACACGCCCATCTCGACCGCGACAGCGATGGCGGCGAGCGCGTTCTGGACGTTGTGGCGGCCGGGCATGGGCATTTCGATGCCCTCGATCCGGCGGAACGATCCGTCGCGTGCGCGCAGCACCGCAGTGAAGCGGTTGCCACCGGGGACCGGAGTAACCGCGTCACCGCGCACGTCGGCCTGCGCAGAGAAGCCGTAAGTGACGACGCGGCGGTCGCGGATCTTGGGGATAATTGCCTGGACTTCAGGATGGTCGATACACAGCATCGCCGCGCCGTAGAATGGTACGTTCTCAATGAATTCGACGAAGGCGCGCTTGACCGCGTCGAAGCTGCCGTAGTGATCGAGGTGTTCGGGATCGATATTGGTGACGACCGCGAGCGTGCCGTCGAGCCGCAGGAACGAGCCGTCGCTCTCATCCGCTTCCACAACCATCCACTCGCTGTCGCCGAGGCGCGCGTTTGAGCCGTAGGAATTAATGATGCCGCCGTTGATCACGGTGGGGTCCACACCGCCCGCATCAAGCAGGCAGGCGATCATCGACGTCGTCGTGGTCTTGCCGTGGGTTCCAGCGACGGCCACGGTGTTCTTGAGCCGCATCAGCTCGGCCAGCATTTCGGCGCGGCGGACGACCGGGATGCGGCCTTCCAACGCAGCGACGACTTCCGGGTTGTCACGTTTCACCGCCGTGGATGTGACGACAACGGAGACACCAGCGACATTCTCGGCGCGCTGGCCGATCATCACGGCGATCCCGCGCGAGCGCAGGCCTTCGATAACATAGCCCTCGGCGATGTCCGAGCCCTGCACCGAATAGCCCATGTTGTGCATGACCTCGGCAATGCCGGACATGCCGATGCCGCCGATGCCGACGAAGTGGATCGTCCCGATTTCGGTGCCGACGCCCTTCATGCCAGTTGCCCCTGTACGCCCACCGGAGCGCGGGCTTCGACCTGAATTATGTCCATGATCGGTTCCGCGCCGAAGCTCTCGACGAGGTCGGCGAGATCGCTGACGGCGTTGGGAAGCCCGCAGTTCCAAGCCGCGTGAGCGGCGTTAGCGAGTGCCTGCGGGTGCTGGGCGATGGCCTGAATCTGGACGCAGATGTCCTTGGACAGCTTCTGGATATGGTCGGCCCGTTCGCTCATGATCGCGTTGCGGCGGTCGCCCGAATAGGCGTCCGGGTCGACTACCGTGGCGGCGGGCTGACGGATCGCGCGTGCGCCGCCTGCGGTGACGATCTCGCGCGTGTTGGCGGTCTGGTGATCGTCGGTAGCACCGGGCAGCGGGATCAGGATCGCGGGGCGGCCGACGGCGGTGAGTTCCGCGATGGTCGAGGCTCCGGCGCGGCCGATGAACAGGTGCGTACCCGCAAGCCGCGCCTGCATGTCTTCGAAGTAGGTGCCGAGTTCGGCCGGGATTTCATGCTTGGCGTAGCGGGCGCGGACCATTTCGAGGTCTTCGGCGCGGCATTGTTGGGTGACCTGCAGACGGTGCCGCAGGGCGGGCGGGAGCATCGCCAGCGCATCGGGCACGACTTCGGACAGGATCGACGCGCCCTGGCTGCCGCCGGTGACGAGCACGCGGAACAGGCTGTCTTCGGTGAACTCGGGGAAGGCCTGCCCACGCAGCGCGAGCACTTCGGGACGCACCGGATTGCCGACGCGGTGGACCTTGCCCCACAACTTTGGATCGAGCCGTTCGACATCGCCATAAGCCGTGGCGATGGCATCGACACGCTGGGCAAGGAAGCGGTTGACCCGGCCGAGCACGGCATTCTGTTCGTGAATGACGGTGGGCACCTTGGCCGCGCGCGCGGCGAGCAAGGCGGGCAGCGCGGGGTAGCCGCCGAAGCCGATCACGCACGATGGCTCGAAGCTGTCGAACAGGCGCAGCGCCATGGCGCGGCCTTGAAGGATCGACCTGATGGCCTTCCACCAGCCGAGCGGGTTCTTGGTCATGCGGCCAGCGGGAAGGACATGCGCGGGCAGGAAATCGGGCTTGCCCGGAATCTTCGCGCCGCGATCGTCGGTGACCAGCGCGACGTGGTGGCCGCGCCGTTCGAGTTCGACCGCCAGCGCGAACGCGGGGATCAGGTGTCCGCCTGTACCGCCTGCCGCGAGGACGTAGTGACGCGAGACGACGCTCATTTGCGCACCATGTCCGTCAGCCCGAACTTTTCACGCGAGAGGTAGGGGTTGCGGCGGGTAATCGCGAGCAGCAGGCCGACGCCGGTCAGCAGTGCGATGGTCGACGATCCGCCGTAACTGATGAGCGGCAAGGTCATGCCTTTCGAGGGGAACAATTGCAGGTTGACGAGGATGTTGATGAAGGCTTGCCCAACCAACTGCGCGGTGAGGCCCGCCGCTGCGAGGATCGTGAACAGGTCTTCTTCATCGAGCAGGCGGATCAGCACGCGCAGCGCGATCATGCAATAGACCACCACCACCACGGCGCAGGCGATCAGCCCGAATTCCTCTCCGATCACCGAAAAGATGTAGTCGGTGTGCGCTTCGGGCAGCGCGTTCTTGCGCGCACCGAGCCACAGCCCCGCCCCGCTCCACCCGCCATTGAGCAAGGTACGCATGGCCAGATCGACCTGGTCGAATTCGCTGCCGCCCGAAATGAACGCGTCGATGCGGTGCGTGGCGTTGGGATAGAGGAAGTAAGCCGCGATCACCGCCAGCACCCCTGCCCCCATCGACCACAGCACCTTGTTGATCGACAGGCCCGAGAGCAGCACCAGCACGAACCACACCCCAGCAAACAGCACGGTCGAGCCGAAGTCCGGCTGGGCCATCAGCAGGGCACCGACCAGCCCCATGATCCCGATGGTGATCGGGATGACGGGGATGTTGGGATCGCGCACGCGCCACGACAGGATCCATGCAATCGCGATGGCAAAGCCGGGCTTGAGGAATTCCGACGGCTGCAGGCTGAAGCCGATCCACAACCAGCGTTTCGCGCCCTTGACCTCGCTGCCGACGAGCGGAACGAGGACGAGGGCGACGATCATTGCAGCGGCGAGCAGGATCGCGCCGCGCCGCGCCGCTTCCTTGGGCAGAACCGAGGCGAAGAACATCGCGACAAGGCCCACCGCGACCCAGCGCAAGTGAATCCAGAAGAAGTAGAGATCGCCCAGCTTCTTTGCGCTGGTCGACAAGCGATGCGCGCTGGCAGGCGAAGCGGACGCGACCGCGACGGTGCCGATCGCCACGAGAAACAGGATAAGGCCGAGCAGCACACGATCGATCTCGCGCCACCAGATCAGCAATTCGCTGCGGCGGCTGCGACGAAAACGCGCGCCATGGCCGACGACGCGGACGCCGCCTTCGGGCATTGTCGTGGTGACGAGGCGCGTGGGGGTGGGTGCGGTGCTCAATTGCTGGCTCCCGGCGGGCATGGTGCCTCGCGGTCCTCGATCAGGGCTTCGACGATCTGGCGGAAGCTGTCGCCGCGCGCCTCGAAATCGCGGAACTGGTCGAAGCTGGCGCAGGCTGGTGACAACATGACCACGTCTCCGGGATGGGCGGCTTCCATCGCCTGGCGCACCGCGTCGCACAGCATCTCGCTGCGGCTGACGGGCATGACCGGCTCGAGGATCTGGGCGAAGCGGGGACCAGCCTCGCCGATGGTGTAGGCCGCTACGACATTGCCGAAATAGGGCGCGCACTCGTCGAGGTCGTCGCTTTTGGGCAACCCGCCGAGGATCCAGTGGATGCGTGGGTACGCTCCCAAGGCGGGCGCGGTGGAGGCGGGATTGGTCGCCTTGCTATCGTTGACGTAGAGCACGCCGCCTGCCTCGGCCACGCGCTCCATCCGGTGCGGCAACCCGACGAAGCTGGCAAGCGCGGGGCGCCAGACGTCTTCGCCGATGCCAAGCTGCCGTGCGATCTCGACCGCGATGGCGGCGTTCTGGAGGTTATGTGGGCCTTGCAGCGAGGGCCAGTCGGGCTGGCCCTGAAGCGTTGCGGGTTCGACGATGTGGACCGTGCCGAAGGGGCGGCCGCTCGCGGTTTCGCGCGCGATGGCAAGCGTATGCTCGTCACCCTGGCCGAACACGGCGTGCTGGCCGGACGTCTGCATCGCGAACAGGCGCGCCTTGGACGCGGCGTAACCGGCGAAGCCGTCATAGCGGTCGAGATGATCGGGGCTGAGGTTGATCAGTGCGGCGACATCGCAGGCGAGGCTTAGCGTGAGATCGATCTGGTAGCTCGACAGTTCGAGCACGTAGACGCCGCCTTCGGGCAGTGGTTCCTGCCCCAGGATCGGCAACCCGATGTTGCCACCGATGCGTGTGGGCAAGCCCGCGGCTTCGCAGATGTGGTGGACCAGCATCGTCGTGGTCGACTTGCCGTTGGTGCCGGTGATGCCGACGACGCGGTGCGCCGGCAGGTCGGCGCGGGCGCGGGCGAACAGTTCAATGTCGCCGATGACCGGCACACCGGCGGCGCGAGCATGGTCGGCGATGGGATGGCGGTTGAGCGGGACCCCGGGTGAGACGACCACGCCGTCGAAGCCCGCAAGGTCCATCGTCAGCGGATCGGCAATGTCGGCGCGGCCTTCGAACGCGGCGCGTGGTTCCTCGCGGCTGTCCCACACGGTGACATGCGCGCCGCTTGCCAGCAGGCTCTCGACGCTGGCAAGCCCCGAGCGGGCAAGGCCAAGCACCGCGAACCGTTTGTCGGCAAAGGCGCGCGACGTGATCATCGCACCTTGAGCGTGGCAAGGCCCAGCAGCGCGAGCACGATCGAGACGATCCAGAAGCGGATGACGACCGTCGATTCCTTCCAGCCTAGCTGTTCGAAGTGGTGGTGAATCGGAGCCATGCGGAACACGCGCTTGCCGGTGCGCTTGTAGACCGCGACCTGCACGATGACCGAGACGGCCTCCACCACGAACAGCCCGCCGACGATGGCGAGCACGATTTCGTGATGCGCGGCGACCGCGATCACACCAAGTGCTCCACCAAGCGCGAGGCTGCCGGTGTCACCCATGAACACGGCGGCGGGCGGGGCGTTGAACCACAGGAAGGCAAGCCCTGCGCCCATCATCGCGGCGCAGAAGATCGCGAGTTCGCCCGCACCCTTGACGTGGGGGATGCCGAGGTAGCTCGAATAGTCCACGCGCCCTGCCAGATAAGCGATGATGGCGAAGGTGCCTGCGGCGATGATCACCGGCATGATCGCCAGGCCATCGAGCCCGTCGGTCAGGTTTACCGCATTGCCCGCGCCGACGATCACGAAGATCGCGAACAGGTAATAGAACGGACCGAGCGGGATGTAGAGGTTGCTGAACACCGGCACGTAGAGGTTGGTCTCACCCACCGCGAGCCATGCCGCGATGGCCGCAACGACGAATTCACCAAGCAGACGAGTACGAGCCGATACGCCCTTGTGCGCGTACTTCGTGACCTTGTCGTAGTCGTCGAGGAAGCCGATCAGGCCAAAGCCGAGCGTGACCACGGCGCAGGCCCAGATGTGGCGGCTGGTGATGTCCATCCACAGCAGCACCGACAGCGTCAGCGCGGTGACGATCAGCAGTCCGCCCATGGTCGGCGTGCCGCGCTTGGCGAGGTGGGTTTGAGGCCCGTCCTCACGGATCGGCTGGCCCTTGCCCTGACGCACGCGGAGCATGTTGATGAAGCGCGGACCGATGATCAGCCCGATCACCAGCGCGGTCAGCAATGTCGCACCGGCACGAAAGGTCTGGTAGCGGATGAGGTTGCTGAACCCCTCGAATTGAAGCCATTGCGCCAGCAGGTAGAGCATTCATTGTTCCCTGGCGGTGAGCGACCGCACGAGCGCTCCCAGACCGACCGAGTTGGACCCCTTGACGAGGATGGCATCGCCACCCCGTACGCCATCGGCAGCGAGACATTGAGCCGCTTCTGCCGTGTCCTGCACATGCGCCACATCGATTGTAGCGGCAAGCGCGGGGCCAGTGCTTTTCCCCAGCGCGCGCGCCAGTGCAGCCATTTCGGGTCCGACGAGGATCAGGCGATCGACCTTTGCCGCGATGACAGGGGCGGCAAGGTCTGCATGATAGCGGGCCTCGTCGGCGCCGAGTTCACGCATCGCGCCGAGGATTGCGACGCGACGGGTGGCGGAAGTCTCACCCAATTGCTGCAAAGTGACTGTCATCGAGGCCGGGTTGGCGTTGTAGCTTTCGTCGATGAGCAGCGCTTGGCCCGACCCATCGCCATCGGCTGCGGGAATGGTGTGGCGCGCGCCGCGACCGGCGAGGCCTTCCATTTCAGCAAGCGCGAGGCCCGCTGCGCCGAGATCGCCGCCGATAGCCTCGACTGCGGCCATGACCGCGAGCGAGTTGGCCACCCAGTGCGCACCGGGCATGGCGATGGTGTAGCAGACCTTGCGGCCGCCGAGGTCTGCTGTGACCAGCGTGCCGCCGCAGCTTGCGGGGATCGCGTCGATCAGGCGGACGTCGGCATTGGCTCCCGAGCCGAAGGCGATGACGCGTCCGGCGTGACGTGCGGCCTTGGCGCGGAGACGTTCGTAGTGCGGGCTATCTGCGGGGATGATCGCAACGCCGCCGGGTTCGAGACCCTCGAAGATCTCTCCCTTGGCGTCGGCGATGGCTTCCTCGCCTGTGAAGTGCCCGATGTGGGCAGGCGCGATAGTGGTGACGACGGCGACATGGGGGCGAACGAGGCGGGTGAGCGCGGAAAGCTCGCCTGCGTGGTTCATGCCCATCTCGAACACGCCGAAGCGGGTCGCGGCGGGCATGCGCGCCAGACTGAGCGGAACGCCGACGTGGTTGTTGTAGCTCTTGACCGAGCGGTGCGCGCGGCCACGGCTGCCCCGGTCGAGCGCGGCGTAGAGTGCCTCCTTGACGCCGGTCTTGCCTGCTGAGCCGGTGACTCCGATTATGCCAGCATCTACCCGATTTCGCGCAGCTTTTGCCAGATCCTCAAGTGCGCTTGAGGTATTTGAAACAAGCACGTGCGAACCGAAGCAGGCGTGCTCAACGACTGCGCCCGGAGCGCCGCGCCCGTAAGCGCCCTCGAGGTAGCGGTGGCCGTCCGATGCTTCCCCCTTGAGCGCAAAGAACAGGTCGCCTTCGACGACTTCGCGGCTGTCGATGGCGATGCCCGAGACGGCGAACGGGGCGCTGGCGCGGCCACCGGTGGCTGCGGCGATTTCGTCGCTGGTCCAAAGCGCAAGACCTGCCGCGTCGGACAGGTCATCGGGCCATTCGATAAGGGCTGGGTTGGCGGTCATGTGGTGCACTCCCTTGCGACTTGCACGTCGTCAAACGGCAGGACTCGCATCGCATCGCCCCGCCCGACTATCTGCCCCTGCTCATGCCCCTTGCCCGCGACGAGCACGATATCGTCGCGCCCGGCCTCCGATATTGCCGCAGCGATGGCGCTGCGGCGGTCCCCTATTTCACGCGCGGCGTCGTCACAGCCCGCCATGATCGCGGCGCGGATCGCGGCTGCGTCCTCGCCGCGCGGATTGTCGTCAGTGACGATGACGAGGTCCGACCCGGCACAGGCTGCGTGCCCCATTTCCGGGCGCTTGCCTTCGTCGCGATCGCCGCCTGCGCCGAATACGGTGATCAGGCGGCCCTTCACATGCGCGCGCAGTGCGGCAATGGCGGCCTCGATCGCATCCGGCGTGTGCGCGTAATCGACGTAGACCGGTGCGCCTGCACGGTTGATCGCGGCGCGTTCGAGCCGACCGCGTACCGGCTGGAGCCTTGGCAGCGCGTCGAACACCTGTGCGTCGCTCATGCCCGATGCCATGGCCAAGCCCGCCGCGACCAGCGCATTGGCGGCCTGATAGGCTCCGATCAGCGGCAGGTTGACCTTGCGCGCCCTGCCCTCGCATTCAATCTCGAGCATCTGCCCGAGTTGGGTCGGCGTACGGGCGAGCAGGCGGATCGAGGTCCCCTGCTCGCCCACGCTGAGCAGCCGCAGACCCCTTGCGCGGACGTGCTCGACTGCCTCTGCCGACCATGCATCGTCCATCCACACGACGGCAGTGCCGCCGTCATCTACGACGGTGTCGAACAGGCGCATCTTGGCCGCGAAATAGTCCTCCATCGTCTCGTGGTAGTCGAGATGATCGCGGCTGAGGTTGGTGAAGGCGCCCGCAACGACGCGCAGGCCCTCGTTGCGGAATTGCGAGAGGCCGTGGCTGGACGCTTCGTAAGCGACGTGCGTTACGCCTTCACGCGCTAGGCCGGTCATGTTGGCGAGGAAGGTGACGATGTCGGGCGTCGTCAGCCCCGTCGAGATGCTCTCATCCGCCGTGGTAACGCCGAGCGTGCCGATCGATGCCGCCGCGTATCCGCCCATACGCCAGATCTGCCGGGTCATTTCGGCGGTCGAGGTCTTGCCGTTGGTGCCGGTCACCGCAACGACGGTTTCAGGGACGGGTTGGAAAAACTGCGCGGCGAGCGCGGCAAAGGCGCGGCGCGGTTCGGCGTCGGCGACGTGGTGTGCGCCATGAACGGTAGCTTGCGGACGCGCGACAATGGCCACCGCGCCTGCCTTGACCGCGTCGGCGATGAAATCCTCACCGTTGAAGCGCGTGCCGGGGAATGCGCCGAAGATCGTGCCGGGCGCGACCTTGCGGTGATCGATGGCAAACCCGGTGACGTTGGCGTCCGCCTCCGCTGGCGGAAACCCTGCCGCGTCAAGGATTGCGCCGAGCTTCATTCGCCCTTCCCGTTGCCGACCAGCGGCGAAAGGTCGGAGATGTCGATGTCGCGGCTGTCGTCCGGCACAACCCCGAGCAGCGGCCCGATGCGCGGGATAAGGCGACCAACGATCGGTCCAGTGTTCCACGCGGCGGTACGCTGGAACGAGGTGGCCGCGGTGCCTTTGGGTTCATCAAGCATGGCGACCACGACATAGCGTGGCTTGTCCATCGGGAACGCAGCAGCAAATGTTGCGATCAGCGAGGTGCGGTTGTAGCCGCCCTTGCCGCCGGGCTTTTCAGCCGATCCGGTCTTGCCGCCGACCCGGAAGCCCTGCGCGTTCGCGCTGCGGCCGGTGCCATCGACGACGATCATCCGCAGCAACTGGCGCATGCGTGCGCTGGTCGAAGCCTTGAAAACGCGACGCCCTGCCGCAACGTGGGCTGGATCGACCTTGTAGAGGGTGGCCGGCCGCCAGATGCCGCCGTTGACAAGAGCGCTGTAGCCCGCTGCCAGATGAAGCGGGGTAACCGCGATGCCGTGGCCATAGCTGACCGTCATCGTCGTGATGCGCGCCCAGTCGCCGTTCTTGTCAGTGCCGCGCGGCCACAGCGGGAAGCCTCGGGCCGGCAGTTCGATATAAGGCCGCTCATTCATGCCGAGCGCTGCCATAGTCCGCTTCAGCGCAGGCCCTCCGAGCTTGTCGGCGACTTGCGCTGTCACGATGTTCGATGAGTGGATCAGCGCCTCGGGCACGTTCAGGGACGCGCCGAAATTGTGGCTGTCACGGATCTGGAAGCCACCGATGGCAAGCGGGCGATTGGACGGATAGCGAACCGACAGGTCGGTGATCACGCCATCGTCGATCGCCGCTGCAACCGTGAACGGCTTAAAGGTCGACCCCAGTTCGTAAACCTGATTGGTGACCTTGTTGAACACGAGATCGTTGTAGGCCATGTCCGAACGGTTGGGATTGAACGAAGGCAGCGAGGCCAGCGCGACGACTTCGCCAGTATCGACATCAAGGATCACGCCCGCCGCGCCCTTGGCCTCGGTTTCCATCATCCCGCGGCCGAGTTCGTCCTCGAGCGCGCCCTGCACACGCATGTCGATCGACAATGCGATCGGCGTGCCGCGCTGCGCCGGATCGAGCAGCCGCTTTTCGAGCACCTGCTCCATGCCGACATGGCCGCCACCTTCACCATCGACGTAGCCCAGGACGTGCGCGCCAAGCGACCCTTGCGGATAGTAGCGCTGGTTCTCGCGCGGGAATTCCAGCGCGGGCTCACCCAGAGCGTAGAGGCGGTTGGCTTCTTCGGGCATGACCCGGCGGCGCAAGTAGCTGGGCTTGTCGGACTTCAGCCGCCGGACCAGATCGTTGTAATCGGCGTCGGGAAAGATCTGGAGCAGCGCCTTGGCGACTTCCTCGGGCGACTTCACCAGCGAGGAGCCCTTTTCTCCCAGCGCCTTGGGGTTATACCACAGCGCATAGGCGGGAAATGCGCGGGCGAGCGGGAAGCCGTTGCGGTCGGTGATCTCGCCACGTGGCGGCAGCAGCGCCTCGGTGAGCGAGCGCCGTTCGGGCGCGTCCTCGAAAAATCCGAGCTGCGCGATGCGGATCAGTGCAGCAAGGCCCACGAACGCAAACAGCGCCGCCACCACGAGCACGCGCACCTTGGCCTCGACCAGCGAGCGCTGACGGACGTTGGCGAGGCGGACCCTGCCAGATGCGATGGCGGCCGAGGCGGTGAGCGCGTTCAAGTGGTTGCTTTCGCCTCCTTGCGTGTGCCGGCCTTGGGCTTGGTATCCTTTTTGGCCGACGATTTGTTTGCGACCTCGACGGGCTTGGTTTTGGCAGTGGTCTTTTGGGACGCAGCCGTCTTTTGCGACGTGTCGGCATCCTTCTTCGCGCTGGCCTTGACGGCCTTGACCGGGCGCGGCTTGTCCGAAGTCGTCTCGGCGCGAACCGGCTTACCCGAGGACACTTCGACGACCTTGCCCAGACGGTCGTTGAGCGTTTCAACGGCCTCGGCGTGGCCCATGCGCGGGGCGCGCGGACCGTCGTCGGCATCGTCGTCGGACGCGCCGGCCTTGCGGTCGCCACTGGCGAGCGCCTTGCCCGAGAGCGGCGAGACCATCGCCGGAAATGCGGCCGAGGCGATCACGCTGTCATCCATGCTGGCGACGCGGATCGGGGCAGGCGCATCGGGTGTCGACGGCATGCTGAGGCTGGCAAGCTGGCGCTCGCCTTCGAGGTACTGGCTGGCACCGGGCGCGGCATAGCCGAATTCGACATCGTTCCATGCCTTGAGCTGCTGCTGGTTGGCGCGGGTTTCGAACTCGGTTTCGAGGTAGAGTTTTTCCTGCTTGAGCGCGACGATCTTTTCCTCGGCGTGGTGGACCCGGCTGCGCAGCGCGTTGACGCGGAAGGCAAGCACCAGAACGAGCGTGAAGCACAGGCCGAGCAGGACGAACCAGCCAACAGAGCGCAGGCGATTTGCCGAGGTGATCATGCTGCCTGCCTTTCGCCCGTGGCCCGTGCCGGGGCCGGGGTCCGCACGGCCCAGCGCAGCGTGGCCGAACGCGAGCGGGGGTTGCGCGCCTCTTCCTCGGCCGTGGGGCGGATCGCAGCGGAAGGCTTTTCGAAGACCGGCTGCACGGTGCTGGCGATCTGCGGGAGGTGGCGCGACCCGGAGCCTTGCGCCCCTGCCGCCTCGCGCAAGTACTGCTTGACGATGCGATCCTCGAGGCTGTGGAAGCTGACCACGACAATGCGGCCGCCGGGGAGGAGGACCTTTTCGGCAGCAGCAAGGCCTTCGATCAGTTCGTCGAGCTCACCGTTGATGTGGATACGGACGGCCTGAAAACTGCGCGTGGCGGGGTCTTTCTGCGCCTTGGGACCCTTGATGTCGGGCCGATAGCCCAGCGCCTTGCGCACGACGGCAGCGAACTGGCCGGTTGTGGTCAGCGGGCGCGCAGCAACGATGGCGCGGGCGATGCGGCGCGACTGGCGTTCTTCGCCATAGCGATAGAGTACGTCGGCGATGTCTCCCTCGTCCGCATCGTTGAGGAAATCAGCCGCGCTGAGCCCTTCCTGCGACATGCGCATATCCAAGGGGCCATCGCTGGAAAACGCAAACCCGCGCGCCGCCTGGTCAAGCTGCATCGAGCTGACCCCGATGTCGAACACGACACCGCGAACGCCCGCAATTCCGGCCTCGGCAAGTCCTTGGGCGAGTTCGGAAAAGCGCCGCGGATGGAGAACCAGGCGCGGATCTTTTCCACAGGTTTCTCCCCAGAGCTGTCCAGCGGCAATCGCGTCAGGATCGCGATCGAAGGCGTGAACGGTCGCGCCGGATTCCAGGATGCGACGGGTGTAGCCGCCCGCACCGAACGTGGCGTCGATGATGAGGTCGCCCGGCTTGGGATCGAGCGCGGCGACGACCTCATCGAGCAGGACGGGGATGTGGGGCGCGTTCATTTGCGCTTGCCCTTCGCGGCTTCGGCCATCTTGGCACGGCACCCGGCCTGCGCGCTTTCCCAGCCTGGCCCTTGCTGGAACAGGACGGTGGGGTTCCAGATGGTGATCTGACGCCCACCACCGTGGAAGTACATGCCATCTTCGATGCCACCGAGTTCGGCGAGGTGATCGGGCAGCACGAAGCGTCCGCTGTCATCGAAACTGGCGCGGTAGAAACCGTAGACCTGTCCTTCGGCCACATCGCGGTCGAAATCCTTGCCGAGGCGAAGTTGCTTCTCTTCCTCACGATCGATCTCGATCGCGAATTCCGCGAGACGCGAAAGGCCGAAGCCGGTCAGGCAGGGCAGGCGCGGGTGCTTGTCGAGACAAAGGATGCGGGTATCGTTCGACGCTGTGACGATGTCGGCGCGGAAATCGGCAGGCAGGACGTAGCGACCCTTTTCGCCGCGTGGCGAAAAGCCCTGCCCTACGAAACTTGCCGACCCTCCTGCCACCTGGTGTCACCCCGATCAAAGACAAAAGCGCCATCCTCCAGCCCCGCGCCATCGCGCAGAGCCGACTCATCCCCCGTGGATGCGACTGGAGTTCGTCTCGATTGAAAGCAGTACTAACGCGGGACGGCACGGGCGAAAAGGGGAAAATGCGGGAAATAGCGGACAAGTGATGATTTCGTCGCATTTTCTCGCCGTATTACCATGGCGGTAACCATGCGCTGGCTACAAATGAAGCACCGCGACTCCATGAAATAGGGCCATTTTTGTCGAACGCCTAGTATTACGCAGCTGATCGGCCCGCAGTTTCCCGTAACGGTGGCGAGGTCAGCGCGGAAATGCCTGATCGAGCAAGGCTTCAAACTGGGTACGTTTCCCGGCAGGAGCGGCGTCAGCCTCGAGCAGCGCCGCGTCGGCTACGATAAGTGCCTGACCTTTGGCGATTTTACACCGAGCGACCAAGCCTTCGGGGCCGATTTGGCACCGCGCCTCGACCCCGCCCGGGAATGCCTCGAGCACTCCGGGAAGGGCGACGGACAAGCCCTCGCCCGTGTTTTCCCGTGAGGCAGCCGGTTGCGAATCGTCGAAGCGCAGTTGCAGCCCCCAGCGCCTGAGGATCGGCGAGATGAGCGCAATATCCTGCGGGCGTCGGCGATCGCCCAGCGGGAACGCACTTTCCCGCGTGAGCATCGGATCGGCGAACAACAGGAGCTTGCCGCCGCCGCGCACCCAATTGTCGAGCGCGACGTTTTCCTCAGGCATGAGCGGGCGTGGCTGCGCGATGACCAGACGGCGGGTGCGCGACAGGTCGAGCAGGGTATCGAGCGCGAGCAGTGTGCCGCGACGTTCGAGGACGTTGCGCGCCCAATGGGGAGGCGCGGTCGAGGACAGCATCGCGCTGACGCTCTGTTCTTCGCTCCACAGGATCGGCAGGCTGGTGAACAGGCCGATCGAGGTGTTTCTGTCCGGGTCGGCGCCGCGGGTGGAGATGGCCCAGACAACCGCGCCCATGACCATCAGCAGCGCGGCGAGCCACGGGGCGCGGCGGCGCAGGATCAGGGCTGCGGTGCCTTGACCGAAGGTGCTGCGGTTGGCGGCGGGGCGGGCGAGATGCTGACGGTGGGCTTGACCGGTAGTTCGGGCGCAACGCCCATATCGACCAGCGGGTCACTGGCGGCGGTGTCGCTTGCCGCATCGGCAGGCGCTGCACCCGCGACTGCGGTCTGGTCGATATACTTGGCGCGGTCCATGATCACGTTGGCGAGGCTGACCAGCAGCAGCATGCCCGCCAGCCCGAACAGCCCGACCTGCAACCTGTGAACTGCCTGCGCGCGCATTTCGCGCATCGAGGGCGGGGTGTAGGCGAGCGCGCTGGACGGAACATCGACCTGAGGTCCGGTCGGAGCAGCGCGCGGGGCCTGCGATCTGGCAAAAAGGGCCATGGAGCGCTTCTAGCCTATTGCTCCAACCATGGGAATACCGGGAGACCCTTAGCCTTCAACCACTCGGCATTGTAGAGCGAGGACAGGTAGCGGAAGCCTGTGTCGCACAGGATCGTCACCACGCGCGCATTGGGGCCGAGCTGCTTGCCCAGAGCCACCGCCCCAGCCACATTGATCCCGCTCGACAGGCCGAGGCAGAGGCCTTCGTCGGCCAGCATGCGTTCGACCCAGAACAGGCCTTCCTCGTCCGAGATGCGGAACTGCGTGTCGATCGGCGCGCCATCGAGGTTGGCGGTGATCCGACCCTGCCCGATGCCTTCGGCGACTGACGACCCTTCGGCCTTCAATTCGCCATTGGCATAATAGTTGTAGAGCGCCGCGCCGTGCGGGTCGGTCAGCGCGATGGTGACGTTCTCGTCGAAGGCCTTGAGGCCCATGCCGACGCCCGCGATCGTGCCGCCGGTTCCGGCCGCACAGGTAAAGCCGTCGATGCGGTGTTCCATCTGCTCCCAGATTTCGGGCGCAGTGGTTTCAATGTGGGCGCGACGATTCGCGATGTTGTCGAACTGGTTGGCCCAGACCGCACCCTCGGTTTCCTCGGCAATGCGGCGCGAGGTGTGGACGAAGTGCCCAGGGTTGGAGAACGGCGCTGCCGGAACGAGCACGAGTTCGGCGCGCAGGGCACGCAGCGTATCCATCTTCTCGCGCGATTGCGTTTCGGGCATGACGATGACCGACTTGTAGCCCAAGGCATTGGCGACCAGCGCGATGCCGATGCCGGTGTTGCCCGCAGTGCCTTCGACGATGGTGCCACCGGGCTTGAGCAGCCCGCGCTCCTCGGCATCGCGCACGATCCACAACGCGGCGCGGTCTTTCACCGAGGCGCCGGGGTTGGCGAATTCACACTTGCCGAAGATGTCGCAACCCGCCGCTTCGCTGGGGCCTTTCAGCCGGACGAGCGGGGTGTTGCCGATCAGGGAGATGGTATCGTTTGAAATCGCAGGAGCTGTCATAGGCCCTGAATTAGGGTGCGTCGTGCGCGATTGCCAACGATTTTACACTCCGGCAGCTTATTCGCGGCCTGCCCGTATCGCCGCGCCCCCGGCGAAAGGCGCGACAGCCAGCGCGACGAGGCTGCAGGCGGCGAGCAGGGCCAGCCCGCCCTCACCATCGGGTTGGAGAGAGCCTGCTCCGAAGATCAGCAGCGGCACCGTCAGCGGGATCGCAAGCAGCCCGCCGAGCGCGGACCCGGCGCGCAGGCCAGCGGTGAGCGCGGCAATGGTCACGCCGATGGCGGCAAGGCCTGGCGTACCGAGCAGCAGGCCGATCTCGACCGTACGCAATTGTGCGGCGTCGAGCGACAGTAGTCCGGCAGAGATCGGCGCGGCGATCATCAGCGGCAGGCCGAAGCTGATCCAGTGGGCGACGATGCGACTGAGCAGCAGGGCTTCTTCGGACAACCCGCGCAAGGCCCACTGGTCGAAGAACCCGGCCTCGACGTCGGGTTCGACCAGCCGGTCGAGCGGCAGGATGGCGGCGAGCAGCGCGGCGACCCAGATCACCCCTGCCCCGGTCCGCGCCAGCAACCGCGCGTCGGGTCCGACCGCGAAGGGGAACAGCATCGCGACGGCAAGGAAGAACAGCAGCGGCAGCACCGCCCCGCCGCGCCCTTGCGCGCCGCGCGTGAGCAGCGTGAGATCGCGCACGAAGATCGGCCAGAGGCGGCGAATCACGCGGAGTAGTCCAGCAGTTTGACCGTGGTCACGTGGTCGATCGACAGCGACTGGTGCGAGGCGAGGATCACCGCGCCGCCTGCCTTGCGGTGCGCGTCGATGGCGAGTTGGGCCATGCACGACCAATGCGTATCGAGCCCGTTCAGCGGTTCGTCGAGCAGCCAGATGCTTGCCTCGCTTGCCGCCACGCGGGCGAGCGCGGCGCGTTTGCGCTGGCCGGTCGACAGGTAACGTACGGGCACATCGAGCAGGTTGGCGAGGCCGAAGTCGGGCTGCTGGCCGTGCGTTCCGTCGATCCCGCGCCAGAAACCGAGCGCGCGGTCGAGCGGGAGGTGGCCGTCGAGCGCCAGCCGTTCGTCCGACAGCGCGAGGGAGCCGCTACGCTCGACCGATCCGGCATAAGGGCGCAGCAGGCCCGCCAGGATCCGGATCAGGCTGGATTTGCCGATACCGTTGGGTCCCGCGAGATGCACGATCTCTCCGCCGCGCACGGCTAACGACAGCCCGCGAAACAGAATACGGTCACCGCGCCTGCAGGCGATAGTGTCGGCGACGAGACGGCAGTCTTGCATGGGGGCAGGCGATAGGGGAAAGCTTAAGTCCTGCCAAGCAGCCGACCGACAAGGACTATGCGATGACGATTCCCCGCCTGACCGACGCCGAACGCGACGCCCTGCTGGCCGAACTGCCCGAGTGGACGCTGCGGGCGGATGGCATTGCGATCGAACGGACATTCCGTTTCGCGGATTTCTCGGCCGCGTGGGGATTCATGAACCGCGTGGCGCTGTATGCGGAAAAGGCGGACCATCATCCGGAGTGGTTCAATGTCTACAACCGGGTGGAGGTGACGCTGACCACGCATGACGCGGATGGGCTGTCGGCGCGCGATGCGGCGATGGCGCGGGCGATGGAGGGGTTTTTGTGAGGGGGTGAGTGCAGGTTGACGGCAGAATTGTGAGCTTTTCGACTGAAAGCTGCCGTTCCGGACACGACGCCATTGCGGACATTGAGCAAAAAAGCAGGTTCCTGCAGTGAGCAACGAAAGCCTGGATCGATTTAAAAGTCTGTTTGCGGATTTAGGGGCTGCCCTCCCACCCGCACCTTTGAAAGTGATTTGCCTGCTCGGTGAGTTGGACTTGAATGCAGTCTACACACGAGAACCGGACTTTCTTCTTGATCTAACTTTGAGAATTACGGCGGACAGCATTCTAGCCTGCTATGATATGGTTGGACCAGCGAAAGCAGATTACCTCGGCGCTCTCAGATTGATATCATTGAAGCTTAACTTCATCGCTAATCAAGAGGTGGAAAATTCCGAGTTACTCACCTACCTAAGCAAGCTCGATTCCCAGCTTGATGAGTTCAACATTTAACGTTCGCTCCCCACCAATTCCCGCCAATCCGCCATTTCTCAGGCTAACGCAAAACCAGCCGTCGCCCCGGACTTGATCCGGGGTCCCGCTTTTTTTTGGAGGTTGCGCGGAAGAACAGCGGGATCCCGGGTCAAGCCCGGGATGACGAGTGGATGCATGTAGGGCGGTTGGTTGTGATGCGGTGCGGCGGACTTTAAAGGTTTTTTCGCGCAGAGGCCGCAGAGAGCGCCGAGGGGCGCGCGGGGATACGCGGGGAGGTTTCAGGTCTGGCGCACGCAGTCGCGCTTGTTTGGTCCAAACGACCTCGTCGCGCAAACAGCCTTCTCTGCGCTCTTTGCGATCTCTGCGCGAAAACTAAGGAAGCCTCACCCCGGATCACGTCCGGGGCGACGGGGTGGAGGGGTTGCCGTTTACTGTGGCTTTCCTGACATGGCGTTAGAGTGCCGGTCAAGCCGATGCTTCGGAGCACTGATCCCAATCAACCCAGCCGTCGCCCCGGACTTGATCCGGGGGCCCGCTTTTTTTGGGGGTTGCGCGGAAGAACAGCGGGATCCCGGGTCAAGCCCGGGATGACGAGGAAGTGGGTGGTGTGTGGGTTTGGTCGTGCTCGGTCAGGCCGCCCCTTACTTCCCCATCGGCCTCTGCCCCTTACGCATCTGTTTGCGCAACACCCCCGGCATCCAGCGTGAGGCGAACGCCAGACGCCGCGCCGTCTTGCCGACAAAGGTGTGGAGCTTTTCGCCGTGGACTGCGGCCCACGCGGCTTCGGCGACGTCACCCACGGGCGTGATCTCCAACCCCGCGCCGCGCACGCGGGTGCGGATGTCTTCGTTGCTGGCGCGGTTGGGGGCATGGTCGAGGAGCGGGGTTTCGATGAAGGCGGGCATCAGGCTGCGCACCTTGATGCCGTCTTCCGCCCATTCGCCGTCGAGCGATTCGGTGAGCGCGCGGACGCCGAACTTGGTGGCGGCATAGACCGAGGTGCCGGGCGAGCCGTAGATGCCCGCCGCGCTCGCGGTGTTGAGCAGGCACGATCCCGGCGCACTCGCCTTGAGCCACGGATGAGCGGCCTGCGCGCCGAAGATCACGCCCTTGAGGTTGATGTCGAGCGTGCGTTCGATTTCCTCGGGCGTGACGTCGATCAGAGCGCCGCCGATGGGGATTCCGGCGTTGTTGAACACGACATCGATCTGGCCGCCTGCTGCCTTGGCGCAATCAGCGAGCGCTGCGTCCCATGCCGCGCGGTTCCGCACGTCGAGGGTGTGGCACGAGCTTTGCCCGACCGGGAGCAGCGCGGCGGTGCCGGCCATGCCGGCCTCATCGATATCGGCGAGCCCCACGAACCAGCCGCCTTGGGCGAAGCGTTGGGCGACGGCGCGGCCGATGCCCGATGCGCCGCCGGTGATGAAGATGGTCTTGCGTGGCATATCAAAGCGCCGGATTGTTGTAGCAATGCCAGGTGAATATCGCGGCAGCTCCGCGGTGCGGGCGCCAGTCTTCGGCCAGCGCGCGGGTTTCCTTTTCGGTGGGGCGTTCGGTCAGGCCCAGCAGCTTGCCCAAGCCTACTTGAACTGCGAGGTCTCCGGCGGGCCAGATGTCGGGGCGGCCCTCGGCGAAGAGCAGGTAGATTTCGGCAGACCAGCGCCCGATGCCCTTGATCCTGACGAGTTCGGCAATGGCGTCTTCGTCATCTGCCGGCAGATTGTCGAGATCGAGTTCGCCCGAGACGACCAGTTCGCACAACGAGCGCGCGTAACCCTGCTTCTGGCGCGAAAGGCCGCAGGCGCGCAGGGCATCGAAATCGGCAGCGAGCAGGTCGTGCGGGGGGATGTCCTCACCCAGCAGCGCCTCGAGCTTGTTCCATACCGATGCTGCCGCCGACACGCTGACCTGCTGGCCGACGATGGTGCGCAGCAGGGTGCGGTAGCCGGTCTCGCGGATGCGCGGTTCGGGATAGCCGACTCGTTCGATTGCGCCAGCCATCAGTGGCGCGCGGGCGGCAATGTGGCCCAGACCTTCGCGGATCGCCTCGGCGGTAAGGCCCATGTCATTTCTCCCAAGCAACGCTGTCTTTTGGCCGGATAGGCGGTTGCCAAAGACCGGGACACGCGATAGCAGCCCGCTCCAAAGGCGAACAGGGGGCCAATTTCTCCCCCGCGCTGCGTTTGGAGAATGGACGATGCCGAAGATTGTCGTGATCAATCGTGCAGGTGAAGAACAGACCGTCGAAGTCGATGCCGGCTTGTCGGTAATGGAAGCGATTCGCGACAACGGTTTCGACGAGCTGCTGGCGCTGTGCGGCGGCTGCTGCTCGTGCGCAACGTGCCACGTGTTCATCGATCCGGAATTCGCTGACAAGCTGCCCGCGATGAGCGAAGACGAGAACGATCTGCTGGATAGCTCGGACTATCGCAACGAGACGTCGCGTCTTTCGTGCCAGGTTCAGGTGACGAGCGCGCTCGAAGGCCTGCGGGTTACGATCGCGCCTGAGGATTGATTTCGGTTCGATGACTGCTGCGTCCCCGCGAAGGCGGGGACCTCAGGCACTTACATGACAGCTAGAGCAATGCGGCCTGAGGCCCCCGCCTTCGCGGGGCCGCGGGCTTTTTTATGATTTTGCATCTCCACATCCGTTCGACACGAACGGGGAGAGTGGGTGTTGTGACTGGGGTGGCTAAAGACGCAGACCCGCAGTCTCTTCCAGCCCCGACATCAGGTTGAGCGACTGCACCGCCGCGCCGCTGGCGCCCTTGCCGAGGTTGTCGAGCACGGCGACCAGGCGGGCTTGCTGGCCGTCGGCACTGCCCATCACATGCAGCTTGAGGCCATCCCACGGTTCCATCGAAGCGCGTAGCAGCAGTTCGCCGTCTGCGGGAAGGTCCTGCTCGACCGTCACGATCGGCGATCCGGCGTAAAATTGCGTCAACGCCGCGCGGAGCAGGTCGGCGGGGACGTTTCCGGGCATCACGCCCAAGGGCAGCGGGATTTCGACGACCATGCCGCGATGTCCGTTGACCACGGCGGGGCTGAACAGCGGGGCGATGGCTACGCCGCTGTACTTTTCCATTTCGCCGACATGCTTGTGCCCGAAGGTCAGGCCGTAGCCGCGCCATGCAATGTCGCGATCGTCCTCGAAGCGCTTGATCAGCGCCTTGCCGCCGCCCGAATAGCCCGAGATCGCATTGCAGCTATAGGGCCAGGCCGAGGGCAGCAGGCCGTTGTGAACCAGAGGCGCAAGCAGGGCGATGAAGCCGGTGGGGTAGCAGCCGGGGTTCGAGACGCGGCTCGCCTGCGCCACGCTGTCGCGACCGACGATTTCGGGAAAGCCATAGGTCCAGCCCTCGGCGACGCGGTGCGCGGTCGAAGCGTCGATAACCTTGGTGCGATCGTTGCGGATCATCGCCACGGCATCGCGCGCGGCGTCATCGGGCAGGCACAGGATCACGACATCGGCGTCGTTGATCGCCTCTGCCCGCGCGGCGTCATCCTTGCGGCGGACGTCGTCGAGCGCGATCAGCGCGAATTCGCTGCGGCCTGCGAGCCGGTCGGCGATTTCGAGGCCGGTGGTACCGGCGGCGCCATCGATGAATACCGAAGTTGTCATGGCCTCGCCTCGATTGCAGTCAGTTCGACGTAGCCCACCAGCATGTCGTCCTCGCACTGGCCCCAGGCCCAGCCGCCGGACATGTCGAGCACATCGAAGACTTCACCAGCGCGCAGGGTGCGCAGTTCCTCGCCCTCGGCCTTGCCCGCAGCGCGCAGCACGGCGATGGCCTTGATCGTGTGCGGCATCGGCACGGCGTAGTGCGGCACGAAGTAGCGGCCAGCCAGGCCGATATGCGCCAGGTCGCCGCGCACCGGCAGGTGCGGCTTGTCCGACCGGTCCGCCGGGCGCAGCAGCGCAAGCTGTGCGGCGGGCACGTCGATGGGAAGTGGCGATGCTTCAACGGTCAATTCAGGTTGCCCCCGGAACACGAAAGCCGGGCGATTAGCCGTGTCGGCGTGATCAGGCAAGCTAGCGCGCATTTCAGCCGTAGCGGGCCTTGAGCATTCCCCATGTCGCGCGAAGGCCGAGCGCGTCGCCACCCTTTGGCCGCCCGGGCTTGGCGGCGGGTCGCCACGCGAACGTATCGAAGTGCGCCCACTCGATCCCCTCACCGACGAAACGGTCGAGGAACAGCGCAGCGACGCTGGCTCCGGCAAAGCCGCCCGAGGGCGAATTCTGCAGGTCGGCAACGTCGGATTTGAGCATTTCGCGGTAGCCGTCGTGCAGCGGCAGGCGCCAGCACGGATCATCGCGTTCGAGGCCTGCGGCGATCAGGACATCAGCGGTAGCAGCCTGACGCGTAAACAGCGCAGGCAGGTCCGGGCCGAGCGCGACGCGGGCCGCGCCGGTCAGCGTGGCGAAGTCGATGATCAGTTCGGGCTTGAGTTCACTCGCGCGGGTCAGCGCGTCGCCGAGCACCAGCCGCCCTTCGGCATCAGTATTGGTCACTTCCACCGATAGGCCGTTGCGCGCGCGCAAGATGTCGCCGGGGCGGAAGGCGTGGCCCGAGATCGCATTTTCGACGGCGGGCACAAGCACATGCAGCCGGATCTTCGGGCCGAGAGCCATGATTAGTCCGGCAAGTGCCAGCGCGTGCGCCGCACCGCCCATGTCCTTTTTCATCAGGAGCATGCCCGCAGAAGGCTTAATGTCGAGACCGCCCGAATCGAAGCACACGCCCTTGCCGACGATGGCGACGCGGGGGTGGCTGGGATCGCCCCACTCCATCTCGATCAGGCGCGGCGCATGGCTGCGTGCGGCGGCGCGGCCGACCGCGTGGACCATCGGATAATCGCGCTCCAGCGCGTCTCCGGTCACGACGTGGATTTCGGCGTGGTGGGTCTTGGCGAGCGCGCGGGCTTCGGATTCCAGTTGCGCGGGACCCATGTCCTCGGCGGGGGTGTTGACGAGATCGCGCACCATGAGCACGGCGGTGGCCTCGGCAAGCGTCGCGTCGATCAGCGCGGCCTGCCTGGTCAGAAGCACGCGCGGCTCTGCGTCCTTGGCATCCTTGCGATAGCGGTCGAAGCGGTATTGGGCGGTGACCCAGCCGTGCATGGCCTTGCCGGGTTCGCCGCTGGCGAGGCGGTAAGTGCCGCCAGGAAGGACATCGGCAAGCTTTGCGAGGCACCACGATGACAGGTTCGCCGTATTGGCGACACCTGATACGACGAACCAGCCATCGCCATCGGGCACGATCGCGTATTCGTATCCGCCCGCCTCGAACTTCTGGGCGGCAAGGCTCGCGCGCTGTCCGGCGTTGAGTTGCTTGAGAAATTCGGGCAACGTCGTCTTGTCGAGAAGGTGGATCGCAGTGGCCTGCTGGCCTCGGTCCGGCTGGATCAGCGCGTTTCTGTCGGTCATGGTGTATCCATGCATGCCGCAGAGCGCCGCGTGTTGCGAGAGGAAAGTGCCTGATGCGTGCCACCGTTTTGTTCCCGCTCGTGCTCCTTGCGGGTTGCTCGGTCAGCAGCGACCCACAAGCCGATGCCAGCGCAAGTGCCAGTGCAGAGCCGAGCGCCGTCCCTGCCCCGCCCGCCGCGCCATCGGTGCCGGCCCAGACGCCGGTGGCTGCGCGCAACGTCACCGTAGAGAACGACGAGTACGAATTCACCTACTCCTACCCCGCTGAGGCTGGCGCGATTCCAGCTCTGAAGGGCTTGCTCGATGAAGACCTCGAAAAGCAGCGCAAGGAACTGATTGCGGACGCAAAAGAGGGTAAAGCGGATGCCACGAAGAACGGCTACCCGTACCATGCCTATAGCCACAGCGTCGAATGGCAGGTCGTGACCGACACGCCTGCGTGGCTGAGCATGTCGACGCTGATCGGCTATTTCAGCGGCGGGGCGCATCCGAACTACGGCTACGAGCCGCTGTTGTGGGACAAGATCGCAGGCGTGCGCCGCGCGCCGACCGACCTGTTCACGTCGAAAGCGGCCCTGGCCGCGGCAATTCGCGATCCGTTCTGCAAGGAACTGGAAAAAGAGCGTGCCAAGAAGCGGGGCGGGGAAAAGTGGACCGGCGATATCTCGGAGTTCACCAAGTGCATCGACCCGATCGAGCAGACGGTGATCCTGGGCTCGTCCAACGGCAAGGCGTTCAATCGCATCGGCGTGCTGATTTCGCCTTATGCGGCCGGACCTTACGCCGAAGGGTCGTACGAGGTGACGCTGCCGGTGACGCCCAAGGTGCTGGCGGCGGTGCGTCCCGAATACAAGCCCGCTTTCGTAGCGCAGTGATACGGTCGATCTTCAAGACCTCGCATTTGCCGAACGATATCGCTACATGCAGGGCATGACCGAATATCTGACAGTCGAAGACAACGATGTGCTGCTGCGCGACGGCACGATCAAACTGCATGGCCCTGCCGCGTTCGAAGGGATGCGCAAGGCGGGACGGCTCGCAGCCGAGATTCTCGATGCGCTGGCGCCGATGGTGCAGCCGGGCGTCCGGATGGACTATCTCGACGACGTCGTGCGGCAGATGACGCTGGATGGCGGCGCGATCCCGGCGACGCTGGGCTATCGCGGCTATGAGCACTCCAGCTGCATCTCGATCAACCACGTGGTGTGCCATGGTATCCCTTCGGAAAAGGTGCTGAAGGACGGTGACATCGTCAACATCGACGTGACCCCGCTGCTCGACGGCTGGCATGGCGATTCCAGTCGGATGTATCTCGTGGGCGACGTGCCCTTGAAGGCAAAGCGACTGGTCGACGTTACGCACGAATGCCTCATGATCGGGATCGAGCAGGCCAAGCCCGGGGCGCGGCTGGGCGATATCGGCGCGGCGATCCAGGCCCATGCCGAAAAGCACCGCTTCGGCGTGGTGCGCGAATTCTGCGGACATGGCGTCGGCCGCCTGTTCCACGATGCGCCCGAGGTCGTTCACGCCGGGCGTGCAGGAACAGGGCCGGAGCTTCGGCCGGGCATGTTCTTCACGATCGAGCCGATGATCAATTTCGGCAAGGCGGGCGTGAAAATCCTCGACGACGGCTGGACGGCGGTTACGCGCGACCGTTCGCTGTCGGCGCAGTTCGAGCATTCGATCGGCATCACCGAAGACGGCTGCGAAATCTTTACGCTCAGCCCGAAAGGCCTGCACAAGCCGCCTTACGCGGGTTGACGGCCAGCCCCCCGACCGCGTCATTGCGACCGGCACAGGACGAGGTTGCCCAAAAATCAGGCAGCCTTTGCGCAAATATTGTGCACGAATAGATCACACAGGCGCAACGATGCATCTGTGTGGCTGGCGCATGCGATTCAAATCTTGCCGCAGCGCCGCATTTCCCGCTTTCCCGGCGTGTCGCGATGGCCTAGTGATTAGGCATACTAGCGTGGCACGATTCTTGTAGGATCGGTGTCATACGTGATCATCGCCGGTTCGCCATTCTGGTGCTCCGGCCCGCGTTGCAGGGGTCTGAACGACGTGAAAAAGGTCGAAGCCATCATCAAGCCGTTCAAGCTCGATGAAGTCAAAGAGGCACTGCACGAAATCGGCGTGTCCGGCATCACCGTTACCGAAGCCAAAGGCTTCGGTCGCCAGAAGGGCCATACCGAGCTTTATCGCGGTGCCGAATATGTCGTAGATTTCCTGCCCAAGGTGAAGCTCGAGGTCGTTGTGCCAGATACGCTGGTCGATCGCGTGGTCGAAGCCATTGCCGCCGCCGCCCAGACCGGCCGCATCGGAGACGGCAAGATCTTCGTGATCCCGGTCGAAAGCGCGCTGCGCATCCGCACCGGTGAGCGCGACAACGACGCGATCTAGACACACGCAGTCGTCTTGTTTTTTACGGCGGGGGTAGGCCTGTGGACGGGCAAGCCTCCGGTTTGACTACCACCCCAGACACCCCCCGACCTCTCCCCGGGGGCAAGAAAAGGACCAGCGATGGCAACTGCAAAGGACATTCTCGCCCGCATCAAGGACGAGGAAATCGAGTGGATCGATCTGCGTTTCACCGACCCCAAGGGCAAGTGGCAGCACCTGACCATGGTCGCCGGCCTGATCGGCGAAGATGAGCTCGAAGACGGCCTGATGTTCGACGGTTCGTCGATCGAGGGCTGGAAGGCCATCAACGAATCCGACATGATCCTCAAGCCGGACCTTTCGGCAGTCTATGTCGATCCGTTCAGCGCCACCCCGATGCTGATCGTGGTTTGCGACATCGTTGAGCCTTCGACCGGCGAGCTGTACTCGCGCGATCCGCGCTCGACCGCCAAGCGCGCCGAAGCCTTCGTCAAGTCGACCGGTATCGGCGACACCGTCTACGTGGGGCCAGAAGCCGAGTTCTTCCTGTTCGACGACGTCAAGTACTACGACGGCTACGACGGTAACGGCTTCCGCATCGACGATATCGAACTGCCGACCAACACCAACAAGGAATACGAAGGCGGCAACCTCGGCCATCGTCCAGGCGTCAAGGGCGGCTACTTCCCCGTCGCGCCGATCGACAGCTGCGTCGACATCCGTGGCGAGATGGTTTCGACCATGATCGAAATGGGCCTGCCTTGCGACAAGCACCACCACGAAGTGGCAGCAGCGCAGCACGAGCTCGGCCTGACCTTCGGTACGTTGGTCCAGACCGCCGACCGCATGCAGGTCTACAAGTACGTCGTGCAACAGGTTGCGCACGCTTACGGCAAGTCGGCCACGTTCATGCCGAAGCCGATCAAGGGTGATAACGGTTCGGGCATGCACACCCACATCTCGATCTGGGAAGCTGGCAAGCCACTGTTCGCCGGCAACGGCTATGCCGGTCTGTCCGACATGTGCCTGTATTTCATCGGCGGCGTGATCAAGCATGCCAAGTCGCTGAATGCCTTCACCAACCCCACGACCAACAGCTACAAGCGCCTGGTCCCGGGTTATGAAGCGCCGGTGCTGCTGGCATATTCGGCCCGCAACCGCTCGGCTTCGTGCCGCATTCCTTATGGTGCCGGTGCCAAGGCAAAGCGCGTGGAATTCCGTTTCCCCGACGCTATGGCCAACCCCTACCTGTGCTATGCAGCGCTGCTGATGGCAGGCCTCGACGGGATCAAGAACAAGATCCACCCGGGCGAAGCCATGGACAAGAACCTGTACGACCTGCCGCCAGAAGAACTCGCCGAAGTGCCCACCGTTTGCGGTTCGCTTCGCGAAGCTCTCGATTCGCTTGCGGCCGATCACGACTACCTGCTGCAGGGCGGCGTGTTCACCAAGGACCAGATCGAAGCTTATGCCGAGATCAAGTGGGCTGAGCAGCTGCGTTGGGAAACCACCCCGGCGGCGGTCGAATTCGACATGTACTACTCGGCCTGATTTCAGACCGTTGAATTGTAGGAGGGCGCCCGGGAAACCGGGCGCCCTTTCCGTTGGGGGACCAAGCGCCGCTCACTGCGGACAACGCGTGAAGTTGTGATTTTTTCCACAGTTTGCGACGAACCGAGTTGAGCTGTTATGAGCGCGGGGTGAACGGAATGGGGCTCGGGTTACCTTAAGCGACAGCATCGTTACGAAGGCTGCCATGCTTCGTACAATGGTCGCCAGCCTCCTCGCCCTGTTCAGCCTTGCAGCGCTCCCCACCTCCGCCCACGCGCGCTTGCAGTGCGTGACTTACGCCCGGCAGGTTTCGGACGTTCAGATCAGCGGCAATGCCCGCGACTGGTGGGGCAATGCCGAGGCTACCTATGAGCGCGGCCATCAGCCCCGCCCCGGCGCGGTTCTGGCGTTCAGCGGCACCCGCGCAATGCCCTATGGCCATGTCGCCGTGGTCAGCAAGATCATCGACGATCGCCACATCCTGATCGATCACGCCAACTGGTCTGGCCCGGGCATGGTCGAGCGCGGTGTTCAGGCCGTCGATGTTTCAGCTGCCGGCGATTGGAGCGAAGTGCGCGTATGGTATGCACCGACGCGCTCGGTGGGCCTTCGTGCCAGTCCGGCCAAGGGCTTCATCTATCCCCGCAGCATGACCGCCAGCGCAGCAAACGCAGACGCAGACGCAGCCAAGGGCTGACACCAATCAGGCCGAGCGCAAGGCCTTGCGCTGGGTGGGCTGGATGAGCGCGAGCGCTTCGTCGGGCGACAGCGCGGGCCAGAACAGGTGGCCCTGAATCATCTGGCATCCGGCGGCCTGGACCAGCGCGCGCTGCATCGTGGTCTCGACACCCTCGGCCACGACCTTCATGCGCAAGGTGTGACCCAGCGACACGATCGCGCGCAGGATCGAATGCGCATCGAGATCGGCTTCGATGTTCTGGACGAACGAGCGATCGATCTTGATCCGTTCGAACTGGAACGAACGCAGGTAACTCAGCGAGGAATAGCCGATCCCGAAATCGTCGAGCGCGATGCGGAAGCCTCGATAGTTGAGGCCCTTGAGCACGTCGAGCACGTGATCGCTGCGATCGAGCATGACGCCTTCGGTTACTTCGAGAACGAACCGCCGCGGGTCGATGCCCGTCTCCCGAATGAGTAAATCGATCCTTGGCAGGAAGTCGCTCGCCATGATTTGCAGTGGCGAGAGGTTGACCGAGATATCGCAGGACGGCCAGTCTCGGCATTCGGTGAACACGCGCCGCAGCACCCATTCTCCGAGCGGGCCCATCAAGCCGGCTTGCTCGGCCACGGGCACGAACAGGCCGGGACGGATCGGTCCGCGCTCCGGGTGGGGCCAGCGGACAAGTGCCTCAAAGCCCTGGATCGCGCCGTCGGCCGCACTGACGATCGGCTGGTAGGCCATCGCCAATTCGTCGCGGGTGATGGCGCGCCGCAGTTCGATTTCCATCTCGCGGCGAAGCTTTACCGTGGCATCCATGTCGCGCGTGAAGCGGCGGTAGCGAGCGCGGCCGCGCTGTTTGGCGCGGTAGAGCGCGATGTCGGAGCGGCGTAGCAGCTCGCCGGGGTCTTCGCTTTGCTCAGGGCCCCAGCTGATGCCGCACGAGCAACTGATGTCGAGATTGTTGCCCGAGATCACGAAGGGCTCGTGCATCAGCGCCATGATCTGACGGCCGAGCATATCGGCGGCAGGCTTGCCACCGGTGGTGCGCCGCAGTAGCACGAATTCATCACCGCCGAAGCGCGACAGGAAGTCACCGGGTGGAAGCGAGCGGCGCAGGCGCAACGCGACCTGGCGCACCAGCTCGTCCCCCACCTGATGGCCGAGCGTATCGTTGACCACTTTGAAGCGGTCGATATCGACGTAGGCGACGAACACATCGCCAAGGTCGCGGCGCTCGACGCAGGTCTGCAGTTCCTGCCGCAAGCGCTGCATGAAATGGGTGCGGTTGGGCAAGCCGGACATCGCATCGTGGAGCGCGTTGTGCTGGGCCTGCGCTTCGCTGGCCTTCAGTTCGTCGGTCGTGACTCTCATGCGCCGCACGATGAACGCGCCGCCTACGACGACCGCGACGAAGAACAGGATGTAGACCGCAAGCAGCGGGGTCGCGCGCTGGACAATGGCCGGTCCGGGCGGGCGCGAGCGCCAAGATAGCCAGCCGATCCGCTCACCGTTCTGGTCGGAGATCGCGTAGGCATTGCGCCCGGCGTCAGCGTCATTCGCCACGCTGAAGCGCAAGTCCTCGAGCAGCAGCGAATCATGCATGTCGGCAATGATCTTGGCATCGAGATAGCGCACCAGCACGATGTAGTCGGGTTCGCGCTTGAGCAGGGCGGGCTTGGTATCGGGAACGACCGATGCCACCGCGAGAAAGGCGGGTCGTCCGTCGGCGCTGGTCATGGCAGAAAGCCCGCGCGCCATCGGCAGGCCCTTAGCGGTGTAAGGCCAGTCGACCGTGCCATGACGATGCCGCGCGGCGATCGGTCCGTCTGTCGGCCCTTCGGTCACCGAGCGCGTGACGAGTTTGCGGACCTGGCCTGCAAGCGGTCCGAATTCGCAGTCTCGCGACAGCTTGATCCCGCGCCAGCAATGTACCAACGTTCCATCGAAGCGGACGTGGTAAATCCGATCGACGTGGTGGCTGCCCCAGAAGTAGCCGGACAGGTACGTCTGCGACCACGACGCGACGGCGGGCTCGTTCAGCTTGACGACGGCATCGTCCCAAGTGACCTGCAGCCGGGCAGTGTCGAGCAGCTGCTTGCTCGTCCGGGCGACGAACCTTTCGGCCAGGCGACGCTCCTCCACCCGGGCAAATTCATCGGCGATGTCGGTTGAGTTGCGGAACGCGGCGACGAGCGCGGCGGTCAGGGCCAGCAGGGCGATGAACGTCGCGATGACGATCCACCGCACGGCGGCAGCGCCCGTGTGCTGCCGCACCGCGCGATGCCGCAAGAAGAGACCGGTCTTCATCATGCCATGCGATAACAAGCGGTTGCGAACAAATGGTTATCAGCGGCTAAGCGGGAGCCTTCGGATGCCGCCGTCGGGCCAGTGGCCGGTACGGAACCAACCCTGCGGTTCAGGGATTGTGTCTGCGACGTTGCCGGGTGCCACAGGTGCCCATTTACGGAGACCTGCCATGCTGCTGACCCTTGCGCTTATCCTGTTCGTCCTGTGGGCACTTGGCGTTTTTGCATTCAAGATTACGGCCGGGGTGATCCACCTCGTGCTCGTGGTTGCCCTGATTGTCGGGCTTGTTCATCTGTTCCGCGGGCGTCGCGCCTGACAGTCACCCCGCCACCAATCAAGTTGCGAACTGAAACGCGATTGCCTACCTTTTGATCGTCCCGCGCCGGGTGGCACATCCGGCGCGGTCGTTCATTCGGGAGATGCGCAATGCGCGAGAGACTTCAGCAATATATCGACGGAAAATGGATAGATAGCGAAGGCGGCAAGCGCCACGAAGTCATCAACCCGACGACCGAGGAAGCGTGTTGCGCTATCACGCTGGGCACCAAGGCGGACGTGGACAAGGCCGTTGCCGCAGCGCAGCGCGCGTTCAAGACCTTCAGCAAGACCACGCGTGAGGAACGCCTTGCGCTGATGGATCGCATCGTTGCCGAGTACAAGAAGCGCGTACCCGAACTAGCCGAAGCGATGGCCGAAGAAATGGGCGCGCCGGTCAGCTTTGCCAGCACCGCGCAGGTCGGAGCCGGGATCGGCGGATTCCTTGGCACGATGGCCGCGCTCGAGAACTTCAACTTCATGGAAAACAACGGCGCCTATTCGGTGGCTTACGAGCCGATCGGTGTGGTCGGCATGATCACCCCGTGGAACTGGCCGTTGAACCAGATCGCGCTCAAGGTCGCGCCTGCGCTGGCGGCCGGCAACACCATGATCCTCAAGCCGTCCGAGGAATGCCCGACCAACGCAGTGATCTTTGCAGAGATCCTTGACGCTGCGGGCGTTCCCCCGGGCGTATTCAATCTCATTCAGGGCGATGGCCCTGGCGTTGGCACCGCGATTAGCTCGCATCCCGGAATCGACATGGTGAGCTTTACCGGCTCGACCCGCGCGGGCATTCTGGTGGCCAAGGCGGCGGCGGACACGGTCAAGCGCGTTCATCAGGAACTCGGCGGCAAGTCGCCCAACCTGGTGCTACCCGATGCCGACTTCGCCAAATATCTGCCCTCGACCGCGTCAGGCCCGCTGGTCAACAGTGGTCAGAGCTGCATCTCGCCAACGCGCGTGCTGGTCCCGCGTGAACGTGAAGCCGAAGCGGCGCAGTTCGTTTCCGCGATGTATTCATCCACGCAAGTCGGCGATCCGATGCAGGAAGGCAGCCACATCGGACCTGTCGTCAACAAGGCGCAGTTCGACAAGATCCGCGCGCTGATCCAGTCGGCAATCGACGAGGGTGCCAAGCTCGAGACCGGTGGTCCGGACCTGCCTGCCAACGTCAACCGCGGCTACTACATCAAGCCGACGGTGTTTTCGGGCGTGACGCCGGACATGCGCATCGCGCAGGAGGAAATCTTCGGCCCGGTGGCGACGATCATGGCCTACGACAGTCTGGAACAGGCAATCGAGATTGCCAACGATACCGCTTATGGCTTGTCGGCATGCATCACCGGCGATCCCGCCAAAGCAGCGGCGGTTGCGCCGGAGCTTCGCGCGGGCATAATTGCGATCAACAATTGGGGCCCCACACCCGGCGCTCCGTTCGGCGGCTACAAGCAATCGGGCAATGGGCGTGAAGGCGGGCTCTACGGCCTGAAGGACTTCATGGAAGTTAAGTCGATCAGCGGTTTGCCCGCCTGACCGGATCGCGATTTGACAGGAAGCGGCTGCTCAGACCCGAGCGGCCGCTTCTTGCGCGATGTTCTGCCGCCAGCAAGGCCTTCGGGTAGACCTCGCCCAACAGGCTCTGGAACGTCTGCGACCAATCGAACCGACTGACGACATGATCGCGCGCGGCGCGGCCCATCGCGCGACGGTCCCCGGTCCAGGCCGCTACCACAGCGTCGGCGAATGCCTGAGTATCGTCTACTGGTACAAGCAAACCGATCCCGTGCGGCACGCGGTCCGTCATGGCACCGCTTGCCATTCCGACGACCGGCAATCCGCTGGCCTGCGCCTCGACGACCGAGATACCAAATGTCTCGTCTGCCATCGCTGAAACATAGACATCTGCCGAAGCCAGCGCGCGGGCAAGTGCGAGGCGGTCGGAGATGAAGCCAGGAAACGCAACCTCCCAGCCCAAGGACTGTTCTTCGAGACTTTGGCGCAGCTTGCCATCACCGATGAGCACGAGGCCCGCGTCGAGCGCCGAAGGCAGGCGCTTGAACATGTCGAGCAGGTGCTGGGCACGCTTTTCGTTGTCGAGCCGCCCGGCATAAACCAGTAAGGGACCGCGCGCCTTCAGGCTGATTTCTGTGCGCCAATCCGGATCGCGGCGCTTTGGATGAAACAACGCGGTATCAACCCCTAGCGACATCACATCGACATGGTCGATCCCGTAGCCGCGCAGGGTCTGCGCCATTGCGCTGCTGAGCGTATAAACCCGATCGAACTCGCGGTAGGTCAACTGCGCGTACCCGGTTGCCAGCCGACGCAATCCCCGTGCAACGAAGCTGCCGAACAGGCTTGATCCGACGCGATAGATATGCGCTTCGGGAAAATCAGTGTGGTATCCTGCGACGAGCGCGGTTTTGGGATGTGCCCTGCCGTAATTGATTGCTGTCCAAGGCAAAACCCAGGGGCATTGGGATTCGATCAGGTCCGGTTGGTACTGCTCCAGCAGCTTGCGCACGACTCCCGTACGCATGATGAAACGATAGTTGGGACTGCCCCGCACCTGGTCTGCGCCAACCTGCGCCCATATCAGCCGACCCTGTTCGACTATGCGGTCTTCGGGACCGGGTACGATCTGCAACAGCCGGTGCGGCGTGCGTTCCAGCACGTAACGCTGCTTCTCTCGTAAATAAGTGCCGATACCTCCACCGCCGTGCGGCGCGTAACTCTGGGTAAGATCGCACAGCAACAAGGGTCGGGTCGGGTCGGCCATGAGCCGTGAAAGCCACTGCGACGTGAAGATTTCGAGACGATATTGCGTCCGTGTTACCGTCTGTCAGTAATCCTTGCTGACTTTTAGGTTCAGACTCTCGTCGCCGATCGTGGAAACCGTAGCAAGCAGCGCAAGCCAACGGGTGATACGGAATTCGACCGATGTGGCGCTGTAGCCACCGCCGTCGGTAACCAGTTCGACGAAGAACCGCCGCCCGATGTATTTGCCCACCGCGATGCTCGTACCTGCACCGATCGTGGGGTCGGCACCGACGATGCGCAAGCGATCGAGACCGATCGCGGCGCGCAGCTTGTTGATCGGATCGAGCCCCCCACCACCACGCAGCGAGGCGAGCGCAGAGGCGAGCTGGACGGCTTCGGGTGCGGATATCTGGGTGATCGAGCTGCCGAACAGCAGGCGGCTGAGGAGTTCTTCCTCCGGCAGCGCGGGCGTCGAGGAGAAGCCTATCACGGGCTTCGTGCCCGAACCGCTGATCGTTATCTTGGCACTGATGTTGTTGGCATCGCCTTCGGCCACGATGTCGAGCAGCGGGTCGATCGGCACTTCGCCGGTAAAGCGGATGCGGCCGCGCGACAATTCGAAGCGCTTGCCGGCAAATTCGTAGCCGCCGCGGACCAGATCGACCTGACCGAATATCTGCGGTGCCGCCGTGGTGCCGCGAATGCGCAGATCGGCACCCCATTCGCTGTCGAGGCCAAGACCGCGCACGTTGATCCGGTTTGCGCCGGACGCGTCGATCAGGAAGCGCCACGGTGCTGCGGGGACGCGTGCTGGAGCGGCGTCAGCGGGGGCGTTGATTTCGCGGGTCTTGATGGTCGGCAGTTCTGCAACGGCGCTGGCTTGGCCGAGCGCCCAGCGGGCGGTGTCTATGCTGACGCGGCCGGCAATCGTTCCGCCGACGCCGTCGCTGACGATGCGCAAGGGGCCAGTAACGGTCGCACCCATATCATCGCGGTTGACCAGCGCTGCATTGCGCGCGGCGATGCGCAAGTCGATCGAGGGTCCGCGCGTCGACAGATCGGCAAGGCCGATAGTGCCGCTACCGCTCACGCGGCCGCCATTGGGCGTTGTCCCGCTGAAGCGTGCGAGCGACAGGGTGGAATCACGGAACGTTCCGGCCATCTCGATCTGGCGCAGATCGGTGCCGGTAAGTGTGGACTGGATACGCAGCCCCTTGGACGACACCGCGCCCTGGATGACCGGAGCGGCAATCGTGCCACCGATGTCGGCGCGCACGCCCAGAGGGCCGGTGAGGTCGAAAACCTCGACCCCCGAGAGCCGCCACAGGGCTTCGGCGGGGCCGGAGTAGCGCAATTGTCCGGCGAGTTGGCCCGCCGACAGTCGGTCCATGACGCCGCCGCCCTTGGGCAATCCGCCGATGCGGGCCTGCAGGCGACCGCGAATGTCGCCGCCTTCGCGGATCACGGCGCGTGTCTGGACCGCGTCAGGATCGAGCCGGGCGACGAGCGCGAGATCTACCGGGCGCGAGGTCAGCACCAGGCCGGAACGCGAGAGGCCCTTGACCATCAGCGCGATGTTGCCCGACGGCGCGCCCTGTCCGTCGTTGGTGTAATCGACAATGCCCGACGCCACCCCGCCCAGGCCGAGATCGGCAATGACGATATCGACCACCGACAGCGGCATCTGCGAGAGCAAAACGCGCAGCTGAGTCGGCCCGCCGAGGATGTGGCCTTCGGCAATGACGATGCCGCGACCGAAACCGATTTGCGTCGGAGCCAGCTTCCAGCCCTCGCCGTCGCGCGTCAAAACGGCGCGGCGCGGCATGGAGACGCTGCGGCCGGCGTATTCGCCCGACACGAACGCCACGATCTGATCAGGTGCAAAGGCAGCGGTGCCTTGCAGCGCGAAGCGGGTGCCACGGCGGCCCGAGACCGAGGCAGTGACCGAACCGCTTCCATCCTGCAGATAGGCCGATGCCGCCAGCCGTCCGATGAACACCTTGCCCATGCCGATACCTTCGGCGAGCAGCGTGCCTTCGATCGTCGAGTGGCCATCCTTGATCAGGCCGGTCGCGTCGATCTTGGCATTGCCGATCGATAGCGGCTGCGTGCCACCGAACTTGGCGTTACGCGCGGTGATGTTGGCGTCGAAGCCCTGCCCGCCGTCGCGCGGAGCGAGCGCAACCGTACCGTCGAGGCCGCCGCCGGTCATCAGCAGTTGCCCGGCAACACCTGCATCACCCAGCGTGACGCCGCCGGTGATCGAGGTCTGCCACACCTTGAAGGTCTGGATGTCAATCCGCGTCGGGCCGCCTTGCGGCATGAACAGGCCGAGCGTTCCGGCAAACGGCCCGAGACGGGAATCGCCGCCAGTCTCAATGCGGAAACCATCATCGATCGGGGACAGCGCGACCCGGACATTCTTCAGCCCTGCAGCGGGTAGCGGGCTGTCGAAAACGAGGACCGCGTTGGGACCTGTGCCGGTCATCGCAGCCTCGACGGTGAACGCGCCGTACTCGGTGTGCCTCCCGCTGCCTGTCAGCGATGCCGTGCCGCCCGGCTGGACGCGGCCGTCGAGGACCATCTGCAGCTTGTTGGAATTGATCGTGGTCTTGCGGAAGATGACCGGGATGCTCTCGCCCAGCGCAATTCCCCCGGCAAAGCGCAGGTTACCGCCGGTCAGCGTCTGCAGCGTCGCGTTGGTGATCCGCGTCATGCGGCCTGCGACATTGGCCTGCAGCGTCCAAGGCACGCCGTCGCCGATCTTGAACACGATCTTGGCGTTGCCATCGACCGTGCCGAGGTTTTCGACCGCGAAGCCGCGCGCGGCAACGGGGCCAGCGAGCGCATAGCCTCCCCGAGCGATGTCGCCGCGCAACGCCAGTTGTGCCGCGAGCCCCTTGATCGCCAGCGAGAGATTGTCCGAGGTCAGCTTGTTCCCGGCGAGTACGAGGTCACCCGTCAGGCGACCGCCGGGAAAGCGTGGGTCGATCATCGGATTGCCGGTGGTAACCTTCTGCGCGGTCACGGCCAGCGGCAGGACGAAGCGTTCGCCGTCCCATGTCGCGGTTCCGGCGGTGCGCAGGCCTTGCGCATCGACCGCCCCAGCCTTGAGCCGGGCGACGGTCGCGACGTGCTCGATCGTCAGGTTGCGCATCGGCCCATCGATCGTCGCATCGAGCGCAACGCCAGCCATCTGGAAGGCGGGCAGGATGCGTTCGGGTCGGGTCACGCGCACTTTGACCTTGAGGTCTTCGGCGCGGTTGTCGACGAGGTCGAGTTTGCCTGTGGCGGCGGCTTTGAAGGCGTCGCCTGCCGTGCGCAATTGTCCGTCGAAGGCATTGTCGGCGAATGTGCCGTCGTAAAGCACGGACAGCGCTTGTCCCACGGCCTGACCCGGCATGCCGGCGAGCATCTTGCCGGGATAGGCTTGTCCCGCCAGACGATAGTTGCCCGAGCGATTGCCGAGCTGGAACGCGGCCAAGCGCTGACCGTCCTGCGTGGCATAGGCAAGGCCGTCCCAGTGCTTCCAACCGCCCGCACCGAACACGCGGGCTTTGACGTCGCTCTGCGCGCCCGCCAGCTTGGCGATCACGCCGTCCTTGGGTGAATCGTAGACCAGCCGCAGGTCGAACTTGTCGCGATCGGGTTCGCTGTCGAGGCGGAATACGATGACGTCACTGCCGCCACCGCCGCCACCGAAGCGACCGTTGACATTGACGATCGCGTGGCCGCCGCGAATGTCGGCGTTGGCGACGACATCGACGCGGCGCTTCTGTCCGGCCATGGCTTCGGAGACCGTCAGGTTGTCGATCACCAGCTTGTCAACGACGATGTCGAAATCGGGAAGGATCGGGGCGTTCTTGTCTTCGCTGGGGCGCAGGCGTGGCGCGCGGCGCAGTACGCCTCGGTGCAGCGCAAGCAGTTTTACGTCGAGCCCGCTTTTGAGCCACGACAGCGGTCGCCAGTCGAGCTCAGCCTCGGGCACGGTCATGAACACGCCCTCGGGATCGCTGACGCGGATATCGCGCAAGCTGGCCGCACCGTAGATCGAGCCGTCGATCCGGCCGATCTCGATGCGCAGACCCGAGCCCGGCGTGATAGCCGCGATGCGGTCTGCCACGAGGCGATGGCCGAGCGAGGAATCGAGCACCAGCAACGCGGCTAGCAGCAAACCGACAACCGCGATCAGCGCGATCGCAACGCGCCTGCCGAGGCCACGCGCGATCTGCGAACGGCGCGAGCGCTGCGGCGTGACGGGCACTTCGGGTTCGGTGATCGGCAGGTCGCCCATCAAAATGCCTGACCCAGCGCGACGTAGACGCCGATGCGGCTATCACCCTTCGACGGATTGAGCGGCGTGCCGACGTCGATGCGGATTGGCCCGAAGTTGGTCTGGTAGCGGATGCCGACGCCGACGCCGATCTTGAGGTCGTTGAATTTCGGCGTAGTGGTGGTGTCGACTGCACCTGCATCGACAAACGGGACGACGCTCACAGCGCCACCGAGCAGACCAGTCTTTACGCGGGCTTCGAGCGAGAATTCGGTCAACGCGCGGCCGCCGCTCGGCTCGTTGAGAGTGTCTCGCGGGCCGATCTGCTGGAATCCGTAGCCACGCACCGATCCGCCACCACCGGCGTAGAACCGGCGCGACGGCGCGATGTTCTCAATCGCGGTGCCGACAATCGTGCCCAGGCGGACGCGGCCAGCGATGACCAGATTATCGCCGGTCGGCTGGTAGTAGCTGGCATCAAGTTGGGCCTTGCCGTAGCTCGACTTGACGCCGTTCTGCACCGAAATTTCAGGCGAAACACGCAGGCCGACACGGAAGCCGCGCTGCGGATCGAGCAAGCTGTCGCTGCCATCGTAAGCCGCGCGCAGCGGGATTGCGCCGATGAAGTAGGTGGTGCGCGGTTCGTTGGCGCGGATCGCGGCTGCGTCCCGCTCACGCGTGGCGAGAATTTCGAGGCCGCCAGCGAAGATCCACGGTTTCTGGAACAGCAGCGTGGTCTGACGCTCCAGACCGACCAGCGCCGATATCGTGAGCGCCTCAAACGCCGGGCTTTGCTGGTTGCGCGCGTAGAGGTCGGCGTTGAGCAGCAGATCGCGCTTCATGAAGTTATTGCGGCGGAAAGTAACGCCGGCAAGCTGCTCTTGCGTACCCGCAACGCCGCGTACGCGCAGCAGGCCCTCGGGCGGGAAGAAGTTGCGATGCTCCCACGAGGCTTCGACGCGGAAGCCTTCGCCGCTCGAATAGCCGACAAGGCCTGCGATCGTGCGCAAGGGGGCCGGGGTCAGGCCGACGTCGACATCGACCGTTCCCGGATCGCGACCCAGCGGCTTCTTCGCTTCGCGGGTTTCGACGGTGACCGAGGAGACCAAGCCAGTGGCGAGGATCGCCTGGCGCAAGTCGTCGATTTCTGACCGCTTGTAGAGATCGCCCGAGTCGAACCGCGCGATGAGGTCGAGGTGCTTCGAGCTGAGGAACTTCTCGAGCGAGGAGTTGACCTTGCCGATCTGGTAGGTGCCGCCCGGCATGACCGGAACGGTCAGATCGCCCTCGCGCCGTTCGTGGTCGATCAGCAGATCAGGTTCATCCACCTTGGCAAAGGCATAGCCGGTTTCGCCAAGCGCGTTTTGGAGGTTCACGCGCTCGGTAACGATGCGGTCGGAATTGATCGCATCGCCCGGGTTGAGCTTGAACGCCCCGCGCAGGGTCTGGAAATCCGGGCCGGTCGAGGCAAGGTCGCCGAATGCGATCTGGCCGAAGTGGTATTGCGGTCCTGGCTGGAGGTCGAAGCGCACGACCACTTTCTCGACATCGATCGGAGCAGGGGTGTCCGTCGCAGCGGCAGCGGGCGCGGACAGGCCGCCGAGCGACTGATAGACTTGGGCATCATAGTAACCGTGGATGCGTAGGATATTGATCAGCAGCTCGCGATCGGTGCGCGCGCGGCGCACGATCTGGGCAAGGTTGTCCTCGTCGTCATCGAACGACTTGAGCGCCGACAATCCGGCAAAGCGCGCGACGATCGCGTCCTTTTCGGCGATCCCCTCTGCCCCCGGCGGAAAGGCGACCTCGACCTGCTTGCCGACCTTGGCGATGTCGGCGTCGGCCCGGCGAGAGGACCTGCCTGAGTCCGCTTCTTCCTGACCCGGAAGCGCATTCACCGCGGCGTCAGTAGTCTGTTCGGCAACGTCGATATCGGGGTCCGGCGTCAGGGACTCGATTTTCGGCAGTTCACTGCCGTCGGGCCAGGCGATTGTGATGCCGGGCAGATCGGGCAGCGGAGCGTCGGGTGCGATTCCGTCATCGGCCTCGGCGGGCGGAACCACTGTCCGCGCAGCCTCGGTATCGACGGCCCATGCATCGGGATTTTCCATCGCCGAATCCGGGATCAGCGCCTCAAGTTCCTGATCTGCCTGCTTCGATTGGGCGAATGCCTGCGCGGGAAGGCAGAGCACCAGCAGCGTGGCAATGACGCGAACCAGCGGGCGATCAGACGTGCGCGTAGCGTTCCTGCGCGCCGTGTACCCCATCCTTGAGACTGCCTTCGGGCGCAGCAGATCCGTCAGAGCCCTGCCGGGCAGTGACGGCGCGTCCGATGGCACTGGCCTGTTCAGAAGGTTCGAACCGTTCCCAGCCATCGCGGCCCAGTTTCTCCATCGGCCGGTAGCGCACCTTGTATTGCATGCGCTCCGATCCTTCGACCCAGTAGCCGAGGTAGACGTACGACAGCCCGACGCGAGCAGCACGCTGGATATGGTCGAGGATGATGAAAGTGCCAAGCCCGGACCGCGTCTCATGTTGTGGATCGTAGAAACTATAGATCATCGAGAGCCCGTCGCCTTGCTCATCGGTCAGGCACGCCCCTACGAGCTTTCCCGGCGAGCCGTCTACGGTCGGTTCCCTGTATTCTATGACAAAACTCTTCACGGGAGAATGTTCCACCATGTCCGCGAAATCCATCTCGTCCATGGTTGCCATCCCGCCTCCCGGATGGCGCACGGCGAGATAACGCTGCAACAGCTCGAACTGTTCCGGCGTAGACCAAGGTCTGCAAACATTTACGACAAGGTCGCTGTTGCGCTTCCAGATGCGCTTCTGTGTCGACGATGGGCGGAACTCTTCGGTGACCACGCGGACAGATACGCAGGCCGTGCATCCGACGCAGCTGGGGCGGTAGGCGACGGTCTGACTGCGGCGAAATCCGATGCGTCCCAGCGCGTCGTTCAACTCGTCGGAATTGGGGCCTTTGAGTTCAGTGAACACCTTGCGTTCGCTGCGTCCGGGAAGATACGGGCACGGCGATGGGCTGGTTACGAAGAAGCGCGGGAAACGTACGGGCGCGGTCACGGGGTGCAGCTGCCTCCTGATGCCAGACGATCCGGCATGTCGGAGATGACAATGCCTCAGGCCATTCATTCCTGAAAGCCCCATTAACCATGGAGCATCACCTTACCGGCACCCCATTCTGCTCGGGATCGGGGTTTTACCGACAGGAATTACCGCCGGTCCGGATACAGGACAGTGCGCAAGCCAAAAGTTAACGCAGCAGCATCAGCCCAGTTCGACCTGCTCGACGTGATAGCCCTTCGACCGCAGGCCCGAAACGAGCCGCTCGATCTGCTCGCGATCGCGGGCCTCGCATTCGATCTCGGCGGTAAGTCCCTTGGCGGGCAGAGTCGTAAAGATGCGCTGATGCCACACTTCGAGAATGTTGACCTGGTGGCGGTTGAATTCCTCGACCACCTTGAACAATGCGCCGGGGCGATCCTGCAACGTGATCCGCAACCGACCGAGCCTGCCCGAGCGCGCCAGATCGCGAAGCAGCACGTTGGCGAGCAGGCGTGTGTCGATGTTGCCACCGCACAGCACGACGCCGACATTGCGACCGACGAACATCTCGCGATGGCGCATCAGTGCGGCAAGGCCTGCAGCGCCCGCGCCTTCGACCACGGTCTTTTCGATCTGCAACAACAACGCCACCGCGCTCTCAAGCGCCGGTTCATCGACCAGCACGATATCGTCGACGATCGCGGCGAGAACCTGTGAGGTAAACTGCCCAGGCTCCTTGACCGCAATGCCCTCGGCCAGCGTGTCGCCGCCACAGGGCATGTCGAGCCGCTTGAGCTTGGCGAACATCGATGGGAACAGTTCTGCCTGTACGCCGATCAAGCCGATGTCGGGCTTGATCCCGCGCGCAGCGGTGCCCATACCCGAAAGCAAGCCGCCGCCGCCGATCGGCACGACCAGCATGTCGATTTCGGGTGCATCTTCAAGCATTTCGAGCGCGACGGTACCCTGCCCCGCCGCCACATGCGGATCGTCGAACGGATGCACGAAAGTCAGCCCGAGTTCTGCTTCCAGCTTGCGCGCATGCGCATAGGCTTCGTCGAAAGTCTCGCCTTCGAGCACGACTTTGCCGCCGACCGCCTCGGTCTGCATGATCTTCACCGTCGGCGTCGTCTTGGGCATCACGATGGTGACGGGCATGCCCAACCGCGTGCCATGGTACGAAAGGCCTTGGGCGTGATTGCCTGCCGACGCCGCGATCACGCCGCGCGCGCCTTGCTCAGCCGTCAGTTGCATCAGCGCATTGAGCGCGCCGCGCTCCTTGTAGGCTGCGGTAAACTGGAGGTTTTCAAACTTTAGCCAGATGTTCGCACCCGTGATGGCGCTCAGGGTCTTGCTGTACAATGTAGGCGTGCGCACTACGTGGCCAGCAATTCGCTCAGCCGCCGCACGAACATCGGCGAGGGTCAGCAGGTCGGTGGCCTGCACGGCGGGCTTCAAAGCGGCGTTTTCCATTGCCGCGCCCTAACGGAAACCTGCACGTAAGGGAACCTCAAGCTTGGTCTGGTACAGACGCTTTCGCGGCGATTGCGCGGAACAGCAACACCGGGCCGAGCGCGACAAGGATTGCGAGGCTATCGGCCACCCAGTCGCGCCAGTCCGAATCCCGGTGCAATTGTGGAATGGCCTGCATCACCTCGATACCTGCGCCGACAGCAGAGAGCCACAGCGCCGCCTGTAGCAGCGACTTGCGCGGCCATCCGCTGCCGGCGAGCACGGTGAGCGTGAAGAACGCCAGCATGTGCGCGAACTTGTCGCCCAGGTCGTCGATCGGCAGCGTGGGTGGCTTGGGAACCACCGCCATGACGAGCGCGAACGCCAGAGCGGGCCAGAATGCCAGCCGGGCAAGGCGCGATAGGGTGTCGATCAGTCTCTGCATCGGGCATGCTCATGCAACGGCGCCAACCGGCTGGCAAGCCAACAGCAGGGCTGGCACTGCCGCCCAAACCCGATATGAAAGCAGGTATGACAGATCAGACTCCCAAAGCTTCCGCCCCCGCAAACGTCTCCTTCCTTGGCCTTGGCACGATGGGCGGCGCGATGGCCCGCCACCTCGGCAATGCGGGCCACCACCTGACGATCTACAATCGCTCACCAGCACGCGCAGAAGCGTGGCAGGCGGCCAATCCCGGCATAACGGTGCGGGTTGCGACCAGCCCCGCCAACGCTGCCGAAGGCGCAGATGCGATAATCACCTGCGTGGGCAACGACGACGATCTGGCCGACGTCGTGCTCAGCCCGAACGGTGCGTTCTCCAGCCTGAAGCGCGGCGCGCTGTACATCGACCACACCACCGTTTCGGCGCGGATCGCCCGCCAGATCGCAGTAGAGGGTCGTGACAAGGAGCTGCTGTGCGTCGACGCGCCGGTCACCGGTGGGCAATCGGGTGCGGAGGCAGGGACGCTTGCCATCATGTGCGGCGGGAGCGCCAAGGCGGTCGATGCGGCACGCCCGATTCTGGAGGCCTATGCCAAGCGCGTGGTCCATGTGGGCAAGTCGGGCGCGGGGCAGACCGCCAAGATGGCCAACCAGATGTGCATCGCAGGCGCGCTGGCGGGATTGTCCGAGGCGATCCGCTTCGCCCAGATCGCGCACCTCGATCTCGACAAGGTGTTCGAGGCGATATCGGGAGGCGCGGCGCAATCGTGGCAGATGGACAACCGCTTCCACACGATGGCCAAGGACGAATTCGACTTCGGTTTCGCGATTGACTGGATGCGCAAGGACCTGGGGCTGGCGATGGACGAAGCGCGCAATCTGGGAGCGAGCGTACCGGTCACCGCGCTGGTCGACCAGTTCTATGTCGACGTGCAGGCCATGGGTTACGGGCGCGAGGACACGAGCGCACTGATCCGCCGACTGCCACGCCGCAAGGCTGGCAAATGAGCATCGCCCGCACCACCATAGCTGCACTGCTGCTGACCGTATCAGCCCCGGCGCTTGCCGATACCCTGGTCGATAACGTGCGCGGATCGACGATCACCTCTGGCGGTCAGGTCGAGACGTTCACCGGACTGCTGTTCGACGACGCAGGTACGATCGTGCGCGTGATCCACGCGGGTGACAAGAAGCCCAAGGCCCGCAAGGAATATCAGTACCACATCGACGGCAAAGGCCGCGTCATGCTGCCCGGCATGATCGACGCGCACGCGCATGTCATGGGCATGGGCTTTGCCGCGCTGACGCTCGACCTGTCAGATACCACTTCGCTGCAACAGGCACTCGACCGGATCCGCACATTCACTGCCGAGCACACGGATCGCCCGTGGATCATCGGCAGCGGCTGGAACCAGGAATCGTGGAAGCTGGGCCGCTACCCCACTGCTGCAGAACTCGATGCCGTGACCGGCAATCGCCCGGTCTGGCTCGAGCGCGTCGATGGGCATGCAGGCTGGGCCAACAGCGCCGCGCTCAAAGCGGCGGGCGTCACGGCATCGACTAAGGATCCGGTCGGCGGCAAGGTCGAGCGCAATGCCGATGGCAGCCCGCAGGGCATATTGGTCGATGGCGCAATGGCGCTGGTTGCCGCCCGCCTGCCTGCGCCACGCCCCGAGGATCGCGACACCGCGCTCGCCACGGCGCAGCAACTGCTGTTCAAGCGCGGCGTGACTGCGGTGGCCGATATGGGCACGACGATTGAAGACTGGCAGGCCTATCGTCGCGCAGGCGATGCCAACCGACTTTACGTGCGGATCATGGCTTATGCTGCCGGTGTCGACAACATGACACTGATCGGTGGTCCGGGGCCTACGCCTTGGCTCTATCAGGACCGTTTGCGGATGAACGGGGTGAAACTTTACCTCGATGGTGCGCTGGGCTCTCGTGGGGCGTGGCTCAAGACACCGTATGCGGATGCGCCGGGTACGCGCGGCCTGCCGCAATTAAGCCAGACGCAGCTTGGCAACCTGATGAGCCGCGCTGCGCTCGACAATTTCCAGGTCGCGGTACACGCGATCGGGGACGAGGCCAATGCGACCGCGATCGGCGCGATCGAGGACCTGGCGGCGACCTACAAGGGTGACCGGCGCTGGCGTATCGAACACGCGCAGATCGTCGATCTCAAGGACTTCGCGCGCTTCGGGCGCAGCGGGGCCATTGCTTCGATGCAGCCTGTGCACGAGACTTCAGACCGGATCATGGCAGAGGCGCGGCTGGGACCGGACCGGCTGGCCGGAGCCTATGCGTGGAAATCGCTCAAGGATGCAGGTGCGCGGCTGGCGTTCGGCTCGGATGCGCCGGTCGAGGCGGCCGATCCGTGGGCGGGTCTTGCCGCCGCGATCAGCCGCGAGGGGTCTGACGGGCAACCGGCGGGTGGCTGGCAGGCGCAGGAGCGGCTGGACCGTGCGAGTGCGCTGGCGGGTTACACAACCGGCGCTGCCTACGCGGCCTTTGCCGAAACGAAATTCGGCAGGCTGGCACCCGGCCTACGCGCTGACTTCATCCTGGTCGATACCGATCCGCTGACTGCCAGCCCCGCACAGATCCGCGCGACCCGTGTGGTCGAAACCTGGGTCAACGGTGGCCGTATCTGGTCTGCCGAGGAAAAGCCGGAAACCACATCGAACAACAGGCGTTAAAACCGCCGACGCGGAAGGCTGCGGTCCGGCACCGGATCGAGGCTGCGTTGCAAGGTCCGTACGCTGCTGCCGACGGACCTTGGGGCTTCCCAAAGTGGTCATGCCAGTACCAAGACATTTCGAAACGGGGGCTGCGGCCCCCGTTTCTTATGGCAGCAGGGGCGGACGTTCACCGACAGGCACAACCATGTCGTTATCCGTCTCTTCCTCAGCCTTGCGCTTGGCATCGGCCGATTCGGTAAAACGCATGACGATGAGCGTGCCTTCGAACAGGAACAGCAGCGGGATCGCGAGCATGAGCTGGGATACCACATCGGGCGGCGTTGCCACGGTCGCAACCGCAAAGATCACCACAATCGCATAGCGCCGCGCCCGTACCAGCTGATCGCGACTCACGATCCCGGCGCGGTTGAGCAGCATCAGCAGCACTGGCAGCAGGAAACTGATCCCGAAGGCGAGGATGAACTGCATCACCAGGCTGAGATAGTCACCGGTACCGGGCAGTGCCTCAAGCTGCAGACCGCCCTTGTTGCCCTCAAACCCGAGGAACCACTTGAACGCGGTCGGCATCACGATGAAATAGGCAAGGCTCGCGCCCATCGTGAACAGTACGGGCGTGGCCAGCAGGAACGGCAGGAACGCGCGCTTTTCCTTGGCATAGAGCCCCGGCGCGACAAATGCCCACAGCTGGTTGGCGATCACCGGGAAGCTGATGAAGAACGCCGCGAACATCGACACTTTCAGCTCGACGAAGAACGCCTCGTAAAGCTTGGTGTAGATCAGTTTGCCCTGCCCCGGCGGGAAGGCGTGGACCAGCGGCTGGGCGAGGATCGCAAAGATATCGTCGGCAAAATACATGCAGATCGCAAAGGTCACCGCGAGCGCATAGACACAGCGCAGCAGACGGGTGCGCAGTTCGAGCAGGTGATCGAGCAGCGGGGCCTGGCTCTCGTCGATGTCGTTGATCATGGCTGGAGGCCACCGGGGACCGGTGCAGGCGCGCTTGCCGGGGTCTCCTCCAGTTTGGTCTCGGGCGGCATCGGACCGATCATCACGGGATCGTTCTGATCCTCGGCAGCGGCAGGGGTCTGGCCGTGCTCGGCCGCTTCCTGCTGCGCGGCCGTCTCACGCATGATGCGTTCGTTCTGCTCTTTCCACTTGCGCTCCATCTCTTCCATTTCCGCTTCGCGGATCATGGTTTCGATTCCGGAGCGGAAGTGATTGGAAACGCGCCGCATCTTGGCGACCCACCGCCCTGCGGTGCGCAGCGCCATCGGCAGGTCTTTCGGGCCGATCACGACGATCGCCACGATGACCAGCACCAGCAGTTCGGAAGCGCCGATGTCGAACACGGCTGATGGTCCCTAGCGGACTTGCGAAGTTTTGATCACTTCGTCTGATCGGTGGAGGTCGGCTGCGTCACGGACTGTGCGGGCGCGGGGGGCACCTGCTGCTGCTGGATCTGGGCAGGCGGGGGCGGGACCGGCTGGTTGTCTTCGTCATGCATGCCCTGCTTGAAGCTTTTGATGCCCTTGCCGAAATCGCCCATCATCTCGGAGATGCGGCCACGGCCGAACAGCACCAGCACGACCAGCGCAAGAACGATCAGGTGCGGAAGGGAAAGACCACCCATGTCACTAACTCCATTGCGCCCATCGGGCGACACGAAACCCTAGATAGGAATTCCGATTGCGCCTGACCAGCCTTAGCCTGCTGCAGATCGCACGTCGCGGCCTTATTCGTCCTGATCATCAGGCGGATCAGCCGTTCCCGTGTCCTCGTCGTCGCCTCCCGTCAAGACCGCAAACGCATCGTCCACCGGGTCCAGCAGCCCGGCCGCGCGCAACTCATCGATTCCGGGCAGATCCCGCCGCGATTCCAGACCGAAGTGCGTGAGAAATTCGGGCGTCGTCGCGTAGATCGTCGGGCGGCCCGGCACCTCGCGGCGGCCCGCGATGCGAATCCACCCGGCTTCGAGCAGCACATCGAGCGTGCCCTTGGCGGTCTGCACGCCCCGGATCGCCTCAATTTCGGCGCGGCTAACGGGCTCATGATAGGCGATGATCGCCAGTGCTTCGGTCGCCGCGCGCGACAGGCGCCGCGGCTCATGCCTGTCGCGGCGGAGCAGGTGCGCAAGATCGGGCGCGGTCTGGAAATGCCAATACCCGCCGCGCTCGACCAGTTGGACCCCCCTCCCCGCATAATCCGCCTGCAAGGCCGCGATGCTCGGCCCGATATCCACGCCGCCCAGATGCGCCGAAATCTCGTGCAAGGTCATCGGCTGCTCGGCAGCAAACAGCGTCGCCTCGACCGCGCGGGAAAGTTCGTCTGGCGGGGTCATGCTCGCACCGGGCGGAGCATCAGCGGCGCGAAGGCTTGAGCCTGCGAGAGTTCGGCTTTGCCCTGTTTAGCGAGTTCCAGTGCCGCAACGAAGCTCGATGCCAATGCTGACTTGCGCAAGGCCGGATCGGAATCGGGTGGGAGGAATGCGCGCAGATCGGTCCAGTCGAGCGCAACGCCAAGCAATTGCGCAACGCGGGTCAGCGCTGCGTCGAGTGTCATCACCATACGGTCGCGGACCATGTGCACGACCGGCTGATTGCGCTGCCTGATCGCGCCATAGGCCTGGATCAGCGCAAACGTATCGCATTGCCACAAGGATTTGCGTTCGATGCGCAGGCCCTCGGGCGCGCCGCGTACGAACACGTCACGGCCAACGCGATCGCGCGCCATCAGCCGCGCGCCAGCTTCGCGCATCGCGCCCAAGCGCTGCAGCCGCAATTGCAGCTTGAGCGCGAGTTCCTCGGGGCTGGGCTGGACGTCGGGATCGCGCGGCAGGAGCAGCAGCGACTTGAGGTAGGCGAGCCAAGCCGCCATGACGAGGTAGTCCGCCGCCAGTTCGAGCTTCAGCGCGCTCGCTCGCTCGATGTAGCCGAGATATTGATCGACAAGTTCGAGGATCGAGATCTTGCGCAGATCGACCTTCTGCCGCCGCGCCAGATCGAGCAGCAGGTCGAGCGGGCCTTCCCAGCCGTCGAGCTCAAGATAGAGCGCGGCATCGCCGGTATCTGCAGAAGCAACGCCATCCCACGCATCGTCACCTGAAAACAGGGCGGGCATGGCCGCGCTTTCGATCACGCCAGTTCCAGAAGTCGGTCGCGCATGGCCAGAAGCACTGGCTGGTCGGACATGTCGGCAGGTCCATCGAACGACGCGGTCGGTGCAAGCGCGCGTTCCAGTCGCTCCCCAGTGCGCGCGGTCATCGACGACAGCGCCTTGGCGATCCCGACCATGTCGTCCATCTTGGCCCAGCAGTTTAGCGCGACGTCGCAGCCTGCGATTTGTGCTCTTGCCGCGCGTTCGGGCACAGTGCCGCCAAGCGCCTGCATGTCGAGATCGTCCGTGAGCAAAAGGCCTTCGAAGCCTATGCTCTTGCGGATGATCTCGTCGATCACGAAAGCGGAATGGGTTGCCGGATTGTCGGCGTCCCACGCGGTGAAGCGGACGTGCGCGGTCATCGCGATGCTTGCGTGGCGTAGCGTGCGGAAGGGGGCAAGATCGAGCGCGAGGTCCTCCGCTGTGGCGGTTACGGTAGGCAGTTCCTTGTGGCTGTCGACCAGCGCGCGGCCGTGGCCGGGCATGTGCTTGACCACGCCGGCGACGCCTGCGCGTGCAAGACCATCGAGCGTCGCGCGGCCAAGGGCTGCGACGCGCATCGGCTCTGCGCCCAGTGCGCGGTCGCCGATCACATCGTGCGCGCCGGGCTGACGAACGTCGAGCAACGGCAGGCAATCGACGCTGATTCCGGCCTCGGCAAGGTCCAGACCGAGCGCGTGGCCATTGAGACGCGCAGCCTCGATCGCGCTGGCGGGCGCGATTTCATAAAGGCGGTCGAAGCGTTCGCCCGGCGGGTAGGCATCCCACACCGGCGGCTTCATCCGCGCAACGCGGCCGCCTTCCTGGTCGATGCAGATGAAGGTGCGCGCCCGTCCGTGAAGCGCGCGCAGTTCGTCGGTCAGCGCGCGAACTTGCGCGCGGCTTTCGACGTTGCGCCCGAACAGGATGTAGCCCGCCGGATCGGCATCGCGGAAGAACGCGCGTTCGTCGTCAGTCAAGGACAGGCCGGACAGCCCGAAAATCGCCGGAAGCATGGGGCTGGAATCGCGGATTTGCGGCTTTTTGGCAAGCGCGGCACGAGGGACGGCGGGGGAAAAGGTTCAAGCAGGAAACGCCTCATCCCGGGTCAAGCCCGGGATGACGAACCAATTTGACCTGACCTATATTCCTCGTCGCCCCGGACTTGATCCGGGTGAGGCTGTGCCCTTACCTTAGCGCTTGACCTGGCACTTGAGCCCGCCGGCCTGCAACTTCTGGCACAACGTGCTGGCTGACGAGAGGTCCGCCGAAACCGCCTGCAGGCGATAGACGGTGCCGATATCAGCCTTGCCCTCGACCACGCGGTGCGACAGGCCCTTCAGCGCTTCGTGATTGACGGTCAGCTTGTTCCAGGCTGCTTCGGCCGAAGCGTTGGACGAAAACGCACCGATCTGGACACCGACGCCGCCAGTGACAGCAGGAGCCGAAGGTGCGCCCGCGCTGGGCTTGGCCGAAGGGCTGGCTGCAGGTGCAGGCGAAGCCGACCCGGCAAGGTTTGCCGCAGGCTTGTCGCCTTCGCTGACCTTGAAGCTCGAATCTCCGGTCCCGGCGAAGGTCTTGCCGCCCGGATCCTTGGGCGCGACCTTGTAGGGTTCCTTGCTCGCCTCGATCAGGCTGCCATCGGCGTTGGCAGGCGTGCTGGATCGATTGGTAGCGTACCAGATGCCACCGATCAGCGCGGCGAGCACGATCAGGCCCATCACGGCAAGGCCGATCAGGCGGCCCGAGCCGCTGCCTTCCTCGTCGTATTCGCCATCGTCGACGCTTTCGAGCCAAGGCAGACGCTCTTCATCACCCAAGGCCAGGCGCTCGCCCGCGACTTCGGTACCGTCGACCGCTGCCGAATGCATTTCCGACGTCACGTCGAAGGGCTTGCCTGCGCCGTTGTCCTGACCGTCCCAGGAATTCTGATCGTCTTGACCGCTCATGTGCGTAACCCTGCCCCGTTAACTCTGATATTACAGCTCTTGCGCGGCTTCTACACCCAGCACGGCAAGGCCATTCTTCACTACCTGCCCGATTTGCGCGGCAAGGAAAAGCCGCGCTGCAGTCAATGCGGAGTCATGTGCCACAATGAACCGCTTCTCGGGCCGGTCATTGCCCAGATTGTAGTAGGAGTGGAAGCCCGAGGCGAGATCGTTCAGATAGAACGCGATCCGGTGCGGCTCGCGCGCGACGGCGGCGGCTTCGACCATACGCGGGAATTGCGCCGCCAGCTTGACCAGCGCCAGCTCTTCCTCGCCCAGAAGCTCGAGGTTTTCAGCCGATGGCGCAAAGCCCTCGGCGGCACCCTTGGCGATGTTACGGCAGATCCGCGCGTGGGCATACTGCACGTAGAACACCGGGTTGTCCTTCGATGCCTCGACCACCTTGGCGAAGTCGAAATCCATCTGCGCGTCGGGCTTGCGCGTCAGCATGGTGAAGCGCACGACGTCCTTGCCGACTTCGTCCACCACGTCGGACAGCGTGACGAAATTGCCCGACCGCTTCGACATCTTCACCGGCTCGCCATCGCGGAGAAGCTGGACCATCTGCACCAGCTTGACCTCGAACGGCTTTGGAGCCGCACCGTCCGCGCTGGTCAACGCCGCGACAGCAGCCTTGATCCGCTTGACCGTGCCGGCATGGTCCGCACCCCAGATGTCAACCAAGGCGTCGGCGTTCTGCGCCTTCTGGAAGTGGTACGCCAGATCCGCGCCGAAGTACGTCCACGCCCCGTTCGACTTCTTGATCGGACGGTCCTGATCGTCGCCGAACTTGGTCGAGCGAAACAGAGGCAGTTCAACCGCTTCCCAATCCTCGATCGTCTTGCCCTTTGGCGCTTCGAGCACGCCGTCGTAAATCAGGTCGTGCGCGCGCAGGAACGCCTCGGCCGCATCGACCTTGCCCGAGGCCTGGAGCTCTGCCTCGGACGAGAACAGGTCATGACGGATACCAAGCGTGGCAAGATCGGTGCGGATCATGTCCATCATCGCCGCGACCGCGCGAGCTCGGAACAACAGTAGCCAATCGGCCTCCGGCGCATCGACGTACTTGTCGCCGAATTCGGCCGCCAGCACCTGCCCGACGGGCACGAGATAGTCGCCCGGATACAAGCCTTCCGGGATCGCGCCGACATCGTGGCCGAGCGCCTCGCAGTAACGAATGTGCGCCGACCGCGCGAGCACATCGACCTGCGCGCCGGCATCGTTGACGTAGTATTCCTTGATCACCTTGTGCCCGCTGTAGGCGAGCAGGTCAGCCAGAGCGTCGCCGACCACCGCGCCACGGCAGTGCCCCATGTGCATCGGTCCGGTCGGATTGGCCGAGACGTATTCGATATTGACGACCTTGCCGCCACCCATCGTCGAACGCCCGTAGTCCGCCCCCGCCGAGGCGATCAACGCGAGTTCACCGCGCCAGGCATCGTCGGTCAGCCGTAGGTTGATAAAGCCCGGCCCGGCGATCTCAGCCGAGACAACGCGCGGTTCCTTCTCAAGTTCGGCAACAAGCAGCGCGGCCAGCGCACGCGGGTTGGTGCCCGCAGGCTTGGCCAGGACCATCGCGGCGTTGGTCGAGAGGTCGCCGTGCGCGGGGTCACGCGGGGGCTCGCAGGTCACCGCGCCTCGGTTCAGCCCGGCAGGCAGCGTGCCCCCGGCTACCAGCGCCTCGAGCGCAGCGTCGATTACCCGAGCGAAGTCGGCATGGAGATTGATAGGGCCATCGGTCATGGCCGCGCGGTTAGCGGAACTGGGGCGAAAGCGAAAGGTGGATGATGCGCCGCTTACCTGCGCACGTTGTACTGCAGTTGCGCGTCGGTCAGCTGAAAGCCGACCAGCAGCTCGAAGTTGGCGCGGGCCAGCGCCGCCTTCACGTCGGGCTGCGACAGCGGATCGACCGCCGCATCCTCGTCACCGGGGCGGCGCTTGCGCGAGATGCGCTTGACGATCTCTTCGGGCAGTGCGGCCTCGGCCTTCTCGACATAGGCTGCTGCCTGGCCCTTCGCCGAAGCGCGGTCCTGTCCGTCGGCGAATTCGAGCACGACCTTGCCGACGCGCTTGGCGACGACGACGTTGCCACCACGCACCACGGTCGAGAAGTAGGGCAGTTCGACACGGCGCGCGCCACGTGTGTCGGTGCGGCGTGCCAGCACGTCGAAGCTTGCTTGCGAATAGAGCTTTTCGCCATCGGTGCATTGCGCGCGGACATTGGTGAGCGAGGCGACAATGTCGATCGCAGCCGAATCGGTGCGTCCCGGAGCCGAAAACATGGTGACGTCGCCAGTATAGTCAGGCACGCCGACACGCGGGCACGGATCGCGCAGCGCAGTAACACCGACCGCATCGTCAACCACCAGTTCGCCACGCTTGCCGCCACAGGCCGAAAGCGCCAGCGCCACGACCAGCGGAGCGCCCAGTAGTGCGAGGCGGCGGGCGGATGCGATCATGGGCGGTCATTCCTCGGGCAAAATGCAGGTTCGTTCGCGGCGTAACACCGCTTTGCGGGCCACCTCTACCCACCACAACGCTTTTCGGCAATGGCAGGTCGGCGCGCTTGCTGCTAAGGGCCGCCCGATGAACGCCAGCTTGCCATTAAGTGCCCCGTCGGGGGATTCGCTCCGCCTGCTCATCGCCGCACCGCGCGGCTTCTGTGCGGGCGTCGACCGCGCGATCGAGATCGTCGAGCGGGCGATCGAACGCTATGGCGCGCCGGTCTACGTGCGGCACGAAATCGTGCACAACAAGTTCGTCGTCGATGGCCTCAAGGCCAAGGGCGCGGTGTTCGTCGAGGAATTGACCGAAGTTCCCGATGGCGCGCCGGTGGTGTTTTCCGCACACGGCGTGCCCAAGCTGGTGCCGCAGACCGCGACCGCGCGCGGACTCGACTGGCTCGACGCCACCTGTCCGCTGGTCAGCAAGGTCCATCGCCAGGCAGAGCGTCAGGTCGAAGCGGGACGCCACATCCTGTTCATCGGTCACAAGGGCCATCCCGAAGTGATCGGCACGATGGGCCAGGTGCCCGAAGGCGCGATCACGCTGGTCGAAACGGTGGACGATGTCGCGGCCCTGCCGTTCGGAGAAGACGCGCAGCTCGCTTTTCTGACGCAGACCACGCTATCGGTCGATGATACGGCGGATATCGTGGCCGCCCTGCGCGCGCGGTTTCCGCAGATGACCGGCCCGAAAGCCGAGGACATCTGTTACGCGACCTCCAACCGGCAGGCGGCGGTCAAGGCGATTGCGCAGGATTGCGACCTGCTGCTGGTGATCGGTGCGCCCAACAGTTCCAATTCTCTGCGGCTGGTCGAAGTGGCCGAGCGGCTGGGGACGCCCTCGCGCCTGATCCAGCGCGCGAACGAGATCGAGTCGGCGTGGCTCGACGGAGTCAAGACGCTGGGCTTGACCGCAGGCGCATCGGCCCCCGAGGTGCTGGTGCGCGAGGTGGTCCAGCGGATCGGTGAGTTGCGCACTGTGACCGAGGAAACCGTGACCACTGCCGAGGAAAAGATGGTGTTCAAGCTGCCCCGCCAGCTGATCGACTGAGGAAGCGTCGTGGCAGTTTATACGCAGATCGGTGCCGAGGCGATGGCCGCGCTCATCGCTGAGTTCGACGTCGGGCAACTGGTTTCGGCCAAGGGCATCGCCGAGGGCGTCTCGAACAGCAACTGGCTGCTCGAGACGACTGGCGACGGCGCGGGTGGCACGCGCTTCATCCTGACGATGTACGAATTCCGCATCGAACTGGACGACCTGCCCTACTTCCTCTCGCTGCTCGATCACCTTGCCGCCAAGGGCTGTCCGGTGCCGCGCACGATCCATGACCGCGATGGCGCGTTGTACCGAATGCGCCCCAACCCTGACGGAGAGCTCAAGGCGTTGGCGCTGATCGAATTTCTGCCGGGCGTTTCAGTCAGTGATCCCACTCCGGCGCAGGCCCGCGCGGTCGGTGCGGCGCTGGCGGGGATGCACACGGCGGCTTCGGATTTTGCCGGCACCCGCGACAACGCCATGGGCCTTGCCGAATGGCAGCGCCTGTTCGACGCGTGCGGGGCGGATGGCTTGGCGCAGATTGATCCCCACCTGGCGAGCCTTGTCACCGAACACCTGCCGCAAGTTGCCGCCGCATGGCCGACCGATCTGCCGACATCGGTGATCCACGCCGATCTGTTTCCCGACAACGTGCTGATGCTGGGCGACAGGGTTACCGGCCTGATCGACTTCTACTTCGCCTGCAACGACCTGACCGCCTACGATGTCGCGGTGACTCACGCGGCGTGGTGTTTCGACGACAGTGGGCGCAACTTCCGGCCCGATCTGTCGTCCGCGCTTCTCGAAGGCTATGAATCGCTGCGCCCGCTGTCACCGCAGGAACGCGCCGCCCTCCCTCTGCTTGCCCAAGGCGCGGCGCTGCGCTTTACCGCGACCCGCGCTTACGACTGGCTCAACACGCCTGCCGACGCATTGGTCACGCGCAAGGACCCGATGGCCTTCGCGCGCCGCCTGCAATTTTACGCTGACAATCAGGACATCTTTGCATGAAGCACGTCGAAATCTTCACCGACGGCGCATGCAAGGGCAATCCCGGCAAGGGCGGCTGGGGCGCACTGCTGCGCATCGGCGACAAGGAGCGCGAACTATCGGGCTCGGAGAAGCTGACCACCAACAACCGCATGGAACTGATGGGCGCAATCCGCGCGTTGGAAGCGCTAAAGGAGCCGTGCAAGGTCACCCTCCACACCGATAGCAAATACGTGCTCGACGGCATCACCAAGTGGATCTTCGGCTGGCAGAAAAAGGGCTGGAAGACCGCCGACAACAAGCCGGTCAAGAACGAAGACCTGTGGCGCGCGCTCGTCGACGCCGTCCGCCCGCACAAGATCGAATGGGTGTGGGTCAAAGGGCATGATGGGCATCCGGAGAACGAACGCGTGGACAAGCTGGCGAGCGACGCGGCGGTGGCGGCCTGAGGGCTATCGGCCCCTATCCACCCGCCCCTCGTGGTCGCATCCGCTTCCCCTCGTCGTCGCATCCCCTCCCACCAAATCGTCGCATCCCCTCCTACGAAATCGTCGCATCCCCCTCCCCCCATCGTCGCCCCGGGCTTGACCCGGGGTGAGGCTGCCCTTTTTCGCGCAGAGATCGCAAAGAGCGCAGAGAACGATGTTCGCAGGGAGAGGCAGAGCGACAAGACAGAGATCGTGCAGTTCTCTGCGTTCTCTGCGGTCTCTGCGGTCTCTGCGCGAAAAAACACTTTTCACGTCGGCCGCAAAGAAGAGCCTCACCCCGGATCAAGTCCGGGGCGACGATAATGGCAGGTTTAATCCGTTGGGATGGGGGTGCTCAACCCGTCGTCGTATCCACCACCTCAGCCGCAGGCCCGTTCTTCAAAATCGACTCTATCGCATTCTTCGCGCCGGCCTTGCTCGAATAGCCTTCGGTCCAGAAGATGCTCTCGGCGTTGTAGCAGAAGTAGGCGACGAATTCGCCGGACTTGTTCTTGCGGATTTCGAAACGGTGCGCCATCGCGGGTTCTCCTCCAGACAGATCGACGGTGTGAGGCTATCACGAGATCCACGCGATGCCAGCAACAAACTGGTCCTATCCGGCGGTAGAAAACCGCGCGGGCGTGTAGACCGTGGCGTCGATGTCAGCCGTTAGGTCGTCGCGCGGCAGGCCGAGCAGAAGTTGCGCGGCAAGGCGCGCGGCAGCAGGGGCGGTCTGGATACCGAAGCCGCCTTGGCCTGCGAACCAGAACAATCCTGCAACGTCAGCGTCATAGCCATAGACCGGCAGCCGATCCGGCGCGAAGGAGCGCAAGCCGGCCCAGCGGCGCTCGACTGCGGCGATTTTCCAGTCGACGACCTGTTCGAAGCGGTCGATGGCGATGGCGACGTCGAGTTCCTCGGGCGCGGCATCGCGTGCGACGTCGGGAATTTCGTCATGCGGGGACAGCCACAGCCGCCCGCCTTGCGGCTTGAAGTAGAAGTCCTCGTTGATCCCCAGCGTCAGCGGAAGACTATCGTCAGGCGCGGGATCGGTACTCAACTGAACAACCGTCCGCCGCAATGGCGCGATGCCGAGCGCACGGGTACCTGCCCGCGTCGCAACCTCATCGGCCCATGCCCCGGCGGCGTTGGCGAGGATCGCGGCCTTGGCCTCGCCCCCGTTCCACGCGATCCGCCAACCCTGCCCTTCGCGCTCGATGATCTCGACCCGCGCCCGCACGCGCAGCACCGTGCCTGTGCGCTTTGCCGCCTTGAGGTAATGCTGATGGAGCCCCGCCACATCGATGTCGGCGCATAGCGGTTCCCACGCGCCGATGATCCAGTCAGGGCGCAACCCCGGCACCCGCGCTTCCAGGGCCGCGCGGTCCTGCAGGTGCAGCGTGGCTCCCAGCGCCTGAAACTTTGCGATAAACGCTTTGACCTTGTCACGGTCCTGCGCTTTGCCGATGTTCAGCCCGCCACGCGGAGAAAGATACCCACCCTCGCGCAAGAACGTGCCGGATGCCTTGGTCAGCGGGAACACCCCCGGCCCGCCGTAGGTCTCTTCCCAGAACGCCGCCGAACGGCCGGTGGTATGATATCCCGGTGCCTCTTCCGCCTCGACCAGCAACACGCGCGCGTGGGGCGCGCATTCGGCGGCAAGGCTCGCGCCTGCCATACCCGCGCCGATGATCGCGACGTCGAACGTTTCGCTCACGAAGGACCATCCTGAGCGACGGGCGGCGCAAGGCGGTCGAGGAAGTCATCGATCGTCTGCAGCACCTTGTCGCGCACCGGATCAGCCTCGCGCAGCAGTTCGTGGCGCGCCTCCTGGCCCCAGGTCATCAATTGCGCGCGCGGCAGGCGCCGGGCGGCGCGCTCGATCGCCTTCCACGAAACCAGCCCGTCGAAACGCGCGGCGAGCAGCAGCACGGGCACATCCACCGCTTCGAGCAAGCCCGGCCGATCAAGTTCGAGCATCGATGCATAGCCGCGTTCGACCCACCGCCAGCTACCCGGTCCCATGCCGAGGAATGGTCGTGCGGTCTTCCAGTATGTTTCGTCGTTGTACCGTTCGAGGTCGTGAGTGAGCAATGTGCTGCGCGCGGCGACGCTCGTGCCGGGCTTCTCACTGGTCTTCCAGGCGACACGTTCGGGATCACCGAATCGGCACATCGTTTGCGCCACCTTGTGCAGCAGCCGATTCGGCCCCGGCGTAAGGAATCCGAGCATCGGAGCGCTGAGCACGACCGCGACAGGGTTAATGCGCTGCTCCGCAACAGCACGTAAGACGAGGTGTCCGCCCATGGAATGGCCGACGATCACATGGGGTGCTGGCGTGGCTTCGATCCAGTCTTTCCAGAACGCAGCCAGATCATCGAGCCATACCGAAAAGTCGCTGATATGCCCAGTCAAGGGATCGGCTGTGAGCCTGCCCGAACCAGCCTGCCCGCGCCAGTCTAGCGCGCTGACACGCCACCCTTCGCGATGCCAGTAATCGAGCGATTCCAGATATTTCTCGTAGAAGTCTCCGCGCCCGGGCAGGAACAGCAGCGAGCCGCGCGGAGGTATTTGCGGGTCCTCGTCCGGCACGCCGGGCCAGTCGATGCGGCGGATCGGCTGGCTGTCCGCAGCGGTCCAGAAACCTTCTGTAGCTGAGGCGGGAATCGCGCGCCGGTCCACCGCCTTCACCGTGCCGAAATCCATCCCGCGTCGTCTCCGCATGACGCTTATCCGCGCCAAGGTTTGGTTACCGTTTGGTAAGTGATTGTCCCGTATGCCCTATGACATGCAGGGGAACATCTTCATCTACGGACTGGTCGGGGCATTGGCAATCGCGCTGCTCATTGCCGCCTTCACCGATATCCGTCGCCGCCAGATCGACAACTGGCTGAACGCCGCCATCGCGCTCGGCGCGCCGGTCTACTGGTGGGCGCAGGGTCTGTCGGTCTGGCCGGACGTGGCGATCCAGCTTGCGCTCGCGCTTGTCACGCTCGTCGTTCTGGCAGGGCTATTCGCCTACAAGCTGATGGGTGGTGGCGACGTCAAGTTGCTGACGGCGCTCGCGCTGTGGCTGGCCCCGATGACCTTCCTCAAGCTGCTGGTGGTGATGTCGCTGCTCGGCGGCCTGCTGACCATTCTGTTCGCCGCGTGGCACTACACTGTGACCCGCAGGCGCGATGCGAAGATCCCCTACGGCGTGGCGATTGCCAGCTCCGGGCTGATCACGCTGGCGCCGGTTCTCGAGGCCGGATGGCGCTCGGTTACGGGTGCATGAACACAATATCAGAAATTTAACCAATTTGCCCGACAGATGCGGGCCGGACTTTAGAGGGCGGGACAAGTAGTCATGGACAAGAAGAAGCTGATGTTGCTGGTGGGGGCGCTGATCGTCGCGATCGGCACTGCCTTTGCAGCAAGGAGCCTTTTCGCCGGAGCATCGACACCTCAGGCCGAGGCCGCTGCAAAAATGCCGCTCGGTCCCAAAGTGCTCGTGGCCCAGCGCGCCCTGCCGGTCGGCACGATCATCACGGCAGACTCCATGAACTTCCAGGCCTGGCCCAAGGATATGGTGCAGGATGTCTACTTCGTTGAAGGCGAAGCGGACATGCAGAAGCTGCTCGGCACCGTGGTGCGCAACCCGGTGACAGCCGGTGAGCCCCTGACCAAGGGTAATCTCGTCGCTCCCGGCGACCGCGGTTTCCTTGCTGCGGCGCTCGGCCCAGGCATGCGCGCCGTCACCATCCCGGTATCGGCCCGCACCGGCGTTGCCGGCTTCGTCTTCCCGGGCGACCACATCGACCTGATGCTGACCCAGACCGTCAAGGGTGGCGGCGAAGGCATGGCGCTCAAGGCCTCGGAAACGATCCTCAAGAACTTGCGCGTCCTGGCAACCGACCAGTCGACCGAACAGGAAATGGTCGAGGGCAAGACCCGCGTCCGCACTTTCAGCACGGTCACGCTCGAAGTGACCCCGAAGATCGCTGAGAAGGTCGCAGTCGCCCAGACCATCGGCACGATCAGCCTGTCGCTGCGCTCGATCGCCGACAACTCGGCCGAACTCGAACAGGCGATTGCATCGGGCGATGTCAAAATCCCGGCCGGTGTCAGCAAGCAGCAGGAAGAAGCCATCCTCAAGAACGCGCTGAACCGTCCGATCGAAGGCACCAACGCCAGCTTCGTGACCGGCGGCGACGTCTCGCGCTTCCAGCGCAAGACTGTGCCGGTGCCAGGCTCTGGCGGCGGTGCTCCGCAGATGAACTCCGGACCGGCACCTGCACCGCAGATGGCCTCTGGTGGCGCAATGGTCCCGCGCGGTCCCGTTGTCCGCGTGACCCGCGGCAAGGATACCATCGACGTTTCAGTGGGAGCCAAGTGACATGATCGGCACCACACGACAGACCCCGCTTGCGAAGGGCAGCACAATGACACGCCGTCTCTCAACATCGCTGATCACGGCCGCGATGATCGCGCTGCCTGCAGCCCTGGTCCCGGTGACCGGCGCGCTGCACGCCCAGAGCGTGACCAGCCCGGCCCGCAATGTGACGATCTCGATCGGTCGCGGTGAACTGGTGACCGTCCCCGGACGGATGGCCGACGTATTCGTCGCCAACGACCAGGTCGCCGACGTTCAGGTCAAATCGGCCAACCAGCTCTACGTGTTCGGCAAGGCCGGGGGCGAGACCACGATCTATGCCAGCAACGCCAAAGGCGATGTGGTGTGGTCGGCCAACGTCCGCGTCGGCAACAACCTCGACTCGATCGATCAGATGCTCCACCTCGCCATGCCCGAGGCTCGCGTTAACGTATCGACGATGAACAACACCGTCCTGCTCACCGGCACGGTCGGCGCGCCGGAAGACGCTGCCGAAGCCGAGCGCCTGGTCAAGGCCTTCGTCGGCGACAAGACCAACGTGATCAGCCGCCTGAAGATGGCAACGCCGCTGCAGGTCAGCCTGCACGTCAAGTTCGCCGAAGTCAGCCGCTCGCTGGTTCGCACGATCGGCAGCAACCTGACCACGATCGACGGTACGGGCGGAATCAAGTTCGGTGTCGGACAGGGACGTCCCTTCGGGACATTTGCCACGACCGATCCAAACCTGCCCTTCGGCGTCGGCAACGCGCCAAGCGGGTACACATTCGACCCGGCCGCTGTGTCTGCATCCAATCCCAGCGGACTGGTACTCAAGCCGGGTACTGCAGTAGCTGCAGCCGCGGGGGCCACCACGATATCAGGCATGGGCAAGCTGCTTGGCCTCGACTTGCTCGGCACGCTTGATGCGGGCGAAACGATCGGCTTGGTCACGACGCTTTCGGAACCCAACCTCACCGCGATTTCGGGCGAAACAGCCGAATTTCTGGCGGGTGGCGAATATCCGATCCCAGTGTCGCAGGGGTTGGGCACGACCTCGATCGAATACAAGAAGTACGGCGTCAGCCTTGCCTACACCCCGACGGTGCTGGCCAACGGACGCATCTCGATCCGCGTCCGCCCTGAGGTGTCCGAGCTTTCCAGCACCGGCGCGCTCAAGCTCAACAGCATCGAAATCCCTGCGCTGACCGTACGCCGTGCCGAAACGACCGTCGAACTTGGCTCTGGTCAGTCGTTCATGATCGCAGGCCTGCTCAGCAACAGCGCACAGAACGGTCTGACCAAGATGCCGGGCGCGGGCGACATTCCGATCTTGGGCTCGCTGTTCCGCTCGACCAGCTACAAGAAGGGCGAGACCGAACTGGTCATCATCGTCACGCCGTATCTGGTGAACCCGGTCAATGCGAACGACATCGTCCTGCCGACCGATGGCTTCCAGAGCCCCAACGACATTCAGCGTCTTCTCGGGAACATGGAGCACGACGGCGTGACAGGTGGCGATCGTCCCAAGCCGACCGAGAAGGAAGGCACCGTTCAGGCAGGTCCCAAGGTCGGCGTGCTCGACGCGCCGACAGGCCCCGCACAGCCCCGCGACCGACGCAGCGACAAGAAGGTCGCCAGCGCCGCGCCCGGCTTCAGCATCCAGTGAGAGAGGGACACACAATGCGCCACACACTCACCCAAATCCGCTTGCGCCGCACCACCAGTGCGCTGGTCCTTGCCGCAGCCGTCGCGCTGTCAGGCTGCGCCGCCGGCCCTGCAGGCAACAACCGCATGCTCGACTCGGTCCACCAGCCGGTCGTCGAGCGCAACCGCTACGTGCTCGACGTCGAGACGCTCCCCGGCGGTGGTCTCTCGATCCCCGAGCAGCGCCGTCTGGCGGGCTGGTTCGAAAGCCTGGGCCTGAAATACGGCGACAGGATCGCGGTCGATGATCCGCTGGATTCGAAGGCCACGTTTGCATCGATCGAAGGCGTCGCCGCACGCTGGGGCCTGATGGTCGGCGAATCTGCCCCGATCACACCGGGCTACGTCGCCCCCGGGGGCACCCGGATTATCGTGACCCGCGCGACCGCTTCGGTCCCCGGCTGTCCCGACTGGTCGGCGAAATCCGACTTCTCGATGAGCAACCGGACCACATCAAACTTCGGCTGCGCAATCAACAGCAACCTTGCCGCGATGGTCGCCGACAAGGAGCACCTTGTCCAGGGCGCGACCGGCAGCGGCGAAACCGTCGTGATGAGCGGCACCAAGGCAATCGACAGCTATCGTAACGCCAAGCCGACCGGCGAAGGTGGGCTCAAGAGCGTCAATACACAGAGCGGCGGGAATTGAAGCCATGAGCTGGAAAAACGCAAACCGCGACGCCTTTGCCGCCTTCATGTGCGACGAAACCGCGCTCGACATGCTGCGGCCGGTTGTCGTCGACATGGGCTGGGCACCCGAAAAGTGCAATCGCGGCGGTCTCCGCAACGCGATCCAGTCGCTTTCGATCACTGCCAGCCCCAACATCCTGATGGTCGATTTGTCGGAAAGCGGCGATCCGCTCAACGACATCAACGCGCTCGCCGAAGTCTGCGAGCCGGGCACCGTCGTCATCGCGGTCGGTCAGGTCAACGATGTTCGCCTCTACCGCGACCTGATCGCCTCAGGCATTCAGGACTACCTGCTCAAGCCACTCAACCCCGGTCAGATCCGCGATGCGCTTGTCCAAGCGCAGACGATCTTCACCACGCCTAAAAGCCATGACGCGTCGGCCGTGAAACGCCACGTCTCCACGGCGGTCGTGGGAACACGCGGCGGCGTGGGTGCGTCCACAGTGGCGACTTCGCTCGCGTGGCTGTTCAGCACCGACCACAAGCTGCCGACCGCGCTGCTCGATCTCGACGTGCACTTCGGCACAGGTGCGCTGACGCTCGACCTTGAGCCCGGCCGCGGGCTGACCGATGCGATCGACAATCCGAGCCGCATCGACGGGCTGTTCATCGAACGTGCGATGATCCGCGCCAACGACAACCTGGCGATCCTTTCGGCCGAAGCGCCGATCAGTTCGCCGCTGATGACCGATGGCAGCGCATTCGTGCAACTGGAGGAAGAATTCCGCCAGGCGTTCGAGATGACGGTCATCGACATGCCGCGCAACATGCTGATCAACTTTCCACACCTGCTGAGCGATGTGAACGTCGTGGTGCTGGCAACCGAGTTGTCGCTGGCCGGCGCGCGTGACGCGATCCGCCTGCTTTCGTGGCTGAAATCCAATGCGCAACACGCCCGCCCGATCATCGTTGCGACCAAGGTTCAGCCAGGCGCGAACGAGATCAGCAAGGCTGATTTCGAAGCCTCGATCGAACGCAAGATCAACTTCATGGTGCCCTACGACATCAAGGGTGCCTCGAACGCGGCCAAGCTCGGCCAGACATTCGTTGCCGCCAACCGCGCATCGAAGGCTGGCGGAGTTCTCCGCGACATCGCGGATCTGGTGATCGGTTCGGTCAATGAAGAAGGCACGACCGTCGTCGACAAGGACGCGCACGGCCGCAAGGCATCGCTGCTCGGGAAGTTCGATCTGAAGAAGATGCTCGGTCCCAAGGCAAAGGCTGGCGCAGCGGCCTGAACTTGGCGGGTTTGGGCGGTGCGACGACTGGTGGCGTGACAGGAAGGCAATAGAATGACGAGCATGATCCAGCTGCTGATACTGGCCACCGGCCTGATGCTGGCGATGGTGCTCGGCTACGCTGCGCTGTCGGGGCCATCGGCATCCAAGGAAGGCGGGCGCCGGTTGCAATCGGTCCGCTTCCGCCATTCCGACAGCGCCACCGACAAGGTCGAAGCGCAGTACCGCAAGACCCTGGCCGCACGCAAACCGCGGGTCATGCAGATCGCGGGATCGAATTCGCGGATCGAAGCGCTTGAACTCCGCTTGCGCAGGACCGGCAAGAAATGGACGCTGGCGCAGTATCTCTATGTCAGCGGCGGGATGGCCCTGACCATCATGGTACTTGTCTACATCAAGACCGGAGCAGCGCTCCTTGGGCTCGGGGCAGGCATATTGATCGGCGGGGGCGTGCCGCACTTTCTGGTCAATCGCGCGATCAAGAAGCGGATTGCTGCATTCGTCACGCGGCTGCCCGACGCTCTCGACCTGCTTGTGCGCGGTTTGCGATCGGGCCTGCCCGTGACCGAAACGCTGGGCGTCGTTGCATCCGAACTGCCCGGCCCGATCGGCGAGGAGTTCAAGATGGTGACCGACCGCATCAAGGTCGGCCGGACCATGGACGAAGCCCTGCAGGACACCGCCGACCGGCTGAACCTGCCCGAATTCAACTTCTTCTGCATCACGCTGGCCATTCAGCGCGAAACCGGCGGCAACTTGTCCGAAACGCTATCGAACCTTTCGGACGTGCTGCGCAAACGCGCGCAGATGAAGCTCAAGATCGGTGCGATGAGCTCTGAATCCAAAGCCTCGGCCTATATCGTCGGTGCGTTGCCGTTCATCGTCTTCGTGCTGATCTACATGATCAACCCTGCGTATCTCGGTAAGTTCTTCATCGACGAACGCCTCATCGTCACGGGCCTTGGCGGCCTGATCTGGCTTGGTCTCGGGGCATTCATCATGTCCAAGATGATCAGCTTCGAAATCTGAGCGAGGGACAGGCGACATGATGAAAACACCGCCCGGACCGACCCTGCTCGGCTTTGACGTCTACCTCGTCGGCTCGATCCTCGTCGCGGTGGCAGCGATGGCCGTGATGCTGGCAATCTATGCCGCCATCACCGTGCGTGATCCGATGACGAAGCGGGTCAAGGCCCTCAACGAGCGCCGCGAGCAGTTGAAGGCCGGCATCGTCACGGCAAGCGCCCGCAAGCGCACCAGCATCGTGCACCGCAGCCAGACCACAGATCAGATTCGTGGCTTCCTCGAATCGCTCAAGGTTCTGCAGGACAGCCAGGTGTCCGTCGTGCAGCAGAAGCTGGCACAGGCGGGCATCCGCAAAAAGGAGTGGGCGGTCGCGGTCATTCTGGGCCGCATGGTCGGCCCGATCCTGTTCGGCTTGCTCGGCGCGGCAATCTTCTACTGGTCAGACACCTTCCCCGAATGGAGCTCGTTCAAACGCTTCGCGGGCTTCGCCGTGACGCTTGTACTTGGCTACAAGGGACCGGACCTGTTCGTTCAGAACCTTGTGAACAAGCGCACCGTCGCGATCCGCAAGGGCCTGCCCGATGCGCTCGACCTGCTGGTGATCTGCGCGGAAGCCGGCCTGACCGTAGATGCCGCATTCGGCCGCGTCGCGCGTGAACTCGGCCGCGCCTATCCCGAACTCGGTGACGAGTTCTCGTTGACCGCGATCGAATTGGCGTTCCTGACCGAGCGTCGCAAGGCTTTCGAAAACCTCGCCTATCGCGTCGATCTTGACTCGGTCAAGGGCGTGGTCACGACGATGATCCAGACCGAGCGCTACGGCACCCCGCTGGCATCGGCGCTCCGCGTGCTATCCGCCGAATTCCGCAACGAACGCATGATGCGTGCCGAGGAAAAAGCCGCGCGCCTGCCCGCAATCATGACCATCCCGCTGATCCTGTTCATTCTTCCGGTGCTGTTCATCGTGATCCTCGGGCCAGCCGCTTGTTCGATCACCGACAGCCTGATCAACCGCAAGACCTGACGCGATCCGCGTCGCATGCAAAAAGGCCCGGCAGGTTGCACACCTGTCGGGCCTTTTTGTGCCTTACGGGATAAAATCAGGGACGCGTGACGGTGTGGTCGATGGCGCCGAACAGGCTTTTGCCCTTGGCATCGCGCATCTCGATCCGCACGCTGTCGCCCCATTTGAGAAAGGGTGTTTGCGGCTCACCGCTGGCGATCGTCTCGACCATCCGCTGTTCGGCGATGCAGGCATACCCGCGCCCGCCTTGCGCAACAGGGCGTCCGGGTGAGCCATCGGCGTCGCGATTGGACACCGTGCCCGAACCAATGATCGATCCTGCCCCAATCTTCCGCGTTTTGGCAAGATGCGCGATCAGCACGCCGAAGTCGAAGGTGCACTCCTCGCCTGCCTCGATTCGCCCGAACGGCTCGCCGTTGAGATCGACCATCAGCGTGCGCCGCAGCTTGCCGCCCGCCCACGCCTCGCCCAGTGCCTCGGGCGTCGTGAACACCGGCGAGAAGTGGCTGGCGGGCTTGGACTGGACGAAGCCGAACCCTTTGGCGAGTTCGCCCGGAATGAGGTTGCGCAACGACACGTCATTGACGAGCCCGACGAGCCGCACATATTCCAGCGCTTGCTCGGGCGTTACGCCCTGAGGCACGTCGCCGGTCACAACGACGACCTCGGCTTCGAAATCGCAGCCCCAGCTTTCATCGGCCAGGCAGATGGGTTCGCGACCGCCGCGCAAGTCGTCGCTGCCGCCCTGGTACATCAAAGGGTCGGTCCAGAAGCTGTCAGGAAGCTCTGCACCGCGCGCTTTGCGCACCAGTTCGACGTGATTGACGTAGGCGCTGCCATCGGCCCACTGATAGGCACGCGGCAATGGAGCACAGGCCTCACGCTCGTGGAAGCGTTTGCGCGGAATGGCATCGTGCGCGAGCTCGATCGCCAGAGATTCCAGCAGCGGATAGAGCCGGTCCCAGTCATCGAGCAGGCCCTGCAGCGTCGGCACGATGTGATCGGCATCGGCGTACCAAGCCAGATCGTCGGACACGACGATCAACCGGCCGTCGCGGCCCTGCGGAAGGGAAGCCAACCTCACTTGTCATCCCCTTCGATCGCGCGTGCAGCCTTGAGCAGCTTGTCCAGAATCGCCCGCAGCTTCTCAAGTTCCCGGGGCGTTATTGCGGAAAATATCTTCTCGTACGTTTCAACCGCCTGCGGCCAGATCTTGCCATGCAGGTCGCGCCCGCTGGTAGTCAGCTCGAGATGGTGCGAGCGGCCATCGTGCTCGTTCGGGCTGCGATGAACGAATCCGCGTTCCTCAAGCACCTTGCAGGCGCGATTGACGGCGACCTTGTCCATCAGTGTGGCCTGGACAAGGTCGCGCTGGGTCAGCGATCCGGCATCGCCAAGCACTGCCATGATCCGCCATTCGGGAATCTTCAGCCCGAATTCGCTGCGATACTCGCCCGCGATAAGGCCGCTCACCGCGTTCGAGGTGATCGCCATCCGGTAGGGCATGAAGTCTGCGAGACGCGTCGAATTCATTGGCATAAGATCGTATCACATGAAACCAGAGGGGCGTGCAAGACGGAAATATTGTGTCACCGGCGGCGGCGCGCAGCCATACTTCGTTTCAAGCCCGCTCTCCAGACGAAATTTTGTTTAGGCTGACACCCGCCTGCATATTGCGTCCAGCCTGGCACCCAGACCGCTATCGCGCTGCGCCTGCGCCGTCATGATCGCGCCGTCGAGCGCCGTGTCGATGGGGCTTGCGGTTCGCTCTGGCGGCAACGCTTCGGCCAGTTGGAGCAAGGTTGCGCGCGCCAGTGCAGCGTTGTTTGACATCACCCGCAGGACATCGGCGACCTCGACATGATCGCCCTCGCGCCATGAATCATAGTCGGTTACCATGCCCAGCAAGGCGTAGGGCAATTCGGCTTCCCGCGCCAATCGGGCTTCGGGCATCGCAGTCATGCCGATGACATCGGCGCCCCACTGCCGGTACATCCGGCTTTCGGCACGGGTTGAAAATTGCGGACCCTGCATCGCAAGGTAACACGCTCCCCGATGTACGGTTGCGCCCGCCATTTGCGCAGCATCGGCAACCAGCCCCGAAAGCCGCGCGCAGACTGGGTCGGCCAGTGAGACATGCGCGACCATGCCCTCGTCGAAGAACGTATCCACCCGTCCATGGGTACGGTCGATGAACTGGTCCACCGCCACGAAGCTGCCCGGCTCAAACTCCTCGCGCAATGACCCGATTGCCGAGATCGCGAGCACGTCGGTCACCCCGCAGCGCTTGAGCACGTCGATGTTGGCGCGCGCGTTGATCGCATGCGGCGGGATGCGGTGGCCCTTGCCGTGGCGCGGCAGGAACACGAAACCGACCCCGCCGATCCGGCCGACCGTCACTGGCCCCGAAGGTGCACCGAAGGGCGATGACACCGCAATTTCCTGCGCGTCTTCAAGCCCGTCGAATTCGTACAGCCCCGACCCACCGATGACTCCGATGCGCCAGCCCGACGCGCCCACATCAGTGCGCAAGGATTCCCGCCATCACGAAATCGACCGTATGCTCGCGGTAGCTGTTGCGCAGTTCTTCGGTCAGTGTGTCCTGATCGAAGCAATGCTTGAGCACCAGTCTCGCCGAAAAGAACCGGTCGGCCGCACCGGTCAACGTGAAGTAGAACAACCGCGGGTTTATGGGCCGGAACGTGCCTGCCTCCACGCCGTCGCCGATGAAACGTTCGTAGGCACGGTGAAGCGGCAGCAGATACTGGTCGGCAATACGCTTGGCCTCGGCTTCGTCGCTGTCGCGCACCAGCCGCATCAGCAAACGGTTGAGGTAGGGGTAATCGTAGTAGGTATCGATACTCTTGGAAATGTGCCGCCGCAGCTTGGCTTCGGGACTCATCTCGTCCTTGGCCAGCAGCGCCTCGACCGACTTGACGATGGCGTCCATGTCGCGATCGAGCAAGGCCTTGAGCAGCCCCGCCTTGTTGCCGAAGTAGTACTTCACCAGCGCCGAGTTCAACCCCGAACGCAGGCTCAGTTCGGACAGCGAGATATCGACCACATCCCCTTCGCGCATGATCGTCGAGGCGGTCTGCAACAGCAGGTCGCGAGCACCGGGAGCCGCGAGACTTTCGGCCCTGTCCACGTCTGCGTCCATGTCTTCGATCATTCCCAACCAGCTTCTTCCCACCACGGATAAAACGACGGCATATCCGAAGATACGCGCGCCGGGTAGCGGGGTGTGCGTTTTTCAAGAAAGCTGGCGATGCCTTCGGCGATCTCGAGCGTGATCTGCCTATAGTTGCTCAACCTGGCCACTCCCATTATTTGCACTGAGCCCCCGCGAAGGCGGGGCCTCAGGCGTCATCATGCAACTCCCGAGGTCCCCGCTTTCGCGGGAACGCCAGTAGTTCAAATCAACGCGGCGCCATTCGGATCGCCCCGTCTAGGCGCACGTCCTCGCCGTTGAAATAGCTGGTTTCGATCATGCACATGGCAAGGTTGGCGTATTCCGCCGGATTGCCGAGACGCTTGGGGAACGGCACCGATGCGGCCAGTGCAGCGCGCACATTGTCCGGCGCAGCGGCCAGCAGCGGCGTGTCAAAAATGCCCGGCAGGATCGTGTTGACGCGGATGCCCTCGGCCATCAGGTCGCGTGCGATTGGCAGGGTCATGCCGACAACGCCGCCCTTCGACGCCGAATAGGCTGCCTGACCCATCTGGCCGTCCTCGGCCGCAACGCTGGCCGTGTTTACGATCGCACCCCGTTCACCAAATTCGTCCGAAGGATCGAGCGTGAGCATTCCCGCCGCCGACTTGGCGATGCAGCGGAATGTGCCGACGAGGTTGATCTGAATGACCAGGTTGAACGCCTCGAGCGGAAAGTGCTTGATCGAGCCATCTTCCTTCGACCGGCTCGCGGTCTTCACCGCATTACCGATGCCCGCACAGTTGACCAGCACGCGCTCCTGCCCGTGGGCCGCGCGTGCCTTGGCAAAGCCCGCGTCCACGCTCTCGTCGCTTGTCACGTTCACTTCACAGAATATCCCGCCGATTTCGGCCGCGAGCGCTTCGCCCTTTTCCTTCTGAAGGTCGAATAGCGCAACCTTCACGCCCTTGGCGGCAAGCGCCCGTGCGGTGGCGGCACCAAGGCCGGAAGCACCGCCGGTGACAACGGCGGCTACGGTATTGTCGAGCTTCATCAGGTCATTCCTCTGTCAAATGCTTCAATCAAAATTACTGTTAGTCATCGCGAGAGGAGCGAAGCAATCCAGTGCGTAACGCACCAACGCTGGATTGCCGTGTCGGCCTTGCCTCCTCGCAATGATGAAGAACTCAAAGCGCCTCGACGATCGTGACATTGGCGACGCCGCCGCCTTCGCACATCGTCTGCAAACCGTACTTGCCGCCCCGCGCGCGCAAAGCGTGTACCAGCGTCGCCATCAGTTTGGTCCCCGATGCGCCGAGCGGATGGCCAAGCGCGATCGCGCCGCCGTTGACGTTGAGTTTGTCCGGATCGGCGCCAGTATGCTTGAGCCACGCCAGCGGGACCGAGGCAAATGCCTCGTTGACTTCATACAGGTCGATGGCTTCGATCGACAAACCGGCGCGTTGCAGCGCGCGGTCGGTGGCGAACAGCGGTTCCTCGAGCATGATCACCGGATCGCCTGCAGTCACGGTCAAATTGTGGATGCGCGCGATCGGGGTCAGGCCATATTGCTTCAGCGCTGTCTCGGACACGACCAGCACTGCGCTCGACCCGTCGCAGATCTGGCTGGAACTGGCCGCGGTCAGCGAACCGTCGGGCTGGAGCAGCTTGACGCCTGCAATGCTCTCGAGCGTTGCGTCGAAGCGGATGCCCTCGTCCACGGTGTGCAGCGCCGGACCATCGGGAGTCTCGATTTCGATACCCACGATCTCGTTCGCAAAGGCCTGCTTCTTGGTCGCGGCAATCGCCTTCTCGTGGCTCGACAGCGCGAACCGGTCGAGGTCGTCCTTGGTAAAACCGTGCTTCTGCACGATCATTTCAGCGCCCATGAATTGCGAGAACATGATCCCGGGGTACTTTTCCTCCAACCCGGGCGATTTGTAGTGACCGAGGCCCTCCTTGATATGAAAGGTGGCGTTGCTGCCCATCGGCACACGGCTCATGCTCTCGACGCCGGCTGCGATGACCACATCCTGCACGCCCGACATCACCGCCTGCGCCGCGAACTGGATCGCCTGTTGCGACGATCCGCACTGGCGGTCGATCGTCACCGCGGGCGTCGATTGCGGAAGCAGTTTCGAGGCCAGCACCGAATTGCGCCCGGTCTGCGTCGCCTGCTGGCCCGCCTGCGTGACGCAACCCATGATCACGTCGTCGACCACCGTCGGATCGATCCCGCTGCGCGCGATGATCGCATCGAGGCTGCGCGCGGCAAGATCCACGGGATGGACGCCGGCCAGCCTGCCCCCGCGACGGCCACCGGCGGTGCGCACCGCGTCGACGATATAGGCTGTGGCCATGAGATCCGACTCCTGCTGAATGCTTTAATCGGACGATTAAGGGGCGTGCTATCCCGGGTCAAGTGGACTTGTGGAGAACGCCCCGCCACCGCATAGACCATGTGTGAGCAAGGAAACCGCCCTGATCGATGCCATGCGCGCGCTGGCCACGCACCCTGCCGCGCGCGGGCTGACGGATGACTGCGCAGTGCTCGATTTCGGCAACGAGGCGCTGGTCCTGACCCACGACATGATGGTCGAGGGCATCCACTGGCTGCCTGGGCAGGACATGGCCGATGTCGCGTGGAAGCTGGTCGCGACCAATCTCTCCGACCTTGCAGCCAAGGGCGCGAAGCCGGTCGGTGTGTTGCTTGGCTTCACCCTTGGCGCGGATGACACGCGCTTTGTCGAAGGCTTGCGAGAAGCGCTGGCCGCGTTCGACGTCCCGCTCCTCGGTGGCGATACTGTCAGCGCCAACGGCCCGCGCAGCCTCGGCCTCACCGCGCTGGGCCGCGCAACGCATCGCCCCCCGCCTTCGCGCAGCGGTGCCCGCCCCGGCGATACGCTCTGGCTGACCGGCCCCGTCGGGGCAGCGATGCTCGGCTTCGAGGCGCTGCGCGACGGAACCGGCGCCGCCACCCTCGCCTTCCGCCGCCCGACACCGCGCCTGGCCGAAGGTCGCGCATTGGCCCCGCTCGCCACCGCGATGATGGACGTCTCTGACGGCCTGTTGATCGACGCCACCCGCATGGCCGCCGCGAGCGCCGTTACCTTCACCATCATCTCCGCCGATGTGCCCTTCCCCGCAGACCTTCCCACCGCCCGCCGCGACGATGCCATGCGCTGGGGTGACGACTACGAATTGCTGTTCACGCTTCCCCCTGAAACCCTGCCCCCGGTTCCGGCGTTTCGAATCGGCCAAGCCATCACGCGTTCAGCTTCGCCGCTCATGCTCGACGAAGCCTGCCCCACCGGTCCACTCGGTTACGTGCACGATTAAAAACCCGCTGAATGACGTCATTCGGGGGCTTGCGAGGCAGAAATAAACATATAGCCTCCCCTCCGACCCGCGCACGACGGGGACGGGCCATTCGTGGCACCGTGAATAAAGGGGGATGCCAACGTGGATTTAGTCGTTCTATCGATAATATTCGGGTTACTGGCCATCGTTTATGGCTTCGTGACCAGCCGTCAGGTGCTCAGCGCACCAGCCGGTAACGCCAAGATGCAGGAAATCGCCGCCGCCATTCAGGAAGGCGCGCAGGCCTACCTCAAGCGCCAGTACACCACCATCGCCGTAGTCGGCGTCGTCGTCGCGGTAATCATCGCCATCACGCTCGGCACGATCTCGGCGGTCGGCTTCGTCATCGGGTCGGTGTTGTCAGGCGTTGCGGGCTTCATCGGGATGAACATCTCGGTCCGCTCGAACGTGCGCACGGCTGCGGCGGCACAGACCGGCCTTCAGGCTGGCCTGACGCTGGCATTCCGCGCAGGCGCGATCACCGGCATGCTCGTGGCGGGCCTTGCCCTGCTCGCGATCGCGGTATTCTACCATTACCTGACGGCAATCGCAGGCTACACCATCGGCGGCGATGATCGCACGGTCGTGGACGGGCTCGTCGCGCTCGCCTTCGGTGCCTCGCTGATCTCGATCTTCGCGCGGTTGGGCGGCGGCATCTTCACCAAGGCCGCTGACGTCGGCGCCGATCTCGTCGGCAAGGTCGAAGCTGGCATCCCCGAAGACGATCCCCGCAACCCTGCCGTGATCGCCGACAACGTGGGCGACAACGTCGGCGATTGCGCCGGCATGGCCGCCGACCTGTTCGAGACCTATGTCGTTACCGTTGGTGCCACCATGGTGCTCACCGCCCTGCTGCTCAAGGGCCTCGGCGAAGGTCTGGGCGCGATGATGGCGCTGCCGCTGCTTATCGGCGGCGTGTGCATCGTCACCTCGATCATCGGCACCTACTTCGTCAAGCTCGGCAGCTCGAACAACATCATGAACGCGATGTACAAGGGCTTCCTGGTCACCGCCGTCATCTCGGTCGGCGCGATCTGGTGGGCGATCGACTATGCCCTTGGCGGCATGGAATCGCCGATGTCCTACACGATCATGGGCAACACGGTGGACTTCACCGGGCGTACGCTGTTCTACTGCTCGCTGATCGGTCTGGTCATCACCGGGCTGATCATCTGGATCACCGAATACTACACCAGCACCGCCTATCGCCCGGTCCGCTCGATCGCAAAATCGTCCGAAACCGGCCACGGCACCAACGTGATCCAGGGTCTGGCCATCAGCCTTGAATCGACCGCCATGCCGACGCTGGTGATCTGCGCGGGCATCATCGGTGCCTACCAGCTCGCCGGGCTGATCGGCATCGCCTATGCCGCTACCGCAATGCTCGCACTTGCCGGCATGGTCGTGGCGCTCGATGCCTATGGCCCTGTCACCGACAACGCCGGTGGCATTGCCGAAATGGCAGGTCTCGACGATGCGGTCCGTGAAAAGACCGACGCGCTCGATGCCGTGGGCAACACCACCAAGGCCGTCACCAAGGGCTACGCAATCGGATCGGCCGGCCTTGCCGCGCTCGTCCTGTTTGCCGCCTACACCACCGACTTGCGCGAGTTCTTCCCGAACCTTGCAGTCAGCTTCAGCCTCGAAAACCCTTATGTCATCGTCGGGCTGCTGCTCGGCGCGCTGCTGCCGTACCTGTTCGGTGCGATGGGCATGACCGCCGTGGGCCGTGCCGCCGGAGACGTGGTGCTCGACGTCCGCAACCAGTTCCGCGAAAATCCGGGCATCATGGCGGGCACCTCCAAGCCCGACTACGCGCGGACGGTGGACCTTGTGACCAAAGCAGCGATCAAGGAGATGATCGTGCCGTCGCTGCTGCCGGTGCTCGCGCCGATCGTGGTGTACTTCGTGATCACCGCGGTGGCGGGCCAGGCCAACGGCTTTGCCGCATTGGGTGCGCTGCTCCTCGGCGTGATCGTATCCGGCCTGTTCGTGGCCATCTCGATGACATCGGGCGGCGGCGCATGGGATAACGCCAAGAAGTATATCGAAGACGGGCACCACGGCGGCAAGGGCTCCGAAGCCCACAAGGCTGCGGTTACCGGCGACACCGTCGGCGATCCGTACAAGGATACCGCCGGCCCAGCCGTCAATCCGATGATCAAGATCACCAACATCGTCGCGCTGCTGCTTCTGGCTGCGCTGGCGGCAAACGGGGCGGGATAAACACCGCCACAGCCCCGCATGCGGGAACCTTGAACCCCGCCCGGTAAAATCCGGGCGGGGTTTGCATTTATGCTTCGTTTTGTGTCCAGCGTTAACCGAGTTTTCGCGCCTTGCCCCTAATCCGGCAGGTGGAGACCCGACCGTTGAACGCCTTTTCCATGATCCCGCCGACGCAGGCGATCCGGCTGGCACCGCCTGGTCCGGCGCAGGTGCGCGTGGGCAAGTGGCGCGAATGGGCAGGGGACGAACCGCGTGGCCGCTGGCAGGCACTGGCTGACGCGGCGAGTACGCCCAACCCCTTCTTCGAACCGTGGTACCTGATCCCGGCGCTCGAATCGTTCGATCCGCGTTACGCCGTCAGCCTGTTCACCGTCGAGATTGGCGATGAACTGATCGGGTTGGTGCCGGTCGCAACGACCAGACGCTACGGTCGCTACCCCCTGCCCAACCTGACGACATGGCAGCACCCCAACGCGTTCCTCGGCGTACCGCTGGTACGCGCAGGCTGCGAGACGCTGTTCTGGCGATCGCTGTTCAATTGGGCCGATACCCAGCGCGGCGCGCTGTTCCTGCACCTGCCCGCGATGCCGCTCGAGCAGCCCCTGACGCACGCGCTGTTCGATCTCGCCGGCAGCAGCAGCCGTGCCGCCGCGCTGGTCATGCGAGAGCAGCGCGCGATGCTGCATTCGCCGCTGGCGCCCGACGCCTATCTCGAACGCGCGCTGACCGGCAAGAAGCGCAAGGAACTGCGCCGCCAGCACGCCCGCCTCGCCGAACAAGGCGCGCTCGCCTTCGAACGCCATGACGACACAACTGAAATCAATGCGTGGCTCGAAGATTTCCTCGCGCTCGAACAGGGCGGCTGGAAAGGCAAGGCGGGCAGCGCGATGGCCTGCGCGCCCCAGACGGCCAGCCTGTTCCGCACCGCGCTCATGCAGGCCGCAACGCTGGGCAAGCTCGAACGCCTGTCGATCACTCTTGATGGCAGACCGATCGCGATGCTCGCCAATTTGCTCACCGCGCCGGGCAGTTTCTCTTACAAGACCGCGTTCGACGAGAGCTATGCGCGTTTCTCGCCCGGCGTCCTGCTCCAGCGCGAAAACCTTGCCCTGCTGAGCCGTCCCGACATTTCCTGGTGTGACAGCTGCGCCGTGCCCGATCATCCGATGATCGACAGCCTGTGGACCGAGCGGCGCCCGATCGGCCGCATTTCTGTGGCGATCGGGGGCAAGGCTCGCCGCACTGCGTTCAATCTGCTCCTCGCACTTGAACTGGGGCGCAATCCAACCGGAATTACGCGATGAACGACCAGACCGCACGCTACGCCAGCGCTTTGCCGATCGACGCCTTCGACGCGGCGTCGCGCACGACTTTCGCTGCATCGTATCCCGAGGTGCCGCACAAGCTTACCCACGCCCTGCGCGATCATCCCTTAATGCAACTGTCCGCGCTCGCCGAAATGGCAGAAGCGCTGCCCGCAACCAGTGTCGAGTACAACCGCGCCGACCTGCCCACCGGCCTCAACGGTGAAAAAGCTCGCGCCAATGGCATCGGCATCGGCGAGACCATCCGCAACATCGCCACCACCGGCAGCTGGGCAGCGCTCAAGAACATCGAGCAGATCCCCGCTTATGCCGACCTGCTGATGGCGCTTCTGGCCGAACTGCGCCCGGTAATCGAGTCGCGCACCGGGGCGATGCTCAAGCAGCAGGGCTTCGTCTTCGTCACCAGCCCCGGCGGCGTCACGCCCTACCACTTCGATCCCGAACACAATATCCTGCTGCAACTGATGGGCAGCAAGGTCATGACCATGTTCCCCGCCGGGAATTCGCGCTTTGCGCCCGACGAGACGCACGAGGGCTACCACACGGGGGGCGGCCGCGAACTGTTCTGGAACGATGCGCTTGCGGACGGCGGTCGGGAATGGCCGCTGGTCCCGGGCGAAGCGCTCTATGTGCCCGTGATGTCGCCCCATTTCGTCAATAACGGCCCTGCTCCGTCTGTCTCGCTGTCCATCACCTGGCGCTCGGAATGGAGCTTCGCCGAAGCCGACGCACGCGCGTTCAACGGGCTGCTGCGCAAGGCGGGCCTGAACCCGCGGCCTCCCGGCCGCTGGCCTGCGACCAACCGCGTAAAAGCATTTGGCTGGCGTCTCTATGCCAAGGCGCGCGGCCTCCGCTGAGCCTTCCCGTTGACGTAAGCGGCAAGCCGGTGCATCGCACAACGATGACCGACGACACCGATCCCACACCTGATGCCCTTGTCGCAGGGCTGCTTGATCTGCTCAACGTGAAGGACCACGGCGGCGACCGATTCGAAGGGCGCCGCAAGATCGGCGGCGTCGGGCGCGTGTTCGGCGGTCAGGTCATCGGGCAAGCGCTGGCTAGCGCCGAACGTACCGTTCCCGACGATCGTCCGGTTCACTCACTCCACGTCTACTTCCTGCGCGGGGGTAGCGAGGATCACGAAATCGACTTCAAGGTCGAACGTGACATGGACGGGGGAAGTTTTTCCAACCGCCGCGTCGTGGCGCAGCAATTGGGCAAGCCCATCTTCAACATGCTGGCCTCGTTCCACAAGCGCGAGCCCGGGGTTCATCACGCCGAGGCGATGCCCCAAGTCGAAGGTCCGGACAATCTGCCTAACGAAGCGGAATTGCGCCGCCGCTTTGCCCAATATGTGCCCGAATCGCGACGCCATGTAATGCTCCAGCCCCGCCCAATTGAGCTTCGCCCGCTCGAATCGCGCCGCTGGACAGGTGGGCCACCGAGCGAACCGGTGGCGCACACGTGGTTCCGCGCGGTCGCCACGTTGCCCGACGATCCTCGCATTCATCGGGCAGTTCTCGCCTATGCCAGCGACATGACCCTGCTCGGGACCGCCACCCTCCCGCATGAGCTAAGCTGGATCAAGGGTAACCTGATGACTGCCAGCCTCGACCATGCGCTATGGTTCCATGACGATTTCCGCGCCGACGAATGGCTGCTTTACGCCTGCGATAGCCCCTGGGCCGGACGCGCTCGCGGCTTCAACCGTGGCCGCATCTACACCCGCGACGGACGTCTGGTAGCCAGCGTCGCGCAGGAGGGCCTGATGCGCGAGATAGAGCCTAAATCTACCGGGTAATCTTCACCCCGAAGGATGGTAGAAATCGTACACCGTCTGCGCCACCGCCGCGCTCACCCCCGGCGCACGCTGCAGATCTTCCAAGCTGGCGGCGCGTACCTTCCCCGCCGTGCCGAAGTGCAGCAGCAGCGCCCGCTTGCGCGCGGGGCCGATGCCCGAAATCTCGTCGAGCGGGCTGGCCACGATCCCCCGGCTGCGCTTGGCGCGGTGCGCGCCGATGGCGAAGCGGTGCACTTCGTCGCGCATGTTCTGCAGGTGGAACAGCAGGGGCGAATTGACCGGCAGCATCTTCTCGCGGCCGTCGGGGAAGTGGAACACCTCGCGCCCGTCGCGCCCGTGGTGGGGGCCTTTGGCGATCGCTACCAGAGCCACGTCCTCGATGCCGAGTTCGCCCAGCGCTTCCTTGACTGACGACATCTGCCCCTTGCCACCGTCGATCAGCACCAGATCGGGCCACGTCCCGCCTTCGCGATCCGGGTCTTCCTCTTGCACCCTTCCGAACCGGCGCGTCATGACCTCGCGCATCATCGCGAAGTCGTCGTTGGTCTGCGCGGTCTTGATGTTCCACTTGCGGTACTGGCCCTTCACGAAGCCTTCAGGCCCCGCGACGATCATCGCGCCCAGTGCGTTGGTGCCCTGGATATGGCTGTTGTCGTAGACCTCGATGCGCTGCGGGACGTCGGGCAGTTCGAGGAATTCGGCAAGCTCACGCATGACCTTGGCCTTGGTCCCGCTCTCGGCCAGCCGCCGGTCGAGAGATTCAACGGCGTTGCGCTGCGCCTGCTCCATCAGCCGCCGCCGGTCGCCGCGCTGGGGCACAGACACCTCGACCTTGCCGCCCGCCGCCTCGCAAAGCGCCTCGGCCAGCAAATCGGCCTCAGGCAGCGCGCGATCGACCAGGATCAGCCGCGCAGGCGGCACTTCTTCATAGAACTGCGCGAGGAAGCTGGTCATCACCTCTTCCTCGGCCAGCCCCTCGGTGTGCGTCGGGAAGAACGCGCGGTGGCCCCAGTTCTGCCCGCCGCGAATGAAGAATGCCTGCACCGCGACCTGCCCGCCCTTGGTCGCCATCGCGAAGACGTCAGCATTGCCCACGCCTTCGGCGTTGATAGCCTGACTACCCTGAATGAACGTCGCCGCTCGCAAGCGGTCGCGCATCATCGCAGCGCGCTCGAAATCGAGGTTCTCCGCCGCCGCCTGCATCTGCGTCTCGATCTCGCGCTGCACCGCGCCCGATTTGCCGCCAAGGAAGTCCTTTGCCTGTCGCACCAGTTCGCTGTAATCCTGCGGCGTGATCCGATCGACGCAGGGCGCAGAGCACCGCTTGATCTGGTACAGCAGGCAGGGCCGATCACGGCGCGACATGAAGCCGTCGTTGCAACTCCTCAGCAGGAACAGCTTCTGGAGCGCGTTGATCGTCGTGTTGACGCTACCCGCGCTCGCAAACGGGCCGTAATAGTTGCCCTTGGCCTTGCGCGCGCCGCGATGCTTCTGGATGCGTGGGTAGGCATGGTCGGCGCGCAGCAGGATGAACGGAAACGATTTATCATCGCGCAACAAGACGTTGTACGGTGGCCGGAAACGCTTGATCAGTTGCGCTTCAAGCAGCAGCGCCTCGGCCTCTGAATTGGTCGTGACGATGGTCATGGACCGCGTCTGGCTGACCATGCGGCGCAGGCGATTGGTCAGCCGATCGACTTGTGCATAGTTCGCCACACGGTTCTTCAGCGCGCGCGCTTTGCCGACGTAGAGCACATCGCCCTTGGCATCGCACATCCGGTAGACGCCCGGTTTGGGCTTGAGCGTATTAACGGTATCGCGGATGACCGACACGCCAAGGTCGATATCGGGCTGGTCCGAGCCGCGCACCGTCGTCGACGCGCGGTCCTCGTGGAAACGCTCGGTATCGCGGTCGGGCGGGGTGTCGGGCTTGCGGGCCATGGCTCGATCAGCAGATAGTCGCTCGCGGCGCAGGCGCAATGGCCGCAGGGCGCATTTCCCCAAACGCGTCACCCGGCACCCTCTGCGTGTTTGCCCGTATGGCTTCAAGTCACGGATCTTAGGTGGCTTTTGCGCATTGTAGCATCATGCCCGGAAGACCGCTTCCCGCCCCCGCCACCCCGCCCGGCAACATTCCCCCCGGCCGACGCAGCAATGCGCGGGTGCGGCTGCATATCCCCGCACGGCTGATCCTGTTGAGCGGCGTCCAGCATTGCATACTTGAGGACCTGTCGGTCACCGGCGCGGCGATAATTCCACAGGAGACCCTTCCCCCCGTTGGCACCTCAGGCATCCTGCAGTGCAACGGGGTCGAGGCATTCGGCAACATCCAGTGGTCGCGGTATGGCCGCTGCGGCATCATGTTCGACGAGCCGCTCCCACTCGCCAACGTCATTGCGCTGCGCCACGTGGCCGATGCCTATGAAGATAATGAGCGCGAGCGTTTCCGCGACAGCGCCCGCGCGTGGGTTCAGGGCTCGACCCGCCACATGTAGTCAGAATTGCTTGCGAAATTCGATGCGGATCACTCGCCCGCTGGGATCTAAGTAGCCGGGCTGATAACGCAGCGGCACCGAGCCCGTGCCATCGGTTACTCGCTGCTGCGCGTTGAACAGGTTGTCCACCGACAGCGAAAGGCGACTGCCCTTGAAGAAAGGCACGCTCTCGACCAGCTTGGGCTTGCGGCCAAGATCGGCGAACAGGCGCAAGTTGAACGTCGCGATCGGCGCGAAACTCAGCGTGGTCGATCCCGGAAACCCGCTCGCGTCGATGCGCGAGCCGCCGGTATAGTCGCCGCGCAGCCGCAGACCGAAGCCGCGGTAGAACCCGCCACCCTCCAATTGGATCGAGTGGCGCGCCACCCCGCTGTTGATCGCCTCCCCGTCGAGCAGGTTGAGCACCTGCCCGCCCGGCGCGATCTGCACCGATTGCTGGAAGCGCACGGTATGGAAGACCGAAACGTTCCAGCGCCCGCGTCCGTCGCCTCCAGCGCGGCCCGGTCCACGGCCGCCACCGCCGGGTCCACCCGCGCGCGGCCCGCCGCGACCAGCGCCACCGCCCGCCGCGCGCATCATGCCCATCGGCCCGCCGCCGCGCTGGATGTTCGGATCGGGCTTGCCGAAGCTGCCCGACAGGTCGAGACCGTAGCGCAAGCGTGAGCCCTTTTCCTCGGCAAAAGTCACCGCGCTCTGATCGACCGACACGATCCGCCCGCTCGCATCTCGGATCACGCGCCCCGGGAAAGCAGCCTCCACTTCGGGCGTCAGCAGCGGAAAGCCGTTGGTCGTGTTGGTCGAACGGTTGCGGAAATACTCGGCCACGAACCGCGAATTGTTGAGGAACGGCAGCGTCCAGTTCAGCCCGAACTTCCAGTCGCGCTGGCGTTCCTTGACCAAATTCGGATTGCCGCCGCTGATGACCGAGGCCAGCACCGTCTCGCCCCGCGTGAAATCGAACAGCGACACGTTCTGCGTCAGCGTCGTCGGTCCGCCCAGCTGGGTCAGCGACGGCGCCTTGTCCGCCGCGACATAGCTTACCTGCAGGCTCAGCTTCTCGGTCGGAGCGTAACTGAGGCCGCCGCCCCAATTCGTCAGCGTCCCGAAGTCCGAAAGCCGGTGCACTTCGGCGTTGGCGTTCAGCGAGATATCGCCGATCCCCGCGCCGAAGTTCTCGCGGCGGCTGGTAATCGGCAGGTCGAGGCTGAACCCTGCCTGCGCATCGCCGCGCTTGAGGTTGACCACGCCCGCGGCCGTGCGCGTATCGCTGCTCTCGATGCCCGCATAGTCGAACCCGGCCTTGACCGTCAGGCCAACCTCGCCGCCCGGCAGCCGCAGCGGCCGCCCGCTGATCGTCGCAAGGCTCGTCAGCGAATCTGTCTTTGACAATGCGCGGTCCGCCGCCCGTCCGCCAATTGCGTCGATCGGCAGCGGTCCGGTGGCAGAGATCGTCCCCGCATTGACCAGGGCCTGCAGTCCCGAAAGGTCCGCGCGGTTGTCGATCGTACTCTTCGTTTCGACATGCCCACCATCGGCGGTCAACGCCAGAAACCAGTCCCCCAGCGGCTTGTTCAGCGCTGCACCTGCCTGCAGCGTCGTCGTCCGCCTGCGCGTCGTGATCGGCTGCGGATCGATGATTGTGCGCAGATAATCCGTCCCTGCAGAGCTCAGCGTGACCGTGTTCAGCCCGTTGAGTGTGCGCGAATCATCCCGCTGTGCCAGCACATTGACGCTCAGCCCCGCACCGCCCCCCAGCGCACGCGCCAGCGTCGCGTTCAACTGCGCCGACTTGGTATCGCCGATCAGCGTCCGGAAATCGGCCGCGTTGGGGTCGCCTGCAACAAATCTACCTGAGTTGGGCTGGATGATCCCGCGCTCGGCCTCGGTCAGCGGACTGGAATCTTGGAGCTTTCCGGTCACATTGATGCGGTTGCCGCCGGTGATCTTGGCGAGCGTAAATTCCTGTTCGAGCGTGGTGAAGCCACCGCCGGTGGGCAGTCCCACCTCGGTCTCGCTACCGTAGCTCGAATAATTGTCCTTCAGGATGAAGTTGACCACCCGCTGGTCGGGCCGGTAGCCGTATTTCAGCGCCACTTCCTCCGGCAGCACCTCGACCCGCGAAATTGCCTCGGGCGGCAGCCCGCGCATCTCGCGAAAGCCGGAAATCCTCATCCCGTTGAGCAGCACAATCGGCCCGCCATCGCCGCGCCCACGCCCGGACGTCGTCTGCGGCGCAAGCGCTGCCAGCAGATCCTGTATCGAGCCCGCGCCATACGACGCAATTGCCTCCTCATCGAGAACCGCAATCGGAGCCAGCGTCGTATCGACCTGCCCCTTCATCCGCGTTGCGATGACGAGGATCTCGTCCGCCCCATCGTAGAGTGCATCGTCTTCCTCGGTCTGCGGCGCGTCCGGCGCAGGTTCCTCGGTGCCAGTCGTCACATCCTGCGCCGCCGCCGGATTGATCGCCGCCAGGCAGAACGCAAGTGTCGCCAATGAAACGGCAGGATTGAACTTCACACTTTATTCCCTTGAATCCGCAGCGCCACACGCACAGTGGCTCTAGTAACGCCAAGCGTGGCCATGCGGTCCCGGACCGGCAACGCGCATTTCGTATCATATTGTCGCACTGCAGCATCAGAAAGTACGCCAGTCCATGCCAGACGTCGCGGCAAGCCCGCTACCGCTACCGTTGGGCCACGCCACGCCGACCGCGCCCGAACTGGTCCTGGCGTCGGCCAGCCCGCGGAGGCTCGAACTGCTCGCCCGGATCGGCGTCACCCCGTCGCGGGTGCTCGCCACCGACATCGACGAAACCCCGCTCAAGGGTGAACGCGCCCGCGATCACGCCGTCCGCCTCGCCGCCGAGAAAGCGCGTGCCGCTGCCGTGCTTGCCCCCGGCGCGGTGATCCTGGCAGGCGATACCGTGGTCGGCGCGGGCGCGCGCATCCTGCCCAAGGCCGAGGACGAAGCGACTGCGCGTGACTGTCTCGCCCTGCTCTCCGGCCGCCGCCACCGCGTCTATTCGGCCGTTGCGCTGATCACGCCCGATGGGAAATTGCGCGAAGCCGTGTCCGAAACGATCCTGCGCTTCAAGCGCCTGTGCGACGAAGAAATGGACGCCTATATCTCCGGCGGCGAATGGCACGGAAAAGCTGGTGGCTACGCAATCCAGGGCAGCGCCGAGGGCTTTTGTGTTTGGCTCTCGGGCAGCCATTCGGGCGTGGTCGGCCTGCCGCTGTTCGAGACCCGCCGCCTCATGATTGCAGGGGGCATCAATGTCCGCTGAGTGGCTCTACGAAGATGGCATCGCCGAAGAGCGAGCCATCCTTGTGGCAGATGGCCACATCCTGTCGGCGCGCGTCGAGTGGGGCGATGCCATACGCCCTGGCCTCATTGCGCAGGCCCAACTCGTCGCCCGCATGCCGAACACCCGGCGCGGCACGGTCCGCTTTGCCGATGGGACGATCGCGCACATCGATCAGCTACTCCACGAGACCACGCAAGGCGTCACGCTCACCGTGCGCGTCGTGCGCGCTGCCATCGCCGAGCGCGGCCGCACCAAGCTCCCCGTCACACGCCCCGCACCGGGCGAGGCACCCGCACCTGCGCCCAGCCTGCGTGAGGAGATCGAGACCAGCGGTGCCCGCTTGCGCGCGCTGCCAGCCACCAACAACGAATTCGCGCAGCACGGCTGGGACGAACTCATCGAACAGGTGCAGACCGGCGAGATCACCTTCCCCGGCGGCTCGATCATCGTCAGCCCCACCCCGGCAATGACCCTGATCGACATCGACGGCGCGTTACCCCCGCTCAAGCTCTCGCTGGCCGCCGTCCCGGTGATCGCCGACGCGCTTCACCGCCTCGACATCGGCGGCTCGATCGGCATCGACTTCCCCTCGCTCGCCGACAGGAAGGACCGCCAGCAGATCGACAAGGCGCTCGCCGATGCGCTGATCGACTGGACCGGAGAGCGTACCGCGATGACCGGCTTCGGCTTCGTCCATCTCGTCGCCCGCCTCGAACGCGCTTCGCTCGTCGCGCGCTTCGCCCGCCGTCCTGCTGGTGCCGCCGCGCGGATCCTGCTGCGTCAGGCAGAGCGCGTGACCGAACCCGGCGTACTGTTGCTGAGCGCCAACCCCGCCGTGCTCGATACCCTGCGCCCCGAATGGGAGGCCGAACTCGCCCGCCGCACCGGCCGCACGATCCGCCGCAATCCCGATCCTGCGCTTGCCCTTTCGGGCGGTTTCGCACAGGCAATCGCCCCATGACGATAGACGCCACCCGCCCTGTCCGCCGCTGCCCGATGTGCGGCAAGCCGCGCTCCGAGGCGCACACCCCGTTCTGTTCGACGCGCTGCCGCGACCGCGATCTGGTGAAGTGGCTCGACGATGGCTACGCCCTCCCCGGCCGTCCAGCCGACGAAGATCCCGAGGACTGAACCGTCACGCCGATCCCGTTGAGGTTTCGCGCAAGATTTCCAACTCTGGGGGCTTGCCAACTTGAGCCCGCTTCGCCATAGGCGCGCTTCCCAATCGGCTCGGCCCGCCATTTCAGGCAGGCAGCTGGAGATGCCCGGGTAGCTCAGTTGGTAGAGCAGCGGATTGAAAATCCGCGTGTCGGCGGTTCGAATCCGTCCCCGGGCACCATTGGCCTGTTCGCCAACCCCCGCCAAAGCTTGAAAAAACCGCAGAAATCTGCCATTTATAGCGTCGGCTTTACCGCTGATGTTTGCCATTGTTCGCCCACAGTCGGATGATTCTGGGGGCCATCTCGGGGGCCACTTCGAATTGCTCGAAAGGCGTGGCCCCCAAATGGCACTGACAGACACCACAATCCGCAATGCAAAGCCCCAAGCGAAGCCCTACAAGCTGACCGATGAAAAGGGCCTGTTCCTGTTGGTCCAACCATCGGGCGGCAAACTCTGGCGGTTCAAGTTCCGCACCGACGGGCGCGACGAACACGGCGAACCCAAGCGCGTCGAGAAGAAGGTGGGCTTGGGCACCTACCCCGGCACCATCTTCCCATCACGATTTTTCCGACAGTACAAAGCCGCCCTGACGAGCGTCGGGACGGTCTGTAACCTTGTGACGACCGCAGCGGGTCGTGCGTCAACTCGCGAAAAGCGGCGGCTTCATCCTGACGCTCATAGTCGCGAGAACCTTGCGCATGTAGCTCAGGCCCGAGGCTGTCAGCATCACGAAGCTGCGGCGCTTGTCGGACTTGTCGGCCCGCCGCTCGACCAGGCCGGTCTTTTCGAGCGACCACACCCAGCGCAACGCAGTCGTCGCTGGAACTTGGCCTGCCAGCCCTGCGTCCGACACCGAGATGAACTTGTCCTGCGCATGGGCGATGAACAGGTCGAGCAGGATATCCCACGCCGGATCGTTGAACAACTCAGGCGAATGGGACGCGCGTTCCCGGTCCCTGCGCGCGATATAGACTTTGCGCGCGAAGATCGCCAGCGCGGTATCGGGAATCGCGCCGGGATGCACCGCAGCAGGCAGTGACGCCAATTGCGAAGTGTCCTGCGTCCCGGCATACTCCGAAAGCACGGCCCCGATCTTGCGAACGACGACACTCAACGCGGCAACTTCGCGATTCAGGTCGGTTATGGTCTCGGGATTAAGGTCCTGCTGCCCCAATTGCCTCACCCAGCGTGGGCGTGGCGGTCGACCAGTTTCCCCACGACGGCGAAAACGAGTCGTTGGCGGCAGGCGTGGCAGCACTCCCGACGGAAATGCCCTGCTCGTCGAGTGCCAAAAGCTCAAGCGCATGCGAGACATGGGCCGCAGCAAGAGAATTGCCCGAATCGTCGAGCAACCTGATAGCCATCTTCAGCAACCGCTCCGCTTCGCACACAGCGGCTTCACCCGTCAGCCCTTGACCCATGACACACCTATCCTTTTGATAGATCACGTCTACAACGTTAGTTTACGAAGTCGAGACTTATCTTTTTATCTCAAGGCTATCGCCTAAGGGGCGGGCCTCGACAGATCGAGGAACGGAACAAACCCCCCGAAGATCATCCGCGCGCCATCGAAAGGCACGTCCATCGCTTCGCCGCTCTGCGTCATCTCCTCCATCAACACCGCTTGCGCCTTGTCGCGTGTCGCCTTGTCGGGCCATTCGGCCCAGCTGAAGATGAGCAACTCGCCTTCGGTGGCTTCGACGGCGCGGAAGAAGTCGGTGCGCTTGCCGTGCGGCACATCGTCGTTCCAGGCCTCGACCACGCGCAGCGCACCTTGCTTGATCATCTTGGCATCATATGACCGCGCGAGCGCCTCGTACTTTTCGCGGTTGGCGGCAGGCACAGCGATTACGTAACCGTCTACATAGCTCATGGCAGCGAGTCCCGGATAAGCCCCCCGTCAGACATTCCTTTTATCACACCGAACTGTTCAGGCAACTGTTCGGGCAACTGCGGGGGTCAGCGCAAGTACCGCCGCACCAATGCTTCGGCCGCCGCATCGACATCGGCCCATGCCTGTTCGAAATCATCCTCGTCGCCATAATACGGATCGACCACCGCCGTGCCCTTGCGACCGGGCACGAGGTTCATCAGCAATCCGACCTCGGCGATGTGTCGGGACGGCTCCAGCCTGCGCAAGTCCTTGAGGTTCTGCTGGTCGAGCGCGAAGACATGGCCGAAGCGGGTGAAGTCCTCGGGCGTCACCTGCCGCGCGCGATAGGTCGAGATGTCGAGGCCGTGCCGACGCGCGGTTTCCTGCGCGCGCGGATCGGGCGGGCGGCCAACGTGCCAATCGCCGATCCCGGCAGAATCGATCGTCATGGCAACGCCTGCCTCGACCGCGCGGGCGCGTAGCGCCGCCTCGGCAAGAGGCGAACGGCAGATATTCCCAAGACAGACGAACAAAATCGAAGGTTGACTCACGGGATCACGATACCTCGCTGGCTGGGTCTCCCCATGCCAATCAGGAACTGATCCTCTCCCTGTCGCGCAGCAAACACCTCGCGCGACGAAATGTCCAGCCAGTTCAACGCGACAAGCACCTGCCCGATCGCGCCGCCGAGCGTCTCGCCTGGACCGAGCAGCACGATCCGATCGGGAGCGAACTCACGAATGCCGACCGTCATCGCGGCGGAAAAGTCGTAAGGCTCAAGGATCTGGTGGCCGAAAGTGTAATCCCAAAGCTCTTGCGCGGTGCTTTCAAACTGTCGCCAGACCTTGCCGCGCCCGTCGATCAGGGGCACCTCGGGCCGGTCGAACCAGTCGGCTGCAAACTGCGCCCGCGCCGCCTCGCTGCTGGCCTGCATCAGGGGTGTATGAAACGGGCCATGCCCCGCCAGCCGCATCGGCGGACGCGATAGCGCGGGCAAGTCGCGCTCCAGCGCGTCCAGTGCGGCCTCGCTGCCTGCCACCACCAGCATCCCGCCCAGTCGGATCGAGGGCAGCACCACATTCCGCGCCATCGCCGCCTCGACGCGGCGCAGCAGCGCGGGATCGACCGTCCAGTCTTCGCCCGCCAGCACAAGCACCGCCTGCCCGCCGGGTGCGTGGCGTTGCGAGTTGATCCCCATGCCGTCGGCAATCGCGAAACCATGCTCTCCCGAAACCGCACCCGCACAGGCCAGCGCCGTGTACCAGCCCATCGAATTGCCGGTCACCGCGACTACCTCGAACCGGTCGCGGTCCAGCGCCATGAAATCGAGGTAGGCGCACGCATGGATCAAGGGGGCGGCATTCTCCCCGCGCAGATGTGCAGGCGAAAATTTTGCCGCTCCATCCAGTGCCGTCAGCGTTGCTTTGCCCGCCTCGCCCCGCAACGCATCGAACCGCGCCAACCATTCGGACCCGCGATGATGCCGCGCCAGATAACCCAGTTCGGGCGCGTTGTACGTGCCGCGCCCGGGACAGACGACGAGGACGGTTTCCTTAGCCACCCACCATCTCCAGCACCTTGGCCACGATCCCGTCCCTGCTCGGCAGCGTATGCGTCGCGGCCCGTGCCAGCGGAATGAAACTGTCCGTCGCCGCCATCCGCGCCGCCATCTTGTTCGGTGCTCGCTCTGCCAGAAGTGCCATCAGCGCCTCATTCTGCCCGCCGGTAATCCGGCACTCGTCCACCACCAGCACGCGGTCGCAAGGCGCAACCGCTGCGATCACGGCGTCGTCATTCACCGGCCCCAGCCAGCGCAAGTCGATCACCCGCACCGCCACGCCCTGCTCCGCCAGCAGTTTCTGCGCCTGCGACGACAGGTAGAACCCGTTGCCATATGCCACGATCGCAAGGTCGGTCCCCTCGCCTGCCATGCCGATCTCGCCGAAGCCGATTGCCCCCTCGCCCGGAGCCTCGTACAAGCTCGACCACAGCCCATCGCCCGGCTCGTGCAGATCGCGCGTCATGTAGAGTGCAATCGGCTCGACGAACACGACGACGCGTTGCTCCTCGTGCGCCAGCCGCACGCATTCGCGCAGCATCGCCACTGCATCGCGCCCGTTGGACGGGACTGCCAGCACCACACCGGGAATATCGCGGAAAACGGCAAGCGAGTTGTCATTGTGGAAGTGCCCGCCGAAGCCCTTCTGGTAGGGCAGCCCAGCAATCCGTACGACCATCGGATTGGTGAACTGCCCGTCCGAAAAGAACGACAGCGTCGCCGCCTCGCCGCGGATCTGGTCCTCGGCATTGTGGACATAGGCAAGGAACTGGATCTCGGGCAGCGGCAGCAATCCGTTGTGCGCCGCGCCGATCGCCAGACCGAGAATTGCCTGTTCATCGAGCAGTGTGTTGATCACCCGCGCCGACCCGAACCGCGCATGCAGCTTCTGCGTAGCGGCGTAGACTCCGCCCTTGGGGCCTACGTCCTCGCCGCAGACCACGGCATTGGGGTATTGCAGCAGCAGGTCGGCCAGCGCCCAACTGATCAGCTTGGCCATATGCTGCGGCTTGTCCATCGCGGGCGCATCGTCGGCAAACAGCGCCTCGCGCGCTTCCGCCGATGCCAGCGGACGCGCCACGCCTTCGCGCTTTGGCGGCACGATGCTCGCCATGACCGCCGCCGCATCGGGCAACTTGGGCCGAGCGATCGCCAGTCCCACCTGCCGCTCCAGCGTCGCTTCGATGGTGTCGTATTCGGCACGCACTTGCGCCGCCGTCATGACGCCCTCCTCGATCAAAAGCGCCGCGCTCGCCAGCAGCGGGTCGCGTTCCTCTTCGGCGCGTACCTCTTCCTTGGTGCGGTACGAAAGCTGCACATCGTTTCCGGCGTGACCGTAGAGCCGCACCGTCCTCATGTGCAGGAACACCGGCTTGCGCAGCCGCCGCGCCACATCCTCGGCCTCGCGCGCGGCCCGCATCGTGTCGATCAGGTCCGACCCGTCGCAGGCCACGTAGTGCAACCCCGCGCGGGTCGAGAAATTCGCCTCGATCCAGCCCGGCGGCGTGCGCGTGGAAATACCGATGCCGTTGTCCTCGCACAGGAAAATGATCGGCATCGGCGTGCCCTGAAACGCCGCCCAGCACGCGGTGTTGATCGCGCCGAGCGCGGTCGAATGGTTCGCGCTGGCATCACCGAAGCTGCACAGCACCACGCCGTCCCTGGCCAGCACGGTGCCCTCGAAGCCCATCCGCCGCGCAATGCCGATGGAAAACGCGGTCCCCACCGCCTTGGGTAGGTGGCTGGCGATGGTCGAGGTCTGCGGCGGGATGAACAGGCGTTTCGATCCCAGCACCTTGTGCCGACCGCCCGAGATCGGATCGTCCGCGCTTGCCGTGAAGCTCAGCAGCATGTCCCACGCTGGGGTTTCGCCCGGCACGCGGTGGGCGCGGTGGATCTGGAACGCGGCATCGCGGTAATGCAGGAAAGCCATGTCGTCTGGGCGCAGCACTTCGGCCAGCACGGCATTGCCCTCGTGCCCCGAAGACCCGATCGTATAGAACCCCTCGCCCCGGGCCTGCAGCTTGCGGCTCAACCGGTCCAGCTGCCGCGACAGCGCCTGCGAGCGGAACAACGCCGCCGCGCGCTCTGGCGAGAGGCCGACATCGCGCAATCCCAGATTGGACCGCCGCCGCACCGTCCCGCTCTCCAGCGCGGCAAGAAACTGACGGTGGACCTGCTCGGCAGCATCAAGCGACATGAAGGATGGTTTCCTCGGTAACGAACCTCAGGTCTTAGCCGCTGTTCAGTCCGTTGGGGAACCCCGCGCGCCGCTGGCTCGGAAAAAAGGGTTCGTACGAAGGCGCAAAGAAGCAGGAGGCCTCCTACTAAAGCCGAACGCCCGCAACCTGACCACGCAATTGCACTTTTGCCGGATTTGGCCTAATGCCCCCATGAACGCCCCGGCAAAAGCGATGCGGTCGCCTACGCGACTCCCTCGTATGCCGGGGTTTCTTATTCGGCCGGGACGCGAATCCCCGGCATGGTGCAGGAAGCAAGATGATGTCTCGTCGCCGCCAGATCTACGAAGGCAAGGCCAAGATCCTTTACGAGGGTCCGGAACCCGGCACCCTGATCCAGTACTTCAAGGACGATGCCACCGCGTTCAACGCGCAGAAGCGCGGCACGATCAACGGCAAGGGCGTGATCAACAACCGCATCAGCGAATATGTGTTCACGCGGCTTGCCCACATCGGCATCCCCACGCACTTCATCCGCCGCCTCAACATGCGCGAACAGCTGGTGCGTCAGGTCGAAATCATCCCGATCGAAGTCGTCGTGCGCAATGTCGCGGCCGGCTCGATCTCCAAGCGCCTGGGTATCGAAGAGGGTGAGCCGCTGCCGCACACCCTGATCGAATACTATTACAAGGACGACGCGCTGGGCGATCCGCTGGTGTCGGAAGAGCACATCGCGTGCTTCGGCTGGGCCAGCAACGAGGAAATGCAGGACATGTCCTCGATGGCGATCCGCGTGAACGACTTCATGGTCGGCATGTTCGCGGCAATCAACATCCGCCTCGTCGACTTCAAGATCGAGTTCGGTCGCATCTGGGACGGCGACTACAGCCGCGTGATCCTGGCCGACGAAATCAGCCCCGACGGCTGCCGCCTGTGGGACATGATCACCGGCGAAAAGCTCGACAAGGACCGCTTCCGCCGCGACCTCGGCGGCGAGGAGGAAGCCTATCAGGAAGTCGCCCGACGCTTGGGGTTGCTCGAAAACGACAGCGGCCCCAGCGAGGTGTTCGACCTTGGCGCCCACCGCAAACTGCGTGGCGGCAAGAAGTAAGCGTTACGGCCTTTGGCTGGATATAAAGACCCCCTTCGGCAACGGAGGGGGTTTTTGTTGTGGCAAATCCGTTAATGCCCGTGCTTCGACAAGCTCAGCATGAGCGGACTTGGTATGATCGCCCTATAAATCAAAATGACCCGCTCATCCTGAGCCTGTCGAAGCACCTGCGCCCCCCCAGCCCCACGCACCATTGCACCCCGCGCCCCAACCGGGCACACCGCACGCAATGATCTTCCGCCCCCTGCTCGCCCTCACCGCCGCCCTCAGCCTCGCCGCCTGCGCCGCGCAGCCCGCCAGCCTATCCAGCGCCCCCAGACCTACATGGGCGTTCGAGCAGAGCGACCTTGCCCGCGACCCTGCGTTCCGTTTCGGTAAACTCGACAACGGCATGCGTTTCATCATCCGCCGCAACGCGACGCCTGTCGGCACCGCGCAAGTGCGCATGGACATCGCCACCGGCTCGCTCGACGAGCGCGAGAGCGAACGCGGCTTTGCCCACTTCGTCGAGCATATGGCCTTCAACGGCTCGAAGAATGTGCCCGAGGGCGAGATGATCAAGCTGCTCGAGCGCAACGGGCTTTCGTTCGGTGCGGATACCAACGCGCAGACCTCATTCGAGCAGACGTTGTACATGCTCGACCTGCCACGCGCCGATCCAAAGCTGCTCGACACCGCACTGATGCTGATGCGCGAGACCGCCAGCGAACTGACCATCGAGCCCGCAGCCGTGCAGCGCGAACGTGGCGTGGTGCTGTCCGAACTGCGCGACGGGCAAGGCTGGCAGCGCACCAATCTCGAAGACCAGCTCGCCTTCTTCTATCCCGCCGCGACCTATCCCAAGCGCTTGCCCATCGGCACGGTCGAGGCGCTGAACGCCGCTACGGCCGACACGGTGAAATCGTTCTGGACGCGCGAATACGTGCCTTCCAAAACCACCATCGTCATTGTCGGCGATTTCGATCCCGACACGGTGGAACAGGCCATCCGTGCCCGCTTTGCCGACTGGCAAGCCCGGCCCGAGACACCGCGCCCGGACGAAGGCAAGGTCCTTTCAAAGCAGAAGGGTGCCGCCGACATCCACCTCAACCCCTCGCTGTCAGAGCGCGTCACCGCCTCGCGCCACGGGCCGTGGCTGGATGAGCCCGACACCATCGCCAACCGCCGTCGCGACCTGTTGCGCCAGATCGGCTATGGCGTGATCAACCGCCGCTTCCAGCGCATGACCCGCGTGGTCGATCCGCCGTTTCGTGGCGCGGGGCTCGGCACCAGCGAGGTGTTCAAGATCGGGCGCACCACCAATTTGATCGTCGATGCGGTGGATGGCCAGTGGCAGCGCGGGTTCGCCGCCGCCGCAGGAACATACGCCCGCGCGATGGCGCGCGGCTTCACGCAGACCGAAATCGCCGAACAACTCGCCAACATCCGCACCGGACTCGAAAACGCCGCTGCCGGATCGCAGACCCGCAGCCACGGCGCACTGGTCGGCGCGGCGCTCGCCCTGATCCGCGACGATCAGGTGCCGACCACGCCCGAATCCGGCCTCGCCCGATTCAACGCCTTTACCGCCAGCATCACACCCAAAGCGGTTATGGCGGCGCTAAAGAGCGAAGCTGTCCCGCTCAAAGCCCCGCTCATCCGCTTCCAGGGTCGCACCGCGCCTGCCGGCGGCACCGACGCACTGCGCAAGACCTGGGACAAGTCCACCCACGCCAAGGCTTCGGCAGGCGAAGTGCCCAACCCCGCTCCTTTCGCCTACACCGATTTCGGACCTGCCGGTGCGGTCGTCTCCGACGTTACCGAGCCGCTCTACGGCATCCGCCAGATCCGCTTCGCCAACAACGTGCGGCTCAACCTCAAGCGCACCGACCTTGCGCGCGACCGCGTCCAAGTGCGCATCCATGTCGATGGCGGCGAAATGCTCGATACCCTCGCCAACCCGCTCGCCACCGAGATGACCGGAGTTCTCGCGCGGGGGGGCTTGCGTCTCCACAGCGAGGATGACCTCCAGACCCTCCTTGCCGGTCGCTCGGTCGCCACAGGCCTGGGCGTCAGCGGCGACACCTTCGAAAGCAGCGTCACCACCACGCCGCGCGATCTGGCGCTGCAATTGCAGGTCTCCGCCGCGCTGCTCACCGACCCAGGCTATCGCCCTGAAGGCGAGACCGCCTACCGCCAGAACATCGCCAACTTCTTCGCACGCCTGCGCTCAAGCCCTGGCGACGCACTGTCAAACTCGATTGGCGGCATCCTCTCGGACAACGACCCGCGCTTCACCCTCCAATCGCAGGACGCCTACACCTCGCTCAGCTACGACAAGTTGCGCGTATCCATCGCCGACCGTCTCGCCCATGGCGCAATCGAAATCGCCATCGTCGGTGACATCGACGAAGCCGCCGCCATCGCCGCCGTCGCACAAACCTTCGGTGCGCTCCCGACGCGGGAAGCCGAGTTCCGCCCATACACCGCCGAACGCCAGCGCAGATTCACCGCAAACCGCGGCCCCACCATCATCCGCCATACTGGCGAGGCCAATCAGGCCATCGTCCGCAGCGTCTGGCCGACCCGCGACGATCGCGATCCGGTCGAGGCGATGGGTCTGGCATTACTCGCCGAGGTCGCCGGGATCGAAGTGCTGGACACGGTGCGCGAAAAGCTCGGCAAGGCGTACAGCCCCGGCGCGTCGAGCAGCCTCAGCCACGTCTGGCCCGGCTACGGCAGCTTTGCTGTCGCCGCCTCGGTCGACCTGGCAGACGTTGATGCCACGCGCACCGCGCTCGACGAGACCATGCGCGGGCTTGCCGCCGCCCCGGTCGATCCTGATATCCTCCAGCGCGCTCGCGCGCCGATGCTCGAACGCATCGACAATTCGCTCAAGACCAATGGCGGGTGGATGAACCTCGCCGAACGCGCCCAGACTGAGCCCGATCGCCTCGCTCGTGCAAAATCCGCCCGCTCGCGCCTAGAAGCACTGACAGCCGCCGATCTGCAGAGGCTCGCCGCCCGCTACCTCACGCCGGAACGGGCTGTGCAGGTTCTGGTCCTTCCCGAGGGTGGCGGGGCGGCTCATTAAACCTGACATTACGTGGGAGCGAAAAAGCGCGGACCAGAAAACCCCCGTTCGTGTCGAGCGTAGTCGAGACACCGCGCGCCTGTGTCTCGACTACGCTCGACACGAACGGGGGAGGGGATGAGGTCACGTGCCCTGCGCAAATGCCAGCTTCAAAAACCACTCGCGCCTTGCCCTTCGCGCCCGGCGGTTGCATAGGCCCGCGCAAGGATTCTCCGCTGGTTTCGTCCGAAAGGCTCCGTCGATGAAGGTTCGCGTTCTGGTCACCCTCAAGAATGGCGTGCTCGACCCGCAGGGCCGCGCCATCCACCACGCGCTCGAAGGCCTCGGATTTTCGGGCGTTAACGATGTGCGCGCCGGTCGGGTCATCGAACTCGACGTTGCCGACACCACCTCGGATGAGCAACTCGACGACATGTGCCGCAAGCTGCTGGCCAACATGGTGATCGAGAACTACCGCATCGAAAAGGCCGGCTGAGCAGGAGCGCACGTCATGGCCTTCACTTCCGCCGTCATCACTTTCCCCGGTTCAAACTGCGATCGCGACATGGCCGTTGCCATCGAGCAGGTCTGCGGCGGCACCGTCCACCGCGTGTGGCACGGCGATGCCGACCTGCCCGAGGGCCTCGATTTCATCGCCCTCCCCGGCGGCTTTTCCTATGGCGATTACTTGCGCTCGGGCGCCATGGCCGCGCGCTCGCCGGTAATGCAGGCTGTCGTCCGCGCGGCTGAACGCGGCGTGCCGGTGCTCGGCGTGTGCAACGGCTTTCAGGTCCTCACCGAGGCGGGCCTTCTGCCCGGCGCGCTGATGCGCAACGCCGGTATCCGCTTTGTCTGCCGCGATGTGCAATTGACGGTCGAGAACAACCAGTCGCTGTTCACCGCGGGCTACGACGCAGGCCAGCAGATCACGATCCCCGTCGCGCACCATGACGGCAACTATTTTGCCGACGAAGCAACGCTCGACCGCATCGAAGGTCAGGGTCGCGTTGCATTCCGCTATGCCTCGCCGGTCAATGGCTCGGCACGCAATATCGCGGGCGTGCTGAACGATCGCGGCAACGTTCTCGGCATGATGCCGCATCCCGAACGGATGATCGAAGCGGCACAGGGCGGCACCGACGGTCGCGCGCTGTTCGAAAGCGTCGTGCGCGGTCTGGTCGCGGCTTAGCTCGCCAGGCGCCGTGCCATCCGGTCAGGGCTGAACAGGGCCAGCGCATCGGTCGCGCTCATCGGGCGGCCGAAAAAGTACCCTTGGATCTTCTTGCAACCGAGCTTGCGGATCATCGCCAATTCCGCCTCGGTCTCGACCCCCTCTGCGGTCGTCGACATCTCGAGGCTGTCGGCCATCGCAACGACGGCGCGGACGATCGCCAGGCTCTCCGGGTTGTCCTTGGCAGCGCCCTGCACGAAGCTGCGATCGACCTTGATCGTCGAAAAGCGCATCCGCCGCAGGTAGCCGAGCGAGGAATAGCCCGTCCCGAAATCGTCGAGCGCGACGCCGCAACCGATGCCCATCAGGTTCTCGAGCGTGCCTTGCGCGGTCGTCCCGTCACGCACGAAAATGCTCTCGGTCACCTCGATCTCCAGCCGGTGCGGCGGCAGACCGGTCGCTGACAGCGCGCCGACAACGGTCTCGGAGAAATACGGATCGAGCAACTGTTCGCCGGAAACGTTGACCGCAATCTTGACATTGTCGGGCCAGTTCATCGCCTCGCGGCAAGCGGTGCGCAGGACCCATTCGCCGATGGGCACGATGAGCCGGGTGTCCTCGGCAAGTGGGATGAACTTCGCCGGGCTGACAAAGCCGTGCTCGGTGCTGGTCCAGCGCAGCAGCGCCTCGAAGCTCACCACTTGTTCGGTGATGGCGTCGACCACTGGCTGGTAGACAACCGAAAATTCGTCGCGATCGAGCGCGTTGCGTAGCGAGAATTCGAGCTGGCGCCTTTCCTCGGCATGGGCGTGAAGCGATGGCTCGTACAGGCAGTGTCGCCCACCGCCGTCCTCCTTGGCGCGATACAGTGCGAGATCGGCATTGCGCAGCAGTGTCTCGACCGTCGCTCCGTCGCGCGGCCCGACGCCCGAACCGACGCTTGCGCCGACGTAAAGCGTGTGATGGTCGACGATATAAGGTTGCGAAAGCGTCGAGATGATCGCCTGCGCCAATTCCTCCACGCGTTGGCCATCGGACGCATCCTGGATGATCACGCCGAATTCGTCGCCGCCCAGCCGACCGCACACTTCGTTGTCGCGCAGTATCAATTTCAACCGCTCGGACACCATCGCCAGCAATTGGTCGCCCACCAGATGACCGAGCGTATCGTTGACCGCCTTGAAGCGGTCGAGGTCGATCATCAGGAACGCGCAGCAGCTACGCCATTTTTCAGCGTAACCCATCGCGTCACCGACCGCTTCGTTGAGCATCAGCCGGTTGGGCAGGCCGGTCAGCGTGTCGTAGCGCGCAAGATAGGCGATCTTCTCGGCGCTTTCGCGCTGTTCGGTGACGTCCGATCCGACACCACGGAAGCCGACGAACGCACCGTTATCATCCGTTTTGGGTGAGGCCGAGAGCTCCCACCAGCGATTGCTGCCGCGCAAGGTCACGCGGACCAGCAGGTTCGAAAAACTCTCGCGACGCTTGAGCCGCTCGGCCAGATCGTGGAGGCTGGGATGGAAGTGTCCCTTCTCCCAGGCATCGCCCGCAATGAGCTGGATCAGCGACTTTCCGTCGATATCCTCAGGGTCCTCGCCCAGTGCGAAGGCAAAGCGGGGACTGACCGAACGGACCCGGCGATTGGGGTCGACCTGCCACAGCCAGTCGGCGTCGCCCTCCTCGAACTCGCGCAGCAGCAACGAGACCACCTCGCTTTTGTCGGCCATGCCAGCCTCGGCAACACGTGCACCCAGGAAGGTGCGCGCAGCTTCGACCGCGCCGACCGTCACGATCACGACGAATGCCGTGGCAGCCACAGCCGACGTCAGTTCGCCCTCGAGCAGGAATACGCCGATCGACACCGTGCCGACGATGGCCGAGAACAGCACCGTGCCGAGCGGCATCGACGCGAACGTTACCGCCATGCCGGTCATCAGCATCGCGAGTATCGTCCACAGGGTCATTCGGTCGACAGCGTTTCCGAATGGCGCAAACAGCGCCATCGGAATGGCCCAGACCAGCGCGATGCAGACCGAGCTAACGGTCTGGCGATGCATCTCCCGACGACCGATCCGCCGCCGGTCCGCATCCAGCAAGGTCCGGTCGAACCGCGCCCCGGAAATGAGCACGCCGACCAGTACTGCCATCCACGCGACAAGCGCCACGGGATGAACGCGCGTCGCGAAAGTCTGGAGCACGAGCAGCGCCGCCATGCCGTGTCCGGCAAGACGCGCGAAAGACAGACGGGCGAGACGCGAATACTGCAGGCCGCGCAGCCGGCCCCAGTCTGCCCCTTCCGGGTCGTGCATGCCAATGACGGCAAGCAGCGGCAGCCTGGAAGGCGCGGCATCGACAACAGGAGAGAGGTTGAACGTCACCTGCGAATAATTACAGATGATTCATTATCCAATCGTAACCGACCAGTCGATCCGACGACAAATTTGACGCAAAACGGCCCGCCGCGTTCATGAACGCGACGGGCCGAACTTTCCTCCCCAGGAAAGATCTTGAATGCTGGGAGGTCAGCGCCCCATCGCGCTGCCAAGTCGGTGGTACAGGTGCGAGAACTTCACCGATTCCGGCTGATCCTCGCTTGCTTTGAGATAGTGCAATACCGCTTCGCGGATCAGCTTGAAGTCCTCGGTCGAGAGGACCGCGCGGGCACGGGCTGGTTCAGCCATTGTCAGTCTCCTTGGATCTTCGTGGCATGATTGCCGCGAATTGATGTCGCTATGCAGCGAACTGGTTCCCCGCTGCGCTATGCAGCAAATTGATTCATCGTGTTGGCAGCGCCGCCAGCCTTGAGCGCGGCTTCACCGGCGAAGTATTCCTTGTGATCGTCGCCGATGTCAGAGCCCGACATGTTCTGGTGCTTGACGCAGGCGATGCCCTGGCGAATTTCGGCGCGCTGCACGTTCTTGACGTAGCCCAGCATGCCCTGCTCGCCGAAGTATTCGCGCGCCAGATTGTCGGTGCTCAGCGCGGCCGTGTGATAGGTCGGCAGCGTGATCAGGTGGTGGAAGATGCCCGCCTGTGCCGCTGAATCACGCTGGAACGTACGGATGCGCTCGTCGGCTTCGTCAGCCAGTGCGGTGCCGTCATAATCGACGCTCATCAGCTTGGCGCGATCAAAGGCACTGACGTCCTTGCCCGCTTCGACCCACGCATCGTAAACCTGCTGGCGGAAGTTGAGCGTCCAGTTGAAGCTTGGCGAGTTGTTGTAGACCAGCTTGGCGTTAGGAACGACTTCGCGGATGCGGTTCACCATGCCACCGATCTGGCCGATGTGCGGCTTTTCGGTCTCAATCCACAGCAGGTCCGCGCCGTTCTGCAGGCTGGCGATGCAGTCCATCACGCAGCGATCTTCGCCGGTTCCGGGACGGAACTGGAAGAGGTTCGAAGGCAGACGCTTGGGGCGCATCAGCTTGCCATCACGGGCAATCAGCACGTCGCCGTGGTTGAGGGCAGCCGCATCGACTTCGTCGCAATCGAGGAACGCGTTGTACTGGTCGGCAAGGTCGCCGGCTTCACGAGTGAACGCGATCTGCTTGGTCAGGCCAGCGCCGAGCGAGTCGGTGCGGGCAACGATCACGCCGTCATCGACGCCGAGTTCGAGGAAGGCGTAACGGACAGCGCGGATCTTCGCGAGGAAGTCCTCGTGCGGGACGGTGACCTTGCCGTCCTGATGGCCGCACTGCTTTTCGTCGGAAACCTGGTTTTCGATCTGGATGCAGCAGGCACCAGCTTCGATGAACTTCTTGGCGAGCAGATAGGTCGCCTCGGCGTTGCCGAAACCTGCGTCGATGTCGGCGATGATCGGCACGACGTGCGTTTCGTACTCGTCGATCTTGTGCAGCAGGCGGTGGGTATTGACCGCATCGCCCGCAGCCTTGGCAGCGTCGAGATCGCGGAACAGCATGCCCAGTTCACGCGCATCGGCCTGCTTGAGGAAGGTGTAGAGTTCTTCGATCAGGTCGCTGACCGAGGTCTTCTCATGCATCGACTGGTCCGGCAGCGGTCCGAATTCGCTACGCAGCGCTGCGACCATCCAGCCCGACAGGTAGAGGTAGCGGCCCTTGGTCGTGCCGAAATGCTTCTTGATCGAGATCAGCTTCTGCTGCCCGATAAAGCCGTGCCAGCAGCCGAGCGACTGGGTATAATTTGCTGGGTCCGCGTCGTAAGCCGCCATGTCGCGGCGCATGATCTTGGCAGTATAGCGCGCGATATCGAGGCCGGTGTGGAAACGGTTCTGCAGGCGCATACGCGCGACTGACTGCGCGTCGATTCCGTCCCAGCTTTCGCTATAAGGAGCGATAGCCTTGCCCGCTTCGACGATGTTCTGGTGGTAGGTCATGTCCGATTCCCTCACGCGGTATTCGATGTGTCTGATGGTGAGGTAATCCGGGAAATCGTGGGGCGGAATGGGAAACGGCGTCATGTTGTCAAACTTTACAGAATATGCTTGTAAAGTTGTGCAGCTTGGACAGGATACCGTGAATGGCTTCGAGACCGCTTTATCTTGGCCCGCGCTTGAAGCGATTGCGCCGCGAACTGGGTCTTACCCAGCAAGCGATGGCCGATGAGCTGGGCATATCGCCCAGTTACATCGCGCTGATCGAACGCAACCAGCGCCCGTTGACGGCCGATCTGCTGATCCGGCTCGCGCGGGCCTACAAGCTCGATATGGCCGACCTGGCTGCGGACGACCGCGATGACTACGCGCGCCGGTTGAGCGATTCGCTGCGCGATCCGATCTTTGCGGATATCGATCTGCCCGCGCTGGAAGTAGCCGATGTCGCCGCGAGCTTTCCCGGGGTGACCGAGGCACTGTTGCGACTTTACGGAGCGTGGCAGCGCGAGCAGGAGGCATTGGCCGACCAGCGCAATGCCGGGTCGGGCAGCAGCGCAAGTGACCCGGTGGGCGAGGCGCGTCGCTTCGTGGCGGCTCGGCGCAACTACTTCCCGACCATCGATTCGAAGGCTGAGGAATTGGCGGTCGAAATCGACAAGGCTGGCGGACCGCAGGAGTGGTTGCGCGCGCGCAGCGTGCGTGTGCGGTTCCTTCCGCCCGATGTGATGATGGACGCGATCCGGCGCTATGACCGGCACAACGAGCAGCTGCTAATCGACGACACGCTCTCGCCATCGAGCCGCACATGGCAGCTTGTCCAGCACATCGCCTATACGGCACTGCGGACGGAGATTTCGACGGTGATCCGTGGTGAGAGCTTTGCCAGCCAGACGGCGGGCAACCTCGTGCGGCGGGCGCTGGCGGGCTATGCAGCGGCAGCGTTGCTGATGCCCTACGACAGGTTTGCGCGCGCGGTGGATGCGCGTCGCTATGACATCGAGGCATTGTCGGGACTGTTCGGGACCAGCTTCGAGCAAGTCGCGCACCGGCTGACCACGCTCAATCGGCCCGGGCAGGAGCGCGTTCCGTTTTTTTTCATTCGCGTCGATGCGGCGGGCAACGTCTCGAAGCGACTGGACGGTGCGGGGTTCCCCTTCGCCGCGCATGGCGGGGGCTGCCCGCTGTGGAGCGTGCACGATACCTTCCGCACGCCGGGAAAGGTCGTGACGCAATGGCTCGAGCTGCCCGACGGCCAGCGGTTCTTTTCGCTGGCACGAGCGGTGACGTCCGGTGGTGGCGGGTTCGACAGGCCGAGCACGACACGCTCGATCGCACTGGCTTGCGCGGCGGAACATGCGCCGCGACTCGTCTATGGCGCAGGCGTGGATCCCAAGGCCGCTGTGGCGACACCCATCGGCGTCACCTGTCGCCTGTGCCACCGCGTCGCCTGCACGGCCCGCGCCGAACCCCCGATAGGGCGCGAGATCCTGCCAGACGATTACCGTCGCGCCGCCGAACCGTTCAGTTTTGCGGAGAGTTGAGCCAAGACCGAATCACCCAAGCGACCGCGCCGAGCGTCAAAACGCTCCCAAGCCAGATCGCGACCATCCAGCCGAGGCGCTGCCACAGCGGGCGCGCCTCGGCCTGATCCGCACCGTCAAGGCGCGGGTCAATGATAGCCATGGCTGCCGACCTTGCCCCGGAACACCCAGTAGGCCCAGCCGGTGTAGGCCAGGATCAGCGGCATGACGATGCCGACGCCGATCAGCATGAACACTTGGGAGCGATGTGGTGCGGCGGCATCCCAGATGGATACGCTCTGCGGGACGACCCACGGCCACATCGACACGCCGAGTCCGACCATCCCGAGCAGGAAGATAGCCAGCGTCAGCATGAACGGACGCCAGGCGTGCTTTTTCCCAAGTGAACGCAGCAGCGCGAATGCGACCGCGCCGGTGATCAGCGGTACAGGCGCGAGCCAGTAGATCATCGGCTCGGTAAACCATCGTTGGAAATACTGGCCCGCCAGGAACGGCGTCGCGAGGCTGACGCTTCCCATGAGCAGGATCGTCGCCCACGCCGCCTTGCGGGCAAAGCCGAACGCCTTGTCCTCGGCACTGCCTTCGACCTTGAGCGCAAGCCAGCATGCGCCGAGCAGCGAGTACCCCGCGACCACGCCGATCCCGGTCAGCAACGAATAAGGCGAGAGCCAATCGAGCCAGCCGCCGGCATAAGCGCGGCCCTCGACATGAATGCCCTGCAGAAGTGCGCCGAGCGTGATCCCCTGCGCCAGCGCGGCGACGAGCGACCCGCCGAAAAACGCCATGTCCCAGAACGCGCGGTGGCGCGGATCGCGCCAGCGGAACTCGAACGCAACCCCGCGAAACACCAGCCCCAGCATCATCGCAATGATCAGCGGATACGTCGCGGGCAGGATGATTGCATAGGCCAGCGGGAACGCGGCGAGCAAACCTCCGCCGCCCAGCACCAGCCACGTCTCATTGCCATCCCACACCGGCGCGATGGCGTTCATCGCCTGATCGCGCTCCTCGCCCGGCGCAAACGCGGGAAAAAGGATGCCGATGCCGAGGTCGAACCCGTCCATGACAACATACATGAACACGGCAAAAGCGATGATCAGTGCCCAGATCACGGTAAGATCGATCATTGGACGCCTCCCTGCGGCTGATGCGCCGGGGTGATACCGGCGGTTCGGATCGGTGCCTGCTCGTCCTCTTCCGGCCCATCCTCGTGCGGTTCGGGCGCAGCGCTCATCAGACGCAGGATGTACCAAGTGCCAACGCCGAACACCGCGAAATAGATAACCACGAATGCCAGTAGCGATGCCGCAACTGCCGGAGCCGCGATGGGGCTGACCGAGTCCGCAGTCCGGAGCAGGCCGTAGACCGTGAACGGCTGGCGGCCCACTTCGGTGGTGACCCAGCCTGCGATAACCGCGACGAAGCCCGATGGCCCCATCACCACTGCGGCGCGGTGGAGCATAGGCCATTCGTACAATCGCCTGCGCGTGCGGGCGAGCACGCTCCACAGGCCGAGGCCGAGCATCGCAAAACCGATGCCGACCATGATCCGGAACGACCAGAATACGATCCACACCGGCGGGCGATTCTCGGGTGCGATCGTATCCAGACCCGCCAAAGGTGCATTCGGGTCATGCTTGAGGATCAGGCTCGAGGCCTTCGGAATGCCCACGGCGTAATCGAGCCGCTGCGCCTTGTCGTCCGGGATGCCGAACAGATAGAGCGGCGCGCCATCGGGATGCGACTGGTAGTGCCCCTCCATCGCCATGACCTTAGCGGGCTGATGTTCGAGCGTGTTGAGGCCGTGCATGTCTCCCGCCACGATCTGGACTGGCGCGACGAGCGCTGCCATCCACATCGCCATCGAAAACATCTTGCGCGAATGCGCGTTCGTCCGGTCGCGCAGCAGATGCCATGCGCCGACCGCGCCTACAACCAACGCGGTCGTGAGGTACGCCGCGATGACGGTGTGGACGAGGCGGTAAGGGAAGCTCGGGTTGAAGATGATCGCCGCCCAACTTGGCCCCGGCAGGAACTGGCCTCCCGGCCCCATCTCGAACCCGGTCGGGGTCTGCATCCACGAATTGACCGAGATGATCCAGAACGCCGAGACGAATGTGCCCAGCGCCACCATCAGCGTTGCCGCAAAGTGCAGACCCCGCCCCACCCGCTTCATGCCGAACAGCATCACGCCGAGGAAGCCCGCTTCGAGGAAGAACGCGGTCAGCACCTCGTAAGCCATCAACGGGCCGATCACGCCGCCGACCTTGTCCGAGAACACCGACCAGTTGGTGCCGAACTGGTAGGACATGACCAGGCCCGAGACGACGCCCATCGCGAAGGCGACCGAGAAGATCTTCAGCCAATAGCGGAACAGGTCGAGGTAGAGCGGCTTGCCGGTCTTGAGCCACAGCCCTTCGAGCACAGCCAGATAGCTGGCGAGTCCGATCGAGAAGGCCGGGAAGATGAAGTGGAAGCTCACCGTGAAGGCGAACTGCATGCGCGCCAGAACCAGCGCGGTTGCTTGCGGATCGAGCCCTGCGAACATCTGTTTCCCCAATCTGGGATCGGGCGTCTCTGACGGCGCCTGTTGATGGCCCTTTACGCGCGAATCTGCGCGTTCCGAAATGCTAATGTCGATGTGACGATTGCACGGATTGCATGTGCCGCATGCATACCTTGCGGCCATGATCCATGACCGCTATCGGCGCGCGTCCGCAGGTCTCTTCGGACACGTTCATTTCAGGAAGCATGTTTTGTCGAAGATCATTCCGCTTGCCGACGTCGATCCCGTTCTGGTCGAGGACTTGCTCGATCAGGCGTTCGAACCGGAGCGGCACCAACGCACGGCCTATAAAGTACGCGAGGGCATGGAAACGCTCGGCAACCTGTCGTTTGCAGCGCTCGATGACAAGGATATGCTGGCAGGTACGATCCAGTCGTGGCCAGTTGCGCTGACCGATCCGCAAGGACGCGCGCACCCCATGATCATGGTAGGGCCCGTGGCAGTCCTGCCGCACCTGCAGGGCCTGGGCTTCGGCAAGGCGCTGGTGACGGCAGTGCTGACCGCCATCGACCCGCGCGCGCCGCTGCCGCAAGTCCTGATCGGCGATCCCGAATATTACGGCGACCTGTTCGGTTTTTCGAGCGCACACACCGGCGGATGGGAACTTCCCGGCCCGGTCGAGCGCCACCGCTTGCTCTGCCGCACCGCCAATCCCGCCATCCTTCCGCAGCAGGGCACGTTGGGGCCTTGGCTGCGCTAACGCGATCTGGCACGGCGGACTCGTGCCATATGTCCCACCTCCCGAACTCGCCGCGCTGAGTCTCGCCGACCTTGCCGAGCAGGTTGCCGCGCGCAAGCTGCCGCCGCTCGATCAGTGGGCTCCGCAGGAAACAGGCGACAGCGAAATGCGCATCGCCGCCGATGGTCGTTGGTATCATCAGGGCGGCGAGATTCGCCGACCGGCGATGGTGCGCGCGTTCTCGTCGTTGCTGACCCGTGACGATGCCGGGCAGCACTGGCTGGTCACACCGTTTCAGAAGCTCTCGATCGCGGTGGAGGATGCGGCGTTCATCGCCACCGACATGCAGGTCAAGGTCGACGATGCAGGTGGCAGCGCAATCGCCTTCCGGCTCAACACCGATGATCTCGTGGTTTGCGGCCCCAAGCATGCGCTACGGGTGGGCGGCTCGGCCGAAGTTCCTGCGTACTACCTCTGCGTGCGTCATGGCGTGGAGGCCCGGCTCAACCGAAGCACCTACGGCCAGTTGATCGACTATGCACTCTCACGCGATCCCGTGGAGTTGGTCGTCGAAAGCCAGGGCTTGCGCATCGCACTGGTACCAGCTCTGTGAGCCTGTTCGACCGTTTGACGCGGGCCTACGTGGCAGGCCACCGCGAGCCTGCCCGCGATCTTTACGAGGATTGGCGGTCCTTGCCCGAGGACGGCTTGCGCCCCGCAGCGGTGCTGATCGCCGTCACCGACCGGTGCGATCACCCCGAAGGCCCCGGCGTGCTGATGATCCACCGCCCCTCGCACATGCGCGCGCACCCCGGGCAAGCCGCGTTCCCCGGCGGCAAGATCGATCCGGGCGAGAATCCGGTCGAGGCTGCACTGCGTGAGGCGAACGAGGAGCTGGGCGTGCGCAGCGAGGATGTGCGAGTGATCGGTGCAACCGACCGCTACCGCACCGGCACTGGCTACGACATAACCCCCGTCCTGGCGATGGTCCCGGCGGACCTGCCGCTCATGCCCAATCCGGCGGAAGTCGCCGACTGGTTCGAGCCGCCGTTGGACTTCGTGCTTGATCCGGCGCGGCACGCCAGCAAGATCGGCGAGTTTCGTGGCCAGAAAGGCCAGTACCTCGAAATCATGTGGAACGAGCACCGCATCTGGGGCGTGACCGCCGCGATCATTGCCAACCTTGCCAAGCGGATGACGTGGCATGACTGAACGCTTGCCTGACGCAGGGTGGACCTCGCGGGAGGACCTCGCCGATCTGGTAACCGCGCTCGATCCGACAGGCGAAGGTAACTGCCGCTGGGTGGGCGGGGTCGTGCGCGACACAATCCTGGGGATCACGCCCAAGGACATCGACATGGCCACGACGCTCTTGCCCGAGCAGACCATGGAGCGCCTGACTGCGGCCCGGATCAAGTCAGTGCCGACCGGGATCGCCCACGGAACGGTAACCGCCGTTGTTGCAGGCGGGCCGGTCGAGATCACGACCTTGCGACGCGACGTATCGACAGATGGACGTCATGCCACGGTCGCGTTTTCGACGCAGTGGCAGGATGACGCCGCGCGCCGCGATTTCACGATCAACGCGCTCTATGCCGATCCGCGCACGCTGGAAGTTTTCGATTACACTGGCGGCGTCGCGGATCTCGCGGCGCGTCGCGTGGCATTCATTGGCGATGCCCATGCGCGTATTCGCGAAGACTACCTGCGTATTCTGCGCTACTTCCGCTTTCAGGCGCGTTTCGGTTCGCTGCCTGCCGATACCGCTGCCGAGAGCGCGGTGGCCGAACTCGCGCCGGGTTTGAAAGGCCTGTCGCGCGAGCGCGTGGGTTGGGAACTGATGGGCCTGCTCGCCCTGCCCGATCCGGCAGTTTCGGTGCGACGCATGGCAGAGCTTGGTGTGCTGCGAGAGGTCCTGCCCGAAGTTCTGCCCGAAGGGATCGAAACACTGGACGCACTGATCGCGCATGAACGCGCGCTCGGCTTGAAGGGCGAGGCTGTTCGCCGTCTGGCCGCGCTTCTGCCGGCCGATCCGGCAGTTGCCGAGACGGTTGCGGCGCGCTTGCGCTTGTCGATTGCTCAGCGCAAGCGCCTGATCTGTGCTGCGCGCCGTGGAGGCATATCAGGCGATCCTCGCGTCCTTGCCTATCGCATTGGGCTTGAGGAAGCGCGCGACCGGTTGCTGCTTGCCGGGCTTCCGACCGCTTCGCTCGATGGCTGGGCAATTCCGGTCCTGCCCTTAAAAGGCGGGCAGATCGTGGCGCGCGGCGTCAGCGCCGGACCACAAGTCGCCGCGATCCTGCGAATGGTCGAGGACCGGTGGGTCAGCGAAGCGTTTCCGGGCGACGCACGAACTGGCGAACTGCTTGATGAAGTCCTGGGACATACCAGCGGGACAGCCGGATAAGCATGCGCACCGCCGAGCGCGGCCCCGGCATCGACTTGGCATGGTCGAACCGTTTGCGCTGAGGCTGTGGGATCAGGTTAGGCGGCCAACGCCCATCGCGAACCAGAGCGCCGTCCCGCCGCAGCAGCTTCACCTACCCCCCTACTGGAAAGTGCGCGAGTGGGCAGGTGCCGGTCATCCCTTCCATTCGCGCCGATCTTCGGCTGCACGCAGGACTTCGTAGGATACTTGCAGCTTCTGGAACTGCTCGGCCGCTTCCTTGTCGCCGGGGCGCACGTCCGGATGCACTTCCTTGGCTTTGGAGCGCCAGGCTTTCTTGACCGCGTCGAAATCGGCGTCGGGATCCAGGCCGAGCATTTCGAGCGCGCGAAGTTCGTCGCGACTGCGCGTGCCATCGCCCGTGCCGCCCCATGCCTCCCATGCGGACTGGCTGTAGCCCGAGGTATCGCCGCGTTCCTGCGCTTCGCGCTGCTCGGCCTCCTCCTTGTCGAGGCCTTCGAAGTAGTTCCAGCCCTGGTTGTATTCGCCCGCGTGCTTGGGGCAGAAGTACCAACGATCGGGATTGTTGGGTGATTTTGGCGCGGGGCAATCGCCTTTTTCGTTGCAGCCCGCGCGGTCGCACAGCCGCACCGGCGCAGCATCGCGCGCGCTTTCGTAGCCCCGCCAACGCGGAAAGCCCCAGTCACTCGATCGTCCGTGCCGCGTCATGCGTCAGTCAAAGCCTTACCGTGCGCAAAACGTCAAGATGGGACGGATGCGGGAAATAGCAAAGGCCCGGACATCGCTGCCCGGACCTTCGATCAATGTGCGGTCGATCAGTTGACCGTGACGGTAACCGCACGACGGTTGCGCGCCCACGATTCCTCGTCCGAACCGATCGCGATCGGGCGTTCCTTGCCGTAGCTGACAACGTTGATCCGGGCGGGATCGATGCCGACGCTGACGAGGTAGTTCTTGGCCGAATTGGCCCGGCGTTCACCCAGCGCGATGTTGTAATCCCGGGTGCCGCGTTCGTCGGCGTGGCCTTCGATCGTGATCGACTTGTTCGGGTAACGCCCCAGCCACTGCGCCTGGCTCTGCAGGATGCCCTGATCCGCAGCGTCGATGTTGTAGCGGTCGGTATCGAAATTGACCGTGTCGGACATGACCGAGGCGATGAAGTCGGCCTGACTTCCAGCGACCGGGCCTGCCGGCGTTGCGGCGGTCGATCCCTGATACGAATTGGATGCAGCAGGGCCGGGTTCGGGCGGCAGGGTCTTGGGCTTCGAGGCGCAAGCACCCAGGGTCAGCGTTGCGGCGGCAAGGCCGGCAATCAACAGCGAACGGGTCATGGGAAACTCCTCTTGGTCGGACAATCGAACAATACACCGCAGTTTTTTTTGCAGCGAAATGGTGAACCGGTTCGCCTGGCAAGGCAAACCCTTTGGTCAGGGCAGAACCGGCCCCCACGCAGGATCAGAACCATCGACGGGTGTATTGAGTTTCCGTTCGTTGCGCCCCGTGAGGTCGACCTGCCAGATGCCGGTCTTGCCACTACCGCGTTCCGTGCGGAAAAACTGGATGATCCGGCCGTTTGGCGACCACGTGGGAGCCTCGTCCTGCCAGCTGTCGGTCAGCAGGCGCATGCTGCCGCCCGATGGTGTGGTGACGCCGATGCGGAAGTTGCCCGCGATGTTGGTGAAAGCGATCTGGTCACCGCGCGGCGACCATTCGGGCGTGGCGGCGCGGCCACCGAAAAAGCTGATGCGCTTCTGGTTCGAACCATCCGCATTCATCACATAGATCTGCTGCCCGCCCGAACGATCGCTCTCGAACACGATCTTGCTGCCATCGGGTGAGTACGATCCGCCGACGTCGAGGCCCGGTGAATCGGTCAGGCGCTGGGACTGCCCGCCACCCACCGAAACGCGGTAGATGTCGGTGTTGCCCGCAATCGCCATCGAATAGAGGATGTACTTGCCATCGGGCGACCAGCGCGGCGAGAACGTGGGGTTGTTGCTCGAGGTAACGAGCTTCTGCTGCCCGGTGCCGATGTTGTAGATGTAGATCCGCGGCGCACCGTTGAGGTAGCTCAGGTACACGATCTGGCTGTAGTCGGGCGAATAGCGCGGCGTCAGCGCGGTGGCCTGACCGTTGGTGATAAAGCGGTGGTTGGCGCCATCGGAATCCATGATCGCCAGTTGCTTGCGGCGGCGATCCTTGGGGCCGGTCTCTGCAATGTAGGCGATCTTGCTGTCGAAGAACGGGCTTTCGCCGGACAGCCGCGAATAGACCATGTCGGCGCATTTGTGCGCGGCGCGCCGCCATTCCTCGGGCTTCACGACATAACCCTGCCGCGCCAGCTCGCTGCCGAGCGCGACGTCGTAGAGGTAGCAGCCAACGGTCAGCTTGCCATCGCCATTGGCGCGGACGAAGCCCTGCACCAGCATTTCGGCCGAGCGACCGCGCCAGCCGTCGAACGCGGGGGCGGCCACCTGGGGGAAAGCGATCGCCGGAAGGGCATCGGGGCCGACCGGCTTGAACAGGCCGTTGTTCTTGAGATCGTTGAATACCACCCGCGCGACATTGCGGCCGAGCGCCTCGGTATTGCCACCCTCTGCTGCCGTGGCGACGCTGGCGTTGGTCGGGAACGCAGGGATCGCGATGCCGAGGTCCTGCCATTCGTTCTCGTCCGAGACCGAGCCGGTAAGGCCTTCTTCCTCGACGGCCTGGGGTGCCGCCTGAGGCGCAGCCGACGAGGGCAGCGTGGTCTGCTGGGCCACCACAATCGCGGGTGCCGAGACGAGCCCGGCAAGCAGGACGAGGTTTCGCATCTTCATTGGGACAACTTCCTGTCGAAGCGGAAGGCGGTCACGCGCTTCCATCCGGAGTAATACATTTCGGGCAGATCAAACGGTGCGGCGAGCTGGACCGCGCGCACCGCCTGCTCCGCATGACGCTTGGCCTGCGCCTCGTTGGCAGGTGTGATGCCCTGCTGATCGACCACACGGGGGCGGCCCACCAGGCTGCCGTCCTGATTGAGGTCCCAGGCCAGAATGGTGACCAGCTTGTCGGCATCGACACCCTGCGGCGCGGCCCAGCGCGGCTTGATCTGGCGGGATATGGCACTCGCAAGACTGGACTTTACTGCCGGACCGATCGCAGCGGCAGGCGGCGTTTTTGCGGTGCCGGGGGTGCTGGCAGCGGGAATGCCCTTGAGGAAATCCGAGCCGATGCGGCTGCCACCGGCGGGCGCGTCGGGGCGACGGCGCGGGCTGGTGTCGGCAGGCCTTGCGGTCGCGGGCTTCGCCGGAGCGGCTTTGGCAGGGGCTGCTTTTGCTGGCGCGGCCTTAGGGGGTGCAGGGCGTGCAGGAGCAGGCTTGGGCGCAGGCTTTGTCGGGGCCGGTTGCGGGCGTGGCGCAGGCTTTTGCGGGACCGGCTTGGGCCGAGGGGGCTGAGGGGCAGGCTTGGGAGGTGCAGGCGCCGGACGCGGCGGGGCAGGAGCCGGTCTGGGCGCTGGTTGAGGGACCGGTTGTGGAGCCGGTTGAACGACCGGCTCCGGAGCAGGGTCGGGCTGCGCTTCGCCCAGTTCAGCCGCGACATCGGGAGCCGCCTGCGCCATCGGATCGGGCGAGGTCGACTGGTCGGCGATCTCTTCGGAGAAAGTCACTTCCATCCGTTGCGGCGGCGGCTGGATCGTCTTGCCCGGAGGCGACAGCGAGAGGACGACGAGCAGCGCGACATGCGCCGCTGCCGCAATCGCGAGGCCAGCACCTTCCTGCTTCGTCAGTCCGCCTGCGGTTGGATCTCGCATCAGTCCAAACCTATTGCGGCGCGGATGAACTGTTGGTGACCAGCGAGATCGACTTGAAGCCGCCTGCGTTCAATTCGCCCATCACGGCGGCCACGCGACCCCAGTCGAGCACGCGGTCGGCACGCAAGGTTACGAGCGGCGGTTTGGTCCCGCGGCCAAGGCCCGCGAGCCGCTCGGTCAGTTCGCCGGGGGCAAGCTGTTCGTCGTCGAGGAACACCGCGCCCTGGGCGTCGATGCTGACGGTGATCTGGTCCTGCTGCTGGTCGAGCGGGTCAGCCTTGCTGTCGGGCAAGTCCACCGGCACGCCCGCCGCAAGCATCGGCGCGGTGACCATGAAGATGATCAGCAACACCAGCATCACGTCCACGAACGGCGTGACGTTGATCTCGCTCATCGCCGCGCGACCGCCCCGGCCCCGCCGTCCGCGCCCCGCGCCGCCCTTGTTCGAACCTACCGACATCGCCATGGCTCAGGCCTCCAATTCGCGGCTCAGCGAAGCGTGGAAACGGTCGGAGAAACGGTAGAGCCGCGTTTCGAAGCGGTTCACGCTATGCGAGAAGCGGTTGTAGGCGATAACCGCCGGGATGGCTGCGAACAGGCCGATCGCGGTGGCGAACAGTGCTTCGGAAATACCCGGCGCGACGACCGCGAGCGAGGAATTCTGCTGCGCGCCGATGTTGAAGAAGCTGTCCATGATGCCCCAGACGGTGCCGAACAGGCCGACGAACGGCGCAACCGAGCCGACCGTGGCGAGGAAGTTCAACCGGCTGGCGAGGTTGTCGGATTCGGTGACGACCGCGCCTTCCAAGGCGCTCGACAGGCGTTGGCGCGTGCCTTCGCGGTCGATCGCCTTGCCCGACGTCGAGCGACGCCATTCGGCGAGCGCGGCGTTGACCAGACGCGCTGACGGAAGATCACGGCCCTTGTTGTCCTTCTGGAACTGATCGATATCGCGCGCTTCCCAGAATTCGCGCTCATACTTGTCGCAGCCGCTTCTGACCGAGCGCAGCTTGAGCGAGAAGCCGATGATGATGGTCCAGGTCCAGATGCTGGCCAGCACGAGGCCGATCATCACCGCCTGCACGACATAATCGGCATCGAGGAACAGCTTCACCGGGTTGAGCGAGGTCGGCGCGAAGGAAACACCTTGGGCGAGCAACTCGAAGGTCATGCGGGTACTGGTCCTTCAGCTTGGGAAGATACGGTCTGGAAAGCGGACATCCACGCGCGCGGCTGGCGGCGAGGACGACCGTTGGGGGCAACGAAGGCGACGCGGGCCGTAGCCTCGCACAGGAGCGTGTCGTCCCTGAACGCACGCTGCACGATGCGGCAGGTGGCGGGCGAAAGTTCGGCGACGTGGCTGCGGATCAGCACGGCATCATCAAGCTTGGCAGGACGCGCAAATCGCAAGTGCATTTCGGCAACAGCATAGGCCCCCTCGCCCGCCTCGTGCGCGGCGCGCTGGTCGATGCCGAGCACGCGAAGCATGTCCGACCGGGCACGTTCGAACCAGCGCAAGTAGTTGGCGTGATAGACGACGCCCGACAGGTCGGTATCCTCGAAATAGACGCGGACCGGGAACAGGTGCTCGTTGCCGTCGAAACGGCCGGAGGGAGGCTGGGGCAATGTCATTCGCGGGCGACTCTACCCTTGCGACGAGTCGAAGGGCAAGGGTTGGTTAACGGCCCGACCCCGCTAAGGGCCTTTTCAGCGCACCAACACCGCGTCAGCGCACCAACATTGGGCCGAGCGGCTTTCCGGCGAACAAGTGGACGTGGAGATGCGGCACTTCCTGATGGCTGTCGGTCCCGGCATTGGCCAACAAGCGATAGCCCGGCGCGACCAGTCCCATGTCGCGCGCGACCTTGCCCACGGCGCGGACGAAGCCCGCGATCTCGGCATCGGACGCCTTCGCCGAGAAATCGTCCCACGAAACGTAAGCGCCCTTGGGGATCACCAGCACATGCGTCGGCGCTTGCGGATTGATATCGTGGAAGGCGAGCGCGAAGTCGTCCTGATAGACCGTCTGGTTCGGGATTTCCCCGCGCAGGATCTTCGCGAAGATGTTCTGGTCGTCGTAGGGTTGGGTTGCGTCCACGGCCATGGCTCAGTTGCTCCTGCCAGCTTTTTCGACGATGCCCGAGGTACCTTCGCGGCGTTGCAGTTCGGCAAGGACTTGCGCCAGTGGCACGCCCTTTGCGCCGAGCAGGACCATCAGGTGAAAAATAAGGTCTGCGGCCTCGCCGACCAGTTCGTCGTGATCGCCGGACAGCGCGGCGATGACGGTTTCGGTGGCCTCTTCGCCGACCTTCTGCGCGATCTTGCCGACGCCCTTGGCGTTAAGCTTGGCGACGTAGCTGGCGGTGGGATCGCCCTGCAGGCGCTGGCCTATCGTGGCTTCGAGGCGGGCGAGAGTGTCGCTGTGTTCCATGGCGGTGGCATGGCTTGGCGACACGCGGCGGTCAAGGGTCGGCCTTCTCGCCCTAACTTCGTCATCCCCGCGCAGGCGGACTTTTAAACAACCGTCGCATGCCCACCCCGCTGCGACTAATTCCGCCTGCGGCTGCATAAGTCTCGCTCCCCTCCCGCCTGCGGGAGGGGTTGGGGGTGGGCTCGTCGCTACCTGCTAAACGGGACTCGTTACTTCCGGCGCTTGGCGACCTGCCTGCCGACGATCAGCCCGACCAAGCCGATCGCGAACAGCGCGCCGTCGGTAGGCTCGGGGATCGAGATACCGCCCGACTGGGCCATGGCGGGTGCGATGGCGGCGAGAGCTGCGGTGATGGCGAGGGTGATGCGAAGCACTGGGTGTGACCTGTAAGACGGCAAACCTTGCATGGTTCACGCCCCGCCCTGCCAGAGCCTGCGAGTCGGTATAAGCCCTTATGTCATATGGTAAATGACCCATTACGGGACGGGTGGGGATTTACGATCGCGCCGGCAAGCCTGCAGCACGCAAAGCCGCATGCGCCTCGGCGACCGAGTGCGTGCCGAAGTGGAAGATCGAGGCGGCGAGCACCGCGCTGGCGTGGCCTTGCGTCACGCCTGCCACGAGGTGATCGAGCGTGCCGACCCCACCGCTGGCGATGACCGGGACGGGCACCGCATCGGCGATCGCGCGGGTCAGTTCCAGATCATAACCCGCTTTGGTGCCATCGCCGTCCATCGAAGTGACGAGCAGTTCGCCCGCGCCGAGTTCGGCAAGTTTCACCGCATGGGCCAGCGCGTCTATGCCAGTGCCCTTGCGCCCACCGTGCGTGAAGATTTCCCACTTGCCCGGAGCGACGCGCCGCGCATCGACCGAGCCGACGACGCATTGCGCGCCGAACTTCTCGGCGATGTCGCGGACCAGTTCAGGGCGGGCAACGGCGGCGGAATTGACCGCGACCTTGTCGGCGCCCGCCAGCAGCAGCGCACGGGCATCCTCGACCGCACGAACGCCGCCGCCGACGGTGAGCGGCATGAAACAGACCTCTGCGGTGCGCGCGACAACGTCGAGCAGCGTACCGCGGCCCTCGTGCGTGGCAGAAATGTCGAGGAAGCACAGTTCGTCGGCCCCCGCCTTGTCATAGGCCCGCGCCTGTTCGACAGGGTCGCCGGCATCGCGCAGATCGACGAAGTTCACGCCCTTGACCACGCGGCCATCGCGGACGTCGAGGCAGGGGATGACGCGGACGCGGACGGTCATGGTGTTGCTCCGGCGTTAAACCCTCTCCCCTTCAGGGGAGAGGGTTGGGAGAGGGGCTGCCCCTCTCAACTGCGGCTAGGCAGACAAGCTGCCAAGCCTTCATATCTCTCCCCTGAAGGGGAGAGAGCAAGCACTATCAGGCCTCAGCCATCGCAATCGCCGCGGCCAGATCGAGCCGACCCTCAAACAGCGCCCGCCCTGTAATCACGCCCTCGATACCATCGACTTCGTGGATTTTGAGCATGCGGATATCGTCGATGCCCTTGACGCCGCCGCTGGCGATGACCGGAATATCGACACGGCGGGCGAGTTCCACGGTGGCGTCGATGTTGACGCCCTTGAGCAACCCGTCGCGACCGATATCGGTGAACAGCAGGCTGGCAACGCCTGCATCCTCAAACCGGCGTGCGAGATCGACGACTTCGACGTCGGAGACATCGGCCCAGCCCTCGGTCGCGACCATGCCGTCGCGCGCATCGACGGCGACGACGATGCCGCCCGGAAATTCCTTGGCCATGTCCTTGACGAACTGGGGGTCTTTCAGCGCGGCAGTGCCCATGACGACGCGGGCGACGCCGAGGTCGAACCAGCCGGTCACAGCCTCACGCGTGCGGATGCCGCCGCCCAACTGGACGTGGCCGGTGAAGGCTCTGAGGATGCCCTCGACCGCCTCGCGGTTCTCCGCCCGGCCCGCGAACGATCCGTCGAGATCGACGACGTGGAGAAACTGCGATCCGGCCTGGGCGAAAAGCGCGGCCTGATGTGCGGGATCGTCACCATAAACGGTCGCGCGATCCATATCGCCCTCGGAAAGACGGACGACCTGGCCAGCTTTCAGGTCAATGGCGGGAAACACGATCATGGTCGGCGCGACTAGCAGGCGATCACGCCGAGCGAAAGACCTCCTTGGGAACATGAGTAATGCGGCACGCAAGGTCGGCTTCGCCCGAGGCGACGATGAAGCGTTCGCCGACGTCGGCTATGCCGGTAGTGAACACGACGTCGCGTAAGTAGAGCAAGTCTTCCAAGGGGCGGGTCAATTCGGGATCCGGCTCGAGCAGCGGGGTGTGGCTGCCCGCGATGACCTTCCACGGCTGGTCCGGGTCCAGTAGCGACCAATAGGTGCGGTAGATGCCGACGATCTCCTTGGGTTCTACCCCATGCCACAGGGTCAGCCAGCCCTGCTTGCCGTCGATCTCTGTCAGGATCGGCGGGGTGCCGCCGCCCATGCGCGCGGTGGCGGCAGTCCCGGCGTGGGGGCGGATGCCGGGGTGAATGTTCGGGCGCCAGTGGAGTGCGTCGGGCGAAGTCGCAAGGTTGATCGATGGGCCTGCACGCCATTCGCTGCCCGGCGGATAGGCGAAGTACAGGTCGCCCAATGGCCGGGTCTGTGCCCAGTATTCGCCGTGGACGAGGCCTTCGAAGATCAGCATGTCCTTGTTCTGGTGATCAAGGACAATGCCTTCAAAGGTCCAGTCGAGGCCGTTGTCGGACGAGTACAGCGTGGTCGAATGGCGCTCGGGGCTGACCGAACAGGTGGTCATCAGGTAAGCGCCCTCGCCCATGTGCGAGATGCGCGCATCCTCAATGCCGTAGCACTGGAAGGTCCCTTGCGGGGTGATTGCCTTGTCGTAGTGCACAGCGATGACGTCGAGGCCGTCGGGCGACATTTCGACCGGGAGTAGCCATGACAGCGAAGTCAGCGCCATGACCTTCCAGCCGCCGCCGTGGAGCGTGAACTTGCGCGGATCGGCAGTGTCGGCGAGTTCCAGCGGCCAACCGTCGAGGACGTACGTGCCCCCGTCCTCGGAGGCCTCCCAGCGGATCGCATGGACTTTGCCGTCGCGTACAGGATGGCGCAGCGCCTCTGCCACGCGGACCATGAGCAGGATGTTGCCATTGGGCAGCACGGTCATGCCGGGGTTGAACGCGCCCAGCACATAGGTTTCGGCGTCGAAGTGCCCGGCAAGCGGGGAGCGGTCGAGATCGACCATGAAGGGCGTGAATACGAGACGGTCGAATGGAAATGTGGACATCGGGCTTGCGGGCCTCCTTCTCAAGAAAGGTAAGCCCCCGCTTGTCGCTTATGTTCCCTCAGGCTGCCCCGTCATGGCTTCCATTCGAGGAAACGCGCGAGGAGTTCGAGGCCGTAGGACTGGCTCTTTTCCGGGTGGAACTGCACGCCGAGGATGTTGTCGCGCGCGACGGCCGCGACTATGCCGCCGCCATGATCGCTCATCGCGGCGATGTCGGTGCCTTGTTCGGTCACGAAGTGGTATGAATGGAGGAAATAGGCCTCACCCGGCACGATCAGTTCGGTGCCGCTGGTGTGGTGCATCGGCTCGACATCGTTCCAGCCCATGTGCGGGACCTTGATTGAAGGATCGGCAGGCTCGATCGCGCGGACCTCGCCGCCGATCCAGCCCAGACCCTCGGTCACGCCATGTTCGACGCCACGGTCGGCTAGCAGTTGCATGCCCACGCATATGCCGAGGAACGGCGCGGCTCCGACGAGCACGCGTTCCTCCATCGCCTCGACGAGGCCCGGCACGCCGGTCAACGCGCCGATGCAGTGGCGGAACGCGCCAACGCCGGGCAGGACGATGCGGTCAGCCGTGCGCACGATGCCGGGATCGGCGGTGACGACGACGCCTTGCGCCCCCGCAGCCTTCAGCGCATTGGCGACCGAGCGCAGGTTGCCCGCGCCGTAATCGACCAGCGCGATGGTTTCAGCCACCGAGGATGCCCTTGGTCGATGGAATTGCGTCGGCCTTGCGCGGGTCGATGGTGATGGCCTGGCGCATCGCGCGGGCAAAGCCCTTGTAGATGCCTTCGATGATGTGGTGGTTGTTCGAGCCGTAGAGGCTTTCGATGTGCAGAGTGATGCCCGCAGCCTGCGAAATCGAGGCGAACCAGTGTTCGAACATCTCGGTGTCCATCTCACCCAGGCGCGGCTGCGTGAAGGCGGCCTTCCACACCAGCACCGGACGCCCCGAAATGTCGAGCGCGACGCGGCACAGCGCCTCGTCCATCGGCGAGTAGGTGTGGCCGTAGCGGGTGATGCCCTTCTTGTCGCCTAGCGCCTGCGCGATGGCCTGGCCCAGCGCAATGGCGCTGTCCTCGGTCGTGTGGTGCTGGTCTACATGAAGGTCGCCCTTCACGCGGCATTCGATGTCGATCAACGAGTGACGGCTGAACTGTTCGATCATGTGATCGAGAAAACCGATGCCGGTTTCCACCTTGTAGGAGCCCGTGCCATCGAGGTTTACCGACACGGCGATGTCGGTTTCCTCGGTCTTTCGCGTGATCGATCCGGTGCGCATGAACGCGCCTATACGCCCATAATGTCGAGAATCAATGACCGTCCCCACTTGACCGGGGCACTGGCGGAGGCCAGTTGTGGGGCTATGAGCGATGCACCCGACAGCCTGATCCCTTATGACGAAATCGTTCAGGAGGCCCTGCGCGCGGTCGTTGGCCGGGTGCTGGGCCAGGTCGCGGCGGGCGGCGGCATGCTGCCCGGCACGCACCACTTCTACATCACGTTCAAGACCGGCGCACCCGGCGTGGACATTCCGCAGCGGCTGCGCGAGCGGTTTCCGGACGAGATGACCATCGTCCTGCAGAACAAGTTCTGGGATCTGAAGGTCGAGGACGACCGCTTCAGCGTGGGGCTATCGTTCAATCAGATCCCCTCGACGCTGCTGGTGCCGTTCTCGGCGATCACCGCGTTCGTCGATCCGGCGGTCGATTTCGGGCTGCAGTTTCAGGCGGTGGTCGATGACGAGGCCGAGCCGCTCGATCCCGCTGAAAACGATTCGCCGGAACAAGCCGATGGCCCCGCCGTTGAAAAGGCCGATGACGGATCGAATGTCGTCACCGTGGATTTCGGCAAAAAGAAGTAGGGCCTGACCGGCTCGGACGAAGGGTTGGCATGGCAAAACGTGGCAAGACAGTTGTTGATGGTGCCAAGGGCGTGATCGCCAAGGTGCCCGCCCCCAGCCCCAACCCGATGACCAACCTGATCATCACCGACATCGCCTTGCGCGCAGGCGGTACGCTGCTGCGCCATACGCTGGAACGCGGTGCGGTGGGTGCGAAGCTCGGCGCGAAGAAGGCGGGGCAAGTGGTCAAGGGCCGCTCGATGATGCAGACGCTGGTTGGCACGGCAGTGGCGCGGATCGCGACACGGTCAGTCCCGGGCGCGATCGTCGTTGGCGGCGGGTTGCTGATCAAGACCTTGGTCGATCGCAAGCGCGCGAAAAGCGCGCAAGTCGAAGGCTCCGTGGCGCTGGACGAACAGCTAGAGCGCGGCAAGAAAGCCTGATCAGACTCGTTTTACGGTCAGGACGAGTATGGCAGGATTGTCCGCCCAGCTCAGGCCGGGCACGGGGTGCGAAGTATCCCAGCACGCGGCAAAAGCCTTGCGCGCCGAAAGATGCAGCTTCGATCCAGAGGCAGGCCACCGCCACAGCAAGCCGCCGAGATAGGACACAAGGCCCTCTGCCGTTAGATCATGCAGGGAAATATCCTGAAGCTGTTCGGTCCGCCGAGATACGAGTTCAAGTCTGATACGGCAGGCCCAGGCGGGCATATGCGGGGCGGCGATCCATTTTTCGTTGGGATCGACCAAAGGGCGCCCCTGCCAGCCGTTCCCCGCGCGATCACGCCTCCAACCATCGGAAAACGCGACGAATTCTGCTCGCTTGATGTCGGTTAGCAGTTCCACGCCGTCTTGCACACGCCCGGGTGCGCAGGCTTCGTGCCCGAAAATGATTTCGCCGGGCTCAAGTCTGCCAAGCCAGTGCCCTGCCCCAAGCCGAACTTGCGTCTTCCGGCCCTCTAGCAGCGCGCGCGCAGAAGCAGGATCGAAGGTTATCGCAGGGCGCATCGTTCCCCATTCGGCGGTGCGGTTGCCATTGGCAAGCCTGATTGCCGGATAGCCAACGCTTGACCGCACGCGGCGGCTTGCCCCACTAGCGGGCATGCCAAACACGATTCCGCACGACGATACGCTTCACCGCCGGGGATTGATGCTGATCCTGTCTTCGCCTTCGGGCGCGGGCAAAACGACGATCGCGCGCAAGCTGCTGGCGGAGGATAGCGAAATCGCGATGTCGGTATCGGCCACCACGCGCCCGATGCGTGAGGGTGAAGTCGATGGAAAGGACTACTTCTTCGTCGACGAAGCCGAGTTCGAACGCATGGTCGATGCCAGTGAATTCTACGAATGGGCCACTGTGTTCGGCAATCGCTACGGCACCCCCAAGGCGCATATCCGCGACCGTCTGAAAGCGGGCGGCGACGTGCTGTTCGACATCGACTGGCAGGGCACGCAGCAGCTGTTCCAGAAAGCGCAGGCCGACGTGGTCCGCGTGTTCATCCTGCCGCCCAGCCTTGCCGAACTGAACCGCCGCCTGACCGGACGCGGCACCGATGCCCCCGACGTGATCGACGCCCGCATGGCCCGCGCGCAGGCCGAGATCAGCCACTGGGACGGCTACGACTACGTCGTGATCAACGACGACGTCGAGGGGTGCTTCGAGAAAGTGCGCGAGATTTTGGCGGCGGAGCGGATGAAGCGGACGCGGCAGACCGGGTTGATCGATTTCGTGCGTGGGTTGATGGCTGGGTAGCTCTGCCTGCGCACCAGTTTGTGCGCCCCCGCGAAGGCGGGGCCCTCGGGCACGACGCGGGAGCCTTTGTAGCGCAATTCGGCATGAGGCCCCCGCCTTCGCGGGGGAGCGGTGGTCTTGTTGCGGTTTGGTCGGTGGCGCGATCAGTGCCCCGACGGATCGACCACTTCTGACGGAATCCAGCCGTTAACGATGCCCCCATCGATCGGCAGCGCGGTGCCCACGACGTAATCCCCGGCGCGGCTGGCGAGGTAGATGGCGCCGCCTGCCATGTCTTCAGCCGTGCCCACGCGCTTGGAGGGGATGCCCTTGGCCGAGGCGTCGGGATTGCGCGAGGCGGCCTTGTTCATCTCGGAGGGGAAGGCGCCGGGGCAGATGCAGCTGACGACGATCTGGTCGCGGATCAGGCGGGCGGCCATGCGGCGGGTCAGGTGGACGACGGCGGCTTTGGAGGCCTGATAGCTGTAGGTTTCCCACGGGTTCGGGCGCAACCCGTCGATCGAGGCGATGTTGATCACCTTGGCGAGCTGATCGGCGCGAGCGGCAGCTTTCAGCAGCGGGAGCAGCTTCTGCGTCAGGAAGAACGGGGTCTTGACGTTAAGGTCCATGACCTTGTCCCAGCCGACTTCGGGGAAGTCTTCGATTTCGGCGCCCCAGGCAACACCTGCATTGTTGACGAGGATGTCGATGTGATCCTCGCGCTCGGACAGATCGGCGACGAGTTGTTCGATCCCGGCGAGGGTCGAGATGTCTCCGGGCAGCGCGATGCAGCCTGCGCCGAGGCGGGCGGCGGTTTCCTCGACCACGGCGGCCTTGCGCGCGGTGATGTAGACGCGCGCACAACCTGCCGCGAGGAAGCCCTGCGCGATCATCTCGCCGATGCCGCGTGAGCCGCCGGTGACGACGGCGACGCGGCCTTCGAGGCTGAACAGCTTGGTGAAGTCCATCAGTATACTCCCCTTCCCCCTCCTCTTCAGAGGAGGGGGAGTATTCTCAATACCCGCTGAGCTGGGCGACGCGTTCGGCATGGTAGTATTGATCGCCCATGAATTCGGTCAAAGAGCGGTCGCGCTTCATGTAGAGACCGATGTCGTATTCGTCGGTCATGCCGACACCGCCGTGCATCTGGACGCCTTCGCGGACTGCCAGGTTGCAGGTGCGTGCGGCCTTGGCCTTGGCGACCGAGACCATCAGTTCGGCCTTTTCCGCCCCGCCATCGAGCAGTTGCTGCGCCTTGATCACGGCGGCACTGGCGATTTCGAGTTCGGAATAGAGGTGCGCGGCGCGGTGCTGGAGCGCCTGGAATTCGCCGATCAAACGCCCGAACTGCTTGCGCGTCTTGAGGTAGGCGGTGGTGATGTCGAACGCGCCGTGGCCGACTCCGGTGAGTTCGGCGGCCGAGCCGATGCGGCCTGCGGCGAGGACCTTGTTCAAGAGTTCGCGCCCGCCATCGACTTGCCCGATCACGCAATCGCCATCGAGCTCGACGTTATCGAAGCGGATGTTGCTGGCCATCGCGCTATCGACCAGCCGCAGGTTTTCATGGGTGATCCCGTTCGCATCTTTGGGCACGGCGAACAGGGTGATGCCATCTGCGTCGGTGTCGCTGCCCGAGGTGCGTGCGGCGACGATGATCGCGTCGGCCGATGCGCCCTGCACCACGAACGATTTGTTGCCCGACAGGCGGAAGCCGTTGCCCGCCTTTTCGGCGCGCGCGGCGATACGTTCGGGGCGGTGCTTGGGGCTTTCGTCGATGGCGACGGCGAGAACGCTGTCACCCGCGATTACGCCGGGCAGCCAGCGGCCGCGCAAGTCGTCCGACCCGCCCGACAGCGCGGTGACGCCCATGACCGAGGTGGTCAAGAACGGCGACGGGGTAAGGTTGCGGCCGATCTCTCGCAGCACGATACCGGCTTCGACATGGCCCATCGCAAGACCGCCATCGGCTTCGCTGGCGAGCATGCCGGTGAGGCCCATTTCGGCAAACTGCTTCCACAGCGCGTGGCCGAAGCCGTCCTGGCAGCCCATGTCGCGATAGTAGCGCAACTGCTGCTTGATGCCGCCTTCATCGGCCATGAAACCGGTGACGGTATCGGCGAGCATCGCCTGATCTTCGGTGTGATAGAGCGGCATAGTATCTCCCTCTCCCCCTCGGGGGAGAGGGTCGGGGAGAGGGGCTGTCTCTCGCTCCGACCCAAATTTGTTGTGGAAGGACAGCCCCCTCTCCCCACCCTCTCCCCTGAAGGGGCGAGGGCTTTACATGCTTACGCTCCCGGCAGATCGAGGATGCGTTTGGCCACGACGTTGAGCATGACTTCGCTGGTGCCGCCTTCGATCGAATTGGCCTTGGTACGCAGCCACGAGCGTGCAGGACTACCGCCATTGGTGCGTTCGCTGTCCCATTCGAGCGCGGTGGCGCCGCCTGCCGACATCAGCAGTTCGTGGCGGCGCTTGTTGAGTTCGGTGCCCGCATATTTCATCATGTTGGGCTGCGCGGGGTGCGCTTTGCCGATCTTGGCTTCATCGAGGAATTTCTCACCCATGCAGCCGTAGGCCAGCGCATCGACATCGAACATGGCAAGTTCGGCGCGCAGCATCGGGTCTTCGAGGCCGTTGCGGGCGACGACCGCGCCGATGGCGTTGAGCCGGTCACCGCCGCCTGCGCCCGAGATCATCTCGCGTTCGTGGCCGAGCAGGTACTTGGCGACGTCCCAGCCGCGGTTGAGTTCGCCGACGATCTGGTGCTTGGGCACTTTCACATCGTCGAAGAACGTCTCGCAGAACGGGGAGTTGCCGCTGATCAGCAGGATCGGCTTGGTGGTGACGCCGGGCGTGGTCATGTCGAACAGCAGGAAGCTGATGCCCTGGTACTTGTTCGCCTTGTCGGTTCGGACGAGACAGAAGATCCAGTCGGCCTTGTCTGCATAGGATGTCCAGATCTTCTGGCCGTTGACGACCCAGTGGTCGCCCTTGTCCTCGCCGAAGGTTTGCAGGCTGACGAGGTCCGAGCCCGAGCCGGGTTCGGAATAGCCCTGGCACCATCGGATTTCGCCGCGCGCGATTTCGCCGAGGTAGTGGACCTTTTGTTCCTCGGTGCCGAACTTGAGTAGCGCAGGGCCGAGCATCCAGATGCCGAAGCTGGACAGTGGCGGGCGTGCGCCGATGCGGGCGCACTCCTCGCGCCAGACCTTGGCCTGCGCCGGAGACATTCCGGCACCGCCGTATGCTTGGGGCCAATCGGGGACGGTGTAGCCCTTGGCGACGCACCGTTCGAGCCACTGCTTCTGCGCTTCGTTCTTGAACACGAAATTGCGGCCGCCCCAACAGACATCGCCTTCATCGGTTACAGGTTGCCGCATTTCGGCGGGGCAGTTCGCCTCCAGCCAGCTGCGGATTTCCTGACGGAAATTCTCAAGGTCAGACATTGTGATGCTCCTCTCTTAAGTGAGAGGTTAAGGCGAGTCGCAGCGTGCTGGCAAGCACGGAATTCGGGCATTTCTGCCAAGTGCAGCATGCCGTAGCGTCAACCATGCGGGCATTGACGCGAGGGGTTTCGCGCCTAAGCTGACGTAAACGTAAAACGGTCCGAATGCTCTGGGAGAGAGCCATGCGCTTCAAGGAAAGAACCGTCGTCGTCACCGGCGCGGCATCGGGAATCGGGCGCGCGACCGCTCTGGCCTTCGCGGCCGAAGGGGCGGTGGTCTACGCTGCGGACATCGACGCGGCGGGACTGACGGCTTGCGCCGAAGCGTCCAACGGCAGGGTCATTACCGCACAGTGCGACGTGATGCGGACAGAGGACATCAAGGCGCTGATGGATCGCGCCGCTGCCGAGACAGGCGGCATCGACTGCGTCTTCAACAATGCAGGCGCGGGCGGCGATCGTGCGCCCATCGACGAGATCGAGCCCGAAGGCTGGGACCGGACGATGGACCTGTTGCTGCGCTCGGTCGCATTCGGCATCCGCTACGCCGTGCCGCACATGATCGGGCGCAAAGGCGCATCGTTCGTCAATACGTCGAGCGTTGCGGCGGTCGGGCCGGGTTATTCGCCCACGGCCTATGCGGTGGCCAAGGCGGGTGTGCTGCACCTGACCAAGGTTGCGGCGGCGGACCTTGCCAAGCAGCAGATCCGGGTCAACGCGGTGCAGCCGGGCTTCATCAACACCAACATCTTCACCTGTTCGCTGGACATGCCCGAGGCGCTGGAGCGCCAAGCCAAGGGCGCGATCGCGGCGATGTCGCAGGCGGCACAGCCTGTGGCGCGCGGCGGTCAGGCTGATGATATCGCGCAGGCCGTGCTGTTCCTCGCGAGCGAGGCGGCGAGCTTCGTTACCGGCACGTCGCTGCTGGTCGATGGCGGGATCACCATCGGGCCGCGCCATAGCTGGGACCCGACGATGCCGGGGCTGTTCGACGCGCTGCAGCAAATAGCCGATAGCGACAAGGTTTCATGATCCCCGTCGCAGGCAAGGTCCCGACGCGGCTGGCGCTGGCCAATGGGCTGGGAAGCGTCGCCTATGGCATCAAGGACAACGGCTTCGCGACTTTCCTGCTGCTGTTCTACAATCAGGTGCTGGGGATGGACGCGCGGCTGGTCAGCCTCGCACTGCTGATCGCGCTGGTGTTCGATGGACTGATCGACCCGGTGGTGGGGCATTTCTCGGACCGCACGCGGACGCCGTGGGGTCGGCGGTTGCCGTTCCTGTATCTGGCGCCGATCCCGCTGGCTCTGGCCTGGGCGTTCCTGTGGTCGCCGATAGGGGAGCCGAATTTCTGGGTGCTGCTGGCGTCGGCCATCGCGGTGCGCGCGCTGGTGGCGATGTGCGAGGTGCCATCCGCAGCGCTGGTGGCCGAGATCACGCGCGACTACGATGATCGCACGCGGCTGACCCGGTTCCGCTTTTTGTTCAGCTGGGGCGGCGGGCTGCTGATGCTGCTGCTGGCCTATGGCGTGTTCCTGCCCAACGCGATGCTGGCGCGCGAGGGTTATCGCAACTTCGGACTGTTCGGCGCGGGGCTGATGGTGACCTGCGTGCTGCTTTCGGCACTGGGGCAGCATCGCACGGTAGCCGGTTGGCCGCCCGAGCGTGCGGGTTCGGACAAGGGTGCGCTGGCATCGCTGGGGGACATCAAGGAAAGCTTTTCGCACCCGGCATGCCTGGTGGTCATGGCGGGAATCGGGGCGGCCTTGACCGCGCAAGGAATGACGTTCGCGCTGTCGAACTATCTGTACCTTTACGTGTGGAAGTTCACGCCGACCGCCTTGCAGGCGTTTCCGTTCCTGCTGTTCGGCAGCGTCGTGGGCGCGGCGGTGCTGGTCGGGCGGGCGCAGAAACGCTGGGGCAAAGCGGGCACGGTGATGCGCATGGCACCCCTTGGCATGATGTTCTGGATCGGGCCGCTGCTGTGCCGCTGGCTCGGGATCTGGGCTCCGGATGGCACGACGACGGCAATCGTCGGCATGTTCGCCTGCACGTTTGCGTCCAACGCCTTAACCGTGGCGGGGACGATGACGCTGTGGTCGATGATCGCGGACGTTGTCGAGGCATCGGAAGAGCAGACCGGGCGGCGGTCCGAAGGCACGCTGGCGGCCGGTGCGTTTCTGGCGTCGAAGTGTGCGGGCGGGCTGGGCGTGTTCGGCGCGGGTTTGCTGCTGGGCTTTGCCGGGCTGGAGGCGAACACCGCGCCCGATGCGGTAGCGCGCGAGGTGACCGACCGCTTGAGCCTGGCCTATGCCGGATGCCTGTTCGTGCTGGCGCTGCTGACGACCTTCGTGGTGCGCAAGTTCCCGATCGACCGCGCGAGCCATCAGGCGCGGGTGGCGCGGCTCGATCAGGTAGCGCGAGTCGATCCGGACGCCGGGGGCTTGCATCCATGATATTAACCGAACGCTTAAAATTACACTTGATATCGCGATCCGACCGTTCGACAAGATGGCCGCGCCAAGGAGATAGCCATGGATTTTGAACCGACCGACCGCCAGAAGTACTGGCGCGACCGCGTCCACCAATTCATCGAAGATCACGTACGGCCACGCCACAAGGACTATAAGGCCGAGCAGGCGACGGCGGATCGCTGGAAGGTGATCCAGACGATCGAGGAAGAGAAGGCCCGGGCCAAGGCGCAAGGCATCTGGAACCTGTTCATGCCCCCGCGCAATGGCGGGCACCATCATGTCGAAGAGTCGTTCGCGTTCGACGGTCCTGGGCTGACCAACCTTGAATACGCGCTCTGCGCCGAGGAAATGGGCCGCATCGGCTGGGCGAGCGAGGTGTTCAACTGCTCTGCGCCCGATACCGGCAACATGGAGGTGTTCCACCGCTATGGCACGCTGGCGCAGAAGGAGCAGTGGCTGCGTCCGCTGATGAACGGCGAAATCCGCTCGGCTTTCCTGATGACTGAGCCTGCGGTCGCCTCGTCCGATGCGACAAACATCGAGACATCGATCCGCCGGGATGGTGACGAATACGTGATCAACGGGACGAAGTGGTGGTCTTCGGGCGCGGGCGATCCGCGCTGCAAGGTCGCCATCGTCATGGGCAAGACCGATTTCGAGGCCAAACGCCACCAGCAGCAGTCGATGGTGCTGGTGCCGCTCGACGCGCCGGGCGTGAACATCCTGCGCCACCTGCCGGTGTTCGGTTACGATGACGCGCCACATGGCCACATGGAGATCGAGCTGAAGGACGTGCGCGTCCCTGCGGACAACATCCTGCTGGGCGAAGGGCGCGGCTTCGAGATCGCGCAAGGTCGCCTCGGGCCGGGCCGAATCCACCACTGCATGCGCACGATCGGCGTGGCCGAAGAGGCGCTGGGCAAGATGGCGCGCCGCCTGCAGAGCCGCGTGGCGTTCGGCAAGCGCGTGTCCGAACAGTCGGTGTGGGACGAGCGGATTGCGAGGGCACGCATCGATATCGACATGACCCGCCTGCTCTGCCTGAAAGCGGCGGACATGATGGACAAGGTCGGCAACAAGGCCGCTGCCGCCGAAATCGCGATGATCAAGGTGCAGGCACCGCGCATGGCGCTGCGGATCATCGACGATGCGATCCAGGCGCATGGCGGCGGCGGTGTTTCGGCGGACTTCGGGCTGGCCGAAAGCTATGCCCACATGCGCACGCTCCGGCTGGCGGATGGCCCGGACGAAGTGCACGAGCGCGCGATTGCACGGATCGAATATGCGCGTCATTCGGATATGCCGCAGGGTGACCGGGGGTTGAGCTCGGGTGATCTTGGGGTTGCGCGATAGCAAGTACACACCTTGGCGTCCCCGCGAAGGCGGGGGTCAGAAGCGTTTTGGATAGCTGGGAGTTTACGCCATGAAAGCCGCCGTCCTCGTCGCCCCCGGCAAGCCGCTGGAAATTCACGACCTGAGCGTGTCCAATCCCGGCCCGCATGAGGTCCTGATCCGCACCGCTGCCTGCGGGCTGTGCCATTCGGACCTGCACTTCATCGACGGAGCCTATCCGCACCCCTTGCCCGCCGTGCCCGGGCATGAGGCGGCGGGCATCGTCGAGGCGATCGGGTCCGAGGTGCGGACGGTCAAAGTCGGCGATGCGGTGGTGACGTGTCTTTCGGCGTTCTGCGGACATTGCGAGTTCTGCGTGACCGGGCACATGTCGCTGTGCCTTGGGGCCGATACACGGCGCAAACCGGGCGATGCCCCTCGCCTGACCCGAAGCGACGATGGCAGCGTGGTCAACCAGATGCTCAACCTCTCGGCCTTTGCCGAGCAGATGCTGGTCCACGAACATGCCTGCGTGAAGATCGACCCCGACATGCCGCTGGACCGCGCGGCAATCCTTGGCTGTGCGGTGACAACAGGCGCAGGCGCGGTGTTCAACGCCTGCAAGGTGACGCCGGGCGAGAGCATGGCCGTGGTCGGTTGCGGCGGCGTCGGGCTGGCCACGATCAACGCGGCCAAGATCGCGGGCGCAGGCCGGATTATTGCGGTCGATCCCATGCCCGAAAAGCGCGCTCTGGCGCTGAAGCTGGGCGCGACCGATGCGATCGATGCGGGGCCGGATGCGGCCGCGCAGATCATGGAGATGACCAAGGGCGGCGTGCATCACGCGATCGAGGCTGTCGGGCGTCCCGCATCGGGCGATCTGGCGGTCGCATCGCTGCGGCGCGGCGGGACCGCGACGATCCTGGGCATGATGCCGCTGAACCACAAGGTCGGTCTGTCGGCGATGGACCTGCTGTCCGACAAGAAACTGCAGGGCGCGGTGATGGGCCGCAACCATTTCCCGGTCGACCTGCCGCGGCTGGTCGATTTCTACATGCGCGGGCTGCTCGACCTTGATTCGATCATTGCCGAGCGTATCCCGCTGTCAGCTATCAACGACGGGTTTGAAAAAATGAAGCAAGGCACATCCGCTCGTTCAGTCATCGTGTTCGACGCATGACCGATCAACTCGACGCCCAGGCCGCGTTCACCGGCACGGTCGCGCCCGAGGGTGCGGACCGATTGGATGAGGCCGCCCTCACCCGCTGGTGCGAGGCAAACGTCGCGGGCTTCGAAGGCCCGCTGACGGTCGCCAAGTTCAAGGGCGGGCAATCGAACCCGACCTACAGGATCGACAGTCCCTCAGGCCCTTACGTTCTGCGCCGCAAGCCGCTCGGCAAGCTGCTGCCATCGGCGCACGCGGTCGACCGCGAATTCAGGGTGCAGTCCGGGCTGCATTCGACGGGCTTCCCGGTGCCGCGCCAGTATGGCCTGTGCACCGATGACAGCGTGCTGGGATCGTGGTTCTATGTGATGGGTTGCGTCGATGGGCGCTCGATCTGGGACGGGGCGATGCCGGGAGCGACACCCGAATTCCGGCGCGCAACGTATTTCGCCATGGTCGATACGCTGGCGCAATTGCATCAGGTCGATCTGGAGGCTGCGGGGCTTTCGACATATGGCAAGCCCGGCAACTACTTCGGTCGGCAGGTGGAACGCTGGACCAGCCAGTACCGGCTAGCCGAAACCGAGACGATGCCCGACATGGAGCGGCTGATCGCGTGGCTGCCTTCGACCCTGCCGACGCAGGACCGGACGAGCGTGGTCCACGGCGATTACCGGATCGACAACCTGATCTTTGCGCGTAACGAGGCCCGAGTGGCGGCGGTGCTCGACTGGGAGTTGTCGACGCTGGGCGATCCGCTGGCCGATTTCACCTACTTTTGCATGGCATGGGTCACCGATAACGCAGGACGTTCGGGCGTGCAGGACGTCGATCGCAAGGCGCTGGGTATTCCCGAACTGGACGAAGTGGTGGCGCGCTATTGCGCGAAGACCGGGCGTGAGGGCATTTCCGATATAAACTGGTACTTGGCGTTCAACTTCTTCCGCCTCGCCGGGATTATCCAAGGCATCAAAAAGCGCGTGATCGAAGGCACCGCATCGAGCGCGCACGCCAAGGCGATGTCCGAGCGGGTCGCGCCACTGGCTGAGGCGGCGTGGAGCTTTGCGGTGAAGGCTGGCGCGCGCTGACCCCTTTGCGCAGGCTCAAAATCTACTTCGATGGCGGCAGCCGCCCCAACCCCGGCCCGATCGAGGTGGCGGCGGTGGTACGCGGCGTGGCGCATGTCCGCGACGATCTGGGGCACGGCACGAACGGCGACGCGGAGTGGCTGGCACTGATCCATGCGCTGGAGGTGGCGCAGGCGTGCGGAGCGGCTGAGTTCGATCTGGTCGGAGACAGCCGCAACGTGATTGCGCAGGCGACCGGGGCTGCGCGCAGCCGGTCTGCGGGGGACAGGGCGCATTTCGAGCGGTTTGTTGCGCTGGCGGCTGGGCATCCGCCGGTGCGGGTGCGGTGGATCAAGCGGGCACAGAACCTTGCCGGGATTGCGCTCGCTGCACGGCATGGGCGGTAGGGTGCGGTGACGGCGGCTATGCGGGATTTCGAGGCGAAAGCGGCATTTCCGGACACGACGCCATTCCCACCGCTCTCGTCCCTATAACGTGCATTGCAAAGTGAATCATTACAGATCCCTGATCTTGTCAGTTCAAGTGAGGCTAGGCATCATGAGCAAATGATTTTGCACCCGCGCCTCCACGTTGAGCAATCACGCCACAGCTTCATACGTGATTTAATTCCAATATATAGCGGGTATCAACTGGTCTGGTGTGTAGGTATCGTCGTCATCGGGGGCGGTGTTATTACTGCTCTTGATCTTGTTCGCCCATCGTCGATCCTCGGCACGATTCTTGGCATGTTAGCGGTGAGCTACCAGTCCCGCCCAGCAAAAATGATCGTTGCAGCTGATAAGGTACGCCAGATTGAAGATGCCTTGCGCGAGGAAGGGCGTTATGTTCACGGGGACGATGGGCTTTGGCGATCGGTGAAGGCTAGGTGGTGGAATACATGGCCGCACTACAGTATTGAAATAATTGCTGAAGGATCGAGCGCGACCATCTTTGCAGCAATGCCTACGATCAAGCGCATCAGGCGGGGGCTTGCGGCGCGGCAGTGACAAATGTCCGCTTTTCAACTTCGCCTGTCGAATGCTGCCCGTCTTCTATCCACCCAATTCCCGCCATCCAGTGAATGTTATCCTCAGACCATTTGCCGACCTTCAAGCCAAGTGAAGTTCCCCAAGCCAGTTGATCAGCAAAGCAGAAAGCAAGGCCTACCCCCTGCCCCTCCCGCCTGCGGGAGGGGGGAAGAAGTGCGTCGCTCCCCCTCTACCGCAAGCGTGAGGGGAGCGAGACTTGGTGAGCCGTAGGCGAGCCTACTCGCGGCGGGGTGGGCTACTGCGCTTGATCAGGCAGCCTCCGCTTTCGCCCCCGCCCGCTCAGCATTCAGCGCCTCCGCCAGCAGGAATGCCAGTTCGATCGACTGCGCCGCGTTCAGGCGCGGGTCGCAGTGGGTGTGGTAGCGGTCGGCGAGGGCTTCGTGCGTGATCGCCACGGCGCCACCGACACATTCGGTGACGTCCTGGCCGGTCATCTCGATGTGGATGCCGCCCGCGTGGGTGCCCTCGGCGCGGTGGACGGCGAAGAAGCCCTTTACCTCGTTCAGGATGCGGTCGAAGGGCCGCGTCTTGTAGCCGCTGTTCGACTTGATCACGTTGCCGTGCATCGGATCGCATGACCACACGACGGGATGACCCTCGCGCTTGACCGCGCGGACCAGCGGAGCAAGCCCGGCTTCAACCTTGTCGTCACCAAAGCGGCTGATCAGCGTCATGCGGCCCGCCTCGCGCGCCGGATTCAGCGTATCGAGCATAGCGAGCAGCGCGTCAGGCGTCAGCGATGGTCCACACTTCATGCCGATCGGGTTATTCACCCCACGCAGGAATTCGACATGCGCCGATCCTTCGAAGCGCGTGCGATCGCCGATCCACAGCATGTGCGCGCTGGTATCGTACCAATCGCCGGTCAGCGAATCCTGCCGCGTCATCGCCTCTTCGTACTGCAGCAGCAGCGCTTCGTGGCTGGTGTAGAAACTGGTGCCCTGAAGCTGCGGCACGGTGCGCGGATCGACGCCGCAGGCTTCCATGAAATCGAGCGATTCACCGATCTTGTCGGCCATTTCGCTGAACTTGGTCGCCCACGGGCTTTTGCCGATGTGGTCCAGCGTCCACTGGTGGACCTGACGCAGATTGGCATAGCCGCCAGTCGAGAACGCGCGCAGCAGGTTGAGCGTCGCTGCCGCCTGGCTATAGGCCCGCAGCATGCGTTCAGGGTCCGGGATGCGCGATTCCGGCGTGAAATCCATGCCGTTGATATTGTCGCCGAGGTAGCTCGGCAGTTCGACGCCGCCCACGGTTTCGACCGGCGACGAGCGCGGCTTAGCGAACTGGCCGGCCATGCGGCCCACCTTCACGACAGGCTGCTTGCTGGCAAACGTCAGCACAACCGCCATCTGCAGCAGCACGCGGAAGGTGTCGCGGATGTTGTTCGGGTGGAATTCGGCGAAGCTTTCGGCGCAGTCCCCGCCCTGTAGCAGGAAGCCGCGACCGGCCGCTACTTCGGCAAGATCGGCCTTGAGCGCGCGAGCCTCGCCAGCAAAGACCAGCGGCGGAAAGCGCGTCAGGGTCTGCTCGACCTCGCCCAGCTTTTCGGCATTCGGGTAGGTCGGCAGATGCCGGCCTTCATATCCGCGCCATGATTCCGCAGTCCAGTTCTGTGCCACTTTGTATGTCCTTTCGAGTGGCGGGGCCATAAGCCGCGCGCGCACGAATTGCAAAGGAAGCGTTGCGGTTACGGCAATCGAGAACCACGATCAGTGCCCTACGTGAAATCCACTAGGGCCGGTAAGCGGTTGGTTGGCGCTGGGGCGGGTAGATTAACCCTTCCCGTTAGTCATGCCGAAAGTGCGCCCGCCTGCAATGTCGCCCGTTACCCGCCTTGTCTACGCGCTGTTACGCAGCCGTTCGGGGAACATATTGCCACTGGCGGCAGGGGCGATCTTCGCGGTGGCGGCGCTGATCGGCGGAGCGATCGACATCAGCCGTGGCTGGCGCGTGCAGACGCGGCTTCAGGCAGCGTGCGATGCGGGTGTGCTGGCCGGGCGCAAAGCGGTCACGACCAAAGGTTTCGATGCTGCGGCGGAAGCATCGGCGGCGAGCTATTTCAACGCCAACTTCGACCCGGACCAATTCTCGGCAAAGGATACTGTGTTCGACCCGTCATCGGCCGATCGCGGAAGCACGATCGATGCGGTGGCGACGACCTATCTGCCGCCGCTGCTGATGCAGATCTTCGGCTTCGGCGATATGGAGGTAACCACCCGCTGCACCGCTTCGATGGGCGTGGGCAACAGCGATATCATGCTGGTGCTGGACACGACCGGATCGATGTCTTCGCTGCTTTCGGGGAGCACGCAGACGCGCATCCAGGCGCTGCGAGCGTCGATGAAAAGCTTCTACACCACGATCGAAACTGCCGTGTCGGGCACCAATGCCCGGGTGCGGTACGGTTTCGTGCCGTATAGTTCGTCGGTCAACGTCGGGCACCTGCTGGTCGATCTCAACCCCGAATATCTGGTCGACAGTTGGGTGATTCAATCACGCAAGCCGATCTACAAATCGGTCCAGACCTTCACCGGTTATGGCACGCCGACCAACGGTGCGCCGGTGGCGACGACGACCAACCCGACCTATTCGTCTTGGTCCAACTACAATTCGACGACGTATTTGAGCAGCGGCAGTTGCAACGCCCAGAAACCTGCAGACACGGCGTGGAGCAATAACGGCGTTGCAACTACGACCAGCACGACGACGATCAACGGATCAGGCCAGCAGGTCGTCACGACGACGACTTCCCAACCTCAGACCGCGACACTGTACGGCTGCAACATTTCGTTCCTGAGCTACCGGCTACAATCCCGCACCGGCACACGGCAGTCGGTCACGACCGTGACTTCGACCGCGAATGCCCAATACGTCACGACGCAGGTCTTCGACAAATGGGAGTACCGCCCGGTCACGTACGATACGAGCCACTACAAGCAATTCGAAAGCGTATCGACCAATACCGGTGACAATGCAGCGGCGGTCAGTTCCAGGTGGAAGGGCTGCATCGAGGAGCGTTCGACCGTTTCGGAAGATGCATTCACGTGGTCGTCGGTAACGGGCATGACCCCGGCGGGGGCAGAGGATCTCGACATCGACGGTGCGCCCGATGGGTCTCCGGGTACAAAATGGGCGCCGATGTGGCCCGAGGTTGTCTACATCCGCACGACGATCAGCTTTGGCACCGTGTACATGAACAGCGCACTGCCGTCTGCGACCGGCCAGCAGGCTGCGTCCTATTGCCCTTCGCCGGCGCAATTGTTTTCGAGCATGAACCAGGCCGCGTTTTATGCTTATGCCGATGCGCTCGTGCCCGAAGGCGGAACGTATCACGACATCGGTATGGTGTGGGGGGCGCGCCTTTCGTCGCCTGATGGCATGTGGTCCGGCCACGTACGTGATGCGCCGGACAACGGCGGCGAAGTCTCGCGGCACCTGATCTTCATGACCGATGGCGAAATGGCGCCGAGCTATTCGATCCAGTCGGCGTGGGGCGTGGAGTATCACGACCGGCGCGTCACCGACGATGGGGTAACGCACGATACCGAGCGTCACAACTCGCGTTTTCTGGCGCTGTGCAATCAGGTAAAGGCCAAGGGTATCCGCGTGTGGGTGATCGCCTTTGCCCAGGCGATGACCCCGCAGTTGCAGGCCTGCGCATCGGATTCGAGCGCGTTTACCGCCGCCAATGCGAGCCAGCTCGACACAGCATTCCAATCGATCGCCAAGCAGGTCGGCGAATTGCGGGTGGTGCAATGAGCCTGCGCGCGCTTCGTGGCGACTCCTCCGGCGCGACGATCGTGGAATTTGCGATCGTGATGCCGATGTTCCTCGTGCTGTTGCTGGGGATTCTCGACATCGGGCAGATGGCCTATGGCAAGTCAGTGCTGTCGGGCGCGGTGCGCCGGGCCGCGCGCGCCTCTGCGCTTGAGACGCGGAGTACCGCGCAGGCCGATGCGATGGTGCTGGATATGGTGAAGGAGGTCCTCCCGGGAGCCACGCTCAGCACCTCGCGGACAAGCTATTACGATTTCAGCGACATCGGGCGCGCCGAAAAGTGGAACGACCGCAACGGCAACGGCCGTTGCGATGCGAGCGAGACGTTCACCGACGAAAACCGCAACGGTGTGTGGGACGAGGAGATGGGCCGGTCGAACAGCGAAGGCAGCGCGAACGACGTCGTCGTCTACAAGGTCGTGGCCTCGTTCGAGCCGGTATTCAAAGTGCCGTTCCTGCCTGGAGCGTGGGGCCGACGTACGCTGACAGCGACCGCAGTGACCAAGAACCAGCCGTTCGGTGCGCAGCCGGGCTATGGGTCGAGCGCGGGGGCCTGCGCGTGAAACGCGTTTGGCCCATGCTCAAAAGGTTGTTGCACGACGCGCGTGGCGTTTCGGTAACCGAATTCGCGATAGTGCTGCCGGTCTTCATCACGCTGGGCATGTACGGCGCCGAGATCGCGTGGATGAACTCGGCCGCGATGGAGGCCAGTCAGGTCGCAATCGCGCTGGCCGACAACGCATCGCGGCTGGGGCAGACCGACAACAGCGGGGTTACGCCGACGATCACCGGGGCCGACATCGAATCGGTGCTGACCGGCGCGACCGAAGAGGGCGCAACCATCGGACTGGCCCAGAACGGCCGGGTGATCCTGTCGAGCTTGGAGACGCATTCGGTCACGGGCAAGCAGTACATTCACTGGCAGCAGTGCATGGGCGACCTGAAGAAAAGCTCCGATTTCGGCAAGCCGGACCTGACCGGCAGCGCACTGTCCAAGGTCGCGTCGGGTCTTGCGCTCGGCAAGACCAAGATCACAGCGCCCACCGGGTCATCGGTGATGGTTGCCGAAGTCTGGTACAATTACAAAGGCCTGTTCGGCACGATGTTCGTCAAGCCGTTCGTCATGCACGAGCAAGCAGCGATGATCGTGCGCGACAACCGGAATACCGGACCGGGGGTCAGCAACGTCCTGACGAAGACCTCCTGCTCCTGAACCCTCAGGGCTTCTTCTGCTCGGGCACCACTTGCAGCCGCCAGCTCTTGTCCTTCGTCAGGTAGCGCGCGGCCAAGGCCTGCATGCGTTCGGGCGAGGTCTGGCTGTAATCATTGAGGATCGTGCGGATGCCGGCGATCTTACGGGGATCGTAGGCGGCGCCTTCAAGCTGGAACATGTAGAACCCGTTGCCCGTGCTGGCGCGGGTGATCACTTGCTTGAGCGGTTCGGTGACGCGCGCGATTTCATCCGCGGTGGGCGGCTTGGCGGCAAGATCTGCGGCGATTTCGTCGGCCGAGGCGAAGAACGCGGCAAAGTCGGTCGGGCGCAGTTGCACGGTTGCGGCGATGTAGCCGCCCGAGGGCAGATCGAGCGGCCAGCTCGATCCAACTTGCGGGGCGTAGCTTGCGCCGATCTTTTCGCGCATTGAATCGAACAGACGATTGTTGAAAATCTGCGCGAGAATTTCGAGCTGGCGACTTTCGCGCACGCCCGCCTGCCCGCCGCCGGTCGGCCATGCGACGACCGCCGCTGCCTGCGACGGATCGCCGCGATGCGTCAGCACCAGCGGTTCGGGATTGTGTGCGGGGATGTTGGGCGTCAGCGCAGGCGGTGTAGTCGCAGCACGCGTTGGCAAGGCACCGAACGTCTTTTCGAGTGCCGCCAGCGCCTGTTCGCGGTTGAAATCGCCGAACATGTCGATCTCGATCGGGCCTTGCGCGAGCAGCGGTTCCCACATCTGGCGGAAGCCTTCGGGCGTGGCCTTGTCGAGTTCGACCGGGTTGGGCGTGGCGTAGCGCGGATCGCCATCACGCAGGAGCCACGTTAGGTCGCGTCCGAGCACGGCCATCGGTGAGGAATTGTAGCTTTCGTACTGCAGCTTGGCCGCAGCCTTGGCGCGCAGCACGGGGTTCGCGTCCCAGCGCGGCGTAGCGAGCTTGGCCGCCATCAGGTAGAGCTGGTCCTGCAGGTCGGCCGGACGCGTGTCGGCCGAGAAGCGGAACGCGGTATCGTCGATGTCGAAATCGAGGTTGAGCTTGCGGCCCGTGGCGAGACGGTCGAGATCGTCGCGACCCAATGTGCCGATGCCGCTGTCCATCAGCGCGACAGTGCCGAGCGGACCGTAGACCGCATCTTGCGGGCGGATGGCGGAATAGCCGCCGCCGAAGCGTGCCTTGACGATGATCCGGCCGGGTTCAGCATCGTTGGGCCACAGCAGGACCTTGACGCCGTTCGACAGTTCGATCTGTTCGATGCCGAGCAACCCGATGGGTCGCGCGCTGGCGACGGTGCCAGGCGTACCGACGGGCGGCAGATCGGCGAACTTGAGCGAGTTGGCCGCGACCCGGCTGCCCGATGCTGCCTCGACCTTTTCCGTGAGGGAGGCGCGTAACGCAGCCTCAGTGGCCTCGCCCGCCTTGGGGGTGATCATCATCGGGCGGATGACGGTGCCCTCGAACAACTTGCGCGTGCTGGCGAGGACCGCCTCGGGTTTGAAGCGCGGGATCGACTGCTTGAAGATTTCGTAGACGGTGTCGGGGTTGGCGACCGTTTCGCGGATGTCGACGGCGTTGACGATGTCGTCTGCCGCCTTCGATCCGGCGATGGTCGACTGGGTTTCGACGCCGACCTTGAACGCGACTTCGAATTCGGCGGCCTCGCGGTCGATTTCTTCCTGCGAGGGGGGCGTTGCGAGCGCATCAGCGATGACCGAGCGGACGTCGGTGACGGCGCTTTTCCAGTCATCGCCCAGTGGGGTGACGGTGACGACGGTGGCATCGGCCGAGCGCGAGAGTTCCTGCTTCATCTCATCGACCGAGGCGAGGAGGTAGCTGCCGCCGCCGCGCGCGCGGCCTTCGAGGCGGCGGTTGATCAGTGCCAGCGCGAGCCGGTCGACCATGAGGCCCTGGTTGTAGTCGATCGTGTCGTTGACCTTGAACCACGGCCGCAGGATCGCCCAGTTGACGATGCGTGGCAGGTCTGGTTCGACCAGCACGCGAGCCTCGCCCACCGGGTTCTTGCGATCGAGGCCCGAAGGGGCGACGGGTTTGCCGAAATCGGGCTGCGCGGGCTTCTTGCCGGCAACTTTCCAGCCGCCGAACCACTGCTGGATGCGCGCGATGAGGACGGCGGGCTCGGCATCGCCAGCCACAACGATCACGGTGTTGTCGGGGCGATACCACTTGTCGTGGAAGGCTTTGACCGCAGCCGCATTAGCCGCGTTCAGTGTTTCAGGCGTGCCGATCGGATTGCGCGCGGCGAGCAGTTGGCCCTTGAAGAACAAGTCGCGCGTCTGATCGAGCACGCGCGATTGCGGGCTGGTGCGTTCGCGCAATTCGGCAAGCACGATCGGAACCTCGGTCTTCACGCCGTGATCCGTAAAGATCGGCGCCGTGACCATGCCCGAGAGCAGCTTGAACGTCTCGTCCAGCTTGGCGGGCGTCGCTTGCGGGATATCGAGCTTGTAGACTGTCTGCGTCGGGCTGGTTTCGGCATTGGTGTCGCTGCCGAACGTAGCGCCAAGGCGCTGCCACGTCGGGATCGTCTCGCCTTCCTTGAGATATTTCGATTCGCGGAAGGTCAGGTGTTCGATCAGGTGAGCGTAGCCGCGCTGGGCATCGGTTTCGTACATCGAGCCGGCATCGACCAGCACCCGGATCGAAACCTGTTCGGGGGGCACGCCATTGTGGCGCACGGCATAGCGGATGCCGTTGGGCAGCGTCCCGAAGGTCCACGCCTTGTCCTGCGGGACGTCCGATCCTTTGTAGAGCCATGGCGTCTGCGCAGATGCCGGTGCCGGAGCGCGGGCGTCCAATGGAGCAGCGCTGAGCAGCAGGAGTGGGAGGAGAAGGCCAAGGCGCCGGGCGCGCTTTTCTGGGAAATGCATCACCCGACTATAGGTAGCCTTGGGATTAAGGACCAGTGAATAGGTCCGTTATTGTGGAGCGGGAGCGGGCGCTCCATCTGCGCCCTGCGCTGCACGCATCGCTTCGACTTCGGCAGCGGTCTTGAAATCGGCCAGGGTTACCTGGAACACGAGGTCGGAGTTGGCCGGGATCGGACCCGATACCTTCTCGGCGTAACCAAGCGCGGACGGGACGCACAGGCGCATGGTAGCGCCCTTGGCCATCAGTTGCAGGCCTTCGGAGAAGCCCGGAATGACCCCGTCCACAGGAAATGCGGCCTGCATGCCCTGATCGAACACGACGCCGCTTGCTGCCAGATAGCCGATGTAATTCACCAGCACGATATCGGTCTTGGTCGGCTTGGCGCCCTCCCCCGCCTTGAGTACCAGCGTGCCCAGGCCACTTGCGGTCTTGGCGTTGCACAAACGCAGGCCCGCACTGATGACCGGATTGAGCGGCAAGGCGATCGCCTCCATCGAAGCGGTTGGACCTGCCGGCGCAGGGGGCGTGGCCGCCGTGGCTGGCGCTGTTGCGAGCGCGAGAAGAGCGAGCGGGGCGATGCGGCGAAGCGCCGGAAGGGTCAGGATCATGCCCGGTCCATAAGCGCAGCGATGTTGCAGCACCATGGCGAATCCGTACAAACCGGCGGCCAAAGCACAAGCCGCGCAAAGAAATCCACGCCTTTCGCGTACTTGACCCTGTGCGTGGCAGGCCTACATGCGAATCATGTTCATCGAGACCGAAACAACGCCAAACCCCGCCACGCTGAAGTTTCTCCCCGGAGAACTGGTCATGGCAACCGGTACGCGCGAGTTTACCTCGCCCGAAGAGGCCGAAGTCTCGCCACTGGCGCAAGCGCTGTTCGACCTCGGCGATGTGACCGGCGTACTGTTTGGACGCGACTTCGTGTCAGTGACCGCAGGTCCGGGCACCGAGTGGGCGAGCCTCAAGCCGCAAGTGCTGTCGCTGCTGCTCGACCATTTCGTGGCGCAGGCCCCGCTGTTTGTACCCGGCAGTGCCGGCGGCATCGCGGTTCCAGCCGAAAGCGATGACGGCGTCGCTGACGATCCCGCCGATGCCGAAGTGATCGAACAGATCAAGGATCTGATCGAGACGCGCGTCCGCCCCGCCGTTGCCAACGATGGCGGCGACATCATCTACCAGGGCTTCCGCGACGGGGTTGTGTACCTGCGGATGCAAGGTGCGTGCTCGGGCTGCCCATCGTCCACCGCGACACTCAAGAACGGCATCGAAAGCCTGCTCAAGCACTATGTGCCCGAAGTCAGCGAAGTTCGGGCAGCTTGATCCTGCGGGCCTGACGCGATGCGCCGGTTGATCATCGACAGCGCAACAGAGAACTGCTCGGTCGCGCTGATCGAGGATGGCGTGCTGATCGCGGGCGACGGCCTGATCCTCGGACGCGGACATGCCGAGCGGCTCGTGCCGATGATCGCCGCCTTGCCCGACAAGGGCCGCGCCGATGTGATCGCGGTCGATGTAGGGCCGGGAAGCTTTACCGGAATTCGTGTCGGACTTGCCGCTGCGCGCGCGCTGGCCATGGCGTGGAGCGCGCGGCTCGAAGGGTTCGAGAGCCTGACACTGGTTGCTGCGATGGCGCGCGTACAGCATCCGGGCATGGCGGTGGACGTGTGCATGAGCGGGGGCCATGGCGAGTGGTTCTTCCAGCCCTTTGCTGCCGACGGTAGCGCCCTCGCCCCACTTGCCTCGCTTGCGCCTGCCGATACGATCGCGCGCTCGACCGCGCCGGTCGTGGCAGGGAGTCAGGCGGTGGCCGTGGCGCAAATGCGGGCTGGCGTCGTCGCGCTCGACCTGCGGCCCGATGCGCGCCATGCACTGCTGCTGGGTGAGCAAGCCTTCCACGCCGATCCCCGCCCCAGTTATGGCCGCGCGCCCGACGCCCGGCTGCCATCGGCCGCCTAGAGCCCGCACGCACGATGATCGCACCGCCCGACGACGTCGACCGCATCATGTCCGTCATGGAGCGCGCCTTTCCGCCCGAATTCGGTGAGGCATGGAACCGGCGGCAAGTCAGCGATGCGTTGATCGTGGGCAATTGCCGATATGGCCTGATTGCTCCCGATGGCACGCAAGACTTTGAAAGTAATACAGATACGGCGGGCTTTTTCTTGGGCAGAGGAATTCTTGACGAAGAAGAACTGCTCCTGTTCGCAATAGCACCGCAGTATCGTATGCAGGGTCTTGGGCATGTCCTGCTCAAACGCTTTATCGCAGAAGCGCGCGCCAACCACATGGCGCGCTTGTTCCTTGAAATGCGGCGCGACAACCCGGCAGGCCATTTGTACGCCGCGCATGGCTTCCGAGAAGTTGGCGTGCGTCCTGCTTATTACCGCACGCCGGGTGGCAGTCGCATCGATGCGCTAAGTCAGGAACTGGTTCTTGACGATTACGCCGGTACTTAATAGCATTTTTGACAGTAACCGGCGTGATTCAAAAAATTGTCATACCCCTGTTGTTTCTTTCATAGAGTCGACTATAAAAGGTGATCCGCATCACCAAACAAGTCTTGGATAACGACTGCTCGTGACGAGCAATCAAAGAAAGTCGGTTCGCAATGAGTGAAGTACAAAACGACATGCGTGAAACCCTGATCACACTGACGTCGGACATCGTCGCTGCCCACGTCAGCAACAATAGCGTGTCGGTGAATGACCTGTCGACGCTGATCACCAACGTCTACACCGCGCTCGCCGGGCTGGACAAACCCGCACCGGTTGCCGAAGCGGCTCCCGAACCTGCGGTTTCGATCCGTTCTTCGATCAAGAACGATCACATTGTTTGTCTGGAAGACGGCAAGAAGCTCAAGATGCTCAAGCGCCACTTGGCCACGCGCTACAATCTGACGCCCGACCAGTATCGCGCGCGCTGGAACCTTCCTGCTGATTATCCGATGGTAGCGCCTGCTTACGCTGAAAAGCGTCGCGAACTGGCCAAGAAGATCGGCCTTGGCCGCAAGCCTGCGCCCAAGCGCCCAGGCCGCAAGCCTGCTGCTGCCTGATCGCTGCTACACCCCGCCGCGCAATCGTATTGCGCGCGGTTGAAGTTACGGCCCGCCTCTCTATAGATTGGCGGGCCGTTCTTTTTTTTGCCGACTTCATCAGACGGAAACCCAGTGCACCAGGCCATCGACATCGAAGCCCTCTGCGCAGAGCGCGGCTTGCGCATCACCGACCAGCGCCGCACGATCGCGCGCGTGCTGTCGGAGAGCGAAGACCACCCCGACGTCGAAAAGCTGCACGAGCGCGCCTCGGCAATCGACCCGCGCATCTCGATTGCCACGGTCTACCGCACGGTCCGGCTGTTCGAAGAAGCCGGCATCCTTGATCGCCACGATTTCGGCGATGGCCGCGCGCGCTATGAAGCCACGCCCGAGGCGCACCACGATCACCTGATCGATGTGGAAACCGGCCGCGTCATCGAATTCGTCGATCCTGAACTTGAACAGCTTCAGCGCCAGATCGCCGAGAAGCTGGGCTATCGGCTGGTCGATCACCGCATGGAACTGTACGGCGTCAAGCTTGACCGCGACGGCTGACGCCCTTCCCCGCGCCGGCTTTTCGCTGGCTGGCCGCGCGCGCGTAAGCTTGCGCATTGCGGCGATGCTGCTGTGGCTGATGGCCTGCGTGCCGCTGTACTACCTGTGGCGGGTCATGCGGATGCGTAATCCTTGGCCGCGCCGGTTTCTTGGCGGGATCGCGCGCATTGTCGGTGCCCGCGTCACGATCAACGGCACCGCGGCGCGCAAAGGCGCGTTTCTGTTATCGAACCATGTCAGCTGGCTGGACATTCCGGTGATCTCGGGCGCGAGCGGCAGTGCTTTCGTCGCACATTCGGGGCTGGCCGATCATGGCGCGCTGAAATGGCTGTGCGACATGAACGATACCGTGTTCGTCGCGCGGCATGAGCGGCGCAGCGTCCACGCGCAAGTCGAACAGGTCCGCGCCGCACTGAGTGAGAGCAACGCGCTGACGGTATTTGCCGAAGGGACGACGAGCGACGGGACGAGCCTGTTGCCGTTCAAGTCCTCGCTGCTCTCGGCGCTCGATCCGCCGCCGCCGGGGATTGCGATCCAGCCGGTGTGGCTGGACTATGGGGTGGATGTCGCAAGCATGGCCTGGGTCGGGGAGGAGCCGGGGCTGGATAACTTCATCAAGATCCTGGCGCGCCGTGGCCCGCTGCCGGTGACGGTGCATTTCCTCGCGCCGCTGGATGGCGAGGAGAGCGCGAGCCGCAAGACGATGGCGCTTGCCGCACGCGAACGCATCCTTTCGGCGATGGCCCGCAACCGGTAGCCAAGCGGGGCCAAATCCAGTATCGGCGCGGCGATGTCCGCACCAACCTCCCCCCCCAAAGACTTACCAAAGACCTTCCACGTCAAGAGCTTCGGCTGCCAGATGAACGTCTACGACGGCGAGCGCATGGCCGAATTGCTGGCGGCGCAAGGCATGACGGCGGCAGAGGCGGGTGCGAATGCCGATCTGGTCGTGCTCAACACCTGCCACATCCGCGAGCGGGCGACCGAGAAGGTCTATTCCGACATCGGCCGGATCGTAAAGAACTGGGACGGTGAAGCCGGCACCGCACCCATGATCGCGGTGGCGGGCTGCGTGGCGCAGGCCGAGGGCGAGGAAATCATGGCGCGCGCGCCGAGTGTCAGCGTTGTCGTCGGGCCGCAAGCCTATCACCGCCTGCCCGAGATGGTGGCGACGGCTGCTGCAGGGGGCCGCGCGACCGAGACCGACATGCCCGCCGAGGCCAAGTTCGCCGCACTGCCCAAGCGCCGCAAGTCTGCCCCCAGCGCTTTCCTGACCGTGCAGGAGGGTTGCGACAAGTTCTGCACGTACTGCGTCGTGCCTTATACGCGCGGGGCGGAAATCTCGCGTCCGTTCAGTGATCTGGTCGAGGAGGCGACGCTGCTCGTGGCGGGCGGCGCAGTCGAGATCACGCTGCTGGGGCAGAACGTCAACGCCTGGATGGGCGAGGACCACAAGGGCCGCGCTGTCGGGCTGGACGGGTTGATCCGGACGCTCGCAGCGAACCCCGACCTGCAGCGCATCCGCTATACCACCAGCCATCCCAACGACATGACCGACGCGCTGATCGCGGCACATGGCGAGATCGACAAGCTCATGCCGTTCCTGCACTTGCCGGTGCAGGCTGGCAGCGACCGTGTGCTCAAGGCGATGAACCGTAGCCACAGCGTCGAAAGCTATCTGCGGGTGCTCGACCGGGTGCGCGCGGTGCGTCCCGACATCGCGCTGTCCGGTGATTTTATCGTGGGATTTCCGGGCGAGACGGACGCCGAGTTTGCCGAAACGCTGCGCCTGGTCGATGCGGTCGGATACGCGCAGGCGTTTAGTTTCAAGTATTCTGCCCGCCCGGGCACGCCTGCCGCAACGATGGCCGATCATATCTCGGCCGAGGTCATGGACGAGCGGCTGCAGCGGCTGCAGGCTGCATTGCAGCGCGATTCGCAGGCGTTCAACGCCGCGAGCGTCGGCAAGCGCTGTCACATTCTCGTCGATCGGCGGGGCAAGCTCGTCGGGCAGTGGCTGGGCAAGTCGCCCTGGCTGCAATCGGTCCATTTCATGGGCGATGCAGCGATCGGCGATCTCGTTGAAGTCGACCTGATCGAGGCCGGTCCTAACTCGCTGACAGGGCGGCTGGTTTAAACTCCTGTGGAATAGCGGCGAATTCAACGCGCGCCGCCTTGTGCGCGGGCCATCCGTTCCTATTCTCCAGACAGGTCTTTACCCCTGAAAGGAGAGCATGGCCCGAAAACTCCCACGCGCCCATGATGAGGCGCATCACCGTCCGGACCACCGTACCGATCTGCATCGGCGCGCGCGGATCGAGGTGGAATTCGATGAACAGACCGTGCTCGGCGCGTTGTTCGGCCAGTTCGACACCAATCTCGTGCATATCGAAAACCGGTTGGGAGTTTACATTTCGGCACGCGGCAACCGCGTGATGATTGAAGGGCCTGACGATGCGGTGGCGCGCGCGCGCGATGTGCTCAAGGGCATGCACCAGCGGCTGCTGACCGGGCAGGAACTGGATACAGGCGCTGTCGAATCACTGATCGCGATGAGCGTCGAGCCGACGCTGGAGGGGATCATTACCGGTATGCCGGGTGGCACTCCGCCGATCATGATCCGCACGCGCAAGAAGACCATCGTTCCGCGCAGCCCAACGCAGATCGAATACATGAAGGCGCTCATTTCCAACGACGTGATCTTTGCGCTCGGCCCAGCGGGTACGGGCAAGACCTATGTCGCGGTGGCGCAGGCGGTGGCGCAATTGATCTCGGGCTCGGTGCAGCGGCTGATTCTTTCTCGTCCGGCAGTGGAAGCGGGCGAGCGGCTTGGCTTTCTGCCCGGCGACATGAAGGAGAAGGTCGATCCGTACCTGCGCCCGCTGTACGATGCGCTCTACGATTGCATGCCGCCCGAGCAGGTCGAGCGGCGACTTGCATCGGGTGAAATCGAGATTGCTCCGATCGCATTCATGCGTGGCCGAACGCTGGCAGATGCTTTCGTGATCCTCGACGAGGCGCAGAACACCACGCCGATGCAGATGAAGATGTTCCTGACGCGCTTCGGTCAGAACAGCCGCATGGTCGTGTGCGGTGATCCGAAACAAACCGACTTGCCAGGCGGAGTTGGTGCCAGCGGGCTGAACGATGCGGTGCAACGGTTGGAGGGCGTCGAGGGAATAGCCACGGTACGTTTCGGCGTGGCCGACGTGGTCCGCCATCCCATCGTCGGCCGGATCGTCGAGGCCTATGAAGGTAAAGACGCGTGACGTTTGTTGGTTTCCGCTCTTTTTCCCCTCCCCTTCACAGGAGGGGGCTTAAGGCATGACCGCGCCGATCCTTGAGATGGATATCGATCCGGTGTGGGGGGATGCGATCGACTGGGAGGCGCTCGCCAACCGGGCGGCTGAGGCCACTGCAAAAGTTGCGCCGGAACTGGCGCACGACAACCTGCTGGTCAGCTTGGTCATGGCTGACGACGATGAAGTTCACGCGCTGAACAAGCAGTGGCGGGCCAAGGACAAGCCGACCAACGTACTTTCGTTTCCGATGCTTAGCCGCACGGAAGTGCTGCATGCAGGAGCTGATGAAGGCGCGCCGGGTATGCTTGGCGACCTGATCCTGGCGCATGGAGTTTGCGGGCGTGAGGCGGCGGACAAGGGCGTGTCGGTCGAGGTGCACGCCAGCCACCTGATCGTCCACGGACTGCTGCATCTGGCGGGCTACGACCATGAAACGGGCGAGACGCAAGCCGAGGAAATGGAGAATCTGGAGCGGAAGGCGCTTGCACTGATGGGCATCGCCGACCCATATGCGGTCGAAGACTGACATTTGGGGAGTTTCGAGTAGTGCCCGAGGGCAATGGCTCCACCGGCGACAGCCGGTCGGGAGACGCAGACAGTAGTAGCAGCCCGGCTTTATGGCGCGCGCTGTGGCGTGCGATCAAGGCGTTCTTTCGCGGTCCGGATCAGGACCAGTCGCTGCGCGCGCAGATCGAGGAAGCGATCGACGAGCACGAGGGCGAGCCGCATCACGCCGGTGCCGAGAACGGCGATCTGGTGCCGCTCGAACGGCAGATGCTGCGTAATCTGCTCCACTTCAGCGAACATGACGCCGACGACGTGGCGATTCCGCGTGGCGAGATCATCGCGGTACCCGCGTCGGCGACGTTCGAGGAACTGGTCGCTGCGTTTGCCGAGAGCGGTCACAGCCGGTTGCCGGTCTATGGCGAGTCGCTCGACGACATCCGCGGCATGATGCACATCAAGGACATGTTCGGGATCGTGGCCGGCATGGCGCTTTCGGGCAAAGCGCCGCCCAGGGAATGGGCAAGCCTGATGCGCCAGCCGCTGTTCGTGCCACAGGCGCGCGGCGCGCTTGACGTATTGGCAGACATGCGCAGCAGGCGCATGCACTTGGCGGTGGTCATCGACGAGTATTCAGGAACGGACGGCATCATCACGATCGAGGATCTGGTCGAGGAGATCATCGGCGAGATCGAGGACGAGCATGACGACGCCCCGACCGAGATGATCCGCCGGATCGATCCCGACACGTGGGAAGCCGATGCCCGCGCCGAACTCGACGATGTCGCCGAAACGGTCGATGCGCGGCTTGCAGAGGTCGAGGAAGACGTCGATACGCTCGGCGGCCTTGCGGTCGTGCTGGCAGGCGAAGTGCCCAAGGTCGGCCGCGTGCTCGAACATGCCAGCGGCTGGCGACTGGAAGTGACCGCGGGCGACGAACGCCGCCTGACGCGCCTGCGGCTCCACGCGCCCAAGGCGATCGAAGACGTTGAGGAATAGGATAAGACGATGATTCGCCGCCTGCCCCCACTGCGCTCGCTCGAGGCGTTCATTCGCGTCGTGCGCGCAGGCTCGGCCAAGACCGCGGCGGCCGAACTGGCACTGAGCCCGTCGGCGCTGTCGCGTCGGCTGGGCGCGCTCGAAGAGTTCGTGGGCAAGGCACTATTCGAGCGCAAGCACCAGGCGCTCAAGCTGACCGAGGAAGGCCAGCAGTTGTACGACGCAGTGGCACCGCTGATCGACGAGATGGCTGATCGCGTGGACCGGTTGATCGACACCGGCAAGGTCATGCGCCTGCGGCTGGGCGTGCTGCCGCTGTTCGGCAGCCAGCGCCTGTTCCCGCGGCTGGGCGAGTTGCGCAAGCTGCATCCGCAACTGCACATCGACATCGATTCAGGCCATGCCGCCGAGACCAAGCTTGGCGATACGATCGACGCGGCTATCGTGTTGTCGGAAGGGCCGGACGCGGCGTTGCATTCGGTGCGGCTCGACCACAATCGCGTCCATGCGATCACATCCACGGCCCTTGCGAGTGAGTTGGGCGAGCGGCCGGACATGGCCAAGCTGTCGAAGCAGACGTTTCTGATCCACAACGACCTGCCGATGAGCTTCGAGGCGTGGAAGAAGGCGCTGCATCTGGAAAAGCTGGAGCCTGCCGCGATCGATCACTTCGATTCAGGCCAGTTGATCCTCGAGGCCGCTGCGCAAGGGCTGGGCATCGCGATCATGCATGACGATCACTATCATCGCAGCCACGATCCGCGCTTGGCACGGCTGTTCGATATCGACGTCGACAGCCCCTATTCGTACTGGTTCGTGTGCCGCCCGCGCGCGCTGCAATCGCGCCCGGTGCGCCTGTTCCACGACTGGATGCTGAAGGCAGGGCTCTAGGAGCCGAACGCCTTCAGCCGGTGGCGGGTGACATAGGCGGCAAAGTCACCGCTTGGAATAATCCGCAGGCCAGTGTGAAGCGGCCGGTTGTAGCGATAGGCGTGGGCTCTCACCTGCCCCTTGCCGGCTATCCGCACGCGGAGGGAACGCCTGACGTACTCGGATCGCGACCTGCGGCGCGGATCGAATTCTTCGTAAGCATCGAGCAGCCGGGCAACGCGCTGTGGCAGGCGATAGACACGGCCCGCGACTTGCCCCCTTCCCGCACACAATACCGGATACCAGCCTTGTGGGGCGCGGACCGCGCGCAACTGTCCGCACACGAACGCGCGCCGTCCGCCTTCAAGCAGCGGCAGCAGCACGCGAGTCATCGCGTTATCGTGGTCCTGCGTGAGCGTGCCGTAGAAGAAGAACCAGCGGCCGCGCATCAGTGTCCGCAGGCAAGCGCCTCGACGACGTCATCGAGCCGCGCGGAATCACCTACCGCGATCACGTGGCCATCCGAGCCCGCGTGCAGCGGCTCGCCGTTCCAGTCGGCCATCGTGCCGCCCGCGCCTTCGACGATGGGCACGAGCGCGGCCCAATCGTGGATCTTGAGGCCGGCTTCGCACACGACGTCGAGCTGCCCGGTGGCGAGCATCGCGTAGTTGTAGCAATCGCCGCCCATGACCATGCGCTTGTGGTCGGTCTGCGCGGCAAGCCCCATGAAGTGCCCGCCATCGTGATCGTCGAAGTAATGTGGGCCGGTCGTCGCGAGCGTGGCTTCGGACAGTTCGCGGCAGGGGCGCGTGCGCACCGGTTTGCCGTTGAGCGTGGTCGCCATGCCAGCCGCGCCGATCCAGCGTTCGCCGGTAATCGGCTGATCGATCACGCCAAGGACGGGAAAGCCTTCGACCATGAGCGCGATCAGCGTGCCGAAAATCGGGCGCCCGGCAAGGAACCCGGCGGTCCCGTCGATCGGATCGAGTACCCAGCTACGACCGGACGAGCCCGAGACCGCGCCGAACTCCTCACCGATCACGGTATCGCGCGGAACTTCGGCGGTAAGGATCCGGCGCATGGCTTCTTCGGCGGCGCGGTCGGCCAGTGTAACCGGAGTGGCATCGCCCTTGCGCTCCGCTGCTACGGCGCGAAAATATGGCCGGATGACCGCGCCCGCAACGTCGGCGAGGCGGCGGGCGAGAGCGATGTCGTTATCGAGTTTCATGGGTCCGGCTGTGCCCTCAAGCGACCGAAGAGGTCAACCCGTTGCACCTGATATTGCGCTGCAGCGAATGTTTCTTGCAACATTTGCTATCGCGTGACGCTTGGCACAGTAGCTAAATATCCAACGCGCTAGGGTGGCTGCAAGAATACAGGGGCGCAAGGGCATGAGTCGGAACAACAAACCGGGGGTCGACCACACCATCGTCTCGCCCAACGGGGTGACTAAGGATGGTCAGCCGATTTCATACAGTCGCGCTCCGGCCTCCGATCTGGAGCCGTGGGTCGGACGTTTCTACGTCACGGTGGTCGATACGCCACCCGATCATCGGCTCGACTGCGGTTTGCTGAGCGATTTTGCCAGTATCCGCGTGCAGTTGCGTGGAAAGTGGGAGGCGACGACGGCGGACGGTGTTCGGATGTCGGATCGCGCGGCTATGCTGTTTGGCCCACATTCACGCCGCATGCCGATCAGCGTCACGGGCAGTTTCACGAGCGTCGGTGTGTTTCTCCGGCCCGGCGCATGCCACGCGCTGAAGCTTCCGGTCACGACCTCCTTGATCGACAGGTTGTCGACATTTACCGAACTCGGCCTGCCCGAAGTCCGGTGGCTGGGCCTGTTCGATCCCGAAGCTACGCCCGAAGAGTGGATCGCAGCCATGGAGGCCGAGATGCGCAAGCTAGCCTTCGACCGCTCCGTGCGCGAGCCTGAGGCGATTTCGGCACGGTTCGAGGCGGAGGCGTTTGCCGATCCCACAGTCAACATCGCGCAGCTGGCGCACGATCTGGGGGTCGAGCAGCGGCGGCTCGAGCGTATCGTCAGGCGTGATTTCGGGATGACGCCCAAGCAGGTCCTGCGGCGGGCGCGGGCGCTTGACATGGCGAGCCATCTGCGAGGGGTGGCCGATCAGGAGGAGGCCGAGGCGCTGGCCTTGCGCTATTACGACCAGAGCCACCTGATCCGCGAGTTCACCGCCATGTTCGGGATGAGCCCGCGCCAGTTCACGGAACGACCGCAACCGCTGATGACTCTGGGGCTGGAAACGCGGCAGAGCCGTCGCCTCGAGGTGATCCAGCGAATCGCGCCGGGTGGGATCAAGCCCTGGGAATGATCGCGGTTGCGCGTGGCCGAGCGGCTGCGTAACGCGGGGAATGGCAAGAGCTGACCGACTGGAACGTCTCGACAAACGCCGCTCCGAACTGGAGGCGGACTATCTGGAGGCCTTGATCGAGGCACTGCAGGTGACCGCGAGCGGCAAGTGGGGGCTGTTCGATCACACCGCCGACAAGATCATGCGCGCCGCGACCCAGCCGGTGCTGGACAACCTGACCGAGCTTGCCGACCTCATCGCCGAGGCGCGCGAGACGCTGTTCATGGAGCCGTTCAGGCTGCACGACGAATTTCTGGCCGCGCGCGGCAAGCCGCCTGCGCAGGCAGTGGGCGAACCCAAGCAGGCGCGGGCGTGGCTTGAGCGGTTGAGGCTTGAGGCGAAAGCGCCGCCTGCCGAGAATTAGAATTTGATCACTTGCCCCTCCCCCTTGAGGGGGAGGCTGGGTGGGGGTGTACCACACAGGCGTAAACGCTCGGCTTTGCCTCGCTTCCCCTCCCCTAGCCCCTCCCCGTCGGGGAGGGGGATTTTTGGTGAGTTGCGAGCTTCAGTTAATCGAACAGGCTGGAGACCGAGCTTTCGTCAGCGATGCGGCGGACGGCCTCGCCGATCAACGGCGCGATGGTCAGGACGCGGATGCGATCGCAGGTGGCGGTCGCTTCGGTCGGCATGATCGTGTCGGTGATCACCAGTTCCTTGAGCGCGGAATTGGCAACACGCGCAACGGCTCCGCCCGAGAGCACACCGTGGGTAATATAGGCAGATACGCCAGCCGCGCCCGCATCGAGCAGCGCCTGGGCCGCGTTGCACAGGGTGCCGCCCGAATCGATGATATCGTCGATCAGGATGCACATGCGACCCTTGACCTCGCCGATGATGTTCATGACTTCGGACTGGCCGGGGCGATCGCGGCGCTTGTCGACGATGGCCAGCGGAGCGTTATTGAGACGCTTGGCCAGTGCACGGGCGCGCACCACGCCGCCGACGTCGGGCGAAACCACCATCAGTTCCTGCGAACCGTAGCGCGTCTGGATGTCTGCCGCCATCACCGGGGCTGCGAACAGGTTGTCGGTCGGGATATCGAAGAAGCCCTGGATCTGGCCCGCGTGAAGATCGACAGCAAGCACGCGATCCGCGCCTGCCGTAGTGATCAGGTTAGACACCAGCTTGGCCGAAATCGGCGTGCGCGGACCGGGTTTGCGATCCTGGCGGGCATAGCCGAAGTACGGAACGACCGCGGTGATACGTTTGGCCGAAGCGCGGCGCAGCGCGTCGATGCAGATCAGCAGTTCGAGCAGGTTATCGTTAGCCGGGTAGCTGGTCGACTGGACGACGAACACGTCTTCGCCGCGCACGTTCTCATGGATTTCCACGAAAACTTCCTCATCGGCAAAGCGGCGCACGCTCGCATCGGTCAGCGGCACTTCGAGATAAGCCGAAATGGCGCGCGCGAGCGGCAGGTTTGAGTTGCCGGCCATGATCTTCATGCGTGCGATTCCCTCGGTAACGATCCCCGCGTGCGCATTAGCCCAAGATGACAGGTTTGCAACTCTTGCAGGCCGCATGGGTTGCGCCCTAGTGAGGAGGAATGACGGATACCATCAGGATCACCCTCGCCCAGCTCAACCAGTCGGTGGGCGACCTTGCAGCCAACGCGAGTGCGATGCTCGCCGTACGGGAACAAGCGCGCGATACCGACCTGATCGTCTATCCCGAACTGCAACTGATCGGCTATCCGCCCGAAGACCTGATCATGAAACCGGCGTTGATCGAGCGGGCGGCGGCGGAACTGCAGAAACTGGCCGAAGCAACGGCGGACGGGGGTCCGGCGATGCTGGTAGGATCGGTGTTCGTTCGCGATGGCGCGCTGCATAACGGGGTGGCACTGCTCGAAGGCGGGCGGATAGCGGCGACGCGGTTCAAGGTCGAACTGCCCAATTACGGCACCTTCGACGAAAAACGCTATTTCATGCCCGGCCCGCTGCCCGAGCCCGTGCTGTTCAGGGGGGTCATGCTCGGCCTGCCGATCTGCGAGGACATCTGGCAGCCAGACGTGTGCCGCCACCTGGCCGAACTGGGCGCGGAGATATTCATCTGTGTCAACGGCAGCCCTTACGAGATCGACAAGGACGTGCTGCGGATCGATGGCGTGGCCAAGCGCCGCGCGATCGATACCGGGATTCCGCTGGTCTATCTCAATCGCGTCGGCGGACAGGACGAGATCGTGTTCGACGGGGCGAGCTTCGTCGTCGGGCCAGAAGGCGCGCTGTGGGTGCAGATGCCCGACTGGGAAGAATCGATCGTCACGACGGTATGGACGCGCGCGCAGTTCGGGTCGGGCCATCGCTGGCGGTGCGAGCCGGGCGAGGTCAACGAACTGGCCGATCACCCGGAGGACATCTACTGCGCAATGGTTCTCGCCCTGCGCGATTACGTGAACAAGAACCGGTTTCCGGGCGTGGTGCTCGGCCTTTCGGGCGGCATCGATTCGGCGATCTGCGCAGCGATCGCGGTCGATGCGCTGGGGGCAGAGCGGGTGTGGTGCGTGATGTTGCCGAGCATCTACACCAGTCAGGAAAGCCTCGACGATGCGGCGGGATGCGCCGGGATGCTCGGCGTGCGGCTCGATACCTTGCCGATCAATCCGGCAGTGCTGGGCTTTGCGGAGATGCTCGCGCCCGCTTTCGTGGGCAAGCAGCCGGATCTGACCGAAGAGAACATCCAATCGCGCATTCGCGGGGTTACGCTGATGGCGCTGTCGAACAAGTTCGGCCCGATGCTGGTGACGACCGGCAACAAAAGCGAGATGAGCGTCGGCTACGCTACGATCTATGGCGACATGAACGGCGGCTACAACCCGCTGAAGGACGCCTACAAGACTACCGTCTTCGCGGTTTCGGAATGGCGCAACAAGCATCGCCCGCGCATCGGGCTGGGGCCGGACGGGCCGGTGATGCCGCAGACGATCATCACCAAGCCGCCGAGCGCCGAACTGCGGCCCGATCAGAAGGATTCGGATTCGCTGCCGCCTTACGACGTGCTGGATGCGATCCTGCTCGGGCTGGTCGAACATGAAAAGAGCGTCGATCAGATCGTTGCCGAAGGGTTCGACCGGGCAACCGTGGTGCGGGTCGAGCGACTGCTGCACATCGCCGAATACAAGCGGCGGCAGGCGCCTCCGGGGGTCAAGCTGGGCGCGCGCAATTACGGGCGCGATCGGCGCTATCCGATGACGCACGGGTTCCGCACCGGGTCGTAGATTATTGCGAACGATTCGCATTGACCTGCCGATGGCACTGACCTAACTTGCGAATCGTTCGCAGGAAAGGAAGCATATGTCGACAGGGCAGTCCTCCACCCGTTTCGCAGGTGCCGTCGAAAAGCTCGGGCGGCCGCACGATGTGCGCGGGCTGACGCTGTCCGGGTTGCACATGGTGCTGGCGATGCGCCTGTGCGCGATGTTCGATCAGGCCGGGCGCGATCCGGTGCCCGACTTGGCGCAGCGCTACCGCAGCATCGAGGCGGCGTGCGCGGTGCATGGGCTGGTGCAGACGATCAAGCAGGTCTGGCCCGAGCCGTTCATGGTCAACCGGCCCTGCTGTCTGGCGATGACGCCCGACGAGGTGACGCTGGCGGCGCTTGTGCGCAATGCGCTGGGTGCCGATCGCGGGTCATTTGGGCAAGTCATCGACGGGTTCGTCCGCGTTGAGCGTCATGGCGCACTGTATGACGCCACCGTCCACGCCGCCGCGCTGCTGCCGTCCGCCTGAGGCCTTTCCCTAATCGCTCGCGCGCGATAGGGCGGCGCACATGACCACGGTAACCCGCTTCGCCCCCTCACCCACCGGCAAGCTGCATGTCGGCAACGTCCGCACGGCGCTGCACAACTGGCTGCTGGCCAAGAAAACCGGCGGCAGGTTCCTGCTGCGGATCGATGATACCGATGCCGAGCGCAGCCGCGAGGAGCACGTTGACGCTATCCGCGCTGATCTCGCGTGGCTGGGCCTGCATCCCGATGGCGAGGAGCGGCAGTCTGCGCGCTTTGCGATCTATGAGGCCGAGTTTGCGAAGCTGGTTGCGGCGGGGCGGCTGTACCGGTGCTATGAAACCTCGCAGGAACTGGACCTCAAGCGCAAGGTCCTGCTCGGGCGCGGGCTCCCGCCGATCTATGACCGGTCGGGTCTGAATCTGACCGAGGCCGACCATGCCGCAAAGGCCGCAGCGGGCGAAGCGCCGCACTGGCGGTTCCTGCTCGACCACGACCAGCCGATCACATGGGACGATGGCATTCGCGGACCGCAGAACTTCGATGCGCGGCAAATGTCCGACCCGGTGGTGCGGCGGGCGGATGGATCGTGGCTCTACATGCTGCCGTCCGCCATCGACGATATCGCGATGGGCGTGACCGACGTGCTGCGCGGCGAAGATCACGTTTCGAACACCGCGACGCAGATCCAGATGTTCACCGCGCTCGGCGCACAGCCGCCGCGCTTTGCGCACGAGGCACTGCTGACCGGGAGCGAGGGCAAACTGTCCAAGAGACTGGGCGCGCTGGGTATGGCCGATTTTCGCGACCAGGGCATCGAGCCCGAGGCGATCGTGGCGCTACTGGCCCGGCTGGGCACGTCCGATCCGGTCGATCCTTCGCTCGATGCCGATGCGCTGGCGGCCAGCTTCGACTTGTCCCGCTTTGGCCGTGCGCCGGCGCGGTTCGACGAGGCGGACCTGCACCGCGTGAACGCGGCGATCGTGCACAGGCTGCCGTTTGCCCGCGTGGCGCATCACTTGCCCGCAGGCATGGGCGAGGCCGCGTGGGAGGCGATCCGGCCCAATACCGCGCATATCGACGAGGCGAAGGACTGGTGGCAGGTCGTCACCGGGCCAGTGACTGCGCCGGACTTCGATGCCGAGACACGCGAATTCCTCGCCCAAGCCGCCGATGTTGCTGCCTTGCTCGACTGGAACGCCGATCCGTGGCGCGCGCTGACCGGCGCGCTCAAGGACAGCACCGGGCGCAAGGGTAAGGCACTGTTCCTGCCGCTGCGTCAGGCGCTTACCGGGCAGGACCACGGACCGGAAATGGCTGCGTTGTTGCCCTTGATCGCGCAGGACGAGGCCGTCCGCCGCCTGCGCGGGTAGCCTTCCTGCTCCTCCCCCTTGACGGGGAGGCTGGGTGGGGGTGTTCGCCGTCTGTCGAGCCCCCACCCCCGGCCCCTCCCCGCCGGGGAGGGGGGAAGTGTAGCGTTATTCCACCGTAACCGACTTCGCCAGATTGCGTGGCTGGTCGACATCCGTGCCCTTGGCCACGGCAACGTGATAGGCCAGCAACTGCACCGGCACGGCATAGACCAGCGGCGCGATCAGCGGGTGGACCTTGGGCATTTCGATGGTGGCGAGGCACCCCTCGCCCGCTTCGGCGATGCCTTCGGCGTCCGAGATCAGCACGACCTTGCCGCCGCGCGCGCGGACTTCCTGCATGTTGCTGACGGTCTTTTCGAACAGCGGGCCTGACGGGGCGAGCACGATGACCGGCACCAATTCGTCAATCAGGGCGATCGGGCCGTGCTTCATCTCGCCCGAGGCATAGCCTTCGGCGTGGATGTAGCTGATTTCCTTGAGCTTCAGCGCGCCTTCCAGCGCCAGCGGATAGTCCGCTCCGCGCCCGAGATAGAGCACATCGCGCGCAGGCGCGATCAGATGGGCCATCGCGGCGATTTCCTCGTCGTGCGCCAGCGCGGCGTTGAGCGCGGCGGGCACTTCGACCAGATGCTCGACGATCGCGGCTTCCTCGGCACGGTTCATCCGCCCGCGCTTGACCGCCAGGTGCGCGGCAAGCGCGGCCAATACGGCAAGCTGGCAGGTGAATGCCTTGGTCGAGGCGACGCCGATTTCAGGGCCGGCGTGAGTCGGCAGCAGCAGGTCCGCCTCGCGCGCCATGGTGCTGGTCGGCACGTTGACGACGACCGCGATGGTCTGCCCCGCCGCCTTGCAGTGGCGCAGCGCGGCCAGCGTATCGGCCGTCTCGCCGCTTTGCGATATGAACAGCGACAGCCCGCCCTCTTCCAGAACCGGATCGCGGTAGCGGAATTCGGACGCGACATCGATGTCCACCGGCAGGCGCGCGAACTGTTCGAACCAGTACTTGGCGACCATCGCGGCGTAAAAGCTGGTGCCGCAGGCAACGATGGTGACGCGGTTGATGCTGGCAAGGTCGAAGTCGATCTGCGGCAGCGCGACGGTCTGTTCGACGCGGCGCAAATACGAACGCAGGGTCTGCGCGACGACGACCGGCTGCTCGAAGATCTCCTTCTGCATGAAGTGGCGGTAGTTGCCCTTCTCGATCGCGGCTGCAGTCGCGCCCGAGGCGACGATGGGGCGCGTCACCTCGTTGTTATCCGTATCGAAGATCTGCGCGCCTTCACGGGTGATCACCACCCAGTCGCCCTCTTCGAGATAAGTGATGCGCTGGGTCAGCGGGGCGAGCGCCAAGGCGTCCGAGCCAAGGTAGGTCTCCCCTTCCCCATAACCGACGACCAGCGGCGAGCCGAGGCGTGCGCCGATCAGCATGTCGTCATGCGCGCGGAACGCGATGGCGAGCGCGAATGCACCGCGCAACTGCGGCAGCACGGCTTTGACCGCGTCCTGCGGGGATAGGCCGGCCTCGACCTGTTCCGACACGAGGTGTGCGACGACTTCGGTGTCGGTCTCGCTCTCGAACTTGCGGCCACGCGCGGTCAGCGCCTCGCGCAGCGGCTTGAAGTTTTCGATGATGCCGTTGTGGACCAGCGCAACCTGTTCGGTCGCGTGCGGATGCGCGTTGCTGGTGGTCGGCGCGCCGTGGGTAGCCCAGCGGGTGTGCGCGATGCCGATCAGCCCTTGCGCGGGATTGCGCGCCAGTTCGATGACCAGATTGCCCAGCTTGCCCTCCGCGCGGCGGCGGATAAGCTGCCCGCCCTCGACCGTACACACGCCCGCGCTGTCATAGCCGCGATATTCCATGCGCCGCAGGCCATCGACCAGCCGGTCCGCCACCTGTTCCTTGCCGACAATTCCGATAATTCCGCACATGGGTGTCGTGTGATCCTGCTGAGACTCGAGGGTCCGCTATGGCACGAAGATGTTGGGATTGTCTTGCCATTTGGGGGTGAGACGAGGTTTGTCCAGTCGCTGGAGCCGTTTGGTTGCGAACCACCTTTGTCACTTTGCGCATGCCTTCGCCATTCCCAAAACGAGCTTCGTCATCCCCGCGAAGGCGGGGATCCAGCGCGCCGCCGCACTGGCTTCCCGCCTGTGCGGGAATGACGGATAGAGGAGTAGTTCGCGCCCCCCCTTCACGTCGTCCCGGGCTTGACCCGGGATGAGGCTTACTGCCCCTCCCCACGTCAGCCACCGAACATAGAGAAGAAAAGCCTCACCCCGGATCAAGTCCGGGGCGACGAGAATTTCAGCGCAGGAGTTCGCTCACCAGCGACGGCTTCTTCGCGATCATCGCCAGCAGCACTTGCGCGGGACCCGTTGGTCGGCGGCGACCGTGTTCCCAATTGAGCAGCGTGCCCTTGGCCACGCCGATACTGCGTGCGAACGCGCCCTGCGACAGGCCGGTGCTGGCCCGGATCGCGGCGACATCGACGGTGGGCACCTCGACATGATGGACGAGAGCTCCGGTCTTGCCGCCGCGCGCGAAAGCCAGCGCTTCGTTCAGGCCATCCATCACGCTGTTGTACACGTCACTCATGATCCGGCTCCGTATGTTGCGAGCAGTTCCTTGCTCAACGCGACCGCTGCCGCCTGTTCGGTTCTGCTAAGGTTTGCTTTCTCGTTCTTGGCGAATACCGTCAGCAGGAACAGCGGCATCGTATCGCCTCCGAACACGTAGAGCGTGCGATAGCCGCCGCTCTTGCCGCCGCCCTCGCGCGCAATGCGAACCTTACGCAGGCCGCCGCCCAACGAGATCCCCGACTCAGGGTTTGCCGCCAGAAAGCTGACGATCTCGCCCCGCTCCTCATCCGACATGATCGCTCTGGCGCGCTTGATGAACGATGCCAGTTCGACAACTGTAAGGAGGCGCTCCATCTGACTCATCTATGCGTCAATGACGCATATGTCAATGACATGTAGCCACAAGAGTCGATTCAGCGCTTGGGTGCCTTATCAATCGGAATTTCAGCATCCTTTTCTGGCTGGCGTGATGCCGTGCCATGTCCTAGCCTCAATCGGTGGCGTCGGCCAAGGCGGCCACCTTAGCCGCGCGCTTGGCGATCGCCACATTGGCCTTCTTCACCATCGCCTTTGCCGCCTTCGGGGCTTCGCCGTCGATGGCGTCGCGCTTAATCACGTCGTTAGTTAGGAACACCCGCAATTCGTCATCCGACGTCTTGAGTCCGTCAAACAACCTGCGCAGCTCTTTACGCAGCGCCCCAACGACCGCGTCACTCTGCAAGAGCTCGGCGATGACAAACCGATTCAGAATTTGTGCCTGCTTATGATACGCCTGCAGCGCGTCGGTTGAAATGCTCTCCCGACACAGCATTCCCAACTTCGACAGATCCTCCAGCGACCGTGACGAAATCGCGCCCATGTCGAAACAATAGACTTCGTCCCAATCGATCGGTTGTCCAAACCTGATACGGTACACCTTCCAAATGATCGCATTGGTCAGGATAATCCACTCGATTCCGTGGTGTGCGCCATAGTTCACCGCTTGGCGAAGATGATTGTCGTTGAGTGTCGTGCCCGCCGACTTCACTTCGGCCAGATAATGCACTTTGCCCTCAACCTTGATCGCCAAGTCGCAAAATGTGCCACGGATTTGCTGCTCACTCGTCAGCTCGGCATACTTGTCGTAGCCGAAGATATCCGTGAGCATGTCTTTGATCACGGTCACCGTATCAGCTTCCGAGATGTCCCGCTCAGCCAGCTTACGAACAATGGGCTGATAGCGTTTCAAGCCCGCGACCAGCCTATCTTGTGTCTTTTTTGCAAGCTTCATCTGTTGCCCCTGTCACCAAATCTTTGATCGGAAAGGTATTATCCGAATTCACCCAGCGTCGGTGCGCTCAGTCAACCTCTGCGACCTCGACCGGGGCCGCATAGTCAACTTCCAGCCCCTCACCCCTTCTTCTTCTTCATCGCATCATGAAACCGGTCCGCCCAGCCCGGCTTCATCAGTTGCTCTGCCCGCACCATACGCAACTCACCATCACCCACATCGCGTGACACTGCGCTGCCTGCCGCAACAATCGCGTCCGCGCCGATCTTGACCGGCGCGATCAGTGCTGAGTTCGAGCCGATGAAGGCGCGTTCGCCGATTATGGTCTTGTGCTTGAAGTAGCCGTCGTAGTTGCAGGTGATCGTGCCTGCGCCGATGTTGGCGCCCGCGCCGACGTCTGCGTCGCCGAGGTAGGTCAGGTGGTTGGCCTTGGCGCCCTTGTGCAAGGTGCTGTTCTTGATCTCGACGAAATTGCCGACCTTGGCCTTTTCTTCCAGCACCGCGCCGGGGCGCAGGCGGGCGTAGGGGCCGATCTGGACTCCGCTGGCGAGCGTTGCGCCTTCGAGGTGGCTGAAGGCGTGGATCGTGACGTTGTCGGCCACGGTGACGCCGGGGCCGAACACGACGTTGGGCTCCACCGTGACGTCGCGGCCCAGTTGCGTGTCCCAGGCGAACCATACGGTTTCGGGCGCGATCAGGGTGGCGCCGTCGGCCATCGCGGTCTGTCGGCGGCGATGCTGCCAGCGGGCCTCGGCCTGGGCGAGTTCGGCGCGGGAGTTGATGCCGGCGACTTCGTCCGCATCGTCGGTGACGACGACCGCGCAAGTACGTCCGTCGGCGATGGCGATGTTGACCACGTCGGGCAGGTAGTATTCGCCCGCCGCGTTATCGTTGCCGACGCGGGCGAGCAGGCCGAACAGGTCGGCGCTGCGCACCGCCATCAGCCCTGAATTACAGACGGTGCAGGCGCGTTCGTCGGCGGTCGCGTCCTTGTGTTCGACCATCTTCACGATGCGGTCGCCGTCAGCGATCACACGGCCATATTGCAGCGTATCGGCAGGCGCGAAGCCGAGGACGACGGCGGTGGGATTGTCGGCTTCATGGAGGCGGTCGAGCATCGCCTGCATCGTCGCGGCGCGCACGAAGGGGACGTCGCCGTAGAGGATCAGCACGTCGCCATCGAAGCCTGCCAGCGCGGCTTCGGCCTGCTGGACAGCGTGGGCGGTGCCGTGCTGCGGGTCCTGCACGGCGATGGTGGCGCTGGCTCCCAGAGCCTTTTCGAGCTGGTCGCGGCCATGGCCTGCGACGACGACCTGCCGCGCGGGCGCGAGGGTCTGTGCGCTGGCGAGGAGGTGCATCAGCATGGGGCGCCCTGCGATGGGGTGGAGGACCTTGTGCAGGTCGCTCTTCATGCGGGTGCCTTTTCCGGCGGCGAGGACGATGGTGGCAACAGGTGTCGTTTGGGTCATGCGCGCATCATTGCCAGACAATTCTTGCGCTTTCCAGAACGGGAGGCCACTTGCGCACCGGATGGCAAAATTTCCTTTCGACGTGGTCGGGTTCGACCTCGATGGCACGCTGCTCGATACGAGCCACGACATCGGCATGGCGCTCAACCATGCGCTGGCGATTGCGGGGCGTCCTGCGGTGCCCCTGGACGAGGTATCGCGGCTGATCGGCGGCGGATCGGCGCAGTTATTGCGCGCGGCGCTGACCGAATCGGGCGGGGTCGACGAGGCCGCGTTCGACGGCCTGCAGGCGCAATTGCTGGCGTTCTATGCGGAGAACATCGCGGATCACACCCGGCTGTTTCCGGGCGGGCTGGCGATGCTGGACGCCTTTGCGGCGCGGGGCGTGACGCTGGCGGTGGCGACCAACAAGCTGGAGGCGCTGGCGGTGCAGGTGCTGGACGCGCTGGGGCTGACCGAGCGGTTCGCCTGCGTAATCGGCGGGGATACCCTGGGGCCGGCGACGGCAAAGCCCAAGCCCGATATGCTTCATGCAATGGTCGAGCGGTGCGGCGGCGGACGTGCGGTGTTCGTGGGCGATACGACGTTCGATATGGGAGCAGCGCGGGCGGCTGGGTTGCCGGTTGTCGCGGTGCGCTTCGGGTTCTGCGATCTGCCGCCCGATGAGCTTGGGGCGGATGTGGTGATCGGGCACTTCGATGAGTTGGTGGGGGCTTTGGAGGGGTTGGACTAACAACCCCCGGTCGTGTTGGCTGGATGGTTTTAGGATTTTCGCGCAGAGAACGCAAAGAGCGCAAAGATGTCGCGCAACCTCTCTGCGGCCTCTGCGATCTCTGCGCGGATTTTGATTTTGCTGTCGCGCCGCGCTTGGCGTGCTCACGCCACAGCCAGCAACTCCGCCGCAGCCGGGCCTTCCTCGAGCAAAGCTATCAACCCGCGTTCGTGGCGTGAGAGCCAGCGGGTGGCGCGCGGCAGGCACAGCGTTTCGCGCCACTCATCCTGCCGATCGACCAGCGCCATCACGGCGGGATGGACGTAGCTTTTGCGCGCGATGGCGGGCGTGTTACCGAGGTGTTCGGAGACCTCGTTCAGCAGCGCCTTGAGCGGGACCTTCTCCTTGGCCTCAGCCAGCGTCTCGAATGCCAGCGCACTCGCGCGCCAAGTGCGGAAATGCTTCGCGGTGAAATCGTCACCCATCGTCTCGCGCAGCCATTCGTTGACTTCCGCCGAGCCGACTGGGCAGGCACTGCCATCGTCGTTCAGATACTGGAACAAGTTCTGTCCCGGCAGGTCACCCATCTTCTTGACGAAGCGGGCAAGGCCGCGGTCGGTGACGCGCATCTCGCGCTCCTTGCCCGATTTGGCGCGGAAGCGGAGGCGCAGGACGTGGCCCTTTACCTCGGCGTGGCGCATGCGCAGTGTGGTCGCGCCGAAGCTCTTGTTGGCGCGGACGTAAGCCTCGTTGCCGATGCGGATCGCGCCGCTGTCGAGCAGGCGGACGATCCCGGCGATGCAGCGTTCGCGGGTCAGCTGCGGGCTGTCGAGGTCTTCCTCGACGCGCTTGCGCACCAGCGGGAGCAGGCGGCCGAACGCGGCACAACGGTCGAACTTCTCGCCTTCGCGCGCGGTGCGGAAGCCGGGGTGATAGCGGTACTGCTTGCGGCCCTTGGCGTCGATCCCGGTGGCGAGGATGTGACCGTTGGCGGCGGGGCAGAACCATGCGTGTTCGTAGGCGGGCGGCAGGGCAATGGCGTTGAGCCGGTCGATCTCGTCGCGATCCTTGATGCGCGCGCCGGTGGCGTCGAAGTAGGCCCAACCCTTCCCCGACCGCTTTCGCGTAACGCCGGGCAGGCTGTCATCGACGAATACCAGACCGGGGTTGTGCGAAGGGGTATTGCTTTCCATGTTGAGGCAAACGGGCGAGGACCGCTTGCGGTTCCGGCTGCAACGCTTCATGATCGTATGTAACACTAACGATTTTCGAGAAGGAAGACGCGATGGCTGAAGACTACGTTCCCCCCAAGGTGTGGACCTGGGACAAGGCCAATGGCGGCGCTTTCGCCAGCGTCAACCGCCCGGTCGCAGGGCCGACGAGCGAGAAGGAACTGCCGATCGGCGCGCATCCGTTTCAGGTCTATTCGCTGGGTACGCCCAACGGCCAGAAGGCCACGATCATGCTCGAAGAGCTGCTCCAGCTTGGCTTTGCCGAGGCCGAATACGATGCATGGCTGATCAAGATTTTCGAAGGCGACCAGTTTTCGAGCGGGTTCGTCGACATCAATCCCAACTCCAAAATCCCCGCGATGGTCGACCGGTCAGGCCCCGAGCCGTTCCGCGTGTTCGAATCGGGCGCGATCCTGATGCATCTGGCCGAGAAGTTCGGCGTGCTACTGCCGACATCGGGCGCGGCGCGGGCCGAATGCCTTTCGTGGCTGTTCTGGCAGATCGGCAGTGCGCCATTCATCGGCGGCGGGTTCGGTCACTTCTACCACTACGCGCCGATGAAGATTGAATATGCGATCGACCGCTACGCCATGGAAACCAAGCGCCTGTTCGACGTGGCCAACCGGCAACTGGCCAAGACGCGGTTCCTGGCGGGCGATGACTACACCATCGCCGACCTTGCGACCTACACCTGGTTCGGCAACCTCTATCGCGGCGAGGCCTATGGCGAGGCGGCAACGTTCCTGTCGATGCACGAATACGAACACGTCGGCCGCTGGGTCGGCGAGATCAACGCGCGCCCCGGCGTGTTGCGCGGGCGATTGGTGAACAACTCGGCCAAGGGCATCCCCGAGCGCCATTCCGCTGCCGATTTTGATGCGCTCCCGCCAGAATCGCTGGAACAGATCATCCAGAACAAGTGATCGACAAGGGGGACAGGCAAAGTGCTTTTGTCCCCCTTTTCATTCACGTCCCCCGCGCTATAAGCGCGCCTCCTGCTGGGGCGTCGCCAAGTGGTAAGGCAGCGGCTTTTGATGCCGCCATTCGCAGGTTCGAATCCTGCCGCCCCAGCCAGTTCACCACATTCTGATCACTCAGTTCGCGCTGGCACCGGTACGATGATGAAGTGATCGTGGACCTGTGGCTGATCGGGCGTGTCGAGCTTCGCCTTCAGGCCTTCGCGCAGTTCGGCGATCTGGCTTGCCGGCAGTTCCAGCCGGTGTTCATCGGGATGGGTCGGGGCTTCGTGGCCGTAGTCCTTGCCCGGAGCGCGGGTCATTTCGATGTGCGCGCCGAGCGCGGCGCGGATCGGGTGCGTGGCGGCGAAGGCGGTGAGGCGGGCGACGCTGGCGCGGTTGTCGTCCATGAAATTGACCGGGACGTAGAGCCTGCCGGGATAGAGCGTGTCGCCCGAGAGCAGGATCTTCAATCGCGGATCGTAGACCATGATCGCAGCGGCCTGATGGCCGGGTGTGGGGATGATGCCGAGCTTGCGACCGCCGAGGTCGAAAGCGGCGATCTGGTCGGGCCATTTGGCGATGCCGAACGCGCCAGCGACATCGGCGGGCTTGTGTCCGACGACGGTGGTGTCGGGGCGATCCTTGAATGCGCTGTCACCCGCCACGTGATCGCCGTGGCTGTGGCTGTGCGCGACGAGCAGCGGGATCGAGGTGCGTTTGTGATCGGCCAGCCACTCAGAGATCAGCCTGTCGACCGTAGGCCTGACCCGGCCGCCTTCAGCCCCTGTGTCGATCAGCAGGGCCTTGTCGCGCCCGAAGAGCAGATAGAGGAACGGCGCTTCGAAGTTGGTCCGGACCGATTGCCGGATGACGAAGGTGTCGGCGTCGAGCGCCTGCACTTGTGTGGCGGGTTCATCGCCGTTGGTGCCGTCGATCCAGCGTTCGGCGAACAGTGTCGGGGCACCGGCAGTCTTGGCGGTGGCCATACTGCCCGAGCAGCCTGCGATCATCAGGGCTGCGGCGATCCGGATAGGCCAAGCCATGCGCGTTCCCCTTAGGCAGTGCACCGAAACGGCGGCGGGGCGCCATCCCCCCGGAATGGCACCCCGTGCTTTGCGGATCAGTACTTGAACCGCGCTTCGAGACCGAATGTGCGTGGATTGATGACCGTGCGCCTGTAGTAGCGCAGGACCACGCCATCGTTGAGGCCAACGCGAGAGCGGTCGTTGGAGACCGAGGCGATCGCATATTTGTCGAAGATGTTGTTGGCGAACAACCCGATGCTGTAAGTGTCGCCTTCGTAAGTCAGCGATGCGCGATGCAGCGTGTAACCCGGCAGCTTGTCACCGAAGGCACGCTCCCAGCCGAGGCGCGTCACCACATCGCCTCGATAGGTTGCGGTCCAGTCCGCGACGAGGTTGCCGTCCCTGAACGGCATGGTGTAGCTCGCTCCGAGGCTTCCACTGTGCTTGGTCGAACCCGGCAGGCGGTCGCCCGACAGCGCATTGAGCTGGATCGGGCTGCTGGGATAGCTCCCGGCCGGGCTGTTGACCGCGATGATCCCCGGAACGTCCTGGGTCAGCTTGGCATCGGTGTAGGAATAGGTGCCCCGGATCGACAATCCGTCCACCGGACGCAGTTGGAACGAACCTTCGACGCCTTGCGACTTGCCCGTGCCACCGTTGACCGTGATCCCGACGATCCCGTTGATGGTCGCAGACGCCAGCTGGATGCCGTCCCAGTCGATCTTGAACGCGTTGAGGTTCAAGGTCAGCTTGCGCTCGAACAACTGCGCGCGAACGCCGACTTCGATGTTCTTGGTCGTGTCCGGCCCATAGGCGACTTCGTTCGGCAAGGCGCAGACGTTCTGGAACGGCGGCGGCTTGAGTGGCAGGACGCAAGGCGCGACGTTGTTGGGTCCGCCGATGCGATACCCTTTGCTGTACGTCGCATAGATCATGAGGTCGGGCGTGAAGTTGTAAGATGTGTTGAACTTCCAGACCCAGCCGGTCTTCTTCGAGGTTCCGCCTGCTGACGGGAGATCATAGGGGCTGATCGGATCACCCAGCAACGGGACCACCGCGCGGCCTGCCCGTTCGACTTCGTAACCGAAATAGCGCGCGCCTGCAGTTACCTGCCACTCTGGCACGATCCGGAACGTGCCTTCGCCGAAGACCGCCTTCTCGGTCACCTTGGACCGCACGAAAGACGCATACTCGACCTCATCCGGATTGGTCGCGAGATCGACGAACGGGTGTCCCGGCAGGATCTCGCGGTAATCCTGCTGCAGTTTCTGCTGGTTGTAGAACCCGCCGAGCACCCAGTTGAACGGGCCGCCGTGGCGCGACACGAAGCGGACTTCTTGGTTGAACTGCTTGCGGGTGTTCTGGCTCTCGTTGTAGCTCGAGAAAGCCGGGAACAGCTCGTAATCGTAGTCGAGGTCGAGCAGCAGGTCGGTATTGTCCGATTGTGCGTTGTTCCGGACATTGGTGTAGGCGGTCGTCGCCACAAGATCCGCTATATCGAAAAGATTGGCGTTGATTTCCATGCTGACCAGGTGCGCGCGGCGCTTGACCGGCTCGGCATAGCGGGCGGCGCTTTGATACTTGCCCGTGCCCAGCACACCGTTGCTGTTGTACTGACCGCCATCGGTCTTGGTCTGCTGGTAGCCGTACGTGAAAATCGCTTTGAGATCGTCGCTCGCCTGGATCAGCAGCTGATTGCGCGTGGTGAAGGTCTTTTCGAAGTTCAAATCCTTGCGCGTGGTCAGGTTCGCTGCGTAGCCCGCCTCGGTCACGCCGCCGGGGCCGTCGGGCTGTGGCAGTGAGACGCCGGGGTTCTGAAGAATGCGCGTATAGTCGATGAAGCCCGGATCGTAATAATAGCCGGTCGCCGATCGGAAGGCGACGTGATCCTTGATGATCGGAATATTGATCATGGCGTCAGCTTGATAGCCAAACTTGCTGCCATGTTCCTTGCCGTAGAAGCGCCCGTGTACTTCGGCTTCGAAGGTATCGGTATTGGGGCGGTTGGGAATGTTGCGGATCGCGCCTGCCAGCGTGCCGAGGCCATAGAGCGTGCCCTGTGGGCCGAGCAGCGTTTCAACGCGTGCGATGTCGAGCAGCTTGAAGTCGTAGTAGAGCGGAACCTCGCCCAGATAGACGCCCAGGGCGTTATCGTATGTGTTGCCGGATGCGCTGGCGTCCGAAGCGTTGAGGCCGCGCAGTACGATTGTTCCGGTAGCACCCGGGCCTGTGTCAGCGATCGTAATGCCTGGGGTAAAATCGGCGATATCGCGAATGTCGTCGATACGCTGGCGCGAGAGCTGCTCGGCGCCGACAGCGCTGATGTTGATCGGCACGTCCTGGAGCGAGGTTGCCCGGCGTGTAGCGGTGACCACGATCTCGCCCGCATTGCCGCTCTGATCGGCCTGCGGTTCAGCCGACGGCGTGGCGCCCTGCGCGAATGCCGTGGTGGTCGTGGCGCCCATCAGGATGGTCGCGCCTAGCAATGCGTTCCGAAACAGTTTCATAGTCACCTGATCCCTCGCGGTTCAGCCGATCTTCAGTGACATCTTTCCCATTGGCGCTCTGGACACACCGGCACCTTGTCGGCCGCAGTACGGCCGATTGTTGTCTATAAATTCCTTGGCATTCACCGACGTCTGCGACGCACGAAGCGTCTGGCCGCCGCATGAAGCTTCCGACCTTGAAATCTCATTCCAGTCGGCGATCGCCGACGGTCCGCCCTTCTGCCCGCCGCTTCAATCTGAGCGGCTGGGCTATACGGTATGGATATTACCTAATGCGTCAAGCGTAATAATTGTGCAGCTGCGCACTTTACGTACATGCCATGCTGCGATGCACAAATACGCAGTTTGGACGCGGCTGTGCTGTGACGGGTCCGAGCAACACAAAAGCCCGCAGCAACGCACCGGCAGGCAGCGGCGCAACACCGCACTCGTTCGGTTGCGCTGCGTCGTCCCAGCCATATCCGCCTGCGTATGTTGACGCATGGCTAGATCGCCGAGGCTGTCGCCATGACTACGGCGGTCATTGGCGTCTGCTGCTGTGGTATTACCTTTTCTTCGTTGGGTAATATTTTTCGATGGACAAGTGGCTTGCGGCTGGTGATGCTGCGTTTGCGAAAGGGGTCGAATCATGATCAAGCTTGTTGGCAGGGTTGGCACTAGCCTTTTGATCGCCGGATCGCTGGCGCTGGCATCGTGTTCCAAGGCTCCAGATCCGGCGACCACGCCGCGCACCGAGTTCAGCATCGGCTGGTCGATCTATGCCGGATGGATGCCTTGGCCCTATGCCCAGCAGGCTGGCATCGTGAAGAAATGGGCCGACAAGTACGGCATCAAGATCAACGTCGTGCAGGTCAACGACTACGTTGAATCGATCAACCAGTACACGGCCGGCAAGTTCGATGGCGTGACGGTGACCAACATGGACGCGCTGACGATCCCGGCCGCTGGCGGCAAGGACACCAGCGCGATCATCGTCGGCGATTATTCCAACGGCAACGATGGCATCCTGCTCAAGGGCGCGGACAATCTTGCCGCGATCAAGGGGCGTCAGGTCTATCTCGTCGAGCTTTCGGTGTCGCATTACCTGCTGGCGCGCGGGCTTGAAACGGCGGGATTGAAGCCGACCGACGTCAAGACGGTCAACACCTCCGACGCCGATATTGTCGGGGCCTTCTCCAGCCCCGATGCCAGCGCGGCAGTCGCCTGGAACCCGCAGCTTTCGGTGATGAAGGGCCAGGCGGGCGCGAAGGAAGTATTCAACTCCTCGCAGATCCCCGGCGAGATCCTCGACCTGATGGTCGTCGATACCGCCACCCTCAAGGCCAACCCGAACCTGGGAAAGGCGCTGGCGGGCATCTGGTACGAGACCGTGGCGCTGATGCAGCGGCAGGACGCGCAGGGCAAGGAAGCGCGCGCGGCGATGGCCAAGCTGGCCGGCACCAGCCCCGAGGAATTCGACAAGCAGCTTTCGACGACATTCCTTTATGCCGAGCCCAAGGCTGCGGTCGCGGCGGCAGCCTCGCCTGCCCTGATCAAAACGATGACGCTGGTGCGCGACTTCAGTTTCTCGAAGGGGCTGTTCAAGGGCGCGGCGTCGGCTGACGCAGTGGGCATGGCCTTCCCCGGCGGCAAGACGCTCGGCAATCCGCAAGCCGTGACGTTCCGCTTCGACGACAGCTTCATGACGCTTGCCGCTGACGGCAAGCTCTGATCGCGTGGTCCCGGCTCAGCCCAAGGATTTGACGATATGCGTTGGGTAAACCGACACGTCGGTCGCAGGGACAGCGTCCTGCTGGGCGCGCTGCCGATCCTGCTGCTGGTGCTGCTCTATGTGTTCATGGCAGCAGAGCGCCACGCCGCCAATCCAATGGACAAGATCCTGCCGCTGCCCAGCGGCATGGCCAAGGGCATGGCGGCGCTGCTGTTCCAGCCGGACCAGCTGACCGGGCAACTGGTGTTCTGGGCCGACACGCTGGCGAGCCTTCAGCGACTGGGCCTGGGGCTTGGTATCGCGACGGCTTCGGCGCTGCTGATCGGGCTGGTGCTGGGCGTACTGCCTCCGGTGCGCGCGATGTTCGGGCCGCTGGTAACCGCGATAGCGGTGATCCCGCCGATCGCGCTGCTGCCGATCCTGTTCATCGCGCTGGGGCTTGGCGAGACCGCGAAAGTCGCGCTGATCGTGATCGGCATCGCGCCGGTCATGGTGCGTGACCTCGCCGCGCACATCGCCGACCTGCCGCGAGAGCAGATCGTCAAGGCGCAGACGCTGGGCGCGAACTCTTGGCAGATCATGATCCGCGTCGCGCTGCCACAAGCGATGCCGCGTCTGATCCATGCGGTGCGGCTGTCGCTCGGCCCCGCATGGGTGTTCCTGATCTCGGCTGAGGCGATCGCGTCGGACGTGGGCCTAGGCTACCGCATCTTCCTCGTGCGGCGCTATCTGTCGATGGACGTGATCATACCCTACGTCGCGTGGATCGCGCTTCTGGCGATCCTGATGGACGTCGCGCTGGTCCAGATCAGCCGCCGCGCCTTCCCCTGGGCACATGGAGCCGGACATTGAGCGCGCTCCTCAGCCTGCAGAACATCTGGGTCGAATACGGCGACAAGGTCGTGCTCGAGAAGGTCAACCTCGATATCGAGGCAGGATCTTTCGTGTCGATCGTGGGGCCATCGGGCGCGGGCAAGAGCAGCCTGCTGCGCGTGGTGCTGGGGCAGGAAGTGCCGACGCGCGGAACCTTGCTGCTCGACGGGACGCCGTTGACGCCCGAATGTGGTCCGGACCGCGGGGTGGTGTTCCAGCGCTATTCGGTGTTTCCGCACCTCTCGGCGCTCAAGAATGTCGTGTTCGGCCTCGAATGTGCGCAGGCGCCGTTCTCGGCGCGGCTGTTCGGAACTGCGCGACAAGCCGCACGCGACGAGGCCATCGAGATGCTCAAGGCGGTGGGTCTGGGAGACAGTCTGAACCTCTATCCCGCGCAGCTTTCAGGCGGAATGCAGCAGCGCTTGGCCATTGCGCAAGCGCTGATCAAGCGCCCGCGCATCCTGCTGCTGGACGAGCCGTTCGGCGCGCTGGATCCGGGTATCCGCGCCGACATGCACGCGCTGATCACCAAGCTGTGGCGCGATTATTCACTGACGATCATCATGGTCACGCACGACATTCGCGAGGCATTCACGCTGGGCACGCGCGTGCTCGCGCTCGACAAGCGTCGCCATGATCCGCACGCGCCGCACCGCTATGGCGCGACCGCAGTTTACGACCTGCCCGTGCGTCGCCGCATCAAGACCACGACCGACGAGGAATTGCTCGCCGAAGCGGCCAGCCTGCAGGAAAATGAGGAAAGGATGGCACATGAGTAGCGATGCTCCGGGCCTTGCAAGGCTGAGCATGAGCCTGCCGTCGGCGCTGTTCCGCCAGCTCGACAACATGGTCGAGGAACGAGGGCTTCCGTCGCGCTCGCAATTGATCGCCGAATTGATCCGTCAGGCACTGGCCGAGCACGAGGCTTTTACGCGCCCCGAGGAGATGCTCGCGGGCACGATCACCATTGTCTACCGGGGTGATCGTGGACGCGTGCGGCACCAGCTGGCGCAAACGCAGGCCGACTACCTCAAGGAGGTCATCTCCTCGCAGCATGTATTCCTCGAGGACGACCAGTCGCTGGAGGTGTTGCTGGTCCAAGGGCCTGCCGCGCTGCTCAAGGAGCTGTGCGACGCGCTGCGCAAGGTGCGCGGCGTCCACCAGCTCCAGCTCGTCACGACCACTGCTCTCCTGCCGCCGCTCTATGAGCAGGAAGGCGAAAGCGCGAAGGAAACCGCATGACCGAAGTCCTCGCCAATCCATCCGCTGCCCGTGATCATGCCCGCGCCATGGCCGGTACCGTGGCTGAAGCGATGCCGGTGCTGCCGCCGGTCGCGGACGACCTGCCTGACGGCGTATCGGGCGACGACCTGCTGTGGGAAGAGACGGTCGCGGCAGGCGGCTATGCCACGCGGCGGCTGGCGCGCGGGTCACGGCTGCGGCTGATCGACGTGAAGGGCGACGCTTGTGCATCGCTGCTGGTGTTCAACGCCGAGATGCCGACGGAGCGGCTCAATGTGGCTGACACGGTCAAGATCCAGTGGAACGCCTATCTGGGCGCAGGCAAGCTGCTGCTGTCCGACATGGGCCGAGCAATGATGAGCTTTGTCGAGGACACGGCGGAAACGCACGACACGTTCTGTGGCACATCGAATGCTGCAACCAATGCTGCGAAATACGGCAGCGGAATGAACAGCGGCCCCTGCCCCAACGGGCGCGACCGCTTCCTGCTGGGTTCAGCAAAACATGGCCTCACGCGCCGCGATGTCCATCCATGCGTAACGCTGTTCAAGGGCACGAAGATCGAGCCGGATGGTGCGATCGTGCCGCAAGTCGGGCCGTTTGCCCCGGGCCGGACAGTGGTGCTGCGTGCCGAGATGGACGTGATCGTGGTGATCGCGAACTGCCCACACGTACTTGACCCACGCGATAGCTATACGGTGACACCGCTGCGTGTAACTGCGTGGCGCGGGCCAGTCACCCCGCCCGACGATCCCATCCGCAATGCGACGCCCGAGGGCCTGCGCGCCTTCGAGAACGTCGAAGATTATTTCCGCCGCTGAACAGGAACAGATCCATGAGCGTCGACCCTAACCTCTCCGGCCTGTCCGGTGCCGTCCTTCACGACGTGATCGTGCCCGCACGCGCGCCGTGGCTTCATCATGTTGCCGCAGGACAAACGCTGCGCATTGTCGATCTGGAGGGCAACCAGGCGGTCGATTTCCTGCTCTATTCTGCCGAGGACGATTCCGAGCGCTACAGCGCGCAGGATACTGTGGCGGCACAGGGCAATCTGTTCCTGCGCACCGGCACCGTGCTGCGGTCCAATGAAGGACGCCCGATGATGACCATCGCGGCGAGCGCAGTCGATTATCACGACACCATCGGCGGGGCCTGTTCGTGCGAGTCCAACACCTTGCGCTACGGCCACCACACCAAGGCCGAACACGCCTGTGTCGAAAACTTCCTTGAAGCCAACCTGTGGGAAGGGCGCGGCAAGCGCGACATCGTGTCGAACATCAATTTCTTCATGAACGTGCCGGTCGAGGAGGACGGATCACTCGGCATCGTCGACGGCATTTCCGCGCCGGGCCTCACGGTAGATCTGCGCGCCGAGATGGACGTGATCGTGGTCGTTTCGAACTGCCCGCAGATCAACAATCCGTGCAACGGTTTCAACCCGACACCCGTGCGCATGATCGTGACAGCATGAGCTTCGATACGGTCCTGATTGCCAATCGCGGGGCTATCGCCACGCGCATCATCCGCACACTGCGGAAGATGGGCCTGCGGTCGGTCGCGGTCTATTCGGAAGCAGACGAGGGGTCGCTGCACGTTTCGGAAGCGGACGACGCCGTGTGCATCGGCCCGGCGCGCGCGACCGACAGCTATCTCAATGTGCCTGCGATCCTCGAGGCAGCGCGCGCGACCGGCGCGGGCGCGATCCATCCCGGCTATGGCTTCCTTGCCGAGAACGTCGATTTCGCCGAGGCTTGCGCCGCTGCGGGGATCGTATTCATCGGCCCGACGCCCGACAATATCCGCACTTTCGGGTTGAAGCACAGCGCACGCGCACTCGCGGCGGCGCACGATGTCCCACTCGCTCCGGGCACCGAACTTCTAACCGATGCGGACGATGCCGCGCGAGCCACACACCAAATCGGTTTCCCAATCATCCTCAAGGCAACTGCAGGCGGCGGCGGCATCGGCATGCGCGTCTGCGAGAACGAGGCCGACGTGCGCGAGGGCTTTGCCACCGTTGCGCGGCAGGGACTTGGCAGCTTCGGCGATGCGGGCGTGTTCCTTGAACGCTATATCCGGCGGGCACGGCACATCGAAGTGCAGATCTTCGGCGATGGCGAAGGCCGGATCATGGCGCTGGCAGAACGCGATTGCTCGCTGCAACGTCGCAACCAGAAAGTGGTCGAGGAAGCCCCTGCCCCCCTGCTCCCAGAAGCGGTTCGCCGGGATCTGATCGCAGCGTCGATCCGGCTCGGACAAGCGGCGAATTACCGGTCGGCGGGAACGGTCGAGTTCCTCTACGACGCCGAGCGCGAGGAGTTCTTCTTCCTCGAAATGAACACGCGCCTGCAGGTCGAACATGGCGTGACCGAAGAGATCATGGGGATCGATCTGGTCGAGTGGATGATACGCGGCGGCGCGGGAGATTTCGCCTTCCTTGATGCAGAAGCTCCCACGCCTGTCGGCCACTCGGTGCAGGTCCGGCTCTATGCCGAAGACCCGGCGCTCGACTACCGCCCGACATCGGGCACGCTGACCGCCGTCGAGTTTCCTTCCGACATCCGCGCCGAGACATGGGTCATGGCCGGGACGACAGTCAGCACCTGGTACGATCCGATGCTGGCCAAGCTGATCGTGCATGCGCCCACCCGCGAGCAGGCCGTCGCCGCAATGCAGCAGGCGCTGGGCGAAACGCGCATCGACGGGATCGAGACCAACTTGCGTTGGCTGCGCGACGTGGTGCGTTCCGAGGCCTTTGTCAGCGGCGAGGTTTCAACCCGCGTGCTAGACGGTATCGATTACCAGCCGCAAAGCATCCGCGTGATCAGCGGCGGCACCGCGACCACCGTGCAGGACTGGCCGGGTCGGCAGAAGCTGTGGGCCGTTGGGGTTCCGCCGTCGGGGCCGATGGACGACCAGTCGTTCCGCATCGGCAACCGCCTGCTCGGCAATCCCGAAGGCACCGAGGGCCTTGAGGTCACCTTCACCGGACCGACGCTGCTGTTTGCGGCCGCTGCGCGGATCTGCCTGACAGGTGCCGATTTCGGCGCGATGCTAGACGGCAGTCCGGTTCCGCTGGGCGTCGCGATTGACATCGGCGCAGGCCAGACGCTGGCCATGGGCCGTGCATCGCACGGCGGTTTGCGCGGGTACATTCTCTTCGCGGGCGGGCTCGACATGGCGCCCTACCTCGGCAGCCGCAGCACATTCGAGCTTGGCCAGTTCGGGGGCCACGCCGCGCGGCGGTTGCTGGCTGGCGACACGCTGCATCTTGCCGGAGGCGCAGTGGACGCTGCCCTGCCCGCAGCAACGCTGCCCGCGTTGGCGAACGAGTGGACGTTGCGCGTGCTCTATGGACCACACGGCGCTCCCGATTTCTTCACCGACGAGGATATCGCCACGATCGTCTCGGCCGAGTGGCAGGTGCACTACAATTCCAACCGCACCGGCGTCCGTCTGGTCGGGCCGAAGCCGCACTGGGCACGCAAGGACGGCGGAGAGGCGGGGCTGCATCCGTCCAACATCCATGATAATCCTTACGCCATCGGCGCGGTCGACTTTACCGGAGACATGCCAATCATCCTCGGCCCGGACGGCCCCTCGCTAGGCGGGTTCGTCTGTCCGTTCGTGGTGATCGCGGCGGATCGCTGGAAGATCGGGCAACTGGCTCCCGGCGACAAGCTGCGCTTCGTGCCCATCAATATCGCAGACGCTGCAGCGGCTGACGAGCAGCAACGCGCGTTGATCGGCGCAGGCGTGGCCGGTGAGGCGGGACCGGCACAGCCGATCGCGGTGCTTTCACCGATCCTTGCGGAAATTCCCGAGCGGCACCGCTGTCCGCGCACGCTGTACCGTCAGCAGGGCGACCGCAACATCCTGATCGAATACGGGCCGATCGTGCTCGATATCGAGTTGCGCATCCGCGTGCACGCGCTGATGACCGAGCTTGAGCGCATGGCGCTGTCGGGCGTCATCGACATCGTGCCGGGCATCCGTTCGCTGCAACTCCATTTCGATGGCAAGTTGCTGGATCAGGCTGCAGCGCTCGCCGCGCTGATCGCGGCAGAAGAGCGGCTGGGCGATCTGGAGGATTTCACGATCCCTTCGCGGATCGTCCACCTGCCGCTGAGCTGGCGCGATCCTGCGACGATCGAGACGATCGAGAAGTACATGGGCGCGGTGCGCGACGATGCGCCGTGGTGCCCGGACAACATCGAGTTCATCCGGCGCATCAATGGCTTGCCTGATGTCGCGGCGGTCGAGAACCTGATTTTCGAGGCCAATTACCTCGTGATGGGTCTGGGCGATGTCTACTTGGGCGCACCGGTCGCGACGCCGGTCGATCCGCGCCACCGGCTAGTGACGACCAAGTACAATCCGGCGCGCACATGGACGCCGCCGAACGTCGTCGGCATCGGCGGCGCATATATGTGCATCTACGGGATGGAGGGTCCGGGCGGATACCAGTTGTTCGGCCGCACGATCCAGGTGTGGAACACGCACCGCCAGACCGACGCCTTTATCGAGGGTAAACCGTGGCTGCTGCGCTTCTTCGATCAGATCCGGTTCTACCCGGTCAGCGCCGACGAACTGACCGAGTGGCGGCGCGATTTCCCCAGCGGGCGGCGCTCGATCCGCATCGAGGAATCCGAATTCCGGCTCGCCGATTATCGCGCGTTCCTTGCGGACAACGCCGATGGGATCAGCGCGTTCGAGGAGCGGCGCAAGGCTGCGTTCGATGAAGAGCGTGCCGAATGGGAGCGCCGTGGCGAATTCGCCCGCGTCACCGATCTTGCCGAGGCGGACGTGGCCGAAGCCGGCGCGATCGACCTGCCCGACGGAGCCGACCTGGTCGAAGCACCGTTTGGCGGAAGCGTTTGGAAGCTGCTCGTGGGCGTCGGCGACGAGGTTGAGGCGGGCGAGACGATCGCGATCATCGAGGCGATGAAGATGGAATGCCGGGTCGAAAGCCCCAGCGCGGGTACGGTTGCCGCGCTCTACACCGCCGAGCGGCAATCGCTGCAGCCGGGCTCGCCGATGCTTGCGCTGACGAGGGCGGCATGACCTCGCTGAATCGCCAGAGCGCCAGCGCGATCGCCGCCGCCGTCAATGCCGGGCAGACCAGCGCAGTTGCCGTTGCGAAGGACACGCTTGCGCGGCTGGCAGTCTATGATGCGGTCCAGCCGCAGGTGTGGATCAGCCGGGCCGAGCCGGCCACCCTGCTGGCTGCTGCCGCCGCAATCGATGCACGCGTGGCGGCTGGCGAAGTGCTGCCGCTTGCGGGCGTGCCGTTTGCGGTGAAGGACAATATCGACGTTGCGGGCTTTGAAACGACCGCCGCCTGCCCGGCGTTTGCCTACCGACCCGATGCGTCGTCGACGACTGTCGAGCGATTGCTGGCGGCGGGAGCGCTGTGCGTCGGCAAGACCAACCTCGATCAGTTCGCCACGGGGCTGAACGGTACGCGCAGTCCCTATGGGGCGCCACGCAACGCGCATAATCTCGCTTATGTCAGTGGCGGTTCGAGTTCGGGGTCGTCGGTTGCGGTCGCCGCTGGGCTGGTCGCCTTCGCGCTCGGCACCGATACCGCAGGCTCGGGCCGTGTGCCTGCCGCGTTTCAGCACCTGATCGGTTTCAAGCCGAGCAAAGGGCGTTGGAGCAACCGCGGCCTCTTGCCCGCCTGCCGCACGCTCGACTGCATCAGCGTGTTTACCGACGACACCGCCGATGCGCGGTTGATCGACGGTGTCGTGGCGGGATTTGACCCTGCGGACGCATATTCCAAGCCGCTCGCCGACGCGCCAATCGTGCGCAAGACCATTGGCGTACCGCGCCGCGATCAGCGCGTATTCTTCGGCGATGCCGAGGCTGAGTATCTGTATGACCGCGCGCTCGAAAAGCTGGCCGGGTTGGCAGATATTGTCGAGATCGACTACGCACCGCTGCAGGAAGCCGCACAGCTTCTCTATAGCGGTCCGTGGGTGGCTGAGCGGACCGCCGCGCTGGGTAGCCTTCTGACCGACGGTCCCGACGCGATCGACCCGACCGTGCGCGAGGTCGTTTTGCCCGGGCTGGAGATCGGCGCAGTCGATCTGTTCAACGGCATCTATCGGCTCGCGGAGCTGAAGCGACACGCCGACCAGTTGTGGGAGAGCATCGACCTGATGGCCTTCCCGACCACGGGCGCGACCTACCGGGTGGCCGAACTGCAGGCCGCGCCGATTGCGCTGAACTCTGCGCTCGGCTTCTACACGAACTTTGTGAACCTGCTCGACATGGCGGCGGTGGCGATCCCCGCAGGCACGCGCGCCAACGCGACCGGCTTTGGCATTACGCTGATCGGGCCTGCCGACAGCGACATGGCGCTGCTCGATGCTGCCGACGCCTATCTTGCAGTCGCCGACCTTCCTTCTCCACCCCCGCTCGATCTGGAGGGCAAAATGCAGACCGTGAAACTCGCCGTTGTCGGCGCTCACCTCAAGGACATGCCACTCCACTGGCAGCTGACATCGCGCAACGCGACGTTCGTGGGCGCGTTCGAGACCGCGCCCAACTACCGGCTCTATGCGATGGCCGACAGCGTGCCGCCCAAGCCGGCGCTGGTGCACAGCGCGGACGGCGCGGCGATTGCGCTCGAAGTTTACGAGATGGGCGTGGCGGAATTCGGCAGCTTCGTCGTGGAAGTGCCCGCCCCGCTCGCCATCGGCACGGTGACGCTGGCCGACGGAAGCAGCGTCAAGGGCTTCGTCGCAGAGCCACGCGCGTTGACCGGAGCAGAAGACATCACCAGCCTTGGCGGATGGCGCGCTTATGTCGCGCGTGGCTGAGACATCCCAACGAAAGGGCTTACCATGCAGAAGCTTCGGATACTTGTCTCGGCTGTGGCTGTGGGCATGAGCACGATTTCGCCCGTCGCAATGGCGCAAGGCGAGCAGGTCATCGACGTGCCCGGCTTTGCCGATTTCCTAGCGGTCGATGGCAGCAGTGTCTGGGCGACGAACGCCGGGCGGGTCGAACGCTGGTCGCGCAAGGGCAAGCTTGCAGGTGTCGAGATGGCCAATCCTTGCGGCGCGATGGCGATCACCAAACATGACCTGTGGGTCGCCGACTGCAAGGACCTGACACTGGTCCGGATCGACACGCGCAAAGCGGTTAAGGTTGCGACGATCGCGACCGGCATCGCCAATCCCAAGGGCGAGCTCAACGTGGTGGCCGGTGCTGGGTCCATCTGGGTCGCAAGCGATCAGCAGGGCGTGGTTTCCCGCGTCGATCCCGCAACGAACAAGGTGATCGCCTCGATCACGGTCAGTCCCGGAACGCACTACCTCGCCTTCGGCATGGGGGCCTTGTGGGCCGCGAGCAGCGAGAGCCGGACGATACAGGAGATCGACCCTGCAACCAACGCCGTCGTCAAGACCACCGCGCTGGGCAAGGACCCCGGCTTCCTGGCAGCGGGCGCAGGTGCGGTGTGGATTCAGGAGCAGGGCGACGGCACCGTCGTTCGGATCGATCCCGCGACCGGCGACGTCGCGGGACGAGTCAAGGTCGGCGAAGTGCTCAAGTGGGGGGATATCGATACCGGCGCAGGGCTGGTATGGCTGCGCACGACCGAGGATCAGACCTTCGTGGCGATAGACCCAAAGACGATGACGGTCGCCGCGCGCGTCGGCAAAGCCGAGGGCAGCGGCGCCTTGCGCTACACCAAGGCTGGCCTGTGGACATCGGCGCACGACGTGCACACGCTGACGTTCTGGCCCAACCCGACCAAGATCGTGAAGAAATGACCGATCCCGCGGCCCATGATCCGGGCCGCGGAATTGGTATCGATTACTTGGCGAAGCGCGCCGAAGTGCCGTTCGCAGCCATGCGCGTTTCAATCTGAGCCCGAATATCGGCCACGACCGACGTGCGGCATTCGCGCGCCTTGGCTTCCAGCGCGAGGTGGACCGACGCAACGTTATCGCCGCAAACCGCGCGCGCAGCCTGGTCCATGCGGATCGCGAGGCGCTGCTGGCCGTCGGCGGTAGAAAGGTTGAGGTCGCTCAGGTTCAGGACAGCCTGATCCTTGGCAAAGGGATTGCCGGTGGTTGCGGCCGAAGCCGAAGTCGCCAGAGCGACAGTGGCGAGCGCCACGAGTACGAATTTCATGATCATCTCCTGTACGTCGAACGAGCGCCACTCTCCGGCGGCTGCGGATGACATAGTACCAGAAGATGAAACTTTCAATCGAACCTTGCAAATTGTTGTTTTATTACTGTGGCGTTAGGCCAGTATTACTTCACGCGAACGACGAGCATGGCGAGCTTCTCGGCATGGCCGAGCAGGCCGATCGGAAGATCAGCTTCGGTGTCGCTCGCGGCAACGGAGACCGTGACCGTGCGCGCGTAAGGCTCGGACCATTCACGCACCGTCTGAACCGGAACGACAGCGCGCCATTTGCGCGTGCCCCGGACCTGCACCGCGTGCCCGTTGATGCTGACGGGCGCGGCCGCGTCCGCACGGCGACCGGTGACGACGAGGCAATTGCCCGCATCGCAGTGAACCAGCCGCGTGGACGGCGTGGGTGCCGCCAGCGCCGGGGCGCAGAGGCCTGCTGCGAGCAAGGCGGCAAGCGTGATGGCGGAGTTCCGGATCATGCTGCTGCTGCCCCGCTCTGGTTGTTGGGCGCGGTATCCGGATCAGCTTGAGCGGCAGATTTGCGCGCCTTGACCTTGTCGATGATCGGCTGGAACGGGAACAGCGTCTGCTCCCAGATCGACAGACGGCGGCGTTCGTCCTGTCCGACGAGAATGCCTTCCCCCTCGCGATACGTGCCGAAAATACGGTCGAGCAGAATCAGCGAATTGCCGTAGTTGCTGCGCGTCGCATCGTAGTCGGTCGAGTGGTGCAGGCTGTGATGGCGGATCGTGGTGAAGAAGTAAGAGTACCAGATCGGCGGATCGGCGCGGACGTTGGCATGGGCGAACGTCGATATCACGCCTGTAGTATTGAACGCGGCAAACATCGCGGTCTTGTCGAAATCGAACAGCGCCAGCACGCTCAGCGTGATCAGGAACAATTCGATAGGATTTCCGACCGCGCCTTTGGCAGCATTGAGCTGGGTCAGGTGATGATGCGGCGCATGTGTCAGCCAGAACGGCGTCCAATTGTGCATCAACCGATGCATCCAGTACTGGCCGAATTCGATCAGGAACACGACAAGCATGACCTGTAGGAGCCACGGCAGTTGCGTGACCCACGGTGTCGTGATGCCGAGCGATCCCTTGACCTTGCTCAACGGACCGTCGGCGAAGTTCTCGGTAAACCAGGCGATCACCGTCGCGCTGAGCACAACGTAATACAGGTCGGTGAAAAACTCGCGCTTGTTCATCCGCCAGCCCGCGTGGCGCTCGTTGATCAGTTCGAGGAGCAGGACGACAACGACGATCCCCGCTGAGGTCACCGTCAGCGTCCACGGATTCTTGAGCAGCACAGCGGGGCCGAACGACCAGAACAGTAGCACGACCGCGATCATCGCGGGCGGGATGTGGTTGAACACCCTGTTCTTGAGGCTAGCTTCCATGACGCGACTCCTTTGAGCGCGTCTATCCTGCGTTGCGATGCGTCATACGGGGAGGTGGGAATTTTCGATGAAAGACATAGATTGGGGCTATGCCCTTCTCTATGCCCGCTGCTTGGCGCGTACCCGGCGCAGCACTTCGTCCCAGAACAACTGCGTGGCGGTATCGCGGGCCGGCTCGGTCCGTGCGAGGAGGAAGATGTCGTACGACGGCTCGAAGTCCGCGTGGAGGAGCGGCCATAATCGCCCCTTGGCAACGTCGGCTTCGGCCGCGAGCACGGGCAGGAAGCCGATGCCAACGCCGTGGACGATCAACCTGCGCACCTCATTGATATCTTCCGCCATGCCGCTGACTTTGGTGCCCAGCCGGTAGCGGCGGCGCAGGTGGGTGATCAATTCGATCTCGTCTTCACCAGTCAGCACGAAGGCCTCGTCCTTCAACTCACCGACACGGCTGACGCGGTGACCGAAGTGGGGATTGCTGCGCGAGCAATAGAGCTGCTGACACTCGACCAGCAGCGGCTCGTACATCAGACTGCCGCGAACGCTGCTGTCATAGCCGACGCCGATCTCCACCTCGCCCTGCTCCAGCGCGTCGAGCACTTGCCGCCAAGGTGAAACGCGGATCTCGATGTGAATGCCCGGATTGCGGCGATGGAAGCTGGCGATAGCCTCGTCGAATTCGGGCGAGACCAGCCCCGAGATGATCTGGATGCGGACGATGCCCTCGACCCGCTTCGTCGCCTGCGCGATCTGGTGCGGCATCATCCGCGCTGATTCGAGCATGTCTTCGCACAGCGCCATCATCGCCTTGCCAGCAACGGTCATCTCGACGCCGGTTGACGTGCGGTGGAGCAAGGTCGCGCCGACGTGATCCTCAAGCCGCTTGAGCGCGGCGCTGATGCTGGGTTGCTGGCGATTGAGTTGGCGCGCGGCCGCACCGATGCCGCCCGCGCGCACGATGTCGATGAACGTGCGCATCAGGTTCCAGTCGACCCGTCCGGCAAACTTCTTGTCGATCAGGGGAGGCCGCTCGCTCATGCTCATCCTTGGGTTACAGACATGGGCCATAGATCAGATCGATGATAAACATCGAAATGCTGCATCTGGCATTATGACCCCGGTTTACTACGACGACAAGATGATCACGCTCCCCGTCCTTCCGCTGGTGGATATTTCGCGCCTGACGAGCAGCCTACTCGAAGATCGTCTCGCCGTGGCGCGCGAACTCGACCAAGCCTGTGCCGAAGTCGGATTCCTCTACATCAAGGGCGATCAGTTCGACCCGGCCCTGTTCGACCGGCTGGTCGCGCGGGCGAAGGCCTACTTCGCGTGCGATGATGCAACCAAGATGGCCAGCTATATCGGGCTGTCGAAAAACCACAGCGGTTATGTGCCAGCGGGCGAAGAGCAGTTCGTGGGCGGGACCGACGACCTCAAAGAAGCCTACGACGTCAATCTCGATTATACCGCAACTGACGGGCGCAGGCCGTTGCTGGGGCCAAACCTGTGGCCAGACATGCCCGGGTTTCGCGAGGACGCGCTTGCCTATTATGACCACGTATCCGGGATCGGGCGACAGTTGTTTGCGTGCTTCGCGCTGGCGCTTGGGCTGCCGGACGATCACTTCGAGGCAGTACGCAAACATCCGCCGAGCCAGCTCCGCATGATCCACTACCCCTTGGATGAGCACGCCGAGGACCGGCCCGGCATGGGCGCGCACACCGATTACGAATGCTTCACGCTGCTGTTCGCGACGGCTCCGGGCCTGCAGATCGTGAACAAGCAGGGGCAATGGATCGATGTGCCGCTGATCGAGGGCACCATGATCATGAACATCGGTGACATGATGGAGATCATGTCCAACGGCCGTTACATCGCGACGCGGCACCGGGTGAAGATGGTCCGCGAGGAGCGCTATTCGTTCCCGCTGTTTCAGGCCTGCGACTACGATCATGTCGTGGCACCAATCATCGGCGGCGAGTCGTCTTCGAAATATGGCGCCTTGAAGTCGGGTGATCATCTCTTCGCGCAGACGGCACAGACTTTCGGCTATCTTAAGCGCAGGCTCGCCAGCGGCGAGGTCGCACTGAAAGACCCGGTCCCGCTAGATTCCTTCGGACTGCAAGTAGCTGATCTCTAGCGCAAAGGTCAGCAGCCATTTCCCGACAGGGTCAACCCACATAGATTCGATCTATGACCTGTATACAATATTGCCATCTGGCGTGATGGGCTTCGAATCGCGATTTTGTGTGCAATGCGGAAATGGTTTGATACGCTGGGCGTAGATAACTGGGCCGCACCTCACGAAGCAGTCATTGCGAGGCCAGGTGTATGGATGGAATCCGCGTAGGAAACCGGATAATCGGAACGCAGGCGCCGGTCACGATCGGGTGGGAGAACATCCCGCGCGTTGAGGGCGGGCCGGTCAAGCAATTCGTATTCACCCACTTCCAGCCGGCAGTGCTCTTCGCACTGATCGCGTTCTGGTACTACGCCCCCAATTCCATCGCCAAGGCTTCGACCGCGATCGGCATCGGCATCGCCTTCAAGGTGCTGCTGCTGGCACTCGAATGGGTCAACCCGCGCTACAGGAGCTGGCAGCTCACCTGGAAAGAACTGGTCACCGACCTGTTCTACGTTGGCCTCGGCTATACGATCCTGCGCATGGTCGACAACTACATCGGTGACGGTGTCATCATCGAGGCGATCCAGAACAGCTTCGATTGGGACAAGCTGTCGTGGTTTACCGGGCTGCCACTGCTGGTCCAGGCCTTTGCGATCTCGTTCATGTTCGATTTCGGACAGTACTGGATGCATCGCGGGATGCACAACTGGTATCCGTTGTGGCTGCCACATTCGGTGCACCACTACATCACCCAGTTGAACATCAACAAGGGCGCGGTCGGTAACCCGGTCGAGCTGTTCCTGATCGGCCTCGGTATCGGCGGGTTCTTCGACTTCCTGCCGCGCGCGGCGCTGCTGGCAGGCGCACTGGGCATGGCGATCGGGACGTATCAGCACATCAACGTGCGCTTCAACACCCCCCGCTGGTGGCGCTTCCTGTTCAACACGACAGAACATCACAGCCTCCATCATTCGCAGGACTTCGAGGCGACCCGCAGCAACTACGCCGGATCGTACATCTTCATCGACCGCATCTTTGGCACCTGCATCGATGGCGAGGCCGAACTGCTGGGCATGGAGGGCGGTCGCCGGATGTCGATCCGCGAACAGATGACCTTCCCGTTCACCGAGGGCTGGAAGACGATCCAGGAGAAGCGCGCCAAGCGGCGTCAAGGCACCGCGCCCTATGACGACGAAGGCTATGAGCAGACCGACGCCATCCCGGCCGAGTGAGCAGATGACGCTGATCTGCACTCGTATCGAACACCTTTCACAAGTGGACCTGTCGTGAACCTGCGCTTCATCGAGTGGATCTGGCACATCAAGGGCAGCCTCGCGCTGGCTCCCGGACAAACGGCACAGGATGCCTTCGATAGCCTCGACCCGCTATTCCGCCAGCGCGGCACCACCAGCGAGCGCAGTGGCACCACGCTGACCTTCACCAAGAAGGATCAGGACGCACAGGACAAGATGTCGATCTTCGACGACGGCATCCTGCGTATCGAAGATGGCGCGACAGGCCCGGTGCTGCGTTATTACCTTGCCAGCCGCGCCCTGCTGTTCTGCTTTCTGGCCCCGCTCCTGTTCATCGGCTTTGGCCAGTTGACCGTCGCCCTTGGCAAGCTCGAGACGCCCGCCAAAGAAGAGGCGGCGAAAAAGCCCGAGAAGGAAGAAGCGGTGCAGCCGCAGAATCCGATCGACAAGTTCCTCGGCGCTCCGGCTCCGGAAAAGCCGAAGAAGGATCCTGCCGACAAGGCCAAGAAGGACGACAAGAAGCATTCGCCGACCGCCGCTTATGTCTTTGCCGCGATCTTTGCCGCGCTCTACGTCATTGGTCGTGTGCTCGAGGACCGGTTGATCAGGTCGGTGTTCCGCAAGGCCGTGCGCGGGTCGGAGGAACTTCCTGAACTCGTCACGGCCTGACCGCGCCCCTCTTTTGCCAGCGCGTCGCAAACCAGGCGGCAATGGGTGTTGCGACGATGGGGCCGATCCAGTCCGCCCACTGATCGGGCTTTGGCCAGACGCGCAAGTCGAAGATGCCCCACAATGGCAGGTTTGCGCGCAGGCCGTGGCCAAACTGTTCGATCCAGCGATATTCCGCCTGCGCCACTTCGCGCCCGATGAAGTATCCGCAGGCAAGTGCGGCACCGGCCCACCAGTTGCGCGTCATAACGCCGATGATGGCCTGGATTGCGAGCGCGACGAGCGCGTGTTCAAAAAGCTGCATCGGCAACAAGTGGTCCCGCCCGCCGCGCGAGGCAAGCGTGACCGCTCAACCCGCGAGGCGGTGATCGCGCTGCCCCGGCTCGGTCGCGAATTGTTCGCGACACAGCGCGATCAGGTCGGCGATCGGCATCGGCCGTCCGAACAGGTAGCCCTGCAGTTCATGGCACCCCGCCGCGCGCAACAGTTCGGCCTGCGTTTCGGTTTCCACGCCCTCGGCAATGACGCGCATGTCGAGGCCGCAAGCGAGCGAAATCGCCCCGGTCACGAGCATCGTCGCCTTGCTGCCCGGGCTGAGCCCGACGAGCAGCGACTTGTCGATCTTGATGTGGCTGAAGCCGTAAGATCGCAGGTAGTGGATAGAGGTGAAGCCGGTGCCGAAATCGTCGAGCGCTACCGACATTCCAGTGGCCTTGAACGCCTCGACCGCGCGGATCGCGCGTTCGGGATGGGCCAGTAGATAGCCCTCTGTAATCTCGAATTGCAGGCGGGCGGGCGGAAACCGCGTCTGATCGAGCACATGCGCCACCTGCCGCTCGAACGCCGGGTCACGGAATTGAGCCGGCGAGACATTCACGCTGAGCTTTATATCGATCAGCGGTGCCAGATCGCGGCAAGCACGTTCGAGCACGAACAGTCCGAGAGGATGTATCTGCCCGGTGGCCTCGGCAATCTCGATGAACTGATCGGGCATCAGCGCGCCTTCGGGGCGGCCGGGCCACCGGATCAAGGCTTCGACCGAGACCATCCTGCCCGTGTCGGCATCGACCACCGGCTGATAGAACACCTCGAATTCGGAACGATTGAGTCCCTTGCCGATCTGAGCTTCGATCGCAAGGCGGCGCAGGCGGCCCTGGTCGAAGTCGGCATCGTAAACCGCGATCTCGCCCTTGCCCTGTGTCTTGACGTGGTACATCGCGGTGTCGGCGCGGCGCAGCAGCTCGTGAGGCTGGGTTGCATCGTCGATGTTTGCAGCGACGCCGATGCTGGCACCAACCTGCAGCACGTGGCGGTCGATCAGCACGGGCAGGCATATTTCTTCCATCGCGGCCCGTGCAAGAGCAATGGCCTTGGCGGTGGCAGCTTCGGCTTCGACGATGATCGCGAATTCATCCCCACCGACCCGTGCGAGGGAAGCATAGGGCGGAAAGAAATTGCCCAGCCGTGCGCTGAGGCTGCGTATCAGGACGTCGCCTGCCTGATGGCCATGTTCATCGTTGATCACCTTGAATCCGTCGAGATCGATGAAGATCACCGCGAGCGTGTCAGGCTCACGGCGCCGCAGCGTCTGCAGCCGGTCGAGCCGGACCAGCAACTCGCGCCGGTTGGGCAGTCCGCTCAAGGGGTCGGTAAATGCGATCCGGCGATTTTCTTCGCTCAGCTTTTCTGTTTCGGCCTGTCTCTTGCGCAGTGCCCCCTGCGAACGAACGAGTTCGGCGAAGGCCAAATTGAAGCGATGCGTGACCACGGCCATGCCCATTCCTGCGCCGCACAGCACGACCGCTTCCACCAGCATCTGACCATTGTCGACCCACGAAAAATACGCCGCAAATGATACGGTACTGACCAAGGCGACACGCATTGCCGCCGCACGCAGGGTCATCAGGCAGAACACCGTGCTTACTTGTGTCAGGGCAAGGAAGAAGGTCAGATGGCCTTTGGCATAGGCATCACCGTCTTCGAACAGCCACATGCACCACATTTCGAAAGCCAGCGTCAGGACGACGGCCAGGTTGCAGGTCCGGTGCAACAGTCTGGCCAGTTCAGCATCGTTACGTAGCACTCGGCCGTCCTGTCGCCACCACCAGACCGCTCGCGAGGTGGCGACGGCGCAGATGAACACTGGCGTGATCACCGTCTTGAACGGCTTATCAGCCGCGAAGAACTCGACCGCGATCGCCAGGGCATTGCAAACGAGGATAGCGTAAAGCAGCGGCATCTGCTGCACGAACGACACGAATTGCGCGCGCACCAGCTCGATATCGCTGGTGTCCAGCCGCAGTAATTCCGTTAGGCGGCGCATACAGTGGTCTGTCCATCCGCGTCATTGATGACCTGACCTGCCATGGTCCGCCACCCATGAAGATGCCTCCCGAGCGACCATGCGTATGTTCCACTAACGAAGGGTAAATTTCCTTTCGAAATCAATGCATGATCCAGAATCGAAAAAGGCCCCCTCCCCCGTGAGGGAGAGAGGGCCAATCATCATGCAGCGGTCAATGCCGGATCAGAACGCAACCGTGGCCGAAACCACGACGCGCGAACCCGCGATCGACGAGCCATCCTTGGTCGACGAGAAGTTGGGTTGCAGGTAAGCCGATTCAGCCGTGCTGATGTCGGTGTCGACATAAGCGACGCCCAGCGTGACCGGGCCGAGGACGTAGTCGGCGCCGACCAGCCAATCGACATATTCGCCGGTTGGCGACACTGCGGTTCCTTGAGGACCCAAGCCGTCATTGCCGCTCTTGCTGTAGCCGACGTGGCCCTTGAGCGTCAGCGCGGTGTCGGGGATGCCGGCAGCGACATCAGTCCAGATATAGAGATTGTCGGCCTTGGCACCGGGGTTGTCATAGACACCGGTAACCGCCGAAGCGCCCGAGTTGTACCACTTACCCAGTGATTCCTGCTTCGGCGCGTAAGCCACGCCAACGAGGACGCTAGCAGGGCCTGCGGTGCCCGAAACCTTGACGTAAGGCTCTGCGAAGTCGGTTGTGTCGAGGCCACCCGGATACATGTACCAGGTCAGGCCGACGTCGAGCGTGACGTCGCCGACCGGAACCTTGTAGCCGCCGTAGATGTCGAGTTCCATGTTCGCGCCAAGGAAGGTTCCCCAGCCTGCGAGGTTGGATGCCCAAGTGCCGACATAGAGGCCACTCTCGTGCGATACGGTGGCACCGGCCTGGACCGTCATTTCCTTGTCGGTCATCGAAACGCCGCGGAAGCGGTATTCGGATGCGAGCGCGGCAGTGCCGGTTACGGTGATCGGGCCGGATTCTTCTTCCTGCGCAAACGCGGGGGTCGCTGCAGCGGTGATGGCAATAGCAGCCATAGCTGCGGCCAGACGGGTCTTCATACGGAACGCTCCCTGATTAGGATTATCACGTTCCACCTGCGTCCGACCCGCAGCGCCTCTCATGGGGCGGTGTCGAACCGGAGCCTGTTGTCTAGCCGCTATCCGTGTCCACAGTTTTGCCGGTCGGTGACGAAGTGTTTCTCATGCTGCATTGCAAAAGACGCCGGGCAGATCCGAAAGAGGGGGGAGGGATCTGCCCGGCGATGTCCGGAGCCATATGATTCCGGAACGATCAGGCCGCTTGCGCTAGCGTCCTGATGATGGGCGCGGGGCCGGTTACGCGAACCTCGTCACCGCGCAAACGACGGCGGATGAGCCATTCGTTCAGCATTTCCGCCGTTGTGTGATCGATCACGTGGACCTTTGCGAGATCGACGTGGACCGGCCGGCTCGGCGGTAGTTCCTCCAGTGCAGTCGTCAGCTTGGTGAGGCCGACGAAAGTAGCAGCGCCCTCGAGTTCGAGATGAAGCGTATCCCCTGCAGGCTTCTGGCCCACCCGGAAGCGCAAGTTTCGCACATGCGGAAGAAGCTCCAGGGCCGAAAGAGCGAGGCCGACAAGCACGCCGGTCAGCAGATCGGTCAGGACGACAAGCAGGAATGTCGTCGTCCAGATGATTGCCGGCATATAGCCGTGGACCCGGAACAGATGACTGACATGCTTGAGGCTGACCAGCTTCCAGCCGGTCACGACCAGCACGCCGCCCAATGCCGCCATCGGAACTTCACGAAGCAGCCATGGCAGCAGCGCGACGAAGCCGAGGATCCAGGCACCATGAAGCACCGCCGACAGCCGTGTCATCGCGCCCGCCTGAACGTTGGCCGACGAGCGCACGATCACGCCGGTCATGGGTAGGGCGTTGAACACACCGCACAGCAAGTTGCCGATGCCTTGGGCGCGAAGCTCCTTGTTGTAATCGGTGCGCACGCCATCGTGCATCCGGTCGACCGCTGCTGCCGAGAGCAGTGTTTCGGCGCTGGCGATGAAGGCAATGGCGATGGCTGCGAAGATCAACGTGGGATTGCCGAGAGCCGAGAAGGCACCGCCTTCAACTGGCACGAATGCCGCAGCGATCGAATCCGGCACCGCGATCCGCGCGACATCCCAGCCTGCGAGCGCTGCGAGGATGGTCGCCGCCAGCACGCCAAGAAGCGCACCCGGGAGCAGGCCAAGCCGCGCGGGCTTGACCTTTTCCCACACCAGCATCGTACCGATGGTCAGCAGACCCAGCACAAGCGCCAATTCGGTCGAACGCAGATCGAACGGCGTGAGGCCGAGTATGCGCGCGGGCATCATCGCCAGATTGTCGACCCCGCTCGAGGCCGGCTTGGCATCGAACAGGATGTGGAACTGGCCAATGACGATCAGCGCGCCAATCCCGGCAAGCATGCCGTGGACCACGGCAGGCGAGATCGCACGGAACATGCCGCCGAGCTTGGCTACGCCTGCCACAAATTGGATGGCACCGGCCAATACGAGAACCGGACCGAGCGCGGACAGGCCGTTGTCGCGGACAAATTCGAAGACGATGACCGCAAGGCCTGCGGCAGGGCCACTGACCTGAAGCGGAGAGCCAGCCAGCAGGCCGACGACGATGCCACCGATGATACCGGTGACGAGGCCTTTTTCAGGCGGAACGCCCGACGCGATCGCGATGCCCATGCACAGCGGCATGGCCACAAGGAACACCACGATCGAGGCGGTGAAATCACGCGCGAAAAAGCGGAAGGGCCCTCGCCCTTCCGCCTGATCGCTTGCCGCTGTTGCTGCGGTCGTCATTCTGCAGCCTCGGCATAGTATGGTTCAGCAGCGACGCGCGTGGCTGCAGGAAGTGCGACCGGAAGCGCACGATCTTCGCGCATCGGCACGAACTGGCCGGTGTCGCCATCCAGGCCGAGCACGACGCCGGCCGAAATATCGACGAACCAGCCGTGCAGCGCCATATCGCCGCGCGCGATTGCCGCTGCAACCGAGGGATGCGTGCGCAAGTGCGCCAACTGCGCGATGATGTTCTGCAGCGACACGGCGCGGACGCGTTCGTCACCGTGCATGTGCGGCGAACAGCTCGAGATGACGTGCTCTGCCGCGGCGCCGTGCTTGAGCCAGGCGACGACGTTGGGCATGCCCTTGGGCTCTTCGGGTGCGGCCAGTGCCTTCATCGCGCCGCAGTCCGAATGGCCGCAGACGATGATGTCACGCACGCCAAGCGCGACGACGGCATATTCGACGGTCGACGATACGCCGCCGTTCATCGTCGCATACGACGGGACCATGTTGCCGGCATTGCGGCAGACGAACAGTTCGCCCGGCTCTGCCTGCATGATCTGTTCGGGCACGATGCGCGAGTCGGCGCAGGAGATCATTAGCGCCTTGGGCGACTGGCCCTCGCTTGAAAGTTTGCCGAACAGCTCGCGGCTGTCGGGGAATACTGTCTTCTCGAAGCTGAAGACGCGGCCGAGGAGTTCGTTCACAGTTGCCACCCTTTTCCGTTGAGGATCGGTTGACCGCGGCGGTTTTACCGCGATTGCGAACGAGATAGGGCGTGGCTTTTGCCTCAATAGCACGGCTTTGTAATGAAATATGTCTTGATTTTCAGCCGATCGCGCAGGGGATACGGACCAGCACGCACAGCCCTCCGTCCTTGTTGTTTCGCAACTGCAATGTGCCGCCCTCCAAGGTCACGGCACGGTGCACGATCGGAAGGCCAAGGCCCATGCCAGGCGTGTCGCGGCTGCGCGCAGTGTCGAGCCGGACGAACGGCTGGAGGACATCGTCGAGCCGGTCTTCGGGGATACCCGGTCCGTCATCGTCGAACGCGATCTGCGCTGTATCGCCATCACGGCTGACAGTGACGCGCACGCTGCCAGCGTAATGAAGGGCATTCTCGAGCAGGTTTGACAAGGCGCGGCGCAGGGAAACGGGGCGCGCGATGATCTCGAGGCTTTCGAGGCCGTGAAACGTCGCGTCGCGCCCCTCGTCAGCGGCGGTATCGACCAGCGTCTGGGTCATCACCGCGACATCGAGCCGGTCCGCCTTCAGCTGCGACCCGCCGGTCTCGACGAAGGCTTGCAGAGACTCCAGCATGTGCCGCATCTCGCTTAGATCGCCGGTCATGTCCCCCATGGTTTCGCTATCGAGTCCGGTGTTCTCGAGCCGCAGTTGCATCCGCGCGATGGGCGTACGCAGATCGTGTCCGATCGCCAGCATCGACTGGGTGCGATCGGTCATCGATTGGTGGATGCGCTGCTGCATCGCATTGAACGCGCGGATCAGTTCGCGCACCTCTTCGGTACCCTGTTCGGCAACCGCGACCGGCGGCCCTGCCCCGACCTTGCGTGTAGCACGGACGAGCGTGCCGAGCGGTGCCAGTGTCGCGCGAAACAGCACCCAGGCGAGCACCACCAGCACCAGCGTCGGCAGCAATAACGTAGCTATGCGGCCGGCATTCAGCGTCCAGGCGTTGCTGGCATAGGTCTCGAACTGCAGCACGCTGCGGTCGCTCAACTGGACAGACCCGACGATGTTGCCGGAAGCGCCCATCGACTTGAGGTGGAGTTGCAGGTCGGCGCGGTCGAGTTCGGTCGCAACGTCGAGGATCTGCTCGCGCATCCCGGCAAGCGCGACCGAGCCCGATGCACGCCGCCCCTTGGCACGCCATTCAAAAGCAAAGCGTGGCGTGCTGAGGTCGCGGGCAACGCGCGCGCGGTCAACAGACGTCGTGCGTTCGATTGCGCGGCTGGCGATGACGAGATGTTCCGCGACGCGTGCGGCGTCGTCCTCGCGCAGGGCAAAGCGGCTTGCGCGGTCGAACAGCAGGGTATTCGCGGCGAAGTCTACGCCGGCGACAAGTAGCAGGATCGCCAGCAGCCGCTCGGGCAGACCAAACCGGCGAAACAGCGTCAAGCCCGATTGACCTCGGCCCGGAACATGTAGCCGACCCCGCGCACGGTCACGATCGGTGCATTGCCGCCCGCTGCGGACAGCTTGCGACGCAGGCGGCTGACGAGGACATCGACGCTGCGGTCGGAGCTGTCACCCAGCCGGGTGCGCGACAGCTCGATAAGGCGTTCACGCCCGAGCACGCGCTGGGGCTGGCCCATGAACGTCGCCAGCAGATCGAATTCGGCGCCGGTCAGATCGACCATCGCGCCACTGGGCGAGTGCAGTTCGCGCCGGGCCATCGACACGGTCCAGCCTTCGAAGTGGATGTCACCGCTGCGTTGGCCGCTGTCGCCTGCACTATCGCTGCCGTTACTGTTGCCCCGGCGCAGCACAGCACCGATCCGGGCCACCAGTTCGCGCGTGCTGAAGGGCTTTGCGACGTAATCGTCCGCGCCGAGTTCAAGGCCGAGGACACGGTCCTCCTCGCTGCCACGCGCCGACACGAAGATAATCGGCACATCGCTCTGACGGCGCAGACGGCGGAACAGTTCGATACCGCTGGTCCCGGGCAACATGATGTCGAGCACGACGAGGTCCGCAGGCTCGCCTTCCAGTGCGACCCACATCTCGGCGCCGGTAGCAGCGGTGCGCACGGTATAACCGTTCTCACGCAGCGCGCGGGCGGTCAGAGTGCGTAGTGGACCATCGTCTTCCACCAGTACGATCGAAGGTGATTGCATGTGTTCCATGTCTTTTTGCAACAGTCCGATCCAGCTCGCTACCTTTAGATAGGCCTTGCGTGCCGGACTGCCAAGGTTCGATCAGCCGTATGCCCTCCGTCGTACTGCAGACAGACGCCGGAGGGCTACAAGCATGGGTCAGGCTTCGTTGGCCTTGCGGGCAGCTTCGGCGCGCTGCTCGGCAGCTTCGCGTGCCTTATCGTGCGAGCAGCCGATGCTCTTGGTCGGATCGGGATGGCACACGATGCGCGAGGCAACCTTGTGCTTGGGCGCAGCCTTGGCGGCATCGGGGTGCGGCAAGGAGGCACCGGCACGGCCTGCTGCACCCGAAGGGTTTGCAAGGCTCCATGGCGCTGCGGCGATGGGGCTGGCGGGCGCCGCATGAAGAGCGGATGCAGCGATGAGAGTTGCGATAAGCATGGCGGTCGGCTCCGGTCTGGTTGATCAGTTCCCGGTAACTGGCCGCCGCACTTTGCGCGTCATGGGCGCGTGCATGACAAAACGTTGCTATATGTCAGAAAGGTGGTCAGTTCGGACCGAATTGCGAGAGATCGAGCGCTTCGCTCGTCCCTAGCCACATTACATGCGCGGTGTGGTCGGCCAGATCGTTGCCAGTATTGCCATGGCAAAACACGGTGAAGTGACCGCGATGGGTCATCATCCATTCGAGCGCCTCGCCGATGCGGGATGCAGGGATCGTCATCTGGCAGGAGCCGCGCGGATGCGGACCGACCGGCTTGGCGTGGACCCGGCCCATTGCGACGCCGAGCGCATCTTTCATCGCAGTACACAGCATGCCGGTTTCATCGGCCTCGTGCGGATCGAAATAGACATGCGCGTGATACGTAGCAAAGCCGGTCATGCCTCTTCCTGCCCCGCGCTCAGCGCGCAATCAAGCCTCGCGCACGCCGACCAATGCCTGGAGCGCCGCCGGAACCGCCGGATCGTCGATCGTGGGCGGCGTGACCCATTGCTCGCCATTGACGATCTTGCGCAGCAGGTTGCGCAGGATCTTGCCCGAGCGGGTCTTGGGCAGGCCCGTGGCGATATAGGCGGTCTTGAGCGCGGCGACTGCGCCCAGCTCTGCGCGCACCGCGGCGATCACGCGCTTTTCGAATGCGGCATCAGCGTCGAAGCCAGTGCGGGGAACGACGAAGGCGATGGGCACCATGCCCTTGATAGCATCGTCCGCACCGATCACCGCGCATTCGGCGACGCCTTCGATACCGGCGACGATCTGCTCCATCTGCCCGGTCGACAGGCGATGCCCGGCGACGTTGATGATGTCGTCGGTGCGGCCCATGATGTGGACGAAGCCCTCGTCGTCGATAAACCCGGCGTCACCGGTTTCATACCAGCCCTCGAACGTGGCAAAGTTCTTCGCATAGCCTGCGTGGTTGTTCCACAGCGTCCGGAACGCACCGGGGGCCAGCGGTTCGCGGATCACCACCGCGCCGCTGTGGCCCGGTTCGACCGGCTGGCCGCTTTCATCGAGCACCGCAAAGGCAAAGCCCGGCACCGGAAACCCGGCACTGCCGCGCTTGCGGCGCAAGTCACCCAGCGCGAAACACGAGGCTATGGCTGGCCAGCCCAGTTCGGTCTGCCACCAGTGGTCGATCACCGGCAGGCCGGACTTTTCCTCGAGCCAACCGATCGTGGCGGGGTCTGCGCGTTCTCCGGCAAGGAAAACAGCCTCGCACTTTCCCGTGCCGATCTCGGCGAGGAACGTGGCGTCGGGGTCCTCCTTGCGGATTGCGCGGATGGCGGTGGGCGCGGTGAAGAAGGTCTTCACGCCGTGGCGCGCGATCGTGCGCCAGAACGTACCCGCGTCGGGCGTGCCGACGGGCTTGCCTTCGAACAGCACCGTCGTCGCGCCGACCAGCAGCGGGGCGTAAACGATATAGCTGTGCCCCACGACCCAGCCGACATCGGACGCGGCCCAGAATGTAGCGCCCTCGCCGATGCCGTAGATGTTCTTCATCGACCATGCGAGCGCGACGGCATGGCCACCATTCTCGCGCACAACGCCCTTCGGGGTGCCAGTCGTTCCGGAGGTGTAGAGGATGTACAGCGGGTCGGAGGACGCGACGGGCACAGGCGCGGGGACCGGATCGCCAGCGGTGGCGGCGCGCAGGGTTTCCCAGTCGAGTTCCTTGGGTCCGTCAATGGCCGCGCGCAAGGTATCGCGCTGGCACACGACGACGCGTTCGATCTGATGATGCGCAAGTTGCAGCGCCTCGTCGACCATCGGCTTGTAGGCGATGGTGCGCGCGCCTTCGATACCGCATGAGGCGGTGAGCAGCACCTTGGGCGTGGCATCGTCGATGCGCTTGGCGAGTTCGAGTGGGGCAAAGCCACCGAACACGACCGAATGGATCGCGCCAAGCCGCGCGCAGGCGAGCATGGCGAAGACCGTTTCGGGGATCATCGGCATGTAGATGATCACGCGGTCGCCCTGCCCCACGCCGAGCGCGGCGAGCATGGCGGCGACGCGGCCGGTTTGTTCGAGCAACTGTGTATAGGAATATGTGCGGATCGTGCCGGTTGCCGGGCTGTCGTAGATCAGCGCAGGCGCCTCGCCGCGGCCCGCTGCGACATGACGGTCGAGGCAATTGTCGCAGGTGTTGAGCGTGCCGCCGGGGAACCAGCCGGTGTCTGGAGCATAAGCGCGAGCAGGTGGCGAAACCCAGTCGATGGCTTGCGCCGCCTTGGCCCAGAATTGCTCAGGATCTTGGACACTTTCGCGGAATGCCAGGTCGTAGGCTTCGCTCATGACTTGTACCTGTATTGGAGCTGTCGGGGCGGGTACTGGACCCGCCCCTCGAACGGACCGTTATTCGTCGATGCTGCGCTTGTAGGTCTCCGGCAGGAAGAACAGGCCGAAGATGCACGTCGCAGCGGCTACCACCACGGGATACCAGAAACCGTGGTAGATATCCCCGTTGGCCGCGACCATGGCGAAACCGATCGCCGGGAGCAGGCCGCCGAGCCAGCCATTACCGATATGGTAGGGCAGGCTCATCGAGGTGTAGCGGATGCGGCTGGGGAACAGTTCGACCAGCATTGCGGCAATCGGACCATAAACCATGGTCACCAGCAGCACGAGGTAGAACAGGATCGCCACGACGAGGGGCTTGTTGATCTCGTCGGGGTTGGCCTTGGCCGGATAGCCGACCTTGGACAGCTCGCCGGTGACCGCGTCCTTGGCCGCAACCGCAGGCTTGCCAGCTTCGGCAGGCTTGGCGGCAACGGCCGGTGCGCCCACGACTTGCGCGGTGAAGGCAGCGATCGCAGCCTTCTTGTCATCGCCCGTCACCTTGGCAGGATCAGGCGCGGTGAACGTCTTGTCGCCGATCTGGATGGCGGCGATCGTGCCGGCAGGGGCCGCGACGTTTTCATAGTTCACGGCCGCCTTGGCGAGCGCATTTTTGACGATGTCACAGCTGGTAGTGTCGAACTTGTTGCCGCCCACAGGATCGAACTGCGACGAGCATTCATCAGGGTTAGCCATGACCTTGACCGGAGCGGTGGCCTGGGCATGGACCAGCGCGGGGTTGGCGGCTTCGGCGAGCATGTGGAACGTGGGGAACATCGTGAGGGCAGCAAGCGCGCAGCCGGTCAGGATGATCTTCTTGCGGCCGATCTTGTCCGACAGCCAGCCGAAGAACAGGAAGAACGGCGTGGCAAGCGCCAGCGCGATGATGATCAGCATGTTCGATGTCAGACCATCGACCTTGAGCATCTTTTCGAGGAAGTACATCGCGTAAAGTTGGCCGGTGTACCAGACCACGGCCTGGCCCGCGATGGCGCCGAAAAAGGCGATCAGCACGATCTTGAGGTTCTTCCACTCGCCGAAAGCTTCGGTCAGCGGACGCTTGGAAGACGTGCCTTCGTCCTTCATCTTCTGGAACACAGGCGATTCATGCAGCTTGAGGCGCAGCCACAGGCCAACCATCAGGAACAGGCCCGAAAGCAGGTAAGGAACTCTCCAGCCCCAGTCCTTGAAAGCATCTTCGCCCACGCCGGTAACCGGCGAGCGCACGAGGATCACGATCAGCAGCGCCATGGCGAGGCCCGCCGTGGCCGTGATCTGGATCCAGCTCGTATAAAGCCCCCGCTTCCCTTCGGGCGCATGCTCGGCGACGTAGGTCGCCGCACCGCCGTATTCGCCGCCCAAGGCGAGGCCCTGAAACATGCGCAGGATCACCAGCATGATCGGGGCGGCAACGCCGACCGTTTCATAAGTGGGCAGGCAGCCGACGAGGAAGGTCGAAGTGCCCATGACCAGCAGCGTGACGATGAAGGTATAGCGACGCCCGACCATGTCGCCGATACGGCCGAACACCAGCGCGCCGAATGGCCGGACGATGAAGCCCGCGGCAAATATCAGCAGTGCCATGATGAACGATGTGGTCGGGTTCAATCCGGTCAGGAACTTGGCCGCGATGATCGCGGTGAGCAGTCCATAAAGGTAGAAATCGTACCACTCGAACACCGTGCCGAGCGACGATGCGGTAATGATCAGCTTTTCGCTGTGAGTGGCTTGGTGGTGCTTGGGCAACGCGGATATGTCATCCGCAATCTCTAGATGTGGCATTGACCTCTCCCCCTCTCTGGTGGGTTTATTAGAAACCGTATTTTGCTGCAAATTCGACGCGGTCGAGCGAACCGCTCGCGCCGTTGACCAGTGTGCGTTCACCGTGCCGAACCTCGATGCCGAGGTCGACGTTCTTGACCGGCGTCCAGAACAGATTGCCCGCAACGCTCCACGCCTCGCGGTTGTAGCCGCCGACCATCGCGGCAGTGAGCGCATCGGCATAGGAAACGTGCTGCCAGCTGCCCATCAGGTTGGCGCGAACGCCCGGTGCGATGGCCACGCGGCCCGCAAGCATCGCGGCGGCTACGGTCACGTTCTCGAGCTTGCCCGTGCCGGGTACGAAAACCGCGTCAGGCGCGAAGTTGACGCCGATGTAGCGGCTCGCGCCCTGTCCGTAAGTTGCCATGAAACGGACGTCGCTGATCTTCGCGTCGTCGAGAAACAGCTTGCCACCTGCGCTGACGCCCCAGCCAAAGCGGCTGTCGGCAACACCGTTGGTTTCGACCCGCAATTCGCGCGCAAGGCCCGCCAGCGACAGTTCGCCCGCCTTGCCGCTCCACGCGAGACGCGCGGCGAAATCGGGAATGCGATCGTCGCCATTTTCGATCAGCGCAGGCGCACCGGCTGTGGCCGTCGCGCTTTCGGGGTTCTCGGCCGAGACGTGCAGGGTCATCCCCTCGCCCACTTTCGCCGAATAGCGCACGAGAGGCTGGCGGACGAAGACCGTGCCTTCGGTGGTGCCGACGTAGTCGGTGCTTTCGGGCAGCGCTCCGGTGTACTGGAACGTCGACCAGTCCTGACCAAAGGTCCATTTGTCGAGCTGCACATATGCGCGGCGCAGCGCGAGGTTGTAGCCGTTGGTGGTGCGCTGCGTGCCTTGCGTGCCGGGTGAGGTTTCAAAGTCGGTCTCGACGTAGCCTTTCAGGCTGTGGCCGGCGACGGTCGTATCGAGGTTGAGCCAGAAGCGCGACTGGCGCGCGCTGAAATCCTGTTCGCGCGCAGAATGCAATCCGCCGACCGGGATCTGCTGGGGCAGCCAGAAATCGCGGGCAAACGCGTTGTTGGCAACTTCCCCGTCGCTGAACCGGCTGTTGGTGGCGACCAGCTTGATCCACCCGCCGAGCTTGACCGTGGTGCTGCCGACCTTGAAGCCATCGGGCTGCGGCTTGCTTTCCAGCGCGGCGACCTTCGCGGTGGCCGCATCCGCAGTCGCCTGCGCCGCTTGGGCCACCTGCATCACTTGCGCGGTATCAACCGGCGATCGTGCCGCCTTGGCCTGCGCCAGATCGGCCTTGAGTGCGATCATCTCGGTTTCGAGACGTAAAAGCCGCGCCTCGAGCTCGGCTTCGTGTTGGGTCGGTGCGGCAGCGTGTGCCGCGCCCGGTAGCGTCAGAGCGGTGGCTGCGAGCAGGAGCGCGTGCGACCGCCAGTTCGTGTGAAGCATTTTCCCTCTCCCGGTGCCGACATTTCGCGACATCCTGCTGGACCATCGCTTGACCGGGGGGTGGCAACCAGAGAGAGGATGGTCTTATATCTACGACCAAAGTCTTGAACCACCAGCGGACCGGAGTGCGGTATGCAGTTGGGAAGAGCAGAATTGAGAGGAGCCTGAGATGGGCGAAGCAGTATATCCGGTCCCGTCCGAGTGGGCGCAGAACGCGTTGGTGGATGCTGCGGGTTACGACGAGATGTACCGCCAGTCGGTCGAGAACCCGGAAGCGTTCTGGGCCGAGCACGGCCAGCGGCTCGACTGGATCAAGCCCTTCACCAAGGTCAAGAACACCTCGTTCGATGAGGCCGACTTCGGCATCCGCTGGTTCGAGGACGGCACGCTCAACCTGTCAGCCAATTGCCTGGACCGCCATCTGGCGACGCGCGGCGACGCGATCGCGATCCTGTGGGAGCCTGACGGTCTGGGTGAGCCGCACCGCGAGATCACCTACCGCCAGCTCCACGAAGACGTCTGCCGCTTCGCCAACCTGCTCAAGGCCAAGGGCGTGCGCAAGGGTGAGCGGGTCACGATCTACCTGCCGATGGTGCCCGAAGCTGCAGTGGCGATGCTCGCCTGCGCGCGGATCGGCGCGATCCATTCGATCGTCTTCGCAGGGTTCAGCCCCGACGCGCTGGCCGGCCGCATCACCGATTGCGACAGCCGCATCGTGCTGACCTCGGACGAGGGCCTGCGCGGCGGACGCAAGGTGCCACTGAAAGCCAACGTCGATGAGGCACTCAAGCAGTGCCCTGGCGTCGATACCGTGATCATGCTGCGCCGGACGGGCGCGGATGTCGGCTTTGTCGAGGGTCGCGACGTCGACTGGGCGAGCGCCGCTGCGCAGCAGTCGGCCGACTGCGCGCCTGAGGAAATCGGCGCGGAAGACCCGCTGTTCATCCTCTACACCTCGGGCTCGACCGGCAAGCCCAAGGGTGTGCTGCACACCACCGGCGGCTACGCGGTATGGGCCTCGATGACGCATCAGTACGTGTTCGATTATCGTCCCGGCCAGATCTACTGGTGCGCCGCCGACATCGGCTGGGTGACCGGACACTCCTATGTCGTCTACGGCCCGCTGATGAACGGCGCGACGACGGTGATGTTCGAAGGCGTACCCAACTTCCCCGACGCGAGCCGGTTCTGGCAGGTCGTCGACAAGTTCAAGGTCGAGATCTTCTACGGCGCCCCCACGGCATTGCGCGCGCTGATGCGCGAAGGCGATGACTGGGTAAAGAAAACCAGCCGTGCCTCGCTGCGCCTGCTCGGCTCGGTCGGCGAACCGATCAATCCCGAGGCGTGGGAATGGTATCACAAGGTCGTGGGCGACAGCCGCTGCCCGATCGTGGATACCTGGTGGCAGACTGAAACCGGCGGCGCGATGATCACGCCGCTGCCCGGCGCCACGCCGCTCAAGCCGGGTTCCGCCTCACGCCCGTTCTTCGGGGTAAAGCCCGCGCTGCTCGACAACGATGGCGCGCTGCTCGAAGGCGCAACCGATGGCTGCCTGGTCATCACCGACAGCTGGCCCGGCCAGATGCGCAGCGTCTGGGGCGACCACGAGCGCTTCTTCCAGACCTATTTCAGCACGTTCAAGGGCATGTACTTCACCGGCGACGGTTGCCGCCGCGACGAGGACGGATACTACTGGATCACCGGCCGCATCGACGACGTGATCAACGTCTCGGGCCACCGCATGGGCACTGCCGAGATCGAGTCCGCGCTCGTCGCCCACGCCAAGGTGGCCGAAGCGGCCGTCGTCGGCATGCCGCACGACATCAAGGGGCAAGGCATCTACGCCTTCGTCACCTGCAATGTCGAAGTCGAGCCCGACGAGGCCCTGCGCCGCGAACTGGTCGCCTGGGTCCGCCACGAAATCGGCCCGATCGCCACGCCCGACGTGATCCAGTTCGCGCCGGGCCTGCCCAAGACCCGCTCGGGCAAGATCATGCGCCGCATCCTGCGCAAGATCGGCGAAAACGATGTTTCCAACCTCGGCGACACCTCCACGCTTGCCGATCCCTCAGTTGTCGATAACCTGCTCGCCAATAGGCCGCTTCTGGCGAAGGCGTAACGTCGGCATGGAATAGCGGCCCCGGAGGGGCATTGGGCGACACGATACTCATTGCGGACGATCATCCGCTATTCCGACAGGCGCTGGCGCTGGCGGTGTCCAACGTCGCGCCTCAGGCCCGGGTGATCGAAGCCGGTACGCTGGCCGCTGCAGCGAAGGCGGCGGCTGAAGCCGACGGGCTGTGCCTGATCACGCTCGACCTCAAGATGCCCGGCGCGATCGGCTATTCGGGCATTGCCCTGCTCCACGCCGAAAAGCCCGACGTGCCGATCCTGGTGGTGTCGAGCGCTGAAGGCGCGATGGTCGCCGAAGAGGCGCGCGCGTTCGGCGCAGTCGGGTTCCTGCGCAAGGACGCAGACCTATTGCGGATCGAGGACGCGATCCGCGACGCGCTGCGCGGGATCGACAGGCCATCGGCCTCAACCGAGCCCGTGGACCAAGTGCGCCGCACGGTGGCGGGGCTGACCCCGACCCAGCTCAAAGTCTTGCTGTCCGTGCTCGAAGGTAAGCTCAACAAGCAGATCGCCTACGACCTCGGCATGAGCGAGGCGACGGTGAAAGCGCACATGACGGCGATCATGCGTAAGCTCGATGTGCAGAACCGCACCCAGGCGGCACTCGTTGCACGCTCGCTAGGGCTCGACATGGCGAGCTGAAACCGCATGCAGGAACGCCTCGATTGCGGCGGGATCGGTCGGTTTCACAAACAGCGGGATATTGAGGAGCTTGAGCCGCTTGCGCAGCGCCGCGCCACTTTCGGCAGTAACCAGCGCCACCGCAAGGCCCGGGTTTCGAACGCGGGCCTGCTCGATCAGGGCCAGACCGTCCTCACCGTCGAGGTGGTAATCGGCTAGCAGAACGTCGGTGTCCCCAACCCGCGCCAGTGCTGCGACGGCGGTGGCGACGCCGACCGCGTGGTGGCCGATGCCCGTCAGCAGAGCCACCGTCGCCTCGACGATGTCGGGTTCGTTGTCGACGACCAGCACGCGTAGCGATCTTGCCCGGCTCGCGCCTGACGCTGGCAGTGCGCTTTGGGCAGGCCGCTGAACCGGCGGGCTGGAAGCGACGGCCGGCAACCAGACACTGAACCGGCTGCCTCGCCTGGGCTGTGAGGCAACCTCGATACGCGCGCCGATCAACGTCGCAATTCTGTCCACGATGGCAAGGCCCAGCCCCAACCCTTCTGCATCGACCTCACCAAGCCGCGTGAACTCGCTGAATATCTCGCGCTGCTTGTGTTCGGGTATGCCAACGCCGCTATCGATAACATCGATCCGCAGGAAACCGCCGCGCCGCCGCACGCCGATTACCATGCCACCAACCACGGTATAGCGCAGTGCATTGGAAGCAAGGTTCTGCAGCACCGAGCGCAGCAGGCCAGCGTCGGTTTCGACCGCGCCCGTACACGGCCCGATGCGCAGGGTCAGCCCCTTCTCGCTCGCCAATGGCCGCATGTTTTCCGCGATGTCGGACAGCAAAGGCGCCAGTTCGACGGTCTCGCGGCTCAGCTGCACCCCGCCAGCGTCAAGCCGGGAAATGTCCAGCAAAGCCCGCAGCAGTTCCTCCGCCGCAACGATCGAGCGATCGACGCGCCCTGCCAACGCCTTGGCCGGCCCTTCAAGGTTGCGATCAAGCGCGGAGGCAAACAGACGCGCGGCATGTAGCGGCTGTAACAAGTCGTGGCTGGCGGCGGCGAGGAAGCGGGTCTTTTCGCGCGTCGAGTCGGCCAGCTTGCGGTTCGCTTCGCTGAGATCGCGGGTGCGTTCGAATACGCGCTGCTCGAGTTCGTCCAACGTGCGACGCAATTCGTCACGCATCGCCGCCTCGTCGGAAATGTCGGTGAATGACGTGAGATAGCCGCCGCCCGGCATCGGACCGCCAACCGATTTTATGACCCGGCCATCGTGCTGCACGCGTTCGGAGACATAAGGGCGCAGCGCGCGCAGGTGGCGCAGGCGCTTTTCGACCTCGTCTTCGATGGGACCGGCAAAACTGCCACGCGCGACGTTATAACGGATCAGCTCGCTGATCGGAGTGCCGACCCGAACCAGTTCCTGAGGATAGCCGAAAAGCTCTACGTACCGCGTGTTCCAGGCGACAAGATTCAACTGCGCGTCGATAACGCTGACGCCCGACTGCAGGTTCTCGAAGGTCGCGGCGAGCAATTGACGCGAAAAGCTGAGCGATTGCCCTCCCTCGTCGAGCAACCGCGTGACTTCCTCAAAGCTCATCCGCCCATCAGCCAGCGCCGATGCGACCAGTGCGCGGGCAGAGGACGAGCCCACGACGCTCGCGATCAGCTCACGGGCAAGCCGCGCGTCGGCCCGGGTCACGGGCTCACCATGGCGCTCCACCGGAAACGCCGACGACGTGCGGTCATCACCGATGAAGCGCGCGGCAAGCGTGGCCAACTCGCCGAGATTGCCGACCGGGCGCTCCCCCAGCACGAGCCGGGGCATGCGCGGCGCGGGACGTTTGCGCGCCGTTGCCAGCGCCAGCACGACGAGATTGGCCGACAAGCTCCAGACAACGCCGTGGACGAGCGGAGAGCCATGGCCGATCCCGAGCAGGCGCAGCGGATCGAGCAGCGTGCCTTCCAGCGCGGCAACCCACGATGCGGGCAGGATCTGGGGCACGGCAAGCGTATAGAGCCACAAGCCTAGCCCGGTCAGCAGGCTCGCGCGCGCGGCCGTGGGGTCGCGTCCCGGTGCCGCTACCGCCAGCAGGAGATGCGGCACGAACTGGACCATTGCCGCAAATGCGACGAGCCCGATCGAGGCAAGCGACCGCGTGGGATCGACCAGCAGCGCCCACAGCAACGCGAGGCCCACCACCCCAATGATCGTGAGCCGCCGGACCAGCAACATCCGCCGCCCGAGGTCACCTGCTTGGGCTTCGGGCTCGCTGCGCAACACCGCAGGAAAGATCAGGTCATTGGAGACCATCGTTGCCAGCGCTATCGAATCGACGATCACCATCGCCGCACCCGAACTGAGCCCGCCCAACAAGGCTGCAATTCCGATCGCGTTGACGCCCTCGGTCGCCGGCAACAGCAGCACGAAACTGTCGGGCGGCGCGCCGGCAGGCAATGCGACAAGGCCGCCCAGCGCGATCGGAACGATCAATGCCGCCATCGTGAGAAGGTAGATCGCAAGCCCCTTGCGCGCGCGCGGCAGATCGTCGGTCGCCTGCGCCTCGGCAAAGCCCATGTAGAACTGGCGCGGCAGCACGATGATCGCAAAGGCCGAGATCAGCGCAATGACAGCGGTCTCGAGCGAGAGGTGCGACGGCAGGAACCTGTCGGTCAATACGGTGGTCGCACGCGAAAGGTCGGCACTCGACGCCTGCCACAAGACATGCACGGCAAAGCCGCCGACGAGCGCCAACGCGACCAGCTTGATCAATGATTCAAGCGCAATCGAGAAAACCAGCCCCTCGCTCCGCCCCGCGATTTCATAACGCCGGGCGCCGAACAGCATCGCAAACAATGACAGCAGCGCTGCCGCCCCAATCATTACCGGGACGACTACAGGTTCACCCGACAATGCTTCGATCGCCAGGCCCATCGAGCGCAACTGGAGCGCGACATAGGGGACGGTGCCGCACAGGGCGATGACCGTCACGATGCGGGCCACACCGGGATCGTGGCCGAATCGTGCGGCGATGAAGTCCGAGATCGTCGACGCCTGCTCTCGCTGCACAGCTTGCGACAGGCGCGACAAAAAGCGCGGCGCGACGATCAGCAACAAGACGGGCGCGATATAGATCGGTAGGTAATTCCAGCCTTCACGGACCGCCGTCCCGACGGCGCCGTAGAATGTCCAGCTCGAGCAGTAGACTCCCAGCGCAAGCGTATAGGCACCATGGCGAAGGGGGGCATTGATGCGAAAGCCTGCGCCGTTGCGCTCGATTGCTGCCGCAACCAGAAACAGCACGCCGATCAGGCCAAGCCCCAGCGCTGCGGCCAACCCGGACGTCATGCCAGGTGCCTGTTCGTCACACGGACACTCTGCGTGCGCAACGTGCCAGCGAGTGTCTTTGCATAATGCGCCGACCGATCATGCGGATCAGTTTTGCTATCCTGAGGGTTTAAACCCGGCACGGCGCGATTTTCTCGCATCCTCTCCCAAGGCCGTGCCGGGCAACTTTTCAAGTGAGGATGTTATCGTCCAATCCCCGTACTGTCACAGGAATTTTGCGGCACGCTGCACAATCGCGTGCATTGATGCAATCGCATCACAGAACGCAAAAACCCCGCTCGAAAGCGGGGTCTGTGTGATCTGGTTGCGGGGGCAGGATTTGAACCTGCGACCTTCAGGCTATGAAGGCTCACGAAGACTTTACGCCTGACTACGCGTCAGCCCGCTATATTCCTTATTTAAGGCGGTAAATGGCCAAGCTCACCAAGCGAGCGATTGAAGCACTGGAGGCATCCGACAAGGACTATCTCGTCTGGAACAGCCGGCTTTCGGCCTACGGTGCCCGCGTTTTTCCAACCGACCGCAAGCAGTTCGTGCTGCGGCTGGCTGGCGACACCGGCTATGACCTGATCGCGGGTGATTTCACCTTCGGCCGTGCAGGTTCATCCCATGTCGAAGGCGGCATCTCGTTGGTGGTCGCGGTGCGCACACGGACTGGGGAAGGCGATGTCTATCTCCAGGACAGCGAGAGCAAGCGCGGCTTGCAAACATTCATTCATGTCCAATACCGCGCCATGCCCAGATATGATGCTCGATTTCAAACGCAGACCCGCATTCTGTTGGATAGGCTGACGCCATCAGTTAGACAGCCAAAATGCGGGGGCTGGACATTGCGATCGCTGGCTGCGGGCCATGCGGACTGGCGGCTGCGCTGCTGCTTCATCGTGCCGGGCATCACGTTACACTGTTCGAGCGGTTCGACACGCCCCGACCCATCGGTTCCGGCCTGATGCTCCAGCCCACGGGGATGGCGGTTCTTGCCAAACTGGACTTGCTGGATGCCGTGCTGGCGCGAGGTGCGCGCGTCGATCGGTTGTTCGGCAAGGCGGGCAACCGGGTCGTTCTCGATGTTCATTATGCCGCCCTGCGCCGCCAAGGCATGTTCGGTATCGGGATCCATCGCGCCAGCCTGTTCGATATCTTCCACGAAACCGTCCTGCAATCGAACATTGGTGTTCATACCGGGCGCAAGCTGATCGGGAGCGAGCCGAGAGGTGCAAAACGAGCACTGCGGTTTGCGGATGGCGAGACCAGCGGCCCCTATGATCTCGTGGTGGACGCACTGGGCACGCGCACGCCACTGGCGCCGCCCACTGGCCGGGAACTCGCCTATGGCGCACTTTGGGCTAACCTCGACTGGCCAAAGGACGCGGACTTCGATCCTCATGCTCTCGCACAGCGTTACGAGCGGGCCAGCATCATGGCGGGCGTCCTTCCCATCGGAACTCCGCCCGGCGCAACGACGCCCAAGGCCGCCCTCTTCTGGTCGCTTCGCGCCGACATGCTCGACGACTGGCGCGACGCCGGATTGGTGAGGTGGAAGGCGCAGGTCGCCGCGTTATGGCCTGACTGCGCGCCTCTGCTCGACCAGATTCATGATCCTGACCAGTTGACCTTCGCGCGCTACGCCCATCGAACGCTCGCCGCACCAGCGGAACCGGCGCTGGTCCATATCGGCGATGCCTGGCACTCCGCCAGCCCTCAGCTTGGGCAGGGCGCCAACATGGCGTTGCTCGACGCGTGGGCTCTGGCCAAGGGTCTGGCAGAGAAGGTCAACGTCGATGAAGGGGTTCGGCACGGCATCGGGCTGCGGCGGCGCCATGTCCTGACCTACCAATGGCTGACGGCGCTGTTCACGCCGGTCTATCAATCGGACAGTCGCTTGCTGCCTCTGATCCGCGACCGTGTGGTCGGCCCACTGTCCAAGCTGTGGCCCGCCACCGCCATACAGGCCGCGATGGTCAGCGGACTGGTCGGCAATCCACTGCAGCCATTGGGGCTGGAAGGCGGCCTTCGGGCTAGAGCGCCCTTGGCGAAGGCCGCATAAGCGCTGCCTCGAACGACGGTGACCGCCCGATCATCGTCTTCGACGCGATGTGCGTTGACCATGGTCATGCAGCGATGGGGTCGGTCCCCTGCCTCTGCCACTATGCCTGGCGCCGCGTTAGGCCGCATTGCCCCTGATCCGGCAAACTGTTTCATTATCGCGAGTGGCTGAAACCCGTGCAAACCTGACGGTTATGGTTTGCATGTGCCTTTCGGTCGCGTTTTTGCGCCTGCGTGCTACACATATTCTGAAGATAGACTTGGCGCTCTCATCGCAGCCTGCGGCACGATGGGCAGGCAAAGGCTGTTGCAAAGGACTGCGATCAGCACCGATGCTACCGCCGTGAATGACGTGCAGAAGATCCCGGTCGGGGCCACGGCTTCGCTTGCCGCGAGATGGTATCTAGGCAGGGGAATCTGGCTTCGTCGCAGCGGACCACCCACGGTGCCACGCTGGCGGAAAGTTGGGGTCACGTCACCAGCGAAGCAATACGCAGCAGCACGCAAATATACCTTCGTCCTATATGCTCCCAGTTCCAAACGACGAAAGGCCCCGCTGATAACAGCGGGGCCCTTAGTGTTTCGTTTATTAGATCACCTTGGTTGCGGGGGCAGGATTTGAACCTGCGACCTTCAGGTTATGAGCCTGACGAGCTACCGGGCTGCTCCACCCCGCGGTGGGGTATGTCA
>NZ_JACICY010000007.1 GCF_014196055.1 Novosphingobium hassiacum
GAGGAGGAAAATCAGCCCCTACACATCACCGCCAAAGCCGCCTGACGATGGCCCACGGCCACAGCCGAAATTACACCACCTTGACGGACGCGACCCGCACCGCAGATGCCGACAACCAAGGGGCGGCAGGTTTCGAGCCGTTCGACAATATGGGCCAGAACGATCTCGGCGGACGATGACATCGAAGACTCCAATCGGGAGCGTACGGCTTGGGTGCGCCGTCAGGCACGTGACGCTTCAGGTGGCCCGATTACGACGTGATCCTGCCCAGCGAATTATGGAACACTTCAAGGAATTTATCGACATGTTCGTGCTGGCAGATCAACGGAGGACGGATTTTGAGGGCGTCTTCATTGGCGGATGTCGTGCTGATCAGCACTCCGTCGTCGCGCATGGCATTGACCAGATCCAGCGCCATAGCCCGACGCTGTGCGGGCAGGCTGTCTTCAAACCCGATATCTACGCCGAAGAACAGGCCGGCGTTGCGCATGCCGCGTATGCCCGGCAATTCTGCGGCGATGGCCTCGATACCGTGTCTGAGGTACTGGCCGACCGAAACGACGCTATCGAGTATCCGGTCGCGCTGGAGGATCGTCAGGACGGCATCGGCTGTCGCTATCCCGACGGTATTGCCGGCGAACGTGTTGGAATAGCGCGCGGTCTGGCCGAAATGTTCCATCGGCTGGCTGCGCCCGACGACCGCACCGATCGGAAAGCCGTTGCCCATCGGCTTGCCCAGCGTGGCGAGGTCGGGAACGATGCCATGGCGCGCAAAGCCCCACATGTGGTCTCCGGTACGGCCGAACCCTGGCTGGACCTCGTCCGAGATGATCAGGCCACCTGCCTCGCGCACCGCATCGACCGCGCCTGCGATGAAGCCCGGCGGATCGATCCATACCCCGTCGCTTGAAAAGATGCTGTCGAACAGAAGCGCGGCGATGCCGATGCCGCGCCTCTGCAAATCGATGATGGCGAGCCGGACCTGTGCCTCGAAGAAATCTGCGGCCTGATCGTGCGGTATGCCGGCCGGTCCGGGGAGTTCGACGATGCGCACGTTCGGGCTGAGGTTCACGGCAGCGCCAAGGTTTGGCGAAACGGCGGCGACGGCGGCGCTGGTGCCGTGGTAGGCGTAGGATGTGACGATCACGCCTTCGTTGCCGCTTGCAAGCCGGGCGATACGCAGTGCCAGATCGTTCGATTCACTGCCGGTGCAAGTGAACACCACTCGGTCCAGCTCAGCGGGAAAGGTAGCGATCAGCTTTTCTGCATAATCGACCAGCTGCGGCTCGAGATAGCGCGTGTTGGCACTTATCCGGGCCGCCTGCTCGGCCATGGCCGCGTTCACTTCCGGATGGCAGTGGCCGAGCGACGGCACGTTGTTGTAGAAATCCAGGTAAGGCCGGTCGTCAGGGTCAAAGAGCCACATGCCCTCACCGCGCACGAAGTGAACGGGCTTGCGATATTGCAGGCGGTAAGAGGCCCCAAGGACCGCATCGCGTCGGGAGATCAGGTGCGCTTCGCGTTGGGGAAGTTCCGCCTCGCCGGGCCGGAAACGGTTGGGCATGAGGTCTACGGACATGAGGTTCTGCCTGTTTGCGAGCGTTGCCTTGACGCGGATGATAGTCGGAGGTTCAGGACGGATCGAGGCTGGCTGCAGCCCTGACCGCCGCCTCGCCCGCTGGATGATCGAGCGATGCAAGCACGGCCAGTCCCTGCTCTGCGCGCGCCACATTCTTCATGATGTAGGGCGCGGCGTCGGGAAAAAGGTGCGCGCGCCAGGTGTTGATCAGCACCAGTGCGCTTTGACGGGCGCGGATCAGACCGGGCAGGAGCGACGCTTCCAGGCTGGATAGCGGCGCGACCGACGCATAGCCAGCTATGACATGTTCGGCGCCGCCCAGTCGGGAAGCCGGGTCCTTCACGAAATGTCCTGCAGCGATGGCAAGATCCTGAACGCGGGGGTTCCAGCCACCATCGCCGAAGTCGATGAAGCCGATGCCGTTGCCGGTATCGATCACGTTGAACGGGCTGGGGTCGTTGTGGGTGATCTGCCAGGCAAGGTTCGCAGCCTGCGGTACGATGCGACACGCGTAATCGTCCATAGCGCAATGGACCAGGCGCGCTGTCTCGTCTTGCGGAAGGAAGCGTTCCAGTTCCGCAAGCGAGGTCCAGCACGCCACGTTCCACAGCATTGGGCGTCGCGCAGCCGGTGGCTGGATGTTCGACATGGCATGGTTGAGCCGGGCCAGAGACGCTCCGACTTCATGCATCAGCGCAGGGGTGCAGGGCGCCTGATGCAGCGGAGTGCCATCCATGCGGGTCTGCAGATACCCGCATGTGTCTTCGTGTTCGAATATGAGACGGTCGGACAGGGTCCGGATTGGCTTGGGTGCAAGCACCCCGTCGACGCCTTGCAACCCATCCAGAACGGCTGACTGGAAGAGGAAGCTTCCCAGCGCCTCCGGTCGCGATGACGTCTTGAGGATCAGGCGCTGGCCGTCGTCCAGCTTTGCATCGAAAGTTTGTTCGACTTCGGACGACAGGGCGGTCAGCGTGCCCGCAGCGCCGTAATGTTGGCGCAGGAGCAGCGCCGACGAGACGGGATCGGATGCATCCGGCAGCATTGCCAGTTGGTCGGCAGCGGCCTGGTAGTACGCCCGAGTATCGGCCTTCGTGGCGGCCGGACTCCTTGCTTGCGCTGTCACCTGTTGGACCCCGCCGTCAGAGACCGAACACACCGGGAAGGTGCGTCACGTCGGGTATCTCGGTATATTCGTAGAACGGGTTGGCCGGTTCGTGACCGCGGTTGACCCAGACCTTGCTCTTGATGCCGATGTCGTAGGCCGACATCAGATCGTGCCGGAACGACGACGAGACATGCGTGATGTCTTCCGGACCACAACCGAGCGTATCGAACATGTATTCGAATGCCCGCAGGTGCGGCTTGTAGGCACCCGCTTCCTCGGCAGTCAGCACCGCATGGAACGGCGCGCCCAGCTTTGCGACGTTCGAGGGGATCTGCGCGACCATCGAGTTGGTCAGGATGACCAGCGGAATGTCCTTGGCGAGCCTGGCGAGCCCTTCGGGTACGTCCGGATGCGGACCCCACGTCGGTACGCGATTGTAGATGTCCTCGGCCAACTCTGCCGTGAACGCGACGTTGTTGCGTTTGCATGTGCGTTCGAGCGCATTGTGGACCACTTCGGCGTAGGGCTTCCAGTCCTGCAGCACTTCATCCAGCCGATAGGCCTGAAAGTGCTGGATGAAAGAGGTCATCTGCAGATCGGTCAGCTGATGTTTGAACAGTTCCTGCGCGGCATCGGCCATCTGGAAGTTGATCAATGTGCCGTGACAATCAAACGTCACGTACTTGGGACGAAAGTTGCTCATGCGCACAGCCCTCCGAATTCTTGATGCCCACTATTATTCGCGAGGGGTCAAGGCGGTTTGCCGAATGTGATGGGCATTCGGCAGGATGTACTGAATCGATTGGCCGGGTTGGTCATCATCGACCAAAGCCTGCTGGCGCAACATGCTGCTTGGCGACAGACGGCGGTGCTTGCCTGCGCCCTTTCTGACGCTACCAAAAGCCGCAGGATATTCTGCTGGCCGCAGGAATCGGGCGTTAGAAGTCCGCGTGCGACAGATTGCGGGGTCGAGCGGACATTGTCGCGTGGGGCGTGTCAAGCGTAGCCCCTATCCGGGCCATGGAAAGTCGAACGGCACAAAAACGCCGCAGTCACGCAATTTTCACAATAATCGTCTGTCAGCGCTTGCCGCTTCGACGCAAGATTCGTCTGCCAAGGCATAAGATCGGCGAATAATAATAAAACACGCAGGACGAATCGAGCGCACATCCAGCATTCTGGAAGAAAAATCCGGCGTGTGAGAATGGGCAGTTACGCATCACGAACGAGGGGTGAAGTTGCGATGAAAACTATGTCCGCAGTTAAGGCCGCGCTGGCAATCGGCGTAGCGATGGGAGCGATGTCGACGACAGCCTGGGCACAGGTGGCCCCCGAAGATGCGAATGCGGCCGAGGAGATGGTCGTGGTGGGGCTGCGTCAGCAATATCGCGGCGACGTGCCGCTAGCAGAAATTCCCCAGACAGTTCAGGTGCTCGACGCCAAGACGCTGGATGATTTGAATATCACGCGCCTCGATGCCGCACTCGATCTCGCCAGCGGCATTGCAAAGCAGAACAACTTCGGTGGCCTGTGGGATTCGTTCGCTATCCGCGGATTCGCAGGCGATGAAAACTTCCCGTCGGGCTTCCTGGTGAACGGCTTCAACGGTGGCCGAGGTTACGGCGGGCCGCGCGACGCCTCGAACATCGAGAAGATCGAAATCCTCAAAGGTCCGAACGGCGCGGTCTTCGGGCGCGGCGAGCCAGGTGGTACGATCAACATTACCACCAAAAAGGCGCGCACCGACGATACGTTCGGGTCGTTTGCGGTATCGGGCGGCAGCTTCAACAACTTCCGTGTCGAAGGCGACTACAACCTTGCGATCAGCGACACAGTTGCGATCCGCGTGAACGGTGCGGCGCAGGATGGCGACAGCTTCCGCGACACGGTGCACACGACGAAATACGTCGCATCGCCGTCGATCCTGTTCAAGCCGACGAATACCACGACAATTTCCTACGAAATGGAGTTTGTCGATAACAAGGTGCCTTTCGATCGCGGCGTTCTGGCCGTGGGCGGCAAGCTTGGCGTGATCCCAAATTCGCGCTTTCTGGGTGAGCCCGGCGATGGCCCAACCCGCGTCAAGGTGCTGGGGCATCAGCTACAGTTCCAGCAAAAGTTGGGCGGCGACTGGTATTTCCTTGCGGGTGCCGGTTATCGCGACACCAGCTTCAAGGGCTTCGGCACGCAGGCTGAACTCGGCCTCGGGCGGCAATCGCTGGATAATGACTTCACCAACCTGACCCGTCAGCGCATCTTCCGTGATTACGGCACGACCAACACCTCGGTCCGTGGTGAGGTCTCCGGAAAGCTCTATACAGGCCCATTGACGCATCACGTGCTGGTGGGGGCCGACTGGGATCGCTTCCACATTGACTTGCTGCAAAAGCGGTATCGCGGTCCAAACTACACTCCGGGTAGCCCGTTCACGCCAGCGAACAATGCGATCAACATCTTCAAACCGGTCTACGGCCAAATGCCAACGCCGACTGCGACAACGATCAATACTGACGAAGTGCAGAAGTCTTACGGTATCTACTTCCAGGATCAGGTCGATCTCACAGACAGCTTGAAGATCCGGGTCGGCGGCCGCTTCGACCACTTCGAGCAAACGCTGCTCAACCGCGCCAACGGGGTGCTGATCAATAGCACCAAGAAGCGGTTCAGCCCTACGGCGGGCGCGCTCTATCAAGTCACTGACGTCATTTCGATCTATGGCGGTTACGGTCAAGGCTTCCGTCCAAACAGCGGTGTGAACGCTGCTGGCTCGCCGTTCGCACCTGAGTACAGCAAGTCGTACGAAATAGGTGCACGCTTTGCCGCTCCAGGCGATGCGGTCAGTGGCTCGATCTCGGCCTACTCGATGAAGAAAAATAACATCCTGACCGCCGACCCGGCCAATGCCGGGTTTTCGATCGCGGGTGGCGAGGCCAAGTCGAAGGGCATTGAGGTAGACTTCAACGCAAAGCTGCCGGGCGATATCTCGATCCTGGCGAACTATGCTTACACCGATGCCTATTGGACAACGACATCGTCCGACAAGGACTTCGGTTTCTTGATCCTGCCGGGTGATCGCCTGATCAATATCCCCAAACATGCGGCCAACCTGATCGTCAGCAAGGGTTTCTTGATCGGTGAAAACCGCGCAACGTTTGGTGCAGGCATGAACTACACCGGTAAGCGCCTGGGTGAGACGGCATCGACGTTCGAACTGCCCGGCTTCGTTACCGCGCGGTTACTGGCGAGCCTCGAGCTATCGGATGGGGTCAAGATCACGGGTGACGTGACAAACCTGTTCGACAAGCAGTATTATGCGGCTTCGTATTCGCAGTACTGGATCAATCCGGGCGCCCCGCGCATGTTTACGGTGAAGGCCACCTTCTCGTTCTGATGTAACGGGATTGGGCTGTCGGGGTCACCGCTCCGGCAGCCCAAACTTTCTCGGGAGGCATCATGCGCCGTGCAAGCTTCCTGACCTGGCATCGCCAGCTGGCGTTGCTGTTTGCCCCGCTCATTCTCCTTCAGGCGATCACGGGTGGCGTACTTCTGTTCCGCGAGCCGCTTGGTCGTTTGCTCGAGCCGACGCCGACTGCCGGTCCGGTGCTAGGCACCGACCGGCTTTTCGTGGCTGCTGCGGCAAGCGGCAAGAGGGTAGAGCGCCTGCAGCCCCCCGCCGCGCCGGGACGCATGGCGATGGCGCAGATCGTTGATGACGATGGCACGCGCACGCTCCTCGCGATCGATCCGGCTTCTGCGCGCGTGATGCGTGAAGGCGGTCTGGCAGCCTTCCCGGTAGAGGCAGCACTGCGGCTCCATTATCAACTGCTGGCGGGAAACACCGGCTTGTTCGTCGTCCTGCTGACCGGCGCCGTGCTGCTGCTAATGGTGGGAACCGGGCTCGCGTTCTGGTGGCCAGTGAAAGGCCGTTGGAGCAAATCGCTGGCGATCAATCCACGCATGCCCGCGCGCGCGCGGCTGCGGCACTGGCATCGCAATTTCGGTGTGGTTGTCGCCTTGCTGATTGGATGCAGCGGCGTAACCGGTGTGCTGCTGGCAGGTGCAGACCTGTTGCCCCTGCTGACCGCGCCAGCGCCCAAGCCTGCCGTGACAACCTCGGCAGGCGGCGCGCCGACACCGGCAAGTGTCGAGGCAGGGGTGCGATTGGCACAAACCGAATTTCCCCGAGCACAAGTTCGCGACCTGCGCTTTGCTCCGGGCGGGCGGATGGACGTCAACCTGCTGGCGCCAGAGCGCAATTCGCTCGCCGTGCATGTGGTCAAGGTGGATCTTGCTTCGGGCAGGATCGCAAGCGTCGTGGCCGCACAGGATAATCCGGCGCTCTGGATGAAAATTCTGCCCTATCACTCGGGCGATGAGTTTGGTCTCATTGGCCAATTGATTCTCCTGATCGAGGCGCTCGTGCTGATCGGGTTGGGTGTGTCCGGCCCGCTGATGTGGTGGCAACAAAGGAAGCGACGCACGTGATCATGCTGTACCATGGCCTTGAATCGCGCGGCGTCGCCTGGGCCGAGATATTCGGTGCGCGCGTGCCGCAACTGCCCTTCAGGCGCTGGGGTCACGATGAGGTCGATCCGGCGCAAGTGTGCTACCTGGCGGCGTGGAACGCGCCCGCAGACTTCATCGCGCAGTTCCCCAATCTCGAGGTGCTGTTCAGCGTGGGAGCGGGAATCGATCAGCTGCCGCTTTCGGCGCTGCCGCCACAGGTGCGCGTCGTTCGCATGGTCGAACAGGGGATCATCACGGGCATGGCCGAATATGTCGCCATGTCCTGCCTTGCGCTGCACCGCGACCTGCCATTTTTCATAAGCGAGCAGCGGGCCGAGCGCTGGACCTACCGCCACACGCGGCTTGCATCTGAAACGCGTGTCGGAATCATGGGACTCGGCGAGCTGGGGAAGGCTGCGCTGCAGATACTGAAGCCGCTGGGCTTTGCGCTGTCAGGGTGGAGCCGCAGCGCACACGCCATCGATGGTGTGACATGTTTTGCCGGTGAGGCTGGTTTCGACGCGTTTCTTGCGCAGGCCGACATATTCGTCTGCCTGTTGCCGTTGACCGCCGAAACACGCGGAATTCTATGTCGCGAGACCTTTGCAAAGATGCCGCAGGGCAGCGCCGTGATCAATGCTGGGCGTGGCGGGCACCTGATCGCGCAAGACCTGATCGACGCGCTGGATTCAGGCCAGTTGCGCGCCGCCATGCTCGACGTGACCGATCCCGAGCCGCTTCCGCAAGGCCATGCATTCTATACGCATCCTGCGGTTTTCCTGACGCCGCATGTTGCGGCCGAAACGCGCCATGCCACCGCGGGCGAGGTGCTTGCGGATAATGTCCTGCGTCTGCTGTCAGGTGAACCGCTGCTCGGCGAGGTCGATCGCACGAAGGGCTATTAGGCGCGGCATCTCGTGCCGTTCGCGCCTGATAAAAAGTGCCGTTAGGACGGTTGAATGTCTTGGAACGGGTGCAAGTTCTGCTCGGCTCATGGTCTTCTTGCCTCGTCACCAGCAGTTGCCGACATCTGTTACGTCGGCCAGACAGGGATGAATTCAACCGATGAGCACCGCCGTCTTCACTCCAAAGTACATCAGCTTCGATTGCTATGGCACGCTGACCCGTTTTCGAATGACCGAGATGGCGACGCAATTCTATGCCGACCGTATCGCGCCGGATGCGATGGCGGAGTTTTGCAAGGATTGGACCGCATACCGGTTCGACGAGGTGCTCGGTCCGTGGCAACCCTATGGCGACGTTATCGCCAATTCGCTCAAGCGCTGCTCAAAGAAGTGGGGCGTCGAATTTCGCGAGGATGAGGCCAGGGCGGTCTATGAGGCGGTTCCGACCTGGGGGCCGCACGATGATGTGGCTGGCGGTCTGTCGAAGATTTGCGACAAGATCCCGCTGGTCATCCTGTCGAACGCCATGAACAGTCAGATCATGTCGAATGTCGGCTTGCTCGGCGCGACCTTCCACCGGGTTTACACCGCAGAAAGCGCACAGGCCTACAAGCCACGCATGCAGGCTTTCGAATACATGTTCGACCAGCTCGGGATGGGGCCTGAGGTTGGCATGCATGTGTCGTCGAGCTTCCGCTATGATCAGAACACCGCGACCGATCTTGGCTTCGGCTGCCGGGTATTCATCGGGCGCGGGCATGAACCGTCGAACGCGAACTATCGCGATGTCGAAATTCCGCACATCGGAGCGCTGCCGGCGGTCGTGGGTCTCTGACGACGGCTGCGCGGCTTGGGAGGTGCCAAGCGGTGCCGCAGAAAATGCCGAATGGATCCGTTGCCACGTAGCCCCATGCCGCGGCGCCGTATCAATCGGCAGAGTAGTGCCGAAAGTCGTGTTACTATTCGCATGAACCAGGCGCTGCAAATGGCGTGCAAGGATCGGAGGAGCGGACGATGGTCGATTTAAGTTCCACCGCTCTTTCGCGACGGGGGCTGCTCGGCGGGCTGGCGTCGGGACTGGTGCTGGCACCTGCGGATCGACTGATCGGCAAGCCACGCACCGGCGGACGCATCCGCGTCGCAAGCATTGCATCGTCGACCGCCGACACGCTTGACCCGGCCAAGGGCAACCTCTCGACGGATTATCTGCGGCACTATCTGCTGTACAGCGGGCTGACCCAATACGATTCACAGGTTCGCGGCCAGCCCGCCCTTGCCGTGTCGATGGAGACGCGTGACAACGTAGTCTGGACGATCAAGCTGCGGTCGGGCGTTCATTTCCACAATGGCAAGGCGTTCGGTGCCGACGACGTCGTCTATTCGTTGATGCGGCACCGCGATGCAGCGGTGGGATCGAAAGTTGCCGCGATTGCGGAACAGTTTGCGAGCGCCAGGGCAAACGGAAAGCTCGAAGTCGAGCTGCGGCTGACCGGGCCAAATCCCGATCTACCCATCATTCTTGCAGCACCCCAGTTCCTGATTGTCGAGAACGGACGGCGCGATTTCAGTGTGGCCAATGGGACAGGCCCGTTCGTGCTGCACGCGTTCTCGCCCGGCATCCGCACGGTCGTCAGGCGCAACCCGAACTTCTGGAAACCCGGCAAGCCGTACCTCGACGAGATCGAAGTCATTGCCATCCCGGACGAGTTGTCGCGCGTCAATGCGCTGCTTTCAGGCGACGTGCAGATGATTAACGCGGTCAGTCCCGGATCGGTCAAACGGGTTCGGGCCTCATCCGGTCACGCGATCATGGAAACCAAGTCGGGCCTGTTTACCGACTTGGTCATGCGGCGCGACCATCCGGTGACCGGCCATCCCGACTTCGTTTTGGCGATGAAGTACCTGATGGACCGGGAACTGATCAAGCGCGCACTGTTCCGGGGATTTGCGACAATTGGCAACGATCAGCCGATTTCGCCGCTCGACCCCTATTTCAATCCCGATATTCCGCAGCGCCAGTTCGATCCGGATCGTGCCCGCTTCCTGCTCAAGCGAGCCGGATTGCTGGGCACCCGCTTGCCGGTCTATGTTTCTCCGGCGGCCAATCTTTCGGTCGATATGGGATCGATCCTGCAAGAACATGCAGCGCAGATCGGCCTCAAGCTGGCCGTCAATCGCGTGCCGAGCGACGGCTACTGGTCGACGCACTGGATGAAGCATCCACTGACCTTCGGCAACGTCAACCCCCGGCCAACAGCGGACATGATGTTCAGCCTGTTCTTCCAGTCCAAGGCGACGGCGAATGAATCGGGGTGGAACAGCCCGCAGTTCGACAAGATGCTGATCGAGGCGCGCCAGGCCACCGACCCGGCCCGACGTAAGGCGATCTATGGCGACATGCAGTGGCTGGTGCACAATCACGGCGGTGTCGGTGTGCCCGTCTTCATCAGCCTGCTCGATGGCTACGACCGCCGTCTGCGTGGGCTGTTCCCGATCCCGCTCGGAGGCTTCATGGGCTATACCTTCGGCGAACACGTCTGGCTGGACGCATGAGCGCGGCGTCTCCCGCTTCACCCTGGCGTGGCCCGCTGACCTTGATCGCCAAACGGGTCGGCATGGCGTTTGTCACGCTGGTGCTCGTATCTGCCGTGATCTTCACGATCAGCGGATTGCTTCCCGGCGATGCCGCGCAGGAAGTTCTTGGACAGGGTGCAACGCCCGAGCAGATCGCCGCGCTTCGCCACGAAATGGGCCTGGATCGGCCTGCGCTGCTGCGATATCTCGAATGGCTGAAAGGCATTGCCAGCGGGGATCCCGGCGATTCCCTTGTGGCAAACATGCCGGTGGCCGACATCATCTCGGAGCGGCTGCCCAACACGCTCGTACTTGCGGGTCTGACCACGCTGTTTGCCGTTCCGATCGCGTTTCTGATCGGCATCTGGTCGGCAGTTACCCGCGGACGGTCAGCCGACCGCGCGCTCAACCTCATGACGCTGGCGATGGTGGCGCTGCCCGAATTTCTGGTGGCGACGATTGCGGTGCTGGTATTTTCGGTCAAGCTGCTGTGGCTGCCGTCGATCACGATCGTGCCGCAGGACCCCACGCTGGGTGAATTCCTGCGCGCTTACGCCATGCCTGTACTGGTGCTCGGCGTGGGCGTGATCGCCCAACTCGGTCGGATGATCAGGGCTGCGATCATTGCCGAACTCGATCGGCCCTATGTCGAAATGGCGCGGCTCAAGGGTGTTTCGCCGCGCAGGCTGATCTTCCGCCATGTCTTGCCCAATGCCGTCGGCCCGATCGTGAACGCCATGGCACTCAGCCTGTCCTATCTGTTCGGAGGCGCGATCATCGTGGAAACGATCTTCAGTTACCCCGGCCTTGCAAGCCTGATGGTAAACGCGGTGACGTCACGCGACATGCCCTTGTTGCAGGCCTGCGCGATGCTGTTCTGCGCGACGTACCTGTTGCTGGTGCTGATTGCCGATACCGTGGCGATCCTTGCCAACCCGAGGCTGCGACAGGGATGAACGTGACCAGCATCCTTCGCGCTGTGCGGCGCTTGCCGATCTCCGGAAAAGTGGGCCTTGTACTCGTCCTGTTCTGGATCGCCATTGCCGCTATCGGACCATTCATCGCCCCCTACCCGCCGGGATCGTTTGCCAACGAGGAAGTCTTTGCGGGGTCGAGCGGCCAGTTCTGGCTGGGCAGTGACTTTCTGGGACGCGATGTGTTGAGCCGTCTGCTGTCTGGAGCGCGGTTCACCGTCGGTCTTTCGGCAGTGGCGGTCACCATCGCGGTCTGCATCGGCACCGGATTTGCGCTGATGGCGGCGGTCGGCCCCCGCTGGGTCGACGAACTGCTGTCGCGCGCGATGGACACGCTGATCTCGATCCCGAGCAAGATCTTCGCGCTCGTTCTGGTGGCAGCATTCGGGTCTTCGCTGGTATTGCTCACCCTGATCATCGCCATCACTTATGTGCCGGGCAACTTCCGCATTGCGCGGTCGCTGGCGGTCGGTCTTGTGCGGCTCGATTACGTGGAGGTTGCGCGTGCGCGGGGCGAGGGGCGGCTGCACCTTGCGCTGGTCGAGGTTCTGCCGAACATGATCAAGCCGCTGTTTGCCGATATTGGCCTGCGCTTCGTGTTCATCGTGCTGCTACTGTCCGGCCTCAGCTTCCTTGGGCTGGGGCTCCAGCCGCCGGACGCCGATCTTGGTTCGCTGGTGCGGGAGAACACGTCCGGTCTTGCCGAAGGTGCGCTGGCGATCATCGCTCCGGCGGTCGCGATCGCAAGCCTGACGGTCGGCGTGAACCTGCTGATCGATGCCGCAACGCAAGGGAAGGCGCGATGAGCGCGTCGCCCCACGTCGCCGTGCGCAACCTCTGCGTCACTGTGCGCACGCCTGAGGGCGAGCCGTTGCGCATCGTTGACGGTGTGTCATTCGATATCCAGCGCGGCGATGTGCTGGCGCTGATCGGAGAATCGGGATCGGGCAAGACCACGATTGCCCTGGCGCTGATGGGCTATGCCCGCAGCGGGGCGCAAATCAGTGGCGAGATCCGGGTCGGCGACGCGACCTTCGAGGGCAGCGGAGGAGCTACGCTGGCGGCACAACGCGGTAACCGTATCACGTACGTGGCGCAAAGCGCGGCGGCCGCCTTCAACCCCTCACGACGGGTCATCGAACAGGTCATCGAACCGGCGCTGATTCATGGGACGGCAACGGCGGCTGAGGCGCGCGCCCATGCCGTCTCGCTGTTCGAAGCACTGGCCTTGCCCAATCCGAAGACGATCGGCAGCCGCTATCCTCACGAGCTTTCCGGTGGGCAGTTGCAGCGGCTGATGGCGGCGATGGCATTGATCACCCGGCCCGATCTGGTGATCTTCGATGAGCCGACGACGGCGCTCGACGTGACGACCCAGGTCGAGGTGTTGCAGGCGTTCCGCAAGGTCGTGCGCGAGCAGGGGGCAACCGGAGTCTACGTTTCGCACGACCTCGCCGTCGTGGCGCAGATGGCGGACCAGATACTGGTGCTCAATCGCGGCACGGTTCGCGAGCAGAACTCCGTACAGGCCGTGCTGGAAACACCTGTAGACGATTATACGCGAACCCTGCTCGCGGCTGCCCGCCCGGTCATCAAAGCCGCAACGCCACAGGTGGCGGTAGGTGAGCCATTGCTGTCGATCACAGGTGTCCACGCAGGCTATGGTCCGATCGATCGAAACGGCCGGGCGGCGCATCCGGTGCTTACCGACGTCACCATGAATATCGGTCGCGGCGCGGCGGTCGGCGTGATCGGTGAATCGGGGTCGGGCAAGTCGACGGTCGCACGCGTTGTGGCAGGCTTGCTGGCCCCCACTGCCGGTACGGTGTCGCTCGACGGGGAGCCACTGGCCCCCGCGCTCGACGGGCGCACGCGTGAACAGCTGCGGCGTATCCAGATCGTGTTCCAGAATGCCGACATCGCGCTCAACCCCGCGCATAGCGTCGGCGAGATACTGGGTCGTGTCCTGCGTTTCTATCACGGCACCAGCGGCGATCAGGCACGGCAAGGGGTGGCCGAACTGCTCGACCTTATCCGGCTGCCAGCGGGTATTGCAGATCGCCGTTGCGACGAGCTTTCCGGAGGCCAGAAACAGCGCGTGAATCTGGCGCGTGCGCTGGCCGCCAAGCCCGACGTGATCTTGTGCGACGAGGTGACTTCGGCGCTCGATACCGTGGTCCGTGAGGCGATCCTCGAACTGCTGGCGGAACTGCGGCGCGACCTGGGCGTGGCCTACCTGTTCATCAGCCACGACATCGCCACGGTGAAGGCGCTCTGCGACGAGATCGTCGTGCTCTACAAGGGCACGCGCGTCGAAAGCGGACTGCGTGATACATATGCCGCGCCGCCATTCCATCCCTATACCGACCTGCTGATTTCGTCGGTGCCGGAGTTGCGGACCGATTGGCTTACGGGTGTCGGCCTGCAGTCTTCCGCTCCGTTCGCAAACTTGCACGAAAGTCCGGATCTGTGCCGCTTCGTGCCCCGTTGCCCGGTCGCGATCGCGGGGAAGTGCGATGTCGCGCCGCCGCCGCTTCGTCTGATGACGGCAGGCAATTCGGTACTGTGCCACCGCGCTGAGGCGGAATTAATCAGGATGCATCCGTGAAGTTCATATCCGAAGAAGAATCTGCCGCGCTTGTTTCGCATGAAATGGCCTTCGAAGCGGCGCGCGAAGCCTTGATCGCGGTCGTTGATGATGCGGTCCTGTTTCCCGCAGTGCTGGCGCATGGTTCCGCCCCCACCAACCGCTTCTCGATCAAGTCGGCGGCGACGGCCTCGTTTGCCGGGCTGAAGGTCGGATCGTTCTGGCCAGACAATCCCGCGATCGGGATGCCCCGGCACAATTCGGTGATCCTGCTGTTCGATCAGAAGGTCGGGCGGGTCGAGTGGGTGATCGAGGCGGGAAAGGTCAACGCCTATCGCACCGCGGCTGCGGACGCGGTCGCAGCCGATGCCCTTGCGCGCGAGGACGCGTCCGTTCTGGCGATCTTCGGTGCCGGCAATCAGGCGCTGTTCGAATGCATCGCAATCGCCCGCATCCGCCAGATCAGCAAGGTGCTGGTAGTGGCGCGGGACCATCAGCGGGGCGACGAATTCGTGAGTGCTTTGCGCGCAGACGGTCTCAACGCCGAGCAGGCACTGGCACAGGCGGCGTGCGAGCAGGCCGATATCGTGGTGACCGCAACGCCTGCGCGTGAACCGCTGTTTTCCGCCGAGTGGATACGCCCCGGCACGCATGTTGCCAGCATGGGCTCGGATGCGGCAGGCAAGCAGGAACTGCCGCCGGAATTGTTCGAGCGCGCTGCGCTGTTCTGCGATCACCCCGCGCAGGCGGTGGTGATGGGTGACTTGCAGCATTTCGGTGGCGACCGCGCGCGGATCACGGCCTTGGGTGACGTGCTGCAGGGCCTGATAAAGGGCCGCACAGCGCAAGACCAGATTACGGTTTTCGACAGTTCGGGCATCGCGCTGCAGGATCTGACGATCGCGCGCAGCCTGATTTCAGCGTGGGAAGAGAAAGTGAAATCATGAGCACAGTACTGGATCAGCGGGTTGGAGCCGTCATCGACATTCGCGCCTATGCGGCCGGCACTGTGCCATCGACCGACTGGCTCGGCGGCCGGGCGACCCCAGCATTTGCCGATGATGCGGCACAAGTTGCGGCGTTTGCGCTGCGCGGGAGCGGGCAGGTTTCATGCCTGACAACCGATGAGTTCGTCCTTGTCCTTGCAGGCAAGCTCGAGATCGAAAGCGAGCATGGCGTGCTGACGCTTGGTCCCGACGATTGCGCGGCGATCCCGTTCGGAACCAGCTTTCGCTGGAGCGCAGCGGACGACATGCTGGCCGTAGTATATGCCGCGCCGACGGATCGGGCGGGTAACACTTCGGTGCCGCTGATGATCGACAAGAACGCCCCGCTCAACCCTTCCAGCCCACCAGCGTTGGAGAATCTGTTGGGTGAAGTGCCGACGTGTCGGGGCTTTTCCGACTATGTCTCGGCCAATGCCGAGTTTGCCTGTGGGACATGGGATTCCACCCCCTATCACCGCCGTCAGATCCCCTATCGGCAGGTCGAATTGATGCTGCTCCTTGCCGGAGAGGTCACCTTTACCGACCAGAACGCAAGCGTCAGCTTCTCGACGGGCGACGTCTGCCTGTTCGTGCGCGGCGATGGTTGCGCCTGGTTGAGCGAGGAATACGTCAAGAAGGTTTTCGCGACCCAGCGCCCGCTCGGTTGAGCGTCCGAGTTTCGAGAGACTTCCGACCCCGGCAGAATGTACCGCCACACCTGACAAGTCCCGCAGGACTGCCATGTGGCTCGCGGTCATTCAGGAGAATTTGCCACGTGAAATTGGTCTAGTCTTCCTGCATCACGGCGCGGTCTGAAAAACCGGCGCACGTCACCGGCTACGCGGTCTGTCGCCGATCCGGAAGACGGTTCTGAGGAGTATCTTGGGAATGTCCGGGTCGATGGTCGAGTGTTCCAGCAGCAGCGTGGTCGCGCTGACTCATGACCATCTCGAGCAGGCCTACGGTCTCTCTCAGGCACTGAACTGGCCGTATCGCATTGAGGACTGGAAGTTCGCGCTTGAGTTGGGACGCGGTTTCGCGGTCGAATCGGACGGAAAGCTCGTGGGCACCGCGTTGTGGTGGCCTTACGGGGATACATTCGCCACGATCGGCATGATCATCGTCTCGCCCCTTGCGCAGCGGCAGGGTATCGGCGGCAAGCTGATGACAGCCCTGCTGGCCGATGCTGCCGGACGGCGGATGGTACTTAATTCCACCAAGGAAGGTGGCCCGCTTTACACCCGGCTCGGGTTCGTGCCGTACGGCATGGTATATCAACATCAGGCGGTGCTCGTAAAAGTGCCCCGTATTGATCCCGTGGTCGCGGTTCGCGCAGCCAGGCTGGATGATCGCCCGGCCATCATTGAATTGGACAGCCGTGCAGCCGGGATGGATCGCAAGGGCCTGCTGGAGGCCTTGTTCCCTATTTCCGACGCGGTCGTGGTGGAGCGCGGTGGCGATATCGTGGGCTACGGTGGTGTGCGCCGTTGGGGGCGTGGCGTGGTCATTGGGCCGGTGATCGCGCGCGACCAGACCGACGCGCGCGCCATCATCGCTACGCTTGCGTCCGCTTACGAAGGCGGATTCGTGCGGATCGATGTCACCGAGGCCAGCGGCCTGTCTGAATGGCTCTCCGAAATTGGCCTCCCCCAGGTCGACCAAGTGGTCACGATGGCCTTGGGGCAGCCTCCGCAGGCGGTGCCCGATGCAACCCTCTTTGCCTTGTCCAACCAGTCGCTCGGTTGACGACGGGCGGTTCTCACGGGAGTGTTTCAATGATTGACCAAGAAGCTTTGGTCCGGGATGTCAGTCCCGCAATGTCGCTCGAGACTTGCGAGACACCAGCGCTGGTGCTCGATCTGGGCAAAGTAGACAGGAACATCGCACGGCTGCGCGCGCACCTCGCCAAGCTCGGTGTGGATTTCCGTCCGCACGTGAAGACCTCGAAGTCGCTCGACGTTGCACGGCGCCTGTTTCCCGCAGGTAGCGGGCCGATCACCGTTTCGACCCTGGCCGAAGCGGAGTATTTTGCCAGCGGCGGCTTCACCGACATTACCTATGCCGTCGGACTCGGTCTCGACAAGATCGAGCGTGCGCGCCGGCTGGTCGATGAGGGAGTCCGGCTGTCCGTGCTCATCGATACCGTCGAACAGGCACAGGCGCTTGCTACTGCGGCGCGCGATGGCGGTGCCATGCCGGCAGTGCTGATCGAGATCGACTGCGACGGGCATCGCGGCGGATTGCTGCCAGATGACCGGACGCTTGTCGTCATCGCCGACATTCTCCGGCAGGGCGGGGTGCCGTTTGAAGGCGTGCTGACCCATGCCGGGGAATCGTACAACGCCCGTGGTGGCGCGGGGCTGCCGGAGGCGGCCGAAGGCGAACGTGCGGCGGCGGTCGCGGCGGCAGAACTGCTTCGGGCAGCGGGTCATGGCGTTGCCGTCGTAAGTGTCGGTTCGACGCCCACTGCGCATTTCGCCAGGGACCTGACGGGCGTGACCGAGGTCCGAGCGGGTGTCTTCACCTTCTTCGATCTCGTCATGCACGGGATCGGCGTGTGCGACGCCGATGATATCGCGGTATCGGTGCTGGCAACGGTCATCGGGCACCGTCCTGAGAAGGGCTGGATCCTGACCGACTCTGGGTGGATGGCCATGTCGCGTGACCGGGGCACGCAACGCCATCCGGTAGATCAGGGCTATGGTCTGGTCTGCGACATTGATGGCACGCCGTTCACGGACGTGATTGTCGAAGACGCGAGCCAGGAGCACGGTATCCTGAAGGTGAGGCCGGGAAGCCAAGGCGTCCTGCCCGACCTTCCGATCGGATCGCGAGTGCGCATCCTGCCCAATCACGCCTGCGCCACTTGCGCGCAGCACGAAACCTATAACGTGGTCGATGGGCAGGGCCGAGAGATCACCGCCCGGTGGCCGCGTATGCGCGGATGGTGAGCAAGACGTGCCTGTCGCAGCAATCTGCGAGGGCGGAGAACTGACATGAAAATGATGTCCTACTGGCTCGATACGGCAAAACCGTTTGCTTCGGCTGCATCTGGCGGTCCTCAAGGAACGGCCGATGTTGCGGTAATCGGTGCCGGGTTTACGGGTCTGTGCGCAGCGCTTGCCCTGGCAAAGAAGGGGGCCAAGGTCGTCGTTCTCGAAGCCGATCGCGTCGCTGGCGCGGCTTCCGGGCGCAATGGCGGGATGTGCAACAACGGTTTTGCGCAGGACTATGGCGGTATGGTGGAGCGCTTCGGCATCGAACGCGCAAACATGTTCTATCGCGCGTTCGATGCGGGCGTGGACAAGGTCGAGTCCATCGTCGCCGAGGAGGGCATCGATTGCCATTTCGGGCGCATTGGCAAGCTGAAGCTGGCGGCAAAACCGGAACACTTCGACAAGATCAAGCGCTCGCAGGAACTGCTGGCGCGCAATGTCGATCCGGAGACACAGCTGGTCATGCCCGCCGACCTGCCATCCGAGATCGGTTCGGATCGGTTCTATGGCGGGATGATCTACGGCAAGAGCGCCAACATGCACATGGGCATGTACGGGCAGGGTCTGGCCGAAGCCGTGGTCCGGCACGGCGGCATCGTCCACGAGCACAACCCGCTGATCGGCATGCGCCGGGTTTCAGGGACGTCGCACGAACTGACCACGCCCCATGGCAGCATCATCGCCAATCAGGTCCTGCTGGCGACGGGCACATCAAGGGTCGGCCCACTCGGCTGGTTCCGTCGCCGGATCGTGCCGGTGGGTGCCTATCTGATCGCCACCGAGCCGCTTCCGGTCGAACTGCTCGACCGCCTGACTCCGCGCCGCCGCAACACGGTCGATACGCGGAACTTCGTCAGTTACTTCCGCACGACACCCGACAATCGCATCCTGTTCGGCGGGCGAGCCCGTTTTTCGAGCCGGAGCGACCCGGCAGCCGACGCCAAGAGCGGCGCGATCCTGCGGCAGTCGATGCTGAACTTTTTCCCCGAGCTGGTCGACACGCGCATCGACTACTGCTGGGGTGGCATGGTCGACATGACGAGCGATCGCCTGCCGCGCGCCGGGGAGCGCGACGGCGTGTTCTATTCGATGGGCTACAGCGGCCACGGCACGCACATGGCGACCTACATGGGCGGGGTCATGGCCGAAGTACTCGACGGCAAGGTCGATCTCAACCCCTGGCGCGACTTCGACTGGCCCGCGATCCCGGGCTATTTCGGCACACCATGGTTCCTGCCATTCGTTGGCGCCTATTACCGCTACAGGGACATGGTGGGATGACGGACGCGGTTGCGCAAGCGGAGCGAGAGATCGCCGACCTGGGCGATTGCGCCTATATCGGCGGTACGTGGTTGCCGGTGTCCGGCACGGAGCGCCTGCCCGTCATCAATCCCGCCACCGGAGAGCAGGTGGCCGAGATCGTCGCAGGGGCGAGTGCCGATCTCGATCGCGCGGTCGCCGCAGCACGTGCCGCCTTCCCGGCGTTCTCCAGTTCCTCAGTTGAGGACAGACTGGCGCTGCTGGAGCGCATCCACGCGCTGATACTCGAACGCGCCGAACCACTGGCGCAGGTTCTGACGCTCGAGATGGGCGCGGCGATCACGCATGCGCGCGCTGCCCATGTTCCGTTGGCGGCGGCGCATGTGCGCGCGGCCATCGACGTGCTGCGGGACTACGAATTCCTGACGCTGCATGGCACCACGGCGGTCGTCCGCGAGCCCATCGGCGTAGCGGGCCTCATAACGCCGTGGAACTGGCCGCTGTACCAGATCACTGCCAAGGTCGCTCCAGCGCTTGCTGCTGGCTGCACCGTGGTGCTCAAGCCCAGCGAGCTTTCGCCGCTAAGCGGGATGATGTTTGCGCAGATCGTGCATGATGCAGGCGCGGCACCCGGCGTGTTCAATCTGGTCAACGGGACCGGCAGCGAGGTGGGTGCAGCCATGGCGGCGCATCCCGACATCGACATGATTTCGATTACCGGATCGAACCGCGCGGGTGTGCTCGTCGCACAGGGCGCTGCACCGACGGTGAAGCGGGTGACGCAGGAGCTTGGCGGAAAATCGCCGAACGTGCTGCTGCCCGATGCCGATTTCGAACGGGTCGTGCCGCTTGGCGTTATGGCCGCGTTTCGCAACGTCGGGCAATCGTGCAGCGCGCCGACGCGGATGATCGTGCCGCGTGCCAATCTCGCCGAAGTCGAGGCGCTCGCCCGCCAGACGGTGGAGTCCATCGTGGTGGGCGACCCTGCCAAGGAGGCGACGACGCTTGGCCCGATCGCCAACCGCGCGCAGTTCCAACGCGTCAACACCATGATCGCGGTCGGACTGGAAGACGGCGCGAGGCTGGTCTGTGGCGGGCCGGAGCGGCCGGACGGATTGCCGGATGGCTTCTACGTGCGTCCGACCGTCTTTTCCGACGTAGCCAGTGCCATGCGCATTGCGCAGGAGGAAATCTTCGGGCCGGTGCTGGTCATCATTCCCTACGACGATGTCGATGAGGCCGTGACAATTGCCAACGACAGCGTGTTCGGGCTGGGCGGACATGTACACGGTGCCGATATTGCACAAGCCCGCAGCGTAGCTCTGCGGATCCGCACCGGACAGGTCCACATCAACAACCCCGCCTGGGATGCCCATGCGCCGTTCGGAGGCTACAAGCAGTCCGGAAACGGCCGTGAATACGGCGTGTTCGGCTTCGAAGAGTACCTCGAAGTCAAGGCCATACTCGGCTTCGCATGATGCCAGCGCTTACCGGAGATTTGAAATGCCCGCGCCCCTGAGATTCATCAAGTCGACGCCAGACCTGCCGGCAGAAGCCGATGCCGTGGTCATTGGCGGCGGAATAATCGGGAGCTTCACGGCCTATTACCTCGCGCAGCGCGGGCTGAAAGTTGCGCTGCTTGAAAAGGGCGTGGTCGGCGGCGAACAATCGAGCCGCAACTGGGGGTGGTGTCGGCAACAGAACCGCGACGAGCGCGAACTGCCGCTTGCGACCAAGGCGCTCGATCTGTGGGAACAATTCGGAGTCGAAAGCGGCGAAGATACAGGCTTCCGCCGGTGTGGCCTCTTCTACGTCAGCAACGACGCTTCCGAGATCGAAACCTGGGCGAAGTGGGGCGAATATGCGCGTTCGATCGGCGTCAAGACGCGGATGCTGAACAGCCAGGAGGCCAGCGACCACGGCAAGTTCACCGGCAAGGTGTGGAAGGGCGGCGTGCATTCGCAGATGGACGGGATCGCGGACCCTGGACTTGCGGTGCCGGCAGTTGCGCGGGCAGTCATGGCGCTGGGCAGCACAGTCCATCAGGCCTGTGCCGCGCGTGGTATCGAGACGACGGGCGGCGCAGTGAGTGGCGTCGTGACTGAACGCGGCACCATCCGGACGAAGCTGGTCATCCACGCAGGCGGCGCATGGGCGTCATCGTTCATGCGGCAACTGGGCGTACGTTTCCCACAGGCCACCGTCCGCCAGTCGATCCTGGCCGTGGGCACTGGCCACATGACCTTGCCCGATGCCTTCTATGGCGATTCCATGTCGATCACGCGGCGAGGCGAGGGTGCCCATGCGCTGGCCTATAGCGGGCGGGCGAAGGTCGACCCGACAATGCAATTCCTGAAATACCAGAAGCAGTTCCTGCCGATGTTCAAGGAGCGCTGGAGCAAGGTATCGCCGGGTGGTCTGCAGGGATTGCTCGCCGGACATGAGACGCTGTCGAACTGGCGGCTGGATCAGCCCACTCCGATGGAAGCGCGGCGGATCCTCGATCCGGTGCCGGATGCCAAGACCATCCGCCTGACGGTAGAGCGGGTGTCCCGGTTGATCCCAGCTGTGGCGCAAGCGCCGGTGTTGGCAAGTTGGGCCGGCTTCGTCGACAGCACGCCCGATGGCGTCCCTGTGATAGACAACCTTCCGGCTGTGCCCGGTCTGATCCTGGCAGCAGGTTTCAGCGGCCATGGTTTCGGCATCGGACCAGGCGCCAGCCACCTCGTCGCCGACATCGCGACCGGGCAGGATCCGATCGTCGATCCGCGCCCTTACCGGCTTTCGCGGTTCGACGGCGGGACCAAGATCGACGTGTCGGAGTTCTAGTCGGCACCGGGCTTAGGACGTTTTCGCGATAAAATTCCAAATGCCGCGGATAACCAGCACCTTCTTTCGAGGTGTGCCGGATAACCAGTGTCAACTCGGACTGGTGTTGCCAGCCATAGATCGTCTCAAGCTTGGGAGCATTGTATGGCACTTCAGGACGCGGCGCAGATCGTGATGCGCGACATGGTCGAGGCTGATATCCACGCCGTCGCCGATCTGTGCTTTGAGCAGCAATGGCCTCACCGCGAACAAGACCTGGAGATGCTCCTGTCGATCGGCACCGGGCTTGTCGCCGAAGTCGACGGCACGATCGGCGGCACGATCATGTCGTGGCGTTTTGGTGACAGCGTCGCAATGCTGGGCGTCGTCATAGTGGCTGTGGCCCAGCAAGGCCGCGGCCTTGGCCGTAAACTCGCCAGTGCCATGATCGAGCGTTTGGACGGGGTGACCGTCATCCTTAACGCGACCGAAGTGGGCCGACCACTTTACGGCAAGCTGGGTTTCACGGAACTCTCTACGGTTTGCCAGCATCACGCGATCGCTCCGGCGCAGCCCCTCGTGGAACTGCGTCAAGGTGAGCGGGTCAGGCCGATGGGCGCAGCTGACGCGCATGTCCTCAAAGAGATGTACTCATCGTCAATGGGCATGGATCGCGCCGCTCTGCTTGAAACATTGTTTGCCGAGAGCAGCACGGTCGTCCTGTGCCATGAACATCAGCAGACCGGTTTTGCGATGAAGCGGCGGTTCGGGCGTGGGTGGGTAATCGGACCGGTCGTCGCGCCTGACGCTGCTGGTGCCAGGGCACTGATCGCGCACTGGATTGGCACGCTCACTGGGAGCTTTTGCCGCATCGACGTGCCGGAAGCGACCGGGCTTGGGCCCTGGCTCCAGGAGGTCGGCCTGCCCGAAGCGGATCGGGTCACGCGAATGGCGCTCGGTCCCGCGCCGGTCCCGGATCGGGAAGTCACACTCTTTGGTCTTGCGGCTCAAGCATTAGGTTGAACCATGATTACTCTGAATGATCCAACCCTGCTGCGTCAGGCAGCGTTCGTCGATGGCGAATGGATTGCAAGCGGCCTTCCCCAGATGGAAGTGACCAACCCCGCAACCGGTGACGTCATCGGCACGGTGCCGCAATGCGGTACTGTCGAGACTGAGGCCGCCATTGCCGCTGCGCAGGTTTCATGGGCAGACTGGCGCCGTCGCACTGCGGGGGAGCGTGCGGCACTGCTCGAAGACTGGCACACGCTCGTGCTTGCCAACCTCGATGACCTCGCGCGCATCATGACGGCCGAGCAGGGTAAACCGTTCCCCGAGGCGCAGGGCGAAATCCGCTACGCGGCCACTTTCATCAAGTGGTTTGCCGAGGAAGCGCGCCGTGTCGGCGGGCGTAACATTCCGTCGCCGGAACGTGACCGCCGGATCATCGTGATGACCGAGCCGGTCGGTGTTTCCGCTGCGATTACCCCGTGGAACTTTCCCGCCGCGATGATCACGCGCAAGTGCGCGCCGGCGTTGGCCGCCGGCTGCCCGGTGGTGATCAAGCCATCGGACCTCACGCCGTTTACCGCTCTGGCGTTGATCGAGCTGGCGGTTCGCGCAGGGTTCCCCAAGGGTACGATCAACCTCCTGACCGGCATGCCGCAGGCGATCGGCGAGGCTATCACGAAGAGCCCGCTGGTGCGCAAGCTCTCGTTCACCGGGTCTACCCGGGTCGGCGCGCTGCTGATGCGTCAGAGCGCCGATACGATCAAGCGGCTGTCGCTTGAACTGGGTGGCAATGCACCCCTGATCGTATTCGACGATGCCGACCTCGACCTGGCGGTCAAGGCCACGATGGCCAGCAAGTTCCGCAACGCCGGCCAGACCTGCGTCTGCGCCAATCGCATTCTCGTTCACGCGCCGATCTATGACGAATTTGCCTCCCGTCTCGGCGCGGCCGTCTCGGACCTCAATGTCGGCAACGGCATGGAGGCCGGGACAACAACCGGTCCGCTGATCAACCGCGCAGCAGTCGACAAGGTAAGCGCTCATGTCGAAGACGCCGTGTCCAAGGGTGGCAAGGTGCTGTTCTCGGGCAAGGGCCGCGAAGGTGACAATTTTGTCCGCCCACTGATCATCGGTGATGCCGCCTCGGATATGCGACTTGCTGCCGAAGAAACCTTTGGACCGGTCGCTCCGCTGTTCCGGTTCGAGACCGAGGAAGAGGCCATCGCGCTCGCCAATGATACCCAGTACGGGCTTGCCAGCTATTTCTACACCTCGGGCCTCGACCGCGCCTTTCGGGTCGCCGAGGCGCTGGAGGCCGGGATGGTGGCACTCAATACCGGCAGCATTGCGATGGACGTCGCACCGTTCGGCGGAATCAAGCAGTCGGGCCTCGGACGCGAAGGCGGAACGCTTGGCATCGAGGAATACCTTGAAACCAAGGCCTTTCACATCGGTGGCCTGAAGATCTGATAACTTCGTTTCCTCAGGGGGATCACATGAGCAGCAACACCCGCAAGCACACCATCGCGGTCATCCCCGGAGATGGCATCGGCAAGGAAGTGATGCCCGAGGGCATGCGCGTGCTCGAAAAGGCGGCGTCGCTGTTCGGCTTCGATATCGATCAGAAGTGGCATGATTTTGCCAGCTGCGACTACTACACACGTCACGGCAAGATGATGCCGGACAACTGGAAGGAAGAGATCGGTCGTCCCGACGCGATCTTCTTCGGCGCGGTCGGCTGGCCCGATACCGTACCCGATCACGTATCGCTGTGGGGTTCGCTGCTACAGTTCCGCCGGGAATACGACCAATACGTCAACCTTCGCCCGGTGCGCCTGATGCCCGGCGTGCCGTGCCCGCTGGCTGGCCGCGAGCCCGGTGATATCGATTTCTGGGTGGTGCGCGAGAATACCGAAGGCGAATACTCCTCAGTGGGCGGGATCATGTTCCCCGGCACCGAGCGTGAGATCGTCATTCAAGAGACGGTGATGACGCGCGTTGGCGTGGATCGCATCCTGCGCTTTGCATTCGACCTTGCCCAGAAGCGACCGAACAAGCATCTGACCAGCGCGACCAAGTCGAACGGTATCGCAATCACCATGCCGTACTGGGACCAGCGCGTCGAAGCGATGGGCGAGCAATACCCTGACGTGCGCCGGGACAAGTATCACATCGACATCCTCACTGCGCAGTTCGTGTTGAACCCCGACCGTTTCGACGTAGTCGTAGGGTCCAACCTGTTCGGCGATATCCTCTCCGATCTCGGCCCCGCCTGCACAGGCACCATCGGCGTGGCGCCGTCGGCCAACATCAATCCCGAAGGCATCCATCCATCGCTGTTCGAACCGGTTCACGGATCCGCGCCGGACATCGCGGGCCAGAACATCGCCAATCCGGTGGGCCAGATCTGGTCGGCCGCGATGATGCTCGACCATCTGGGCGAGACCGAGGCCGCTGCTGCGATCATGCGCGCGGTCGAACAGGTTCTCGCAACGCCCTCGGCCCGGACCAGCGATCTCAAGGGCGCCGCCAGCACCCAGGATTGCGGCAAGGCCATTGCCGACGCGCTGGGTTAGACAGCGACATTCACGGGAAACCGACGCCATGATGCCCGCGCCAAGGCTCGACAGGATCGACCTCAAAATTCTCGCCAAGCTGCAGAAGGAAGGCCGGATAACCAATGTCGAGCTGGCCGACGCGGTGGGGCTTTCGCCGAGCCCTTGTCTGACCCGTGTAAAGCGGCTCGAAAAAGCGGGGTACATCACCGCATACGGTGCGCGCGTGAACTTCAATATGCTGGGTGAATTCCTGACGGTGTTTACCGAGGTCACATTGGGGGAGCACCGCCAAGGCGACCATTCCCGGTTTGAGAGCCGCATTGCCAAAGTCAGCGAGATCGTTGAATGCCACGTGGTTTCAGGTAGTTACGATTACCTGCTGAAGTTCGTTGCGCGCGGCGTTTCGCACTACCAGTCCGTCATCGAGGGCATGCTTGCCAATGACTACGGCATCGAGAAGTACTTCTCGTACGTCGTGATCAAATCTCCGTTCATCAAGCACCAACTCCCGATCCAGAATCTGTTTGGCGCGGATTAGAGCAGCGCCCGACCGGATTGCATCGGTTGCCGGGCAAGCGGACGGTTCTGCCGTCAATCGCGAGGCGTGCGGGTGATCATATCGGTACATGCAGACATTCAAGCAATAATGCCGGTCTTGTGACATAAGCTGGTCACACCGGAACGATCCGGCCAACCAATCCGGAGGTCGCTATCATGCGCAGGATTTCACCTTATATTTCAGCCGCGATCGCTGCGGTCACCGCTGCGACTGCGATCGCTTCCTCAGCCGCTGGCGCCCATGCGATCTGGTTCGCCCAGCGTGGCAAGCAGACGGCGCTGATCTATGGAGTCGGTGCCGACGATCTGGACGCCGTCAAGCGGCTGCCGCTGATCACGTCTGTGACCGGCCTAGATTCAGATGGCCTGCCAGCGACCGCTACGCTTCGTGCGGCAGGTGCTATTCCCGTGGTGGATAGCGATGAACCCTTGGCCGTAGTTGCAGCCGTTATGGACTATGGCTTGTGGTCGAAGGACGCGGCCGGGACATGGCACAACAAGGGGATGGACGAGGTCAAGGATGCCACGGTGAGTGAGCATAACTTCAAGTCCGCCGTCTATATCACTCAGATGCCGACCAAGCCCATTCCGCTGATCCCCGGTCATAAGCTGCAGCTCATTCCGGTCGGCACAAAGCTTCCCGAAGCAATGGGCCAGCCGATCAAGGTTCGCGCATTCTATGACGGCAAGCCGATGGGTGGCGTCGACATCATGCAGGATTACGTCAACGATCCTGACCAGAAGCCGCTCAAGACCGACGCAGAAGGCTATGTCACGTTGCCGGTGCGCAACCAGGGCCTGAACGTGCTTGTCGGCATCTATGTCGCTCCGACCGACAATCCCGCCAAGTACAAGCAGATGGAATACCGCGCGTCGCTGGCGTTCGTTTTGCCCCACCTGCCGGAATAAGCGGAACTCAGGAGAATTTGAAATGAACGCCAAACGTATCATTGCCGCAATGGCAGGCTTCGCGCTCATTGCGCTTCCAGCAGCCGCAATCGCTCATGGTTCGATGAAGCCGAGCCATGGCGGGCTGGTGACCATGACCGGCGAAACCGTCGTCGAACTCGTCCGCGCACCCAAGAGCGTGGACATCTACATCTCGGAAGAGGACGAGCCGCTGGCAGCGTCGGGCTTCACCGGCAAGCTCATCGTCACGGCGAGCGGCGCGAAAAAGGAAACCCCCCTGGTAGCACAGAAGGGCAACAAGATGACCGCCCCGGGCCTCAAGATCCCGGCGGGCGCAAAAGTGGTGGTCGCATTGACCAGCAAGGCCGGCGGAGCGAAGACCCTCGCCTCCTTCATGGTCAAGTGAGGATCTGATGGCCCGCTCGACCGCCCACATGGCTCCGCAAGGACTGCTGCGCTGGGCCGGGTGGGCCATCGCACTGCTCATCGTCATCGCACTCAAGTCCGCAGCCCATGCCCACGGCGTGGGTGAAGACGACCGCGCGTTCATCGAAGGCGCTTCGGGGCTCGCAATCGGCCCCTACATGTACCTCGGCGCCAAGCACATGGTCACCGGTTACGACCATCTGCTGTTTCTGGTCGGAGTGATCTTCTTCCTCTACCGGCTCAAGGACGTCGGCACGTATGTGACGCTGTTCGCCATCGGCCACAGCACCACGCTGCTCTTGGGCGTTCTGTTCGATATTCGCGCCAATGCCTATATCGTCGATGCCATCATCGGGCTTTCTGTCGTCTACAAGGCGTTCGATAACCTCGACGGCTTCAGAACGCTGTTCGGACGCGCTCCCAACCCCAAGGCGGCTGTGCTGATCTTCGGCTTCTTCCACGGCTTTGGCCTGGCAACCAAGCTTCAGGATTTGACGCTGTCGCAGGACGGACTGTTGCCCAACCTGATCAGCTTCAATGTCGGTGTCGAGTTGGGTCAGTTCACGGCGCTTGGCGCCATCCTGATCGCAATGAACCTGTGGCGTACGACGAGCAGCTTCCGGCGCAGCGCGATAACCGCGAATGCCGCGCTGATGTGTGCTGGCTTTGTGCTCGTGGGTTACCAACTCACCGGTTATTTCACTCAGGCATGATGAGGCGAATTTCATGAATCAGACCATCGCCCCCAATCCGGTCGGCTCGATCCAGGTGGCTCCCGGTACGCTGGCCAAGGCGACTGGCGGCGCGCTGCTTGCCGCAGCTGCCATCGTCGTCCTTTTCGTCTTGCCTGCCGAATACGGCATCGATCCGACAGGCGTCGGTCGGCTGACAGGCATCGCAGGCATGGCCGCGGGTAGCGACGCAGAAGCTCCGGCGGTCGAAGCGCCTGCTGCAGCGCCTGCCGCCGCCGTCATCCCGACAAAGACGTCGATCGTCCGCACGGGCACATTTCGCAGCGATGAAATGACACTGACCCTGGCCCCCCATAGCGGGCAGGAGGTGAAGGCACACATGCAGGCTGGCGACAGCTATGTCTTCGAGTGGTCAGCCAAGGGCGGTCCGGTCAAGGTCGACATGCACGGCGAAAAGGTCGACGCCGCCGAGGGTGAATTTACGAGCTACTGGGCGGACAAGACGCTCGCAGGCGGTCAAGGCAACTTCACCGCGCCTTTCACGGGTACGCATGGCTGGTATTTCCGCAACAAGGGCGAAACGCCGGTCACTGTCAAAGTCCGCACGACCGGATTTTACAAGGACCTGTTCCTGCCGCAGGGGTAGTGCGCCAGCCGCGCTGCGGCACATTAACCCACCGCGTCAGGCATCTTTAATAGATTCTGCCACTCTCGCGACGATCTCGGGATGCGGTGGCATCGAATTACGTCAACATGATGAACTTGGGAATCGAGCTGGAAGGCAAAACAGATGGCGAGCAGCATAACAATGCCCCCCGGGACGGCAGGCGGTCTTGCTGCTCCCAAGGCCACGACGGTCGCAAGTGTCCGGCTGGCGAACATCGACGCGCTTCGTGGCTTCGTAATGGTACTGATGCTGCTCGATCATCTGCGTGAGACGTGGTTCGTCAGTTATCCGGTCACGGACCCGATCAACGCGGCCACGATCATTCCGGCAATCGGGTTCGCGCGTTTCGCGGTCAGCTTCTGTGCGCCGATCTTCGTCGCGCTCACCGGGCTTGGTGTCTATCTGTTCAGCGTGAACCATACGGTCGAGGAAACCACCTCGTACCTGCTCAAGCGCGGGTTCCTGCTGATTGCCATCGAACTGGTATATCTGTCGCCCCTTTACTGGGGAATCGTGCCGCAGCCGACGTTCTGGCTGCAGGTGATCTGGTGCATCGGCATCTGCATGATCATTCTGGCGGCGCTGATGCGCCTGCCACGCGCCGTGCTGATCACGCTGGGTCTCGTTCTTGTCTGTTTCCACAATCTGCTCGATCCGATCCGGCTTACTGCGGAAAACGCGCTGTTTCCGCCGTGGGCAATGGTGCACCAGCGCGACACAATCGCACTTCCGCTCGGGTTTCTGGCCAAGACGACCTACCCCATCCTGCCATGGATCGGCGTCATTTCGCTCGGTTTCGGCATTGGTCCCTGGTTCCGCGGCGACGTGGCACCTGACGTACGGCAACGGCGTCTGCTGACCCTTGGCTTTGGCATGATCGCAGCGTTCGTATTGCTGCGCTTGCTCAACGTCTACGGCGACCAGCCCTGGTTCGTGGTCGAGGGTGATCCGGTCCGTACCGTCATCAGCTTCATCTCGATGACGAAGTATCCGCCGTCGCTACTGTTCCTGTTGCCCACGCTGGGTGGCGGAGCGCTGATGCTCGTACTGTTCGAGAAGATCAACGACTCACGGCTTGTCGCGGCACTGGCGATTTTCGGCGGTGCGCCGATGTTCTTCTACCTGTTCCACCTCACCGTCCTGCGCATCCTGTACCACAGCGCACTGGCCATCTGGGGTCCGAACAACGGCGCCAACTACATGTTCGACAACTACAACTGGGTGCTGGTGTGGTTCGTCGCGATGATCGTGCCGCTCTACATCCCAACGGTGTGGTACGCGCGGCTCAAGCGTCGCCGTCGTGACCTGACGTGGCTAAAGTACTTCTGATAAAGCTGAGGGCGCGGCATAAACTGCTGCGTCCTCCACAGCGAATAGTCGTTTCGGCCCCATAGGCATCACATTCGGGCAAACCCGCTCTTGTCGCGGGCGTAGGCTCGGCGCAGTGATAGCTAATGGACGAGCCCCGATGAACAGCCCAACCAATCGCTCCCTGATCGATATCGATCGTGATCACCTGATCCACTCGGTCACCTCGTTCCGGGGGCATGAACAGCGCGGCGCCACGGTGCTGGAATCGGGCAAGGGCATGTGGTTGACCGATGCGGACGGTAACCGGCTGCTAGACGCCTTCGCCGGTCTGTGGTGCGTCAATGTCGGCTACGGGCAGGATTCGATCGCCGAGGTTGCGGCCGAGCAGATGCGCAAGCTGCCGTATGCCACCGGCTATTTCCACTTTGCCAGCGAACCGGTGATCCGCCTTGCCGGAGAATTGACCGCCGCCGCGCCAGACGGTCTCGATCACGTGTTCTTTACACAGGGCGGGTCCGACGCGGTCGACAGCGCCATCCGCTATATCGTCCATTACTGGAACGCGCGCGGGTGTCCCCAGAAGAAGCACTTCATCGCGCTCGAATGGGGCTATCATGGCTCCAGCAGTCTTGGCGCTGGGCTGACCGCGCTCGGCAACTTCCACCGCAACTTCGATCTGCCGCGCCCCTGGCAGCACCACATCGCTTCGCCCTACCAGTATCGCCACCCCGAGGGGCATGACGACGCGGCCGTGATCGCCAGCACCGTTGCGGCGCTTGAGGCAAAGGTCGCAGAACTGGGCGCAGACAACGTCGCCGCATTCTGCTGCGAGCCGATCCAGGGATCAGGCGGCGTCATCGTGCCGCCGCGCGGCTGGCTCAAGGCGTTGCGGGATGCCTGCACGCGGCTGGGCATCCTGATGCTCGTCGATGAGGTGATCACCGGCTTCGGTCGCACCGGGCCGCTGTTCGCGTGCCTCGACGAAGGCGTGTCGCCCGATTTCATGACCACCGCAAAGGGCCTGACTGCAGGGTATATCCCGATGGGCGCGATGTTCATGGCCGATCACGTGTACCAGACCATCGCCGACGCTGCGCCTGCCGCGCTGCCGATCGGGCATGGCCAGACGTATTCGGGGCATCCGGTTGCTGCCGTTGTGGCGCTCGAAGTGCTGCGCCTCTATCGCGAGGGCGGGCTGCTGGAGAACGGTATCAAAACCGGAGAACGCTTTGCCGAACACATGGAGCGCATCCGTCAGCATCCGCTGGTCGGCGACGTGCGCTATCGTGGAATGCTCGGCGCGATCGAACTGACGCCGAACAAGGCGACCAAGGCGATCTTCGACTCATCACTGGACATCGGCGGGCGATTGTCCAAGCTGACCTACGGCAATGGCGTTATCGTACGCTGTTTTGCTAACGCCGTGCTCGGCTTCGCGCCGGCGCTCTGCTGTACGAGCGAGGAGATGGACATGATCTTTGATCGCGTCGAAACCTCACTCGATCAATTGCTTGCACAGCCCGATATTCGCGCGCTGGTCGTCTAAGGGGAGGTCGAAGTCATGCTGCCCGGACCCAAGCTAGACAGGATTGATCTGAAGATCCTTGCCAAGCTCCAGGAGGAGGGGCGGATCACCAACGTGGAACTGGCCGACGCGGTCGGTTTGTCGCCCAGCCCCTGCCTGACCCGGGTGAAGCGGCTGGAAAAGGCCGGATACATCAGTGGTTACGGCGCGCACATCAACTTCAGCAAGCTTGGTGAGGTGCTGACCGTCTTTACCGAAGTGACTTTGAGCGAACACCGGCAGGGCGATTTCAGCCGCTTTGAAAGCCGCATCGTCAAGATCGACGAGATCGTCGAATGCCACATGGTTTCCGGCGGCTACGATTACCTGCTGAAGTTTGCTGCACGCGGCGTTTCGCATTACCAGTCGATCATGGAGAGCATGCTGGCGAGCGATTATGGCATCGAAAAGTACTTCAGCTACGTCGTGATCAAATCGCCGTTCATCAAGCATCACTTCCCCATCCAGAACCTGCTGGGGCAAAACTGAGGTCGAGGCGTACCGACGGTATGAAGCAGATTGCAGATATCCTGCCCGATCTCGTGGCCTTGCGCCGCGATATCCACGCTCACCCCGAGCTTGGGTTTCGTGAACACCGCACCGCAGCGCGCATTGCCGATGAGCTGCGCAAGATCGGCATTAAGGTGCATGAAGGTATCGGTACGACCGGTCTCGTGGGCGTGCTCAAGGGAAAGCGCGACGGCGATCGTAGCGTCGGATTACGGGCGGACATGGACGCCCTGCCCATTCATGAGGCGACCAACCTGCCTTGGGCCAGCAAGACGCCCGGTACGTTTCATGGCTGCGGACACGATGGCCATGTTGCCATGTTGCTTGGCGCTGCGAGGGTACTCGCCGCCGATCCCGATTTTGCCGGCACCGTCAATTTCATTTTCCAGCCTGCCGAAGAAGGGCAGGGCGGTGCTCGCGTGATGATCGAGGAAGGGCTGTTCGATCGCTTCCCGTGCGATCGGGTCTATGCGCTCCACAACTGGCCAGGTCTGCCCGCAGGGACGATCAGCACACGCCCCGGCCCGATCATGGGCGCAGCCGACAAGTTCCGCATCACGCTGACGGGCAAGGGCGGGCACGCCGCCATCCCGCAGGACAGCCCTGATGCAATCCTGGCCGCTGCGTCGCTGATCCAGCAACTCAACACCATCGTCGCACGCGATGTGCCGCCTTACGCCGCTGCGGTCCTGTCCGTGACCGAAATTCATGGCGGTCATGCGCACAACGTGATTCCGGCAGAAGTCATGGTGGGCGGCACGATCCGCACTTTCGATCCCTCTGTGCAGGACCGTATCGAAGATCGCATGCGCGCGATGATCAAGGGCATCGAGGCCTCGTTCGAGGTGGAGGGTGCCTTGGCCTATGACCGCTACTACCCTGCCACGATCAACGATCCCCAAGCAGCGACAGACGCTCTGGAAGTTGCAGCAACGATCGCGCGCGCCGAACTCGCGCCCGAACCTGCGCCGACGTCCGAAGACTTCTCTTTCATGCTCCAGCAGCGCCCCGGAGCCTACATCTGGCTGGGGCAGGGTACGCCGGATCATCCGTCGCCGCTGCACAACCCGCAATACGACTTCAACGATACCGTCATGGAGACCGGCATTCGTCTTCACGTGGCGCTTGCACGGCACTGGCTGGCGTAAGGTAATCCACCGCCCCGATGCCGCGTCATCTCAGCGGCGCGCGGCCTGACTAATCGCGGCAAGCTGCGCTTCCAGGCTCGTGCCATCGGCGGGAAAGCGCCCGTCGAGCGCGGATGTGCCGATGGTGAACCCGGCTGCCCCGCCGGCACGAGCCGCGCGAACCTGTTCTTCGCTGTCGATCGATCCTGCCACGATGACCGGCTTGGAGACCGCTGCACAAATCGCCTTGATCAGCGCGGGGGCGTTGCCCTTGGCGCGGTAGGCAAGCAGATCGAGGCCCGACACCCCGGCGTGTCGCGCGATCGTAACGGCGCTTGCCACTATGCTCGCCTCATCACCTTCGAGAACGCTGGGATGGCCACTGATCCGGCCGGGAAATGGATAGTAGCGCAAGGCGGTTCCTTCGATGATCGGCAGGACATCGTCCACATGCGTGCCGCCCAGCAGGAAATCGACGCCAAGATCCAGCGCCGCCTTCACCGAGCGCAGTTCGCTTTCGCGGTCGAGGGACACCACTTCGATGTACGCGCTGGCTCCGGCATCCTTGATCCGCCGCGAAAGCCGGGCCAGTTCGTCGAACGGCAGGCCGATATCCTTGAATCCGATATGGCCGATCCCGGCCCGCAGCGCTGTCTCGACGTGGATCAGCGCATCCTCGACGGTGCGATCGTTGCGCGTGAGCATGAAGATGAAATCGAACTGCGGCATGAGGATCGGCTTTCAGAAGGACGGGACGCGCAGCTTGAGAGCGTAGTCGAACGCATATTCCAGACTGGATGGGTCGGCGGTTCCCGTCCCGGCAATGTCGAACGCCGTGCCGTGATCCGGGCTGGTTCGCACGAACGGCAAGCCGAGCGTAACGTTCACGCCCTTTTCCACGCCCATGTATTTCACCGGGATCAGCCCCTGATCGTGATATTGCGCGACCACGATATCGAACCGACCCTTGCGAGCCTGCATGAACACTGTGTCGCCGGGCCAAGGACCGGACGCATCGATGCCTTCGGCGCGCGCCGCTTCGATCGCGGGGCGGATGATGGTGATTTCTTCATCTCCGAACAAGCCACCCTCTCCGGCATGAGGATTCAGTCCGGCAACGGCCACGCGCGGGTTGGCGATGCCGAGCGCCAGCGCGCCTGCATTCGCGAGCCTAATCGCTGCCATTTGCGCGGCAAAATCCGCCCTGCGTATCGCGTCTGCCAGCGAACAATGGATCGTTACCAGCACTGTCCTTATCTCGTCATTGGCCAGCATCATGGCGACGCGCACGCGGCCGCCGTAATCGGCCAGTATTTCGGTGTGTCCGGGATAGCGATGGCCAGCGGCGGACAAGGCCTCCTTGTTGATTGGCGCGGTGACGATGCCTCGGACGCTGCCTTCGCATGCCAGCTTGATCGCGGTGACGATGGCGCTGAATGCTGCCTGTCCGCTGATTGGAGAGACTTCGCCCACAGGCGGCAATGCCTTCAGATCGGAGGAGGCAAGCACATCCAGGCTCACTCCGTCGAACGCTGCATGATCGACCGAGGAAATTGCGTGCACCGGCACGTCTGCACCGAGCGCAGCGAATGCGTGTTGCATGACCAGCGGATCGCCGACCACCAGCCAGTCGCGCTGATCGAGCCGACGAACGAACATTTTCGCGATGATTTCTGGGCCAATTCCCGATGGATCGCCCATTGTCACCGCGACGGGAAGGGGAGGCACGGTCATGACGAAGCTGCCTCGGCGATGATCGCCTCAACGGCACCACGATCGGCTTGGGTTCTTTTCATATCAGCTTGTTACCAGTGCGGGCCAAAGCTGATTAGCGATATGAACTGGCCGATACCGGTGATAAAAGATCACCAATGAAAAGGTCTGAATTCCCCTCGCTCGATGATTTGCGCGCGTTCGAAACCGTTGCCCGCCTCGGCTCGATGCGTGCAGCAGCGCAGGAACTGGCTTTGACGCACGGAGCGGTAAGCCGCCGTGTAGCAAAGCTTTCTCGTGATCTGGGATTTGCGCTGATCGAGCCTCAAGGACGGGGTATTCAACTGACGCGGGAGGGTACACGGCTGGCCAATGCCGGAAGCCGGGCGCTGCACGAAATCGGTCAAGCCTTGCGTGACATACGGTCCGTTTCTGCGCGCGTGCCAATCATCCTTTCGTGCGAGCGATCGCTGGCGACCCGCTGGCTCATTCCGCGCCTGTCCGCGTTTCAGGACAGCCATCCGCAGATTGAGCTGCATTTGTCGACGGGCGGGGGAGCACTGGACTTTACGCGAGAAAACATCACGCTCGCCATCAGGCGACTTGATTTTCCGGTCGCGCCGGATTGGACGATCGTGCCGTTGATGCCGGAACGGGTAGGTCCCGTGATGCTCTCGGGAATGCGCCCGCGTTTCGAAGCGGGCGACTTTGTCGCGCTCGGCTCGCGAACGCGACCGCAGGCCTGGCAAGCGTGGCTAGACGCGCATCGCGACGCGCCACGGCCGCGGACCCTGCAACTGCACGATCATCATTTCCTGATGATCGAAGCAGCGCTTGGTGGTCTTGGCGTCGCACTTGCCCCGGAGGCGCTCGCGTCTGATGACGCACGGCTCGAATCGCCGATGGGGTTCGATGCGGACGGAACGGACTATGCGCTGATCTACCCGCGTAATGCGGTGCTGTCGCCCGATCTGACGGCGCTGATCAACTGGATCATCGGCCTAGTGGACGGAATCAAAAACTCGCCCGCGCCGTGATACGGATGTCGCGGCCGGCCAGCGGCGCGAAATCCTTGAGGAACGAGGCGTGGCGGCGGGCATCGACGTCGAAGATGTTGTTGGCAGACAGCGCGAAGGACAGCGGGCGCTCGGTGCCCCAGGGGCGGAAGTTGAGCTGAGCGTTGACCAGCGTGAAGCTGGCGGTCTGGGTCTCGAACGCGGTGGTGCGGGTCTGGCTGTCGCTCCATTCGACTTCGCCGCGCAGGTCTACCTTCGTGCCGTTGAGACCCAGGCCGCCTTGGACGCGCAAGGGCGGGATGCGCGGGGCGGGGCCGAAGCCGACGATATTGGCGTGGACGTAATCGGCTAGGCCATCTGCAACCAGTTCGACACTGCCCAGCTTGGCGAGGGTTACGTTGCCCTGGACTTCAAAGCCGTAGTAGCGCGCCTTGGCTTGGCCGAACTGGTAGACGGGAAGTCCGTCCTCGACCGCGCCGGTCAGGTCCTCGAAGATGAAGTTGTCGAACCAGTTATGATAGGCCGAGGCTTCGAAGCTGTAGCCGGTGCCTTTGCCGCGCAGCACGGCTTCGAGGCCCCAAGCGCGTTCGGGGTGGAAATCGGGGCTGCCGACTTCGAAGGCCTGCGTACCGGCGTGTGGGCCGTTGGCGAACAGTTCTTCGGCCGAGGGTGCGCGGACGGTGCGCGAGAGGTTCACGCCGAAGCGCCAGTCGGGGGTGAAGCCATAAGATGCGCCGACCGAGCCGGACACGGTGTCGAAGGTGCGCTTGCCGCTGAAGAACTGGGTCTGGTCCAGCAGCGGGCGGGCTTCGAGGACGGTGTGTTCGTAGCGAGCGCCGCCTTCGAGCTTGAGCGCCCCGAAATCGAGCTGCTGCAGGGTGAACACGCCCAATTGCTGGGTAGAGTTCTTGGGCAGGAAGGCTTCATCACCGATCACGTTGAAATCGCGCGAGAAATACTGGACGCCGCTGGCGCCTTTCCACGGACCACGATCGGCCTGAACGAGCTCGACGCGGCCTTCGAGGCCCTTGTTGTAGAACGCCGTGCCGATGCCGCCATCGGGTTCGAGTTCGAAGTGGCGGTAGCTGGCAAAGCCCGCACGGGCCTTGATCGACTGGATCAGGCTGCCGCCGGTCTGGACTTCGGCACGCAGATCGAGGCGGTCTTGCGCGACATCGAGGCGGGGGCCTTCCTGTTCCTCGCCGGGGCGGATCGCGTAGCGCACGGGGATACCGTAGAGGCTGTCGTAATGACTGTAGGCGATCCCGAGGTTGCCGGTATCAGTGATCAGCGCCGCGCCGACACCAGCAGTCCATGTTTCGGCGGCGGAGTTGGGGAGCTTGCCGCGCAGACCGGCACTTGCGGCAAAGTCGATCCCTTCGGCAAGCTGATCTTCGGTTTCGGTCCCGGCATTGGCGAGCGCGGTCAGGCGAGCGGAGGGGGCGAGGACATAGTCGCCGATGCGCTGGTTGCCGGTCTTGAGGTAGCTGCCGTCGGCGTGGACGACGAACTTGTCGCCGACCGGCACATCGACCGCGCCGCCAATCGAGCGCTCGTTGGACGCCGAGCCATAGCTGGCTAGCATATCGACATGGGCGATTTCGTCCGGGATGACGCGGGGGATGCGCTTGTCGATGACGTTGACCACGCCGCCGATGGCCGATGAGCCGTAGAGCAGTGTAGCCGGACCACGCAGGACTTCGATGCGTTCGGCGAGCAGCGGGTTGATGACCACCGCATGATCGGCGCTGGTGTTGGACACATCGAATGCGCCGACGCCGTCCGTCAGGATGCGTACGCGTTCGCCCTGGAGGCCACGCAGCACCGGGCGCGAGGCGTTGGGGCCGAACGAGGTGGCCGAGACGCCGGGGGTGCGGTTCAGCGTTTCGCCGAGCGTGGGGCGCAGGGCCTGAGTCAGTTCCTCGCCCTGGATGACCGAGACGCCCGAGATGATGTCCTGGCGGTTGCGTTCGAACGCGGCGGTAACGACGATCTGATCGGATGGCTGGGCGTGGTTGTCCTGATCTGGCGTGGGTTCCTCGGCGAACGCGGGCGTCGCCAGTGTGAGGGCGGAGCAGCTGGCGAGGAGGGTGGAGAACTTCATCGGACGCGATCCCTTTGACTATGCCGGAGCCAATAATCCGATTCGCACAATGATACAAGATAACATCACAACAAAGGTGGCAATGATGCGTGGATGAGATTTCGCCTGACAGGGGTGATCCGAAGTGGTAACAGATGAAACGAATTACAGGAGTTGTACCGATGGACGTATCACCCGTTACGGGCTTGCCCAACCCGTTGGGCCTCGATGGCTTCGAGTTCATCGAATTCACCGCCCCAGAAAAGGGCCTGCTGGAGCCGGTGTTCGCCGCGATGGGCTTTACCCACGTTGCCGACCACCGGACCAAGGACGTGCACTTGTGGCGGCAGGGTGGGATCAACCTGATTGCGAATTACGAGCGTCGCAGTCCGGCGGCCTATTTCGCCGCTGAGCATGGCGCATCGGCCTGCGGGATGGGTTGGCGGGTCAAGGATGCCGCCAAGGCGTATGACGTGGCGCTGGAGCGCGGGGCGGAGCCGGTACAGGTGGAAACCGGGCCGATGCAACTGCGGCTTCCGGCGATCCGGGGCATCGGCGGCTCGATCATCTATCTGGTGGATCGCTATGACGAGGACATCTCGATCTACGACATCGATTTCCGTTATCTGCCCGGCGTGGACCGGCATCCGGTGGGTGCCGGGTTCCACACGATCGATCACCTGACGCACAACGTTTATGGTGGGCGCATGGCGCACTGGGGGGCGTTCTATGAGCGGATCTTCGGGTTCAAGGAGATCCGCTATTTCGATATCAAGGGCGAATATACCGGCCTCACCAGCCGCGCGATGACCGCACCCGATGGCCTTATCCGCATTCCCCTGAACGAGGAAGGCAAGGCCGGGGGTGGGCAGATCGACGAGTTTTTGCGCGCGTACAATGGTGAGGGCATCCAGCATATCGCGTTTGCCTGCGACGATCTGTTCGGCTGCTGGGACCGCTTGAAGGCGCTCGGCACCCCGTTCATGTCGCCGCCGCCTGCGACTTACTACGAGATGCTGGAGGAACGCCTTCCCGGCCATGGCGAGCCGGTGGAGGAACTGCAGCGTCGCGGGATTTTGCTCGATGGTTCGACCGAGGACGGCGATCCGCGACTCTTGCTGCAGATCTTCGGCGAGACGGTGATCGGGCCGGTGTTCTTCGAATTCATCCAGCGCAAGAAGGACGAGGGTTTCGGGAACGGCAACTTCACCGCCCTGTTCAAGTCGATGGAGCGCGACCAGCTGCGGCGCGGCGTCCTGCAAGTCGAGGAGACGGTAAAGTGAGCGATGCTCCCAAGCTCGGCGGAATTCACCATGTCGCCTATCGCTGCAAGGACGCAGGTGCGACCGTTGAATGGTACGCGCGCGTGCTCGGTATGGATTACGTGACCGCGTTCGCCGAGGACAAGGTGCCCTCGACCGGCGAGGACGATCCGTACATGCACATCTTCCTCGACGCGGGCGGCGGCAACGTGCTGGCGTTTTTCGAACTGCCTAACCAGCCCGAGATGGGGCGGGATGCGAATACGCCCGCGTGGGTGCAGCACATCGCGTTCAACGTGCCCGACGAAGCCGCGTTACTTGCGGCCAAGGCGCATATCGAGCGCCAAGGCGTAGAGGTGCTCGGGCCGACCTATCATGGCATCTTCCGTTCGATCTATTTCTTCGATCCGAACGGGCACCGGCTGGAACTGGCCTGCAACATCGGCACGCCCGAACAGCATGCCGAGTTGAAGACGCTTGCCCCAGACATGCTGGAGGAGTGGAGCCGGACCAAGCGTGCGCCGCGCCAGGCGGCGTGGCTGCACACCGAGCCGACATCCGACTAATCTATTCGTCCCACGGGGGGATTTCGCCCGCGCCGACCTGGCTGGAAATACCCAGCAGGAATCCGCCGTAGACTTCGGTCGCGTTCGGGTATTTCCCGCTCATGATCGCGGCGATTTCCTTTGAGGATTTCGAACGCGCGCGGGCATCGGCGAAGGACTTGATGTAGCCGCGCGTCCACGCGATGCTCATGGAATCGTCGGGCAGGCCGGGGCGGGTGTGGCCCGCGACAATCCTGACCGGGTCCATCGCTTCGAGCCTGTTGAGCACCTTGAGCCAGGCATCGTATTGCGCAGGACCGTGTTCGCCGAGCCAGACATAGACGCCGTTGTAGAGGACATCCCCCGCGATCAGGGTGCGAGTCTCGGCATCCCACACCACGGTCGAATGGAGGTGATCGCCCTGCATCGGGCCGAGCACCTGCAGCGTGTGGCCTTCGAGGTCCACGCTATCGCCGGTCATCGCGGCGGGTTGCACTGGGCGCTTGGGTGCATTGATGCCCAGTTGTCCGCTCCACCGCTTGAACTTGATCGGGATCGAGCGTTCCATGTCCTTCGCCGCCACCGGATGGGCGACGACCTTCACATCGGGAAACGCATCCTGCAGCACGTCCAGCCCGAAGAAGTGATCGGGGTGATCGTGGGTGATGATGATGGTCTTGAGCGCCTTTCCGCTGTCGAGAATGTCCGCCACGACGCGCAGGGCGTCCGATCGGGCGAACGGCACATCGACCAGCACCGCGTCCTTTTCGCCGGTGACCAGCGTGACATTGGCGACCATGCTGACGGGGCTGGTGGGAATGACCTTGTAGTCGAGCGGTTTGGCGTGTGCGGCGCTGATGGACAGCGCGGATGCGGCGATCAGCGTGAAGAACTTGCGCATATACCCTCTCTTCAGTGTGCGGTCTGGCCGCCGTCGATGGTGAATGTCGCGCCGTTGATGAAGCTCCCGCCGTCCGAGCACAGGTGCAGCACGGTGGGCGCGATTTCCTCGGGCCGGGCGGCGCGGCCCGAGATGTTCTGGGCGTAGAACATCTGCGTGAATTCGTTGCTGTCGGCCCAGTGCTGGGTCATCGGGGTAACGACGAAGCCGGGCGCGATGGCGTTCACGCGGATGTTCAGTTGCGCGTATTCGACGGCGGCAGCCTTGGTCAGGCCAGAAACCGCATGTTTCATCGCGCAATAGGCGCTCATGTTCGGATCGGCGATCAGCGCCCCGACGCTGGCAGTGTTGACGATTGTGCCGCCGCCGACCTTCAGGAAGTGGCGGATCTCAGCCTGCATCGCGAAGAACACGCCCTTGAAATCGACGTCGATGGCAAGATCGAGTTCGGCCTCGGTCACTTCGTGGATCGGGCGCTGCGGTGGCAGGACGCCGGCGTTGTTGAAGGCCGCGTCCATGCGCCCGTAGCGGTCGACGCAGGCGGCGACGAGCGCGTCGAGGTCTGCCGCTTTGCGCACGTCGGTGTGGCGGAAGGCCGCGTTGCCGCCTTCGCCGACGATCAGCGCGACGGTTTCGTCCGCGCGCGCATCGACATCGCCGATCATCACCGAGGCCCCTTCGCGTGCAAACGCGAGTGCGGTGGCGCGGCCGATGCCGGTTGCCGCGCCAGTGATCAGCACGGCCTTGCCTGCAAAGCGTTCCATCAGATTATCCCCGATTTGCCCGGAGCGAGGATGCCGTTCGGGTCGATTGCGTGCTTGATTTTCGCGTTGAAGCCACGGTTCACTTCGCCGTACTGCTGCGCGACGAGGTCCATCGAATTGACCCCGGTGCGGTAGCTGGCCCAGCCCTGCGCGCCGAAGCGCGTGACCAGTTCGCGATAGCAGGCGTCGGCCTTCTTTTCCTGTTCGGCGTCGGACTTGTCGAACAGCAGCGCGATGATGTGGTGCAGGTCGCGCCAGCCGATCGCGTAGGCAGCGGTATAATCAAAGCCGTACTTTTCGAGGATTTCGCGGGCGAGTACGGTCTGGCGCTCGGCCTCTATCCCGCGCGCTGCGGCAACCGGCGCGAACCAGGCAAGGCCACCGCCTGCGCCTCGCCAGCGCAGCAGACCGATCTCGTCGAGGTTGAGGCCGCCCTCCATCAGCGTGGCGTGGTGGTGGAACCACGGGTTGTCGCCCATCTCGGCAGAAGTCAGCACTTCACCGCCGCTGGCCGTCAGGCTCGCGCGGATGATCGGTTCGACCGCCGCCACCGTCTGTTCGGTCCCGTAGAGCGCGAAGTAGGTGTTCCACATGCCCAGCCCATTGGCCTTGGCAGCTTTCTTGAGCGACACTTCGTCCAGAAGCGCGCCATCGGGCACGATTTCATTGCGACGCTTGAACATGGCAAGCTGGTAGGCTGCGCCCATCATCAGATTGCAGTTGGCGACGAGGTTGGACACGCGCAGCGGGCGCATCGCCTCGATGATGCGCGAAACGTCGCCCATTTCGGCGTGGCGGACCATGAACGGCTTGTAGACCGGCGGCTTGGGCATCAGCCATAGGCCCATCTTGGTGACGACGCCAAAGTTCGACTGCGTGAACAACCCGTCGAGATAGGGTCCATAGCCCCACTTGAACGCCTGCCACGCGGTGCTGCCCTTGATCGAACCCATGCCGGTGCGCATGACCTGCCCGTCGGCCAGCACGACTTCCATGCCGCACTGGAACATGAAGTGTTCGCCGTAAGGGGTGTAGCCGACGCCGCGATCGAGCGTGTTGCCGACGGGCGAGGCAAGTGGGCCGACCGTGGGCACGTCGATCCATAGCGGGATATTGTTCTCGGTCAGATAGTCGCGCAACTGCTGATAGGTGACGCCGGGTTCGAGCAGGCAGGTGCCAAGGTCGGTATCGACTTCGAGGATGCGGTTCATCCGCTTCATGTCGAGCACGACTTGCCCGGGGGTGGCGGGCGCGGCCATGCCGTAGCCCATGTTCTTGCCGGTGGAGACCGGCCAGAGCGGCTGGCGATAGGTATTGGCGATGCGGACGATTTCCTGCACCTGCTCGACCGTTTCGGGACAGACCGCGCCTACGGGTACGTGGCGGTTGGCGGGGTCGGGCACGTAGACCTTGGCGTAAGGCGCAACCGCCTCTTCGTCGCCGAACACCCATTCGGTGCCGACGACGCCGCGAAACGCCTTCATTGCGCCGGCAAAATCGGCCTTGGTCAGGCCGGGGGCGAGCGGGGCAGGGTTCTTCGCACTCGCGCCGGTGCCGAGCCCGAGGCTGGCGGCGCCGAGGATGCCTGCGCCGAGCAGGCCGCGACGGTCCATATCTATCGCACTCACTGTCCGTGCTCCCCGCTGCGAGCTGTGCTTTTTTCAATCCAGGTGGCCAGCGCATCGAGTTCGGATGGCTTGATTTCGGTCGGGCGGAAGGCGGGCATGCCGTTCTGGCCGTGGCGCACGATGTACTTGACGGTGTCGGCCGGGAGCACACGGCCGAGGATGATCGGGCCGACGTTGCGGCCATGACAGTAGCCGCAGGTTGTGGCGTAAATTTTCTCGGGCGTGCGCAAGGGCTGGACTTCGCCGAGCTTCTGCCCCGCAAGGAGGGGCGCAGCACAGGTCAATGCGCCGATGGCCAGCATCGGGCCGATTTTCCGTTTCATCACGACTTCCTCGATCCCGGAGAGGCGCGGCGGAGTTTCTGCCGTCACCGTGGTTCTCCGGGTGCGAAAGTATCAATGCTGGTTGCGCGGGCCAGAACTACGAGCTTCGAAGATTACACTGTGTGAAATCCGGATGTGCTCAGAACGGCAACTCGCTTCCATTCCAGGCAAACAGCTTGCCGCTGTCGGACTGGGATAGTCCGTCGATCACGCTCAGCAGATGGGCTGCGGATTGTTCCGGCGTGAACAGTGTCGCTGCCGGAACGCCGCGCTGGAACGGCTGCGAAAGCGGGGTATCGACGGTACCGGGGTGGAGCGTGACGGCAATCGCGGCAGGGTTGGTGCGCGCCAGTTCGATGGCGAAGTTGCGCACCAGCATGTTGAGCGCGGCTTTGGACGCGCGGTAGGAATGCCAGCCGCCAAGGCGGTTGTCGGTGATCGAGCCGACCTTGGCCGAGATCGCGGCGAAAGTCGGCTGCCCGGTCTTGGCTAGCAGCGGCATGCAATGTTTGGCGATCAGCGCGGGACCAATGGCGTTGATCGCGAACATTTCGGACAGGGCTGCGGCGTCGAGCGCGCGCGCGGATTTTTCCGGACCGTCGCCGTTATCGCGCACCAGTCGTCCCGTGGCGACGATCACCAGATCGAGCGGCGCGCCGATTTCAGCGCAGGCTGCGGCGATCGAGGCTTCGTCGGTCAGGGTGAAGCGGTGGCCAGTGACCTTGGGTGCGGAGGGCAAGCGTCCGCGGGCCAGTGCGTGCACTTGCGCCACGTCGTCCCTTGCGGCCAGCAGGTCTACAAGCGCCGCGCCGATGCCACCGCTTGCCCCGAAGATCGCGCATTGCTTGCCGTTTTCCATCGGTGCGACCATGAACGCTGGCGACGCTCGCGTCGATATGGCCCATCGCCCGTTGCTGTGTTGCAAGCATAATACAGCTTGCACACGGCCTCGGGAAATCCCATGTTGCCAATCGACCACTACCTGAAAGCACGATTGCAATGGCCACGACTTCGACCGAGACCGCAACCGCCAGCCAGCTGAGCCTGACGCCGCCCGATCCGGTGCCGGTAGTGGCACCTGCGCAGGCTGCGGGCCTCGTGCCTGTGTCCGACGAAAATCGCTCGAAACTGGAGTCCAAGGTCGATGCCTTCGTTGCCGATCTGATCGCGCAGGACGCGCAAAGCCCTGAGTTCGGCAAGAAGGTCGACCAGCTGACCAACATGGGCCGCAAGGAAATCTCGCAGGCAGCGGGGATGGCGAACCGCTTTCTCGATCGGCCGATCCGCGCGATGGACAAGGACAGCGGCGTGGGTTCCGATCTGGCGGCGCTGCGCCGGACGGTGGAGGAGCTCGATCCGGGCAAGCAGGGCAAGCTTTCGACCGGGCGCAAGATCCTGGGCATCATCCCGTTCGGCAACAGCGTGAAGAAGTACTTCGACGGCTATGTCTCGGCGCAGGGCCACATCAAGGCAATCCTCGACCGGCTGGCGTCGGGCAAGGACGAGCTGCTGATGGACAACGCCGCGATCGACGTCGAGCGGCAGAAGCTGTGGGAGGCGATGGGCAATCTTGAGCAGATGATCCACATCTCCAATACGCTCGACGCCAAGCTGGAAGAGGCTGCGGCCGACCTCGATCACACCGATCCGGCCAAGGCCAAGGCGATTCGTGAATCGGCGCTGTTCTATACCCGTCAGCGCACGCAGGACCTGCTGACGCAGATGGCGGTGACGGTGCAGGGCTATCTCGCGCTCGATCTGGTCAAGAAGAACAACGTCGAACTGGTGAAGGGTGTGGACCGCGCGAGTACGACAACCGTAGCGGCGCTGCGCACGGCGGTGACCGTGGCGCAGGCGATGACCAACCAGCGGCTGGTGCTGCAGCAGATCACCGCGCTCAACACCACGACTGCCAACATGATCGACAGCACTGGAAAGCTGCTGCGCGAACAGACCGGCAAGATCCATGAACTTGCTGCCGCCAGCACGATCCCGCTCGAGACGCTGCAACGCGCGTTCCAGAATATCTACGACACGATGGACACCATCGACACGTTCAAGCTGAAGGCGCTGGATTCGATGAAGCAGACTGTCACCACGCTTTCGGGCGAGGTCGAGAAGTCGAAGGGCTATGTCGCGCGGGCCGAAGGGGCGGCGCAGTCCAAGCTGGCCGGGCCGGACAGCTCGCCCTTGCTGAGCCTGGAGGGTTGAGGCGCTGATGGCCAACACACCTGCCCACGAAAGCCAGCGCATCATGGCCGAGGCGAAGTCGTCGCTGGTTCGCCAGCAGGCGGGTGGGCGGCGGAGCATCGGGCAGCGATCTGCCGATATGAAGCGCACGCACCTGGGCAAGAAGCTGGCGCGGATGGCGATGGCCGTGGGCGTGTTGCTGGTCGGTGCGATGGTGGCGGGGCTGGTGCTCGACGGTATCGGCTTTACCGGCGTGATGATGCTGGCTTTGGCGATCATCGGCACGCTGGTGTTCTTCGCGAAGTATCCGACGCTGAAGGTGCCCGATCTCAAGGCGCTGAACACGGGCGACGTGCGTACGATGGTCGGGCGGACCGAACTGTGGCTCGAGGCGCAGCGGCCTGCGCTGCCTGCGCCGGCGGTGCGGCTGGTGGATCAGATCGGCGTGCAGCTGGATGGTCTGGGCCTGCAGCTCGAGGGTATCGATCCGGCCGAACCTGCGGTGGGCGAAGTGCGGCGGCTGGTCGGTGAGCATCTGCCAGGCATGGTCGAGAGCTGGCGCAAGATCCCGCCGCATCTGCGCCGTGAAGAGCGCGGCGGGCGCGATGCCGATGCGCAGCTGAGCGAGGGCCTTGGCAAGATCAGCAAGGAAATCGACGAGATCACGCGGCAATTGGCGGCGGGCGATCTCGATGCGCTGGCGGTACGCGGGCGCTATCTGGATTATCGCTATGGCGAGGGGCTGGAAGAGGCGCCCCAGCTTGCCGCACCGAAGGGAGACGCCTGATGCGCATGGCGATACCGCACACGCTCGGCCGCGAAGAGGCGCGTCGTCGCTTGCGGGACAAGGCCGGGCGTGCCGCCGAGAAGGCCGACGGCATGGCGACGGTCACAACCGCATTCACCGACGACGACCACATGACGATGAGCGTGACGGCGATGGGCTATACCGTCGATTGCCACGTGGAGGTGGCCGAGAGCGAATTGGTCGTAGACGTCGATATTCCCGCAAGCCTGGGCTTTGCCAAGCGGATGATCGAAGGCGTGATCCGTGAGAAGAGCGGGAAATTGCTGACCTAGGTTCTCGCCCGTGCGTCCCCGCGAAGGCGGGGACCCCAGGCCGGATTGTCGATGGCTGGCATGCGACGGCCTGAGGCCCCCGCCTTCGCGGGGGAGCACAGAAAGACGTTGCTGGTCAAATCTTGCGTTCAAGCTCCAGCATTTCCTGCGGCAGGCGCAGGGAATTGGCAGCGATGCGGGTTTCGAGCAGCAGGTAGACCAGCGCCATCATCAATAGCACGATGGCGATGAAGAATGTGATGCCGGTAAGGTTGCGCAGGTTCAGCTCGGCCATCTCGCCGATGAACAGCGAGCCAACGGTAACACCGATGGCAAGACCCGACAGCACCAGCAGCAGCAGCGCGCGTCCGATCAGGTGGATGCGCCGGTCGACGTAGCGGATCTCGATCACCACGACGTCATGCGCAGTGCCCACCGTTTCGCCGTGCAGCTTCTGCAAGGTGCGTGAACGATCGACGATGCGACCGAGCCGCGTGGTCAGGATGTTCATGATGTTGCCGATGGCGACGAGCACGAATACCGGGGCCAGCGCCAGCTGAATGGTCTGGGCGATCACGCCGGTGTGGATGGGTGTCATGGGCTACTCCGAAACGGTGGCCGCCTGTCCTGCACGGGTGGTCCGGATGGAGCAAGATGCCACCGCGGCGGAGCCGCAAGATGCCACCGCGGCGCAGCGGCGATCAGGCCAGCAAGACGCCGATGCCCAGGCCGTGGCGGCGCCGATGATGACGCGATTAACGCTCGATCGGCCACCATCGGCAGTCGCGATCATCCTTGTCTTGCCGAGGAGCCGTTCGTGGATCGCACCTGCATAGGCTTCGAGGTGCGGGCCGAGCGACTTGCGGACACGGACCGCAGCCTGGATGTCAGTCACACCGGAGCCAACGCTTTCGTCGACAATGGTCTGCGCTGCCCAGTTGATATTGAGCCGCGGCTCGACCGTCACGCCATCGGATGCATCAATGCTGGCGAGCAGCTGCCCGCTGCCGATCAGATTTCCGTTCTCGGACAGGTAGAAGAAATGCTCGATCTCAAGCCATTCAACCGGCAGCACGACAAAGGCCGCAGAGACGTGCGCAAGGTCACTGCCTGGCCGAACATCCTGCCGCGCGCCGACCAGAGCGGTGAAGCTGTCGCTGAAATTGTGCACGTACAACGCTTCGAGCTGGACGTTGTCGATCGTAGGGCCGACGTCGCTTCCGCCCGAAGCGCGTAGTTCGAAGCGATCGGTGTCCGATCCTGTCGAAATCGCGCTGTCGAAGGTGAAGTGTTCGTCGCCATCGCCGACGTGGAGTTCGAACAGGTCGATCTCGGCCTCGATCGGATCGGCAAGCGCGGGCGACGACAATGCGGCCGCGGCGAGCGCACAAGCTGAAAGGGCTGCCTTGATCCTGTCCACGTTCGATGAGTAGCGTCAGGCAGGCGAGACGGAAATCCGAAGTTTCAGGTCTCCACGGAACACAATTGCGAAATGCAGCTCAGAACCAAGCACGAATGCCGAAGACCGCGCTGACTGCGGACGCTCCGTCGCCGTTCGCTCGCGCCCACCGAGCGGTCTGGCCAAGCTTGCGCTCCCAATGGACGCCGACATAAGGCGCGAATTCGCGGGCGACTTCATAGCGCAGGCGCGCGCCAAGCTCGACCTTCTCGAACCCCGCACCGATCCCGAGTTCAGGCACGTCCTGCGCCGCCGCGTCGATCTCGACCGAAGGCTGCAGGATCAGTCGCTGGGTCAGGCGCATGTCGTGTTCGGCCTCTAGCCGGAAATGCACGTCGCCCTTGTTCGAGATGAAGGCATGGGCACCGATTTCGAACCAGTAGGGTGCAAGGCCCTCGATACCGACGACGGCATACGTACGGTCCGGGCCTGCGGCGAAATCCTGCCGTGCGCCCAGTTCAAGGTTCCACCACGGATCGAGCGCGTGACGCCATGCTGCGCGGACTTCACCGGTTTCGAGGCTTTCACCGAATGCGCCTTCCCCCTCGGTTTCGAACGACAGACGATCGATGTCGCCGCCGACCCAGCCCATGACCTGCCAGGCATAGCCATCAAGGCCCTTGGCTGCCCGGTATTCAAGACGGTCGGCGATCAGCGCATTGCCGATGAAGCTGCCCTCGCGTGACAGGTCGGCGCGGGCGCGGGCCATGCGCGATGCGTCCCAGAAGGCATCGGCGGGATGGTCGGTTGGAACCGACGGCGCGGGTGCCGTGCCCACTTCGTCGCTGGAAGCTGGCTGCGCGCCGTGAGCAGAGTGGTCCATGCCCTGCATGGTGCCATCGGCCTGATCTGCGGACGTCGCGCTCATGTCATGGGCGGAGTGATCCATGCCGTCCATGCCCTGCATCTGGCTCATGTCGTGGCCGGCGTGCGGATCCTGCGCTTCTTGTGCAGCGAGGGGCGTTGCGATCAGGGCTGCACCGACGAGCAGCGCATTGCGAAGGGCCATCATGCCGCCGCTCCCTTGTCGGCGCGGACGGTGACGATGCGCATCATCCCGGCGTGCATGTGAAGCAGCATGTGGCAGTGGAACGCCCAGTCGCCCTCGGCATCTGCGGTCAGGTCGAAGCTCGCCTTGCCTCCGGGCAGCACGTTGACGGTGTGCTTGCGAGGCCGATTGCCTGGATCGCCCGTTACCAGTTCGAAGAAATGGCCGTGGAGATGGATCGGGTGCGGCATCATCGTGTGATTGATCAGGTTCACCCGCACGCGCTCTCCGGTGCGGAACGGGATCGGATCGGCCCCGCCCGAGATCGTCTCGCCATCGATCGACCACATGTAGCGTTCCATGTTTGCGGTCAGGTTCACGTCGATCTGGCGGGTGGGTTTGCGTTGGTCGGGGCTGGCTTCGCGTGAGCGGAGATCGGCGTACGTCAGCACGCGATGCTCTTCGTTCTCGAGCCCGGTGCCGCGATCGGCCAGACGGTCTGCCGGTGATGGCGAGATCGTGGCGACGCCCGGTCCCGGCTTCACTCCTGGTGCCAGCGACAAGTCGCGCATGTCCATCGAGTGCCCGGCCATGCTTTCGTTGGCGGGTTTGGACAGGTCGATCTCTCCGCCCGAACCCATGTCCATGCCTGCCATGTCCATACCCATGTCGCGCATGGTCAGGATCGGGCGCTGGCGCAGCTTGGGCACCGACCCGGTCATGCCGATCTGCGGCGCGAGCGTTGCACGGACAAGGCCTGACCGGTCGATGGCTTCGGCGACGATGCCGAACGCGGCGGCCTCAGTCGGTTGAACGATCACGTCGTAGGTTTCGGCGATACCGATCTGGAATTCGTCGGTCTCGATGGGCACGACGTTACAGCCGTCCGCCGCGACAACAGTCATCGGCAGGCCGGGGATGCGGAAGTTGAAGTTGGTCATGGCCGAGGCGTTGATGATCCGCAGCTTGATGCGCTCACCCGGAGCGAACAGCGCGGTCCAGTTGGCGGCGGTATCATGGCCGTTGATCAGGAACGAATAGGTCGCGCCGGTCACGTCCGAAATGTCGGTCGCGTCCATGCGCATCTTGGCCCATTCGAGGCGGTCTTTAAGGCTCTGGTCCTTGCCCGCGATCAGCCCGCCGACGGTCTGGCGCTGCCAGTTGAAGTAGCCGCCCATGGTCTTGAGCTTCTTGAGCTGGGGGTGCGGATCGATCGGGCTCCAGTCGGCGAGCATGAGCACGTATTCGCGGTCGAACAGCACGTTGTCAGGGGTGGCGGGGTCGATGACGATCGGGCCGTAAAGACCGACCGCTTCCTGCATGCCCGAGTGCGAATGGTACCAGAACGTGCCGGAATGCCGCACCGGGAACTCGTAAGTGAAGGTCTCGCCCGGATCGATGCCGGGGAACGATACGCCGGGCACGCCATCCATCTGGAAGGGCACTAGCAACCCGTGCCAGTGGATCGAGGACTGCTGCTTGAGCGTATTCGTCACCGCGATCCGGACGTTCTGACCCTCGCGCAAGCGGATCAGAGGAGCCGGGATCGTGCCGTTTACGGCGATGGCAGAGGCCGAGCGCTTGCCGACCGAATAGCGCGCATCGCCGATCGACAGCGCGATCGTCTCGCCCGACAGAGTGCCGCCGGTGTTGCGGCCGGCCATCGCACCCGAACCGCCGCCGCCATGGCCGGAATGTCCCGACTGGGCCCAAGCAGGAAACAGCGGGGTCAGCGCGAGCGCGCCCGTGCCCAACAGGATATGGCGGCGATTGAGTGTGAGGTTGTTGTCCATCAGTTGGGGATACGCATCGTGCAACGTTATCCCTCAAGCAATTCCGCCAATTTTTGTCGCGCACGATAGATCCGGACTTCCACTGCCTTTTCACTGAGGGACAGGATCGCGGCCGCTTCGGCCATGGACATGCCTTCGATGCGACAGAGGATGAGCGGAGCCTTGAGGCCCGACGGGAGGGCCGCAATCGCGGTGCCGATGCGATCGACCTCGCGGCGGGAAATGGCTTCGGCTTCGGGGTCTTGTCCGGTGTCCGCAACATCGGCTGCGTCTTCGAGCGGACGCGCCAGGCGGAACAGGCGACGCACGGTGCGGCGACGCGCCCAGTCACGGCATTTGTTGAGCGTGATCCGCAGGAGCCAAGTTCGGAAAGGGCGGGCGGGATCATAACGCACAAGGGCGGCAAAGGCAGCGATGAACGCGTCCTGCGTTATGTCGAGTGCCTCGCTCTCATCGCCGAGATGGTGCCGCGCAACGCGGTAGACCGCATCGCGATGGCGATCCATCAACGCGGTATAGGCTGCCTGCTGCCCGGCGATGGCGGCAGTGACCAGAGCAGGGTCGCTTGTCTCCGCCCCGGTTGCGGCCATGGCGTGGTTCAGCGTGCTTCGGGCGTGGTGAGCGCGCGCGCGATCTCACGGTCGAATATCGTGGCCTGTTCAGGCGCCAGAACGGCCCGCATGGCGAAGACGTGGGCGAGCGTTTCCTTCTGCAGATCACCCATGGCCATGTGCGACAGATCGACCGCGCTCGCGACTTTCGGACCGTATTGGTGTTCGCTCTCCATCGCGGCGGCAAGATCGGCATTGGCCTGACGCAGGCGCGCGTCGAGTGCAGTGCGACGCTGTGCAAATCCCGCTTCGAGCCGGTCGATCTGCGTCCGCTGGGCCGTCGTCAGATCGAGGTGGTCGTGCATCAGTTGGTGGAGCTCGCTGCCGCCGTGGTGCCGCATCATCAGGCCGCGTGAAAAGTGGCTGGCAGCAAGCGCGATCGCAGCGGCTAGCACGGCGACAAGGACGTAGCGCAGGGACTGGGTCATCAGTCTGTCAGCAGGTGCGACGGAGCGCCCGACGGCACGCCGAACAGGGGCTCTGCCTGTGCGGGCGTTGCCGGAGCGATCGAGCCGACGACGCCGACGACCGCCGCGATCCCGAGCGCCATCATCATGCCGCGTCGCGCCGTCCCGGCTTCGCGCCGGACGGCGAGGCCGTGCATGACGCCGTCACCGATCGCGGCGAGCGCGGGCGGCGCGGGTCTGGCGCGCAGGCCATCCAGAATGTCATCGAGGTCGGTCATCGGCGGGGCTGTCCTTGGTTCCACACAAGCTGGGATACGCACGCGACCTCAAAATCACTCATGCCGCGCTGCGCGCCAAGAAAAAACTTGAGGGATGGCCAGCCGGACTGCGTAATGCCAGTGGAGAGCTGCTTCACCAAGCGGCACAAGACCCCAGCTCCGAAAGGAAATTCTCATGCGTCGCCTTGCCCTGTTCGTCGCTCCTGCGCTTGCCATGCTTGCCCTGCCCGGTGCCGCATTCGCGCATCCAAAACTGCTTTCGTCAAACCCTGCCGCGGACACCGCCGTAGCCAAGCCGACCAAGCTGACGCTGACGTTTTCCGAAACGCTGGTCGCTCCGCTCTCGGGTATCGAACTGGTGATGACCGGGATGCCGGGCATGGCGAACCATGCGCCGATGCCGATAAAGGGTTTCGCCACGGCTGTTGCGGGCAAGGTCCTGACGGTGACTTTGCCGCGTGCGCTGCCAGCCGGAAGCTATCAGCTGAAGTGGCATGCGGTGGCCGGTGACCAGCACCGCATCGAGGGCCAGTACGCCTTTACCGTGCGTTGATTCCGGCGATGGAGCCGGCTGGCCTGATCGCTTCGCGTTTTGCCATGCTGGCAGCGTTGCTGCTGCTGGCGGGCCTGCCGCTCCATGCCATCACGCTAAAGAACAGATTTGAGTCTGCGTCCCCCCGCCGCCGCCTGGTGATGGGGGGACTGGCGTTTGTAGCCGCGGCCGCGTCGGTGTGGTGGGCGCTCGAAAGCGTCGCGGCGATGGCAGGGACGAGCCTGGCCACGCTCGACGAGCAGACTTTCACGGCCGTGCTTGCCGCAACGCCGCTCGGCGCGGTGATGACGTGGCGCCTGACCGCGCTCGCCGCCGTGATCATTGCGATGATCGTGCCCATCCGCGCCTTGCGCCATGTCGTGGCGGCTGTCGCGGGAGCGGTCGCTCTGGTGACGGCGGTGTGGACCGGCCATGCCGGTGCGAGCGAGGGCGCATGGGGGACGATACACCGCCTTGCCGATGCGGTGCATCTGCTTGCGGCGGCGACGTGGCTGGGCGCGCTGGCGGGGTTCGTGCTCGGGGCGTTTGCGGAAAGCTCGGTGGCAAAGACTCAGGCGCTTGCGGACTTCGCGCGAACTGGGAGCGTGGTGGTGGCGCTGCTGGTGCTGAGCGGGATAATCAACGCGTTGGCGATCACAGGCTGGCCGATGCCGCTATGGAGCGGGTGGAGTGCCTTGCTGGGGCTGAAACTTGGCCTGTTTGCGGCGATGTTGGCGCTGGCTGGCGTCAATCGCTGGCGCATCACCCCGGCGCTGAAGCGGGGCGAGCCGGGGGCACTGCCGCATCTGCGGCGGTCGCTGATGGTCGAGTTTGCGCTGGGTCTGGTCGTGGTGGGCATCGTTGCGCTGCTGGGCGTGCTGGATCCGTCGGCCTGACGCAGGCGCAATAGAGAAATCCCCACGCGGCGCTTGACCTGGGGTGCATTTGCCGAGCACATTGCAGATCGCAACCGAATGTCCTGGGTAAATGGAGAGTGCAGAATGTTCAGCCACGTTATGATCGGCAGCGACGATATCGCCGCGTCGAAAAAGTTCTACGATGCCACGTTCAAGGCGTTCGGCGGCCCCGAGGCGATCACCGATCCCAAGGGACGGCTGGTTTACCAGCACAACGGCGGCGTCTTCATCGTGACCCAGCCGATCAACGGCCAGCCTGCCTGCGGTGCCAACGGCGGCACGATCGGATTCAAAATGACCCCGGAACAGGCCGATGCGTGGCATGCAGCGGGCGTCGCTGCGGGCGGCACATCGTGCGAAGATCCGCCGGGACCGCGTGAGGGTTCGCCCTATTACCTGGCTTATCTGCGCGATCCGGCAGGCAACAAGCTGTGCGCGCTGGACGTGATTGCCTGATGCCGATCGAGACGGTTTCGACAGCCAAGGCGCATGGCGGCACGCTGGGCGTCTACAAGCATGACTCCGCCTCAACGGGGACGGGAATGACCTTTTCGGTCTTCCTGCCCCCACAGGCGGAGGTGGGTGGAAAGTTGCCCGTGCTGGTCTACCTTTCGGGGCTGACCTGCACCCACGCCAATGTGACTGACAAGGGTGAGTACCGCAAAGTCTGCGCGGAACTCGGCATCGTGTTCGTCGCGCCCGATACCAGCCCACGCGGCGAGGGCGTGGCGGACGATCCCGCTGGCGCTTACGATTTCGGGTTGGGTGCGGGTTTCTATGTCAACGCGACGCAGGAGCCGTTTGCCCGTCATTACCGGATGTGGGATTATATTGCGGACGAATTGCCTGCGTTGCTGGCGGCGAATTTCCCGGTCGATCTGGGCCGCATCGGTATTCTCGGACATTCGATGGGTGGCCATGGCGCACTGACGCTGGGGCTGACCTATCCTGACAGGTTCAAGTCGCTATCGGCCTTTGCGCCGATCGTTGCGCCGGGTCAGGTGCCGTGGGGGCACAAGGCGCTCGGCGGCTATCTCGGTGATGACCGGGCTGCGTGGCGGGCGCACGATGCGGTGGCGCTGATCGAGGATGGCAAGCGTCCGGCGGGCGCGGTACTGGTCGATCAAGGCGATGCGGATTCGTTTCTTATCGAGCAGTTGCGCCCCGAACTGCTGGTGGCGGCGTGCGAGGCGGCAGGCGTGGATCTGACGATGCGGCTGCAGCCGGGGTATGACCACAGCTACAACTTCATCTCGACGTTCATGGAAGACCATGTGCGTTGGCATGCGGCGCGGTTGTAGGTCGGAACAAGGGAGCCTTACCCCGGATCAAGTCCGGGGCGACGACCAATTATAGACCTGTCCAATTGGTTGCGAGCCTGTCGTCGAATCTCCGTCGCCCCGGACTTGATCCGGGGTGAGGCTACCCTTCTTAACGAACAGCCTTCGCCACGGCGTCCAGTATCCCGTTGACGAACTTCGCCTCGCGCTCATCGAAGAAGGCGTGCGCGACATCGACATATTCGCTGATCGCGGTGCCCACGGTAACATCGCTGCGCGCCATCAGTTCGTAAGTGCCTGCGCGCAGTATCTGAAGCATGGTCTTGTCGAGGCGGGGGATGGACCAGCCGTTGGCGAGCTTTGCGGTGATCGTGGCGTCGATCTCGTCCAGCCGCGCATAGACGCCGCGCACGACATCGTCGAAGAACGCGATGTCGGCCTTTGCGTATTCGACATCCTCGATCTCCGCGCCCAGACGGTGCTGGTGGAATTCGTCGAGCAGCAGGTGCAACTCGGTCTGCTCCATGTCGCGCTGGTATAGCGCCTGTACAGCGGCAAGGCGCGAGGCGGCGCGGGCCTGGCGGGAAACGCGGGTCATATGCCGAGCCTCAGTTCGATGGACCGGGCGTGGGCGGTCAGGCCCTCGGCTTCGGCAAGGGCGATGGCGGCAGGACCGATGGCGGCAAGCGCCTGATCGGTGCCCGCGATGAAGCTGGTGCGTTTCATGAAATCCAGAACGGAAAGGCCTGACGAGAAGCGCGCGCGGCGCCCGGTCGGCAGGACGTGGTTGGGACCGGCGATATAATCGCCGATCGCTTCGGGCGTGACGCGGCCGAGGAAGACGGAACCTGCGTGGCGGATCTGATCGAACAGGACCTCAGGATTGTCGGTCGCGATCTCGACGTGTTCGGCCGCCAGCGCATTGGCGAGTGCGGGCGCCTCGTCCAGCGAGTCGACGACGATGATTACCCCGTATGCATCCCAGCTGGCCTTGGCGATCTTTGCCTTGGGCAGCATTGCGATCTCGACGCCGATCATGTCGGCGACCTGATCGGCAAAGGCGGCATCGTCGGTGATCAGGATCGATTGCGCGACCGGATCGTGCTCGGCCTGACTGAGCAGGTCGACTGCGATCCATTGCGGATCGTTCTTGGCGTCGGCGATGACGAGAATTTCGGATGGCCCGGCGACCATGTCGATCCCGACCACGCCGAACAACTGGCGCTTGGCTTCGGCCACCCAGGCATTGCCCGGGCCGGTGATGACATCGACGGGCTTGATCGTTTTCGTGCCATGGGCGAGCGCGGCGATCGCCTGCGCCCCGCCGACGCGCCAGACTTCATCGACGCCGGCCAGGTGCGCGGCGGCCAGGACCAGCGGATTAACCTCGCCCTTGGGCGTGGGCGTCATCATCACCAGACGTTCGACGCCCGCGACGCGCGCCGGGATCGCGTTCATCAGCAACGACGAGGGATATGCCGCGCGCCCACCCGGCACGTACAACCCCGCACCATCGACCGCCCGCCAGCGCGCGCCGAGGCGCATGCCGATGGCATCGGTATAGTCGCGGTCTTCGGGCAATTGCGCTTCGTGGTAGGCGCGGATGCGTTGCGCGGCGAGCTCGAGCGCCGCGCGCAATTCAGGCTGGAGTGCGTCGAACGCCTCGCGGCAGTCTTCGAGCGGGATCTGCCAGTTACCGTCTTCGGGCACGTGGCCGTCGAACTTCTCGGTATATTCGGCCAGTGCCTCGTCACCGCGCAGGCGCACATCCTCGATGATCGTCTGGACATCGCGCGCGACGCTTTCGTCACTTTCGCGGCGGTCGCGCACGATGCGGGCGAAGTCGCGGGCGAAACCCGGGTCACTGGAGCGCAGGCGCTGCATCACGCAGCCTTCCGTGCGGCGACCATCGTGCGGAACGCATCGACGAGCGCGCCCATCCGGGCGCTGTCGGTCTTCAACGCCGCACGATTGACGATCAGGCGGGCCGATACGGGCATGATCCCGCTAGTCTCGACCAAGCCATTGTCCTTGAGCGTGCGCCCGGTCGAAACGAGATCGACGATACGGCTGGCAAGGCCGAGCGAGGGGGCAAGCTCCATCGCGCCGTTCAGCTTGACGACCTCGGCCTGGACGCCAAGCTTTTCGAAGTGGCGGCGGGTGATGTTGGGGTATTTGGTGGCGACGCGCGCGTGGCTTTCGCGCGCATTGGCTCCGCTTTCGACCGCGGCGACAGGTTCCGCCACCGACAGGCGGCAGTGGCCGATGTCGAGATCGACCGGCGCGTAGAGGTCGGCATAGTCGAATTCGTCGATCACGTCCGATCCGACGATGCCCGCGTGTGCGGCGCCGTGCGCAACGAACGTGGCGACGTCGAACGCGCGGACGCGGATGATCTTCACGTCGGGCCGATTGGTCGCGAACGACAGCGCGCGCGAACTCTTGTCGAAGAAGTCGGCGTCGGGCACGATCCCGGCCTGCTCAAGCAGAGGCAGGGCCTCGTCGAGGATGCGGCCCTTGGGCAGGGCGAAAACGAGCGATGCGGCGGTGGACATAACCCGCCGCCCATATGGCAGGGCAGCGCAAAGGGCAACCGAATGAACCCGATCATGGAGACAGGCGACGTCGCAAAAGCCATCGAATGGCAGGCAGACCACGCCACCAACAACGGCGCGCCCTGCACTGGACGGGTTGTTCGTGGGCAACTGGCGTTGCTCGATAGCGCCACAGGGGTGGGACGGCGACTCGCGAAATGGCCCGGCAAACCGTTGGAAGATGCCTTGCCACTGCGGCTGGCGGGAGGGTTTCACCATCTCGTCCTGACCGGCGCGGACTTGCGATTGGCGCCGGTCTATCGCGGCGAGGTGACAGATCAGGGTGAGGTCGATGCGCTCGTCGTGGGTGCGACGCGCGATCATGATGCCGCACTGCTGCCGTGGCTCGATGGTCCGCCGCAGACCAACGAGGCGGGGCGCTCAGCATCTATCATGGCGGCGCTGCTCTGGCTGTCGCCGCGCGTCGGACCGAAGTTCGAACTGAACGAACTCGGCGCGAGTGCGGGCGTCAACACGATGATGGAGCGTTTCTTCTTTGATCTTGGCGGGACGACGGCGGGGCCTGAAGATTCGCCGATGCGGATCGTGCCCGAATGGCGCGGGGGGCCTCCGCCGCAAGCGCCGGTGGAGATTGTGTCGATCCAGGGCTGCGACCGTGCGCCGGTAAGCCTTGCCGATACGGATCAAGCGCTGCGGCTCAAATCCTATGTCTGGGCCGAAGTGACCGATCGGATCGCACGGATCGACGCAGCGATCGCGCTGGCCGCCGAGCGCGCGCCGGATGTCGTGCAGATGGACGCGGCTGCGTGGGTCGAGCAACGGCTTGCCGCAGCCCAGGCCGACGATACCACCCGCGTTTTCTTCCACTCCATCGTCTGGCAATACCTCCCTCCCGAGACGCGGGCGCGGATCGAGACGGCGATGGCCGAAGCGGGCGCCCGTGCAGACACCGCAAGACGGCTCGCGTGGGTCATGCTTGAAACCAACCGCCAGACGTTCCGCCATGAACTGACCGTGCGGTACTGGCCGGGTGGCGGAGAAGCGGTCTTGCTCGGCACGGCCCACGCCCATGGGGCATGGGTGGAGTGGCTCTGACGCGGTTCAGGCCGAGCGGGCGGACAGCCTTTCTAACCGTTCGCGCCAACCGCCATGGAATGAGCCCCATTCCCAGACCACCACGATAGCCAGGATCGCCACCGACAGCCCAACAAACGCCAGCGCGCTCGGCGGTCGAATAAGTGTCACGCCACCAAGTACAAGCAGCATGGCCACACCTGCCCCATGGCTGACCGGGAAATTGCCTCGCTTGCTGCTGAATCGTTTGAATGTGCCGATGCCGAGCACATAGACCAACAGGCCGATGCACTGGAACAGCACCAGTCTGGCGGGTGCTGCGCCTTCGGGGCGTTCCAGTAATATCGCATCGGCCACTGCCGTGATCACTATTCCCGCCACGATCGGCATATGCAGGTAGGTGTAGGCGTTGCGCGCCACGCGACCCGGTTCGGCGTGGTGTTCTATGTGATCGGCCCCGCGTGCAGCGCCGCGATCGAAGTAGATCCACCACATCAGCACCGAGCCGAGGAACGCGAAGAGGAACGCGAGCACCCGGCTCGCGTCCTGTTCGGACTGCGCGAAACTTGCCCCGGTCACGATGATGCCCTCGCCGAGCGCGATGATGACGAACAAGGCACAGCGTTCGGCCATGTGTCCGCCCGAAATACGCCATTCGGATGGATCGGACTTGCCAAGGCCGGGCACGCGATAGCCGACCGATGGGCCGGTATATTCGATGGTCAGAGCCGTCAGCCATAGACCGATGCGCCAGGCTGTGTCGTGGGCAAACGCGCCCGCTCCCCAGAACAATGCCGAAAGAACGAACCACGACAGGATCCGCGCCATGTTGATACCGCCGGCACGGTCGTCGCGGCCCATCGCCCAGACCATGAATGCGGTCCGGAAAATCTGCAGGCCACAGTAGCTGGCGGCAAAAATCAGGCCCAGGTCGTTTTTGCCGTGTCCGAACGCCTTGGGCAGGGCGACCGCCATGATCATGCTGGCAAGCATGACCATCAGCAGCACGAACCGCACCGGCACGCGCTCGGGATCGGCCCAGTTCGCAACCCATGTGGTGTACATCCAGGCCCACCACACTGCCAGAAACAGCACTACGCCTTCGGCAAGGCCTGCCCAGCCGGGGTGCATGAGCAGGAAGTGCGAAACCTGGGTGGTCGCAAAGACATAGACGAGGTCGAAAAACAGTTCGAGATAGCTGACCGGCGCATGCCCGCCGTCATGGTTGCGCAGCAGGGATTCGGGACTGCCGACAGGGCCGTCGGGTTTGGATTCAGGCAAGAAAGCGATCCAGCGCAGCGTTGACCTTGTCCGGCGCTTCCCATGGCACGAAATGCCCGCAGTCGTGAACTTGCGCGATGGTCAGGTTGGGGACCAGCTTGTCCATGCCGTCGAGGTTGCAAGGGGGCAGGGCCATGTCGTCCATCGCCCAGATCACCAGCGTCGGGATGGCGAGCGGGGGCAGCGGGGCGTCGGTGTAGCCTTCGGGCAGTGCGAATGGCGCGTCCAGCGGCGGGACCGCCATCGGGCTGGCGCGATACCAGTTGAGCATGGCGATGGCATTGTCGGGGTTTGACCAATCCTTCAGCAGCGCGTCACGTTCTGCCTCTTCCATCACGGGCGAGCGCTTCCAGTCGAGTGCCTTCATCAGCAATGCGCCGAGGCCGTGCTCCCGCACCAGTGCATCGTTCCCGGTATCGCGGAAGGCACGCATGTACTGGCTGGCGGCGCGCTGCTGCGGGTCGGTCCATAACAGGCGCGGGAAGATGACGGGGTGCGGCGCGTTGGCGATGACTGCGCGGGTAACGCGCGTGCCCTGGCCGAGCAGCGCCACGCCCCAGGCTATTGCGCCGCCCCAGTCATGGCCCAGGATGGTGAACTGCGCGACGCCCAGTGCATCGGCAAGCTGGAACACATCGCCGATCAGCTTGTCGGGCGTGTAGCTTGCTACGTCCTGCGGGGCGGACGAGCCGCGATAGCCGCGCTGGTCGGGCGCGATGCAGCGGAAGCGGGCCGAAAGGTGCGCGATCTGGTGACGCCATGTGCGGTGGCTTTCAGGAAAGCCGTGGAGGAAGATCAGCGCGGGGGCGTCTTTCGGGCCGGTGTCCCACACATCGAGCTCGATCCCGCTGGCGAGCGTCACGCGTGTCATGTCCATGCTCTCTCTCCCGTCTTTTATCAGGGATAGCTGACCGTCGTCGCGACGCGAGGCAAGGGAATAAATTCCAGGTCGTCCCCGGGCACTTTGGGAAAGCGGCCTTCCTGCCAGTCGTGTTTGGCCTGATTGATGCGTTCGCGGTCGGAGCTGACGAAGTTCCACCAGACGTGGCGCTTGGTGGTGAAGGCTTCTCCGCCCATCAGCATCACGCGGCCGCCGGTTTCGGAGGCCAGCGTCAGGACTGCGCCGGGAGCGAGGACTACGAGGTCGTAGGGGGCTAGCGCCACGCCGTCGATTGTGGCTTGGCCGCCCACGAGCATGATCGCGCGTTCGTCGGCCTCCGCGTCGATCGGGAGGGCGCCTCCGGGTGCGAGCACGATATCGGCGTAGATCGTGGCGGCGTGTTGTGTCGTAGGCGCGGTCTTGCCCCAGAGCGTGCCCATGATGACCGTGGCGCTGGCGCAGACGTCCTCGACCAGCGGCAGGCGGGTGATCTGTTCGAATGCGGGCGCGATTTCCTCTTGGCCGTCGGGCAGCGCGAGCCAGGTCTGCATGCCGTAGAGGTGGGGGCCGCCGGGGCGCTCGGTTGCGGGCGAGCGTTCGGAATGGACGATGCCGCTTCCTGCGGTCATCAGGTTGACCTGTCCGGGGCGGATCGTGGCGAAGGAGCCAAGGCTGTCGCGGTGATCGATCGCGCCTTCGAACAGCCAGGTGACCGTGGCGAGGTTGATGTGCGGGTGGGGGCGCACGTCCATCGCGGTACCCGGCGGCAGGTGGGCGGGGCCGAACTGGTCGACGAAGATGAACGGTCCGACCATCGTGCGCTGGCGCGAAGGGATCGCGCGGCGGACCTCGAATGCGCCGAGGTCGTGCGCGACGGGGGTGATGGTCTGGATGATCGGGTCGGTCATGAATTCGCTTCCTGGGCTAGCAGGTCGAGGATGTTCAGTGGGAACACGGGTTCCGGCCAGTTTGCCAGTTCCTCGCGCGTAAACCAGCGAAATTCCCTGATAAGTTCGCGCTCAATCGCGGTGTGGCCGGTGGTATCGGGAGTGAAGTTGCGGGTAATGACGCGGAAAAAGCGCTCGTCGGAGGTGATCGGCTCCCCTGCGAGCGTGAGGTAATCGTCAGCACGGCGGGCGACTTCGGGGCCGCAGGTTTCCACGACAAGTCCGGTTTCCTCGAACAGTTCGCGCAACCCCGCGCTGTGGAAGTCCTCACCGGGATCGCATTCTCCGCCGACGCCGCACCAGAACGGGCGGCGATCGGCCGGGGCAAAGCGAATGAGCAGGAGGCGGTCGTGCTCGTCCATCAGGAGGATGCGGGCGGCGCGGCGGATGCGGCGCGGCCCGTCACTCACGAGCGTCACTCACCTGGTGCACGGGCCTTTATCGCGAGCGCGTGGACGCGCGTCCCTGGCATGTCGCCCAAGGCCTTGTTGACCATGCGCTGCCGGTTGAGGCGCGATTCGCCGGTGAAGGCTGCGGCCTCGATCTCGACCGTGAAGTGCGATTCCCCGGTGCCGTCGTCGCCCATGTGGCCCGAATGGCTGGCGCTGTCGTTGATTACCGCGAGGCGAGTGGGGGCGAATGCCTGCGTGAGCAGTCGTTCGATTTCCCGTGCAATTGGTCCTGTCATGTCTTCCCTTCTAGCCGCTCCGTCGCCATGTGGAAGCGGCATGCGTAATGACAAGTTTCACGGTCGCGTCCAGAGCGATGGGCGAATTTGCAACGCTCCGGGTTGTGATGAGCCCGGAGAGTTCAGGGCTCCGGGCATCCGTACCTCGGGGTTTGATGGGCCGGGCGATTATCGCTGGTTCTGCCTCGACCACGTGCGCCAGTTCAATTCGGGCTATGATTTCTTTGCCGGAATGACAGCCGACGAGATCCTTGCCGCGCAGTCGCCGCTGGCGGGGTGGGAACGTGAGACGCGGGCGTTCCGTGCCGACGCCGGGATCGACTCTGCCCCCCGCTGGAGCGATTTTACCGATCCGCTCGAAGCCATTTCGGCGCGGGCGCGAGCCCGCCGGTCGGATCACGTGCGGGCAGCCCAGGCCGCGCGGCGGGGAATCAGTCCCGACGAACGCAAGGCCTATGATGTGCTGAATCTCGACTATGGCGCCGACCGCCGGGCGCTGCGTAGCCGTTATTCCGCATTGGTTCGGCAATATCATCCTGACCGCAATGGCGGTGACCGGAGCCACGAGGGCCGCTTGCAGGAAGTGGTCGAGGCTTACAACCTGCTCAAGGCAAGTGCGCCATTCGCTTGATATGCCCGGGAATATGAGCCGCCTGTTATCGCAGCGTGCTTACCTGTGGCGAAAAGTATTGCGTGTCGGGCGTCACAGTATTGCATAGTCCCGGTATGCCATTCTTGCGCGCAAAGGTGCCGAATGGGCGGCAAGGTATACCGCAATGTTGCCGATTCGGCTGCGAAATGCCATGTCGTGCGGATAATCAAGCGAACTAGCCGGCAGGTGGGGCCGGTTGACGCGATAATCGGAGCGCATCAGATTTTGTCTGCCTTGGGGGGTGGCCGTTGAACGCCGAAGATTGCGATACGTTTCTGCGCGTGGAATTGTTGGGACAAGCCAGCGAAATCCCGATTGCTCGGCTGGGCATCTGCGGATTTGGCAGAGCCGCGTCCAACACCGTCGTTATCGACGACAGCCTCGCCTCGCGCGAGCATGCGATCATCCGCCGCAACGCCACCGGCCACTGTATTCTCAACGATCTGGGCAGCACCAACGGGACCTGGCTCAACGGTCGCCCGGTGCAATCGCCGACGCAGCTGAAATCGGGTGACAAGGTCCAGATCGGCCGGCACGTGCTCGAATTCGTCCAGACGATGGTGCCTGTCGAACTGCCGGACCCAATGGCCGGACGCACGCAGTTCTTCATGGACAAGCAATTGGTCAGCGCAGTGGTGATCGACATCCGCGGCTTTACCAAGTTGTCCGCCGACATGGGGGAGCAGGCGATCGGGGCGATGATGTCCGACATTAATCGCGAGGCGGGCCGGGTGCTCGACGCGGCGGGAGTGTGGTCGACCAAGTTCATCGGCGATGCAATTCTGGCGCTGTGGGTGCACCCCGCGAATGCCATCGGACGGCGCGACGTGGTTACCGTGCTCGACGTGATCAGCAGCTATCAGGAAATATTCCGCTTGGCGGAGCGCCAGCACCAGCCACCCCGCCCGTTGCGCTTCGGCTGCGGATATAACGTCGGGATGGCCACGATCGGCAATATCGGAAGCAGCGGCGCGGCCGATTTCACCGCGATGGGCGAGGCCGTGAACATCGCGTTCCGGCTGGAGACGGGGACCAAGGATTCGGGCTGCGACATCCTGATCGCGCAGGAAGTGTTCCGATCACTGGCCGATGTACGCTTTCATCCAGAGCCGATGATCGATGTCGATCTGAAGGGCTATGCGCACCCGACGGTTGCCTATCCGCTGAACTTCAGCGGGACCGGGCCGTTCATCGAGGCGCTGCTGTCGGCCTGAACCTGACGCCTGTTGGCGTTCCAAAGGACACTCGCCGTTGCGAGCGGAGCGAAGCAATCCAGAGCGGCTGTGCGCCAGGCTCTGGATTGCTTCGTCGCTACGCGCCTCGCAATGACGAGGCTAGCAAGCGCTTACGCCGTGACCGGTGCCGCGTCGCGAACCGACTGGTCGACGTGGTCGGCGAACTGCTGGAAATTGTCGACAAACTTGCGCACCAGTTCCTGCGCAGTCTTGTCGTATTCCTCACCATCGGCCCATGCGCCGCGCGGATCGAGGAGGCGGGTTTCGACGCCCGGCACTTCGACCGGCACTTCGAAGCCGAAGTTGGGGTCTTTCTTGAAGGTCGCGTTGTTGAGGCTGCCATCGAGCGCGGCGTTGAGCAGCGCGCGGGTGGCCTTGATCGGCATGCGCTTGATGCCTTCCTGCGTGGCCTTGCCGCCCGACCAGCCGGTGTTGACCAGCCAGCACTTCACGCCGCCCTTGGCAATCCGCTCCTTGAGCAGGTTGCCGTAGATCGACGGGTGGCGCGGCATGAACGGCGCGCCGAAGCAGGTGGAGAAGGTGGCTTCCGGCTCGGTCACGCCGATCTCGGTCCCGGCAACGCGCGCGGTGTAGCCCGACAGGAAGTGGTACATCGCCTGATCGGGCGTGAGCCGCGCGATCGGAGGAAGTACGCCGTAAGCGTCGGCGGTCAGGAAGATGAGGTTGGTCGGGACCGGGCCGAGGTTCTTTTCCGACGAATTGGGAATGAAATCGATCGGGTAGGACCCACGGCTGTTTTCAGCCAGGCTCGCGTCGTCGAGGTCGATCGTGCGGGTGACAGGATCGATCACGACGTTTTCGAGCACGGTGCCGAAACGCTTGGTCGTGGCGAAGATTTCAGGCTCGGCCTCTTCCGAGAGGCGGATGACCTTGGCGTAGCAACCGCCTTCGAAGTTGAACACGGCGGTGTCCGACCAGCCATGCTCGTCATCGCCGATCAGCGTGCGCGAGGCGTCTGCCGAAAGCGTCGTCTTGCCGGTACCCGACAGGCCGAAGAACACGGCGGTGTCGCCCGCAGGACCCATGTTGGCCGAGCAGTGCATCGGCATGACGCCCTTGACGGGGAGCAGGTAGTTGAGAATGCCGAACACCGACTTCTTCATTTCACCGGCATAGGCGGTGCCGCCGATCAGGATCAGCTTCTCGGTGAAGTTGACCGCGACCACGGTTTCGCTGCGGCAGCCGTGACGCGCAGGATCGGCGCGGAAGGTCGGCAGGTCGATGATCGTGTATTCCGGCGCAAAGCTGGCGAGTTCGTCCGTCGTCGGGCGGACCAGCAGCGTGCGGATGAACAGGTTGTGCCAGGCAAATTCATTGATGACGCGCACGTTGACGCGGTTTTCAGGCTGGCTGCCACCGAACAGATCGGCGACGTAGAGCTTGTCCTTTTCGCCCAGCGCCTTGACGAAATCGGCCTTGAGCGCAGCAAAGTGTGCAGGCGTCATCGCGACGTTGGTCTTGCCCCACCAGACGGTGTTCTCGGTCTCGGCATCGAGGACGATAAACTTGTCCTTGGCGCTACGGCCGGTGTGCTTGCCGGTCTCGACGACCAGCGGCCCGTCGACCGAGAGCAGGCCTTCGCCATTGCGGATCGCGTGCTCGACCAGCGGCGCGGTGCCGAGGTTGGCAAACAATTCGGCCGGCTCGGGAAAACCCTGGCTGGAAAGAGACACGTTCAGGCGGGTATCGGACACTTCAGGCCTCCCGGTGGCAGCGCCGCTGCGGGGATTATCCCCGCTCGGCGAGCAGATACGAATACGAATGCGCGATTCTCCGATGGCGCATAGTAGCTGGGCTTTGCTGCGTCAAATGACACGCGGCAACGAAGATTTTTGCGCAGCAAGTTGCGCGCCTTGCAACTACCAATCGGGGGTCCGGTCGAGCATAAAGTTGCATGGCGCGATGGCTGCCGGTATCCACACGCTGATGGTCGAAACGCCAACCGAACGCACCGGCCCTTCCGATGACATTCGCGTCATCGCGCTCGTCGATGATGACCGCAATATCCTGACGACGGTGTCGATCGCGTTGCAGACCGAGGGTTATGCGACGCGCCTCTACAGCGATGGTGACGCAGCGTTGAAGGCGATGCTCGACAACCCGCCCGACCTGGCCGTGTGCGACATCAAGATGCCGCGTATGGATGGGCTGGAACTGCTGCGGCGGCTGCGAGAGAAAAGCGACATGCCGCTGATCTTCCTGACCAGCAAGGACGACGAGGCGGACGAGGCGTTCGGCCTGTCGATGGGCGCTGACGATTATATTGCCAAGCCGTTCAGCCAGCGGCTGCTGGTCGCGCGGATCAAGGCGATCCTGCGCCGCAGCGACATCGTGCGCCGCGAGGCCGAGGAAGAGGAGCAGACGGGTGAGCCGCTGCCCGAACCGATCCGCCGCGGACGTCTGGTGATGGACCCGGCGCGCCATGCGGTGACCTGGAACGGCGAGGCCGTTTCGCTGACAGTCACCGAATTCCTGATCCTCGAAGCGCTCGCCATGCGGCCCGGCGTGGTCAAGACGCGCAACCAGCTGATGGATGCGGCCTACCACGACGACGTGTTCGTCGATGACCGCACGATAGACAGCCACATCAAGCGCCTGCGCCGCAAGTTCCGTGCGGTCGATGGCAAGTTCGGCGCGATCGAGACCCTTTACGGTGCAGGGTACAGCTTTGGCGACGAGTGACGATGATCCGCCCCCGCACCCGACACTACCGCGCCGTCCGCGCCTGGGGCGGCGCTGGCGTATTCGCGGGGTCTCGCTCACCACGCGCATCCTGTTCGTCAACGTCATCGCTCTGGCCTTGCTGGCGGGCGGCTTCTTTTATCTCGACAGCTACCGCGCGCAGTTGATCGCCGAGCGCTTCAAGCTGGCGCGCGCGGAGGCCGACATCGCGGCGGACGCTCTCGATGGATTGTCCGCCGAGCGCCGGGGGCAATTGCTGGCGCGGATCGGCACCGATCAGGTCTTGCGACTGCGTTTGTACGACGGGCGGGGGCGACTGGAGGCGGACAGCTTCACACTTGCGCCGCCCTCGTTTGCACTGATCGATCCCAATTCCGAGCCGTGGTACCAGCAGGCGGCGCGACTGCTCGACCGCGGCGTGGACTTCATCGTCAACGCGCCAACGGTCGAGCGATACAGCGATACCGCCGAACAGCCCGCAGGCAGCTGGCCCGAGATCCGCGCGGCGCGCGCTACCGGCCGCACCGAAGTGTTCCTGCGCTATGCCCCGGACCGCACGCCGGTGATCACCGCCGCAGCGCCGGTCGGCACGAAGGGCGAGGTACTGCTGAGCCTGCGCAACGCGCTCGACATCACGCAGTCCGTGCGCGATGCGCGCCAGACGCTGGTGATCATCATTGGCGTGGCGCTGCTGCTCTCGGTTCAGCTCTCGCTGTTCCTGGCGCGGACCATCGTCCAGCCGCTGCGCGCGCTGGTTCGCGCCGCGATCCGAGTGCGGCTCGGGCGCGAGCGCGAGGTCGTCGTGCCGCGCCTGCCCGATCGCGGCGACGAGATCGGATTGCTCGCCCGCGCCGTGTCCGACATGACCACCGCGCTGCGCCAGCGGATCGATGCGGTCGAGATGTTTGCGGCCGATGTCGCGCATGAGCTTAAGAATCCGTTGGCGTCGTTGTCGAGCGCGCTCGAGACGATGGAGCGGGTCGACGATCCCGCGTTGCGCCGCCAGCTTGCGGATATCGCCGCGCATGATGTCCAGCGCATCGACCGGCTGATCACCGAGATCGCCGACGCCAGCCGCATCGATGCGGAACTCAGCCGCGCGACGTTCTCGCAAGTCGATCTTGCGGGGCTCGCCGCGCAGATCGTCGGTGCTCGCGATGTGCGGGCAAGGGGCACCGCCCCGATCCATTTCCGCAACGCTGGTGGCAGCACGTTGGTCGCAGGCGATGCTTCGCGGCTGGAGCGCGTGCTCGAAAACCTGCTCGACAATGCGGTGTCGTTCTCACCGGCCGACGGCTCGGTTGAGGTCGTTGTCTGGGGTGACGATGAGACGGCGCATCTGAGCGTGAGCGATGACGGCCCCGGCATTCCTGCAAGCGAGCGTGAGAAGGTGTTCGAGCGGTTTCATTCCGTGCGCCCGACCGAAGAGGCGTTCGGCGCGCATAGCGGGCTGGGCCTGGCAATCGCCCGCACGATCGCCGAGGCGCACGACGGCACGCTGACCGTGACCGAGCGGCCATATGGCAAGCCCGGTGCGAGCCTCGAGTTGAGCCTGCCGCTCTTGCTGGAGGGCAGCGAGTGAGCATCGTTCGGCAGGCAGGATGCGTTGCGATCGGTGGGCGCGGCGTGCTGATCGAGGGGAAGCCGGGCTCGGGCAAATCGAGCCTGGCGCTCGCGCTGATCGATCGCGGAGCGGTGCTGGTGGGCGATGATGGCGTGGTGCTTGGTGTAACAGGCGGCAGGCTGATCGCCGCTCCGCATCCGCAAACGGCCGGCAAGCTCGAGGTGCGCAACGTCGGGCTGGTCGAGATGCCGACCTCGCCGCCGGTAGCGATTGCGCTGGTGATCCGGCTGGATGCCGAGGCTCCACGCTTTATCGATGCGCCCGAGGTTATCACGATCGAAGGGGTCGCGCTGCCGCTGGTGCGACTCTGGCCCGACAGTCCGGTTCTGCATCTGCGCGCGGAACTTGCCCTGCGGACGCATGGGTTGATACTTTCCTGATCCGGCACAAGTCGGTTTGCGGACTTTCCAACCCGCTTGCGAAAGCGCAAAGCATTGCAGCAATGCCGCAAGAGTCGAACATCCAGCGTATCCTGCTCGTTACCGGCCTGCTCGGCGCGGGCAAGACGACCGCGTTGCGCACGCTAGAGGATATGGGCTGGGAGGCGATCGACAACTTCCCGATCCGCCTGCTCGACCGCCTGCTCGAAACCGAGCCGGGTTCGGCCCGCAGCGAGCAGGCAGCGCCGATGGCGATCGGTTTCGACACGCGCACGCGCGGTTTCGATCCCAAGCGGACGATCGAGCTGGTCAAAAAACTGTCGCAGCGGCCTGATCTCCAGATCACGACGCTGTTTCTGGATTGTGCTGGCAGCGAACTGGAGCGCCGCTACAACGAGACCCGCCGTCGCCATCCGATGAGCGAGGACAAAGCGGCCGCGACCGGTATCGCGGCAGAGCGTGAATTGCTTGAGCCGTTGCGGCGCTGGGCCGACGTCGTGATCACGACCAGCAACTTTACCACCAACGATCTGCAGCAGGCGATTCGGAGCCAGTTCGGCAGCGAGGTTCCCGCTCCGACAACGCTCACGATCAGCAGTTTCGGCTTTTCGCGGGGAACACCGCCCTTGGCCGATCTGGTGTTCGACATGCGCTTTCTGGCCAACCCGCACTGGGTGGACGAATTGCGTCCGCAGACCGGGCGCGATGCTCCGGTGGGTGACTATATCCGGCAGGATCCGGCCTTTGACGAGGCTTTCTCGCGTATCCGCGACCTGCTGCTGTTACTGCTCCCGCGCTATCAGGAGCAGGGTAAGGCCTACGTCCACGTCGCGTTTGGCTGCACCGGCGGGAGGCATCGTTCGGTGTTCATGGGCGAGCAGATCGCTTCGGCCTTGCGCGATGCAGGATTTTCTCCCACATTGCTGCACCGCAACCTGGCGTCGCGAGCGGCTGACATGCTCGAAGGCGGCAAGGTGTGATGGGTGGGGCAGTTCTGAAAGCCATGCGTTTCGATTTTTCATCGGCTTGCACGCTGCACGTTCGTACCAAGCCTGCGTTCAGGCGCGTTGCGGTACAAAGCGCGGTTGCACTTCGGAGCCTGCCCGTTTCATGATCGGTCTCATCCTCGTTACCCACGGCGCACTTGCCGATGAATTCATCCACGCGATGGAGCACGTCGTCGGGCGGCAGACGGACGTCATCGGCGTCTGCATCGGCCCCAATGACGACATGGAAAAACGCCGCAAGGAAATCGCCGACGCGATCAAGCGCGTGAATAGCGGTGAAGGCGTGATCATCCTGACCGACTTGTTCGGCGGCACGCCTTCGAACCTGGCGATCTCGCTGATGCAGGCGGGCAAAGTCGAAGTGATTGCCGGGATCAACCTGCCCATGCTGATCCGGCTCGCCAAGGCGCGCAATTGCATGGGCGTCAAGGAAGCGACATCGGCCGCGCGGGACGCCGGCCGGAATTACATAACGATCGCTTCCGAATTTCTGGGGCAGGATGCGTGAATGTCTGATCAGCGTTACGTCACCCGCGAAACCGTGACGATCGTCAACCAGCGTGGCCTGCACGCGCGGGCGAGCGCGAAATTCGTCAACGCGGTCGCCAAGCTGCCGGATGGCATTGAAGTGACGGTTGGCAAGGACGGGACGGATGCCAACGGTGCCTCGATCCTCGGGTTGATGATGCTTGGTGCCGCCAAGGGCGATACGGTGGACGTGACTGTCACCGGGCCAGAAAGCGAAGCCGATGCGATCCTGATGAAGCTCACCGGGCTGATCAAGGACGGCTTTGGCGAAGACTGATCCGAATATCCGGCTTTTCCCCCAGCGCGGCCCGCGAACGGCCACTTGCTGTGCTTCCGGTGCTCACGACCCGAATGGTCGCTGCGCGCCGGTTCTCGAAAGTAGCCATTCTCGGCTCACGCTGAGGAAAAATCCGGGCATTCGGATGCTCCCCTTGCTGCCGCCGTCTTGCTGACGCATGGGGGCGGCATGACGCGCAAGATCATCACCGGCTATTCCAATCCGACGGTCAAGTTCGTCCGCTCCCTTCGCGAAAAGAAGCACCGGCGGATCGAGCGCAAGTTTCTCGCCGAGGGGCTGCGCCTGCTGACCGATGCGCGCGAGGGTGGGCGGTTGCCCGAGATCCTGTTGATGGCGCAAGGGCGCGAGGGCCATCCCTTGCTGGATGATCTGGAACGCGCTGTTGCGGTCGCGGGCGGCGAGGTCATTGAACTGCCGCTCGATATTCTTGCCAAGGTAACCGGCAAGGACAATCCGCAGGCAGTTGCGGGCGTGTTCGCCGAATGGGACACGCGCATCGACCTGATCGATCGTGACGCCGCGCCGATCTGGCTGGTTGCGCATGCGATGCGCGATCCGGGTAATCTGGGTACGATGCTGCGTACGGCCGATGCGGTGGGCGCGGGCGGACTGATCCTGATCGATGACTGCGTCGATCCCTTCTCAGTCGAGGCGGTGCGGGCGAGTATGGGCGGAATTTTTACCACTCGGCTGGCGCAAGTGCGCTGGGATGAATTTCTTGCCTGGCTGCGTGGTGGGCCGGGGCAGCTGGTCGCGGCGTCGCTACGCGAGGCGGTGCCTTATCGCCGTGCGCCTTATGCGGCCCCTTGTTTCGTGATGGTCGGCAACGAATCGCGCGGGCTTCCGGAAGATTACGAGATGGCTTGCGACTTGCGCGTGACGATGCCGATGCGGGGGCGCGCGGACAGCCTCAACGCCGCCGTTGCAGGCGCAGTTCTGGCCTACGAAGTGCTTGCAACGCTTGATGTATAATACCGCAACGGCTGGTTAATCGCACGGTCAGTACCAAAGGCGTATGAGACGGTCATGCGCATTTCCGTTGCCCTTGCCGCAATTTGCGCCGCTCTGCTGAGCGGTTGCGCGACCGCGCCTTCGACCAGTGCAGGGCTTGCTGGAACGCGGTGGACGATTGTCCGGATCGACGGCGGGGCTCCGGTTCAGCCTGCGAAAGCCAGCATGCGCTTCGACGATGACCGGCTTGGCGCGAGCGTTGGCTGCAATTCGATTGGTGGCGAGTATCGGGTCGATGCGGGGCGTCTTGTCGCAGGCCCGCTGATGGCGACGCGGATGTTCTGCGAAGGCGCGGTGTGGCAGCAGGAAGAGGCAGTCAACGCGCTGCTTTCGGCCGCACCGCAACTGCTGAGGACCGGCAATTCGATGCAACTCACCTCGGGCGGCCACGCGCTGGACCTCGAACTCGCGCACTAATCTCCAGCGATGAACGCGGTGATTTGCCAGCCATTGTCCTTCGGTTCTGCAATCACACGGTAGTCGAGCAGGCTGCGCAGCCGCGCTGTCGCGATCCAGCCTTTGCGGGCATCACGCAGGGTGACTTTGGTGGTTGGCTTGTCGGGGCGGAATTCCATCGGATCGATCCCGACCAGTTGCCAGCCGACCATAGCCAGAGGTTTCCCCTTCGGTCCGTCGAGCAGCTCAACGGCATCGCCCGTGACGAGCATCGCGCTGTAGCCGTCGATGTCGTCGGGGATGTTCCAGAACACCCACGGCATCGCCGCAAGGCCACCTTGGACAGCGCAGCCCAGCGGCATGATCGCATCGAGTTCGGCCCACAGCTTGCGCTCGGGTTCGGCCAAGCGCTTCTTCAGTTCCTCGACGCCGCTACCGCCGCCGTAGTCGAGCGTGATGTCGGGCGAGGCCAGCGCGGCAAGTCCGGTGGCGTCTCGCGCGCGGACTGCCGTGGTCAGCGCCTTGTAGAAGGCGGGCCAGCCCAGCGCGGTGGAGCAATCATTGCGCGGTGGGTATGTTTGGGCAGCTGCAACCGACGGTTCGGCGGCTGGTTGCGCAGATGGGCTTTCGCTGGGTTCCGGCGCGGGCGCGGCACTGGCGGCGACGGCGGGATGCGGGCGGGCAGACGGGGCAGGGACAGGCGCCGGATCGCGGTCGCATCCGGCCAGCGCGAGCCAGAGTGCCGCGATCAGCGCAGGTCCCGCACGTCCACTCATTCCGCCGCGACGTCTCCTTCATCGTTGGCGATGGCTGCCAGCACGGCCGCATCGGTATCGGCATGGCGCGGGGTTGCTTCGACCAGCGGCACTTCTTCTACCTCGCGCTTGCCGATCTCGATATGCTTTTCGCGCAAGCGGCGTCCGGCGGACAGCACGTTGCGTTCGAAGCTGCCGACGAACTTGTTGTAGTTGGTGACCGCGCTGTCGAGGCCTGAGCCCACGCGCTTGAGATGTTCGGCGGCAACGGCAAGGCGGTCGTACAGTTCGCCGCCCATGCGCCCGATCTCGCGCGCTTCGCGTGCAAGGCCATCCTGACGCCAGACTTGCGCGACGGTGCGCGCGATGGCGACGAGGTTGGTCGGACTGGCCAGCAGCACGCGGCGTTCGAAGGCATAGTCCCACAAGCTTGGGTCACGTTCCAGCGCCGCGGCTATGAAGTGCTCGCCCGGCACGAACATCAGCACGTAATCGGGCGCTTCCTCGAACTGGCTCTGGTACGATTTCGCGCCGAGAGTCTGGATGTGGTTGCGCATCGACTGGACGTGGGCGTTCAGCGCGATCTTGCGGGTGTCGTCGTCCTCGGCCTCGAACGCATCCTGATAGGCGTTGAGCGAGACCTTGGCGTCGATCACCAGCAGCTTGTTGCCTGGCACGCGCACGATCGCGTCGGGGCGCAGGCGGCCTTCGTCGGTCTCGACCGATTGCTCGGTGACGAAGTCGGTATGTTCGGCAAGCCCGCACTGTTCGAGCACGTTGCGCAACTGCAATTCGCCCCAGCGCCCGCGCGTCTTGGGACCGTTCCGCAGGGAATTGCCGAGTTGCGCGGCGGCAGCGCGTACCGCTTCCTGTCCATCACGCATGGACTGGATCAACCCGGTCAGGTTCCCGAACGCGTCGACGCGCTCCTTCTCCAGCTTGCCGACCTGTTCCTCGTAACTGCGCAGCCGCTGATCGACCGGCGAGAGCAGTGCCTTCAATCGTTCGCCGCTGGTCTTTTCGCTCTCATCGAAGCGGGCCTGCGCGCGGGCGAGGAACGTCTCCTGCGCTTTTTCGAGCACCTTGTTGCCCGCGTTCTCGAATTCCTTGCGCAAGACTTCCTGCGCCTCGATCAGCATGCGCTTCTGCTCGGCGAAGTTCTCGGCATCGGCCTTGAGGCGTTCGAGCGCGGTGCCTAGTGCCTCCCGATCGGCGCGGACCTGTGCCAGTTCTGCGCGCACCACGGCAGCATCGGCCGCCTGCTGGCGCGCGGTGGCGAGCGCCGGGGCGAGTTCATCGCGGTGGCGGCGGACTTCTGCCAGTTCTGCGGAAACCGCATCCATCGCGCGGACCCGCTCGCTCATCGCGGCCAGATCCACCGTCATCGCCTTGACCGTGCCCTCGTGCGCCTTGGCATCGGCATCGCGCGCATCATACCGCGCGCGCCATTCGGCAAGCGGGCGCGAGCCGAGGAACCAGCCGATTGCGACTCCCACGACGATGGCGAGAAGCATCAATACAAGCTGGGCAGATTCCACGCAAAACCTCCGGTCGGAACGAAAGAGGAACTTACTGCCTCGGCATTGCACACGCAAGGCTGCCGACGGGCTGTTCCACAACTGCGTCCGCGCCGGGAACGCATTGCCCGCGGCTTCGCTCTCACTGCATAGCCAGAGGAGCAGACGCCATGTCGATCGAGAAGATGATTTCCGAGCACCCGCAGGTGGGTGACGCTTACAACGAATCGCTTGGTCGTGCCGTCAAGCACGCAATGTACTGCTCTGCGATCTGCAATTCCTGCGCCGATGCGTGTCTGGCCGAGGCCATGGACATGGACCAGTGCGTTCGCACGTGCCTGGACTGCTCGGATGTGTGTGCCACGACCGCGCGCATCGCCACGCGCCGGACCGGATCGAACCGTGAACTGATCCGCGCGCAATTGGCGGTGTGCATCAAGGCTTGTGAAATCTGCGAGGCGGAATGCGGTGGCCACGACAACGCGCACTGCCGCCGCTGCGCGCAGATGTGCCGCGAATGCGCCGACGATTGTCGCGCCGCGCTCGTCGATTTGGACAGGGAAGTGCACGAGGCCGCGTAACGCGGCCTCACGCCATCAGGCCGCCTTGCGGAGCTTTTCCAGCTTCTTGATCGCCATGTTGCGCTTGAGGCGCGACAGGCGGTCGATGAACAGGATGCCTTCGAGGTGGTCCATCTCGTGCTGGAGGCAGGTGGACATCAGTCCGTCCATGTCCTGCTCGTGCACTTTGCCGTCGAGATCCTGCCAGCGCGCACGGATGCGCGAGGGGCGTTCGACTTCGGCGTAGATCTCGGGCACCGAAAGGCAGCCTTCCTGATAGAGCGTGTGCTCTTCGGAAGGATCGAGGATTTCAGGGTTGATGAAGACCTGCGGCTCGCGCTTTGTCGGCGTGTGGTGATGGTGGTGGCCGTCGTGGTCACAGGCGACCGGCTCGGCATCCGGATCCTCGGGCTGAAGATCGATCACCAGCACACGCAGCGGCACGCCGACCTGGATCGCGGCGAGGCCGATGCCGGGGGCATCGTACATTGTCTCGAACATGTCTGACACAAGCGTGCGCAGTTCGTCGTCGAACTTTTCGACGGGGACGGAGACCTGCTTCAGTCGCTGGTCGGGGATTTCAAGGATTTCGAGAATGGCCATGAGGGGCAGATAAGAGAGATGGGCGGGAGTCGCAAGGGACGCCGCACATTCGACTCCGCGGCTGCGATTACGGCTCCCAAAGCTCTATGGGATTACCTTCCGGGTCATGAATTCGCGCAAATCGCCCGTATTCACCATCCCATTCGGCCTTGCGGATAACCTCGATCCCGGCCTGTTCCAGCTTAGCGACGATGGCGTCGAGGCCTTCGACCCGCAGGTTGAGCATGGTCTGGCGGTCGGCCGGAAAATAGTCGCTGCCGACGGGGAAGGGCTGGAACACTGTTGGCCCCGCCTTCTGCTCCCACCACGCGCCGATGCCGAGATGATCCTCGTACCACTTGCCCAGCGCTTCCGGGTCATTCGATCGGAAGAAGAAACCGCCAATTCCCTGGATAGCCATGTCAGGATCTCCCGGCGCCGACTCAGCCGACCGGGCGCCGCGCCCTAAGTGCTTGAGCGAGCGTGCCCTCGTCAAGATAGTCCAACTCTCCACCCACCGGCAGGCCATGCGCCAGCTGCGTCACGCGCACCGTCATGCCCTCGAGCCGTTCGGCGATGTAGTGTGCGGTGGTCTGGCCTTCCAATGTGGCGTTCATCGCCAGCACCACTTCGTCTACGCCACCCTGGGCGACGCGGTCGAGCAACTTGCCGATGGTCAGATCCTCGGGTCGCACACCTTCGAGCGCCGACAGCCTGCCGCCGAGCACATGGTACTTGCCGGTAAACAGCCGCGCGCGATCGAGTGCCCAGAGATCCGCCACTTCCTCGACCACGCAGATCGAGCGCACATCGCGGCGCGGATCGGCGCAGATGCCGCAAGGGTTGGTGGTATCGACATTGCCGCAGGTGTCGCATTCGACCAGCAGCTCCTGCACTTGCATCAGCGCGTTGAGCAGTTGCTCGAGCGCGGTCTCGCGGCGCTTGATCAGCCACAGCACAGCGCGCCGGGCCGAGCGCGGCCCAAGCCCCGGGAGGCGGGCCAAGGCGCCCGATAATGCCTCGATCTCTTGCGATGCCATCGCAGCACAGATAGGGGCGGAAGCGGCAAACGGAAGGGCATTCTCCAGCTTATGCGCATCATCTTCATGGGCACGCCCGATTTCGCGGTGCCGACGCTGGAGGCGCTGGTGGCGGCAGGGCACGAAGTGGTCGCAGCCTATAGCCAGCCGCCGCGCCCGGCGGGGCGGGGCAAGAAGCTGCAACCATCGCCGGTCCATCTGGCGGCAGAGGCGCTGGGGATCGAGGTGCGCACGCCGGTTTCGCTACGAGGCGATGATGAGCAGGGGGCGTTTGCGGCGCTTGGCGCTGATATCGCGGTGGTTGCAGCTTATGGCCTGATCCTGCCACAAGCGGTGCTGAGTGCGCCGCGCCTGGGGTGCCTGAACGTCCACGGATCGTTGTTGCCGCGCTGGCGAGGGGCTGCTCCTGTGCAGCGCGCGATCCTTGCAGGTGATGAGACGACCGGGGTCACGATCATGCAGATGGAGCGCGGGCTCGATACAGGACCGATGCTGGCGACGGTGGAAACGCCGGTCGATGGCAAGACGGCGGGTGCGTTGACGGCGGAACTGGCGGCGAAGGGGGCCGCGCTGATGGTCACGGTGCTGGCGGATCTGCCTGCGAACCCTGCGGTGGTCCAGCCCGAGGTCGGCGTTACTTATGCGCACAAGATCGACAAGGCGGAGAGTCGGCTGGATTTTTCGCGGAGTGCTGACGACGTTGAGCGGCAGGTACGCGCATTCGCGCCGGTGCCGGGTGCGTTTTTCGAGCTGGAGGGGGAGCGCTATCGGGTGCTGGCAGTAGAGGTTGTGAGCGGTGCGGGCGCACCGGGGGTGACGCTGGACGATGGGCTGAAGATCGCGTGTGCTTCGGGTGCGGTTCGGCCGACCTTAATCCAGCGGGCGGGGCGTCCGGCGATGGATGCGGGCGCTTTGTTGCGGGGGCGTCCGATTACGGCGGGGACTTGCGTTGGCTGAGAGTCGCCAACACCACCCCCAACCCCCTCCTCTGAAGAGGAGGGGGCTTTTGTGTTGCGCGATCTTCCCCCACTCCTCTTCAGAGGAGGGGGCCGGGGGGTGGTGCCTTGGGACACGCAGCGCATGACTCGCTTTGCCCTCACCCTCGAATGGAACGGTGTTCCCTACGCTGGTTTCCAGCGGCAGAGCCACGCGCCTTCGGTGCAGCAGGCACTGGAGGAAGCGGCGTTCGGGGTGACCGGGGAGGACGTGCGGGTCCATGCGTCGGGCCGCACCGATACTGGCGTCCATGCGCTGGCGATGCGTGCGCACTTCGATCTTTCGCGCCCATTCGACCCGTTTCGCATGGCAGGCGCGCTCAACGCCCATCTGCTCAAGGCGGGACATGCGATCGCGGTGCTCGATTGCCGCGAGGTGGCTGATGACTGGCACGCGCGGTTTTCTTGCATCGGGCGGGCCTATGAATATCGCATCGTCAACCGTCGCGCGCCGCTGACGCTGGATGTGGGCAAGGCGTGGCGCATCTCCCGACCGATTGATGCACAAGCGATGCACGATGCGGCGCAAGTGCTTGTCGGTCATCATGATTTCACCACGTTCCGTTCGGTCCATTGCCAGTCCGCCAGCCCGGTCAAGACGCTCGACCGGCTCGACGTGCGGCGTGAGGGTGAGCGCGTGGTGATCGAGGCGGCGGCGCGCAGTTTCCTGCATCACCAGGTGCGCTCGATGGTCGGCTGCCTGGCTATGGTCGGGCAGGGGCAATGGTCGTGCGCCGATCTAGTCTCGGCGCTCGAGGCAAAAGACCGTTGCAAATTAGGACTGAACGCACCACCTGATGGGCTGTATTTTGTGAAAGCAGTTTATCCGGGAGAGTGAAAATGACCCAGCTTCGTGGCCAGCAGCTCGTATCGAAACTCGACGAAGATGGCACTCTCACGGTCGAACTTGCCGATCACGACGTTCCGGCTCCCACTGACACGCAAGTTGTGATCAGGGTCGAGGCGGCGCCGATCAATCCTTCGGATCTGGGGCTGCTATTCGGGCCAGCCGATATCGAGAACGCGACCTTCTCGCCCGGCAAGATCGTTGCAAAGATGCCCGAGGCGGCAGTGCGGGCGATGAAGTCGCGGCACGGCCTGGCGATGCCGGTCGGCAACGAAGGTGCGGGCACGGTCGTCGCGGCAGGCGATGCGCCTGCCGCGCAGGCCTTGCTGGGAAAGCGAGTGACCTGTTTTCCGGGCGGGATGTACGCAACGTATGCGGTGGCCGATGCGGCGATGTGCCTGGAACTGGGCGACGATGTTTCGGCTGAGCAAGGCGCATCGGCGTTCGTCAACCCGCTGACCGCGCTCAGCTTTACCGAAACCATGCGCTACCACGGGCACAAGGCGCTGGTCCACACGGCTGCTGCCTCGAACCTCGGGCAGATGCTGGTAAAGATCTGTCAGGCCGACGGTATTCCGCTGGTCAACGTGGTCCGCAGCGAAGCGCAAGTCGCGATCCTCAAAGACATCGGCGCGGAGCATGTGGTCGACAGTTCGAAGGACAGCTTCCTCGATGATCTAACGGCTGCAGTCGACGCGACCAAGGCAACGATGGCGTTCGATGCAATCGGCGGCGGCAAGCTGGTCAGCCAGATCATGACGGTGATGGAGCAGGTCGCCAATTCGGGCGCTGCCTATAGCCGTTACGGTTCGAACAGCCCCAAGCATGCGTTCATCTACGGCGCGCTCGACCTTTCGCCGACGGTGCTGACGCGCAACTTCGGCTTCAGCTGGGATGTGTCGGGCTGGCTGCTGACGCCGTGGATGGGCAAGCTCGGGCCGGAGATCGTCGGCAAGATGCGTGCGCGTGTGCTGGCCGAACTGACCACGACGTTTGCGAGCAACTACAAGGCACGCGTGACGCTCGAACAGGCGCTGAGTCGTGAGGCTGCGCTCGATTACAACGCGCGGCGGACGGGCGAGAAGTATCTGATCACGCCTGCCGGGTGAGTTCAAGACAAGGGCCCACCCCCGACCCCTCCCGCCTGCGGGAGGGGGGAATTGATCGGCCTCACCCCCGGTGCGCGACGCTTTCGGGGAGGTCCTTGTTGAACACGCGCTGGTAGTATTCGGCCACCAGTACGCGTTCGGTCTCGTCGCACTTGTTGAGGAACGAGAGGCGGAAGGCGAAGCCGACGTCGTTGAAGATCTGGCTGTTCTGCGCCCAGCTGATCACCGTGCGCGGGCTCATCACCGTCGAGATGTCGCCGCCCATGAAGCCCTGGCGCGAGAAGTTGGCGACTCGGACCATGTCCGTCACGATCTTGGAATCGAGGTCGGGCACCTTCTTGCTGACGATTTCGACTTCGGTCGCCTCGGCCAGATAGTTCAGTGCAACGACGAGGTTCCAGCGGTCCATCTGGCCCTGGTTGATCGCCTGCGTGCCGTGGTAGAGACCCGAGGTGTCGCCCAGGCCGACGGTATTGGCCGTCGCGAACAGGCGGAAGTAGGGGTTCGGGCGAATCACCCGGTTCTGATCGAGCAGGGTCAGCTTGCCCTCGGTTTCGAGAACGCGCTGGATCACGAACATCACGTCGGGGCGGCCAGCATCGTATTCGTCGAACACCAGCGCGGTCGGCGTCTGCAGAGCCCACGGCAGCAGGCCTTCGCGGAATTCGGTAACCTGCAGGCCATCGCGCAACACGATCGCGTCGCGCCCGACAAGATCGATGCGGCTGATGTGTGCATCGAGATTGATGCGGACACAGGGCCAGTTGAGCTTGGATGCGACCTGTTCGATGTGAGTCGATTTGCCCGTGCCGTGGTAGCCCTGAACCATGACGCGGCGGTTGAAGGCAAAGCCTGCAAGAATCGCCAGCGTAGTGTCGGGGTCATAGACGTACGTGGTGTCACGATCGGGCACGCGTTCGTCCGCGCGCGAGAACGCGGGGACCTTCATGTCGATATCGATGCCGAAGGCTTCGCGGACATCGATCTGCGTGTCGGGTGCGGCAAGGGCGGTCGCGTGGGATATATCGCTCATCGCTGCTTCGCCTATACGCGCGGGCGCTGCGCTGCAATAAGGTTTCAAAGCCGCACCGTAATTTGTGACAGGGTATTTGGGGCATGTTCCGGCGTTGGCTCGGCCCGTCGCGCAGATGGTGCCATTGGCGGAAACTTGTCGCGCATTCTGACTTTGCGGGATAGTTTCGATCGGCAACACGCCTGGGGAGACTGGCGATGGACGAGCGGACCTGTCTCGAACTCTACGGCCATCCGTTTTCGTCCTACACTTGGAAGGCCGAAATTGCGCTCTGCGCCAATCATACGCCCTATGTCCTGCGGGTGGTCGATGGCCAGCACCCCGAACATGGCCTGTGCGTCGCGACCGCATCGCCGATGGGCAAGTTTCCACTGCTGGTGGAAGGCAGGCGCAAGGTCTTCGAGGCGACGGCGATCATCGAGTACATTGCCGCGTGCCATCCCGGCGCCGCGCCGCTGATCCCGCAAGACCCGGTCGATGCGGTACAGGCCCGGATGATCGACCGGGTGTTCGACAACTACGTGATGGCACCGATGCAGGCGATCGTGAGCGCACACATCGCGTCGCCGCAGTCCCCGGATGGCGAGCGCATCGAGGCGGCCTGCCGCGACTTGCGCCGTACCTATCGCTGGCTGGAGGACTGGGTGTCAGCCTATGCGCGTCCGCAGACGATCTCGCTGGTCGAATGTGCCGCCGCGCCATCGCTGTTTTATGCAGACTGGGTCTGCCCGCTGGGAGAAGACTTTCCGCGCCTTGCCGCCTGGCGCGCGCAGTTGCTCCGCCACCCTGCGGTCGCGCGCAGCGTCGAGGCCGCGCGTCCGTTCCGACCGTTTTTCCCGCCCGGTGCACCCGACCGCGATTGAAAGGAAGCCGATGCACGAATTGTCGATCACCCGCTATATCGATGCGCCCGCCGACAAGGTGTGGGACGTCATGGCCAACCGCCAGGAAGAGTGGTGGTGCCCCAAACCGTGGAGCATCACGCTCATCGAGCAGGACCGCCGACCGGGTGGCCGCAGCGCGATGATCATGCATGGGCCGAACGGTGAGGAAATGCCGCAGGATGGCGTGTTCCTGGCGTGGGACGAGGGTCGCCGGTTTGCAGCGACTGACGCGTTCGATGTCGATCTCGTGCCGTCGGGCCCGTTCATGATCGGCATCTGGGAGGTGGTGCCCGAAGGCCCCGGCACGCGCTATACCGCCACCGCCCGCCACTGGACCGAAGAGGCCAGGAACCAGCACGCCGAGATGGGCTTCGAGACGGGCTGGGGCCTTTGTGCGGACCAGCTTCAGGAGATTTGCGAACGCGGATGATGTTTTTGCCCGCAGTGCTGCTATCGTGAGGCTCTTCTGAAGGGGGAACACTCATGAGCCTGTTCGATTCGATCCTTGGCCAAGTCGCCAGCAACGTCGACGTGAAGAACCTGGCGGCAAAGGTCGGGATCGATCCCGATCAGGCCGAAAGCGCGATTGCCGCGCTCGCCGCCGGACACCAGGCCAAGGGTGACACGATCGAGACCGCCGCAGCGAACACGGGCCTCGATGCTGCCAAACTGCAGGAAATCGTCGGCCATATCGGTGGCGAGGGCGCGCTGGGCAACTTCGCCGCGATGCTCGGCCAGCACCCCGATGCGTTGCAGAGGGTCGCCGGCTTCCTCGACAAGGACGGTGACGGCAATCCGATCAACGATCTGGCCGGCATGGCCAAGGGTCTGTTCGGTCGCTGACCGATGCTGGACGCCGCGCTGTCATTGCTGATGCTCGCGACCATCGCGCTGCTGGGCGGCGCGGTGTTCCTGTTCCGGCGTGGAGAACGCAAGCGCCCGGTGCTGATGGTCACGCTGGCTGGCGTGATGATCGTCAACCTGATCATCTGGACGCTGCCGGACAAGAGCGGCGGAACGCTTGCGGGCGGGGTCGAGGCTGGGCCCGTCCAATAACAGCCCGAAGACCTTTATTTATAACAATTGGTAGGATACACCATGCGTCGCAAGGGCAGTGATAGCCTCGGATGCATTGGGAGAATCCATGAATCGCCTCGCGCTCTATGCCGTGCTGGACCGGTTCCTCGCCGCCTTGAATGCGCGCGACCCGCATACGCTGAATTGGGCACCGGGCGCGCGACACAGCGAGAACAACGTCATGCTCGACGTGGGCGATGGCGTATGGGGCACGATCGACCGGCTGGGCGACTACCAGTTGCGCTTTGCCGATGAGCGAAGGGCGCAAGTCGGCTATTTCGGCACGGTGATCGAGGCGATCGAGGAGTCGGCGTTTTCGCTGCGGTTGGGTGTGAACGCAGCGGGCCAGATCAGCGAATGCGAGATGCTGATCGTGCGTCAGTCCGACAGCGGCATCAAGTTCGAGAACTGCCGCTATTGGGATAAGCCCATCCTCCACAAGACGCCCGAAGCCCCGGTCAGCCGTGATGAGATGATCCGCCTTTCCGATGGCTATTTCGATACGCTCCAGCGCAACGACGGAACCATCCACACCAGGTTCCACCCCGATTGCAACCGGGTAGAGAACGGCGTCCAGACCACGCGCAATCCCGACTTCGCCAAGATTGTGCCAGTCTCGGCGCTGGGCTGCGAAGAACAGTTCCGCATGGGGAACTACCGCTACGACGACGACCTGCGCGCGCGGCGTTTTCCGCTGGTGGATGAGGAGCGCGGGCTCGTCCTCGCATTCGGGTTCATCGACCATTCGGGCCGCTTGCGCGAATATCAGCTGACCGACGGTCGCACCGTCAAGAGCCCGGTGCTGCGCCCGCACAGCTTTTACATCTCCGAACTGTTCAAGATCGACCACGGCATGATCGAGCAGATCGAGGCGAACTTCATCACCGTGCCTTACCGGATGCCGAGTCCGTGGGATTCGTTGTGATGCGTAACCTCCTCAGCGGGTGGGGTGCGTTGGGGCTGGCAGCGATGGCGCTTGCCGCGGGCAGCCTTGCCGCTGCGCCGCTCCAGCAAGGTGCGGGTGCCCAGTGGGTAAGTCCGGGTGGTGACGCGGGGAAGACCCATCACTCGCTGCTGACCGGGATTGATGCCGCCAACGTTGGCCAACTAGGTTTCGCGTGGGGCATGGATCTGGGCACGACGCGCGGGCAGGAGGCGACCCCGGTGATGGTCGATGGCGTGCTGTACACCTCCGGCACGGCGGGGCGGGCCTATGCCTTCGATGCTGTGACCGGCGCGGAACTGTGGCGGTTCGAGCCTGACGTGGACATGCAGGTCAACCGCACGGTGTGCTGCGACATGGTCAATCGCGGGGTGGCGGTGGCGCGCGGCAAGGTGTTCGTCGCGACGCTCGATGGCTGGCTTTACGCGCTTGACGCGAAGACCGGCGCGGTCGTGTGGAAGGGCGACTTCATCGAAGACCGCAAGCGCGGCGACAATTCGACCGGTGCGCCCGAAGTGGCGGGCGATGTCGTGGTCATCGGTATGTCTGGCGCGGAATACGATGTGCGCGGTTATGTCACCGCGCTGGACCTTGAGACCGGAACGTTGCGCTGGCGTTGGCATGTGGTGCCGTCCGATCCCAGGCTTGGGCCGCAGGAATCGCCAGAGCTCGAGGCGGCGTTGAAGACGTGGGACGTCAATAGCCGCTGGGATATCGGCGGCGGCGGGTCGCCGTGGGACGCGATCAACTACGATCCCGAAACCGGCTATGTGCTGGTCGGGACGGGCAACGGCGGGCCTTATGCCACGTCGAAGCGGTCGCCCGCAGGCGGGGACAACCTGTACCTTGCCAGCATCGTCGCGCTCGACCCGAAGACGGGGCGGATGAAGTGGCACTATCAGGAAACGCCCGGCGACAACTGGGATTTCACCGCCACACAGCCGATGATCCTGACGCGGATGATGGTGGATGGCGAGGACCGCCCGGTCGTGCTCCACGCGCCCAAGAACGGCTACCTCTATGTCCTCGATCGGCGTGACGGAAAGCTGCTGCGCGCCAATCCGATCGTGCGGACGAACTGGGCCAAGGGTATCGATGCCAATGGGGGACCAATCCTTGACCCTCAAGCTGCTGATTACACGACCGGCCCGAAGATCGTGTTCCCGGCGACGACAGGCGCGCGCAACTGGCATCCCGCCAGCTATGATCCGGCAACCGGGCTGTACATCGGGGCAGTGCTGGACATGGGCAACCTGATCTTCATGACCGACGGGGCCAAGCCACACAAGGCGCGCGGCTTGAACAACGATGCCGCGCTGATCTTCACGCCCGATGTTAAGGAAGCGCTGGCGACCTTCCCGCCCGCGTTCGGCGACGCTGTGCGCAAGACGCCTGCTTATGCCGAGGCGCTCAAGAACCCGGCCAGCGCGCAAGTCCGCGCGATCGATCCGCTGACTGGCAGGACGGTGTGGGCCGCAGATACCGCAGGCTGGCAGGATCGCGGTGGGGTGCTGACCACTGCCAGCGGCCTGACGATCTACGGCGGCGTGACCGGCAAGCTGTTCGTGCGCGAGACCAAGACCGGCAAGCTGCTCAAAGAGATCGACACCGGCACCGCAATCATGGCCGCGCCGATGACGTACGCGATCAAGGGTGTGCAATATATCGCGGTCATGGCCGGGTGGGGCGGGGGCGGCTATCCGTTCGTGCCGCGCTATTCGGCGGCCTACATGCGCGGCAACATGAGCCGGCTGCTGGTGTTCAAGATCGGTGGGGGGGCAGTGCCCATGCCTGATTTGTTGCCGCCGCTGGAAGTTGCGCCCGAAGCGCCGGTCCAGGCGGGCGGCGTGACCGCGCAGACGATTGCGCGCGGGCAAGGGCTGTTCTTCGGCAATTGCGCGATCTGTCATGCCAACCAGCCGCGCTCGATCACGCCGGATTTGCGGCGGATGCAGCCAGCCACGCATGATGCCTTCCGCCAGATCGTGCGCGAAGGTCTGTTGGTGCCCAATGGCATGCCACGCTGGGACGACATTCTTTCGGTCGAAGACGCTGATGCGATCCACGCTTACCTTATCGATCTGCAAGGCAAGACGCGGACGGATGAACTGGCCAAGGTCAATGCGGGCAAGCCGCTCGACGGGCCGAGCTTGACGATCTTGAGCAATTATTGATCACCAGTGCCACACCCTAAACCCCCGTTCGTGCCGGGTTTGAGCAACTACCGAAGGACCCCGAAATGGACTTCTCCACGCTCGACAATCCTCGCCTCGAATTTGCGTTCGCCTGTCGGTTGCGATTTACCCGCGTGCAGATGGTGCCCGACCTGCCTTCGGGCGGGATGCGCAGTGCGGTCTATGTTGATAGCGGCGAATTCGAAGGACCGCGCCTCAAGGGCAAGGCCGTCCCCAATTCGGGTGGCGATTATGCCTTCTTCCGGCCGGACGATACCGCCGTGTTCGACGCGCGCTATGTCCTTGAAGTCGATGACGGCACGTTGATCTATATGCAGAACAAGGGTTTCCTGTGGGGGCGCGAGCCGGGCACGATGGACCGGCTGCGCGCCTGGGCCTTTGCCGGCGGGGAACCCGTCCCTCACGCAGAATACTACTTGCGCGCGCAGCCCACGTTCGAGACCAGCACCGGCAAGCACGACTGGCTGACCCGCCACGTGTTCATCGGCATCGGCGAACGCAAGCCCGACGGCAACTACGTGAAATACTATGCACTGACGTAGGTTTGATGGGTGGGGTTGATCGCTTGACCCGATAGCCATGCCGGGCCATAACGGTAACAATTGTTATAAAATTAGTGGGAGTACCGGACCGGTGAAGCTGCATCTGCCTCCGCGCGTCAGCCCCAAGCAGTTCCAGTCTGCGATGACCGCATTTGCCGGGATCGTGGGCCGGGCGTGGGTCATGGACACCGACGCCGACCGCGATGCCTATGCCGACACCTATGCGCCCGGATCGACTGAGGAATGGCCCGCCGCTGCCGCCGTCGCGCCTGCAAGTGTCGAGGAAGTCAGGGCAATCGTGCGTTTGGCGAACGAGCACAAGGTGCCGTTGTGGCCGGTCGCGCGGGGCAAGAACTTGGGCTATGGCACTGCCGCGCCACGCATGGAAGGCACCGTGGTCATGGACCTCGGGCGCATGAACAAGGTGCTCGAACTCGACCATACGCTGGCTTATTGCGTTGTCGAACCAGGCGTCGGGTTCTTCGATCTCTACGACCAGATCCAGCGCGAAGAAGCGCCTTTGTGGCTTTCGGTTCCGGGCAATGCCTGGGGTTCGGTCCTGGGCAATGCGCTGGAGCATGGCATCGGCTACACGTCCTACGGCCTGCATGCGCGCAACCTTTGCGGGATCGAGGCGGTGCTTCCTGATGGTGATCTGCTGCGCACCGGCATGGGGGCGATGACGGACAATCCGGCGTGGCACCTGTTCCCGATGAGCTATGGTCCGACCTGGGATCTGGCGTTCTCGCAATCGAATCTGGGGATCGTCACCAAGGCGGGGGTCTGGCTGCAGCCTGCGCCCGAGACTTCGCTTGAAATCGTTTGGGATATTCCTGAAGTCGATGACATTTCGTGGGTGATCGACACGATCGCGCCGCTCAAGATTTCCGGGCTGATCGACCAGAACGTGTTCATCCCGTCGTGGCTGGGCAAGATGGTGTTGAAGGGGCAGCGCAAGGACTTTTGGGACAAGCCGTCGGCGATCCCGGAGTGGCGCGTGGCCGAACTGCTCAAGCAGTACAAGCTCGGCTACTGGCAGGTCTCCCTGCGGCTTTATGGTGAAGAAACAGTGGTCAAGGCGCGCGCCGAAGTGGTCAAGGGGGCGATGAAGCGGCATCTTGCTGCAGCTCCGGCCGAGCATTGGTGGCGGCAGGGCGACCCGGTGGGCCAGTACGAAACGACCATGGGCGTGCCGTCGGCGGTGCCGCTGCAGATGTCGGACTGGATCGGCGGGCGCGGGGCGCACATGGGCTTTTCGCCGGTGGTGCCCGCAACCGGAAAGCATGTGCTCGACCAGATGCATCGTAGCCGCAAGATCATCGATGCGTTCGACGTGGACTTCTATGCCAGCTTCACGATTGGTGGGCGATTTGCCAACAACGTCAACATGTTGATGTATGACCGCGACAACGCCGCCGAGGTCTTCAAGATGCGTAAGCTGTTCGATGCGCTGATCGTCGACACCGCGAAGGCGGGCTATGCCGAGTACCGCACGCACCTTGGCTGGATGGACCCGGTCATGGAAACGTTCGATTTCAACGATCATGCGCTGCGGCGGTTCGACGAGAAGGTGAAGTCGGCGCTCGATCCAAATGGGATCATTGCGCCGGGCAAGCAGGGCGTATGGCCTTCGAATTACGCGGATAAACGCGGGTCAGCCTATAGGGGAGGGAGTTGAGATGAGGGCGTTTATGCTCGCCGCCGGGCTGATGACCGTGGCCGCCGTCGCGTACGCTGCTCCGCCGCCGATGCCGCCGTACATGCTGCGTCCGGTTGCGCCTGCGGGCGATCGGCTGGCCCCGGGCCGTGATGGGAAGGTGCTGTTCGAGGTGCATTGCGGGTACTGCCATCTGGGCGGCGGGATGGGCACCAACCTGTTGACGAAGCAGCAGATGTTGGCGGGGAATGCGCCCGAAAAGGGGCTGCTTTCGAACCGCGAAGACCTGACGACAGACTACGTCAAGGCGGTCGTACGCATGGGCAAGGGCGCTATGCCGCAGCAGACCAAGGTCGATCTGACCGACGTCGAACTTGATTCAGTGGCCAAATATCTCGGGAAGGCTGGCTGATGCGGGTCTCCCGGCGTTCGATGCTCAAGGGCGGTGCACTGGCCGGGTCGGCGCTCGCGGTGCCCGTCTTTGCGGTTGAAATTCAACAACTTCCGCTCGTGGTGTTTGACAGCGGGATCGCGGAGTCGGTCGCCTTTGCAGCCACGCAAAACGGGTCGGGGTCGATCGATTTGAGACATAGGGGGGTTAGGGGGGAGGTAACCGTGGGTAACCCCCGTTATGTCACCGGGTTGACGCGGTGGAGCGACTGGACCGTGCTGCGAGGGTTGCTGGAGGAACGCGGTCTCAGGACGACCGAGGAGACGCGCGTTCCGGGACGGCTTTCGGGGCGCGATCATCTTTTTCGTTGGAGCATGATCGCGCGTTAAAAATCAGGTTGCGTTTCCTGAATAGGGTTGGTGCGATTGTTCGCCCTGCCCTTTTTACCACGCCCTTGCGTTTCTCTTGGTGAAACCGCCTGACTCCATGCCTGCGCCGGCGCGCGCGTAGCGGCTAGCGAGGCTGTGACAATTTGTCTGGCATGCGGGGTTGACCCGCGCTCCCGCTGATTTAGTATGCAACACTAACAAATTCCGGCGTGATCGGAATCGGGAGAGAGGCGAGCTAAGCGAATGGACGAGGTGACGCTCTATCACTGGGAGCCGAACGCCAACTCGGGCAAGCCGATGCTTGCGCTCATGGAAAAGGGCGTGTCCTTTTCCAGCCGCTACATCGACATGCTGCAGTTCGATCAGCACAAGCCCGACTACGAACCGGCCGTCGCGATCGACCGGGTTCCGCTGTCGCAGCCCGATCTGGCGGGCAAGGACAAGAGGTCGAACATCATGCGCTGGCTGGGGTGGGTCTGTGGGCGCGCGGCGGTGAAGAAGACCTGGGCGATGGGCAACCGACCTTGCCAGCCGTTATGGCCCCTGCTGCGTCCCGATGAATCTGCGCGCTTTGGCAGGACTACCGCGTGGCTCGACTGCGTGGCTGCCCGGCCCTCGGTCTGGGCGGCGCTTGCCCGTGCCACCGTTCCGGAACCGCTCCGCGCATTCGCGCCGGGGCCTGAAATCAATCGTTGGGGATAAGCAATGCGTGCCATCGACTATTTTGACCGCGGCCATGACCGCAATCCGCAGCGCCTCGCCATTGTCGACACCGAAAGCGGCCTGAAGCTGACCTTCGCGCAGACCAAGGCGCTGTCCGAGCGGATCGCGGCGGCGATGCAGAAGGGCGGGTTCGAGAACCAGGATCTGCTCGGGCTGTACGGTCCAAATGATGGGATGTTGCTGGTCGCGCTGCTGGCGATGTGGCGGGCCAACGGCAAGTGGGTGCCGGTCAACACGCGCAACGCGATCGACGCCAACGCCGCCTATATCAACTACGTGCGGCTGAAGTGGATGATTTACCATTCGTCGAAGGCCGACGAGGCGGCGCTGTTGAAGGCGCTGTGTCCGACGCTGCAGCACTTCGTGTGCCTCGACAAGCGGATGGGCGAGGACCCGAGCCTCGAGGAATTCATGGCGGGCGTCACTGAGGCCGACTTCGTCGAGCCCGAGGTCGATGCGTTCGGCAACCTGATGGACATGGTCGGCATTTTCCCGACCGGCGGCACCACCGGGCCATCGAAGGGGGCAAACGTCACCAACCTTGGCTGGGGCACGATGATCGAGACAGCAGCCGACGGCATGGGCGGGCGCGCCGACGATCCGGTGGCGCTGGTTTCCGCACCGATCACCCATGCGGCTGGGCCGATCGCGCTTTCGACGCTGAGCCTTGGCGCGACGCAAGTGATCCTGCCGGGCTTCGATGCCGAGGCGGTGTTGAAGACGATCGAGGAACACAAGGTCACGCACATGTACCTGCCGCCGACGGCGATGTACCAGCTGCTGGCATCGCCCGAGATCGGCAACCACAATTATTCTTCGCTGCGCATCTTCATTCTGGTGGGATCGCCGTGCAGTCCCGAGAAGCTGCGGCAAGCGGTCGAGATCTTCGGCCCGGCAATGTGTCAGGCCTATGGGCAGGTCGAAGCACCAATGATCGTCGCGTGGTTTCCGCCCGAGGACGTGGCGCGATACGCGACCAGCGCGCCTGAAAAGCTGGCGGCCTGTGGCAAGCCGACCCGGTCGATCAAGGTGGCGCTGCTGGACGATGACGGGCGTCAGGTGCCGCTTGGCGAGGCAGGCGAAATCTGCGTGCGCGGCGCGCTGGTCACGCATTCGTATTTCGAGAAGCCCGAAGAGACTGCCGAAATCCGCAAGTTCGGGTGGCACCATACGGGCGACGTCGGAAAGCTGGATGAGGACGGTTACCTGTACATCGTCGACCGCAAGAAGGACATGGTCGTATCGGGCGGGTTCAACGTGTTCACTGCCGAAGTCGAGGCTGCCGTAACGGAATTGGCGCAAGTCCGCGAAGCATGCGTGTTTGGTATTCCGCACGAAAAGTGGGGTGAACAGGTCCATGCCGTGGTCGTGGCTGACGGAATTTCCGATGCTGAAATCATAGCCTACACCAAGCAGCGACTGGGCGGGGTCAAGGCACCCAAGTCAGTGGAATTTGTAGACTCGATTCCGCGCACTGCAGCGGGCAAAATGGACAAGAAGGCGCTGCGCACCAAATACTGGGGCGATGCACAAAGAATGGTGAACTGATCCGGCAAAATAGCCGGACTGGGTGGAGAGGGTTGAAAATGCGTTTAGATCGCAAGTTGCACATGATGCTCGCCGGAACGCTGGCGTTGGCGCTCCCGCTGGCTGCCTGCACTATGGCAGCCTCGGCCGACCCTGGCATCGGCGCGCAGCAACTCATGGCGGGCGATGGAGCCAACTGGCTGTCCTATGGCCGGACGTATGACGAACAGCGCCACAGCCCGCTCAATCAGATCACGGCAGAAAACGTTGGTCAGCTCGGCCTTGCGTGGTCTGCCGATATGGACACGGCGCGCGGTCAGGAAGCCACGCCACTGGTGATCGACGGCAAGATCTACCTCACCACCGCATGGTCCAAGGCCAAGGCCTATGACGCGTTGACGGGCAAAGTGCTGTGGGAGTTCGATCCCAAGGTGCCGGGCGAAACGGCGGTCAAAGCGTGCTGCGACGTGGTCAACCGCGGCATGGCGGCATGGGGTGACAAGCTCTATTTCGGCACGCTTGATGGCCGCCTGATCGCGCTGGATCGCAACACCGGCAAGCAGGTGTGGTCCACCGTCACGGTCGATCAGTCCAAGCCCTATACCATCACCGGCGCACCGCGTGCGATGGGCGGGCTGATCGTGATCGGCAATGGCGGCGCGGAAATGGGCGTGCGTGGCTATGTCACCGCCTATGATGCGGAAACGGGCAAGCAGGTCTGGCGGTTCTACACCGTGCCCGATATGCCGGGCAAGAACGACGAGGAATACCTCAAGAAAGCCGAAGCCACCTGGAAGGGTGAATGGTGGAAGCTGGGCGGCGGCGGCACCGTGTGGGATGCCATGGCCTATGATCCGGAACTGGACCTGCTCTACATCGGCGTCGGCAACGGCAGTCCTTGGAATCAGGCCTATCGGTCGCCCGGAGGGGGCGACAACCTGTACCTTTCGTCGATCGTGGCGATCAAGGCGAAGACCGGCGAATATGTCTGGCACTATCAGGAAACGCCGGGCGAAACGTGGGACTTCACTGCCACGCAGCACATCATGCTCGCCGATTTGCAGATCGATGGGAAGCCGCGCAAGGTGCTGATGCAGGCCCCCAAGAACGGCTTCTTCTACGTGCTTGACCGCACCAACGGGAAGTTCATTTCGGGCAATGCCTATGCTCCGGTGAACTGGGCCAAGGGGCTTGATCCCGTGACTGGCCGTCCGATCGAAAACCCCGAAGCACGCTATGACGTTACCGGAAAGCCGTTTGTCAGCACGCCGGGTGCTGCAGGCGCGCATTCGTGGCATCCGATGGCTTATGACCCGACCGAAGGCCTGGTCTATATCCCTGCTCAATTCGCGGCCTATCCTTACTTCCCTGAAATGAACTGGAAGCCGCAGGCCGTGGGTTTCAACACCGGGATCGACAGTGCCGCCGGTGCGATGCCTGCGATCAGGGAAGCGCGCGAGGCGGCCAAAGCTGCCACAACCGGCGCGGTGGTGGCGTGGGATCCGGTCGCGAAGAAGGAGCGCTGGCGCATTCCGTTTGCCGGTCCGTGGAATGGCGGCCTGCTGTCGACTGCTGGTGGCTTGCTGTTTCAGGGTAACGCCACTGGCACATTCGCGGCCTATTCTTCAAAGGATGGCAGGCAGCTCTGGTCCTTCCCGGCGCAGACCGGCGTGGTGGCCGCGCCGATCACCTTCAAGGTCGGCAACGATCAGTACGTTGCCGTGCTGGCGGGCTGGGGCGGCGTCTGGCCGCTGGCTACTGGTGTTCTTGCAGACAAGTCTGGGCCTGTGCGCAACATCAGCCGCCTGCTGGTGTTCAAGCTTGGCGGCAAGGGCAAGTTGCCCGCTGCACCGCCGTTCGAAGAACGTCCGCTCAATCCGCCCGCGATTGTCGGCACGGCTGCCACGATTGCGCAGGGCAATCACCTCTACGGCAAGTACTGCACAGTCTGCCATGGCGATGCGGCGATCGGCGGTTTGCTGCCCGATCTGCGGCACAGTGCGATGAACACTGATCCCGCCGCGTGGCAGACGGTAGTGCATGACGGCGCGCTGGCAGACAACGGCATGATTGGCTGGGGCAAGTACATGACCAAGGAGCAGATCGAATCGATTCGCCACTATGTCATCAAACGCGCCAACGAAGATAAGGCGCTGGAATCACGCTGACGATTGCTATATGATAGAACAATATATGCGAACGGAGAGAACGATGACGCATCTTTATCCGAATCTGATCAATGGTGAGCTGGTCACGACCGACGCCTCGCTCGATGTCGTGAACCCGGCGAACGAGCAGGTGATTGGCCGGGTGCCGTCCTGTGGCGCTGCCGAGCTTGACCGCGCCGTTGCCGCAGCACGCGCTGCGTTCAAGACCTGGTCGAAAACGCCGGTGGATGACCGTCGCGCGGTTATCCGCAACATGGCGGCCGCGATCGATGCGAACTTCGACGAGCTGTTCCGCCTGCTTACCAGCGAGCAGGGCAAGCCGCATGCGCAGGCGCAGTACGAAATCGGTGGCTGTTCGGCGATGATGAATGGGCAGTCGACGCTGACGCTGGAAGAGACGATCAACGAGGACACTGACGAGCGCCTCAGCCGCACGCGCCGCGTGCCGGTCGGCGTGGTCGCCGGGATCGTGCCGTGGAACTTCCCGTTGCTGATGGCGGTGCAGAAGATCGCGCCTGCCATTCTTTCGGGCTGCACCATGGTGCTGAAGCCATCGCCGTTCACGCCGCTGACGACGTTGCGCTTTGCCGAGCTGATCAAGGACATCGTGCCGGCAGGCGTGGTCAACATCATCACCGGCGAAGATTCGCTGGGGCCGCTGATGACCTCGCATCCCGATGTCGACAAGATCACCTTCACCGGATCGACCGCGACGGGCAAGAAGATCATGGAAGGTGCCTCGAAGGATCTCAAGCGCATCACGCTGGAACTGGGCGGCAACGATGCTTCGATCGTGCTGCCCGATGCCGATGTGGCCAAGGTTGCCGAGCAGTTGTTCTGGTCGAGCTTCACCAACGCCGGACAAATCTGCGTCGCGGCCAAGCGCATCTACATCCACGAGGATATCTATGACGAGATGAGCGCGGCGATTGCCGAATACGCCAGGACCGTCACTGTGGGTGATGGCGCCAACCAGGGCACCGGCGTAGGTCCGATCCAGAACAAGAAGCAGTTCGATCGCGTGTGCGAACTGATCGAGGATGCCAAGTCGAACGGCTACAAGTTCCTCGTCGGCGGTAATGTCGATCCTTCGGGCTCGGGCTACTATGTGCCGATCACGATCCTCGACAATCCGCCAGAAGACGCGCGCATCGTGGCCGAGGAGCAGTTCGGTCCGGTCATGCCGCTGATGAAGTTCTCGACCGACGATGAGGTCATCGCGCGCGCCAACAACTCGGATTACGGCCTTGCCGGCGCGGTGTGGACCAAGGACACCGATCGCGGCGTGGCGATTGCCGAGCAGCTTGAGACCGGCACGGTGTGGATCAACGAGTTCCTCCACCTCACGCCGTTCGCGCCGTTCGGTGGCCACAAGCAGTCGGGCTTCGGGGCCGAATACGGTGTCGAAGGCTTGCAGGAATTCACTTACAGCCAAGTGATCACGATCAAGCGCGACGCGTTGGTCTGAATGTGAAGAGCCCTCTCTCCTTCAGGGGAGAGGGTTGGGAGAGGGGAATGCGCGACGCCGCATCCCCTCTCAACTTCGGCTAGGCAGCACGCTGCCAAGCCTGCGTAGCTCTCCCCTGAAGGGGAGAGAGCAGTTAAGGATCATCTCGTGCCCATCGACCTGTCCAAGATCAAGGCCATCGACGTCCACGTTCACGCCGAGATTTCGTGCCACGATCCTGAAGATCCGGTGATGGGCACGTTCTTCGACGCGGCATCGACGTACTTCAAGGCGCCGCGCGAGCGGCCCAAGATGCCCGAGATCGTCGAGATATATCGCGAGCAGCAGATCGCCTTCTGCATGTTCACGGTCGACGCCGAATGCGGCATGGGTGCCAAGCGGGTGTCGAACTACGAAGTGGCCGAGATGGCGCTCAAGAACGACGACATCTGCATCGCGTTTGCCTCGATCGACCCGCACAAGGGCAAGTTCGGTGCGCGCGAGGCGCGGGATCTGATCGAGAACTATGGGGTCCGGGGCTTCAAGTTCCACAACATCGCGCAGGACTGTCACCCGGCGGACCGCGTGGCCTATTCGATCTATGAGGTCATCGCCGAATACAAGTTGCCCGCGATCTTCCATACCGGCCATTCGGGCATGGGCACGGGGATGCGCGGCGGTGGCGGGATGCGGCTGAAGTACGGTCAGCCGATGCTGGTCGACGATGTCGCGGTGGATTTCCCCGACATGAAGATCATCCTGGCGCACCCGTCGTGGCCGTGGGTCGACGAAAGCCTGTCGATGGCGCTGCACAAGGATAACGTGTTCATCGACCTGTCGGGCTGGAGCCCCAAGTATTTCGCGCCGCAAATCATCCAGTACGCCAACACGCAGCTGAAGAAGAAGATGCTGTTCGGTTCGGACTTTCCGCTGATCCATCCGCAGAAGTGGATCGATGCGGCGCTCAAGGTGGGGTTCAAGGACGAGGTCATGCCGGGCATCATGAAGGATAACGCCGCGCGCCTGCTCGGGCTTGTATGAGCGTTCTGTGAGGGACCCGATCGACATCCGCGCGTGGCAGAGGCTCGATAGCGAAACGACGACGTCGGGTCGGATCGAAGACAAGGACGTGGCGCGGCTGGGTGCGCTGGGCGTGGCCCACGTGATCAATCTGGCGCTCGAGACGCACCCCGAGGCGCTGGCCGCCGAGGGCGACAAGCTCAAGGCTCACGGGATTGCCTATACGCATATCCCGGTGCCGTTCGATGCGCCGGGCGAGGCGCACTTTGCGGCGTTCCGCCAAGCGATCGAGGATGGGCCGCGCCCGGTGCACGTGCATTGCATCATGAACTGGCGGGTCTCGGCGTTCTTCTACCGGCTGAACCGCGACCATCGCGGGATGCCCGAGCCCAACGCGCGCAGGGTGATGGAGCGGCAGTGGTCGCCCGACGGGATCGAGCGTCCCGAGGCGAAGGTGTGGGCCGAGTTCATCGCGAGGCGCGACACGTGACCGATCTTTCGGGCAAGCACATCGTTATTACCGGGGCTTCGACCGGGATCGGGCGGGCAAGTGCGACGCGGTTCGTTGCGGCGGGTGCGAGAGTTACGCTGATTGCGCGGCGCGAGGCGCTGTTGCTGGGGGCCGCGCGCGAACTGGGTGATGGCACCGCGTGGTTTGCGGCCGACGTTGCCGACAAGGGTGCGCTCAAGGCTGCGCTCGATCACGCGGTGGCAGTGAATGGCCCCATCGACGGCCTGTTTCTCAACGCCGGGATCGGTGAGACATTTGCGGCGATCGAAGACTATCCCGAGGAGTCGTTCGAGGCGGTGATGGCGGTCAATCTGGGGCACGTGTTCCGGGCCATCCAGCATGTCTTGCCCGCAATGAAGCAGCGGCGGAGCGGAGCGATCCTTGTGACCGGGAGCCTTGCAAGCGAGCGCGGGATGTCGATGAACGCAGCCTATGTGGCGAGCAAGCACGCGGTGCTGGGGCTGTCGCGCGCGGTGGCCAGTGAGGTGGCCGAGTTCGGCGTGCGCTGCAATTGCGTGCTCCCGGGGCTGATCGAAACGCCGATGCTCGACGGGCTGCCGTCTGACGCTACCGCGCAGTTGGCCAGGGCGGTGCCGCAGGGCCGGACCGGCAAGGCCGAGGAAGTGGCAGAGGTAGCCGCGTTCCTGCTGTCCGATGCGGCCAGCCATGTGACTGCGCAAGCCTGGGCGGTCGATGGCGGAATGCTCGGAACAATGAGGGTCTAAATGACGCTGAGATATTATCATGCCGAGCCGCTGGCGAATTCGTTGAAGTCGATGGTTCCGCTCAAGGAAAAGGGACTTGCCTACGAAAGCGTCTATGTGGATCTGCACAAGTTCGAGCAGCATTCCGATTGGTTTACCGCGATCAATCCCGAAGGGCAGGTGCCGGTGCTCGATCATGACGGGACGATCATCACGCACACCACGGTCATCAACGAATATCTCGAAGATGCCTTTCCCGATGCGCCCTTGCGACCGCGCGATGCGGTGGGTGCGGCGCGTATGCGGTACTGGAACAAGTTCGTGGACGAGCATGTGATGAACCATGTGTCGATGCACGGCTGGCACCGCATGGTTGGGGTGATCGCGCGCAACATCGAGAACGGCGATTTCGACAAGCTGCTCGAGAGCATTCCCTTGCCCGACCAGCGCAAGAAGTGGGCAACCGCGCGTTCGGGGTTTTCGCAAACGGACCTCGACAATGCGACGGCGAAGATCGAGTATGCGGTGGACAAGGTTGAGCGCCAGCTTGGCGAAACGCGCTGGCTGGCAGGCGACATGTACACGCTGGCCGACATCAATTTCTATTCGCATTGCGGGATGATGGTCGAGCGGATGTTTCCCGACATGGAGATCGCCAAGCGTGCGCCGCGGCTGTGCGAATGGCGTGACCGCGTGACCGCGCGGCCTGCTGTGGCAGAAGCGCTCAAGTCCGAGGATCGCACCGCGCCGGGCCTGCGCACGTGGTCGGGGCACGTGCGCTGATGGCGGGTTTCGTACTGATCCATGGGTCGTGGCATGGTGGTTGGTGCTTCGACCCGGTCGCCGAGATACTGCGTGAACGCGGCCATACGGTCGTTGCCCCGACGCTGCCGGGTATGGGCGGGACGGCAGAGGAAATCGCTGCGGTCACATTGGCGGGCTGGGGCGAATTTGCTGCGCAGCATTGCCGTGAGTTGAAGCGCGAATTGAGCGGCGCTCCGGTGGTTTTGGCGGGGCATTCGCGCGGGGGGTTGGTCGTCTCGACCGCTGCGGAGGCAGACCCGGGAGCGATGGATGCGCTAGTCTATGTCTGCGCGATGATGTTGCCTTCGGGGATGAGCCGGGCGCAGTTCAAGGAACTGGAAGGGCCGAATCCCGCGTTCGACGGGATTATTTCGAAGCTGCACGGCGGCTTGGCGACCGTTGTCGATGCAGCGAATGCGGGGCCGGTGTTCGCGCAAGTCTCGCCACCCGACCTAGTGGCGGCGGTCTTGCCGAGATTGCTGGCAGAACCGCATGCGCCGCGTTCGCAGGTGTTGCAGCTGACGCCCGAGCGCTGGGGAAGCCTGCCGCGTACATATGTCGAATGTACGCTGGATCGGACCATTCCGCTGGATAGCCAGCGCAAGATGCAGGACTATTCGCCGGGGGCCAAAGTGGTCACGCTGGAGGCGGATCACAGTCCCTATCTGTCGAAGCCGGTGGAATTGGCCGATGCACTGGAGGGTGCGCTTCCTAGATAGGGATGCATTCAACTACAGCCGTTCGTGTCGAGCGTAGTCGAGACACTGGCGCGCGGTGTCTCGACTACGCTCGACACGAACGGATTAGGTATTTGCTTCAGTCGCCGAAAAAGTTCAGTTCCAGCAGCACGTTGTTGGGGTCGGCGGTGAATATCTGACGCAGGCCGATGGCATCGATGGTGTTGACCTGGAAGTCCTTGCCCATGTCCTTAACCCGGCCCAGCACTTCGTCGTAGCCGCTGCAGTTGAGCGCAACATGGTGGATGGCGCCGGTGAGCGAGCCGGGTTCGACTTCGCGTTCGAAGGCGCGCGGGCAGTCGACGGCGTTGATGTGGATGATCGGGCGATCCTGACCGTCGTACATCCACTGCGCATTCTGCGGCGTCAGCGGCGCGGGGCCGTCGCGGCGTTCGAGGCCGAGCAGGGACTTGTAGAATTCCGCCGTGGCATCGAGCCGGTCGGTGATGATGTTGACATGGTCGAGGGCATTGACGTTCATGGCAACTCTCCGTGGCGGCAAGGGGCGGCGGGGCATCTTGCTCCCGCCACCGTCTGGACTCAACTCTTGAAAACGACGGTCTTGGTGCCGTTTACCAGCGCACGATCTTCGAGGTGCAGGCGGACCGCTTCGGCGAGCACGCGGCGTTCGACATCGCGGCCCTTGCGCACAAGATCTTCGGGGGTGTCGGCATGGGTGACGGCTTCGACGTCCTGGTGGATGATCGGGCCTTCATCAAGGTCGGTGGTGACGTAGTGACCGGTCGCACCGATCATCTTGACCCCGCGCACGTGCGCCTGGTGGTAGGGCTTGGCGCCCTTGAAGCTGGGCAGGAACGAGTGGTGGATGTTGATGCAGCGGCCCGCCAGGAACGAGGTAAGGTCGTCGGACAGGATCTGCATGTAGCGCGCCAGCACGACGAGTTCGGCGCCCGTCTGCGTGACGATGCGCTTCACCTCGGCTTCCTGTTGCGGCTTGGTGTCCTTGGTGATCGGCAGGTGGTGGTAGGGAATGTCACCGATCAGCGAGATGTTGAGCGCTTCCTTGGGATGGTTGCCGAGGATCGCGACGACCTCCATCGGCAGTTCGCCGATGCGGGTGCGGTAGAGCAGGTCGCCCAGGCAGTGGTCGAACTTGCTGACCATCAGGATCACCTTGCGGTTCACCGAGGTATCACGGATGTTCCAGTCCATTGCGAACTGATCTGCAACTGGGGCGAAGCCTTCGCGGAATGCTGCGACGTCGGCGTCGCCCGGGCCGAACACCACGCGCATGAAGAAGCGCCCGCTGGCCGGGTCATCGAACTGTTGCGCTTCGAGAATGTTACCGCCGAGGTCGAACAGCTTGCCGGTGACACGAGCAACGATACCCGGCCTGTCCTCGCACGACAGCGTCAAAATCAGCGATGCGCTCATTGTCTTGTCTCCCATCCGAGCCGCGCCTCATAGGGCGCAACATTTGGCATTGCGAATCTCGGATGAACTAGTATGTGTTGCATACAAATTTATCAACACGCCATTTTCACGCCGGGAGAAAACTGATGGCAGCCAAGAACCTCGAAGAGGTAATCAACCAGAACGGCAACGTGGTCGAGATGCTGCGCAACTCGCAGTTGGGGGCCTATGTGTACCCTGTCGTTGCGCCCGAATTTTCGAACTGGCGTTCGGAGCAGTGGGCCTGGCAGCACAGCGCGGTCCTGTTCGACCAGTCGCACCACATGGTGAACCTGTACATTCGCGGCAAGGATGCAGGCAAACTGCTGTCCGACACGATGATCAACAGCTCGAAGGGCTGGGCGGTCAACAAGGCCAAGCAGTACGTGCCGACGACGCCTTATGGCCACGTGATCGGCGATGGCATCATCTTCTGGGAAGAAGAGCAGAGCTTCACCTACGTCGGCCGCGCACCTGCGTCGAACTGGCTGCGCTATCACGCTGCCACCGGCGGTTACGATTGCGAGATCGAGCTGGACGACCGTTCGCCGATGCGTCCGATGGGCAAGCCCGTCACGCGCAAGGAATGGCGCTTCCAGATCCAGGGTCCGAACGCATGGGCCGTGATCGAGAAGCTGCATGGCGGTCCGCTGGAGCAGCTCAAGTTCTTCAACATGTCGACGATGAACATCGCCGGCAAGACGGTGAAGACGCTGCGCCACGGCATGTCGGGCGCGCCGGGTCTGGAAATCTGGGGTCCTTATGCGGAGCAGGAAGAAATCCGCGCGGCCATCGTGGAAGCAGGCAAGGAATTCGGGCTGATCCAGTGCGGCAGCCGCGCCTATCCATCGAACACGCTGGAATCGGGCTGGATCCCGTCGCCGCTCCCCGCGATCTATACCGGCGAAAAGCTCAAGGGCTTCCGCGAGTGGCTGGCCGCTGACAGCTATGAGGCGACCGGGTCGATCGGTGGTTCGTTCGTGTCTGAGAACATCGAGGACTACTACCTCAACCCGTGGGAACTGGGTTACGGCAACTTCGTCAAGTTCGACCACGACTTCCACGGCCGCGAGGCGCTCGAAGCGCTGAACCCCGCCGAACAGCGCAAGAAGGTGACGCTGGCGTGGAACCCCGAGGACATGGCCAAGATCATGGCGTCGATGTTCAACCCGGACGGTGAGGCGTACAAGTTCTTCGACGTGCCTTTGGCGAACTATGCGTCGTCCAACTACGACCGCGTCGTCGATGCGGGCGGCAAGACGGTTGGCCTGTCGATGTTCACCGGCTTTTCGTACAACGAAAAGCAGGCGCTTTCGCTGGCGACGATCGACCCGGAAATCCCGTTCGGCACCGAGTTGAACGTGGTGTGGGGCGAAGAGAACGGCGGCACCCGCAAGACCACGGTCGAGCCGCACAAGCAGCTCAATGTTCGTGTGATCGTCTCGCCTGTTCCGTACAGCCGAGTTGCGCGTGAAACCTACGCTGAGGGCTGGCGCACGGCGCGTTGAGCCTGCGCTGAAACAGGGCCCCGCCCGGCACGCTGCAAAGGCGGCCGGGCGGTGAGACCCCACCCCAACCCCTCTCTTGAAGGGGAGGGGCCAAGGAACAGGATTCCCGAACATGGCAGCACCTGTGATTCACCCGAACTGGGACAAGCAGCCCGCCGGGATCACTGACGGTTTCTCGCTGGAGATGACCGCGAAGGACGAGGCATCGCTGCGCGACGCCGCGCCTCTGATACCGGCTGCTACGCCGATTGCGGTAACGTTTCTGCCGGGTGAGGATGTGGCTGCACGGGTTGCCGCCACGGTCGCGGTGCGCGAATTGGGGTTCGAGCCGATGCCGCATTTTTCGGCGCGGCGGATCACCTCGGAAGACGATTTCGAAGGCTATCTCAAGGCCGTGGTCGAGCAGGCGGGGGTGGAGCGTTGCTTCATCGTGGCGGGCGATCCGCCCGAGCCGGTCGGGCCGTATTTTGATACCTCGGCATTGATTGCGACGGGCGCGTTCGAGCGTAGCGGGATCAAGGCGATCGGCATTGGTGGGCACCCGGAGGGGCATCCCAACATGACCGTGGAGCAGACGTGGGCCGTGCTCGAAGCGAAGGTTGCCGAAATCGCGGCGCGGGGCATGGCACCGCTGATCGTCACGCAGTTCGGGTTCGATCCGGACGCGTTCCTGGCATGGCTCAAGGAGTTGCGCGCGCGCGGGATCGATGCGCCGGTGCGAATCGGGGTGCCGGGGCCTGCAGGGATCAAGCGGCTGCTGTCGTTCGCCGCGCGGTGCGGGGTCGGCGCTTCGACGTCTGTGCTCAAGAAGTACGGTATTTCGGTGGCGAACCTGCTGGGGACGGCGGGACCGGACAAGTTGGTCGATGCATTTGCGCGCGGGCTGGGGCCAGAACATGGCCGGGTGCGGCTGCACTTTTACCCGTTTGGCGGGCTGACCAAGACGCTTGAATGGCTGCATGCATACAACCGGAAACACGGCCTTGCGGCTTGACCGATCGGTCTCAAGTCTGCGCGCTCGGCACCCTTTTTGACCGTTTTTGCTGCGATGCAACGCAAGTAGTTAATTTTGCTGGCAAAATTCACGTTTTGGCGGGGCGGCTCTTTACCGTTGTTCCCCGCCAAAATCTGCCGAATCTGGCCCGATGAAATATGGTTAACGCCATTACAAAATCGTTGTAAATCAGTAGATTAGGAACAAATTTACTTTTTCACCGGATACCAGTTTCCATGATCGCGACGCCTTGGATGGGAGTTCAGGAGAGCGATAATGGGATACTCTGGTTTTTCGACCGTGCGCGCAGCTATGCTTGCATCGGCGTCGATCGCAACGGCACTTACATTTACGGCATCAGCACCCGCAAAAGCGCAGGCACTTCAGCCGGTAGTCGATGTCTGCACCGGCATTCAGGTGAATGACTCAGTACTGCGCAACATCCTGTCGCGGACGGTCGTGCCCACCGCCACGGGCGTGGAAAATCTGTTCGACAACCTTCTGAACGTCTCGATCCTGGGACTACCGCTGCTCTCCATCCCCGACGTGAACCTGGGGGTGGCGGCCACGACCGCCGACATCGCTGCGGGCAACACCGTCTCGTTGCAGGTCCTCGACAAGAGCGGTAACCTGGTCGCTCCCGGAAACTGCAACCTCACCGCTGATGGCATCGCTCTCAACACACCAGCCGGCATCGCGATCGGCGGAAACCAGATCAGTGGGCTTGGTTCGGGAACCGCCGCGAGCGCCGGTGCTCTGGATGCCATCGCGTTTGGCAACGGCGCTTCGACCGGTATTGGATCAACCGGCGCAGTAGCTCTCGGCACAAATGCATCGGTAGCGGCTGCCAACGGCGTATCGCTGGGTGCAGGATCGACCAACACACGCGGAGCCCTTGCCGGCTACACCGCATTCGGCATCACCGGACCCTCCAACTCTGCCGGAACGGTTTCGTTCGGCTCGGCTGGGGCCGAACGCCAGCTGACCAACATTGCGCCGGGAACGGCAGCGACCGACGCAGCAACCTTGGGGCAAGTGCAGGGCGCGATCCTGACCGCCAGAGACGGCGTCGTGCTCTATGACAACGCAGGCGGGACATCGGTGACGTTTGCCGGGGTCGGCGGCACGCGGCTGACCAATGTCGCTGCAGCGACGCTCGGTGCCGGATCGACCGATGCTGTCAATGGCGGGCAGTTGTTTGCAACCAACCAGCAGGTCGGCACGAACACCACCAACATCACCGCCAACACGGGTGCGATCACGACGCTGCAGGGTCAGGTGACGACCAACACGGGCAACATCGGAACACTCCAGGGACAGGTTGGAACGAACACGACCAATATCGCGGCCAACACCGGCGCCATCGCGACGGCGCAGGCAGGTGTGACGGCAAATACGGCAGGTCTGGCTGCTCTGGACAGCGCGGCAGTCAAATACGACGATGCCTCGCACGGCACCGTGACATTCGACGGTGCGGTTCCCACGCGGCTCACCAACGTGGCGCAAGGTGCAGTAGCCGCGACGTCCAGTGACGCGGTGACCGGCGCGCAACTGTTTGCAACCAACCAGGCCATTGCCGTAGCGACAGGTTCGCTCGGGCTCGCGCTCACGTACGACGACGCGTCGCTGGCAAGCGCTACGCTGGGCGGTGCCGCAGGAACGACCATCACCAATCTGGCTGCGGGCACGGTCGCGGCGGGTTCGACCAGCGCAGTCAACGGCAGCCAGCTGTTTGCGACCAATCAGCAGGTCGGCGCCAACACCACCGCCATCACCGGGATCGATGGTCGCGTCACGCAGAACACCACCAATATCACCACGAATACAGGCGCTATTACCACATTGCAGGGTCAGGTTGGTACGAACACGACCAACATCACGTCGAACACCGGGGCGATCACCACGCTGCAAGGTCAGGTTACGACCAATACCGGCGCAATCACCAACGTGCAAAATCAGGTGGCCACAAACACCACCGCAATTACCAATGTCCAGGCAGGGCTGACGGTCAACACGGCTGGGCTGGCGGCTCTCGATGCCTCGGCTGTAAAATACGACGATGCGTCGCACGGCACCGTGACATTTGACGGGGCGGGCGGGACGCGGCTTACCAACGTGGCACAAGGCGCGGTCGCTGCGACGTCGAGCGACGCGGTGACCGGCGCGCAGCTGTTTGCGACCAACCAGGCCATTGCCGCCGCAACAGGAGCACCCGGGCTTGCGCTGACCTACGACGATGCAACGCTTGCCAGTGCGACGCTGGGCGGAGCGGCAGGAACGACCATCACCAATCTGGCCGCTGGCACGGTTGCGGCGGGTTCGACCAGCGCAGTGAACGGCAGCCAGTTGTTTGCGACCAACCAGCAGGTGGGAGCCAACACCACCGCGATCACCAATATCGACGGACGTGTCACGCAGAACACGACCAACATTACCAGTATCGACGGACGCGTGACGCAGAACACCAGCAACATCGCCAATCTCGACGGACGCGTGACGCAGAATACCAGCAACATCACCAACATCGATGGCCGCGTGACACAGAATACCGGCGATATCATCAATCTGACCACGCAGACCAACAACAACGCGGGAACGATCGTAGCGATCGACGCTCGCGTCACCAACAACACGACTCAACTCACGTCGATCCAGAACCAGGTCAATAACGTCCCGGTCGGCTATGTCTCCGATGCAAACGGTACTACGCCGAGCGCCACGCCGACCAATACTGCCGCATTCGAAGGCGCGGCGGGCGGCCCGGTTCGCGTGACCAATGTGGCGGCAGGGACGTTGGCTGCGGGTTCGAGCGACGCCGTCAATGGTTCGCAACTTGCAGCGACAAACACGGCTGTCGATCGCAACCGGGCCGATATCGTATCGATCTCGGCAACGATCGGAGCAGGCTTTGCTGCGCCGCTGCAGTATTCGAACGGCACTTCGCCAACGACGCCCAACGGTGGCGTGCCAACGCAGGACGTCACGCTGGTCGGAGCAGATCCTGCCCAGCCGGTTCGCGTCCACAACGTGGCTGACGGTGTGACCGCGAATGATGCGGTCAATGTACGCCAGCTGCAAGCGAGCGTTGCGGGGCTGCAGTCGGGTATTGCCAACTCGCTTGACCAGTCGAGGGCCTATACCGACCAACAGATCGCGCAGGTCGGTTTCGACCTGAGGGAACTGCGCAAGAACTCGTTCTCGGGCACGGCGGCGGCCATGGCGATGGCGGCAATCCCCCAGACGATCACCAATGGGGAATCGATGTTCGGTGGAGCCGTGGGCCACTACCGTGGGCAGACCGCCTTCGGCTTTGGCTACTCGACGACCGCAAGCGACCGGGTCGTTGTGAAGGCGACCGGCACGATCGACACGCATGGCAAGGGCGGCATTGCCGCAGGCGCTGGCTTCTCGTTCTGACAGGCGCCGCAGGCGCTGGCTTCTCGTTCTGACAGGCAACCAGTGAGCGTTATGGCAGTCCGGGCTTTAGGCCTGGGCTGCCAAGCTTTGCATCCGCTTCAGGTAGCGGGCGAGCACGTCGATCTCAAGGTTGACCTTACTGCCGGGTGACAGGCGGCCGAGAGTGGTCACTTCGGCGGTGTGCGGGATGATGTTGAGGGCGAAGTGGCAGGTGCCGTCCGCTTGGTCGGCGACTTCGTTGACCGTCAGCGAGACGCCGTTGACCGTGATCGAGCCTTTGGCTGCAATGTAGGGGGCAAGCTCGCGCGGGGCGGCGATGCCGAACTTGAGCGACGCGCCTTCGGGGCAGATGCCGACGACTTCGCCGACTGCGTCGACATGGCCGGTGACGATGTGACCGCCGAGTTCATCGCCCATCTTGAGTGCGGGTTCGAGGTTTAGCGGTGCGCCGACGGTCCATTGTTCGGGTGCGGTGCAGTTGACGGTCTCGCCCGAGACATCGACCGCGAACCAGCCCTCGCCCGCGATGCCGCCCTTGTCGACAACGGTCAGGCACACGCCAGAGCAGGCGATCGATGCGCCGATCGCGATCTTGGCGGGGTCCATCGCGCACGAGATCGTGATGTGCCGGTCGCCCTTGTCCTCGATGGCGAGGATGTTGCCGACTTCGGTGACGATCCCGGTGAACATGCCAATATCTCCTTTAGCGCACGCGTTCGTAGACGTCGGCGGTGTCGCTGCCAAGCGTCCGCCGGTCCGCATTGCGCCAGCGGCCATGCGCGTCGGCCAGCGATGTGAGTCCGATGTCCGCGATGCACGCTAGGCCATCGCCGATCACGATGGGCGCGCGGTAGATCAGCAGGCGATCGACCATGTCGGCAACAAGGAAAGTTGCCGCTGCGCCCGCGCCGCCTTCGACAAACAAGAACTGCGCATCGCCGAATGTGCCGGGTGCGGTGATATCGGCGACCGCGGTCCAGCCTGCGGGGGCGGTGCCGCGGGTCAGTACCATGCGCTGGGGGCTGCGGCTTGCGAGGCCGGGCAAGCGCACGTCGAGGCGGGGGCTATCGGCACGCAGGGTTGCACCGCCGACGAGGATCGCATCGGCGCGCGAGCGTTCGACATGGCAGTGCGCGCGGGCTTGTGGGCCGGTGATCCACTGACTGGTACCGTCCGCCAGCGCGATTCGGCCATCGAGCGACATGGCGAGCTTGAGCGTGACGTGGGGGCGGCCGAGCGTGGCGCGGGTGAGGTAACCTTCGAGCGATCGCCGCGCGGTGGGCAGGGGCAGGAGTTCAGCGGAGATCCCGGCGTCGCGCAAGGCCGCGATGCCGCTGCCAGCGGTGCGCGGGTCGGGGTCTTCGACGCCGATAACGACGCGAGTGAGGCCGCTGGTCAGCAGCAGCGAGGTGCAGGAGGGGCCGCGCGGGCTGGTGTGGGCGCAGGGTTCGAGCGTGACGTAAAGTGTGGCACCCTGCGCGCGGTCGCCAGCCATTGCCAGTGCCTCGGCTTCGGCGTGGGGGCGGCCTCCGGTTCGGGTCCAGCCGCGCCCGACGACACGCCCGTCCTTGACGATGATCGCGCCGACTGCCGGGTTGGGACGGCTGAGCGGACGTCCGCGTGCTGCCAGTGCGGCGGCGGCGTCGAGCCAGCGCTGGTCGTCGGCGGGAGTCATTGCGCTGGCGACTGCTCCTGCGCGCGCTTCTGTTCGGCGTCGAATACCGGGTTGTCGACGAGGTGCTTGTCGAGGATCGCCTTGCGCGCGGCGTCGATCTTGCGCTTCTCCTCGGTGCGTTCGGCCACGCCCTCGTCATAGGCTTTTTTCGTGTCCACGCCGGTCGCGTTGCCGACCGCCTTGTACATCTGGCGGACGCGTTCTGCGCTGGCCTCTTCCTCGGCCTCCTCGGCGCGCGCCTTGGCCGAGGCGACGCGGTTTTCCTCGAGGATTTCAGCGTCGCTGCGGCCTTCGATCAGGCTCGGGAAGTAGGTGACGACAGGCGGGCGGGGCAATCCGCGACCGCCCTGGTTGCTCATCACGACAAAGATGCCGCCGGTGACCATCGCTGCCAGCACCAGCGCGATGGCGCGGTATTCGCTGGGCGCGCCGAGGACCTGCCAGAGGTCTACCAGGGCGCGGCGCGGCGAGACATTGCGGAAGAATGCTTTCATGGCGCAACAGATAGGGGCTGGGCGGCGATTGTGCCAGCTTTAGCCGAACGGGGCGTAGAGCGTGCGGCCATGACGTTTGAGCCAGCGGTTGGCGGTGCCGATATCGCCTTCGTAGAGCTGGTCGAGGTGGGCGTGGAAGTCTGCGCTGTGATCGAAGTGCGCGATGTGCGCGACTTCGTGCGCGACGACCGAGCGGCGAACGAAGTCGGGCGCCATGACCAGCCGCCAGTTCATGCGGATCGCGCCATCGACCGCGCAACTGCCCCAGCGCCGTTGCGCGCGCGACAGCGACAGGCGCGGAATGTCGTGCCCAGCACGCGCGCAGTAGAAGGCAAGATCATCGGCGAGCAGGACGAGCGCCTCGGCCTCGAGCCAGCGTTGCAGGCGGCGGCCGATCGATTCGCGCGGGCCGCCGATGAGCAGGTGGCCGTCTGCGATGGCGGGCTTGCGACGTGCGCTTTCGCGCCAGTCGATGATTAGCGCTTCACCGCGCAAGCTGAACGTAGCCCCCGGCGCGATGGTGCGGGGCTCGGGCAGGTTGGCGAGCTGGCCCGCGAGCCAGTCGGCACGGTCGCGCGCGAACGCCTCGGCGTCGCCGACGCGGCCCCATGCCGGGATCGAGACGCGAGCCTCGCTGCCATCGGGGGCGAGGCGCAGGGTCATGCGGCGGGCGCGGGCGAGTTTGCGGATCACCAGCGGCAGTTCGCGTTCGCCAACCGAAATCATGCGCGATGCGGTGGCGCGCGCGGGTGACTTGGGAGAAGGGGCCTGTTTGGCGCGCGGATCGGCGCGGCGCAGCCAGTCAAACATCTTCGTTTGCTTCGTCGTCCTCGCCATCGTCATAGATGTCGAAATGGTCGGCGGGGACGATGTGTTCTTCGAGTGGCCCGGCCATGGTCTCGCTGATCGCCTTGCCGATGACCGACTGACCGACCTTGTGGACCATCTCGCGGTCGCCCGAAATCAGGTAGTGCCAATCGGGCAGGGGATCGCCATCGGCGCGCAGGCGATAGGCGCACGAATCAGGCAGCCATGGCAGATCGCGCGCCAGCTTGGGCGTCAGGCGCAGGCAATCGGGCACGATCGCGCGACGGTGCTTGTAATCGCTGCAGCGCCCGGTCTTGAGGTCGAGCAACCGGCAGGCGACATTGGTGTGATAGACGTCGCCGGTCGCGTCGTCCTCAAGCTTGTGCAGGCAGCACTTGCCGCAGCCGTCACACAGCGCTTCCCACTGTTCGCGGTTCAGCGTCTCGACCGGGCGGGTCCAGAAGCGATCGATTGCCATCGGGCGCTCAGTGCACCCACTTGGCAAGATCGGTGGCGACGGCCTGGGCGTCCTTCTCGGCGGGAAGCAGCGCGATCGGTTCGCCCTTCGGACCCATCAGGTAGGCGGCGCGGCTGTGGTCCATCAGGTATTCGGTCGACGATCCCTCGTCGCGCTTCTGGTGGAACACCGCCCACTGCTTGGCGACGGCGTCGATCTGCGCCTGCGTGCCTGACAGGCCGATGACCGACGGGCCGAAGTTGGCGACGTATTTCGCGACCACTGCGGGCGTATCGCGCTGGGGGTCGATGGTGATGAAGATCGGCTGGATCTTTGCGGCAAGGCTCGCGTCGGTCTTGGCGAACAGCTTCACCCCTTGCGCGATGTTCTGCAGGTCTACCGGGCAGACATCGGGGCAGAAGGTGTAGCCGAAGTACATGATCTTGTACTTGCCTGCGAAATCGGAATAGCGGACCTGTTTGCCGCCAGCGCCCTGCAGCGTGAAATCGCCACCGATCGAGGCGCCTTCAAGGGGCGGAGATTCGGACGTGGCGCTGCCGCAGGCGCTGAGCGCCAAAGTGCAGGTTGCGGCAATCGCGGCGAGAAGGGATCGTGTTTTCAGGACCATGGCGCGGCGGTTCATGCTCTGCTAACCGTGCCCTTGCAAGGGCTGAGTCCACATGGCCGGAAGGCCACGGGGCCAGCAACAGGAGGAAGTAATGCCGTCGATCATGCGCAGGTCCTTCGCCATATTGGCGATCGCGCTCGCCGCCGCCGTTTCGATTCCTGCGCAGGCCCAGTTTTCGGACGGGTACAAGTTCCTCGAAGCGGTGCGCAAGAAGGAAGGCGACAAGGTCACCGAGGCGCTGAACGAGCCGGGCACGCAGATCATCAACACCAAGAATTTCTCGACCGGCGAAACCGCGCTGCACATCGTGGTGGCGCGGCGTGACCTGACCTGGATGCAGTTTCTGATCAGTAACGGCGCGAACGTGAACGTGCGCGACAACCGTGGGATGACCCCGCTGGTGGCAGCGTGCGAGCTTGGCTTTATCGAGGGCGTCGACCAGTTGATCAAGTCCGGCGCGCGGGTGGAGGACGCCAACAACACGGGCGAAACGCCGCTGATCAGTGCGGTGCATCGCCGTGACCTGGCGCTGGTGCGGATGTTGATCAAGGCTGGCGCGAACCCCGATCGTCCCGACAATTCGGGGCGTTCTGCGCGCGATTACGCGACGCTTGAAGGCAAGAGCAGCGCCGTGCTGGGCGAGATCGAGCGCGCGGCCAAGGATGCCAAGGGCACGGGCGTCAAGAAGACTTATGGACCATCGTTCTGACATGACGCAGGATGCTTCGCTTGACGAGCTGCGGTTGAGGTTGGCTCCCGCGATTGCCGATGCTGCGGCATTCGATGGCTGGAGCGATGCTGCGGTAAGCGCTGCTGCCGAAGCCGAGGGCGTGGATCCGGCGCTGGCGCGGTTTGCCTTTGCGGGCGGTGCCATGACGATGATCACGGCGTGGATCGCGCGGATCGACGCGGACATGGCTGACGCGGTGCCGGGTGTGCAACTGTCCAACCTGTCGATCCGCGAGCGCATTCGCCGACTCGTTCAGTTCCGCCTCGATGCGATTGCAGGACAGGAAGAAGCGCTGCGCCGCGCGCTGTCGATCATGGCGCTGCCGCAGAATATGGCTGCGGCCGCGCGCCTTGGCTGGTCGAGCGCTGACAAGATGTGGCGGTTGGCAGGCGATACGGCGACCGATTACAATCACTATACCAAGCGGGTGACGCTCGGGTCGATCTATGCCGCGACGCTGGCCTATCTGGCGCAGGACACGAGCGAGGGGCACGCCGATACGCGTGCCTTCCTCGATCGCCGGATCGAGAACGTGATGCAGTTCGAAAAGGCCAAGGCGAAGGTGCTGCGCCCGCGCGAGGATACGTTCTCGTTCACGCGATTGCTGGGGCGGTTGCGCTACCCGGCGACCTGAGCAAGTTTGATCTAGCGCAATTCTATTGCGAATGACTTGCAAAGTCGTTCGCGCTATGGCAGCGCAATTGCGTGACGCTCGATCAGCTCCCTCTTGGCACGCCCGCCCGAATTGCTTCGGTCGACTGGACGACGCTTGTTGCCGAAGAGGCGCAGCGATTGCGTGCGCTGGGCCTTGATGAGGGGGCGCGGGTGTCGCTCGCCTATCGCGGGGTGTTCATGGGGCGCGACCCGCTGGCGGTGGAGATCGGACGGATGACGATTGCGCTGCGCCGCGTCCATGCCCGCGCGATGACTGTCGAACCCATTCTTGAAACGAGCGCAGCATGAGCCGGATGCCGACCGTCGCCGCGCTTGTCGGCAATCCCAACGCGGGCAAGAGCGCGCTGTTCAACGCGCTGACTGGGGCGCGCCAGAAGATCGCGAATTATCCGGGGGTTACAGTCGAGCGCAAGGCGGGGCGGCTTCTGCTGCCGACAGGCGAGCCGGTCGAACTGGTCGATCTGCCCGGCTCCTATTCGCTGGATGCCGCCAGTCCCGACGAGGAAGTGACGCGCAAGGTCATCATGGGCGAGCAGGAAGGCCAGGTGCGGCCCGACGTGATCGTGCTGGTGCTCGACAGTTCGAACCTCGAGCAGCATCTGGTGTTCGCGCAGGAGGTGATCGGGTTGGGGAGGCCGACCGTGGTCGCGCTCAACATGGTCGATCTGGCCGAGCGTGACGGGCTGGTGATCGATCCGGCGGCGCTCGAATCAGCGCTGGGCGTGCCGGTGATCCCGACCGTGGCGGTGCGCAGGCGCGGGCTGACCGAACTTGCCGCTGCCATCGGCGAGGCGCGGGACCGCTCGCAGGAGCATGACGCCGTGCCGCGTCCGCATGTGACTCTGCCCGAACGCCGCATGCTCGCGCACCAGATGGCCGACGCCGCGATCATCTCGGAAACTGCCAAGCATCGTATTCACGCGCGGATGGACAAGGTGCTGCTGCATCCCTGGGCAGGGCCACCGATCCTGTTCGCGCTGCTGTTCGTGGTGTTCCAGGCGGTGTTTACCTGGGCGACGCCGTTTGCCGACGGGCTGGAAGCGGCGGTCGGCGTGCTGGGCGATCTGGTGCGAACCTATATCCCGCCAAGTCTGGCGCGCGATCTGCTGACCGATGGCGTGATTGCAGGCGTGGGATCGGTCGTGGTGTTCCTGCCGCAGATCGTGATCCTGTTTTTCTTCATCCTGACGATGGAGGCGACCGGCTATATGGCGCGTGCCGCCTTCCTGATGGACCGGATGATGGCGGGCGTCGGGCTATCGGGCCGCAGCTTCATCCCGCTGCTGTCGAGCTTTGCCTGTGCGATTCCGGGGATCATGGCGACGCGGTCGATTGCCGATCCCAAGGACCGGCTGACCACGATCCTGATCGCGCCGATGATGACCTGTTCGGCACGGCTGCCGGTCTATGCGGTGATCATCGCGGCATTCATCCCGAATACCAAGGTCGGACCCGGCATCGGCCAGCAGGGGCTGGTGCTGTTCGCGCTTTATGTCGCGGGTATTGTCGGGGCGATGGTGGTCGCGCTGGTGCTGCGCAGTTCGGTGACCAAGGGGGCGGCTTCGGGCTTCATCATGGAACTGCCCAAGTACCAGCTGCCCACGATCAAGGATCTGGCGATAGGTCTGTGGCAGCGCGCATGGATATTCCTACGCCGCGCTGGCACGATCATCTTCATGGTCACCATCGCGCTGTGGCTGCTGCTTAATTTCCCGCGCGCAGAGCCGGGACAGGACCAGATCAACGCCTCGGTCGCGGGCACGCTGGCGAACGGGCTGTCGGTGGTGCTTGAGCCGATCGGCTTCAACCGCGACATGAGCCTGGCGATCATCCCGGCGATGGCCGCGCGCGAGGTTGCGGTCAGTTCGCTTGCCACGACCTATGCCGTGGGTGCGAGCGATGACGAGGACCAGACGGCGGTCGCCTTGGGCGATCAGTTGAAGGCGCGCTGGACGCTGCCGATGGCGCTGTCGTTCCTGGCGTGGTTCGTGTTCGCGCCGCAGTGCCTTTCGACCATCGCGGTGGCGCGGCGGGAGACGAACGGGTGGAAGTGGCCGGCGTTCATGCTCGCCTACCTGTTTGCGCTGGCCTATCTGGCCGCGTTTGCGACGTTCTGGACGGCGACCGCGATGGGACTGGGGTAGATTCTGGTTTCGCGCAGAGTTCGCAGAGGGCGTGGTCAATCGGGGAAGTGGCAACCAAGAACGCCAAGCTGGCGCTGCGGCCAGTTCATTCATTATAAGCCTCCGGCCTGAGCCACCCTCTTTGCGATCTCTGCGCGAACCAATTGCTTTGGGAAAACTCAGCCCCTCCGACTCGCGCCGACCCATGCCCATGCGCTAGGCCAGCGTTCACATTCCAAAGGGACTCGATTCGATGGCAGGCAGCGTCAACAAGGTCATCATCGTCGGCAATCTGGGTGCTGACCCGGAAGTGCGCTCGTTCCAGAACGGCGGGAAGGTGTGCAACTTGCGCATCGCCACGTCGGAAAACTGGAAGGACAAGAACACCGGCGAGAAGCAGGAACGCACCGAGTGGCACACTGTTGCCATCTTCGGCGAGGGCCTTGCGGGCGTGGCCGAGCGCTTCCTCAAAAAGGGCAGCAAGGTCTATATCGAAGGCCAGTTGCGCACGCGCAAATGGCAGGACCAGCAGGGCGCGGACCGTTATTCGACCGAAGTGGTGCTGCAGGGCCCCGGCGCGGTGCTGACCATGCTTGATGGCGCTCCCGGCGGCGGCGGCGGTGGCGGTGGCGGTCGGTCGGGTGGCTGGAACGAAGGTGGGTCTTCGGGTGGCTCGTCAGGCGGCGGTTCGCGCGGTGGTTCTGGCGGTGGCTGGAACCAGGGCGGCGGCGGTGGTGGTTCGCCTGCTGGCGGTGGCGGCTTCGGCGACGATTTGGACGACGATATTCCGTTCTGATCGGGTTTTATTTTCAAGCGCTGACCTGCGCCCCCGCGAAGGCGGGGGCCTCGGGCCGGATTATGCAGCTTTAGTTTTCCGCGATGTGCCTGAGGCCCCCGCCTGCGCGGGGGAGCGTGCGTTTTTAGTTCACGTCAAGTCCCGCGCGTGTCGCCGTACAAGTGGATGTGCAGGCGGTCGGTGAAGCGCCAGCCTTGGGCGAGGGCTTCTTCTGCGAGCCAGCGCGAGCGTTCGCGAAGCACGGAACTGCTCGTGCCTTCGGGCATCACGAACAGGTGGTCGCCCGCGATGCCGTAGCGATTCTGCAGGTCGGCGATTTCGGAGATGTCTGCCGGTGACGCAACCACGAACTTGAACCATGCGCGGGGGTCCTTGGCCCACGCTTCAAGGCGTTCAGGCAGCAGCGCGAGCTCGGCCGGATTGCCCGAGTGCGCGAGCTTGGGACTGACGTTGTATTGATCGGCAGCTGCGTCGAGCGCTGCGTGCGGGGCGACGGTGCCGTTGGTCTCGATCTCGACGTGTAGCCCGGGGCGGGCCTGTTTGAGCTGCGCGACAAGCTTTGCCAGCGCGGGGCCTTGCAGCAGCGGTTCGCCGCCAGTGATGACAAGGCGGTCCTCGTTGTGGGCGAGGATCAGGGCGGCGACTTCGCCCTCGTCCAGTGTGAGCTGATTGTCGCTGCGCTCGAACGCGACTTCATCGCGGTGGGGGCGATTGTCGCCGGTGAAGCGCCAGGTGTAGGCGGTGTCGCACCAGCGGCAGGCGAGGTTGCAGCGCGACAGGCGGACGAAGATCGACGGCCGGCCCGATGAGGGGCCTTCGCCCTGGAGCGAGGCGAATATCTCCGGTTCGCCGGGGTTTGTGGTGGCCAGGGTCAGCATTGCTTCAAGCCCCCTCCTCTTCAGAGGAGGGGGTTGGGGGTGGTGGCGTTGGGCGATGACCCTGACGGGTCAACACCACCCCTCGATCCCCTCCTCTGAAGAGGAGGGGAGGAAGAAAGCCTGTCTGGATCACCCCAGCCGCTTCAGCGCTGCCGCCAGCCGTTCGGCTTCGGCGGCGTGCATGGCGTGGTCGGCGCGGGCTTTTTCGACGGCTTCGGGTTTGGCCTTTTCGACGAACGAGGCGTTCGAGAGGCGGCCTTCGAGCGATTTGGCTTCCTTGAGCGACACCGCCAGCGCCTTTTCGAGGCGCGCCTTTTCGGAGGCGATGTCGATCACGCCTTCCAGCGGCACGATCAGGTTGGCATCGCCCGCGCCGATCTGCATCGCCGCGCCTGCAGGAGCGGCTTCGAAACGGATTGCGGTGAGGCGGGCGAGGCGTTCGATCACGGCGGGGTTGGCCTCGATGATCGCGCGGGTCTGCGCCGATGGCTCCGGCAGGTAAGCTTCCAGACGCGCGCCGGGGGCGATGCCGAGTTCGTTCTTGGCGGTGCGCAGGGCCGAGACGAGCGCGATCAGCCATTCGACTTCGCGCTTGGCGGCGGGATCGATTTCAGCCTGCGGAGCGGGCCATGCGGCCACGATCAACTCGCCGTCGCGGGTGCCGAGCGCGTGCCACAGTTCTTCGGTCACGAACGGCATGAACGGGTGGAGCATGACGAGGATCTGGTCGAGCACCCAACCGGCGACGGCCTTGGTTTCCGCGTCGAAATTGCCTTTGACCAGTTCGATGTACCAGTCGCAGAACTGGTCCCAGACGAAGTGGTAGACGGTGTTGGCTGCGGCATCGAAGCGCAGGTCGGCCATGGCCCGATCGAGCGCGGCGACGGTTTCGACGACTTCGCCGATGATCCACTTGTTGACCGCGCTGGTGGCTGCGGGTGCGGTGACCGAGGTGCTGCCGGTGATGCCGTTGCTCTGGCAGAAACGCGCGGCGTTCCACAGCTTCGTGGCGAAGTTGCGGTAACCCTCGACGCGCTTTTCATCCATCTTCACGTCGCGGCCCTGGCTCTCCATCGCGCACATGAAAAAGCGCAGCGCGTCAGCGCCGTACTTGTCGATCAGCAGCAGCGGATCGACGACGTTGCCCTTGGACTTGGACATCTTGGCGCCATCAGCCGCGCGCACGAGGCCGTGGAGATAGAGCTTCTTCCACGGGTTCTGCCCGGTCATCGCCTGACCCATCATCATCATGCGGGCATCCCAGAAGAACAGGATGTCGAAGCCCGAGACGAGCAGGTCGTTGGGGTAGTGTTTGGCGAGGAGGTTGGGGCGGGGCTTCTGCTCCCCCTCCTCTTCAGAGGAGGGGGCCGGGGGGTGGTGATCCCCCGCGCTCAGTGCCTGGTTCGCGCCGCCTGCGGCAGCGCCACCACCCCCTGACCCCTCCTCTGAAGAGGAGGGGGGATTTGCTGCGCCCTCGGGCCAGCCTAGCGTGGCGAAGGGCCACAGGGCTGAGGAGAACCATGTGTCGAGGACGTCGTTGTCGCGGGTTAGAATTGCGGCGTTTGGCCCAGTGGGAGTGACATAATCAAAAGCAATGTCTGTTCCTTCAGGATAATATTCTCTCGCCAGTGCCAGAGCTTCATCCTCAGATTCGGCAACGAAAATCTTATTTTTCTTTCGGCCAACACCCAAAACTTGAATTGGTTTTCCTGGAATGTGTTTGGCAGCTTTGACATGGATTGGGTCGTGCGGCGTGCCATCTTTCCCTAGCTCCGGCCCATACCAAGCCGGAATCCGGTGACCCCACCACAACTGACGCGAGACACACCACGGCTGGATGTTTTCCATCCAGTTGAAGAAGGTCTTTTCCCAGGTCTTGGGTACGATCTCGACCGCGCCCGAGCGTACCGCCTCGATTGGTGCGACGGCCAGCTTTTCCGCATCGACGTACCACTGGTCGGTCAGCCATGGTTCGATGACCACGCCGCCGCGATCCCCGTACGGCGTCTGGATCGTGCGGGGTTCGAAGTCGGCGGAAACCTCGTTGCCTTCCTTGTCCTTCGTGATGTGCGGGATCAGGAAGCCAGCTTCCTTAATGCGCTCGACGACCAGCTTGCGCGCGTCGAAGCGGTCCATGCCGATGAACTCGTCCGGCACCAGACCGTCGGAAGTCTGGACGACCTTGGCTTCGGCGTCGAACATGTTGAGCATGTCGGACGCCTTGATCGCGGCGCGCTTGCCGACTTCGAAGTCGTTGAAATCGTGGCCGGGGGTGATCTTGACCGCGCCTGAGCCCAGTTCGGGGTCGGCGTGTTCGTCTGCGACGATGCGGAAGCGGCGGCCGGTCAGGGGCTGGAGGATGTCCTTGCCGATGACGGATTTGTAGCGCGCGTCGTCAGGGTGAACCGCCACGGCCATGTCGGCGAGCATCGTTTCGGGGCGCGTGGTGGCGACCTCGATGTAATCGAGGCCGTCGTCGCGGGTCACGCCGTCAGCCAGCGGGTATTTGAAGTGCCAGAAGCCGCCCTGCGTCTCGCGGGTTTCAACCTCGAGGTCGGAGATCGCGGTCTTGAGCTTGGGGTCCCAGTTCACCAGTCGCTTGTCGCGGTAGATCAGGCCCTTCTGGTGCAGGTCGACGAAGACCTTAACCACGGCCTTGGTGAAGTGCGGGTCCATGGTGAACTGCTCGCGGCTCCAGTCCATCGAACAGCCCAGACGACGGAGCTGGCCGGTGATCGTGCCGCCGCTCTCGTGCTTCCACTCCCACACCTTCTCGATGAACTGTTCGCGGGTGTAGTTGGTGCGCTTGTCCTGTTTCGCCTCCATCTGGCGTTCGACCACCATCTGCGTGGCGATGCCGGCGTGGTCGGTGCCGACCACCCACAGCGCGTCCTTGCCGCGCAGGCGTTCATAGCGGACCATGACGTCCTGCAGCGTGTTGTCGAGCGCGTGGCCGATGTGCAAGGACCCGGTCACGTTGGGCGGGGGATTCACGATGGTGAAGGGCGCTGCGTCGGGGCGCTCGGGCCGGAACAGGCCGTTTGCCTCCCAATGGGCATACCACTTGGCCTCAAGGCCTGCGGGTTCGAATGTCTTGGCCAGTTCTGCGGGATTTTGTTCGCTCATGGGGCCGCGCCTTGCCATTGCCGGAAGTTCGCTGCAAGGGCGCAGGCATGAACGCAAGAGGAACCGGAAGCTGCGTTCCCGCGTTATGGCGCATGTGTTGCACTTGTCGCCTTGCCAGAATTCCCGCATGAAGCGGACAAGATGCGGGCACTAACCAGTTTTCAGCTTAATCCCGGGTCGGACGACCAAGGGGCGACACTCGTGTTCAGCGGGCCGATGACCGTGTCCTCGCTGGGGCTGGCCGACAAGGATTTGCGCAAGATCGACGGATCGATCGGCGAAATCAACGTCAGTGACGTAACCATGATGGATACGGTCGGCGCGTGGACCGTGTGGCGGCTGTCGCGCGATACCGGTGCGAAGATCATCGGCTGCAAGGATGAGCCGCAGAAGTTGATCGATGCGATCAGCAAGGCCGACTCCAACGCCCATTCGATCCGCGCCCCCCGCCTGCCGCTGCTGCAGCGCGTGCCCGAACATATCGGCACGGTCATGCTAAACCTCGGGCGTGGCTTCCTGCAGGTCGTCGGGTTCCTCGGGCAGGTGATCCTGTCGGCGGGTTCGCTGTTCCGCCATCCGGGGCGCTTCCGCCCGAAAGCGCTGATTCACCAGATGGAGTTGGTCGGGGTCAACTCGCTGGCGATCATCGGGTTGATGAGTTTTCTGGTCGGGATCGTCATCGCACAGCAGGGCGCGGTGCAGCTGCGCCAGTTCGGGGCGGAGATCTATACGGTCAACCTCGTCGGGCGGTTGACGCTGCGCGAACTGGGCGTGCTGATGACCGCGATCATGGTCGCGGGCCGGTCGGGCTCGGCCTTCGCGGCGCAGATCGGCACGATGAAGCTGACCGAAGAGGTCGACGCGATGCGCACCATCGGCGTCTCGCCGATGGAAGCGCTGGTGGTGCCGCGCATCCTGGCCACGATGATCATGATGCCGCTGTTGGGGTTCTACTCGGCGTTTCTGGGTATCGTCGGTGGCGCGTTCCTGTCGACGCTTACGCTGGGCATCCCGTTCTTCACGTTCCTGTCGCGCGTACAGGAAGTCGTGCCGCTGCACGACGTATGGGTGGGCATTACCAAGGCCCCGGTGTTCGGGCTGATCGTCGCGCTGGCGGGATGTTATCAGGGCATGCAGGTGAAGAACAATGCCGAGGAAGTCGGCGCACGCACGACCGCTGCGGTGGTCATGGCGATCTTCACCGTGATCGTGCTTGACGCGTTTTTCGCAGTGTTCTTTACCAACATCGGGTGGGGTTGATGACCGAGGTCGAAACCCCAGTGATCGCGCAAGAGCTGCCCGATCTGCCTGAGCCTTATGACGGCGAACATCCGATCCGCGTGCGGGCTTTGCGCAACGTGTTCGGCGATCATGTGATTCACGACGGGCTGGACCTTGAGGTCAACAAGGGCGAGATCATCGGTGTGGTCGGTGGGTCGGGCACCGGCAAGTCGGTGCTGATGCGCACGATCATCGGATTGCAGATCCCCGAGTCGGGCGAGGTCGAAGTGCTCGGGCAGTCGATCACCGACGCGCGCGACGATGCCGATATCGACATCCGCAGCCGCTGGGGCGTGCTGTTCCAGGGCGGGGCGCTGTTCTCGACGCTGACCGTGGCCGAGAATGTCGAAGTGCCGCTGCGCGAGTTCTATCCGGAAATCGAGGATGACCTGCGCCACGAAATCGCGCGCTACAAGGTGCTGCTTTCAGGCCTGCCGGCGGACGCGACGAGCAAATATCCATCCGAGCTTTCGGGCGGAATGAAAAAGCGCGCCGGTTTGGCGCGGGCGCTGTCGCTCGATCCCGAGCTGCTGTTTCTGGACGAACCGACGGCGGGCCTCGACCCGATTGGCGCGGCGGCGTTCGACCAACTGATCCTGCAATTGCAACAGACGCTGGGGCTGACCGTGTTCCTGATCACGCACGATCTGGATACGCTGTACGAGATCTGCGACCGGGTGGCGGTGATTGCCGACAAGAAGGTCATCGCGGTGGGGACGATCCCGGAACTGCTGGCGACCGACCATCCGTGGATCCAGGAATACTTCAACGGGCCGCGTGGCCGGGCAGCGCAAGACGCGCAGGCACGGCATGATGGCGTGCGCGATACGCGCAAATCAGATGCGCTCTTGCAGGGCGAGGAATAAGGACAGGCCATGGAAACGCGGGCAAACCACATCTGGGTGGGTCTGGTCACTCTGGCGCTGCTGTTGGGCACGGCGTTCCTGACCATCTGGATCGCGCGCCTCAATCAGGGCAAGCTCAACGAATACGACATCTTCTTCAAGCAGTCGGTCGATGGCTTGGCGAAGGGTTCAGAAGTCGCGTTTTCAGGCGTACCTTCGGGGCAGGTCAAGGCAATCGAACTGTGGGAGCGCGATCCCGAATTCGTCCGGGTGCGCATCGCGGTCGATGACAAGCTGCCGATCCTGCAGGGGACCACGGCCAGCCTGCAGGGCAGTTTCACCGGCGTATCTACGATCCAGCTTTCGGGTGCGGTCAAGGGTGCTCCGGCGATCGAGTGCCCCAGTCAAAACAAGCGTGCGGCCTGCCCGGAGGGCGTACCGGTGATCCCGACCAAACGGTCTGGCCTCGGCGAAATCCTGTCCAACGCGCCGCTGTTGCTCGAACGACTGGCGACGCTGACCGAGCGCCTGACGATGGTGCTGTCGGACAAGAACCAGAAGTCGATCGAGAACATCCTGGCCAATACCGACAAGCTGAGCGGGAATCTGGCCGATGCCTCGCCCGATGTGAAGCGCACGATGGCCGAATTGCAGGCAACGCTGCGGCAGGCGAACTACTCGCTGGCGAGCTTTGAGAAGCTGACCAATTCGGCGGACTCGATGCTCAACGACGAGGGCAATGGCCTGGCCAAGCAGATGCGCCAGACGCTGAAATCGGCGCAGGGTGCAGCCGATGCGCTGCAGGCGACGCTGGGCGATGCGCGGCCAGCGGCACAGCAGCTGAACGAGCGCACGCTGCCCGCTGCCGAGGCGATGATCCGCGACCTGCAGGCGACCAGCCGGTCGCTGCGTGAAGTGACCGACCGCATCAACGACCAGGGCGTGCGTGGCCTGGTGGGTGGCCCCAAGCTGCCCGACTACAAGAACTGAGGAGGCGAGACACATGAACGCCAAATTCCTGATCTCGCTTTCGCTCACCGCTGCTCTGGCGGGCTGCGTGAGTTTTGGTCCCAAGACGCCCGACACGCTGCTGTCTTTGCGGCCGACAAACGCTCCGGCGGCGGGAACAAGCGCCAGCGGGACGCTAGCGAGCGCGCTTGTGGTGCTCGAGCCGTCGGCCGAAGCGCGCATCGCGGTGACGCGAGTGCCGGTGCAGATCGACGATTCGAACCTGGCTTACCTGAAGAAGACGCTGTGGGTGGAACGGCCCTCGCGGCTGTTTCAGCGCCTGCTCGCCGAGACGATCCGGGCCAAGGGCAACCGGCTGGTGATCGAGGCCAATCCCGGCGGAACGGGTACGCAGCTTTCGGGGCGTTTGCTCGACATGGGCTACGACGCGCGTACGCGCATGGCGGTGGTGCGATTCGACGCGGTCAAGGCTGGCACGGACGGCCGGATCGATACGCGGCGGTTCGAGAGCATGGTGCCGGTGGCTGAGGCTGAGGCGCAGTATGTCGGGCCTGCTTTGAACGAGGCCGCGAATTCGGTTGCGCAGGCTGTCGCGGAGTGGGTCGGGTAAGTCGCCAGTCTGCCGGCGCTGAAGTCGTAAACCCACCCCCAGCCCCTCCCTTGAGGGAGGGGAGCGAGACTTGCTGAGCCGCAGGCGACGTTAGTCGCAGCCGGGAGGGTGTGCAGCGCGTGCGCTTGCGATCTGAGTGATGAATTAGTGTTCGTTCTGCGCCAGGCTCGCAAACCTTGCGGCGGCGGCGAAGGCTTTGGCGCGTAGGGCGCGCAGTTCGACGGCTTCCCAGTCCTTGCCCCAGAGTTCAGCCTGCCAGTCCTCCTCGAGGTTGGCCGCGTCCCATAGCGCGTCGATATCTGCCGCGGGATCAAGTGCTGCGAGGCCGATTACCAACGAGGCGGCGAGGCCTGCGGTATTGCGCAGAGCGGCCAGCGTAAAGGGATCGAGTCGTTCGAGTTCGACCTTGAGCCGCGCCATCGTGGCATCGGGCTGGGGCTTGTGGATCACGCCCGCAATGCGCACGAACTTGATCCCATAGCGCGTTTCGGCGGCGGTGAGCAGCGGCTCCCACATCATGCGCTGACGGGCGGCAAAGGCCTCGTCCGGCTCGGCGCGGTAGCACAGCGTATCGGTGGCGGCGTAGGGGAGCAGACTGGCGACGGCGGCTGCGCGGTCGGGCGTGACCACGTCGGTCGCGTAGTCGGCCATGTCGCGGAACAGGAAGCGGGCGGGGGCGATTTCGTCGCCTTGCTCCGCCCATTCTGCGGCCATCTCTTCGGCGAGCGCGCGGGTGGGGACCAGTTGTGGGCGACTACTGACGGTCTTGATCGGGCGGCCATCGAGCCGGATGCCATAGCCGCCGTCAGCTTCGGCAACCGTCACGTCCTTGTAGAACCGCTTCATGGCGTGGGGGACTTCCAGCGGCGCGCGAGCAGCCTGGGGAGCGCGAAAAACGCGATCATCCCGGCGAGCGCAAGGATGTAGCCGGTCCATGTTGGCAGGGCGCTGAGCCAAGCGGGCGCGCGACCGGCCTGCACCAGCACGCCGAGCAGAACCGCCACTGCTCCGCCGAGCCGCACGATCTGCAGGATGAAAAAGCGGGCCGCGGCAGGATCGCGTGTCGTGGTCATTCGATGCCTCGCAGCAGTTCGCGCAAGTGGGGAACGCTGGTGGCGATGGCGGTTGCGCCTGCTTCGACCAGTTCGGGCACGTCGTGATAGCCCCAGTCGACGCCCAGGCCGGTGACGCCCGCGTTGCAGGCCATGGCGATGTCGTAGACGGTATCGCCGATCATCGCGGTGCGCGCGCGATCGGCCCCGGCATCGGCGATGCACTGTTCGATCATTGAAGGATCGGGCTTGGACGGGTGGCGGTCGGCGGTCTGGAGCGAGACGAAGTGCTTCGTCAGCCCATGGGTGGCAAGGCAATGTGCGAGGCCGCGATCGGATTTGCCGGTTGCGACGGCGAGCTGCCAGCCGTCCTTCGACAAGTCCTCGATCAGTTCGGCAATGCCGTCATAAAGCGGTTCGGCTACGGCTCCGGCGGTCCGCCGCGCGCGGAAGGCGTCCTTGTAGAGCTGGGTGAGGTCGGCGTGGAGTTGGTGCTCACCCTCGGGATGCAGCTGGCGCATCGCTTCGTGCAGCGACAGGCCGACGACGCGGCGGGTGGCGTGGCGCTCGGGCGGGACGAGTCCTGCGACGGAAAACGCAGCGTCCATCGCCGCACAAATATCGGCTTGGCTATCGACCAGCGTGCCGTCGCAATCGAAGATAGCCAGCTTCATGGGACCAGCCTGCGCATGAGTTCGGCGATGGCGGGGGAGCCTTCGGCTTCAAGCCCGGTGGCAACGCGCGCGCGTTCGTCAGCGCTCTTGTTCTGCGAGAGCTTGAAGGTCGGGCGCCAGGCCTGAATTTCCATTTCGAACCCCACGATTGCGGCCATCATCTTGCGCAAGGCGTCGGGGGGCATCTTATCCATCGTCCAGGGAATGCCTTCGATAACGCGCGCTTCATTGATGGTCGAGATGCCTTCGAGTTGCGCCAGAAGCCCATCCTGATAGAGACGCCGGACGCGTCCTTCGAGTTCGAGCGCGACGTAGTTCCATGTCGGAACCTGCGCGCTGTCAGCGTACCAGCGCGGCGAGACGTAGCCGTCCGGGCCATTGACCACTGCCAGTGCGGTCATGCCGTCGAGGTGCCGCGCAAGCGCGTTGCCGCGCGCGAGATGGAACTGCACCGCGCCATCGCCCGTCGACAGCAGCGGCACATGCGCCACGCGGGGCCCATCGGGCGTGGTGGCAAAGACCGTCGCGAACCCGACTTGCGCGATCAACGCTTCGTGAAGATCGCGGTCATCGAGACGGAAGGCGGCGTTGGGATGCATCCGCGCCGTTTACCGTGGTTTGTCCCGGGGTGGAGCCTTGGGCCGGGCGGGGCCGGACTTGGGTCCAGTCGAGCGGGGCGCAGCCGAGCGCGGCGCCGACTTGGGCGCTGCAGACCGAGGAGCAGCCGAACGTGCCGGGGCCTTGTCGGTGCCAGCGGGAGCCCGAGGCGCTGCAGACTTGCGTGCTGGAGCCTTGCCGTCGGGCTTGGCCGACGTTCTGCCCGCCGACTTAGGCGCCCCGCGGGAGTCCGCTTTTGCCGGTCCCTTTGCAAGGAGCGCCCCTGCCGCTGCGCGCTTGCCTGTGGGCTTGCGGCCGCCGCCGCCAGCTGCAACCGAGGTCCCATCGGCGCGCTTGCGCCGTTCGCCACGGCGTTCCTTGCGGTATTCCTTCGAATGCGCCTTGGCCGCGCGCTTCTGCATGGTCTTTTCGGGGATCGGCTTGATCGGGTCGATCGCCAGATCGCCGTCTTCCTCGTGGAAGCCCAACTGCGCCATGCTGGCCGCGAAGTGTTCGGGCAGGGGGGCGCTGACGTCAATCAGATCGCCTTCGGGATGTTCGATCCGCAGGCGGCGCGCGTGAAGGTGCATCTTGCGGCTGATGCTGCCGGTGAGGAATGCGCCCTGTCCGCCATACTTGCCATCGCCCACGATCGGATGGCCGATGGCTGCCATGTGTACGCGCAACTGGTGGGTGCGGCCGGTCAGCGGTTGCAGTTCGACCCACGCAGTCGAATTGCCCGCGCGTCCGATCACGCGATAGCGGGTGCGGGCCGACTGGCCCTCGCCGCTTTCATCGACCATCATCTTTTCGCCGCCGGTGCCCGGCTGCTTCGAGATGGGCAGTTCGATCATGCCGTCCTTGATCTCGGGAATGCCGACGATCAGCGCCCAGTAGATCTTGCGGGCGGTGCGGCCCGAGAAGCGCTTTGAAAAGAACGCGGCGCTATTGGCCGAACGCGCGACGAGCAGGACGCCCGAGGTGTCCTTGTCGAGACGGTGGACCAGACGCGGGCGGGCGTCGGTTTCGCCGACGAAGGCATCGAGCAACCCGTCGACGTGCTCGAACGTGCCCGTGCCGCCTTGCGTGGCAAGCCCGGGAGGCTTGTTGAGAATGATCGCGGCGCGGTCCTTTTCGAGGACCATCGATTCGGCGAGTTCGATCTGCGCGTCGGTCAGCGGCTTGCGAACGCGCTGGCCCTTTATGCCGGGGATAAGTGCGCCACCCGGCGGTACGCGCAGGACCTGGCCCTTGAGCAGGCGGGTATCGACATCGGCGCGCTTGCCATCGACGCGGATTTGTCCGGTGCGTGCCCAGCGCGATACCGTGGCAAAGCCGACGTCGGGCAGGTGCCGCTTGAACCAGCGGTCCAGACGCACGTCGTTATCGTCATGCTGGACGGTGAACTGGCGAACGTGATCTTCGCCCGTCTTCTTGGGAGCCTTCATGCCACGGCCCTCGCGATGGCGATGCCTGCGAACAGGCCTACGATCCCGGCGACGACCGATCCTGCGGCGTAAAGCGCTGCGGGGCCGATCAGGCCGCGTTCGATCAGCAGGGCCGACTCGAGGCTGAAGGCCGAGAATGTGGTGAAGCCGCCGAGCACGCCGACGCCGATCAGCAGGCGCCAGGCCTCGTTCGCGTCATGGCGCGCGAGCCATCCGGCCAGAACGCCCATCAGCAGGCTGCCGACGACGTTGATCGAGAAGGTGCCCCATGGGAACACGTTATTGGGACCGGCGATCGTGCCGATCAGGCGTCCGCTATGGTAACGCAGCACCGCCCCGCTTGCGCCGCCGAGGGCGACCAGCGTAGAGGCCTGCAATGTCGAAGGTGGGTTCATGCCGCGCCCTTAGACCGTCGGTGTGCGAATTGCACGACTTTGCTTGCCTTTACCGCTCGATTTGGGTAGTGGCCCGCCGGTCCGAGCCGATCCCGTTGGATTCGGCCCGTTTAGTGTTTCTACGAATCAAGGTGCATCCCGCAGGCACAGCGGGCTCTCGCCAAGACTTGAGGTATAGCGGTTTATGCAGATTCTCGTTCGCGATAACAACGTCGACCAGGCCCTTCGTGCGCTCAAGAAGAAGCTGCAGCGCGAAGGCGTTTATCGCGAAATGAAGCTGCGCCGCCACTTCGAAAAGCCGTCGGAAAAGCGCGCCCGTGAAAAGGCTGCCGCTGTCCGTCGTGCCCGCAAGCTCGAGCGCAAGCGCCAGGAGCGTGACGGCGGGAAGTAAGGTCGGACGGGGCGGAAACGCCCCATCTGGCACTTGCCGTTTGAGCCCGCTTGGGCCAAGAGGGCGCCGCACACCGGCGCCCTTTTTCGTGTCCGGGACTCTATCGAATCCGGCGCGCCTCGCTCGAGTCGCGTTTCCAGGGGGAAGTCATGTCGGAAATCACCCGCGTTCCGCTCCAGCCCGTCGCCAAGGGCTCGATCACCAAGATCTGGCTGGGCGTCATTCTTGCCCTGCTCGTCGGTTCGGGCGTTGCTTATGCCACGCGCTACAAGGGCGTCGTGGTTGAAACGCTGACGGCAGGTTCCGGCGCATCGCCGACCAAGACCGACGTGGCGCTGATCAACTATGTCGGGCGGCTTGCCAGCGGCAAGGAATTCGATCGCGGTGAGCGCGCCGTGCTGCCGCTCGAGACCGTTATTCCCGGCTTCTCCGAAGGCCTTGGCAAGATGCAGAAGGGCGGCAAGTACGTCCTGAACATCCCGGCCGAAAAGGGCTATGGCGCGGAGGAAAAGCGCAACCCGCAGACCGGCGAAGTCGTGATTCCGGCCAACAGCGACCTCGTGTTCGAGATTGAGCTGATCGACTACAAGAGCGCCGCCGAACTGGAACAGCAGCGCGCGCTGATGCAGCAGATGCAGCAGATGCAGGGCGGCGCCGGTGGAGCGCCGGGTGGCGCGGCTCCGGGTGGGCAGCCGATGCCTATGCCTGTGCCAATGCCGCCACAGGGCGCACCGCAACCTTGATCGCCGGGCAGGGCCTCCAGGGGTCCTGCCTTGGCTTGAAGCACGCCGCGCGCTCTGGTAGCGCGCGGCGTTCCTTTTATCTCCGCGAAAGTCTCTGACATGTCCGTAGATACCGCCACCGTGGCGAAGATCGCCTCGCTGTCGCGCATCAAGATGACCGATGCCGAGGTCGCGGCGATGGTGCCCGAATTGAACGGCATCCTCGCCTGGGTCGAGCAACTGTCCGAAGTCGACGTGACCGGAATCGAGCCGATGACGGCAGTCATTCCGAACACGCAGCGCCTGCGCGAAGACGTGGTCAATGCCGATCCGCTGACCGGTGGCAACATGCGCGACGCGGTGCTGGCCAACGCGCCAGCGGCTGAACATGGCTTCTTTGGCGTGCCCAAGGTGATCGAGTGATGGGTTTAGCGCGCATCCTTCGACAGGCTCAGGATGAGCGGGCTATGAAGATCATACAATTTCCGCTCATGCTGAGCTTGTCGAAGCACGCGTGCAGCGGGTCGAGGAAAAGACCATGACCGACCTGACCGATCTCGGCATTGCCGCCATCCGCAAGGGCGTTGCGGATGGTGAATTCAGTGCGACCGAAGTGGCGACTGCGTTCAACGCCGCCGTGGCAGAGGCGCAGGGCGCGCTGAACGCGTTTATCGTGACGACTCCGGAAAAGGCGCTGGACGCTGCAGCCAAGGTCGATGCCGACCGCGCTGCGGGCAAGCCACTGGGAAAGATGGCCGGCGTCCCGATCGGCATGAAGGACTTGTTCGCCACGCACGGCGTGCAGACGACCGCTGCCTCGAAGATCCTTGAAGGTTTCAAGCCGCAGTACGAATCGACCGTTTCCGCCAAGCTGTGGGACGCGGGCGCGGGCATGCTCGGCAAGCTCAACCTCGATCAGTTCGCGATGGGTTCGTCGAACGAGACCAGCGCATTCGGCAATGTGATTTCGCCGTGGCGCAGGCCGAACGACACCGCGCCGCTGGCTCCCGGTGGATCGTCGGGCGGCTCGTCCACGGCGGTGGCCGCGCGCATTGCGCCCGCTGCGACCGGCACCGACACTGGCGGCTCGATCCGCCAGCCTGCCGCATTCACCGGCATTGCGGGCATCAAGCCAACATACGGCCGCTGTTCGCGCTGGGGTGTGGTCGCGTTCGCCTCGTCGCTCGATCAGGCAGGCCCGATGGCGCGCGATGTGACCGATTGCGCGATCATGCTCGAAGTGATGGCCGGGTTCGACCCCAAGGATTCGACCAGCCTCGACATGCCCGTGCCGGCATGGAGCGCAAACCTTTCGGGCGACATGAAGGGCAAGAAGGTCGGCATCCCGCGCGAATACCGCCTCGACGGGATGGACCCGGACGTCGCGAAATCGTGGGACGACGGCATCGCGTGGCTGAAGGATGCGGGCGCCGAGATCGTCGAGATCAGCCTGCCGCATACCAAGTATGCGCTGCCCGCGTATTATATCATCGCGCCCGCCGAAGCCTCGTCCAACCTCGCGCGCTATGACGGCGTGCGCTATGGCCTGCGCGACCTGCCCGATGGCGCAGGGCTGCAGGACATGTACGCCGCCACCCGCGCGGCTGGCTTCGGCCCGGAAGTGAAGCGCCGCATCATGATCGGCACGTACGTCCTGTCGGCAGGCTTCTACGACGCCTACTACACGCAGGCACAGAAGGTCCGCGCGCTGATCGCCCGCGATTTCACGCGCGCGTTCGAACAGGTCGACGTGATCCTTGCGCCCACCGCGCCGTCATCGGCCTTCGCACTGGGTGAAAAGAGCGCCGATCCGCTGGAGATGTACCTGAACGACGTGTTCTCGGTGCCCGCCAGCCTCGCCGGGCTGCCCGCGATGTCGGTCCCCGCAGGACTCGACCGCAGCGGTTTGCCGCTCGGCCTGCAGGTCATCGGCAAGGCGTTCGACGAACAGGGCGTGCTCAACGCAGGTCTTGCGCTCGAAGCGCGCGCGGGGTTCACGGCCCGACCGGAGAAGTGGTGGTAAGAACCCATCAGGACGGGATCGGCGCGGGCTTCGGCCATCGCTTTCCTGTTCTGGATGCATGGCGAGGTATCGCGGCTGTCGGTGTGGTGTTCCACCATATTCCTGCGCAGGCCGGCCTGTCCGCCACGGCTTGGGACGATCACTTCGGGCGGCTGGTCGATCTGTTCTTCGTGATTTCGGGTTTCGTCATCGCGTCGGCCTATGGTCGCAAACTCGGCGATGGGTACTCGTTTCGCCGCTTCTTCTGGTTGCGGTGGGGACGCGTGTGGCCGCTGCATGCCGCGATGCTGGGCCTTTTTCTTGTTGCGATGATCGTGCTGGGCCTTGTGCGACCGGATCTGCGAACCGACGGCATTCTGGCCGGGCGGCAGAGGCTGGTGGACCTGCCTGCCGCGCTGCTGCTGCTCAACGGCTTCGTGCCGAGCGTCGGCATGCCATGGAACCTGCCGAGCTGGTCTGTTTCCATCGAAATGGCGCTCTACGGGCTTGCGGCTCTGGCATGGCGCTTTTGCGGAAGATATGCGGGATGGACAGGCGTTGGCGCGGCGACCGGCGCACTTGTGGCTCTGGAGATGGTGCCTGCCGACCTTGGTTCAGCTTATGACCTGATGCGCGGGATTGCCGGATTTGGTCTTGGAATGACCCTGCATTGGCTGATCGGTGATCGGGTGACGAACGTCAGGTTGCCATGGGCCATGGCCACGTTAGCCGAACTTGGCGCGCTTGCCCTGTTTGCGCAGGTTCTGTGGGGCGGTGGCGACATCGTGGCCTTCGACCTGGCAGCGGTGGCACTGGTTGGCATTTTTGCGGTCGGCAGCGGCGGTGTTTCGCAAATTCTGCTTGCCCGTCCCTTCCAGCAACTCGGTCAATTGTCCTATGCGCTCTACATGGTCCACGTGTTCGTCATCGGGAGGATGTTCGATCTGCTGGGGATGGCGCAGGACAGCCTGGGCCTGACCATCGCCGACACGCATCTCGGCGGGGCCGATGCGCTCGTCGGGCCGGACTGGCAGGCGAATGCCGCGAACGTCGTGATGATCGGCATCTGCCTGCTGGCAGCCTGGCCCGCCGCCGTGCTTGTCGAGCGACCGGCGCGCGCGTGGTCGCGCCATCGCGCTGCGCGGATCGGCCCCGCCGTTACTCCGGCCCACTGACCAATTTACGCAAGTCGCCTCTTTCCAAGCACCACCTCACACCTTATCGGGCAGACCATGAGCACATATCGTATCCAGGGCGACACCGGCGAGTGGGAGGTCGTGATCGGCCTTGAGGTCCATGCGCAGATCACCACCAACGCCAAGCTGTTTTCGGGCGCGGCGACCGCGTTCGGGGCAGAGCCTAACACGCAGGTCAGCCTCGTCGATGCGGCGATGCCGGGAATGTTGCCTGTGCCCAATGGCGAGTGCATCCGGCAGGCGGTGCGCACGGGCCTTGCGATCAATGCGCAGATCAACAAGTGGTCGCGCTTCGACCGGAAGAACTACTTCTACGCCGATCTGCCGCAGGGCTACCAGATCAGCCAGCTCTACCACCCAATCGTGGGCGAGGGCGCGATCGAGATCCAGCTGGACGACAAGAACCCGGATTCGGTGAAGACCATCGGGGTCGAGCGCATCCATGTGGAGCAGGACGCGGGCAAGCTGATGCACGATCAGCATCCGACGATGTCCTATGTCGATCTCAACCGCTCGGGCGTGGCGCTGATGGAAATCGTCAGCCGTCCGGACATGGGCTCACCGGCAGAGGCGGGCGCGTACCTTTCGAAGCTGCGCACGATCCTGCGCTATGTCGGATCGTGCGACGGTAACATGGATCAGGGCTCGATGCGGGCCGACGTAAACGTCTCGGTGCGCAAGCCGGGCGAAGACCTCGGCACGCGGACCGAGACCAAGAACGTCAATTCGGTGCGTTTCGTGATGGCCGTGGTCGAGCAGGAGGCCAAGCGCCAGGTCGCGCTGATCGAGGACGGCGGCAAGGTCGTTCAGGAAACGCGGCTCTACGATCCCGACCGCAACGAAACGCGTTCGATGCGGTCGAAGGAAGACGCGCACGATTATCGCTACTTCCCCGATCCAGACCTGCTGCCGCTGGTGCTGGACGATGCCTATATCGAGGAATGCCGCGCGAGCCTTCCCGAACTGCCCGATGCCAAGCGTCAGCGCTATGAGACCGCGCTTGGCCTATCGGCCTACAACGCTGCGGTGCTGACGGCCGATGTCGAGACGGCGCGCTGGTTCGAAGTGCTGCTGGCCGAGACTGCGACGAAGGCGAACAAGCCAGAGGCCGAAGTTGCCAAGCAGGCCGCCAACTGGCTGATTTCGGAACTGTTCGGCGCGCTGAACAAGCTGGGCAAGAATCTTGAGACGTCGCCGGTGACGCCGGCTGCTGGTGGCGAACTGCTGGCGCTGATCGCGGATGGCACGATCTCGGGTTCGATCGCCAAGCAGGTGCTCGAAAAGATGCTCGAAACCGGAGACGGCGCGGGCGTGATCGTCGAACGCGAGGGTTTGAAGCAGACATCCGATACAGGCGCAATCGAAGCCGCCATCGACGGCATCCTTGCCGCGAATGCCGACAAGGTCGAGCAGTTCCGGGCGGGCAAGGAAGCGCTGTTCGGGTTCTTCGTCGGCCAGACGATGAAGGCCATGCAGGGCAAGGCCAATCCGGGCGTGGTGAACGAACTGTTGCGCAAGAAGCTGGGGTGATTCGGCACGGTGCCGCTGAAATCGAGACAATTTGCGTTGATAAGGTAAAGCGTTTGATCCACCATTCGTCCAGAATGGGGATGGGGCCTTATGAGACGTCTGGTTGTTGTGACGGCGCTTGTCGCGCTGTTGTTTGGCACGCCTGCATTTGCACAGGAAAAGAGCGCCGTTCGGCCTGATTTTGCACAATCGAGCCTAGCCGGGCAGAAAATTCTCATCGTCAGGCCCGCGGTCTGGGTGGGTGAGCAGTCGACCGGCGGCATGGCAGAACCGAACGCCGACTGGACGGCGCAATCCCGGGTGCTGCTGGCCGAAGAACTAGGCAGGCGACAGAAGAGCTTCCGCGTCGAAGTCGTCAGCGAGACAGATGCGTTGGCACGCGACGCTGCTTTGCTGGCAGACTATGGTGCTCTGTTTGAATCCGTTGCCGGGGCGGTCGTCGAGTATCAGTTTTTTAAAGGGAACCGCCTCCCTACGCGCAAGAACCATCCGTTCGAATGGACGCTTGGGCCAAGCGGAAAGGTCCTAGCCGAACGGACGGGCGCTAAGTACGCGCTGTTCATCAACGTCAAGGATGAATTCGGCTCGTTCGGGAGGAAGATGTTCCAGGTACTGGCCGCAGGGCTTGTCGGGGTCGGCGTACAGTCTGGAGTCCATCGAGGATATGCCGGACTGGTTGATCTGGAAACGGGCAACCTGCTTTGGCTGAACGCCGATAATGCCATGGGCGGCGATGTCCGAGTGGCCGAGGGCATGCAGAAACGGGTTGATCAACTACTCGAAGGTTTTCCGGGGTTAGTGGATCAGCCACGGCTGTGAAGCGCGCGCCACGGTTATTTGTGTTAGCCGGTTGCTTGGCGTCGGTCTTTATCTCGCCGGCACGAGCTGGGAATGTCGTATTCGCCCGACCACCCTACGTAGGCGCGTATCAGCCGCAAGGCGTAGACGAACGCGGCCTATGGATGGAAATCGACGAGTACGAGCGCTCGTTGCAGCACTCGGCGAGAGTGCTGCGCGAGGCGTCGCTCGACGCTTTTCTGCGTAAGGTGATGTGCGACACGGTCGGCAGTGAACGGTGCGGATCGGTACGAATCTATGTCGTTAAAGACAGCTCCATGAATGCAGGCATGTTTCCGAACGGGATGATGCTGGTGAATACTGGCCTGCTCGCGCGGCTGCATTCGGAAGCGGAATTGGCTGCAATCTTTGGTCATGAGTTCGCGCATTTTGAGAAGCGGCATTCCCTAAACAAGTTTCTCGAGCGGCGCAGATCGAACGATTGGGCAAGCTGGATCGCGCTGGCGGGTGCAGCTGCAGCGGTAAATACAAACGATACGATCCGTGACCTGCGTATCGGGTTGATCGCCTTTACGCGGCTTCAGGAGACAGAAGCAGACATACTCGCCGGTGGTCTCGTGGTCGGATCGCATTATCGGTTGCGCGCGTCGTATGTGTGGCTCCGTGTGATCGAGGAAGAGGATGCATTGCGGGCAGAGCGAGGTTTGCGCAAAATTCGTAGACTTGTTCCAGCGTTGTCAGACGACCACCCGACAAATGAACAGAGGTTCCTCTATTTTGCCAAGCAGGAGAGCGAGGTGGGGGATTGGGGCGAGGATGGGACCGAGGGGTATCGCGCCGCGACCAGCGTCGTTCTTCCCATCCTGTTCGACGCTTTGATCAAGGGCAACGACTTTGCCGTTGCGGACTACGTCATCCGCTCGCGCGGCGAGGCGCTAGGTTGGGATGCACCTCTGCTGGCTTTGCGCGGCGATTTGTACCGGTTGCACGGAAGTCCCCGCGATTTGGCGTCCGCTCAGGATTTTTATCAGCAGGCGATCGCCAAGCCTGAAGCGCCGTCATCGGCTTGGCGAGGATTGGGATTGGCCCAACTAAAGCTTGGCAATCCTGCCGGGCGCGACACTTTGGCGGATTTTCTGAAGCGTGACCCTGCCGCCCCCGACGCCAACATGCTCAAGATGCTGCTGGAGAATTGAAATGAAGAGATTCTACGCACTTGCGCTCACTCTGGCGTTGGGCATGAGTGTCATTCCCACGGCGGCGCAAGCTGGCTGGAAACTCATTCCCGCTGACGCTTCGGTAAAGATTGGCACGATGGCGGTGACGCCGGGCACGGACTGGAATCAGGCAAGCGCACGTCCGGGTAAGCAAGGCGTGACATGGACGCACGACGGCTTTGCCCTGAATCGATTTGATCTGTTCGCAGCCGTTCCGGGCGGCGCGACTGTCTATGCTGACAAGGACAAGAAGCGAAATCCGATGCCACGTTTCGAGAGCACGATGATGCTTCTCGAACTGGGGGACTTGTTCGAGCGCGTGTTCCGGGCGAAGGAACAGGCCGTCGAATTCACCAGGGATTCCGAAGAGCCTGCCAAATTGAGCGGGCATTCGGCAATGCAGATGCGGTACCGCTACATTACGCCGGACAGCCCCCTTCACCGCCAAGGGGTTGTGCGCATGGCCGTGGTCGAGGGTCGGCTGTACATCCTTAACTTCACCGGTCCATCGCTGCATTACTTCGACGACGGTGTGTCCGAGGCAATTGCCATCATGGACAGCGCAAAGTTCTGACGATTTTGGTGGAGTGACGCAGCACCCCACCAGCCGGTGCGATCAAACCCGCGTCCCCTCCATAGGGAAGCTGCCGAACATGCCCGCTGTCACGGTGCCGGTCAGCGTGTCGCCTTCGATCGTGGCCTTGCAGTCGAGCGTCATCGGCATCGGCACGGTCATCTTCATCTGCCAGGTGATGGTGTTGCCATCGACCTTGCCGTTTTCCACGTCGATCGGGCCGGTCATGCCGGTATTGACGCCGGTGAAGCTGTCGCCGGTCGGTTCGTTGACCGTCAGGGTGCTGGTCTGATCGCCCATGGGGGTGTGGGTTACGCAAGTATAGGTGCCTGCAACTGACATGGCGACTCTCCGCTCGGGTGTTGTTGGGTTAGTCTACCTACAGATGTGTCAATAGCAAGACGGCGTGTGGGAGGAAGCAGGAAGTCACCACCCCCCGGCCCCCTCCTCTGAAGAGGAGGGGGAGAAGGATCAAGAGTCCCCCTCTGAAGAGGAGGGGGAGAAGGATCGAGCGTCCCCCCCTCTGAAGAGGAGGGGGAAGGGAGCTACTTGGCTTCGGCGACTTCCTCGATGGGCAGGCCGAGCTGGGCGAGTTGGGGCTTTACCTTGGCGGCATCGCCAACCACGACCCAGACCATGCTGTCGCTCGAGATCTTTGCACGGAAGTCCTTGTCGGCCTGGGCCGGGGTCATCTTCTCGTAGCGGGCGGCCAGCGTCTCGTAATAGTTGTCGGGGCGCTTGTAGGTGACGATCTTGGCGAGACCCTCGAGCACCGCGCCGCTGGTCTCGAACATGCCGGGAAGCTCGCGTGCGCTGCCCTTGGTCGACCAGTCGAGTTCAGCAGCGCTGACTCCCTTTGTGCCGACGAAGGCGTCGATTTGCTTGCGGATCTCGGCGATCGCAGCGCCGGTCTGGTCGGTCTGGACAGGCGCGATGATCTGGAACTTGACCCGGTCGAGCGGCGCAGTGACGCCGTTGAAGGTGCCGTAGCTCCAGCCCTTGTCCTCGCGCAGGTTCATGTTGATCCGGCCGAGGAAATTGCCGCCGAGGATGTCGTTGGCGGTGTTCAGCGTCACCAGATCGTCGGTGCCCTTGGCGTCGATGACCTTGCCCGCCTGGATGAACGACTGCGGCGAGCCGGGGCGGTCGACGAGAATCACGCGCGCTTTCTGCGCCGGGATCGCGACCGAGAAGTCCTTGGTCGGTCGCGCCATGCGGTTGGACTTCCAGCTGCCGAACGAGCCGTCGAGCATCTTGACGACCTGATCGAGCGTGGTGTCGCCGACGACGAAGATCTGCGCGGTGTCCGGGCGGAACCAGCGCGCGTGGAACGCGGCGAGATCGGCGCGGGACAGCGTCTTGACCACCGCCGGATCGCCGGTGCCACTGGGGGGAAAGGCATAAGGGTGTTGCGTGCCGTAGAGCGTCGGATTGAGCACGCGCGCTGCCAATGACTGGGGGTTCTTCATCTCAGCAGCGATGCCAGCCAGTTGCTGGGTGCGGACGCGCTCCAGTTCGGTGGGGTCGAGCGCGGGGTGCAGCACGACGTCCGACAACAGTCCCAGCGAGGGGGCAAGGTTGGAAGACAGCGCATCGAGCTGGAACGAGGTGGTGTCGGTGTTGGCTGACAGACTGATGACCGCGCCGAGGCGTTCGCGTTCGCGTGCAAGGGCCGAACTGTCGAGCTTTTCGGTGCCTTCGTTCATCAGGCTAAGCAGCAGCGACTGCGTGCCCAGAGCCGACTTCGGATCGGCGGCATAGCCCGCATCGAAGCTGACGCGGACGGCGACGGTAGGCACGGCGGCGCGGCGTGCGAAGAACACCGGGATGCCGTTCTTGAGCGTGGCGCGTTCGATCGAGGGGAAATCGAGCGGGGCCAGTTCACCCACGGCGGGCAGCTTCGAACGGTCAGCCTTGGCGACGCTGGAGGCAGGCGCGCCCTTGGCCTGCATGTCCGGATCGCGGAAGTAGGCCGGGCGGTTGCCGGTCGCTTCGTTGGTGTAGAAGCCACCACGGCCCTCGCCGCCTTCGACGCGTGCGCCGGGTTCGACGGTCAGGGCAAAGGCGGGGCGGGTAAGCCACTTCTGCATTGCCGCCGCAACTTCACCCGGCTTCATCGCGGCGATACGGGCGAGCTCCTTGCGGTAATGCTCGGGATCACCGTTGTAGAGCAGCCCTTCGGCCAGTGTCGGCGCCTTGCCGCTGCCGCTGCCGGTGCGTTCGAGGCCACGGATTTCTCCAGCGGTCGCGCTGGTCGCAGCGCGGAGCATCTCGTCGGCGCTGGGGCCTTCTTTCACGAACTGCGCAATAGCGGCATCGAGCGCGGCGGCGACCTTGGCCGGGTCCTGCCCCGGGGTGACGTCGGCCTTGACGACGAATTGAGCTGCCTGCGCAAAGATTTCCGCGTCGGCGGACACCGCGACGGCGACCTTCTGCTGGCGCACCAGCGCATCGTCCAGACGTGACGAGGCGAGGCCGCCGAGAACCGATGCCGCAAGGTCGAGAGGCAGGTAGTCGGGATTGTCGAGGCCGGGAACCGCCCACATGCGGTAGATACGCGTGGTGGCGACCTGGTCCTTGATCGTCTTGGCAAGCGGGGCGGGCAGGGTCGGCACGGGAGCGCTGACCGGCTTTACCGACGGGCCTGAAGGGATATCGCCGAACCATTTGGTGACCTTGGCCTTGGCGGTTGCAAGGTCGATATCGCCCGAGAGTGCGAGGATCGCGTTGTTGGGGCCGTAGTGATCCTTGAACCAGCCCTTCACGTCATCGAGGCTGGCAGAATCGAGGTCCGCCATCGAGCCGATGGTCGAGTGATGGTAGGGGTGGCCCGAGGGGTAGAGGTTTTCGAGCTGCTCGTATTCGACCATGCCGAACGGGTTGTTGTCACCTTGGCGCTTCTCGTTCTGGACGACCTTGCGCTGGTTATCGAGTACTGCTTGCGTTACCGCGCCGAGCAGGTGCCCCATGCGGTCGCTCTCCATCATCAGCGTCATGTCGAGCGCGGCGGTGGGGACGGTTTCGAAGTAGTTGGTGCGATCGAACCAGGTCGTGCCGTTAAGATCGGTCGCGCCGACCTGCTGGAGCGGCTGGAAGAAATCGCCCGGCACGTTCTCGGTGCCGTTGAACATCAGGTGTTCGAACAGGTGCGCGAAGCCGGTCTTGCCCTTGGGTTCGTTTTTCGAGCCAACCCCGTACCAGACGGACAGGGCGACGACCGGCGCCTTGCGGTCGGTGTTGACCAACACGGTCAGGCCATTGTCGAGCTTGAAGCTTTCGTAAGGGATCGTGACCTTCGACACGAGGTCGGCAAGCGGGGCGGGCTTTGCTTCCTGGGCGATGACGTGCGTTGGTGCGGCGATGGCAATGGCGAGCAGGCTGGCGGAGATGAAACGCTGCATGATGTTCCCGAATTTGGTCGTGACTCCAAGGGGCGCCACGCGATGAAGGCAGTTGTTCCAGAACATTTCCGGCCTGAACAGAGCCGGAATAGGTTGCTCCAGATTTAGTTTGTGAAGAAACTTCTTTGTGCGCATTCTCGCGTGCGCGCAAGCGGACCGACCGAAACCGGAAGGGGCCGCTTGGACCCGTTTCGACCAACGACAAAGAGAGACCGATGAACGTCAAGCCAGCCCTTCTTGCCGCCCTGCTCGTTACTGTGGCGACGCCTGTCTACGCGCAGGAACCGACTTTCGATCCCGACGCCGTGCGGGCGCATGTCACCTTTCTGGCCGACGACCTGCTGGAAGGCCGCGATACCGGTTCGCGCGGGTACGACATCGCGGCCAACTATGTAGCCTCCCAGTTCACGATGATGGGGCTCAAGCCCGCCGCACCCGATGGCACATTCTTCCAGAAGCTTACCGTTCGCGAGGCGCGGTTGGATGGTGCGCCAAAGCTGACGCTGACCTTTGGCGGCAAGGACACGGTGCTGTCCGACACTGCGCAGGTGCTGGTGCGGCCGAGCCTTGGCGACAAGGCGGTCACGCTCGATGCGCCGATGGTGTTTGCAGGCTTCGGCTTCGATCGGCCCGATCTTGGCTTCGACGATTACAGGGGGTTGGACGTCAAGGGCAAGATCGTTGTCGTGCTGACCGGCTTTCCCAAGGGCATGCCGAGCGAGCTTGGCGCGCATCTCAATTCGGACAAGGCCGTGATGGCGATGAAGCGTGGCGCGGTTGCCGTGATCTCGGTGCCGACCAACGAGGACACCGCGCGACGTCCTTGGGACAAGCGCGTTGCGATTTCCGATGGTCCCTCCAAGGGATGGGTCGGGAGCGACGGCAAGGCTTTCAGCCGCGCACCGGGCATCAAGGCTTCGATCACACTCAATCCCGATGCCGCCACGCCGCTGTTTGCTGCGGCTAAAAAGCCCTTGGCCAAGATTCTGGCAGAGGCCGACAAGAAGGGCGGGCGGCCCAAGGGCTTTGCGCTGCCGGGCAAGGCGAGCCTGACGCTGGCGAGCACGTGGAAGGACGTGATCAGCGAGAACGTGGTCGCGATGCTGCCGGGTAGCGATCCGAAGCTGGCTGGTGAATTCGTCGGTATGACGGCACACCTCGATCACATCGGAATTCACGGCAAGGGCGAGGACACGCTCCACAACGGCGCGATGGACAACGCTTCGGGCGTGGCGACGATGATCGAAGTGGCCAAGGCGGTGGCGAAAGACCGTCCACGCCGTTCGGTGCTTTTTGCGGCGCTGACGGGAGAGGAAGGCGGGTTGATCGGATCGGACTACCTCGCGCGCCATCCCGTTGCGAAAAGCGATCTGGTGGCGGTCGTCAACTTCGACATGCCGGTGCTGACGTACATGTTCTCGGACGTGGTGGCGTTCGGCGCGGAGAATTCGACGATGGGGCCGATCGTGGCCGAAGCGGCGAAGAAAGCGGGCATCAAGCTTTCGCCCGACCCGATGCCCGAGGAAGGGCTGTTCACGCGTTCGGATCACTACCGCTTCGTCCAGCAGGGCGTGCCTGCCGTGTTCATGATGACCGGGTTTGCAGGGCCGGGTGAAAAGGCGTTCCGCGACTTCCTCAAAACCCATTACCACCAGCCGAGCGACGACCTGAAGCTGCCGTTCAACTGGGATGCGGGGGCGCTGTTTGCCAAGGTGAATTACTTCACGGTGCTGGGCCTCGCGAACGGGGACGAGCGGCCGAAGTGGTACGCGAACAGCTTTTTCGGCAAGGAATTCGCGCCGGGTGCGGCCAAGGCGGATGCTCCGGCGAAGTAAGCACTTTGCTGTTTCACGCAGAGCCGCAGAGAAGAAGGGAGACGCGGAGGAAGAAATCCAAGCTGGCCTATGGCTCAGCCACGACCAATTCCTCTTCTCCGCGTCTCCCTTTCTCTCGGCGTCCCTGCGTGAAACCCTTCTTGCGTTCGATCAACACAACGCCCCGTATCGAGTGCTATCGCACTTTCGTCGGCGTGGCCCTTGTGTTGCGCAAAAGCCACACCATGTTCTGCGCAACAGGAGGACACTCAAGTTATGAACCTCGAGAAATTCACCGACCGCGCCAAGGGCTTTCTGCAAGCCGCCCAGACTGTAGCCATCCGCATGAGCCATCAGCGGATCACGTCCGAGCATATCCTCAAGGCACTGCTTGAGGATAGCGAAGGCATGGCGAGCGGATTGATCCAGCGTGCGGGCGGTAATCCCGCCGTCGCGCAGGCCGAAGTCGACAAGGCGCTGGGCAAGCTGGCTGCGGTTTCGGGCTCGGGCGCGCAGCAGACGCCGGGGCTCGACAACGACGCCGTGCGCGTGCTCGATTCGGCCGAGCAGATCGCGACCAAGTCGGGCGACAGCTTCGTCACGGTTGAGCGCATGCTCGTGGCCCTGGCGCTCGCCAGCACGACGGCTGCCGGGCAGGCGCTGAAGGCCGCGAATGTCACGCCGCAGGCGCTCGAAGCTGCGATCACTGCGCTGCGCGGTGGCCGCAGCGCCGACAGCGCGAGCGCCGAGAACGCCTATGACGCGATGAAGAAGTATGCGCGTGATCTGACGCAGGCTGCGCGTGACGGCAAGCTCGATCCGGTGATCGGCCGTGATGAAGAAATCCGTCGGACCGTGCAGATCCTGGCGCGCCGGACCAAGAACAACCCCGCGCTGATCGGCGAACCCGGCGTCGGCAAGACCGCGATTGCCGAGGGGCTGGCGCTGCGTATCGCCAATGGCGACGTGCCCGACAGCCTCAAGGACCGCCGTCTGATGGCGCTCGACATGGGCAGCCTGATCGCGGGCGCGAAGTATCGCGGCGAGTTCGAGGAACGGCTCAAGGCGGTGCTCGACGAGGTCAAGGGTGCCGAGGGCGAGATCATCCTGTTCATCGACGAGATGCACACGCTGATCGGCGCGGGTGCTTCCGAAGGGTCGATGGACGCCTCGAACCTGCTCAAGCCCGCGCTGGCGCGGGGCGAACTGCATTGCATCGGTGCGACGACGCTGGATGAATACCAGAAGTACGTCGAGAAGGACCCCGCGTTGCAGCGGCGGTTCCAGCCGGTGTTCGTGGGTGAGCCCACCGTGGAGGACACGATTTCGATCCTGCGCGGGATCAAGGACAAGTACGAACTGCACCATGGCGTGCGCATCGCCGATGGCGCGATCGTGGCGGCGGCGACCCTGTCGCACCGCTACATCGCCGATCGCTTCCTGCCCGACAAGGCGATCGACCTGATGGACGAGGCTGCCAGCCGCATCCGCATGGAAGTGGAAAGCAAGCCGGAGGAAATCGAGAAGCTCGACCGCAAGATCATCCAGCTCAAGATCGAGGAAATGGCGCTCGCCAAGGAGAGCGATGTCGCGTCGAAGGACCGGCTGGCGACCTTGCGCGAGGAACTGGCCAACCTTGAGCAGCAGTCGTCCGAACTGACGACGCGCTGGCAGAACGAGCGCGACAAGATCGCCGCCGAAGGCAAGATCAAGGAAGCGTTGGACGCGGCGCGGATCGAACTTGAGCAGGCGCAGCGCAATGGCGATCTCGCCAAGGCGGGCGAGCTTGCCTATGGGCGCATCCCCGATCTGGAGCGGCAGCAAGCCGAGGCGCAGGGCGTGACCCAGAATGCGATGCTGCGCGAGGAAGTGACCGCAGAGGACATCGCGGCGGTCGTCAGCAAGTGGACCGGCATTCCGGTCGACCGGATGATGGAAGGCGAGCGCGAGAAGCTGCTCAAGATGGAGCACGTGATCGGCGAGCGCGTGATCGGCCAGAAGGACGCGGTGCTGGCAGTATCGAAGGCCGTGCGCCGGGCGCGGGCAGGTTTGCAGGACCCGAACCGTCCGCTGGGCAGTTTCCTGTTCCTGGGGCCCACGGGCGTCGGCAAGACCGAACTGACCAAGGCACTGGCTGGTTTCCTGTTCGACGACGACAGCGCGATGGTGCGTATCGACATGTCCGAGTTCATGGAAAAGCATTCCGTGAGCCGGTTGATCGGCGCGCCTCCGGGCTATGTTGGTTATGACGAAGGTGGCGTTCTCACCGAAGCGGTTCGCAGACGACCGTATCAGGTCGTGCTGTTCGATGAGGTCGAAAAGGCACATGCCGATGTGTTCAACGTGCTGTTGCAGGTTCTCGACGACGGTCGCCTGACCGACGGACAGGGGCGGCAGGTCGATTTCACCAACACGCTGATCATCCTGACCAGCAACCTTGGCAGTCAGTACCTCGCCAATCTGGAAGAAGGGCAGGACGTGCAGGCGGTCGAGCCGCAGGTGATGGACATCGTGCGCGGCCACTTCCGCCCGGAATTCCTGAACCGGTTGGACGAGATCATCCTGTTCCACAGGCTTGGCCAGGAGCACATGGCTCCGATCGTGGAAATCCAGGTCGGACGTGTTCAGAAGCTGCTCAAGGACCGCAAGATCGTCCTCGACCTGACCGATGCGGCCAAACGCTGGTTGGGCCGCGTCGGCTACGATCCGGTCTACGGTGCAAGGCCGTTGAAGCGGGCGGTGCAGCGGCATCTGCAGGACCCGCTTGCCGAAAAGCTGCTCGGTGGCGAAATCCCCGACGGCAGTACCGTGCGGATCGACGAAGGCGACGGCGCGCTGACATTCAGCGTCGCCTGATAAAAATGGGGCGGTCCTGCGAAGGACCGCCCCAGTCTTGCTGACCGGCAGGGGTAGACCGGTACAGATGTCGGATTAGAGCAGTTTCCACGTCAATGGCACGACCAGCGCCGTCGCTCCGCCGGGCGGGGGCGGAACCGAGCCGGCACGCGTGGTCATCGACAGCGCTTCCTTGTCGAGTGTAGCCGAACCCGACGGCGCGACCAGTTCGGCGCGTTCGATCGCGCCACCGGCACCGACGTAAATCTTGACACGGGCCGTCCCTTCCTCGCCGCGCATCTGCGCCGAGCGTGGGTAAGTCTGCTTGGATGCGATGATGCGCGTCACCTGGCGTTGCCAGTCTGCTGCCTGTGCAAACGCGGCAGTCGTGGTCAGCGCCAGCGCAGTCACGCCGAGGACAAACTTTCCGATCATTTTCATTGGCTTATATCCTTGTACATGGTTGAGGAAAGGCGAGTCAGAATTCGGACCAATCGTCGGCCTTGAGCGCGGTATTTCCGACGATCGGGGGTGCGTGCCGCGCTTGCAGGACTGACCGGAGGACAGGCGCGGGTTGGGCAGTGGCGGCAGCCTCGAATGCATAGGCGGCGGGCTTTTCGGCTCTTGCGTGATGCGCCGTACCGCCAAGCTGGAACCGGCCGAGCTGCTGCACCAGAGCGACGGTTTCCGACGCCAGATTGCGCGTTCCGGCCGAGCTTTCCTCGACCATGGCGGCGTTCTGCTGGGTGAACGCATCCATCGAGCCCACCATCGTCGAGATATCGGCGATGCCAGCGGCCTGTTTTCCGGCCGCATCGGCGATCTCTTCGACCAGAGAAGACACGGCGCTGACTTCCGAAACGATCTGGCGCAGCGCGTCGCCGCTCGATTCAACGAGGGCGACGCCGCCGCTGATTTCGCCAGTGCTCTTGCCGATCAGTTCGCGGATGGACTTGGCGGCGTCCGACGAACGCTGAGCCAGAGCGCGCACTTCGGTTGCGACGACGGCAAAGCCTCTACCTGCCTCGCCCGCTCGGGCTGCCTCGACGCCAGCGTTGAGCGCAAGCAAGTTTGTCTGGAAAGCGATCCCGTCGATCACGTTGACGATCTCGGCCATTTCGCGCGAACTGCTCTCGATGCTGCGCATGGCAGCGACGGCGCGGTTGGCAGTGTCGCCAACGCCATTGGCAGTGTCGCGCGCGATTGTGAGACGCGAACTGGTCTGCTTGGCGTTCTCGGCAGTGGTCTTGACCGAGGTCGTGAATTCGTTGAGCGTCCGCGATGTCTCGGCCAGCGAATTGGCCTGCTGTTCGGTGCGCAGCGAAAGATCGGTCGATGCGCTGGCAATCTCATCCGTGCCGAGCCTGATCGTGTGGCAGCCGTCCGCGATCTTGGCAAGGACCCGCTCCAGTTCGGCAACGGCGGCGTTGTAATCGACGTGAAGCTTGGCAAGTGCGCCGCTGCCGTTCTCGGGAACGCGCAACGTCAGGTTGCCGTCCGCGAGCGCGGTCAGGCCTTCACCGATCGCGTCGATCGTCAGTTGCGTTTCGCGCGCGCGGGCGTTTTCGGCTTCGGCGCGGGCGTGGTCGGACGCGAAGACATCGCGGAACTGATCGAGTGCGCGGGCCAGGTGGCCCAGTTCGTCCTGGCGGTTGAGACCCGGGATCGCGATTGCGTGATCCCCGTCGAGCAGGCGACGGACAGCCTCGGACATCTGTCTGACGGGCCGGGCGATGTCACGCATCAGCAGCGCAAGCATCACGAGCGCCGTAACGAGACCGAAGGTGATTGCGGCGAGCGTAATCGTGCGGCCCGAGCGGTAGATCTGTTCGCTTTGTGCTGCGACGCCATCGGACGCCTTCTTGTTGGTCTCGATTGCGGCCAGGATGGAATCTTCGAGTGCATAAAAGGTATCGAGGCCCTCTGCATCATGCATCGCCTGCGCACCTGCGCCGTCGCCTCCCAACGTCATCTTCTGCATGGTCTCGTCCTGTCGGGCGTAGACATCCCATGCGTCGCGGATCGATTTGAGCGCGGTGGCCTGCTCCGGCACCACGGCAAGCTTGCCGTAGTCGTCCAGGCTTGCGTCAATTACACTGCGGGCATTGCGCAGCAGCTTCTGGTTGCGAGCCATGGCGTCCGGTGCGGACGCGTTGAACATCTCATCCTGCTTCAAGCGGTACTGTGAGGTGTAAGCATGAATGTCGCCCAGCGTGGCTGCCGCCGGCATCCAGCGGTCTCGCTGTTCGGTCGCGATGGCGTTGACCGCTCCGGTCTTGGTGATCGCGAGCACGCCGATCGAAGCCATGACCGCCAGAAGAATGGCGAAGGCAGTGACGATCTTGACCGAAATGTTGAATTTTCGCATGGTGTTCCCTGGCTGAAGATCGGCACGTCGCCGTCCAGTAGCCGGGATAAGGGGAAGGTTCGGTGAGTCCGTGACCCCGTATTGCTTCGCAGGTTCTGGACGGAAGCATTAACCAATGCGTTCGCGTGCTGGTCGGGTTAGGGGGACCTGACTCCGCTTCAATGGCCGCATGGCATGGTTAACGCACCGTCAATCTCCAAGAAGATGCAGGGCGATCGAGCGGCGGTGCGGGGCGCGACGATGTTCACAAAGGTAGATGCCCTGCCATGTGCCGAGCGCAGGCCTGCCGCCCATGACCGGGATCGACAGGCTGACCCCGGTCAGGATCGACTTGAGGTGAGCGGGCATGTCGTCGGGGCCTTCATCGTCATGCGCATAAGCCGTGCTTTCGGGCGCCATCCGGCCGAGCCAGCGGACCACGTCGTCGCGCACTTCGGGCGCAGCGTTTTCCTGGATGCATAGGGATGCCGAGGTGTGACGGCAGAATACCGTGAGCAGGCCGGTGTTCATGCCTTGCGCGGAGACCCAGCGGGTGATTTGGCGCGTGATTTCGTGCAGGCCCTGGCCCGGCGTGGCTATCACAAGTTCGGTGGTCGTCTGGCGCATCGTACCCATATGCCAGACATGAGCGCAGATCAGCCAGACCTGTTCGGCATGGCGTTGCCGATTGCCTGTCCCGTGGAGGGTCTGCGGCTGCAGGCTGGTGTGGTGACGGCCGACGAGGAGGCGGCGATCATTGCGCGTATTGATGCAGCGGGGCTTGAGCCGTTCAAGTTTCAGGGCTGGCTGGGCAAGCGGCTGACGGCATCGTTCGGCAGTGCCTACGATTACACGCGCGGCGCGGTGATGCCCGCTCCGCCGATGCCCGACTGGCTGCTGCCCTTGCGCGCGCGGCTGGCGCGGTGGGCGGGCCTTGCACCCGAGCGGCTGAAGCAGGCGCTGGTCATCCGCTATGATCCGGGGGCCGGCATCGGCTGGCATCGTGATCGCCCGCAATATGGGACGGTAATCGGCGTATCGCTCGGCGCTGCTGAAACGATGCGTCTGCGCAGACGGCGTGACGAGGGCGGGTTCGAGCGGTTCGCGTTACCGCTCCGGCCGCGCGAGGCCTATCTGCTTGATGGGCCTGCGCGTACCGAGTGGGAGCATTCGATCGCGCCTGTCGAATCGGCGCGCTGGTCGGTGACTTTCCGGACCTTGCGCGATCAGCCGCCGACCGTCTCTTCCGGCCAGTAGAGGCGCATCGGGTTGTCGATCAGCAGCTTGCGCTGCAGCTCGGCGGTCGGCGCGATGCGCGGGATCATGTCGACGAGGTGGCCGTCGTCGGGGATTTCGGTGTCCATGTTGGGGTGCGGCCAGTCGGTGCCCCACAAAACGCGGTCCTGATAATCGGCGACCAGCGGTGCAACCGCATCGGCAAAGGGATTCCAGGGATCGCCCGCGCCGCCTTCCTTGATCGCGTCGAGCCGGTCGGGGCAGGTCGCCTTGAACCAGATGTCGTCGCGGCTGTTCAGGAAATTGCGGAATGCCTTCATGTCCGCGCCGTTCGGCCCTTGGCGCACATCGGGACGGCCCATGTGGTCGACCACCAGCGGCACTTCGATCGCGTCCATGAACGGGCGCAGTTCTTCGAGGATGTCGGCCTCGAAATAGATCACCACGTGCCAGCCTTTGGGCAGACGGCGCGCGACTTCGAGGAACTTGTCCTTGGGCGCGTCATCGACAAGACGCTTGAGGAAGTTGAAGCGGATGCCGCGGATGCCGCCGTCGTGGAGTGCGTGGAGATCGGCTTCGGAGATCGCGGGATCGACGACCGCGACGCCGCGGGCGCGACCGTTGGATCTGGCGATGGCATCGAGCGTGGCGGCGTTGTCGGTGCCGTGGCAGCTGGCTTGCACAATGACGTTGCGTGCGAAGCCGAGGTGATCGCGCAAGGCGAACAGCATGTCCGGCCCGGCGTCCTCGGGCAGGTACTTCGCCTTCGCGCTGAACGGGAACTGCGCCATCGGGCCGAACACGTGGCAATGCGCGTCTACCGCGCCTGCGGGTGGGGTGTAGCGGGGCTTGGATGGGTTGGCGTGCCAACTGATGATGCGGTCGGTCATGTCTATTCCTTAAGCTCTCTCCCCTTCAGGGGAGAGATACGCAGGCTTGCCAGCTTGCTGGCTAGCCGGAGTTGAGCGGGGGCAAGTAGCGTGTGGCCCCTCTCCCAACCCTCTCCCCTGAAGGGGAGAGGGCTATTACCCGAATGCGGTCCCATCCATCAATTTGCGCGCGGTGCGCAGCAAAGCTGCCGTGCGGACATCGCCCTTTTCGTCCACTTCCAGAACGCAGCTCATTTCGCCAGTAGGGTGCTCTACCGAAACCAGCTTGCGAGGGCCGTCCGGGATCTGCGCCACTTTGGCAGCAGGAGAGCCTTCAAGCAGGCAGGCGGTTGCCACGCTGACTGCGCCAAGTACGCCGATCGTGGCGTGGGCGCGGTGGGGGATGAAGCTGCGCACGGTGACCGCGCCGCCGTTCTTGGGCGGGGCGACCAGCATCATCTTGGGGACGGACTTGTCTTTCACATCCCCGAGATTCATCATCGGCCCGACGATCAGGCGGATGGCTTCGAGCTGCGCCTTGAGGTCGGTAGCGTTGTCGAGCCAGTCGCGGTCTTCGTAGCCGGTGATGCCGAGGTTCTGCGCCTTCATCACGACGCAGGGCATGCCGTTGTCGATCAGCGTGACGGCGACGCCGTTCACCACGTCGACCGCGTTGCCGGTTGGCAGGAGCGCGCCACAGGAGGAGCCTGCGGTATCGCGGAATTCGAGCGGGATGGGGGCGTGTGTGCCGGGCACGCCGTCGATCGCGGCATCGCCCTGATAGGTGACCGTGCCGCCGGGCGTCTGCACCGCAGCGACCGCGACTTGACCGGTATTTTCCATGAAGATCGCTACGCGGGTTTCATCGCCGGTGGCTTGGACCAGCCCCCGTTCGATGGCGAAGGGGCCGACGCCTGCCAGAATGTTGCCGCAGTTCTGCGCATCGGTGACGATGGCCTGATCGACGAAGACCTGAAGGAACAGGTAATCGACGTCGATGCCCTCACGGGTGGACTTCGAGACGACCGCGACCTTGCTGGTCAGTGGGTCCGCACCGCCCATGCCGTCGATCTGGCGCGGGTCGGGGCTGCCCATGACGGCGAGAAGGAAGGTGTCGCGGGTGGCGGTGTCGGCGGGGAGATCATCCTTGAGGAAGTAACCGCCCTTTGAGGTGCCGCCGCGCATCCACATGCAGGGGGCTGAGAGGTTGGTGGTGGTCATTTGCTCCCCACCCGCAGGCGGGAGGGGCTGGGGGTGGGCAGAGGCAGGGCAATGCGCCTGGACAGCCCACCCCCGACCCCTCCCGCCTGCGGGAGGGGGGAAGCGAGGAGTGCCCTGATGTGCTTACACATACTTCAGCCCTTCCTTTTCGAGCCGCTCGCGCATCTTGTACATGTCGAGGCCGAGTATGCCTGAGGCCAGCTTTTCGCGCTTTTCGCCTTCATTGGCTTCGCGCGCCTGCGCTGCGGCGAGTACTTCCGCCGCTTTCTCGCGCGGGACGACGCAGACGCCGTCATCGTCGGCCACGATCACATCACCCGGATTGACCAGCGCGTTGGCGCAAATGACGGGGACGTTGACGCTGCCGAGCGTGTTCTTGACCGTGCCCTGCGCGTAGATCGCCTTAGACCAGACGGGGAAGTTCATTTCGGTCAGGTCGCGCACGTCGCGCACGCCAGCGTCGATCACGAGCCCACGGCATTGGCGCGCTTGCGCCGATGTCGCCAGCAGATCGCCGAAGTAGCCGTCCTCGCATGGCGAGGTGGGCGCGAGCACCATGATATCGCCGGGCTGTAACTGTTCGATCGCGACGTGGATCATCCAGTTGTCGCCCGGAGCGGAACTGATCGTGACCGCGCTGCCTGCGATGCGCGCGCCACGATAGATCGGGCGCATGTAGCTGGCGAGAAGGCCGGTGCGACCCTGCGCTTCGTGCACGGTGGCGACGCCACATGCGGCAAGACCGTCGATCACAGCCGGATCGGCGCGTTCGATGTTCTGGACGACGATACCCGACATGGACGGCTCCTGTGGAAATGGTGGATCGTCCATGCGACCGGTCATCCGTGCCAGCCAATGCATTGTTTGCCGATGGGCATAAGGAAATGCTAAGCCACTGCTTATGGCTCAACCTGCGAACAATGGCCGCCACGCTTTCAACACGCGCCATTGGGCTGCGTTTGCCGCAACGGTCCGCCATGGCAGCGTGACGCGTGCAGCAAGGGCGGTGAACCTGACGCAACCGGCGCTGACGCAGGCCATCGCGCGGCTGGAGGCAGAGCTTGGCTGCACGCTGTTCGAACGAGGTCCTGCGGGCATGGCACCGACCGAGCCCGCCTTGCTGCTGGCGCCGCGCGCCGAGGCGGCCATCGCGCAGATCGGATCGCCGCGCGTTACTGGCACGCAGGTACGGGCGTTGCTCGCCTTGGCAAGGGCCGGAAGCTACGCTGCGGCGGCCGAAGCGACGGGGCTGTCGTCGGCGTCGTTGCATCGGGCTGTGGCCGATCTTTCGGTGGCGCTGGGGCAACGGCTGGTCGATCGGCGCGGGCGTTCGGTTGCGTTGACGCCAGCAGGAGCGCGGCGCGCGCGCGGGTTCGGGCTGGCGATGGCGGAACTGCGTTCAGGGCTTGCCGAAGTGGCCGCGTGGCAGGGCAAGGCGGCGGGACGGATCGTGGTCGGTGCGATGCCGCTGAGCCGGGCGCGCTGGTTGCCCGAAACGATCCTGCGCTTCGGCGCGCGGCATCCGGGGGTGGATGTGGCGGTCGTCGAGGGCAGCCATGCCGAGCTTGCCGGGCCGTTGCGCGATGGCGAGGTGGACCTGATGCTCGGCGCTTTGCGCGAGGCTATGGCGCTTGACGACCTGCACCAGGAGGCGGTGTTCGAGGATCGTCCGGCGCTGGTGATGCGGGCGGGGCATCCGTTGCTCAACTATCGCGTGGATGGGGCAATGCTGGCTGCATTCCCATGGATCTTGCCGGGTCGCGATACGCCTTTGCGTCACTACTGGGAGGCCATGATGCGCGCGGCTGGGGCCGAGCCGCCGCATGTCGGGATCGAGTGCGGATCGGTGCTGACCGTGCGGCAATTGCTGCTCGGATCGGACGCGCTGACGCTGTTGTCCCCGGCGCAACTGGCGGTGGAATTGCAGGCGGGCGTTCTGGCAACGCTGCCGCCGCCGGTGCAGGTCCTGCGCACGATCGGGATTACCACGCGCGAAGGCTGGCGACCGACCGCACCGCAGGAGGTGTTCGTCACGCTTCTGCGTGAGGTTGCGGCAGAAGGCTTTGCATAAATTTATACCGCTTGCGATGTTTGCATTTGTTCGTTTGCCCCCGCCGACGCAGGACCGCCGGCATGGAGAGCACAATCGCCTTGATCGGCTTCGGTGAGGCCGGGTCGACATTTGCCGAAGCTGCAGGCTGGCGCTCGGCGGCGCTCGCTTTCGACGTGCTGCCCTGTCGGCGGGCTGCGATGGAGCGCGCAGGCGTCGTGGCCTGTGCCGCAGCCGAGGACGCGCTGTCCGATGCCGATATCGTGCTGTCGTTGGTGACTGCCGATTCGACGCTTTCAGCCGCACGGGACTATGCCGCGCTGATCAAGCCGAACGTGTTATGGTGCGACATGAATTCGGTCGCTCCGGACACCAAGCGGGCGGCGGCGCTGGCCATCGAGGCAGCTGGTGGGCGCTATGTCGATGTGGCGGTGCTGGCCCCGGTCAATCCGGCGCGAATGAACGTGCCGCTGTTGCTGGCCGGCAAGGCTGCGCCGTCGGCCGAGGCGCTGCTGCGCGCCTTGGGCTTCTGCAATACGCGCGTGGTGGGCACCGACATCGGCCGTGCCAGCGCGATCAAGATGATCCGCTCGATCATGGTCAAAGGCGTCGAGGCGCTGACGGCTGAGATGATGCTGGCGGCGACTAAGGCGGGCGTTGTGGACGAAGTGCTGTCTTCGCTGGACGCCAGCGAGAAATCGCAGAGCTGGTTTGCGCGCGCTGAGTACAACATCGAGCGGATGACGACGCACGGGCTTCGTCGCGCCGCGGAGATGGAGGAGTCTGCCAAGACGCTGATCGGGCTCGGGGTCGAGCCGGTGATGACGAGTGGCACGGTCAGGCGCCAGCGGGATATGGCTGGAAAGAAACTTCCGTTCGACACGAACGGATGTGGGGATGTGATTGGAGTGATGACGGAATGACCATGATCATCGACTGCCACGGCCATTATACCGTGTTGCCGAAAGCGCATGACGAATGGCGCGAGCAGCAGAAGGCGGCGTTCAAGGCGGGGACCGAGTGTCCGGCCTATCCGGATATCTCGGACGACGAAATCCGCGAGACGATCGAGAGCAATCAGTTGCGCTTGCTGAAAGAACGTGGCGCGGACATGACGATCTTCTCGCCCCGCGCCTCAGCGATGGCGCCGCATGTGGGTGACCAGTCGGTCGCGGTGAAGTGGGCGCAAGTCTGCAACGATCTGATTGCGCGTGTTGTCGGCTTGTATCCGGACATCTTCGCTGGCGTGTGCATGCTGCCGCAGTCGCCCGAGGCGGACATGACCAGTTCGATTGCCGAGCTTGAGCGCTGCGTCACCGAACTGGGCTTCATCGGGTGCAACCTCAATCCCGATCCGGGCGGCGGGCGCTTCACCCATCCCCCGCTGACCGACCCATACTGGTTCCCGTTCTATGAAAAGATGGTCGAGCTGGACGTGCCCGCGATGATCCACGTCTCGGGTTCATGCAATCCCGCGATGCACGCCACCGGCGGATACTACATCGCCGCCGATACCATCGCGTTCATGCAACTGCTCGAAGGCGATCTGTTCAGCCGCTTCCCGACCTTGCGCTTTATCATCCCGCATGGCGGAGGCGCGGTGCCCTATCACTGGGGGCGCTATCGCGGCTTGGCAGACATGTTGAAGAAGCCCGATCTTTCGGGGCATCTGATGAACAACGTGTACTTCGACACTTGCGTCTATCACCAGCCGGGGATCAACCTGCTGGCCGATGTGATCGAGAACAAGAACATCCTGTTCGGAAGCGAAATGGTCGGCGCGGTGCGCGGGATCGATCCCACCACTGGCTTCTATTTCGACGACACCAAGCGGTACGTCGATGCTCTGGACATCACCGATGCCGAGCGCCACGCAATCTTCGAGGGCAACGCCCGCCGGGTGTTCCCGCGCCTCGACGCCAAATTGAAGGAGAGAGGCCTGTGAGCGACAAGCCCAAGCAGGACATCCACGAATACCTTGCCGAACTGGACGATATTCCCGGCACGCGGATCTATACCGCCGCGCGCGCGCGCAAAGGGTACTGGATCAACCAGTTCGCGATGAGCCTGATGAAGCCCGAAAACCGCGACCGGTTCAAGGCCGACCAGCGCGCCTATCTGGACGAGTGGAACATCTCGGAAGAGGCCAAGCAGGCGCTGCTGGTGCGCGACTACAACAAGCTGCTGGATCTGGGCGGCAACGTCTATTTCCTGTCGAAGCTGTTTTCGGCCGATGGGCTGCCGTTCGCCGAAGCGGTCAGCACGATGACCGACATGACCTGGCCCGAGTATCGCCAAATGATGATGGACGGTGGGCGCTCTGCCGAAGGCAACCGTTCGATCCGGGCCAACCTTGCCGCATTGAAGGACACCAACTGACATGGCGCGTATCACCGCAGGCGTCGGCTCGAGCCACGTTCCGCTGCTTGGCGTAGCCGTCGATCAGGGCAAGACCCGCGACGACTATTTCGGCCCGATTTTTGCGGGCTACGATTGGACCAGGCAGTGGGAGACCGAGGCCAAGCCCGACGTCGTCATTCTGGTCTACAACGATCATGCATCGGCGTTCGATGCCAACATCATCCCGACTTTCGCGATTGGTTGCGGCGAGCGCTACAAGTCCGCCGACGAAGGCTGGGGCCCGCGTCCGGTGCCTGACGTCGAAGGGCATGCCGACATGGCGTGGCACATCGCGCAAAGCCTGATCCTTGATGATTTCGACATGACCATCATCAACGAGATGGACGTCGATCACGGGCTTACCGTGCCGCTGTCGATGATGTTCGGCCAGCCCGAGAAATGGCCGGTCAAGGTCGTGCCGGTGGCAGTCAACGTAGTGACCTACCCGGTCCCCTCGGGCAACCGCTGCTGGGCGCTGGGTGAGGCGATCGCGCGTGCGGTCGAAAGCTTCCCCGAAGATCTCAACGTGCAGATCTGGGGTACGGGCGGCATGAGCCACCAGCTTCAGGGCCCGCGCGCGGGTCTGCTCAATCGCGAATGGGACAACAAGTTCCTCGACCTGCTGTCGTCCGATACCGACGCTGCGCGCTACATCCCGCATATCGAATACCTGCGCGAGACCGGCTCCGAAGGTATCGAGATGGTGATGTGGCTGATCATGCGCGGAGCCCTGGGCGAGAAGGTCAAGACCCTGCACCGTCACTACCACATTCCCTGTTCCAACACGGCCATCGGCCACATCGTTCTGGAGCCAGCCATCTAAAGCCCTCTCCCCTTCAGGGGAAAGGGTTGGGAGAGGGGGACTCTCCACGATCAACTTGGATTATGGGCCGGCCCGAGATTCCCCCTCTCCCCGGCCCTCTCCCCTGAAGGGGAGAGGGAGATTTATATGCGTATTGCCCTCGCGGGTGCCGGCGCGTTCGGCGAAAAGCATCTTGATGGACTGAAGAACATCGACGGGGTCGAGATTACCTCGATCATCAGCCGCCGCGCCGATCAGGCTGCAGCAGTGGCTGAGAAATATGGCGCGAAGCATTCGTCCACCGAGCTTGAGGATGCGCTGGCTCGCGACGATGTCGACGCCGTGATCTTGTGCACGCCCACGCAAATGCATGCCGCACAGGCGATTGCCTGCATGAAGGCGGGCAAGCACGTGCAAGTGGAAATTCCGCTGTCGGACAGCTGGGCCGATGCACAGGACGTGCTGCGCGTTCAGGAAGAGACGGGCAAGGTTTGCATGGTCGGCCACACCCGCCGCTTCAATCCTTCGCACCAGTACGTGCACAACAAGATCGTGGGCGGAGAGTTCAACATCCAGCAGATGGATGTGCAGACCTACTTCTTCCGCCGCAAGAACATGAACGCCAAGGGTGAGGCGCGGTCATGGACCGACCATCTGCTGTGGCACCATGCCGCGCACACGGTCGATCTGTTCGCCTATCAGGCGGGCAAGATCGTCAAGGCCAATGCGGTCGAAGGCCCAATCCACCCACAGCTGGGCATCGCGATGGATATGTCGATCCAGTTGAAGAGCGAAAGCGGCGCGATCTGTACGCTGTCGCTGTCGTTCAACAACGACGGGCCGCTTGGCACGTTCTTCCGCTACATCGGCGATACCGCGACCTATATCGCGCGCTACGACGATCTGTTTACGGGCAAGGAAGAGCCGATCGACGTTTCGAAGGTCGATGTTTCGATGAACGGAATCGAGTTGCAGGACCGCGAGTTCATTTCGTCGATCCGCGAAGGGCGCGAGCCGAACAGTTCGGTGCGACAAGTGCTCGATTGCTACCGGGTGCTGGGCGAATTGGAGCAGCAACTGGCTGCGGGGTGATGCGATGCAGGCCTGCCGGAAACGGCGGGCCTTTTTCGTGAGTGAGTCCTCAACCTCGGCATTGCAAGAAGCGCAGCGACGAAGCAATCCAGAGATGCTGCGCACGACGCCCTGGATTGCTTCGCTACGCTAACCATGACGAGGTTTGGTGCATCGGCAGGATCGACACAAAGTCGGCCGCCACAGGAGAGCATGATGGAAGCGCTGATTGCCTATTCGGGCCGCAAGTTCGCGCGTCCGCGCTATTATGCCAACGCGCATGAACGTGACGAGGTCGAAATCGTCCCCGTGCCGGTGACAATGCACGATGCGCGTACTGCTGCTGCAACCATCGACTGCGAAGGCTTCCAGTTGCTGCGCCACGCCAGCGCAGTTACCGATTTCGCCGACCGCGATCAGGTCGCGCGCGTTCACATGCGCGAGATCCAGGACCTGGTGCAGGCAGTGACGGGTGCAGACCATGTCCATGTCGGCGCGCCCGGACTGCTGCGTTTCTCCGAAAAGTCGGGCAAGGCGGGAAGTCTCCACAATTCCATGCCCGCGCGCTTTGCTCATGTCGATATCTCGGACAGGACCGCGCGGCAGTTCGGTGATCGAGGCGCAAACGGGCGGCCATACCTGCGTTGCGCCGCCTACAACGTCTGGCGCGCCATATCCCCGCCACCACAAGACGTGCCGCTGGCAGTGTGCGACGCGCGCAGCATCGCGCCACAGGACCTGATCGAGGCCGACGCCGTTTTCGATGAAGCGGGCAAGCCCGAGTGGTCGTTCGAGGGCCTTGTCGTGGCGCATAACCCTTCGCATCGCTGGTATTACTACCCGGCAATGACGATCGACGAGGTTATCGTGTTCAAGACCAACGACAGCGATCCGGGCCGGGCGCACCACGTGCCGCACGTGGCGTTCGACCTGCCCGATTGTCCGGCCGATGCGCCGCCACGCATCAGTATCGAGATGCGCGCCACGGCTTGGTGGTGGGCTTGATCTGCGCTCGAATCGCGATACAAGGACCGTAACAAAAGTTACGGTTAGGGATGACGATGGGCGCGTTTCCGCAGACGATGTACTTTACCGGTCTGAACGAACCGGTGGGCAAGGAAATCGAACTCCGGGGTCTGAAGGTCGAAGGCGATCTGCCAGCCGAGGTACGGGGTAGTTTCTACCGCGCGATTCCCGATCCGGCCTTCGCACCGCGCTTCGAAAACGATCACACCTTGTCGGGCGATGGCATGATCAGTCGCTTGTCATTCAACGATGATGGCACCGCGGACTTCATCATGAGGTTCGTCGAAACGGCACGGTACAAAGCGGAGAAGGCGGCGGGCAAGGCGCTGTTCGGCAAATATCGCAATCCGTTCACCGACGATGCGGAAGTGCAGGGCGTGGACCGAACCGTCGCGAACACGACCCCGGTGTGGCACGCGGGACGCCTGCTCATGGCCAAGGAAGACGGTCGGCCGTACCGTGTCAATCCATTGACGTTGGAAACCATCGGCTCTTACGATTTTGGCGGCGCGCTGAAATCCGAGACGATGACCGCGCATGTGCGGATCGACGCTGCGACGGGTGAGCTGTTTTTCTATGGTTACGAAGCAGATGGGCAGGCGTCGACCAAGGTCGCCTATTGCGTGGTCGCGCCCGACGGCGCGCTGAAATCGGAGCAGTGGTTCGACGCGCCCTACTGCGCGATGATGCACGATTTCACGGTGAGCGAGAACTACGCGCTGTTCCCGATCTACCCGACGACGTCCGACCTCGCCCGGCTCAAGGCTGGCGGCGAGCATTGGCACCACGAGCCGGAACTCGACAGCTGGCTCGGGGTGATGCCGCGCTATGGCGATGTTGCGGAGATCAAGTGGTTCAAGGGCCCCAAGGGCTGCCATTCGTACCACATGATGAATGCGTGGGAGGATGCAGACGGCATGCTGCACTTCGACGCGTGCCTCAACAATACCAACGCTTTTGCTTTCATCCGCGAGCCATCGGGTATCCAGATGGGTCTGCAGGACATGGTCGGGGCGCTGACCCGCTGGACCGTCGATCCGCGCAGCGACGGTGGAGACGTGGTCGAAACGATCATCGGGCCTCCGGGCGATTTCCCGGTGATTGCGGCAAAAGTGCAGGGGAAGCCCTACACGACCGGTTTCATGCTTTCGATGAACCCGGCGCTGCAGGGGCCGCCGCTGTTTGCAGGCCCGGTCGGTGTCAGCTTCAATATCCTGCTGCGCCTGGACGGCATGGACACGCCGACGCCGCAGGTCACGCAGGCGCTGCCACTGCCACCGATGGCTGGGTTCAACGAGCCGGTACACGTACCCTCAACCGATCCAGCGAAGGACGGCTGGTTGGTGTTCATTGTCGACAGCCAGATCGGGGACAACCAGTTTACGCATGAGGCGTGGGTCGTGGATGCAGGCAACATCGCAGCGGGGGCCGTCGCCAAGGTGGTGATCCCTGCGCGCCTGCGCCCGCAAGTGCACGGCTGGTGGGTGCCGCAAGCGCAGCTCGACGCGCTGTGAGTGCGGGCAGGATCGTCATCACCGGGGCATCGGGCAACTATGGCCGGGGCGTAACGGATCGCTTGGTTGCCAAGGGCCGCGCCGCCGACCTGATCCTGATCACGCGCAAGCCGGAGAAACTAGCCGATCGCGCTGCACTCGGCTGCGACGTGCGCTACGGCGATTTCGACAAGCCTGAGACTCTGGCCGCAGCGGTGCAGGGTGCGGAGAGGATGTTGCTGATCTCAGGCACCCGCGTCGGTGCGCGCGTGGTGCAGCACAAGGCGGCGATCGATGCCGCCACGGCGGGCGGGGTGAAGCACATCGTCTACACCAGCTTCATCGGCATCGACGATCCCGCCAACCCTGCCGAAGTGCGGCACGACCATATCGAGACCGAACGCCTGATCAAGGCGAGCGGCTGCGCATGGACGATGTTGCGCGACGCGCACTATGCCGACGCGATGATCCTGATGGCGGGGCCCGGCGTGATGCAGTCGGGCAAGTGGTTCTCCAACGCTGGCGAGGGTCGTGAGGCGATGGTCTGGCGCGACGACTGTATCGAATGCGCGGTCGCGGTGCTGACGGGGCAGGGCGACGAGAACCGGACTTACGACATCACCGGGCCGGAGTTGCAGACGTTCGAGGAGGTCGCCGCGTTGATGGCCGACGTTGCCGGGCGTCCAGTGGACTTCGTCCCGCTCGACGACGAAGGCCAATACGCGATGTTCGATGCGCTGGGCATCCCGCGCCGCCCGGTGGATGATCTGGAAGTGGCGGGGCTCCCCTGGAACAGCGACGACATGGTTTCGTTCGGCCGCGCCATCCGCGAGGGCTTTCTCGAGATATGTACCGATGATGTCGAGAGGCTGACCGGACGCAAGGCGCGTTCGGTGCGGCAGATGATCGAGGAAAACGTGGGGATCCTGCGCGGGGCTTGAGACCTTTGCGCGGTTTGCATCGCAAAAAAACCGGCAGCGCGAGCGCAGGGTGCCGCCAGGTAAAGTGCTTCTTAATCATGAAAGGCTATCCGTTGGGCATGCCACCGATAGCCGTTCACGCCGCACCTCCCGTTGTTTGTGTAACCCGAGGCGAGGGCGGTTCTGCTCGGGCACAATCCTTTCAGGCGAGCTGGCTCGTCATCGCTTGTGGGTTTCTGGTCGCATTGTTGACCTTGAAGGTCACCGGAATGGGAATTTTGGTGACCAGCGTGGCCCCGTTGGTCTGCTTTGCGGTGGCCCTGGTCGGGGTGCAGGCCTATTACACTCGCTACAGGTTCGATGAACGGATTGTCGCAACCTGCGGGATTCTTGCCATCCTTATCTCGGCCTGCCTTTTGGCCGCTATCATCAGCCACGCAAGCTTGCGCTTGCGCGCGCCTCAGATTGACGGGGCACTCGACGGGGCGGACCTCGCGCTCGGTTTATATGCTCCGGCTATCGTCCTCAAACTTTCGAAATATCCCGCCTTTGCAGCGCTGTTGGGTGTAATTTATAGCAGCGCCATGCCGGTCTGCGTGATCACCGCCTTGGCTCTTGCGGCAAGCGGGCGCAGAGCGAGGGCGTGCGAGTTTGCATTCAGTTTCACCTTCTGCATTCTGCTGGCCGCGACGGTTTCGGCCGGTTTCCCCGCGCTGGGAAGTACCGTCTATCACGGCATGGAAAGCACTGCCGGCTTGCCGAGCCAGGCAGGTACGTTCCACATGGCGACCGTTGAGTACTTCCGGAACGACCCCTCCGCGATATTCGACCTCGCGAAGGTTCAGGGGATCGTGACTTTCCCATCGTTTCACATGGTTATGGCAATATTGTTGCCCTATGCCCTGCGCGGCGAAACGCGGATTGGCATCTGGATTGCGGTGATCTGGTCGCTCCTGGTCGCACTTTCATCCGTGGTCATCGGTGGACATTATGTCATCGACTTGTTGGCGGGAGCCGCAACCTGGGCGGCTTCTGCCTGGTTGATCCGCTCAGCAGGCCGCGACCCTGACCGGGCGCGCTGACCCCCTATGCATGAAACAAGCCTGCGCGCTGTCTCCAATCTCAGAGATTGGTCTTGAACAGCGCCAGCATCCGGCTCCACGCCTTTTCGGCCTGCGCGCGGTCGTAGATCGGCGCGTCGAGGGTGCACCAACCGTGTTGCGCGGGATAGACTTCGATCTCTGCTGGGCGACCGGCGGCTTTGGCGGCGGCGCGTAACACGTTCTTCTCATCAGGCGCGCGCTCATCATCGTTCTTGGCGATGGCGAACAGGTAGGCGGCCTGTGTCTCGGCCAGCAGGCGGTTGGGCGAATCGGTGTCGGTGCCAACGAGGCCACCGCCATGGAACGAGGCCGCCGCGCCAACGCGCGCGGGATTGGCGAAGGCGGTGCGTACGGTGAATGGGCCGCCCATGCAGTAGCCGCAGGTGCCGATCTTCTTTTTCGTGTCCACTTCCTTCTGGGTGTCGAGCCAGCCGACGAAGGCTCCGGCATCGGACGTGGTGCCCTTGGGCGTGATCGCGGCAATCATCGGCTTGAGCTTCGCCGCGCCTTCGGGCGCGCGCCATTCCATCAGCGAATTGAGGATCGGGGCAGGGCTCGACCGGTAGTACTGGTTCACCACCAGCACCGCATAGCCCGCAGCGGCAAGACGTGTGCCCATGGTCATGTAGGCATCGCGAAGCCCCGCAATATCGGGCCACATGATCACGGCCGGGTGCTTCCCCTTGGTCGGATAGACGAAGAACGCGTCGGCCTTGCCGTCGGGCGTATCGATCGTGACGGTGCGGCTGGCGGTGGCGGCGCTCGATTCGCGGGCCATGCTGCAGCCGGGTAGGGCAGCTAGCGCTGCAACCCCCGCGCCCATGCTGGCAAACTCGCGGCGGTTGAAACCTGCGTCGCGCATCAGGGCGGCGTTTTCGGCTTCGGTGATCTCATCGCACATCGGCAGCGTTCCTCAGGATATCCGTCTGCTTTGCAGCCTAGCGTGCCCACGCGTCGAAACAAGTCGCCCTCAGCGGGGCGAGCGGGAAAACGCAGGCGCAGTGAAAATTCCGCTCGCAATCGCCCCTAGAATTGTTAGTGTTACATACAAATTATCTGACTTGGGAGAGTCGCAGATGTCCAATGTCGATACGCGGCTTGCCGCGCTCGAAGCCCGCGTCACCGAGCTTGAGGACCTGAACGCCATACGCCGCCTGCAGTGGGCTTATGGCTACTACATAGATTACAACCGGCCCGAGGAAGTGGCAGGCCTGTTCTCCAAGGACGGCGCGGTCGTGTTCCTGTCGGGCGAATACCGCGGTTACGAAGGGGTGATGCGGCTCTACGGAACGTGGTTCCAGAACCTGTTCACCGATGGCCGTCGCGGCCCGGTCCACGGGCTGCTGCTCGATCATTTCCAATTGCAGGATGTGATCACCATCGCGCCCGACGGGCAGACCGCCAAGGGCCGCTTCCGCGGCATCCTGGCCGGCGGCTGGCATGACGATATCGTCGGTGCCAAGCCTGAGGGGATGCCCCAGCAATTCTGGGAATCGGGCATGTACGAGAACGACTACGTCAAGGAAGACGGGGTCTGGAAGATCAAACGGCTCGACTACATGATGCAGTGGCAGGCCGATTACGAAAGCGGCTGGGCCAAGACGGTCGCGCATTTACAGCCAGCTGTGGTGTGTTTTCCCGAAAATCCGATCGGGCCCGATGTGATCCTGCCCGACAAGGAAGTGCGCCAGACCTGGCCGCACCGTCAGGAAGTGCCGATGAGCTTTGCGCATCCGGTGCTGGCGAAATCGTTCGCGGTCGGCGACTTCACCAAGCTGCAGACGAAGTGGCCTTGATTCTGGGGCAGGGTCAGGAGGGGTGAGCGTTCTCGGTTCAAACGCTCCAGCGGCCGATCCGCGCGAGAACGGCGGCAGCGACCCGGCGGAACGCCTCGCGATCCCGCTGGGGCACGCCTTTGAACAGGTCGGCACCGACGGTGGTCATTGCGGGAATGGTGTCCGCGAACAGGCGTTCCCCATCCTGGCTGAGGCGCACCGGTTTGCGCCTGCGGTTCGACCGATCAAGCCCGGGTTCGACCAGCCCGCGCTCCATCAGGCCGGTGATCGCGCGGCTGACGTTCATCGGGGCGACGCCCATGATCTCGCAGAGTTCGTGGCCCGCCAGTTCACCCTCGCCGCCGAGCGCCAGCACGATGCGCAAGTCGGTCGTGGTCAGGCCGAGCGGGTCCGCAACGCCTTCGCGCATCGGCCCACCGATGAAGGTGCCCAGCTTGAGCAGGTCGATGAGCAGTGCGACATCGCCTTCGACAGCGATGCCGTCGAGCGCGGACTTCGGGTTCTGCCGGGGCAACTGCGACGTGGTCATAGCACGCCTGTATCGCCGGGTTTTGACTGGTCGGCAAGAGGTCGGGTGTGGACTTTGTGCATCACAAATCCGGCCGCGCAATCGTCGCAAATGTTAGGCTTGCAAATCGCAATTTAGTATGTCTTACTAACAAACATCAAGCTGTTCCGCAGAGAACATACAGGAGAGGGGTTTATGGCAATCGCCAATCGTACCACATCATTCGTGCGCCTTTTTGCCGCCGCCAGCACCGCTGCGCTAGCGCTGGGAACTGCCATGCCTGCGTTCGCGCAGGAAGCTCAGAACCAGGCTCAGGCCGAAGAGACCGCCACCAACCGCGAAATCGTCGTCACCGCGCAATTCCGCGAACAGCGACTGCAGGATACGCCGCTCTCGATCACCGCTGTCGATGCCACGCTGCTTGCTTCGCGCAACCAGACCGACATCGCGCAGATCGCGCAGCAGGCTCCGAATGTCACGCTCAACGCCATGGGCGGCGCCTTCGGCTCGTCGCTCGGCGCGTCGATCCGCGGCGTCGGCCAGTTCGATTTCAATCCCGCGTATGAGCCCGGCGTCGGTCTCTATGTCGATGACGTCTATTACGCCACACTGACCGGCGGCATCTTCGATCTGCTCGATCTCGAGCGCGTCGAAGTCCTGCGCGGACCGCAGGGCACGCTCACCGGGCGCAACGCCATCGGCGGCGCGATCAAGCTGTTCTCGAAGAAGCCAACCAACGAAAACTCGGGCATGGTCGAGGCCGTCTACGGCAGCCGCAACCGCGTCGATATTCGTGGCAGCGCGAACTTCGTGCTTGCACAGGATCTCTCTGCCCGCGTTTCGGGCGTCTACAAGCGCCAGAACGGCTACGTCGATCAGATCGACTACGGCTGCGCAAAGCCGGGCAACCCGCAGGGCATCACCGGGCGCGCAGGTTCAGGTTCGGACTGCGTGATCGATAAGCTGGGCGAAAAGGGCTACGCTGGCCTGCGTGGCTCGCTTCGCTACAACCCGGGCGACAATTTCGACGTGGTGATCATCGGCGACTACACGCATGAAGAGCGCACCAATTCGGCCGAAGTGATCTCGCTGATCAACCCCGCCCGCATTACCAATGCCTATGCCTGCGGTCGCTTCTGCACCTACGCCAACTTCTACGCGCCGGCCGGTGGACAGGTCAGCCAGGCCTACGAAATGCCGAACCGTCTGAAGTTCGACGGCTACGGTTTCTCGGCCAACATGACCGTGGGCCTGAACGATTCTCTGAATGTGCAATCGATCACCGCCTATCGCAACTATCGCCAAAGGTGGGGCACGGACGATGACTTCACGCCGGACCTCGCCATCGCGGGCCAAGGCTACAATGACCTCAAGTTCTGGTTTTTCAGTCAGGAACTGCGCGTCAACGGGCAGATCGGTGACAACATCGACTTCACCGTCGGCGGCTTCTATTCCGACCAGCGTTCAGTGTACTTCACCCGTCAGGACATCCGCTACATTGCGCCGGGGCTGAACTTCCAGTTCCTCGGCAACGATCCGGTCAACGCAGACAGCAAGGCATTGTTCGGCACGCTCATCGCCCGTCCGATCGAAGGTCTGACCCTCACCGGCGGCCTGCGCTACACCAAGGAAAGCAAGGACTACACGTTCGTTCGCAAGAACTACAACGGCACGGTTTCGACCTTCCTCGGTGCGCTCGATGGCGTCAAGGCAGTCTACTCTGGCGACAAGGTCGACTGGCGCGTTTCGGCCGACTACCGCTTCAGCCCCGAAGTTCTGGCCTATGTCACGGTCAGCACCGGCTTCAAGGGTGGTGGTGTCACCGCCCGTCCATTCGACGCGGCACAAGCACTCAACGGCAGCTTCGATCCTGAAACCGTCACCGCCTATGAAGCGGGCCTTAAGACCGACCTGTTCGACCGTCGCCTGCGGCTGAACTTCGCCGGCTTTATCAACGACTACAACGACATCCAGCTTCCGCTGATCTCGTGCGCCTCGCTGGGCTCGCTTGCGCCGTGCGGTGCTCGTCAGAATGCGGGCAACGGCAAGATCAAGGGCTTCGAAGTCGAGATGCAGGCCTCGCCGATCGATGGTCTGGATATCGACGCGTCGCTCAGCCACCTGACCGGCAACTACAAGAACATCGATCCGCGCGTCGGCAACGCCATCCTGCTGAGCGATCCGATCGTCACGCCCAACTGGAAGTGGAGCGCGGGCATCCAGTATCGCGCAGATCTGGGCACTGCCGGTTCGATCACGCCGCGCTTCGATTACGCACACGTCGGGCGGCAGAGTGCGGGCCGCCTCGCCGCTGGCCAGCCGATCGAATATTTCAACGCCTATGATCTGGGCAACGCACGTCTGACATGGAGAAACGCCGAGGAAGACCTCTCGATCTCGCTCGAAGTGCAGAACGTGTTCGATGAATACTACACGCCCGCCCGCTTCGTGTCGGTCTATAGCTTCACCGGCACCGGTTACAGCCAGGTTGGCCGACCGCGTGAATGGGCGGTTACCGTCCAGAAGCGCTTCTGATCGATTGCAAAGTCATGAGGGGAAGGGGCGGCCAGCGATGGTCGCCCTTTTTCCGTTGAAGACGTATCATCCTGTCGCAGCGCGCAAAGGAAAATGACGATGACCCCACCAGGCGTCAACATCGCCCACCCCGGCAAGCTCTATATTGGCGGCTGCTGGGTTCGGGCGAACTCCGGCCGGATGATCGAGCTTGTCTCACCTGACACCGAGCAGGTCATCGGGCGCGTAGCCGAAGCGGACGAGTCTGACATGGACGCAGCAGTTGCCGCCGCGCGTGAGGCGTTCGACAATGGTCCTTGGTCAACTACGCCCCCTGCAGAGCGCATCGCCACCTTTCGCCGCATGGTTGCCCATCTCGAAGCGCGTCTGCCGGAACTGGCGAAAGCGTGGACCGCGCAGATGGGTGGGCTCGCGTCGTTTGCAGGGCCGATGCACGGCGGCAGCGTGATGGCGCTGAGCGCCATCACGGGCTTTGCCGAAAGCTTCGAATTCGTCGAGCGCAGGCCCAGCCACGCCGCAGAAGCCGCGCTGATCGCCTATGAACCGGTCGGCGTCGTCGCGGCCATCGCGCCGTGGAACGGACCGTTCGGGATCATGGCCAACAAGGTTGCCTATGCGCTGCTGACGGGTTGCACGGTGATCATGAAGCCTTCGCCGGAAACCCCGCTCGAGGCGTATATCATCGCAGAGGCGGCCGAGGCGGCTGGCATTCCGGCGGGCGTGGTCAACCTTGTCACCGGACACCGCGAGGCGAGCGATCATCTGGTGTGCAACGAGGGCGTGGACAAGGTTTCGTTCACCGGATCGACGCTGGCGGGCAAGCGCATCGCGTCAGTCTGCGGCGGGCGCATGGCGCGGTGCACGCTGGAACTGGGCGGCAAGTCGGCAGCTATCATTCGCGATGACTTTCCGATCGACGCTGCCGCAAAGATGCTGACGGGCACGATCACGATGATGTCAGGTCAGGTCTGCGCGATGCTCAGCCGCGTGATCGTGCCGCGCCATCGCCAGGATGAACTGGCCGATGCGATCGCTGCCGAAATGAAGCAGGTGCGCATCGGCTATTCGGACGATCCGGATACACAACTGGGGCCTGTCGCGATGAAACGCCAGCTTGAGCGCATCGAGATGTATATCGAGGAGGGCAAGAGCACTGCGGATCTCGTGACCGGCGGCAGTCGGCCGGCGCACCTCAATCGCGGTTTTTTCATCGAGCCGACGCTGTTTGCCAATGTCCGCAATGACAGCCGCATCGCGCAGGAGGAGATTTTCGGGCCGGTGCTGAGCCTGATCCCGGTCGACGATGAGGAAGACGCGATCCGGACCGCCAATGCCAGCGCCTATGGCCTCAACGGATCGGTGCTGACCAACGACGCCGATGCCGCCTACCGCATCGCCCGGCGCATCCGCACGGGCGGTTTCGGGCAGAACGGATTGCGCATGGACTTTGGACTGCCCTTCGGCGGGTTCAAGCAATCGGGCATCGGCCGCGAGGGCGGGCGTGAGGGGCTGTTGCCCTATCTCGAGATGAAGACGATCCTGATCGACGCGATGCCAGCCACGCTTTGACATAGTGGCCCACCCCCGCCCCCTCCCACCTGCGGGAGGGGGGAAGTGAGGATCAGCGGATCGGGCAGTCGGGCGACAGGCGCATGTCGAGATAGTTGTCGACGGCGCGCATCATATCGTCGAGTTCACTCTCGAAGAAGTGGTTGGCGCGAGGCACTTCATCGTGATGGATGGTGATGTGCTTCTGCGTGCGCAGCTTGTCGACCAGCTTCTGCACAGCGCCGGGCGTCACCACAGTGTCAGCGGTGCCCTGCACGATGATTCCCGAGGCGGGGCAAGGCGCGAGGAAGCTGAAATCGTACATGTTGGCAGGCGGTGCGACCGAGATGAAGCCGCGGATTTCCGGGCGGCGCATCAGCAACTGCATGCCGATCAGCGCGCCGAACGAATAGCCCGCGATCCACGTGGTGCTGGCTTCGGGATGGATCGACTGGACCCAGTCGAGCGCCGCCGCCGCGTCGGACAGTTCGCCGATGCCGTTATCGAACGACCCTTGGCTGCGTCCGACACCGCGAAAGTTGAAGCGCAACGTGGCAAAGCCGCGCGCGACGAAGGTCTTGTACATCGCCTGGGTGATGCGATCGTTCATCGTGCCACCTGCTTGCGGATGCGGGTGGAGGATCATAGCCACCGGTGCGCGCGGGCGTGAACCGGGCTGGAAACGGCCTTCGAGACGGCCTTCGGGGCCGGGAAAAATGACTGCGGGCATTGCCTGTTCTGGTCGCCTGTGTTCTTGCCGCGACGGCAAGGAATGCCGGGGCTGGGAATTGCGTTACCGGCTATATAGAAACCAGTGTTGCGAAAGCAACTTTTCCGGGATTTGCGTTGACGATCTATCTCGACCACGCTGCGACGACGCCCATACTGCCGCAGGCGCTTGCCGCGATGGAGGAGGGGTTCCGTATCTGGGCCAATCCTTCCAGCCCGCACAAGGCCGGGCGCGCGGCGCGGGCAGCGCTGGAAGATGCGCGCGCGCGGATCAAGGCGGCGCTTGGGTGGACGGGCGAGGTGATCTTCACCAGCGGGGCGAGCGAGGCGATTGCTCTGGCCGTGTCCTCGGGCTTGCACGAACGCGTGCTTACCAGCGCGGTCGAGCATGATGCCGTGCTGCGCACGACGCGCGATGCGGTGCGTTTGCCGGTGGGCGTGGATGGACTGCTCGACTTCGCGGTGCTCGACGAGGCGCTGGGGGATGGTCCGGCACTGGTGGCGGTTCAGCAGGTCAACAGCGAGACCGGCGTGGTGCAGGATGTCGCGCGCGTGGCCGAGGCTGTGACAGCGCGGGGTGGGACTGTTCTGGTCGACGCAGCGCAAGGGGTCGCCAAACTGCCGCTGCCGCCTGCCGACATGATCGCGTTTTCGGCACACAAGTTCGGTGGGCCTATCGGGATCGGGGCGCTGCTGGTGCGCGACTATGCGCTGCTGCGCCCGACGGGAGGGCAGGAGCGCGGCTATCGGCCGGGGACTGAGCCCTTGCCGCTGGTGCTGGGCATGGCGGCGGCGCTGGAAGCGGGCGGTTCATGGCTCAAGTCCGCTTTAGCTTTGCGGGAATCCCTTACGAGTCAATTGCTTGAAATCGGGGCCGAAGTTGTCGCTCCAACCGCGCCGCGCCTTGCGACGATCGGTGCCTACCGGATGCCCGGCAAGTCGAGCACCGCGCAACTGATCCGCTTCGACGGCGCGGGCATCGCGGTCTCGGCGGGAAGTGCGTGTTCCTCGGGCTCGTTGAAGGCAAGCCACGTGCTGACGGCAATGGGCATCGAGGGCCCGAGCGAAGTGATCCGGGTGTCTATCGGGCGCGAGACGACCGAGGCGGAGATTGCGCGCTTTGTCGAAGTTTGGCGGGATATCCGGGGATGATCTACCTCGATTATCAGGCGACGACGCCGCTGGCGCCCGAAGCGCGCGAGGCGATGATGCCGTGGCTGGCAGGGCCTGAGGCTCCGGGCTTTGCCAATCCGCACAGCCCGCATCGCTATGGCCGTGCGGCGGCGGCGGCGGTCGAGGTGGCGCGGGCACAGGTGGCTGCGCTGTTTCCGGCGGGCGGGCGCGTGGTGTTCACGTCCGGGGCGACCGAGGCGCTCAATCTGGCGATCATCGGATCGCGCGCCACGCGGCTCGCGGTTTCGGCGATCGAGCATGCGGCGGTGCTGGATACGGCGCGGTTCGTTGATCCGGGCGTGGCGCTGCTGCCGGTGGACGCGGCGGGGGTTGTCGATTCCGATGCGGCGATACCGGACGGGACCGGCCTTGTCGCGGTGATGCAGGTCAACAACGAGATCGGGACGGTGCAGCCGGTCGAAGCCTTGGCTATGCGGACGCGAGCGATTGCGGCGCTTTTCCTGTGCGATGCGGTCCAAGGTGCCGGTAAGCTCGCCGCGCCCGAGGGGGCGGACCTGATCGCGGTGTCGTCGCACAAGCTCTACGGGCCGAAGGGCATCGGCGCGTTGTGGGTGCGCGACGGGGTGGAGCTTTCGCCGTTGATCCATGGCGGCGGGCAGGAGGGCGGCTTGCGGTCGGGCACGCTCAGCCCCGCGCTTTGCGCCGGGTTCGGTGCGGCTGCGGCGCTGTGCACAAGCCTGGGCACAAGCGATGCGGAACATGTGGAGAGGCTGTGGACGCTGGCTCGATCACTCTTCGCCGACTGGACGCTGAACGGCAGCGAGGAGGCGCGCTGGCACGGTAATCTCAATGTGCGGCTGGACGGGCTGGACGTGGCGCGGCTGTTGTCGGAATGTCGCAACGTGGCATTTTCCGCAGGCTCTGCCTGCGCCAGCGGGTCGGGCAGGCCAAGCCATGTCTTGCGCGCGCTGGGACTTTCGGACAGGGATAGCAAAACCGCGATCCGGCTAGGGTTCGGACGCTATACACGGGACGATGATCTGATCGAGGCCGCAGCGGCAATCCATGCCGCTGTGAGGTCGCAGGGAGTCTTGTAGTCATGGTCCGCGTCACCTTCGTAACTCCCCAGGGCGAAAAGATCGCCGCTGAAGGCGAGGCCGGGACGCGCCTGCTCGAACTGGGCCAGGCCAAGGGCATGCCGCTCGAAGGCACCTGCGAAGGCCAGATGGCCTGCTCCACTTGCCACGTCGTGATCGACCCCGACTGGTTCGCCAAAGTACCGCCTGCGGTGGACGATGAGGAAGACATGCTCGACCTTGCTGCCGGGGTGACGCGCACCAGCCGCCTGTCGTGTCAGATCGAACTGACCGAGGCGATCGACGGGCTGATCGTCCATATTCCCGCAGAAGCACGGGATATGCAGGGGCGGTAGTCCCGGCTGGTCCGGATAGGCGCCCGGGCCAACGCCATTCGGGAACCTAGTTCGGGCCGGGGCTTTAAGAACACAGGAATGGCTGCTTTGCGCCGTTTCTCGACGGGCGTGCGCGTGGTCGCGCATCTGCAGCCCGTTCATTCCGGCAAGAACATGCAAAGGACATCTGCCGCCTCATGCAGATCATCAAGACATCACCCACGCCTCCTCCCGCAGCCAAGGACATAACCGCACAAGCCCAGCTTCTGATGTCGGAAACGACAAGCTGGCTTGCAGAGAACTGGCTTAAAATCGCCATCGCCGTCGGCTTTGCCGTCCTGATCGTGCTGCTGCTGCTCACCCTGCAGAAGCTGTCTCAGCGTCTTTGCCGCGAGGACGACGCGCTGGTGAACTGGCGCACGATCGTCGGTCGCATGGCGGCGCGCACGAAATTCTGGTTTATTGTGATCATCGCGGCGCGGATCGTGGCGGGATATGCCGAGACGCCGGTCCTGCTGGACAAGACGATCAGCTTTTTGTTCACCATCGCTGTGACGGTTCAGGCTGCGATCTGGGCGCGCGAACTGGTGTTGGGCCTTGTCGAGCACCGTGCAGGCGGCGCGCAGCATGCCAATGGCGCGCTGAATTCGGCGATGAATATCATCCGCGCCTTGGTCACGTTCCTTGTGTTCGCAATCGCTAGCGTGCTGATTCTGGGCAATCTCGGCGTCAATGTGACGGGACTGATCGCAGGCCTTGGCGTAGGTGGCATCGCCATCGGTCTTGCTGCGCAGGGTGTTTTTTCCGATTTGTTCGCTGGGATATCGATCCTGTTCGACCGCCCGTTCAAGGTCGGCGAAAAGGTGGCGTTTGGCGACATCATCGGGGTCGTCGAGCAGATCGGCATGCGCTCCACGCGCATCCGCCTGTTCACCGGCGAGTTGCTGATCATTTCCAACAAGAACCTGATGGACAAGGAAATCCGCAACGTCACCAAGCGCGATCACATCCGCCTGACGTTCATGCTGGGCGTTACCTACGAAACTCCCAGCGCGACGCTTGCCCGCATTCCCGGGATGCTGCACGAGCTGGGCGAAGCCCAAGGCGCCAAGGTCGCGCGGGCGGGGTTCGAAGGATTCGGCGAAAGCTCGCTCGACTTCCAGTTCATCGTCGACGTGCATGGTTCCGACTGGGGCGTTGCGCACCCGTTGCGCGACCGTTTGCTCGTGGCGATCATGGACCGCTTTGCCGCAGAGGGCATTGGCTTGGCCTACCCCACGCAGACGTCGTACACCGCCGCACCAGACGGCACGATCATCATGCCATACCCCGAAGTGAACGTGGTTGCAGGAGACCTGACCGCTGTAGCGGCAGCGCACCACACGTAATCCCCTTGCGCCCATGCCGGTATTGCGGTTGCATGGCGGCGCAATCGGAGAGGATGCGCATGGTCGAAATCAGTTTGCCACGGATCGTGCGGGTGGGCGGCGGTACTATCAACGATCTTCCCGAAGTCCTGGCGCGCTGCGGGCTGTCACGGCCATTTGTGGTGACCGATGCGTTTCTGGTGCAGTCCGGCCTGGTCGCGCGGATGATCGACGTGCTGGAAAGCGCAGGCCTTTCGGCGCAAGTCTTTGCCGAGACGGTGCCCGATCCGACCGTGGCAGTGGTCGAGGCGGCGCTTGAGGCGTTGCGCTGGAGCGGGTGCGATTGCGTGATCGGATTCGGTGGGGGCAGTCCGATCGACACGGCCAAGGTGATTGCCGCGCTGGCGCTTGATCCGCGACCGATTCCGACGATGAAAGCTCCGGCTGTGACGGATGTCCCGGGCCTGCCGATCATCGCGGTGCCGACGACGGCGGGGACCGGGTCGGAAGCCACCCGGTTTACCATCGTCACCGATGAGGCGAGCAACGAGAAAATGCTCTGTGCAGGGCTAGCCTTCCTGCCGACTATCGCGATCGTCGATTTCGAACTGACCATGGGTAAACCTGTGCGGCTGACGGCGGATACCGGGATCGATTCGCTGACCCATGCGATCGAGGCCTATGTGTCGCGCCGGGCCAATGCGTTCTCGGATGCGATGGCGCTCTCTGCCATGAAGCTGATCGCGCCCAACATCCGCACCGCCTGTGCCGAGCCTGGCAATCGCGCCGCGCGTGAGGCGATGATGGTGGGCGCGCATCATGCGGGGATCGCGTTCTCCAACGCCAGCGTGGCGTTGGTGCACGGGATGAGCCGTCCGATCGGCGCGTTCTTCCACGTGCCGCACGGGCTGTCCAACGCGATGCTGCTGCCTGCGGTGACGGCGTTCTCGGCACCGTCGGCGCTGGGGCGCTATGCAGAATGTGCCCGCGCGATGGGTGTGGCGAGTGAGGATGAGGGCGATCAGGCGGCGGTAGCGCGATTGCTGGAGGAGCTTGCGGCGCTGAACGCCGATCTGTCGGTGCCGACGCCGCGCTCGCATGGCATATCTCAAGCGCAGTGGACCCAATTAGCGCCCGAAATGGCGCGGCAGGCGATTGCTTCGGGGTCACCTGCGAACAACCCGCGGATTGCCGATGCGGGCGAGATCGAGGGGCTTTACGCGGAGGTTTTTGGGTAGCGCGTTCCCCTCTCCCAACCCTCTCCCCTGATGGGGAGAGGGCTTTTTCACATCAATCCGACAGCGCGTCGATCAGCGCCTGCGAGAATGCCGGAATGTCATCGGGGTTGCGGCTGGTGATGAAGTTGCCGTCGATGGCGACTTCCTCGTCCACCACGTCGGCGCCGGCATTGGCGAGGTCGGTGCGGATCGAGGGCCAGCTGGTGACGGTGCGCCCATCGAGGATGTCCGCTTCGGCCATTAGCCACGGTGCGTGGCAAATTGCCGCGATGGTCTTTCCGGCATCGTCGAAGTCGTTGATCAGGTCGATCGCGTCGTCGTTCATGCGCAGGATGTCGGGGTTCATCTGGCCGCCTGGGAGCAGCAGGGCGTCGAATTCGTCGACCACGACCTGATCGATCGTGAGATCCACAGACACGCTGTCGCCCCAGTTCTTGTCCTTCCAGCCCTTGATCGAGCCGGACGCGATGCTGGCGACGACGGTTTCGAAGCCGGCGTCTTCCAGTGCCTTCTTCGGGTCCATCAGTTCGGACTGTTCGAAGCCATCGGTCGCAAGGATGAGGATGCGCTTGGTCATGGGTGTTCTCCGGGGAAGGGGGTGCCTGCCGTCAGCGGCGGGCCTGCCCCTACAATTGACGGTGGGTAGGGTTGTTCCCCAGCTTTCCGCGCGTGGCCTTCCGTTCGTCGGGTCGCGTTGCTAGGACGTTCCGCCATGGCGATCACCAAAGACAACGACCCCGATCCGTTCGACGCAATCGTCGATGCCCCGTTCGATTCGGCGCTTTCCGAACGCTATCTCGTCTATGCGATGTCGACGATCACCGCGCGCTCGCTTCCCGATCTGCGCGACGGGCTGAAGCCGGTACACCGCCGCCTGTTGTGGGCGATGCGGCAGCTGAAGCTCGACGCCACGGGCGCGTTCAAGAAATCGGCGCGCGTGGTCGGCGACGTGATCGGCAAGTATCACCCGCATGGCGATTCGAGCGTCTACGATGCGATGGTCCGCCTCGCGCAGGATTTCGCGCTGCGCTATCCGCTGGTCGAGGGGCAAGGCAACTTCGGCAATATCGACGGCGATAATGCCGCCGCCTACCGCTATACCGAGGCGCGCCTGACCCGCACGGCGATGCGCCTGATGGCGGGGCTGGAAGACGGCACGGTCGATTTCCACCCGACGTACAACGGCGAAGAGGAAGAGCCCGAGATATTCCCGGGCCTGTTCCCCAATCTATTGGCCAACGGCTCCAGCGGGATCGCGGTGGGCATGGCGACCAACATCCCGAGCCACAATGTGGCCGAGATCGTCGATGCCACGCTGCTGCTGATCGACAATCCGGCGGTCGAGCACGAACAGCTGATGCAGGTGTTCCACGGTCCCGACCTGCCGACGGGCGGCATCGTGGTCGATAGTCCGGCGGCGATTTCGGCGGCCTACGCCAGCGGACGCGGCGCGATCCGGGTGCGCGGGCGGTTTTCGACCGGGCGCGACGCTGACGGCAATTGGGAAGAGACCGGGATCGAGAAGCTGGGCAGCGGCCAGTGGCAGCTGGTTATCTCGGAAATCCCCTATCAGGTGCAGAAGGGCAAGCTGATCGAGCAGATCGCGCAGCTTATCGCCGACAAGAAGCTGCCGATCCTTGAAGATGTGCGCGATGAATCGGACGAGCAAATCCGGCTGGTGCTGGTCCCCAAGAGCCGCAACATCGATCCCGATCTGCTCAAGGAATCGCTGTTCCGGCTGACCGATCTGGAAAACCGTTTCGGGCTCAATCTCAACGTGCTCGACGCGCGGCGCACGCCGGGTGTGCTTGGCCTGAAGCTGATGCTGCAGGAATGGGTGATCGCCCAGATCGACATCTTGCTGCGCCGTTCGCGCCATCGGCTGGAAAAGATCGCCGCCCGGCTCGAACTGGTCGGCGGCTACATCATCGCCTACCTCAATCTCGACCGGATTATCGAGATCATCCGCAGCGAGGACGAGCCCAAGCCGGTGATGATGGCCGAGTTCGAGCTGACCGACCGGCAGGCCGAAGCGATCCTCAACATGCGGCTGCGCAGTTTGCGCAAGCTTGAGGAAATGGAGCTGCGCAAGGAGCTTGAGGAGCTGAAAGCCGAGCAGGAAGAGCTGCAGAAGCTGCTGGATAACCCCGCCAAGCAGCGCACCCGCCTGAAGCGCGACCTGAACGCGCTGCGCAAGGAGTATTCCGAGGACACCCCGCTCGGCCGCCGCCGCACGACGATTGCCGAAGCCGCGCCGACGCGCGAGTTCAGCATGGACGCGATGATCGAGAAGGAGCCGGTGACGGTGATCCTCTCGGCCAAGGGCTGGATCAGGGCGGCCAAGGGGCATCTGCCGCTGGATGGCGATTTCAAGTTCAAGGAAGGCGATGGCCCTGCCTTCGCGCTGCATTGCCAGACGACCGACAAGCTACTGGTGGCGATCGACAACGGGCGCTTTTACACGCTGGGCGCCGACAAGCTGCCCGGCGCGCGCGGCTTTGGTGAGCCGATCCGCACGATGGTCGATATCGATTCCGATGCGCATATCGTCAGCCTGGTGATCCACAAGGCCAAGGGGCAGTTGCTGCTGGCAGCCAATTCGGGGCGCGGGTTTGCCGCCGAGATGGACGAGCTGCTGGCCGAAACGCGCAAAGGGCGCGGCGTGGTATCGACCAAGCCGGGCGTGAAGCTGGCCGTGGTCCGCGAGATCGCCGCCGAACACGATCACGTTGCGGTGATCGGCGATAACCGCAAACTGGTGGTCTTCGCGCTGTCCGAAGTGCCGCTGCTGGCCAAAGGGCAGGGGGTGACGCTGCAACGCTACAAGGACGGCGGCATGGCCGATGTGGTCACGATCAAGCTGGAAGACGGGCTGTCGTGGACGATGGGCGGCGAAAGCGGTCGGACGCGGACCGAGAAGGACCTGCTGCCGTGGAAGGTCGCACGCGGTGCTGCCGGCAGGTTGCCGCCGAACGGGTTTCCGCGGGATAACAAGTTTTGATCCTTGCACTCGGCGTCCCCGCGAAGCCGGGGACCTCAGGAGATTGTGCGATCAGGCCTGAGGCCCCCGCCTTCGCGGGGGAACGTGTTATTCGACGGGCAGGCCTGCCAGCAAATCCGGCGTAAGCACTTGGGGCAATTGGCGCGGATCGCCTTTGCCAGCCGGATACCACAAGTAGAGCGGGACGCCTGCTGCGCCTTGCGCGGTGAGGAATTTGGTGATCGCTGGGTCGCGGCGCGTCCAGTCGCCTACCAGCACGACGACGCCTGCCTTTTCGAACGCCGCGCGGGTTGTTTCGCGCTCGATCGAGGTGCTTTCGTTGACTTTGCACGACAGGCACCAGTCGGCGGTGAAATAGGCGAAGACGGGCTTTCCGGCCTTGCGCGCTTCGGCCAATGCGGCCTCGCTGAACGGGCGGGCGTTCAGCAGGCCACCTTCGGCGATCTGGGCAGGGGTTGCAGGCGGCAGGCCGATCACGCCGCCGATGGCGATCAGCGCGGCGATGGCGATCAACTTGACCGTCGATTGGCCTTTGCGCTGCGTGACGCCCACCGCTGCCAGAGCACCGAGCAGGACCACAGCGATGGCTATCAGGACGACGGTGAAGGTCTGGCCGCCCACGCGCCATGCCAGCCATGCCAGCGCCAGCGCGGTCAGCCCCATCGGCAATGCCATCCAGCGGCGGAACCGCTCCATCCACGCACCGGGCTTGGGCAGGAGAAGGCGCAGCGCTGGCACGAAGCCGAGGGCCAGGAACGGCAAGGCAAGGCCAAGGCCGAGCGCTGCGAAGACGCCGAGCGCGGCCCACCACGGCAGGACCAGCGCCGCGCCCATTGCGGCGGCCATGAACGGGCCGGTGCAGGGCGTGGCGATGAAGGCGGCGAGGAGGCCCGTGCCGAACGCGCCGGACGGGCCTGCGCCGCGCTCTACCGAAAGCCCCGGCAGTTCGAACAGCCCGGCGAAGTTGGCGGTCATGGCAACGGCGAGCAGCAGCAGCACTGCAACTACGCCGGGTTCCTGCAATTGGAATGCCCAACCCACTTGCTCGCCACTCGCGCGCAGGGCGAGCATGACACCGCCGAGCGCGAGGCAGGCGAGGACTACGCCTGCGGTGTAGGCCAGCGCTTCGCCCCTCGCGTTGTGCGAATTGCCGCGCGCCAGTGCCAGCGCCTTGAGGCTGAGGACCGGGAACACGCAGGGCATGACGTTGAGCACCAAACCGCCTACGAACGCACCGAGCAGCGCAAGGCCGAGCACCGTCAGCGAGAATGCCGCGCCGCCGATCTGCGTCCCGCCTTCGGGTACCGTGCCGGGGAGCGCCGTGAAAGCTATGCCGCCAGCATCCTTGCCCATCGCCAGCACGCCTTCGACTTTGGCGGGTGTGGCGGGCGACGTGCTCAGCGGAACTTCGACGACCAGCGTGTCGCCATTGCGGAAGAATCGCTGCGGGGCGGCGTAATCGGCAAGGCGTTCAGTCGAGAGGAACAGGTGGGGCGTTTCCAGCGAAGCGCTGGCCGGGAAGGGCAGCGCGACCCGCAGGGCATTGTTTGCCAAGGCAAACGAACCGCTGCGATCGAGCGGTGCCGGAAGGCTCGCGCGCCACTGTTCGAAGCGCGCGTCTTTCGCGCCCGATCCGATCGTTATTGTGCCCTGCAATTCGGCACGCTCGGGCACGCAAATCGATTCGGTGCAGACCAGCCACTGCGCCTTGACCGAGATCGGAAGCTGCGAGGCGCCGCCGACATCCTGCGGCAGCTTGATCGGGACGAGCACGGCATAGGCATGTTCGTAAACGTGGTTCATCAGGCCCTGGACGAGCAGGGTCTGCGGGACCGGAAATTGCATCGCGCCCGTCGTCGCGCCGGAGGGCAGGCTCCAGTCGAGCGCGAGGCCGTAACCTGCATCGCCGGGGTTGGACCAGTAGCCGTGCCACCCTGCCTCGGGCTGCATCAACAGCGCGAGCATGACCGTGTCGCCGGGCTGAACCGGTCCCTCGGCCAGCAGCGTGGCGCGCATGTGGTTGGACGCGGCTTGTGCCGGGGATAGCGCAGCAAGCAGCGACAGCCACAGGGCCGTCACAAACATCGCTATAGTGCGCAGCGTTGGCTTGGCGGGCATGGTTGTCCAAAATGGCCGCTTGAACCCGAAAGTCCCTTGAAGACAGACACCGCCGGGGCCATGCGTAAGCATCTGCGGGCGTCCTACGATTGGCCTTCTCCCGTGTCCAGTACGTGCCCCTAGGAGTATGTTTCGCGTGATCTCCATTTCCCGCAAATTTGCACTCGCGATTGCCGCCGTAACGCTGCCATTCAGCCCGCTGATGGCGCAGGAAACGGTGCCTGCGGTCAGCCAGACCGTATCACCACGCGCGCCGCGCCTGATCGTCGCGATCTCGGTTGACCAGTTCTCGGCCGACTTGTTCGCGCAGTATCGCCAGCGGTTTACCGGCGGCATTGCCCGCCTGACCGAAGGGGCGGTGTTTCCTTCGGGCTACCAGAGTCACGCGGCGACCGAGACTTGCCCCGGCCATTCGACGATCATGACCGGCAACCGCCCGGCGCATACCGGGGTCATTGCCAATTCGTGGATCGACCAGTCGGTCACGGTCGGTTCGAAGGTGGTCTACTGCGCCGAGGACGTGTCCAAGCGCACGGCGGGATCGAAGGACTATGTCGCATCGGTCGGCAACCTGCTGGTGCCGACGCTGGGCGAATGGATGAAGCGGGCCAACCCTGCGGCGCGCAATATTGCGGTATCGGGCAAGGATCGCGGCGCGCTGATGATGGGCGGGCACGACATCGATCAGGTCTATTGGTGGAAGGGCAAGGGCTTTGCCACGCTGGCTGGCCGCGAACTCGGGCCGACTGCGCTCGCGCAGAACGCCGCGATCACCGCGACGCTGGCAAAGGGCGCACCGGCGTTTCCCGTCCCTGCATGGTGTGCGCGGCAGAACCGTGTGGTGCAGGCGGGCAAGGCCTCGGTCGGGACCGGTCACTTCGCGTTGAAGGCAGGCGATAGCGACGCGTTCCGCGCCTCGCCCCGGCTCGACCGTGCGACGCTGGATCTGGCGACGCGGTTGGTGGACGAGCAGAAGCTGGGCAAGGGCACCGTGCCCGATGTGCTTTCGGTCAGCCTCTCGGCCACTGACTACGTCGGCCATTCGACCGGGACCGAGGGCGCGGAAATGTGCATCCAGCTGACCCAGCTCGATGCCGCGCTGGGCGATTTCTTCGCAGGGCTCGACAAGCGCGGGATCGACTACGCGGTCGTGCTGACGGCGGACCACGGCGGGTTCGATATGCCGGAGCGGTTGCAGGAACAGGCGCTCGTGCAGTCGTCCCGGGTGGGCGACGACGTATCGGCAGCAGCGCTTTCGACTGCGCTCGGCAAGCGTTACGGCATCGAGGCCAAGGGCCTGATCCTGTCCGACGGTCCGGCGGGCGACTATTGGCTGCGCAATGATATCGCGCCGGGATTGCGCGGCAAGATCATCGACGATGCCAAGGCGATGTTGATGACCAGCCCGCAAGTCGAGGCGGTGCTTTCTGCTGCCGAAATCGCGGCAACGCCGATGCCGACGGCCTCGCCAGAGACGTGGACACTCACCGAACGGGCGCGCGCATCGTACAATCCGCTACATTCGGGCGACTTTCTGGTCATGCTCAAGCGTGGTGTCGTGCCGATCGCTCATGCCGGCGCAGGCTATGTCGCCACGCATGGCAGCCCGTGGGACTATGATCGCCGCGTGCCGATGCTGTTCTGGCGCAAGGGCATGACGGGCTTCGAACAGCCAAGTCCCGTTGAGACAGTAGACATAGCGCCCAGCCTTGCGGCATTGATCGGCCTGAACGTACCCGAAGGTTCGTTTGACGGACGCTGCCTCGATCTCGATGGTGGTCCGGGAAGCACCTGTGGAGTTCCGCGATGAATGAACTAAGCGCCGACGTCGTGATCCTTGGCGGTGGCCTTGTCGGCATGACGCTGGCGATCGGCCTCGCCAAGGCGGGGATCACGAGCCATGTGGTCGACAATTCCGACCCTGCGGCGCAGACGGCGGACGGGTTCGACGGGCGTGCTTCGGCGATTTCGACGGCGAGCTGGAATCTCTACGCGCATCTAGGCATGGCCGAGGCGCTGACGCCGCTGGGTTGCCCGATCGAGGCGATCGCGGTGACCGACGGGATGCAGCCGGGGCGGATCGACTTCAAGCCGGACGAGGATGAAGGCTCGCTGGGGCGGATGTACGCCAACCGCGATCTGCGCATCGCGATGTACGATGTGGCGTCGAAGGAAGACGCGATCACGTTTCACCCCAATGCGCATGTGCTGAAGCGCGAGCGCGGCGAGCATGGCGTCACGGTGACGCTGGCCGATGGGCGCGTGCTCAAGGGGCGGCTGCTGGTCGGGGCCGAGGGGCGCAAGTCGCCGACGCGCGACGAGGCGGGTTTCACGCCTGCCCGTTGGGATTACGGCCACCGCGCGATCATCGCGGGGCTGGCTCACGAAAAATCGCACGAGAACGTGGCGTGGGAAGTGTTCTATCCGGCGGGTCCGTTCGCGCTGTTGCCGTTGCTCGATGATGCCGACGGCAGGCACCGTTCGGCGCTGGTCTGGACCGTGGCGGAAAAGGACGCCGCCGCCGTGCTGGCGATGCCCGAGGCGATGTTCCTGAACGAGGTCTCGGCGCGGATGCAGGGCATGTTCGGCGCGCTGACGCTGGCCGCGCCGCGCACGTCGTACCCCCTGAACTTCCATCACACCGCCAGGATCGTGGACGAGCGGCTGGCGCTGGTTGGCGATGCCGCGCACGGGATGCACCCGATTGCGGGGCAGGGGTTGAACGTGGGCCTGCGCGATGTCGCGGCGCTGGTCGAGGTGCTGTCGGACGGGTTGCGGCTGGGGCTGGATGTGGGCGATGCGCAATTGCTGGCGCGCTACGAACGCTGGCGCGCGGCGGATACGTTCATGGTCGCGACCGCCACCGATGTGCTGACGCGGCTGTTCGGCGTGCCCGGGCGCTTGCCCTCGGCGATCCGGCGGCTGGGCATGGCGGGCGTGCAGCGCGCGGGGCCGCTGAAGCGCTGGTTCATGGACGAGGCGCGCGGGATGAGCGGCGATCTGCCGAAGCTGCTGCGGGCGGCTTGAGCTTACGTAGCCCTCGCCACTTCAGGGGAGAGGGTTGGGAGAGGGGCCTTTCTCGCACACCAAGCCCCACGCAACTTCGGCTAGGCAGACAAGCTGCCAAGCCTTCGTATCTCTCCCCTGAAGGGGAGAGAGCAGGTGTTGCACCACTGCCCACTTCGTCGCCCCGGACTTGATCCGGGGTAAGGCTTTTGTTTCGCGCAGAGACCGCAAAGAGCGCAGAGAAGGTTTGATCGCGCGGAGGCGCGGAGAAGGCGCTTTTCGACGAGCCGTCGCGGCGATCAACGGGCCCGTACTCGGCTCTACCGCAGCCACCACACACAAAAATCTCTGCGGCCTCTGCGCGAACCAAAACGTCATCGCTTCCCGGGAAGAGCAGCCTCACCCCGGATCAAGTCCGGGGCGACGATGTAAGGGGCAGCTATTGGTATTCAGGCCAAGGGCGCTGATCGGCAGGAAATGGGTGGAAACCTGACATTGCGATATGTGAGAACTTGCTGCACCATCGAGTTATGCTCGAGTTTCAATGCTGGTTCTGTGGTGCAGGTATCAACCGCGACGACGATGGCGCGCTTCTCGTGAGCGTCGAGGGTTTGTGGCGATGGGCGGAGGGACGCCGTGCGACCGACGATCCCTTCCAGAACATCTACGTTCACTCGCATTGCGCCAAGGATCGCATGGCTGGTGCGACGATGAGCTTAGAGCCACCCGTGTTCGGCGAGGAAGACTGAGGATCCGCAAGTGGGCTCGAGCGGTCAGTGTTGAATTTCGTAATCTGGGTGGGGAACTGACACTCGAGATTGGCAGGCATGCTTTTACATCGGGGTCCGGCTGGTTGAAATGGGGTCACCCGTTACTTCCCAGCGAATGTTCACTGCGCCCTTTGCAGTAAGCCAGTCGTGCATTAGCCACGCGAAGCCTTGTATCGCCCTCGTAGGTCCTAGACGCGCAACGAACTGTCCTTGACCCGCATCGGCAAAGCGCACGCGGTGAAAGTGGTTCTGAAACCAAGAGACCCAAACGGACTGCTTTCCTAGCATGGCGGGCAGGACCTTATTGCCCTTGGCACGCATGTCAGCGCGGAGTTCGCTAGCGATCCGAACGGACGCCACAAGGCTCGTGCCTTCCGCCATCTCGAAGCTCACCCTATCTCGCAGACGTATAGGCGCGGTCGCTGACTGGCCATAATCTGCTTGGTTGGCCATTCCCGCTCGTGCCAGCCTTTCGAGCATGATCACATCTCGACCTCGATAGCGGACACAGTCCACTTCGCTCGACCACATCGCGCGTATAGTCTGATCGATCTCATCTAGCGAACAGGGTTGCCGAACTATCGCGCACTGATGCTCGCCCGTGTGAAAAATCTCTGGCGCGACATCTTCGGGCACGCCGCACAGGAGGCAGCAGTCCGCCTCAACATAGAAGTCCCCGTCATCTGCGCTGGCGCGATCTGTAGGTAAGGAACTCGCTTCCATTTGCAGCACATAGCCTTTGTTGCGGCGCTCAGCTACAGTAACGCGTCATAAGGTGGGGAAGCAGCCACGTCCGCAATGGCGTCGTGTGCGGATAGTCCGTTTCTAATCGCCAAGGCCAAATAGGGGACAATACCGCCATCAAACCGCCCCTTCAGACGCCTCAGCAGCCGGTCCAGCCTCAACCGTCGGCGCAACACTCGGCTCGGCGACCGGCTGCGCGCCCATCAACGCCGCAGCTTCCAGTTGGTCAAGCGCCCGCTGGACTGAAGTGTAATCCCTCGCTTTGGCCAGCCAGTCGGCGGCGACGGCGTTGCCGGGGAGGCGTTCTACTTCGGCGGTAGCGGCTTCGATCTTGCCGCCGGAGATGTAGGCGCGGGTGCGGGTGAGGCGGCTTTCGGGGGTGGGGGAGGGCATGTCGTCGTGGCGGACGACGAACAGGCTGGATACCTGACGGCCGAGCCAGTCCCATGTGCCTTCGCTGGTTGCGCCGCCGGTGAGTTCGGGGCTGAGCAGTTCGAACTGTTCGCTTAGCTGGTTGAGCGTGACCGGTGCAGCGCTGGCGGCGACGATGCGGTCGACCGCTGCGCCCTGGGTCGCGCCGAAGCGGGCGCGCAATTGCATCTCGATCCAGCCGAGCGGTTGGCCGCGCTCGATCGCGCGGCGGGCGGCGAAGGCGAGCAGCAGGGATTCGGCGCGGGTGGCGTTGCCCGATGTGGCGATGGCTTGTTGGTTGAGTTCGGCAAGGCGCTGTTCGAGCATGGCGACCTTGGTCGAGGCTTCGGACAGTTGCGCCTGCGCGGCGGTATCGAGCACTGGGACGGCCGTTGGCGTGGGGGTTGGCGTGGGGGCGGTGACCAGTTGCGGTACGCCCTCGGAAATATCGACTGCGAACAACCCGTTGCGCCAGCCGAGCCACGCTGTGCCGGCAGCGCCAGCCAGCAGGCAAGCCGCGACGATGGCCGCGACGGTCCGCCCGCGTACGCCGCGGCGTTGCGTGGTCGCGCGCGTGCTTTCCCCGTAGTCCTGCATACGTTTTTGCTTGTCCTGTCGCCCCTAAGTCACACTCTGTCGCACATTGTTGCGGCCAGTTCCAGCAAGTCCGTATCGGTCCTTGATGCCGAAACGCAGACGCCTGCCCAGCCCGCTCCAGCGTGTTCGGCGATACGCGGGGCGAGGCACGCGAGATAGATATTTTCTTTTGAAACTTCAATGCGTTCGCATTCAGCGCGGAAATGGCGCGCGGCCTCGCCCGAGTGGAGCAGGACGACTGCCGGTTCGGTCAGGAGCGTTGCGAGGGCTGGCGCGACAGGGCGGGCCAGCGCGGCGTAGACGATCTGGGTGGAGATTCGGACGCCTGCGGGCGGGGAGAGATGCACGTGATCTTGGCCGGCCAGGCGAAGGTATTCGCCGGGCGCGAGTGTTGCGACCAACGGTTGCAGTCCGCCCTCGCCGGTCTGTTTGACGGTAAACCCGGCGTTGCGCGCGGCCTCGGCAGTGGTTGCGCCGACTGCGATGACAGGGATGGGCCTGAGTTCGTCGAGTTGCGGGCCGCCGTGGCGAAACACGTTCGCGCTGCCGGCGAGGATCGCGGCGAAGCACCCAGAGGGCGCTTTCCAGGCGATGGGGACGACGTCGAACATCGGGTAGCGGTGTGCGCTGAGACCCCTGTTGCGCGCGGCGGCGAGCGTGGCGGCGTTGCCCGGTTCGGGGCGGATGACGACGAGTGGCAGCGGGGCGGTCATGTGCCGCTGAAGTGGACGCGGATTGCCTCGGGGGCTGCCTCAAGCAGGCGATGGGCAAGGCGCGCGGGGGCGTCGGCGTTGCGCGGGGCGAAGCTTTCGCTGTCCTCGACACGCTCGGCACCATCGGGGCTGTAGATCGCGGCGCGCAGGGTTAGCGTGGTGCCGTCGGTGGTGGTCAGGACCGCAATCGGGCTGTGGCAATTGCCGCCGAGCGCGAGCAGCAATGCCCGTTCGGCGCGGATCGCGTCGTGGCTGGGGGTGTCGTCGATGGCGGAAAGCCAGTGGCGCAGATCGTCGCGCGAGGACAGGCACTCGATGCCGATCGCACCTTGGGCGGGGGCGGGGAGCCACTCGTGTTCGGACAGCGGGTGGCCGACGCCGGTTTCGCCGAGGCGTTCGAGGCCAGCGGCGGCGAGCAGGGTGACGTCGGCCTCACCTGTCTGCAGCTTGGCGAGGCGCGTGGCGACGTTGCCGCGAAAGCCGACGATCGTCAGATCCGGCCTTGCGTGGAGCATGAGCGCGGCTCGGCGCGGGGCGCTGGTGCCGACGCGCGCGCCGGGGGGGATGGCATGGATGGAGGCCGCGCCAACCAGCACGTCGCGCACGTCGGCGCGCGGAAGAACGGCGGCAATGATGAATTGTTCAGGGCGGACCGTCTCGACGTCCTTCATCGAATGGACCGCAAAGTCGATCTCGCCCGAGATAAGCCAGGCGTCGAGTTCCTTGGTCCAGAGCGCCTTGCCGCCGATGTCGGCAAGAGGGCGGTCCTGAATGCGGTCGCCACTGGCGGTGACGGGGACGAGTTCGACCGCGCTTTCGGGCCAGCCATGCGCGTTGCAGAGGCGCGCGCGCGCCTCACAGGCTTGCGCCATGGCGAGTGGGGAGCGGCGGGTGCCGAGCTTCAGGGGCCGTTCGGGCAGGGGACTTGTCATGCGCCGCTTGCCGTAAACGGGATTATCTCTAGAGGAAAGCGCCTGATGGCGCTGATCCTTGGCATAGAATCCAGTTGCGATGAAACCGCAGCGGCGGTGATCGACAGCAATGGCACGACGCTGACTGCGCGGATCGTGGCGCAGCGCATCGCCTCGCAGGATGAAGCGCACCGTCCCTATGGCGGCGTGGTGCCCGAGATCGCGGCGCGCGCGCATGTCGAGGTACTGGCTCCGATGATCGAGGCGGTGCTGGGCGATGCGGGCATGTCGCTTGGCGATATGGACGCGATTGCCGCGACGGCGGGGCCGGGGCTGATCGGCGGCGTGATGGTCGGTCTGGTCACGGGCAAGGCGCTGGCGATGGCAGCGGACAAGCCGCTTATCGCGGTCAACCATCTGGAGGGCCACGCGCTTTCGCCGCGGCTGGCCGATCCGGCACTGCACTATCCCTATCTGCTGCTGCTGGTATCGGGCGGGCATTGCCAGATTCTGGAGGTTGCGGGCGTCGGGCAGTACCGACGGCTGGCAACGACGATCGACGATGCGCTGGGCGAGGCGTTCGACAAGACCGCCAAGATCCTCGGGCTGGGCTATCCCGGTGGGCCTGCGGTCGAGCGCATGGCGCGCGAAGGTGACGCGCGCGCAGTACGCCTGCCGCGTCCGCTGGTGGGAAGCGGGGAAGTGCATTTCTCGTTCGCGGGGCTAAAAAGCGCGGTGATGCGGGCCAAGGATGCGGGCGTTCATGCCGATGCGGACATTGCGGCCTCGTTCCAGCAGGCGGCGATCGACTGCGTGATTGACCGGACGCGGATTGCGCTTGGCGCGGCATCTGCTGGCATGACGGCGCTGGTCGTCGCGGGCGGAGTTGCTGCCAATGCAGCCTTGCGCGGTAGCCTTGAGACGCTGGCAGGTTCGCACGGGCTTCCGCTGGTCGCGCCGCCGCCGAAACTGTGCACAGACAATGCCGCGATGATCGGTTGGGCTGGCGCTGAGCGGTTCGCTCTGGGATATGTCGATGCGCTCGATGTGGTGGCGCGGCCGCGCTGGCCGCTTGATGATAACGCCGCGCCGGTGCGTGGTGCGGGGGTGAAGGCATGACCTTGCAAGTTGGCGTCGTCGGCGCGGGAGCCTGGGGCACGGCACTGGCGCAGATGCTGTCGAGCGACGGTCGCGAGGTCCTGCTGTGGGCGCGTGAGCCGGAGCTGGTGGCGCAGATCAATGGCGAGCGGCGCAACGGCCTGTTTCTTCCGTCGACGCAGCTCAACGCTTCGATCCGCGCGACCGGTGATCTGGCCGACCTCGCCGCTGTTCCGGTGCTTCTACTGGTGACGCCTGCGCAGCATCTGGCGCGCGTGCTGGGCGGGATCGGGCGCGATGGCGGCGATGTGGTGCTGTGCTCCAAGGGCATCGAGGCGGGGACGGGGCGGCTGATGGCCGATGTCGCGCGCGATGCGGCATCGGGTGCAGAGCTTGCAGTGCTGTCCGGGCCGACATTCGCGCATGAGGTTGCGGCGGGGCTGCCGACTGCGGTTACGTTGGCCTGCGCGGGCGGCGAGACGCAGTGGCAGCGGCTGTCGGCAGCGATCGCACGGCCTGCGTTCAGGCCCTATTATTCGGACGACGTTACCGGGGCCGAGATTGGTGGCGCGGTCAAGAACGTGCTGGCGATTGCCTGCGGGGTCGTGGAAGGATTGCAGCTTGGGCAGAATGCGCGTGCGGCGCTTATCAGTCGGGGCTTTGCCGAAATGCAGCGCTTCGGGCTGGCCCTTGGGGCAAAGGCGGAAACCTTGTCGGGCTTGTCGGGTTTGGGAGACCTTGTGCTGACCTGTTCCTCCACTTCCAGTCGCAACTTCTCGCTCGGCAAGGCGCTCGGTGAAGGCGCGGGTGCGGCAGACGTTCTGGGCGGTGCGGCGACGGTGGCCGAGGGCGCGTTTACCGCGCCGGTGCTGGCCGAACTTGCCCGGTCGCGCGGGATCTCGATGCCGATCGTCGATGCGGTGGTGGCGTTGCTCGACGGCTCTGCGCCGGCGCGCGAGGTTGTCGGCAGCTTGCTGGCGCGTCCGCTGAAGGCGGAAAACGCGCTTGGCTGATACGCCTCCAGCTTCCGGACAGCAGGATATCGCAGCGCTTGCCAAGGGCGGGCGTACCAACCTGCTCGGTTTTTTGCTGCGCCTGCTGGCGCGCATTCCGTTCCTGATCATCGCCAGCCGGTTCTACGGCGCGCCCGCCATGGGCCGCTTTGCCTCGGCGCTGGTCATGGTCGAATTTGCGGGGATGCTTGCGACGCTCGGTCAGAAGCGGGGACTGGCGCAGCGACTGGCCGAGGATCATCAGCATCCCGCCAATACGGTGGGCGATGCGGTGCTGCTGGCGCTGGGGCTGTCGCTCGGCATGGGCGCAGCGATCTATGCCTTTCCGGAATCGATGTACCCGAGCGGCAACTTCACGCTTGCCGACCGGCTGCTGGTGCTGGCGATACCCGGCCTTGCGCTGGGCGATCTCGCTCTGGCGGCACTGGCCTATCGCTTCGATGTGGCAACGACGGTGCGGGCGCGCTCGATCGTCGAGCCGTGGACGATTTCTATTGGCGCAGGCGTGTTCTGGATGATCTGGCCGGCATCGGGCCTGAGCCTTGCCTATCTGCTGTCGATCTGGGGGGCGACGGCGGTGGCGCTGTTTTCGCTGGTGCGGTCCTATGGCCTGCCCAAGGCATGGGAGCCGCGCCCGGGCCTGCTGTGGCAGATCGCCAAGCGCAACTTCCCGCTGGCGGGCGCTGACGCGGTGGAGTGGGGCACGCGCAAGCTCGACGTGTTCATCCTGCGCTTCTTCGTGGGCGAGGCGCCGCTGGGAATCTACTACTTCGCCCAGCAGTTCGCCTCGCTGCCGCAGAAGCTGAAGACCAGTTTCGAGCCGGTACTGGGGCCGGTCATCACGCGCAGCGTCAAGGACAAGGATTACACGGCGATCGCCAAGCAGGTGTGCCAGGTGGGCTTCTGGATCACGGCCGCACAGATCGGCATTGCCATGGCGCTCGGCATCCCGGGCGAGGGGCTGATGGGCTTGGGCGGGCCCGCGTTCGTTTCGGGGACGGCGGCGCTGGTGTTCCTGCTGCTGGCCGAAGTGGTCGCGTCCAAGGCGGTGGTAAGCGAAGCGGCGCTGGTCTACCTCGCGCGGATGCGCAACTTGTGGATCAGCCTCGCGACGATCGGGTTGCAGCTGGTGCTGACCATCGGCTTCATCCTGATCGCGCGCAATGCCGGGTGGGATCCGATGTATATCGCGGCGGCTGCAGCGCTGGCGCTGGTCGTGTCGCTGGGTCTGGCGTCGTTCGTCAAGTCGCGGGTGCTGGCCAAAATACTGGGGCACAGCATCAGCAATTGGCGCTGGGGGCTGGCTTGGGCCGTCCTACCGGCCGCAGCTGTGGGCGTCACCGTGACGCTGCTGCCCGAATGGGCCGAGCTGTCATTGGGAATCCCGGCAATTCTGGCTATCTATGGCACGATGCTGTGGTTCCGTTCATTCGACCACGACGACCGCATGCTGTTCCGGAAACAGCAGGTCACGTGATTTATCCAGGGGTTTGTCATGCTTGAAATGATCGAGTCCAATCAGATCGTGCTGGCGGGGATCGTCCTGCTGATCGTGTTCGTGGCGTGGTGGGTCTTTGCCCGCCGGAGCAGCAAGCCGATCACGCGCGAATACACCGACGTCCTGTCCGAAGGCAGCGCTCCGGCAGCACGGAACAGCGCGCTGATCGATGCGCCAAGCGCAGCCGCGCTGGTTACGCCGCCGCCGGGCGTGGGCACGATGGCCGGGATCGGCGAGGTCGTGGCGTTTGCGGCGGCTGAGGAGGTCAGCGAGGCCACGCCTGTGGCTGCTGCTCCAAGCGGCGGCGATGACCTTGGGCGGATCAAGGGTGTCGGACCCAAGCTGAAGGCGTTGCTGGGATCGCTCGGCGTGACCAGCTATGCGCAGATTGCGGCCTGGACCGACGAGGACATAGCGCGGATCGACGCGCAACTGGGCTCGTTTGCCGGCAGGGCGACGCGCGATAACTGGGTGGAGCAGGCGCGATTGCTGGCGAGCGGCGATGCGGCTGCTTATGAGGCGAAGTTCGGCAAGATTTGAGGGCGTTAATCTTACCCGTTCGTGTCGAGCGTAGTCGAGACACTGCGCACGGTGTCTCGACTACGCTCGACACGAACGGCGTTTCTAGTCAACGGCCGATGATGGCGCCACTGGTTCGGGCGCAGCGGTCGGCGCCGAGCGGCGGCATTGCGCGATCACTTCACGCATCGGGGCACCTGCTGAAACGGTGATCTTGCCCGCGCCCGGAAGCGTGCCGGTGTACGCGCCGCCGAGCACTTTGACGCGCGGGTCGTCTGCCGCAAGCGTGCCCTGCCACAAGTAGCCGCGTTGGCCGGGGATCGCCGTGGCGTCGACCGGCAGGCGCATGATGCCTTCACTCCCCACCAGCGCGAAAAGCGCCTGCGCGCCGACCGGGGCATAGGCGTGGCGGGTCACCTCGAACACGCCCGCGCGGCACGCGACCGAGACCAACGGCTGTTCGCCGGGGTGCCCGAAGCGCGCCGACATGCCGTCAGGCGATGCGGCCCATGTGGGCTGCGATTGCTCGTCCTTGATGCCGGGAAGAGCCTCGACCTGAGGGAGTGACAGGCGCACCGCGTTGTCAGGCGCGCCTTCGCGGGTCGGCGGGACGGGCGTTTTGGAACACGCGGCGAGGGTTAGCGCGAAGATGGTGGCGGTGAGCAGTTTCACGGGATCAAGCAGCGCGCGGCACAATCCGGTCAAGATCACCATTTAGCGCGCGCTTGGCTTCACGGATCTCGTACTGGTCCTGCAGGCGCAAGAAGAAGCCCTCCGACATGCGAAAGTAGCGAGCCAAGCGAAGATCAAGTTCGCCGTCGATCCGCGACGTTCCAGCGATCACGGTTGACAGGCGCGCGTCGTCGATACCTATGGCCGAGGCTAACGCGGCCGATTCCAGCTCCAATGGCTCCATGAATTCCGACACGAGCAGTTCGCCTGCGTGTGGATTGTGGAGCCATTCGCCATCAGTGGTAATCGGTGATTTCGACATCGTGGGCATTTCCGTCATTCCAGACGAAGCATATGCGCCATTGTTTGTTAATGGAAATGGAATGTTGGCCCGCGCGGTCGTGCTTCAGTTCGTGAAGGCGGTTGCTGGGCGGGTTTCTGAGGTCGTCGAGATCGGTTGCGGCGTCGAGCATAGCCAGCTTGGCAAGGGCGCGGCCTTGGATGTCGGCAGGCAGCTTGCGGCTCCGCTGACCAAGCCAGATGGCCTCGGTTTCCTTGTTGGCAATGCTGACGATCATGGCTGCAGTTCTCCTGAGCAGCCTCCCATTAATGCGTCAAAAACTAGGAATGCAAGACCGTCGAATCCGGCGCTCAATTTGTTATTCTTGGGGAATTTTGTAAACCGTTTAGGAGTGTGGTGATATTTCAATCACTTAGATATTGAAAATAAACCATCACTTCCCCCACTTCGTCTTCTGGCTTTTCCCATACCGCGTCTTGCGCGTGCCCGGCTTACCCTCGTTGCTACGCCCCACGATCGGCGCCTTGTGCTCGCTCGCCGGAAGCCCGAGTTCCGTTGCCTCCAGCCGCCTGATCTCGTCGCGCAACCGTCCGGCTTCTTCGAATTCCAAGTCCGCCGCTGCATTGCGCATGCGCTTTTCGAGGTCTTCGATGTAGCCGCGCAGGTTGTGGCCGACGAGGTTGTTGACGCCCTTATCGTCGATGTCGACGAGTACGCCGTCGCGGCTGGCGGTGTCGGCGACGATGTTGTGGATGTCGCGCTTGATCGTGGTGGGGGTAATGCCGTGGAGTTCGTTGAACGCTTCCTGCCGCGTGCGGCGGCGGTCGGTTTCGGCGATGGCGCGTTCCATGCTGCCGGTCATGCGGTCGGCGTAGAGGATCACGCGGCCGTCGATGTTGCGCGCGGCGCGGCCGATGGTCTGGATCAGTGAGGTTTCGGAGCGCAGGAAGCCTTCCTTGTCGGCATCGAGAATGCAGACGAGGCCGCATTCGGGGATGTCGAGGCCTTCGCGCAGGAGGTTGATGCCCACCAGCACGTCATAGACACCCAACCGCAAGTCGCGGATCAGCTCGATGCGTTCGAGCGTTTCGACGTCGGAGTGCATGTAGCGCACGCGCAGGCCCGCTTCGTGCATGAATTCGGTGAGGTCTTCGGCCATGCGCTTGGTCAGCGTGGTGACGAGCGTGCGGTAGCCTTGCGCGGCGACCAGCTTGCATTCGTTGATGCAGTCCTGAACCTGATCCTCGACCGGGCGGATGAATACCGGTGGGTCGATGAGGCCGGTCGGGCGGATGACCTGTTCGGCGAAGACGCCGCCTGCCTGCTCCATCTCCCATGAGGCAGGCGTGGCCGAAACCGCGATGGTCTGCGGGCGCATCGCGTCCCATTCGTTGAAGCGCAACGGGCGGTTGTCGATACAACTGGGCAGGCGGAAGCCGTATTCGGCCAGCGTCAACTTGCGGCGGTGATCGCCCCGCGCCATCGCGCCGATCTGCGGCACGGTCTGGTGGCTTTCGTCGAGGAACAGCAGGCAATTGTCGGGCAGATATTCGAACAGCGTCGGCGGTGGTTCGCCGGGAAGGCGGCCTGTCAGGAAGCGGCTGTAGTTTTCGATCCCGGCGCAACTGCCCGTGGCTGCGATCATCTCAAGATCGAAGTTGGTGCGTTGTTCGAGCCGCTGGGCTTCGAGCAGCTTGCCCTCGATCTCGAGTTCCTTGAGCCGTTCGGTCAGCTCGAAGCGGATGGCCTGTGCGGCCTGCTGCATCGTCGGGCCGGGGGTGACGTAGTGCGAATTGGCGTAGACGCGGACGTTGTCGAGCTTCGCCGCCGACTTGCCAGTGAGCGGATCGAATTCGGCGATCGACTCGACCTCGTCGCCGAAGAAGCTGATGCGCCAGGCGGTGTCGTCGTAGTGCGAGGGGAAGATTTCGAGATTGTCGCCGCGCACACGAAAGTTTCCGCGACCGAAGCCGGTATCGTTGCGCTTGTACTGGAGCGCGACGAGCTTGCGGATCAGTTCGCCGCTGTCGACCGATTGCCCGACCTTGAGGTCGAAGATCATCGCCGAGTAGGTCTCGACCGAGCCGATGCCGTAGATGCACGAGACCGAGGCGACGATGATCACGTCATCGCGTTCGAGCAGGGACCGCGTGGCCGAATGGCGCATCCGGTCGATCGCCTCGTTGGTCGAGCTTTCCTTCTCGATGTAGGTGTCGGACCGGGGCACGTAGGCTTCGGGCTGGTAATAGTCGTAGTAGGAGACGAAGTATTCCACCGCGTTTTCGGGGAAGAAGCTCTTCATCTCGCCGTAGAGCTGGGCCGCGAGGATCTTGTTGGGGGCAAGGATCAACGCGGGGCGCTGCAACTCCTCGATCACCTTGGCCATCGTGAAGGTCTTGCCCGAGCCGGTGACGCCGAGCAGCACCTGCGTCTGGTCGCCTTCGCGCGTCGCGGCGACAAGGTCGGCGATAGCGGTGGGCTGGTCGCCTGCGGGCTGGTATTCGGAGACAACCTTGAACGGGCGATGGCCCTCGATCTTGTCGGGGCGGGCGGGGCGGTGTGGCACGAACGTGCCTGACGTATCGGGCTCTTCGAGCCCCCTGCGGATAACGAGTTCGGCCATGGCCCGGATATGGGGAACAAAACGCGGCCCTGCAACCGCAGTGACATCGCGCATTGGTACTTTGGCGCGGTGCTGATAGATTTTTCCCGATACGATGACGGGAGTGTGAGATGCGTGGAGTTTATGCGGTGATGCTGGCCGTCGCGCTTTCGGCGTGCGGAGACGACAAGGCGGTCGATGAAAAGAATGCTTCGACCGCGACCGTGGCCAAGAAGGTCGCCGATGCGGGAATGAAGCTCAACCCCGGGCGGTGGGAACTGACGATGAAGTTCACTCGCTTCGACATCGAGGGAATGCCGCCCGAGGCAAAGGGGCAGATGCAGCAGATGTTGGGGCAGAGCCGCACGTTCACCAGTTGCCTGACCAAGGAACAGGCGGAAAAGCCGGACGGATCGTTCTTCGGGCAGCAAGGTGAACAGTGTCGTTACGACAAGTTCGTGATGGGCGACGGCAAGATCGATGCCGCGATGACCTGCAAGGGTGAAGGTGATGCCGGCATGGGCGCGGCCAAGATGAACCTGGCCGGGACATATAGCGGCGACAACTACGACATGACGATGGACATGAAGGGCACCGCGCCCAACGGCAAGTCGATGGATATGGCGATGTCGCTGGCGTCGAAGCGGGTGGGCGAGTGCCGGGGCGATGAAGTGAAGGCCTCGGTTGGTTCTTGACGCAAATATGAAACAATTCACTAAGGCTGGCGTTCATCGGCGGTTAGGCCGAAAGGGCGCAGGCAATGACGATGATGTTCCGGCACGCTCCTGCAATGAACGAAAAGGGCCAGGCCATGGCTCGGCTCGTCGTGCTGCGCGATGAGATAGCGCGGCGGCACGCGTTGGCGTTTCAGCCGCGGCCGGACGGCCCGCGCGGTCCTGCTTGGGAGCGGCTGCTGGGTGAGTTGCGGACACCGGTCGAGCACTGGCAGGCAACGCGGCGTCCGCGCGTGGCGGCTGAGCCTGCGGTCGCCTCGCGTCCGGTCATGCTGCTGCCGGGGTTCGGCACGCATCCTGCAAGGATGAAGCCGCTGGGCCGCGTGCTTGAAGCGGCCGGGCATCGCGTGAGCGACTGGGGCCTTGGCTTCAACTTCGGGCCGAGCGAGGAGCGTTTCGAGCGGCTGTGCGAGCGCGTGGTGGCGATGGCACGCAAGGAAGGCGAGCCTCTGGTGCTGGTCGGCTGGAGCCTTGGCGGTATCTTCGCGCGCGAAGTGGCGCGGATGCATCCCGAAGCGGTGCGGCTGGTGGTTACGATGGGCACGCCGTTTTCAGGTAACCGCCGCGCGAACAACGCTTGGCGCGCCTATCAACTGATCGCGGGGCATTCGGTCGACGAGCCGCCCATTGGCACGGAGATGTCGGCCAAGCCGCCGGTGCCGACAGTAGCCCTGTGGAGCGCACGCGACGGGATTGTCTCACCGCGATCGGCCTGCGGTCGCAAGGGCGAGCGTGATCTTGCGATCCCGATGCGTTGCACGCATCTGGGCTTTGCCGCGCACCCCGACGTTGCCGGGATGGTTAACCGGTTGATTGCGGCTTACTAAGCCGCAAACCCGCGTTTCCGGACAGATGTCCCGATTTATTTCGCAAGTGCAATATTCGCGCGCTTGGCAAACCCGATCCGTTGTGCAAGCTTTGGCAGCGAACGGGATGTGCCAATGACAAAACCCTTGCCCTCATCTTACGATGAGATGCTCAATGCCGATGGATCGGTGCGGCCTGCTTATGCGGGATATTGCCAATGGCATGACGAGCAGACGCCGGACCTTTTGCGACGCAAGGGCAGTGAGGCCGAAGCGTTTTTCCGCCGCACCGGCATCACCTTCAACGTCTATGGCAATGAAGACGCCGAGGAACGGCTAATCCCGTTCGACATGGTGCCGCGCATCGTCACCGCACAGCAGTGGCGCAAGCTGTCGCGCGGGATCGATCAGCGCGTGCGGGCGCTCAACGCGTTCCTGCATGATCTGTATCATCGGCAGGAAATCGTGCGGTCGGGCCGGCTGCCTGCGCGACTGCTGAAAGGCAACGTCGCGTTCCTGCCCGAAATGGTCGGCTTCACGCCGCCCGGCGGGGTCTACACGCATATCGTCGGGATCGACCTTGTCCGCACGGGCGAAGACGATTTCATGGTGCTGGAAGACAACGCCCGCACGCCCTCGGGGGTCTCCTACATGCTGGAGAACCGCGAGACGATGATGGCGATGTTTCCGGAACTGTTCACCCGCGTGCGGGTGCGCGAAGTGTCGGACTATCCTCGACGGCTGGCCCGCAGCCTTGCCGCCTGCGCACCACCTGCATGCAAGAGCAACACCCCGGTCGTCGCGGTGCTGACGCCGGGCATCTACAATTCGGCCTATTTCGAGCATGCCTTTCTGGCGGACCAGATGGGTGCGGAACTGGTCGAGGGCAGCGATCTGCGCGTTGAAAACGGCCGCATCGCGATGCGCACCACGCGCGGATACCAGCCGATCGACGTGCTCTATCGCCGGGTCGATGACGAATACCTCGACCCGCTGACATTCAATCCGGGCAGCGTGTTGGGCGTGCCCGGAATCATGGATGTCTATCGCGGCGGCGGGATTACCATTGCGAACGCGCCGGGGACCGGCATCGCCGACGACAAGGCGATCTATTCGTTCATGCCCGAGATCGTCGAGTTCTACACCGGCGAAAAGCCGATTCTCCAGAACGTGCCGACATGGCGCTGTTCGGAGGCCGAGGCGCTCAAATACGTGCTCGACAATCTGGCGGACCTTGTCGTCAAGGAAGTCCATGGCTCTGGCGGCTACGGTATGCTGATCGGGCCGACGTCTTCGAAGAAGGAACTGGCCGCGTTCGAGGCCAAGCTGCGCGCGCGACCCGAAAATTACATTGCTCAGCCAACGTTGTCGCTTTCCACCGTGCCGATCCTGACGCGGGCAGGCCTCGCGCCGCGCCATGTCGATCTGCGGCCGTTCGTGCTGGTCAGCCCCAACGGGATCGATATCACGCCGGGCGGGCTGACACGGGTTGCGCTCAAGAAGGGATCGCTTGTGGTGAATTCGTCGCAGGGCGGCGGCACCAAGGACAGCTGGGTACTGGACGACTGATGCCCGAGAAACTCCCATGTTAGGCAGATCCGCAAACGGCATGTTCTGGCTGTTCCGCTATCTCGAGCGGGCCGAGAACATTTCGCGCCTGATCGAGGCGGGCTTCCGCATGGCGCTGACCCGCGATGCCTCCGATGCGTCGGACGAATGGCGTTCGCTGATCGTGACGCTGGGCTTGCGCCGCGCGTTCGAGGCGCGGCACGGCAAGGAATATACCGGCCCCCACGTGTTCAACTTCATCCTGCGCGACCGCGACAATCCGGGCAGCGTGCTGGCGATGACCGAGGAAGCGCGCACCAACGCGCGCATGGTGCGCGGCGGTATTACCCGCGAGGTGTGGGAATCGGTTAACGATGGCTGGATGCGCCTGAAGGAGGCGCTGGCGCGGCCTGTGCCCGAAACGCGGCTGGGCGATGTGCTCGACCTCGTCCGTCGCCAGTCGACGCAAGTGCGTGGTGCGATGGAAGGCACCATGCTGCGCAACGAGATCTACAATTTCGCGCGGATGGGCAGCTTCATCGAGCGGGCCGACAACACGGCGCGCATCCTCGACGTGAAGTACTATGTGCTGCTGCCTTCGGTATCCTATGTCGGCACCAGCCTCGACAACGTGCAGTGGGAAAACGTGCTGCGATCGGTCGCGGGCGAACGCGCCTATCGCTGGCTTAACGCCGGACGCATGGACCCGCGCGGTATCGCGGAGTTCCTGATCCTCGATGGGCGCTTCCCGCGCAGCCTGGCATTCTGCTATTCCAAGCTGCGCTCGAACCTGGCCAGTCTGGCGCGCGAATATGGCAACGAGATGCACTGCCATGAAATCCTGCGCGATGCCGACTGCCAGTTTCATCAGGCCACGATCGAGGGCATCTTCGAGCAGGGCCTGCACGAATTCATCGGCAAGTTCATCCGCGCCAACACCGCGCTCGCGCTGCAGATTCAGCGTGACTATCGCTTTACCGAATAGGCCCCTTGTTTCATGCGTATCGCGGTCGATCACACCACGCACTACGTCTTTTCTGGCCCTGTTTCACGCGGGCTGCAGCGGTTGCGGTTGACGCCGAAGGGTTCGGCGGGACAGCGCGTGCTCGAATGGAAGATGGAGTTCGACGGCGCGCAATTGCAGGTCGAATACGACGATCCCAACAACAACCACGTATCACTGATCTCGTTCGATACCGGGACGCGCGAGGTGACGATCCGCTGCCACGGGATGATCGACACCAACGACCAGTCGGGCATCATCGGGCGGCATTCGGGCTTCATGCCGATGTGGCAGTTTCTCGAACAGACCGATCTGACCCGGACTGGCGCGAAGATGCGCGGTCTGGTTTCTTCGCTGACGACCGAAGCCAACCCTCTGGCGACCCTGCATGGGCTTTCGGCATCGATCCGCGAACGTGTGGAATATGCCTCGGGCTATACCGACTCGTCGACCACTGCCGAAGGCGTGCTCGCGCTGGGGCACGGCGTATGTCAGGATCACGCGCACGTGTTCATCGGCGCGGCCCGTTCGCTCGGCATTCCCGCGCGTTATGTCAGCGGCTACCTGTATATGGACGACCGGGTCGAGCAGGATGCCGGCCATGCCTGGGCCGAAGCCCATGTCGAAGGACTCGGCTGGGTCGGGTTCGACATATCCAACGGCATAAGCCCGGATTCGCGCTATGTCCGCGTGGCGACGGGCCGCGATTACCGCGATGCCGCACCGATAACGGGGATAACGCACGGTGCGCGTGATGAATCGATGCACGTCAAGCTTGCCGTGGAGCAGCAGCGTGTGGAACAGTAGCGCCGCCAGTCGGCATGGGTGACGCCAGCGCGCGTGAACTCGACGCCATCCGGCGCAGCAAGCGAGGCGATAACGATCGGGGTGGGGCGATGACGTATTGCGTAGGTATGGTGCTGGACAAGGGGCTCGTCCTGATGAGCGACACCCGCACCAACTCCGGCGTCGACAACATTTCTGTATTCCGCAAGATGTTCAACTGGTCGGTCCCAGGCGAGCGGCAGATCGCGATTATGACCGCCGGCAACCTTGCCACGACGCAGGCGGTGATCTCGCAACTGGAGGAACGCAACAAGGCGCCGAGCGACCGGCGGCCATCCATCCTCGAAGCGCCGACGATGTTTCAAGTCGCCACGCTGGTCGGCAATCTCCTGCGAGGGGTGATCGAAGGGCGGCGCGAAGGCGGAATGCAGAGCGAGGGGCCGCGGTTCACCGCCTCGATCATCGTTGCGGGTCAGATCAAGGACATGGAGCCACGGCTGTTCATGATCTATCCCGAGGGCAACTTCATCGAGGCGAGCTTCGACACGCCGTTCTTCCAGATCGGTGAGACCAAGTACGGACGGCCCATCCTGCTGCGCGGCTATGACGCGAAGATGAGCTTCGAGGACGCGGTCAAGCTGTTGATGGTATCGTTCGATTCGACGCTGGCAGCAAACCTGTCGGTAGGTCTGCCGTTCGACCTGATGGTGCTCGAGCGCGACAATTACGAGCCGCTGCACCAGCGCAGGATCCTGGCGAGCGATCCGTATTTCAAGGCAATCTCGTCAAGCTGGAGCGAAGCGCTGCGCCAGGCGTTCCATTCGCTTCCGGATTATTCGTTCGAGCAGGACGGCGAGCAACCGGGCGGAAATTGAACGAGATTCGGATCGACCGGCGCGCGCGTCTTGGTTAACGCCGCCTTGCTGGTGCCCCCGAAGTACGACGGAAGTCCGGCGATTTGTGCAATTTTAGCGATGGATCGCCGAAACGCTCGAAGGAATGATCCGTTCCCGAAGCGAAACTCCTAAGGAAAAACCTGTAGTTTCGGGTCATTGGCGGTTCTATTCGGTTCATTCCGAAACTAACGTCTGTGGCCATACCCGGCGTCCGGGTGGTTAACTCCACCCATGGCAGATCGTGTAACACTCCACATCCTCGATGGTGACTCCGCCCGCAGGGCACAGCTCGCACGCCTCGCGTTCGCAGCAGGCCATCACGCTGAAATCTATGCGAGCGCGGAGGAACTGCTGACGCACGCACCTTCGACCGGGCTGGTCCTGGCGCATGACGAACCCGTGGGCGAAGGCATCCCCCGGCTGATCGCGGCGATGATGCATGCCGGGCACTGGCTCCCGGTGATCGCGATCTCCGAGGCGCCTGAAACGTCGGCGGTGGTCCGTGCGATCAAGGCAGGGGCGCTCGATTATCTGGCAATGCCCTCGCAGATTGCGCCGCTGAACGAAGCGGTGGCCGGTGCGGGGCGTGAGGCTGATACCTATCGCGCGCAGCGAGCGCGTGCGGCAGAAGCGCGCCAGCGGATAGCGCGGCTCAGTTCGCGTGAGCGCGAAGTGCTGGATCGACTCGCAGAAGGTTGCAGCAACAAGGCGATCGCGCGCGAGCTCGATATCAGCCCGCGCACCGTGGAAATTCACCGGATGAAGATGATGGGCAAGCTCGGCGCGCGCCATGCCGCCGAAGCGGTGCGGTTGCGGATCGAGGCGACCGGGCTGGAGGAGCTTGCGGCCTGATCGTTTGCTGATCTGCGTGGCGTTGAGACGGGCGGGGGGCAACTCCCGCCTTTTTCTTGCGCGTCAGCGGCAGAGCGGGCGAAGCCCGCCCGGTTCGAGATGCAGGTGATTGTGGTGAGCGGCGTTGTAGTCCGGCGTCAGGACTGTGCCGAACCGCTTGCAGGCGCTGTCACGGACCGTGCGCAGGAACGCGCGGGTCTGCGGCGATGGTGAATTCCAGTCATCGAGAATGCTGATGCGGCGTCCATCGGCGAGCCGGAATGCCGCGACATCCACGGCATTTGCCGTCGCATGGGCCGACAGTCGCGACGTGCCCGCGACGTTGCGGCACGAATAACTGCCCATCGTCTCGATCCTGACCAGCGGACTGCCCAGAATCTGCCTCGCGGCGCGGTCCACGCCGAAGCGTGCCCATCCTTGCAACGATGCAGCAACGGGGCAGGCCAGCGGACCGAGGTTGGTTACGTCGAGTCGGCCTTCGTCGCCCTTGAGCCAGCCGAGCCTGACGGTGCCAAGCGTCGAACATCCCGCGCCGTAATATTGGTCGGGCAGCGGGGTGAAGTTGGCCTGTGTCGCGCCGAGGCTGCTGAGGCAGGCGCGGCCCTGCGGGGTCTGCGTGATCGATGCGCCGGTGTTGCGCGGAGCACGGCGCTGCGGTGTATCGGGCGAGCCTGTGCACGCTGAGAGCAATGCGGTCATCGCGATAACAAGAAGCGGACGATTTGCCATGCCCGCAAGAATTGCAGGTCATGGTTATCAAGGGCTTAACGGCGCGATGAGCCGAATGCTGTGGTGGGGCAGATCAGGGATGGTGGGCGCTGACGGGCTCGAACCGCCGACCCTCTCGGTGTAAACGAGATGCTCTACCAACTGAGCTAAGCGCCCGCTCTCGCGGAATGGCGCATTTACGGCATTCTAGCGCGCCGTCAACCGCTGTGTTTGCGGAACGAAACGGAGCCAATCGGAACAGATCGGCACCTAGAGTCCCGACATAGTCCCGACCGCCAATCCAAGACATCTCTGCGCATAAATCCGCAACACACGATGGCTGCTAGCCTGCTGTTGATGCGATCGGCAATGTCGCCGAAAATTCAGCCAGGAGAGAGGATGCCGCACAAGAATGAAGGGTGTGGGTCGCAAACAACTAACAATATCATAATATTGATCTAATGACATTATATAGAGAGGCTAACATTCCCGGTTAGACAAACAATTTAAAATCAATGACATGATATGGATTTGGCAGAAAGATTAGGTCATGGTGAGCTCTCATTTCGCACCATGAGAATGGCGGATTTCTGGGCTGTCCGGCCAAGCAAATAGGGCAGGTGCGAAACATTAGATGTTTCCGACGAACGGGGGTGCCCCACCCCCGCGCCGCCAACCCACAAATTGCATGATTGCCGACGAAGAAATCCACGATTTGCGCCACACGCGCGGCATCCGCATCGTCCGCGCCACCGGCTCGCGCGCCGCAGCAAAAGAAGCCCTCAAGCACCAGCGCATCGAAACCACTCTGCCTTACGCCCACGTCCTGGACGACGACGTGCGCAACGCGCTTGAAGCAAGCGAACTGGCGGCGGGTAACGCGCAAAGCAAGTCGAATGAGGGTCGAGCTCGCCGATAGTCAGACTTGCGGCATAGACCAATAATCTCCATTCGCTTGTTAGTTTGTAAGCAGCTGGATGATTCCGTGTCTCACCCCCCGAAAAACCTAGCGTCCAACGAAATCGCTCTTTTCTTTGAAACGAACCAACCACTGCCAGCTGGGCAGGTTGGACGATTGTTTGAGGCAATTGATCACTTTGCCCATGACGAAGGCTTCTTAGGGTCTGCCGATATATTAGAGCTGCGGTCAGTAGGTACGGGCACGATGTGGGCCATTTTTGCGGCCGTCAGCGAACATGGAAGTAACATCGCAGGGATGGCGGGTTTTGGCTTGGCTCTGTTGCTCGCTTTGAAGAAGCCGAAGGGCAAGGTGGCAGAACGCGCTGCCGAAATTGTGGTGGAACATGGCGTCTCTAGAACAATGATTATCACAATCGAAGCTTCTGAGACCGTGCTACGTGACATGATGCCATTGGTTAAGTTTCTGGAAAACAGGGAGGTTGCCCGGAGGCCTCGTCTGACCTTAAGCGGTTTCGAAGAGGACCAGCTAGCTGCCGGAAGTGCGGGCGGCACTGGCGCGGAAGAGTCTGAGCCCGAAGACACCGATACCGCCTTTGAAAGTCGGATATATCGACTGGGTGAAATTTTCATCGATGAATACGGTGCAGAACATCAGCTAAGCTATGTTTCTGCTGACGCGCCCAAGATTGAAGGCGAAACGAACCGAAGTTGGCGATGTTATATCGATCCCTATGGACCTGACCGAAGGATGGTGGCGATCATTGACCCGGATAAAGTGCTTCCCAATCGGAACGAAAATCCTAGGTTCACCGTCGGAGTGCTAGGATACCCGCTCGTTGAAAATGGTCAAGTTGCAGCATTCAGGGCGGTCGCACTTAACTAACCCTCAGCCAAACAAGCCGAAGTTTAGCAAAGTCCCGACATAGTCCCGACTACAAATCTGGATAGAGCCGAAAAGCCAAGCTTTACTGCGGAGCTAGGGCCGCACCACATCGCCGTGTAAATGAGATGCTCTACCAACTGAGCTAAGCGCTCGGGTAACCCGGAGCCGGACTATCGCGAGGTTTTCTGGGTTGGTCAAAGGTTGGAGGTCCGACCATTAAGCGTCAGGGATCTCGTCGCAAGATGCCCCGTTCGAGAAGCGAGCGGGCGACTGCGGCGACTTCCTCGTCCGATTCGGTGTCGGACCAGATGCTGTAGCGAAGGCCGAGGAAGACATTCATGCCCATGATCGCCCATGCGTGGGCTTCATGCAGGTCGTCCTGAAACTCGCCGTTGTCGCGGGCGCGCTTTAGTCGTTCGAAAATGCGCTGCGCGGTCGATTCGTAATGGCTGCGGTAGCTGACCGGATCGACGAACTCGGCCTCGTCGATGATGCGGTAGATTTCCTTGTGCTCACGCGCAAACCGCAGAAAGGCCATGAGCGCCATCTGCTCGGTTTCGACCGCCGTGTTGCTGGCATTCTGCCTTGCCGCAGCGTGGATCCGCACATGATCGCTCAGGTCCTTGACGAGCGCGCGGAAGATTTCATTCTTGCTATCGAAATAGGTATAAAAGGTGCCCAGCGCCGTGCCGGCTCTTGCAGTGATGCCGGTGATCGACGACTCGTGAAAACCCTTCTCGCCAAATTCGAGAGCCGCTGCATCGAGCAGCTTGCGTAAGGTTTTGCGCCCCCTCTCGGTACGCGGCTGCTTTCCTTCTCGAACTGCCCCCGCGCCTGCAGGCGCCTCCGGCTGGGCCTTGGTGCCGCTGGGGGATGCTCGGGATGTGCTCATAAGGTGACAGCTAACCGATTAAGCGGGGGGTGGCAAACGAACCATATTGAAAGTTGGTTCATGTTTCATTAGGGGGGTCCCAACGGCGAATTATCCGCCGGAGGGGATCAAGCCATGGGCATGCCGAATTTGCTGAAGAGCACTGCGTTTTCCGTTATCGCTGTAGCCGGACTTAGTTTCACCACCGCGGCCACGGCACAGGCACAGACACAGACCGCTGAAACTGCTGACGCTTCTGCCGTCGCGGAAGATGATGGCGCGATCGTGGTCACCGCGCGCCGTCGCGAAGAAAAGTTGCTCGATGTGCCGATTGCGGTGACCGCGTTCAGCGGCGCACAGCTTGAGCGCAGCGGCGCGATCGACATCACCGACATCGGTCAGACCACGCCGAACACTACCGTCGAAGTGTCGCGCGGGTCGAACTCCACGCTCAGCGCATTTATTCGCGGCGTCGGCCAGCAGGACCCGGTTTCGGGCTTCGAGCAGGGCGTCGGGCTCTATCTCGATGACGTCTACCTCAACCGTCCGCAGGCTGCCGTTCTCGACATCTATGATGTCGAACGCATCGAAGTTCTGCGCGGCCCGCAGGGTACGCTTTATGGTCGCAACACCATTGGCGGCGCGATCAAGTACGTTACACGCCAGCTGCCTCAGGACTTCTCGCTGAAGCTCAAGGGCACCTACGGATCGTATGACCAGGCCGATGGCGTGGTCACCGTGAGCGCACCGATCAGCGACCTGCTGCGCATCGGTGCCTCGGGTGCGCGGTTGACGCGCGGCGGCTTTGGCAAGAACCTGACCAATGGCCTGGATAACTACAACAAGGACGTTTGGGCCGCGCGCGGTACCGTCGAACTGGGTGGCTATGGCGAACCGGTACTGATCCGCGTCTCGGGCGACTACACCAAGGACAAGAGCAATCCGCGCGGCGGACACCGCCTGATCCCCTCGCTGAAGACCAACGCGCCGGTTCTGGACAACGTCTTCGACACGCGCGGCGGGCTCAACACGCCAATCCAGGATATTGAGGCTTACGGCCTTGCGATGAATGTCACGGCTGAACTGACCGACACGATCACGCTGCGTTCGATCAGCGCCTGGCGCAAGGACAACTCGGCAACGCCGATCGATTTCGACGCGCTGCCGTCGGCAGACGTCGATGTTCCGGGCCTCTATCTCAACGAGCAGACCAGCCAGGAATTCCAGATCCTCTACGAGGATGACAAGCTCAAAGGACTGGTCGGCGCGTACTATCTGGCGGCCAATGCAGACACGCTGTTCGACGTGCGCATCTTCAACACGCTGGCCGGGCTGACCGCTTTCACCAAGGCCGCCGTCGATACCGAAACTTTCGCGGTCTTCGGTGACTTCACGTACGATTTCAGCGATCAGTTCAGCCTGTCGGTGGGTGGGCGTTACACGCGTGACACGCGCGAAGCGCAGATCCTGCGCCAGAACTACCTTGGCGGCGGCTCGCCGGTCTTCGGCGGCGCAGGGGTTGCGTTCGGGACGCCGAGCACGAACTTCACCGGCAAGCGGACCTTCAAGAAATTCACGCCGCGCGCTTCGGTGGCATTCAAGCCGACGCCTGACCACACGCTTTACGCCAGCTATTCGCAGGGCTTCAAGGGCGGCGGCTTCGATCCGCGCGGGGTTGGCGTGAACGCGCCTGACCTCGACAAGAACGGCGTGCGCAGCGATGATGAAATCGCCTCGTTCCTCAGCTTCCGTCCCGAAAAGGTCGACAGCTACGAGGCCGGATACAAGGGCAGCCTGCTCGATGGCGCGCTCAATGTCGCGCTGGCTGGCTTCTATGCCGACTATACCGACGTGCAGATCCCGGGCTCGGTCGCCTGTACTGTAGGCGGACTGCCGAGCTTCTGCGGCGTAACAACCAACGCAGGCAAGGCCACCTTCAAGGGTGTCGAATTCGAAACCCGTGCCCGCCTCGGGCAGGATCTGGCGGCCGTCGGTGACCGAATCACGCTGTCCGGTTCGCTGGGTTACATCGACGCGAAGTACAAGCAGTACATCTCGAACATCGGTGGCAAGCCGACCGATGTCGCCGCGTTCCGCAAGGTGCAGAACACGCCCAGGTGGACCGCCAGCGGCACGCTCGAATATTCGGCACCCGTCGGTGAAGGCTCGGTCAACTTCGGCACGACGCTCTCGTACCGCAGCACCACCAACCAGTTCGAAATCCCCAACCCGTTCCTCGACCAGCGCGGGTACACACTGTGGGATGCCAATCTGGTCTATGCCGCCCCCGATGGCCGCTGGACGCTGGGCGTGCACGGCAAAAACCTGACCAACAAGCGTTACAAGACCTCGGGCTACACCTTCGTCGCAGTGAATCCGACAACGGGCGCGATCATCCCGAACCCTGTGACCGGGCTGCCCGTAGCTTCGCTGGGCACCGAAGGCACGCTGACTGCCTACTACGGCAATCCACGCCAGGTCTTCGTTACTGCAACTGTCAGCTTTTGACGCACGATCAGGCCACTCCGGGGGCCGTGCCGATCTCTTTCCGCTCGCACCGCTATCGTAGCGCGTGCGGCCGGTTGGAGCTTTTTGCGCGGATCTACGATGTCGCCAATCGGGGCGACAAACCGCCGCTCTTGCTGATGCACGGGCTGACCCGGAACAGCGCGGACTTCGAACCGCTGGTCGAGCATCTCGCCCCGCACTACCGGCTGGTCGTGCCCGACCAGCGCGGGCGGGGGCTGTCGGACTATGACAGCGATCCGGCGAATTATCGGCCCGATATCTACGCAGCAGATATGTTCGCGCTGCTCGACGGGCTGGGGGTAGGGCGCGCGGGGCTGGTCGGAACGTCGATGGGTGGGCTGATCGCGATGGTCATGGCAGTTATGCAGCCTGATCGCGTTACCAGCATAGTCCTCAACGACGTCGGTCCGCAGATCGAAGCAGCCGGTCTGGCGCGTATACAGGGTTATGTCGGGCCCATGCAAGATGCAGCGAGCTGGGACGAAGCGGCTGCGAGATGTGCGGCCGTCAACGCAGAGGCGCTGCCGGACCTCGGTCCGCAGGACTGGCTCAGCTTTGCGCGGCGGACCTGCCAGAAGACCCCGGAGGGCAGCATCCGCTTTGCCTATGACCCGGCAATTGCCACCAGCACGCAAGGCGAGCAGCCCGCAACTTTGCCGCCCGATCTGTGGCCCCTGTGGGACGCGCTGGCGGAAATGCCGGTGCTCGTTCTGCGCGGGGGACACTCGGACCTCCTTGCCGCTGCCACCGTCACGGAGATGGGCAGACGGCATAGTGGCCCGTTCACCGCATGCGAAGTGCCCGGCCGGGGCCATGCGCCGATCCTTGACGAGCCTGCGGCGCTCATGGCACTCGAACCCTTTCTCCAAACCTGGGCGGTATAGATGGCACCCAAGCCCCAAACTATCCCGCTGCCAGGCCGACCCAACGTCGTTCTGGCGATGTTGCTGCTGGTCTATGTGTTCAATTTCGTCGACCGGCAGATCCTCGCCATCCTTGCCGGTCCGATCCAGCGCGATCTGGGCTTGTCCGACAGCCAGTTGGGGATGCTCGGCGGGCTGGCTTTCGCCATGCTCTATTCGACGCTGGCCGTACCGCTCGCTTGGGTCGCGGACCGCACCAGCCGTAGCTGGGTGATCACCATCTCGCTCGGTCTGTGGAGTGGCTTTACCGCGCTTTGCGGACTGGCGCAGGGCTTCTGGCACATCTTCTTCGCCCGGCTGGGCGTGGGCATAGGCGAAGCAGGCGGCGTCGCGCCCTCTTATGCGCTGATTGCCGACTACTTCCCCAGCCATCGCCGTGCATTCGCCCTGTCGATCTATTCGCTGGGCATTCCGCTCGGCTCGGCAGTGGGCGTGCTGGCGGGTGGGTATATCGCTTTCATGGTCGACTGGCGGGCGGCATTTTTCGTCGTCGGTCTTGCCGGTCTGGCGATAGCCCCGCTGTTCAAGTTCCTCGTGCGCGATCTGCCCAAGCCGGTGATGGCATCTGCAGAACCGGCACCGCGTTTCGCAGATATCGCCCGTACTCTTGCGCGCAAACCCTCGTTCTGGCTGCTCGCGTTCGGAGCGGCGACAAGCTCGATGCTCGGCTATGGTCTTGCGTTCTGGCTGCCCAGCCTGCTCCAGCGCAGTTTCGGCCTCGATCTGACGCAGACCTCGCATTTCATCGGGGCGATGCTGCTGATCGGCGGCGTGTCGGGGATGTTGCTCGGCGGTTGGCTGGGCGATCGCCTGGGCAGCCGCGACCGCGCTTTCCTCGCCTATCTCCCCGCCGCCGCGTTCGTCATCGGCGTGCCATTGTTTGCCGCTGGCATCTACAGCTCGAGTGCCGGAGTGGCGTTCCTGTTCCTCGTCATCCCGCAGGCGATGGCGTATATCTGGCTTGGACCGGTGATATCGGCGGTGCAGTTGCTCGTGGTCCCCGCGGCCCGCTCGACTGCATCGGCGCTGTTCCTGCTGATCAACAACCTGATTGGCCTTGGCGGCGGCATCTTCGCGCTCGGCGCGCTTTCCGACGCTTTAACGCCATTCTATGGGCAGGATGCGTTGAGATATTCGATGCTCTATTCGCTCGCGCTGTATCTCGTCTCCGCGATACTTATGGCACTCGCAGCGCCGCGATTGCGCAAGGACTGCCTGTAACGTCATCTCCGGGCATGAACCCGTCGTGAGACAGGTCAGGCGCCTCGTTCCTGAGGCTCGGTGATTATCCTGTCGCGCGCGGTGCGGACGTCCCCGGATTCGACCTGCAGTTTCAAGCGTTCGCGATCGCGGGCGCGGAACATGTCTTCGGAGCGGTTGATCTCCTCTTCGGACAGGCCGGCATCTTTCAACGCGATCCGGGCCATGCGCACCGCCGATTCGAGCACTTCGCGCACAACCGCCTTGGCAGGCGTGACCTTCAAGCGGATCAGCGCGCGCCGGTCGTAGGCGCGAATGTAGATCGCGGCACGCGGGAACGCGCCGTGAACCGCCTCGACGAATTCGGGCGTGATCTGGTCGCCGTCGAGGCAGAAGAAGATCATCTCGGCCTCATCCGCGCCGGCCTGACGCAGCAGATCGAGCCGCGTGCCATCGCCGAAATAGACCTTCGCGCCGAAGCCTGCGGCGACGTCGATCATCTCGATATCGGTATCGACCATCGTCACCGGGATGTTGCTGGCGAGCAGCATCTGGCTGACGCCCTGTCCGAAGCGCCCGAAACCGACAATGATTGCGTTCGAGCCATCGGGCTGCGGGCCATCGCGCGTCCCCGGGACCACTTCGGCCTCGCGCCGGAAGCGGGCGGTGACCATCATCAGGAACGGGGTGCTCGCCATCGAAACGGTGACGACCGCGCCGAACAGGCTGGCCGCGTCGGGGGCGATGAGCAGGCCCTGCTGCGCTTGCGCGAAAAGCACGAAGCCGAATTCGCCGCCTTGGCTGAGCAGCAGGCCGAGCGCCAGTGCTCCACGCCAGGGCATGCGGAACGCGAGGCCGATCAGGAAGATGACGCTGCCCTTGATCGCGATAAGCCCCACCGCCATGGCCATGACGAACAGTGGTCGTTCGGCAATGGCGCCAAGGTTTAGCATCATGCCGACGGCGAGGAAGAACAGGCCGAGCAGGATCGAACGGAACGGTTCGACATCGGCTTCGAGTTCGTGGCGGTAGGGGCTGTCAGCCAGCATGACGCCTGCGATGAACGCGCCCAATGCGGTCGACAGGCCGAGCACTTCCATCACCGCTGCCGACGCCATGACCGTGAACAGTGCAGCGACGACGAACATCTCGCGCTCACCCAGGTTGCCGATCAAGCGGAACAGCGGGCGGATGAGGAAGCGTCCGGCAGCGATCAGTCCGGCGATCGCGCCCACGGTGTAGAGGCCTAGCAGCCATCCCGGAGGGCCGCCAGCGTCGGCGGGGTTGCGGCTCATCACCGAGATGATCGTGATAAGCGGGATGATCGACAGGTCCTGAAACAGCAGGATCGAGAACGCGCGCTCGCCGAATGGAGTGCGCAAGCGCCCCGACGATTGCAGCATCGGCAGCACCTGCGCGGTCGATGACAGGGCAAGCGGAAGGCCGAGCGCGAAGGCTGCCTCCCAGCTGAAGTGGGTCGTCAGCCCGATCATTGCGGCGATCGCAACACCGCAGATCGCGACTTGCAGCAGACCGAGGCCGAGGATGTCGCGCTTCATCCGCCACAGCCGCGATGGGTTCAGTTCCAGCCCGACGAGGAACAGCAGCAGAGTGATGCCAAGTTCGGCGATGCCCAGCTTCTGTTCGGCATCGCCGACGAGCCCGAGCACTTGCGGTCCGACGACTGCGCCTGCGACGAGGTAGCCCAGGGTCGCACCCAGGCCAAGCCGCCGGAATATCAGCACGAATGCCAGCGCGAAGCCGAGCAGGAGAAATCCGTCATGAAGCATGGAGGCAGGTTCGGGCATGATCCTTCTGTAGAGCGATCCATTAGCGCCGCAACCGTTCAGCCTGCGTTGATCTGGCCGCGTGCAGCGTATAGCCAGTGGGAAACAGGGGAGTGGCGATGCGCAGGTTGGCGGTTCTGGCGACATTTGTGGCGAGCGCAGGGTTGGCCCATGCGCAGGCGGACACCCGATCCGCGCAAGGCGATGTCTCGCTGACGATCTACAACAACGATCTCGCGCTGGTGCAGGACGTGCGGCAGATGAGCCTCCCGCTCGGGCGCACGCGTCAGGAATTCCCCGATGTGTCGGCGGCGATCCGGCCCGAGACCGTGACGCTGAATGCAGGCGGCACCGGGATTGTCGAACAGAACTTCGACTACGATCTGCTGACGCCCGACAAGCTGCTCGACAAGGCGGTGGGCCAGACAGTGACGATCGTGCGCACCAATCCGGCAACGGGTGTGGAAACGCGCGAGAACGCGACGATCCTGGCCAACAACGGCGGCACCGTGGTGCGCATCGGCGAGCGGATCGAGGTGCTGGAAAACTATGGCGCGCGTGTGATTTTCCCGAGCCTGCCTGCCGGTCTGCGCGCGCGCCCGACGCTGTCGGTGACACTCGACACGACCAGCCCCGGCGCCCGCCCCGTGACGCTTAACTATTTGTCGCGCGGGTTCGGCTGGAAGGCGGATTATGTCGCACTGTTCGACGAGGCTGCGGGCAAGATCGATGTGCAAGGCTGGATCACGCTGACCAACAGCAGCGGCACCACGTTCAACAATGCGCGCGTGCTGCTGGTGGCGGGCGCAGTCGGCGATGGCGCGCAACAGGATTATCGTCGCCCGCGCCCGGTGATGCCCGGCAACCGCCCGGGCACGCAAAGCGCCAATCGCGAGACGCTGGGCGATTTCTACCTCTATCCGATCGACGGGCGCACGGTGGTCGCCAATGCACAGCAGAAGCAGGTCAGCTTTCTCGATGTAGCGGGTGCGCCTGCAGCGAAGGCCTATCACTTCCGCAATGGCTGGCTGCAAAGCCAGACCGAGGCGCAGAGCGCCGATACCGTGCTGAAGTTTTCATCGTCAAAGGAAGCAGGCCTTGGTGACGCCCTGCCTGCGGGGACAGTGCGCGTGTACATGCGCGATGCGCGTGGGCAGCCGCAATTCATTGGTGAAAACGCGATCGGTCATACCCCGATGGGGTCCGCTCTCGCGCTCAAGACCGGCGAGGCTTTCGATGTGAAAGTTCAGCCAGTATTGGAAAAACGCGACCGGATCGACAGCGGCGAATGGGAGCGCTCGGTCCGCTATCGCGTGACCTCAAGCGGCCAGCCGACGCGCGAGGTGACGGTGGACGTCGCCAAGGAGTTCTGGCGCACGACCATGACGTACAAGGTTACCAACGCCAAGGCTGTGCCGGTGACGGTCGAAGTGGTGCAGGCGGGCCTCGACAACTGGTGGCACGATGCGCGGGTACCTTCGGAGAGCATCAAGGGCGAACAGCGTTCGGCAGATGAGCGGGTCTGGCAAGTGCCGGTTCCGGCCAATGGCGAGACGGTCCTGAGCGTCCAGTTCGACACGCGATATTGAGCCCGGCGATGCGCCGCGTTGCGGTTCTCGGTGCGTTGCTGGCGGCGCTTCCAACGCCGGTCCTTGCACAAGGAACGGTCACGTCTGTCGCGCCCGATAGCGTTGCCGTAAGCGTCTATCGTGCGCCCGATCGAGACAGCGACGAGGCGATGGATCTCGACTGGCTGCAGGGCTACGCGCTGGTAACCGAGAAACGCACAGTGGCGATCCCCGCCGGGCGCAGCGTGATCCGGTTCGAGGGCGTGGCGGCGGGGCTGTTTCCCGAAAGCGCGATTGTGACCGGCTTGCCATCGGGTGTGCGTGAGAAAAATCTCGACGCCGATCTGCTTTCGCCGCGCAGCCTTTATGCCCGCGCGTTCGGACGCCCGGTGATCGTGCGGCGTACGTTTCCCGGCAGTGGGAAGGTGACCGAGGAACGGGCGGTGATCCGTTCGGGGGCGGGCGGCGCGGCGATCCTCCAGACGGCGGCGGGATTCGAGGTGGCCAATTGCGCCGGGCGTCAGGACACGCTGGTCTACGACGGCGTACCGGCGGATCTTTCGGCGCGGCCGACGCTGTCGATCGAGACCGAAGCGGCGAGCGCGCAGAATGTCACCGTGTCGCTGTCGTACCTTGCGTGGGGTTTCGATTGGCAGACGAACTATGTGATCGCGATGAACCCGGACGGGCGCACAGCCGATGTTGCGGCGTGGGTGACTTTGGCTAGCAGCGATTCGACAAGTTTTTTCAACGCGGAGACGGCGCTAATCGCGGGCAAGGTAAATCGTGAGGATACCGAGCCGGGTGTTGCACCGACCGGTGGCGAGCTGATTCTGCAATGCTACCTGCAATCGCTGGTGCCGCCTCCCGCACCGCCGCCGCCGCCACCTATGCCGGTCATGGCTCCCGCCGCGATGATGGAGTCCGCAGATATCGTGGTTACCGCGCGCCGGATGGAGATGAACGCGCCCGTCAGCGTCCAGCAAGAGGGGCTAGGCGACCTCAAGTTGTATCGCGTGCCGGTGCCGGTAACGGTTGCGGCCAAGGCGCAGAAGCAGGTTGTGCTGGCGCAGAAAAAGGGCGTGAAGTTCGAGGCGTTGTATCGCGCCGACGTCTATGGCGACAGCGTCGGTGATGTCCGCCAGTTGCTGCGTACCCGCAATCGTAAGGAAGAAGGTCTGGGGCTGCCCCTGCCGGGTGGTCCGGTGGCGGTGTTCGAGGAGCAAGGTGGCACGATGCTGCTGTCGGGCGAGGGCGGCTTGCCCGACAAGGCCGAGGGCGAGGATGTCGAGATCGAACTGGCCGCATCGACACAGGTGACGGCTGAAACCGAAGAGTTGAGCGGGGATGAGCGGTCGCGTACGATCGAGCTGGTCGCGCGCAATGCCCGACCGGTCCCCATCCGCTTCGAGGCGCGGATCGCAGTGAGTGCGTCTGCACATCTGGCGGGGTCGTCACGCACGCTGCAGCGCAAGGATGGACGCAGCATCTGGGCGGTTTCGATACCGGCGAATGGCACGGCAAGTATGACTTACAAAATCGTTAAATCCGACTGACTGATATCCCGTCGAGTGACTTTGTCCTTCAGTCTGATAAACGAATAGCAATGACGTCATCAGGCGAAACCACGATCAAGCGTGCGCGCGGCGCAATCGTGCTCGCGATCGCTCTGATGTGCGCAGTCGTGGCCGTCTGGTTGGTTGCCCGCGCTGGCGGCCCCGGATTGAACCACACGGCAATCGATCAGTACCGACTTGTGACAGCCGATGGCAGGCCGTTCGATCGCAAGGAGCTGATTGGCAGCCCTTCGGTGATGTATTTCGGATTTACCCGCTGTCCTGATATGTGCCCCATGATGATCTCTAGGCTGATCGCCGCGCGCAGGACCCTTGGGGGGGACGCCGCGGATGTCCCGATCATCTTCGTCACGATCGATCCGGAGTATGACACGCCGGCACGGCTCAAGACTTTTGTGAGCACTTTCGACGCGCCCGTCATTGCGCTGACGGGAACGCCCGAGGCGATCGACCGGGCAGCAGACAAGGCGGCAGTGTTCGTCAAGCATGTCAAACTGCCCAACGGCGAGGACACGATTGAGCACACGACATCAGCGTTCGTCTATGATCGCGATGGCGATTTCGTCGACGCGGTTCTTCCAGGCGATAGCCAGCAAGCGATCCTCGATCGCCTGCGCCGGGTCATCGCCCAGCCGCAAGCGACGGCATCGGGCGTTATCTAACTGGCTCCGGCCTATACTGGCGCGGCGATCGTGCCGATCTCTGCGAAATAGTGGGCCACCGCGTCGATCGCCTTTTCCGACAGGGTGATGAACGCGCGGCGGCGGTCGCTTTCGTCTTCGGCGCGGCAGAACAGGCCTGCTTCGGTCATCTGCGTGATCCAACGCAGCGCCGTCGTCGGCGGGACGCCCGACGCGATGCAGAGCGATGTGACCGAAACGCGCTTGTGTTCGGCGCGCGAGGCGGCGAGATCAAGCAGCATGTCCCAAGCCGGGTCGGCGAACAGATCGCCATCGAAGAAGCGCGCGCGCAACTGGCGCTGGCGGATGATCTTGCGCACCAGCAGCGGATCGGGAAGCGCGGGCCGCGTATTGCGCACCAGCCGCGATGACGGATCGCGCGCACCGGTGGCGTCGAAGCTGAACGCGGATGCTCCCACAACCTCACGGTTGCCCGCATCCGACAGCGTTTCGAGCTTCTGCGCGATCTGCGAAACCTGTTCGGTCAGCCGCAGCAGGGACATGCGATCGTGATCGGACAATTCGCGCACGCGTGAATCATCGGCCAGTAGCAGACGCCCCAGTGCAATGACCCGGTCGGCGCGGCTGGGACTGACGAGGATCTGGGCATCGGACTGATCGAGGCAAGCAAATACATCGTCGAGCGAGCCGATACTGGTGGAGACGACCAGTTTAGCGCCCGACCGCGCAACGCGCATGTCGAGCCGCGCGAGCGCCGCCATGTCGGCGCCTTCAAGCACCGGGCAATCGACGAGTACGAGATCGCCCAAGGGTTGTTCGCCCTCTGCCATCAGCGCACCCAGTTCTGCGGTACGTGTGACGCGTAAGCCTGCTGCGGCGGCATCTTCGGCCATTTCGGCCCGCACGTAACCGCGATCGGCAAACACTGCGACGGCAAGCGGCGACAGCGGACTGATGAACGCGACGTCATCAGTCGCGTAATCGAACTGTGCGAGTGCCTGGCCCATGTGATCTGCCCCTTAGTAGTTCCACCTATGCGAACAGGTGTGGAACAAACTGGGATCAGGTCAAGATCATTTATCTCGGTTTTGGAGCAAGAAGCAGCGTTGGCGGGTATGCGCTCTGACGCAAGTATTTGAAGGCAGACGATATTGCCATGAGGCAGCGCCAGGCATCCCCAAGCCTAAACGCAAGCAGTCGTCCGAGCGCGAGGGGCTCGGTCACCGTTCCGGCATCGGCCTGCGGCGAATCGAAGAAGAAAGCCCTCTCCCGACCCTCTCCCCTGAAGGAGAGAGGGCTTCGAGGGTCAGTCCACGAAGGGATCACGCACGAGGATCGTGTCTTCGCGTTCCGGGCTGGTCGAGACCAGCGCGACAGGCGTTTCGATCAGTTCCTGCACGCGCTGGATGTACTTGATCGCCTGTGCGGGCAGGTCGGCCCACGAACGTGCGCCCGCCGTGGTGCCGGCCCAGCCGTCCATTTCCTCGTAAATCGGCTCGACTTCGGCCTGATCGGCGGCGTGGCTGGGGAAGTAGTCGAGCACCTTGCCGCGCAGGCGGTATCCGGTGCAGATCTTGACCTTTTCCATGCCGTCGAGCACGTCGACCTTGGTCAGCGCGATGCCGGTGACGCCCGAGATCGCGCAGGACTGGCGCACCAGCACGGCATCGAACCAGCCGCAGCGGCGCTTGCGCCCGGTGACCGTGCCGAATTCGTGGCCGCGCTCGCCCAGACGCTGGCCGGTGGCATCTTCCAGTTCGGTCGGGAACGGGCCGGAACCGACGCGTGTGGTATAGGCCTTGACGATGCCGAGCACGAAGCCGGTGGCGTTGGGGCCGAGGCCTGAACCGGACGCTGCCGTGCCCGAGACGGTGTTCGATGAGGTGACGAAGGGGTAGGTGCCGTGATCGACATCGAGCAGCACGCCCTGCGCGCCTTCGAACAGGATGCGCGCGCCGGCCTTGCGCACCTGATTGAGGCGCTTCCACACCGGCTGGGCAAACTGCAGCACGTAAGGCGCGATGTCGCGCAGTTCGGCGACCAGTGCATCGCGATCGACCGGCGGCTGACCGAAGCCTGCGCGCAGTGCGTCGTGGTGCGCACACAGCCGGTCGAGCTGCGAATCGAGCGCATCGAGGTGCGCCAGATCGCAAACGCGGATCGCGCGGCGGCCGACCTTGTCTTCATACGCCGGGCCGATGCCGCGCCCGGTGGTGCCGATCTTGCCCGAGCCTGCAGCAGTTTCGCGCAGGCCATCGAGGTCACGGTGCAGCGGCAGGATCAGCGGGCAATTGTCGGCAATCGCGAAATTATCCGCGTTGATCGCCACGCCCTGCGCCGTCAGCTTCTCGATCTCGGCCTTCAGCGCCCAGGGATCGAGCACGACGCCGTTGCCGATGATCGACAGCGTGCCGGTGACGATGCCCGATGGCAGCAGCGAAAGCTTGTAGACCTGCTCGCCCACGACGAGCGTGTGGCCCGCGTTGTGGCCGCCCTGGAAGCGGACGACGGCATCGGCGCGGCTGGCGAGCCAGTCGACGATCTTGCCCTTGCCCTCATCGCCCCACTGGGCGCCGATCACGGTTACGTTAGCCATGAATATACTCCTCCACCCTGCCAAGGTGGATCCGGTAGCGCCCTTCGACAGGACTCGGCGAAACGGATGATTTTGACGGGCGGCAGGCACCCTGATTTCGGAGCGCGCGTTAGGGGCGAATGCGCGTGCAAGTCAAGTGTGTGACGGAGGTGGCGTTGCACAAACGTTGCGGCGCGTCGCCCCGGACTTGGTGCGGGGTGAGGCTGCGCTCCGTTGTTTCGCGCAGAGATCGCAGAGGTGAGATCCGCACTAAGGCGCGAAGAGAAGGAGGGCGCAAAGGACTGTTTTGCCATCGCGCGAAGCTGTGACTCCGGCACCGGCAGCGGTCATCCGGCGCAAGCGTCTCTCTTAGAAACTCTTCGCGCCTTCCTTCTCTTTGCACCTTTGCGCAAACGAACCTCCTAAGGCCGAGACAAAGAGCCTCACCCCGGATCAAGTCCGGGGCGACGAAAATGGCACGGCGACCGCTCGGTCGGTGAGATGGGCTGTGTGATGCCCCTGACGTACTCGCGTCTACCAGAGCTTCCCACGAACGGATTTGGGTCAAACGTTCTCCGGCCCACCCGCGCCCAACACATGCGTGCACCCAAGCGCCTCGGCGCTATCCGCATCCGACAAAGCCGCAACCGTCCGCCATCCGATTGAGCGCAACCGCGCTGCCTCATCGCGATCATGCCCCAGCGGCAGGAACACGCGGTCTTCTGCGGGTTCGTTTGCCGCAATCACGTCGATCAGCGCGTCGGGGTAGAGCGAGAAGCCGGTGGCGGCTTCGCCTGCGCCCGACCCTGCGATGCGGTAGGTGCCGCCGCGGCCTACGGGGCCGCGTACGCCTTGGGCGTAGAGGGTGAAGCCGAACCAGGTCTGGTATTCGAAGCCGTGGCGTTCGCTCGGGTCGAGCGTCAGGCGCGCGGTGCCGTTCAGGCTTGCGGCGATTTCGCGCAAGGCCTTGATGCGGCTGGCGAGGGCGCCGCCTGCGTCGATGGCGGACAGTTTCTCGATTGCCGCATCGAATTCGCCGGTGGCGTAGAGCAGCGGGACGTAGGCCTCGCCGCCGACATCGCGCAGGCCCCCTGCGTCCTTGGTGTCGAGTTCGCGGCGGACGGCTTCGATTTGCGACGGCTCCAGCGGCAGGGCTTTTTCGGCCAACGTATCGACCAGGTCGGGCAGGGTGAAATCGACACTGACGCCGCTTGCGCCTGCGGCCTGCAGCGCCTCGATGGCGATGGCGACGATCTCGGCAGCGGCGGCGACATTATCCGCGCCGATGAGTTCGGCACCGCACTGCAGCTTTTCGCGCGCGGGGTTCAGGCCATCTGGCTTGATCGTGACGACTTGGCCTGCATAGCACAGGCGCAACGGGCGCGGCGCTTCGGCGAGGCGGGTTTCGGCGATACGGCCGATCTGTGGGGTGTAGTCGCTGCGCAGCGCCATCATCCGCAAGGACAGCGGATCGACGAAGCGGAACATGCGGCGGCTCTGGATGCCCGCCATGCGCGAGGCAAGGCTGCGTTCGAATTCGATCGAGGGTGGCATGACCCGGTCATAGCCGTGGCCGTGCATCGCGGTCTGGATCGCGCGCATCACGCGCGTTGCCGTGGCCGCATCGCGCGGCAGGCGGTCTTCGAGGCCCTCGGGCAGCAGATCGGAATTGGCGTCGCTCATGGCGGGGCGCTTAGCGGGAAGTTTGCGGTGTGTCGATGCGGGTGGGTTGTGTTTGGTCGAGAGGGCGGATGCCCACCCCCGACCCCTCCCGCAGGCGGGAGGGGAGAAGAAGTGCGGCCCTTCCTTGTCCCCCTCCCGCAAGCGGGAGGGGTTGGGGGTGGGCTTCTGACCTAGCAAACTCAGCCGAACTTCAGCGCCTTGACCACGCGGACGCCCGGCAATTCGCAGGCCTTCTTCAGCACGTCGGCACTGACCGGGCTGTCGACCGAGAGCAGCAGCACGGCTTCGCCACCGGCATCGCGGCGGCCGAGGTGGAAGGTGCCGATGTTGATCCCGGCCTGACCCAGCAATGTGCCGATCGAACCGATGAAGCCCGGCGCGTCGGAGTTGACGATGTAGAGCATGTCGCCGTCGAGATCAGCCTCGATGCCGATGCCGAAGATCTCGACCAGACGCGGCTGGCCATTGCCGAACAGCGTGCCTGCTACCGAGCGATCGCCCTGCGCCGTGCTGACCGTGACGCGCACCAGCGTATGATACACGCCCTCGCGATCATGGCGCACTTCGCGCACATCCAGCCCGCGCTCCTTGGCCAGGAACGGCGCGTTGACCATGTTCACCGTCTGCGAATACTGCTTCATCAGGCCAGCCAGAACCGCTGCGGTGATCGGCTTCTGGTTGAGCTGTGCAGCAGCACCTTCGACCTCGATCGAGATCTTGGTCAGGTTGTCATGCGCCAATTGGCCCACCAGCGAACCGAGGCTTTCGGCCAGTGCCATGTAGGGCTTGAGCTTGGGCGCTTCCTCGGCAGAGAGCGAAGGCATGTTGAGCGCGTTGGTGACGCCGCCGGTCACGAGGAAATCGGCCATCTGTTCGGCCACCTGCAGCGCGACGTTGACCTGCGCTTCGTTGGTGCTGGCGCCCAGATGCGGGGTGCAGATGAAGTTGGGCGTGCCGAACAGCGGGCTGGCCTTGGCAGGCTCGACCTCGAACACGTCGAGCGCGGCGCCCGCGACCTGACCCGAATCGAGTGCATCCTTCAGCGCGGCTTCATCGATCAGACCGCCACGCGCGCAGTTGACGATGCGCACGCCCTTCTTGGTCTTGGCAAGGTTTTCGCGGCTGAGGATGTTGCGCGTCTGGTCGGTCAGCGGCGTGTGCAGCGTGATGAAGTCGGCCTTTGCCAGCAGCGTATCGAGATCGGCCTTTTCGACGCCCATTTCGATGGCGCGCTCAGGCGTCAGGAACGGATCGAACGCGACGACCTTCATCCGCAGGCCGAGCGCGCGGCTGGCGACGATCGAGCCGATGTTGCCCGCGCCGATCAGGCCCAGTGTCTTGCCGGTGACTTCAACGCCCATGAAGCCGTTCTTCGGCCAGGTGCCAGCCTGGGTCTGCGCGTTGGCTTCGGGGATCTGGCGGGCGAGCGCGAAGATCAGTGCGATGGCGTGTTCGGCAGTGGTGATCGAATTGCCGAACGGGGTGTTCATCACGACCACGCCCTGCGCCGAGGCTGCCGGGATATCGACGTTATCGACGCCAATCCCGGCGCGGCCGATGACCTTGAGGTTGGTGGCAGCGGCAAGGATTTCCTTGGTCACCTTGGTGGACGAACGGATGGCGAGGCCATCATATTCACCGATGCGGGCGATCAGCTGTTCGGGTGTTTCACCGGTAATCACGTCAACGTCGCAGCCCATTTGGGTGAAGATGCGGGCGGCATTGGGGTCCATCTTGTCGGAGATGAGAACTTTGGGCTTGGTCATAAATGTCTCCCTCTCCCCTTCAGGGGAGAGGGCCGGGGAGAGGGGGAATGCCGCTACCCGGCCCTGAAATGGTTGAAAAGTTAGGGGAGTAAGGGGAAGTCCCCTCTCCCAACCCTCTCCCCTGAAGGAGAGAGGGCTTAACGTTTAAGCCGCAGCCAGCTCGGCTTTCACCGACTCGTAGGCCCAGTCGAGCCACGGGCCGAGGTCAGCGATGTCCTCGGCGTTGACGGTCGCGCCGCACCAGATGCGCAGGCCTGCCGGGGCATCGCGGTATCCGGCGATGTCATAGGCGGCGTCAGCCTTTTCGAGCAGGGCAGCGAACTTCTTGATGAAGTCTGCATCCGCGCCTTCGACCGAGAGGCAGACCGAGGTCTTGGACCGCGCTGCCGGATCGGCGCACAAGTGCGAGAGCCACGAACGTTCCTCGACGATCTTGTCGAGCGCGGCGGCATTCGCGTCGCTGCGTGCCTTCAGCCCTTCGAGACCGCCCAGACCCTTGGCCCATTCGAGCGCGAAGATCGCGTCTTCGACTGCCAGCATCGACGGGGTATTGATCGTCTCGCCCTTGAACACGCCTTCGGCCAGCTTGCCCTTGGACACGAGGCGGAACACCTTGGGGAGCGGCCAGGCAGGCGTGTAGCTCTCAAGCCGTTCGACCGCGCGGGGGCCGAGGATCAGCACGCCGTGGCCGCCTTCGCCGCCGAGGACTTTCTGCCACGAGAACGTGGCGACGTCGATCTTCGACCAGTCGATGTCATAGGCGAACACCGCCGAGGTGGCGTCTGCGAAGGACAGGCCTTGGCGGTCGGCCGGGATGAAATCGGCGTTCGGCACGCGGACGCCCGAGGTGGTGCCGTTCCAGGTGAACAACACGTCGTTCGACCAGTCGATTGCAGAAAGGTCGGGGATCTGGCCGTAATCGGCGCGCAGGATCGTGGGCTCGATCTTCAACTGCTTGGCAGCGTCGGTCACCCAGCCTTCACCGAACGATTCCCATGCGAGCGTGGTGACGGGGCGGGCGCCCAGCATCGTCCACATCGCCATTTCGAAAGCGCCGGTATCCGATCCGGGCACGATGCCGATACGGTGCGTATCGGGCAGCTGCAGCACTTCGCGCATCAGGTCGATGCTGTACTGCAGACGCGTCTTGCCGATCTTGGCGCGGTGTGACCGGCCCAGCGATTCGGTGGCGAGTTTTTCGGGGGAGTAACCCGGCGGCTTGGCGCAGGGTCCGGACGAGAAGAAGGGGCGCGCAGGTTTGCGTGCCGGGTAACCAACAGTCATGTAGTCTCTCCTTGCAGAGAGCACGCGCGGCGTTGGGACCGCGTGGCCCGCTGGCCCCTCTAAAGAGGCGGCGGGGTTTGTCAATCTGGATAGGTATGTGCTTTGGGTCGGGTTCTTCCTCTACTTCCCCAAAGTCTCCGCCAGCATCGCCGTCGTGCGCGGTCCCGACCAGTCGTGCGCGCCGATCATGCGCCAAACTTCCTTGCCTTGCGCATCGTAAAGCACGGTCGTTGGCAGAAGGCCAGTCTGGTAATGGAAGCCCAGGTTGTTGTCGGGGTCGAGCCAGGGTTCGAGCTTGGCGAATTTCTTCTCGGCAAAGAACTGCGCCACCTTGTCGTTCCCGGCCATGTCCTGCGACACGGTCAGCACGCGCAGCTTACCAGCGTTGTCCGCAGCCAGCTTGTCGAGCATCGGCATTTCCAGCACGCACGGCCCGCACCATGTCGCCCACAGGTTCACCAAGACCGGCGTGCCCTTGAGATCACGCAGCTTCAGCGACTTTCCCGAAGGATCCGTCACCGTGAAGTCCGGCATTCCCGTTCCACGGTTTGCAATATCGAGCGTCCCGTTGAATTCGCCCTTTGCCGCAGTTTCCGCCGCAGTCGCCGACGTCTGCGGTTGCGCGTCGGAAGCGGCTTGCCTATCGCACCCCGCAGCGGCAAGCGCTGCCGCGAGCAGCAGCAATCGGGGCGAACGGAACGAGATGAGCGGCAATTCAGGCTCCAACCAGATGTGGGGAGGACGTTTCGCAGGCGGCCCTTCGGCCATCATGCGCGAGATTAACGCCTCGATTCCCTTCGACAAGGCGCTGTGGCGGCAAGACATCGCCGCGTCAAAGGCCCATGTGGACATGCTCGCCGCACAGGGCATCGTCACTGTGGAGGATGCAGGCCTGATCGCAGGCGGTCTCGATGCCGTGGCCGCCGAATACGAAGCCAGCGGAGTCCCCGAAAACTGGGACCTCGAAGACATCCACATGACCACCGAGAGCCGCTTGGCCGAACTGATCGGCCCGGTGGCAGGACGCCTGCACACCGCACGCAGCCGCAACGATCAGGTTGCAACCGACTTCCGCCTGTGGGTGCGCGATGCGATGGATCAGGCCGAATTGGGGCTCAAGCAGTTGCAGGTCGCGCTCGTCACACGAGCGGGCGAACACGCCGCCTCGATCATGCCCGGGTTCACCCACCTGCAGACCGCGCAGCCGGTGACGCTGGGTCATCACTTGATGGCCTATTACGAAATGGCCGGGCGTGACCGTTCGCGCTTTGCCGACGCGCGCGTCCGCATGAACCGCAGCCCCTTGGGCGCAGCGGCGCTGGCCGGGACCGGCTTTCCTATCGACCGCTTTCGCACGGCCGAGGCGCTTGGCTTCGATGGCCCGACCGACAACAGCCTCGACTCGGTGTCAGACCGCGATTTCGCGCTGGATTACCTGATGGCCGCCGCGCAATGCTCGCTGCACCTGTCGCGGCTGGCCGAGGAGTTCATCATCTGGGCGAGCCAGCCGTTCGGCTTCGTCACGCTGCCCGATAGCCTTTCGACCGGCAGCTCGATCATGCCGCAGAAGAAGAACCCCGATGCTGCCGAACTGGTGCGCGGGCATTCGGGCCGGATCGTCGGGTGCCTGACCGCGCTGATGATCACGATGAAGGGCCTGCCGCTCGCTTATTCGAAGGATATGCAGGACGACAAGCCACCGGTGTTCGAGGCGGCATCGCTGCTCGCGCTGTCGATCGCGGCGATGACCGGGATGGTCGCCGAGGCCACGTTCCGCACCGAACGGATGCGCAGCGCGGCGGAACTGGGATACGCTACCGCCACCGACCTTGCCGACTGGCTGGTGCGGCAGGCCGACATCCCGTTCCGTGAGGCGCACCACATCACCGGTTCGGCTGTAAAGCTTGCCGAATCGCGCGGTATCGCGCTCGACCAGCTGCCGCTTGATGATCTCAAGGCGATCGACGCGCGGATCGATGACCGCGTCTATGCTGCGCTCTCGGTCGACGCGAGCGTCGCCTCGCGCGCCAGCCATGGCGGAACCGCGCCGAACGAGGTAAGCAAGCGCGTTGCCGAAGCGCGTGTAGCGCTGGGGCTGGAGGACAAGGCTTGAGCGTATTGCGCACACTTCTGCTGACGGGCCTTGCCGCGCTTGCGCTTGCAGGCTGCGGTAACCGTGCCCCACTCAAGCTTGCGCCCGATCAGCGCACGCCGCCGATCCCCTATGGCCGCGAAGTCCAGCCGAACTCGGACGACCTGCTTAAACCGCCCGCGCAGGCTGCCCCTGCGCGCAATGTCGAGCCGCGTCGCCGCTCGCAGGATCGCGAAGACGATCCCTTCGACCTGCCTCCCGAAAACTGAGATTTTCCGATGGATCATTTTGAACTGAACAACGGCGTGCTGCATGCCGAAGACGTGCCCTTGCCAGCGATTGCGGCTGAAGTGGGCACGCCCGTCTATGTCTATTCGCGCGCAACGCTGACGCGCCACGCGCGTGTGTTCCGCGATGCGCTGGGCATCTTGCGCAATGCGAAGATCGCGTTCGCAGTCAAGTCGAACCCCAACCTGTCCGTGCTCAAGGTGCTGGCGGCGGAAGGCTATGGCGCTGACGTTGTTTCGGGCGGAGAGATGGAGCGCGCGCTGGCTGCAGGCATGGTGCCCGATGGCATCGTGTTTTCAGGCGTGGGCAAGACCGCGGCTGAAATGCGCCGGGGGATCGAGGCCGGGATTGGCCAGTTCAACCTCGAGAGCGAGGAAGAAGGGCTGGAACTCGCCGAGATCGCCGCATCGATGGGCAACGTCGCCTCTGCCGCCTTGCGGGTGAACCCCGATGTCGATGCCGGAACGCATGGCAAGATTTCGACGGGCAAGGCGGAGAACAAGTTCGGCGTCCCGTTCGACCGGGCAGCAGCGATCTACGCGCGGCTGTCGGGGACGCCGGGGCTGGATATGCGGGGCCTCACGCTGCACATCGGCAGTCAGTTGTCATCGCTCGACCCGCTCGAAGCCGCCTTCACGAAGGTTGGCGGGCTTATGGAGCAGATCCGCGCGGCGGGCCACACCGTCACGCACATGGACTTGGGCGGCGGGATCGGCGTGCCCTACAAGGCGGGCGAAGTCTTCCCGCAGCCCGAGGAATATGCCGCGATGGTCGCGCGCGTCACCGGCAACTGGGGCGTGACGCTGATGTTCGAGCCGGGTCGCGTGATCACCGGAAACACCGGCGTGCTGGTGACCGAGGTCATCCGGGTCAAGGAAGGCGCGAGCAATCCATGGGTCGTGGTCGATGCCGCGATGAACGATCTGGCGCGACCGGCGCTCTACGATGCCTGGCATGATTTCGCAGCAGTTCAGCCCAACGGCGAGACCTTCACCGCGAACATTGTCGGCCCGATTTGCGAAAGCTCGGACACTTTCGCGATGGCGCGCACCATCGACAAGGTCGGACGCGGCGATCTCGCGGTTTTCCGCACCGCCGGGGCTTATGGCGCTACGATGGCCAACACTTACAACTCGCGGCCCCTGGTGCCCGAAGTGATGGTCGATGGCGACAAGTGGGCTGTGGTTGCGGACCGCATCGACCCGGCCACCATTCTCGCGGCGGAACGCGTCGCGGACTTCCTCAACTAAGCCATGAAGTCGCTCCCCCTCTTCCACCGCATCGCGGGCCAGCCGGTAATCCTGCTGGGCGAGGGGGACGCGGCAGACGCCAAACAGCGCCTGATCGAACGTGCAGGCGGGGTGATCGTCCGCGACATCGCCGAGGGGATCGACAGCGGCGCGCGCCTGGCCTTCATCGCGCACGAAAATCCGGCGATGGCCGAGGGCGACGCGATCCGCCTGCGCTGCGCCGGGCTGCTGGTCAACGTCGTCGACCGGCCCGAACTGTGTGATTTCACGACGCCTTCTATTTTGGATCGCGACCCGGTGCTGATCGCGGTTGGAACGGGCGGGGCGTCGGCGGGTCTCGCCAAGATCCTGCGGCTGCGCTTGGAACGGATGTTGCCGCAGAGACTGGGCGCATTGGCGCGTGCGTTGGAAGATGCGCGCGATGGGATGCGCGCCCGGTGGGCGTCAGTGGCGGATCGAAGGCGCGCGCTGGATGCCGCGCTGGACGAAGGCGGAGAACTCGACCTGTTCCGCGCCGGGAGCGAGGCGAAGGTCCGCGACTGGCTGGCGTCAGGCGCGGAGGGTCAGTCTGGGCGGTTTGAGATCGTTCTGACTTCAAATGATCCAGAGGACCTCACGCTCCGCGCCGCGCGGTTGCTCGGGCAGGCGGATGTTGTTGTTCACGACACGGGCGTTGCGCCAGAGATACTGGCGCGTGCGCGGGCCGATGCGCTGCGTATGCTGTTGGGATCGCATGTGCCCACGAGCGGGATCGTAGTGGTGCTGCACTTGGCCTAATTCGGCTGGGGCGCTTACCCTTTCATCGCTGCTTGCAACTGAGCGATGATTACCGCGCTCTGCTCCGCGCCTGATTGCGGCACGAAATCCCCCGCACGGTCCGATATCTTGTCCCAGTTCGCGGCAAATCCTTCGACCGTGCGTTCCGCGGGCGGCAGCAGCACGCCCTTGTTCATCGTCACCCATGCCGAGTGGTAGCCGCCCGCGCCTGCGCCGACGATGGCGTTGGTGGGGCTGTCCTCGGACACCAGATAGAGCGCGGCTGGCACTACGTTTTCCGGGCCGAACAGCTTGAAGGCTTCTTCGGGGAAGATGTCCTCGGTCATGCGCGTGGCGGCGACGGGGGCCAGCGTGTTGACCTTGATGTTGTTCTTGGCGCCTTCGAGGTAGAGCGTCTTGGTGAGGCCAGCCAAACCAAGCTTGGCCGCGCCGTAGTTGGCCTGGCCGAAGTTGCCGAACAGGCCGGTAGACGACGCAGTCATCAGGATGCGGCCGTAGTTCTGCTCGCGCATCAGGTCCCAGCATGCCTTGGTGGCGAAGGCCGAGCCGATCAGGTGGACGCGTACGACCATCTCGAAATCGGCGGGCTCCATCTTGGTGAAGCTCTTGTCGCGCAGGATGCCCGCGTTGTTGATCAGCACGTGCACGCCGCCCCAGCGCTCCTTGGCGCGGGCGACCATCTCGACCATCTGTTCGTATTCGCTGACCGAGCCGCCATTCGACATCGCCTCGCCGCCCATGGCCTCGATTTCCTCGACCACCTTGAGCGCGGCGTCAGAATGGCCGCTGCCATCGCGCGCGCCGCCCAGATCGTTGACCACGACCTTGGCCCCGCGCTTGGCCAATTCCAACGCATAAGCGCGGCCAAGCCCGCCACCGGCACCGGTTACGATCGCCACGCGGCCTTCGAAGGAAATGGTCATCGCAACGGGTCTCCTCTGTCCGCGTAACTGCGCGGTTAACTGGTGCAAAGCGATGCCACGTGGTGTCGGGTAAGGCAACCTCACCCGGATTTGCAGGCATTGGCGACAATTCAGCAAGACCACCGTCAACAAAATGTAACACAACGGACATAATTGAACGCAGAACCGCCAGAGCCCGCGAGGGCATGACCGAGGAATCATCATGAAGTTCGCGACGCGCGCCTCCATCACTGCGCTTGCCTGTGCGGCTGGCTGGGCAATCCCGGCGCAGGCTGCAACCGCTAGCCCGGATCTTGCCGCGCTGCAGACGCAGCTTCAGCAGATGCAGGCGCAGATGCAGAGCCAGATGGATGCGATGCAGGCGATGCAGGCCCAGATCGCCACGCTTCAGGGCCAGTTGTCCGAAGCGCGGGCCAAGACCGATGCCACTGCCACGGCGGTTGCCGCGCTGCCGCCGCCATCGGTCACGGGCAAGCCGCCTGTCAGCATTGCCTGGGACGGCGGACCGCGCATCGAAGCTCCGGTCGATCCGAAAAATCCCAAGGCTGGCAAGTGGAGCTTCAAGCCGCGCGGGCGTCTGCAAATCGATACGGCCTCGGTTTCCGCGCCTTCGTCGATCGGCAGCAAGAGCCTGGGACTCGCGTCGGAATTCCGCCGAGCCTATCTGGGCGTCGAAGGGACGATCCCGGGCAATTTCGGCTATCGCATCGAGGCCGATATTGCCAACAGCACGATCGATCCCACCGACGTCTACATGAATTACACCGGCATCAAGAACGTCGTGATTACGCTGGGCCAGCACAAGCCGTTCGAATCGATGGAGGACACTGAGTCTGATCTGTTCACCAGCTTCATGGAGCGCGGATCGTTCAACACTGCGTTCGGATTTGAACGGAGGTTGGGCCTGTCTGCGCAATATCAGAAGGGCATGATCCTCGCACAAGTCGGGGTGTTCACCGACAACGTCACCGACCTCAATACCGACAGCGATAACAGCTATTCGATCGATGGACGCTTTGCGCTGCAGCCCAGGCTGCTGGGTGGGCAGATGCACATCGGCGGTTCGGCACATTACCACGATCTCAACGAGGGTTATGCCACCGTGCGCTACCGCGCGCGGCCGTTCACCCACACCACCGACGTGCGCTTCGTCGATACCAAGGCGATCAGCGCGCTTTCAGAAACGAACTACGGGCTGGAACTGGCATGGACCGGTGGCCCGCTCCATTTCACGGCGGAATCGCAGTGGATGGAGGTCAATCGGCCCGGTGGCATCGCTGATCCGACATTCAATGGCGGTTATGCCGAGGCGGGCCTGTTCCTGACCAAGGGCGATACGCTGCCCTATCGCATGAACGAAGGCGCGCCGGGGCGGATCAAGCCGAAGAACCCGGTGGAAAAGGGCGGCCTCGGCGCAGTGCAGGCGAACCTGCGCTACGACTGGCTCGATCTCAACGATGCCGGCGTCGTCGGCGGACGTCAGCAACTGGTGGGCGCGTCGTTGCTATGGGTGCCGACGGACTACGTGCGCTTCCTGCTGGACTATGGGCACCTGTGGGTGAACGACGCTGCGGTGCTGGCGGGGACGGACCGGTCCTACAACGCCGACGTTGTCGGGATGCGCGCGCAGTTCGATTTCTGAGGCGCGTTCAAATCTGCCGCTCCCCCGCCTTCGCGGGGGAGCAAGCCTAATTGTAGTGCATCAGGCGATCCGCTTAACCCAGCCGTGCGTATCGGCGATCTCTCCGCGTTGGATGCCGACCAGCTTGCGACGCAAGCTTTGCGTCAACTGGCCGGGGCCGCCCGAACCGATCGTGAATTCGCCCGCTTGTCCCGCGACCTTGCCGACCGGCGTCACGACCGCTGCCGTGCCGCAGGCGAAAGTTTCGATCAGCTTGCCCGATGCGGCATCGGCCTTCCACTGATCCAGACTGTAGCGGCCCTCGCGCACGGTCAGGCCTTCTTCGGCGGCCAGCGTCAGCAGGCTCGACCGGGTGATGCCGGGCAGGATCGTGCCAGTCAGTTCGGGCGTCAGGATCGAGCCATCGTCGAACACGAAGAACAGGTTCATCCCGCCCAGTTCCTCGACCCACTTGTGTTCGGCGGCATCGAGGAACAACACCTGGTCGTGCCCGCGCGCAAAGGCTTCGGCGGTGGGAACCAGGCTGGCGGCGTAGTTGCCGCCGCACTTGGCAGCGCCGGTGCCGCCGGGGGCCGCGCGGGTGTAGTCACTGACCCAGATCGAAACCGCAGGCGCGCCCGACTTGAAGTAATTGCCAGCGGGGCTGGCGATGACGAGGAACTTGTATTCCTTGGCCGGGCGCACGCCGAGGAACGCTTCGGTCGCGAACATGAACGGGCGCAGGTACATCGACCCGCCCTCAATGCTGGGGAACCAGTCCTTGTCAGCGAGGACCTGCTGGCGCACCGCTTCGACGAACAGGTCTTCGGGCAGCTCGGGCATGGCGAGGCGACGGGCCGAGGCGTTGAAGCGCGCGGCGTTGGCTTCGGGCCGAAACAGCGCGATGCCGCCATCGGCGAGGCGGTAGGCTTTCAGTCCCTCGAAGATTTCCTGCGCATAGTGGAGAACGGCAGCAGCGGGATCGAGCGGGATCGGGCCATAAGGGATGACGCGCGCGTCATGCCAGCCGGTTCCCTCGGTGTAGTCGATCTCCACCATATGATCGGTGAACGCGCGGCCAAAACCGGGATCAGCCAGTACCGCATTGCGCACATCGGCGGCGACAGGCGCCGGATGCGGGTGGCGGGTGAAGGAAAGGCTGGTTTCGGCGGTAGTCGCCATGGAATGCGTCCTTGCGCTGGAGTCGGCGGATAGCGCGCCGTGTACTATTGTTGCGCAGAAGGCAAGTGTTATGTAATAAATGTGAAGGGCCGCACCGGTCAGTCCGGGGCGGCCCTTCGCATGGTCAGCGGCCGGAAGTGCCGCCCACGAAGCCTCTATCGCTTAATCGAAACTCAGCGATAATGCCTCGCGCGGGACTGTACCGACCTCTGTGCTGAACCATGAGACATCGGATCACCTCCTTTCGCGCTGTTGAGCCTGTTTCGCCGCCCTTGCGAGCGACTGAGCCGGGGGACCATTGACCCATCGACCTTGACATCAATGTGAGTCATTCGAGGAAAAACAACAAGACTTGCATTGATTTTTTTTGGCGTCAGTATCGTTGCTTCGCTCAGGGCCTAGCGCCCGCGACAATCCTCGATAGCGCGTCCGATTTCTGCCCATGCCGGAAGGTACAGGGTCGGCAAGCCATTGACCTCGATTGCAAATCTTCCGCGACTGAACGCCATCGCATCGAGCAGCGGATCGCCTGCGCGCAGTGTCGCAATGAGTTGCGGCTGACCGCCGGGGGCGGGGTCTACTGAGAGCGCCTGGGTCACGCTGGTGGTGGCGACGGTCATGGGTAGCGAGGTGGCGGAACTGCCGGTGCGGACCAGCGCGATGGTACCCTGAGTGCGGTTGCATGACAGTGCGAAAAGTGTGCCGCCGGGTGATCCGTAGCGCGCAATTCCGCCGGAATACGTCCAGTTTCCGGGGGTTTGCAAGGCATCGCGCCAGTCTTTGGGGGCAGCCGGTGCGGGCGCAGGCTGCTGCGGCGGCGGGGCAGGCCTTGCAACCGGGCGCGGTGCGGGTGCGACCACCTCTGGTGACGAGCAGGACGCGAGCAGCGCGATCGCTGCACAGGAAATAAGCGGGGCAAGACGGCTTGCGCGATTGATTTTCATGGGGGGGTTATGAGAGGAACGGGCCGTGACCTCAACCCGCCCCCCCAAATCGCCGCCCAAATCCAAATTGCGCGTGGACCAGATGCTGGTCGAGCGCGGACTGGTCGAGAGCCGGGCGCGAGCACAGGCGCTGATCCTTGCAGGACTGGTTTTCAGCGGTGAAACCAAAATCGCCAAGGCTGGTCAGGCGCTGCCCGCCGACGCGCTGCTCGATGTGCGCGGACGCGACCACCCGTGGGTTTCGCGCGGTGGGATCAAGCTGGCGCATGCGATCGAGGCGTTCGGACTGGACCCGACAGGTGTCGTGGCGATGGATATCGGCAGCTCGACGGGCGGATTTACCGATGTCCTGCTGCAGGGCGGAGCGGCGCACGTGTTCGCGGTCGATTCGGGGACGAACCAGCTGGCGTGGAAGCTGCGTCAGGATGAGCGGGTAACGGTCTACGAGCAGACCAGCGCGCGGGTGCTGACGCCCGGGCACATCGACCGGCCTGCGACGTGGGTAGTGTGCGACGCCAGCTTCATCGGCTTGCGCAAGGTGCTGGAAGTGCCACTGGCACTGGCGAGCCGTCCGACGCGGCTGGTGGCGCTGATCAAGCCGCAGTTCGAGGTGGGGCGCGGCGAGGTCGGCAAGGGCGGCGTGGTGCGCGATCCGCAATTGCACCAGCGCGTGTGCGACGAGGTGCGCGAATCGCTCGAAAGCGACGGCTGGGAGGTTCAGGGGATCGCACAGAGCCCGATCACTGGCCCCGAAGGCAACGTCGAATTCCTGATTTCAGCAGTGAGAAATTGAGTTTTCCCCAGGTTCTGTCTCCGCATGGGATTGCCCCCGGATTCAGTTCGCATTGCGTACTAGGCCGCACCCCGCCAATATCCTTGGCGAATCGCGCTGCGGCGCACTGCACACGGGTGACATGAACTACCTTGCTTCTTCGGGCCAATTGCGCGCCAGTCTGCTGCGCTGGTCACTGTTCACCGTACCGCTGCTGCTCGTGCTCGGGTTCTTTTCCGGACAGGCTGCCGGGAGTGGGCCGGGCAACCCGTGGTTCGACGATCTGGTCAAACCTTCGATCTACCCGCCCCCGCAGGTGTTCGGGATCGTCTGGTCGATCCTTTACGCGATGATGGGCATTGCGCTGGCGATGATCCTTTCGGCGCGCGGCGCTGCGGGCAGGGGTCTTGCTACGGTGGCGTTCGTCGTCCAGCTTGCGATCAACCTGTCGTGGTCGCCGGTGTTTTTCGCCATGCATCAGATCACCGCTGCATTCTGGATCACGGTGGCGATGATCGTGACGATCGCGATCACGCTGGTGCTGTTCTGGCGGATTCGTCCGGTCGCGGGGATGCTGCTCCTGCCCTATCTGGCGTGGGTGTGCTTCGCCTGCTTCCTGACGTATGAGTTCGGGCGGTTGAACCCGGATGCCGATGGCGCGTTCGGATCGTCGAGCACGGTGCGCGTCAGCATTTGACCCTTGCGGGCGGGCGCGTGCCTGCCCACATAGCGAGTACTTAAGGCACCAACAGGACTTTACCGATGCAGAGCGAAAACCCGCTGATCGCCGACTTTGTCAAGCTGCTCAATAGCGCCGCCGGGACGATTGCGGGCATGAGCCGCGAGGCAGCCGAGTCTGCGCGCGAAAAGGCCAAGGAAGCATTCGGGGGTCTGGACTTCGTCAGCCGCGAGGAATTCGACGCGGTCAAGGCGATGGCGGCGACTGCGCGTGAAGAAGTTGAAGCCTTGAAGGCGCGCATTGCCGCACTGGAAAGCGCCAACCCTGCAGGCGGTGCCTGAACCGTTTGGCTTGAGTAGGGAACTGCCTGCCAGTCTCGCGAATTTACTGGATCATTCCGGCGTGCCCCTCCCACGGGGCGGGCCTTCTGAAAGAGATCCGGTGTTCACGCAACTCAATCCGACGATCCCCTTGCATGTGCTCGGCAAGGGCGACGGCTACGCCATCGGCATGATCGACTACGGGCAGGAACATAACCTCATCTGGGTCACCGCGCTCGACGTGTCAGGCGAGATCTGGTGCGCGCCCAATCATCAGGTCCGGCTCGGCAAGAACTGGACGATGGGGCGTCGCGAGAATGTCCTGATCACGAAGGACAAGGCTGAGGAAGCCGCCGCGCAGGATGATGTGGCCGAGGATTTCCCGACGCCGGTTTAGTGGGCTGGCGCGTCCGCTCTAACCTTATGGGGATCGGGCAGGCGCCCGGCGGTCAGAGTCCCGCCGCGCGCAATGCCTGATCGAGATCCTCGATCAGGTCATCGGGGTCTTCCAGCCCGACATTCAACCGCAACATCCCTTCGCCGACGCCCATGTCTGCCCGCGTTTCAGGGCCGACGCCGTAGTGCGTGGTCGACGCCGGGTGGCACATCAGCGAGCGCGAATCGCCGATGTTGTTCGAGATGTCGATCAGCTGCAGCGCATCGAGCAAGGCGTGGGCCTGCGTCAGCCCGCCATCTAGGTGGAACGAGAAGATCGTGCCGCCTGCCTTCATCTGCTTTTTTGCCAGTGCGTACTGCGGGTGGCTGGGCAGGTGCGGATAGAGCAGGCGCGGCACCCGGCCTTCGACGAAGCTGGCGACCTTCAGCGCATTCTCGCTTTGCTTGTGGATGCGCAAGTCGAGCGTTTCGAGGCCCTTGAGCACGACCCATGCATTGAACGCAGCGATATTCGGGCCGGTGTTGCGCTGGAACGGCAGCAGCACGTTGTTGATCCAGTCGGCCGATCCGCAGACCGCGCCGGCCATGACGCGGCCTTGTCCGTCCATCATCTTGGTGGCGGAATAGGCGACGACGTCCGCGCCGAAGTCCATCGGGCGCTGGAGGGCAGACGTGGCGAAGGCATTGTCGACGACCGTGGTGATGCCGCGCGATTTTGCGAGCCCGCAGACGAATTCCAGATCGACCACGTCCATCGTCGGGTTGGCCGGGCTTTCGAAGAAGAACACCTTGGTGTTCGGCTGGATCGCGGCTTCCCACGCAGCGTTGTCTGACGCGTCGATTGTCGTGCCGGTGATGCCGAAGCGTGGGAGCAGATTGTCGATCAGCCAGCGGCACGAGCCGAACGCGGCCTTGGCTGCGACCACGTGATCGCCTGCCGAAAGCTGGCAGAGTAGCGCCGTGGTCATCGCGGCCATGCCGGTGGCCTGCGTGCGGCATGCCTCGGCACCTTCCATCAGCGCGATGCGCTCTTCGAGCATCGCCACGGTGGGGTTCTGCAGGCGCGAATACGTCATGCCCTCGGCCTCGCCCGCAAAGCGCGCGGCGACGGTGGCAGCATCGTCGTAGGCAAAGCCCGAGGTCAAAAACAGCGCTTCGGACGTCTCGCCCATTTCCGAGCGCCACGTGCCGCCACGGATGGCTTGCGTCGCGGGACGCCAGTTGCGGGTGATCGAGCGGTCCTGTCCGGTGGTGCGTTTCATGGCACTCGCCTTAGTTTCGTGAGCCCAAGCGCGCAAGCGGCGGGATTGCGAAGCGCGATTGCGCGCACTATCGCTGGCGGCGCATGACCGCCCCACCATTCCCCCGCAAAGCCGACCGCGATCCCGCCATGTGGTGCGGCGTGATTGCGGCGCTGTTCTTCTTCGTTGTGCTGCATCGGCTGGGCATTCCGTCCAAGCCGATGTTCGACGAGATCCACTATCTGCCCGCCGCGCGCCGGTTGATCGACCTGACTGCGCGGCTCAACCCCGAACATCCGCTGGTGGCCAAGCAATTGATCGCGTGGTCCATGCAACTGATCGGCGATACCCCGTTCGGATGGCGCTTCCCCTCGGCGGTGCTGGGCGGGATCGGGCTTTGGGCGATGATGCGGGGGCTGTGGTGGGCGAGCCTTTCGCGCACGGCGACGATCCTGTTCGGGCTGCTGATCGCCACCGATTTCGTGTGGTTCATGATGTCGCGGATCGCGCTGCTCGACATGGCGATGGGCGGATTCATGGCGCTGGCGGTGTGGCAATGGGCGTTGGCGTGGCGCAATCCTTCGGGCACGGTCGGCAAGGCGCGGTGGCATCTGCTGCTGACTGGCGTGTTCCTGGGACTGTCGCTGGGAGCGAAGTGGAACGGCGCGCTGCTGCTGCCGCTGCCCGGATTGCTGTTCGCGCTGAACCGGTGGGACGCGCTCAAGGGGCGTCGGGCAGGGCTGCCGTGGTCGTCTGCGGGCGCTGGCCCGGTGCCGGGTGTTTCGCTGATCGAAGCGGTACTGTGGCTCGGCGTGGTGCCGCTGCTGGTCTATTTCCTCACGTTTCTGCCCGCGCATTTCTATGAGAAAGACCCGCTGGCGTTCGGCAACCTGATCAAGTGGCAGGGCTATATGCTGCAGCTGCAGGACAGCGTGAAGAACCCACACACGTATATGAGCCGGTGGTGGCAGTGGATGGCCAACATCCGTCCGATCTGGTTCCTGTATGAGAATGTCGACGGGGCGCAGCGTGGGGTGCTGATGCTGGGCAATCCGTTCACGATGCTTGCGGGATTGCCCGCGCTGGCGCTGTGCGCGTGGAGCGGCGTGAGGGGCGACCGGTTGCGGTTGCTGGTAGTCGGGGCGTACGTGCTGCTGGTCGGCTTCTGGGCGATCAACGGCAAGCCGGTGCAGTTCTACTACCACTACATGCTGGCGAGCTGTTTCCTGATGGCGGCGCTGGCACTGGTATTGGCCGACTGGTGGGACCTGGGCCTGCGCTGGCCGACCAAGGTGGCGCTTGTGCTGGCCTTCGGGCTGGGGATCGGGTTCTACCCGATCATCTCGGCGGGGGAATTGCCGAGGACGAGTTCGTATCTGGACTATACCTGGCTGGATAGCTGGAAGTAGCGGGCTGCTTGGTCAACAGGCGTCGCGCACCCTCCCCCGACCCCTCCCTCAAGGGAGGGGTGACGTGATTGCGAGTGGCGAATTTCTGCCCCCCCCTCCCTTGAGGGAGGGGCTGCGGGTGGGCGTGCCGCCCTGTGATCAGTACTTGCCCCAGACGAAGCGCGAGGACAGGGCGAAGTTCCAGACCGAGCCGAGAACGATGCCGGTGATGACCGCGACGACATCGTGGATGCCGATGGTCTTGAGCACGGCAGCCGAGCCGATGTTGGTGAGCAGGCCGAGCGAGCAGGTCAGCGCGAACTGGGCCCAGCCGCGCAGCAGCGGGCCAAAGCCGCGCAGGCGCTTGTCGGAATAAGTCAGTTCGTTGTTGAGGACGAAGTTGAAGGTCATCGCGACGATGGCGGCCAGCGTGTTGGCGGTGTTGAAGGTCGCGCTTTCGGACCAGTTGCCATATACGAAGCGCTCGCCCGCAATCAGCTTGAGCAGCACCCACAGCGTGCCGAGTTGCACCGCGACGCCCATCGCACCGACCGTGCCGAACAGCGCGAACCGCGTCGGGATGATCCGGCCGAGCCACTTGTCGTAAAGGCCGACGAGGAATTCGAACACGACGGTCTGGTCCAGCTTGCTTTCGCCTTCTGAACGCGCGGCGAAGTGGAGGGGGAATTCCTTGATCCTGAGCGGACGGTCGACGGTCGCCAGAATGTCGAGCAGGATCTTGAAGCCGACGCCCGACAGCCTGTGCGCGTCGGCGCGCAAGGTCTCGGCGGTGATCATGAAGTAACCGCTCATCGGATCGGTCAGCTCGACCCCGGTGACCTTGTTGGCGATGCGGTTGGCAAGGCCCGACGCCTTGACGCGGTCGGGACGGCCCCATGCTTCAGTGCTCGCGCCCTCGGCAAAGCGCGAGGCGTAGGCGAGGTCGTAGTCGCCGCTTTCGACCGCACCGAGCATCTGCGGGAGGAGTTCGGGATCGTGCTGCTGGTCGGCGTCCATGACCGCGACGATCGGCGCGGCGGTGGCGCACATGCCCTCGATCGCGGCAGACGCGAGGCCGCGCCTGCCGATGCGCTCGATCACACGGATGCGCGGGTCTTCCTGTGCGATCCGGCGCACCTCGTCGGCAGTGCCGTCCGGGCTGTTGTCGTCGACGAAGATCGCCTCCCACGCGACGCCCTGCAGCGCGGCGTCGAGACGCGCGACCATCGGCGCGATGTTGGCGCGTTCGCGGTAGGTCGGCAGGATTACGGCAAGTTGCAGCATAGGCGCGGCCCTTAGAGCCTCGCGAGGACGGCGTCACCAATTTCCGTCGTTCCGGCGCTTCCGCCGAGGTCGCCTCCCAATATGCCGTCGGCGAGAGTCTTGGCAACGGCGGCTTCGATGCGATCGGCCTCAGCCGCAAGACCGAGCGAATGGCGCAGGAGCATGGCGGCGGACAGGATCGTTGCCATCGGGTTGGCGAGGCCCTTGCCAGCGATGTCGGGAGCGGAGCCGTGGATCGGCTCGTAGAGGCCGAAGGTGCCGTGCGCGGTCTCGCGCTCGCCCAGAGAAGCCGAGGCGAGCAGGCCGATCGAGCCGACGCACATCGAGGCCTGGTCGGAGAGGATGTCGCCGAACAGGTTGCCCGTGAGGACGACGTCGAACTTGCCCGGCGCGCGGACGAGCTGCATCGCGGCGTTATCGACGTACATGTGTTCGAGCGCGACTTCGGGGTATTCCTGGGCGACTTCGATCACCACGTCGCGCCAGAGCTGGCTGGTTTCCAGGACGTTGGCCTTGTCGACCGAGCACAGGCGGCGGGCGCGGCCCATCGCGGTGCGGAAGGCGACGTGGGCGATGCGGCGGACTTCGCTGTCCGAGTACGACATGACGTCGTAGCCTTCGCGGTCGCCATTGGCGGCGGTGCGAAAGCCCTTTTCGCCGAAGTAGACGTCGCCGTTCAACTCGCGGACGATCACCAGGTCGATCGCGCCTGCCACTTCCGGGCGCAGGGCGGAGTGGCCTTCAAGGCCGGCGAAGACCTTGGCGGGACGCAGGTTGGCGAACAGCGTGAGTGCCTTGCGCAGGCCGAGGATCGCCTGTTCGGGGCGCAAGTGGCGCTCCAGCGAGTCGCAGTCGGGATCGCCGACTGCGCCGAACAGGATGCCGTCGGAGGCACGCGCGATTTCCAGCGTTTCGGGGGGGAGCGGGTGGCCGGTGGCCTTGTAGGCGACGCCGCCGACCAGCGCGTCGGTCATCTCGAGGCCGGGGATGGCCAGCCGCTCGATCACGCCGACGGCCTCGCGGGTTACTTCGGGGCCGATGCCATCGCCTGCCAGAACCGCAATCTTCATCAATCTACCCCTCAGTCGCCGGTGATCCGCCGCAGCCGATCCAGCAGAATCGCGCGCGCCCCCATAACATCGCGCGCCCGATCGGCAAGGAGCCGGTTGCCGATGATCTTGCCCTGGCGTTCGAGCCGGGTGAGCAGGGCGGACCAGTTCTCTTCCGGGGGGGCGGACGGGGCGGCGCCATAGCCTACCTCGCGCAGGAGCAGCGCCTCGTACCCTGCCAGCACGCGCGCCCAGCCGCGTGCGGAAGGGGCGTGGCAGATTGCATCGAGAGTCGCACCGAGGCCTTCGAAGAGCGGCGGGTAAGCATGGCCTTCGGGCAGGGTGGCGGCGGTGAGCGCGCAGGCCCAGCTGATTCCGGCGCTGGGCAGGGGTTCGGATAGCCACGGGCCGCGGCTGGTGACGAGTTCGAGTCGCGCCGACGGCAGCTGCGCGTTGGTGCGCGCTCTTACCTCGACTTCGAGCAGGTTGCCCGGGATCAGCAGCGGGCGCAGTTCGCGCCCGCGTGCGCCTGCGACGAATGCACCTGCCAGCCCGTGATCGGCGGTCATCAGGCGCACAATCGCGCCGTGTTCGCCGTGAGGGCGGGACGAGCAGAGAATGGCGGAGGCGCGGATCAGCATTGCAAGGCTTCGCTGTGCGCCGTTGCGTCCATTCGATCAAGCGCGCGCCAAAGAAGTAATGTAGCGTTGGAACGCGAGCCAATCTGCGGTAGTTTGACAAACATGAAGCAGCTTTTCCAGCACGCAGCCATGACCGACGGGGTGACCGTGCGAGTCGCCGTCAATTTCCTGCCCGAGCAATCGCGTGTGGAATCGGGAAAATGGTTCTGGGTGTATCATATCCGGATCGAAAACGATTCCGATCAGCCGGTGCAGCTATTGTCGCGCCATTGGCGGATCACCGATGGCCGCGGAATGATCAACTACGTCGACGGCGACGGCGTGGTCGGCGAGCAACCGGTGCTTAAGCCGGGGCAAAGCCACGATTATGTTTCGGGTTGCCCGCTGAGCACGCATCACGGTAGTATGGAAGGGCATTATACGATGCAGCGCGCCAACGGCGCACTGTTCGATGTGGCTATTCCGTTCTTTCCTCTGGCGGCGCCGGCCCCGGCAAACTAACAAGCGTCCGCAATGAAACGGACGCATCTCCCGCTCAACGGCCTGCGCGTGCTCGACGCTGCTGCGCGGCATCTGTCGTTCACCCGCGCGGCGGACGAACTGGCAGTGACCCCGGCTGCGGTCGGCCAGCAGATCCGTGCGCTCGAAGACCTGCTCGGCGTCGTGCTGTTCCGCCGGACGTCGAAGGGGCTGGAATTGACCGACGAGGCGATCGCCGGACTGGATGCGATTCGCGAAGGCTTCCTGCGCTTCGAGGAAGGCGTGCAGGCGATGCAGGCTGGGCAATCGAGCCATGTCTATACGATTGCCTGTCCGCGCGATTTCTTTGCCGCATGGCTCTCGCCGCGCATCGCCCAATTCCGGCTGAGCAATCCGCTTATGCGGTTTTCGCTCGTCGGCGGGGATGCCGATATCGACTTCACCGAGGCCAATCTCGATATCGCGGTGCGCTGGGCCGAAGGGCCTGGCGACCTTGAAGGCATAGCACTCGGCGCACCCCAGATGGTTACGGTGGCAGCACCGGATGCGGCGCCAGATTGTCCGTGGATTGGCTGGCCGGGCGACCCTGCTCCAGGAGGCGGGGACGTTGGCTTTTCGGTCGGCGATGCCGGCACCGCGATCAGCGCGGCGCGGGCAGGCCTTGGCCGTGCCCACGTACCCTATCAACTGGCGGAGGCGCCGCTGGCATCGGGCGGGATCGTCGCGCTCGCCGAGCCTGAGCCTTCGCGCCGGGGCTACTGGCTGGTCGCGCCGCTGCCGCAGTGGCGGCAAAAGAAGGTCAAGTCGTTAGTGGCCGCACTTGTGGTTTGATTTCAATCGATTTTACTGACGGCATCACATGATTGCCGAGTGCATCCTTACTCCATGTTAACCTTGCCTGCGTACGAATCTCGCAATGGGGTTCGGTCGGTTTCTTTCTCATGTTTTGGACGGCCCCCTGCGCCTGTATGGGGAGGTGCGCCGTGCGTTTGGAGAAAGCTGGCGCCAGAAGGAAGGCGACAGCTTTACCCGGGCCTATGTCAGGAGCCTGTCGCAGCGGCTGCCCCTGCTCTACATCGTAGTGGCGATAGACTGCTTCCTGCTGGCCTGGCGCTTCCGACATCTGGCGCCAATCTGGCTTACCGTAGTGTGCCCGCTGGCGCTGTCGCTGGTGTCGCTGTGGCGCGGGATGCACTGGATGCCAAGCCGCGTGAAGAAGCGATCGCTGGAAAAATCGCGACGCGATCTGGCGATGATGAACTGGGTGGGACCAGTCTCGGCTTTCCTCTTCGGGGTCTGGGCGATGCTGCTCTATCCCCACGGCGATGAGGCGGCGCAGTCGTTCACGCACTACATCGTCGCGATCACGCTGTTTTCGGGCGTGCTCGGACTGGGCCACGCGCCCCTGACCGCGCTGCGCATCGCGTTTGCCGTCTCGGTGCCGACAACGACGCAGATCCTGTTCATCAACCACCCCAATGCAGTGCCGGTGGTAATGGTCCAGATCTTCATCACCGGCATCCTGCTGATGTTGACGAGCAGCCATCATCGCGACTTCGTGCGTCTGGAGCTGTCGCGACAGCAATTGGAGCGACGCGAGCGCGAATCGACAAAGCTGGCGCGCGAGAACCTGCTGCAGGCAACGGTCGACCCGTTGACCGGGGCGCTCAACCGCCGTGCGATCTTGTCCCGGCTGGATGACGAATTGGCGCGCGGTTATACCGGCACAGCGGCGGCCTGGCTGGCGCTCATCGATCTCGACGGGTTCAAGCATGTCAACGATACCTACGGCCACGCGGCTGGCGATGCGGTGCTGGCCGCTGTCGCCTCACGTCTGGCCACGATTGCGCGGGTAGACAGCTTCGGGCGTCTGGGTGGCGACGAGTTTGCACTCATCCTAGATGCGGACCTGACCGAGCACGACGTCCGCGTGGCTGCCACGGACCTGTCCGAAGCGTTACGCGCGCCGGTCAAGCACGGCAGCGCCATCCTGCGCCTGTCAGGATCGATCGGGGTGCACCGGGTGGCTGGGCGCAGTTCGAGCGACTGTCTCGAACGCGCCGACGCCGCGCTGTACAAGGCCAAAAAGCAGGGCGATGGCGCGGTAGTCGTGTTCAGCGCCGACGATGAGGCCGAGCTTCAAACGCGCGCCGCGATCACTCGCAAGTTCAACGATTCCAATCTCGAAACGCACATCAAGCTGCTCTACCAGCCGATCATCGATGCCGAGACCGGACGCATTTCGGGGTTCGAGGCCTTTGCGCGCTGGAGTCCCGACGGGCGCAACTGGCTGACGCCTTCGCACTTTATCGCGTTGGCCGAGGCCACTGGGCGGACCGGCGAGCTGACCCGGATGGTGCTGACGCGCGCGCTTAGCGAATGCCGGGCGTGGGAGCAGGGCCGCACGCTGTCGATCAATCTGGCCCCGCGTGACGTGATGCGCGCCGGAACCGCCGACGCACTGGCCGCGATTGTCGAAGCGGCAGGCGCTCCAGCGGGTTCGATCATACTCGAAGTGACCGAGCGCGCGCTGATCGACGATCCCAAGCGCGCCGACGCGCAGCTTGCCGCCTTCCGGGCGCGGGGTTTCCGCATCGCGCTCGACGATTTCGGTGCGGGTTGGTCGAGTCTCAGCCAGGTGCATCGCCTGCCGCTGGACATGATCAAGATCGACCGGGGCCTGTCGCGTGCGCTATCGACCGATCCCGGCGCGCGGACGCTGGTGCAAACGATTGTCTCGCTGGCCTGGCAACTCGGGATAGACTGCACGATCAAGGGCGTGGAAGACGAAGCGCAGGCCCAGACTGCCAAAGCGCTGGGCGTGCGGCTGATGCAGGGGTATCATTTCGGAAGGCCAGGGCCCGCAGCCGAGGCGATGGCGAGCCTTGCCAGCGCGGCCTGATTAAGCGGATCAGTGTTCGATGACGATCGGGCGGGGGGTGCCCGGCGGGTGAACGCGGCGGAACAACTTGCCTTTTTCGCTGAACAGTACCGCCAGCAGTGCAATGATCCCGGTGGCCAGCAGTGCCAGTGCCAAGGGGTACGCGCTGCCGTCATAAGCTTGCCCGATGGCGATCCCGACGAGCGATCCCAGCACCATGCGCACGAAGGCCTGCATCGAGCTGGCGGTGCCCGCGGTCCGCGCGAACGGCTGGAGCGAAATCGAATTGAAGTTCGCGCCGATGAACCCGATCAGGATCATGTTGGTGATCATCAAGGGCATGAACTGCCACAGCGTTTCGTCCGGTCGGCTGGCGAACCAGACCTGCGTTGCGCCGACGAAGATGAACACGATCACCGCAGTGTGCGACACGCGGCGCGCGCCAAAGCGTTCGACGATGCGCGAGTTCGAGAAGTTGGCCACGGCCATCATCATCGCGGACAGCCCGAACAACAGCGGGAACAGCGTGCCGGCGCCGAAATGTTCGGCGACCAGCTGCTGCGAGCTGTTGACGTAGCCGATCAGCGCACCGAAGGTTACCGCGCCGCCGATGACGTAGCCGATCGACTGGCGGTTCATTGCCGCGCTGACCATGTTGATCACGATCGAGCTGGCATGGATCGGCTGGCGATGCGCAGGGTCGAGCGTTTCGGGCAGGCGGATCGCGACCCAGGTTGCCATCGCGCAGCCGACGACCGCCAGCATCACGAAGATCCAGCGCCATCCGGCAAACAGCAGCACGACTTGTCCGATGCTCGGCGCGAGCATTGGTACGACGAGGAACACGACGGCGATGATCGACATCTGCTTGGCCATCTGATCACCCGAGAAACGATCGCGAATGATCGCCGAGGGCAGGACGGCAAGGCCGCCGCAGCCCAGCGCCTGCAGCACGCGCATTGTCAGCAGCATGTCGAACGAGGTGGCGACCGCGCAGGCAAGCGAGAACACGATATAGATTGCGATACAACCGAGCAGGATCGGTCGGCGTCCGTAGCGATCGGCGAGCGAGCCGGGGACGAGCGAGGCAAACCCCGAGGCGAGCATGAAGCTGCCGACGACAAGCTGGCGTTCGTTGGGATCGGTCACCGCAAGGTCGCTCGCGATATTTCCGAGCGCAGGCAGCATCGCGTCGATGGCGAGAGCTTGCAGCGCCATGACAAGCGCCATCATCGCGATCGATTCGCGCTCGCCGATCGCGCGGACGCGCTGCGGAAACGACTCATTGTTAGCTGACATGCCCGTCATCTGGACCAGATCTCCCATGATTCCCACCCTTTATGTTGCGGTGCGAAAGGCGCTATTGACCTGCCATGGGCTCCTCCAATGATCCTTGGGCCGGTGACCGTTTTCAGGGCGGCGAGCCGGATCGTACGGCGACATCGCTGCGCAAGGTGATCCATGTCGACATGGATGCCTTCTTTGCCAGCGTGGAGCAGCGCGATGATCCATCGCTGCGTGGCAAGCCGGTCGCCGTCGGCGGGTCTTCGGGGCGGGGGGTCGTGGCTGCGGCCAGCTACGAGGCGCGCAAGTTCGGGGTGCGCTCGGCGATGCCTTCGGCGCGGGCGGTCAAACTGTGTCCCGACCTGATATTCTGCAAGGCGCGGTTCGAGGTCTACCGCGAAGTGTCGCAGCAGATCCGCGCGATCTTTCTGGACTATACGCCGCATGTCGAACCGCTGTCGCTGGACGAGGCGTACCTCGACGTGACCGACGACGTGCGCGGGATCGGTTCGGCCACGCACATCGCCGAATTGATCCGCAAGCGGATTCGCGCCGAAACTGGCCTGACCGCAAGCGCTGGGGTCTCATACAACAAGTTCCTCGCCAAAATCGCGAGCGACCAGAACAAGCCCGACGGGATCTGCGTGATCAGGCCGGGGGAAGGCGCGCAGTTCGTTGCGGGGCTGCCGGTGCGCAGGTTTCACGGCATCGGTCCGCGCGGGGCCGAGAAGATGGCGGCGCTGGGGATCGAGACCGGGGCGGACCTGCGCGACAAGGAACTGGCCTGGCTACGGGCGAACTTCGGCAGCATTGCGGATTACCTGTACCGCGCGGTGCGGGGTATCGACTTGCGGCAGGTGAAGGCGGACCGGGCGCGCAAGTCAGTCGGGAGCGAGCGCACGTTCGAGCGCGACATCTCATCGGGTACGGCACTGCGCGAAACGCTGGAGCGGATCATCGACATCGCGTGGGACCGCATCGAGCGCAGCGGAGCGAGCGGGCGAACGGTGACGCTGAAGCTGAAGTACAACGACTTTACACCGGCAACGCGGTCGCGATCGGTGCCGCATCCGGTGGCGGATAAGCCCGCGTTTGCGCAAGTGGCGCGCGAGTTGCTCGACGCGCAATTGCCACTGCCCAAGCCGATCCGGCTGATGGGACTGACGCTCTCGGCGCTGGAGGGCGAGGAACCGGACGGGGTGGACGAGGCGGCGGCGGTCGCGGCGACTCAGGCCGAGCTGCCGTTCTGACCGCACCACTTGGCGATCATCGTACGCGTGGCGGCGCTGGTGGTTTCGGGCAGGGCTGCGGGATCGAAGAAGCGGGCCTCGACGATCTCACGACCGTCGGGCTGGGGGGTGTCGTGGGTGCTGCCCGCGACGAGTTCGATCAGATTGGTCCAGCCGTTGCGGGCAAGGGTGACGCTGCCGATGTGGCGGCCTTGGACCAGAGTACAGCCGGTTTCCTCGACCAGTTCGCGGGTCGCGGCTTCAAGCGCATTCTCGCCAGTGCCAAGGCCACCGCCGGGGAGCATCCACGTCTGCGAGGCGTGGTAGCTGTGGCGCACGAGCAGGACGCGTCCTTGTGCATCGCCAGCGATGACATTGGTGCCGCGTACGGTGCGGTGCGTGGTCCGCCACCAGGCGAGCCGCAGCATGTGGGCGGTACGCAGGGCTAGGCGGTGGAGCGGGCTGGGCAGGAGGTTGCGCATCGCAGGCGATCATGGGCTGGCGACAGGGCATTGTCACGCCGGGGGTTTTCGCCAAGCGCTTGTCACGCCACCGTAGCAATCGGCTGCTTGGGGTAGATCGCGCCCCGGTCATGTCAGGCGTTTGTGAATCGGGTGGAGCGGGCTATGCCTGCGATCGGAAGGGGTTTTTCGCGCGTGAGATTCGGCAGCACCATGGCGGCTTTTCCGGGCAGGCGCGTTGCCTTGCACGATGTGCTGTGGTGGCTGCTGGCAACGGCACTGGCGTTGCTGGGCGCGGCGCTGCTGTGGGCGCTGGTCACGCCGGTATCTCCTGTGGGCGAATGGCGTCCGGCGGGCGTGCGCGCGATGTCGCCGGTGGCGAGGGCCGCGCTTTTCGCCGGCGTCGATCCGTTCAATCGCACACCGCCTGCATCGGCGGCACCGGTATCGAGCGGAGCGGTGACTTCGCTCGCGCTGACGTTGTTCGGCACGCGTGGGACGCCTGGTGGCGGCGGGACCGCGATCATTGCGGGGGCTGACGGGCTGCAGCAAGTCTATCGCACCGGTTCCGAGGTTCAGCCGGGGGTGACGTTGTCTGCGGTCGGGTTCGACCATGTCGAACTGACGCATAACGGAGCGAAGGAACTGCTCTACATCGATCAATCCGCGCCCGCGCCAAGTGCGCAGGGTGTGGTCGCGGCCAATCCGGTCGCGGCACCTGCCGCATTGGGTGGCGGCGTCAGCGTCGACGCGGTGCGGCGCGGGATCAACTTTGGCCCGCGTGCCGAGGGCGGCAAGGTCGTTGGCCTCGAAGTCATGTCTTCAGGCGATGGCGCGGTGTTCCGCGCCGCCGGATTCCAGCCCGGTGACGTGATCACCGAGGTTGACGGCAAGCCCGTCACTGGCGCAGGCGATGCCGCCACGCTGGCTGGCGTCATGCGCCCCGGCGCTTCGATTGCGGTTACCGTCCGGCGCGGCGACCGTCAGCTTCCCCTCGCGATAACATTGGCTCCATGACCTTGCGCATGATCTCCTTCTCCAAGATGCTAGTGGGCGCAGCCGCGCTTGCCCTGGCGACCCCGCAAGTGGCGTGGGCGCAGTATACGCTGAACGTCCGCGATGCCGATGTGCGTGCCTTCGTGGCGGACGCGGCGGAGGTTACCGGCCGCACGTTCATCGTCGACAGCCGCGTCCAGACCAAGATCAGTGTGGTTTCCGACCGGCCGCTGAGCCGTTCGGAGTACTTCGAGGTGTTCCTTTCGACACTGCGCGCCAACGGGCTGGTCGCAGTGCCGACCGGAAATGGCGCGTTCCGCATCCAGCCTGCCGAGGGTGCGGCGAGCAACCCCACGCGGATCGGCAGCCGGGGCGCTGCGCAGAGCCAGATGGTCACCGAAGTGGTGCGGCTGCGGACGATCGACGCCGCGCAGGCGGTCGAGACCTTGCGCCCGCTGATCAGCAAAGAAGGCGCGCTGACCGCGAACAAGGCGGGCAATTCGCTGGTCATCGTCGATTACGCCGACAACCTGCGCCGCATTCGGGCACTGCTGGGCGATATCGACCGTGACAGCACGACGACGCAGACGATCGTGCTGGATCATGCCGGTGCGCGCGAGATAGCGACTGCGCTGACGCAGCTTGTGCCTGCCGCAGGCGAAGGCGGGCGCTCGCTTGCCACGGTGGTCGCGGTGGACAGCGCCAATGCGGTGCTGATGCGCGGGGATGCGTCGACGCTGGCCAAGATGGCGGCGATGGCGCGCATGCTCGATGCGCGCGCAGCGACGGGTGGCGAGATCAAGGTCGTATGGCTCGACTACGCCGATTCGGCGGCGCTGGTGCCGGTGCTGGAGCGCCTGGTCGGCGGGCAGGGTGGCGGCGAGGTCGCGTCGGGCAGCGCGGCGCCGATTTCGCTTGGCGGGGTTGGCAGCAGTGCCACTTCGACGGCGGGCGCGCAGGGCAGCACCGGGCAGAACGCAGGGGTATCGTCGGGTACGCAGACCAGCCCGATCGGCGCGACGACGGGCGGGCTCGGCAACGGACCGATCAAGCTGGCGAACGGGCGTGGCAACGCCACGATCACGCGCTATCCCGGCGCGAACGCGATCATCATCGCCGCGCCTGCGGACGAGCAGCGGCGCCTCACCGAGGTCATCCGCCAGCTCGACATTCCGCAGGAACAGGTGCTGGTCGAGGCGATCATCGTCGAGATTTCGAACAATGTCGCGCGGCAGCTGGGCGTGCAGATGCTGTTCGGCGGCAAGGACAAGCCGTTCGCGGTTACGAATTATTCCAACACGTCGCCCAACATAATCGACATCGCTGGCGGGTTGCTGGCGGATAACCTCAGCCAGACGACGACGGTGGTCAACGGCAGCACGGTTACGACGACGACCAACAGCGCCGCAGGCGACCTGCTCAGGCAGAATGCAGCCAGCAAGATCCTCGGCGCGCGCGGGGCCTATACCGGGTTCCTGACCGAGCTGGGCAACAACACCTACCTCGGCGCGCTGATCCAGGCGGTGCAGACCGACAAGGATTCGAACATCCTTTCGACGCCGCACATCACCACCAACAACAACGTGCCCGCATCGATCCTGTTCGGGCAGGAAATCCCGGTCTCGACCGGCGAGGCGCTGTCGAACGGCAACTTCAGCGATACCTTCCGCACGATCCAGCGGCAGAATGTCGGCATCGAACTGGACGTGACGCCGCAGATCAACGCGGGCAACATGGTGCGGCTGGACCTGCGGCAGGAGGTCAGCTCGATCGCCGGGACCGTATCGAGCAAGTCGGACGAGCTGATCGTCAACAAGCGCGAGATCAAGACGACCGTGACCGTGGGCGACCGCGAGATCGTGGCGCTGGGCGGGCTGCTGGATGACAACGAGCAGCGCACGATCGAGAAGGTGCCGTTCCTCGGCGATATTCCGGTGTTGGGCGAACTGTTCAAGTCTCGCGGGAAAAGCCGGGTCAAGACCAACCTGATGGTGTTCATCCGCCCGACGATCCTGCGCAATGCGGCCGACCGGCAGGCGCTGGCGGCGCGGCGTTATGGCGTCGTGCGCAACGCGCAGACCGATTTCGACCCCAAGCGCGAACCGGGCATCGACGAACTGATCGTCGATTACATGGGCGCGCTGCCGCCGACGGTGCCACAGGCTGAAGTCGCGGTGGTGGCTCCGGGCGATAGCGTGATCCGGCCACGGGCAACGCCTGCGCCGATCCAGCAGACCGAACTTCCGCCGAGCAGTCCGCAGAACTGAGCCGATGGAGACCGCGCAGGACATCGCCGCAATCGACGAGACGCCGCTGGTCGGCGCGATGAGCGTGGTCATGCCCGACGACGTGGCCGCAGTGCCCTATTACTTCGCGCGCGATCATGGGTTGCTGGTTGAGGGCGCGAGCGATGGTGCGGTGTCGCTGGCGATGCGCGAGGGGGCCGATCCGTTGGGCCTGCTGGAAGTGCGGCGGGTGCTGGGGCGGCCGCTGGCGACGCGCAAGGTGAGCGCGGGTGAGTTCGAGAAGCTGCTGGCGCAAGTCTATGCGCAGGATGGTGCGGCGCAAGTCGTGGGCGACATGGGCATTGCCGGGGATGGGCTCGACCCGCTGGCACTGGGCCTGCCGACCGCCGAGGACCTGCTCGACAGCGCCGACGATGCACCTGCGATCCGCTTGATCAACGGGCTGATTGCCGAAAGCCTGCGGCAGGGCGTTTCGGACATTCATATCGAACCCTACGAAACCGCGCTGGTCGTGCGGATGCGTGTCGATGGCGTGCTGACCGAGAAGCTGCGGATGCCGCCGCATGTCGCGCCGGTGCTGGTGAGCCGAATCAAGGTCATGGCGCGGCTGGATATTGCCGAGCGACGGATGCCGCAGGACGGGCGCATTTCGCTGAGCCTTGGCGGCAAGCTGGTCGACGTGCGCGTCTCGACCCTGCCCAACCGCGCGGGCGAACGCGTGGTCATGCGTCTGCTCGACAAGGAGAATGCAGGCATCGAACTGGTCCAGCTGGGTCTGGATGCGCAGGCCGAGGATGCCTTGCGTCGCGCGCTGGCCGAGCCGAACGGCATCGTGCTGGTTACCGGGCCGACCGGTTCGGGCAAGACGACGACGCTTTATGCCGCGCTGCGCGGGCTGAACGATGGCGCACGCAACATCCTGACTGTCGAAGATCCGGTAGAATACGCGGTCGACGGAGTCGGACAGACGCAGGTCAATGCCAAGGTCGGGCTGACGTTTGCGGCGGGTCTGCGCGCGATCCTGCGGCAGGACCCGGACGTGGTGATGGTCGGCGAAATCCGCGACCGCGAGACGGCGGAAATCGCGGTGCAGGCATCGTTGACCGGGCATCTGGTGCTCTCGACAGTCCACACCAACGACGCGGCGGGCGCGATTACGCGGATGCGCGATATGGGAGTCGAGCCGTTCCTGCTGGCTTCGACCCTGCGCGCGGTGATCGCGCAGCGGCTGGTGCGGCGGCTGTGTTCGCATTGCCGCGAGGAACGTGTGCTGGACGCGGGTATGGCCGAGGTGCTCGGTATGAAGGCAGGGCGCGTGGTGCATACGGCCAAGGGTTGCCCCGAATGCGGGCAGACAGGGTACGCCGGGCGTATCGGCGTGTTCGAGGCGATCCGGATCGACGATACGATCCGCCAGATGATCCACGACAATGCCGATGAGAACGCCATCGCCCGCCACGCCTTTGCAGATTCGCCGACGCTGGCCAAGGCGGTGCGGCGGATGGTCAAGGACGGCCGGACCAGTCCTGAGGAAGCGGCGCGGATCATGCGGCGGGACGGGGCCTGATGGCGCGGTTCGCCTATCACGCGATCGACGCCAAGGGCAGCGAACGGCGCGGCGCAATCGAGGCGGCGGGCGAAGGTGCGGCGCGTGAGAAGCTGGTCGCGCGCGGCTGGTTCGTGGCGAGCCTTGCGCCCGATGCGGCGGCATCGGCGCGGCGCGCGGCGACTTCGACCAGCGGCGTGGCGTGGTTCGCGACGAAGCTCTCGGCCAAGCAGCTAGCGCTGTTCACGCGGCAGCTTTCGTCGCTGATGTCGGTCAGTCCGCTCGAGGAAGCGGTGCGGACGATTTCGCGCCAGACCGAGAAGGTCAAGGCGCAAGCGATCCTGACCAATGTCCATGCCGGGATAATCGAAGGGCTTCCGCTGGCCGAGGCGATGCGGCGCGAGGAGCCGAGTTTTCCGCCAATCTACCGCGCGATGATCGCAGCGGGCGAGAATTCGGGCAGCCTGCCCGCGATTGCCGACCGGTTGGCCGACATGCTCGAACGGCAGGCACAAGTGCGGGGCAAGATCATCGCGGCACTGGCCTATCCGATCGTGCTGTCGTTCGTCGCGATCGGGGTAGTGACCGGACTGATGATCTCGGTCGTGCCGCGCGTGGTCGAACAGTTCGACAATGCCAGCCGCCAGTTGCCGGCGCTGACGCGGGTGGTGATCGGGATTTCGCAGTTCCTCAGCACCTGGTGGTGGGCGCTGCTGGTGGTGCTGGCGCTGGGCGTGCTCGGCTTCGTACGCGCGTTGCGCAATCCGGCGTTCAAGCTACGCTTCGACGCTTCGCTGCTGCGCATTCCGTTCATCGGCAAGCTGATCCGCGACGTGCACGCTGCCGCGCTCGCCCGCACGCTGGCGACGATGATCGAGGCGAGGCTGCCGCTGGTCGATGGGCTTCGGCTGGCGACGCGTACGGTGTCGAACGCGGTTCAGGCGCAGTCGCTGGCGGGAATCAGCGAGAAAGTGCGCGCGGGTGGATCGCTCTCGACCGCATTGCGCGAAGCGGGGACGTTTCCGCCGCTGCTGGTCTATCTGGCGGCGAGCGGCGAGGCGGCGGGCCAACTGGGCGTCATGCTCGAACGCGCCGCCGACTATCTCGAGCGCGAATTCGAAGCCTTTACGGCAGCGGCGATGGCACTGCTTGAACCTGCGATCATCGTCGTCATGGGCACGATGGTCGCACTGATCATTTTGGCGATCCTGTTGCCGATCCTGCAACTCCAAAACCTGACGGGTTTGTGATATGACTGACGTTGAAGTCGTTGAAATCGAAGATGAACGCCGCCGTGACGGGTTCAGCCTGGTCGAGCTGATGGTGGTGATCTTCATCATCGGGCTGCTGGCCACGGTCGTGCTGATTAACGTGCTGCCGAGCCAGGACAAGGCGATGGTGGTCAAGGCGCGGTCCGACATCGCCACGCTGGAGCAGGGCATGGAGATGTACCGGCTCGATATGGCGAGCTACCCGGGACAGGGCGAGGGATTGACCGCGCTCAAGACGCCGCCCGCGAACGCGGCCACGCCGCAGAATTACCGGTCTGGCGGGTATGTGAAGGATGTGCCGACCGACCCATGGGGGCATCCGTATCAGTATCAGGTGCCGGGGCGCGACGGCAGGCCGTTCGAGATCTTCTCGCTCGGGGCTGACGGACAGCCGGGCGGGACCGAACTGAACGCCGATATCTACTCGGGCAAGAACTGACACGTTGACGATGGCTGTCGAAGCTCCTTCTTTGCCTGGATTGATCGTCCTGTTGCCCGCAGGCGTGGATGAGCCATGGCGCTGGTGGCGGGTGAGCGAAGGCGCGGTGAGCGCGGAGCAGGTGTTCGATCCTGCGAGTGAGAGCACACCTTGGGGCGATGTGGGCGAGGTGACCGTGCTCGTTCCGGCGAGCGTTGCGCCGGTGCGTGATCGTGTCCTGCCCGCGATGCCTCTGGCGCAGGCGCTCGCCGCAGAACGGCTGGGGCTGGCGCAAGGCGGGCTTGCGGACGAACGCCATGTGGCGGTGGGCGCGGGTGAGGGGCACTTGCTGTCGTGCAGCGTGGCGCTGTCGCAGATGGATCGGTGGTTGGCTTCGCTGGCGGGGCAAGGGCTTGACCCGGTTGCGATCGTTCCGGCGGCGCTGGTGCTGCCGCGCGTGGCCGATGCGCTGGTGCTGGGCGATCTGGGCGGGCAGTTGCTGGCGCGGACGGGCGATGCGGCGTTTGCGGCCGAGCCTGCGCTGGTCGATGCGCTGGGCGATGAGCTTGAACAGGTCGGGTTGGATGAACATGCACTGGCCGCGCGTTTGGCGGAACTGCATGGCACGCCGCCGCTGAACTTGCGGCAGGGGCAGTATGCGCCGCGCCGGGTATCGGTGTTTGCGGTGGCGAACTGGCAGATCCTTGCGCGGATGGCGGCTTGTGCGGCCTTGCTCGCGCTGGCGCTGATCCTGGTGTGGATCGTGAAGTGGAATCTCGACAGTTCGGCGCAGGAGGCTCGCGCTTTGGAACTGGCGCAAGCGCGGTTTCCAGCGGCGAACGACCTCGACGGTGCGGAGCGGTTGTTGAGTGCCGAGTTGGCGCGGCGTGGGCAGGGCGGGGCGAGCTTTGCGGCGCCTGCTGCGGCGGTGCTCGATGCGGTGCGTCCGGTGGCGGGGGTGCGGTTGCGCGATCTTGGATACGGAGCAGACGGGACATTGCGCTTTACGGCGGCTGCGCCTCGAGCCGAGGATGTGAATGCGGTGCTGATCGCGCTGCAGAACCAAGGCTGGAAGGTGACCGTTCCGCCCTCGCTCGCGCCCGATCCGACCGGTGCGACAGTCGCCGCGATTACCGTGAGGGCACCATGATGGGGCGGTTGAGCGCCTGGTATATCGGCCTGACCGCGCGCGAGCGGGTGCTGGTCAGCGTCGCGGGTGCGCTCATCGCGCTGGTGGTACTGGTCTATGGCATCGTGCTGCCAGTGGGGAATGCGCTGGACGAAGCGGCGGTCCGGCATCGCGAAGTGACTGAACGCGCAGGGCGGATCGTTGGGCAGATCGAGCAGCTGAAGGCCGCACCTGCGCCGCGTGCTGCAGTGCTGGCTGGGCCGGTTGAGCAGATCGCGGGAGCGAGCGCGCAGGAAGCGGGGTTCGTCGTGCAATCGAACCAGCGGCGCGGGAGCGACATGGCGGTGATCGTGATCCCGACCGCTCGGCCTTCGGCGGCGTTGGTCTGGCTTGATGGTCTTGCGGGTCAGGGCCTCGCGGTCGAGCAGCTGGCGATGACGCCTGCGCCTGACGGGACCGTCTCTGTCAATGTCACGCTGCGGCGGATCGGATCATGATCGGGCGGTGGATATTCGTGCGCGAACGCGCGCTGACACGGCGGGACTGGCTGGCATTGGTTGGACTGTTTGCGCTGGGGTTGATTGTGATGCTGCCGTTGCGGCTGGCGTTCGCGTGGGGAATGCCGGACAACGTAACCGCGCGGAGTGTCGAGGGGCCGGTGTGGGGCGGACGTGTGGCCGACCTGCGGGTTGGTCCGCTGCCGCTGGGGACCTTGGACGCCGGACTCTCGCCGTGGGCGTTGCCGATCGGCCGGGCGGAATTCGCCCTGTCGCGCGACGGCGATGCGCCGTTTTTTGCGCGCGCGTCTGGCAGTGCGAGCCACGTTCGGTTGTCCGGCGTCAACGGGACGCTGGCACTGCCTGATGGGCTGGGCGGATTGCCGGTGACATCGCTTGGGTTTGGCGATCTGTCGCTGCGGATCGAGGATGGGCGGTGCGTGGCAGCGCAGGGCACGATGACCATGACGCTCGCCTCACCCGGCCCGCTATTGCCCGACGCGCTGGTGCTGTCGGGGCAGGCGCGCTGCGCGAACGGGGCGCTGGTCGTGCCGATGCAAGGGAGCGGCGGAATGGAGAAGCTGACCTTGCGCATCGCCGGAGATGGCGCGTGGCAGGCGGATCTCGTGCTTTCGGGACTCCCGCCCGAGGTGAGTGGTCCGATGGTGTTGGGCGGGTTTACCGCTCGTCCCGGTGGTATCGGCATCAGGACGAGCGGCAGGTTCTGAGATTCAGCCGAGTGTCTGGGTGAGGAACCAGACGCGCTGCTGGGCCTGATCGGTCCAATCGTCGGCGAGACCTTCGGTGGCGTTGTCGCCCGCTTCGGTGGCGGCATCCTTGACCGCGCGGATGGCCGTGACAAGCGCGGCATTGTCGTCGCGCAGCACCTTGACCATTTCCATCGCATCGATCTTCGTGCGGTCATCGTCCTTGAGCGCGGTCTTGCCGGCGATCGCGGCGATCGAGGTGAGCGTATCGCCGCCGTTCTTGCGCACGCGTTCGGCGATGATGTCGGTCAGCGCGAAAAGTTCGGTCGCCTGTTCGTCGAACATTAGGTGCAGTTCGCGGAAGTTGGGGCCGGCGACGTGCCAGTGGTAGTTCTTGGTCTTGAGATAAAGCGTGAAGTAATCCGCCAGCAAGCCGTTCAGGCTGTCGTTCAGGGCTTTGGTCGTGTTGTCGCCGGGCATGATCGTGATCCCATGTAAATCGATTGGTAGCCTCTATACGCGAAACCTAGTGATTGGTTTCACGCAGTTTCAGTGTATCTATAATCGATTTTAGCGATCAGTGATGAGCTACTGCCGTGGCGCTGCAATCGAATGCCGGTCCTCGCGCTCGTTTTATGTGAAATGCGTCACATTTCGGTTCCGTTTGGGGACGGTCCGGCTGGATGGTTTGGCTGGTCCCGCCATTTTCGAACCAGTCTATGGTTCGCGGTCGGTCCGGAACGGGCATAGTTTTCCGGGCATGTGCCTCAGGTGATCTGGTGCATGGATATTCCGGGGGCAGGTTTTGGCGACGACGCCATCCTATTCGGCACTGCAGTGGCTCGCGATCATCGAGCACGAACTGCTGTTGTTCGCCGCGATCTGGTTCGCGCTGGGCGCGATCGACGAACTGTTGATCGACGGGTTGTGGTTATGGCTGCGCGGGACGGGGCGCGCCCGGACGGAGCGCTTGACCACGGATTGTCGCGGCGAGCTTGCGGGAGTGGCAGCGGTGCTGGTGCCAGCGTGGCGCGAGTCCGCGGTGATCGGGGCGACGGTCGCGCATTGTCTGGAGAACTGGCCGCAGGCGCACTTGCGGGTCTACGTGGGGGTCTATCGCAATGACGAAGCGACACTGCGCGCGCTGACCGACATGACCAGCGATTCGCGGCTTCGGGTGGTCGTGCACGATCGCTGTGGGCCGACGACCAAGGCCGACTGCCTGAACCGGCTCTATCGCGCAATGTGCCACGACGAAAGCCGCACGGGCGAGCGCATGCGCAGCCTGATCCTGCACGATGCCGAGGACATGGTGCATCCCGACGCGCTATGGCTGATGGACCGCGCGCTTGACGATGTGGATATGGTGCAACTGCCGGTCCGGCCCGAGCCGCTGGCTGACTCGCCGTGGATCGCGGGGCATTACTGTGATGAGTTCACCGAGGCTCATGCCAAGGACATGGTCGTGCGCAACTGGACCGGCGCGGGCATGCCGACCGCAGGGGTCGGGTGTGCGTTTTCGCGCGACGCAATCGATCGGATATTGGCTCGGCGAGGCGGGACCGAGCCGTTCGCTGCGGAATGCCTGACCGAGGATTATGAGGCGGGTCTGTTGGTGAGCGAGACCGGGGGGCGCTCTCGCTTCCTCAGGGTTCGCGACCGGCACGGCAAGCTTGTCGCCACGCGCGAGTTTTTCCCGGGAACGCTAGCGACGGCGGTGCGCCAGAAGACGCGCTGGTTGCACGGCATCGCGTTTCAGGGCTGGGAACGGATGGGCTGGGGCGGAGGAGGGCGTGACTTGTGGATGCGTCTGCGCGACCGGCGCGGGCCGCTGGTCGCGCTGGTGCTGTTTGCAGCATATCTGCTGATCCTGATCTGGCCGGTTGTGCGGATCGCCGAACACTACGGCGCAGTCACCCCACTGGCGCCGGATTCGTTGGTGCAAACGCTGCTCGGTATCAACCTGGCGAGCTTCTGCTGGCGGCTGGCATTGCGGTTCATGTTCACCGCGCGCGAATACGGCAGGATCGAAGGTTTGCGTGCGATCTTGCGCTTTCCGGTGGGCAACATCATTTCGATCATGGCGGGAAGGCGCGCGCTGATTGCGTATCTGCGCGTGCTTCTCGGTGGCAGGGTGCGGTGGGAACACACTCTGCATTTTGCCCATCCTGCCCGTCCGGCGCAGGCCACGGGGCTGGCGAGGGTGTAATGGCGGGCCCCGCGTCTGCCCGGCGCGGACAACCGTTGATTGCGCTAAGCGCCGTTCTGCTGGGCTGGGCCGGGGTGCGCATGCTGATCTGGACACCGCTGTTCGAATCTGCGGGCGTGGCGAATGCGGCACGGGTTTCCGTGACCGGATCGCCCGCACATGAACCGGCTGGAAGACTTGATGTGGGCACCGCAGACATTGCGGTCGGCGGAGCGGCGGCGTTGAGCGCGATCGTGCGCGGGAAGCACGGCGCGTTCGGAAACGGGCGAGGCGGTTTTTCGCCTGCCAAGCAACGCGAGGCGTTGTTCGATCTGGCAAAGTTCACGTCGTTCGGATTGCCGTCTGGCAAGGCGAGAAGCCGTCAGCGGGGCACGTCGCTGATGGGGGCGCTGCCGGTTACGAACGCCGGGCGGTGGAGCGCCGATGGCTGGTTGCTGCTGCGGGGCCGCGGGGGCGATGCGGCGCAGGCACCGGGCGCGGCGTCCTATGGCGCCAGCCAGGCAGGCGCGGTGCTGCGCTATCGGCTGGGCGATGGCGGCGGCGCCAGTCCTTATGCCTACATGCGCGCGTCCTATGCGGTCGATGCGCCGGGTCGGGACCGGGAGGCAGCGCTGGGACTGGGAATCCGCCCGGTCGTGAGCGTTCCGCTGCGCGCGCTGGTCGAGGTGCGGGCGCAGGATTCCGTTGCGGGTCCGGTGCGGGTGCGACCCGTCGTTTCCGTGGTCACGGAATTGCCGTGGCAGGACCTGCCGCTGGGGCTGCGGGGTGAAGTCTATGCACAGGCAGGCTATGCTGGCGGGCGCGAGGGCACTGCATTTTTCGATGCGCAGGCGCTGGTCGATCGCCCGGTGGCGGGTGTGGTCCCCAATGCGACCGAGTTACGTGTCGGTGCCGGCGTGTGGGCCGGGGGCCAGCGCGACGCTGCGCGTATCGACATCGGGCCGCGGGTTACGCTCGGCATGGATCTGGGGGGGCAGGCGCGCGGACGCGTGGCGCTCGACTGGCGGTTTCGAGTGGGCGGGAATGCGCGGCCGGGTTCCGGCCCTGCCCTGACCGTGGCCTCGTCGTTCTGACCACACAGCTTTTTGCTTGCGATCGGCCTAGCGGGGTTGCTGGGCGGGGAAGCCGCGCCTAGCGTCGGCAGGGCAATGGACGTCTATCTTCCCATCGCTAACCTTTCAGTGAACGGGCTGGTGATCGTCGGTCTCGGCGCGCTCACGGGCCTGCTCTCGGGCATGTTCGGCGTCGGCGGCGGGTTCCTCACTACGCCGCTGCTGATCTTCTATGGCATTCCGCCGACGGTTGCCGCCGCCTCGGCCGCAAGCCAGGTGACGGGCGCCAGCGTTTCGGGCGCGTTTGCCCATGCCCGACGCAACGGCATCGACTACCATATCGGTGCCGTACTGGTGGCGGGCGGGGTGATCGGGACCGGGTTGGGATCGCTGCTGTTCAGGCTGCTGCAGGCGTGGGGCCAGATCGATACGGTGATCAACATCCTCTATGTCCTGCTGCTGGGCGGGATCGGCGGGTTGATGGCGCACGAGAGCCTGACCGCCTTGCGCGCCGAACGTACGGGCATACCGTTGCCAGCGCGCAAGCGGCGGCATCATCCGCTGGTGGCAAGCCTCCCGCTGCGTTGGCGGTTCTATCGTTCGGGCCTGTACATTTCGCCGCTGGCACCGCTGCTGCTGGGTATGATCACCGGCGTGCTGACGATGCTTATGGGCATCGGCGGCGGGTTCATCCTCGTGCCTGCCATGCTTTACATTCTGGGCATGGGCGTCAACGTGGTGGTCGGAACATCGCTGTTCCAGATCCTGTTCGTTACGATGACGACGACGATGATGCACGCGCTGACCACGCGCGCGGTGGACATCGTGCTGGCGGTGCTGCTGCTGATCGGATCGGTGACCGGCGCGCAAGTCGGCGCGCAGTTTGCGCAGAAAGCCAAGCCCGAGCACTTGCGCCTGATCCTGGCGGCGGTCGTGTTGCTGGTGGCGATGCGTATGGCGCTGGGGCTGGGGTATCGACCGGACGAAATATACACGGTGATCGGGCTATGATGCGGGTGTGGGCGCTGCTGGCGTGCATGTTGCTGCTGGGCGCGCGCGACCCGATTCTGGTGCCCGAGATTTCGCAGCATGAGGTGCAAGTCCGCCAAGGCTTTACCGGCGCGGACCTGTTGCTGTTCGGCGCGATCCTCAGTCCCGAAGGCAGTCGCGCTGCACAGGACTACGACATCGTGGTGGTGCTGGAGGGGCCGGTCCAGTCGATCGTATTGCGCGAGAAGCAGAAGATTGCCGGGATGTGGATCAATGCGGATTCGACCGAGTTCCGTTCCGCGCCGAGCTATTTCGCGGTATCATCGTCGCGGCCGATTGCCGATATCGTCGATGACAAGACTGCGGCGATCTACGAACTGGGGCTCAAATGGCTGCAGCTTTCGCCGATCGGGGTGATCGAGCCGGCCGAACAGCAGCGCTTTTCGGCAGGGCTGGTCGATCTGATGCGTCGCGAGGGCCTGTACCGCGAGGATCAGGGCGGCGTGAAGATGAGCGGGCAGGTACTGTACCATGCGCGGATCGGACTTCCGTCGAGCGTCCAGACCGGCACCTATACCGCCGAGACGTTTGCCATCCGCAACGGCAAGGTCGTCGCATCGGCAATAACCCGGGTGGACGTGACCAAGGAGGGGTTCGAGCGGTTCGTGGCGGTCGCGGCAGAAGACAACGGCTTGCTCTACGGCTTGTTCGCGGTGTTGGTCTCGGTCGGGATGGGCTGGATCGCGGGGCGTCTGTTCGCGCTTGTATGACCCTGGATTAAAACAACAACACACAGATTTAGCGCAAATTAACCTAGACCCGTTAATCCCGGAAAGTCGCCAAACAGGCCGAGGGATTTGCGCGTGATGTCCGACATGGGGATGCAAGGGTTTGACAAGGGAACGCCAGCCGCCGCACCCGCTGAGCTATCTGCGCGCGCGCCCTTTGCGATGCCCGAGGCCACGATAGGTTCGGACAATGCACGCAAGCCGATCGGGTTGGTGCGCGAGGTTGCAGGCTCGGGCTCGGCCATCCGGCTCGACCTGGCGCGGCTCGATGAATGCACGAGCGATCTCGATCCGTCGGTGGCGCTGTCGGGCAAGGTGGGCAGCCAGATCAAGGTCCGCGTCGGCAATTCATGGCTGCTCGCGAGCGTGCGCAACCAGCGGCTGGATACGTCGGTCGAGGGCGGGATCATCGCCGACATCGATTTTCTGGGCGAGGGCGAGGAAGAGCGCCTGACCGGTAAGATCTATGGCTTTCGCCGCGGCGTGACGCGCTATCCGGTTCCTGGCGCGCTGGTCTATCCCACGACGAGCAACGACTTGCGCCAGATCTATGCGAGCGACGGGCGCACCAACATATCGATCGGCACGGTATTTCCCACGCGCGACATTCGTGCGGGTCTCTATGTCGATGCCCTGCTGGGCAAGCACTTTGCGCTGTTGGGATCGACCGGCACCGGCAAATCGACCGCGGCGGCGCTGATCCTGCACCGGATCTGCGAGATGGCACCGTCAGGGCACATCGTGATGATCGATCCGCATGGTGAATACGCGAGCGCGTTCAAGCACACCGGGCAGTTGCTCGACGTATCGAACCTGCAGATGCCGTACTGGCTGATGAACTTCGAGGAGCACTGTGAGGTGTTCATCACCTCGGCGGGCACCGATCGCCAGGTCGATCTGGACATTCTGGCCAAGTGCCTGCTGGCCGCGCGGCAGAAGAACCGGCTGGCCGAGCAGATCGGCAAGATTACCGTCGATTCGCCGATTCCCTACCTGCTGTCGGACCTGCTCAACATCCTTTCGAACGAGATGGGGCGGCTCGACAAGGGCACCAACTCGATCCCATACATGCGGCTCAAGACCAAGATCGAGGAAGTGCGCGGTGATCCGCGCTTCCAGTTCATGTTCTCAGGCATGCTGGTCGGCGATACGATGGCCGAGTTCATTTCCAAGATTTTCCGCATGCCGGCCAACGGCAAGCCGATCTCGATCATCGACGTTTCGGGCGTGCCTTCGGAAATTACGTCGACCGTGGTGGCGGTGCTGAGTCGGCTGGTGTTCGACTACGCGATCTGGTCGCGCGACGAGGAAACGCGGCCAGTGCTGCTGGTCTGCGAAGAAGCGCACCGTTACGTGCCGAGCGAGAAGAACTCGGGCGGATCGTCGGTCGGGCGCATCTTGTCGCGCATCGCCAAGGAAGGGCGCAAGTACGGTGTTTCGCTCGGTCTGATCACGCAGCGCCCGTCCGATCTTGCCGAGGGCGTGCTGTCGCAGTGCGGCACGATCATCGCGATGCGCCTCAACAACGAGCGCGACCAGGCCTTCGTCAAGGCGGCGATGCCCGAAGGCGCGCGCGGTTTCGTCGATACGATCCCGGCGCTGCGCAACCGCGAGTGCATCATCTCGGGCGAGGGCGTGTCGATCCCGATGCGTGTGTCGTTCGACGAACTGGAAGCGATGAAGCGCCCGGCCTCGAACGACCCTTCGTTCTACGAGCTGTGGAGCAAAGCGGGTGGCGAGGAGCAGGCGGTGGAGCGCACCGTGCAGCGTTGGCGCGCGCAGAGCCGCTAGAGCCAGATGTCATCTGACTCTAGAGCTTAAAGCGACGGCACCATGCGTCCGGCGGTGTCGCCATCGGCATGGGTTTCTTCCTCGCACTCGTCGTCAGGAACCGCGCGGGCCTGTTGCCGCCAGCCGGGCCTGCGGTAGGCGTAATAGGCCATGGCAACCGCGCAGGCCGAACTGACCGGGAACGCCAGCCACAGCGCGTCGGCACCGAGCACTGGATAGAACACGTAATAGAAGCCGAGGCGGATCGGATAGAGCACTGCCGTCAGGATGATCAGTGGTGCCCACACCACGCCGCCCGCGCGCATCGTTCCGAACAGCACGATCGTGACGCCGAACAGGATATAGCTCCAGCTGGCGAGGAACTGGATATGGCGTGCCTCGTCTACGGCGGGGCTTGTCGCTCCAAGGAACAGTTCGAGCGCGGGGCGGTCGAACAGCAGGATGATCGCACAGAGCGCGCCGGTTACGCTAAGGTTGAGCAGTACGCCCCAGCGGGTGATCTTGCCCAGACGCTGTGACAGGCCTGCGCCGATCGCCTGCGCGGCCATCGCGCTGACCGCAGCGGAGATCGCCATCGCGGGCATCTGCAGGTAGGTCCACAGCTGCAGCGCCGCACCGTAGGCTGCACTGACGATCAGACCTTCACGGTTGACGAGGCCGATGGCGACGATGCCACCAGCGGAGATGACCAGCATCTGCGCCCCCATAGGCAGGCCTTTGCGGACGATGTAATCAAGCTCGTCGCGACGCGGCCAGAGCCATTTGAGTTCGGCACCCTTGAGGCGCAGCGGCAGGTCCTTGATATAGACGTAAGCGACGAGGCCGACCATTGCGATGAAAGCGGCGATTGCGGTTGCGAGTGCGGCCCCAGCAATGCCGAGCGGAGGGATCGGGCCGTAGCCGCCGATCAGCAGGGGGTTGAGCCCGACGTCGAGCACCGAGGACAGGATCATGAACTTGAGCGGAGTCGAGGCATCGCCCCCGCCGCGCAAACCCATGCCGAGGATGACCGTGACCATCGAGGCGGGCATGGCGATGAAGATCACGCGCAGGTAGGTCAGCGCATAGATGTAGGTCTCTCCGGGAGCGCCCATCGCCGTCAGCAGTTGCGGGGCGAACAGCCAGCCGAGCGTTCCGACCAGCAGTGAGAGCAGCACGCAGAACCCGATCGCCGTGCCGAACGTGCGGCGCGCGGCCTCGATGTTGCCCGCGCCGAACGACTGGCCGATCTTGACCGTGGCCGCCATGCCGAAGCCGAAGGCTGCCGAGAACACCAGGAACATGATGACGTTGGCGTTGGCCGTTGCCGCCAGTGCGCCTTCGCCGAGCATCCGGCCGACCCAGACCGAGTTGATCGAGCCGTTGAGCGACTGGAGAATGTTCGAGGCAAGCGTCGGCGCGCCGAACAGGACCAGCGTCTTGAGGATCGGGCCACTGATCAGGTCGCGGCCGCGGCCGGGAGGTGGTGCCAAACGATCAGTCCTTCGTCTTCAGAGCGGAGAGAGCCGCGAACGGACCGGTAGCCACGTCGCCGCCAAGCTGATGTTCGGCGCGGGCGCGGTCCGCGTCGGGGCCTTCGGCGAACGGATCGATGGCCAGGGCCAGGGTCTGAGCGACGGCTTCACCCAGATCGAACGCGGTGCCCTCGTACTCGATCTCGTCGCAGGCATCGGCGGTGATCTCGATTTCTTCGTCCGGCTGGAAGGCCGTAGGGTGGACGAAACGAAGGTCGATAGGCTCGTCAATCGCGACGGGGAAATCCTCTCCCGAGATGGCGCAAGCCTGGACGATCCGTGCGGTCAGGCGGCCTCTTGCTTCGACGGTCGAGCCGTCGACGGCAAGCTGCAGTTCGGCTTTCATCGTATCAATTGCGCTGATCGAGAAGCGACCGGCAAGACGGCGGCGCTCAACCTCGTCGGGTTCGAGCACGATCGGCTGGTCGTTGATCTGCCGCAGGTCGATCATCCGCGAAAATTCAGAAGCGCTCATTTGCCGATCTCCGCGTCGAGAACGCGGAAAGCGGGCACGAGGTCCAGCCCGGCAGCAAAAGCGCGCGCGCGGCGTGTGATCAGCAATGGATCGGTGCCGTCCTGCAGGTTGACGTTGCGTCCGATCGCGGCGGCCATGGCGCTTTCGTCGCGCGTGGCGAGCGCGTCGCGATAGGCACCGAGCCTGCCGCCGAGCACGCTCATCAGCTCGCCGACTCGCTTGCCGACGACGACATCGCCGACGCCGCTTTCGCGCAACTGACCGTCCATATCCTCGACGAACAGTTCGGTCAGACGCACCGACGGCTCGATCAGTTCGGCGTCGCGCTCCATCCGGATAAGCACGATCGACAGGATCAGCGTGATCATGTCGAAGCGGCCCGCGACGGTGTCGGCCACGCCGCAATCGCGATACCATTCCTTTTCGCGCGCGATCTCTACCGTGCGGTGCCATAGCGGACGGGCGACCGCGCGATCATCGGCCTTGCGTCCGAACAGTTTGCGCAAGAAGGACATCTGGTATTTCCTAACGTGAACCCCGTTCAGGGGCGATTAAATCAGTGCCGTCCAGCACGCGAACAGGCTGGCCCGATATGTCTCCCGCAAGGCGACCGGGCTGGCGGCATTGCGGTAATCCATATTGGACCCTAAGGGTCCGCCGATATAGGCTGTGCTTTCCCGATGCAAACGGGCATGAGTGCGCCTTGGAATGAAGCGGAGTTTGTGAATGCGGAACAGTGGTCTGATGGTACAGGGTGCGGCGATACTTGCCCTGGGCCTGTTGGCGACCGGATGTGCCAGCATCAAGGATCACCGCGGCTATATCATCGACGAGGCGCTGGTCGCCTCCGTTCAGCCGGGCGTGGACAACAAGCTGTCGGTCGAGCGCACGCTGGGCCGCCCGACGTTCATCAGCGAGTTCGGCAAGCAGAGCTGGTACTACGTGGCGATGAACACCGAACAGAAGCCGTTCACGCGGCCCAAGACGGCAAGCCAGTCGCTGCTCGTCGTGGATTTCGATCCGCGCGGCAACGTCGTCTCGCTGAACCGCGAAGGCATGGACAAGGTCGTGCGCCTCTCACCCAATGGTGACAAGACGCCGACGCTGGGCCGCGATCGCAGCTTCTTCGAAGACCTGTTCGGCAACATCGGCCAGGTCGGCGCAGTGCCCGGTGGCGGGCAGGGCGGCGCGACCGGCGGCAGCGGTCCGAACGGCAGCTGATCGGACTCGATGCCCGGTCGCTTGAACGCAAGACCCGGGCATCCCATATCCTCGTTCATGGACGAGAGCAGGGCGAGCCACGGCCTTATACAGTGGCACGGCACCACCATCATCGGGGTGAAGAAGAACGGCCGCACCGTCATCGCAGGTGACGGTCAGGTCTCCATGGGCAACACGGTGATGAAGCCGAACGCGCGCAAGGTGCGGCGCATCGGCGCGCTGGACGAAAGCGGCAAGGGCAAGGTCATTGCCGGGTTCGCAGGCGCGACGGCGGACGCCTTCACCCTGTTCGAGCGCCTGGAACGCAAGCTGGAACAGCATCGCGGGCAATTGATGCGCGCTGCTGTCGAACTCGCCAAGGACTGGCGCACCGACAAGTACCTGCGCAATCTTGAAGCCTTGATGATCGTTGCCGACGCCGAGACGATGCTGATCCTGACCGGCAACGGCGACGTGCTGGAGCCTGAAGGCGGGATCGCGGCGATCGGATCGGGCGGCAACTATGCGCTGGCCGCAGCCAAGGCGCTCGACGATTACGAGGACGATGCCGAGAAGATTGCCCGCCGCGCGATGCAGGTGGCGGCCGAAGTCTGCGTGTTTACCAACGACCGCGTGACGGTCGAGGAAGTCTAGTTCCCCTCCCGCTTGTGGGAGGGGTTAGGGGAGAGCGCGTTGCTGCCGTCCCGAACATGCCCTTCCCCGACCCCTCCCGCAGGCGGGAGGGGAGAAGAGAGACACCATGAAAGATTCGCTTACCCCCAAGGCTATTGTCCGCGCACTGGACGAGCATATCGTAGGGCAGACCGACGCCAAGAAGGCTGTCGCTGTGGCTCTGCGCAACCGTTGGCGGCGCCAGCGGCTGTCGGCCGACTTGCGGGACGAGGTCAGCCCCAAGAACATCCTGATGATCGGGCCGACGGGCTGCGGCAAGACCGAGATCAGCCGACGGTTGGCCAAGCTGGCCGACGCACCGTTCGTCAAGGTCGAGGCGACCAAGTTCACCGAGGTTGGCTATGTCGGTCGCGATGTCGAACAGATCGCGCGCGATCTCGTCGAGGAGGCGATCCGGCTGGAGAAGGACCGCCGCCGCGATGCGGTGCGTGAGGCCGCGAGCAAGGCAGCGATGGACCGGCTGTTGAAGGCGCTGGTCGGCGACGGTGCGAGCGAGGCGACGCGCGAGAGCTTCAAGGCGCGGCTCGCAGATGGTTCGATGAACGAGGTCGAAGTCGAGATCGAGGTGGAAGACGCGCCGGCTGCTCCGATGGAGATACCGGGGATGCCGGGCGGGATCGGCATGATCAACCTGTCGGACATGATGGGCAAGGCATTCGGCAAACAGAACCTCAAGCGGCGCAAGCTGCGCGTGGCCGAGGCCTGGGACAAGCTGGTCGACGAGGAAGCCGAAAAGCGCATGGACCAGGACGATGTCGCGCGCGAGGCGATCCGCAATGCCGAGACCAATGGCATCGTGTTCCTCGATGAGATCGACAAGATCGCGGTGTCAGACGTGCGCGGAGGATCGGTCTCGCGCGAAGGCGTGCAGCGCGATCTGTTGCCGCTGATCGAGGGTACGACGGTTGCGACCAAGTACGGGCCGATGAAGACCGACCACGTGTTGTTCATTGCCAGCGGCGCGTTCCATGTGGCCAAGCCGAGCGACATGCTGCCCGAATTGCAGGGGCGTCTGCCGATCCGCGTCGAATTGAAGGCGCTGACCGAAGACGACTTCGTGCGCATCCTTTCGGAAACGCGCGCGAACCTTGTAGAGCAATACGTTGCGCTGCTGGCGACCGAGGAGGTGACGCTCGACGTGACTCCCGAGGCGGTGCGCGCGATTGCGCGGACAGCGGCGCAGGTCAACGAAAGCGTCGAGAACATCGGCGCGCGCAGGCTTCAGACAGTGATGGAAAAGCTGCTGGAGGAAGTCAGCTTCGATGCCGAAGACCGCACGGGACAGACGGTGACTGTGGACGAGGCTTACGTGGCGGACAAGCTGGCAGTGCTGGCGGGCAACGCGGACCTTTCGAAGTATATCTTGTGAGGCGTGCGCCGTTCCCTTAACGTTCCATCGTTGAGTCGATGGAGGCGATCATGGAACGTGCAGGCGGATGTCATTGTGGCGCGGTGCGGTACAAGGTCGATGGGCCGCCGATGCACGTGGCGATCTGCCACTGCACCGACTGCCGCAAGAGTTCAGGCGCGCCGATGGTCGCTTGGGCGATGTTTAAAGCCCATCAGTTTGCGCTGACGCAAGGTGAGGTGACGACGCACAATTCGTCGGGCGCATCGATGCGCAGCTTCTGCCCGAAGTGCGGGACGGGCGTGTTCTTCGTGAACGAGGAAAATTTGCCGGGCATCGTCGATGTGCAGTCGGCTACGTTCGACGATCCTGATCAATTGCCGGCGCAAGTTCATATCCAGACCGCCGAACGTCTTGGCTGGATGGCGGGGCAGCATGAACTTCCCGAGTTTGCCCGGTTCCCGGGACCCGAGTAGGCAGCATGAGCGTCCGACTGACAGCCGCGACGGCTGAGCATTTTGCGCAGCTGATTGCGGGTGAGGCACTCACGGACGGAACTGCGCTTGCCGCCACGCCGGTTGCGGAGGCCGAGGTGCTGGCGATGCTGGCGGAGGTTGCGGATGTGGTCGGGCGTCGGTTTTCTCCGGCGGCATGGCTGATGATATCGCGCGACGATGTGGTCGGCCTGCTGTCGATCACGGAGGTGGTCGAGGTTGGCGTCGTGCAGATCGGCTATGGCGTGGCGCCGGGTTCGCGCGGGCATGGTCATGCGGCCGATGCTGTTGCGGCGCTGCTCGAATGGGCGCGCGGTGACGGGCGGCTGCACGCCATCGTCGCCGAGACTCGCACCGATAACATCGCCTCGCAGCGCGTGCTGGAACGCAACGGCTTTGCCCGGATCGGCGAACGGCTTGACGAAGAGGACGGCGACCTCTTTTGTTGGCGCGCTGAACTTTAGGGACATCCATGCACCAGACGCCCGACGATCGCCCGATCTACCGCCTGCTGACCGGCAAGGACGACCGCGCCTTTTGCGAGCGCGTATCCGAAGCGCTGGAGCAGGGCTGGCGGCTCTATGGCTCGCCGTCGATGACGTTCGACGGCGGGATGGACTGTATCAAGGTTGCGCAGGCCGTGGTGTGGCATGAGGCCTCCGACCTCAAAGCCTGAGCGCTACTCCGCCGCCTCGCTGACCTCATCGCTTTCCTGCGCCTGGCGTGCCCACATCTCGGCATAGAGGCCGTCGCGGCGTAGCAGGTCGTTGTGGCTGCCCTGTTCAACCAGCTTGCCCTGATCCAGCACGAGGATATTGTCCGAGTCGGCGATGGTCGAGAGGCGGTGCGCGATCGAGATTGTCGTGCGGTGCGTGGCGACGGCGCGCATGGTCGAGAGGATGTCCTGCTCGGTGCGGGTGTCGAGCGCGCTGGTGGCTTCGTCGAACAGTACGATCGGCGGGTTTTTCACCAGAGTGCGTGCGATGGCGACGCGCTGCTTTTCGCCGCCCGATAGCTTGAGACCGCGTTCGCCGACTTCGGTGTCGTAACCCTTGGGCAGGCGGGCAATGAAATCGGCGATGGCCGCTCCGCGCGCGGCGGAATCGACTTCGGCGGGGCCAGCGCCATCGCGGCCATAGGCGATGTTGTAGCCGATGGTGTCGTTGAACAGCACCGAATCCTGCGGGACGATGCCGAGCGCTGCACGCAAGCTGGCTTGCGTGATCTTCGAAATGTCCTGTCCGTCGATCAGGATGCGGCCTTCCCACGGATCATAGAAGCGGAACAGCAGACGCGCGATGGTCGATTTGCCAGCGCCCGATGGGCCGACGATGGCAACTCGGCTGCCCGCGGGCACTTCGAACGAGAGGCCGTGGAGGATTTCGCGATCGCGGTCATAACCGAACACGACATTGTCGAACGTGACGCTTGGGCGCTGAATCAGCAGCGCGGGCGCGTTCGGCACGTCCGCGACTTCGACAGGGGTATCGATCAGGCGGAACATCTCGGCCATGTCGATCAGGCCTTGGCGGATCGTGCGATAGACCATGCCGAGCATGTCCAGCGGTCGGAAAAGCTGGGTGAGGTAGGTGTTGACGAATACGAGGTCGCCCACGGTCAGCCGCCCTTGCGACCAGCCATAGACCGTCCACGCCATCGCGCCTGCCATCAGCAGGTTGACGATGATTGCTTGGGCGATGTTGAGCAGGCCGAGGCTGTTCTCGCTTTTGACCGCAGCATCGGCATAGGCGCGTGCGGCCGAGGCGTAGCGCGCCTCCTCGCGTGATTCCGCTCCGAAGTACTTCACGGTCTCGTAGTTCAGCAGCGAATCGACGGCGCGCGACAGGGCTTGCCCGTCGAGCCGGTTCATCTTTTCGCGCAGGGCCGAGCGCCATTCGGTAATCGTCCGCGTAACCCAGACATAGGCGATCACGGCGAACACCGTCGCGCCGACCAGCCCCAGCCCGAAGTTCAGCCAGAAGATGATGATCACCGCAGTCAGTTCGATGATGGTCGGCGCGATGTTGAACAGCAGGAAATAGAGCATCGTGTCGATGCTCTTGGTCCCGCGTTCGATCACCTTGGTCACCTCGCCGGTGCGGCGGGCGAGGTGGAAGCGCAGGCTCAGGCGGTGGAGGCGGGCGAAGACGTTTTCGGCCAGATGTCGGGTGGCGTCCTGCCCAACGCGCTCGAACACGATGTTGCGGAAGTTGTCGAATGCCACGCCCGCGAACCGGCCCAGTGCATAGGCGAGCACGAACGCCATCGCCACGGTCAGCGCGGCCTGCGATCGGCCCGTGTCGAGCGTCATCGCATCGACGGCTTTCTTGTAGGCGAATGGAAGCGCGAGTGTCGTCGCCTTGCCCAGCAGCACCATAACGCAGGCGCCCATCACCCGTCGGCGCAGCATCGCATTGTCCGCAGGCCACAAGTACGGCAGGAAACGCTTGAGCGTCAGCCACCCGTCGTGGCGGGCATCGGTCGGGTTGATCGCGTTATCTGGTGGCATGGCCTGCACATAAGGTGCCTGACGCTCGACGCCAGTCCTTAGCTGCGATCAGAACACGACTTTGTCCGAAATCAGCCCGGCAACGCCTGTCGGGAGATCGAACAGCACACGCCGCGAGGCGAAGTCGATCGCGACTCGCTTGAACATGCGCAGCTGGGTCATGCCCATCAGCATGGCAGGACGCTTGACCAAGTCGAGACGGCGAAATGCGGGCGCATCGGCAAAGGAGAGAAAGGTGTTGTGCAGTCGCAGGCCGTTCACGTCGATGACGCTGGCCATTTGCATTTCGGCCCCGATCGATTGCCCGGTAACCGAAAAGAGCACCGTGGACTTGCTCGTGCCACGCCGGCGAAGCGCGTTGCGTAGTGCCAGGTTGCCGATCGAGCTGTCCGACCCCGTGTCGATCACGATGTCGGTGGAAACGCCGTCGACAATCGCGTTGGTCATGATCAACTGGCCTGACCGGCGCTTGGCCCTGACCACAATCTCGAAGCCGCGTGTTCCGCCAAGCGACATGGCATCGCCGATCGCGATATGATTCGCCGCAAAATCGATCAGCACGCGTTGATCCTGCAGGCTATCGAGCCCGACGATCCCGTCCGCACCGATGTGCGCGCCCTCGAGCAGGGGGGCGGTCAGCGTATAATAGGAGCGCTTGCCCAGACTGATCTCGTCAACATCCACCAGGTCGACCGGGATCGAACCGGCAACGCCGACGACAGTGCTGTTGCCCGATATGGCTAGCCCGAGCGTCGTGGCGACCTGCCTGGACAGGACAGTCCGTTCCGACCCGGTGTCGATCAGGAATTCGAACGGCCCTTGTGTGCCGATATGGACCGGGACTGTCATCCGGTTGTGGTTGTCGCGCTGGATCAGCACGAGTTCGGGATTGAGCAGGGCAGGGTCGCTCGCGCTGACGATCTGCGCATGAGCAGGGCTCGTAGCAGTCAACGCCAATCCGATGATCATTCCCGCTTTTGCGATTGGTGGCAACATGGCCGTTTCTCCCGACCGTATTGTACGCCTCATTCCGTGCCTGCGCCAGAGGTTCAGCGCGCCAGTGCCTTGGGCGCGCGGCGCAGGCTTGCGAGCATGGCTGAACCAAGATCGTTGATCTCGTTATACAGAGGGTGCCTCGTCAGCCGCAGCGCCGCAAACCATAGCGCGATGCCTGCAGCGACCATACCCGCGACCTGGCCAAACCCGGCGTTGGCAGGGCCATCCCACAGCGAATAGCTGGCGAGCAGCGGTGCAATCGCGGCAAGGCTGGCGATGGCACTGCGCGTGGCGACCGAGCCCAAATCACGCCAGCGCAGGCCGAGGATGTCGCGCATCAGCGGCGCGTATATCGCGACCCAGACTATTCCGTGGACGACCCGCGAGATCGCTACCCAGACCAGCCCGAACGGCGCGGTAATCGCGATGAGAACGACTGACAGGACTGTGTCGGCAATCATCCGGCGCATCAGCGGCTTCAGTTTCCCCAGCAGCATCGGCAGGTCTGCGTAAAGGGGCAGCGCGACGTAGCACAGCTGCGAAAGCGCGATCCACGTTAGCAGCGGCGCGGCGGCTACCCAACGCTCGCCATAGAGCAGCCGGATCAGGGGCTCTGACAACACAGCGATTCCGGCCATGGCGGGCCAAGTCACTCCGGTATAAGCGGCCATCACGCGCAAGTAGGGCGGGCCGAGCGGCTCGCCGTTGTCACGCACCCGGCGGAACGCGGGATAAAAGACGCCGGTCACCGCACCAGAGATCAGCAGGCGCAATTGCAGCGCGAGGCCCGAGGCGCGCGCGAACAGGCCGACGGCCGCGTTGTCGATCAGGCGACCGATAACCAGTTCAGGCGCGCGCGCGGATAGCGAGGTACACACGACCTGGATCGTGTTCGCCCCGCCGAGCGCAAGGATTGGCGAGGCATCGGCGATGCGCGGTGGCCATGGCAACATGCCTCCGGCACGCCACTGGCTGACCACGAGCCGCGCTGCCTGCTGAGCGAATGCGCCCCATGCCAGCGCCAGAGCACCGTGGCCCATGACCGCAAGCGTGATCGCGGTCGCGGCGTTGGCCAGCGCCGAGCCGACCTCGATCATCGTGTTCGACCGATAATCCATGCGCCGCTGGCAGGTGGCCTGCGGAACGATCGCCAACGGCACCAGCAGATAGGACGAGGCCACGATCAGGGTCACCGGGAGCATCCCCGGATCGCCATAGAACAACGATACCGGCCAAGCCGCGAGCAGTGCCAGCAGCGCAATGCCCCAGGCGAACAGCACCGAGATCGTGAAGGCACTGCGTAGCCTGTCAGGCGTGAGGTCGCGCTCGCCGTTGATGTAGCGGGTCACGCCGAAGTCCTGGAGGAAAGCGATCAGCGTGACAGCGGCAAAGGCGATCGAGAACTGCCCAAGCTGCTCGGGCGTTATATACCAGCGCGCAAGGATGATGCTGGCAACGAACTGCAGCGCGAACGAGACGTATTGCGAGACCAGCGCCCAGACCGCGGCGGTGCGCACCGACATGGTCGGCGCTGCTTCGTCGACCGCCTGCACGGTAGGCGTGGTCATCCTTCCATCTCGAGATGGCTTGAGTAGGTGGCGGCAGATGCTGTGCCGCCCCGACTGTGCGCTCGCCTGCGCCAACGCAGCATCGGCCGGGCAAGCGGGGGAAAAATCTGCCACAGTGCGAACGCCGCTCGCCAGACCGGTCCTCCGACGATGCCCCCGGCACGAACGATGTTGCGCAATTCGGCCAAGCCCGTGCGGGTGTCGCCGTCGATGATGCGGTCCATCGCGTGTTCGAATGACAGCGACGCACGATTGTCGGCCAGCAGTCGGTCGATCAGTTGGCTCTCGACGCTGCCTTCGGGAAGCAATGCACGCGCCTTCTCGTAGACCTTGATGTTGCCGAGGAGCATACGCCCGGCGTTGCTCGAAGCCGAACCAGGCCGCACTCGATAATCGCCCAGCACGGTATCGACATAATAGGCAACGCCGCCGCGCAACATCAGCCTGACCCAGAGGTCGAAGTCTTCGGACTGGGCCATGGTGGTGTCAAAGCCGCCGACCGCCTTGAAGTCGGCCCGCCTGAACGTCGTTCCGATATAGACGTTGAAGGAGCGGTCGAGCACGTCGGCCAGCGAACCGCGAACACCATCGCCGGTCCCCTGCTTGGCCTCGACGCAAGTCCGTTCGCGGCTGACTGCGCCGAAGATGCGGGCGTTGCAGGTAGCGAGCCTGACATTCGGATCCGACTCCAGCACAGCAACCATCGTCTCGAGGTAGGCTGGGCGGAACAGGTCGTCGCCGTCGAGCAGGGCGATCAACGGTGCGCTGGTCGCAGCGATCGCACGGTTGCGCGCAGTCGAGACGCCGCCGTTAGGCGTCGCAAGAAACGAAATACGGTGGTCGGTGAGGTAAGGAGCGACTGCTGCGGCAACGTCGTCAGGCGCACCGTCGTCGATTACGATGCATTCCCAGTCGGGCATGGTCTGGCATTGCAGGGACGCGAGTGCCTCGCCGACCAGATGTGCGACACCATAGGCGGGCACGATCACCGCGACGCGGGGTCGGCACGGACTATGTATATAGGGCGACGCTGGAGCACTCATCCGCCCGCTCTACCCGCGTGTGCGTAAACATAGGCTTACATGCCCTGTGGCGTGACCGAGAAACGCCAAGCGAATCGCGGAATGGCCGATTTGGGGCGCTCCAGGGCACTGATTCGCCAAACCTGCGCACTCTATGTCATTCGAAAAGCCCCACAATCCGGGCGTTTCGGCACGCATTGAAAGAAAATTGCAATGCGCTGTTGACCGGACCCGAACCTCTCCATATATGCCCTCTCACCGGAGCGGAGCAGACGGTTTCAACCGCCTCCAACGCCTCGGTCGCCAAAATAGACGGACATCCAGTCCCCCGGTAAAAAACGGGGAGTACTGGTTGTCCGCCTAATCCTGTCACTCCGGTGGCGGTTTTAGCGGCTCTTTGACATTGTTGTTATAGATGAAGGGACATGTGGGCGACGGCGTCTGCATCCGGGGCTTTGGGGCTCGGGTATGTAGATAAATCAGTCGTCTTGCATGTCTTTATGTAACCATACGTATAGATGTGCAGGGTTGATACCCTGAATTAATTTTACGTCAGATTGCGGTTATGGGCTTAGGCTTATGACCGTGCTGTTGTGAGATTGGACCAAAACTTGAGAGTTTGATCCTGGCTCAGAACGAACGCTGGCGGCATGCCTAACACATGCAAGTCGAACGAAGC
>NZ_JACICY010000008.1:0-119486 GCF_014196055.1 Novosphingobium hassiacum
ACACCCTGTGAAATAATGCGAAGGACGTGGTGGTCAGTCTCCCGACATTGCGCGCCTACGCCGCGTTCCTTCGCATTATCGCCACCTCGCGATAACAGGTGTTATGCGCAGCTGCGCATAAGATTGCCCAGGCTTCGGCATAGGCGTCGTAAACTGCGATCTGGTCCTCGGTCAGGCAGTGCTCGAGAATTTCGTACTCGACCCCGGCGAAGGATAGCGCGCGGGCGGTGTAGAGTCCGAGCGACTTCAAGTCCCGAGCTACGAGTTCCATAGCGGCAATCCCGCCGTCGCGGATATCGGCGACGAAGGTTTCGCGGTTAGCGAAGGCGGTCTCGGGGCCCCAGAGACCGAGCCGGGTGGCATAAGCGAGGTTGTTGACGTCCGAGGCGCCGGTTGCCGAAGCATAGAGCACCCGGGCGCGTGGCAGCAGGTTCTGCAACCTGACCCCGGCGATCCCTTGCTCCGACCCTTTGACCTTGCCGCGTGAGCCTTCGCCGCCTGCGGCATTGGCCATGGCGTGAGCCTCGTCGAACACGATCACGCCGTCAAAATCATCGCCGGCCCAGGCGAGGATCTGGTCGAGGCGGGTCGCATCGTTCCGACCGGAGCGCAGCGTAGGATAAGTGACGAACAGGATGCCCTCACGCATGGCGATCGGGGTCCCCAGCCTCCAAGACGCGAGTGGCTGAATATCGATTGGCAGACCGCCGAGTGCTGTCCAGTCCCGCCGGGCATCTTCCAGCAAGGCCTCGTTCTTCGAAACCCAGATATGGCGTCGCTCGCCGCGCACCCAGCGATCGAGGATGACACTTGCGACCTGGCGGCCCTTGCCGGCCCCTGTGCCATCGCCAAGAAAATAGCCCTGACGGAACACTTGACCTTCGGCCGATGCCTTGAGCGAACAGCCTTTGTCTTCGGAATCAAATCGACCGGGCAGGTCGCGGGCGTGAGCGCTCACCGCATAGATCAATGTCTCGGCCTGCGCGGTGGACAGCAAGCCCTTGGAGACAAGGCCTTCGGGAAGCTGCGGCACCGCGTGGGGAACCGGCGCTGCGATCGAGCCCATGGCAACGGATTCAACCAGTGGCGTCGGATGGTCAGCGGCACCATCGATCTCGATACGGCTCGGCCGGTAGGGCAGATAGTGCCCGACCTGGCTTTCAATCGGTGCGGGATCCTCGAGCGGCAGGTAGGTCAACGGAACGATGGCGATCGGGGCAGCGGCAGACTTGGCTGGAGAAGGGAGCGGGCGACGCGACGTGGCGACCAGACGGAAAGGCGAACGAACCGGGACGCTCGATCGTTCAGGCACGACCGCCGCGCCAGCCCGCCCGGGCAATGCATCCACGAGAACCGCAATCTCCACAAAGTCATTTGTGCGGGCAACGACCGGCTCGGCTGTAGCCTCGGTCTTGTCGAGCACCAGCAAACGGGTGGTAATGCCGGTGCCTTGCTTGACGAAGGCGCGCTCGATTGCAGCATTGAGCCTCAGCGATGCGGGACCCTTGAGACCCGTCAGAAATCTGCTGACATCGAACCACTCGGGCATAATCGCAACGAGGCGACCGCCAATCGCCAGCCGGTTCCACGCCGAGCGCAGATGCCGTGCGCCAGTCCAGCTGTCATGTCCGCGCTCGACCCCGTGCGAATAAGGCGGGTTCATCAGCACCACGCTTGGAGCGACGGAAGGATCGAGCAGCTCGTCGATCAGTTCAGCATCGTGGCCGGTCAGCCGTGCATCTGGGAACAAGGCGCCGAGGCAGCCGCGGCGCAGCGGCGAGATCTCGTTGAGTGCGAGGCGCGCACCGGCCTTTGCCGCCCAGACCGCGAGCATCCCCGTCCCGGCGGAGGGTTCGAGGACGAGTTCGCCCTCAGAAATTGCGCAAGCACGGGCGGCGAGCCAGGCAATCCGGGGCGGCGTTGCGAACTGCTGCCATGCGATCTGCTCTTCGCTGCGGCTGGTCTGGGTTGGAACCCGTGCTTCCAGCGAGGCAAACAGGCTGCCGACATCGGTCACAGATGCTGAAAGGTCGAACTCCTCGCGCTCTTGCAGCCAGAGTATCTGAGCGAGTTCGATAGCGGCATGCGCGTCGCGCACCGACCAGCGCCCCTCGGCGTCGCTGCCGCCGAAGTACTCGGTCAGAGTGTCTGTCAGCTGTCTGCGGGTGATGGGTTCGCACGACGCTAACATCGCGGCGATCGAACGAGCGGCGATCAACACCAGCGGTTCAGATGGTGGGGGAAGCAAGAGAGTGGTTGCAGAGCTGAGCATTTGGAACCTCCTGACGAAGCCCCAATGCGATTGCCGGGCCTTCACCAGGCCAAAGGCCTTCTCTCCTCTTGTCCCTTCAGAGCTTGCTCTGTTGCCACGCCTGCAATGCGTCGTTCCAGTCGGCTCCGTGAGTGCGGGGACGACGCGTGATGATGTTTCGGTTCTCACGAGCATAGACGCTACGGGCCCGTTCTTCGGCGAGTTCACCACCCGCATCGTGGTCGATGAACAAGTGCAATTCGTTCACGCTTTCCGGAATCGACACGAGGCCGAATCGTTCGTTCCCCAGCGAGGCCCAGCAGGGAATCTGCGTCAAGGCCCGGGCAGCGAGTGCGCTTTCTATTCCTTCGGCGAGGCCCAGCTTTCCCCCGACAGGATCAAAGAGGCGGACTGCGCCTGCCGTCATTTTCCCTAGCGCCCGCTTGGGATTGTCGAAGGCGGCCAATACCGCCCCTACCGGATCCAAAAATGTCCGGTGGATTGCCACCAGCCCGTGATCCATGGTCACTGCCGCGATCAGAGCAGGTAGGTACTGCGTGTTCCCCTTGGGACCGAGCGGCGTGCGGGGGTGAAATCGCAATGCGCGAGAGACAGCCCGAATTCCTCGGGCCTCGAGATAGGCCTTTGCAGGGGTCTCACCGACAGGCTTAGCTTCGCGCCAAATGCGCTCCGCGAACGCGTTGCGGGCCGATTTGTCGATATTGCTGATGGGTTCGATCTCGGAGCCTGCCGAGAACATCGTCTCGGGAGAAACACCGCGCGCTGCCAAAGCCCGCAGCACCTGATCCTGGCTACAGCCCGCGAAGCAATGGAAGAGAATGGCGCGCCGGCCCAGCGTAACGCCAAGTGACGGCGTTCGGTCGTCATGGGCGGGGCATCGTGCCATCCCTTTGGAGCCTGACCAGTACCCCCCAAGCCCCTCGCAGATCTGTTTTGCCGAGGTAGCGAGAGACGTGGTCGGATGACTGGAGAACGAAGGGGACATTGGGTGGCTCCTCAAGCTCAAAAACCGTCCCCTCGCGAGCGAACTCTCCTCCCAGGCGAAGGTGCAAAACGCTTTCCTACACCCCCGTGTTCACCATACGTTCCTTTTCGATTCGAGGCAATCGGACGAGACGGAAATGATCAGAATAGGAAAGATGGGCGCGCTCTTGGCGGCCGTGACCGTGGTGCATGCTTCTGCTCAGGCGGAGCCCTCAAGCTTCGCGATTTTCGAGCATCGGCCCACTCCCAACGAGGAGGCGGATCCCGATCCAACTTACCTCGTGCAGACCGAGAGAAAACTGAGCCTCAGCGCGTCGGCACCAGCACCAACTTTTCGCGAGTCCATCTATTCCGCCAGCGTGCGAGAAGCGGAGCTGCGCTACAGCCTGCCCTCGGGTCTTTTGCAGGCATTGATATGGACGGAATCTCGATTCAATCCGATGGCGATCAGCCCTGCTGGTGCAGCAGGGCTGGCGCAGTTAATGCCTAGAACGGCTCGCTATCTTGGCGTAGTGAACCGGCATGATCCTCGGGCCAGCATTGATGGCGGGGCACGCTATTTGCGCGAAATGCTGGACAAGTTTGGCGCGATCCACCTTGCACTTGCTGCCTACAACGCAGGGCCAGGCGCAGTTGAGCGCGCTGGCGGGATACCTCGAAATAGCGAGACGCCGGGTTACGTTCGGAGCGTGCTTGGTAGATGGCAGGCAATCAGCTCGCGCATCTGACGCTACTTCGTCTAACATCATGACGACAGAGGAACTGGACTAGTGGGAAAGACCGTGTTGCGATGGCTCTGAAGCTGGATCGAGATGATGAAGATGAAAATGTCGTTCTGTTCGATTTTCGGGACGAATTGACGATGCAGCGCCGCAAACGGCGGCGAAAGGAATGGATGTTGGGACTGGGTGCGTTCTCGATCGTCTTCGCTGGAGGAATGCTGGCGCTAAATTGGCCGTTCGCCGATTTGGCCTCAAGTATTTCCTCGGGGCCGGTAGCTAAGCTCTCCCTCGTGGCAGGCAGCTCCTCGCCGAACTTTGAACTCTGCGGGATGGTGCGCCGGACTTGCGTCGTCGATGGCGACACCTTCTGGCTGGAGGGCGAAAAGATCCGGATCGCTGATATCGACACCCCTGAAGTCAGCGAGCCCAAATGCGATGCTGAATACCAGCTCGGTATGAAGGCGACCTACCGCTTGCGCGACTTGCTAAACGGCGGGGCCTTCGAGGTTCGCACTATCGGCAATCGGGATTCTGATCGCTACGGGCGCAAACTCCGGGTTGTCGTGCGCAATGGTCAATCGCTTGGCGATCATCTTGTGCGCGAGGGGCTAGCCCGCACATGGACTGGGCGACGCGAGCCGTGGTGCTGAGCGGTGATCTGAGCTCAGACGTCATAATGAGCACAACGAATTGGCAGAATTCGACCGAACTCGAGCCATTCCGCTTGGCGGTAGAAAGCGACCGTTATCGGGATACGCTGTCATTTGCACTAGCCTGAGCATACACCTTCGCCGACGCTTCGTTGCGGACCGAACCAGACACATTTAGCAGTAAGATCGTGACATACAGTTTCACTTCTCTCTCTCCAGCCGATTTTGAAGACCTTGCACGAGACCTGCTGGGCGAGGAATTGGCTTGTCGATTTGAGGCGTTTGGCCCTGGTCCCGATGGAGGCATTGACGGGCGTCACGCAAAATCTGGAGTAACCACGATCCTTCAGGCGAAGCACCTTCGCATGTCAGGCTTCGCGGCATTGGCAAGCCAAATGCGGAATGCTCGCCCATCAATCGATCAACTGCAGCCGGACCGTTATATTCTCGTCACCTCGGTTTCTCTCACGCCCGCTAATAAGAAGGCGCTCGCGGATATTATTGGCCCGAGCTTGATCGACGCATCCGATATATTGGGTTTCGAAGACCTGAACTCGCTTCTTCGAAAGCAAGACGATGTCGCCAAAAGCCACGTCAAACTTTGGCTATCCGATACGGCCATCCTCGAACGAGTTTTGCAGGCCGCTTCATATAACTTCACGACAGTCACCCGTGCGGAGATCACCGCAAAACTAAACGTCTACGCCGAAAACCCGAGCTTTGGTCAGGGACGAAAAGTTCTCGAAAGCCAACGCATTTTGATCATTTCCGGCCCTGGAGGCGTCGGGAAGACGACTTTGGCCGAAATGCTGGCATATGCCTACATCGGGGAAGGTTGGGATCTCGTAGCGATCCGCAGTCTCGACGACGGGTTTGCGCGGATAAACGACAGTCGCCGGCAGGTGTTCTTTTTCGACGATTTTTTGGGCCGCATCGCGCTCGACGAGAGAGCCTTATCTACCCAAGACACTGAGCTTGGCCGGTTCATCGCGCGAGTACGTCGCACGCCCACCGCACGGTTTATCCTCACGACCCGTGCACCAGTTTTTCAACATGCGAAACTCGTGTCCGATGTCCTCGCCGATCGACGGCTCGACGTGGCGCAATATCTTCTTGATGTAGGTATTTATACTCGCCGAATACGCGCTCGAATTCTTTATAATCATCTCGTCGTCGCTGGAGTACCTATCGAACATATTCGAGCACTCTACGAAACTGAAACGATTAAAGAAATTGTTGACCACGAGTTCTATAATCCGCGCATAGTAGAATGGATGACTGATATATCCCATATCGAAGATGTGGCGGCCGACGATTACCCCGAAACATTCATTAATAAACTAAACGATCCAGATTCGATCTGGGACAAGCAATTTCAGTATCACATACCGCGCAGGTGCCAGCATCTCCTATTTTCTCTTTATTTTGGGTCACAATACGGCGCAGAAATTGAAGATGTTGAGGAAATATTTGAAGGAGTGCATCCGCTTTTGTGCCAGAAATTCGGCGTGACCTGGGACGCCAAGGATTTTGAGAGTAGCGTAAAAACGCTAGAGGGCGGCTTTATCGCTGTCGCGAACGGCCGCATATCATTCATCAACCCGTCCGTTCGCGATTATCTCTACCGCTACCTGCTCGACAGAAAATTATTGGTAACGATGGCGGCAGGAGCCCCCACGTCCTCGTGCGCGATGCGAATGGTCGATCAGTTCAAGAAGCTTCCCGATCTAGCGCCCGATGATTGGCGGGCCTTGCTATCGGGTTTCTCGGCGCTTGCGCAACGGCTCAACACGATTCCAAGATGGAAGCGTATTTCTTCTAAGCCTACCAATCTCCGTGCCTATGACACGACCACATCGGACCGTATCAATATGCTGCTTCTATGGTGGCAGTTGAGCGGACTTGAACTATTTTTGGAAACGGCGGTCGCGATCGCAGCCAACCCAAAAGACCAATTCAAGTCGTGGGATGATGCTCGGACGCTGCCCACCATCCTCGCCAACCTACTATCTGCGCCCCAGAACGAAAAAAAAGATACCGGCCCGTTGGCAGTTGCTATCGAGAGCGCCATTCGCAAAATGCTCGGCGGCCCTCTCGATCCCGATGACCTCGAACGCATTGTCACATCGATCGACGCCAACAAGGCTAATCTCGGACAAATGTTCGATGATGAAATCAACACGGCAATTCCTGATATGATCGAGAATGTAGGTGGTAATCTCGGACACGTGGATTCCGATTCAACGCTCTCTGATTACATTTCGACCGTTGAGAAACTCGCCAATCGTATCGGGTACAACCCGCAAGCAGTGGATAGCGCTAAACGTGCCATTCAAAGCCGGATTGAAGAGGTGAGTGAGGATGCCGCGAAGGAGGAAGAGCTGTCGGTGACCGGTGGAGATATGCGTACAGATACCTTCGATGATCAAGATCTGAAAAATCTCTTTGAGCCTCTTCTCGCCGAAGAAGATTAGGTCAGTGATGGCTATAAACGGGTAGACGCCGGATAACGGGGCCGGCAGAGCATCTGAATAGGATCGGGCTCGCTCTATTTTTTGTCTAGGCGTCGGTAATAGATTCGTTGGCCAGCATCGGCGGGATCGACCTGTCGGAAATTTTCTGCATATTGATCGATATCCTGCAGCACGCCCAGCAGCATATGCGCGGTGAAGGGTTGGCCGACCGACGTCTCGTAGTGGGCGATGCAATTGGCGATGATCGACGTCGCGTGGGTTTGCTTGACCGCCGTCTTCTGCGCGGCATCCAGGACGCACTCGCCCGCCTTCTCGTAAAGGTCGACCGCCCGCGAGATCGCGTCGAAATAGGTGGAAAGGGTGCGATTGTCGGGCCGCGTCGCATAGTCCGGCGGCACAGGGATTTGCAGCCGCGCGATGATGTAGCCGAGCTTATATTCGAGATACTGGCGGACGAGCGGCCCGGCGAGGTCGACACTGCCCTGATTGAGAAGCGCGGTGGCCCGTTGCTTCAGCCGGTCGGCACCCTGGGCGCTGCTCTGCACGGCGCCCGTTGGCGGCATGCCCTGGAGCTTCTGGTGGTGCCAATCCTTGGTGTTGCCGAGCCGATCGAAGAACTTCTCCAGCGCACTGTCGTGGCTTAGCAAGATGAACTGGACGCCGTCAGGCCTCGCGCCGTAGCGAAGCTCCTTCACTAGCACTTCCATCAGATTGAATTGATGGCCGCCATCGAAGCTTGACGTGATGTCGTCGAGCACCATGAAGCGCGGGGGGCGGGAATGCTTAACCGCTGCCGACAGGAAGATGGAGGCGGCGACAGCATTGCGATAGCTCTCCGACAGCACAGCGCGCGCGTTCACATTCACTTCGCCATGGAAATCCGACAGGGTAAGGTCGATATTCTCGCTCTTCGCGGCGCGGGCGAGATGCGGCTTCAAATCCGGCGCACCGCGCATGATCAACGGGAACAGTCCCTTGTAGGCCGTCTCGATGTCCTTGAGACGCTCGGTCGAAAGCTTGGTCTCCGCGCCAGCGAAGATTTTATCGGCCTTACCGATGAAGGCCAGCCAGCGATCGATTTTCGCCATGGAGGCTTCGGCCGCAGCGAGCTTCGCGGTGGCATTATCGAAGCCGGCAAACTCGTCGCGAAATTTCTTGGCGTTCTCGATCGCGCGCGCCGCCGCTGCGACCGATGGGGGCAAGCTCTTCTCCAGCTTGACAATTTCGCTCTCGAGAGCCGTGACCTTTTCGTCGCGGGCCTTGGTCAGCGTCTCGAGCCGGGCCTTGACCTGCCCGATCTCGGCGGTCTTGACCGAACCTGCCTTCGCCCCCTTGAGCAGCACGGCCGCAACATGTTCCTCGGCGGGCACGCCGAGCGCAGCCGCGCTCTCGAGCTTGCTCAGCAGTGCGACGGCCGGACAGTCCAGACACAGTTTGGCGAGTTCGGCGTCCAGCTCCTTGACGGCGTCATAGGCGGCGATTTTTTCGTCGAGCCGCGCTTTCAGGGGCAGCTCCTGCGGAAGATCGCAGATTGGGCAGCTATCGTCGGCGGGCCATGCCGGCGTCCCGATCACCGTGGCGGCACTCTTGAGCAGCGAGAGCAAGTCGGCATGGCCGATTTTCGCGAGCGCATAGTCACGCTCCTTGGCGGTCGCCTCGAGCGCATCGAGCTGGCCAACATGCTCCTCAGAGAAGGTAAGTTCGCGCACCGCTTCGCGGTCCTGCTGCATCTTCTGCAGCTTGAGCCGGTTCGAGCTGTCGGAGCCTTCTTCCAAGGCGGCGACTGCCGCTTTGTGGTCGAAGTCCTTGACCGTCTTCCCGGCCATGACCGCTTCCAGCACGCCAATGTCGGTCAGCACCTGGGTGACAGTGCTCTCCAGCGTGGCGCGATCATCAATCTGGTCGAGGGTCTGCCCGGTCAGATCCGTATAGGCTTCGATGATCTTGCGCTCCGTCTTCGCGACACTCGCCTTGTGCTCGCCGATGTTCGCGCTCAGCACCTTGATCCCAAGATCGTTGCGCAGCGTGGCGGTGTTGTTCGCGCCCTCGATCGCTTGGCGGAGGTTTGAATATTGGCTGAGGCCGATCAAGGCCGAGAAGGAACGGCCACGCAGCAGCGCGCTGTTGTCGATAAAGCCGGCGAATGTCTTGTAATCGACGAGTACGAAATCCTCGCGGAGCGCATGGAGGACGTCCACCGGCGTCGCGTGGCCGGACGGCGATGTGACTGCGCGGTTGCCATTGGCATCGCGCACGATGCGAATGGTCACATCGGCGCTACCGTCGTCGGGCGAGAGCTTGAGATCGATCGTCGCCGTCTTGGCCGGATGGAAGCGGTTAACAATGTAGCTGTCGCCCTGCTCGGCGTCCTGCAAGGCGGCGAGGCGAGGGATTCCCCCATGGATGGCGAATTGGAGCGCCTCGAAGATCGAAGTCTTCCCGACGCCGTTGTTCGCGTAGATCGAGTTCACGCACTCGGGTTTGAACGAGAGGGTCAACGGATCGCCGTTGTTGTTGATGCCGCGAAAGCCTTCGATCGCGATTTGCGTAAGGAAGTAGCGCCTCATTTCGCCTGCTCCGCCACGGGCAGGGCGTCGAGTGCTGCGTTCACCTTGGCGTTGAATCGGGATCGAGCGTCGCGGTCCGCGCCGTGCGTGATCAAGATGTCGATATTGTCGAAGAGAATTTGGGCACATTCGGCATCAAGTTCTTCGCATGCCGTCTTGAAGGCGGCGAGATTTTCATCGAAGGATTTCTGAACGTCAAACACGAGTGCCCCCTACTGTCGTAGGAGCATCACTTAGCGCTTCTCGCTGGCCCCAGAAATCCTAAACTGAGAGCCTGTGTGATCCGCATAGTTAAATGAACATCTTGAGCTAGCTCCGCGGCAAGGTTCGAAATGTGGCGTCATAGGCCGCTGGCGGGTAAGCCTCAGTTGTCGGCATTCATCCACGCCTGAGCGCCTGCTCTCGCCGAAGGCCGTCATTCCACTAGCGAGCAACGAACGACGGCTTCGTCCCAACTCCGGTCCATCTCAACAGTCGTTAGATTTATTCCCCTCACGCTCCCTTCGCGAAGGCCACGTTGATGACCTTCCCGCCGTCGCGGATCGTATCGAGGTAGTCGCTCCACCATTGCGCCATCCGGACGCGCTCCTCCCAGTGCTTGCCTCGGTGGTAAACTCCGCGGACGGCGTTGCTGTCACCATGAGCAAGTCCCCTCTCGATAGCGTCGGGGTTCCATAGACCGCTTTCGTTGAGCATCGTCGACGCTGTGGCGCGCAAGCCATGCGCTGTCACTTCGTCCTTCGTGAACCCCATCCGACGAAAGGCGGCATTCAAGGTGTTCTCGCTCATCGGGCGGATAGACGCACGGGCTGACGGGAACACATAACCTTCGGTGCCGACCATTTCGGCCAGTTCCTTGAGGTAGCCAATCACTTGCTTGGACAGCGGCACGGCATGAGGACGGCGTGACTTCATCTTGCCCGCGGGGATGCGCCAGACGCCTTCGTCGAGATCGACCTCCTTCCACTCCGCGTGGCGCAGTTCGCCAGGTCGCACAAAGACGTGGGGTGCGATGAGGAGGGCATATCTGGTGAGGAAGTTTCCGGTGTAGTCTTGGATCGCTCGAAGAAGGCCTCCAAGCTCCTTGGGCTCGAGGATGGCGGCATAGTGCTTTGCCTTGGGCGTGATCAGCGCGCCGCGAAGCATGGTCGTCGGATCACCTTTGCAACGGGTCGTGGCAACGGCGTAGCGAAACACGCGGCTCGCGAACGAGCGGGTTTTCTTCGCGGTCTCATGCTTACCCTTTGCCTCGAGGCGCTTCAGGGGCGCTAGCACCTCGAACGGCTCGATTTCGTCGATCGGACGGCTGCCGATGGCATCCATGAGCTGATCGAGAAAGAAGTTTGCCTTGATGATGGTGGCATCGGCACGGCCGTTCTGCACCATCATCTCGTCGATGTACTCACGCGCCACAGCCTCGAACGTTTGGGCCGAGAGAAATTCAGAGCGGATCTTCTGCTTGCGCTTCTCCATCGCCGGGTCGCCGCCTGACGCAATTTTCACGCGGGCTTCGTAAGCTGCCTGGCGAGCCTGCTTCAGATTGATCTCGGGATAGAGGCCGATGGACAGCTTCTTTTCGACTGGGCCGATTCGGTAGCGGAATCGCCAGAGTTTGCCCCCCGATGGGGAGACCTCAATGTACAATCCGCGGTCGTCAGCGACCTTGTAGGGTTTGTCTTTGGGCTTGAGTGCGCGAAGCCGAGTTTCGGTCAGCGACATGTGCGGGCCTTTTCCCAATGTGGTTTTCGCAAAGGCCCGCAAAAGGCCCGCAAAAATGTGCGGAACCCCCGAGAAAAGGCGGGACGATCCGGCACGATCCAAGGGCCAATTCCCTTGGATTTCTGCGGCTTTTATACACTTGTTGGGTTGTTCCGAGAAGAACAAATGGTGCCCAGAAGAGGACTCGAACCTCCACGCCCTTGCGAGCGCCAGCACCTGAAGCTGGTGCGTCTACCAATTCCGCCATCTGGGCACGGGGTAGGAGGGCGCAACTAAGGGAAGGGGGGCGGGGTGTCAACGGGGCAATGGGCCGGGACCTGCACTCTTTTTGCGCGCGGCTGGCCGTCAGGGATGTTCGGCATTGAAAGCGCAGGCAGTGCTGTGCCAAAGGCAGCGCGGACGCTTGCGATTGCGGGCGGATGACAACGCAGACAGGACACCGGCACATGGCACAGGGCAAGACGCGCGATCTCGATGGCATGCTTGTGGCGCTCGTCGGTGGGACAGGGTTCTTCGGAGCGCATCTGGCGCAGGAGGTGCTGGCGCGGGGCGCGCGGCTGCGGGTGTGTAGCCGCCATCCCGAACGGGCGTTTCGGGTCAAGCCGCTGGGGATTCTCGGGCAGGTGCAGACCGTCGCGGTGGACGTGCTCAAGCCGCACACGGTGGCCGTGGCGTTGAGCGGGGTTGATGCGGTGGTCAATCTGGTCGGGGCTTTCTCGGGCGATCTCAACGCTTTGCAGGGCAGCGGCGTCGGACGGCTGGCGCAGGCGGCGAAGGATGCAGGCGCCAAGGCGTTCGTGCATATCTCGGCTCTGGGGGCCGATGCGGCGTCCGACGTGCCTTATGCGCGGACCAAGGCCGAGGGCGAGGCGGCGGTGCTTGCAGCGTTCCCGAACGCGACCATCCTGCGCCCCTCGATCCTGTTCGGCGAGGACGACAAGTTCCTCAATATGTTCGGAAATCTGGTTTCTACACTGCCGATCGTGCCGGTGTTCGGACCGCAAGCGAAGCTGCAACCGGTGTTCGTCGACGATGCCGCAGAAGCGGTGGGTAACGCCCTAGCTAACGGGGAGGTACACGGGGGTAAGGCCTATGAAGTGGCAGGTCCCGAGGTGATTACCATGGGTGAACTCAACCGCCGCATCGCCAAGGCGGCGGGTCGCTCGCCGATGTTCGCCGACCTGCCCGATGCTGTCTCGGGCGCGATCGCATCGCTGACCGGATGGCTGCCCGGCGCGCCGATTACCACGGACCAATGGAAGCTGCTGGTGGCGGGCAATGTCGCGAGCGGCGCGCTGCCCGGGATCGAGGCGCTGGGCGTTTCGCCGCGTCCGCTCGGCCTGTTCCTCGACCGCTGGATGACGCGCTATCGCAAGTTCGGGCGGTTCGGGGTGAAGGCGAAGGCCGTGCATACCTGACAGGGCGCAGGCCGACCCTCCTTCGACGGGCTCAGGATGAGCGGGGGTTCGCGTGCCACTTCCAGCCCCACCCCCGACCCCTCCCGCGAGCGGGAGGGGGGAAGAGTGTGAAGTCCCCCGCCCCCGGCCCCTTCTGCAGGCGGCAGGGGGGAAGAAGGGGGCTACTCCCACTCCCGCTTGCGGGAGGGGAGCGAGACTTGGCGAACGCAGTAAGCTTCGTCGCAGCGGGGTGGGCACTGCGCCCTACCCCTCAGGCGTTGACGTCGCCGTAGTGAGCGGGGGGCTGGATCACGTCCATGCGTTCGGCCAGGAGCGGGCGGAAGCTGGGACGGCTTTTGAAGACCGAGTACCAGCTGCGCGCCTGTTCGTGGTTGGACCAGTCGATGCCGCCGAGGTAATCGGCGACCGAGATCTGCGCGGCGGCGGCGAGATCGGCGAGGGACATCGTCGCGCCCGCCAGCCAAGGGCGATTGTCGATCAGGAAATCGATGTAATAGAGATGCTCGTCGGCCAGCCGCATCGCATCGCGCAAGCGCTTGCTGTCGGGCGGGGAGCGATAGAACAGGCGCTTGCGCATGCGTTCGTCGAGCAGCGGGTCGGTGACATCGGCGTGGAAATTCTCGTCGAACAGCGCGACGAGGCGGCGGATCTCGGCGCGGTTCACCGCGGTGCCGTTGATCATCGGCGACTTGTCGACCGTCTCTTCGAAATACTCGCAGATCGCGCGGCTGTCGGCCAGACTGATCCCGCGCTCGGGGTTCTGGATCGCGGGCGTGCGATAGGCCGGGCTGATCGAGCCGAACCCCTCGCGCCGCTCCCACGGGTTTTCGCGCACGAGATCATAAGCCACGCCCTTCTCGCTGAGCAGGAGACGCACCTTGCGGCTGAACGGGCACAGGGGGAATTGGTAAAGCTGCCACATGGGGAGGAGTCATTGCGCGGGGATGGGGGGGAAGTCTAGGGGGGTTACAAAAGGCCGCACGGACTAAATTGATTACAAAATTGTTTAGGGTCGCTCCGTACCCGATTCCAACTCTGATTCGCTGGCAGAATGTGTGATGTTGCATCAGCCTCCTCAAATGCCTAAGCCGACAGGATGATCACACGCATCGAGATTGATGGGTTCAAATCGTTCGATGAGTTTGCCGTGGACTTACGACCGTTCACGGCGCTCGTCGGTCCCAACGCGAGCGGCAAATCCAATCTTTTTGATGCTTTCCGGTTTATGTCGCTTCTTGCCAAGCATGATGTCAGGCATGCAATGCAGGGTCTGCGTGGCGAGCCCGAAGAGCTATTCCGCACTACGCCAGCGGGAACCGCTCAAAATATGAAATTTGCAGTAGAGGTGTTGCTTCCAAAAAGCGGCACCGACGCGTTTGGAACATCGTATGACGTACCAGCGCAACGACTGCGATATGAGATTGAACTTGCGATATTAGTTGGCGAGGATGGATTGCCACGGCGGGTTCAGGTTGTTCATGAATCATGTTCCACAATTCCTAAAGGAACTGATCGAGCAAAAAGCTATCTTCTTGACTATAAAGTGAACTATACGCGCGTTAGTCCTTTTATTCGGATAAATTCCGAAAAAAAGGCAATCGAAGTTAGGCAAGATGGGCGTCAGAAGCATGGTCGGCCCGTCACGCTTTCGTTAAAAGAGGCTTCTAGATCGGCGCTCTCGACCATTTCGACTGCCGAATTTCCTCATCTATATGCTTTGAGAGAGGCTATTTCGGGTATAAATTTCTTGGAAATTAATCCCCAAGCAGCGCGTCTTGACAACGATCGGTTTGATGAGCCGAGGTTAAAGTCTGACGCGTCGAACCTCGCTGCCGTTTTGGCGCGGCTAAAAGACGAGACTGCGAGCGCAAATAGGCCAAATGGGGTCCTGTCAGACATCGCGGCAGATTTATCTTCTCTCATTCCATCAGTTTCAGATTTAGAAAGTTCCAGCAATATATCACAGAGGCAATATGCCTATTCACTTCGGTTTAGTGATGATCTCCTATTTAGTTCGCGCGTGATTTCTGATGGTACCCTAAGGCTTTTAGCTCTTTTAACGTTGTTAAATGACCCTAATCGATTTGGCACTTTGTGCTTTGAGGAGCCTGAGAATGGTGTTCACGAGGGAAGAATTAAGGCACTTGTCGAATTTCTGAGGCAGTCAGTGGTGGTGTCTACCGATCCAGACTTTCCTTCATTTCAAATATTGATTGCAACTCACTCTCCCAAGGTGATGGGTTGCCTTAACGATGTCGAAATAGTAGCGGCAGATACCGTTTCGGTAGTCCACAAAAAATCGCAAAAAAGAATTGTCAAAACGAGGATGAGAACTGGAATTCATCCTAACAAAGATATGTACGATCCAGAAAAGCATTTGGTAAGGTCAGAGATTGAAGGTCTTTTGCAGCGATCAGGGGAAGCCGGTTAATGTATTTGAGCTGGGCTGCAATGTATGAGGGCGAGACTGATCGAGCTTATTTTGATATTATTATACCATTAGTCATTGAAGATATTACGCGTCGTATTGGAACGCGAAATGTAACTGTACCCCTGAGCTCAACAGCGCAGTTGGGCAAGGGCGGAAGATCGATAGAGTCAGTCGCAGCCGAGATTTGTGCTGAACGTGATGCCTTCCACGTAGCATTTATACACGCTGATACTGGTGGGCGATCTCTTGAGGCGAAAATGGCCGGAAGATCTTATGCTTTCAAAGAGGCTGCATTTAATCTTTGTGGTTTTCCATTGGATCGATGTGTCATAATTGCGCCGCGACATGAAACTGAAGCTTGGATGCTGGCCGATCAAGAAGCTGTGGGTTTGGCTCTTGGTTACCGAGGCGACCTTTCTGAACTAGGACTACCGCAAAGTCCGCAGGAGGCCGACCGATTAGTCGATCCCAAGTCTATACTTGCTACCGCGGTTCATAAAGTGCGGGGGAGGCGGTCGACGTCGAGTGTGCAACAGATAATTCCGGCTATCGCGCAAAGGCAGCGCATTGGCATCCTTCGAGACTCTCCATCCTTTCAGTTGTTTGAATCTCAGCTAATAGTGGCGCTCAGGAGCCTCGGCTGCGTCAATTGAAGTCGATTTTTCAGCTTCCACCCCACAAACCCTCAAATACTCCCCTTAACCGTCAGCGTGAAAATCGGCCCAATGAGCCGGTCGCGCGTCTCGACAAACGCGATCGGCGCACCCGGCCTTGGCCCGTCGTAGACGCGGCGGTCCCAGCGTTGGCGGCCGTTGAGGAGGTTGCGGGCTTCTGCCTTTACCGTCAGGCCCATGAGGTTCTTGTGCTCGATGAATAGCCCCGCAAACACCGGGCCTTCGAAGTCGCGGCCGGCTTCGAAGCGGCGGTGGTAGAGCGATTGGCGGCTGTATTCGTAGTGGCCGCCGGCGGCCCAGTCGGTGCCGGGGAAGTCCTGGCGGAACTGGATCTCGGCGTAGCGTTCGGTGATGAAGCCGTAGGGGATCTGGCGGGACGGGTCGAACGGGTCGCGCAAATTGCTGAAGGTCAGTTCGACGTTCAGGTCCAGCCGCGCGCCTTTCCAGCCCACGGGGTCGAACTGCAGCGTGGTGGTGTTGGCGATGACGCGCTCGGTGGCGCGGGCTACGTTGCCGATGGATTCGCCGTCTGCGCCGATGGGCACGACGGTCACGTAGTCCTGTACGTTGCGGCCGACGAGGCGTAGCTTGGTCGAGCCCCATGCGCCGAAGCTGCGGTTGAGTTCGAGCTCCGCCGACCAGTCCTGCTGCGGCACGAGATCGGCATTGCCGCTGTTGGCGTTGCCATCGTCGAGAAAGCGGCGGGCGAGGAAATCGTAGAACGAGAGCTGGCCGACCGAACGCTTGAGCTTGAGCGAGACGTCGAGGGTCTTGCTCGCCTTCCACGCCAGCGAGAGCGAGCCCTTGGGGCGGAAGAAGCTGCGGCTGAGCGCCGAGTTGGCGACGCCGGTTTGGCGCAAGGTCGAGCGCTCGGCTCCGGCAATGGCCTGCAGCGTGACGGTGTTCGACAGGGGGCGGCTGTAGGACAGGCTGGCGTCGTAGCGGTCTTCCTTCACGCCGCCGGTGCCATCGGGGAAGGGCTCGTCGATGAAGCCGCCCTGTGGGTCGAGGGTGGCGATGGCGGCGACGTTGGTGAGCGAGTTGAACGCGGCCTCACCCGCCAGTTGCCAATCGCCGCCGAGCATCTTCCACGTGTATTCGGCGCGGGCGATGCGTTCGGCAAGGTCGCCGACCTGGGCGTAGCGGTCACCCGTGGCGGGGTCTCCGGCGGGGTACACGGTGATGACGGACTGGCTGTAGGGTTCGTGCTCCTGCCGGTTGAGGCCGATCAGCTTGAGCCGGCCGGGGCCGAGGCGGAATTCCCAGTCGCCGCCGATCTCCCAGTTGCCGCCTGTGGTGCGGTCATCGAGATCGCGGATGGCGATGGTGCCATTGGTGTTCGTGCGCACCGAGTGTTCGGTGAAGCGCCGGTTGACGCGCTGGAGCGAGCCGTTGAGATTGCCGGTGGAGCTGCCGGGACCGTCGATGACGAGGCGGACGGCGAGCTTGGGCTTGTCGTTGCGCGATTTGACCACGTCTTCGCGGGTCTGGATGATCGCGCCGGTGCGGTCGGTGATCACCGTGGGGCCGCCTGCGCCGCCGCGGTTGGAATTGTTGACCAGGCTGACGGTGTATTCGACCGGGCCTTTGCGGCCCGACAGCGATACCTCGCCATTGGTGAAGCGCGGGTCGGCGAAGTGGGGGCGCAGTTCGGGCGAATAGCGGAACTGGCCGGTGAAGCTGCCGGTGCGGGCGATGACGTTGGCGACCTGGCCGGTGAGGCCCGGAATATCGAGCCGCGCGCCGTCGACCAGCTCGATGCGTTCGACGGTGGCGGCGGGGATGCGCGAAAGCTGGGCGTAGATGTCGTCCGACTTGGACGAGAGGCGCTGCGAATTGACCAGCACGTTGCCGCTGGCCTGACCGAGGCCGCGTGCGTCCTCGCCCTCACGGATCGCAAAGCCGGGGACCTGGCGGAGCATGTCGAGCGCGTTGCGCGGGGCGAAGCGGGCGAAGTCGGCGGGGGTGAAAACGGTGCTCTGCGCCTGTGCCTCGGGCACGGGCGGGGGCGTGGTGGCCGGGTCTTCGGCGGCCCATGCCGGGGTCGCGAGGCCGAGGGCAAGGGTGCTGGTCAGGCAAAGGTATCGTTTCTTTGGAAACTTCATCGCATGCCGGTGGCGCAGATCGACGGGCCGAGCGTGGGCCGCTCGACCAACGACATGCGCGAGCCGACAAACGGAGTCCGGGCGGCGGCGTCTAGCCCGAGAGCCGCATGCGATCGCGCAGCACGTCGATGGCGATGCGCTCGATTTCTTCGGCGGGGCGCTCGGCGACGAGCAGGCTGCCGAGCGAGCGCTGCTTCTGGGCGATGAGGTCTATCGCCTGGAGCTTGTCCATGTGCTTCATCGCGATGTCCATGTCGCAGCACAGAGCGGCGCCGAGGGCTTCGATATCCTCAGCGAGCTCATCAAGGACGACCGCGATCTGACGGTGGGTTGCTTGCGCCATGGGGTGTTCCCTTAAAATCCGTCAGGCCGCTTCGGCGATCTGCGCAGCCTCGAGCAGCGCGGCAAGGTTGAGCACCATGACCATGCGGTCCTCGATCGCGGCGAGGCCTTCGAGGAAGGGTACGACCGTGTCGCCGGTCGAGGTCGGCGGCGGGGGCTGCATCGTGTTTTCGGGGACGGTGACGATGTCGCTGACCGAATCGACGATCCAGCCGCTGATCTGCGCGCCCTGCTGGGTGACGATGATCGCGTGACGGGGGGTGGCTTCGGTCGCGCGCCAGCCGAGGCGGGCGCCGAGGTCGATCACCGGCAGGACGGTGCCGCGCAGGTTGACCACGCCGGCGACGTAGGAGGGGACGCGGGGCAGGCGGGTGGTCGGCGACCACGCGCGGATCTCGCGTATTGCCATGATATCAAGGCCGAAGACCTGGCCTTCGACTTCGAACGTGATCAGTTCGCGCAACATGCTGGGGGGCTCCTCAAAGCGATGGTATCAGTGGGAAACGCGGCGGACGGCAGCGACGAGCTTTTCGGGATCGAACGGCTTGACGATCCAGCCAGTGGCTCCGGCCGCACGCGCGCGGGCCTTCTTTTCCTCGGAACTTTCGGTGGTCAGCACGAGGATCGGTCGGTCACGATGGCGACTGCCTTCGCGCAGGCGTTCGATCAGGCCGAAGCCGTCGAGACGGGGCATGTTGATGTCGGTTATGACGACATCGACCTCGTTCATCGCCAGCCAGTCGAGCGCGGCCATGCCGTCCTCGGCCTGCGATACATCGAAGCCCTGACCCGCAAGGGCGTGGTTGAGCAAGGCCCGCATCGACGGACTGTCGTCTACGGTAAGGATACGAGTGGTGGTGGTCATGGGTTGGACTCGCTTTTCCGGTTCAGAACAGTTCGACGTCGCCACGGCCTGCTGCCGGGCGCGGAGTGGGTTGGATGGCAGGCGCGAACCGGTCTTCTACCGTACGGCAGCGGACCTGGCCCGAAGCCGGGCGGAAATCGACACGGCGGGCCTGAGTCCCACCAAGATCCTCGCGCATCAGCACGATGCCTTCGCGACGGAGGAATTCGCGCGCGAACTCGGCATTCATCGAGCCGATGCGCATCATGTTGCGGTTGACGTTCGCGCCGCCATAGAGGTGCGCGCGCAAGTTGACCTTGCGGGCTCCGCGGGCGAGCATTTCGTTGACCAGAAGTTCCATCAGATAGACGCCGTAATGCTCGTCGACTTGCGTGCCCGGTGTGTTGGCGGGGGGCTCGGACAGCAGAAAATGGTTCATGCCGCCGACGTGCGCTTCGGGATCGTAGAAACAGGTGGCGACGCAACTGCCGAGCACGGTCGAGTACTCGATCGAGGGGCTGGCGCTGGCCAGGGCATGGCCCTGCATCACGGTGACCCGTTCAAGCGGCGGAGCGCCGGGGATATGGCTTTCAAAGCTCATCAGGCAGCCTTGCTGAACAGGTGCCGCGCGATCGAGCCGAGCGGGGCGACGACATTGGCGGCGCCGAGGCTGATCGCAGCGCGGGGCATACCGAACACGGTGCAGGTCGCCTCGTCCTGGGCGATGGTGTGGGCACCGCTGCGCGCCATGGCGAGCAGTCCCTGTGCGCCATCCGCGCCCATGCCGGTCAGGAGGATACCGACCGCGCGCGCGCCGACGACTTCGGCGACCGAGGCGAACAGAACGTCGACGCTGGGCTGGTGGCCCGAAACCGGATCGCCTGTACGCAACTTGCAACGATAGGTGGACGACCCGCCGATCGAGAGATGGCGATCGTCGCCGGGCGCGAGATAGACGTGTCCCGGCTTCAGCGGCATGTCGGGTTCCGCAATGAGGATGCGCGGCGGGCACGACTGGTCGAGTGTGCGCGCTACGGCAGGGGCGAAGCGTGCGTTGATGTGCTGGACGATCACGGTCGGCGGGCAATCTGCCGGGAAGCTGCCGAGCACCGTCTGCAGCGCCTCGACGCCGCCGGTGGACGAGCCGATGGCGATAAGGGCGGGGCGTTCTATTAACGAACTGCGCGCTTCCACCGCGACACGCTGTGCAGCAGGGGCTCGGGCGGTAAACTGGACCCGGGATGCATCACGGATCATCTCGGCAAGCCGTCCGGCATCATCGAGGCCCCCGCCCGATTTGGCGTAGCAATCGACCGCGCCCAGCGCGAGCGCACGCGCGGTGTTTTCGTCGCCCCGCTGGGTGGTGCCCGAGACGATGATCACCGGCGTGGGGCGCAGTTCCATGATCTTGGCGAGAAAATCGAGCCCGTTCATGCCCGGCATCTCGATATCGAGCGTAACTACGTCGGGGTCGAGCTCACGGATCATCTGGCGGCCTTCTGCGGCATTCGCAGCGGCGGCAACGACGTCGATGTCCGGCTCCTTGCTGAGCCGGTTCGTGAGGATCGCGCGCATGGTAGGCGAATCATCGATGATGACGACACGGATGCTCATGCGGACCTCTTGCGATAGATGGTGGGACCTTGCGTCGACAGGAGATCGAGCGCTGGACCGGTGACGCGCTCGGAATGACCGATGTACAGCCAGCCGCCGGGGCTAAGCTTTTCGGCAAAGCGCGCGACGAGGCGCTCCTTGGTCGGATTGTCGAAATAGATCATGACGTTGCGGCAGAAAATCACGTCGAATTCGCCCTTCATCGGCCAATCGCCGAGCAGGTTGAGCGACCGGAAGCGGGCAAGTTGCTGCAGTTCGGGTGCGATCTTCGCGTCATCGCCCGAGACGCTGGTCCAGTTTCTGCGCAAGGCGTCCGGCACCGGCTTCAGGTCTTCGGCGCGGTAAGTCGCCTCGCGTGCCTTCGTTAGCGCGTGGGTGGCAATGTCGCTGGCAAGCAGGCGCAAGTCGCGCTTGGCGATGTCGAGCCCTTCGGCACGATCCGGACCCAGGAAGGTCATCAACAACGACCAGGTCTCCTCGCCGCTGGAACTGCCGGCGGACCACAGCCGGACTTTCCCGCCGCGCTTCAACCGGTCGACGAAGCCGGGGCGCACCTCGGATGCGAAGTGTTCGAAATGGTGGGCTTCGCGATAGAAGAAGGTGTGGTTTGTGGTCAGCGCGCAGATCGTCTTCTGGCGCTCGGTCGCGTCTTCGCGAATGCGGATGATGTAGGATGCGAAGGTTGCGCAACCGCTGTCACGGACGAGCGGGGAAATGCGCGAGTAGACCAGCATGGCCTTGCCCTTCGGCAGGACGATCCCTGCCTCGGCATGGGCGATTTCGCTGATCGCGCGGAAATCCTTCTCATCGTAGATTCCCGGGCTGACGCCCGGCATCGACGCGTCGAGAGCTTCGACAATGCTCATGCTGCTTCTGCCAGGGCTGCAGGAGTGGCCGAAGCCAGACTGCGCGAAACAAGGCTGTCGACATCGACGATCAGCGCCACGCGGCCGTCGCCAAGGATCGTCGCACCGGCAACGCCTTCGACCGAGCGGTAGTGCGTGTCGAGGCTCTTGATTACGACCTGACGCTGGTCGCAGATCGCATCGACCAGCAGGGCCGCGCGGCCTGCGCCTTCGGTTTCGACCACGATCAGCACGCCCTCCTGTGGATGCGAGGTCGCGCCGATGGCACCCACCGCTTCGCTGAGCGGGATCACCGGGATGAAGCGACCGCGCACGTTGATCATGCAGCGGTTCGCGCCAAGGCCCTGAACTTCGTCGGGTTCGGGACGCAGGCTTTCGACGACATTGGCAAGCGGGACGACCAGCGTCTGGTCCCCGACGTTGACGACCATGCCGTCCGAGATCGCCAGCGTCAGCGGAAGCGTCAGGGTAAAGGTGGTGCCCGAACCGGGTTCGGATTCGATGGTGATGCGCCCGCCGAGATCCTTCACGTTCTGGCGCACGACATCCATGCCGACGCCGCGCCCGGAAACGTTGGTAACCTGTTGCGCGGTCGAAAAGCCCGGCGCGAAGATCAGCAGATCGATCTCTTCCTTGGTCAGAATGGCTTCGGGCGCAACGAGGCCCTTTTCGATGGCCTTGGCCAGAACGCGATCGCGGTCGATGCCCTTGCCGTCATCGCCGATGCGGATGAGGATGCGGCCAGAGCGATGTTCTGCCGACAGGGTTAGCGTGCCTTCGGCGGACTTACCTGCGGCAATGCGCTCGTCGGCGGGTTCGATGCCGTGGTCCACGGCGTTGCGGATGAGGTGGGTGAGCGGTTCGCCGAGGCGCTCGATCACGGTCTTGTCGAGCTCGGTGCTTTCGCCCGAAACTTCGAGCCGGACGTGCTTGCCGGTGGACGAGGCGAGCTCGCGCAGAATGCGCGGCACGCGACTGAACACCGAGCCGATCGGCTGGGCGCGGATCGCCATCGCCGATTCCTGAATGTCTCGCGTCAGGCCCTCGATCAGCGTCATTTCATCGGTGGCGGCAAAGCCGTCGCCGGACAGGCGTTGCGCCATCATCGCCTGGGCAATGACCAACTCGCCCACGGCATCGATCAATTTGTCGAGCTTGTTCAATTCGATCCGAATCGATTGGCCGGGTGCGGGTGGCGCTGGCGGCGCCTGCTGCGAGCGCGCAGACGGGCCTTCGTCGTGATCGTCGTTGACGGCAGGTGCCGCTTCGACCGGCGCGCTGGCTGTAGGGCCCACAGCCGCGTTGGCGCTGGTCGGCGCCGGTTCGGCAACCACTTTGGCGGGGACGGCAGGATATCGGACGTCCGGCATCGCGTTGTCCGCACCGAATGCGAGCGTGCAATCGTCGCCAACGAAATCGAAGATTTCACGCACGGCGGCCTCGCTGACCTCTGCGGGGAAGCTGAACGACCAGCCGAAGTAGCCGGTGCCGACTTCGAAGCTGTCGAGCGGCGGGACCGACGAAATGTCGCAGACCATGCAGGTGCCACCGAGGTCGGCCATCTCGCGCAGCATCAGCAAGGGCTCGCTGCCGTTGCGCATCGCCGCGGCATGGGCGCGCAGGCGCATTTCCCAGCGCGGCTGGTCGGGGGTGTCGCCGATCTCGCCCGAGATGTCATCGAGCAGCGCGTCGAGATCGAAATCGAGATCGAAGTCGTCGCCCGAAGTATTCTCGCCCGAACTATTGTCGGCCGAAGTCGTCTCGACCGTCGTGCTGGCCGCTTCCGGTGCAGCAGTGACCGGTGCGGCGGTATTGCCGGCATTTGCCGCCATTGCCGCCGTGAGGTCTGCCTGGAGCGCGGAATCCTCGGGCGGTTCGGTCGAGTCGCGCGCGGCAGTGACGTGATCGCTCAAGGTGTCGAGCGCAGTCAGCATCAGGTCGATTAGCGATTCGGTGATCGCCACGGTGCCGTCACGGACGTCGGACAACAGGGTTTCGAAGGTGTGGGTAAAGGCCTGCAATGCGGTGTAACCGAATGCGCCCGCGCCGCCCTTGATCGAATGGACGCCGCGAAACACCGCGTTGACGGTGTCGTCGTCCTGCGCGCCTTCCTTGCAAGCGGCGAGGCCCGCTTCGGCTGCCGCGAGCGATTCCTCGCATTCTGCGAAGAAGATTGCCTGGATTTCTTCGGAGGTCATGCGCCTGCTCCTGCGAAGAGTTCATCGGTAAGCGCGGAGAGCGCGGCAACTTCGCGCAACGCCGTCGAGGGTTCGATGATCGCGCCCTCGCCGGTCTGGCGTGCGCTGACCAGCAGCTGCAGCATGGCTTGGCCGATCTGCTGGCATTCGCGCGCATCGATCCGCAGCGGGCCGGAGCCCAGCGCCGCGATCAGCTCTGGCAGCAGGGCTTCTGCGGCAGCGCGGTCACATCGTGCTGGCAAGGTTATCGACGACATCGGACAGGTGTCCCCCGGTGGATAGACCGATCGGGAAGACGCCCGGCTGGTCACTGTGAATTCCGGGATAGCGCAAGAGGGCGAAGGGCGGCTTTCGCAGGGGATAGGTTGAGATACGTAAGGGGGGGCACATGAATTGCTGGTCCCCCCGCGCGTAAATGGAGGTCGAGAGCGCAACCGCGCCAGCACACGAGGTTCTTGTCAGATGAATGAAGCACGAGTTCTGGTCGTCGATGACTCCGCCGCGATGCGTGCGCTGTTTTCCGATATCCTCGATCAGGCCAAGAACGTGACGGTCATCGGAGCGGCGGTCAACGCCGCCGACGCCCGCGAGCAGATCCTCGAGCTCAAGCCGAACGTCGTCACGCTCGACGTGGAGATGCCCGGCATGAGCGGCATCGAGTTCCTCGAAGAGTTGATGGGGTCCAACCCGATCCCGGTGGTGATGCTGTCGAGCCTGACCCAGGCGGGGACCGAGACCTCGCTCAAGGCTTATGCATTGGGCGCGGTCGAGTGCTTTCCCAAGCCGCTGAAGGCAACGCCTGAACAGTTCAGCAAATCGGTCGCCAAGCTCGGCAAGATCGTGCTGGCGGCGGCAAACAGCAACGTCAAGGACCGTAAGGCTCCGCGCGAGCACAAGGTGAGCGAGGTCCACTTCGAGTGGAACGGTTATCTTGCCGCGATGTCTGCCTCGATGGGCGGCATCGATGCGCTGACCCAGATCCTCGCGGGCTTTCCCGAAAAGTGCCCGCCCACGGTCATCGCGCTCAACGCTGAGCCAGCCGTGGTCGAGACGTTCATCAAGCGCATGGACACGGAACTCAAGTGCTCGGTCAAGGCGGCCAAGGATGGCACGCCGTTGACGCAGGGAACGATCCACATCGCGTTCGACCCGGAACGGCATGTGGTGATCGAACCGGGAAGTCCGCTGAAGCTGCGGTTGATCGACCGCGATCCGGTCGATGGCATGCGGCCATCGGCGAACCTGCTGTTCGGGTCGATCGCACGCGGCGCCATCCCGGCGACCGCTGCGGTGCTGACCGGCATGGGCAAGGATGGCGCCAAGGGCCTTCGGCTCATGCGAGACGCGGGTTGCAAAACCTTCGCGCAAGACCGCAAGAGCGCGCTGATGGCCGAGGCGCCCACTGCCGCTATCGAAATGGACGCGGCGGCGAACGAGGTCGAACTCGACGACCTTGGCCCCGCAATCATCGCCAGCTGCAACATCGGCTGAGGCCCAGGAAACTCCAGAGTTCCCCGCACCGCGCGTCCCCTGCGGTGCGGGGAAAAACAATAAACCCGGCAGCGCCCTCAGGGGTGCTGCCGGGTTTTCCGATTGGTCTGACTTCAGGGGTTTTGCTGCGCCTGTCAGGCAGCGATGCTGCGCAGCATGGCCTCGCGGATTTCGGTGAAATCCTGGCGGATCGTGCGCAGCTTGGGTGCATCGAAACGTGCGACGCAATCGAGGATCGCGTTGCGCGCGGACTGGTAGAGATGGGCGAGCGACTGCGCGGTGGGATTGGTCATGTCGATGCCCATCTGCAGCGCAGTCAGCGCCGAGATCGCCCGGGTCAGCGCGGCGCTCTTGGCCGAGTTGTCCGATCGTTCCTGCGCATGCAGCGCGCGACCAATCGAGCCGACCACCTGTTCGAGGCAGAGGTCGACCAGCTGGCGTGAATCCGCGCCGCGGACGCGAGCATCGAAATCGACGCGGCGATAGGCTTCGGACGGGTCGTTGCGATGGTGCAGCATCAGTTATTGCCCGTCGAGTTCCAAGCGGCGATCTGCTGCTTGAGGAAGGTAAGGGTGGATTGCGAAGAGGACACATTGGTGTCCATCACTGCAAACCGGGCGATCATGCGCTGGCGCACGTCCTCCTGCTTTTCGGCAAGGGAGGTGGACTTTTCGGCAACCGACTTCTGCAGCGCGGTGTAGCGGGTGATCGAGCTGCCGAGCGAGGTGCCGCTGCTGGTCGAGGCGGCAGCGCGCGAGATCTTGTCGATCGTGGCGTAGACGCCGTGGATGCCCGTCGTCCACATCGCTCCGGCTGCCTCGGGGCTGGCCTTGAGCGTGGCGGCAAGGCGCGTGGTGTCGAGCGAGAAGGTGCCGTCGCGTTCGGTCTTGAGGCCGAGGTCGGCAAGTGTCGAGGGCTGGCCATCGCTTGCATTGGGCATGACCTTCTGCCCCGCCAGCGATGTCAGCGCGGTGCGCAGTGCGCGGGCGCCGGGGTCGTTGTTGAGCTCGCCGCTGTCCTTGTTCATCGCGGAGGCAAGCTGCGAGACGACCTCGTTCAGCGCCTCGACCAGGTCGGTCATCACGCCGCTGATGCTGGACGATGGGTCGCTGAAACTGATCGTGGCGGGCGCGCCGATATTGGTGGCGGTCAGCTTCAGATTGAGGCCCGGCACCGCGTCGTTGATGGTGTTGCTCTTGGACGTGTAACCGACCCCGTCGATGTTGTAGGCCGCATCGCTCGCGGTAGATTTCAGCTGGGTGGTATTGGTTGCCGCCGACCAGGCAAGGCTGGAAAGCGCTTCTCCGCCCACGTCCGGCGTGACTTCGATTTCGAAGCCGCTGGTGGCACCTTCAGCGCCCTTGAGCACGAGTTGCGCGCCTGCGGTCCCGTTGGCGACATAAGCGGTGACGCCCTTGTTCGCGCCGTTGATCGCCGTCGCGACATCTGCGAGCGTAGCGCCTGCAGGGATCGCCAGATCGACTGCAGTCTGCGTTGCATCGGCGGTGAAGCTGCTGCCCGATACCGTGCCAAAGCGCAGCGTCAGTGTGCCCGAGCCAACGGTCGAGGTGGACGCGGGATAGGCCGAGGTTACCAGCTTCTGCGAATTGGCAAGGCTGGTGACTTCAAGCGAATAAGTGCCGCTGCCGGTGGCGGTGCCCTTGCTGACGGTCGCGACATTCGCGGTCGAGATCGAGGGGTTCACCGCAAGGTCGCCGGTGCGGATGATCGTGCCGACCGAAGTGGCAAGCGTTGCCATCAGCGACTTGAGGTTCGACGCGCTCGAGATCTGCGCAGTCAGCTTTTCGGTCTTGGCGGCCAGCTGATCGATGCGCGGCGCGAACTGCGCGGCAGCGAGCTGTTCGGCGAGCTGCGGCAGGTTGATGCCACTGCCTCCGCCAAGCGACGAGACGATCTGGGCAGTTGCCGAAGTCGATGAGGTGGACGAGGTTGTAGGCATGGACTGAAGAACGGTTCGCGTGAGGGGAGGTTAAGGGTTTACACGGCCTTCTGGACAACAAGTTCGGGGCGGCCATCGGCGTCGAAGCGCATGTGCACCGGCAGGTCGATTGCGGGCAGGCTGACTGCGTCGCCGCGCTTGAGCGACAGCACGAAGGCGAGGACCGAGGCGACCGCCGAATAGAGATCCTCTCGGATCACCTGGTTTTCGCGCGTGGTGAAATAGACCGAACGCGCCAGCGGCGGGATCTCGAGCGTCGGCACGCCCATTTCGGCGGCGAGCTGGCGCATCGCCAGCGCTTTTTCGCCGCGACCCTTGGCCAGGACCACCGGCGCCGGAGCAAGATCGGGATCGTAGATCATCGCCACCGAGAAGTGCGTCGGGTTGGTGATCACGAACTGGGCCTTCATCATCGCCGATTGCATCGCGCCCATCGCCATCTGGCGCTGCCGGTTGCGGATCGCACCTTTCTGTTCGGGCGAGCCTTCGGACTCCTTGGATTCGTCCTTCACCTCCTGCAGCGTCATGCGCAGGCGGAAATAGCGGCGGATCCACTGGATCGGAAAGTCGATCAGCGCGATGATCATCAGCCCCGACGCGAGCGCGAAAGCCAACGAGGTGATCGTGTCCCACGCCATCACCAGTTGGCCGTGAATATCGCCGTGGCCAAGCCCGATCATCGTTTTCAGGCTGTCTGACGCCCAGAACCAGGCGATCGTGCCAAGCAGCGCGAGCTTGGCAAGCCCCTTGGCGAGTTCGATCCAGCCTTGCGCACCGAACATGCGCTTGAGGCCGGACATAGGGTTGATCCGCGATGCCTTGAACGCAAGGTTTGCGGACACCCAACGCCCGTCGGACATGCCGATCTGTGAGAATACCGAGGATGCCAGCACCATGGCGCCGAGCACGAAGACCGGTGGCAGCACCGCGATCATCGAGCCGAGCAGGAGCTTGCGCGGCGCGAAATCCTCGATGGATGCGCGGTCGAGCGTCAGCGACGCACGCAGGGTGTCCTGCATCGCATCGAACAGCCATGGGCCTGCAAACTTGAGCCAGGCCGCGCCGACCAGTACGCCGACCGCCGTGGCCAGATCGCGCGAGCGGACGACGTCGCCGTTCTTGGCGGCGTCCTTCTTGCGTTTCTCGGTTGGTGCAAAGGACTTCTCGCCTTCGGTCTCGGCCATCGTGGCAGTGTCCTATTGCGCGAGCAGCGCGGCAGCGTTGCCGACGGCGGTTGCGGATATGTCGACCATCATGTCGGTCAGCATCGGCGCGGCGACGATCATCGCGGTGATACCCGCCAGCACGCCCGCAGGCAGGCCGAGCGAGAACAGGTTGAGGCTGGGGGCCGAGCGACTGATGATGCCGGTGGTGATCTGGACCGCGAGCAGGATCAGCGTGACGGGCAGCGCGATCAGCAGGGCGGTGGTGAACATCGTGCCGGCAAAGCCGATCATCAACTCCATCCGATCGGCTGCGAGCCATGCGGTGCCCGGAGGAAAGGTGCGGTAGCTTTCGACGATCAGCGCGATCCAGTTGAGATGCGCGCCAGTGCCGAGAAAGATCACCGTCAGCACCACCGCGAAATACTGGCCGAGTGCAGGCGAACTGGCACCGCTGACCGGATCTGCGGCAGTCGCCATCGACATGCCCATACCGCCGCCGATCAGTTCGGCTGCCAGCGTCGGCGCTGCGAACGAGAGTTGCAGCGCGAAGCCGAGAGCGAGGCCGATCAGCAGTTCGTTGGCAACCGACAACATGCCGGTAAGCGACAGCAGTGCAGGCGGCGCGACGACCGGGGTCCAGGCGCAGACGAGCACCGCGATCGCGCCCGTCACGATCACGCGGATCTGCGGCGGAACGGTGCCCGCGCCGAACAAAGGCGCTGCCAGCATTGCCGCACCGATCCGCGTCATCACGAAGACGAAGCGCCAGAAGTCGGCCTCAAGCGCGCCGAAACCGAAGTTGAGCTGGAGCACGCGTCAGTGACCGGTCATGGCGATCTGGTCGAAGATTTCCTTGGTGAAATCTCCGATCAGGCCGAGCATCGCGCTACCGAACAGCACCAGTACCAGCGCGGTGATGGCCAGCTTGGGCACGAAGGTCAGCGTCTGTTCGTTGACCGAGGTCGCCGCCTGGATCAGTCCGACGACAAGCCCGACGGCAAGCGAGGCGATCAGGATCGGCGCTGCGACCAGCGCGGTGATCCAGAGCATGCGGTCGGCCAGTGCGAGAAGGGAAGCGGTGTCGTCCATTTTGCTGTCCTATTCCCCCTTCCGCCTGCGGGAGGGGTCAGGGGTGGGCTTGTTCTTTTGACTATCGTGCAACAGGCCCACCCCCGGCCCCTCCCGCTTGCGGGAGGGGGGAAGAATGGGCGCGCGTCATCCGAAGCTTGCCGCGAGGCTGCCCATCAGCAGCGCCCAGCCATCGACAAGGACGAACAGCAGCAGCTTGAACGGGAGCGAGACGATCGTCGGGGACATCATCATCATGCCAAGGCTCATCAGCACCGATGACACGACAAGATCGATCACCAGGAACGGCAGGAACAGCATGAAGCCGATCTGGAACGCGGTCTTCAGTTCGCTGGTAACGAAGGCGGGGAGCAGGATCGAATAGGGCACGTCGGCGGGCGTGGCGAACTTGGGCGCATTGGCCATCGCGGCGAACATCTGCAGGTCGGACTGGCGGGTCTGGCGCATCATGAAGGTGCGAAACTCCTGCCCTCCGGCAACGATGGCCTGTTCCGCGCCGATCTGACCTGCCGAATAAGGCTGGATCGCATTGGCATTCACCTTGTCGAGCGTCGGACCCATCACGAATAGCGACAGGAACAGCGACAGGCCGATCAGGACCTGATTGGGCGGCGATTGCTGCAGACCCATCGCCTGACGCAGGATCGAAAGCACCACCAGCACACGGGTAAAGCTGGTCATCATCAATACCAGCGAGGGCAGGATGGTGAGCAGGCCCATGACCAGCAGCAGTTGCAGCGAAAGCGACAGTGTGCCGCCGCTCTGTGCACCCGAAAGCTGGCCGAATGCACGGTCGAGGGCGCCCGACAATGCTGCTGGCTGTTGCGCAGTGGCAGGCGCGCTGGCGACGGCAGCCATCGCGTGGTGCGGCAGCAGGGCGAGTGCCGTGGTTAGCGTGGCGATCAGGCGCTTCACTGGGCGATCTCCGCTTCGACCTTGGGACGCGCCGGGGCTTCGGCGAGGCGGACGATGCCGTTCTTGCCGGCCGAGACGAGGATTTCGCGGCCGTGGAATTCGATGACGGCGAGGCGCAGCGTGGGGCTGAGCATCTGCGTTTCGACGATGCGCACCGACTTGGGGCCGGTGCCGGAGGTGAACTTGCCCTCCATCCGCTTGGCGAACTTCAGGCTGACATAGGCAAGCCCGCCGATCAGTGGCAGCAGCACCAGCAGCTTGAGAATGTACCAGAACATCAGGCGGCATCCCCCTTGGCGGCACGCTTGGGCGCCGCGATGGCGGGGACAACGGCGTCGGGCTCGGTGCCGAGCAGTTCGACGATGCGCAGGCCGAAGCGATCGCCCTGCGCGACGACTTCGCCGCGCGCGATCAGCTTGCCGTTGACCATCACGTCGAGCAGTTCGTCGGTCAGGCGGTCGAGCATCACGACCGATTCCTCAGTCAGCGACAGCACGTCCTTGAGTTTCATCGCGGTGCGGCCGAGTTCGACAGTCAGGCGGACGTCAACGTCCTTGAGGAAATCGAAACCGCGGGGTTGGAAGGTCATTGGGGTCGGGCCTCTTGTGAATCTGGATCAGGAAAGCTGGGTGATCTGGATGGCGACGCGGTCGTCGAGCGCGCCGATCGTGCCTTGCGCACAAGCCTTGCCGCCGACGATCAGCGGCACGTTGCGCGCAATCGGAACTGACAGGATCTGCCCGACTTCGAGCGTGGACACGGTCACCAGTGGCAGTTGCATGTCGACCAGCACCGCGCAGACCTCGATCGGCAGGTCGGAGAAGGGCGCGTCGGTCGGCTTGTTCGGGCCGCGCGGCGGGCGGGTAGGCTTTGCCGCGTCACCGTGGGCGAAAATCTGCGCGAGCGTCTCGATCGGGAATGCGAGCGACAGCGCCCACGGCATGCGGCCCTGCTCGATCACGTTGAAGGTGAGGCCGGCAACCGGCGTGGCATCGGGCATCGCGCCAAGCTGGGCGAGGCTGGTATCGCGCCGGATAGCCTTGATAGCGCTGCTATTCGCTCCGCCGAGTGCGAGGGCGAGGCAGGCGGCGATGGTCTGCTCGACCCGCGCGATCATCAGTTCGGCCGAGAGCGGGAATTCCTTGGGTAGCGATGCCGGGGTATCGCCCGGCCCGCCGAACGCGCGATCGACCAGGCGCAGGACATGCTCGCCCTCGACCGTCAACATGAACGGTGCGGTGCCGATGTGGAACAGGCTGTTGGCCGCAAGTCGCGGAATTTCCGAGCAGAAATCTTCGAAGTCAGTCTGCATGGGCTTGGCCGGATTGATCTGCGGTTCCTTGCCACCGAGCAGCGGGCTGAGCGCGGCGCGCAAGGTGCGGACCATGCGCTCGCTCATCCGGGTGAAGGCGGGCAAGAGGTCGGCAGCGCTGGGGCCGGGGCGCAGCAGGGCCGGATCGTGCCGGGCAAGGGCACGTTCGGCGATGAGGGCGCGTTCAGGTTTCATCGGGCGATTTCAATCCGGTAAGCTTCGAGTTGCGTCAGAATACGGGTGGCGTGAGCGCGGCCTACTGGACGATGAAGGACTTGAAATAGACCGCATCGACTCCGCCGAAGCCTTCGTTTTCGGACAGGACCTTGTTGATCGCGCCGGTCAGCCGCTTCTGCAGGCGGCCCTTGCCTTCGGGCGAATAGACTTCGCCTTCGGGCGTGTCGGCGATGGCGATCAGCACGGCGGAGCGGATGGCGAGTTCGTGCTTCTTCATCCAGGCGATCACGCGGTAGTCCCGGCGGGTCGATGCGGCGAGGTTGACCTGCAGCAAACCCTCGGAATCCTTGAGATTCGAGGTGAAATCCTCGGGGAAATTATAGTAGACAGTGCGATATTCGCTGCCGCCCTCGCCATCCATGTCGAGCGCTTCGCCGCCGCCCTCGCCTTCGCCTTCCTTGGCGACGGGGGCATAAGGATCGACTTCGCCCTTGCGGACCAGCTTGGGATTTTTGTCTTCCTTGGCTTCGGCATGCGCGCCGCCGCCGCCGATGACGCCGGAGGCCACCAAGCCGAACACAACGCCACCGCCGCCAGCGAGCAGGCCGAGCGCCATGCCGATTTTGATCAGCATGCCGCCGCCCCTTTTCTTCTTGGGCTTGGGTTCCTTGTCGCTCTTGTCGCTCATGGTTTTGCTTTCAGGGGTTCAAGTGACGGAAAGATCAGGCGAAAATGCTGCCGGTCTGGGGTTTGGGATCATCGCGGCGGAGCTTGTCGCGCAGTTGCGGGGCGGGCTGACCGTGGCGCTCGGAGGGCTGTCGGCGAGAGGTGTCGCCGCTTCCGCTTTGAGCGAAGTTGCTGTTTTGCGAGGCTTGTCCGCGCTGGGTATCTGGCTGGGTCTGCGTCGGTGCCGCTTCGCTCGAGGCGGTGACGGCGCGGGCGAAGCCGGGGTCGGCGCTGCTCATCGCGACGGACATCGCGCCCTTGTCATCGTGTTCGAAGCGCAGGGAAATACGCCCGAAGTCAGCGTGTTGCACCGAGGCGCGGACCGCGTTGGGCGAGGCTTCCTCGCGGGCGCGGGAAAGGGTTTCGACCAGGGTGGCGAAGTCGATACGTTCGGCACGCGGTTCTGGCCGGGAGGCCGGAGCGGCGTTCTGCCGGGGTGCTGCGGGTTCGGCGTTCTGGAACGTCGTCGAGATGGCTTCGTCCGTTGTTTCAATGGGTTGCGTGTCGTCGGTGTCCGGCGTGGCGACGCTGGCGGGCTGGTCCGGGGTGGTCTTGCGGGTCGTAGCGATCGCGGCAGTGGCCGCCTGCGGAAGCGCTTGTGGAGCCGCTTCGGGTGAAGCCTTGATTGTGACGGGCGCGCGCGGCACCGGCGTGGGTTCAAGCTCGATCTGCGCGGTCTGGGCGAGCGCGATGACTGCTGCAGCCGGTGTGGCAGGCGCGGGGGGCTGAATGCCAAGTGGCTGAACAACCGGTGCTTTTGGCTGCTCGGGTGCGGTGGCCTCGACGGCTGCGGGTCGCTGCGGCGCGGCGAAAATCGACGCGATCATGGCAAGATCGGGAAGCGGGGGGAAGGCAGGGGGAGCGGGGGAAAGGTCATCGGTGACCGACGAAAGCTCGTCGGACCCGATGGGGTCCGCGGTGGCGACGACGGCAACGGCGGCAAAGTCAACAACGGCGGCAACCGCGCTTGCCGCTTCCGGCAAGATCTTGCCGCCCGGCTGCCGGACCTGCACTGCGGGGACCGAGGGAGTAGGGAGGCCCGTCGCCATGACGATCGCGGGCGCGGTCTGGAGCGCAAGCAGGGCCTCGAACATGCCGGCATGGGGCGTAGAGCCTGACTCTGCCGCGATATCGGGGTTTGCAGCCGCTGGGGCGGCCGGGGTGAGGTTCTGTAGCGTGGGGAGGAGCGCGGGCGTTGCCGAGGTGGGGGTCAGGGAAGTGACAGCAAGATCGAACATCGGCAAGGCTCCGTCGCGTCGGCGTTAACCTTGTCTATTCAAGACTCGTGCCAGTTGGCTTTGCCGCGCCGAGCGGGGTGGCTGCTGCGGCGATCTTCTTGGCGATGAGGCGCGATTGCGCATCGGCGCGCTCTTCGACGGCGGCGCGGCGGCGCTCGGCGGCGGCGGCTTCCTGTGCCTTGGTGTCGGCGATGCGCTGCGCGTTGACAGCGTCGGCGCGGGTGCCGGTAGTGATGCGATCGAGCCCGGCGACGAAGTGACGCAACTGCTGGAGCGCATGGGCATCGGGCAGGTCTGTCCGCGCGGAGTATTCGGCCGACAGGCTGGTGGTGCGGGCGACCAGGCCCTGCAACTGCGCCAGCGTGCTTTCGGCCTTGCCCGCCTCTGCCAGAGCGGTGCGGCGGGCGATGTCGCGGATGCGTTCGAGGCGCTTGAGGCGAGCGAGGCGGGCGCGCTCGGCTTTCACGCCGCCATCAGCCGGATCAGCGCGGCGGCGGAATCATCGGCGTTGATGATCTCGCGCTGCGGCTGGCTGATGAAACCGGACAGGGCATCGTGCATCACTATGGCGCGGTCGAGCTGCGGATCTGCCCCGGCGCGATAGGCGCCCATCAGCACGAGATCGCGGTTGGCCTCGTAAGAGGCGACGAGCGCGCGGAAGGTCCGGGCGGCCTGTTGGTGATCGGGCGCGGTGATGTCGTTCATCACGCGGCTGAGCGAGGCGGCGATGTCGATTGCGGGGTACTGGCCGCGTTGAGCAAGATCGCGCGAGAGGACGATGTGGCCGTCGAGGATCGAACGCGCGGTGTCGACCACCGGGTCATCCTGATTGTCGCCGTCTGCCAGCACGGTGTAGAGCCCGGTGACCGAACCGCCGCTTTGGGCAGAGTTGCCCGCGCGCTCGACCAGCTTGGTGATCGTGGCGAGTGCGGAAGGCGGATAGCCGCGCGCTGCGCCGGGTTCCCCCAGCAGCAGCGCAATTTCGCGACCGGCGTGGGCGACGCGGGTGAGGCTGTCCATGATCAGCAGCACTTTTTTGCCCTGGGCGCGGAAGGATTCGGCAAGGCTGGTGGCGAGCAACGCACCGCGGATGCGCAAGTTTGGCGCGTGATCGGCAGGGACCGCGACCACGACCGAGCGATCGCGCTTGCCGCCGTGCATATGGCGTTCGACGAAATCGGAAACTTCGCGCGCGCGCTCTCCGATCAACCCGACGATCACGATCTCAGCCTCGGCTCCATGCGCGATCATATCGAGCAGCACCGACTTGCCGACGCCCGAGCCTGCCATGATGCCGATGCGCTGGCCGATGCCGAATGTGGTCAGGGCATTGAGTGCGCGCACGCCGGTATCGAAGCGTTCGCGCACGGGCGAGCGGTCGAGCGCAGCGGTGCGCACACCGCCCGAGGGCCATTCGTGGCGCGCGTTCAAGGGGCCGAGGCCGTCTATCGGTTTGCCTTCGCCATCGACCGCGCGACCGAGGAATTCGGCGCCGACCGGAAGCATGCCGGGTCGGCCCTCGGCGCGAACTTTTGCGCCGGGGCGCAGCAGGACCGGGTCGCCCAGCAGCATCATCAGGGTGCGGCCGTTGCGGAAGCCGATCGTCTCGGCCATCAGCGAGCCGGAGCCGTGCGCGATGCGACATTGCGTGCCGATCGGGACCGAAAGCCCAGACACTTCGAGCATCCCGCCATCGCAGGCAGCCAGCAGTCCGTAGCGCGGCGGGGTGAAATCGGGCTGGGTGAGCGCGAAAGAATCGAGCGCGCGTTCGAGCACATTGAGCGTGGTTTCCATCAGCATTGGCGCAGCGCCTCGGTAATGGCGGCGCGCCATTGCGCGGGCCCGTCTTCGACCCCGCCGGTCGCGCCTTCGACGCGGACCGCGCCGCGATCGAGCGTGGCGTCGGGTTCGAAATGCCAGTCCTCGGGCAGGCGCGCGGCGATCAGCGCGAGGTCTTCGGGGTGAAGCCGGATGACGCGCTCGTCCTGTACGCGCGCGAGCATGGCGGCGGCGCATTCGACCCGGCGGGTGAGCCCGTCGGGATCGAGCGCGGCGGGCGCGATGGCGGCCTCGCACAAGGCTTCGACAGTTTCGCGCAGGCGGTCCTTGAGATCGGCCTGCATCGCGGCATCGAGCCGCGCGAGCGAAAGTTCGATTTTCGTTGCGGCGGCTTCGCGCTCGGCGATGATCTGTGCGGCGGCTTCCTGTGCATCGCCCATGCCGCGCGCATAACCCTCGGCCCAGGCGTTGCCGACCGGGTCTTCGGGTTCCTCCGGCTCGACCACTACGGGTGCGCGGGCGGCAGCAACATTGCGCGTGAAGCGCAGGTCGCGAGCAAAGCCGATCGGGCCTTGCCCAAGATTTGCCAGTGAAACCGCGCGCGGGCGTTCAGACATAATCGTCGTCGCCCGCACCGAACACGATCACGCCCTCGGCCGAGAGGCGGCGGGCGGCGGTGACCATGGCTTTCTGTGCCTCTATCACTTCAGCCATCTTCATGCGGCCACGCCCGGCGATCTCGTCGCGCACGCCATCGGCGGCGCGGCTGGACATGGCGCGGAAGAACACTTCGCGCTGATCGTCAGGGATGCCCTTCAAGGCCGCAATCATCGCATCGTTGTCGACTTCGCGCAGCAGCGCGCCCATCGACTTGTCGTCCAATGCGAACAGATGTTCGAACTTGAACATCTCGTTCTCGATCGCCTTGGCGAGCTGTTTGTCCTGCTTGGCGATCTCGGGCATGACCCGCTTTTCCACGGTACGCGCCGAGGCATTGATGATGTCTGCCGCTTCACGCGGGCCGCCCATGGTGAGCGAGCCTGCGCCGTGGCAGTCCGCGATGCGGCGGTTGAGCATTTCTTCCAGCATGGCGATGGCCTCGGGCGCGACAGGGCCGAGCGTTGCGATGCGGTGGACGACCTGCGGCTGGATCTCGTCGGGCATGGCGTGGAGCACGGCGGCGGCCACTTCGGGATCGAGCTGGACCAGCAGCACGGCGATGGCCTGCGGGTGTTCGTCACGGATCAGCGGGACAATTACCTGCGGGGTGAGCCAGCGGGCAAGTTCGATGGTCGGGGTTTGCGAAGGATCGTCGGGCATGATCCGCTGCATCAGGCTGTCCGCCTTCACCGTGCCGACCGCGCGGGTCATCAGCGAGCGGACTTGCCCCACGCGATCGTGCGCGATCAGGCCGAGGCGTTCGGTCTTTTCGACGAAACCGGCGATGGCCTGGGCGATGGCGACGGGGCCGATTTCGCCCAGCGCGCACATCTTTTCACCCAGCAGGCGCAGTTCGGACGGCTCGAGCTGCGCAAGGATCTGCGCGGCCTGATCGTCTTCGAGCAGCATGACCATCACGGCGGCGCGTTCGGGATCGGTGATGTTCGGAGCTTCTGCAAGATCGCTCATGCTGCGGCCTCCTCTTCGGGCGTGTTGAGCATCTGTTTGATCGCGACGAGCGCGTTATCGGGCTTTTCGACAACGAGGCGCTGGGCGAGGTTGACCTGCCGGGCGAGGGCATCTGCATCGACGACGCCGGTCTGAAGGTTCTGCGCAGGCTGGAGCGCCTCGGCCATTTCATCGGGGGTGATGGCGTCTTCGGAATCCTCGTCATCGTCGTCGTCGGACGCGCCCTTGCGCTTCTTGGGCGAGGCCTGAGCCGGATCGCGCTTGAGCGCCTTGATCAGCGGGCGGACGCCGAGTAGCAGGACGAGCAGGACCGCGATCAGCGCGACCGCGTTGCGCAGGATCGTGGCGAACCATGGCGTTTCCCAGAAGGGGATGGCTTCGACCTCGACCGGCTTGAATGCGCGGACCTGCACGGCGACCTGATCGCCGCGCGCGGGATCTGCACCGACAGCGGCGCTGACCAGCTGCTTGATCGCCTCGATGTCCGCTGGTTTGGCCTTGGCCATGATTTCGGAACTGAGCGCGACCGCGACCGAGAGGCGCTTGATCTTGCCGGGGGTCTGGTTGGAGACGGCGACTTCACGGCCGAGCTCGTACGTCTTGGTCGAGCTGGATTCGCCATTGGAGCCGGGCTGGCTCGGAGCGACGGCCGGGGTGCCGGTGGGGGCACCTGCTTGCGCGGTCGTCGCGGGTGGGGGCGTGTTGGCGGTGACGCCAGGGACGCCCTGTGCAGTCGTGGCACCCGCCATCTGCGAAGCGCTTTGCGTTTCGGAGCGGACCACGCCTTGCTTGTCGTAGCTTTCGCGCGCGGAGGTGACCTGATCCATATCGAGATCGATCTGGATTTCGGACGAGAAGTTGCCGTCGCCGAGCATCGGGGTGAGCAATTGCGAGACCTGCTGGCGCAGTTTTTCTTCCATGCGCTGCTGCAGTTCGAGCCGGTCTCCGTCCGCGCCACTGGCCTCTGAGAGAAGGCGGCCATGTTGATCTGCGACGCGGACGGAGCTTATGGCGAGGCCAGGGACAGAGCCTGCCACAAGATTGGTAACCGCACGGACCTGGCTTTCGGAAAGCTGGCGGCCACGCGCCAGCTTGACCATGACCGAGGCCGATGGCGGCATGTTGTCGCGCACGAACACCGACTTTTCGGGCTCGGCGAGATGGACGCGGACGCTTTCGACGCCGTCGATTTCCGTGATGGTGAGTTCAAGCTCGCGTTCGCGCGCGGCCTGGAGGCGCTGGCCTTCGAGGCCGCGGCTGGCGCCCATCGGCAGCTTGTCGAGCATTTGCGTGCCGGTTTCGGGCGTGGCGATCGCGCCATCGGCGGCAGCGGCCATGCGCGCGCGGTAAAGATCGTCTTCGCCGACGGTGATCGCGCCGGTGGCATTGTCGATCTGGTAGGAGATCGCGGCCTTGTCGAGGCTGGCGACGACTTCGCCGCGCTCGCTGTCCGACAACTGGCTGTAGAGCATGCGCTGCGGGGCAGGCGCCATGGTCATGTAAAGCAGCGCGGTGAGGCCCGCAGCCGAGACGCCCGCGAACCATGGAATGGTGCGGCGCACGGAGGGCTGGGCGAGGAACACTTTGGCCCGCGTCGCGACGCTGCCGTCAGAGTCGGTCAGGGCGAGGGAATTATCTGCCACTTATCAGACTCCCATCCGCATGATGTCTTGATAGGCGTTGAGCAGCTTGTTGCGGACCTGCAGCGTGGCTTCGAAGGCGACGCCGGCTTCCTGGCGGGCGAGCATGACCTTGGCGACATCGACGACGTCGCCCTTTTCATAAGCCTCGCTGATCGCGCCTGCCTTTTGCTGGCTGGCGTTGACGCTTTCGAGCGCGCCCTTGAGCGTGTCGGTGAAGCTGCCTGCGGGGCCTGATGAGGGGGCGGTCGCCTGTGTGGCTTCGGGCGTCTTGACCTGCTGGAGCAGTTGCGAACGCTCCATGATCTGCTGGCGCAGGGCCATGATGTCCTGGATGCCGGACGCGCGCCCGCCAATGCCGGATATGCCGCTCATCGCCTGCCGCCTGCGGCCCGGGCGTTCACGTCGATGCCGGCTTCACGGAAGCTGGCGAGGCGGTAGCGCAGGGTGCGTTCGGAAATGCCGAGCTGGCGGGCGGCGGCGACGCGGCTGCCGTTGCAGGCGTCCAGGGTCGCCATGATCGCGCGGGCTTCGGAGATCTGCACGATGTTCGACAGCTTGCCGTCGGGTGTCGAGGCGCTGGGAGCCTGAACCGGTTCGGTGATCAGGCGTGCAGTACGGTCGAACGCAATGTGCTGGGGCAGGATGACGGGCGCGTCGCCTGCCAGCACGAGCGCGCGGCGCATGACGTTCTCGAGCTCGCGCACGTTGCCGGGCCAAGGATGACTGGCGAGCATGGCGAGCGTCTCGTCGGCGATCCATGGCGCTTGCGTTCCGTGGCGCAGGAGCATGGCGAAGGCGAGCGGGGCGATATCATCTGGGCGCTGGCACAGCGGTTCGAGCGCGAGCGGGAAGACGTTGAGGCGGTAGAACAAGTCGGCGCGGAAGCGGCCTTCCTCGACTTCGAGCGGCAGATCGCGGTTGGCGCAGGCAATGACGCGGACGTCGACCTTGATCGGCTGAGTTGCGCCCAAGGGTACGACTTCGCCTTCCTGCAGCGCGCGGAGCAGCTTGGCCTGAAGCGTGAGTGGCATCTCGGCGATTTCGTCGAGCAGCAGCGTGCCGCCGTCGGCTGCGCGGAAGAAGCCCTCGCTGGCGGCGTTGGCACCGGTGAAGGAGCCCTTCTGGTGGCCGAACAGGAGCGCCTCGAGCATGGCTTCGGGCATTGCGGCGCAGTTGATGGCGATGAAGGGCTTGTCGCTGCGCGAGGAGCGGTCGTGGATGAAGCGGCTGAGCACTTCCTTGCCGGTGCCGGTGGGGCCGTTGATCAGGACGGGGATGTCGGTGGCGGCGATGCGTTCGGCGAGCGCGAGGATCGAGAGGCTTTCGGGATCGGCGGCAATCGGTGCGCCGGGCTTGGCGGCGCAGGCGAGCAGCGCGGCGAGCGCGGCTTCTCCGGCTCCGTCGGCATAGCGCAGCGTCGTCTGGCGCGTGTGGGGTGTGCGTTCGAGCGAAGGAGTGGCTGAGCGTTCGAGCAGCACGCTGGTCTGCCGCGCGGTGGGGCGGGCGCCTTCGAAAGCGTCGGACAGGAGAACGTCGGCGTGCGCGCCGTAGCTGGAGAGCACCGCAGCAGCGCGCTGGACGAGCGCCGCGTGCGCGGTTGCTGCCGCATCTGTGAAGCGAAGTGCCCCGCAATCCCGAATCATTTTGAAACCCCCGTTAACCATCGTGTCCGTCGCTCTTGTTTCGCGCGTAACCGACGAACAGGTCGAAACTTTAACCCTTCGGAAAATACTAAGGGCGACTACGTAGGTGCGGCAGTCTTTTGCCGGGGGCGGGCTTAAATACGGCGCGGGTTTGCCGGTCTTTGTCTCGACAGCCGCGTCTTTCCAATGACCCGGCAGTCCATTCGGGACTTATACCACCCCAACCGGAGACTGGAATCATGGCGGTTATCAACACGAATATCAGCTCGCTGAAAGCAGCGAATGCTTCAAACTCTGCTGGCAAGATGCTCAGCACGGCAATGGAGCGCTTGTCGACCGGCAAGCGCATCAACAGCGCCAAGGACGACGCGGCAGGTCTGGCCATTGCCACGACCATGACCTCGCAGATCAAGGGCATGAGCCAGGGCGTACGTAACGCTAACGACGGAATTTCGCTGGCGCAGACCGCTGAAGGCGCGCTCAACGAAGTCACCAACATGACGCAGCGCGTCCGTGAACTGGCCGTACAGTCGAAGTCGGGCACGTATCAGGCTTCCGATCGTGAAGCGATGGACGCTGAAGTTCAGGAACTCACGGCTCAGATCACCGATGTGCTGACCAACACCAAGTTCAACGGTCAGGCCCTGTTCGGTACCGCCGACACCACGTTCACGATCCAGACCGGCGCAGAAACCGCCGATACCGTGGACATCACCAGCAAGGGAATCGCTGCTGTCGCGTTCGACGTCACCACGGTGGCCGCTGCGACCACGTCGATTACCGATGCGGATACTACGCTTGCCGAAGTCAGCGCTGCCCGTGCTCAGTTCGGTGCCGGTCAGAACCGCCTTGAATCGGTGGTCAACAACCTGAACGACAACATCACCAACCTGTCTGACGCCCGTTCGCGGATCCAGGACGCCGATTACTCGGCAGAAACGACCGCGATGGCCAAGGCCCAGATCCTGAGCCAGGCATCGACCGCGATGATCGCTCAGGGCAACCAGAGCCAGCAGAACGTGCTGTCGTTGCTGCGCTAATGAACTGAAGGATCGGCAAACGCCTGCCTCCACCAGGCGCGCGCCACCAGCCCGGCAACCCATATCGGGTTGCCGGGCCTTTCTTCGTTTGCACGCGTACCGGGGGGCGGCTGCGCAGGCCGCCCGTTATGCCATCAGGGCTTTATGCCGATCGGGAAGCGCACGCCGTTGGGTGCCGCGCTCGATTGGCCGCTGGTGCCGGGTCGCCCGTAGAGCAAGATGCCGGCCATATGCGGGGTCGCCATCGAAGTGCCCGAGATCGTGTTGTACCCGCCGTCCTTCCAGGTCGACAGGATCGAGACACCCGGTTCGGCGAAATCGACCGGATCGCCGATCACCGAATAGTTTGAGAAGCTGGCGAAGGTGTCCGAGGCGTTGACTGCGGCGATGGTGTAGATGTTAGGCCCATCGGCGCGCGCGGGCGAATGGTTGTTGGCATCGTCGGTCTCGTTGCCGGCCGCGAGCGCGAAGATCACGCCGCTGCTGTTCGAGGCGTTGATCACCGCCGTGTCGAGGTCGGTCGATACGGGACCGCCGAGGCTCATGTTCGCGACATCGCCGGGCCTGCCGACCCCCGGGGTGGCGACATAATCCACGCCTGCGATCACATCCGAATAAGCACCGCTGCCACGGCGGTCGAGCACGCGCACGGCGATGATCGTCGCGCCCGGAGCAACGCCGACGACGCCCAGCGAGTTGCCCTTTTTCGCGGCGATCGTGCCAGCAACGTGGCTGCCATGGCCGTTGAGATCATTGGGCGACGTTTCGCGCGAAACGAAGTTGCGGCTGAGGGTGGTGCTGACGACCAGGTCCGGGTGAGTCAGGTCGACGCCCGAGTCGATCACGAAGGCGCGTCCAGTCCCGGTGTAGGTGGCAAGACCGCCGCCGACGCGCGTGATGCCCACAGGCGTCGTTTCGGACGTGGCGCCACCGCCGCCGCCAGGTCTGGCAAGAGCGTTGACCGGATCGATGATCGTGGCGATCTGATCGGGCGCACAGTGATCGATGTTGGGATTGTGCGCGGCGACCGCAGCAGCGCCGGGTGCGGGCAGGTTGATCGAAAAGCCCTGCAGCGCATAGCGGTAGACGTGTCCGACGCGGCCACCTGCCTTGCCGACGACCCTGTTGGCTTCTGCCTGTTCATTCCCGGCAGGCACGGAACCAGCCTTGAACACGCAGATCCAGCTATCGGGAATGGCCGAGCCGGGAGCCGCAGCGACTGTTGGCGCGGCAGAGACCTGGTATCCGGCTGCTGCGGATGCGGGCAGAAGGACTGCTCCGGCACCGGCTACCTTGTTGCCCCCGGCTGCGGCGAATACGACCCCGGCCAATGCCACGACCGATACCGTGGCAAGTGCTGCAAATTTCCTCATCAAAGCAAGCTCCCTGTCGAACCTTTGCGTCAGGGCCGGCGATCGGATCGCCGGAAACCTTGCGCGCTGTTCGCGAAGCTGCCCTCATCCGGTTGCAATCGCAACCGCGAATTAATCCAAAAGTCATCGGTATTTTACTTTTCCCTCACCCCGTCAGCAGAATCGACATGCGGCGGTTGCGGGGGTCTGAGGGGTTTTCCTTGATCAGGGGTTCGCGGTCGGCGACGCCTTCGATGCGGCGGAAGCGCGTTTCGGCAATGCCCTGGCGCATAAGCGACTGGCGAGTGGCCTCGGCTCGGCCAGCCGATAGCGACCAGTTGTTGGCGACGCCTGTTTTCCACGGCAGCGAATCGGTGTGGCCGCGTACGGTGAACTGGCCGGCTTCGGGCGCGACCGTCTGGCCGATCGCGCGGAGCAGTTCGGCAGCATCGGGGGTCAGCACGGTGGTGCCGAGCAGGAACATCGAGAAGTTTGCATCGTCGACCAGATCGATGCGGATGCCTTCGCTGGTCTCAACCATGCGTACCTGCCGCGCGAGCTTGCGCAGCTTTTCGGAGGCCTCGAGCTTCTTGGCGAGGCGTTCCTTCATCGTGTTGACGCGCTTGACCTTGCTGCCGCCTTCCTTGGCGCCCCCGGTCGCGTCGCGCGGGATCGTCAGCGTCTTGGTGCCGGTCTGTCCGCCTGCATGGGGGTAATCGTCGGCATCGGTGAGCGAGGATCCGCCAAGCAACCCGTAGCCGCCCGCGCTGCCCTGCTTCATCTTGACCAGCGTCGGGGTGAAGTAGTCGGCGATGCCCTTGCGCTGCTTTTCGGTGGTCGCGCCGAGCAGCCACATCAGCAGGAAGAAGGCCATCATCGCGGTCACGAAGTCGGCATAGGCGACCTTCCACGCGCCGCCATGATGACCGGCGGCGACGACGGTGATCTTCTTGACGATGATCGGCCGCGGGGGCTCGTTCTTGCCTTTGGAAGGTGCCTTGGCCATCGGATCAGCGCCCGCGCAGTGCGTCTAGCAGTTCCGAGAGGCCGGGGCGGAACGAATGACCCAGCCCTGAGCGCGCGCTTTCTACGACCAGCGGTTGCGGCCAGCCGTGGAGGCTGGCGATGATCACCTGCTTGACCGCCTGGAAGATCATCTCGTCCTGATCGAGCACCTGCTTGAGCCTTCCGGCGAGCGGCGCGACGACACCATAGGCAAGCAGCACGCCCATGAAAGTACCGACCAGAGCCGAGCCGATCATCGCGCCCAGGATCGCCGGGGGCTTGTCGATCGAGCCCATCGTCTTGACCACGCCGAGCACGGCGGCGACGATGCCGAGCGCGGGCAATGCATCGGCCAGACCCTGCAGCGCGTGCTGGGGTTCGGTTTCCTCGTGGAAATGCGTCTTCATCGCGTGGTCCATCACGTCTTCGACGGCGTGGACCTCGAGCGTGCCCGACGACACCACGATCAGGGTCAGCGTGTCACAGATCAGCGCGATCAGCGGCTTGTTGCCGAGCAGACGCGGAAATTCGGCGAAGATCGGCGAGTTGGCCGGATCGGTAACGTGGCTTTCCAGCGCGACTGGCCCATCGGTGCGCAGGATCTTCATCAGCTTGGTAACCAGCACGATGGCATCGACGTGATCCTGCTTGTTGTGCCTGGGTCCCTTGAACACCTTCTTGAAGCCGCCGCCGATGCCCTTGAGTTCGTGCATCGAGTTGCCGGCGACGACCGCGCCGACCGCTGCGCCGCCGATGATCAGCATTTCATGCGGGATGGCTTCCATTACCGGGCCGAGCGCGCCGCCGGTGATGGCAAAGCCGCCGAACACCATGACGATCAGGATGACGATGCCGATTATGGCGAACATGAATTGGATCCTCGAGTTTCAGTATCGCGCCGGCTCAATGCAGCTGGCTGAACAACGTCAGGTTGGCGAGCTTGGAGAAGCTGGCCTGGCTGGCTTCGAGCACGAGCATGGTGTTCTGCAGTCGTGCGATCGAGGCGGTGAGGTCGGTGCCGCCGACTTGCGATTGCTCATCCGTGCGCATTTCAGACAGGGTCACGCGGCGCTCGGAGTTGAGATCGATCCAGTTGATCCGTGAGCCGATCACGGTCTGTGCGGTGGTGATCGATTCAAGACCATCGCTTAACGCGGTCAACGCGGCGTTGGCCGTGCTGGCACCGCCGGTGCCCGATTGCAGCGCGTCGGCCAGCCCCTTGGTGAAGGCGAGCAGGTCGATGTCGGTGTTGCCGGACTTGAACTTGAGGAATTCCGGGCCGGTGATGCCGCGCGACACGCTCTGGCCATCGCCGAGCGAGACGGTGCCGGCAGTAGCGGTGCCCTCGTAGTTGGTGTTGCCCGCAGCATCGACGCTGTAGGCCGCGCCGACGCTTTCGCCGCCGAACAGCGCGCGGCCCGAGCCGTCGCGGGTGTTGGCGAGCGCGACGAGGTTGCCGTGGATCTGCGCGATTTCCGCGCCGATACCGGCACGCTGGCTGGTGCTGAGCGTCGAGGAGGCGGCCTGCGTGGTCAGTTCCTGCAGGCGTGTGACGTAGTTTGCAAAACCCGAGAGCGTGTCGTCGGTTAGGGTCAGGTCGGAGCTGACCTTGTTGGTTGCTGCCACGTCGATCTGATCCATCGCATCGGCGCGAGCGAGCGAGCGGAGGCGCGAGGCTGCCACGGGATCATCCGACGAGCGTTGCAGACGCTGGCCCGACGACATGTCGGACTGCAGGTCCTCGGCCTGCTTGCGCAAGGCGGTGAGGTCCATCAGCGAGCGGTCGTAGAAGGCCGATGTCGAGGTGCCGTAGATCGTGCTCATGGCAGTTTATCCAATCCCCAGAAGGGTGTCGAAGATATCGGAGGCGGTCTGCATGACCTTGCCCGAGGCCTGGAAGGCCTGCTGGTAGCGGATCAGGCTGACGGCTTCGGCGTCAAGATCGACGCCCGATTGCGCGGACAGGGCGACCTTCGCGGTGCCGGCGATGGTCTGCAGTGCGCCGAGCGTTACGTTGCGTCCGGCGAGTGTGCCCGAGACGTCGAACAGGATCTGGTCCATGCCGCTGGCGGGGTTGAGCGCGGACATGGTGTTGCGGATGTTGGTCAGGTTGCCGGAATCGCGGCTGCCCGCAAGGCTGCCGAGCGGGGCGGTGGCGAGCTTGCGCACGTTCTCGACGCTTAGCTGCATTCCGGCGGCAGTGGTGCCCGAGAACATCGGCGCACCGGGCGCGCCGTCGAGGTCCGCGCCGGTGCCTTGTGCTTGATTGAACTTGTCGACGATGTCTTCGGCAAGGCCGTCGACGTCGAGCTTGAGCTGGGCGAGTTTGTTGAGGCCAAGCTGGTTGCCCGAGAGCGAGCCGCCCGACAGGGTAAGCGCCGAGGTGCCGACAGAAAAGCTGATCGTGCCGTTGGTGGCGGTCGTCATGGCCAGCGTCGCGGCCGTGCCGCCGGTGACGAGGTCTGGACCGGTAGCGCCGCCGAGCTTGACCGCGACAGTGCCATCGGTGGCGAAGGTCGTGGCGATGTTGCCGTATTCGCTGAGTTGCTGGAGCAGCTTGTCGCGCTGGTCGAGCAGGGCGGTCTTGTCGCTGCTGGCGTCCGACGCGCGCGACAGCCGGGTATTGGTGCGGGCCAGTTCCTGCGCGATGCGGTTGGTCTGGGTGACGCCGTCGCTGGCGAGGAACTGCATGCCTTCGCCGGCCGCATCCATTTCCTGCGCGGCGATCTGGAAAGTGCCGACCATGGTCCGCGCCTTTTCGATGACCGAGGCGCGCAGCGAGGTGTCGACCGGGTCTTGCGTCAGGCGCTGGAGCGAGGCTTCGAAGCCGACGATGGCGTCGTAAACGCCCGACTGTTCGATCGCGGATTCGATGTTGCGCAGGCCGGAGACCTCGGAGGTGGCGCGCGCGACGTCCGAGCCGGTGCGGCGGACCTCGGCTTGGCGAAATGCATCCGCGTTGCGGGTGATCCCATCCAGCCGCACGCCCGACAACGACAGGTCGCCGACGCGGTAGGCGCCGCCGGTCGAGGCGACTTCGGCAAGGCTGACCGAGCGACGGACATAGCCTTCGGACGAGGCATTGGCGATGTTCTGCGCAGTAACGTCCAGACCGATGCGGGCGGCCTGGACGCCGCTGCGGGCGATCGACATGAGATCGGAGGCCATGGCTTATTTGCCTTTCGCAGCAGGTGCTTCGGGGCGAAGCTGCGCGGCAAGATGGTTCTCGATCTGCTTGGCAAGGCCCAGCGCACCGGTCTGCGACGCGATCTCGGCGAAACGATCATCGCGCATCTGGACGAACGTCTGGTCCATCTCGCCGAACACGCCTTTGCCACCGAAATCGGTGGCACGCGCGCTGGCGAGCATCTGGCGGACGAAGATCGCTTCGAACTGCTTGGCTGCCTGGCTGAGCTTTTCGCGGTCGGTCGCGACCTTGGGCTTGAGCGACAGCGTGGGTGCAGGGGTTGCGGCGACAGTACTCATATCACCACCATTTCGGCCTTGAGCGCGCCGGCCTGCTTCAACGCTTCGAGGATTGCGACGAGATCGGACGGGCTGGTGCCGAGCTTGTTGAGCGCGTCGACCAGCGAGGACAGCGATGCCCCCGGCTTGAACAGCGCGACCTTGGCGTCCTTTTCCTGCACGTCGATCTGGCTGGCGGGGGTGACGGCCGTCTGGCCGCGGGACAGCGGACCGGGCTGCGAAACCTGGCTCTTCTCGTCGATCTTGACGACGAGCTTGCCGTGGCTGATCGCGGCTGGCGAGAGGCGCACCGCGCTGTTGATGACGACCGTGCCGGTGCGGCTGTTGATGATCACGCGCGCGGCGGTTTCGGCCGGGGTGATCTCGAGCATTTCGATCGAGGCCATCGCCGTGGCGCGCGAATCCGCACCTGCGGGCAGGCGCAGCGCGAGGGTCACGCCGTCTTCGATCGTGGCGGACTGCGGGAAGCGGGTGTTGATCGCGTCGCGCACGCGCTGGACCGTCAGGAAGTCTGCCTCGAACAGGTTCCAGCGCAGCACTTCACCGCTGTCGAAGCCCGAAGATACGGCGCGTTCGACGCTGGCCCCTTCGGCGATGCGGCCGACGGTGGGGACGTTGACGGTGAGCTGCGAGCCATCGCGCGCGGTGATGCCGAGGCCGCCGACCGCAAGGTTGCCCTGCGCCATCGCGTAGATCTGGCCGTCCGCGCCATAGAGCGGCGCCATGATCAGCGCGCCGCCGCGCAGGGACTTGGCCTTGCCGATTGTGGAGATGGTGACGTCGATGCGCTGGCCGGGCTTGGCAAAAGCGGGAAGATCGGCGGTGATGACGACGGCGGCGGCATTCTTGAGGCCGGGCGAGACGCCAGCGGGCAATTGTACGCCAAGACGTCCTGCGGTGCCCTTCATCGCCTGCGTCAGGTATTCGAGATTGTCGTCGCCGGTCCCGGCAAGGCCGACCACCACGCCGTAGCCGGTGAGTTGGTTGGCGCGCACGCCCTGAAACTCGCCGAGATCGCGCACGCGTTCGGCCATGGCGGGCGCGGGGGCGACCATCGCGATGGCGAGGACCAGGGAAAGAAAGAACCGCGAGAACATCTGCAACACCTTAGAAGGGCGAAATCGCATTGAAGAACTTGCTCAGCCAGCCTTCGCGGCTCGCGCGTCCGACCGAGCCGTTCCCGGTGTATTCGACGCGCGCATCCGCGATCTGGGTGGAAAGGATGCGGTTTTCCTGGTCGATGTCGCCGAGGCGCACGATCCCTGAAAACTGCACCCATTCCTGGCCCTGGCTGAGCATCATGCGCTTCTCCCCCCGGACAAGAGCCGTGCCGTTGGACCGTACTTCTGCGATCGTCACTGCGACCTCACCGGCGAGCGTGCTCGTCTGCGAGGCATTCCCCTGACCATTGAACGACGAACCGCCCGAAGCTTTAAGGGCATTGGGGTTGAGGAACGACAGCGGACCCGAAGTTGGCGGGGTGATCGAGAACTGACCGGACTTCTGCGTCTTGGCTCCGGCGGTCTTGGCGGTGGTCAGATTTTCGATCAGCACGACGGTCAGCGGATCGCCGACTGCGCGGGCGCGGCGGCCCTCGACGAAGCCAGCATAGCCAGCGCTCGCGTTGAAGATCGACCCTGCCGTAGGAGGGGCGACCGATACGGCGGCAGGGGCTTGCGGCAGCGCGGGCTCAAAGCCGGGCTTGGGCCGCGCGGCATTGGCCGGATCGCCCAGAAAGAGCACCGCGGCGGTTGCCAGCGTGCCTGCAAGCAATGCGCGGATCGCGCTTGTGCGGCGGCGACCGGCGGGGATCGAGCGGTTTTCGAAATAGCGTTCGAACGGGGTGGTCATGACAATCACAGGGTCTGGTTGGCGTTCTGGAGCATTTCGTCGACCGCCGAGATCACCTTGGAATTGATCTCGTAGGCGCGCTGCGCCTCGATCATGTCGACCAGTTCCTCGACGACGTTGACGTTGGAGGATTCAAGGTAGCCCTGCTGGATGTGGCCGCGCCCCTGTTCGCCCGCGACGCCGACTTGTGCCGCGCCTGAGGCTGCGGTCTCCTGAAGGAAATTGTCACCCATGGAACGCAGGCCGCCGGGGTTGGCGAAGCTGGCGATGGTCACTTGCCCCAACTCGGTCGGCTCGGTGGTTCCGGCGACCGTGGCCGAGACGGTGCCGTCCTGCGAGATGGTGATCGCGCTGGCGCCTTCTGGCACGGTGATCGCGGGGTTGAGCGGGTAGCCTTGTGCGGTGACCAGCGTGCCTTCGGCCGAGCGGCTGAAGTTGCCTGCACGGGTATAGCCGAGCTGGCCGCCCGGCATCGTCACCTGAAAATAGCCGTCGCCATCAAGCGCGAGGTCGAGCGCGTTGCCGGTGGTCTGCAGCGTGCCCTGCGTGTCGATCCGCGTGGTCGCCTGAAGCGCGACGCCGGTGCCCAGGTTCAGGCCGGTCGCATAAGCAGTTTCGTTCGAGGACTGCTGCCCGGCAACGCGGGTGTCCTGATAGGCGAGCGTGGCGAAGTTGGCGCGGTCGCGCTTGAACCCGGTCGTGCCGATATTGGCGAGGTTGTTGGCGATCACGCGCATCCGCGTGTCCTGCGCTTCGAGGCCAGTGCGGGCGACGTGGAGGGCTGAACTTGGCATGGGGGCTTACCTTTCCGGGGATCAGGAGATGCGCATCAGCGAGGCGCTGGATTCATCGATTTCCTTGGCCTGACCGACGACCTTGGTGCGGATGTCGAACAGGCGCTGGGCCTCGACCATCTCGACCAGAATGCGGGTGGGATCGACGTTGGACTGTTCGAGGCTGCCAACCGCCAGCTTGGCTTCTTCGTCCTGCGGCAGGACGCCGCCGCCGCTGACGCGGAATAGGCCGTCGAGGCCCTTTTCGATGCGGCTGCCGGTGGTCGAGGCGATCTTGATCCGCCCGACCAACTGCGGCGGCTGGGCAGGGTTTTCGGGATTGGCAACGCTGACGCCGCCGTCCGCCGAGATCGTGACCCTGGACCCGAGCGGCACGGTGATCGGCCCGCCTTCGCCGATAACCGGGCGGCCATCGCCGTTCTGGAGCACGCCGCCTGCACTGATCGCAAGGTCGCCACGCCGCGAATAGACTTCCGATCCGTCTTCCGCCTGAAGCGAAAGCATCGTGTCGCCGGTCAGCGAGACGTCGAGCGGATTGCCCGTCTCGATCAGCGAGCCTTGCGCCATCGAAGCGCCGCGCACTTCGCCATCGGTCATGGCGCGGGCTTCGAGGCTGGGACCTTTCAGTGTCATCGGCGTGGTCGTCAGCATCTCGGCGCGAAACCCGATGGTCTGGGCATTGGCCATGTTGCTGGCGATCACGCGCTGGCGCACGGTCGATCCGGTCATGCCGGAATAGGCAGTGTAGATCAGGCGGTCCATGGCACGGCTTTCAGGTTAGGTGCGCGATCAGTTCTGCAGCTGGATCACGGTCTGCGAGATCTGCGTGGCGGTATCGATCGCCTTGGCGTTTGCCTGAAAGTTGCGCTGCGCGGTGATCAGGCTGACCAGTTCTTCGGCGATGTCGACGTTCGAGCGTTCGAGCGCGCCCGAGAGCAGCGAGCCGTACTGGCCGGTGCTGGGCTGGCCGTAGCTGGCGGCTCCCGAAATGCCGGTCGTGACCCAGTTGGATGAACCGACCTGCTTGAGGCCCTGAGGCGCGATGAAGCTGGCGAGCGCGACCTTGCCGATGATCAGGTTCGAGCCATCGGCATAGGACGCGGTTACCGCGCCATCGTCGCCCACAGTGATGCCTGCAAATTCGATCGGGTTGCCGCTGGCATCGTTGCCGTTGGTGGCAGGAATCACCGCGTCCGTCGGCGTGGCCGAGGTGATCGTGCCAGTCGCGTCTGTCGGGAAGACCTGCAGGCGGTTGCCCGAACCATCACCGATATGACCGCTGCCATCGACCGTAAGGCTGCCGTTGCGGGTAAACAGGGTCTGGCCGGTGACGACGTTCTTGGTGGTGAAAAAGCCATCGCCGTTGATGGCGAGGTCGAGCGCGGAACCGGTCTGCTCGATCGGCCCGAGTGCGAAGTTCTGGCTGATCGATTCCACCGCAGCGCCGATGCCGACGACCAGCTTGGGGTTGGTGAAGGCGCTGCCGACGACGATGTCGGCAAATTCGGTGCGGCTCTTCTTGAAGCCTGTAGTCTCGGCGTTGGCTATGTTGTGGCTGATCACGCCGAGATCGGTCTGCGCGTTCTTGAGGCCGTTGAGCGAGGTATAGAAGGACATGGTTTGGAACTCCTGATCAGGCCGGGGTGGCGGAAGTTGAGGTGAGCTTGGCGACCGTGCTGTTCAGCGTGTCGAGCTTGGCCGAGATCTGCGCGAGTGTGTCGCCTTGCGCCGAGATCTTGCCGAGCGAGTCCTTCATGTCGTTCTGGGTCGAGAGCGAGGAGAACTGCGCGAGCTGGGCGAGCATCTGTGAGTTGTCGACCGGATCGGTAGGGTCCTGGTTGTTGAGCTGCGTGGTGAGCAGCTTGACGAAGTCCTCGGCGCCGAGGTTGCCCCAGCCCTGTCCGGCCTTGTCGGATGTCTTGGCACCGTTGACGCCGGTGGTTGCGGTTACAGAAGCAATCGACATCATTTCATCCTCATCGTTTCAAGCATCAGCTGCTTGGCGGTCTGCATGGCCTCGACCACGTTCTGATACTGACGCGAGCTTTCGAGCATCTCGACCATCTCGGCGTTTTCATCGACCGGGGCGGTCCACACATCGCCGTTCTCGTCGGCCAGGGGGTGACCGGGATCGTGCTGGCGGATCGGCGTGGCGTCGGAGCGCTGGACGCTAGAGACGCGCACGGTGGACAGGCCGTTGGCCTGATCGAGCTGTTCGGCGAAGACCGCGCGCAACGGGCGGTAGGCTTCGGCCTCGGACGAGGTGACAGTGCCCGCGTTGGCAAGGTTCGATGCCGCAGCGTTCATCCGCACGAGCTGCGCCGACATCGCGCGACCGGTGACCTGGAACAGGGTGAGGGGAGCTTGGGTCGGCATGGCTTATTCGCCCTTGATCGCGCGGGTGAGTGTTTCGACCCGCCCGCGCAGGAAGTTGAGCGTGGCCGAATAGCCCACTGCGTTTTCGGCAAAGGCAGTCTGCTCGGTCGACATCTCGACCGTGTTGCCATCGAGGCTGGGCATGACCGGCACGCGGTAGCGGGTGGCCGAGGTCAGCGCCTGATCGGTGCTCGCGCCGTTATTGCTGGCTTTCAGCGCGGCGGCGAAATCGATGTCCTTGGCCTTGTAGCCGGGGGTCGCTGCGTTCGCGATGTTGGACGTCAGCAGGCCCATGCGCTGCGAGCGCAGTTCCAGCGCCTTGCCATGGATACCGAACAGGGACTCACTCATCGTTTCATGCCTTTGGGGTTGCCAGAGGGATTGCTGCCGATGTTTCAGCAAGGGGCGTGCCAAGTGGCGGATTCAGCGGGATTGCCCTGGGATCGTGCTGAGCTGCGGCAAGTGTTTGCCGGGGGGCGGCAATTTGCAGGCGCGGGGGGCTGAATATATGCCGGATCGGACCGTTCTTTGGTGCAAGGAGTGCTTTGCCCCATGGAATTCAGCCCGTTGATCGACGGCATGTCCGCCACCATCGTGGTGGGCGGGACCGCGCTTGCCACGGTGCTGCGGTCAGGCCCGCGCGAGCTGGCAACGACCGGGCGGGCGCTTGCGGGGCTGTTCGCTCCGGTCTTTTCAGCCGAGCAATCGAAGGCCGGGCTTGCTGCGCAGGTCAACGCGATCCGCAAGGACGGGGTGCTGCGCGCCAGTCCGCGCGCGATCGGCGACAGGGAGTTCGACGAGGCGACCGACGCGATGATCCGGCTACGCTCGATCGATCCACTGATCGACCGCCATCACGCGCACCGCAAGCATCGCATGACTCAGGCCAACATCGCGGTGCGCACGCTGGCGCAGGCCGCCGAGCTGGGGCCGGTTTTCGGCATGGTGGGTACGCTGGTATCGCTCAGCCGACTGCCGGAAGCAGGGATCAACTCCGGCGCGCTCAACGGTGCGATCGGCATGGCGGTGGTGACGACGCTCTACGGGTTGCTGTTCGCCAATCTATTGCTTGCGCCACTCGCGCGCATGGTCGAGCGCCACGCCTTGGCCGAGGAGCAGGGGCGGCAGGACGTGATCGACTGGCTCTCGGCACAGCTGGAGCCGTCGTTGCCGCACAAGGTGCAGCCGTTGCGCGCGTCCGGGGCCTTGCGCGAAAAGATCCACGCATGATCGTGCGTACCGGGACCGGCTGGCAATATGCGCTGGCCGACCTTTCCTTGATCCTGTTCATGGTCACCGCCTCTGCCTTGGCGCAGGCGGGCGGGCCGAAGGCTGCGCTGCCGCCGCCTCCGCCATTGCCGCCGATTGCCGCTGCAATGCGAGCCGAGCCAGTGGCGGTGTGGAGCGCGGGGCGTGATGCGCCGCCGCTTGCGGACTGGCTGGGGCAAGTGGGGGCGGACTCGCGGCTGGAGGTGAGCGTCGTGGTGCGTTATGGCGCTGGCGCTGGCGCTGGCGGTGACGGCGGCGGGCGCGAGGCGGCGATGGCGCAGGCGGCACAGCTGGTGGCGGCGGGTGGAGCGAGGGCACGCGACGCGCGCATCCTGGTCGAACCGGGCGCGCGGACCGGCGCGAGCGTCTCGCTGACGTATGCGAGCGAGCTGGCCGCCTTGGCACGATGATTGCGTTGCTGGAGATCACAATCTCCATGATGCGGACAGTCTCTTGATGAAAACCCTATCTATCATCGTCGCTCTTGGCGCTTGCACTTTGGCCCCGGCGGCTGTGGCGCAGGTCTCGGGCTTCCACGATCTTGTCGCGATCGACGATGCGGTGGCGCGCTTTACCGGCGCCGGGATCGGCCGTCCGGGCGGGGCGAACCTGCCGGTCGATCGGCGCATGCGGCTGTCTCCGTGTCGTTCGGAGCTGAGCCTGTCATGGTACGGCGCGCGGCAGGACAATGTTCTAGTGCAGTGCCCCGATGCCGGTGGCTGGCGGCTGTTCGTTGCCGTATCCGGCAATGTCCGGCAAGGCACTGCCCCGGCCGAGCCGCCTGCGGTGGCACGAGGCGAGGCCGTGACCATCGCTGTCGAGGGTGACGGCTTTTCGGTTTCGCAATCGGGTGAGGCGATGGAAGCGGGCGCTGTCGGCGCGTGGATCCGGGTGCGAACCAGTGCCAAGGCGACCACAATGCGCGCACAGATTACGCGTCCGGGGCTGGTGGTCGTGCCCGTCGATTGATGACGGTTGCCGGTTTGCCATCCGACCCGGCAAAAATTTTCCGTATTGCCCCTTAAAGGCCACTTCAAAGCGCCGTTCTTGGATGCATGAAACGCGAGGAGCGTCACCATGTCGCCATTTGAAATCGGTGCATCACGGCCGGTCGGTGCGGTTCAGGTCAAGCCTGCAGCCACCCCCGCCCCGGTCGTTGCCAAAGTCGAAACGCAAGGCCCTGCGGTCACTGATGCCGGTTCTGCTGCGCAAGTCGAGCGATCGTCTGCGCTGGATGCCGGAGCCAAGCCTCCTGTCGATGCAGAGCGGGTGCAGGTCATCCGGCAGGCGATCGAGAGGGGCACCTATCCGGTTGTCCCCGCCAAGATCGCTGACGCCATGATTGCTGCCGGAATGCTGCTGAGGAACGCCTCCTGATGACAACCCTGTCCGCTGTCCGCCCGGAAACCGCCACCGATCTTCGCGATCAGCTTCGGCAGATGCTTGCCGTGCTGCAAGAGGAACGGCATGCACTTGCCGGGCTGGACCTGGACGTGATCATGGGCTGCGCGTCGAACAAGGCCGCGCTGTGCGGTACGCTGGCCGATGTGGACAGTGATCTGATCGACGAGGAATGCCGGGGTCTGCTCGATTCCGCGCGCCGCCTGAACGAGGCGAACCGCCGCGTGCGCAACCTGATCGCGGCCAATGTTTCATCGCGCCTTGATGCGCTGACCGGCACCACCCCGCTGTACCGCGCCAATGCGCAGGTCCACAGACTTCGGACAGCCTGAGCCATTTGGCACGGGCCTTGCTGAACACCTTCCGTGAAGTCGCCATCGTGCGACCGGAAGGGATGAAGCGTGAGCTCCTACGACGTTACCGGTATTCCCAAGGTCCCCGCCCGCCCGGTAGTACCGAGCGGTTCGCGGGCTGACGTGCGTGGCGCGATTGCAGGCGCGGCGCAGGCGACCGGCGCCGACTTCAATTACCTGATGGCGCAGGCCAAGCTCGAATCGAGCCTTGACCCGAGCGCTCGTGCGCGGACGTCGAGCGCCAGCGGGTTGTACCAGTTCACCGGCGATACCTGGCTGCGCACGCTCGACAAGCATGGTGTCGACCACGGCCTCGGCTGGGCGAGCGAGATGATCCAGGGCGGATCGGTCCGCGATCCCGCTGCACGCCAGCAATTGCTGGCAATGCGCTTCGATCCGCAGGTCTCCGCGCTGATGGCGGGTGAGCTTGCCAACGACAACAGCGCGTACCTCTCGGGCGTATTGGGCCGCCAGCCAGATCATGCCGAGTTGTATTTGGCGCACTTCTTCGGTGCCGACGGTGCGGCCAAGTTCCTGATCGCATTAGGCAACGATCCCGCACAAAGCGCAGCAGGGATACTGCCTGCTGCAGCGGCGGCCAATCGATCCACGTTTTATGACGCGAGCGGCAATGTGCGCTCGGTCGGCGATGTCATGGGGGTCATCCGTTCGCGAATGGCGGGTGCGAACGAGGGCGCGAGCAGCGACGACGTATTGCAATGGGCGGCCTCGATGGGCGCTTCGCCCGGAGCGATGCAGCCCCGGTTCGCCGGCGGCCCGATCGCGCAGGAATTCCAGCACGCGGCTGCCGGAAGCGGCAATGCGGTGCCGGTTCCGGCCACCTCGATGGCCGACACGCTGCGCCAGGCATTTTCATTGAACAATGGTGGCGCGGTTCCTGCACATGTCCGCCAGGCCTATGGCCGCCTCTCGGCGCTGGGGCTCTAAGCGATGCTCAAGCGCCTCGGCAATCCTGCCGCCTTTGCCCTGCCCGCCGGTGTCCTGACGCTGATCGTGCTGATGGTCGTGCCGATCCCGGCGTTCATGCTCGACGTGTTCTTCGTGCTGAACATCGCGCTTTCGGTCGCGATCCTGATGGCGGCGATGAACGCGGAAAAGCCGCTGGATTTCTCCTCTTTCCCTTCCGTGCTGCTGTTCGCAACGCTGCTGCGGCTCGCGCTCAACGTGGCATCGACGCGCATCGTGCTGGTCAACGGCCACGAAGGCGGCGCGGCTGCAGGCCATGTGATCGAGGCGTTCGGCGAGTTCCTGATCGGCGGCAACTTCGCGGTCGGCCTGTTCGTGTTCATGATCCTGATGATCATCAACATGATCGTGGTGACCAAGGGCGCCGGGCGCGTGTCGGAAGTTTCGGCGCGGTTCACACTCGATGCCTTGCCCGGCAAGCAGATGGCGATCGACGCCGATCTGGCGGCGGGCCTGATGACCGGCGACGAGGCCAAGGCACGCCGCCGTGAAGTGGCGACAGAGGCCGATTTCTACGGTTCGATGGATGGTTCGTCCAAGTTCGTGAAGGGCGACGCGATTGCCGCGTTGCTGATCCTGGGGGTCAACATCATCGCGGGCTTCTGCCTGGGCATGATCACTCACGGGCTGACCGCCGCCCAATCGGCGCAGTTCTATATCACGTTGGCGGTGGGCGACGCGCTGGTGGCGCAGGTACCCTCGCTGCTGCTGTCGATCGCGGCTGCCGTCATCGTCACGCGGGTTTCGGACAGCCGCAACCTGACCGGACAGATCAGCGGGCAGTTTTCCAATCCCGCCATCTGGTTGCCGGTGACGATCGTGATGAGCGCCGTCGCGGTGATCCCGGCGATGCCGCAGACTGTTTTCATGCCCGCCGCCGGGCTTTCGGGCTGGCTGTGGTGGACGCTGAAGAAGCGTGCTGCCCGTCCTGTCCCGGTCGTGATCGAAGCAGTGGAAGCGGTCGATCCGGGCCGCATCCTGCTCGACGAGGTCAGCGACCAAACACTGGTCACGGTCGAGATGGGCTATGGCCTGATCCATCTGGTCGATGAGCGGCGCGGGTCGCCGCTGGTCGCGCGGATCACCGGGGTGCGCAAGCAGTTGAGCCAGCAGTTCGGCTTCATCGTGCCGCAGTTCCGGGTGCGAGACTCGCTCGAACTCGGCCCCAACTCCTACCGCATCCTGCTGGGCGGCGTGCCCATCGGCATTGCCGAAATGCGCCCCGACAAGGTACTGGCAATCGACGCTGGCGAGGCCAGCGCCGACCACGGCTTGCGCGGCGAAAAGACCCGCGACCCGAGTTTCGGCTGTCCTGCGATCTGGATCGAGGCGGCGCAGCGCGACCTTGCCATCGCCGAGGGCTTCCTGACGGTCGATGCTAGCACGGTCATCGCGACGCACATCAATCAGGTACTGGGCGACCGGCCATCGGCACTGCTGGGGCCGGACGAGGTCAAGGCGATTCTCGATGCGGTCAAGGAGCGGTCAGCCGGACTGGTCGAGACGATCCACCCGCAGCCCATGTCGTTGGGCGCGCTCACCCGCCTGTTCCACGCGCTGCTGGATGACGGCATCTCCATCGCGCATCCGCTGCCGATCCTGTCGGCGCTGAGCCAGGCACTGCAGCAGACGACCGATCACGAACGGCTGGTGGACATGCTGCGTGCCGATCTTGGCGAGATGATCGTCGGGCGCATCTGCATGGCCGCCGACCGGCTGCCGGTGGTCACGCTCGAAGCGGGGCTGGAGCAGATGATCGTTGGCGGAATGCACGATCCTGCGACCGGGCAGCCCGTGATCGAGCCCGATCTGGCGCGTGGCATCGGCGAGCGCATCACTGGGATAATTGCCGAACGCGGGCCAGGAGCGCCGCCGATCGCGCTGATCGTTCAGCCGCGTGCGCGGCGTCCGCTCGCCGCATTGCTGCGCCTGCGCGCGCCGCAATGCCTGGTGCTGTCAATATCCGAACTGCCGCCATCACAGCCGATCGAGGTGATCGAAGTGATCGGTGGCGAAGCGCCCGAACAACCAGTCCCGACTCTTGAGGGAATAGCTGCATGAAACACGATCCGCGCGGGTTTGCCGCCGCACAGGCCTATCGCAAGGACGAGGCCGCCGACCGCATCCGCAGGTTTCTGCCGATGGTGAAGCGGCTGGCGTGGCACGTCCACGGGTCGGGCCGCTCGGGCATCGAGATGGAGGACCTGATCCAGTCTGGCCTTGTCGCGCTGACCGAATGTGCACAGCGCCATTCGGGGCCGACCGAAGACGGTTTTGCGGCTTACGCCAAGCTGCGCGTACGCGGGGCGATGGTCGATCTGGTGCGACGCTCGACGCCGTTGTCGCGCTCGGCCACCGAGCGACGGCGGGCCTTGCGCGAGAAAACTTCGACGCTGACGGCGGAACTTGGCCGGCCGCCCAACGACGCGGAACTTGCAGCCGCGATGGGCTTGAGCGAGCGTGAGCTGGGCGATCAGCGCGCCGCAGATGAGCCGATGCGCTTCGAACACATCGACGAGGCCTATTCGGACAGCAACAGTGCCTTCGCCGACGATCGCCCCGACAGCTTCGAGGTGCTCGCCGATCAGGAAATGCGCGGGGCGGTGGCGGGGGCGATCGGCGAATTGCCCGAGCGGTTGCAGATGATCATCCAGCTCTATTTCGTCGAGGAACTCAACCTTGCCGAGATCGCCGAAGTGTTGGGCGTAAGCATCCCGCGCGTACACCAGCTGAAGGCGCAGGCGCTGGAGAAGCTGAGAGCCGGGCTGGGCGAGGGGTACGATATTTTGTGAGGCGTGACGCTTGCCAAGACTTTGATGCCGGTTTAGCCGACCAGTTAAGGTTTGGGGAGAAGCGGCATGGCGTTCACGACACGGATTACGCAGATGCTCGGGATCGAGCATCCGATCGTGCAAGGCGGCATGATGAATGTCGGCTATGCAGAGCTGGCGGCGGCGGTGTCCGAAGCGGGAGGGCTTGGCATCATCACCGCGCTGACGCAGCCAACGCCCGACAAACTGCGCGAGGAAATCGAGCGGACGCGGGCGCTGACGTCCAAGCCGTTCGGGGTCAACATGACCGTGTTCCCGACGATCAATTCGCCCGACTACAAGGCTTATGCGCAGGCGATCATCGACAGCGGGGTCAAGATCCTTGAAACCGCCGGCACGCAAGCCGTGCGCGAGATCTGGGAGATGGTGAAGCCCCATGGCGTGACGGTGCTGCACAAGTGCACCGCCGTGCGCCACGCGCTGTCGGCAGAGCGCGCGGGCTGCGACATCGTTTCGATCGACGGCTTCGAATGCGCAGGGCATCCGGGTGAGGACGATATTCCGGGCCTGATCCTGATTCCGGCGGCGGCGGACCAGGTGAAGATACCCCTGCTGGCCTCGGGCGGATTCGGCGACGGGCGCGGGCTGGTTGCGGCGCTTTCGCTTGGCGCGGAAGGCATCAACATGGGCACGCGGTTCTGCGCGACGGTCGAGGCGCCGATCCACGACAATGTGAAGCAGGCCTACTTGGACAACGACGAGCGCGGCAGTTTCCTGATCTTCCGCAACTTCAAGAACACTGCGCGGGTGGGGCGCAGCGCGGTTTCGGAAGAGGTCGTGCGCCGTCTGGCGCAGCCCGATGCGAAGTTCGAGGACGTGGCCGAACTGGTCAACGGGCGCGCGGGCAAGCAGTTGCTCGAGACAGGCGACATGTCGCAGGGCGTGTTCTGGGCGGGCATGGTGCAGGGGTTGATCCACGACGTGCCGACCTGCGCTGAGTTGATCGAGCGGATCATCGGCGACGCAGAGGCGATCGTCAGGCAGCGGCTGGGCGGTTTCCTGAGCTGATCACAACAAAAATTTTGGGATTGATGCCAGCGGGTTAGGATCTGTTGACGACGGACGTGCGCTTGCATTGCGCGATGTGACGATTTCAGTTGGGCGCAGGAGGACTTCTTGTGCGCAACCTGAAATCGAAGCGGCTCGGGTTTGTGAGCCTTGTTGCCGTGTTGCTGGCTAATCCGGCGCTGGCATCGACGCTGATCACCGGAGCGACGGTGTACGACGGGTCGGGCGCGGCGGGCAGGCAGGCGTCGGTCAGGGTGGACGGTGATCGCATCGTTGCTGTCGGCAAGCTGAGGCCACGCAAGGGCGAGGGGGTGATTGCGGGCGATGGGCTGGTGCTCGCGCCCGGATTCATCGATGCGCACAGCCACCACGATCGCGGCGACTACGCCGACCGCTCGATGCCGCTGCTGCTGGCGCAAGGGGTGACGACGATCGTCATCGGGCAGGATGGCGAGAGCGCGGGGGCGTTTGCAGAGCTGGCGGGCAAGTTTGCGCAGCGCCCGGCGGCGATCAACGTGGCGTCGTACACCGGGCACGGGCACTTGCGCGACGTGGTGATGGGCAAGGACTACAAGCGCACCGCAACGGCTGCCGAAGTTGCCACGATGCAGGGGCTGCTGGCTGCCGACATCGAGGCGGGGTCGCTGGGACTTTCGACGGGGCTGGAGTACGATCCGGGGATCTATTCGGCCCATGAAGAGCTGCTGTCGCTAGCGCGGACGGCGGCGGCGGGTGGTGGACGCTACATCAGCCACATGCGCAACGAGGACGTGACGTTCGACGCGGCGCTGGATGAACTGCTCGACCTTGGCGAGAAGACCGGAATTCCGGTGCAGGTCTCGCACATGAAGCTGGGGCTGGTCGATCGCTGGGGCGGGGCAAAGGCGGTGCTGGCCAAGCTCGACGCGGCCCGCGCGCGCGGGATCAAGGTGACCGCGGACGTCTATCCATACGAATACTGGCAATCGACGCTGACCGTGCTGTTTCCCAAGCGCGACTTCACCGATCTGGCGGCGGCGCGCTATGCCTTGCAGCACCTGACCACGCCCGAGGGCATGTTGCTCGGGTTTTACGCGCCCGATCCGTCGCTGGTGGGCAAGACGATTGCCCAAGTGGCGGCGGCGCGGGGTGAGGACCCGGCAGTGACGTATCTGTCGCTGATCCAGGTGGCCGAGGCGTGGAAGCTGGCGAACCCCGACAAGGGCCGCGCCGAGGCGGTGATCGGGACCGCGATGGACCCGCGTGACGTGGCCGACTTCATCGCCTGGGACCACAGCGTGATCTGTTCGGACGGAATGATCGGATCGCGCCATCCGCGCGGCGCGGGCGCGTTCGCCAAGATCCTGCGGCTCTATGTGCGTGACCAGAAGCGGCTGACGCTGGCGCAGGCGATCCACAAGATGACCGCGCAAACCGCCGAGCAACTCGGGATTGCGGGGCGCGGGCTGATCCGCAAGGGCTTCAGCGCGGATCTGGTGCTGTTCGATCCCGACGCGGTGACCGACAATGCCACGGTCGAAGCCCCGGGTGCGATGGCGCAGGGCGTGGCGATGGTCATGGTCAATGGCGTGGTCGTGGCGGACAAGAGTGGGGCCATGGCGTCCTATCCCGGCAGGTTCCTGCGGCGGGGCGTGCAGTGATGCAGCGGCGGGCGTTTCTGGGTGGGGGGGCGGGGCTAGTTAGTTTGGCCGCCAGTCGCGCGGTGGCGGCACCCATCCTGTCGTCGACGAACTACGGGCTTACCCCCGCTAAAGCCGCGCGGGGCAATGGCTGGATCGAGGTGGATGCAGCGGCTTTCGAGGCCAATATCGATGCAGTGCGTGCCGACATCGGGACGGCACGGCTGGCGGCGGTGATGAAGGCCGATGCTTATGGCAATGGCATCGCGTTGTTGATCCCTTCGATCATTGCGAAGCGCGTGACCGACGTCGCAATCACCTCGAACGAGGAAGCGCGGGTTGCACGTGCGCTGGGCTATCGCGGACGGCTGTTGCGCATCCGGACGGCGACGTCCGAGGAAATGGAGGACGGGTTCCGCTTCGGGGTCGAGGAGACTGTGGGCAATCCCGAGGTGGCCGCGCGGCTGGAGCAGATGTGGCGCAAACGGTCGCCCAAGCGGCGGTTACCGGTGCATCTGGCGCTGAACGCGGGCGGCATGTCGCGCAACGGGGTCGAGCTCTCGACGCCTTATGGCAAAGCCGAGGCACGTGCTTTGCTTGGGCATCCGTCGCTGCACATTGTGGGCGCGATGACGCATTATCCAAGCGAGGAAGAGGGCGATATCCTCGGCCAGCTTGCGCGGTATCACGAGGATCTGGCGTGGTTGCAGGGCGAGGGTCTGACGACGGCGGGGCTGGTGCGGCATACCGCGAATACGTTCGCGACGGTGAAACATCCGGCGACGCGGCTCGACATGGTGCGCGTCGGCGGGGCGATCTATGGCGATCCGGGGTCGGTCAAGACAGAGCGCTTCGTGCAGACGATGTCGATCAAGTCGCGCGTGGCTGCGGTCAATCATTACCCGGCGGGGCAGACGGTGGCCTATGACCGGACGTACCGGCTGGAGCGGGAGAGCTGGCTGGCGAACATTCCGCTCGGCTATTCGGACGGCTACCGGCGCGGCTTCAGCCATGCCAACCGGCCCGAGTTTGCAGCTGAGGGGCGCAATCGCAGCGAAGTGCTGATCGGGGCCGCGCGGTTCCCGATCGTCGGGCGGGTGACGATGAACACGCTGATGGTGGATGTGACCGGCATGCAGGACAAGGTGCGGCTCGACGACGAGGTGGTGCTGTTCGGTGCGCAGGGGGCGGCGCGGATTGCGCAAGCCGAGTTCGAGGCGAACGGTTCGGCCTATGCGCCCGAGATGCTGGCTGTGCTGGGGGCGACTTTGCCACGCGTGCTAAAGGAGCGGGCGCGATGATCTTGCGGCTATGGGTCGCGTTGCTGGCACTGCTCATGCCGCTGGCCGCGCATGCCACGCCCGACGGCTATACGCGCTATTTCATCGGCGATCGCGCCGCGCCGACCCCGGGTAAACGCGCGCCGGGGTTGTTGCTGTCGGGCGGCGGCGACTGGGACCTAGGCGCGTTCCGGTGGTTTACGGCCAAGGCGGGGCACGGACACATCGTGCTGCTGCGCGCGTCGCAGGGGCCGGAACTGGGTGAGGAGTTCATGAACGTCGTTGGCGGGGTTGCCTCGGTCGAGACGTTCGTGTTCGACGACCGCAAGGCCGCTTACGATCCGCGCATCCTTTCGGCGCTGGAGAAGGCCGATGGCGTGTTTCTGGCAGGGGGTGATCAGTCGCGCTATGTCCGGTTCTGGCAGGCCACGCCGCTGTCCGCGCTGATCGACAGGCTGGCGAAGGATCGCCCGATCGGGGGCACGAGCGCAGGGTTGGCGATCATGGGCTGGAACGGCTACGGCGCGTTCGGCGATGACGGGATCACTACGCCCGAGGCGCTGGCCAATCCGGTCGGGCCAGCGGTCACGGTCGTGGGCGATTTCCTGCACCTGCCGCACATGCAGCGGATATTCACGGACTCCCATTTCATGATCCGCAATCGGATGGGGCGGCTGATCGCGTTTCTGGCCAAGGTGCGGATGACGGGTTCGCGAACGGTGGTTGGGCTGGGTGTCGACGAGAAGGCGTCGTTGGTGGTCGAGGCCGATGGCATGGCGCGGTTGATGGCACCTGCTGGGACTTATGCCTGGCTGGTCGAGCCATCGGGCTTACCGGCAAAGGCGCAGCTGGGCGAGCCGCTGGATTATCCGGCGGTGCGCATCACCGGGATCGGTCCAGGTAGTGCCATCGACTTGCGCCGTCTGAAGGTCTCAGGCGCTGCATTCTCGGGCGTCGCGAAAGTCAGCGGCGGGGTGCTTACTGGAGTTCCGGTGCCGCCCGCTCAGTCGATCACGAGGTAGTATCCTGCCGAGGCATCGGTCGGATTGCGCAGGACGATCTCGAAGCGGCCGCTGTAGAGCGGGGTCCACGTGCACTGGCGGTTGCGCGCCTTGGCGGGCGGGCAGACCGGCTTTGCCTCGCCGTCGAGCACGGTGAAGTCGAGGCCTTCCTGTCCGGGCGTGGCGACGGCAACGCGCGCGGCGCGGCCGCCGTCGAACAGTTGCGGCAGGCGGACGGTAGAGCCGGGGTTCAGCATTCCGGATTTGTAGGCTGGGCCGAGCACGCGACCACGATAGGGCGGGGTCTGCGGCATTTCTGCCTTGGCGCGCCAGCTTGCGAGCGGATCAGCAATGCCCTCGGCCGGATGGGCGCCGAGGCTATCGAGCGCGGCGAGATACTGGCCGAGGCGGCGGGGATTGTCCTGCGCTGCGTCGGCTTGCGCCAACAGTTGCGCGACGGCTCCGGTCGGCTCCATCGGATCGTAGGTGATTGCGACGGCAGGGGCTTCGGTGGGCTTCATCGCGCAGCTGCCCGCAAGTGAGGCGGCAAGGCAGGCGAGCAGTGTTGCGGATGGCTTCATGGGGCAGGCTCCAGGATGAATTGTGCGCCGCGCGGGGCATCGCCGAGGCGCAGGACAAGGCCGTGGCGTTCGGCGATGGCGCGTGACAGGGCGAGGCCCAGTCCGTGACCGGGGCGGTCACCGGGGGCGGTGGCGCGGACGAAGCGTTCGAAGATGCGATCGCGCTGGTCGTGCGGTATGCCGGGGCCGTCATCCTCGATGACAATGCGCGGACCATGGGTCAGCGTCAGGCGGATCTGGCCGTCCTCGGGCACGTATTTGATCGCGTTGTCGAGCAGGTTGGAGAGCAGGCGGGTGATCTGCATCCGCTCGCCCAGCAAGGTGACGCCGGGGGCTATGGCGGTGACAAGGGTTAGCCCCGCGTCTTCAGCGCTGTCCTCGTAAAGATCGGCGAGGGAAGTGACGAGCGCGGTGAGATCGAATTCGGCAAGGCCTGCCAGCTCACCGCGGCGACTTTCGGCAGAGGCGATATCGAGCAGCGAATCCAGCATCGAGGTGATCCCGCGAATGTCGTCACGCGATTCACCGATCGGGCCGCCGGGGGCTTCGGGATGGTCGCGCATGGCTTCGCCCAGGCGGCTGTCGAGGTGCATCAGCGGGGTGCGGACCTCGTGCGCAACGTGTTCGGAGACCTGCTTGTAGGCCTTGAGCAACTGGGCCTGGCGCGCCAGCAGGCGCGCGCCGTGGCTGGCCATTTCGTCGATCTCGTCGCCGCCCCGCCTGCGCGTCGGGAAATTTGCCGCGCGTCCGTCTGCTGCTGCGCCGAGCGCGGCGTTGACCGCATCCATGCGCCGGGCGAGGTGGCGTGCGGTCACCCATGCGACGAGCGCAACTGCGCCCACGATGCCCGCGCCTACGCCAAGAAATACGGCCGACAGCACCAGCAGGGCTGCGTGATCGCGATCGTATTCGCGCGCGACCAGCAGTTGCAGATCTGGGGCCAGTTTCGCGCCTTGCGCGTAGACTTGCGTGCCATCGGCCAGCGTCACATAGCCTTCTTCGGACAGCGCAGCGCTAAGTGCGGGCCAACGGGTGATATCGCCCGAAATCCTGCGTCCTGCCCCGTCGGCGACGAGGTAGTGCGAGCGCCGTCCTTCGAGGCTTACGACGTCCTGCCGGTCATCAATCCGGCGCAGCAGTTCGGCGCGCCCCGCGGTGGCATAGATGTCGATCAGGCCGGCAACGTCGGTCGAGACCGTGGCCGACAGCGCGTTGCGCGTCTGGCCGCGTATGGTGATCGTGGTGACCGCAAACAGCACGGCGACGGCGACCATTGCGATCAGGATCGACGCGACCGTGACCTGTCCGAAGATCGAGCGTCCACGCGTGCGGTGAGAGCGTGGGCTCATTCGCCTCTCGTCAGGCGATATCCCGCGCCCCAGATCGTTTCGAGCGCCGGGGCGGTGAAGCCTTCTTCCAGCTTGCGGCGCAGGCGTCCGATGTTGACATCGACGACGTTGGTCTGGGGATCGAAGTTCATGTTCCACACATCGCGCAGCAGCATTTCGCGCGTAACGGTTTCGCCTGCGTTCTCCATGAAATAGCGGAACAGCGCGAATTCCCGCGGCGACAGCGGGATGTGCCGGCCACTGCGGAAGGCGGTGCGCGCCTTTACGTGACATTCGAAGCTGCCGAAGATGATTACCGCGCCGTGGACCTTGCCCGCCGAGCGCCGGTGCAGCGCGTGGAGGCGGGCGACCAGTTCCTGCGGTTCGTATGGCTTGGCAAGGTAATCGTCGACGCCGGCATCGAGACCTTCGATACGGTTTTCGCTGCGGCCAAGTGCCGATAGCATCAGAACGGGGGTGCCGACGCCTGCCGAGCGCAGGCGCGAGACGATGGTCAGGCCGTCGATGTCGGGCAGCATACGGTCGAGGATGATGACGTCGAACGGTTCGGCCCCGGCGCGCTGCAGACCACCAGTGCCGGTCTGCTCCCAGGCGAGGCGATCGCCATCGCTGGCCAGCAGGACGCGGACCGCTTCGGCGGCGCGGGGATCGTCCTCGACATACAGAATATTGAGATCGCCCAAGTCAGTAGCCCCCCGGCATGTCGCTGGCTGCGGCAAGACCGCCCGGCGCAATCATTTCACGCCGGGCGGTCTGCTTGCAACCGTTCAGTTGTCAGCGCAGATCTTCGACCGAGACCCAGCCCTTGGTGCCGAAGCTGTCCTGGACCTCGATAAACAGGCCATTGCGCTGGCCGGTGGTGGTGAGGGCGGTACCGGCCCGGACGGTGCGAAGACTTGCCGACTTGGCGTCGGGGCTGCCGAGCATCTTGGTATCGACGGCGGTGGTGGCCGAAGCCGATGCGGCGGCGGCTGGCGCAGCGGCAGGTGCCATCGAGGCAAGCGCGGGGCCCTGAGCCGAGACCGCGTTGAACGCCTTGATGAAGGCTTCGATCAGCATCTGGCCGTCCTTGCTGCTGGCGTAGGCCGCGCCGGTCGCGCCATTGGCGACTGCACCGATCGTGCCGCCTGCGCCACCGAACGAGATCGAGGTCTTCTTAACCTCGCCCGCGCCTGAAGCGACGGTCTGGCCGGAGGAGGGGCTGATCAGCTTGATTCCGGCGGCGACGACCTTCTTTTTGCCGCCCAGACCGCCGAACATGCCGAGCATGGATGCGCCGCCGGGCAGGCCGCGCATCAGGCCGCTGGCCGCGCCCGAGCGGACGAGGCCCTCCATCGCGACGCCCTTGGCGGTCTCGATCGACTTGTCGACTTCTTCCTTGTCGCCCGCGATCACGTTCATCAGGAACGAGGCGGGCTTGCCGGTTGCGGTGTTGTGGATGGTGAAGCAGCCGGATTCGGTAGCGAGGGCCGCGATCAGTTCGCGCGGGGAGGACAGGCCGTACTTGGTCCAGCCTTGCGTATCGCCATCGACCAGCGCGACCGAGCCGTAGCTGGCGGCGCACTTGTTGAGTGTGACCGGCGGCTCCTTGTCGGCGGCGCTGGCGGCCGTGGGAACGCCGCCGAGCATGGCGGCAGCAAGCGCGAAGCTGGCGATGAACTTGATGTTGCGGAACATGGTTGGCACCCCTCGAAGACTTCCCGCCGATCTGGGCGGTACGTTCCGATCATGCTCCGGTGCCGCCCGCTGCGACACACAACAGTCCTGTCACGCCTGTGACAAATGCCGTCATCATCGTTACTTCGCGACGCCCCCGCCGACTTGGCCGCTCGCGCTACCGCCGCATCAGGGCTGAACCTGGCCAAATACTACCACGCCGTTGACCGTGCTGGTCGCGTTGCCCGAGATGTCGTTGATCTGGTAACCCAGTCCGACATGGCTCGCGCCCACACCATACAGTGATCCGTAAGCCGCAGCGTTGCACGATGTCTGGCAACTGTTGCTGCTTGTGGGCAGCCTTGCGATGCCGACAGAACCTGATGCAAAGGCCATGTCCCGCTCGACCACGATTCCGCCGTTGGCAGGATCTGCAGCGCCGCCATTGGTGCCGATATGCCAGCCATGCGTGCCGGTCTGCACATCAAGCCCGAAGCCGACCTGGACTTGCGAGCCGAATTGTACCGCCAGTGATCCCGTGACGGTACCGGACTGGCCATCGGGAGCCTGATAGTTGGTCGGCGCGGTTGATCCGACAAGTTGGTAGTTGATCTTGCCCGATGCAGGCAACTGAACCGCCGGCGTGCCCGTCAGGATGTGCGTGTTGGGATTGAGATTGGCGTTCGTGGTGCTGTCGTCCCAGCGGCTCCATGCCACGGCATCGGCCACGCGGCCATGTTCGCGCAGTACACTCGGCGCGCCGTAAGAGAATGTCGTCGAGGCTGTGGCCTTGACGCGGCTGATGGAACCATCGCTTGCAACATCCACTTGCGGGGCCGCGTAACCGCTGATGCCGCCGTTGATGAAGGTGAAGGTCTTGGCGCTGGTCAGCGTCGCTGAATTGCTCCCGCTGGCTCCGGTGCCACCCGATGCGGGCAAAGTGCCTTCGCGGCCGAACAGGACGGCGCCGGAAATCTGGTTGGCGTTGTTGCTGTTGGCGAAGGTGTGGTAGCCGAAACCGAGCCGGTCGGCGGGCGTGGCTCCGCCAAAGCCACCGTAGAAGTTCACGAAGCAGCTGCCCGACGGACAGGCTTGGCCACTGGCCGACAGCGTCGGACGGATCACGAAGAAGGCGGGGTCGTTGCCGACTTGCGCCGCTTGCAACGCACCGGTCGCACCGCCCGGTGTGCTGAAGGTGTACGTCGCATCAGCCATGGTCAGCGTGCCGTCCATGGCGAAGCGCAAGCTCGATCCGAACCCGACGGTCAGGTTGGCGGCGAACGTGCCGGTCGCGGTTGAATCGAATGCGTAGAACGGCTTGGTCGCAGACAGAACCTTGTAGGCGATTGAACCGCTGGTGGGGAGTGCGCCGGTGATCGGGGCCATCAGTGCATATGCAAGTCCGTTGTTCTGGCCATATGTGACCTGACCGTTCCCGATCGAGAATGTTCCGTCGAAGAAGCGACCGATCACACCACTGGCATCGCCTGCCAGATCGGTGAAGCGCGCGGTGTCGGTGGCGATGTGGATGCTGCCGGTAAAGCTGCCGTCTGCGCCGACGACCGCGCTCTGCCCTGACAGCCAGCCGCTTGTTTCCTTGGACGCGACGTAGAGGTTAAGCCCGCTGGTCGCGGTGAAGCCACCGGTGTAGGTGGAAGCGGTCGCCCCGCCTCCGCCAGTTGCAGGTGCCGTGCCGAGATAGCCGAGCGCGGTCCCGGTGCGGCCGAATACCGCGACGCCGTTGACGAGATTAGGGTTCGGCACCGACTTGTCGTTGATCCTGTAGCCGAAGCCGACGTAGGCGGCGTCTGCGCCGAACAGACCACCGTTAACGCTGGATTCGCAGGTCGCGGTGCACGCGCCGCCGGCAAGGCCCGTCGTGAGCAGGATCGACGAGAAGCCGGCGAACTGGCGATTGGAATCGATCAGCAAGCCCTGGTTCAACGGGTTCGCCGATCCGCCCGGCGTCTGCACGTGCCACTTGCGGGCGCCAGCCGTGACATCCATCGACAGGCCGACTGCAGGCTCCGATCCGAAGCCAACCGCGAGCGTGCCGGTGAAGGTGCCGATGGTGCCCTCGGCGGCGTTGTAGTCGGTCGGTGGGGTGCCGCCGACCAGGATGTAGTCGATCTTGCCGCTTGCCGGGATCGTGGGCGAAGGCGTGCCGACCAGCAGGTGGTTGTTGAAGTTGACCGCGTTGTTCGCCGTGTCTGTCTGGTAGCGGGTCCACGCGATGTCGTCACCGAAATGGCCGAACTCCTTGGCGACGTTGTTGGCATTGGCGGCGTAGTTGAAATCGAGCGCGCGACCGGGTTGGCTGAAGCGCAGGCGGGTGATCTTGCCGTCGGCCGTGATGGTGGCATCGACCGGCGAGGTGAGCAACGTCGCCTCGGCGTTCACGACATAGCCGGTGCGCTGCCCCGATGGGCTGGGCACTGGCAGCCCGTTGAACTGATCGGGGTTCCCGCCGCTAGCAAGGTAGACGTAGTAGTTCTGAATGAAGGCCAGCGTGGTGCCATCGAACAGTGCGGCAAGCACGCCTGCGTCGGTCAGCGCCTTGAGGTAGGCGAGGATCTGCGCTTGCGTCAGCAGGGTGTAGCCCGACGGCGTGCCGCCGCCAGCGAGATAGGCGTAGTAGGCTTCGAGCGCGGTGACGTAGTTCGCGTAGATCGGCAGGGCGGTATAGCCATCGACGCTGCCGCCGCCTGCCAGATAGGCGTAGTAGGCGGTGAGGAACTGGGCCTGGCCTGCGAGCAGGGTGTTGAGCTGGCCGCTGTCGATCAGCGCCTTGATGTATTGTTGGAGCAGGGCAAGATCTGCGCCGGTGTAGCCACTCGGCACGCCGCCCGCCTGAAGGTAGGCGACATAGGCCGAGACCGCATCGGCGAGGGCCTGGAAGTCGGGCGGGGTGGGCAGGCCTGCGTAGAGATCGGGATTGCCGCCGCCTGCGAGGAACGTGAAGTAGGCGCTGTAGAAGCTGGCGAACTGGCCAAGGAACGCGCCGCTTGCGCCAGCCGATTGCAGTGCGGCAAGGTAAACGCGGATCTGCTCCTGCGTGAGCGCGGTGTAGCCCGAGGGCAGGCCGCCATTTGCAAGATATTCGTAATAGGCGGTGAGCGCCTGCGCGTAGCCGTTGAACAGGTTGAACGGTAGCGACTGCCAGCCGTCGATCGTGCCGCCGGTCTGAAGATAGGCGAGGTATTGCGCATAGAATGTGGCGTTGAGACCGAGGAACCGATCGAGCGCGCCTGCTGAAGCGAGTGCGTCGAGATACCGACGCAGGATCGCGGGATCGAGCGCGGTATAGGCGCTCGGCACTCCGCCTGCGGCGAGGTAGGCCTGATAGGCGCTGAGTGCCTGCGCGTAGCCTGCAAACACGTTGACCGGGAGACCCTGCCACGTGTCGATCGCGCCGCCAGCGCGCAGGTGGGCGAGATAGGCCGCGTAGAATTCGGCCTGTGCGCCGAGCACCTGATTGAACAGGCCGGTCGCCTGCAAGGTTTCGAGATACTGGCGCAGGACTGCCGGATCGAGCGCGGCGTAGCTGCTTGGCAGCTGGCCGCTGGAGATATAGGCGAAATAGGCGGTGAGCGCCGTGCGGTACTGCGTGATGAATGCGGTGCCGCTGCCATTGATATAGGCTTGCAGCAGCGCGCGATCGGCCTCGGCAAGGCGGACCAGCAGACCGGAATCGTTGAGGAAGGTAATATAGGCGGTGAGCGTCGCCTGCGTTGCGCCTTCGAACGCCAGGGGATCGCCGCCGGTGCGGATGAAGGCGAAGTAGGCGCTGGTCAGGCTGGTGTAACGGCTGACGAACTGGTCCGCGTTGCCGCCGTTCAGGATGAACGCAAGATAGGCATCGACCAGCACGCGGTTCTGGCCCGAAAGCGTGGCAAAGCCGCTGGTGCGTCCGCGATAGGAAATGAACGCGTTGATGTCGGTCAGCGACGTGCCCGCGAAAGCCGATGGTGCGGCGCCTGCGCGGACGAGGTCGAGGAACTGGACCATGAGGCCGGCATATGTGGTCAGAAACTGTGCCTGCGAGCCGCCATTGGCAAGGTAGCCGAGATAGGCGCGGATCACATCGGCCTGGGCCTGGTTGAACGGCTGGCCACCGTAGAGGCGTTCGAGTTGCGCGGCGTAGGCGACGAGTGCTGCAAGATCGTTCGAGGGGAAAGTCTCGAGCGCCGGGTTGACCACGGCGGCCTCGATGCGTTGGCCTGCCGAGACGATGTCGCCCGAGGCACCGGCGGCGGCAAGCGCTTCGCCGAGGACGACGGGCACGCCGTTCTGCGCGGCGGCGGCGGGGCCACCCTCGGCAATCGACACGACTGCGGGTTCTTCCACGACAGGAGCGGGCGTGGGCGTGGGCGTCGTTTCGGCCTGCGCTGTCTGGACTAGCGGCGGAACGGCGGCGATGGGGGCGCTGGCGGCGAGGCGGGGGTGGCCGTTGGCGACTTCCCATGCCTGACCCGACGTGAACCGCTTTTCCTCGCGACCGTTGGCAATGGAAGCAAGGCCGGTGAGCACGCGCCCGGTGGCAACCGTCTTGCCTTTGGCGTCGGTGCCGACCGAGAAGCTGCCCGACGACCCGCTGCCGGTGATTTTGCCCTTGCCCTGGCCGGCCAGGTTGATGATGGTGTCGTTCGTGGCCGCGCCGGTGACGGTGACGTTACCGCTGAACAGATCGACCGAGCCATCGGGGCGCAACTGGAATTCGGCACCTTCGACGAATGACAGCATCGCGCCACTGGCGAGGCGCAGCTGCGTCATGCCGCCGGTCTGCTTGACGCGTTCGCCGCGCAGCGCGGCCGCGGCAAGATCTGCGTTGTCGGCAAAGACGACGTCCTGCGCGCAAGCGGGCGTGGCGAGAGCCAGCGACGATGCGCCGATCAGCAGGGCGGTAAGGGTCTTTTGGGCGGATTTGCGGATCATGTTGGGTCTCCCGGCGCTAAAGGGCCGCAGGATTTTCAGAATTCGAAGCGTGCGCCGGCCTGGACCGTCCACCGTTCGTGATCGTAAAGCGCGATGTTCGACCAGTTGCGCGACCATGTGGCCTTTGGCTGGATGAACAGGCGCGGCAGCACCGCGACCTTGACCGCTGCAGTCAGATCGAGCCGCTCGTCATGGCGCTTGCGCATGAACAGCAGGTCGGCGCGGTCGTAGCGGCGCAAGTCGAAGGCAGCGCCCGCGACCAGCGCGACCTTGGGCGCGACCTGGAATTCGGCGCCCATGTTGGCGCCGGCAAAGGTGTTGGATTCAGCGTCGCCTGCCTGGCGCCGCGTTTCCTCGTGCCCTCCGATCAAGTTGACGGCGTAATTGCGCGCGGAATAGCCGATGCCGACGGCGAACCGGTCTGCATCGCGCAAGGCATCGCGGTCGTAATCGAAACGGTTGAACTGGACCGAGGCCGAAAGCGCTTTGCCGCCCGGCAGCAGGTGCGTGTATTGCGCGATACCGCCGAAGGCGGTGCGGAAGCCGCGATGGCCGACCCAGTATTTCTGCACCTGTCCCGACAAAGACACGACATCGCGATTGGCAAAAGTATGCGCGAAGCCGGCGGTGCCGGTCAGGCTCGACTGGTCGAACGCGGCGCTGTCCAGATTGTCGCGCCAGTTGCCGAGCAGCGACCCGAACACGCGGTCCTGCCTGCTGGTGGCGCTGACCGCGCTGATGCCTGCGGACAAGTCGTAGAATTCATCCTTCTGCGCGCGTGCGCCAGCGCCGAGCGAGCCGGGGCCGAGCGCCGCGAACAGCGGGATGGTGATCGAGGTCAACTGCGTGGCCGAGTTGATGTTGCTGTCGTGGCCGAACGCGGCCTCGCCGAAGCCCGAGAGGTCGGAGCCGCCGCCCTTGATCTGTTTGTCGAACTGGCGGACGAAGCCGGTGAAGCGCTGGCGCACCGGATCGGGGATCGTGGGATCGTCGACCACGGTCGAGAACTGCGCGCGGGCTGTGTCGATATCGCCTGCAAGGGCATAGGCGCGGGCGAGCTCGGCCCGGGCCGGTGCATTGGCGGGCTGGCGCGCGAGTACGCGCTGGAATGCGACGATCGCCTCGCCATAGCGGCCTGCGTCGGACGCGGCTGTGCCCAGCGCGTAGTCAAACGCCGGGTCGCCCGCCTTGGTGCGCTCCTCGGCAGCGAGCGCCTGATAGCGTGCGGCGGCGTCCTGCGGCGATGGGGTCTGCTGGCCGAAAGCTGGCATGGGTAGCGCCGCAAGGACGGCTACGCTGCAGGCTGCGGCGTGCAGGAACGGATGCTTGATTGCCATCATACCCCTCATTGATCAGATGGCATTCCAGCTATCGGGTGTGGCCTGCGATGTCCGATGACAAACCCTGTCACGCGGGTGACAAGTCCTGTGCGGCGGGTCTGTTGCTTGTCCCGGGGCTGCGCTAAGGCGGGGTCATGCAACATCAACCCATTCTTGTGCTGACCACCGGCGGCACCATCGACAAAGCCTATTTCGACGCACTCAGCGAATACCAGATCGTCGAGAGCGGCATTCCGGCGGTCTTGGCTCAGGCGCGCGTGGCGCTGCCGTTCCGGGTCATGGAATTGATGCGCAAGGACAGTCTGGAATTGACCGACGCCGACCGTGCGCTGATCGCCGACGTCGTGCGTGAGGCGCCCGAGGCGCGCGTGGTGATCACCCACGGCACCGACACGATGACCGATACGGCCCGCGCGCTGGCAGACATCGCGGGCAAGACGGTGGTCCTGACCGGCGCGCTATCGCCTGCGCGCTTTGCCGAAACCGACGCGCCGTTCAACCTCGGCATGGCGTTCGCCACTGCGCAGATCGCGCCTGAAGGCGTGTGGATCGCGATGAGCGGGCAGGTGTTCGACGGTCTGAAAGTGCGCAAGGACCGCGCGGCGGGCAAGTTCGTCGCGCTCTAGTCGAGCCGCTTCCCGAGAGTCACGACGTCCTGCAGATCGTATCCGATGGCGTCGTAGAAGCCGCGGGCGGCGTGGTTGTCACCGCGGACCATCAGCTGGATCTTGGGGCAGCCGCGTGTTGCGAGCCAGGCTTCGGCCTGCGCCATCAGCAAGCGGCCCAGCCCTCTGCCGCGTTGATCGGGCGCGGTGGCGACGTAGTAGACCCAGCCGCGATGGCCGTCGAAGCCGACCATGACGCTGCCGACCAGCGCGGCGCCGTCGCATGCGAGCAATACTGCAGACGCTGGCGATCCGATTGCGGTGTCGAAGTCGGCGTGGGGATCGTTCCAGGGTCGGGTCAGCCCGGTCGCCCGCCATAATGCGACGACAGCCTCGCGGTCTGCAGGGGTCGCCGGTCGGATCGTGGGGTCGGTCATTGTCCCGGTGTTCTGCGCCAACGCGAGTTTGTCAAATTCGGCGAGTGACAGGCCGAAGTAAGGTCGGGTTTGCTTGCCTAACCTTGCCCGGACCGCCTAACGCTGGTCCCAAGATGGTGTTGATCCTGCTTTGCCTGTTGCCGTTTGCCGGAGCCGCCCTTGTCGGATTGCTGGCGCGGGCCAGTCGTGGGCAACAGGCGCTGGTTGCGGGCGCGACGACGGCGGCGGCGCTGGCGCTACTGCTGGTTCAGGCGGGCGACGTACTCGGAGGCGAACCGGTGTCGGCACAGGTTGCCTGGGTGCCGTCGCTCGGGCTGTCGTTCAGCCTGTTTCTCGATGCCTGGGGCCTGCTGTTTGCCGGACTGATCCTCGGGATCGGACTGCTGGTGATCGTCTATGCGCGGTTCTATCTTGCCGCCGCCGATCCGATGGGGCGGTTTTATGTGTTCCTGTTGCTGTTCCAGGGCGCGATGCTCGGTGTGGCGCTGGCGGACAACGTGCTGCTGCTGCTGATTTTCTGGGAGCTTACCAGCCTGACTTCGTTCCTGCTGATCGGGTTCTGGGGGCACAAGGCCGAGGCGCGGCAGGGCGCGCGGATGGCGCTGGCGGTGACCGGAGGCGGTGGCCTTGCTCTGATCGCGGGATTGCTGCTGTTGGGGCAGATTGCGGGAAGTTACGAGCTGAGCGCGATCCTGCGCAGCGGCGACGCGATCCGGACCTCGTCACTCTACCCGCTGGCGCTGGTGTTGATCCTGCTGGGATGCTTCACCAAGTCGGCGCAGTTTCCGTTCCACTTCTGGTTGCCGCACGCGATGGCCGCGCCGACGCCGGTCAGCGCGTATCTGCATTCGGCGACGATGGTGAAGGCAGGCGTGTTCCTGCTCGCGCGGCTGTGGCCGGTGCTGGCGGGGACCGACCTGTGGTTCGCGCTGGTGGCCACTACCGGGCTGGTGACGATGCTGGTCGGGGCGAGCATCGCGCTGTTCAAGCACGACCTGAAGGCGATCCTGGCCTATTCCACTGTCAGCCAGCTGGGGCTGCTGACAATGCTGTTGGGCTTTGGCACGCCGATGGCGGCGCTGGTGGCGGTGTTCCATTTCCTCAACCACGCGATCTTCAAGGCGGCGCTGTTCATGAACGCCGGGATCGTCGATCACGAGACGGGTACGCGCGATGCGAGGGTGCTTGGAGGCCTTGCGACGCTGATGCCGATCAGCGCGACGGTCGGGCTGGTCACCGCTGCGTCCATGGCGGGGCTGCCCCCACTGGGCGGGTTCCTGTCGAAGGAGATGATGCTGGAGGAAGCCGCGCATACCGCTTGGGGCGGGGCAGGCTGGGTGGTGCCGGTACTGGCGACGCTCGGCGCGACGCTTTCTGTGGCTTATTCGCTGCGCTATGCGGTGCACGTCTATTTGCGCAAGCGGCACGCGGACACGCCGCTGACGCCGCACGATCCGCCGTTCGGGATGTGGGGACCGTCGGCGCTGCTGGCGCTTGGCGCGGTGGCGGCTGGACTGTTCCCGATGGCGATCGCGGGTAGGCTGGTGCGGGCGGTGGCGGGAACGGTCACGGGCGGGCTCGCGCCGATCGTGACGCTCAAGCTGTGGCATGGGTTGACGCCTGCACTGGCGATGAGTGCGTTCGCGATCATCGTGGGCGCGGTGATGCTGGCCGGCCACGGCGCGTTGCTGCGCGGCTGGGAGCGGCTGCCGGTTCCTTCAGCGAAAGGCCTGTTCGATCGAGGGATGTCTGCGCTACTGGCGGTCGCGCGCGGGTTCACGCTCGCGGTCCAAACCGGGTCGCTCCAGCGCTATCTGGCAGTGCTGTTCGTGACCGCTGTCGCGGTCGGCATCGCTGGCATGTCGAGCGGAGGATACGCGCCGGGCGACCGGGTAACGCTTCCGGCTTCGCCGGTCGCGATTGTCGGGTGGGGGGTGCTGCTGATCGGTACGATCGCGGTGCTGCGCGCCCACCGGCGGCGGTTTCTGGCATTGATCTACATCAGCGTGATCGGGCTGATCGTCTCGCTCGGCTTCGTCTACATGTCAGCGCCCGATCTGGCACTGACCCAGATCACGGTCGAGGTGGTGACGATCCTGCTGTTGCTGCTGGCGCTGAACCTGCTGCCCAAGCAGCCGGTGCGGCTGGGCACGACTTTTGCCCGCTTCCGCGATGGCGTGATTGCGCTGGCGGGTGGCGGGTGCACCGGTTTCGTGGCGTGGGCGGTGATGACGCGGTCGCCGAACGACCCGATTTCGGCGTTTCACTGGGCGCAGAGCTATCCGGGCGGCGGCGGAACAAACGTCGTCAATGTCACGCTGGTCGATTTCCGCGCCTTTGACACGTTCGGCGAGATCATCGTGCTGGGCATCGCTGCGCTGGCGATCTTCGCGCTGTTGCAGACGGCGACGCGCGGCGCCTCGGGGCAGCGGCTGCGCGCGTGGTTGCCCGATCTGGTGCGTTCGCCCGAGCGCCACCCGATGATGTTCGCGGTCGCCACGCGGCTGCTCTTGCCGCTGGCGATGCTGGTGGGCGTGTACATCTTCCTGCGCGGACACAACCAGCCGGGCGGCGGGTTCATTGCCGGGCTGGTGATCTCGATCGCGATCCTGATGCAGTACATGGCCTCGGGCTTCGAATGGGCCGACCAGCGGCGGCGGTTGGACGAGCATGCGATGATCGCCTGCGGGGTGCTGATCGCGGCGGCGACGGGCCTTGGTTCGCTGGCATTCGGTGTACCATTGTTCACCACGGCTTATGGTCATTTCACGCTGCCGTTCGTCGGTGAATTCGAACTGGCGACCGCAATGGCATTCGACTTGGGCGTGGCGCTGACGGTCGTCGGGGCGGTGATGCAGGCACTGGCAGAGCTCAGCCATGTCGCGCAGCGGGCCGAGAAGGACGCGCCGAGCGAGTTTCCGATGGACGTCGATCCGGCGCGTGCGTCGGAGGAGCCGTCATGAGCCTCGAATTTCTGGTGGCGAGCGCGATTGCGGTGCTCACCTCGGCGGGCATCTGGCTGACCTTGCGCGGTCGGACGTTCCAGGTCGTGCTGGGCCTTGCCATGCTGTCCTACGCCATCAACGTGTTCCTGTTCGCGATGGGACGGCTGGTCATCGACAAGCCGCCGATCTGGGGCAAAGACGTGACCGAATATGCCGACCCGCTGCCGCAAGCGCTGGTGCTGACGGCGATCGTCATCGCGTTCGGTATGACCGCGCTGGTGGTGGTGCTGGCGTTGCGGACGTTCCTCGAGACCGGGACCGATCAGGTCGACGGGTTGGCGGATGTCACTGCGGACGATGACGCCGCATGAACGCGCTGATCGTCGCCCCGATTGTGCTGCCCGCGATCGTTGCGGCGTTGAGCGTGCTGGCGCGGGGCCGCAGGCAGCGGGTGGGCGCGGCCTTGTCGCTGGCAGGTTGCGTCGGGCTGCTGGCAATTGCACTGGCGCTGTTTGCGCAGGCCAGCGGGGGTGCGGTTTCGGTCTATACCGTCGGCGATTGGCCGGCACCGTTCGGTATCGTGCTGGTGCTCGATCGACTGTCGGCGCTCATGCTGCTGCTCAATGCGGGGTTGGCGCTGGTGGTGCTGGTCCATGCGCTGCTGACTGGAGTGGACCGCAAGGGATGGCACTTCCATCCGCTGTTCCAGTTCCTGCTGACCGGTCTGAACGGCGCATTCCTGACCGGCGATCTGTTCAACCTGTTCGTGTTCTTCGAGGTGTTGCTGATCGCGTCCTATGGTTTGATGCTGCACGGACAGGGCGCGGGTCGGTTGAAGGCGGGGCTGCAGTACGTTGTGATCAACCTGGTCGGATCGACGCTGTTCCTGATTGGCGTTGGCACGCTCTACGGGGTGACCGGCACGCTCAACATGGCCGATATGGGTTTGCGCATTGCCGCTTTGCCGACGGGGGATCGGGGGCTGGTGCAGGTGGGGGCGCTGTTGCTGACGGTCGTTTTCGCGCTGAAGGCGGCGCTGTTGCCGCTGCATCTGTGGCTGCCGCGCACTTATGGCGGGACATCGCCGGTGGTTGCGGCGCTGTTCGCGATCATGACCAAGGTCGGGGTCTATGCGATCATCCGTACGACGACGCTGATTTTCGGGGCGCAGGTTACCGGTCCGCTGATGCTGCCCGCTGCGATCGCCTCGGTGGTGATCGGCTTTGTCGGGGTGCTCGCGGCGCGGGGCTTGCGCGAACAGGCGGCGTTCGGGGTGGTCGGATCTACCGGCACGCTGCTGGTCGCGGTCGCGCTGTTCGAGCCGCGCGCGTTGGCGGCGGGGCTTTACTATCTTCCGCACACGACCCTGACCGTGGCCTTGCTATTCCTCGTGGCGGACCTGATTGCCCGTCGCCGTGCGGACCATGGCGATGCGATCACGCCGGGGCCGCGTTTTGCCAGCATGGGCCCGATTGCAGTGCTCTATCTGCTGGCAGGGATAGCGCTAGCGGGGATGCCGCCGTTGTCAGGATTCATCGGCAAGCTGCTGATCCTGAAGGCCGCGCTGGCGCATCAGGCGGCACCGTGGATCTGGGCCGCGATCCTGGGCACGACATTGCTGGCGGTGATCGCACTGGCGCGGACTGGGAGCACACTGTTCTGGAAGGGCAGGGCGGGCGAGATGCGCCATGGCGCGGTGTCGCGGCTGGACCTGCTGCCGGCGGTGGCGCTCGTCGTATTGCTGGGAGCGCTGACGGTGGGGGCCGGGAGCGTGACCGGGTTCATGGACGCGGTCGCGGGGCAGATGTTCGCGCCGCGCGGCTATATCGAGGCCGTGCTGGGTCAGGCGGCGGTGCGATGAGGCGGCTGTTTCCGCATCCGGGCCTCAGCGTGCTGCTGGTCGGGGTATGGCTGCTGATGCTCAACGCGGTGACCGCGGGCGGCGTCGTGCTGGGCCTTGTGCTGGGCACGGTGATCCCGATCTTCTCCGGCCCGTTCTGGCCGGACCGGCCGCGCTTGCGTTTCGGGTGGGGGATCGTTGCCTATCTCGGGCTGGTGATCGGGGACATTGTCGTCGCCAACTTCCACGTCGCGCGGATCATCCTGTTGCGCCGGACGCGCGACTTGCGCCCGTGCTGGCTGGTGATCCCGCTCGACCTGCGCTCGGCCGAGGCGATCACGACGCTGGCCGCTACGATCAGCCTGACCCCGGGGACGGTCTCGGCCGATGTCTCGACCGACGGGCGGTTTCTGCTGGTCCATGCGCTCGATGCGGGCGACCCGGCAGCGGAAGTGGCGCGGATCAAGGCGCGCTATGAAACGCGACTGGCGAGGATATTCCGATGATCGGCTATGCGCTGATGGTAGGCTTTGCCTGCGTTTCGGTCGCGCTGCTGCTGGCGCTGTACCGACTGCTGGCGGGACCGACGCGTGGAGATCGGATCCTTGCGCTCGATACGATGGTGATCAATGCCATCGCGCTGATCGTGCTGTTCGGGATTGCCGATGCGACGATGACCTATTTCGAGGCGGCGCTGCTGCTGGCGATGGTCGGGTTCGTCGGCACGGTCGCCTATGCCAAGTTCCTGCTGCGAGGGGACATCGTCGAATGAGCGCCTTGGCAGAAATCGTGGTCTCGGCGCTGATCGTGACGGGCGGCGTGTTTGCCTTGATCGGGAGCTGGGGGCTGGTCCGGCTGCCGTCGCTGATGACGCGGCTGCATGGGCCGACCAAGGCGACAACGCTGGGCGTGGGCAGTTGCCTCGTCGCGTCGATGGTCTATTTTCCGAGTGCAGGTCTCGGCTGGTCCGCGCACGAACTGCTGATCACGCTGTTCCTGTTCATCACCGCGCCTGTTTCAGCCAACATGATCGCCAAGGCGCACCTGCATCGCCAGCGCTGCAGGCTCGATGCCGATGCCGCTGACGGTATCGGTGAGGATCTTCCGGAAACGGGGAGCGATGCGGGCTGGGCGACGTTCGGGGATCGCTGAGGCGGTTCAGGCGACCCGTTCGACCGCGACCGGGTGGAGCGGCTGGCCGGTTTCCTCGAAGCTTGTGATATTGGCGATCGTCGTGGCGGCGATCGCGGTCATCGCGTCGCTGGTGAAGAACGCCTGATGGCCGGTGATCAGGACGTTGGGAAAGGTCAGCAGTCGGGCGAAAACGTCGTCCTGAATGGTCTGGTCGGACAGGTTCTCGAAGAACAGGTCGCCCTCCTCTTCGTAGACGTCGAGGCCGAGGTAGCCGATGCAGCCCGATTTGAGGCCTGCGATGACCGCGCGCGTATCGATTACCGCGCCGCGGCTGGTGTTGATCAGCATCACGCCGTGCTTCATCTGCGCGATGGCGGCGGCATCGATCAGGTGCCGCGTTACCGGAGTCAGCGGGCAGTGCAGCGTGATGATATCCGAGCGGGCGAGCAGGGCGTCGAGATCGACGTACGTGCCGCCACTTTGGGTTAGCGCAGGGTTGGGTGCCGGGTCGAACGCCAGCACTTCGCAGCCGAAACCGCGCATGATTCCGGCCGTCGCGAGACCGATCTCGCCAGTGCCGACGATCCCGACAGTGCGGCCGTGCAGGTTGAAGCCGAGCAGCCCGTCGAGCGCGAAGTTGCCCTCGCGGACGCGGGCCCAGGCGCGGTGGATATTGCGGTCTAGCGAGAGGATCAGCGCGAGGGCGTGCTCAGCGATGGCGTGGGGTGAGTAGCCCGGCACGCGCGCAACCGCGATACCGAGATCGCGCGCGGCGGCAAGATCCACCTGATTGAACCCGGCGCAGCGCAATGCGACCAGCTTCATGCCCTGTGCGGCGAGCGCGGCCAGCGTCGGTCGGTCGAGTGTGTCGTTGACGAACGTGCAGACCGCGGTCGCGTCGCCGGCGAGCGCTACCGTCTCATGGGTCAGGTGCGGTTCGAGATAGCGTAGCGCGTGACGCCCGGCGTTGGCTGCGTCGAGAAAGGTGTGGTCGTAGGGCTTGGTGCCGAAAACGCCGACCTTCATGATGTTGTCCTTCGGCTGCTGCGCATGGTGCGACAACGGCCGAAGGGCAAGGTCAGCCCCTCACTCCCACTCGCTTGCCAAAACGCCAACGCAAACCGACGACTTGAAACATCTGGCGGATACGCTCGATCTTCATGCCAAGTCGTGATTGCCCAAGGCAATCTCGCACCCTTTGCGAAAATCCATGCGTTGAAATTCTACGATTTGGCCCGGGCTCCAGGTTCAATGATCCGGGTAGGGCAGGATCTGGTTGATGAATTTTGCATTGGCGTGACCAGTGTGGTGGGCTTGCGATGGCCGTGCGGGTAGCCCATCCGCAGGCGTTCGCCCTTGGCGCGCGAAGAAGCGGTGCAACGCGCCAATGCCAACCGTAGCACCGCGCTCGATCAGCCGCGCCTTTATCTCGACGAGGGTCATGTCGGCCTGCTCGGTCACCAGATCGCGGATGAACGCGCCGTGCGTCTCGATCCTGGCGGAGTGCCGGTCTCCGCTGCGTGGCTTGGCAACCGCCTGTCCATGCTCCAGCGTCAGTTGCCGCCACCGGATCGCGCTCTACACACTGACCTCAAAACGACCTGCCGCGGCACGGCAGCGCAGCCCGCCACCAATCGCGGCAATTACCCTGTCCCGAAGATCCTGTGAAAGCGTTCGTGCCAGCCATGCCGGCATCCCTCGCCAGCAGACAGCGTGAATCACATCAGCCGCCGATGGGAATCCCCTATGATCCGGTTCGCGTGGAAAGCGCTCTAGTCGAAATGGCTTACCGGATCCGGGAAAGTCGGGAAGCCGCAATCAGGGACTCAACTGCCATCAATGGCAGCCATGGCGGCGTGTCGTTTGCCAGCGCAGCACGACCCAGGTGCAATACGTCATCCAGCTGTGCTGCGTCAGGCAACAGGTGAAGCCCGGCGGCGATCGCATCCAGATCGAAGATGGTTGCTTGTCCGTCAATGGACGCGCGCAGCATCTCCAGTGAGACCAGCAGCTTTTCCTTCAGCTGCGCATAGCCGATGAAGCGCTCGTCGAACAATCCGACTTTGACCTGCGCCAAGCGGACCTCGTCAGGGATTATGCCTAGCATTGCCTGCCGGAATGGCTGGCGACTGTATCCGTCCCTCACGAACTGATGAAGTGGCAGCGATAGCATGAAGTCCACGACTTTTCGATCAAGCATCGGAAAGGTCACCGCGAGGCCATGCCTGGCTGCCATTATCGAGAAATAGGTGCAACGCGATGGAATGTGATGGTCAGCAAAGGCTGTGACGCGCTCGCTCGGCGAATTCCTCTGAAGGATCGGCGGCATGCTTCTGTCGAGGATCTCGCGCCTCAACGCGGGCTTCACGAAGCGCAGGATGCCCGACATCCCGTCCATTGGCGAACGCGAACGTCCACGCGAAAGCAGAAGAGATCCGGCAAGAAGGGGTTTCAGCAGGCGATTGTAGAGCGTGGCGCGCAACGATTTTCCATCGGTGCGCGCACGAGATCGGAGTTCTCTGGTAAGTACTTTCACATCTCCGTTCCGGAACAGAGCGGCGTAGAGGTTTGCACCATTATAGGTTGCCCCTTCGTCACCACCCACTCCGCTCAGGACCCGATCTGCACCGGCATTGGCCGCGAGGGCCATCATCTGGTCGTCATGACCGCCAATTACGCCACCCGGCCAATCGGAGTCTTCATCCTGACCAGGGATGTGCAGGGCATCGTGGACCACGCGATGGTCAACGTCCGGGTACTGCTTCAACAGGGCTGCGATCAATGGACGTTCATCGAGCTGCGCAGGCCCGATCGGCTTGACGGTCGTCATGCTCAGCGCGGTGACGCGTGCGCCGCACTGGCGCGCCGCTTTGGCTGCCAGCGCAGTTATCGCCGAACTGTCCAGGCCCCCGCTGAGGTGACAGGCGACGGGCATATTCGCCGGCATCCGTCGCCGCACGGCCTCGTCCAGCAGGGTTCTGAGCTTGCTGGCTGCGGCGTCCTGCGTCCCGCTCCAGGTGCCGACGTCGCGTTCATCGGGACGGTATGCCCGGTGAATCCACGGAGCGCGGTCCTCGACACCGAAGCGCAGGCTATGACCGGCAGGGAGATAGGCGATCTCGGCAAATCCGCTGTCACTGCCTCGGAAGAATGACTGGCGAAGCTTGATGGCATGGGCAAGCGCATCTGGTGCCGGGGATGCCAGGCCGGCTTTGTGAAGACCCTTCGGCAAGCTGGCAAACGCGAACCAGTGTCCCGCGCGCAGGGTCCATGCCAGAGGTCTTGCCCCGATGAAGTCGCGACCCAGCCAGAGGACTTTTTGCGTCCGCTGCCACATCGCCACGGCGAAATCGCCATCGATGCGATCGGGAAAATCCGGGCCATGTGCGGCAAGGCTCTGAACGAAAATCTGCTCCGGATTGTCTGCGGCGACATCCAGTCGCACATCGGCTGTCACGATCCAGCCATCCTGCTCCACCGGACGCGCGCCCGCATGCGCAAAATCCAGTACGGCTGTGTGCAGGATGCCGTGTGCCTGTCTGCTGACGGCAGGGGCCCGCCCGGGGGGCGTCATGGCCTCGATCATGCCGTCGAGCATCGGCCCCGCACCGGAAAAGCCATCGAGGCACAGTATTCCGCAGATCAGCCTCACGCCGTCACACGACCTCCAGCATCCCTCGCTCCGTCAGGCCACGGAGAAAGGCTGACACCTGATCCCGGCAATCTGCATCCGTCACGTCGTACTCAGCCAGAAGCGTTGCGACGATCTCGTCATCGTCGATTGGCTGCGCGAGGAGTTCCCAGATCCGCGAGGCCACCTCGTTCAATTCGTGATAGCGCCCTGCCTGCACATTCAGCAGCAACATGGTACTCTCTTGAGGCGAGCCCAATATGCCTCGTGAGCGCTGCATGACATTACCCATCTGAAACTCCCTTGAAATATCCGGCCGATCGCGTGTGTGACCCGCGATCAATCGTGGTGAAGTGGGGAATAGCCCCATTGTTTCATGACCGGAGCGAATGCGTCTTCGATCCGGCATATCTGATCCGCGTCGAGCACTTGGCGCCATTCCCCAGTCTGCCCCGAACGGAAAAAGCGCTCTTGATGCGGCAGCCTTTCGCGAAAGCCGTACGTTGTCTCCTGACGCTGCATTTCTCCAAGCGACGAATGGCCGATCGCTCGATCAATTTCGGCGGAAGTAGCAGTGCCCCCCAGCGATCTGACGATCCTGGCAAATTCAGCCCGGGTGTCGCGTCGCAGGTCCTCGTATCGTATGACTTCGACCGGAACGTCCTTCTGCCCGGTCCATCCCGTCACGTGCGAAGCCCAGTCTCCCAACGCGTAGCGCAACTGCATCGGTCCGTTGGAGTGGCACGTTGGATCAAGCATCTGGCCAATGGCCTCATCAATTGAAATGCCGGCGTGATGCGAAAGTGAGATGGCAACATCGCGGGGGTCGCGCACGATGTACAGGCTGCGGCTTGCCGGTACGCCGGTTATTTCAGGCTGATACTTGTCATGGGTCTTGCAGACGAAAGGCTTCTCGAGGTTTCGCGCGACGAATGCTCCCTGCATCGCGCGAAGGACGGCAAGCTCTGCCGGATAGAGTGTTTCGGGCTCTACCAGCAGATCATCGCAAAACCGCCAGCGGCTTATCAGCAGTTCTTCTTCCGACAACTGATTGATGTTGCACGGTTGGTCGCTGCCGGACAACACGTTGGCAAACAGGACACGCATCCAGGTGTTGCCCGATTTGGGGTAGGATGCGAGCCAGATCAGCCCGGCGGGAAGCGTTGCCACGGCCGCTACGCCAAGCTCAGACTTTGCCAGTGTTTCATCAATACCGCAGTGGTATCGTCGAGACGCAACAAGTCGCGGGGTCTGCTCAGGTGATAGACTCCGGTCCCCGCTGCGAGGGCCCCGATGCGACCCGCCAATCCGGTTTCGTTGGCATAGGCAAGCGCGATCTGTCGTCGATAGGATTGGCGCAGGAGGGCTTGGGCGGCATTGAGTGGTGTCATCCGCGTTATCGTTGGATCCTGCGCCGGGTCGGAGGCTGTCAGCATGTAGATAGCCGCGATCGGCACGGCACCGCCATCGTCCGATGTCGTCGGCGGAGCGACGTGAAACTTCTCGACGAATTGCCGCACGCGCGGGCCTGCGGAATCCTCTAGCGCCAAGCGCTCGATACTGTCTGTATAGAGCCGTAGCGCTCTTCCATCCCGCTCTACCATTGGCGGGCCACCATCCTGTTGGACGACCGCACACAGATCATCGGATAGAAAGTCGCATCCGGCGCGGCACAGTGCAGCCGAAAGAGTGGACTTGCCGACGCCGCTCGGCCCGCAGAAAAGATAGGCGCGGCCATTGCAAACAACCGCGGAAGCATGAAGCAACATGGCGCCACGCTGGTAGAGGATTGCCGACATTCCTGTACCGGTCGCGAATACCAAAACGTCTTCGACCGGCATGTCCGGTGCGGGGCAGATGCTGATGCGGTCGCCGTCCGTCGCCATGAAGCGGCCCGTGTCCGGCAGGTTGAGCAGGAAGCTGCTCTTGTTGATTTCCCAATTCGGCCCGCTGTGCAGGACCGTGTCAAGGTGTTCGGGAACGTCCTCGACCAGCATTGTCACATCCGCTTTTTCCGCCAGCAGCGCTCCTGAATCCGCGCGCATCGGCAGGACCAGCGTCGAACGAACATTCAATCCTGACATTCGATAGGTATGTAGTGGGGTATCAAGCGGCTCAATCATGCTGAACTATCGCCGGCAAGCGCCGAGATGCAACCCGCAAAACACATTAATTTTCCAAAATAAATATTGATTTACAGGCTTTTTTTCTGCATTGTCCTAGGTTACGTGAAAAGAAATTGGAGGTCCTGTTATGCCTAGCCAAAAGTTAGTATCGGAACTTGGTCAAAAGGTCGAGACCCCCGCTCGCAAGACTTGGCAGTCGCCACGGATCGAAGATGCGGACATCAGCACGCTGACCGCAGGCGGTGGCACTTCAGGCATTGAAGGCACTTCTTTTCTCAAGACCGGCTCCTGAACCCCGACCATGCTCGACAGGGCATGGGCAAGGGGTGTTGTCGCCAGCCGGAATGACTCGTCATTGTAGAGTTTTCCAGTGACGAGCCTCTGGCGGCGGCTCCCACTTGATGGGCTTGGTTGGGGGCGCTGTGCCGATCGCGAGGTCGAGCGGTGTCGAAGGTGGGCGTCGGTCAGGTGGTACAGAAGGTTTCCAGTCGTCCTGCGCCCGGTGCTCTACTTGGCCAATCGGTTGGCCTGGCCCATCGCGGCCTTGTCTCAGGTCGCCCGCTTCTCCCGTTTACGAAAGCTTGATGCCGAGGCATTCCTGGCGTTGTACCGGGACTGTGTCTGGACAGGGGCTGCTCCTGTCGACGCGTTTTTGTGGCGGCGCCTGTATCGTTGCAGTGCCCCCATGTCGGCGCGCTCGGCGGCGTTGCTGCTGCGAGAGCTTGGCTCTCTCGATGGACAGGCGCTTCTTTCGGACAAGCTGGCACTGACCCGCCGCCTGGCGGCGGTCGGGGTACGTGTGCCGCGCGTGCATTCGGTACGAGACCCCCTGTGCATTGGGGAGTTGGGGCGCGTGATCGGGCCAACGGGGCTGTTCGTCAAACCCCGCAGGGGCTTTGGCGGCCGGAACGTGGCGGCGGTAACCCGGTCGGGCGATGCCTGGCAGATCGATGGCGTGCAAATTGATCCAGACAGACTGATTGCTCACCTGGCGCAGATGAACAAGCGTGGTGAGATGATTTTGCAGGACCGGATGGTCTCCGTAGACGGCCTTGCCGATCTTTCATGGGGTGGCCGCGCACCTGTCCTGCGCCTGGCCACATCGCGCACGCCCGATGGCCAGCCGCAACTGGATTCCGCATTGCTGATCATTGCGCGTCCCGGGTTCAAGCCCCAGAATTTCCTCAACGGCCAGATCTACGCTCCGATCGACCCGGCGACCGGAATCGTGAAAGGCGGAGTTGTCCTCGAGACGCCCGACAAGATGTTGGATCGGCGCGAGCCCGATGGCCCTAGCATGTCCGGCAGGGTCGTACCCTTTTTCGTCGAAGCGGTCCGGGACGCGCTTCTTGCGATGTCGGCAGTTCCGCCCCTACCGGCAATTCACTGGGACATCGTCCTCACGCAGGAAGGGCCGGTCTTTCTGGAAGGCAACAGCAACGGGAACTGGATCGTTGCCACCCTGGCCGGGCGATACGGGTTGCAGATCAGGCCTCTTGCAGCAACGCTGGGGCAATGGCTGGACGCCGCGCCACCAGTGCAAGGCCAGCCTGTCCTTCAAATCCTGCAGGGCAGATTTGGACGGGTTGGCATGTCTGTCCGCAACTTGGGACTGGTGCTGGAAGCCATCGCTTGTCTCGCAATTGCCCGTTTGATTTTGCTGGTTGTACCGTTTCACAAGGTTGCGGACCGCCTTGGAGACCTTGTCGCTCCCGACGACCCACGCGCCATCGCGGCAGCTTCCAAGGCGCCAGCGGCGAGTGCAGGCACTGCAGCCGAGATCGGGCGTACGATCGAGTCCGTGGCGCGAAGGGTGCCATTCAGGGCGGTCTGCCTTCAGCAGGCGCTGGCTGGGCACACCATGCTTCGACGCAGGCGTATTCCGTCTGTCCTGCACTTGGGCTCGGGTCGGGATACAGACCGAAAGTTCATCGCTCATGCTTGGCTGGAGGCGGCAGGCCTTCCCCTGACGGGCTACCCTCCGGCGCCCCAGATTCGTGAAGTCGGGTGCTTCATACCAACGACGACCAGCGAACAAAGGATGATGCGCTACCATGCCGCGCAGGAGCGCCTGTGAGTAGTGACGAAGTTCGCCAGCAGGAGCGCGGGCTGCCCGATGCCGACCTGTCCGCTGCCAGCCACGCCTTCCTGATTGCCAGCGTAATCGCTGCCATCGACCCATCCCGCCAGGGCGAAGTGGCGGCCATGGCCTCCCGCGACCTCAATCCCCATGTGCTGCTGCGCCTTGCACGCAATCACCGTGTCTTGCCCATGGTCCAGCGTGCCGTCAGGATCGGGGGCATCACTTTGCCAAAGGACGTCGGCGACGCCCTGTCCTTGGAAACCCGCAAAGCCCGTCTGGCCACGTTCGCCAACATGGGTGAGGAGGTCCGCCTGGCCTCTGCCGTGGAAGCGGCCGGGCTTGACGCGATCTTCATCAAGGGCGCCACTCTATCGCATCTGATTTATGCCGATCCTTCGCTGAAGAGTTCGTGGGATATCGACATGCTCGTCGATCGCGCCGATCTGCGGCGCGCATGTGCATTGTTACGCGAGCAGGGCTTTGTCATCGACGATCCGCTCGGGCTTGGCGCCGGACCGAAGCTGGATAACTGGATCCAGACCGTCCGCGAGACTGCCTGGTATCATCCCCAACGCGGCACTACAGTCGAGCTTCACATTGGGTTGAGCGACACTACAGCCTTGCTTGGAAGTGTCGGCACAGCCTCGCCACGTCAAGGCGTGCTGATCGGTGGAATTGCCCTCCCCACGCTAGCTGACGAACAATTGTTCACCTATCTGTGTGTTCACGGAACCTGTCATGGATGGTCGCGGCTCAAGTGGCTGGTCGATGTGGCAGCCATGGTCAGCAATGGCAGGCACAGCCCTGCTGAATGGCGGACGATCGCCGCAGACAATGGGGCGGGGCGTTGTGGTGACGTGACGCTTCTGCTGTCCCACCAGATCTTGGGTATCGAACTGCCTTCGGCGTTGGTGGTCGACCTGAAGCGCGATGCGGCCACGGGCAGAATTGTCGATTACTGCCTCGCCCAGATCGACCGCATCGGCATGAAGGGCGGGGCGGCGGGCCCCCAGACCATTCCCGAGGTTGTGGCCTACATGCGCAATCTCTTGAGATGCGGCATCGGCCTTGGCGGCTTCATGCGAACAGCCTGGGCGCTATGGAATCGTCCATATGGCGGCGGGTTGCCGTGGTTGCCGAGCGCCGTCCGCCCGCTGGCGACGCTGATCTGGCTGCCCTGGCGCATCACGCGGCGGGTATTCCTCGAATGGCGTAAGTTGTGAGATCGTGACAGCTCGGGAAAAGTTTGCCTCGCCATTTGCGAACCTGCGGTTCTTTGTGTCCGAGTTTGTGGATTACGCCGGCGAGGAGCTGACGCCGGCGATCGCCTTGATGCTTGTCGGCGCCCTGCTTGAGGGCGTGAGCCTCATGCTGCTGATACCTATCGCCGGGTTGCTCGTGCATGGCTCCTCGCAAGGGGGCGGCTTGTCCTATCTCGTGAATTTCATCCCGCTCGAGAATCGTCTGGGTCAGATGGCTGTCCTACTCGGGCTGTTTGCCGCAATGGTAGCGGTGCGTGCGTGTGTTCTCACCTTGCGCGATCGACGGCTGGCGCTTCTTCAGCTTGGCTTCATTGATCAACAACGCTCCGCGCTCCTGCGGGAGCTCACGGCTGCGCCCTGGTCATTCGTGGCGAGCCTGCGCCATGCCCGCGTCACCTCGGCAGTGGGCAATGAAGTGCACATGATGGCCGCAACGGCGCAACTTCTGCTGCAGAGCATTGTTACCATATCGATGCTTGTCGCGCAGTGGTTGCTCGTAGCCTTTATTGCTCCGTGGCTCTCACTCATGGTCGCTGCCCTGGGGATCATAGGCTCGATTTGCATCGTACCGGCGCTTCGGAAGGCTTCCCACAGGGGTTTTCAGCAGGTCGAGCGTCAGACCGCGGTCATGAACGCCGCCGGGCAGTTGTTGGCGGGGCTGAAGCTGGCCAAGGCGCAAAATGCCGAAGCGGCCTTTCTCGATGATTTCAGCCGGCACACCGACGCACTAACCGGCAATCAGATCGAGAGCCTGCGTAGACAAAGTCGGCTGCGAGTGTCGAACGCGAGTGTTGCTGCGGTAGTGGGTGCCGTGATGCTGCTTGCCGGAATGGCGCTGAAGATGCCTCCTCCCATCCTCCTCACCGCCATCGTGATACTGGCCCGGATGAGCGGTCCGATCATGACCCTTCAGCAGAATGCCTATCACATCGCCGCGATGCTTCCCAGCCACGCGTCCATGTCGAACCTGCGCAAGAGCCTGCGGCAGTCGCAAGCTGACGACGAGCGAGCATCAGATGCCTCTACAGCGATCTGCACTATCGGGACACAGGATGTGCATTATCGCCATGCAGACGGCGGGGGCGTCACCGGGGTCAATCTGAACCTTCGCCGGGGGGAGGTGGTGGGCATTACCGGGCCGTCTGGCTCGGGAAAGACGACATTCATCGATCTCCTGACAGGACTGCTGCAGCCGGAAGGCGGACAAGTCCTCGTCAACGGCCAACCGGTCGACGCGTCGCAGTTCAGGCAGTTCAGGGACCGCATCGCCTATATCCCGCAAGATAGCTATCTTCTGAATGACACCATTCGGCACAATCTTGCGTGGGGCCGGGCAGATGTGTCGGAGGCTGCCATGTGGCGTGCGCTCGAAGCTTCGGGCGCGTCGCAGTTCGTCGGCCAGTCGCAGAATGGGCTTGATACGCCGGTTGCCGAACGCGGCAGCCGCCTGTCTGGTGGTGAGCGTCAGCGTATCGCCATTGCCCGCGCCCTGCTCCGGTGTCCTGATGTAATAATTCTGGATGAGGCCACCAATGCGATCGATGTTGTCAGCGAGCGACTGATCATTGCCGATCTGGTTGCGATGCCTTCAAAACCAATGATCGTTCTGGTGACTCATCGTCCCGAGACACTGCGCTTGTGCGAACGCCTGATCACCTTTGAGGCGGGCCAAATTGCTCCCGAGATTCACCTCCGCAAGATTGGTGGCAAAGCAACTCTTGCACCCGATCGGATCGGCGTCCCTCCGTTTGAACTCAACCGGTAACAGCATCTTGCTTATGACTTGGGTGCGAACGATTCAGCCTGAACGCACCTCTCCAGCTCGAAGAAGCACAGGCTTTCCCGATTTTTAGCAAGGAAAATGACCGTCGGGGCTGTTGTGACCCTGGCGGTAACGAGCGATTTGAGGGTGGCAAGAGCAGGCGAAACCGTCAGCGCGGCCGCGAATTTTGAACGCTGCCCACCGATTGTAGTTGAATGCCAATGAATGAAAGTTGTTTTATTTCAGTGCGTTATGTCGCAATATTTCGCATTTTTGGACCCCACTCGAGGGGTAAAGATCACTCCCACTCGATCGTGCCGGGGGGCTTGCTGGTGTAGTCGTAAACGACGCGGTTGATGCCCTTGACCTCGTTGACGATGCGCGTGGCGACGCGGCTGAGGAACGCGGCGTCGAACGGGTAGATGTCGGCGGTCATGCCGTCGGTGCTGGTGACGGCGCGCAGGGCGCAGACGTTGTCGTAGGTGCGGAAATCGCCCATCACGCCGACGGTCTTGACCGGGAGCAGCACGGCGAAAGCCTGCCAGATCGCGTCGTATAGCCCGGCGTTGCGGATTTCTTCGAGGTAGACGGCATCCGCCTTGCGCAGGATGTCGCAGCGTTCGCGGGTCACTTCGCCGGGGATGCGGATGGCAAGGCCGGGGCCGGGGAAGGGGTGGCGACCGACGAAGATGTCAGGCAGGCCTAGTTCGCGGCCCAGCGCGCGGACTTCGTCCTTGAACAGTTCGCGCAAGGGTTCGACCAGCTTCATGTTCATGCGGTCGGGCAAGCCGCCGACGTTGTGGTGGCTCTTGATCGTGACCGAGGGGCCGCCGGTGAAGCTGACCGATTCGATCACGTCGGGATAGAGCGTGCCCTGCGCGAGGAAATCGGCGCCACCGACCTGGCGGGCTTCTGCCTCGAACACGTCGATGAAGGTCTTGCCGATGAACTTGCGCTTGGCTTCCGGGTCCGTGACGCCGGCAAGGCCGCCGAGGAATAGTGGCGACACGTCCTTGTGCACCAGCGGGATGTTGTAGTGGTTGCGGAACAAGCTGACGACCTGTTCGGCCTCGCCCATGCGCATCAATCCGTGGTCGACGAACACGCAAGTCAACTGATCACCGATCGCCTCGTGGATCAGGACCGCCGCGACTGCCGAATCGACGCCGCCCGAAAGCCCGCAGATCACGCGGCTGCTGCCGACCTGCTCGCGAATCTCGGCAATCTTGGTCCTGCGGAATTCGGCCATGGTCCAGTCGCCGGTGCAACCGCAGACGTGGCGCACGAAGTTGGCGATCAGCTTGCCACCGTCGGGCGTGTGGACGACCTCGGGGTGGAACTGCGTGCCGTAATAGCGCTTCTCGTCGTTGGCGATGACCGCAAACGGCGCGCCGTCCGATACTGCGACAATGCGGAAGCCCGGTGCGAACTGGGTCACTTTGTCGCCGTGGCTCATCCACACCTGATGGCGTTCGCCCACCGACCACAGACCGTCGAACAGCACGCAGGGTTCGGTCACCGTCAGGAAGGCACGGCCGAATTCGCCGGAATCACCCGGTTCGACCTTGCCGCCCAATTGCTCGCTCATCACCTGCTGGCCGTAACAGATGCCCAAGATCGGAAGGCCGGAGTCGAACAGCACTTGCGGTGCGCGCGGGCTACCGTCCGCAGGCACGCTGGCGGGCGATCCCGACAGGATGATGCCGGTCGGCTTCATCCGGTGGAATGCGGCTTCGGCCTGCGTGTAGGGCGCGATTTCCGAATAGACCCCGGCCTCGCGGACGCGGCGGGCGATAAGCTGGGTTACCTGACTGCCGAAGTCGACAATCAGGATCGATTCTGAAGGCTGGATGCTCATGCGCAGCCGATAGGGATTGGGGCGGTTCCTGTCCAGATAGCGGCGCAATTGCAGCAGTTGCATTCCGTGCAACCGTGTGTGCCCCGTTCGCACTTGCAGCATACGTCATTCGGCGTATTTGCGGCGGCGGTTCCCAATGCTTCCAGCGCCACCCTGCCGGACATGACCGAACCGGGAGGATGTCTGCAAAGGTGAACCACAACAGGAGGTACACCATGCGCAACTTTACAGCTATCGCGCTGCCGTTCATCTTCGCTGCTGGCCTCAGCGGCATGATGTTCACTGCCACGCTCGTCTGAGCACCGCAGAAATACCAGCGTAAAACCGACGAAAGCGGCTGCCCCTGTGGGTGGCCGTTTTGTCTTTTCTGGCAGGCGCGCTAATTCAGGCGGCAATGACCGTCACCCGCTTTGCCCCCAGCCCCAATGGCCCGCTCCACCTGGGGCATGCCTTTTCCGCGATCGTCGCGCATGACCGCGCAGCGCGTGACGGGGGAGAGTTTCTGCTGCGGATCGAGGACATCGACGGTGTGCGATCGCGTGACGAGCTTGCCGATGAATTCCGTGCCGATCTGGCTTGGCTCGACCTTGAGTACCGCGATGTTACCCCGCAATCACAGCGCATCGAGCGCTACCGCTCTGCCGCTGACGACTTGCTTGCGATGGGATTGCTCTATCCCTGCACTTGCACCCGCGCCGAAGTGGCCAGCGCGGCTGTGGCTGTCGGGCCTGACGGTCCGCTCTATCCCGGAACGTGCCTGAGGCGCGGGCCGACGCCGGGACTCGATGTCGCGTGGCGGCTGGACATGGAGCAGGCTGTTGATCTGGCAGGTCCGCTCGAATGGACCGACGAACGGCGCGGGGCGCAGCGAGCGACGCCCGCAATGTTCGGCGATGTCGTGTTGTGGCGCAAGGACGCGCCTGCCAGCTACCACCTTGCCGCGACGCTCGACGATGCCGCCGATGGCGTCACTTGCGTGACTCGCGGGATCGACCTGTTCCGCGCGACTCACGTGCATCGTCTGCTGCAGCACCTGCTCGGGCTGCCGGTGCCGGTGTGGCATCATCATGCCGTTCTGGTCGAGGCCGACGGGCGCAAGCTCGCCAAGCGCCGCGATGCCCCGGCGCTGGCCGATCGCCGTCGTGCGGGCGAGGACGGGCGTTCCGTCGCGGCCGAACTGCGCGCTGCCCTCTTTGACACTGGTATTTCGTTGTCGGACATCATAAATCAGCAGACATGATGTATGTCCTCATCCCGCTGATCGTTGTCCTTGTCGGCATGACGGTGCTTTCGCTCGTGCGCGGGATCATTGCGTTCCTGAAAACGACCGAGGCCGACCTCAACCGCGATCCGGCACTGGGCGCGACCGACATGCAGCTTTTGCAGAACAAGATGATGTTCAACCGCATCAAGTTTCAGGGGCTTGCCGTATTGGCGGTCGCAATCCTGATGGCGGTCGCGCGCTGACCGGCGTAAGGCGCTGGCCATGGTAAAGCTCAACAAGATTTACACCCGCACCGGCGATGACGGCACGACCGGCCTCGTCGATGGATCGCGCCGTGCCAAATTCGATGCCCGGATGAAGGCGATCGGCGAGGTGGATGAGGCCAATTCGGTCATCGGCCATGCCGTTATCGCGGTGTCGGACGAGACAGCGCGCAATCTTCAACGCATCCAGAACGACCTGTTCGATCTGGGCGCGGATTTTGCGACGCCCGGCGAGGACTTCGAGCCGTCGGAAATGGTCCTGCGCGTAGTTGCGTCGCAGACCGATTGGCTCGAGGGCGCGATTGACGCCCTGAACGAGGGTCTGCCGCCTCTCACCAGCTTCATTCTGCCTGGCGGCTCGGAGGCGGCGGCACGCATCCACATTGCGCGCGCCACGGTCCGCCGCGCCGAACGCGCCGCGGTGGAACTCGACAACGTCGAGCCGGTCAATCCGCAGGCGCTGGCCTATCTCAACCGCTTGTCCGACTACCTGTTCGTGCTCGCGCGTGCCACAAATGCGGGCAATGACCCGCTGTGGGTGCCGGGCGCCTCGCGCTAGTGGACTTGAGGTTTGCGCCTCGCTAGGCACCCCACAGGATAGACCAACGGGGATAGCTCATGATCAGGACGGTTGCAGTCATCGGCGCGGGCCAGATGGGCTCGGGCATTGCGCAAGTTGCGGCGCAGACCGGGATGAAGGTGCTGCTGGGTGACGTCTCGCTGGATCTCGCCGACAAGGCGCGCGACAAGATCGCCAAGGGGCTGGCCAAGCTGGTCGAAAAGGGCAAGATCGAAGCCGCGCTTGCCGCCTCGACCGTTGCCAACTTGCATTCGTTCTCCGATCACGCAGCGCTGGCCGAGGCCGATCTGGTGATCGAGGCGGCGACCGAGCGCGAGGATATCAAGCGCAAGATCTTTGAATCGGCGGGCAAGCATCTGGCGGCCCATGCGGTGATGGCGTCCAACACGTCGTCGATCCCGATCACGCGGATGGCGGTGTCATCGCCCGATCCTGAGCGCTTCATCGGCATTCACTTCTTCAATCCCGTGCCACTGATGAAGCTGGTCGAGGTGATCCCCGGCCTTGCAACGTCGGTTTCGACGATCGAGACGGTGCGTGGTTTCGTCAGCGACATCGGCAAGGAAATCGTGCTCTCGCAGGACGAGCCGGGCTTCATCGTCAACCGCATTTTCGTGCCGTTTATCAACGAGGCAGCTTTTGTGCTGGGCAGCGGGACCGGATCGGTCGTCGATATCGACAAGGGCGTGAAGCTTGGCCTCAACCATCCGATGGGGCCGCTGGAACTCGCCGATTTCATCGGGCTGGATACCCTGCTCGAAATCATGAAAATCTATCTCGCCTCGACCGGAGATCCGAAGTACCGGCCTGCGCCGCTGCTGCAGAAGTACGTCGAAGCAGGCTGGCTTGGCCGTAAGTCGGGCCGGGGATTCTACGATTATTCGGGCGACACGCCGGTTCCTACGCGCTGAGGTGGAACGGGCTGCGGCACGGGGCGTAGTCTCCTCAACAAGGAGACACCCCGTGATCGACCGCGACAAGCCGACTGCCGACAATACGGCACCCGAAACCGTCAATTCCGAGCAGGAGGACGGCGACACGCAGGCGCAGACCGTCGCCGACGAAGCGATCGCTCGCGCCACCAGCGTATTGGGTGAGCAGGGTGAGAGCGAGCGGGTGCGCGGCGGGATCGACGATGAGGGCGGCGATGCCCAAGATCTGGTCGATCACATGAACCAGATGGTCACCAGCGGCCATATCGACATGAGTGCGTTTCGTGGCGAGCGCAGCGATGATGACGAAGAAGGTATGTATGGCGAAGGCGGTATCGAGGACGATACGCCGCGTGGTGCCTGACGACTGCGGCGGCTGACGATTATTGCGGGGCGAGTTCGGCTCGTTCCGCACCGGCCTCACGATCGGCTTCGGTGTCTGCGGCAGGCTCCAGAACCTCTTCGGGCAAGGCCTCGCGCACTTCAACCATCTCGCCGTTACGCTCGACGTGACCCAGCAGCTTGCCCTTGCCTTCGTCCGGGGCGGGGTCCTGATCCACCCATTCGTCGAATGCGGGGCCGTTTGGCGCGGCATTTGTGCCCTGGCCGTTCACGACGTTGGCCTCGGTGATCTGCGATGCGACGAGCGCCGCGGACACCAGAATACCGCCAGCAAACAGCAGCAGCGTGAAGCGGTAACGCTGAGGATTGGCGTTCACAGGCAAGGGTCCTTGAGGTCGATCGGCCAGCGATGTCTGCGCGCAATCGGTTAAATTTTGACGAACCGGGGTGATCGCGCGGGATCAGACCTTGCTGCACCTCGAGCGAAACGGCAGGGCTATGGCATGAGCACCATCCTCCTCCTCGTCCTGTCGAACCTGTTCATGACGACGGCTTGGTACTGGCACATCCGCGGCGGGGCGCAGGCGATCGAGGCGCGGCCACTGGTCGTGGTGATCGCGATCAGCTGGGGCATCGCGCTGTTCGAATACTGCCTTGCCGTGCCGGCCAATCGCATCGGCACGCTGAATGGGTGGACTGCGGGTCAGCTCAAGGTCGCGCAGGAGGCGATTGCCCTGATCATATTTGGCGGCTTCATGGTGCTGGTTCTGAAGGAGCCGCTGCACTGGCGTCACTTTGCGGCGTTTGCCTGCATCATGGCTGCCGTCGCATTCCTGTTCTCGGGCAAATGATAGCTCAGTCCGGCTTGCTGTCCTTGGCCCAAGGATCGGCGAGCGCGCTTTTGCGGACGTCGGCAGCCTGATCGTCGGGCTGCGGCACCGAGCAGTAGGCCAGCAGGCAGATCGATGCCGCCCACCACAGCGCCTTCCAGCGACTGGCGAATACCGACGATAGTCGTGGTCCGAACATCGGATCAGCATGGCACCGACCGGTTGAAGCGTGATTAACGCTTAGGTCCATTCCGGAGGGGGTGAATACGGAGGCGCGCAAGGTCTTTCCACGCGGCAAGGCTGGGTATGACCAAACCGCTGGCAACGCTGCCTGTCGCCCCCGCCCTGCTGCTGCTGCTCCTGCTAGTGCCGGGAACACCCACTGCCGCCGCGCCCGCACCCGAGCCGGAGCACGCCAGGTTCGAGGCGTGTTCCAGCGGGCCACGGGTGACCTGCGTCGTCGATGGCGATACGTTCTGGTACGATGGGACCAAGATCCGCATCGCCGATATCAACACGCCCGAAACGTCACAGGCATCGTGTCCTGAGGAGGCGGCGCTGGGCGCACGGGCCAAGGGGCGGCTGGCGCAATTGCTCAACGCGGGGCCTTTCACGCTGGAGGTGCAGGGGCGGCAGACGGACCGCTATGGCCGGGCCTTGCGCGTGGTTACCCGCGGCGGGCGCAGCATTGGCGCGCTGCTCGAGGCCGAGGGGCTGGCCGAGCATTGGCAAGGCAAACGCGGGGATTGGTGCGCCCGGCTGCTTTAATCGCAGTCAGGCCGCGCGTAGCCCTGTCAGGGCCCGCGCGCCGCGATCACTGGCCGACAGTCCGTCGAACACTGCGTCGATGATCCGCGCGAGCTTTTCCTCGCTGAGGCGTTCCATGAACATGATCGTGGTGTTGGGCGCGCAATAGGGCGCGACCATCTGATTGACGAGGCTGATCGTCTCGTCCACGCCAAGGCCAGCGAAAGCACCATCGCTCATCGCCTCACCGATAATCTCGCCAAGGTAGTGGTCGGCAAGGTCGATATAGCTGCGAATCTGCGCGTAATGGTCGTTGCCGATCTCGATATAGGCTTGCAGTTTGACCGGGTCGGCTTCCCACTTCTTGCGCAGGGCAAGATAGCGGCGAGCGAAGAATTCGTACATCTTGCGACGGGGCGGCAGCTCGCTGCCGAGCACCTCCTCCATGATTTCGACCATGGGCTGAAACCAATGGTCAGCCAGCGCTTCCATCAAAGCCTCGCGCGAACTGAAATAGCGAGACAGATTGGCTTGCGAAATACCCGCGTGCGCTGCCAGTTCGGCAAAAGATACGGCTTCTCCTCGCTCCTCGACGAGTGCTTGGGCAACTTCGACAATGCGCATGCGCATGGTGTCGTTTTCGCTGTGAGTAGACGCCATGGCGCGCGATATTCCTGCCTGAGGGTATTCTTCTCCTTTGTAGGCGTGCTGCGCCGCGCAGACAATCTCTGTTGCGAGTGCAATCACACCGATCTGGCCTTCTAGCTGCAATGTGGATGCGCTATGGCGCGGGCCAACCGCTTGCCCACGTTACGAAAAGGGTCGCTCGTCCATGCGCTTGTCAGTTCGTTTGATTCTGGCTCTGGGTCTTCCAGGAATGATCGCGGCTTGTGCCGGGCCGATGGCGACGCGCGATAGCGCACCGGTGGAAGTGGGCATCATCGGTATCAACGACTTCCACGGCAGCCTCGAGCCGCCGCGCCAGGCGGTGAACGTGAGCGATGGCAAGGGCGGGGTGATCCCGGTTCCGGCAGGCGGCGCGGCGTGGCTCGCTTCGGCCATCGATTCGGTGCGTGCAGGACACCCGCAATCACTGACCGTTTCGGCGGGCGACATGATCAGCGCCTCGCAACTGGCGTCCTCGCTCTATCTCGACGAACCCAGCATCGGCGTGATGAACCGTATAGGCGTTGATTTCAACGCGGTCGGCAATCACGAATTCGATCGAGGGCAGAACGAACTGCTGCGCATGCAGAACGGCGGTTGCGAAAAGCTTACGCCCAAGCAGCCTTGCGCGATCGAGCCATTCACCGGGGCGACGTTCCGCTATCTTTCCGCCAGCACGGTCAAGGCCGATGGCTCGACGCTGTTCCCGGCGACGGGCCTGCGCACTTTCGGCAAGGGCAAGCGCGCAGTCACCATTGGCGTGATCGGCCTGACACTCAAGGGCACGCCGAACCTCGTAGTGCCGAGTGGGATCGCTGGTCTGACCTTCGCGGACGAGGCCGACACGATCAACGCCGCCGTGCCCAAGCTGAAGGCACAGGGTGCGGACGCCATCATTGTGCTGATCCATGAAGGCGGGCGCACCAAGGGCGAGCCCGATCCGCAAGGGTGCACCGATTTTGCCGGAGACATCCGCCCGATCCTCGACCGGCTGGATACCCGCGTTGATGTGGTCGTCTCGGGCCACACGCACTGGTCCTACGTCTGCGACTACGGCAAGCTCAACCCGGCCAAACCGTTCCTGCTGACCAGCGCGGGCGTCTATGGCGAACTGGTCACCGACATCACGCTGAAGATCGATCCCGTCTCCGGCCGGGTGGTGAGCAAGGCGGCCAAGAACGTGATCGTGCAGTCGGTCCCCTACACGTCCTCGCGCGGGCCGCTGGCCAACACGCCGCTGTTCCCGCAATTCCAGCCGCGCGCTGATATTGCGCAGTATGTCGCCAAATACGTCGATGCCTCGAAAGCCTACACCCAGCGCCCGATCGGCAAGATCGATCGCGCGGCACCCAAGAACGAGGGTGCCGAAGGCGGCGCGGGCGGGCCGCTCGGCAACCTGCTCGCCGATGCGCAACTTGGCGCGACACGGCAAGCAGGCGCGCAGATCGCCTTCATGAACCCCTTCGGCATCCGCGCGCCGCTGGTCCCTGCAGCCGACGGCACGCTGACGTTTGGCGACATCTACCTGAACCAGCCCTTCGGCAACAACGTGGTGACCGCAACGATGACCGGCGCGCAGATCAAGGCGACGCTGGAAGAGGGGCTGGATGATACCGGCCCCAAGCAGGTCCTCGCGCCATCGGCGGGCTTTGCGTTTGCTTACGATCCGGCGCGGCCATCGGGTGACCGGATCGTGTCGATCACGCTGGATGGCCAGCCGTTGGGGATGGGCCAGACGTATCGCGTGACAGTGAACGGCTTCCTCGCGCTGGGCGGTGATGGCTTTTCAGGCTTCGTCGGAATGCCCGACGCGGTGACCGGCCCGACCGACATCGACGCGCTCGAAAGCTGGATCAAGGCGGTGCCGGTGCGGGTGGTGCCGCAAGAGGTGCGGGCTGGGGTGGTGCCCAAGGCCTGAGTTCAACCCACAGCCCGTACGTGTCGAGCGAAGTCGAGACACCACGCACAGTGTCTCGACTTCGCTCGACACGAACGGATCATTTCAGAAGGCGTTTGGTATCACATCATGGGTCACGCTGGCGCAACCGCCTGTTGATGGCAGCTTTCGGCGCGTTGCTATCGCCCTGGGGATGACTTCTTTTGGGTGGAAGGCAGACATTACGGCGGTATAGTCAGCACGCGAGGTGCAGCATGCGAAGTGCGGTAATGAAGTGGCTGGTTACGATCGGGGCTACCATCGCGCTGGCCACGGCCATGCTGCTTTGGGGCCTTGCACCAGCTTCCGAGTGCAGCACGCCGCAAGAGATACATTGGTGGACTGGGTTGCCCGCTTTCGTCTTCTACGTGGCCGCTGGTTGTTACATCGCCGCTCAGGGCACCCTCGCGCAACGCCTGCTACTGTTCATAACCTCGGCTGGAATTATCGTCGTCTATGTGGCGATACTCTCTCAAAGCTTGCCGATAGTCATCCAGACTGAGATTAGCTGCGCGGCGCAGGGCCTGCGCTAACCTCGATGGCCGCTACGGTGTCGTGTCCGGAACGGCAACTTTTGGCAAAACTACCCCCGCTTCGGGGACCTCGGCACAAACCCCGAGGTCCGCGCCACATACTCCGCATACCCCGGTCGCCGCTCGGCCATGCCCTTTTCCAGCAGCGGTTTGCCCGACCAGCGCGTCAGGGTGACGGTCAGGAACAGCGGCCCGATCACGCTGCCCAGCGCGACCCACAGGCCCGCCTCGGACGCGGCGAGCCAGATGCCCCACCACACGCAGGCGTCGCCGAAGTAGTTGGGGTGGCGGGTGTAGCGCCACAGGCCTGTGTCGAGCACGCGGCCCTTGTTGGCGGGGTCGGCACGGAAGCGGTTCAGTTGCCGGTCGCCGACCGCCTCGAACGTGATGCCGACGAGCCATAGCGCCCCTCCGGCCATCGCCAGCGCACCGATGGGCGCGGGCGCGCCGCTCGCCAGAATGCCGAGTTGCGCGGGCAGGCAGGTGAAGAACAGCAGCACCGCCTGCGGGCCGAACACGACCTTCAAGGCTGCCGAGCCGTAACGCCGCTGAGCACGCGCCTTGCCGAGAATCTTTGCATAGCGCGGGTCCTCGCCATGGACGCGCCAGCGGGTGAATAAGTGCCACGCCAACCGCGCCGCCCAGATTGCCGTAATCGCAGCGATCAGGCTCGCCCGCGCGCCCGGCGCGTCGAGTTGGACCCATGAAACCAGCGCCAGCACGCCCATGCCGCCGCCCCAGACCGCGTCGATGAAGCTGACATCGCCGATGCGCACCGCTATCCGCCACAGGATCAGCATCGCCCCGGCCAGGACCAGCGCGTTGAGGGCCAGCGCCTCAGACAATGGCAATCTCCGCCGCGCTGGTCAGGCCGCGCGCCGGATGTCGCGGCGTGACCGTGCGATAGATCTCGAAGATCTTCGCCATGTCCGCATCGTAGTCGCCGGTCGGCCAGATCGCGGGGCCGAGGCCGCCGGTCTTCGTGCCGTAGTCCATCATGCCTACGACCAGCGGAACGCCAGCTTTCAGCGCGATGTGGTAGAATCCGGTGCGCCATTGGCCGACCTTGCCGCGCGTACCCTCGGGCGCGATGGTCAGCATGAAGCGGTCGCGCCGCGCGAATTCGGCGACCATCGTATCGACGACGTTGGCCCGTTCGGAACGCACCACCCGCACGCCGCCCATGTCGCGCATGAAACGCCCCAGCGGCCAGCGGAACAGGCTGTCCTTGGCCATGAAATGCGGGCGCAGGCCGAGATCCTCGGTCAACCCGATGAAGTAGAGAAAGTCCCAGTTGGACGTATGTGGTGCCGCGATGATCACGCAGCGCCCATCCGCAGGGGGCACACCCGTCGCTTTCCAGCCGCGCGCGCGGTAGAACGTCACCAGCGCCTTGCGTACGATCCGCGATAGCAGGCTAGGCCTGCGGTCCTCGATTACCCCTGTCATCCCCTGTCTCCCCCCGAGATGGGATATCGCGACCGACGGGTTGAGTCCAACAAACTCCCCTCCCCGGCGGGGAGGGGCTGGGGGAGGGGGCGCGACACTGAATTAGCGCCCAACTCCCCTCCCCAACCCTCCCCTCAAGGGGAGGGAGCAAAGTTGGTCTGACACTCTGTCACATCCGGCCACGCCGCCATGCGCGGGGTCGAGCGCCGGAGGAACAGGCTCGGGAGCTTGATCAGCATCAGCGACTTGTGGATCCAGTAGTCGGCCCAGCGCTCGCGCCACAGCGCCTTTGCGCGGCCTTGGCGGTCCAGCCAGCCTTCGTAGGGCATCCAGTGATCGGGCTCGTCCTTTTCGACGACCTCGAAAATGCGCTTCATTGCCTTGTCGGACAGGACATGGCGATTGCGCAGCAGCACTTCCACCTGATGCATCCCCCTCTGTTCGGTCAGCACGATCACCCGGCACAGCCGCTCGAACGCGTCGGGACTGGCGATCACGCCGTTGGTGTCGAGTTCATCGATCGAGCAGCCGAAGACCTTCTCGATAAACCGGTCGATGTGCCCGCAGGTGCTGTCGACGCTGAGCGGCATCCGTCCCTGCAGCTCGAACCAGCGGCGAAACATCACGTAATGCTTGCGCTCGTCCCTACGGTGCTTCTCAATCGCGGCGATGAATGCCAGATCGCCAGGGCAGCGCACGCGCACCGCATCGAGCACCCGGTCGAGCGAGGTGTATCCGCGATGTTCGTTGTAAATGTAGATCGACGCGAGCACGTCGAGGAACCGGGTACGGTAGCGCTGGAAAAGCTTTGACACGATTCATCATCGCATGAACCGGCATTTCGTTCCACTCTGCCCATTCGGGCTTGCCAAGATCCGCACCGCGCATATGGACGCGGAAGCTTTACTGGAACCGGCACGCATGGCGATATTTACCAGCAATCCCAAGTTCGACTGGATCTTCCGGTGCGGGTGGAAGGGCTTATGCCCGCGTTGCGCCAAGGCGTCGATGTTTCAGGGGTGGCTCAAGCTGCAGAAGACGTGCCCGGAATGCGGGCTGAACTACGATTTCGCCAATGCCGACGATGGGCCGGCTTTCTTCGCCCTGTGCGTGACCGCGTTTCCGCTGATCTTCGTCGCTGTCTGGCTCGAGGTCGCCTACGCGCCGCCGTGGTGGGTGCATCTGGTGACGTCGGTGCCGATCCTGGGCGTGGGCTGCCTTGCCACGCTGCGCCCGTTCAAGGGGTGGCTGGTCGCCTCGCAATACGTCAACAACGCGATTGAGGCGGGGACGGAGAACCTGTGGGCCAAGCTCAATGCCAAGCGCGAAAGTGACGCCGAGGGCTGAGCGTCAGCTGCGCTTTTTCGTCGGTTTCGGTTTGGGCTTCGCTGGTGGCTTGGCTGCAGCCTTGGGCTGAAGTTTGGGCCACGCCCCGATGACCGCAGCTTTGACCAGCGTCCGCGCGGGCTGGTCGCGTGTTTCGGGGTGATCTTCGAGGTACTTGGCGACCACATCACGCACTTGTCCGCCGGTCGCGCCGGTCGGAGTCTTGAACGGCTGGTCGAGGAAGCGCGATCCGTCGAGCACGCCCATCACGTATGAAAGACACAAAGCCTTGTCGACGGCGGTGCCCGACGAGCAGGTGTCGTGCAGCTGGTTGCCACTCATCCATTCGGCGCGGGCGGGCACAGTGGACAAGGCGAGGCCCGTCGCCAGCACGAGGATTGATCTGATTGCGGGCATCGTTGATCCTTGTTCGGTCGCGCTGATCAACCGCCGACGGACAGGGAGGGTTCCACGCAGGCCTCAGGCGGTCTTGCGATAATCGGCGGTGATCTCTCCGCAGGCAGCCAGTTCTGCCTCATGAGCTTCCTCGCGCCAGCTTTCGGCCAGAGCTTCGGCTTCCCACTCCAGCATAGCTGGATGCGCCAGCACCTGATCGACCCAGGCCTGCCCATTGCCCACGTCCAGACCATAAGTGCGGATGCGGAAGGCGACCGGCGCGAAGAAGGCATCGAGCGCGGTGAACGCAGGGCCCGCCAGCCATGGACCACCGAAAGTGGAGACGCCGTGCTCGAATATCTCGCGCACGCGCCCAACATCGCGCAGCAACGCGGCGCTCATCGGGCGCGGCTTGACCCGTACGCCGACGTTCATCGTGCAGTCGTTGCGCAGCGCCGAAAAGCCGCCGTGCATCTCTGCGACGGCGCACATTGCAAAGGCGCGCGCGGCGTCGTCAGCAGGCCAGACGCCGTCATGACGTTCGGCGAGGTAGAGCGCGATGCCGAGTGAATCCCAGATCGTGCGCTCGCCGTCGACCAGGACCGGAACTTGCCCGGTCGGCGAAAACCCACGGAATTCTTCATAGTTCGATGGCTTGGTAAACGGCTCGATCCTGTCTTGGAACGCAATGCCGAGTGCCTTCATCACCAACCATGGCCGCAGCGACCAGCTGGAATAGTTCCGGTTCGCCGTGATCAGCGTGTAGCTCACCTGAACTCTCCTTTGCGCATATTATTCCACGTAGTGCGCGGTCGTCTTGGCGCGCACCTCTTCGGCGCTCACGCCCGGAGCCAGTTCGATCAGCTTGAACGGCGAAGCATGATCAGCCCGCGCAAAGACTGCAAGGTCGGTGACGATCATGTCGACCACGCCGACGCCAGTCAGCGGCAGGGTGCAAGCTGGGATGAACTTCGGCGTGCCGTCCTTGGCAGTGTGTTCCATCACGACGATGATCTTCTTGACGCCCGCGACGAGATCCATCGCGCCGCCCATGCCCTTGATCATCTTGCCGGGCACCATCCAGTTGGCGATGTCGCCGTTTTCCGCGACTTCCATTGCGCCGAGCACGGTCAGATCGATCTTGCCGCCACGGATCATCGCAAAGCTGGTCGCGCTGTCGAAATAGGCCGACTGCGGCAACTCGCTGATCGTCTGCTTGCCCGCGTTGATCAGGTCGGCGTCTTCCTCGCCCGCATAGGGAAACGGTCCGATGCCGAGCATGCCGTTCTCGGACTGCAGCGTCACTGTCATGCCCTGGGGCACGTGGTTGGCGACCAGTGTCGGGATGCCGATGCCCAGGTTCACGTAATACCCGTCCTGCAGTTCGCGCGCGGCGCGTGCTGCCATCTGGTCGCGGCTCCAGCCTGCCTTCAGTCCGTCATGCGTGGTCATAGTCTGGTTTTCCTGCTTATCGGATGGGGGGCGGCACGAGGAACCATCCGGTTCCGATGTGCTGCTCCAACGCCAGCGCAACCGGCCCGTCCGGGTTGCGCAGGTAATCGAAAACTTCGTCGAAATCGCCGCGTCGGTCACCGGCGATCGCGATAACGCACCAGTCATCGGCGGCGCGATTGAGTATCTGCTGCTTGCGCCTTTCCTGCCCGCGCAAAAGCAGCGTGCTATCGATTCCCAGCGGGTCGAGCCCGGTCGCCTTGAGCGTCGTAGCGAGGTCCTTGTCCGCGCTTTCGGGCAGAGTCGCGATCCACACCACCGCCGTGCCGGTTCCGCGGATCGCGCGCAGGCGACCGGCAAGGCCGGGTGCGGGCGAGGGCGGGTCGGTCAGGTCGAAGGGCTTGTCGCCGACATCGAGGTCGATCAGCAGCGCACTGCGTTGATCGGTGCAGTCGACCATCCGGGGCAGCGTTCCGAGGCTGCGCTGATCGATCAGGACCGAAGCGCGCCGCTTGCGCGGCTTGCCCTGTTCGGCAGCGGCCAGCACGTATGTCGAAAGCGGGGCGTATGGATCGGCGTCCGCAGTCTCGCCCGCCGGGGCCACGGCATTGGAAGATGACGTCTGGACGGTCTGCGGCTTCGGCTCGGTCATTGGCGAAGCAGGTGGCGGCACCGCGACGCCTCCGCCGACCGTGACCACCGGCTTCCGTCCTGCCCGCTCGCCGGACAGATCGGCCGAACGTTTGACCACCGCGCCGCTCGCCACGACCGGCACCAGTGCGGCGGCCACGCAACTGCCCAGTTGCGTGGCCGCCAGCGCCAGCACCGCCAAGCGAAGCAGCGCCGTCATTGGTCAGGCGGCCTCCCGCTCGCGCACGGTGCGGAACTCGATTTTCTTGTCGTAAGGCGCGCCGACGATGATCCGCTGCACGTAGACGCCGGGCAAGTGGATGCTGTCGGGGTCGAGGCTGCCCACCGGCACGATTTCTTCCACTTCGACCACGCAGACCTTGCCGGCGGTGGCGGCGGGCACATTAAAGTTGCGCGCGGTCTTGCGGAACACGACGTTGCCGGTCTCGTCCGCCTTCCACGCCTTGACCAGCGCGAGGTCGGCGAAGATCCCTTGTTCAAGGACATATTCCTGGCCGTCGAAAACCTTGGTTTCCTTGCCCTCGGCAACCAGCGTGCCGACGCCGGTCTTGGTATAGAAGCCCGGGATGCCCGCGCCGCCCGCGCGCATGCGTTCGGCCAGGGTGCCTTGGGGCGAAAATTCGACTTCGAGTTCGCCCGAGAGGTACTGGCGTTCGAATTCCTTGTTCTCGCCGACGTAGCTCGAGATCATCTTCTTCACCTGCCGCGTGCGCAGCAGCTTGCCGATGCCTTCGTTGTCGATCCCGGCGTTGTTGCTGGCAAAGGTCAGATCCTTCACGCCGCTGTCACGCACCGCATCGAGCAGGCGTTCGGGCACGCCGCACAGGCCAAACCCGCCGCAGGTGATCAGCAGGCCATCGCGGAGCAGGCCATCGAGCGCGGCGGCGGCATCGGCGTAAAGCTTCTTCGACATCGTGGAAATCTCTCCTGCGTTCAGGCGGGCTGGTAGCACGGGCGACGGATTGAAAAGAGCGATTGTTTTTTATCTGATTCGATAAGAATTACTGATCGAATGAAGCGCATCGCCATCTACCACCTCGAAACCTTGCTCTGGATCGCGCGCCTCGGCACGTTCCGTGCGGCGGCAGAGCGTCTGAACACCACGCAACCCGCCATATCCGCACGCGTCCGCGAAATCGAGGAGCAGCTTGGCATTGCACTCTTCCGGAGGGAAGGGCGAAATATGGTGCTCACCGCGCGCGGGCGGCGCTTGGTCAAGGAATGCGAGCCGCTGTGGGCAGGCTTCGAAAAGGCGCTGCTGACCGCCTCGGGCTTCGAAGGCGCAACCGGCACCGTGCGCATCGCCAGCGGCGAGATCGCGGCGGCATCGTGCCTGCCGGCGTTTGTCCACGCGGTAGAGCGCGACTTGCCGGGCGTCACGCTGGAGATCGAACTCGACCTGACGGCGCGGATGTTGACCCAATTGTTGGGGGCCATGATCGACATGGCATTTCTGGCGGGGCCGGTCGCCAGCCCTGGCATCCGCACGGCAGAGATCGGCTCGGTCGGACTGGTCTGGGTGGCGAGCCGCGCCACCGCGCGGGCGGGCGGTTTCGTGCAAAGCCTGCCGGTGTGGTCGATCCCGAGCTATTCGCCGCTGCACGGGGTCATGATGGAAACGCTGGCGTTGCACGGGATAACCCCGCGTTCGATCGGCACCTGCAACAACGTGCGCACGCTGATCGAGATCATCGGCGGCGGAGGCGGCGCGGCGGTCCTTCCCGAACCGATGGTGCGCGGGTTGCTGGAATCGGGCGAGTTGGCGGAGATCCTGCCACGGCCCACTCGCACGATCCGCTTCGAAGCCGCGATCCGCAGTACGGAGTGCGACCCGGTGGTGCTTGAACTGTTCCGGCGGGCGGGTGAATTGCGGATGGATGGGTGAGGGGAATTGCGTCCCCAACAAAAACCCGCGCCCCTGACTCCCACCCGCTCATCCTGAGCCTGTCGAAGGACGCGCGCCAATCCCCGAACCGGGCGGAACCCCGCCACCCACACACCCCGCGGTACCTAGAGGTTGCAATCGCCCAGCCCAACGCCTGCGCGCATCCTTCGACAGGCTCAGGATGAGCGGGGTTTCTTCTTTGAGCTATGGCAGGTTCTGGCGCGTCGCATGGCTATGCGTTTTTGGCCGGAAAGGGGTGGCTAGATGCCGCTTTCCGCCTTCGAAAAGGGCAACGCTAGACCGTGGTCTTGCAGCACTTGCGTATAAAACACTACCCGTCCCTCTAACGCGTCTACAAGTTCCTTCAGGTCGTGCCATTGGTCAGAATCTGGTTCTGCGCTCGCTAGTGCGTTCGAGGCCATGCGGCTCAAGTTGCGCAACGTATCGCCTTGGATCAATATTCCTGGAAACTTGCGGCCCGGATGCCGAATGATAGCGGCGTTGGACGCGTCGGAGTATATCTCAACCAGTTCTTTACGCATATTCGACTTGCATAGCAGGACATGCATGTCGGCGTAAGCGGCAGTCATGGCGTCGTTCCCGGACAATCCGATTTCCTTAAAACCCAACCCCCAACACCGCCCCCAATTCCGCCAGCGCCTGCTCGCCACTCGTCACCTTGATCGCCCGCATCCCCAGCGCCGCCGCAGGTTTGCAGTTGATCCCCAAGTCATCAAGATACACGCAGTCCTGCGGCGCCAATCCCATCAAATCACACATCATCAGGTAAATCCGCGGGTCGGGCTTGCGGGCGCCAGCCTTGCTGCTTTCGATCACATGCTCGAACCGCGCGAAGATCTGTTCGAGTTCGTCGCGGTTATCGGAACTGCGGGCCATGCCTGCGCCGTGGCCCGAGGGAACGTTGTTGGTGATGCAGCCCAACCGGTAGCCCTTGGCCTTCAGTGTATCGAGCGCGGCGACCATTGCCGGACGCACCGCGCCTGCCAGCACGGCGAGGACCGATGCGCCGTCGAGGTCATGGCCCAGCGCACGCGCTTCGGCAGCAAACCGCCGGTCAAATTCCTCAGCATCGATCTCTGCACGTTCGAACAGCGCCCAGGCATTGGTGTCGCCATGGCGGGCATTGACCTGCCGCACGAAATCCTGCGGCAACCCGCGCTCCGACTCCAGCCGGTTGAACGCCTCGAACGGCGACGAGGTAATCACCCCGCCGAAATCGAAAATCACCGCCGAATAGGGCATCCGTCCTCCTGAAGTCCCCAACTTTCGTCATTGCGAGGCCGAAGGCCGAAGCAATCCAGAGTTGTTGCGTCTGGCGCTCTGGATTGCTTCCCCCCGGCCTGCGCCGGGGTCGCAATGACGAACCATAAGACGATGTTGCTTTAACCGATCGATGAACCCCGGCAACTAATTCAGAATTGCAGCTCGATTTGACGCAGGTCATGGCGGGGCGCATCATCCGGGCAGACGGTAGGGCATCACAAGAGAGGACGATCCCCATGCGCTCCATTCTTTGCCCGATCGACAGGTCCGAAACACTGGACGACCGCGTCGAAACCGCCCTCGCTCTCGCGCGTGCCATCGGTGGCCACGTTACCTTCCAGATCGCCACGCCGTTTGCGCAGATGGCGGTGTGGGAGCCGTTTGGAGGCGCGGCCATCTCTGCCACCGCGATCAGCGATGCGCGCGAACTGGACGAAAAGCTCGCCTGCGATCTCGACGCGCGCCTGGCCCCGCAGGATGTGCCGTTCGACGTGACGATCGACGATTCGGGACGAGTCGAAGCGGCCGCCGCAGCGGCGCGCTTTGCCGATGTGCTGGTCGCCACGCTCGATGATCCCGCGCTGGAGGAGATCGTGCTGTCGTTGCGGTGCCCGGTTCTGGCGGTGCCGCGCGGGGTTCAGATGCTGGCGTTCGACGCGCCGGTGCTGGTTGCCTGGGACGGCGGACACGAATCGGCCAATGCCGTGCGTGCCGCGCTGCCGCTGCTCGCCCGCGCGAGCGCGGTCCACCTCCTGACCGTGCGCGAAAAGGACGGCACGTTTCCCGCAGCCGACGCCGCCTGCTACCTTTCGCGCCACGACATTCATGCGCAAGTGCACGAGAAGGAACGCAATGGCTCGATCGCCTTCACCATTGAGGAATGCGCGCGCGAGGTCGGCGCAAGGCTTATTGTGATGGGCCTGTTCGGCCACAGCCGCTTGCGCGAATTGCTGATGGGCGGGGTTTCACGCGAAATGCTCGACCGGTCGCAGATCCCGCTGCTGCTGGCGCATTGAGGCTTGGCACGCGCGGTGCGGGCGCAGACATGGCGGGCATGAGATGTCCCGCCGCACTTGTCGCCCCGCTCCTGGTGGTCGCCCTGATCACTGGCTGTTCGCCCGCGCCCGAGGCCGAGCCTTCGGAGCGTGCGAGTGAACCCGCGCCCGTGTCCATGCCGACGTCGGCCGAAACGCCTGTCACCCCGCCGCCGATCTTGACGACCGTCCCGCAGAAGTTCCGCGCGCTCGGCACAGAACCGTTCTGGTCGGCGGAGGTCGAGGGCACCCGGCTGACCTACACCACGCCGGTGACTCAGGAAGGCGCGACCATCAGCATAGTCCGCAAGGACGCGGGCAAGCGCGCGCTTTACACCGGCAGCATCGGCGGGAAGCCGCTGGAACTGGAAATATGGCGTGAAACCTGCTCGGATGGGATGTCGGATGCCGACTACCCATTCACCGTGATTCGCCGCATCGGGCCCGATACCCAGCGTGGCTGCGCCCGCTGACCTGTCATTTCGGGCGGTTCGCACTTGCAGCACGGCAGTCGCCGCCTCACGAAATCCGAGGCGGATCAATAGGATGGGATCGTTCAGTTTCCTTTGAAACAACTATAAAACCCTAGTAAAACAGAGAGGTAGGAGGGCGTTTGCAAAAAATGCACACGCAATTGCCCATTTCGCACTTGCACAAAAATAGGGTGAGGGGCATACAGATATTGCCTTTCAGGCATCCTCTCCCAAAACTTTCCGGCCTGGCGGGCAACTGCCGGGCCATTTTTTTGTCTTTCAATCTGCGGGTTACGGGTTGTCGAGCCCTGTCTGCCGCAGCCCCGGCAACCATCGCGCCACTCCCGCGTTTGAAAACCCGACGCCGGGTTCCCACATCGGTCCCTGACGGCTGATCAAGGGGAATTCAAACTCATGGCAGATGCGGCAACCGATACCCGGACCGACGCGCGCACGTTGCGGCTGCAGGTCGCAGGCGCGCGACAGGAAGAAAGCGGACACGGCATTGCCCGCATCAGCCGACACCTGATGTCGCAATTGGGTGTGACCGAGGGCGATGTGATCGAGATCGTGGGTAAGCGCTCGACCGCTGCGCGCGTGATTCAGCCCTATCCCGAAGACGAAGGCCTTGAGCTCATCCGTCTCGACGGCTTGCAGCGCGCCAATGCCGATGTCGGATCGGGCGAACATGTCGAGGTCCGCAAGGTCGATTCGCGCCCGGCGCAGCGCGTGGTGTTCGCGCCGGCGCAGAAGGACTTGCGTCTGCAGGGGCCTGCGGTTGCCCTGAAGCGTAACTTCGCCGGGCGTCCGCTGGTCATGGGCGATCTTGTCGCCACCGCCGGCCAGCAGCAGGTCAGCCGCGACGACATGCCGCCGCAATTGCGCCAGATGCTCAACGCGCCAGCCTTTGCACTGACCCAGATCCGCCTGACTGTCGTCTCGACCGTGCCCAAGGGCGTGGTCCACATCGACGAGAACACCGAAGTCGAACTGCGGCCAGAATACGAGGAGCCGCGTTCGAGCCGCGCCGACGTCAACTACGACGACGTCGGCGGCATGGGCGATACCATCCGCCAGTTGCGCGAGATGGTCGAACTGCCGCTGCGCTACCCCGAACTGTTCACCCGCCTCGGCGTCGATCCGCCCAAGGGGGTGTTGCTGCATGGTCCGCCGGGAACCGGGAAGACACGCCTGGCCCGCGCGGTCGCCAACGAAAGCGACGCCGCGTTCTTCACCATCAACGGCCCCGAGATCATGGGCTCGGCCTATGGCGAGAGCGAAAAGCGCCTGCGCGAAGTGTTCGAGGAGGCGACCAAGGCCGCGCCTTCGATCATCTTCATCGACGAGATCGATTCGATCGCGCCCAAGCGCAGCGAAGTTCACGGCGAGGCGGAGAAGCGCTTGGTTGCGCAACTGCTCACGCTGATGGACGGGCTGCATGCCCGCTCGAACCTCGTCGTCATCGCCGCGACCAACCGGCCCGATGCGATCGATGAGGCGCTGCGTCGTCCCGGCCGTTTTGACCGTGAGATCGTGGTCGGGGTGCCTGACGAATCGGGCCGCCGCGAGATCTTCGGCATCCATACCCGCGGCATGCCGCTGGCTGAGGACGTCGATCTCAAGGAGCTGGCGCGGACTACGCACGGTTTCGTTGGTGCAGACATCGCCGCACTGGCGCGTGAGGCCGCGATCGATGCCGTGCGCCGGATCATGCCCAAGCTCGACTTCGAACAGCAGACCGTTCCGCAGGAGGTGCTGGACGACTTGCGTGTCGAGCGCGAGGACTTCGTCAAGGCGCTGAAGCGCGTGCAGCCCTCGGCCATGCGCGAAGTCATGGTTCAGGCCCCGACCGTCGGCTGGGCCGACATCGGCGGGCTCGACGATGCTCAGGAAAAGCTGCGCGAAGGCGTCGAACTTCCCCTGAAGAACCCCGACGCGTTCCACCGCCTCGGCATCCGACCGGCCAAGGGCTTTCTGCTCTATGGCCCGCCCGGAACCGGCAAGACGCTACTCGCCAAAGCCGTCGCCAAGGAAGCCGAGGCGAACTTCATCGCGATCAAATCGTCCGATCTCCTGTCCAAATGGTACGGCGAGAGCGAGCAACAGATCGCGCGGCTGTTCGCCCGTGCCCGTCAGGTGGCACCGTGCATCGTGTTCATCGACGAGATCGACAGCCTCGTGCCTGCACGCGGCAGCGGGCAGGGTGAGCCGCAAGTCACGGCGCGGGTGGTCAACACCATTCTTGCCGAGATGGATGGTCTTGAAGAGCTGCAGTCGGTCATCGTCATCGGCGCGACCAACCGGCCCAACCTTGTCGATCCGGCGCTGCTTCGGCCAGGGCGGTTTGACGAACTGGTCTATGTCGGCACGCCCAGCGTCGAAGGGCGCGCGCGCATCCTTGGTATCCACACCAAGGCGATGCCGTTGGCTGGCGACGTCGATCTGGGCAAGATCGCGGCTGCGACAGACCGCTTCACCGGTGCGGATCTGGAGGACGTCGTCCGCCGTGCAGGCCTCAACGCGATCCGTCGTGCGGGCGGCGAAGTGCGCGAGGTGACAGCGGCAGACTTTGCCGATGCGCTGGAAGATTCCCGCGCCACGGTCACGTTGCAGATGGAAGAAGAGTACGGCCGGATGAAGGGCGAGCTCAAGAAGCGCGCGATGGAACCCGGCCCCTTGGGCTTCATTGTACCCGGGATGGTTCAGCCGACCCGCGAATCGAAGCATTGACTTTCCCGCAGGCGAGGGCGCTCAGGCGTCCTCGCCTGTCAGCGGGAAGTTCATCTCGACCAGTATACCGTCCTCACCGAACGAGCGGGCGATTGTCCCGCCCAACTGGCGCTCGGACGAACGAATAAGCGCCGAGCCAAAGCCCTCGCGTCCCGGCTCTGCCACGACGCCCGCCTGGCCATGCTCTTCCCATCGGACATGCGCGCGGCCATCGACGTTTTCCCAGGTCACGCGGAGCAATCCGCCCGGTTGCGACCATGCGCCATACTTGACCGCGTTGGTCACCAGTTCGTGCAGCACCAGCCCCAGCGGGACCGCATGCCGCCCCGGCAGCACCAGTTCGCCGCCTGATAGCTCGCACCGTTCGCTACTCGATTTGTAGGGCGCGATTACCTTGCCGATCAGGTCGGCGAAATCGACCGTCTGCGCCTGGCCCGTGCCTTGGGTAACCTCGTGCGCGGTAACGAGTGCGTGGATGCGCTTGGCGATGCGGTCCACCGCAGGCGCTGCCGCAGTATCGCCGCGCGCCGACATCTTCACGATCGCGAGGATGACAGCGAACAGGTTCTTGACGCGGTGGTTCAGTTCCTTGGCGAGCAGGTCGGCCCGGTCGCGTGCCGCGGATATCGCTGCCGCACCCTCAGCGAGCGCTTCGGCCTCGGCTTTGCGAATCGCCTGCCACAGCCCGAGCGCCAGCGCGCAGACGATCACCACGAACAGCGCGGCAAGCGAGGGCAGGATGCGCGCCTCGGCCAGTGCTGCCGACTGCACCGCTTCATCAAGTCGCGCACGTTCGATCGCCTCGAGCTTGGCCACCGCGCGGCGCATGCCTTCCATCGCCAGCTGGCCCTCGTCAGACAGCACCCGCGCGTGTGCATCGGGTATCCGCCGCTGCTGCACCAGTTCGATCACGCCCGTCATCTCGGCCCACTTGGCATCGCCCAGCCGCGCGATCTCGGCCAGCAGCCGCTCCTGCTCGGCGGGCAAATCGTCGCCCATCTGCTCGCGCAGCCGCGCCAATTCGAAGGTGTAGCGCCGCTGCCCATCGAGATAGGGCGCAAGATACCGTGAATCGCTGGTGATGAAGTAGCCGCGTTGTCCGGTCTCGCCGCTGATCGTCGAGCGCACGATTTCGTCGATCGAAGCAAGGATGCCGCTGGTACGGGCCGCTTGCTGGCGCTGGCTGCGTTCCGCCTCTACCGTCGTCAGGATCAGCGCGAAGGTGCCGAGCAGCGCCAGGGCCACAACGGCGAACAGCGCCAGCGTCGGGATTCGCGGGGCCCGCTGCCACCAATGCGCCCTGACCTGGTCCTGGCTCGGGTCGTTTCCCTGATTCATCCATGTGCCGTAACCGTTCCGCGCCCGCCTCGCAACGCATTGGAGCGGTTTGTCCAAGGCTTGACGCAAGTGCCCGGTTCGCCTATCGGCCACCCCCTGATTACGGCACGTCGCGCTTGCGGCGATGATCGCCTGTTCACCGATTCTATTGAGAAGAGCAAACCGATGAAGCGCACTTTCCAGCCCAGCAATCTCGTACGCGCCCGTCGCCACGGCTTCCGTACCCGCTCGGCTACTCCGGGTGGTCGCAAGATTCTCGCAGCCCGCCGTTCGCGCGGTCGCAAGAAGCTGTCGGCCTGACCACAGGCGTCCGTCCTCCGGAACCGGCGGTTGAGGGCATGACCCGAATCGCCCCGATCCGGAAGCGGGCGGACTTCGTTGCTGCAAACCACGGGATCCGGGTCGCAAGGCCCGGATTCGTGCTGTTGGTAAAGACCGAATCGGCCCCGGCCGACGAAGCCGACATGCGCTTCGGGGTCACGGTTACCAAGAAGATCGGCAACGCGGTCGTTCGCAATCGCATGAAACGCCGCTTCCGCGCGCTCTTGCGCGATGCTCTGCCGCAAGCGGGTATTTCCGGCGCTGATCACGTGATGATCGGACGCGAAGGTGGGGTCGAGCGCGATTTTGCGATGTTGCGCGATGAACTGGCCGTTGCGCTTTCGCGCGCTGCTGAAGGCAAGGGTGATCCGCCGAGGAAGCGCGGCGGTCCGCGCAAGCCACGCAAGTGAAACGCCTGCTCATCCTCATCGCGCGGGGCTGGCAACTCGGCCCCTCGCGCGTGCTTCCGCCCTCGTGCCGCTATGCTCCGTCGTGTTCGCAATACGCGATCGAGGCGGTCGAAAAGCACGGCGCGATTAAGGGTGGCTGGCTGGCGACGAAGCGGCTATTGCGCTGCCACCCATGGGGCGGCCACGGCTATGACCCGGTTCCCTGACCGCATGAATTTCCAGCGCCGCCGACAACGTGGCCACGACTGACAGGACGTAAACGACGGTGCAGAACCAGCGCAATCTCATCATGGCGGTGATCCTGACCGGCCTGCTCCTGCTCGGCTGGGATTCGGCGATGCGCTGGTTCTACCCCGCGCCGGCAGTTCAGCCCAGGGCCGCCGCGACCACCGCCGCCGCGCCTGCGGATGCGTCCAAGCCCAAGCCGACGCGCGAAGGCGGCCTGCAGAATGCGGGCGACATCGCGTTGGAGAAGAAGGACCTCGCCGCCGAACTCGCCGCCGGTCACCGCATCGTGATCGACGCTCCGGGGCTCAAGGGTTCGATCAACCTCAAGGGCGCGCTGGTCGATGACGTGACGCTCGCCCGCCACCGCGAGAGCGTTGACAAGAACAGCGCGCCCGTCCGCCTGTTTTCGCCCGCTGGCACGCCCGCGCAGCACTATGCCCAGATCGGTTGGGTCGGCGAAGGCATTGCCGCGCCGGATGCCAACACGATGTGGACCGCTGATGGTACGCGGCTGACCCCGCAGACGCCGGTCACCTTGCGCTGGAGTAACACCAGCGGCCAGACCTATTCGATCCGCTATGCGATCGATGGCGATTACATGATCACTGCCACGCAAGGTGTTGCCAACGCCGGCCCTGCGCCGGTCGTGGTCAAGCCGTTCGCCTTGGTCAATCGCACCGACAAGACCGCTAGTCTCGATACGTGGAACGTGCATTCCGGTCCGATCGGCGCGTTCGACGGATCGGTGACTTTCGACAACAATTACTCGACCGTCGCCGAAGCGCCGGGGCAAGCTATTCCCTTCAAGGGCACCGCAAATTGGATCGGCTTTACCGACATCTACTGGCTGTCGGCGCTGGTGCCAGACGCCAACGCCAAGGCTGAAGCGGCATTTCGCTCGCTCGGTTCGGGCGTCTTTCGCGCCGACCTGATCTATCCTTCGGTCTCGGTAGCGCCGGGTCGGACGCAGGCGCAGACCGTGCGCCTGTTCACCGGCGCGAAGGAAAACGCCGTCCTTGAAAAGTACGAGGCGGCCGGCGTCACAAACTTCAGCCTGTCGATCGACTGGGGCTGGTTCCGCTGGTTCGAGAAGCCGATCTTCTGGCTGCTCGATTCGCTGTTCAAGCTGGTCAAGAACTTCGGCGTCGCGATCATCCTGCTGACGCTCGTGGTGCGCGGCGTGATGTTCCCGATCGCGCAGCGCCAGTTCGCCTCGATGGCGGCGATGCGCGCGCTGCAGCCCAAGATGAAGGCCCTGCAGGAACGCTACAAGGACGACAAGCAGACGCAGCAGCAGAAGATCATGGAGCTGTACAAGACCGAGAAGGTCAATCCGCTCGCGGGTTGCCTGCCGATCTTCCTGCAGATTCCGGTGTTCTTCGCGCTCTACAAGGTGCTGGTGCTGACCATTGAAATGCGTCACCAGCCTTTCGCGCTGTGGATCAAGGACTTGTCCGCGCCCGATCCGCTGCACGTGCTGAACCTGTTTGGCCTGCTGCCGTTCACGCCGCCAAGTTTCCTCGCCATCGGCGTGCTGGCGATCCTGCTCGGCTTCACGATGTTCCTGCAGTTCAAGCTGCAGCCAGCGGCGATGGACCCGGCACAGCAGCAGATCTTCTCGATCATGCCATGGATCATGATGTTCGTGATGGCGCCGTTCGCGGCAGGCCTGCTGATCTACTGGATCACTTCGAATATCCTCACCATCGCGCAGCAGAAGTTCCTCTACAGCAAGCATCCGCAGCTGAAGGCGCAGGCTGACAAGGACCAGATCGATGTCGATCGGGTTGTCACGCGTGAGCAGAAGGCAGCTTCGCCGCGCAAGCCGAAGACCACACGGTGAGTGAAGAAGACGCCATCAAGGCAGAGCTGATCGAACGCGCGCGTGTGCTCTTTTCGGGGCGCATCGAGTTCATCAAGTCCGCGCCGTCGCTCAAGTTCCTGCCCGATCCGGACGTACCCGAAATCGCGTTTGCGGGGCGCTCCAACGTCGGCAAGTCCTCCCTGCTCAATGCTTTGACCGGGCGCAAGTCGATCGCGCGCACCTCGGTCACGCCGGGGCGCACGCAGGAATTGAACTTCTTCGAGGTCGGCGATCCCACGGTGATGCAGCTGGTCGATATGCCCGGCTACGGCTTTGCCAAAGCGCCGCCTGCGGTGACCGAGCAATGGCGCAAGCTTGTGCGCGATTTCCTGCGTGGGCGGGTCGTGCTCAAGCGCGTGCTGCTGCTGATCGACGCGCGCCACGGCATCAAGGATGTCGATAACGACATGATGCGCATGCTCGACGAGGCAGCCGTCGGCTATCGCGTCGTGCTGACCAAAGCGGACAAGATCAAGGCTGAAGAGCTCGAGAAGGTCACGGCAGAGACGATCGCCGCTGCGCGCAAGCGGACTGCTGCCTATCCCGAAGTGCTTGTAACTTCGTCGGAAAAGAAGATGGGCATCGAGGAGCTGCGCGCTGCGGTCCTGGCTGACAGCGAGATCTAACGCGCAAAAGCCTTTAAGATCCGTTCGTGTCGAGCGTAGTCGAGACACCGCGCGCAGGTGTCTCGACTACGCTCGACACGAACGGTTCTTGGGTGAGTGCCCGGTTTTGAAATGGCCGAG
>NZ_JACICY010000008.1:119496-161284 GCF_014196055.1 Novosphingobium hassiacum
GCGGATTGGCCTTGGGTGTTTTTTTTTTTTCTGGTGTTTTGGGCGCGGGGCCGGACCCACCACCCCCCCCCCCGTGGGTCTCGCGGTGCCCCCCCCCCCGGGGGGGGGGGCCCCCCCCCCCCCCCCCCACGAACGGGGGTGGTTTGGCAGGAATGGATCAGAGTTGAGCGTCTGTTCAGTCTCGACAGCGCAAACCTGAACGGCTACCCGCCCAACCGAGCAACGGGGCACGCGGCATGAAGCTGATCATCGGCAACAAGAACTACTCGAGCTGGTCATTGCGGGGTTGGCTGGCGGCCAAGCAATCGGGCCTGCACTTCGAGGAAATCACCGTCCCGCTCTATGGCGAAGACTGGGACGAGGCGCGGCGCGATGACAGTCTTGCGCCATCATCGGGCAAAGTGCCGATCCTGTGGGACGGCGAGGCGGTGGTGTGGGACAGCCTCGCAATCATCGACTATCTGGCCGACAAGGTCGGGCGCGACCGGTTCTGGCCCAAGGACGATGTCGCCCGTGCGATGGCACGCTCGATGGTTGCCGAAATGCACTCGAGCTACCTGCCGCTGCGCCGCAGCCTGCCGATGAACATCCGCAAGCGCGTCGAAGGCGTCGAGATCGCGCCCGAAGTCCGCGCCGATATCGTCCGCATCCTCACGCTCTGGGCCGAAGCGCGTGCGCGGTTCGGCAAGGGCGGGCCGTTTCTGTTCGGCACGTTCTGCGCCGCCGACATCATCTATGCCCCGGTCGTCTCGCGGTTCATGACGTATGGTGTACCGGTTCCGGGCTTTGCCATGACGTACATGGAAGCCATGTGGACCCATGACTGGATGCAGGCGTGGATCGAGGCGGCGGAAGCCGAGGACTGGGTGATCGGGCAGTTCGAGGAGCCTGTCGCGTGAGCCTGGACCCTGTAAGTATCGCTGAACGCCTGATAAATTGCCCGAGCGTGACTCCGGCGACCGGACCAGTGTTCGACTGCCTCGCTGGCATGCTGGAGCCGTTGGGCTTTGAAGTCCATCGCTTCATTGCGGGCGAGGCGCCGGATGGTCCGGTCGAGAATCTGCTGGCGATCCGCACGGGGCCAGAAGGCTCGCGCCACTTCGCCTTTGCTGGGCACCTTGACGTCGTGCCGCCGGGTGAGGGTTGGTCCTCGGGACCGTTCGAGGCCGAGCGGCGCGGTGAACTGCTCTACGGGCGCGGCGCTGTTGACATGAAGGGTTCGATTGCCGCGATGGTCGCCGCTGTGGCCGACATTCCGGCGGACGCGGGAACGATCAGCTTCATCATTACAGGCGACGAGGAAGGGCCGGCGCGATTTGGCACGCTGCCGCTGATCGACCTGATCCGCGAACTGGGTGTCGAGCCCGATCTGTGCCTCGTCGGTGAGCCTACCTCGGTCAACCGCCTGGGCGACATGGTGAAAATCGGGCGGCGCGGGTCGGTCAACATGTGGATCACGTGCAAGGGCGCGCAGGGGCACGTCGCCTATCCGCACCTCGCGGACAATCCGATCCCGCGGTTGATTGCGCTGCTGGCCGAACTTGATGGGCTGAAGCTGGATGATGGGACCGAGTGGTTCCAGCCTTCGAATTTGGAAGTCACCGATCTGGAGGTGGGCAACCGCGCGACGAATGTCATTCCGGCGGAAGCGCAGGCACGGATTTCGATCCGCTTCAACGACTTGCATTCGGGTGCGTCGCTGGTGGCGATGGTCGAGGACATCGCTCGCCGTCACAAGGGCGAAGTGCGCGCGGTGATTTCGGGTGAGAGTTTCATCACGCTACCGGGTTCATTTTCCACGATTATCGCCGACGCCGTGCGGGCCGAGACGGGACTTGATCCTGAGCTGTCGACCTCCGGCGGAACTTCGGACGCGCGGTTCTTGCGGGCGGTCTGTCCGGTGGTCGAATTCGGGCTGTGCAACGCAACGATGCACAAGAAGGACGAGGCTGTGGCGATTGAGGATCTTCGGACACTTCAGCGCATTTACAAACGCATAGCGATCAGCGCGCTGGCCTGACAGTGCCCACCCGCTGTGACTAAACTCGGTCTCGCTCACCCCCCGCTAGCGGGACGGGTTGCGGGTGGGCCTTATCGGGACTTCCTGAGCACGATATAGACTGCGCCGGCGCCGCCGTGGCGGGGCTGAGCCGGGCGGACTGCGGCGATCTGGCTGGCGTGAGCGCTGTGGGCGAGCCAGTCGAGGAGCTTGGCGCGGATCGCGCCGCGTCTTGAGCCGCGCAAATCGTGTCCGTCGCTCGGGCGCTCTTTCCCAGCAATCAACAGGATAACCCGCGATCCCATGGCGAGGGCTTGGGCGATGCCGCCATTGAGCCGACCATGGGCCGCATCAAGGCCGAGGCCGTGGAGGTCGATGGTCACGTCGGGGACGATAGGCCCACGCGAAAGCCTACGATCCCAAGTCGAATCAAGGCCTTGGCTCTGCAAGGGTCGCGGATTGGGAGAAGGGGGAGGGACGGGGAGGACCCGGAGGGGCGGGACGCGGCCCTTGATGGCTTTGGGCGGTGTCAGCGTGGGAAGTGCCGTGACTTCGACGGGCACAACCTTCGCCTTGCGGACGGGGTGCATTGGCACCGTCGTCGCTGCCACTCTTTCCCACAGCGCAGCCTCCTCCACGGACAATCCGCGAGGGGGTTTCATCGCTGTTGAGCGAGACGCGCCAGCGTCCCCTTAGGCAGGAGGATGAGGGCGCGGCCGCGTGCGCTCATGCCGCCAGCGATGCGTCGGGCCTCGGCACCCGCGCCCCAGAAGCTGTCGAAGCGGTTCGCGCCCTGGATCGCGCCGCCGGTATCCTGCGCCACCCACAACCCTGATGCTTCCTTGCGGTCGAGCTGGAGAAACACGGGCGCGCCAAGTGGCACGAAGGCCGGATCGACGGCGACCGTCGAGCGTCCGGTGACGGGCACGTTTAGCGCACCGACCGGGCCCGCGCCGGTAAGCTCGCGGAAGAAGACGAAGCTGCGGTTCTGGCGCATCAGGGCGCGGCCTTCCTCGGGGTGTTCGCGCAAGTACTGCTGGATGCCCTGCATCGAGCCCGAGTACTGGCCGGGCGCGCTGCCGATCAGGCCGCGTTCGCGCATCAGCGAGCCGATGCCCGTGTAGGCGTAACCGTTCTGCCCGGCATAGCCGATGCGGATCACGCTGCCGTCGGGTCCGCGCAGGCGGCCCGAGCCCTGGATCTGGAGGAAGAAGAATTCGACCGGGTCTGCGGCCCAGCCGATTTCGAGGCCCTTGCCTGCGAGTTCGCCATCCTCGATCTGGCCGCGATCGTAGTACATCGTGAAGACGCCCGCATCGTCGTAGCGCCCGAGCGGCATCCGCCCATCGGCGAGTGGTTGCGCGTCGCCGGGGCGGGCGCGGACGAGGTCCGGCGGGAGGCGGTAGATGGGTACCTCGTAGCCGGGTTGGCGGTTGCGCGTGCCCGCAATCTCGGGCTCGAAGTAGCCGGTGACGAAGGCGTTGCCATCACCCACCTCGGCGGTTTCGAAGTAGGTGGCAAAGAAGTTCGCGGCATCGCTGGCGGGCCAGCCGGAGGCAGCGGCGCAGGCAGGTGCCCAGTCAGCGGGGCGGGTGAGGCCGGAGTTGTCGGCGCGCTTGGTCAGCCTGCCGCACGATTGGGTGAAAGTTGTCAGAGCCACTGAGGCGTTGTCGGGCCTGAAGCCCAGGCCTGCGGTGATGGGGCCACGCGAGACGCCGGTAAGGGCGGCCGTCGCGGGTCCAACCGGCTGGCCTGGGATGATCGGCGGCGCAACCGGGCCGGGGCGTGAGCCTTGCGGGATGATCGAGCCGCACCCTGCCAGCATCGCCAGCGACATGAGCGCGGCAACCATGCCGCCCATGCGCCGGGTCCAGATCACACCTGCCCCCGGCATGGCTTCGATCAGGCTTCGTCGGTCTCGTCGAGCAGCCAATCAGGATCGCGCGCGGTGAGGTCGCGGCTGAACGTCCACAGGTCCCGCGCATCGACAGCGTCATCGAGCGAACCTGCGATGACATGGCCATCCGAGTCGCGGGTGATCGAGGCGATGTCGGCAATGAAGCGCACGGTGATGCGCGCCATCTGACCATCGAGCGAGGCAGCCACGATGCGCGCTTCCTCAATGCGGACGAGGCGGGCATCGACCGACTCGCCAGCCGCAGTGCGGGCGTCGATGGCAGAGGCAAAGCCCTGATAGACGTCATCATCGCACAACTGCTTGAGCTCGTCCTTGTCACCACGCCAGAACGCTTCGAGGATCATGCCATATGCAGCCTTGGACCCGGCAAGGAACTGGGCCAGATCAAAACGGCGATCAGCCGCGATGATTGCGCGCACGCCGATTTCGGCAGCATTTTCGAAGGTATTGGGCTCGGGCGTGACCAGCTCACGAGGGCGAGCTGCGGCGTTGCCGCTCTCGGCCCCGCGTTGGGCGATCTGGCGCGGCTGAGCCGGCTGGTGCGGGTTGGCCGAAGGATCGGGCTGCTCGATCCGGCGACGCATCGGTTCCTCATCCCGCTCGGGCCGACGGCCGAGCACGGAATAGAGGCGCAGGCCGAGAAAGGCCGCAATCATCGCCAGGATCACAATTTGAACAATCACGCGCAGGTATCCCAATCTGGCCCCCGTTGGCAAAATCCCTTTGCCACAGGCGCTATGCGTCAATTCAACGTGCCTCAAATAGGTACGAAATACAAATGAACAACGCGTGGATGCCTCATTGGGTAGCCCATGCGTGCGCAATTTTCGCTGATCCGTGACCAATCGGTCGCAGTGGGGCACATCAACAGTGCATTGCCGCACGAATGCCTTGGTGCTAGGCGCGCGGCCAAGGAAAACCACTGGGAAAGTAGTCCTCACATGGCCGACGAAGGCAACATCATCTCGAATCTCAATCTGGACCACACCGAGGGCCCGCTGCAGAACGGCGAGGATACTTCGCCTGCTATCGGCCTGATTTCGCAGTATGTGAAGGATCTGTCGGTCGAGAACCCGAACGCGCCGGAAAGCTATCAGTGGACCGAAGCGCCCGAGATGGCGGTCGATTTCAACATTTCGGCACGCGCGATCCAGCCCGAGATCCACGAGATCGAGCTGAAGATCAACGTGACCTCGAAGGGTTCGCAAGGGACCGCATTCATCGTCGAACTGGCCTATTGCGGTCTGATCGGCATGCGCAACGTGCCCGAGGATCAGGCGCATCCGTTCCTGTTCGCCGAAGGTCCGCGCATCCTGTTCCCGTTCGCCCGCCGGATCATCGCCGACGCGGTGCGTGATGCAGGCTACCCGCCGATGATGCTTGAGCCGATCGACTTCAATGGCTTGTACCTGTCGCAATTGGCGCAGGCTCAGGCGACCGCCGAGGCAACTCCGGCCGGTCAGGCCTGAGTCCGATCTGCGCCCGATCAAGAACACGCTCATGCTGAGCTTGTTGGAGCAGGTGCGCCCGGCTTTTGGGGCGTGCGGCATCCTTCGACAGGCTCAGGATGAGCGGGTGCTTTTGGTTGGGGGCCGTCTGAAATGAACCTGCTCAAGGCCACTGGCACGGTGGGTGGGCTGACCTTGCTCAGCCGTGTACTCGGGCTGGTGCGCGACAGCCTGTTCGCGCGCTATGTCGGTGCGGGGTTTGCCTCGGACGCGTTTCTGGTCGCGTTTCGGCTGCCCAACATGTTTCGCGCGTTGTTTGCCGAAGGCGCGTTTTCCTCCGCATTCATTCCGATGTTCAACCGCAAGGTCGGCGATCCCGAGGGACGCGGGCTTCGCGACGGACTCGATTTTGCCGAAGCGGCGCTGGCGGTGCTGCTGCCGGTGCTGATCGTCATGACGGTGCTGCTCGAAGTGTTCGCCTGGCCGGTGACGCTGGTGCTTTCGGGCCGGTTCAACGGCGTCAGCCCTGAACAGTTCGCCTATGCGGTCGAGCTGTCGCGGCTGACCATACCGTACCTCATGCTGATCAGTGTGGTGTCGCTGTTCGGCGGCATCCTCAATTCCATGCACAAGTTCTGGGTCAATGCGGCGGCCCCGATCCTGTTAAACCTGACGCTGATCGTGGCGCTGCTGGGCTTCCATTCGGACGATCCGATGGTGACCGCGCGCAATCAGGCGATCGGCGTTTCGGTCTCGGGCGCGTTACAGCTGGCGTGGCTGGCGTGGGCCTGCCGTCGCAATGGCGTCCGTCTGAAACTGCGCCGCCCGCGCCTCTCGCCCGAGGTGAAGCGGTTGCTGAAGCTGATCTGGCCGGCTGCTGCAGGCGCAGGCGCGGTGCAGATCAACCTTGTAGTGTCGACAGCGCTTGCCGCGTCGCTGCTGGCGCATGGAAGCGTGACCTACATCTACATGGCCGACCGGTTGAACCAGTTGCCGCTGGGGCTGATCGGGATCGGGCTTGGCACCGTGTTGTTGCCGACAATCTCGCGCCAGTTGGGCGCGGGCGAAGACGCAGCGGCAATGGAGACGCAGAACCGGGGCATGGAACTGGCGCTGCTGCTGACCCTGCCCGCCACGATGGCGCTGGTGCTGTGCGGTGAACCGATTGCCGCCGCGCTGTTCGGCTATGGCAAGTTCGATGCGCTGGACACGCATTACACCGCGCAGGCACTGGCCGCGTTCTCGATCGGATTGCCGAGCTACATTCTGGTCAAGGTGCTGACGCCGGGCTTCTACGCGCGCCAGGATACCAAGACGCCGGTGCGCTATGCGATGATTTCGATGGCGGTGAACCTTGTCGGCAACCTGATCCTGATCCTGCCGCTGCAACACATGGGCCCGCCGCTGGCGACCGCGATCGCATCGACGGTCAACGTGTGGATGCTGTACCGGACGCTGGTCAAGCGCGGCCATTTCGTGGTCGATGCGCGGCTTAAGCGGCGCGCGTGGCGGCTGGCTCTGGCTGCGCTGGCGATGGGTGGCGTGCTGTGGGCCGGGCAGGGGCTGGTGATGCCCTATGTCCACGGCACGTGGACCGTGCGCATTGCGGCGATGGCCGGGCTGGTCACCGCTGGGGTGGTGGTCTATGGGCTCGCCACCGTGCTTTCGGGGGCATTCTCGAAGCAGGATCTCAAACTTCTCCTGCGGCGCCGCCGCACCAATTGAAGGCCATTTCGATGCGTATCGTTTCGGGTATCCAGCCCACGGGCAATCTCCACCTCGGCAATTACCTGGGTGCGATCCGGAACTGGGTGCGCATGCAGGACGAGTGGACCGCGCAGGGCCACGATTGCCTGTTCTTTCTGGCCGATCTTCACGCGATCTCGATGCCGCATGATCCGGCGGGACTGCGCGCGAACACGCGTGAGATGGTGGCGGCGCTGGTTTCGTGCGGGATCGATCCGGACAAGTCGATCCTGTTCAATCAGGCGCAAGTGCCCGCTCATGCCGAGATGCAGTGGCTGCTGAACGGTACGGCCCGCATGGGCTGGCTGAACCGCATGACGCAATGGAAGGACAAGGCGGGCAAGAACCGCGAAGGCGCTTCTGTCGCGCTGTTTACCTACCCGGTGCTGCAGGCCGCCGATGTGCTGCTCTATCAGGCAACGCACGTTCCGGTGGGCGAGGATCAGAAGCAGCATCTGGAACTGGCGCGCGACGTGGCGCAGAAGTTCAACAACGATTTCGGTTCGGAGGACGCGCCGGTGTTCACGCTGCCCGATCCGATCATCCCGCCCGAGGCCGCACGGATCATGTCGCTGCGCGATGGCAGCGCCAAGATGAGCAAGTCCGATCCGTCGGACATGAGCCGCATCAACCTGACCGACGATGCCGATGCGATCATGCAGAAGGTGAAGAAGGCCAAGACCGATCCCGAACCGCTGCCCGCAACGATCGAGGGGCTGGAGGGGCGTGCGGAGGCGCGCAATCTGGTCGGGATCTTTGCCGCGATGGCGGGCGTGACGCCTGCTGAGGTGCTCGTGCAGTTCGAGGGCAAGGGTTTCGGCGCGTTCAAGCCGGCGCTGGGCGAGCTGCTGGTCGAGACGTTGAGCCCGATGGCAACGCGCTATCGCGAGTTGCGCGAAGACATCGAGGCACTGGATGCGATCCTGTGCAAGGGCGCGTTGAAGGCGCGCGACCTTGCTGCACCGACCCTGGCGCGGACTTACGAAGCACTTGGGTTGGTAAGGGGCTGATTTTACTTTAAATTGTTGCGCATTGTGAATGCCCTGCAACATATGATGCAGGTGCCATTCAACGTGCATTCAGCACGTCGCGTCTAAACCGGCACCATGCTATGCAGCCCATGCGTCCTTAGCGGGAGCGGCGGATGCACACAGGAGTCGCAACGATGAAAAGTTCAATGCAGAGCAAGCGCCGCCGTCTTGTCGGCATGGTTGCTGTTCCGCTCATGCTGGCCGCCCTGGCCGGCTGCGCTACCCCGTTCAAAGCCGATGTTCAGCGGTTCCAGACGCAGCTCCCCGCGCCGCAGGGCCAGACCTTTGCGGTCGTCGCCGATGATCCGCGCGATGCGGGCGGACTTGAGTTCTCGCAGTACGCCTCGCTGGTTGCCGCTCGGATGCAGCAACTGGGCTACGTGCAGGGCAATCCCGAGAGCGCCGACCTGCTGGTGCGCTTCGATTACGGCGTCGATCAGGGACGCGACCGCATCCGCCAGACCGGTTTTAACGACCCGTTCTGGGGTCCGTGGGGCGGTGGCTACTACGGCCGTGGCTTCGGTGGCGGCTGGGGCCGTGGAGGCTTCGGCCGGGGCGGTTTTGGTCGCGGCTGGGGCTACGGCTGGTACGATCCGTTCTTCTTCGGCGGTGGCGGCTGGGGTAACCAGGTCGACGTGGTGACCGTCTACACCAGCGGCATCGACCTCAAGATCGACCGTCGCGCCGATGGCGCGCGTCTGTTCGAGGGCAAGGCCGAGGCGGCTTCGCAGTCGAACCGCCTGTCGTACACGGTGCCGAACCTGGTGGAAGCGATGTTTACCGACTTCCCGGGACATAACGGCGAGACGCTGCGCATCTCGATCGCGCCGGAAAAGAAGACCACGACGGTGAAGCGGATCAACTGAACTTCCTAGACGGGAAAACGAAAAGGCCTCGCAGCGATGCGGGGCCTTTTTCTTTTGCCCCCCCGTTCGTGTCGAGCGAAGTCGAGACACTTGCGCGCGGTGTTTCGACTTCGCTCGACACGAACGGAATCAGGGTTCAGCCGGGCAGCGCGGCCAGGCCGCCGGTCGAGCCGAAGCCGCCCTCGCCGCGCGCGGTTTCGTCGAGTTCGCCGACTTCCAGCCATGTGCCGCGGGTGACCGGGGCGACGACGAGTTGGGCAACGCGGTCGCCACGGCGGATCGCGAAGGTTTCAGGCCCGTGGTTGATCAGCAAGACCTTCAATTCGCCGCGATAGTCGCTGTCGATCGTGCCGGGGGTATTGGGCACCGTCACGCCGTACTTGAACGCCAGCCCCGAGCGGGGGCGGACCTGAATTTCGTAGCCATGCGGGATCGCGACCGAAAGGCCGGTTGCGACTGCGTGGCGCATTCCGGGCGCAAGCATGACGTCCTCGGCCGCGACGACGTCCATCCCCGCAGCGCCTTCGGTGGCGTAAGCTGGGAGGGGCAGGTCCTCGCCGTGGGGCAGGCGCTTGACGAGGATCGGAACTTCAGGCGATTGCATCACTTATCCTTTTCACCAGCGCGGTGGCGGCGGCGTCCTTGGTCATTTCGGGCAGGCTTTCGACGCCTGAGGCACTGACGATGTGCAGGGCGTTGACCTCGCCCCCCATCAGGTGCGTGGCGACATCGTTGGCGACGATCCAGTCGGCGCCCTTGCGCGCAAGCTTGGCGGTTGCGTGGGCCAGGACGTCGTTGGTTTCGGCGGCGAAACCGATGACGAGCGGCGGGCGGCGGTCCGATTTGGCGAGCGTGGCGAGAATGTCCGGGTTCTCGACCAGATGGAGCGGCGGGATTTTGCCCGAGCCGTCTTTCTTGATCTTCTGTTGCGCCTCGTCCGCGCTGCGCCAGTCGGCGACGGCAGCGACCATGATCGCGACGTCTGCGGGGAGCGCTGCATCGACTGCGGCGTCCATCTGGCGTGCGGTCTCGACATCGACGCGCGTAACGCCGGGGGGCGTGGGCAGGGTCACCGGGCCTGCGATCAGGGTGACCGTTGCGCCTGCGCGCGCGGCGGCGGCGGCGATGGCGAAGCCTTGTTTGCCGCTGGAGCGGTTGGCGATGTAGCGGACCGGGTCGATCGGTTCGTGTGTCGGGCCTGCGGTGATCAGGATGTGTTTACCGGTCAGCGGGCCTTGTACCGGTTCAAGGTGGCTGGCGATTGCCGCCATCACTGCTTCGGGTTCGGGCAGGCGGCCGGGACCGTACTCACCACAGGCCATCACCCCTTCATCGGGATCGAGCACGGTAACGCCCGAGCCGCGCAAGGTGGCGACGTTGCGCACCGTGGCGGCGTGTTGCCACATGCGTACGTTCATGGCAGGCACGGCGAGCACGGGCTTGTCGGTGGCGAGCAGCAGTGTCGTCGCCAGATCGTCGGCGATGCCGGCGGCCATGCGGGCCATCAGGTCGGCGGTGGCGGGGCAGACGACGACCAGATCGGCTGCCCGCGAGAGCTGGATGTGGCCCATCTCGACCTCGTTCTTGAGGTCCCACAGCGTGGTGTGGACGGGGTTTTCGCTGAGCGCCGCGAGCGTCATCGCGGTGACGAAGTGCGATCCGCCGTCGGTGAGGACGCAAGTGACGTCACCGCCCTGCTTGCGGATCAGGCGCACGAGTTCGCAAGACTTGTAGGCCGCGATTCCGCCGCCGACGATGAGAAGGATACGTTTGCCGATCATCGCGGGCGCTTGTGCAATGGCGCGCGGGCGTGCGCAATCCTTTTGCGCAAGGGGCGGGGTTGGGGCAGGATGTCTTGACGAAGAAGGGCCCCACCCCCGCCCCCTCCCGCCAGCGGGAAGGGGGGAAGAAAGAGGATTTACCGATGAGACTTGTCCTGACCGCGCTGGTGTTTCTGTTCGGGTTGTTCGACCTGTTTCTCGCGATCGGGTTCCTGACGGGGCCTGAGCAGGCCGGGACGACGCTGGGTGTGCTGGCGAGCGGGGCGGCAGGAATTTCGACGATCCGTGCGGACTTCACAGCGTTCTTCGGCGTGGCGGCGGTGTGCATGATGTGGGGCGCTTGGCGGCGCAACGCGGACCTGCTGCTGGTGCCTGCCCTGCTGTTCGGCATGTCGTTCGTGGGCCGGGCGACCGATCTGGTTGTGGCCGGGCCGTATCCGGGCTGGCCTTTTCCGATGGCTGTCGAGGCCGCGCAGGTGGTGCTGATGCTGGCGGCCTGGCGCTTGCTGCCGCATCACCGGTTGGGCGAGATTGCGGCGTGACGGCGCGCGCCTACAGGCTGGGTGAGTATTTCGCGCAGCTTGCGGGCGCGGATGGATGTTTGCCGGTCGCGGTGGACGCGGCTTTCTGGGAAACCGGGGTGCACGCCCTGCCGCCGGGACGGCTGGTCAGCATGTTCGAGAGCGCGAGCGACTGGCAGGTGTGGGAGATGCACCCCCAGGGCGAGGAGATGATCATCCAGATCGAAGGCGAACTGGTGCTGATCCTCGAGCAGGACGACGGCGAAGTGCGCGTCCCGTTGCGCGCAGGCGAGTTCGCGTTCGTGCCCAAAGGCGTTTGGCACACTGCCGATGCGCCGAGTGCAGGACGTGCGATCTACATCACCCCGGGCGAGGGGACACAGAACCGCGAACGTTAGGCCGTAGGCATCGTCCCGGGGCGGATGTACTGGAACATGTGTGCGACATAGTCCACCTTGCCGAGCGGGACGCCCTGTTGGCGCAGGATGGCGTATGCGGCCATCAGGTGAAAGTAGAACTGACCGAGCGCCCAGTCGCGCGCAAACTGGTCGACGGTCAGGTCGAACACCATGCCGTTGGGGATGTCGTGGGCAATGGCCCCGTCGGCTGGCGTGTCGACCGGAGATAGCGCGGTGATCAGCGCCAGGGTCTGATCGATGCGCACCTTGGCATCGGCGAGTGAGCCGGGGTTGTCCTGCGCGCCGCGTCCTTCTGCCAGCAGCTCATCGCGCATGGGCGGAAACGGCTCTCCGCGCAGGCGGCTCAGGCCCTCGAGAGCCTGCGCACACGTAAAGCGGATCTGGGTGGATAGCGGAAACATGTCGGGCGCAAGGCGTGCAGACATCAGCGCGTCGGTTTGCGCAGGCGCATGCTGTTCGGCCTTGGCGAGCCAGTTCGCCAGCGCGGCGAGCATCTGCAGGTAAGTGGGCGCGAGAAGGTCAGTCGGGGTCATGGCGCTTCCTTCAGGCTTTGCATCAATGGGTTAGCCCATTACGTCAGGTGCGCCGCTCTTTCCACCTGTTCCACAAGACGAAGACCGCGCGCTGGGCTGGCCGTTCGAATTTGGCGTGGCTGACAAAGCCTGCGATAATCGCGAGCGTTACGTAAAACACCATGAACCACGGCGTCCGGGCGATGTTGCGAGTGCCGCCGGTCGAATCGATCAGCAGGACGAGCAAAAGCTGCAGCGGGATGTGCCACAGGTAGATGCCGTAGGAGGCATCGCCCAGTTTCTGGCCGAATTTGAGGCAGCCCTTGGCGTCGGACTGGTCGAGCGCGAGCGTGAGGAACAGTGCGGCGAAAGTGCCCGCGATGGTGGCGGCATCGCCTTCGGGAAAGCGCGCCTTGAGCGCGAAGGCGATGGCGACGAGCGCCGCCCCCAGCGGCAAAAGGCTCGCCGGGCGCAGCCAGCCCTTGAGCGCGGCGCCGTATGCTGCGGCGCCGAGGAAGAAGTAGCCGACGCAGGACAGCACGTCCTTGTTCGGGCCGCCTTCCAGCATGATCCACAACAGGCCCGCTCCCAGTGCGAACGCAAGCACAAGCGGCGCGCGGCGTAGCGCCGGCAGGGCGAGCCAGAACACGAAGTAGGCGAGGATTTCGGTCGAAAGCGACCAAGACGGGCCGTTGAACGACTGGTTCTCCTGCCAGCCCCAATAATGCATCAGCGGGATCGACAGCAGGAAGTGTTTGAGGTCGTTGGTGTGGTAGATGAACTCGGTGCCGCTGCGGGCGAAGTACCACCCTTGCAGCAGCGCCATCAGGCCGAGCGTCAGCAGGTGCAGCGGCCACAGCCGCGCAACCCGCGCCAGCCAGAAGCGCCCCTTGGCATTGGGGTCGGCCAGGTAGACATGGGCGAAGACGAAGCCCGAGACTGCCCAGAAATACTGCACCGCGACGTGGCCGTGATTGTAGAACCAGCGCAGCGTTCCGTACCACGGCTGGATCGCGCGGTTGACGTCGACGTGGTAGGGCACCGGGGGAACGAAGAAGTGCTGGTAATGCCAGAACAGCACCATGATCGCCGCCAGCAGGCGCGACAGGTCGAGCGCGTGGAAATGGCGCTTGGGCAGGCGCAATTGCGAGATGTCGAGGGTGGGCAAGGGTGTTTGCTTACCTACAGATCTGTAACCGCACCCAACCCCGTTCGCTTCGAGCGAAATCGAGAAGTCGCGCGCAGTGTCTCGACTACGCTCGACACGAACGGGGTTAGGTAAAAGTTCAGCCCCACAGGCCGAGCGCGTGGGCGGCCGCGACAAGTGCGCCGCCTGCCAGGAACGGCAGGATCTGCGCGGGCCAGTTGCGGCGGCGGCGGTTTGGGCCGACGATCAGGTCGATTTCGGGCAGCGGTGGAGCTTCGGGTGCGCCGCCTTTGGGAGGATACTTGTCCTCGATGCGGCGGATCAGGCCGGGCAGGCGCAGGAGTGTGTCGATGTCCTCGCGCACGCGGTCGGCGATGGCGGCTTCGGGGCCGAGTTCGTCGCGGATCCAGCTGCGCACGAAGGGGGCGGAGACGTCCCACATGTTGATCTGCGGATCGAGTTGCGTCGCGATGCCCTCAACCATGACCATCGTCTTTTGCAGCAGCAGCAGGTGCGGCTGGGTCTGCATGTCGAAATCGCGGGTGATCGCGAACAGCCCGTCGAGCATCTGGCCGACCGAGAGTTCCGAAACCGGACGCCCGCGCATAGGTTCGCCCACCGCGCGCAGGGCCGTCGCGAATTCGTCGACCGAGTGATAGCTGGGGACGTATTGTGCTTCGAAATGGATTTCGGCAACGCGGCGGTAATTGCCCGTGGTCAGCCCATAGAGAATCTCGGCAAGCCACTGGCGGGCGCGCCGGTCGATCCGACCCATGATACCGAAGTCGATCGCGGTGATCGTGCCGTCGGCTTCGACGAACAGGTTGCCCTGATGCATGTCGGCATGGAAATAGCCGCCGCTGATCGCCTGCGTCAGGAACGCGATGACGAGGCGCTTGGCCAAGTCCTTGCGGTCGTGCCCGGCGGCATCAAGCGCGGCCGTCTCGCTGATCTTGATCCCGTCGATCCAGTCGAGCGTGAGCACGCGGCCGTTGGTCCGGTCCCAGTCGATGGCGGGTACGCGATAGCCTGCATGGGCGCGCATCTTGTCGGCCAGTTCCGACGCTGACGCCGCTTCGCGCCGCAGATCAAGTTCGCGCACGGTCCAGCGCTTGAAGTTGGCGATGACGAGGCGCGGGCGCAGGCGGCTGGCTTCGCCGCCCAAGGCTTCGAGGTGGGCGGCGGCCCATTCGTAGGTGTCGATGTCGCGCGCCAGCTTTTCGCGGACGCCGGGGCGCAGGACCTTGACCGCGACGTCGCGGCCTTCGATCGTCTTGGCGCGGTGGACCTGTGCGATCGAGGCGGCACCGATCGGGACCGGGTCGAAGCTGGCGTAGAGCGCTTCGAGCGGCTTTTCGAAGGTACGCTCGATCTCTGCACGGATTAGCGCGAAGTCGACAGGCGGTAGATTGTCCTGCAACGCCAGCAGGTTGTGCGCCGCTTCCTCTCCGACGAGATCGGGGCGGGTGGCGAGCGTCTGGCCGAGCTTGATGGCGGCGGGGCCGACCGCGCGGAAGGCTCCGGCGTAGTCTGGCGTCTTGGGTTGCCGCGTGCCGAACCTTGCGACCTTACACAAGGTGCGCACGGGCGCGGGCGTGTTGGGATCGGACTCGATCCCCCGCAGCGCGCCGTGGCGGGCAAGCGTGCGGCCCCAGCCGAGCAGGCGGCGCAGGTGTGTGGCGGGGTGAGTCATTGCGCGGGCTTAAGCCCTCTCCTTTTCAGAGGAGGGGGTTTGGGGGTGGTGCGGACTGGGCGGGGTGCGTTGGGCTGCACCACCCCCCGGCCCCCTCGTCCGAAGAGGAGGGGGGGAAGTAGGGACGCAGTATGCATCACACCTTCCAGCCCGAATGGATCGCGACGAGGCCGCCGAGAATCGGTTCGACCTTGGTGTGGCGGAAACCAGCATCGCGGATCATGCCTTCGAACTGCGGCATCCCGGGGAAGCGGCGGATCGATTCGATCAGGTAGCGGTAGGATTCAGCGTCACCCGCGATCATCTGGCCGAGCTTGGGGACCAGCTTGTGCGAATAGGCGTCGTAGACCTCCGAGAAGCCCGGCCATTGCGTGGTCGAAAATTCGAGGCAGAAGAAGCGGCCGCCGAACTTCAGGACGCGGTGCGCTTCGGCCAGCGCCTTGTCGATGTGGGTCACGTTGCGGATGCCGAACGCGATTGTGTAGGCATCGAAGAAACGGTCGCCGAAGGTCAGTTCCTCGGCATTCTGGCGCGACCAGACGAGGCCATCCAGTCGCTGCTTCATCGCGCGTTCGATGCCGACGTCGAGCATGTCCTGGTTGATGTCCGACACGGTGATCTGCGCGCCCGAAGGCTCCATGCGGAAGGCGATGTCGCCCGTGCCGCCCGCCATGTCGAGGATCGTCTCGCCCTGCTGTGGGCGGACGCGGCGGACGAACTTGCCCTTCCACAGCCGGTGCATGCCGACCGACATGGCGTCGTTCATCACGTCGTAATTGGCGGCGACGTTGGAAAAGATCGCGCCCACGCGGGCTTCCTTTTCCTGCGCGGGGATGTCGTCGTAGCCGAACGATGCGGTTTCGGAGGTCGTCATGCCTTGCGCCTTTAGTGGGGAATTGCCCGAACGGCAAAGGGTGTTAGGGGTGATCGGGATATGCCCGAATTACCAGAAGTAGAAACCACCGTTCGCGGTCTGGCAACGGTCCTTGATGGGCAGGTCATCGCGCGCATCGCGGTGCATCGCGCGGGGTTGCGGCGGGCGTTTCCCGTGGATCTCGCACAGGCACTGACCGGGGCGCGTGTGACGGGGCTGTCACGGCGGGCGAAGTACGGGCTGATCCATACCGATCGCGAACGGACGCTGGTGTTTCACCTCGGCATGTCGGGGCGCTGGCGAATCGATCCCGAAGATATCGGCAAGCACGACCATCTGGTGCTCGAAACCGGCGCGGGCCGCGTGCTGTCGCTGAACGACGCGCGGCGATTCGGGTCGGTGGATCTGGTCGATGAGGCGACGCTGGACGCGTGGCCGCAATTCGCCGCGCTGGGGCCTGAGCCTCTGGGCGAGGACCTGACGCCGCAGCATCTGGCCGGCGCGTTCAAGGGGCGGATCGCGGCGGTAAAGCTCATGCTGCTCGACCAGCGGATCGTGGCGGGGCTGGGCAACATCTACGTATGCGAGGCGCTGTTCCGCGCAGGGATTCATCCGGCGCGCGAGGCGGGAAAGGTCCCGCTCAAGGCGCTGAAGCTGCTGGTGCCTGCGATCCGCGACGTGCTTGAGGAATCGATCGCGGCGGGCGGATCGACCCTGCGCGACTATGCGCGGCCGAGCGGGGAGCTGGGCTATTTCGCCAAGGACTTTCAGGTCTACGGGCGCGAGGGTGAGCCTTGCGTATGTGGCGGGACCGTCGAGCGGATCGTGCAGGGCGGGCGTTCGACGTTTTTCTGCGCCAGATGCCAGAAGTAGACCGGTTAGTATTTCCACTCGGTCAGGATCTTGCCTGACTGTACGTCCTCGATGCCGACGCCGGTGAATTCGACTGCGACGACGCAAAGCGGAGGCGCTGAGGGATTGCTTGTGTGGCAGTGAACCGGGTGGCCGTCCGCAAACCCACTGATCCGGCCGGTGAGCCTCAGCCGCATCGCGCCGCCCAGCGCAGGGTCTGCCGGGTCCGGTTTTCCTACATAAGTGTACGGGCGGTTCCCGCGTTGCGAGGTTCGCGGCGCGTCGGGCTTAAAGAACTGTGCGATTGCGAGGGTCTGCGGCGCGGCAGGTTGTGGATTGGGCGCGTTTCCGGTCGATTGAACGGGGGCTGATGGAGCCGATTTGGGGCAGGTTTCCGCCGTCGTCCATGGCCGCTCGATCCAGAAACCTTCGATGGCATCGAAGGGCTCGCCGGCAGCGGTCGCAGCGATGCGCTGGTTTTGTCCGAAGCGTTCCGGCGTGACGGAGACACGGAGAACCGAGGTCGATGGATCGCGTCTGACCTGACCCCAGGCGCTGCCTGCGTCCGGACCGCATCCGAACGGGAGGTGGAGTTCGAACGTGCGATTGGCGAGCGTGAGATTCGCTTCGGGCAGCGGTAGCCCGGCGGCCGTGGCATCTGCCGCCGAGGCGACTGCGGCAACAATTTCGGTCCGCGTAGCAGGCCCAAGGGTCAAGGTCGGGGCGGGTGCCGGTGGCCGGATGGTCGGAATTGCAGTGGAGGCCTCGTCTGGCTCGTCGCCTGCCGGTGCCTTGACCTCGCAGCCTGAAACAAGCGCGACGCAGGCAAGCCCGGCGAGGGCACGTGGGATGAGGCTGATGCCGCTCAATTTATCGAAAAATCCGGCCATGGCATTGGATTAGCACGTTAGATTAACGCGGGCGAGAGGCTGCCGACATTGTCGGTGGGGCATTCTCTGCTACAGCCGGTGCGGATATGACCCTCGAACAGATCATAACTCTTGTCGTGCTGGTGGGCGTCGTTGCGGCCCTGATCGCCGATAAGTTGCGAGCCGATGTCGTGGCCCTGTCCGGTGCTGCGGTCCTGCTGATGAGCGGCGCGGTCAGGCCCAGCGAAGTGCAGGGGGCCTTCGCCAGCCCGGCCATCATCACGCTGGCATCGCTGTTCGTGATTGCGCATGCGATGGAACTGTCGGGCCTTCTGGACCGGGCCATCGCGCTGGCGGTAACGTTGTGCAAGCGGATCGGCGTGGTCGGACTATGGATAATCATCGGGTTGGCGGGGTTCGGTTCGGCGTTTCTGAACAACACGCCGATTGTCGTGGTCGCAGCCCCCGTCGTGCGCGATGTCGCGCAATCGCTGAAGTTCGACCCCCGACGCTTTCTGATGCCGCTGTCCTACGTGGCGGTACTGGGAGGGACGTGCACGCTTATCGGAACCTCGACCAACCTGCTGGTCGACGACATGGCGCGCTCGTCCGGGCAGGCCGGGTTCGGGATATTCGAGATTACGCCGGTCGGGCTTGCGATGGCTTTGGTGGGCGGCTTGTACCTCGTGCTCTTTACCGGACGCCTGCTGGGGCGTTCGGCGCCGCGACCGGCGCCGCAACGGAGCGATGTTGACCAGCACTCGGTCACGCACGTCGATATTTCGGGAGACAGTCTCGAGGATACCCGTGTGTTTGCCGATACGCATGTCTTCAAACCGGCAATGGCGGCTTTGTCGGTCGCGGTGTTCGTCGCGGTCATTCTGGTCGCGGCGCTGAACCTTGTGCCGATTGCCGCATCGGCCTTTGCCGGTGCGGTGCTGCTGATCCTGATGCGGGTCATCTCGCCCGACGAGGCCTATGGCGGACTGCGTCCCGAAATCCTGTTGTTGATCGCCGGGATGGTCGTGCTCGGCATAGCGATGGAGCAGACCGGCCTTGCGGCGCAGGTGACGGCGTGGATGATCGGTTCGGTCAATGGGGTCGAGCCGCTGACCGCGATGATCCTGCTCTATGGCGTGACGCTGCTTCTGACCGAACTGCTTTCGAATGCCACGGTCGCGGTTCTGCTGACCCCGGTGGCGGTTGCCCTTGCCGAGAGCCTTGGCGTCAGTCCGCGACCGTTCCTCGTCACGATCATGATGGCTGCCAGCGCGGCCTTTGCCACGCCATTCGGCTACCAGACCAATGTGCTGGTCTTTCAGATGGGCGGATATCGCTATCTCGACTTCGTGCGCGTGGGCCTGCCCCTGAACCTGATTACGTGGGCTGTTGCGGTTGTCGCCATTCACCACTGGTTTCCGTTCTGAACGGGTGAGGCCTGCGCGTGACAGGGGGGCGGGTCGAGCCCTGGTGCCAACAAAGGGGTTCTGCGTTTCGTGTCGGGCAGTTAAGCTGGGCGGCTTGAATGAGGGGGCTCCTTTGCGAAACGTCACGCGACAACTCATTGCAGCGCTACTGATGGTGGCAACGGCAATCATCGCAGCCCCGGCTTTTGCCGCCGAGCCGCCGCCGCTGTCGCTTTACGGCAGCCTGCCGGGGGTTGAGCGCGCGGCGATGTCGGCTTCGGGCGCGCGCGTCGCGCTGATCGGGCGGGTCGGAGAGAAGCGCACGCTGGTGTTGCTCGACGAAGCCAAGAAGCCGCTACGAGCAGTGGACCTAGGCGATGCCAAGGTGCGTGGCCTCTACTGGGCGGGCGACGACCGGGTGCTGCTGTACAAGTCGGATACAACCAACCTTGGCGCGGGTTTCACGACCGATCGCGCCGAGCTTTTTACGATGCTGGTGATTCCCGTGGGGCAGGAGAAGCCCTGGATCGTGTTCGACCATAACGAACGGATCACCGGCGGCGTGCAGGGGTTCTATGGCATCCAGCAGCGCGAAGGGAGGTATTACGGGTACTTCGGCGGGATCACGCTCGAAGGCGATTTCCGGTCCACTCCCTATCTCAGAACCACTGACCCGATGCTTTACGAGGTCGATCTGGTGACCGGGAAGACGCTCGAGATCGCGCGGCGCTATGAGGGTGAGGGCTTTCGCGACTGGTTGATCGGCAACGACGGCAAAGTGCGGGCGTGGCTGGATTTCGAGGCACGCAGCGGGAAGTGGGAAGTTCAGAACGCCAAGGGCCAGCGGATCGCGCAAGGCGTGAACCGGCTGGGGCAGGTCAGTCTTGTCGGGCTTGGCGGTACGCCGGGCACGGTGATTCTGGCAGAGGAGCCCGAGGGGCAGGACGGCCGTTGGACTGAAATTCCCGAATCTGGCGGCGAGGCAAAGGAGATCATGGTCGGCACGAACGTCGATCACGCGTATTTCGACGAGAATAGTCGCCAGTTCATCGGATGGCGGGAGGAGGCGGACCGGCCCGCGTATCACTTCAGCGATGCGTTCCGACAGAAAGTCGCGAACGCCACGGTGAAGGCGTTTCCGGGCCTGTCGGTGCACATCCAGGGCTGGAACGACGCGTTCGACAAACTGCTGGTGATGACCGAAGGCGTGGGCGATCCGCAGACGTGGTGGCGGGTGAACATTCGCACCGGGGCTGCGGGCGAGCTGGGTGTGTCGTATCCGATGGATGCAGGCTCGGTCGGGCCGATGCAGATGGTGAACTACAAGGCAGGCGACGGGCTGGACATCGCAGCGGTGCTGACGCTGCCGCCCGGGCGCGAGGCGAAGAATCTGCCGGTAATCGTGATGCCGCACGGCGGTCCGACCGCGCGCGATTATCCGGGGTTCGACTGGTGGGTACAAGCGCTGGCGTCGCGCGGTTATGCGGTTCTGCAGCCCAATTTCCGAGGGTCGGATGGCTATGGCGTGGCATTTCGGCGCGCGGGCAATCGCGAATGGGGCCGCAAGATGCAAAGCGATATTTCGGACGGGCTTGCCTGGCTGGCGGCGCAGGGCATCGCTGATCCCAAGCGGGCGTGCATCGTCGGCGCGAGTTACGGCGGTTATGCAGCGCTGGCGGGCGTCACGCTGCAACAAGGGCTTTATCGCTGCGCGGTGGCGGTGGCAGGCGTGAGCGATGTGGCAAAGCTGGTCGCGACCGACTTGCGCGCATCTGCCTACGACAAGACGATGAAGGCCGCGCTCGCCGAGGAAATCGGGGCGAAGACCGACTTGAAAGCGATTTCTCCGGTGGCGTTTGCCGCCCGGGCGGATGCGCCGGTCATGCTGATCCACGGCAAGGACGATCTGCGGGTGCCGTTCGAGCAGAGCAAGGCGATGGACGCCGCGTTGCGCGCTGCGGGCAAGCCGGTCGAGCTGGTCGTGCTACCGGGTGAGGATCACTACCTGTCCCGCAGTGCGACGCGGTTGGCGATGCTGGAGGCGTTGGTGCGGTTCGTGACCGCTCACAACCCGCCGGATGCTGGGCGGTAGTCTACGCCCCGGGGAGAGTGATGAACCGGGAAAGAAGGGTGGGAGCGCATCACCATAGGCTGCGCCCCCGCCCGGATCGATATGATTACCTTTTCACGCGCGCACGCGTTTCGAGGTCGACGATGCGGCGTTCGAGGTAGGCTTTATCATCGCTGGTCGGAGTGGACCGCGCATAGGCCGCTTCCAGACGCATCAGGTCGCCGAGTTCGACGCGCAGCCGCGTCTGCTGGGCCGTGCCGAGGCCGCTGGTGCTGACGGCGCGGTCGATATTCGCCAGACGGGTGCGGCTGTCGAGCGTCGCGGTGGTGCTGCCGTAGGCCGTGTCACCGACGCGGGCATCGAGTGCATCAAGGCGCTGGTCGAGCATGTCCTGCTCGCTGCTGCTGATGCCGTCGCGGGCGTATGACGCTTCGGCAGTGATCAGGGCGGCGTAGTCCGCTTTCAGGCGGGTGGCCTGGGTGCGGGTGAGACGGCGCGCGGTAACGCCGGCATCGACGCGGCGTTCGAAGTCGGCGCGGCCTTCGGCTACGGCCAGCTTGGTTGAAGTCGTCGTGTCGGCATAGCCGCCGTCGGTGAGGGCCTGAGTCAACGCACCGTAGCCATCGGCGAGTTCAGTGCGCTCCTGTGTGGTGAAGCGCCCATCGGCACCGTAGCGTGTCTCGAGCGCAACCAGCCGGTCGTATTCGGTCTTCATGCGCGTGCCGTTGGTCGCGGTCAATTTGCCCGAGCCGACTTCCGCGTCGATCTTCGTGTTGAATTCGGCGCGCTGCGTGGCGAGCGGCTTGCGCCCTGTGGCCCATTGCTGTTCGACCGAGGTCGAAACGCCGAGACGGTCACCGAATACCGAGCGCAGGATCGAACCGACAGTGTTCTCCTGCGTGCTGGACGTCTGTGCCTGAGCAACGCCGGGTGTGGCCGCAAGTAACAGTGCGCCAGATGTGAGTGCGAAAAGGGCTTTGGTCGAAACCATAAGAAATTCTCCTGTAATTGCAGGAGGTAACGCGCGCTCGGTGGATTGGTTTCATTCCGCAGGAGGTGCCTCGACTGCATCGGTATCGAATGGAGGCGCGAAGGTCAGGGCTTTTTGGCCATGCCCAGCTTTTCGGCTTCGGCGATTGCTGCCTTGGCGACAGGGTCCATCAGCGCGTAGCCGCGGGCGTTGGGATGGATGCCGTCGGGGGCGAGGTCGGCGTTGATCCCGCCTTCGGGATTGGCGAGCGCCTTGTAGTAATCGGCGTAGACCGCGCCGCGTGTCTTGGCGAAATCACGCAGCCACGCGTTGAGCGCGACGACTTGCCTTGCGGGTGCCAGAGCAGGCTTCCACGGGAATTTCGCGGCGGGCAGGACGCTGCCAAGCACCACCGCGATGCCGTTGGAACGCGCGATATCGACCATCGCGGCGACGTGGTTGGTATACATTTCAGCGCTGGTCGGGCCGGTGTTGCCGGCAAGATCGTTGGTGCCGATCATGATGTGAACGACCTTCGGGCGCAGGCGTACGACGTCCTGATAGAAGCGCACGAGGACCTGCGGGCTGGTCTGGCCGCTGATGCCGCGCGCCACCGCGCCGCTGACGAATAGCGTGGGCGCAAGGCCGACCCAGCCTTCGGTGATCGAATCGCCGATGAACACGGCGCGGGGGCGTTGCGGTGTCTGCTTGTTCGCCTCGGCATAGCGGCATTCCCACGCCCAGTCGTACTGGCGGACGTATTCGCTGGCAAAGTTCAGCCCGGCGGGTTGCGAGGTGCAGGGTTTGTCGACCATTCCGTCCGCGGGCAGGGCGACCGGAGCGGACGGGCGGACTTGCGCCGCCGCGGGTGCAGCGACCAGCGTCAGCGCGGCGAGCACCGCCAGGACTACTTTCATCAGATGATCCCCACGGCCTTTCCGGCACGCTCGAACATGCCGAGGATGGTCTGGACCTGTTCGGCGGTGTGTTCCGCACAGAGCGAGCAGCGCAGCAGGGTCATCCCCGCAGGCGTTGCGGGCGGGCGCGCGAGGTTGACGTAAAGGCCTTCGTGGAGAAGCGCCTCCCACATCGCCGCGCCACGTTCGAGATCGGGCATGATCACCGCGATGATCGCGCTTTGCGGTTCATCGGTGCCGAGCTGGAAGCCCAAATCGCGCATGCCTTTGTGTAGGGTGCGCGAGTTTTCCCATAGGTGCGCGCGCTTTGCCTCACCGTGCATCAGCTTGCGGATCGAGGTTGCTGCGGTGTGGACGACGCTGGGCGGGAGCGAGGCGGTGAACACATACGGACGGCAGACGAGGCGCAGGATTTCGAACTTGGGATGGTTCGACACGCAGAAGCCGCCGACTGTGCCGACCGACTTGGAGAAGGTGCCGATCACGAAATCGACGTCGTCGAGGCAGCCCTGATCTTCAGCCACGCCGCGCCCGTTGGGTCCGATGAAGCCCATCGAGTGTGCCTCATCCACCAGCACCATCGCGCCGTTTTCCTTGGCGATGCGGATCATTTCCTTGAGTGGGGCGATGTCGCCCATCATCGAGTAGACGCCTTCGAGGATGACCAGCTTGCCCGCGCCTTCGGGAATGCGCTTGAGGCGCTTTTCCATGGCTTCGATATCGTTGTGCTTGAACGGCACGACTTCGGCATCGCCCAGCTTGCAGCCGTCCCAGATCGAGGCGTGGCTGTCGATGTCGAGGATGATGTAGTCACCCTTGCCGGCCATCGTGCTGATGATGCCGAGGTTGGCCTGATAGCCGGTCGAGAACACCATGGCATGATCCATGCCGTAGAATTCCTTGAGCGCGTCTTCGCATTCGCGGTGCCCGCGATAAGTGCCGTTGAGCACACGGCTGCCGGTGGTGCCCGAGCCGAAATCGTCCAATGCCTGCTTGCCCGCCGCGATCACGTCGGGGTCGAACGTCATGCCCATGTAGTTGTAGGTGCCGAGCAGGATCGTCTCGCGCCCGTTGCACACGGCGACCGTGGGGCTGACCACGCGTTCCATCACGAGGTTGAACGGATCCTCGACGCCGCCTGCCAGGAGAGCGCGGCGCTGTTCGATCAGTGGGTCGAACTTGGAGAAAAGGTCGGTCATCGGTTTGTTCAACCCTGAAGCTTGGTTACCGCGTCGATCAGCTGGCCGTAGGTTTCGATTTCGGCCTGCTGGTTCATGCTGATGATGATATCGAAATCGTCCTCGATCGCGGCGACGAAGTCCATGACTGTCAGGCTGTCCCATTCGAGATCGCCGGCAAAGGTGGTCGTTTCGGTGACGTCCACACCCTTCTTGTTGAAGGGCTCGATCAGCTCGGCGATCTTTGCGGCGGTTGCTTCGCGATCCATTTTGTCATTCTCCAAGGGCGTGAGCAGGCGCACGGTGGCCCTGCCAGAGGAATACGGCGGAAAAGCGGCGATTGCGCGTGCTTGTCAAGCGCCGCCCCCCTGTGTCATCCCCGGTTTACAGACAAATGCCGCAAAAGCGGGAGGGGATGAATCATGGCAGAGACCGGAACGCAGGCTGAACGGCACCAGGAGCCGGTGCTGGCAACTCCTTCGCCGCTCTCGCCATCGGGCTTTTCCAATCATGCGATCCACCTGGTGCGCACGACGCAGCAGATCAACTTGTCGCTGAGCCAAATGGCCGATGCCAAGGCCTCGATTCTGATGGGCGCGACGTTCCTGGTGTTCACGATCGCGGTGGGGCAGGCCAAGAACGGATCGATGCCATGGTCGCTGGGCGTGCTGGCGATCTTTGCGTTCATATCGGCGATGTGTGCGGTGTTTGCAGTGCTGCCCTCGGTCAGCGGACCCAAGGCGGCGGCGCTCAACGACGGCAAGCCGAACAAGCTGTTCTTCGGCTATTTCACCCACATGGACGAGGACGTGTGGCTGGATTCGATCCTGGCAGAACTGCACGCCGACGAGACCGTGTTCCGCACGATGCTGCATGACATCTATCAGAACGGTCAGGTCCTGCAGCGCAAGAAGTACAAGTACCTCGCCTATGCTTACAAGAGCTTCATGGTCGGCCTGTGCCTGACTGCTGTCACATTTGTGATCGAGCATGTCAGCAACATGGCTGCTGCGATGTAGCGGTGGCGCTCCCCCGCGGAGGCGGGGGCCTCAGGCCGGATGGCTCCCACCTGGAGGCCTGAGGTCCCCGCCTGCGCGGGGACGCATTCTCGCAGGATAATCGGCAGCTATAACAGCTTGTTGACCGCGACCATGAACGGGCCAATCGAGACGGGCTTGGCGAGGTAGCCTTCGGCGCCGGCGTCGCGGATCGCGTCTTCATCGCCCTTGCCCGCATAGGCGGTGACCGCCAGGATCGGGATTGGCGCAAGTTCCGCGTCGGTCTTGAGCGCGATGATCAGGTCCATGCCCGAGACGTGGGGCAGCTGGATGTCCATGATCACCAGATCGGGCATGAACAGGCGGGTCTTGTCGATCGCTTCGCGGCCGTCGGCCACGGGCTCCACCTCGAACCCGTTGGCGCGGAGCAGATCGCAGAACAGTTTGCGGTTGAGGTCGTTATCCTCGACAACCAGAATTCTTTTTGCCACTGACACGCCTGTTCCGAGAGCGGCGGAAAATCGCCGCGATCGGCGCTCTCATATTGACCGCGAAAGGCCCTGACAATCATCCGCGACAAAGCCCCTGCGCCCGATGCTGCCGCGATCGCGCTCCAGGCGCTCGGCTGGGTGCTGTCCGATGGCGATCGGGCGGAGCGGTTCCTGGCGCTGACGGGGCTGACGCCGGACGATCTGCGTGCCGGGATCGGTGAGGGTTCGGTACTGGGCGCGGTGCTCGATTTTCTCAGCAATCATGAAGCGGACCTCGTAAACGCGGCCTTCGCACTCGATATGTCGCCAGCGGCCATCGTGGCTGCGCGAAAGGAACTAGGATGAGCCGTCCGCTGATCATCAGCGATTGCGACGAGGTGCTGCTGCACATGGTCGCCCCGTTCCGCGACTGGCTGGCGGAGAAGGAAGGCATCGTCTTCAGCATGAAGAACGCCGATTTCGCGCGCGCGTTGAGCTATGCCAAGGATGGCAGCCTGGTGCCGACCGAGCAGATCTGGGGGCTGCTCAACCGGTTTTTCGATACCGAGATGTACCGCCAGCAGGCGATTGCGGGTGCCGTCGCGGGGATCAACGCGATCGGGCAGGACGCCGATGTGGTGATCCTGACCAATCTCAACGATCATCGCCGCGAGATGCGTGCGCAGCAGCTGGCCGACGTCGGGATCAACGCGCGGGTATTCACCAACCAGGGGCCGAAGGGGCCGGCGCTGAAGGCGATCCTCGACGAATACAAGCCGACGCGGGCGCTGTTCATCGATGACTTGCCACAGCACCACGATTCTGTGTCGCAGTTGACGCCGGACGTGATCCGGTTGCACTTGTGCGGAGAGCCGTTGCTGGCACCGCACATCGATTGCGCACACCGCGCAGGGCATGCCCATGCACGGATCGACGATTGGGACGCGGCGCTGCCGTGGATACTGGCACAGATGCATGGAGAAGATGCGTGAGCGATACCATTGAAACCCGGCTGGCCGAACTGGGCCTGACCCTTCCGCAAGCAGCCGCGCCTGTTGCCGCCTATGTACCCACGGTCGAGGCGGGCGGGATGCTGTACGTTTCGGGGCAGTTGCCGTTCATCGACGGCAAGCTCGTGACCGGGCGTCTGGGCAAGGACGTCGAGCTTGAGCAGGGCACCGCAGCTGCGCAGGCCTGCGGGCTGATGATCCTGGCACAGGTCAAGGCGGCGCTGGGCTCGCTCGACCGGGTGGAGCGCGTGGTGAAGCTGGGCGCGTTCGTCGCGTCGACCAAGGACTTTACCGATCAGCCCAAGGTAGCCAACGGCGCCTCTGAACTGATGGCCGCGGTGTTCGGCGATGCGGGCAAGCATGCGCGCAGCGCGGTGGGCGTGCCGGTGTTGCCGCTGGGAGCAGCGGTGGAAGTCGATGCTATCATTGCCATTCGCCCTGCTTGACCGGTTTCTGGTCCCCGCGCCCGATCAGGCGCGCGTGGGCTGGCTGCGTGGGGTAAGCTACGCCCATCGCGGGCTGCACGGGAACGGTGTGCCCGAGAATTCGCCGACCGCCTTTGCCTTGGCGATCGAACGCGGGATGGGGATCGAGTGCGATGTGCAGCGCACGTCCGACGGGCACGCGGTGGTGTTCCATGACTGGGAACTCGACCGGCTGACTGGCGAAAGCGGGCCGGTGATCGAGCGGCGGTCAAGCGATCTGTCGAAGATACAGCTGACCGGCGGGAGCGACTGCATCCCGACGCTGCGGCAGTTCCTCGATCAGGTGGCAGGCCGCGTGCCGGTGCTGATCGAGATCAAGTCGAAGCGCGATGTGCGGGTGGTGCCGCTGTGCCTTGCGGTGCGGCGGACGCTCGAGGGCTATCGCGGGCCAGTGGCGGTGATGAGCTTCGATCCGCGCGTCTCGCGCTGGTTCTCGCGCCATTCGCCGCGCATCGTGCATGGGATGGTGGTGACCGAGAACGGCAACCGCGCGTTGCTGGCCACGATCAAGCTGCATCTGGCGTTCTGGCAGGCCAAGCCGCAGTTCCTGGCGTGGGACGTGCGCGATCTGCCGAGCCGGTTCGTGGCGGCGCAGCGTGAGCGCGGGTTCCCGGTGCTGACGTGGACGGTGCGCTCGGCGGAGTTGGCGCAGCGCGCGGCGGACTGTGCCGATGGACCTATTGCCGAAGGGGCGGGCGTCAGGGCATGACGCCCAAGTGACCTACACCGCGCGCATCCATCAGGCCGTTTCGCAGATCGCCGCCGGGGATTGGGACCGGCTGGCCGGGGCGGGTAACCCGTTCGTTTCGCACGCTTTCCTGACATTGCTGGAGGAGTCGGCGTCAGTCGGCGCGCGAACCGGGTGGTCGCCGCTGCCGATCGTGATCGAGGGTGATGACGGGCGTCCGGTGGCGGCCTTGCCTGCTTATCTCAAGAGCCACAGCCAGGGCGAATATGTGTTCGACCATTCGTGGGCGGATGCGTGGCAGAGGGCTGGCGGGGACTACTATCCCAAGCTGCAGATCGCCGCGCCGTTCACGCCTGCGACCGGGCCGAGGCTGCTGGTGGGCGACCGCCCCGAACTGGCGCTGCCGCTGCTGCGCGCAGCCGAGCAGTTGTGCGAGAGCAACGGGCTGTCGTCGGCCCACGCGACGTTCATCGCGCCCGATCAGTTGCCGCTGTTCGAGGAGGCGGGGTGGATGCTTCGCAGCGACATCCAGTTCCACTGGACCAACCGGGGTTACGCGAGCTTCGAGGAATTCTTGGGGGCTTTGTCGTCCGAGAAGCGCAAGAACCTGCGCAAGGAGCGCGCCAAGGCACAGGATGGCGTGGACATTCGCGCATTCACCGGCGCGGACATCCGGCCCGAGCACTGGGACGCGTTCTGGGTGTTCTATCAGGATACCGGCGCGCGCAAGTGGGGGCGGCCCTACCTGACCCGCGCCGCGTTCGACCTGATCGGCGAGCGTATGGCCGACAAGGTGCTGCTGGTGCTGGCTTTTTACGACGGTGAGGCGATAGCGGGCGCGATCAACTTCATCGGTGCCGATGCGCTTTACGGGCGGTACTGGGGCTCGGTCGTGGACAAGCCATTCCTGCATTTCGAGCTGTGCTACTATCAGGCAATCGACGCGGCGATTGCGCTCGGGCTGAGCCGCGTGGAGGCAGGCGCGCAGGGCGGGCACAAGCTGGCACGCGGGTACGAGCCGGTGCAGACGTGGTCGGCGCACTACGTGGTCGATCCGGGTTTCCGGCGGGCGATTGCGGACTTCCTGGAGCGCGAGCGGGCGGGAATTGCGCAGGACCAGTTGCTGCTGGGTGAGCGGACGCCGTTCAAGCGGGGGTGAGGGGGTTCTTTGCAACCGCAACCTGCGACGTTAGGCTCTCGTCTGGCGGAGTTAGGGGTGATGGACTCTGAGCCGAATATCAGGAACAAGATCAACCGGGGTGATTTTTACAGCGGTGTTTTGATCCAATGCTTAGAAGCTATCGGGGAGTCATCCTTGCACTTGGATTGATCTTATCCGGTCCAAGCCACGCCCAGCCCGGCGAGGACAATCAATCCAAAACCGAACAGGATAGCGCCAATCAACTTGCGCGCATTGCTGCGGCCATCGAGAAACAACCAATAACTACGGCTGCAGATCGCGGCTGCCCCCCCTCCCAAGATAATCGTCAAAGCGATCTTTGCGCCCAGTGGAAGGCCGCAGACGCCGCTGCTGAATCGGCACAATGGGCCTTGTGGTCGTTTTGGTTGACCGGGCTGGGGCTTTTGGTGGGCAGCGGGACTTTGTTTGCCGCTTGGCGTGCTGCCCATTGGGCTAAGAAGGCTGCGGAACACACTGAAACTGGCGCTAACCAATCTCGGCGCGCTGCTGACGCGGCAGAAGAAACCCTTTCTTTGACTAGGTTTCAAACCCAACAAACCCTCCGTGCCTATGTCGGACTGGAGAAGATGACCATCTCCATGCCACTTATGAAAAATGGTGAAGAAATGCGGCAGTTCGAAGCTGTGTTTAAAAACTATGGCTCTAGCCCGGCTCTCAACTTCCGCTTTGGTGGGGCAACGATCGTGACTAACCAAATTGACTTTGAGCCATCCTCCGATCCCAGGATCAAACCCGACGCGTTTGACCGGCCTGGATCTATGCTCGCTCAAGGAGGAGCAATTGTTAGGGGCCTTGGCCAGTCGAGCGTTGCCGAACTGATGTCTATTATTGGCAAGGAAAAGCATCTTTTCGTTGCTCTCTATTGCGCCTACTTTGTCGCTGGCGATGCGGAAGAAAAAGTATGGCGGCAGTTGTATCGTTTCGAGACTTATGGCCACGAAAGTTCGAGCGAATTCACTATCGCCAGTTTGAATTATGCCTTCGAAATCGCGGGTGATTGGCACAAAGCGACCTGAAGCAAAGCAAACAATGTCGCCTGCCACCAAAGGGCAATAAACGTGCCCAGCACGGTGCGTTTGCTACGTTATATCGGATAATTACATCAGAGGGCGCACTGAGCCGAATATCTTCGAGCACTACTGGCTCGAAGGCGAATTCAGCGCAGGCATTTACGACACAGTACGCCGTCTATGAGGCTTCAATTGCGCGAGGCTCAGAGGCCGGGTGATGATAGCGCCTCAAGCAGCGGCACGTCCCGCCCGCAGCCACTCGCGCGCACGCCGCTGCGCCTCGGCAATCTCACGCGCGGTCATCTCTTCAGCCACATCGGCGCGGCAGCTGGCGGCGTCTTCGTGGCCGCCGGTTGCGGCCAGGTTGAACCACTTGTGGGCTTCGATCATGTCGCATTCCACGCCGTGGCTGCCGGTCGAGTAGGCGACGCCCAGGTCGAACAGGGCGTTGCCGTCACCGTTGGCGGCGGCTGCGAGGCAGGTGGCGACGAGCAGGTCCGCGCCGTGCGAATCAACGCTGGCTGCGGGTGCGGAGTCGTCGGCTACGAGCTTGATCCAGGTCTGTCCCATTAAGCTTTACCCCTGTCGTGGAGCGCAATCCCCTTGCAGCCCCGATAGGCACAAAGTCACCAATCTTGGTCAATAAATGGTTAACGCGCGCGCTGGACTGTTTTCGTTTGAAACATAATCGATTGCGCGGCTGTTGGCGCCGTCCGCTTCAGCCGCCCTTAATGCGCTCGATGCTCCAAATCGCTTGTGCGGTTCTGGGGGCGACCCTATAGGCGCGCCATCCATGGAGCACGCCCGCCCGCAAGGGGAAGAGGCTGGCCCGGGAGGGGTTGATAGCTTGTGATGCGGAGGGCCGAATGGCTGGGGTCTTGAGTGACGAAATCGACGTTCTGGCCAAGGCGCGCCGCGCACTGGCAGGCGATTATGTGCCAAGTGACGACGAACCCTACATGAGCGAGCCGCAGCAGGATTATTTCCGCAAGCTGCTGCTCGAATGGAAGCGTTCGATCCTGTCCGCGTCTGCCGGAACGCTGTCCGCGCTGCAGGACGGACCGATGCGCGAGCCAGACCTGAACGACCGTGCATCGAGCGAAACCGACTGGGGAATCGAGCTGCGCACGCGCGATCGCCAGCGCAAGCTGATCGCCAAGATCGATTCGGCGATGCGGCGGATCGACGAGGGCGAGTATGGTTACTGTGAAGTGACCGGCGAGCCGATCGGCTTGGGTCGGCTGATTGCGCGCCCGATCGCAACGATGACCGTGGAAGCGCAGGAAGCGCATGAGCGGCGTGAAAAAATCTCGCGCGACATGTGACGCTGAGACCGACTTTGGTTGGTCTGTAGCATAACGTTCTGGTTAATTTGTTTCCACGCTAACGCGTTGTTTACTCTGCTCGTTTACGAAGCAGCGAGAAATTTCTGCGATTGCTTCGCAGGCAGGCGCAAGGGGCGTTCTGCAGAAGCGGAATTTCTCGAGAACGGCAGGTTCCTTGGTGACTGAGATGGACCATCGGCAGCTTGGGCGTGACAGCCTGTTCCTTCTGGCAGAGGTGCGCCTGGTCGGGACCGAGGTCGAGCACCGCGTCAAGGTTCGCAACCTGTCTGTCGGCGGCATGATGGCCGAAGGCGACATGAAGGTCCTGCGCGGCACGCGGGTCGAAGTGAACTTGCGTAATATCGGCTGGGTCGAGGGCGCTGTGGCGTGGATTCAGGACAACCGCTTCGGCATCGCCTTCGTCGAGGACGTCGACCCCAAGCTGGCGCGTGCGCCCGTGGGCGAAGGCCCGAGTACGCCGCGCTACGTCAAGCCGGTGTTTTCGCACATGCAGGCAGGCCCCCTGCGCAAGATCTGAAGCGTAAAATCTGAAATTGGCACGCTGACCGCGCCGAAGCCTTCTGCTAGGCTCGTTCGATGGTGGCGCGCATTCCGGCATTTCCGACGTTCCTGCTGCTGTCCGCTGGGCTGCTGGCATCGTGTGGCAAAGGGCAGGACGGTGAACTGGGCGTTGCGGTAATCGGCAACGCGAGCGCGATCAACGAACGCGGGGCGCGGCTTTCATCACCTGCACAACTGATCCGCTCGGCCACGACCGAGGGTTTGGTCGGGTTCGATGAGCAGGGGCGGGTGGTGCCTGCGCTGGCCGACCGCTGGATCGTGACCGACAACGGGCAGAGCTATATCTTCCGGCTGCGCGACGGCACCTGGCCCAACGGCAAGCGGATCACGGCCGATGGCGCTGCGGCGGCGGTCAAGAAGGCGATCGCGGCGCTGCGGGGCACGGCGCTCGGGCTTGATCTCGCGGCGATCGACGAAGTGCGGGTGATGGCCGACCGGGTTATAGAGATCGATCTTGCCGCGCCAGTACCCGAGCTGCTGACGCTGCTCGCGCAGCCCGAATTGGGGCTGCCGTTCGGCGGACGCGGGATCGGACCGATGGCGGTGAAGGCAGGTGAGGGCGGCGCGCGGGTATTCACGCTGATCCCGCCCGAAACGCGCGGCCTGCCCAAGCAGGCAAAGTTCGCCAAGCGCGCGCGACCCTTGCGCGTAACCGTGGCGCCTTCTGCCAAGGCAGTGGCGCTGTTCACCGATGGCACGGTCGACGTGTTGCTGGGCGGAAAGATCGATACGGTGCCGCTGGCGGGGCGGATCGGACTGACGCGCGGCAACGTGCGGCTTGACCCGGTGACCGGACTGTTCGGACTTGTGGTCGATCGCGCCGACGGGTTTCTGGGGGATTCGGCCAATCGCGAAGCATTAGCGATGGCGATCGATCGCGACGCCTTGCTGGGCAGCTTCAACATCGGTGGCTGGCAACCGACGACGCGGGTCGTGTCGGGCGACGTCGAGGACGATCTGGGCACGATCGGCGAACGCTGGCAGGGCATGACGCTCGACGAGCGCCGGTCGCAGGCAGCGGCGCGCGTGGCGGCATGGAAGGGGGCGGGCAGGGCCATTCCTACGCTCAATATCGCGATGCCGGATGGTCCGGGCTCGGGGCTGGTATTTGCGGCCTTGCGCGACGGGTTTGCCCGGATAGGCTTGTCGGTGCGCCGCCTGCCCGAGGGCGAGCGTGCAGATCTGCGGCTGGTCGACATCGCCGCGCGCTATGGCCGGGCGACGTGGTTCCTCAACCAGCTGTCGTGCGCGGTGCAGAAGGCGGTGTGCAGCCCGATCGGCGACGAGCGCGTGGCCGAGGCGCGCCGCGCGATGGACCCGCAGGCGCGCGCCGCGCTGCTGGCTGAGGCGGAGGCGGAGATTACGGCCGCAAATGGCTTCATTCCGATTGCGCGGCCGTTACGCTGGTCGATGGTGCGCAGCGGCACTACCGGCTTCGCGCAGAGCCCCTGGGGCTGGCATCCCTTGCCCCCGCTGGCATGGCTCCCCAAGTAAGGGGAATGGACAAACCCGCTTCTGCAGCTTCGCCAACCGCCACCGCCCGTCCGCAACGGATGCGGCCGGAACTTCCGCCGCTCAGCAATGATCCTGCAGCGGTGCGCCAGCGTGTGGAAATGCTCGAGCGCGTTCTGGAGCGCAGTTTCAAGATCCCGGTAATCCGCCGCGATGTCGGGCTGGATGCCATCGCGGGGCTGGTGCCGGTGCTGGGCGATGTGGTGACGGCCGCGATGGGCGCCTATGTGGTGTGGGAGGCGCGCAACCTGGGCATGTCGAAGTGGCAGCTGTGGCGGATGGGCGGCAACGTGGCGTTCGATACGGCCATCGGCGCGATCCCGCTTGTGGGCGATGCGTTCGACTTCTTCTTCCGTTCGAACACGAAGAACCTGAAAATCCTGCGCAAGCATCTCGATAAGCATCACCCATCAAGCGGCGTGATCGAGGGGTAGGCCACGGCTTCGGGGGGCCCTTTGTCTCCGCCCATGTTCTGACATCTCGGCTGGATCATCGTCATCCCCGCGAAGGCGGGGATCCAGTCATGCGCGTGGGCCGCTGGGTCCCCGCCTTCGCGGGGATGACGAGCGGGGTGGTGGTTGGCGCAACAGGAAGTGTCTAGCGCCCGCTCAGAAATCGATCGCTATCCCGTTCTTTTCCCAGTCGCCGAAGCGGGTGGGGTCCAGGCCGTCTGGATCGTTGCGATGTTCGGGCACCTTGGGCACGGGCGCGGGATCGTTGGTCCAGTGCGAGGGGCGCGTGAAGTCTGCCGGACGGGTGGTGGCGCGGGGCGTGGGCTTGTCCATGCCGCTTCAGATGGGCGCTCCCAACCTCAAGCGCAATTGCCATTTGGGGCAGCACGCGCGATAGGCCGCAGCCATGGCCCGTCCCGACACATCCGAAGATGCCTCGCCCCAAGAAATTCCCGGCGTTTCTGCGCGCAAGGCCGCGCTGCGCCTGCTCGATGCGGTGCTACGACGGGGGGAGCCGCTCGATCAGGCGGCGCCACCCATCCTGCGCGGGATTGAGCGCGGCGACGACCGCGCGCTGGCGACCGCGATTGCGCAGGAAGCGCTGCGCTGGATGAGCGATCTCGATGCGCTGATCGATCAGGCGACGCGACAGGTGCTGCCGCAGGATGCCAAGGCGCGCAACGTGTTGCGGATCATGCTGGCGCAGGCGTTGCGGCTGGGCTTGCCGGGGCACGCGGTGGTCGCGACCGGGCTGCCGCTGCTGATGGGCGGTCCGCGACGGCTGGCCCATGGCGTGTTCTCGGCCGTGACCAAGGCCAACCCCAAGCTGCCCGATGCGCCGAGCCTGCCCGATGCGGTTGCGGATCGCTGGGATGTGGCATGGCCCGAGCGGGTCGAGGCGATTGCACGCGGGCTGGCCTTGCCGCCGCCGCTGGACCTGACCTTGCGCAACCCTGCGTTGACGGATGACTGGGTGGCGAAGCTGGAAGGCGTATCGCTCGCGCCGGGGCATGTGCGCATCGCCCGGGCGGGGGCGATCGACGCGTTACCGGGCTTTGCCGAGGGTGCGTGGTGGGTGCAGGACCTGGCTGCCAGCGTGCCGGTCCGGCTGCTGGGCGCGGGCGAGGGGCGGCGTGCGCTCGATTTGTGTGCCGCGCCCGGTGGCAAGACGCTGCAACTGGCGGCGGCGGGCTGGCAGGTCACCGCGCTCGACAAGTCGGCGCGGCGGGTGGAGCGGCTGCGCGCCAATTTGGAGCGGAGTGGGCTGAGTGCCGAAGTGGTGGTGGCCGATGCCCTGACGTGGGAGCCGGACGCGTCGTTCGACGCGATACTGCTCGATGCGCCGTGCAGCGCGACGGGCACGTGCAGGCGGCACCCCGATGTGTTGCACCGGCAGGCGAACTTGGCTGAGCTTGGCGAATTGCAGCGTGCGATGCTGGAGCGCGCGGCGGGCTGGCTCGCGCCCGGTGGCCAGCTGGTCTACGCGGTGTGCTCGCTCGAGCCGGAAGAGGGTGAGGCGCGGGCTGCGGCGTTCGATCTGCTGACGCCGGTGGCGGTGCGTGATGACGAACTGCCGGAGGGGATCGTTGCTGCTGATGGGTATTTCCGCGCCGACCCCGGCATGTTGCCAGAGGTCGGCGGGATCGACGGGTTTTTTGCCGCGCGGTGGGTAAAGTCCGTGGAATGATCAGGGGTCGAGCACCCACCCCCGCCCCTCCCTTAAGGGAGGGGAGCGAGACTTATGGAGCCGCAGGCGAAATTAGTCGCAGCGGGGTGGGTGTTCGGCGCTTATTTGATGCACCTTACGCCTTCACCTTGTCCGCAAAACTCTTGCGCAGTTTCATCAGCTTGGGCGGGATGATCGCAAGGCAGTAGGGGTTGCGCTGGCCTTCGCCCTCCCAGTATTCCTGGTGGTAGTCCTCGGCGGGATACCACTTGGCCGGGCCTTCGATCGTGGTGACGATCGGCTGCGGCCAGTTTGCCTGGTTGCGCGCGATGCCGGCTTCGGCTTCGGCGCGCTGGGAGTCATCGAGCGGGAAGATCGCCGAGCGGTACTGCGTGCCGACGTCGTTGCCTTGCCGGTTCAATTGCGTCGGATCGTGCGTGGCAAAGAACATGTCGAGGATCTGGCCATAGCTGACCACGTCCGGATCGAACGTCACCGCGATCGCCTCGGCATGGCCGGTACTGCCCGAGCAGACCTGCTTGTAGGTGGGGTTTTCGACATGGCCGCCGAGGTAGCCGCTTTCGACCTTGCTCACGCCGATCACGTCGCGGAACACCGCTTCGGTGCACCAGAAGCATCCGCCGGCAAGAATCGCCGTTGCTTGTTCGCTCATGCGCATTAATCTCCTTGAATGATTGCAAGATAGGCAGGCGCACCGCGCTTGTCATCGGCACGAAGGAGATTCCGATGCGCAGACTTAGCCTTGCCGTGATGGTCGCCCTTGCCACTGCCAGCCTGGCCGGCCCGGTAGCCGCCCAGAAGGCGACGACGATCGATCCGGCGCTGGCGGCTGCGGTTGCCGATCCGCTGCGTGAAAAGGACCGTGCGCGCGACGTCTATCGCAAGCCTGATCAGACGCTGGCGTTCTTTCAGGTCGGCCCGACGATGAAGGTGGGCGAATACGCGCCCGGTGGCGGGTGGTATTCGCGGCTGCTGGGGCTGTACCTCGGGCCGAAAGGCAAGCTGGTGGGGCTGTTTTTCGATCCAAATTCGCCCGCGTTCGGCGACAAGATGAAGGCCGGTATCCGCGAAGGCGTGACCAAGTATCCCGGTGAAGTCGCCGGTTGGTCCAACCAACCTGCAGAGCGTTTCTCTGCCTTTGCACTCGACACCGTGCCCGAAGGAGAGAAGGGCACGTTCGACCGCATCCTGGTCATGCGCATGATGCACAACCTGTTGCGGTGGAATCTTGCCGACCACGAAATCAAGGCGATGCGCGAACTGCTGAAACCCGATGGTATGATCGGGATCGAGCAGCACCGCGCCAAGCCGGATGCACCTTATGCGTTTACCGATGGCTCGAAGGGCTACTTGCGTGAGGCGGACGTGATCAAGTTCATGGAGGTGAACGGGTTCACCTTTGTCGGCAAGAGCGAGGCCAATGCGAATCAGAAGGATCCGGCGAACTGGCCAGAAGGCGTGTGGACGCTGCCGCCTTCGATGGATGGCGCGAAGGATGACGCGACCAAAGCGCGGTTGACGGCCATCGGCGAGAGCGACCGGATGACGCTGCTGTTCCGCAAGCGGCCGTGAAGCACATGGCGACGGTTGAATCCGGCGCGCCGGGGGCTTAGGTCCGACCCATGAGCCAGATCACCGTCGCCGCCCTGCAACTTGCCCTCAACGCGGGCGAGGCCGAGAATATCGCCGCTGTTGCCGCGCTGGTCGAACAGGCGGCGGCAGGAGGCGCGCAAGTCGTACTGCCGCCCGAGCTGTTTGCAGGGCCGTACTTCTGCAAGGTCGAGGATGAGGCGCTGTTCGCGCTGGCCTATCCGCTCGATCAGGACCCCTCGGTGCGCGAAATGAGGAAACTCGCCAAGGCGCTCGGGGTCGCGATTCCGACCAGCTTTTTCGAGCGCGACGGGCACCACTATTACAACACGCTGGCGATGGTCGGGCCAGACGGCGAAGTCATGGGCATCTATCGCAAGAGCCACATTCCCGATGGGCCGGGGTACGAAGAGAAGTTCTATTTTCGCCCGGGTAACACCGGATTCAAGGTGTGGGACGTGTTTGGCACGCGCATCGGTGTGGGCGTGTGCTGGGACCAGTGGTACCCCGAATGCGCGCGCGCGATGGCGCTGATGGGCGCTGAAGTGCTGTTCTATCCGACCGCAATCGGATCCGAGCCCTATGACGAGGATCTCGACACCAGCCGGATGTGGCGGCGCGCGATGCTGGGCCATGCGGTGTCGAACTGCATGCCGGTGATCGCGGCCAACCGCATCGGGCGGGAAGACGGCCAGAAGTTTTATGGCCACAGCTTTATCAGCGACGAATGGGGCGATTACCTGGCCGAGTTCGGCGCAGGCGAGACCGGCGTGCTGAGCGCAACGATCGACTTGGAACGCGCAGCCAAGCACCGCGCGGGCATGGGCTTCTTCCGCGATCGTCGGCCGCAATTGTATACGCGCCTTTCCGAGGACGTGTGAACCGCTACCTGATCGCGTTGGGATCGAACCAGCGGCATGTGCGCTGGGGCGGGCCGAGGGCGATCCTGCGTGCGGCGGTAGCGGACTTGGCGACGCGACAGTTGGTGGTGGAGGGGGTGAGCGCTTGGACGCGGAGCCGTCCGCTGGGACCGTCGTTGCGGGAATACGCGAACGGGGCCGTGGTGGTGCGCAGCGGTCTGGAGCCGCGCGAGATGCTGGCGGTTCTGCAAGCCATCGAGGTTGCGTTCGGGCGCAAGCGACAGGGGCAGCGGTGGCGGTCGCGGACGCTGGACCTCGACATCGTGCTATGGTCTGGCGGGTGCTGGGCGGACGAGGTGCTGATGGTGCCGCACCGCGAGTTTCGCGCGCGGGCGTTCGTGCTCGGCCCTGCCGTGCAGATCGCGCCGCGCTGGCGTGACCCTGTGTCCGGATTGACGCTCAAACATCTGCGCGCCCGCTTGACCCGCCGCGCCCCGCCCCCTAGGTGACGCGCCACGTCAGGCGCTTTGCGTACCTGAACCGGTGTGGACCCGTAGCTCAGTTGGTAGAGCAACGGACTTTTAATCTGTAGGTCTCGGGTTCGAGTCCCGACGGGTCCACCATTTGATTTTCTGGCACTTTTTGGACTGTGTGGATCGCCGGAATTTCCATCGTTGTCACAAGCGAGTATCACTGGCTAATCACCAAGCCTTCCGGAGGTTGTCTGCATTGCATCTTGCCGACCGCCTTGGTCGCCCATAACACCACTTTGCACGCTGTTTTGTTCGCGGGCATATTGACACTCCTGGCCGTTCCGTGATTCTTATCCCTGCATACAACGGCGGCGTAAGATGGATGACGGGGCGCTCTGCAATCCACGGCGTGGTCGCAAGACCCAATTGCGACTCAATCTTTCAGTATGGCATTCACGATGCCACCGTTAACCCTGCTTGTGAGGGAACGGTAAGGGCGCCCAATAGTAGGAGATATACCATGGCTGTCGATACTCCTCCTCAGGACAACGAAATCCTCGATCTGATTGGCGCGCACGAGGGCCATATGGATCCGAACGCGCTTATCGCGGCCCTCTGCGATGCTCACCAGATGAGTAATGTGATCGAAGCGCTCCAGCGGGCGATTGAGCGTGGCAAAATCACCCTCGACAGTGAGGGGATGGTGATCTCCACTGTATCTCTGGCTCACGCCGCTTAAGCGCGCGCAGTAGTTTTGTCAGCCCTCGACGCGGATCGTACCGCTCGCTGTCATAGTACCGATGACGCCTCACCAACAGATCAACGGCGATCCTTCGAGCGGGACAGAGATCGTGTATTGTATTCCTCGGCCTTCCACAGGCTTGCTGGTGTAACGCAGATCGTCCGCGCCGGCGAGCTTGATATTTTCCACACACGCCAGCAACATACGTACAAGGTTGCCCAGATTGGCCGCCGATTGGCGGAGAATTTACTCCGCAAACAAGAAGCGGCAGCCCGGCTGCATGGCCTCGATCCCGAGGTGGTGGAAGCTGCATGCTTGGCGCACGATCTTGGGCACCCCCCATTCGGTCACGCTGCCGAATCAGAGTTGGACAAGATAGTTACGGATCCGACATGCTGCGGTGGCGTGAAAGAAGATGCCGCCCCAGACGGCTATGAAGGCAACGCGCAAACGTTTCGCATATTAACCAAGCTTTCAGTCCGGTATGGTCGCGAGAGTCCTGGCCTTGATCTTACGCGAGCAACCCTCGCGGCCACACTGAAATATCCATGGCTTCGAGATCGAAACGTGGAGAAAAAGGCTGGTAAATGGTCCGCATATGAGACCGAGCGCCGGGAATTTGAGTGGGCGCGACAGCATTGTCGAGGTGAATTCAAAACCGCTGAAGCCGAATTGATGGATTGGGCGGACGACATTTCTTATTCGGTGCATGATTTGGAGGATTTCCACAGGGTCGGCATCATTCCTTGGAGCGAAATACTCTCTGAGACTGATACGTCTGGTTTGATCACAGGGGCTGTAAAGTCTTGGACCAAAGACCCGTCCATGCCCGCTGATGCAAACGCACGAATGAAATCAGCGTTAGAGCGGATCAAGCGAAAGATCGTCATTTTCCCGAGCATGACACACGAAGTATACGACGGGTCGCGTGAACAGCGGCGGCAGCTTCGCAACTTCGGTTCAATCTTGATTGGCACCTACGTTCGTGCGGCATCCCTTGCCAATGGGCATGATGGACCGGCAGTGGTCATCGAGCAGACCGCAGAAGATGAAGTGCGGCTACTCAAATATTTCGCGCGCAAGTACGTCATCGGACTTCCGGCACTACATGCCCAGCAGTATGGTCAGAAGCGGATTGTACGAGACCTCTTTTCAATTTTTCTGGCAGAAGGGAAAGTCGGAGGTTCGAAGCTTTTACCAGCTCGAATGCGCTATATTTGGGAAGACAATTCCGGCGTTGCCCCGGCGCGTCTTGCAGCGGATTGTGTCGCATCCTTGTCCGAGAACGAGGCTTATCAGTTGCATCACCGCTTGACGGGCAGCAACAGCGGATTGATCTTAGATCCTATAGTTCGTTGAGTCTCGACGGATCGCAGTTTTGATAGCCTCGTAGTTTACCGGCAATGGAATGCGCTGGCCTTGGGGCTGGCTGGACTTTTAATCTGTAGGTCTCGGGTTCGAGTCCCGACGGGTCCACCATTTGATTTTTCGGCTTTTATCCATAATTTCCGGACCGGTGGAAAGAGCCGTTCGATCCGTCGCTGCTGGCCGGTCTCGCGGCCGAGCGAGCGCAGATTCTGGCGCAGATCGTCGCAGCCGAGCAGGCGATGGCCGACCGACCAGCGCAAATCAGGGTGTGCGGCGGGTGCGTGTCAGGTCGTCGCGACTGCGAGGGGCGTGCGTCTTTCGTCCAGATCGATGACGACGTCCGCCCGGTTCGGCATTTCGGCGAGAATGTGCCGCGAGAGCCGCTCGTAGAACATCACGAAGCGCTGGATCGCAGCTGTGTCCATGAGCGCCGTGGCATGCCGGGCGGCATCGCCGAGGCTCTGGCGCAGCGTTTCCTCCTGCTGTTCACGCCATCGTGCGACGACTTCGAAGCACGGGGCTCGCAGCATGACCAGCAGGTCGATCCGAGCGAAGAGATCCTGATATCCTCTGCCCAGACAGTCGTTCGCGTGGGTGCGCCAGCGGCAGTCGGCGTCTTCCTCTGCTTCGAGGACGTTGACTGGCGTTGCCAGCGCCGCTTCCTGTTCGGGCCTTGCGCCCACGCACCAGCCTTCGAACAGGATCACGTCGAACGGAGCATCGACCTTTCGCCACTGGTCAGGTGGGAGAAGATCGTCGCTCGACTTGTCGAACACGGGGAGGGCAACCGGTCCGGGCCGTTTCAGGGCATCGAGCAGTGCAAGCCCCAAGGGCACGTCGTGCGTTCCCGGCACGCCCCTCACGGCAAACAGGGGATGCACCCGCTCGGCAACCTCGGCGCGCGCGGAGCGCGACAGGTACAGATCGTCGAGAGACAGGCTCGCGCTACGCAGGCCCTTTTTTGCGAGCGCTTCGGTCAAGCCGCGCGTCAGCCAGGTTTTCCCGCTGCCCTGCGCACCGCAGTTAGCGTCCGCGCTCGTGGTGTAATTTCCGGTGTAGGCGATGGTGTATTCCGGGGTGGGGCATGCCCCACCCCGGAATGCGGCGTCGCTGGTGG
>NZ_JACICY010000009.1 GCF_014196055.1 Novosphingobium hassiacum
TGGGATCGGCTTCGGGCTACGCCCTACGCCGATCCCAACACACCGGATTCTCATCTTGATTGTCGCGCTTTCTCATCCAGATCGCCGCGCGACATGGCGGGCCTAGCCCATGGCCCTTGGTGTCGGCAGCACTCCGTGTTCGGCCTCGATGATCCGGACTTGAAGCCCTTGTCGGGCGAGACCGATCGCGGCGATCAACCCAACGGGCCCACCGCCAACTACTAGAACATCCTCCTTTCGCAGCTCTTCCCATTGCAAAAACCCGCTTCCCACCGCTGCGTCCGGATAAGATCAGGACAAACCGTCTGTCGGGGATTCTATTGATCACAGGATAGCAAGCGGGCCAGAAAATCCAAGACGGGCCAGCATTTGCTCTGTTCCGGCCTGGAGACGCTCCCACTGCCGCCTCATCCTAACCGATCAAGCGTACCGGCTTCTCGTCTATTTCATAACACATTCGTCTACCCGGCGCCCCGGCTTCACCGGACGTGGCCAGCCAGACGCGTGATCGCGCTGCTTCTGCGGGGGGTCATACCAGGCGCCAGATGGTCCGACGACGTTGACGTAACCGTATGACGTGTAACGAAGAGTGGTGGACGCACTTGGGCTCGAACCAAGGACCCGCTGATTAAGAGCCATGATCAGAGGGTCCAAGCGCGTCCGCATGTGTCCAAAATTGGCGGAAATCTGCGATTCATAGTCCGCATTGTTCTTGAAATGTTCGCCAGTATCCACTACAAAAAGCTACCTAAGGTAGCAGGTGCATATGGCGAACAAAGTAGGTTTGACGGATGCTAGGATCGCAGGGCTGAAGGCGCCGGCTGCGGGTCAGATAGAGCTCGCCGATGGTATCGTCCCCGGACTTAGGCTCCGCATGGGTGCCAGTGGTATCAAGACATACATTCTGCGCAAGCGGGTTCAGGGCAAGTGGTTGAATGTCACGATCGGACGCCATGGCCCGAGCTTTACGCTTGCCAATGCTCGGCGGAAGGCACGGGATCTCCTCGTGGATGTTGAGCAGGGCAAGAACATCGCCAGAAAGCCTGGCGCGAAGAGGAAGGGATCGAAGGGCGTTGGGACGGTCGCCGAGCTATACGAGATTTATCTGTCCCAGCAGATCGAGGGCAAAAAGCGCAGCGCAAAGGAGTTCGACCGGGTGTTCCGGAAATACATCGAACCCGAGCTGGGAGACCGTCTCGCCGATTCCATCACTCGAAGCGACGTGAGCCGCTTTGTCGAGAAGATCGCATTCGAGCGGGGTAAGGAAACCCTGACGATGGCGCGCATCGTTTATCGCCATCTCTCCACGTTCTACACCTGGGCGCTCACCAGGCTCGAGCATTTGCCAGCCAATCCGTGCCGCGATGCATGGCGTCCGAAGCGGAGCGAGCCTCGGGACCGCGTACTCAGCGACCGCGAACTCGCGGCACTTTGGCAGGCTGCTGTCGAGGACGGCTATCCGTTTGGTCATCTTGTACAAATGCTGGTCCTTACGGCCCAGCGCAGAGGAGAAGTGCTCGACGCGACTTGCGACGAGTTCGATTTCAAGGGGAAGGTTTGGACCGTGCCGGGAGACAGGGCGAAAAACGGAAAGGCGAACGTGGTGCCTCTGTCTGCGCAGGCATATGCAGTCGTATCCGAGATTTTTGCGGCGGCGGGGATCGCCCCTGACGAAGCTCACAAGCAATCCCAGATTCTTTTGGCATCCAAGGTCACCAACACGAACAGCGTTAGTGGGCTGTCAAAGGCCTGGAAGCGGATTCGGGCAAGCGTGGACGAGAAGCTTGGCTATGAAGCCAGTCATTTCACCATGCATGATATTCGCCGGACAGTGGCGACCGGCCTGCAAAGGCTTGGAATACCGCTGGTCGTTTCGGAAGCTGTTCTCAACCATCAGTCGGGCTCGGCAATGGCCGGTGTCGCCGGAGTTTATCATCGGCATCAGTACACCAATGAGAAGCGCGAAGCTCTCGCGCTATGGGGCAGGGAGGTTCTCCAACTCGTCGCGAAATATCCGCCGCAGGAGAATCAGGAGAGGTGATTGTCCGCGCCAATCCAGTCGGCTCGTAGGCGATCCATCCCTGCAACAACGCCTTCAACGACCACCTTCGAGCCGATGAGATCGTCCGCAACTTCCTCGCTTTCGACGATCCAGACCTCGTCAGCTTTCGTGGTCAGGATCATCCCGCGCCTGCCGCGGCTCAGCATTCCTGACACGCGTATTCGACCGGAACTCACAACCATCCCCTTGCTCAGAACCGCCAATGACGCAGCACATCGCGCACATAGGCCGGTGTCTCGCCATTGCGTGGGATACCACCAGCTCGCTCGACGGCGCCAGGACCTGCATTGTATGCAGCGAGGGCCAGATGCACTACCCCGAACTTGTCGAGCATCTGCCGAAGATACCGTGCAGCGCCAAAGATGTTCGCCATTGGATCAAAGCGGTTTGATACGCCAAGGTCGCGGGCGGTCGCTGGCATCAACTGACCCAGGCCAGCGGCACCAGCCTTGCTAATCGCCACAGGATTATATCGGGACTCCGTCCATACCAACGCGTCGAGAAGGCCCGCCGGCAAGGCATATTGCGTTTCTGCGGCATAGATATGGGGAAGGTAGCTTGCCCGACGAAATCCCGACGGCCCCCTGCTTTCTGGTTTTGCATAGCGATAGGGGAGGTAGGTCCGGCCCGCTTCGAGGCTAGGGGCAGCGGACGTAGTCATATTCTGAGGTCCCTGCCAGATCCCGTGTTCGACCAATTGAAAACCGTTTGACGCCTCTTCCACGCGGAAGCCGTAAGGTCGAACCTCAGGTGACGCCGCAGCTTCGGGGGCCGTTTCCTCCTGCGCCTGCGCCGGGACGACGAACGCCAATCCCGCTACCGCCGCTGTGACCGTTGCCCATTTCAGTTTCATATCTCGATTCCTTCTATGGCCGAATCGGATGGGAACATATATAGAACATAGCTTGTAGGTGAACTTCGTCAGTGCGGGGGTGAACGTCGTGTCGGCGCCGGCATAGGCCGCACTTGCCGCGAGAGCGGCAATGGCGACTGGGATGGCGATATTGAGGGCGCGGCCGAACTTCGAGGCGAGGGTATGGTTGGCGCCAGCGCGCCGGGTGAGGGTGAGGGACTGCATGCGGAGCTCCGTTTGGAGAGGGGTGGACACAGCGTCCTTGCGTTCGCTGTGCAGACCACATGCATCTAGGAAATCGTTGTAGGAAAGCGTTGCCAGCGGAACTGATGTCGGGCCGGACGAATGCGGACGGATTGGCGTCCCCATAGCGGCGATTCTGGCAGAAACTGACGGATTTTAGCCAGCAACTTGCTGGGAATCTTCGGCGAAACTGCCGGACTTTGCCGGCGAATCACATTATGGAAACGATTCGCCGATAACCGAGATATTCCGTATTTGTTCTTTTTATTTTCCTACAAGATGCGTCTCGGGATATGGCTGCGACTCACCGTCGTTCATTAAGGAGAGTCAGCATGTATCAACCACCTTCTGTATCCGTTCAGGCCAACAACGGCCTCGCCCGGATTCTCGCCCACGCCGTCGAAGCTGCAGACAAGCCGCGGCACCAGATCGCCCGCGAAGTCGGTATGCACCGGGAGACATTGCTTCGGGTCATGCGCGGCGAACGCGCCATCGGCCTGGACGAAGCGGCCCGTATTCTCTCCGTCTGTGGGGCCTATCCTCGTGCCTGCATGATCCTTGCCCTCGCAGGACAGGAAGACCTTGCTTGCGAGTGGATGCGTTCTGAGATGGGTGAGTTTCTGGAGGAGTTTTTCACCAGCTTGCCTGGCCATCTCGACCGAACACTTGGCCGCAGGACACATGATCTGCGGCCGCGATGGGCCAATGGCACATCTCAGCTCGTGGCGCGCATGCTGGCGAAGCACATTGATGACTTCGCCAACCGCGACATTTCGATGTCCCTGCCCAGGTGATCCAAGCAATCTCGGAGGGGACCGAGCCATTTGGCAATCAGGAATGACCAATGACCGCAGTTCCCCAAAATGAAGATATCGCAGTTTCTGGCGTGGAAGTGACTCCACCACCTGCTCGCCTGTTGCGCTTGCCGGAAGTCATAGCTCGAGTCGGTATGAAGCGCTCGGCCATCTATCAGCGCATGAGCGAAGGCAGGTTCCCGAAATCGCGGTCGCTCGGCGCTAAATGCGCAGTCTGGGTTGAAGCTGAAATCAACGCATGGATCGACGAGATTGCAACGCGCCGTCCCTGACACACGCAATGGGCGTGGAGGAACATGGCAAATCCTTAGCGACCCCGTCGTCCATGACCGCCGCCTAGTGTCGCTTCACCTTGCTCGCGAGTGAGACAACGTCGGAATGCTGGCAAGTGATTGTCACGCGACGCGGACTGCAAGTTCTCAAGGACGCTGCGAGCAGTTGGGTCTTGCACCAAAGGAAGCAACCGATCGTAGAGTGCAATGTTCTCGATTTCACCGACGACTGCGGCCTCGCAGGCGGCCGTCAGGCTATTGGGAGCAGACCCTTGTCCCATCCACAGATTGGCCGGAATGGTGATTCCCAGCCGCTCCATTTGACGTTCTAATGCCCGGGAGTGGCGTGTTTCTGCATCCACGATGTTGATGAACGGCCTCACAGGCCCAAATCGCTCTATAATTGCGGCGTAGGTCGCCTCGGCCTTGCGCTCGTCCTCGAGAGCTTCGTTAAGAATTGCAGCAATGTCTGGCTTTGCCATTTCTGATCCTGACTTTTTATCGCGCAGGTATTGCCTGCCTGGCCCACGACACGATTGCGCCCGCAGGCATGGCGCCGGATTGGCGGGCGACCTCCTTGCCGTCGGCAAACAGGATCATCGTCGGGATGGAACGAATAGCAAAGCGCGACGCAATCGCTTGCTCGGCTTCCGTGTCGAGTTTGCCTAACCGGATATAGGGCTCGAGCTGGGAGGCTGCGGCCTCGAACGCCGGTGCCATCTGACGGCAGGGTCCACACCAGGACGCCCAGAAATCGACCAGCAGCGGGATGCCACTCTTGTTAAGATACGCCTCGAAATTGGGGGACCCAAGTGTCACAGGATGTCCGCCAAATAACGCTGATGCACACCGACCGCATTTTCCGCCCGCACCGAGCTTGGCACGCGGCACCCGATTGGTCGTCGAGCAGGTCGGACAGATGATCAGGACGGGATCGGTTGCACTCATGGCTGCATTCCGTGCTCTACGACTGTCATCGGCCGGCGTCTCTGCATAGTTCGCACAAGGCATGAATGACCCCACGCACAATGGGGTCCTTCAGGCTGTAGAATCGGGTCTGTGCCTCACCTCGAATGCTGACCACACCTTCCTCACGAAGCATCGCCAGATGCTGAGAGACAGAGGATTGTGAAAGTCCGGCCAGTTCAACAAGTTCCGTTACCGAGACTTCGCCCTCATCCATCCGGCACAACATCAGCAGTCGTTCGGGGTGGCTCATCAGCTTGAGGCGCCCCGCCATGACCACGGCGTTGGCCTTGAGTTCAGAAAGATCGGTCGGCTTCATGTTGCAGGTTCCGGAAACGGGCGACCATCGTCGCGCAGGACTATGTAAATTGCTGGAATAACGAGCACCGTCAGCAAGGTCGAGGAGGCGAGGCCGAACAGAAGCGAAATCGCCAACCCCTGGAAGATCGGGTCGGTCAGGATCACCGCTGCCCCGATCATCGCCGCCGCTGCGGTAAGGACGATCGGCTTGAAGCGGATCATGCCGGCCTCCAGCAAGGTTTCACGCAAGCTCTTGTCCGGACTGCGCGTGTGGCGGATGAAGTCCACGAGCAGGATCGAGTTGCGTACGATAATCCCGGCGAGCGCGATGAACCCGATCATGGAGGTCGCGGTAAACGGCGCGCTGAACAGGATGTGGCCGAGCACAATGCCGACCAGCGTCAGCGGTATCGGGGTGAGGATCACCAGCGGGATGGTGAAGCTGCGGAACTGGCCGACCACCAGCACATAGATGCCCAGCAGCGCCACCATGAAGGCACCGCCCATATCGCGGAAGGTCACCCAGGTGATTTCCCATTCGCCGTCCCACAGGACCGAGGCTTTGCTCTCGTCCTCGGGTTGGCCGTGAAGAATGATGTCCGGCTTGACCAACCCGTGGGCCTTCCAGTCAAAGCTGTTGATGGCATCATCAACAGCGAGCATTCCGTAGATTGGCGCCTCGTAGCGCCCGGCGAGTTCGGCGGTGACCATCGTCGCGCCGCGCCCGTCACGGCGGAAGATCGCCTGGCCGCCGGGCTCCATTTTCGCGGTCACGAGTTCGCCCAGCGGCACGAGCTGGCCAGTGGGCGTTGCGGCGACGGGTGTGGCGGCGAGAGAGGCCGACCAGCTGCGCTGCGACTGATCGAGTGCGAGCTCGATCGGCAGCGGATCGCGATCATTCCCGCCCAATTCAGATCTGGGGGCATAGCCGACGACTTGCGTCCCCATCAACGCGCCAATGCTGTCGAACAACTGGCGCTCGGACAGGCCATAGTGATCGAGCTTCGCCCGATCAGGGACCAGCTTGAGGGTGGGGCGGGGCTGTCCGAAGCTGTTGTCGACATCGACGATGTAAGGCACCGACTTGAAGATCGCCTCCACCTGCGCCGCGGTTTTCTGGCGGGTTGCCTCATCCGGGCCATAGATCTCCGCCAGCAGCGTTGCCAGCACGGGTGGCCCCGGCGGGGTTTCGACGACCTTGAGCGAGCCGCCAGCGGGCATGGGGATTGCCTTGAGTTTCTCGCGCAGGTCCACCGCAATCTCGTGGCTGGAGCGCGAGCGATCACCCTTGGGCAGCAGGGTGATCATCAGATCACCCATTTCAGGGGCATTGCGCAGGAAATAATGCCGGACCAGCCCGTTGAAGTTGAACGGCGCGGAGGTCCCCGCATAGGCTTCCATTGAGGTGACTTCGGGCACCGTCCTTGCCACAGCAGCAGCCTGTTCCAGCACGCGCGCGGTTGTTTCGAGGCTTGCGCCCTCTGGCAGGTCGGCGACAAGCTGCACTTCGCTCTTGTTGTCGAACGGCAGCAACTTCACCGTCACCGCCTTGAAGTAGAACATCGAGCAGGCGACCAGCGTCGCGATGCCGACTACGACGAGAAAACGCTTGGCGCTCTGCGGCGTGGCGATGACCTTGCTGGCGTAGCGTTTGTAGAGCGCACCCAGCTTGCCACCGTGCTCTTCGTGACCGTGCGCCAGCGTCTGCCTGGCAAAGCGGACCATCAGCCACGGGGCAATGATCACCGCGACGAAGAAGCTGAAGATCATCGCAGCGCTGGCGTTGATCGGGATCGGAGCCATGTAGGGGCCCATCAGACCTGAGACGAACAGCATCGGCAGCAGTGCGGCGACCACGGTCAGCGTCGCAATGATCGTCGGGTTGCCAACTTCCGCCACGGCATCGACCGCACCGTCGATCCGGCTGCGGCCATCGTTCATCGCCCAGTGCCGGGCGATGTTCTCGATCATGACGATGGCGTCGTCGACAAGGATGCCAATCGAGAAGATCAGCGCGAACAGGCTGACTCGGTTGATCGTGAAGCCCATGACGTTCGACGCGAACATGGTCAGCATGATCGTGGTCGGAATGACGATGGCGGTGACGCCTGCCTCACGCCAGCCAATCGCAAAGCCGATCAGCACGACGATCGAGACGGTCGCCAGCGCGAGGTGGAAGATGAGCTCGTTGGCCTTGTCGTTGGCGCTTTCGCCATAGTTGCGCGTGACGGAGACTTCGACGCCCGCAGGGATCAGCGTGGCTTTGAGGGTGCCCACCCGCTCGACAACGCCTTCTGAAACGGCAACTGCATTAGCCCCTGCGCGCTTGGCAATGGCGAGACTGACTGCCGGCCCCATATTCCAGGCTGCACGGTCATCCTTGGCCCAGCGCCATGCGCGGGCCTGATTCTGCGTCGGGGCCTGCTCGATCTTAGCCACATCGGAGAGCAGGACCGGAGCGCCGCTCGCGGAGCGCACGGTCAGGCTGGAAAGTTCCTGTGCATCGCGCAGCGTCTGGCCCGCCACAACCAACGCCGCCTGTCCGCCTTCGCGGACGGTTCCTGCCGGAAAGGCGCGATTGGCCTGTGAAACAGCTTCGATCAGATTGCCCAGCGGCACGCGGTAGAGAGCCAGTTTTGCGGGATCCGGCACCACCCTCAGCGCCATATGCTGGCCGCCGGTGATGAAGGTCAGGCCGACGTCATCGACCTTGGCGATTTCGGTCCTGAGTTTGCCAGCGAGTTCGGAGAGTGCCTGGTCGTCCCATCGTCCCGCCGCGCCCGGTTTGGGGGTCAGCGTTAGCACCACGATCGGCACGTCGTTGATCCCGCGCACGGTCACTTGCGGCGCAGGGATGCCAACTGGAATACGGTCCTTGTTGGCCTCGATTTTCTCGTTGATCCGGATTGCCGCGTCCTCGGGATTCGAGCCGACGAGGAACCGGGCAGTGACCAGAGCGCCATTGTCCTGCGCTTGGGTATAGACGTGCTCGACACCGTCGACGCTCTTGACGATGGTCTCAAGCGGCTTGCCCACCAGTTCGACAGCTTCTCGTGCGGAAAGCCCCGGTGCCTGGACCATGATGTCGACCATCGGCACTTTGATCTGCGGCTCTTCCTCGCGGGGAATCGTGATCGTTGCCAGCAACCCGACAAGAATTGCTGCCAGCAGGAACAGTGGCGTGAGCGGCGACATGATCGTCGCCCGGGTGAGCTTTCCCGAAATGCCGAGATTCATCAGTGCTTCGCCCCGTTTGACTGATCAGCGCTTGGGACCGCGCCAGTCGGACCTATCAGCGTATCGCCAGCAGCTGCGCCCGACAGGATTTCGACCTTCCCCGGTTCGGTCGTGGCTGAAGTCTGCACGGGCACCTGCGCGGCAGAACCGTCCTTGGTCAGGAGGGTCACGTAATCGATGCCATAGCGATTTGTGATAAAGCTCGCCGGTACCAGCAGCGCCTTGTGCGTGCCTGTCTCGACCTTGGCGGCAACTCGGCGGCCGATCAGCTTGCTGTCGATTCCCGGCATATCCACATCAACCGTAACCTGCCCTGCGGTGACCGATGGATAGACCTTGATCACAGTTCCCACGCTCGTTCCGCTGCCCGCTCCGGCATTCAGGCTGCTTGTGGTCACCCGCGATCCTGCATGGACTTTGTCGGCCAGCGATTCTGGCATTTCGAGGCGGACAATCGTGGGACCAGCGGTAATCACGGCGATCGCCATGCCTGGTGCAACCGGGGAACCGGCCGGAACATCGGCACGCAAGACGCGGCCATTGGCAGGTGCCGTCACCGCGCCTTGCCCGGCCACGGCACCCACCGCAGCTTGCTGTGCCTGTGCGGCGCGGATCTGGGCGTTGGCGGCTGTGGCGGCTGCCTGTGCCTGTTCGAGCCTCGCTTTGGCATAGACACCGTTCTGGTAAAGGAAACGCACACGCGAAAGTTCGCTTTGCGCCTGGGCGGCCTGGGCCTGAGCGGCGGCAGCCTGTGCGCCATAAGCTCCTGCCTGATAGCCCAGCTGGCTGTCGACAATGCGTCCGATGACCTGGCCCTTCGCGACCATGTCGCCTTCCTTGACCGTCAGCGTGGTCAATATGCCCGGAATGCGAGCCAGCACCTGAGCCTGATCGACCGTAGCGATTTCCGCGCTCACGTCCTGCCAGCTGACCGTGTCACTGGCGCCTAGGACCAAACGGGGTCCTGCAGGCGCCTTTGCTGTCTGCGCAGTCTCCTCGCCGCTGCTGCAACCAGTCAGTGGCAGACTGAGAACCGCTGTGCTGAGAGCGGTCAAGGCCAACAGGTATCCCCGCATCGTCATTTTCCTTGCTGACGTTTCTTATCGTTCGACCGGCAGGCCGGCCGACTGCCAGGCGCCAAAACCGCCCGCGAGATGAGTGTCGACCGTAGCCTGCGCCACGCCACACTTGTCGAGCGCCATGGCTGATCGTTTGCCGCCGAGACAGGTGAGGACCAACTTCTTTGCTCCGGTGTCCGGCAGCCGGGATGGCTGGAACGTCGACAGCGGCATGTTGATCGCACCGGGGATGTGACCCGCTGCAAACTCGTCAACTTCTCGGACATCGACGACGACCGCATCACCCGTGCGCAGCATTGCGTCGAGTTCCTGCGCGGTCAGTTCAGGATGCCCGGAACTCGCCTTGCCTTTGCCAAACCCAAAAACCATGTGCTCGTCCTTTCGTCGGGTGACCGCTCTCAAGCGGCTATGTGCAAACATTACCCCTTGCTCATATCGGAAACGCCTTATATAAGTCAAGTCCGATACAGAGTGTCGGCGCGCGTTTCGACAGATTTCCTGAGGGACCGCGGCGTCAGACAAGATTGCGGGAGAACCGATATGTCATTGCCCCAGATCATCATCCTAGGCGCAGGTCTTGGAGGAACGATCGCCGCTTATGAAATCCGCGATGCCGCCAAGGGCAAGGCGGAGGTCACGGTGATCAATGATCAGGAAGATTACTGGTTCGTCCCCAGCAATCCCTGGGTCGCGGTGCGCTGGCGTGAACCCGAGGCGATCAAGGTTCATCTTCCCCCAATCATGAAGAAGAAGGGCATCGGGTTTACGGCTGTGGGTGCAAAGCGCGTGCATCCTCAGGAAAACCGCGTCGAGCTCAATGATGGCACCTCGCTGCCCTACGATTACCTCGTGATCGCAACCGGGCCCGAGCTTGCATTCGACGAAGTGGCCGGGCTTGGCCCCGACGGCTTCACGCAATCGGTCTGCCGCACCGACCATGCATCTCATGCAGCGGATGCCTTCGACAAGTTCTGCGAAGACCCCAAGCCGATCGTAGTGGGCGCCGCGCAAGGGGCCTCATGCTATGGTCCGGCGTATGAGTTTGCCCTGATTCTTGATACCGAACTCAGGCGCCGCAAGATTCGTGATCGCGTGCCGATGACCTATATCAGCCCGGAACCTTACATTGGCCATCTTGGACTCGACGGGGTGGGCGATACCAAAACCCTTCTCGAGAGCGAACTTCGCAATCGCCACATAAAGTGGATTACCAACGCCCGTATCACGAATGTGGAAGAGGGCATGATGCACGTCGAGGAAGTTGCCGATGACGGTTCGGTCAAATCGGCCCATGACCTTCAGTTCGGCTATTCGATGATCCTGCCAGCGTTCAGGGGCGTCGCTGCCGTCCATGGTATCGAGGGACTGACTAATCCGCGCGGGTTCATTCTCGCCGACAAGCACCAGCGCAATCCGACATTCAAGAATGTGTATTCGCTGGGGGTATGTGTGGCGATCCCGCCGATCGGGCCGACGCCCGTTCCTGTGGGCGTGCCCAAGACCGGCTTCATGATCGAATCGATGGTCACCGCCATTGCCGCCAATCTCAAGCTCGAGTTGGAAGGCAAGGAACCGGTCGAAGAGGCCACCTGGAATGCCGTCTGCCTGGCCGACTTTGGCGATGGCGGGGTGGCATTCGTGGCGCAACCGCAGATCCCGCCGCGCAACCTTAACTGGTCGTCGAGCGGGAAATGGGTTCACCTCGCGAAGATCGGCTTCGAGAAATATTTCCTCCACAAAGTTCGGCGCGGCACCAGCGAACCCTTCTACGAAAAGCTGGCGATGCATGCCCTCGGCATCCGCAAGCTGCGTTTCAAATAAGGAGAATGGTCATGATGCTTGATGCAGCAGTATTCCGTTTTGCCGGTGTGGTCGTGCTGGCCAGCCTGGCTCTGGCGCACTGGGTCCATCCCGGCTTTCTCTGGCTGACCGCGTTTGCGGGTGCGAACCTGTTTCAGGCCAGCTTCACCGGCTTTTGCCCTGCGGCAATGATTTTCAAGAAGCTGGGTGTCAGGCCCGGCAATGCGTTCAACTGAATCGGACCTGACATGCGCCGTCTGATCCTGCCTATGGTCACGCTATCCTGCCTCGTTGCCGCCCCCCCGGTTTCGGCGCAGGATCTCGCCGCCGCTATCACCGATGCTCTGGCAAACGCCCCCACGCTTGCCGAAGCAAACGCCGGTGAGGCGGCGGCGAAAGCCCGGCTCGACCGGGCGCGGGCCGAGAGCAATCCGCTGCTGCGAATCGAAGGCTCCTACGGGGCCGGGAGGATCGATAACGGAGGATTTTTCGGGATCACTGCCGACAACGTTTCGCCGCTGGCGTTGCAGGCAACAGCTGAGATGCCGCTCTACGCAGGTGGCCGAATTTCATCAGCGATCGATCAGGCGCGTGGCGGCGCGGACATGGCCCGCTTTGGCGCTGAACAGGCGCGGTTGCAAACCATCGTGCTTGCCGTCAGCACTTACACCGAAGTGCTGACGTCGAGAAAACTCGAAGCCCGGTACGACCGGCTCGTCAGTGAGTTGGTCGAGACCGAGCGGCAAGCAGGCCTGCGCTTTCGCGCGGGAGAGATCGCCAGTTCCGAACTGGCCCAGGCCCGTGCCCGCAAAGCAGAAGCCGACGCTGGTTTCGCGCAGGCGCAAGGGCGGCGCGCTTCCGCTGAAGCCGCTTATCAGCGCCTGACCGGAAAACCTGCCGGGGATCTCGCACCTCTGCCAGAATTGCCGCATATTCCGGCAACGCTCGATGAAGCATTGGACATGGCGCGGACCTCCAACCCGGCCTTGCGGCAAGCCAAGTCGGGCGTTGATGTCGCGCGCGCCGGGGTTCGCTCCGCCAAAGCAGAAGGCATGCCCTCTGTCGGCGCGTTCGCCGAAGCCGCGCATGTTCGCGACCAATTTTTCCCTGGTTACAAGGCGGATTCGGTTGCCGTGGGTGTGCGCGGTCGTTGGACTTTGTGGGCCGGTGGACGTGTCTCTTCGCAAACACGGGCTGCTGATGCCGATCTTGATGCCAGCGAGGCAAGGCTCAGGCAGGCCGACCAGACGTTGGAGGGTATGGTCATTGACGCGTGGCAGGGTCTGGTCACCGCGCGGCGCATGACCGATGCCTCGCGTCTGCGCACCGATGCCGCCGCCGAGGCGCTGCGGGGCACGCGGCTCGAAGCCCAGGTCGGCGCTAAGCCCACGCTAGCCGTGCTCGATGCGGAACGAGAAGCTATCGAGGCCGAAGCGGCATTGCTTCAGGCCGAAGGCATGCAGACCGTTGCAGCCTGGCGGCTGAATGCTCTCACCGGGAATATCGCCCCATGAACGACAGTGCCCTTCAGGCCGCGAAAGCCCAGATCGAAGCCGCGTGTGCGGTAGCGGGCAAGCCCGTGATCCGGACATTTTTCGACGAGCCGACTTTCACGGCAACGCATGTGGTGCATGACCCGGTGACCCGCCGCGCCGCGATCATCGATTCCGTGCTGGATTTCGATCAGGCAGCCGGCCGGACCAGCCATGCATCCGCCGACGCCATCATTGCGTATGTGCACGAACAGAAGCTGACTGTCGACTGGCTGCTGGAAACCCATGCCCACGCCGATCATCTGTCGGATGCACCCTATCTCCAACAGCAACTCGGCGGCATGCTGGTCATCGGGCGCGAGATCGTGACCGTTCAGAATGTATTTGCCGGAATTTTCAACGAGCCGACAAGTTTCGCGCGCGATGGTTCGCAGTTCGACCGCCTGATGAGCGATGGCGAGACCTTTGCGATCGGCAATCTCGGCGCCATCGCACTCCACGTTCCCGGTCATACGCCTGCGTGCCTTGCCTATGTCATCGGGGACGCTGTCTTCGTTGGCGACACGCTGTTCATGCCAGATTATGGCTCTGCCCGTGCCGACTTCCCGGGCGGCGATGCCCGCACACTTTTCCGCTCAATCCGGCGCCTGATGCAGTTGCCCGATGAGACCCGCGTCTTCCTGTGCCACGATTACAAGGCACCAGGCCGCGAGACCTATGTCTGGGAAACGACCATCGGAGCCGAGCGAACGGGCAATGTCCATGTCCATGACGGCGTGAGCGAAGATGATTTCGGCACCATGCGCGAGGCGCGCGACAAGACTCTGGGCATGCCGCGGCTCATCCTGCCCTCGATCCAGGTCAATATCCGCGCCGGGCATCTGCCCGAACCGGAAGCAAATGGTGTCAGTTATCTCAAGCTGCCGCTGAATCTCCTTTAATCGCAAGGCGCGCCGATGTTCAGCGAACTCCAATATATCCTGGGTGCGCTGAGCGGTGTGCTGATCGGCTTCACCCTTGGTCTTGTCGGCGGTGGTGGTTCGATTCTGGCCGTGCCCTTGATGGTCTATGTCGTGGGCGTGAAAAGCCCGCATCTGGCTATCGGCACCAGCGCGCTGGCCGTGGCCGCCAATGCGCTGGCTGGGCTGTTCAATCATGCTCGCGAAAAGAACGTCAACTGGCGGTGCGGCGGCTCCTTTGCCCTCGCCGGCGTGATGGGCGCGCTCGGCGGTTCGACCCTCGGCAAGGCTTTTGACGGCCAGAAACTGCTGTTCCTGTTTGCCCTGTTGATGCTGGTCGTGGCTTTCGCGATGTATCGCGGCCGCGGTGAAGCTGGGATCGAAGGCGTCCATTGCAACCGCGACAATCTGCCCAAGGTCATCCTGTTCGGCGTCGGCACGGGGATGCTGTCAGGGTTTTTCGGCATCGGCGGCGGGTTCCTGATTGTGCCCGCGTTGGTCGCATCTACGTCTATGCCTATTTACCGGGCCATCGGGACGTCGCTCATTGCTGTGGCCGCGTTCGGGCTAACCACTGCGGCAAACTATGCGGCATCGGATCTGCTCGACTGGTCGCTGGCGGCCAGCTTCATTGCCGGAGGCATGGTCGGCTCGGTGCTTGGTGCCGCTGCGGCACGCAGGCTGTCGGCCGCGAAGGGGCGTCTCAACACAGTTTTTGCCGCGCTGATCGTCGTCGTGGCGGGCTACATGCTCTATCGCAGTTGGATGGTTTTCCAATCCTGAGCGCAGGAGCGGCAATCGAAGGAGAATTGCAATGCACAAGGATTGGCAGGCCATGGCGAGCGAGCTGTCGAGCGCCATCAAGGAAGTACGCCTCGGTTCGCCCGAGGTCACCAAGGCCTTTTCAGCCATGGCGAAGGCAGCAACCGAAGCCGGGGTGCTCGATACCAAGACCAAGGAACTCATCGCACTGGCCATCTCCATCGCCATTCGCTGCGATGGCTGCGTCGCCTTCCATTCGCAGGCCGCCGTCAAACAAGGGGCAAGCCGTGAAGAGATCATGGAGGTCATGGGTATGGCCCTCTATATGGGCGCCGGCCCTAGCCTCATGTACGCCGCGCAGGCTGTCGAAGCCTACGACCAGTTTGCCGCTGCCGCCAAATGATGCCGACGAAAAGCAACAGTATTTGCCGATAATATGATCATTCAATTCCAACTATTTGCGTGAGATCAATGAACCTTTCTGTGCACTTTGTAGGAGAGGCCAGATCGGAGACCGACTATGCAAAGTCGCATAGCATTTGCACTGCATTTCGTGATCGGCCCAACCCTCATGGGAATCCTTGTGACCGTCGCGCTCAGCATGGGCTACGATACTGCCCGGCCGATTATCATCGCGGTAATCGCAGGTTTCGTGATTGCGATCCCGGTAAGCTGGCTGGTTGCGCGCAAAATCACGCACTTAGTGAAGACCTGAACCAGACGGCGCCTGACATGCAGTGGCTTCGGATTGGTTCCGCTGGCGCCAAGCTCGCCACGCGAGACCCCTTCGGCAATGCCTAGGCGGGACCTGCGCGCAGCACCTGAACTTGGCGCATTGGGTGTCGTTTTCGGCGATATCGGCACCTCGCCGCTTTATGCTGTGGGGCTGCTGTTTGCTCATCGATTGATGGCGCCGACACCGGCTGAGGTTATCGGCGGAATTTCGCTCATCCTCTGGACGCTTACCCTTGTGGTGGCGTTCAAATATGCGTTGCTGGTGCTGCGTGCTGATAACGACGGGGAAGGCGGGGTTTTCGCGCTCTATGGCCTCCTTGATCGGTTTAATCGGAATGGGCGTTCCCTATTGGCTTGGGCACTCCTGCTCGGAGCAGGCCTGTTGTTCGGCGATGGCATAATCACCCCGGCCATCAGTGTGCTTTCGGCGGTCGAAGGCCTTTCGGTGGCGGCACCCAGCCTGTCCGGCTTTGTTATACCTTTAACACTGGGCCTGCTCGCGGGCCTGTTCTGGGTACAGCACCGGGGAAGCCGCGCAGTCGGACGACTGTTTGGCCCGGTCATGCTGACCTGGTTTGCCGTGATCGCGGTTCTGGGAGCCATGCAAATTGCTGCGCATCCCGCAATTCTGGCTGCACTATCGCCACTGCACGCAGTGCAACTGCTGATTCATGGCAATCTGAGCGCTAATCTCCTCTTGCTTGGCGCTGTCATATTGGTCGTTACCGGTGGCGAAGCGATGTATGCCGACATGGGGCATTTTGGAGCCGTTCCGATTCGCCGGGCCTGGTTTGCCATCGCGTTTCCTGCGCTTCTCCTCACCTATCTCGGGCAGGGGGCATATCTGCTGTCGGACCCTGCTCGTGCCGGGCCCGGACTGCTGTTTCATCTCGTGCCGCACGCTCTCCTGCTGCCGTTCATCGTGTTGGCCACTGTTTCGACTGTGATCGCCTCGCAAGCGTTGATCTCAGGAACGTTTTCGCTGATTTCCCAAGCGATCGCATTGGGACTGTTCCCGCAGTTGCAGATCAAACACACGCATCGCGGGCAGGCTGGGGAGGTCTATGTTCCCTTTATCAACTGGCTACTGTTCATCGGATGCGTCGCGCTGGTCATCGGTTTTGGATCCAGCGCCGCCTTGGGTTCCGCCTATGGGCTAGCCGTTGCTGGCAACATGTTGATGACTTCAATCGCGATGATGGTCCTCGCCCGCAAAGTCTGGAAATGGTCATCGCTTTCCGCTTCGCTCGTCTTCGCGCCGCTCGTCCTGATTGATGCAGGCTTCGTCTTCGCGAATTCCACGAAAGTGCTGGAAGGGGGCTATGTCCCGCTCTGCATAGGCTTTGCGGTGTTCTCCACGATGCTGGTCTGGCACTGGGGGCGCGCCAAGACACTGGCGGCATATCTGTCGCGCCGCGCGCTGCCGATGCCGGAACTCTTTGCCATTCACCGCTCGGCCGATCATTTTATCGAGCAGACGGCAGTGCTCATGATCCCTGCGCATAATTGCGCCAAGAAGACACGGCGCGCGCCGGCGCTTTTACAGCTTTTGTGGGAACGCAACGGAGCTCTGCCTCGCAACATCATCTTCGTCCATGTCGACCATCCAAAAGTTCCTTTCATCCATGAGGATCGCTTCGAGACGACTGTACTCGAGGACAATCCCAATGGCCGGCTCGTTCGCGTCGAGATGCGTTTTGGCTTTATGGAAGTACCTGACGTTGAACTTGGGCTCCAGAAGCTGGCGCAGCAGTCCGAGATCCGGCTCGAACCCGATCACAGGAAATGGAACGTGCACGTTGTGCGCGAGCATCTGGCACCGGCCCGCGACATGGGTCCCATCCGCGCGATTCGCTTCAGGGCTTACGAATTGCTCCGTCTGATTTCTCAGCCGACCTATTATCACTACGGTCTTGGCTACGATGTCCCGCTTTCGGTTGAGATCCTGCCGGTACACTTCTCCTGAACGGAACCAGGCATCCGGTTCTCACGCATCTGGCTGACTTTGATCAATGCAATCCTTGCGTGGCCGAGCAGGTTAAAGTCTGGGAAAGAGTTGCAGATGCAATGACATTTGCATAAATTCTGAAAATGATAGACTGAATGGCAGGATTCGCATGGTGGAACAGGACATAAGCGTGGCGCAGCCATCGGCCATTCGGATCGGAGAAGCCGCGCCTGAATTTACGGCGCGTTCGACTGAGGGCATGGTGTCCTTGCGCCAGTTTCGTGGGCGATGGCTCGTGTTTTTTTCGCACCCGGCCGACTTCACCCCCGTCTGCACCAGCGAGTTTGTTGCCTTTGCAAAGTCAGCTGACGCGTTTGCGGCACTTGATTGCGGGCTGCTTGGCCACTCGGTCGATAGCCTGTTCTCCCATCTCGCCTGGATCCGTGCGCTTCGGGATGATTTCGGGGTCACGATAGACTTTCCGGTTGTCGAAGACCCTACGCTCGAGATCGCCCGCGCCTTCGGCATGGTATCGGCCGAGGCGGACACTGCAGCCTCGGTCCGTGCAGTTTACGTCATTGATCCCGAAGGGATTGTCCGCGCCATTACCTGGTATCCGATCAACGTTGGACGGTCCGTTGCTGAAATCTTGCGCCTGGTGGCAGCACTCAAGCGATCGGCAGATGGTTCGGTGATTACTCCCGAGGGCTGGCAACCAGGAGGCAAGGTGCTCGAACATCCCGACTTTCTGACGGCAGATGCGCTCGCCAGCAAGACTGCCACCGGCTGGTTCTACAAGGAGGTCGGAGAAGCCCGATGATGACGCGCTCAGCCACCGGAACCGAAGACATTGCAGATCTTTTCCGCGTTATCGGCCATCCCTCGCGTATGGGCATCCTCCTTGCTCTCGTCGCCGGCGAGCATGGGGTGGGAGCACTGGAGCAAGAGACGGCGATTGGTCAGCCGGCGCTAAGCCAGCAACTCGCCATTTTGCGCAAGGCTGAGCTCGTGGAAACGCGCCGCGAAGCCAAACAGGTGTTTTACTCGCTCAATCCAGCAACGCTCCACTTAGCACGCGAAACGATTGAAAAGCTGTGCAGCGGAGCGGACGATAAGGATTCGATCGAGGAAAGAGCGGTTACGTCAGGCCCAGTTGGGGCAGCGATGTTCGCGCGTGTTCAGCCGAGACGCTGAGCGCTCAAAGTTTGAACACGTCTTTCGCAAGCCAGTCCAGTCCGGATCGGTGATTTACCAAAACCAGTCCTGTGCCAGTCTCGCGCAACCAGGCGTCAAGTTTGCTCGTCATTTGCTGTTCAGTTGCAAGGTCCAGTCCTTCGCTCGGCTCATCCAGGACCAGCCAAGACTTCTCGGCAACCAAGGCCCGGGCAAGCGACAAGCGTTTGCGCTGTCCGCCGGAAAGCCTCGCACCATCAGGTCCAAGCCAAGTTTCAAGGCCCTCGGGCATGGCACGCACGGTCTTTGCAAGACACGCGACCTCGAGCGCTGACCACATTGTTTCCTCGGTGACGCCGGTCCTAGCTAGCCGCAGGTTGTCCGCCAAAGTCCCGGCAATCAGCGGAGCTTCCTGCGCCGAAAAGGCGAAGATATTTCGCAGAATATCTATGCCGAGTTCGTTGACTTTGGCACCACCGACCAAAATGGATTGCGGCGCATCGCGGCGCAAGCCGACGAGGTGCATGACAAGACGTGTTTTGCCACTTCCCGAAGCCCCGGTAACCCGGATCCGCCCACCGGCTACAACAGTGGTCGCCTCGTTGCCCTGGCCAAGCGTGATCGAGGGGCCTGTTGCACAAACCGGGATGGGCCGCCCACCGGCCTCGCCTGCCCGGGCGGGCAAGCTGGCAATCGCCGATAGCCGCGTCAAAGCCGCCGTGACGCGCGCGCGCTGCAGAAGCGAGTGGTTGAGGCTGCCCAGAGCTTCGAATGCCCCGGCACCAGCAAGGGCGGACAACGCTTGCAGTTCCAGCGGTGCTAGCGTGCTCGCCAGCATAATCGCGATCGTCAGCGAGGCAAGCGCGAGCTGCAATCCCTGGAGCAACCCTTCACCTCGCACGATGGCAAGGCGAGAGTGATCTATGCGCAGGCCTTGTACTTCAAGAATCCTGCTGACGCGTTCTGCCTGACCGTAGAGAGCCAGCTCGACGCTGGAATTCGCATATTCGGAATAAAGTCCCTTCAGGGATTGAACGGCATCGCCATGGTCACGGTAATGCCGGGACAGCAGGCGCGGTGCGAGTAAGCGCGTCATCAACAAAGTGAGCGCGAGTCCAAGGACGAGCATCAGCGCTGGCGCAACCCCCGCCAAAAGCGCAGCGCCCAGTCCAGCCAGAGCGCCCGCAGTGGCCGCCGTCATGGCGATCCGCCGGATTGAAAGGTCTTCCAATGCCTCGACGTCAGAGCCAAGGTGGGCGGCAATCGTCCCGCTGCTCCGGCTCGTAATTTCACTTATGTCGGCTCCGGCGAGACGGGCAAACAGCAGAGGGCGCAAATCGGCGAGGCCGATCAAAGCTGCGCGGTGGCCCAGAATCCTCTCGAAATAGCGGGATAGGGTTCGGGCAATGGCAAGACCGCGAATGCCCGCGCTGGGCAGGAGATAATTGAAGGCCTGTACAGCCACGATGCCGCCAGCACCGGCTATGGCAGCGCCAGTCAGAAACCATCCTGATATCGCGACAAGAGCAACGCCCGTGATAGCCGCGATCATGCCAACCAGACTGGCTGTGAGTCTGGTGGGACGCTGCGATATCCCTGCAATGTCGAGAATGTCCTGTTTCACGAGTAGGTCACCTCGCTTTGCGCCTTGCTGAGCAGCAACGGATCGTGGGTTGCGGCAATCACCAGGCGCGTTCGCGACACTTCCATCAAGACCACCGCAACATCATGGGCGGTATCGGCATCAAGATCGGCGGTGGGTTCATCGAGCAGCAGAATCGGTCTGTTCGATAGGATTGCCCGGGCAAGACCGATGCGCCGTCGCTCACCACCCGACAGTCCCGATCCTGCAGGATCGATCGCAAGGTTGGCGCCGCGCGCATTCAGCATGGTCTCCAACCCAAGCCGTGCGACAAGCGCTTGCCAGGCAGGGATCGGAGCCATTTGCGCCCCGAGCAAGAGATTGTCCTGCAGCGATCCGGGCAGCAGGAAAGGTCGTTGCCCGCTCCAGCCAATTTGCGAATTCAGGTTGCCCGGTGCGATCTCGCTGCCCGACACCAGAATCCTGCCAGATGCGACGGGTGCCATTCCGACCAAGGCATGAAGCAAGGACGACTTTCCTGACCCGGTCGGTCCCGTAATCACATGAAGGCCTGTTGCGGGCCAGCTGGCAGTAGCCGGGCCGATGCAGCTGCCATCGTCATAGCGAATGACGAGGGCCTCAATCTTGAGAGGACCGGCCAGCGCCGAAGTCTCATCCATCGCCTCGAGTAGGGCCTCTGCGCGCTCGACCTCTGGCTGAAGGGCGCTCGCTGCGGCTTCACCCTGCTGCTTTTCATGATAGGCGGCCGCCATGCGGCGCATGCCAAGATAAAACTCCGGAGCCATTGCCAGGACGAAAAAGGCTCGGCCGAGGTTGAGGTGCTCAGGGGCCTGGAAGGGGAGCAGACCGAGCAGCGAAAACCCGCAGTAAACAGCGATCAGGGCCACCGAGAGTGCGGCAAAGAACTCCAGTATGGCGCTTGATACGAAGGCTATCTTCAGGACCAGCAGCGTTCTATCCGCCACTTCGCGGGCCGCGCTGGCAATCTGCCGCGTGGCACGCTCTTCGGCGCCGAAGCTCACAATCGTCGGCAGTGCGCGCGCGCGATCGACGAACAAACCGGTCATGCGGGAAAGGGCCAGAAGCTGCCGGTCGGCTTCAACCCGAGCGGCATTGCCTGCCAGTACCATGCCAATCGCAAAAGGGATCAGGGTGGCGAGCATGATCGCTGCTGCAACCCAGCTTGCCAAGCAAGCCAGCCCGGCACAGATCAGTGGGGATAGAACCGCAGCCGCTTTGATCGGGGCAAAGCGAGCAACATAGCCCTCGGCGGTCTCTACATCGTCAACGGCTGCGCGCAGATCTTCGCCAGGCAAGCGCCCACGTCTAAATCCGGTTGGCAGCAGTGCTTCGAACAGGCGTCGTCGCAGGCGTTGCTTGACCGCGTTGGCTGCGCGCTGGCCGTGGCGCGAGGCGCAAGCTTGAACGATAGCGCGAACCGTACCACTCACCCCTAGTACGCTCAGTATCCAAAGCTTGTGTTGCGGTGAATGGGGGCCGATGCCGGCACCGAGCCATGCAGCAAGGCTGGCGGCAAACAGAGCAGCGCCAAGCGTATCGGCGCTCCACCAAAGGGTGGACCGACGGACTTCCGGCGACTTTGCGGCAAAGAACTCCGACGCTGTGACAGGCATAAATTCCGACTCGATGGCTTGACGGCCAGTCCATATTACAATATTCTTATATTCACAATTTCACTAAACGAAGGGGTGTCGCGAGTCGAGCCCCATCCGGCGCAGCGAGCGAAGGACGCTTCACGATGGATATGGCTGTAGTCGAACTCTCGCGGTTTCAGTTCGCGCTGACCGCGATGTATCACTTCCTCTTCGTGCCGCTGACGTTGGGCCTCTCGTTCCTGCTTGTGATCATGGAAAGCATTTACGTGATGACTGGCCGCCCGATCTGGCGCCGCGTCACCCGGTTCTGGGGCAAGCTATTCGGGATCAACTTCGTACTCGGCGTCGCTACCGGACTTACAATGGAATTCGAATTCGGGACCAACTGGTCCTATTATTCGCACTATGTCGGAGACATCTTTGGTGCGCCACTGGCGATCGAAGGGCTCATGGCCTTTTTCCTCGAGGCAACATTCGTCGGCCTTATGTTCTTCGGTTGGGACCGTCTCTCGAAGGTTGGACATCTCGCAGTCACCTTCATGGTTGCGCTCGGCACCAATCTTTCCGCGCTCTGGATTCTAATTGCCAATGGCTGGATGCAAAACCCGGTCGGCTCCAGCTTCAATCCTCAAACCATGCGCATGGAAGTGACCGATTTCTATTCGGTCCTCTTCAATCCTGTGGCGCAGGCCAAATTCGTTCACACCGTCAGCGCCGGCTACGTGTGCGCCTCGGTGTTCGTTATGGGTGTTTCGGCTTGGTTCCTGCTCAAAGGTAAATGGATCGCCGTAGCCAAACGCTCGATGATGGTAGCTTCTGCCTTCGGCCTTGCTTCCTCGCTTTCGGTTGTCGTGCTCGGCGACGAGTCCGGCTATGCACTCACCGATAACCAGAAGATGAAGCTCGCCGCGATCGAAGCGATGTGGGAGACCGAGCCTGCACCGGCAGGTCTCTCGCTTTTCGGCATTCCCGACCTTGCGACCCACACCACCCGGTATGAAATCAAGGTGCCCTATGTTCTCGGGCTGATCTCGACCCGGAGTCTTTCCGGGCAGGTTGTCGGTATCAACGAGCTGGTCCTGAAAGCCGACGAACGCATCCACAGCGGCATCATCGCCTATGACGCCGTCGAGCGTCTCAAGCTCAACCGCAATGATCCCGCCGCGCGACAGACGTTTGAACAGCACAAGTCTGACCTTGGCCATGCGCTGCTGCTCAAGCGGCAGATCGCAGACCCTCGCCAAGCAAGCGATGCCCAGATCCTCACCGCAGCAAAGGACACCATTCCGAATGTCCCGGTGATGTTCTGGCTGTTTCGCCTGATGGCAGGGCTTGGGTTTTTCCTGATCGGCTTCTTCGCGTTGGCCTTTTACTGCGCTTCGGTTTGTCAGTTTGAGCGGCGCTGGTTCCTGCGCGTAGCAGTGGCGATCATGCCGCTGCCCTGGCTTGCTATCGAGTTTGGCTGGGTGCTTGCAGAGATCGGGCGACAGCCTTGGGCGGTAGATGGCGTGCTGCCAACTTTCTTGGGCGCATCTTCCCTCACTATTGCTCAAGTCTGGGCCACGATCATCGGCTTTACCGCGCTCTATTCGACGCTGCTCGTCATCGAAGTGCGACTGATGATTGCCGCGATCCGAAAAGGTCCGGTAGAGGCCCATGATGATCTCAAACCCCGGTCGGTGACCATCCGTGATGGCGGCTTCGCTCCGCTCCCGGCAGAATAAAGGAGGCTTGGGACATGCATATCCCTCTCGATTACGAGACGCTTCGGGTCATCTGGTGGGCGCTGATGGGCGTTCTGTTGATCGGTTTCGCCCTCACAGACGGCTACGACCTCGGCGTCGCATCGCTTCTGCCCTTCGTGGGCCGCACCGATGATGAGCGCCGCCTCGTTATCAATTCGGTCGCGCCGCACTGGGAAGGGCACCAAGTTTGGTTCATTCTCGGCGGCGGTGCGATCTTCGCCGCCTGGCCGTTTGTCTACGCAGTGAGCTTCTCGGGCTTTTACCTGGCGATGTTCCTGGTGCTCGCCGCACTGATCCTGCGCCCGGTCGCCTTCAAGTATCGCTCCAAGCATCCAGATGCCAATTGGCGCGCACGCTGGGACTGGGCCTTGTTTGTCGGCGGGCTGGTGCCGGCTCTGGTGTTCGGGGTAGCCGTCGGCAATGTCCTGCAAGGCGCACCATTTCGCCTCGATAGTGATCTTCGTAGTCACTATGAAGGCACGCTGCTTGGCCTCTTCTCGCCCTTCGCCCTGCTGACCGGGCTGCTATCGGTATCCATGCTGGTGCTCCACGGAGCAGGCTGGCTTTCGCTCAAGATCGAGGAAGGTCCTGCCCTTGCAAGGGCGCGGCGCTACGGAGGCATCGCGGCACTCGCGAGCGTCATCCTCTTTGCCCTCGGCGGGGTGCTTGTCGCCACCGGCAAGATCGGATTTCGCATCGAGGGCGTCGTCGATAGTACCGGTCCTTCCAACCCGCACTATTCTGCCACAATCGCTGCGGCAGGTGCCTGGCTCGACAATTACGGCAAACATCCCTGGATGGTTGCGGCGCCAGCGCTTGGCTTGCTCGGGCCTATCATTGCCTGGTTCGGCATTCGCCAGCGCAGCCATACGATCAATTTTGCCGGATCGTCGCTCGCCACCATTGGCATCATCGCGACCGTCGGTTTGTCGATGTTCCCCTTCATCTTGCCGAGCTCGATCGATCCCGGATCTAGTCTGACGGTGTGGAACGCTTCGTCGAGCCATCTGACGCTGTGGATCATGTTGCTGGTGACGATAATCTTCCTGCCCATCGTGCTCGGCTACACGGCCTGGGCCTTCCGGGTGATGTTTGGTCGCATTTCTCTACGCGATGTCCAAACCAACCCAGACTTCTACTGAAGAGGCCCAAAGCTCATGTGGTATTTTTCCTGGATATTGGGCCTTGGCCTCGCCGTCTCGTTCGGCATCATCAACGGCATGTGGCACGAGTTCCGCATGTCGCCTGATGAAGACCTCGACGAATGAGGTTCTACCTTCTCTGGCCCGCGCAAGCCCCCCTTGTGCGGGTCAGGGAGCCCGCTGGATTGGTGAAGTGAGAGTAAAATCTGGCTCGGAATTGCCGAAGTTAGAGATATTTTGCCAATTCTGTGAGGCGTGAAAGTTGCTCACGAGCCTCGACCGACAATGGGCCTACAACCTCTTCAAGATGGTGCTCTATATGATCAGCTACAAGCAGGGATTTAGCCTTATCGAGCGCATTGACGACAGCCTGTAGCTGTTGGGCGGTCTCCAGACCATCTCTGCCATCTTCAATCATACTAAGTATTTTAGCCAAATGGCCTTGTGCCCGTTTGAGGCGGTTCAGCAGTTCCCGGTTGCAGGCGTGGCTCATGGTTCGACTCCTATCACTTTATAGGCAAATGAAGCCATCCATTGATGCCAAGATAGAGCCCGATGACGAGGATCACAGCGCCTGAAACATAAGGCGCTTTGCGGACAATTTCGCCAAACCCGCTGAACCGCTTTGAGACATGCTTCACGCTGAGCGCAGCGATTACCCCTGAGGTGACCATCGTCAGCGCGAGCCCGATACTGAAGCAGGCGAGGCAGCCCGGATCCTCGAGGCCTGCGCCGCTCCTGTGCGCGCCACGCTGGCGCTGGTGCTCGCAGGACATGAAGCGCTTGCCGCGCTGTGGATGCACCACGAGATGGGCGCCTTCCTCGAGGAGTTCTTCTCCGCGCTGCCAGGCGAATTGCACGAGGCGCTCGGCGACAGGATTGGTGATTTGCGGCCCCGCTGGGCGATCGGCACGTCACGCCTGGTTGCCCGCATGCTGTCCAAGCACATCGATGAATTTGCCGATCGCGACCTGTCGCTCGCGATCGGCAGGTGAGGGGAAGCAATGATCGGAGGGGAACCCGATGATTGCTTTGACCAAGGATCTTCTCATGGCCTCCACCCAGTTGAATACTGAATCGGCAGCCTCGCTCGCACGCACCGATGCCAGTCCCGTGCCGCCTGCGCCGCGGTTGATACGCCTGCCCGAAGTGATGTCTCGTGTCGCACTGAAGCGCTCCGCGATCTACCAGCGCATGAGTGAAGGCCGGTTCCCGAAATCGCGGTCGCTTGGCGGCAAATGCACGGTTTGGGTCGAGGCCGAAATTGATGCCTGGATCAATTCGGTGGCCGCGGGCTAGGGACTTGCCCGCATGCTTGGTCCAAGCAGGATTCAGGGCCATTCAATTCTAGAACGGGGGAAAATCCGCCCCCTGCGGTCCGCATGTTGGTGGTTTGGCCTTGATAAAGCCGTGCAGCGGCAAGGAGTAGCTCTCCAGCATAGGTGTAAAGTCGGATGTCAGTTTTGAGAGCGATGCTTTCGCCCGCCACGGCTGCGTTGCGTGCGCTGGGCGCGGCGAAGGCCTGCGCGACATATACGCCGCTGACGATCTCATCCCATACCCGGCGCGTGAGCTTGTCACCTCGATACGCCGCTTTGCTGCCATGACCGCGGGCCGGCTTGAAAAAAAGGTTCCGGCGTTCGCGCCAGAGATCCTCGCTATTGGCGGCCGTGACGACTACGGTCCGCGGCAGGCCGCTGCGCAGAACGGCTCGGCGTTCGATCGATAGCCCCCACTCATCCAGCCGTGCATCGACTGACAGCAGCGCAAGGTTGCGCTTGTCTGCGAAGAGGGCGTGGACATAAGGCGACGGTGTGAGGACGACTGCCCCTTGCAGGTACGCGGCCTGGAGTGCGGCATGTCGCGGCTCCTCAAGTGAGAAGTCGACCAGGCGGTTGTAGACCAGGTCGAGTGTACGCCCGTTGACCGTGAGTTTCTGCCCGTCGAACACCATTTCTGCGGGATCGACGATCACTGCTGGGATACCCTGTCCTTCGAGCATCTCCTTCGCCAGTTGGAACTCCGGGTATAAATGCTGCTGCTCGGGCAGGTCATCGACAATCGCAACCAGCGCCGGCTGGCCGCCACCGCGCTGCAACTGCCATTCGGCCGTAAACATTCGAGCCACACGCTCAACAAACTCACTTTCGGTCAGGGGCCTGACCTGGAACTCGGCCTCCGGACAGCAGGCGTGCTGTGCCCCTGCCAGAAACGCATTGAGGAAGGCTCCCCCGGCATTGGTGTTCACCTCGATGAGCTTTGGACCATCAGACGCGAGGTGAAAGCCGTAGCCCATGAATGCCCCGACCGGCCCGAAGTCCAGTTGTGCCGATGGCGGTGCAAGGGACAAGGTGGCCGCACGATAGGCTGGTAACTGCGCGGCCCCCTCAACGGCATCGACAATCAGCATCATTTTGCCCAGCGTTGCCGATGGAACGAACACGGGAACATTGGAAAACAGCGTCGGATGCGATGCACTCAGCCGCTCAGCAAAACCCTCGATCCGGACTGCACTGTCCAGGGCTTCTTCCAACTCCATCCGGTCGAGCGAAATGCAGAAACAGCCCAAGTTAAGCTGCTCTGCAATCGCTTCCGTGGCGACCAGTAAGCCGTTCGGGGGTTCAGTGGGCAACATCCCATTCCTTTCGGGCATCAAATTCTTGGCGCAATATGAACTCTCTGTACTTCGTGCAGCATGTTCTCAACACACCATCGTGCGAAAGTCGGTGCCAGAAGTCGCCCGAGCCAGTGGCGCACGCCCGATTGCGGCAGCGCATAGTCGATCCAGACACGAAGTTGGCAGCCTTCAGCTGTCTCTATGATCTCGAAGCCCATTCTATAGTCGCGGATGACGACAAGCTGCGGCGTCCCGATCGTCGCCCAGACCTTGCGCAGAGGCGGTGTGCGCTCCTTGACGACCTCTTCGACGGTTATCGCGAAACCAAACCCCTTGCCGGTCAGCCGGATCACAGAACCCACCGCTTTCCCTGCCAGGGCATCGAGGTCACACCGCATACTGCCGCCGCCCATCATGAGCGATGGCTCGCGCATGTGCCGGGTGAGAAGGTCCGGTTCATCGGCAATGGCAAAGATGCTTTCTGCCGAACCGGTGATCGCTGCGCTCGCCTCGAAATGGAGCGGCAGGCCGGTCACAGCCGGACGATCCGTAGGCGCAAGGCATTGGTGATGACGCTGACCGATGAGAGGGCCATGGCAGCCGCCGCAATCGCAGGCGAGAGCATCCAGCCAAAGGCCGGATAGAGCGCGCCCGCTGCGATCGGGATGCCGGCGACGTTGTAGGCGAAGGCGAACACCAGGTTCTGGCGGATGTTGCGCATCACCGCGCGCGACAGGCGGCGCGCCCGGACGATGCCGTTCAGATCGCCTTGCAGCAAGGTCACGCCTGCGCTTTCTATGGCGACATCGGATCCGGCACCCATCGCGATGCCGACCTCGGCAGCCGCCAACGCCGGCGCATCGTTGACGCCGTCCCCGGCCATCGCAACGCTGCGGCCTTCGGCGCGGAGCTTCTGGACGACGCTGGCCTTGTCCTCGGGCAACACCTCAGCCTCGACATCGTCAATGCCGAGGCGGGCTGCAACAGCGAGCGCGGTCGTGCGATTGTCCCCGGTCATCATGACAATGCGGATGCCATCTGCCTTCAGTTCGCGGATGGCCTGGGCAGAAGTTTCCTTGATCGGATCTGAAATGCCCAGCAGGCCGACGAGCTTGCCATCCACACTCGCAAAGATCGCGGTCGCACCTTCTGCTCGCATTGCCTCGGCTGCTTCATTGAGTTCAGCGGTGTCGATCTTCTGTTCGGCCATGAACCGCGGTCCACCGAGCAGGACATACTTTCCCGACAACGTGCCGGTCACGCCGCGCCCAACCGGAGAGTCGAAATCGCTGGCCTGCTCCAGTTCCAGCTTGCGGTCCTGCGCGGCGCGCAGGATGGCATCGCCCAGCGGGTGCTCGCTGCCACGTTCAAGGCTGGCGGCAAGGCGCAAGATTTCGTTCTCGTCCCATCCGCTGACGGTGCGGATCCCCGTGACCGCAGGACGCCCTTCGGTCAGCGTTCCAGTCTTGTCGACGATCAGCGTATCGATCTTCTCGAACCGCTCCAGTGCTTCGGCATTCTTGATGAGCACCCCTGCCTGCGCGCCGCGTCCGACGCCAACCATGATCGACATCGGCGTGGCGAGACCCAGTGCGCAGGGGCAGGCGATGATCAGCACCGAGACGGCCGCTACCAGCGCATAGGTCAGGCGCGGGTCAGGTCCGAACAGCGCCCAGGCGGCGGCAGCGATCAGTGCGACCGCGATCACCATCGGCACAAACCAGCCCGAAACCTTATCGGCCATGCGCTGGATCGGCGCGCGGCTGCGCTGGGCTTCGGCCACCATCAGGACGATCCGCGCAAGTAGCGTCTCGGCTCCGACCTTCTCGGCGACCATGACAAAACTGCCGGTCTTGTTGAGCGAACCGGCGATGACCTTGGCGCCCGCTTCCTTGGTGACAGGCATGGACTCGCCGGTAACCAGCGACTCATCGATCGAGACGCGGCCCTCGGCGATGACGCCATCGACCGGCACCTTTTCGCCGGGACGGACCCGCAGATGATCGCCGACAACGACGAGGTCGAGCGTAACTTCCTCGTCCTGGCCATCGGCGGTAATCCTGCGCGCGGTCTTGGGCGCAAGATCGAGCAATGCCTTGATCGCTCCGGAGGTGCGTTCGCGTGCGCGTAGTTCGAGCACTTGCCCGAGCAGGACCAGCACGGTGATGACGGCCGCTGCTTCGAAATAGATCGGCACGGTGCCCATCGCGTCGCGGAAGGCGGGCGGAAACAGCCCCGGCGCGAAATGGGCAACGAGGCTGTAGAGATAGGCAACGCCGACACCCATGGCGATCAGCGTGAACATATTGAGGTGGCGAGACCTGAGCGAGGCCCACCCTCGATCGAAGAAGGGCCAGCCAGCCCAGAGTACAACGGGCGTCGCCAGCACGAACTGGATCCAGTTCGATGTTTGTTTGCCGACAAGCATCATGAGGCCGGTCAGATGTCCGCCCATTTCAAGGGCAAAGACCGGCAGGGTAAGCACCAGTGCGACCCAGAAGCGGCGGGTCATATCGGCAAGTTCAGGATTGGGACCGTGATCGGCCGACACAGTTTCCGGCTCCAGCGCCATCCCGCAGATTGGACAGGAACCGGGGCCGACTTGCCGGACCTCGGGGTGCATCGGACAGGTATAGATGACGTCACCGGCGTCGGCGGGCACCGGCGGCGAGACCTTCTTAGACAGATACTGATCAGGATGGGCGACGAACTTGGTTTGGCAGCCTGCGCTGCAGAAATGGTATTCCTGGCCCGCGTGGGTGGTGTGGTGTTCGGTGGCAGCAGGGTCCACCTTCATGCCGCAGACCGGATCTGTCGCGCTTTCTGCGCCTGTTTTCGCGCCGCCGCCGCAGCTTGCGCCATGTTGGTGCGCCTTGTGATCAGTCGATGCCATATCGATTCTCCTTTGACGCATCTTCATGTGGGGTCTGACATCACGTCAGGGTCAAGCGGCTAGTTTGCCTGCAACAAGGGAAACTGCTCAACCAGAGCTTCGGGTTCGCCACTTTGGAAAGAAACCGCCCGTCCGTGCCATATAGCTGCGATAGGCATCGCCATATTCGGCAATCGCGGCCGTTTCTTCATGACGGGCGAGGCGGACGTACATGACGACCAGAACCGGATACATGGCCAGCGTCAGCAGCGTTGGCCATTGCAGTAGGAACCCGGTCAGGATCAGGATGAAGCCGACATATTGGGGGTGCCGGATACGCTCATAAATCCCGGTGGTCGCTATGGCGCGGCGTTGCTGCGCTGCATGGAGCACGGCCCAGCCCACCGAAATCATCCAGAAGCCGCCGCCGATCAGGACGAAGCTGGCGATGTGGAACGGTCCAAAATGGGGGTTCACCCGCCATCCGAACATCATCTCGAGCAGATGGCCTGCGTCGTGGGAGAACCAGTTGACGCTGGGATAGTGCGACTGGAGCCAGCCCGAAAACAGGTAGATGGTGAGCGGAAAGCCATACATTTCGGCAAAGAGCGCGACGAGAAAGGCGCTGAACGCGCTGAAGCTGCGCCAGTCCCTTGGCGACTGCGGTTTGAAGAAGCTCAGAGCGAACAGGATGAACACCACCGAGTTGACGAAAGCGAGGCCCCACAGGCCGAAACCCTGCATCTGATGCGTAGCCATGGTACCCTCCATCATTGTGCACCGACGTCGCCGGCCCCCTGTGACTTGCCTGACGGCGGACCACCGCCATGTTTGTGACCATGATGCATGAAGAGGTGCATGATCGGGCAGGACAGGAAGAGAAGGAGCGGCAATGCGCTCAGCACGTGCACAGTGTGCTCGGTGAACAGGTAGTAGCCCGCCACTATCGCGAAGCCGCCGAAAACGAGTTTGGCGAGGCCGGACATCTTTCCGCCGCCATGAAGTTCATGCTCTGAAATGGAATGATCCTTTCAAATGACGGGACGAAAGACGGCCTGCGCTGGCAGGTGAAGGCGAAATACGGCGCGTCACCAGCCCGGCTCCAGCGTTCCCAGCCACGCGACGAGGCCAAGGATCACGACGGCAGCAGCCAGTTCGACGGCCATGCTCGATCTTATCCGGCGAACGGCCATCGCCTTATCCGCGTGGTCAGTGGCGCTTTCCACTGCGGGAACAAGCCGGAACCGGTGCAGCGCTGCAAGCGCCAGCATGAGGGCAAACAGCGCAAGCTTGCTGCCCATCAGGACAATGTAGGCTGAGCCAAAGGCAGGTCCGAAGGGCTGGTTGCCAAGGATGGCGAAGCCGTTGATCAGGCCCGTCGCGATCAGAAGCGCGACAACCATAGACCCCGCAACGCCGAACTCTTTGAGGCATCGCCCGGCGATGGTCAGGTCAGTAAGGGAGGCCTTCGGGCGGACCACCATATAGAGGAGGCAGGCGATCGCACCCAGCCAAACGCCTGCGGCCAGCAGATGAACGATGTCGGCAAGCAGATGTGGCCAGGCCAGCACGCCTTCGGTGGCTACGCCGTGCCCGTTCCAGGCCAGTGATGCGAGCGCGACGCTGCTGAATGCGGTAACGCTTGCCAGCATGCTCGTTCGGTTTGCCGGTGCCAGCAGGACTAGGCCCAAGGCAAGCACAGTGACCGCGAGACGCAGCACAAAGGCCCAGCCAACGGGAGCGGTGAGCAGGATCGAGCGCGCAAGGTCAGGATCGATGGCGTTGATGGAAGTGCCCGCCATGCTGGCGAGCAACAGGGCAAAGCCCAGGATGTTCAGCCCTACACCAATCAGGCTGAGCAGGATCAGCCATGCCCGGAACGGAAGCTGGCTGCGTTCCGGCGCGCGCAAGGCATAGAGACCGAAGAGGGGCACACCCAACAGCAGCCCTTCAATTGCAAAGAGTCCGAAGCGGACAGCAATGATCGGCCCCTCGGACATGGTTGCTACCTGACCGTGAAAGCGAACTGGCCCTGAACCCGGTGGGTGTCGGCTGCGACCGCATGCCAGGTCACGGTGTAGGCCCCGCGCGGCAAGGCGCTTGCGAACGTGGCGATGAGAGTTTTGCCGTCCGACGAAAATGTCGTCCGGATCGCGGGCAACGGAGCCATGGCCGTATGAGCCGCATGATCAGCATGGGACATACCGGCAGGCGCAATTTCCAGACCCGTCAATTGCGGCATCAGCCGTTCGGTGAAGCGAAGGGTTATCTGCCGTGCGGATTGCACCGCTGCCTGCGCGGCGGGGATCGAGGACAGCAGCCTGGGATGAGCCAGCGCGGGAATGGCGGTTGTCATGGCAATCGCAGCAACTGCGGTGGCAATCGATCTGATGGTCTTCATGAAATGCTCCTGAGATATCTGCTGGCTAATACGCAGGTCGCGCCCTGACCCCTCACATCCCGGCGCGAAATAATTTGAGGGATTGGTTCAGTCCTTGCGTATGAAGGCCAATGAGTTCGGAGAACAAGCATGACCGATATCGAACGCACACTTGCCCGATTGCGAGACCTCCCGGTTGATCCGCGCCTGAGCATGATCGATGCGGCAGTGCTTGATGGGCTGCACCGGGAACTGGCTACAGGCGGTCGTCAGTCAGGCGGGCTGTTTGCAGCAGCGGCCGCAGTCGCGCTGGTTACCGGCATTCTGGGTTCCGCCATTCCCGGTACACCGGCGAGTGCGGCGCCGAATCCTTTTCCGCTTGGCGCGCCTGCGGCGCTTGCCCCGTCGACCCTGCTCGCGAGCGCGCGATGAACAATCGGTCCCGCTACCTGCTGGTTATCCTGATCGCCTTTGGCGCGGCATTGGCAGGCGTCTTTGTGGGCCGCAGCTATATTGTTCCGCCTCCGCCAGTTGAAAGCGAGCTACACAAGCTCCTCCACCAGAAGCTCGATCTGGATTCTGTCCAGGAAACGAAAATCGAAGCCATCGAAGCGCAATTTGCCATCCAGCGCCAGGCGCTCGAACTGGAACTGCGCGCGGACAATGCCCGCCTGGCGCAGGCGATTCAGACCGAGCATGGTTACGGGCCGCAGGTCAGCGCCGCAATCGATCACTCGCATCAGGCGATGGGGGAACTGCAAAAAGTTACGCTCGAACACATATTCGCCATGCGCAGTGTGCTGAGACCCGAACAGGCCGCGCGGTTTGATGACGCAGTGGTCAAGGCGCTGACCGTCGAGGCAAAATGAGCCTCGATCTTGGCGCGTGTTCGGACGGCGAACTGGCAGCTCTGGCGATCGGGGGCAGGCAAGGCGCCTATACCGAATTGATGCGCCGGCATCGCGATGCAATTTTCCGCTTCGCCCGCGCGCATACCGCCAATGATGACGCGGCCCTCGACATCACACAACAGACCTTCATTGCCGGTTTTGCAGCGCTCAAGCGCTTCGATCAGTCGAGACCACTCAAGCATTGGCTCACGCGCATTGCGCTCAACAAGTGCCGGGATTGGGCGCGGCGCAGAACGGTGCGTGCGCTCTTCTCGTTTGCCACACCGCTCGACAACGCACCCGATCCGGTCGATCTGTCTGCCGACGTCGAACGAGTAGCCAGCGATCGGCAGGAACTAGCCAATGTTCTGGCGGCAATGAGCGGACTTCCGGCCAAGCTCAAGGATGTGCTCGTGCTGCGCACGGTCGAGGGATTTTCGCAGACGGAGACTGCCGCGATTCTGGTCATTACAGAAAAGGCAGTGGAGACCCGGCTGCACCGCGCACGCAACAAATTGCAGGAAATTTTGAGGGGCTGAGGCAGCAACTGCGTATCTGCGCACAACAGGCATCAGGCAGGACGGCTTCCATGACTTCGAATTCCGCTTCCCTTCCGGGCATCAATCGCCGTGCGCTGCTGCGTGGTGCCAGCCTTGCCGGGGGAGGCCTCGCACTGTCGACTTGGATGCCTGCATGGGCGCAGCCGGTATCTCGCGGCATCGCCAAGCCATTGCCGCAGCTTTCGGGTGACAACATCGCTTTGCGGGTCGCCCACGAAATGGTGCAGGTCGACGGACGGCAAGCCCACGTCATCGCAATGAACGGCACCGTTCCTGCCCCATTGCTGCGCCTCCGCGAAGGGCAGGCGGTAAGAATTACCGTCGATAATGCGCTCGATGAGGAAACCTCGCTGCACTGGCATGGCTTGTTGGTGCCGTTCCAGATGGACGGAGTGCCGGGGCTGAGCTTTCCCGGCATCAAGCCGCGTTCGTCATTCACCTATGAATTTCCGATCGAGCAGTCGGGGACTTATTGGTATCATAGCCATTCGGGCTTGCAGGAAGCGATGGGCCACTATGGCCCGATTGTGATCGATCCCAAGGGCGCCGATCCGATCGGCTATGACCGCGAACATGTGGTCATGTTTTCCGACCACAGCTTCGTGCATCCGCACACCTTGTTCAGCAAGCTCAAGCAAGAGTCCGGCTATTACAACCGACAGAAGCAGACGCTGGCCGGATTGCTTGCCGGCAAGGACCAGTCGCGCGCCGATCGTCTGGCCTGGGCGCGGATGCGAATGGATCCGACCGACATCCTCGATGTGACCGGTTCGATCTATACCTACGTCGTCAACGGCTATGGCCCGAACGACAACTGGACGGCGCTGTTCAAGCCGGGCGAGCGGGTCCGCTTGCGGTTCATCAATGCTGCGGCGATGACGATCTTCAACGTCCGTATTCCGGGTCTGCAGATGACCGTGGTGGCCGCCGACGGTCTTCCGGTTCGGCCGGTCCCAGTCGATGAGCTGCAGATGACCGTTGCGGAAACCTATGATGTCATCGTCACGCCGGTCGAAGATCGCGCCTATACGATCGTTGGCGAGGCAATCGACCGGTCCGGGATGGCCCGCGCCACGCTCGCGCCGCGCGAGGGGATGGTGGCGCCAGTGCCCGCGCTGCGCGAGCGTCCATTGCTGACGATGAAGGACATGGGCATGGGCGCGATGGATGCGCCCGCCACAGGGACCGATCATGCCGGGCACGACATGGCAGGCATGGATATGTCGGCCGGCGCCGCCAGCCCGGATCATGGCGCGTCAGGCCAATCAATGAACATGAACATGCGGGACGGTGCCAATGCACCGGAGGTCGTGCTCGGGCCGGGGGTCCAGACCATTGCCCCGATGCCGGTCGACCGCACCGGAGAGCCGGGCGTCGGTCTGGAAAACGCGGGTCACAAGGTTCTGGTTTACCGCGATCTCGTCGCGCTCGAACGCAACCCCGATGTGCGCGGTGCGGATCGGGAAATCGAGCTGCACCTTACCGGAAATATGGAGCGCTACATGTGGTCCATCGACGGGCAGACCTTGTCGGAGTCAAAAACGCCGATTCCCCTGCGGACCGGCGAGCGGGTGCGTATGACACTCATCAACGACACGATGATGAACCATCCGATCCATCTCCACGGCCATTTCTTCGAACTGGTGACAGGGCACGGCGACCACAGTCCGCGCAAGCACACGGTGAACGTACCGCCCGGTGGGAAGGTCAGCTTCGACGTTACCGGCGTCTACGGCGACTGGGCATTCCACTGCCACATGTTCCTCCACATGCACGCGGGCATGATCCGCGTCGTCCAAGTGCGCGGCGCGGGAGAAGCAGCATGAGCCGGGCCGCGTTTCTGGGGCTTTCCCCGCTCGTCCTGGCGGCATCTCTTTCGGCCCAGGCAACTGGCGTGCCGATGGATCAGGCAATGCATCAAGGCCACGACATGTCGACCATGCAGATGCCGGCGCCCGTGCCGGCTCCCGGGCCTGTCGATCCACATGCCGGTCACGATATGCAGGGCATGGAAGACATGCCGATGTCAGAGGCGCAGTCCGCCCCGGCATCTGATACGGCCGCGGGCCAGACTGGCGCGACCGGCCCGAGCGGTACCGACCGGGAGCCCGGCAGCGCGCCGCCGCCACCGATCGCGAGCGATCGTCCCGCCGATCGGTTCTACGATCCGGCAGCCATGGCCACGGCGCAGGCAGCGCTACTGGGCGAACACGGCGGCATGACCTTTCACAAGGTACTGTTTAACCTTGCGGAATATCAGGCCCGCAATGGCCGGGACGGATATCGCTGGGACGCCAGCGCGTGGTTCGGCGGCGACATCAACCGGCTCGCGGTCAAGTCGGAGGGAGAGGGCAGTTTTGGCGAACCGATCGACCATGGTGAAGTTCAGGCGCTCTGGTCGCATGCGGTCGATCCCTACTGGAATGTTCAAGGCGGCATCCGGCAGGATTTCGGCAAGGGTCCGGACCGGACCTATGCCGTTCTGGGGATCGAGGGGATTGCCCCTTACTGGTTCGATCTTGGCGCATCAGCCTATGTCTCGACCAAGGGCGATATCCTTGCCCGCATCGAAGGCGATATCGATCAGCGGATTACCCAGAAACTGATCCTGCAACCAAGGCTGGAAGCCAATTTCGCCGCGCAAGACATTCCAGAGAATGGGATCGGTTCAGGTCTGTCGAACGTGGAACTCGGATTACGGCTGCGCTATGAAATAACCAGGGAATTTGCGCCTTATGTAGGCGTTTCGTGGGATAGAAAGATCGGCGATACAGCCCGAATGGCCCGCTCCGCAGGCGAGCGAGCGTCGTATGCGAGTCTCGTCGCCGGGATCAGGTTTTGGTTCTAAAGATGCTGACGACCCAGCAACGCAATGTTGAAAACCGCAGTGGACCAAATGTCGCCCCCGACTTTCGGAGCCAGGTGCCAAACGTCGGGCATTGGCGCTTGAGGACATTTCCGGATGCAGTTTTATTTTTGGTATTTGTAACTGGTTTTGAGGGGTGAAGGCGACATCTGCGTATACCATGCAATATCTCAGAGGAGTGAAGCCATGAAGAAGATCATCGCCGCCGCACTGACCGCCGTTTCAATGGTGGCAGCCTCTGGCGCCATCGCTCAGACTGCACCGGCTCACCAGTCGGGAAGTCCGTCCTCACATCGGCCATCTACACATGCCAAGCCAAGCCATGCGCATCGGCACTCAGCAACTTCTGCGCCGTGTGCCAGTGGTGCTCAGGGCGCGATGGGCCAAGGCATGATGGGCATGGGTGGCGGTGCTCAGGGCATGATGGGCATGGGCAGCATGCACAGAGACATGAGCGCGATGATGACGGATATGGGCGCCATGATGAACAGTACCAACGATCCGTCGATGAAGGCACGAATGCAAAAGATGCACGATCAAATGGCCGGGATGATGGCCAACATGCAGAATATGGGTGGCATGATGGGTGGCACGATGATGCAAGGCGGGCAGAACTCAGGCAGCACACCGTCGGTTACGCCATCCGCCGCGCCTGAAGATCACGCAGCTCATCACCCGAACTAGGAACCTCAGCACTGTCCAGCCAAGGTTGCCTTGGCTGCCGTTGTCACACTTCCGCGTGATCAATTATATGATGTCCGACCGAAAGGACTGAAAATGGCGTTCAACGCAAAGAGGTTCCTGCTTGCCGCCGTGTTATGGACGACCCCCGCGCTCGCGGCGACAGACATTGTAATGCACCGCGATCCTGGCTGCGGATGCTGTGAAAAATGGGCGGCCGAAGTTCGCGCGGCGTTCGGTCGCAACGTTCGGATCATTGATGATGCTCACCGGGCGGAATTCGACAGGCGGCTTGGTGTGCCTGCTTCGCTTGGAGGCTGCCACACCGCAATCATCGATGGGATGGCATTTGAGGGCCATGTTCCTATTGCCGACATGAAGCGGGTGCTGTCCGCAAAGCCCAACGGCGTTCGCGGTCTCGCTGTAGCCGGCATGCCGATGGGATCGCTTGGTATGGAAATGCCGGGAATGCAGGCGAATCACTATAATGTGGTGGCGTTTGGGACAGGAAGATCATTTGTGTATTCACGCCACTAAATAGAATCTTCATTCGAATGGCTTTTATAAGCTTAGGAGGTCTTCCCGAACGGAACATTCCGATGCGCGGATCGTTTATTGACTTCGAATCCCCGCGCTAAATACGAGGGTCTTTATTCGAAATAAGCTCCTCAGATCATTGGGAACGCTGCATGCACGAGCCCCTAATTCTGACGCCTGTTGCGGTGGCGCGAAGAGTGTTTTTTGCGCACCCAGTGGCTTTGGGCCTTGTTGCAGCAACGATGCTATTGAGCACCGCTTCCTACGCTGCTCAACCACAGTGTTCGCCGAGCGAGCGCTGGAATCCTGATATGCAGATGTGCATGCCCGATGGGAAAGCGGTTCCGGGAACCGCTGCTAGCGGGCCGCCGCTCGATCAAGGCAGGAAAACTGCTCCAGATGCAGGCGCGGCAGCTATGCCAACCCCGCCCATTGCAAGTAGTCGGCCCACTACCAGTACGGGCATGGACATGGATGATGGGGAAAAGTCAAAATCGCCATTCATGCTGCAGATCAATCAATTTGCGGTCTATTCGCACACGACCGGGCCGCGCGGCCGGTCACGCGTGACTGGACCTGGCACCTGGATGCTGATGTACGACCGCGAACTGGCGCCCAGGAATCACCTGATTGTCAGCCTAATGGCATCGCCCGAGCAATTGACCGTCGGCGACAAGGGGACGCCACAACTCCTGCAGACCGAAAATATCGACAACATGCATGCCCATGATACGCTCATGGCGCTGGAGTTCAGGGATGTCATTGCGCTTGGTTCAAGCGGCGACCAGCACCTGACTCTTCTTTTTGCCCCCCGTGGTGCGGCCGCGATCGGTCCCGTCCCGTTCATGCATCGTCTGTCCGCAGAAGGAAATCCCGATGCGCCGCTGGGCCACGGGTTGCAGGATGGATTCCATGACGCTTCAACGGTGCTCGGCATCGAATACCATATTGCAGGCACCACAATTGAGGCGACTGCTTTCAGCGGGAAGAGCGTTAGCTGGCCGCTGCCGCTGCACAGTCCGGATTCCTTCGCCTTCCGCCTCACCCAGGACTTTGACGATCACATCAAAGTGGGAGCGTCTTACGGTGACGTGCTTTCGCCGGATGATGCAGGCGTTGAAAAACACAGCCAATTCATATCGGCGTGGCTGGCAACCTCGCACCAGGTCGGACCAGGCACGCTGCGATCCTCACTTGTCTGGGCAAGAGGGCGAGATGGCAACAGCGCCTCGCAAACCAGCCTTCTTGCCGAAGCGGTTTATCAGCGAGGACTGAACGCATTTTTCGGTAGGGCCGAAGTCTTGCAGATCACGCCTGAGCAACTTGACGACGCGACGATTGGCAGTCCGACCGATCCCAGATGGGTGAAGGCATTTACGCTTGGATACGAGCGGACCCTGGTTGAACAGCATGGCCTCTCGTTGCGCTTCGGCGGCTCATACACCAAGGATTTCATACCTTCGGCATTCAAGCCCGAATATGGTTCCGATCCTGGAGGATTTAAGCTCTTCCTGCGCATAAAGTTTGCGACAAACGATGGTCACGTCATGTGAGGACCATATGCGCTTGGTGGGTAGTCGGGCGGCGCACATCAGGCGCTGACCAACCGCTTTCGGGTCTCCAACGGATTAGACCAAGCACCCTTCATCAGAATACGCGCCTTCTCTCCAGGGGGAACGGAAAGGGGCGAGGGTGGTGAATTATCTGATCCTGTTCGCCATCGTTCTTGGCGTGAACCTGATGCCTGCTTTCGGGCCTCCGACTTGGTCGGTGATCGTGATGTACAGCATCGACACCAAAATGTCGGTGCTGGCGCTCGTCTTGGTCGCTGCGTCAGCGGCTGCAACAGGTCGTTTCCTCCTGGCCCATGCCTTTAGATTGCTGGCCCGCCATGTGTCGGAAAAGACCAAGAGAAACGTCGCTGCTGCCCGAGCCGCGTTCGAGCGCAAGAAACGAAATTCGATGATCGCGCTCGGCTTGTTTGCCCTTTCACCTGTTCCTTCCGCGCCACTCTTCGAAGCCGCCGGACTGGCCAGGGTTCCGCTGCTTGGTTTCACAGCAGCCTTTTTCGTGGGGCGCACAGTTTCATATTCGATCTATCTCCTCACTTCGAAAAGCATCGAAAGTACGAACGTCGGCGAGGCCTTTCGTCAGGCAATCACCAGTCCGTTCGGAATCGCAATGCAGGTCGCCATGATAGTTCTACTGGTTGCCTTCACCCGCATCGACTGGGCCAGGCACCTGAACAATCTATCCAGGTGACCTTGCATGGCGAGCGACGAACTGGCGGTGGACACAGAATTCGCCGGCAAGGTGCTGATTTTTGACGTTCAAATGAGGAGACCGAAATGATGTATGGAATGGGATGGGGTATGGGCGGGCTAGGTTGGCTGGCCTTGATCCTGATTGTCCTGGGGATCGTGGCATTGATCAAATACCTGATGTCCGGCCGAAAATGATCTGAGAAGCAGTCAATTCATCGCATGGCGAGCCTGGTCTTGGGGGGCTCTCGATGCCGAGATTTCGACGGAAAGGATAATCAATGACCTACTACATAGCCACCAAACTGCTGGCATCGTTTGAGGATACACTCGCGCGCACCGAGGCCGCCCTAAAGACCGAGGGCTTCGGCGTTATCAGCCGGATCGATATCCAGCAGACGCTCAAATCAAAGATCGATGTCGAATTCCGGCCATATACGATACTCGGGGCATGCAATCCGACCCTGGCCCACGAGGCATTGCAGCTGGAAGACAAGGTAGGACTGATGCTGCCATGCAACGTGGTTGTTCAACAGTCGGGCGTTGGCGAATTTGAAGTCGCGGCAATTGACCCTGTTGCCTCGATGCAAGCCATCAACAACCCGGCATTGGTTAAAGCTGCCGGGGTCGTCCGCGAGAAGCTGATGCGCGCTATCGGCTCAAGACGCATCTTCATCACCCGACAACAGTTGACCTGGCGGCAGTTTTTCAGCGATGTCGGATCGGCACATGCAAGCGAAACAGGAATCGAGAATGGCTTCATTGCTATTCCCGGGATTCCGTGGGGCCTCGGGGTTGCCCCTGCGTCTTCTCGCCGGACTGGCCACTGTCGCCGGCCTTTTCTTCCTGTTTCTCAAGATTTGGGCCGAAGTGGCTGAAGGGGATGCACGCGCTGTTGATGCGGCAATTCTTCTATCTTTGCGCGTGGCGGGACATCCGGACGTTCTGATCGGCCCGACTTGGCTCAAACAGAGCACCCTAGTCAGACGTGTGCTTCAGCGTCCCGCAGTCCGGCACCTCAAATCTAGACTGCCGACAATCTTCACGCCGTCGTCGCAAGGTCAATCATTGTCCGCCTGCGAACGCACCTCGACCAAAAGCTGCGAGACTGCTGTAGCGTCATTTACTAAGAGCCTGGCACCAAAGCTTTTGGCCATAAACGGATGACGGACCATCTTTGGCAAATAGGCGTCGGCCTGGGCGAGCACCGTGCCCGATTGACCAAGCGCTTCGATGTGAATGTGGCCCCGGACAAGACTGTAGTTCCTGCGCCGAACCTGTCCCCAAACCTCGATGCCATGCTTTCTCTGGTAGGCGTGAGCCCAGCGGATCGAGACGCGCTCATTCGAATTCTGGGTAATCGGGATCTTGAGCTCAGGCCCCATGGAGCAGCCGCCGACTGCCAAGGCGAGGGTGACGGAGGTCAGGCCCAGCTTCAATCTGGATAGAAACATGTTAGCCCCTTTCATTGGTGTGGACGCATCATCACATCAGTTCCTCGAGCACGAGCAGCCCGAGGAAACCGACGAAGAACATCGAAGAAATAAGCGGCGTGTCCGGCTTCTCATGCGCCTCGACCAGCAGCTCTTCGGTCACGAGGTAGAGGAGGGCCATCAGCCCGAAACTCAGGAAGCCGGTGATGACGACGGGCGGTAGCATCGCAACGGGTGTCGCGGTGAGAGCCCCAAGCGGGAGTAGGAGGCCAAGCCCGATAGCGATGGCCAGAATGCGGCGGGGCCCCGCCTTTTCCTCCTGCAATTCCGAAGTTACGGATAGCCCGAGAAACAGGATCTCGAGCGTCAGGGCTGCGGTCAGCAGGATCCCGGCGCGATCACCGGCAATAAAGGCGAGACCCAGCACGAGGCCGTCGATGAAAATGTCGATGCCGGTTGCGCTCAGCATGGCAAAGGGACCGGAGGAGCGTTCCTCGAACGCCTTGATCGCGAGCATCACGCCAACGCCGATAGCGCCGCCGATCAGCGTCGCCGCAGGTGAGGCCTCGTGCTTGATCTGGGGAAGGATTTCGACCGCAGCTGCCGCGAAAACCACCCCTGCCGCGAGATGCTGGGTCGCGCTAACAAAGGTTGCGCCAGGACGGCGCCAAAGCGCGACGAGTGTTCCGATGATCACGGCGCCTAGGGGGATCAGGGTATAGGGCAGGGCCTGCACCTGTCAGCGCTCCCTTGCGCCGATGTTGCGGAAGGCCAGTAGCCGCAATGCGTTGAAGACCACGAGCAGGGTCGAGCCCTCGTGCATCGCAACCGCAGGACCAATTCCGAGACCGAGGATAGTCGCTGGGACCAGCAGCGCAACCACTCCCAAGCTGACAAAGACGTTCTGGCGGATGATGGCGCGGGTTTGGCGGCTTAATCCAACCGCGAAGGGCAAGTGCGACAGATCGTCAGCCATCAGCGCCACGTCTGCGGTTTCGAGCGCGACGTTGGACCCTGCAGCGCCCATGGCTATGCCAACAGTGGCGCTGGCCATGGCCGGTGCGTCATTGACCCCATCGCCGACCATGGCGACGCGGGTTGATGCCTTGAGCTTCTTGATCGCCGCGACCTTGTCTTCCGGCAGGAGATCGCCCCAGGCCTCATCGATGCCGACCTGTGCCGCGACGGCTTCGGCAACGCGCTGGTGGTCACCTGAGATCATGATGATCCGTTTGATGCCGATGCGGCGCAGTTGGGCGATCGCATCGCGTGCGCTTTCGCGGGGCGTGTCCATCAGTCCGATTGCGCCGAGGTCACGATCCCCCTGGCGCACCACCATGCTCGTCTGTCCGCCTTCACGTAGTCTGGCGATGGCAGCGGTCATATCTTCAGACAGCGGCGCGATGCCGTCTGTGCCGAACATCTCGGCCTTGCCGATGAGGACATCCGTTCCGTCGACCCGCGCGGCGACGCCGCGGCCCGTAAGGCTTGTAACGCTTTCGGCCCGCGGGATGACATGATCGCCGGTGTGTTCGCGTCCGTCCCGGGCGATGGCTTGTGCCAAGGGATGATCGCTGAGGCTTTCAACCGCGACAGCGACAGCCATCAATTCTTCGCGCGACACACCCGGCGCGGTGATGATGTCGCGGATACTCGGCTCGCCGATGGTCAGGGTGCCGGTCTTGTCGAAGGCTATCGCATCCAGCGATCCCAGAAGTTCCAACGGCGCACCGCCTTTGACCAGAACGCCGCCGCGGGCGGCGCGGGCGACGCCGGAAAGGACCGCGCTCGGCGTCGCGATCGCGAGTGCGCAGGGACTGGCCGCAACCAGCACCGCCATTGCGCGGTAGAAGCTGTCGCGGAACGGTTCGTCGATCACGGTCCAGGCGAACAGCAGCAGAGCGCACAGACCCAGAACAGCCGGAACAAAATAGCGCTCGAACCGGTCGGTGAAGCGCTGGGTCGGTGACTTTTGTGTTTCGGCTTCGCTGACCAGCTGCACCACACGCGCCAACGTGCTTTCGCTGGCGAGCCGGGTCACTTCGACCTCAATCAGGCCGCTGCCATTGATCGTGCCGGCAAAGACCCGGCTCGCAGCATCGACCTTATCTGCGTGCGCGCGAGCTGCGGCAGGATCGTCGACCGGCCGCTTGTCGACAGGGATACTTTCGCCCGTGACGGGTGCCTGATCGATCGCCGAATTGCCGCTGAGAACGAACCCGTCAGCGGCAACGCGCTGGTCGGGCTTGATCACGATGATGTCGCCGACGACCAGTTGTTCGACCGGGATCTCTTCGGTTCCGCCATTCTCAAGGCGCAGGAGTGCGGTCTGCGGAGCAAGTTTGGCCAGCGCTTCGATCGCCTTCTTGGCCCGACCCATGGCATAGTGCTCAAGCGTATGGCCGAGACTGAACAGGAAGAGCAGAAGCGCGCCCTCGGCCCAGGCACCCAGGGCCGCCGCACCGGCTGCGGCGACCAGCATCAGCGTATCGATCTCAAAGCGGCGCGCCTTCAGGTTTTCGATGGCTTCGCGCAAGGTGAAGAAACCGCCGGCACCGTAGGCGGCGATGTAGCAGGCAAGAGGCACCCGGGACGGGAGCCCGGATGCGAGTTTTTCCAATCCAAAGCCGATTGCCAGCGAGGTCCCGCAGGCCAGCGCGAACGCAAGCTCGGTCCAGGGGCCAAACAGACCGGCATCGGCGTGGGCATGGTCGCCGGGACCGTGCGCATGTCCCGCATGCTCATCGATGGCTAGATCTTCAAAGTTCATCCCGAGCGTTTTGAGCGCCGCGGACAGCGATTGCCGATCGGTGAGACTGCTGTCGAACTCGACCCGGATCATCCCGGCAGCACTGATCGATGCTTCGATCACGCCCGGCAGCCTTCCTGCCTGTTGCTCGATCCGGCGGGCCTCTCGCGGGTTGATGGTTTGTCCAAGATCCCAGACAACGTGACCGAAGCGCGCGCTGATTTCGGCACCGGCTGCCTCCACCGCCGAGCGAACCTGCGTCAGCGACAAACGCGAAGGATCGTAGTGAACGCACAGGAGTGGAGGCGAACCCGCAGCCTGGGGCGCAACATGCGCTTCCTCCACGCCATCACGTGCGCGCAGCACATCCTGCAGCCTCGTTACGCAGCGATCTGCCTCGTCGCCGACCTCGGGAAGAACCAGCGGAATTTCGATTTTGAGCTTTTCGATCATTTCGGTGCCTCTGCCTGGTGGCTGCAGTTCAACCACAACGCGTGCGCGTCGATCCGCAGCTTGGTTTCGGCGCGTAAGGCAGCAGTTCGTGCCTGGCTTTCAGCCAAGGCCGCTTCCTTGGCCTGTCGCTCAGCGTAAAGCAGGTCGGCTAGGTCGACGTGGCCAAGCCGGTAGCCGGCGCGCAATCGTCCGACTGCCTTTGCGCTGCTGAGCGCTGCTGCCTGACTCGCTTGCCAGGTTTGGGAGCTGCCGAGTGCGGTCGAATAGTCTGTCGTCGCCATCTCCTGAACGTCGAAGCGGGCGCTGGCCGCATCCGCTGCGGCAACTTGAGCTTCGGCTTGGGCCCGTCCGGACAGTGCCGAGCGATAGCGGCCTCCGATCGGGACCGAGAACACGACCCCGGCCCCTTTCTCGATCCCGCCCCGTTCGCTGAACACGCGCGCGCCTATGGTTGGATCGGCCATGCGGTCTCGGCGGCTGCGCTCGGACAAGGCCGCGAGACGATCGGCTTCTGCAATGGCTGCCGGCAACTCGTGGTTGCAGGTGACGACCGCGTCGCGCAGCCGGGCCAGTTCCTCGATGGGGAGGCCCGCTTCCGGCAATAGCGGCGCTTCTGCCGGGAGAGCAATTCCCGGAAATTGGGCCTCAAGCCGGCTGCGCGCGATGCTAGCCCGGCCGCGTGCGGCATCCAGCGCCGACTTGTTGGTTGCCACCTCCGCCATGGCCCGATCGGCATCAACCATGGCTGCGTCCTGCACCCGGACCTGGCTATCGACCCCGCGATAAGCCCGTTCGAGTGTGGCTTGTGTGTCGCTGAGAATGCGTACGTCAGCTTCGGCAGCGAGCCAGTCCCACCACAGTTCGCCCAGTTGCAGTGCGAGCTGATGCCGCACCTCGTCTGCCCGCAGTTCGGCAACCTGGATGCCAAGACTGCCGGCCTTGCGATCGAGCGCTCCCTTGCCCGGCAATCGGATCGGGCGTTCGACGGTTACCGAATATTCGCCGAAATTGCCCTCGCCCTGGACCGAGCGCCGGGCATAATCGCCGGAAACGGTGAACTCATGCGGGCTGGCTCGCAACGCTCCGGCCTCTTGCCGGGCGGCATCGATCTTGGCGTCCGCCGCGCGGGCACGCGGATGGGTTGCAATAGCCTCTTGCACGGCGGCCTCGGGAAGTCCGGGAAGCGACTGGGCAAGGGCCGGGGCGGCGAAAAGGAGCGGCAGAGCCGCAATCAGTCTGAGTTTCATGCCGAAGCGCTTTCCATCCCGTCATCGAGCGCGGCGCGCTCGGCGGGATTCTCGCCGAACCGCTCGTAGAGCATCGGCAGGAGGAACAGGGTGAGCAGCGTCGATGTGATGATACCGCCGATCACGACCACCGCGAGTGGCCGCTGGATCTCGCTGCCAGGGCCGCTGGCGAAGAGCAGCGGCACCAGCCCGAAGGCTGTGATGGATGCGGTCATCAATACGGGCCGCAATCGTCGTTCCGCGCCCCGCCGGACGGCTTCGCCTATGGTTAGGCCCTGCTCACGCAATTGGCGGAAGTAGGTGACCATGACGAGCCCGTTGAGCACAGCAATGCCGAGCAGGGCGATGAAGCCGACCGAAGCGGGAACCGAAAGATATTCGCCCGAGACCGCCAGCGTGATTATTCCGCCAACGACCGCGAAGGGGATCATCGCAATGATGAGCAGTGAGGCCCGCATCGAGCGCAGCGTCCAGAACAGCACGCCGAAGATCAGCAGTAGCGCGACTGGCAGGACCACGCCGAGGCGGGCAGAAGCGCGCTGCTGATTTTCGAACTGACCGCCCCATTCAAACCGGTAGCCCGGCGGAAGCTTCACGTTCCGTGCGATATCGGCCTTGGCGTCATTGACGAAACCAACCAGGTCGCGGCCCGAAACGAAGGCCTGGACCACGGCGAAACGCGAACCGTTCTCGTGATCGAGTTTTACCGGGCCTTCCACTTGGCTGATCCGGGCGACGTCGCCCACTCTCAAGAGGGTGCCGTCCGGACTGCGGATCATCTGGCTGGTGAATGTATCGGGATTGCCGGCATTGGCGGGATCGCCCTTGATGACGATCGGCACCCGCCGATTGCCTTCGGCAACAACACCCGCCCGGCTGCCCTCAAGCTGGGCACGCAGTGCATCCTGCAACTCAGCCACCGGCATGCCGGCGCGCCCGGCCGCGAGCCGATCAATGTCGATCTGAAGGTAGTCCACCTTGTCATCGGCCAGCGTCTTGACCTCGGTTACGCCGCGAATCTTGCGCAACCGGCCTTGCGTCTGGGCTGCGAGCTCGCCCAAGGTCTTGAGGTCAGGCCCGAAAATCTTGAGCGCGAGATCGCCGCGCACGCCCGTCAGCATTTCCGAGACGCGCATTTCGATGGGTTGGGTGAAGGCCGGTTCGACGCCCGGCATGTCTTCCATTGCGAGGCGGATCTGCTCGACCAGCCAGTCCTTGTCCTGGACGCGCCATTCCGAGCGGGGCTTCAGACGCATGAAGCTGTCGGTGTCGTTGAGCGACATTGGATCGAGACCAAGCTCGTCGGAGCCGACCCGGGCGATAATGTCCTGCACTTCGGGCACCTTCGCCATGACGAGGCGCTGCGCCTTGAGGTCGCCGGCAATGCTGTGGTCAAGCCCGATGCTGGGCTGCTTTTCGAGCTGCATCAGCACCGCACCCTCGTCCATCGTGGGCATGAAGGTCTTGCCGATGAAGGTATAAGCCAGCGCTGCGGCGAGCAGAGAGCCGCCCGCGATCGCGAAAACCGTGCGCCGGTTGTCAAAGGCCCAATGCAGGGATTTGCTGTAAAGCGGTGAAAGCTGGCGCATCAGCCACGGCTCATCGTGCCCGGCATCCTGTTTAAGCCCGAAATAGGCCAGCACCGGGATCAAGGTCAGCGAGAGGACCAGCGCGCCTGCCAGCGCGAGCACGATCGTCAGCGCGACCGGTCCGAACAGCTTGCCTTCGAGGCCTTGCAAAGTGAGCAGCGGCAGGAAAACCAGCGCAATGATCACCATGCCCGATGTCACCGGGACCACGACCTCGCTGGTCGCGACCAGGACCTGGTGGATCTTGCTGGTCGACTGATGATGCGGATGAGCAAAGCGGTCGACCACGTTTTCGACCACGACGACCGCCCCATCGACCAGCATGCCGATGGCGATGGCGAGGCCGCCAAGGCTCATCAGGTTGGCGGACATGCCGAACCAGCGCATCAGGATGAAGGTCACGAGCGTCGCCATCGGCAGCGCGGCCGCGACGATCAGAGAGGCGCGAACGTTTCCGAGGAACAGGAACAGCAGAATCACCACCAGGATGCTGGCTTCGAGCAACGCTTCCTCGACCGTGGAGACCGCATGGCCAACCAGTTCCGAACGATCGTAGAAGACATCGACCGTCATGCCCTTGGGCAGACTGCGCTCGATCTCGGCCATGCGCTCCTTGACGCCGCCGACCACTTTGCTGGCATCAGCGCCGCGTAACGCGATCACCAGCCCCTGGACGGTTTCTTCCTTGCCGTTCTTGGTCACGGCGCCGTAGCGGGTGAGGCTTCCCGTGGTGACTGTCGCAACATCGCCAAGCCGCAGAACGCCGCTCGCACCGCTGCGGATGACGATCGCACGCAAATCGTCGGCCGTTTGGATTGCCCCTACCGACCGCACGATAAGCGTGCTCTCGCCATTGGCGAGGCGTCCGGCACCGTCGTTGCGATTGCCACTCTCGACCGCGGTTTGGATGTCGTGATAGGTCAGCCCGGCCGCAGCCATGGCACCGGGATCTGGGCGTACCTCGAAAGTCTCGGCGTGCCCGCCCAGCGAATTGACATCGGCAACGCCCGGAACCGTGCGTAGGGCCGGTCGGATCGTCCAATCAAGCATCCGGCGCTTTTCGGCGAGTGATTGCGGGCCTTCGATCGTGAACATGTAAACGTCGGAAAGCGGCGTCGAGATCGGCGCGAGGCCTCCTTCAACCGAAGCGGGCAGGTCGCCCATGACGTTGTTCAGCCGTTCGGTAACTTGGCTGCGGGCCCAGTAGATGTCGCTGCTGTCGGAAAAATCGATCGTGATGTCGGCGATGCCGTATTTGGCCATCGATCTCAGAATCTGCTGGTTCGGGATTCCCAGCATTTCCATTTCAATAGGTGTAATGACCCGGCTTTCGACCTCCTCGGGGGTCATCCCGGGCGCTTTCAGGATGATCTTGACCTGGGTGGTTGAGATATCCGGGAAGGCGTCGATCGGGAGATTCTTGAACGACCATCCACCGAAGGCGGCAAGCAAGACGGCCAGGCCAAGCACGGCGAACCGTGCGCCCAGCGACCATTCAACAAGGCGTCTCAGCATCACTCGCCCCCGCCGCCAAGCAGCATCTTGAGTTCGGGGATCGAGCTTGCCGCGACGACCTCGCCGGGCTTGAGGCCGGACAGTATGGCGGTTTCGCTTTTGCCGCTGCCGCCAAGCGAAACCTCGCGCAGCGCAAAGCGCTTGCCCGTGCGCACGAAAACCACGTCCTTGTCGTTGACGCGGGCGAGGGCGGACGACGGGATGCTGACCGCTGCATTGCCGTTGCCGCCACCGATGGCGACCATCACCGACTTGCCCGCGATCAGGCCGGGAGCCGCACCGATGCTGGCCTTGGCGACTACGCTGCGGGTGGAGGGATCGATGGTCGAACCGACCGACAGGATTTGGCCGGTCACATTGCCGGGAAGCGTCACGCTCATTCCTGGCCGAACGCTCGCAGCAAGACGCTCGGGCAGTTGCAGGTCTAGTTGATAGGCGTTGGCCGCATCGATCACGAATGGTGCGGTCATGCCATCGACGGGACCGCCGGTCTGGATCGCGACCTTGGAAACCCGCCCGGAGATCGGCGCTCGCAGGGTCACCACACCGTTCGCGCTGGCTCCGGAAGCGGCGAGAATCCGGCCGGCTTCGCCCGCCTCCGATTCAGCCTGAGCGAGTTCTGCTCTTGCTTCCTGAACGCGCGCTCCGGCGATGACACCTTCGCGATAGAGTGCCTCTGCGCGGGAAAGGTTGGCGCGCGCCAGAGTGATCCGAGCCGAGGCGCGTCCGCGCGTGCCCCCGAGTTGCATCGCGTCGCGGCTGACCAGGGTGGCGAGCGGTTGGCCGCGGCGCACTTCCTGCCCTTCGATCACAAAGACCTGCCGCACCGCGCCTGGAAGCGCCGCGGTAACGGCGACCCGGTTTTCCGGGGGCAGCGTCACCATGGCGGGCACGGTGCCCAGAGGCACATCGTTCGTGAGGCGCGCCGCCACGGTCTTGATCCCGAGCCGGGCAAGCTGCGCGTCGGTCAGCTCGGCAGGCTCAGAACCTGCCGGGGCCTGCTGTGCCGCTGGGGTTGGTGCTTCCTTGGTGCCAAACAGGGCATAGCCGCTCGCCGCGGCAAGGACGGCAAGTGCGCCGCCCACAACAATATTCCGGGAATTCATTCCGTTGCCTTTCCTGAACGCATGCTGGGACCGGTTCCCATAGGAACCGGCCTGGTCGCGGCGTCAGGCTAGCGGCGGGTCAATCGGGGGGGCGGTCGCGCGCGATTTCAGCGCACCGAGGGCTGCCGGGAAATGCACTTGCGCCATGGGCGCAAGATCGCTCGAACCAGCAAGGCCATCCAAATCGGCGGCCATGGGGCAGTGGTGGTGATGAAGCCCCTCGCTGCCCTGTTCGCCTGGGATCGATTTATGGTCGACAGACGGCCCATCGTCGTGCTCTGCGCAGTAGGCCGTCACGATACCATCGACCTCGCCCAGATCCGCAGCGACCGCAGGCATGTGCAATCCGGCCAGAATGACCGAAAAGAGAATTGCAAGACGGATCAGGATGCCACGCACGGTTTGGCGTCTAACAGCCAAGAGGCGAGGTGGCAAATTACGCTGTTTCATGCCGCTGAGACCGATTTGTTCAGGCCGACTTGAGCAACTCGCATGGCATAGGCTCGCATAGCCGAACATCTTCCACGCCGATTGGCAGTCATGACACCGTGCTTGGCGCGGATCGCCGTTCAAGTCTGGAAATCCTTGAACCATGTTTCAATCCAGCTTCACCGCGCCCGGATGGCCGCGAAAGACGGGCCATGCGCTGGCAAGTACCGAGAGAGCAGAACGCAGGAAGATCGCGGCGATGATCGCGGCGATGGCAATGTCGGGCCAGAACGAACCCGACCAGGCAACCACCGCGCCTGCCACGAGCACGCCGATGTTCGATGCGACGTCGTTGCGCGAGCACTCGAAGGTCGAGCTCATGTTCACGTTCAGCTTGCGGAAGCGCCAGAGCAGCGCAAGGCAGGCGCCATTCGCCAGCAGTGCGATTGCGCTGAAGGTCATCATGATCTGGCTCGATGGCGTGATGCCATTTCCAATCTTGAACGCGATCTCGACGATGATGCCGAGCCCGAAGGCAAGAATGATGGCACCCTTGGTCAGCGCAGCCCCTGCTTCCCAGCGTGGACCGCGGGAAAGCGCATAAAGGCTGAGCGCATAGACGAACGCATCGCCCAGCATATCGACCGAGTCTGCCATCAATGCGCTCGACTGGCCAATGACGCCCGCCGTGAATTCGGCCACGAACATCGCGATGTTGATCACCATGACAATGACCAGCACGCGGCGCTGGTCGCCCTGCGCCAGCAGGTTCAAGGTCTCGCTCTTCTTAGCGCAGCAGTCGTCCACGGGCTTCCCTCGAATCCTCGACTCGGTGTGTGGACTGCCTTATGCACCCTGTAGCAACTACAGGGTCAAGCGATGAAAATCGGGGAAATGGCGTCGGCGACCGCGACCAATATCGAGACGGTTCGCTACTATGAAAAGATCGGACTGTTGCCGCCGCCGGCGCGCGACGCCGCCAACTATCGCAGCTTCGGCAACGACCATCTGGCGCGGTTATCGTTCATCCGGCGCGCGCGGGACCTTGGCTTCACGCTCGATCAGGTTCGCGAATTGCTCGACCTCGCCGACGACCGGGCGCGGTCCTGTGCAGCTGTCGACGCAATCGCGAGCGCGCATCTGGCGGAGATCGATCGCAAACTTGCCGATCTGCAGGCATTGCGCGGTGAACTCAGCCGCCTGATCGGCGACTGCCGCCAGGGAACGGTGGCTGATTGCCTGATCATCGAGACGCTGGCGCCGGCAGGCATGGGGCAATGAAGACAGCCATTGTCTACGTCCTGGCCGCCCTTGCCGAAATCGCCGGGTGCTTCAGCTTCTGGGCATGGCTGCGGTTAGGCAGGTCGCCGTACTGGGTTGTGCCCGGAATGGTTTCGCTGGCTGTCTTTGCCTGGTTGCTCACCCGAGTCGACAGCGACGCCGCGGGCCGTGCCTATGCCGCTTATGGCGCCGTCTACATCTGCGCGTCGCTTGGCTGGCTGTGGGCGGTCGAAAGCACACGGCCCGACCGTTGGGATCTCGGCGGGGCGGCGGTCTGTCTTGTGGGCGCCGGCATCATCTTGCTGGGACCGCGCAGCCTCGCCGCTTGATGCAGTTACTCAATCCGGATGGCCGTGCCGGTGATGCAGGTCGGGAAAATGGGCATGACGGTGGACCATTGGTGTGAGCCGGTGCCAATGGCTGTGCGGTTCACTTGGCGAGATGCCGGGCGGATGTTCATGCTGATGATGGCTGTCATGGACATGGCGGTGTTCGTGCTCGAGTGCTTCGTGCTCGTGGTCATGGCTGTGAGATTCAGTCAGATGCAGCCACAGCCCAATTGCCATCAGAATGCCGGCGATGATGAGAGGCGTGGTGACGGGCTCCCCGAACATCACCACCGCCAGCACAGCGCCAATGAACGGAGCGGTCGAGAAATAGGCACCTGACCGGGCCGTGCCGAGATGCCGCAAGGCGAGCACGAACATCACGAGGCTGACGCCGTAGCCCAAGAAGCCGATCAGCGCTGCGCCCGCAACGACTGGTAGCGCCGGAAGCGATGCGCCAAGCGCTAATGCCAGCACAAGATTGACGGTTCCTGCGGCGAGCCCCTTTAGCATCGCTATCTGTACGGGATCGGCACTGCTGAGTTTTCGGGTGAGATTGTTGTCGATGCCCCAGGCCAGGCAGGCCCCGGCAATCGCCAGCATGCCCAGGCCGCCGCCCTCGGGGCCGCCCCGCCAGGACAGCAACACAGCGCCGCACAGTATGGTCGCCGCCCCAATCAAAAGGCGGCGATCGACGTTCTCTCGAAACACCAACCAGGCGATCGCAAGTGTCGCAAGACCTTCCAGGTTAAGCAAGAGCGACGCCGTGGACGCGGGCGTGGTTGCCAGTCCCGCCATGAACAGGACCGGTGCAATGGCACCCCCGCACAGGATGACGAGTGCCACCCAAGGCAAGTCGGCGCGGACAAGCGGGGCCTCGGCCTCGGCGTGCCCGGCCAGTCGGCGAACGCCATGGACAAGTGCCAAGCCAAAGCCGGAACCGAGATAAAGCAGACCCGCAAGCAGCCATGGATTTACCCCATTGCCCAGCACCAGCTTGGCCAGAGGTGTGCTGGCGCCAAACAGGATGGCTGACAGGAGCGCCAGCAACACGCCCGGCGCGGGCAATTTCAGCGATCGACCTTCAAGTTGTTCAGGCATAGCCCAGTCGACCTCCAAAAGCCGTATTGCGCTGCGCGTCCGAGCGCGTTGATCAGATCTGTAACACCGTTCTCACCGGCGATGCTTCATCACAATTGCGTAGGGCGGTGTGACAACTGCTTGGGGTTACCTCGGGATGGTGAACCCAATGCGGCGATTCACTAAATCAAAGGTATTTCGCCAAATCAGTCAGTCGGGATAATTGCTGGCGCGCTTCAACGGACAATGGGCCGACCACCTCCTCGAGATGATGCTCAATATGATCGGCTACCAGCAGGGATTTGGCCTTGTCGAGCGCATTTACAACCGCCTGTAGTTGTTGGGCGGTCTCCAGTCCGTCACGGCCTTCCCCGATCATCGTAAGGATCTTCGCCAAATGACCTTGTGCCCGTTTGAGGCGGTTCAGCAGTTCCCGGTTGCAGGCGTGGCTCATGGTTCGACTCCTATCACTTTATAGGCAAATGAAGCCATCCATTGATGCCAAGATAGAGCCCGATGACGAGGATCACAGCGCCTGAAACATAGGGCGCTTTGCGGACAATTTCGCCAAACCCGCTGAACCGCTTTGAGACATGCTTCACGCTGAGCGCAGCGATTACCCCTGAGGTGACCATCGTTAGCGCGAGCCCGATACTGAAGCACAGGACCAGAGCAGCCCCGAGGACAAATGCCTTTAGTTGCAGGCATAAAAGCAGGACCGTTATCGCGCCGGGGCAGGGAATGAGGCCTCCGGTAAGTCCGAAGATCACGATCTGTGATGTCGTGACGGACTTGTCCGCAAAACGCCGTCTAATGTCGTTGGCGTGGGCCAGTTCATGCGCATCCTGATAACCGCCCGCAGCCAGGTCGAGCCCGCGCAACTCCTCGTGGATATGATCATGCCCCTGCTCGTGTTCGACGAATGCTACGTCGTAGCTGTGGGCGTGGCCGTCATGCGATAGGCCAAGACGCGCAATGAATTCATGCGGTTCTGGAATTTCCTCGGCGGATTCCAGGAAGCCATCGCGCTGCGCAAAACTAAAGACCTGCCGCGAACCGTCTGTCCGCTCGGTTTCGAGTGAGAGATCGGCAGCGAGCCAAGCATGACCCCTTTGGGCCGTGATACGAAAACGTGGAGGGACGTCTTCTTTAGAGACCTGAAGTTCAAGGACTCCGTGACCGGTTTGTATCAGCGAGGGTCTGCCATGATTGCTAGCATCATGAGAGTGATCATGGGTTGCCGCAAGGCCCTGTTCCCGCCTGGTCCGCCAAAGCATCCATGCGCCCATGCCGATAATAATGACCGCCGAGGCGACCTGGAGGTATGGTTCAATCGTCTCCGGCGCGAGGCCTCGCCACAGATAGAGTCCGCCAAGAGCAATCACCCAGACGATCGCGGTGTGTGAGAGCGTCGCGCAGAGGCCGAGCAGTACAGCCTGTTTGACCGTTCCTCGCACCGCGATGATGAAAGCGGCCATCATGGTTTTCGAGTGGCCGGGTTCCAGCCCATGCAGGGCGCCAAGCAGGATCGCGGTCGGAACGAATAACCAGGCGTGTGTCGCTCCTTGCTGGAGCAGCTCTGTGAAAGATGTCATCAGGGTAACCTATCCCCCTGGTGGGGATATTTCCACCTCTAACTGAGGGTCAAGCTGGGTAGAGCGGTTTGTTCACTTGCCATGAGTTCGTGCAGGCGCATCGAGGTTCGGCTGTGCCGCGGTCTCGCCTGCGCTATGCTCGTAGCGCGCGATTCGCATTAGCCAGCCCCAGCATCACTATGGTCGCCCCTGCAAACGCGGCACTAGTGATGAAGGTGATACTCGGACCGAAGGAGGTCCACAATGTTCCGGCGACCACGTTGGCCAGCAACATGGCGATCCCCGACACAAGATTGAATATTCCGAAGGCGGATCCACGCAAGTGCGGAGGCGACTTGTCGGTAACCAGCTTGGCCATCAGGCCCTGGGTCATAGCCATGTGAGCACCCCACAGAGCGATCCCTGCAAATGCAATGGCTAAATCCGACGTCATCGCAAGCAGGAGATCGGCAGCCATGAGCGGCAAGAGTCCAATGATCAGGAGATGGCGAGACGAAAATCGGTCCGAAAGGACGCCGGCAGGATAGGCACCCAGCGAATAGACGAGGTTCATAACCACTAGCACCATCGGCGCCAGCATGATCGGAAGGCCTTCCGAATTGGTTTTTAATATAAGAAAGGCTTCGCTGAAGCGCGCCATCGTGAACAGCGCGCCCATCGCCACGACGCCCCAGAATCGAGACGAAAACTGCGCCAGATCGCCGAATCGAACCGGCGGGGGTGCCTCCACCGCGCCTTCGGGTAGCCTGCGGTCCTCGATGCCGCCTAGGACCAGCAGCACGGCAACGATACCAGGGATTATCGCGAACCAAAACACCTTGCGGATGTCATCCAGGAAGAGTGCCATAAGGCCGATCGCAACCAAAGGTCCGACAAAGGCACCGATCGTGTCAAGCGACTGTCGCAGGCCAAAAGCGCGTCCGCGGATGGCAGTCGGCGTCACATCGGCGACCAGCGCGTCTCGCGGCGCGCCGCGCAGTCCCTTGCCGATGCGGTCGGCAAACCGAGCTGCCAGGACGAGCCCACTGCTCCCCGCCACGGCGAAGAGCGGCTTCGACAAGGCACCAAGGCCATACCCCAAGAGAATGAGTGGTTTCCGCTTGCCAATTCGGTCCGAGATGTACCCCGAAAAAACCTTCGTTATGGACGCGGCTGCCTCGGCAACGCCGTCGATCAGCCCGACCATTGCAACCGATGCGCCGAGGGTGCCGGTGAGAAACAATGGCAGCAATGCGTGAACAATCTCAGACGAGATGTCCATGAACATGCTGACAAAGCCGAGCATCCAAACCGTTCTGGGAATCCGAACGGCGTCATTTGTGGATGTTCGCTCTATCTCAAACATTGCGCATTCGCCGATGAATGGCAGCCGGACCACAGTATAGTCGAAGCTAAATTTTTCATGGGCACTTCATTGCGATGGCTTTCGCGCTTGGATAATGGGCCTTTGAAAATAGCCTATGGCGAGCCAGTTACACTGGTCACTCTTATTGACGTAATGGAGGACACACTTGGAGTCTCAAGAAATGCCTTGAAATAGGCAAGCCTAAACCGGCGGGACATGAACTCACCCCAAGGCGCGTCGGCTTTCACTAAAACTTCGCCTTGAGCGCCCAAGCCTTCGATATGGAGGTGACCAGCGACTGAACCGGCATACCCGTTGGTCCTTCTGATATCTCCACTAACGAGGATGCCGTTCTGTTTGAACTTTGCCGTCGCTCGTACAATCATAATCTGTTGATCGGACGCAAGCGCGATAGGTCCGCGAAATGCCATTTTCGAAGCACAACCCGCGAGGAACAAGGCTGCGCAGCCAATCAGGACTATTCGCCGGTTCTGCATACTCTGAGATCCTCATCGGCTAATGGTACACCCATCTCACAGACTTTCCGATTCAGCGCGGGCCCGTTAGTGGTCGGCAATATGATCGCCGCTTCGCAAGTGTGCAATGTCGGAGCTGGCTGCCGTCGACTGCATAAACATCAGCGGTCCACCTTGTTCTGCCACTTCGTTCGAGCGTCATGTACCCGAACACGTCAGTGATCGCATCAAACCGCCGGATCGGTGCGCTGGGTGCCGGACTAACCTTGGCGGGAAGCGCCTTCGGAATTGGCACGATATCCTCTTGTGTTCCGGAGAATCCAGCCACGAATTGACTGGGCTGCCAGCCACCAAAGTCGACCTGCTCCCACAGGTGAATATGCCCAGCCAGCAGAGCATCGACTCCTCGCGGCAAAATCGCCGGGTCCATATCGGCGAAAACCGTTTGCAAGGCTGGATTGCCTGCGTCGAATCCCGTGGCGCTAGCGCCTTCCTTCGCCGCAACACCAAATACGGGATAATGATCTAACGCGAACGTAAATTTGGCGCGCCTGGCGAACCCGGCAAGCGCACGCCATGTACTGTGATATTCTTTGATCCGGGGATCGCCAGGCGCGATGATGCTCGTGCCAGCGTGTGAGAGATCCATCACCACGACTTGCGCCGCGCGCCCTAGTGGAATGGCATAGGCCGGGCTGAAGTCGCCCCGCACGTCGTTGGCCGCATCGTTGCAATCGCGACCGTGCTGAAGCGGGCGCGGATCGAGCAGTCGCCACCAGCCTTGACCAGCACGAACGCAATTCTCGTGGTTGCCGCGCGCCACAATCAAGGGCGCAGCTGCGAGGAGACTTCTGCCTGGCGCGAAGAAGTCCGCATTCCATGCGTCCCAGCCATATCCCCACGGCGAGCCGGAGCAGCCCGTGCGGCCTTCGGGACACGGGTTCTCCCGATAGAGATAGTCGCCTACATGGATTACGACATCAGGTTTCCAGGTCGCCGCCCGCGCGGCGATGCGGGCGAAGGGATAGGCGACAGGATCATTGCAGGCCTGCCAGGCATTATCCTTTGCCTTGAGCCGGCAACCGGTGTCGCCAATCACCACGATCCGCCGGATTTCGCGGCGCGGCAGCGGCAGCGCCCGGCCACCGATGGTCGCGTGCCGCGTGCCGCGTGGAATGGCCAGTTCGCAGACACGGACCGGGAAGTCCGATGGCTTCGACAGGTCGGGAGCGGAGGCGGTCGCTCGCAACGGCAAGAGCGCCGGCCTTGCCCGCAGCCGCATGGCCAGGACCGAAGCATCCGCTATCAGTTGCGGGCATTCTCGGGCACTTGTGATCGTGCGCGCGATCGGGGCCCCCCCCTCGCCGAGCACGACAAAAGTCGCATCGGGACCGGGGGCATCCGCCGGTAGTGGAGCAGCCTTCGCCATGGGAGCGAAGAGCAAAGTTGCAGTTGCGGCCCAGAGTATCAGGCCGAATCTGGGACTCCCGGGATTTGCTCCGCTAGTCTTCCGGTCGATCATCGTTCTTCAATTCGATCGCGGCGAAAGCACCACAAGGTGAAATGACCCCGCGATCATCTCGGGGCGTTTGCCGCTCTGAGCCGGCTGAAACCGCGCAGCCGGCAGGTACAAGCGTCCGCTGGCCGGATCGAAAGCCGCTGTCCGCGCACTCGCTTGCGTCTGCACGGTGCTGACCACACTTGCGCCGCGATGGCCAAGCGTGATCACCGCGAGGGAGCCGCTCTTGCCGCAGGGCACCAGGAACCGGCGCCTTGCGTCATCCCAGATGGCCGTATCCGGACCGAGCCCGATGGGCAGCAACCGCACTACCTTGCGGCTGCGCAGATCGACCAGCGCAGCCTTGCCATTGCCGCAGGCACTGAGGGCCAGACCAAACTGGGGAGCGTAGGCCAGTCCGGTCGGCTCCTTGCAGCCCGGCATTGCAATCGTGCCGGTCATCTTGCCGGCTGAAAGATCGACGATTTCGATCTCGCCCAGACCTTCGTCGTTGACCGCGAGCATGTTATTGCCAAACAGCACCGGCACTTCGAGCCCCGGCTTTGCTGCGATACGTGCCGTTTCCGTCAGCCGGTCGAGATCGACGACGGAAATCGCGCCGCTATCTGCGCCCATCACGTAAGCGGTATGGCCATCGGGGCTGAGCACCGTCGCATCGGGGTCGCCTGCGACCGGAATGCTCGCGATCTGGGTTCCCGAAACGCTATCAATGAGCCGTACGGTGTTGTCATGGCCGCTGCTGACCAGCACACGGTCACCGCCGGGGATCGCGAGCGCAGCATGCGCGCCTTCAATCTCGCCGATCGAACGAACATTGTGAGAGACGGGATCGACGAGAAGCACGTCCTTGCCATGGGCAACGAGGACCCGGTCATGCGCCGCGTCCCAGCTGGCAAAATCCCATCGTCCGTCAGGACCTGGAATGTCCGGCAAGCGCGACAAGAGCGGGGCAGAAGGATTGGCTGCGAAGGACGCACTCGAGAATAAGGCGGCGGCACACAAGGCCAAAAGCGAACGACGCATGTTCATGGTAACCTTTTCTCAGAAGCTCAATTTGACCCCGCCTTCCAGCGTAAGATCGTAGAACTCCCGCTGGATCGGCCGGTTTGGCGCCCCTTCATATACGCGCAGCGGAGCATTGGTCAGGTTTTTCGCGTTGACGTAGAACTCGACATTGCCGCTCAGCTTGTAGCTGCCGTTGAAATCCACTGTGAAACGGCTGTCTTGGAAAATGTCATTTGCGCGGCTACGGCCTACGCCAAAGAGGACCGAACTCTCAAATTGAGACGCTACCCGCAGCTGCACCGGGCCGCGCTCGTAGAACAGCGATGCATTCCAGGTCCAGGGGATAGTACCCGGCATGCTCACGCTGCCTTCACCATCGCGCACCACAACCGCAGAGGCGACGTAAGTCAGGTTGGCATCTACCCCGAACCCGTTCAGCAAGCCCGGCAGCCCCCGGAATTTATCGACAAAGTTGGCCTCGATGCCCCGGGCATGGGCGCCTGAAACATTGTCATAGGTCTGGATCAAGGCGGTGCCGGTGATTCCGGGATAGGCGCCGCGCACGGTTCGGGTGACGATATAGTTGCGCACTTCCTTGTCGAAGGCACCCAACGAAATCACGCCGCTGCCCGGCAGGTAGTATTCCAGGCTGAGGTCGAAATTGTTGCCATACATCGGCTTGAGGTTGGGGTTACCGGTCGAGACTACACCGCCACCCACGTCGATGCTGGTTGCCTGCAGAGTCTGATAGAAGCCGGGTCTGGCAATCCCTGTCGAGTATGTTGCCCGGGCGACGAGATTCGGGGCTGCCTGGTAGCGCAGTTGCAGGGTCGGAAACACATTGTCGTAGCTGTGCGGGGTCGAAAGCGGCCCGTTAACCACTGCGCCGCCGATGATCGAATCGCCTATGCCCCGATAGATCGCTTTGGTGTGTTCGTAACGCACGCCAGCAAGCACGCCGAGCTGGCCGAAGGTTGCCTGATACTGAAGGTAAGCTGCAGCGATGTTTTCGGTATCATCGAAATAGCTGCCGGTATTGAGGGCAATTGCGGTTCCGCTCGCACCGAAAAGCTTGCTCATCTGTGCGGGGTCGATATTGGGTCCAATGGACGTGCCGGTGTTGTAGTAGTTGGTCACCGGGCTACCCGATGTTGCGTAACTCCACAAAATTGGTGCTCCAGACGGACTGAATTTGCCAGCGCCGTAGGGCATCGACACCTTTTCGCGATAGCGCAGCTTACCGCCAACCTTCAGCTCATCGTTGGCTGCAAGGTGCAAGGGCATGGCCGCACTCAGCGAATACGACCATTCGTGATCATGGGACTTTTCGGTTGAATTCTTGATGCTGTCGAGAGCGTAGTTGGCCGGGTCGGTGATGCTGGCTCCGCTCAAGACCTTGAATGTCGGATAGTTCGGGTTGGTCGTATTGTCATAGCCAACGCTCAGATTGGATGGACCAGCGAAGGTGGCATTGTAATCATTGTATTTCGTGTAGGTCGCGCGCGAATAGGCGCCGAACCATTCGACGTGCACATCGCCGAAATGGTGGTCGCCGCCGAGTTGAAAGACTGCATTCTGCTCCTTGACGTCGCTGTCACGCAAGGTCTTCTCGGTCGAAGCCCCTGTGGCGATGAATCCGTTGGGTTTGGCCGGATCGACCGTAACCGAATCGCCCAATCCATTGATATTGAGCCGGTTGCGCAGCACGCGCTCGTTATACCCGGTGACATTGCCGCGCAGATAGATGCGGGTGTTGGTGTCGGGCGTAAAGTCAAACTCGCCTGAAAAGCCATAGCGTTTGCGGTTGTAGGCGTAGTGCCGCAATTCGAGCGCATCGAAGGCCTTATCCGGCGTTGCGGGCTGGTTGTCCTTGTAGGCGACCTCGGTATCGTCGAAACTCCGCTTGTCGTTGTAGAGGAACTGGCTGAGCACGAAGGAAAAAGGCGCTTCGCCGTTGGCGTTGGTTCCGCCGAGCGGCCCGCCAATGACCACTTCATCACGATAAAGGCCGGTGTTGCGGTCGGTTTCGAGCCCGCCGCCGAGAGTGACATGGGCGAACAGCCGCTTGGCACCGATCGCCGTGCGAGGGCTGAGTTCGATCGAGCCTCCGATCCCTTCGGCCTCGCGATCGGGCAGACCGGTCTTGGTCACGGTCATCCGGTCGACTGCGCCGATCGGCACCGTATCGAATTCCACCGCACGCCCTGCGGCGTTGAAATAGGTATAGCTGGGCGACGTGTTGAGGAGCACGACGCCGCCGAAGGTCGCGCCATTGAAGTTGCCGTCGAGACCGCGGATATTGACATAACGCCCTTCGGACGTGTCGATCGACAACGACACCCCTGGCATGCGGCTCAGGGCCTCGGCGGAATTCACGTCGGGATATTTGGCGATAGTTTCCGCCGATTGAACGTTGACCACATTGGGCGCGGCCGCTTGCTCGTCCCGCGCTGTCTTGGCGAGCCGAGCTGTGACAATGATCTCGCTGGGCGCCGCTTCGGTATCGGCGAACGCAGTCGTAGGCAGCAATGCTATGGCCAAGGCAGCCAACGAAACAGTCCGCAACATTTAAATGTTCCCCACAAGTCTGAATTCTGATCAGGCGTGGAATTCGGCCTGCAATGTTGCATTCGGATGACTTGTGGCGCGCAACTTGGATACAAATTGGTAACCTTCGAATTGGTCGACAATTGCGCGCTTGGTTGGCAAATTGTATCCCCACGGCAACCGTCATGTGAGCTATGCACGGCTATCTCCATGAAAGTGCAATGAGCTCGACAATAGGAGTGAAGAGCCGTGAAAAGGTACCCTATGATTTTTGCGTGCGCCGCTGCGGTGCTCGTCCTTCCTCAGGTCAGCCAGGCCAAGCCAGTCGGCGTCACCATGGCGCAGGCTCGTGCAATTGCGCTTCACGTTGCGCCAGGCCGGGTCGAGAAATCCGAGCGTGAACGCGAAGGCGGCGGATTTCGCTATTCGTTCGATATCCGGCAGGGCAACCGGATCCACGAGATCGGCGTCGATGTCGTCACCGGCAAGATCGTCGAGGACAAGTTCGAAGCCTTGAACGCGAGGGACTGAATAGACCGTGATGCGCATCCTGCTGGCCGAAGATGACACCGATACGCGGCAATTTGTCGAGCGAGGGCTCGGGGAATTGAGTCACGATGTCATTTCGGCAGCGAATGGAGAGGATGCGCTTCACTACGCCCTGACTGAAGATGTCGATGTCATCATTCTGGACCGGATGATGCCATTGCTTGACGGACTTTCCGTACTCAAGCGCCTCAGAGGTGGCGGCGTGACAACGCCGGTTTTGATGCTGACTGCTGTCGGGAGAATCGAAGATCGCGTCGATGGGCTTGAAGCTGGCGCGGATGATTATCTCATTAAGCCATTTGCTTTCAGTGAACTTGCGGCGCGGATCCAGGCGCTTGGCAGGCGTGCGTCGCCAGCTTCTGTTGCAACCCGGCTCTCGGCTGGGGGGCTGGAGATGGAGCTGTTGGGCCGGGAGGTCAGAAGGGAAGGGAAGGTTGTGCAACTCCAGCCTCGCGAGTTCCGTTTGCTCGAAGAGCTCATGCGCAATGCTGGAGAATTCGTTACCCGGACGATGCTGCTAGAGCGTGTCTGGGGTTTCCACTTCGACCCGCAAACCAAAATTGTTGAAACCCACATGAGCCGTCTTCGGGCCAAGCTCAACGAAGGGGGCCGCGCCGACGCGATCGAAACCGTGCGCGGCGTCGGTTATCGGATCCGCAGCACGTGAGAGCTTGGCCGCGCAGTGCTGCGAACCGCATCGCTTTGGTCGCTTTTCTAGCTTATGCGGCCGCAATGTTTGTTCTTGGGGCCGCGGTTTTCATCGCAACCCATGCTGCATTCGCGCAGCAAATGGACGTCAGCATCGAAGCGACCACCAATGCTTTGCAAGGTGAACTTCGCGACGATGGCATCAAGGGGCTAATCGAAGCCATCGCCCAATCGCGGCGTCCTGGACCGATCTCGCTAGGCACGTCCTTGTTTGCGCCCGATGGTCAGCGCATATCCGGCAGCCTTTTAACGTCCATGCCGGCACCGGGCTGGCAGTCGATCGTCTTTGCCGATCCGCAGGAAGGACCCGACCCCGCGCGCGCAAAGGTCACGCTGCTTCCGGGCGGATATCGCCTTGTGGTAGCCGCCGATCTGGAATCGCTTGAGTCGATCGACCGGACGATACTTGAAATGTTCGGTACCGCTTTTGCCGTTCTATTGTTGCTCGGGATCGTTGGGGCTTATTCACTGGCGACTTATCTTCGCGGACGACTTGCCGGAATTGAGACGACATCGGCTGCAATTGTGGCTGGAGACCTGCGTCAGCGTGCCATTGTAGGGCCGGCTGGCGATGAGTTCGATCGCGTGGCAGCGTCTTTGAATGCCATGCTCGACCGGATCGCCGGATTGGTCGCCAATCTGCGTCAAGTGACCGGTGATCTGGCGCATGACTTGCGAACGCCGCTCTCAAGGCTCCGCAACCAGCTTGAGCGGTTGCGCGCCACAAAGGTCGATGCCGGAGTCGAGGAACTGCTTGAGGGCGCAGTTGCGCAGGCCGACGACGTCCTTATCTTGTTCGATGCCATTCTCCGTATTTCGGAAGTCGAGGAAGGCAGCCTCAAGCGCGCGTTCGGCATTCTTGATTTGTCCCACCTTGTAAGCGAATTGGGTGAGACACTCGCCCCACTTGCCGAAGATTCGGGCCGGGCCCTTGTCCTAGCTGTCGAGACCCCACTTCAAGTGCAAGGTGACCGCGAATTGCTGTCACAGGCTATCATCAACCTAGTCGAAAACGCCATTCGCCATACGCCGCTCGGAACCACGATCCGGTTGCTAGCCCGGCCCGATGGCGATGGCGCAATTGTCGGAGTCGAGGATAATGGACCTGGCATCCCTGAAGCCGAACAGGAGCGAGTCCAACAGCGTTTCGTGCGCCTTGAGGCGGCCCGTTCGACTCCCGGTCACGGATTGGGCCTGAGTCTGGTGCGTGCAATAGCCGATGCCCACGGTGCCAGGCTCAAACTAGCCGACGCGGTCCCCGGTTTGTCGGCTACAATCCATTTTCCCCGAAGGATAGACTTGTGAAGACCCGTGCGGCCCTTGCGCTCCTTGCCCTGACAACGGGTTGCGCTCATTATTCGCCGCAGCCGCTGAGCGATCATCCAACACTTCTTGACGACGCCGTTCCAGCAGTTCTGGAAGCGCGTGCGAGCGCGGTCGAGCGCCCGTGGCTGCATCCCACCACGGTCGATCTTTCCGCTCCGCTGTCACCGCAGGGCGTGGCCGCGCTGGCCGTGGTCAATAATCCCGATCTTATAGCATTGCGCATGCGGGCCAACGTCGCCGATGCGCAAGCATTCGCGGCAGGGTTGCTGCCTGACCCAACATTCAACATCGGCGCAGACAAGGTATTGAGTGGTCCCGATACCTTCCTCAACATTGCCGGCGCACTGGGTCTCGATATCAATGCGCTGCGCAAGCGCGCGGTAACCCGCCAGCAGGCGAACGCGCAGGCTCTGAAAGTGCGGCTCGATCTCGCCTGGGCGGAATGGCAAACGGCGGGGCAAGCGCGGATTCAGGCTGTACGCATCGATGGTCTCGCCCGAATTGTCGATTTGAACCGCGAATCGGTCGTGGCAACGCAGTTTCAACTCGAGCACGTCACGCGGGCCTCGTTGCGGGGTGACGTCTCTGCCAGCGAGGCGGAAAGTGCGCGTCTCGCAGCGTTCGATGCGGCAGATCGCTTGCGAACCGCCGAACGGGATCTACTTACCGCGAAACAGGAATTGGCACGTCTGCTCGGCCTTCCGCCGGATACCGTGCTGGCGCTGGCGCCGATTGCAATGCCGCCAGAACCGCCGTCAGGTGAACACTTGTTTGCACTTGCCCGGGAAAGCCGAACCGATCTGGCAGCACTGCGAGCCGGCTATGGCGCGCAGGAGGCAACAGTGCACAAGGCGGTGCTTGACCAGTTTCCAACACTCAACTTGACCATCACCGGCAACCGCGATTCCGCGGGCAATGCCCTGCTGGGGCCGACGGTGGATTTCACGCTTCCCCTGTGGAATCGCAATCGCGGCGGGATTGCAGTCGAGCGCGCGACCCGCGAAGCACTCAAGTCTGAATATGACGCCCGACTGTTTCAGACTCGCGCCGAGATTTCGGCGGCGTGGTCGGGGATCGGGCTTGCGCGCAGACAATTGGCCGACGCAGAGGCCGGATTGACGGCGCTGCGCCGTCAGGCGGAAGTCAGCGGCAGGGCCGCCCGCAGAGGTGACCTGTCGCACGCAGCGGCGAAGACTGCCGCACAGCAATTGCGCGACCGCCAACAGGTCATCGCCCAGGCCAATCTTGCCATCCAGGAACAGACGATCGCCCTCGAACTGCTGAGCGGCGAGCCAATCGAGGGGTGGAAATGACCCGGACTGCAATTTTTTTGCCGATTATACTTGCGCTTGCTGCCTGCTCGGGCGGCAATGCCGATGAGTCCAGTACCGCCACGCCAACCGCGCTTGTCGCGCTTGGCAAGGCATCGACGGGCGACATTGCCCAGTCGATCACACTGTACGGCGAAATCGAGCGGGGTGGTGACAGTCAGATCGTGCTATCAGCACCGGTCGAGGCCACCGTGGTGTCTGTGGATGCGCCGGCCGGTTCGGCGGTCGCAGCCGGCGCTGTGATCGCCCATCTGCGTGCCAGTCCGGCAAGCCAGGCGCAGTTCCGTGCGGCCTTCGCCGATGCGTCCGCCGCCCAGCAAGCATTGGCCAGGGCGCAACGCTTGCGCACCGATGGGCTTGCCAGCGACGCCGATGTCGAAGCCGCCCGGTCGCGCGCCGCAGCCGCTTCGGCGCTGGCGGCTTCGTTCAACGAGCGTAGCGCCGGTTTAACCTTGCGCGCACCGCACGCAGGCTTTGTCGACGCCACCGGAGCCAGCGCCGGCGATCTGGTGCAGCCTGGCACGGCAATTGCTACCCTTTCGCGCTCCGGTGCGGTCAAGGCGCGATTCGGCATCGATCCTGCGCGGGCTAGAGGACTGGCCGCAGGAAGTCCGATCGAAGTGCATCCCGGTGATGGATCGCCGCCCTTTGTCGTGCCGATCACCGGGATCAGTCCGGTCGCCCATGCTCAAACCCGCCTGGCCTCGATCCTGGTCCAGATATCGGCAGAACGGGCGCTCGCCGCGGGACAGCCGCTCTCCGCCCGCCTTGTTGCGCGCACCTCGAGCGCTGCCGTCACCGTTCCTTATGCCGCACTGCTGGACGATGGCGGGCAGCCGTTCGTCTTTGTGGTCAAGGATGGTGTCGCGCATCGCCGTGATGTCGAAATCGGGGCCAGCGATGGCAAGCAGGTCGCAGTCCTCAAGGGTGTTTCCGATGGAGAACTGGTTGTGACCGACGGCGCGACAGGCGTCGAAGACGGCATGAAAGTTCGCACCAAATGAAGTCTGCCCTTTCCCGGCACGCCCGCAGCCTGTGGCTGGCAATGCTGCTTTTGACCCTAGGCGGCGTCGTTGGTGCGTGGCGGCTGCCGGTCAGCCTGTTTCCGCACATTGACTATCCCCGCGTGGTTGTGGCCATCGACGCTGGCGAACGGGATCCTGCGCAGATGGAAGCGGAGATCACACGGCCGATCGAGATCGCCCTGCGTTCGGTTCCGGGGGTCACGCATTTGCGCTCAACCACCAGTCGTGGTTCGGCCGAAGTCGCCCTGAACTTCGCTTGGGGTCATGACATGACAGCCGCGACCCTGGCCACACAGGGCGCGCTGGCAACTGTTGCGGCTTCGCTGCCACAGGGCACATCATTTGATGTACGGCGCTCCGACCCGACGCTTTTTCCTGTGGTTGGCATCGCGCTGACCTCGGCTACGCTGGATCAGGAGGCCTTGCGGCAGCTTGCCGAGTTGAAGATTCGACCCGCCCTCACGGCAGTGCCTGGTGTCGCCGGGGTCGATGTGCTGGGCGGCTCACCGCGTGAATTCTCGGTCGATATCGAACCAGGAAAGCTGGCCGCATTGGGCCTTTCGCCGGACGATGTTGTCAAGGCGCTGGGCCAGGCCAATATTGTGCGCGGTGCCGGACGCATCGAGGACCGCCATCGCTTGTACCTGCTGCTTGTCGAAAATCGCCTTGCGACTGCAGCAGAGATTTCCGCGACGCCGGTAAAGGCCGGCACGGCAGCTAGCGCTGGCATTGTAACCGTCGGCGATGTCGCCACGGTCCGACCTGCGTCTCAGCCCAACTACACATTGGTCACGAGCAACGGTCGCCAGGCAGTGCTCGTCAATGTCCGGCAGGCGCTCGGCGGTGACACCGTGCAGGTGGTGCGTGATGCCGATGCGCGGCTCAAGGGGCTGGGATTGCCGCCCAGTGTCACGGTCACGCCGTTCTACGATCAGTCCGAACTTGTTGTAGGCGCAGCAAATGCTGTGCGCGACGCAATCCTGCTTGGCGCTGTATTAGCTGGGCTGGTCCTGTTCCTGTTCCTGCGCTCGGTACGATTGATGGCCATCACTGCGGGGGTTCTGCCGGCGGTTCTTGCCGGAACCTGCCTGATCCTCTTCGCGATGGGCATGCACTTCGACATGATGACCTTGGGCGGCATGGCTGCTGCGGTCGGCCTGATCGTTGACGATGCCGTGGTCATGCTCGAACATGTTATGCGCCGGATGCAGGAAGGCACCGCCCGCGACGCTCCTTCGATCCTGGATGCGGGCGCCGAGATGGCCAAACCCCTGTTCGGCTCGACTGGTGCAACCATTGTCGTGTTTCTGCCGCTGGCCTTCATTTCCGGGGTCAGCGGCGGTTTCTTCAAGGCCTTGGCGGTGACGATGGTCGCCGCCCTGACGATCTCGCTGCTTTATGCCCGCTTTCTGATCCCGCTTATCTGCGCCCATTGGCTAAGGCCCAGTGACGCCGAAGCCGCAGAAAGCGCGGCGGGCTGGTTGGCATGGCTTGCTCGGCAATATCACAAGGCAATTGGCGCCGCGCTGGAGCGCCCTGACCGCATTGCGTTCGTAACATGTCTGGTCTTTGCGCTGGCGGGATCGCTGGCTTGGTACAAAGTGCCGTCGGGCTTCATGCCCAAAATGGACGAGGGCGGCTTCATCCTCGATTACAAAGCGCAACCTGGTGCGGCCCTGAGCGATACCGATCGCTTGCTGCGTCAGGTCGAGACAATCATCCAGCATACGCCCGAGGTCGCCAGCTATTCACGTCGCACCGGCCTGCAATTGGGCGGTGGGCTGACAGAAGCGGACGAAGGAGACTATTTTATCCGCCTCAAGGGTGGATCGCGCCGTCCAATCGAAGCCGTCATGGCCGATATTCGGCAGCAGATCGAAGCAAAGGTGCCCGGATTGCAGGTTGAAGCGCTGCAACTCATGGAGGATCTCATTGGGGACCTTACGGCTGTACCGCAACCAATCGAGATCAAGATCTTCGGTGATGATCCCGCGGTTCTTGAGCAGACCGCGAAGCGGGTTGCCGCGACGATCGGCAAGGTCAACGGGGTCGTCGAGGTCGTCGACGGGTTGCGGGTGGCGGGCGATGCCATCTCGGTGAAGGTGCGGCCAGGCATCGCGGAGCAACATGGACTCGATCCGGCTGCGGTTGCCAGCCAGATTGAAGGCCTGGTCGGTGGCAATCAGGCTACGAATCTCAGAATTGGTGAACAGCTTATCGGCGTCCGCGTGCGCGGCCCGGCAGACATAAGGTTGCGTGCGTCCCAAGTTTCTGAACTGCCGCTGACGGCGCCCGACGGACACGTGGTAAGGGTCGGCCAGATTGCCGATGTCACAATCCTTGCTGGTCAAAAGCAGCGCACGCGTGAAGATCTTGCGCCGTTCATTGACGTTACAGCGAGACTCGATGGGCGGGATCTAGGCTCAGCGATGGTCGATGTGCGCAAGACCGTTGCGGGAATGAACCTGCCATCCTCGATCCGGATCGATTATGGCGGTCTTTACGCGCAGCAACGCCAAAGCTTTTCCGATATGACGATGGTGTTCGTGGCGGCGCTGCTGCTGGCCGCGCTGTTGCTGACCTTGCTCTTCGAACGAATTGCATGGACCCTCGCGGCAATCCTGACGGTTCTGCTTAGCGTTGCAGCAGTGTTTTTCGGACTTTGGGTTACCGGCATCGAACTCGATGTTTCGGCACTGATGGGGCTCACCATGGTCGTGGGCATGGTGACCGAATTGATCGTATTCTACCTCTCCGAGCTCGATACCGAAGCATCGGTAGCTGCGGGCGCATTGAGAGATGCTGGAGACAAGCGCCTGCGCCCAATCCTGATGTCGGCGCTCATTGCCATCCTGACGCTAAGCCCGCTGGCATTGGGGATCAGCCGGGGCGCGGGTTTGCAACAACCGCTGGCGACCGCCATTATCTTTGGTCTTACAGCTGCCGTTCCGCTGGTCCTTTTGGTTCTGCCAACACTAATCCTGGTCATATCCCGATCAGGCAGGCGGGACGACGGGCTTTCACCCTCGACCGCACCACTAGAAGGTTGAACCCATGCTTAGTCCTCTGATGGTTGCCGCCGTTTTTGCAGCACAGGCGAGTGCGATTGCAGCTCCTCCTGCAGTCAATGGCGTCGCCCAGGAGGTGGAGTCGCAATCAGGCTCAGGAGTGCCGCCTTCCGATCCCGCCGCAGGTTCGGACGGGGGAGAGATTGTGGTGACCGCGCTGCATCACCCGACAGCCACTGATCCCCTGGCGCACGTAAACGAGAAGTCTTTCGAAGCGACCCAAGCGGTTGACAAGGCCTTCGTGGGACCAGTCGCGCTAGGCTATAAGCACATCGTGCCGAAGCCTGTGCGGCTTGGCATCAGAAACGTGCTCGGCAATCTCCATCAACCGGTCGTTTTTGTGAATTTTCTTCTGCAGGGGAAGCCAGGCAAGTCCGGTGAGACCGCAGCTCGCTTTGCGATAAACTCAACAGTTGGCCTTGGCGGGCTGCTCGACGTAGCCAAGCGCCGCCCATTCAATCTGCCCAATCGCCCGAACGGATTTGGCGATACGCTTGGGTATTACGGCATCAGGCCAGGCGCATATCTTTACCTTCCGCTGATCGGCCCGACCACGGTGCGCGATTTGATCGGCGGCACGCTCGATCGGTTGGTGCTGCCGACGGCGGTTGGCAAGCCTTTTGGACAGCCTGCCTATACCGCCCCTACAGGTGTCGCTTCCGCCTTGGACAGCCGAGCCGAATTTGATCAGCAACTTCGAGATATCAGGGAATCGGATGATCCATATCTTGCACGCCGCACTTTATACCTGCGTAAACGCCAAGCGGAGATTGACGGATTGCATAACCACAATAAAAATCAAACGTAGATTTTCCACAGGATCAGTGCGGTACATAACGAGTCATGCATCTAATCGCATTGGGTGGGTGCAATGTATTGAATATATTCACGCTGAATTTAAACATTTGAAATATACAAATTGCCAACATTGCGAACCAAGATGGCGCATCTGGCGAAACTTCGATACCGAGACTACATTAGATACATCACTCAACTTGGGATCGATGCGCCATGGTTCACAAAATCAAGAGTATCGCCGTGATTTCAACCGCGCTCGTGGTTTCGCTTGCCGGGTGCCACGCAAACCCGTCCAGCAATCAGACCGCTAGTCCGACCAACGCAGCAGCGAGCGGCCAAATTCCCACTCCCGCTGCAAATGATGCGGATGCACAGTCGTCAGCGTTGATGGCAGCAGCAGAGCCGTTCGAAGGCCTGACCGAGAACGCGTTTGTTGGCGATACGGTGAAGCTCGACGATTTCATCGCCAAAGCCAGAATCAGCGCCGCAGGTGCGGCAAGGTTGCTGGCACCGCCTCAGGCGAAAGTGCTTGCAAGCCAGGTCGCTGCCATTGACGCCGCGCGTGCCGGCAACAATCGCGCCGATCTCGCGATCGCGGCGGTAGAAGCCTATCGCACACTCGTCAGCAATGTCGGAACGCAATTGAAGGTTCCCAAGCAGGTCAGCCTGCTCGATTATGCGGGTTTCCGCTTTCAGGCCGATCTCAAGGCTTCTCCGGCAAGGTGGGTCGATACCGTTCGCACGATCGATTTCGCTGACGGGCAGTGGCAGCAGATATCATCCAAGGTGGGCGACGCAACGCTGCGCAAGGACATGTCCCAAGCGCTGAGTGACATGCGGACGGCGAGCGCGCGCAAAGATGCCAAATTGGCAATGTCTGCGTCGACGCGCGAACTCGACTTGGTTGATGGGCTCGAGAGCTATTTCGACAAACATTGACAGTCACCAGCATGAGATGCCGATGCCGCAAGTGATTCCTGGCGGGATCCCTGCAAAATATCAGCCGTAAGGACGATGCAAACATGGCCGATAGCCAGAACGCGCAGATGCTCAACAAGGTACCTCAGGTTACTCTATATTTCTGGATCATCAAGATTCTGGCTACGACCGTGGGTGAGACCGGCGCTGATTTCCTAAACATCCGGTTGGGTCTCGGCCTAAACGGTACATCAGTCGCCATGACTGGCCTGTTGGCTCTGGTGCTGATCATTCAGATGCGGAATGACCACTACGTACCGTGGCAATACTGGTTGGTCGTTGTGTTCCTGAGCGTTGTAGGCACTTTACTGACCGACACGCTAACCGATGAGCTTGGTGTGAGCCTCTACGCCTCGACCGTAATCTTCACGCTCGCTTTGATCACGACATTCATGATTTGGCACCGCAGTGAACATACGCTCTCGATTCACGATATCGACAGTGTGCGCCGCGAAGCGTTCTATTGGGCAGCGATCTTATTCACCTTCGCGCTGGGGACGGCCGGCGGCGATCTGGTGTCTGAAAAATTGGGGCAGGGCTATCTGACCGCCAGTGTGATTTTTGGAGGCGTTATAGCGTTGATCGCAGCAATCTATTATGCTCGATGGCTTGGTCCGGTGATTGCATTCTGGCTGGCCTATATCCTGACCCGGCCGCTTGGTGCATCGATTGGAGACTTGTTGACCCAGGCAAAGGATGCGGGCGGACTTGGTTTCGGAACAATGCCGACCAGTGGTGTCTTCCTCATCATCATCGTCTGTCTGGTGATCTATCTCAGCAAATCGAAAATCGACAGCCCTATCGGCGTTGAAGGTCGGTGATGAGCCTCTCGGTCAGCCTTCGCCGCTGGGACAATGTAAATTGACGCAACTTTGGCTTTAGCGCCGGATGTGTACCGTTCGCCTCCACGCAATTGCGTGGAGGCGAACGGACGCACAGTTGGTCGATCAATCAGGGTTCGGGCCTTCCGCGGCGTTCTCGAGAACCCGGCCGGTAACAGCATCAACACCGACTTCGAATGTCTTGCCGTGGCTCTTGATGTCGAAGGAGTAGCGCAGGCCGGTCCCGCCTGCTTCCTTCTCGAGCTCCTGATCGGTGATCACGCCGGGATGCGCCTTGAGCGCAGCGGCGCGGGCAGCGGCCAGCGTGACACGGGCTTGCGGGGCGAGCTCGGCGCCCGTGAGACCGTGTTTGGCCGGGGCTGCGGCCACGCCAGTAGCAGCCAGCATGGCGATGGCGCCAAGAACGAGAAACTTACGCATGGTCATTCTCCAAAGGCTGAAGTGCCTTGCGCTGCTTGTTAAAGGACCGGACGTTCGCCCACGTTCGCGTCAAGATTGGGAATTGCCAACTTGTGTTGCGGTGCATCCTGGCGCTGACTGAGCGCGACCAGAGAATTGCCGCATCGAAAGGCCACAGAAGTGAAGCTGCTGTTGCTCGAAGATGACGCAGATACGCGAGATCATGTAGCCAAAGTCCTGCGGGCGGCAGGTCATGTCATCGACACCTGCAGCAACGGACCGGACGCAATTTTCCTGGGAACGAGCAATAGTTATGGCGTACTCATTCTCGACCGGATGGTTCCGGGCGTGGATGGCCTGAGTGTGCTGAAGGCGCTGCGTTCGGCCGGAGTTCTCACACCGGCGATCTTCCTGACCGCGATGGACAATGTCGACGATAGGGTCGAGGGCCTGGAGACAGGCGCGGACGACTATCTGGTCAAGCCCTTCGCTGGTAGTGAATTGCTCGCTCGCGTCGCGGCGCTTGGGCGGCGACCGCCGATTCAGGATGCAGTGACCCGATTGTCAGTCGCCGATCTGGAAGTCGATCTGCTCAAGCGCACGGTCACGCGCGCCGGACGCCGGATCGATCTACAACAGCAGGAATACAAGCTGCTCGAATATCTGATCCGCCATGCCGGTGAGATCGTGACCCGCACCATGCTGCTGGAAAATGTCTGGTCGTTCCATTTCGATCCGGGCACCAATCTGATCGAGAGCCACATGAGCCGGCTCCGGGCGAAAGTGGATCGCGGATTCGATCGTGACTTGATTCATACCGTGCGCAACGCAGGATACCGCCTCGATGCGGAAACTTAGCCTGCTGCGCAGCGGCGCATTCCGCTTTGCCATCCTGATCGCCGCGATCTTCGCGATCGGAACCGGCGTTCTGCTCGTAGAGGTTGAACGATCGGTGGGCCGCTATGCCACCGAGGTAGCCAGCGATAGCGTCGCAGCCGAGCTCGCCGTGCTGCAGGGCGAGGACCGGACTGCGGGGCGGGGGGATCTGATCCGATCCATTACACTGCGCGAGCAGGCGGTGCGCGAACACCAGATCCGCTACTTGTTGGTCGATAACCAAGCCCATCGCCTCGCCGGCAGCATTCCCGCTGCCGCAGCGCGCGTCGGCAGCTACGATCTGGTCCTGCCCGCGATTGACCATGGCGACGAAGGTGACGGCGCGGCGGTCTCGTTGATGACCGTGGGGGTGCGCCTGAATGACGGAGCAATCCTGGTCGTCGGCAGTGACACATCTGACCTCAAGGATTTGCGGCGGGCCCTCGGCCTGTCGACGATCGAATTCGGGATCGGGATCAGTCTGCTGGCGTTGATCGGCGGCCTGGTGGTTGGAACGATTTTCTTGCGCCGCCTCGACCGTGTCAATCGCGCAGTCGAGCGGATCATGCAGGGAAGCCTGTCTGAAAGACTGCCAGCGATCGGAATGAGCCCCGAGTTCGACGGCCTGTCCACGAACCTCAACCTCATGCTTGACCGGATCGAAAGTCTCATGGCGGGACTGCGACAAGTCTCAACCGACATTGCCCATGATTTGCGGACGCCGTTGACCCGATTGCGGCAGCGGCTCGAGGATATGAAGGCGGGTCTTTCCGGGGCGGAACCCGTTACCGAGGAGCAGGTCGAGGCGGCCATTGCCGAGACGGATTCGATTCTCGCGATCTTCCGCGCACTTTTGCGCATAAGTTCGCTTGAGGCAGGGGCCGGAAAGCAACGTTTTGGCGAGGTCGATCTGAGCGAAATCCTCAATCGGGTGTTCCGCGCCTATCTTCCGGTGGCCGAGGACACACATCATACCCTGTCAGCGGATATTGCGTCTGACGTGACGGTGCAGGGCGACGCAGAATTGCTAACCCAGGCGATTACCAACCTGACCGAGAATGCGCTGGTCCACACTCCGCCAGGTAGCCACATATGCTTGTCAGTGAGCCGCGCGATGAGCGGTGTTGTGGTTGCCGTGGCCGATAACGGCCCCGGCATTCCAGCCACAGAACGCGATAAGGTCTTGCAGCGGTTTTACCGTCTCGATGAGAGCCGTCACACGCAGGGTGCCGGTCTGGGACTTGCCCTCGTATCCGCCATCGCCTCGCTTCATGGCGGACAGCTGTTGCTGTCTGATAATTGCCCAGGGCTGCGCGTCGAAATGACTTTTGGAGGCTGATCCGCAATCAGAGTGTTTCAGCCCTGCCATCGTAAAATGACCAACCGGCAAGGAGATTGCTGGCGACCCGCTTCGGCCGATCCTCGAATTGGGTTATCATGGGTTGATCTGGGAGGTTGACGAATGGGCCCCATTGCGGCCCTGTTCACAGGGCCATGGTCGCTTGGCAGCCAGTTCTTTTGGCGCGACCAGCGGGTGTTCAGCTGCCGTAAGTGTCAGTTCAAATAATGCTTGCCCGCCGGTCTGACCGCCCTGATCCACAAGTAATTTCATACAGCATATATAGTGAGTTAAAGGTGGCTGGATATGGCAGCACGAAGCGAGATGACATGGCTTGGCAGTGGTGATGCAGGCCTGAGCTTCATCCTTGCAATCCAGATCGGAATTATTTTCATTGTCGCTCCGCTGGCAGCTACCCAGTCGACGTCTGTGCAGCTTACCGAAATGCTGCGGCTTGGGCTTGCCGCGACAACCATATTCATCGTTGCGCGCAATCTAGTGGTGCGGATAGCGATTGCGATATCTTATCTAGCTACGCTTCTGGTCTCGCTCCACTGGCAGCTGGGAGAAACAGCTGCAGCCTTTGTCCTTAGTAAGATCATCGCCACCCTGGTGTTTGATTCGATTGTCGCGGTCGTCGTTGCCTATGCTGCTTTTGCGCCCGGCAAGGTCACGATCCATCGCATTCTTGGTGCCGTGATCTTTTACCTCTATGTTGCACTGATTTTCGCAAGCCTTTATCGGCTGATGGCGGTCACCATCCATCCCTCGTTCAAGGGCCTGCCCGGCGGCCAACGCGAGCAATTCAGCGAGTTGCTCTACTTCAGCCTCAGTGCTCTCACCACCGGTGCGAGCGACATCGTGGCACAACATCCCTTTGTTCGAAGTCTTGCCGCCCTTGAGTCCGTGATTGGGCAGTTATACCCGGCGACATTGCTGGCGCGGTTGGTAACGCTTCATGCATCTGACAGCCAGGCTTAAAACGGCAACATGACCGAGGGGTAGTTGCGGTCACTTGCGCAACGGACTTTGCCCTGTCGCGTGCGGCACGCGCCATCGGATCATCACGACCTTCAAAGCGTCGTTCACGATCAGGCAGGAGATGAAGGCGTAAACAAAAATTGCCAGGGTCTGCCACCAGGGCTCGCTGGCAAGCCCCTTGATCCCCACCGTTGTCAGAGCCGTGCCGATCAGGGCATCCGCTGACAGGGCGAGCATGAACGTCCGGCTGGGTAGCGATACCCAGAACCAGCTGCGCTCTCTGGCGGATATGACCGAGAACACCGCGAAATACAGCAGCATGAGAAAGCTGAACGTGTGCAGCGCGGCGTCGTTGGTGGCCAGGCCAAACTTGGTCCAGCCGATCCACAAGAGCAGGAGCGCCTCGGCCACCATGGCGATGCCGAGAATGACCGACACCTGGATAAAGCCGCCGATGTTCCACGTCTCGGGGCTCTGGGACGGCCGGACATTGTCCGTGGACAGCGATACCTTGGCAAAGTCGGTCAGGAATACGAGCAGAAGCATTGCAAAGGCCGAGACGACGAATTTACCCGTCACGATAAAGGCGATGGCGACAAAGGCCGACTTCAGGATTGTGCGGCTGATCTTGTTGATGACCCAGGTCAGGATGCGCTGGTAGATCGTGCGTCCTTGCTCGACCAGTGCCACGATGTTGGTCAGCCCGGGATCGGTCAGGACAACGCTGGCCGCCCCCTTGGCGACGTCGGTGGCGGTGCTGACCGCGATACCAACTTCCGCCTGGCGCAAGGCAGGGGAATCGTTGACCCCGTCGCCGGTCATGCCGACGACGTGGCCTGCCGCCTGCAATTGGCTAACCACGGTGTATTTGTCTTCAGGATAGACCTCGGCAAAGCCGTCGGCGCCAGCAAAAAGATCGGCATCCTTTTCCCCCGCCTGAAGCTTTGCTGCCTTGAGATCGGCGACACGCTGGATGTTGGCCAGGCCGACCCCCTGGCCGATCTCGCGGGCCACCGCGAGGGCATCGCCGGTGAGCATCTTGACCTGAACGCCCATCGCGCGGAGCGTGGCGATGAGTTGGCGGGCATCCGGTCGTGGCGGATCATAGAGGGAAACCAGCCCCACCAGGGCGGGCGTGTCCCTTTCACCGCCGCGCGCGACCGCAAGCGTGCGATAGCCTTTCGCCGCCGCATCGCTCATATGCTTCTCGAGCGCCTCGATCGCTGGCGGCTGGAGACCGCAAGCTTCGGCAATGGTGCGCACGGCCCCCTTCATCACCCGCAGACGTTGTCCATTTTCCTCAATGAGCGCTTCAGTCAGGCGGGTTTTCGCGTCGAAGGGGATGAATGAAATGGTTTTGGTGGCAGGCGTGCCATCGAACGCCTTCCTGTCCTTTGCCGCTGCCAGAAAGGCGAGATCGATCGGGTCCTGATTGGCTGCCTGTGAAGCGAGTGCGCCGACCCGCAGGACTTCGGCTTCCGTAGCTTTATCCAGCGGGGAGACACCGGTGACGGTTAACTGGTTCATCGTGATCGTGCCGGTCTTGTCGACACAGAGAACATCCATGGTCGCTGCGTCCTCAGTGGCGCTAAGCCGGGTAACGAGCACGCCGCGCCGCGCCAGTTCCTTCGATCCAAACGCCATGCTGACAGTGAACATGACCGGCAGCGCAACCGGCACGGCGCCCATCAGCAGGACCAGCAGGAGCGGGACCATCTCGACGAGCGACACGCCGCGGATCAGCGACAGCACGAGGACGATGCCCAGCAGAACCCCGACGATCGCAAAGAGCCAGCGCACGATCCCGGCGACGACGGCTTCGATGTGAAGCTTGGGGCGCGCTTCTTGAACCAATTCGGTGGTGCGGCCGAAAAAGGTATTTGCACCGGTCAGGATGACAACGGCATCACCTTCGCCGTGGCGGACGATCGAGCCCGATGAAAGGACGTCGCCTATAGCTTTGTGGGCTTCCTTTGATTCTCCCGTGAGGGCTGACTGATCAAGGCTCATGTCGCCCGCCAGCAGCTTCACATCGGCAGGGATGATGTCGCCGGGGCGGATGCGGACGATGTCACCCGGCAGGAGTTCACGGGCGGGAACGACCTGCCAACTGGAATCGCGAAGGGTCCGTGCGCTGACCTGCAGGCGCTTGCGCAGCGTCTCGACGACACCGGCCGCGCGTTGTTCCTGGAAGAAGCCGAGGACGGCGTTGACCACCAGCAGGGTGCCGACAACCGCCAGATCGGAATAGTTTCCGAGCACGGCCGACAGGATCATGATGAGTTCGAGCATCCATGCCGAGACTCCCCAGAACTTCTTCAGGAAATCCCGGACGGGATGGTGCTTGGCTTGCGTGACTTCGTTGTAGCCGTGCTCACCCCGCCGCCGTTCGATCTCGGCCCCTGTCAGCCCGACGACAGTGTTCACATGGAGCGCAGCAAGCGCTTGGGAAACCGTCATGTCCGCTATCAATGGAGCGCTGCCGATCGCCGGCTTTGCAACTTGAAGCTTCGTATCGGACTCATTTGGGAGGGGGCCCATAATGAACATCCTTTCAATCGTTTCCCCGGCGAACCAGGTCAGCGCAACTTGCGCAGTTCAGTGCCGGCATGAGGATGAGTGCAAGCGCGGCGAGCGAATCCCGGCCAAAAGGGTCGGTGCTGGCACCGGTCGATCGCGCGGAAGTCCTGCAAGCAAGTCTGCTAATAGCATGACCAGGCCTGCAGCGAGATTATTTTGCCGAAGGCTGATGATCAGCTCGCACCCGGCATTTTCGCTCCGCGTGCTATATGATCGAAAAAGGAATGACGATGCTGCCAATGCAACCCTGTCGCAATCAGATACCCCCAGGATTGCCGTTGCGATTGCTTGCTGGACTGGCTGCTGTCGCCGGCCTTTTTTTCCTGTTTTTGAAGATCTGGTCTGAAGTGGCTGAGGGAGACGCCCGTGCACTTGACGCGTCCATTCTACTATCGTTGCGGGTAGTGGGGCGTCCCGATGTTCCAATCGGCCCGACCTGGCTCAAGCAAAGCATGATTGAAATATCGAGCCTCGGCGGGACGACCGTGCTGGTTCTTTTGATTTTTTCAGCCTGTGCCTATCTCGTCATCAAGGGCGCCAGAACTCGCGCGCTTGTGCTAGCGACCGCAACTCTTACCGGCGCGGGCGCAATATTCCTTCTCAAGAATGTCTTCGGACGGCCTCGACCAGAGCTCATCGATCATCTTGTCGCTGCCCAATCGATGAGCTTTCCGTCCGGCCACGCTGCAAATTCCGCGCTGGTCTATCTCACCATCGCCGCTCTCGCTGGAGATGTGGAGCAAGACCATTCGGTGCGAATCTACATAATGGCTGTTGCCATGTCGCTGACGGTCCTGATCGGACTGTCGCGGCTCTATCTCGGTGTCCACTGGCCTAGCGACGTGGCGGCTGGTTGGGCATTCGGTGCGGGCTGGGCCTTGGCGTGGAGATTGGCAGCCACCCGTTTTCTGTTGGGTTTGCAATCGTGAATATTGAGGCTTTGGGCATCCAAGTTGTGCGAGACACTATGCTGTTTTGCGGAATCAGACGAGCACGTCACTGGAAACCCCTTGGACAATCCAACTGTGCCGCGCAGCGAGCGGGCCAAGCCGGCAACAAGCCCAAGTTACCTACAAGAGGAAGAATCCAGCTGATGCCAGGAACATGACCACTGTCGCAGCCCACCCGACTATCACCATTGGCAACGGGAGGGTGAGGCGACCCATAATCCGCCCGTTCATCGCGATTACCATCATTACCGCCATGAGTGGTGCGGCAAGCACGCCGTTTACAACAGCGCTCCAGTAGAGCGCCTTGACAGGATCGATGGCCGTGAAATTGAGGGCGACGCCTATGATCGTTGCGATCGCAATGATGCCATAGAATGCCTTAGCCTCGCGCGGGCGACGTGCTAGTCCGACAGGCCAGTCGGCCATCTCGCCGACACCATAGGCTGCCGAGCCTGCCAATACGGGAACGGCCAGCATACCTGTCGCGATGATTCCGGTGGCAAACAGGATGAACGCGAATGGCCCGGCAATCGGGCGCAATGCTTCCGCTGCCTGGGCAGATGTTTGAATGTCAGTGACACCATTGGCATGCAATGTCGCGGCTGTCGCCAGGATGATGAACAGCGCAATCAGGTTTGAAAAGCCCATGCCGACAATAGTATCGGTGCGGATTCGGTTGAGCTCTGGTCCGGCCGCTCGCGGCGCGATGCAAAGCGGCTTTACGAGCCGACGGTGCTGCTCTTCCACTTCCTGACTGCTCTGCCAGAAAAACAGATAGGGCGAGATCGTCGTCCCAAGCACCGCGACCAGCGCCATCGCCTCGGCTCCGTTGAACTGGAGGTGCGGGATGAACGTGCCCATCAGCGCAGGCCCCCAGGGCACGTTTGCGGTCAGCACCACAGCGACATAAGCGAATAGCGACAAGGTGGCCCATTTGAGCGTCGCGGCGTAGCGCTCATAGCTCATGAATGTCTCCAGCAAGAGGCAGGCTATGCCGAACACGACGGTGTATAGATGCTCCGGCCCGCCAAACAGCAGCGCCACTGCCGACCCCATTGCTCCTAGATCGGCTGCCAGATTGATCACGTTTGCGACAACGAGCAGGGTGATTACGGCATAGAGCAACCCGCGCGGATAATGTCGCCGCAAGTTTCGGGCGATGCCAACGCCGGTGACACTGCCGATCCGCGCGGCGACCCCTTGAATGACGGTCATCAAGGGAAAACTAAACACCATCGTCCAGGCCAGGCCATAGCCAAATTGGGCACCAACCTGACTATAGGTCGCTATCCCGCTGGGATCGTCATCGGCGGCCCCCGTAACAATGCCAGGGCCGAGCAACGCGAAAAAACCCTTGGACTTAACGGGCTCAGGCATGTCGGCTGCGATATTCGGTAGCGCGCTTTCAGCATGGTCGTTCATCCGCGCGACTTCGCACGCGCTGACCCCGGCTGCAAACAATACACGTCGCAGCAATTCTGGCTTTTCAATTTGGTTGGACATGGGCTTGCCAGTCATGGGCCGGGACGACGACCGCATCATCAACGGCATACGGTACGAGTTTCGCATGTCTACCGACGAGTAGATTCTGCCTTTTCGGGCCTGTGCAAGTCCCGCTTGTGCGGGTCAAGGAGCCAGTTGCCTCGGCCTGAGTTCCGGCCGATTGAAGCCACGCGCTATGAGTACGCCGCCGCCGACAATCATTGGAACACAGAGCCACTGGCCCATGTGAAGACCTGTCGCCTGCGCAAACGCGATCAACTGCTGATCGGGCTCGCGGATGAACTCGACGAGAAACCGTAAAACGCCGTAGCCAAGCACGAAACTCCCGGTCAGCACACCCGGCCGCTGCTTCGCGCTGCTGAAGCGATAGAGCGCCCACAAGACGAGAAACAGAAGCGGTCCTTCCAGAGCGGCTTCATAGAGCTGGCTTGGATGCCTCGGGAGCGGCCCGGCGTCCGGAAAGATGATACCCCAGGGAAGGGTGGTGGGTCGTCCCCACAACTCGCCGTTGATGAAATTGGCGATCCGGCCAAGCATGAGACCAATCGGAGCGCACATCGCAACATAGTCGAGCACCCGAATCCAGGAAAGTTTGCGGCTTCGGCAGTAGAGAAAAATCGCCAGCCCAACCCCGAATGCGCCGCCATGAAACGACATCCCGCCGCGCCATAACGTGAAGATACTGAGCGGATTCGCGAGATAGGCCGCAGGCTCGTAAAACAGGACATAGGCCAGGCGTCCGCCGGCGATGATGCCGACGGTCGCCCATGTGATGAGTTCGTCGGCGTCAGAGCGTCCGAGCGGCGAGTCCTCGTCCTGCGACAGGCGAATAAGGTAGAGCCAGCCAAGGACGATCCCGGCAAGGTACGCCATACTGTACCAACGCAAGGCAAACGGCCCCATCTGCAGCAGGACCGGATCGAGCCCCAGCGATGTAAACGCGATACCGTGTTGTGCACCTTGCACGAGACTCATGAATAGGCCCTGGGCTATGGAAGGGATCGGTGGCGATGCACTGTTGCCAAGGAACACTCAACCTAGCCTGAACCATCAGCGCAGTCAGCGATGCCACGAACAATGATGCAAATGCCCTCGATACTCAGTTTTCGCTATTCGGGTGCCATTGCTCTGGCCCGCCGCATGTTCCGGGTCAGCGAAGTCAGCTTCATCCTGCTTGCCACCGTCGTCGGAATTGCGGCGGGCCTTGTCGCCTCGTTGCTCGGCAAAATTGCCCGAGCCTTGCAGATCGTGATCTATGGACTCGACAACCAGTCACGGTTGAGCAGCCTCACCGAGATTGCACCAATGCGGCTGCTCGCATTGCCCCTTGGCGGTCTGCTGCTGGGCCTTGGCGCTCTCTATATTCATCGGCGACGGGCTGCCGTCGACGTTGTTGAAGCCAACGCGCTTCACGGCGGGCGCATCCCGGTGCGAGACACCTTGCTGATTTCGGCTCAGACGCTGCTCTCAAACGGCTGCGGCGCTTCAGTGGGGCTGGAGGCCGCTTACGCACAGTCCGGCGGCGGCATAGCTTCCTGGCTCGGCCAGGCATTGCGGATACGCCGTGCGGACCTTCGCGTGCTGGTAGGGGCAGGTGCCGGCGCGGCAATTGCGGCCGCCTTCGGCGCGCCGCTGGCAGGAGCCTTTTACGCATTCGAGATCGTGATCGGTGCTTACACCCCGGCCAGCATTGCGCCTGTCGCGGCCGCGACGATATCTGCGGTAATTACCGCACGAGCGCTAGGGGCGACGCCCTATTTGATCGCAGCGAGCAGCAGTCGTTCGATCACCACCGCCGACTATCTGCTTTATGCCGGCTTCGGCTTGGTCGCTGCCATTGCCGGAATCGTGATCATGCGATTGGTCTCAAACGTGGAAACTTGGGTCCGGCGATCCCCACTCCCAGAATGGTCCAGACCAGCCCTTGGCGGCGTGCTGCTCATGCCGGTCGCCTGGGTGACCCCGCATGCGCTGTCGGCGGGGCACGGGGCGCTCCACCTGACCATCGACGCGGGATTGGCACTGCGCGCCCTTGTGCTGATCTTCGTCATGAAGACCTTGGCATCCGTTATTTCGCTCGGTTTCGGTTTCCGCGGCGGTCTGTTTTTCGCTTCCCTGTTCCTTGGCGCGCTACTCGGTCAGATTCTGGCGGCCCTCTGGATGATGATCCCCGGCGCCATGCCGATCAGTTACACCGACGCTGCACTGGTTGGCATGGCCGCGCTCGCCGTGGCAATTGTCGGCGGTCCCATGACCATGTCGCTGCTTGTGCTCGAGGCCACGCATGATTTCGAGATCACGGCGACCGTTCTGACTGCATCTCTCTGCGCCAGCGCTCTTGTCAGAGACCGCTTTGGCTATTCGTTCTCGACCTGGCGCCTCCATTTGCGCGGGGAGGTTGTCCGAAGTGCTCGGGATATTGGGTGGATGCGGGCGTGGACGGCACGGAGGATGATGCGCGGCGCTCCGCCATCTGCTTCGGCAACGCTTGCGGTTGAGGAATTCCGTCGTCAGTTCCCGCTAGGTTCAACCAGCCGGGTGCTGCTGATCGACGAGGCAGGCCGCTATGCAGGCATGGTCCCGACGGCCGTTGCATTCACCCCGACACTCGCAGGTGAAAGTTCCGTGGGAGATCTGGCAATCCTCAAGACCGCATTTCTCAGTCCTGAAGACGGCATCGGCGAAATCATGCGACGCTTTGAGGAAAGTGAAGCGGACGATCTTGCCGTAGTTTCCGCCTCAGGCGCGGTGCTCGGGATATTGACCGAGAAATATGTTCAGCGTCGCTATGCTGATGAAGCCGACCGGGCGCTCCGCGAAATTTACGGCGAAGGATAGTAAGTCGGAGATATTCGAAACTCTCTCACGATAGAGACCCGCCTGCATTGCCCGTGACGCCCGGCCACTATAGTCAGTCTCTGAAATGAACCCATTGAGCGCAGGGGTGTCCTGCGCAAGAAAAGGCATTCGGGCGAGAGACTATGGCAAAAGTAGATCAAACAGGCGCAGAAGATTGGCAAGGCGAGCGCGGCGACCATTGGTTGCGCGACATGGACAAGTTCGAATCCATGCTCGAACCGCTCGGTCTGGCTTTGCTTGAACGAGCAGCCCCGCTGCCGGGCGACCGCATAGTCGACATCGGTTGCGGCGGTGGCTGGACGAGCCGGAAGGCCGCAGCTGATGTACTGCCAACGGGCTCGGTTCGCGGCATCGACATCGCACCGATGCTGGTGGACGAGGCCACGTCCCGAGCCAGAGGTATAGCAAATGTAGCGTTCACTTGCGCCGATGCTGGCGAAGGCGATGTGCCTGGGGCTCCCTTTGATCGCATGATCTCTCGGCTTGGTGTCATGTTCTTTGCCGATCCGACGTCGGCATTTGCCCGCTTGCGCGGCCTCCTCCGGATAGGTGGTCAGCTGGACTGGGCGGTATGGGCGCCGCCCGAAGACAACCCCTGGATGAGCGGCGCCCGCAAGATTGCGGCAAAGCATGTCGAACTCGCACCACCGGATCTATCGGCTCCCGGGCCATTTGCACTGTCCGATCCCGAACGCCTGGCTGGCCTTTTGACTCAGGCTGGGTTCACTGATGTCGATATCGTGTCCTGGAACGGGAAACAGGCGGTCGGCGGGCAGGGGAGCACGCCGGAGCACGCCGCTGACTTTGCTATGACCGCCTTTTCATTTTCAGACGCCATGCTTGAGATTGGCCCGGACGCCCGCTCGGCAATCCGGTCTGACCTCGTCGCATACTATGCGGGCTACTATTGCGCGGGAGTGTTGGCAGTGCCAGCCAAGGCATGGCTGGTTCAGGCCAGATCCGGCTCATAATGCAATTGGGATCACCTCCAACGCAATCGGGGGACCGGGCCTTACTGAAGGTTGGGCATGGCTCTATGTTGTTCCACGCAGGCCAAGCCTGTTCAGGTTTTGTCGTTGTGCACAGCGGAACCATCAAGGTGACGCTGACCGCTGAGAATGGCCGGGAGATCATACTGTACCGCGTAAGACCTGGCGAAGTCTGCCTTCAGACATTCGGCTGCCTCGTGAATGGCACCAGCTATTCGGCAGAAGGGCAAGCCGAGACCGATCTTGAGATCGACATCGTTCCGGTTGGAGAGTTCCAGCGACTAGTCGTTCAGGATGCAGATTTTCGCCAGCAATTGTTCGCCGCCGTCGCGACCCGTTTTGCGGACCTTGAGCGCCTTGTTGAGGATGTGGCCTTGTCGCCCATCGACGCCCGCCTGGCGCGCGCTTTGTTGCGGATGATGGATGAGCAGGGCCAAGTCACGGCAACGCAGGAAGCGCTCGCAACCGAAATTGGTTCAGTTCGTGAGGTGGTCAGCCGGCAACTGAATGCCTTCGCTCGTGATGGACTGGTAGAACTGACCCGCGGACACATAGCCGTGCTGGCGCCAAACCGTTTAGATCAGCTTTCCCATCCAGCTGTTTGATGAAAAGCGTGACTTAGTCACATACTTAAGAGGCATGTGAGACAATCCTGAAGACGTTATCAACGAAGAAGGATTGCCTGCTATGCCTCGTAACGAAGGAAGCCTGGACCGACTGCTGCGGGTCATTGTCGGACTTGTTCTGCTCGCACTCGTGTTCGTGGGGCCGCACACGCCTTGGGGCTGGATCGGCATTGTGCCGCTGCTCACCGGGATCGTGGGATTCTGTCCTGCCTATACTCTTCTAGGAATAAAGACCTGCCCGCGGCAGTGAGGTCGCTCCAACAAAAGCTTGGCGACCGAGGGCGAACCAACCCGAAACGGAGGCTTGGTCCGCTTCGCTGGGCCTGTTGCGCGGCGAGCGACAATGGTAATTTTGAGGCGGCACGCTGAAGCTGCCGCGCCGCTTGAACTTCTCATCGATCGCCAAGCGACCCGAGGATGTTTGACACAGCTCTAAGGGGCCGGTTGCTCTCTACACGCTCTGAATAGCGGTCGACCAGTTGCTCGGCGTGCGGGCGAAGCAGGACCGTGAAACGGACCAGTTCCTCCATCACGTCGACGATCCGGTCGTAATAGCTTGACGGTCTCATGCGCCCCGCCTCGTCAAACTCCTCATAGGCTTTGGCGACGCTCGATTGATTGGGAATGGTGAACATCCGCATCCATCGGCCCAGCACGCGCAAGGTGTTGACGCTGTTGAAGGACTGCGACCCGGCAGAAACCTGCATCACCGCCAATGTGCGGCCCTGCGTGGGCCGCCGACCTTTCAGCGCCAATGGCAGATGATCGATCTGGGACTTCATGATCCCGGTGATCTGGCCGTGCCGTTCCGGGCTGCACCACACCTGACCCTCGGACCAGAAGGCATGCTCACGCAGTTCGTGAACAGCGGGGTGATCGTCATCCTGCACCTGATCGGGCATCGGCAGGTCAGCGGGGTCGAAGATGCGCGTCTCGCAGCCAAAGAATTGCAGCAGCCGAGCCGATTCCTCGACCACCAGACGCGAGTAGGAACGTTCGCGCAGCGAGCCATAGAGCAGCAGAATACGCGGCGGAGGATCAAGCTCGCCTAAACCCAAGGCCGGGCGGCGATGGGCGTATTTGGGCCGCAGTGCCGGCAGATGCTCGGGGTCGGTGAGTTCCCGCAGGCGCGTGAAGCTAAACTCGGTCATGCCCGCGCCTCGTCAGGAACCGTGTCGGCAAACCAGCGCCGGCCGAACCAGAAGGCAACGTTGACCAGCAGGATCAGCACCGGCACCTCGACCAGCGGGCCAATGACCGCCGCGAAAGCCACCGGCGAGGCCAGCCCGAAGGCCGCGATGGCAACCGCGATCGCCAGCTCGAAATTGTTGCCCGCGGCCGTGAACGCCACGGCTGTGGTGCGGGGGTAATCGGCCGCGATCAGCTTGCCCATGAAGAAGCTGATCGAGAACTGGACGACGAAATAGATCGTCAGCGGAATGGCGATGCGGATAGTGTCACCCGGCAGGGTGACGATCTCATTGCCCTTGAGGCTGAACATCGCGACGATGGTGAACAGCAGCGCCACCAATGTGACCGGGCCGATCCTTGGCAGGAAGGTGTGCTCATACCATTCGTTGCCCTTGGCTTTCGCCAGCCATTTGCGGGTGAGGAAACCGGCGAGGAAAGGAACCCCGAGATAGATCAGCACGGCCTGGGCAATGGTCCAGAAGCTGACGTGGATCACGCTGCCCTCGAGCCCGAACAGCGGCGGCAGGAAAGCGAGGAAGAACCAAGCATAGACGCTGAAAAACAGGATTTGGAAGATCGAGTTGAACGCGACGAGTGCCGCGACATACTGGTTGTCACCCTTGGCGAGCTGGTTCCAGACGATGACCATAGCGATGCAGCGCGCGAGGCCAATCAGGATCAGGCCGGTCATGTATTCTGGTTTGTCACTGAGGAAAATTACAGCCAGCGCGAACATCAGCACCGGGCCGATGATCCAGTTCTGGATGAGCGAGATTGCCAGCACGCGCGTGTCCTCGAACACACGCGGAAGTTCCTCGTACCGCACGCGGGCAAGCGGCGGATACATCATCAGGATCAGGCCGATGGCGATCGGAATATTCGTCGTGCCAATCGACAGGCTATCAATGGCGCGGGGCAGACCTGAGAATGTCGTCCCCAACCCAACGCCAAGCGCCATGGCGAGGAAAATCCAAAGGGTGAGGTAACGATCGAGGAACGACAGGCGTTCGCGCTTGGGCTGCGATGTCATGAAAATTCCTGAACTTAGCTGGCGACGCGGTTGCCGGCGGCATCGACGACTTGCTCTCCATCTTCCTTGGTAAAAGCCCCGCGCTGTTCGGCCGGGATGAGATCGAGGACCTCTTCCGACGGGCGGCAGAGCTTCACGCCAAGCGGCGAGACAACCAACGGCCGGTTAATGAGGATCGGATGCTCCATCATCGCGTCGATCAGCTGGGCATCGGTGAGGTCGGCGTTGCTAAGTCCCAGTTCGGCATAGGGAGTGCCCTTTTCACGCAAGAGATCACGCGCGGGCATTCCTGCGCGGCGGATCAGGCCTTCCAGCAGCGGGCGTGAGGGCGGCGTCTTGAGGTATTCCACAACGTGCGGTTCAATCCCCGCGTTGCGGATCATCGCCAGCGCATTGCGCGAGGTCCCGCATTCCGGGTTGTGATAGATGATGATGTCGGTGGTCATTGGGTCGCTCCGGATTGGGGAGTTGCGCCTTCGGCGGCGCCGATTTCCTTAAGTTTCTGGCGCATTGCCATCTCGTCGATGCTCGGGTGCGGCAAGGTCAGAAACAGCGAGATGCGGTTCTGGAGATAGCGTAGGGCTTGCAGGAATGCCGCCCGCTGCTCATCGCCTTCCACGGAGGCCGGATCTTCGATGCCCCAGTGGGCGGTCATTGGCTTGCCTGGCCAGACGGGGCAGGTTTCACCGGCTGCGTTGTCGCAAACGGTAAAGATGAAATCGAGCCGGGGAGCGTCTGCTTGGGCGAACTCGGTCCAGCTCTTCGAGCGCATGCCCGAGGTATCGAACCCCATGTTCTGAAGGACGGAGAGCGCCATCGGATGCACTTCGCCCTTGGGCTGGCTGCCAGCGCTGAACGCACGAAAGCGCCCTTCGCCAAGCTTGTTCATGACCGCTTCGGCAAGAATGGAGCGGGCGCTGTTACCTGTGCACAGAAACAGAACATTGTAGATTTTGTCAGTCATCGGGAATCCCCTGGCTCAGGCGCAGGCCAGATCGATGATCAGTTGCCCGCAAAGATCCTCGCGGCCCTGACAGCAATCCTTAGCCAGGAAGACCATCAGGGCACGCAGGCTTTCGATGTTTGCGCGGTAGACCACTGAACGGCTATGCCGCTCGGACGTGGCCAGCCCTGCGCGGGTCAGAATTGCCAGATGCGTGGACATGGTGTTGGCAGGAACGCCAAGACTACGCGCGATCTCGCCGGCCGGCAGTCCATCGAGGCCTGCCTGGACCAGGAGCCTGAAGACCGCGAGACGGCCCTCGTGAGCGAGAGCCGAAAGGGCGTTGACTGCTAAATTTGATTCCATATTTCCAGCATATTCGCAATTTGTCTGGCCGTGAAGAGTTCTACGGTTTGCGCCGCAGTTCGATCGAACCGAAAGCACCCGGCTTGAACTGGGTTTCGCACGACGCATCGGCTGAAACCGTGAACGGGCAAGCGAATGCAGTGCTGACGATGGCAATAGTTAGCGGCCCGCGGGCACCGTTCTTGTAGTTGCAAGTTGCGCGCCGCAAGCTGGTGAGCGCCAAGGTGGGCCGGTCCGGACCAAGGGCGCGGATCGTTTCATCGCCACCTGCAGAGGCTACGTGGCAGAGAACTTCCCAGCTGCCTTGGCCGCTCCCGTTGATGGTTACGAGCGGCGCTGCAGGGGTGCCAGCAGAGGCTGTGGTCGACGCCAGCAATGCTGCAAGCGCCAGAAGTCCAGATTTCATCGTGTGCCCTTTTCTCCAACATCGAACTCTCCGATTCGATAATTCTGGAATATCGGAAATACAGAAGTGAAGCCAGCAAGAATTGGGGTGTCGAGCAAATAGCCTGAATATGGGTCAGAGCAGAATCAATCCGGGGCGTGGCTCAGAAATGATCTGCGTCAAAGCGCATATGCGGAATAGCGCATAGGCAAGCTTTATGGATACGAGAATCGATGACCTGCTGGGCGTCCTGTCCGAGCCGAAACGGCTGCGCGCCTTGCAACTTATGTGGGACGGTGACGAGCACTGCGTCTGCGAGTTGATGGACCGTTTGGGCGCTACCCAGTCGCGCATGTCGCGCCATATGGCTCGGCTAAAGGCCGCCGGTCTGGTGACCGATCGCCGGGATGCGCAGTGGGTACGCTACCGCCGCAGTCCCGACCTGCCCGAAGCCTGGACAGAGATCATCGATACGATCCTCCGCGCCTTGCCGCCCCTTTCACGTGCGCAACCTAAAAAGCGGGCCGCCTGACATGACCACCATTGCTGCATCGCTTGGACGAGCCCGCAAATCGCCGGGAGCCTGGTTTGCTGGACTTACCGCAGCGGTCGCCTTGTGGTTCATCGTCTATCGTCAGTTGCTCCCGTTCGCGCGGTGGCTGGTGGGACAGATCGCGATCGAGCCTGGCAGTCCTCTGGCCTCGTCAGTCGAGTTCTTCCTCTACGACACGCCAAAGGTGCTGATGCTGCTCACCCTGGTGGTGTTCGCGATGGGCGTGGTGCGTAGCTTCTTCTCGCCGGAGCGCACCCGCGCGATCCTGGCGGGCAAGCGCGAGGGGCTGGGGAATGTCGCTGCTGCCGGCCTCGGCATCTTCACGCCGTTCTGTTCGTGCTCAGCTGTGCCACTGTTTGTCGGCTTCGTATCGGCGGGCGTGCCGCTCGGAGTTACCTTCTCTTTCCTGATCGCCGCTCCCATGATCAATGAAGTGGCGCTGGGTCTACTCTTCGCCCTTGTCGGGTGGCGGGTGGCCCTGACCTATCTCGCATTCGGTCTCACCATCGCGATCGTCTCGGGCTGGATCATCGGCCGCCTGCACCTTGAAGGTTGGCTGGAAGAGTGGGTTCGCAACATCCGTGCGGGCGACGTTGAACTCCAGCCTGATGAGATGACCTGGGTCGACCGGTTTGAGGCAGGCTGGGACGCGGTCAAGGAAATCGTCGGCAAAGTCTGGTATTGGATCATTGCAGGCATCGCGGCCGGTGCCTTCATCCACGGTTATGTCCCGGCCGCATTGCTCTCGCGGATCATGGGTGCGGACGCCTGGTGGTCGGTCCCCGCAGCGGTGCTGCTCGGTATTCCGATGTATTCCAATGCCGCAGGCATCATCCCGGTGGTCGAGGCCTTGCTTGGAAAGGGTGCGGCGCTTGGCACTGTGCTGGCCTTCATGATGTCGGTGATCGCGCTGTCGCTCCCCGAAATGATCATCTTGCGCAAGGTGCTGAGTGTGAAGCTGATCGCTGTCTTCGTGACGGTCGTCGCCTGCGGCATCCTGGCTGTCGGCTATCTGTTCAATGCCCTGTTTTCGTGAAAGGATCGGATATGAAAGACATCAAAGTGCTCGGCCCCGGCTGTGCTCGCTGCAAGACCACCGAAGACATGGTCAAGGCCGAAGCGGCCAAACTCGGCATCGATGTGGCCGTCGAGAAGATCACCGATTACGAGAAGATTGCCGGATATGGCATCGTTTCGACGCCCGGCATCGTCATCGATGGTAAGGTCGTTCATGCAGGCGGCCTGCCCAAGAGCGACGATCTCCAGCGCTGGCTTCAGGCCTGAGGCGTGGACACACACGACATCGTCATCATCGGTGGCGGGCAAATGGGGATGTCGCTGGGCTACTATCTGCGCCGCGCCGGGATCGATTTCCTGATTCTCGATGCCGAGGATGGACCGGGCGGCGCATGGCGACATGGCTGGGATTCGCTAAGGCTATTCTCGCCCGCGGGCTACAGTTCGCTGCCGGGCTGGTTGATGCCGCCTCCCGATCATGCAGGGTATCCGACCCGCGACGATGTTCTCGATTACCTTGCCCGCTATGAGGCCCGATACGCGTTCACCATCCAGCGCCCGGTCCGCGTAAGAAGTATCGAGCGAGCTGGTGATCATCTCGCTATAGAAACAGACAAGGGCCAGTTTGCAGCACGCGCAATCGTCAGCGCCACGGGCACTTGGTCCCACCCCAACATTCCCGAGATCAAGGGCCGTAACACGTTCAAGGGCGTACAGGTCCATTCGGCGCTCTACGTCGGCCCCGAGGCCTTCCTCGGGAAGACTGTCCTGGTTGTCGGCGGCGGCAACAGCGGTGCGCAGATCGTCGCCGAACTGGCGCCAGTCGCGCAAACTACTTGGGTAACGACCCACGAGGCCCTGTTTCTGCCTGACGAGGTCGATGGCCGCGTCCTGTTCGAACGCGCCGTCGCTCGGATGAAGGCAGGCCCCAGCGATACGCCCGTTGGCGGCATTGGTGACATCGTCATGGTCGCGCCGGTCAAGGAGGCCCGCACGCGCGGAGACCTCGGCTCGACGCGCCCATTCGAACGAATGACTGCCAAAGGCGTCGTCTGGGACGACGGCTCTGAAATGGCAGTCGATGCCATCATCTGGTGCACCGGCTTTCGCGCCGCACTCGATCATCTGGCACCGCTCGGCGTGATCGAGCCCAACGGTCGGGTGCAGGTCGATGGGCAACGGTCAATCAAGGAGTCGGGCCTGTGGCTTGCCGGCTATGGTGACTGGTGCGGCCCAGGTTCCGCTACGCTGATGGGGGCGGCACGCACTGCTCGCGACCTGTCTTCGCGCATCCTTGCGGAGACGAGGTCGGCTTAGGGCTTTCGATTCGGTTTGCGCCCCGCCTGGGTCCTCGAGGTCCACCATAAGGCGCCACCTCACGCCTTTCGCGGGCGAACCTTTCACAGAAAGCAAAAAATCTGCACGAAGGCGGGAGCTACCTAGAAAGCTACCTAGCGCGCAAACGCTGTCTCACGACGGGCAGTGACGCTCAATTAAACATATGAAACCTAACGAGAATTTGGTGGACGCACTTGGGCTCGAACCAAGGACCCGCTGATTAAGAGCGGCTTTAAGTCCGTATGTGTCCATATTGATCCGCTTTCGGTCGAAGGCGTGCCGCGTCTGTTTGGGCAACGTTTTAAAAGCGCTTACAATAATCATGGGTCGGTCGCGGTTCACGTAAGTGCTGGCTGCGTGCTTCGGCCAAGGTCGCCTCTGGTCACGTCGAACTAACCTATAACTCCAGGTCGTCAGGTTTCCGTCAGAACTATGGCCGAAGGCTCAGCCAAATTGTTGTTGCTGGTCTCTGCACTAACGCATGCCAGCGCCCGATCCAAACCTGAGGAGCCGCACCATGCGAAATAAAGCAATCAAGATCATGGCAATCGTATCGGTCGCGTTCACACCGCTGGCTTTTGCGGTGCCAGCCTGGGCGCAGGAACAGTCGCCTGACAAGGCGCTGACCAACAAGGACTGGTGGCCAGAGCGGCTGAATCTGAGCCCACTGCGTCAGGAGGCCCCTCAGTCCAATCCAATGGGTGCCGATTTTGATTACGCCAGCGAGTTCAATTCGCTCAATCTCGATGCGATCAAGTCCGACATCGCGAAGGTACTGACTACTTCGCAACCCTGGTGGCCAGCTGATTACGGCAATTACGGACCTTTCTTCATACGAATGGCGTGGCACAGTGCCGGAACTTACCGGGTGACTGACGGTCGAGGCGGAGCAGGCGGCGCGCAGCAGCGGTTCGAGCCGCTCAACAGCTGGCCCGACAACGTCAGCCTCGACAAGGCGCGGCGGCTCGTCTGGCCAATCAAACAAAAATACGGCCGCAAGATTTCGTGGGCCGATCTCATGGCTTTGAGCGGCACCGTGGCGCTGGAGCAAATGGGCTTCAAGACCATCGGTTTCGCTGGGGGCAGGAAGGACGATTGGGAACCGGATACGGTCTATTGGGGACCGGAAAACAAGATGCTCGCCGATCAGCGCTACAGCGGCAACCGCAATCTACAGCGACCCTTGGCAGCCGTTCAGATGGGTCTGATCTACGTCAACCCGGAAGGCCCAAACGGAAATCCTGACCCGATCGCAGCAGCGAAAGATATCCGCGAGACGTTCGGCCGGATGGCGATGGATGACGAGGAAACCGTGGCGTTGATCGCTGGCGGCCACACGTTTGGCAAGGCGCACGGGGCACACGCGCCGACCGGTTGCGTCGGCAAAGAGCCGTCTGCGGCACCGGTGGAACAGCAAGGCTTGGGTTGGAAAAGCGCCTGCGGCAAAGGAAATGCCGAAGATACGGTGAGCAGCGGTTTGGAAGGGGCCTGGTCATCCAACCCAATCGCCTTTACGACGGGATATCTCGATAACCTCTTCCGTTTCGACTGGGTAAAAACAAAAAGCCCGGCTGGCGCAATTCAGTGGATCCCGAGCGATGCGAGTGCGGCAGGCCTGGTGCCAGACGCGCATGTCGCGGGCGTTCGCCATGCACCGATCATGTTCACCACCGATCTTTCACTCAAGCAGGACCCCGCTTATCGGGTCATTGCTCTGCGCTTCCAGAAGGACCCGCAGCAGTTTGCCGATGCCTTCGCTCGTGCCTGGTTCAAGTTGACCCATCGCGACATGGGTCCCAGATCGCACTACCTTGGCAAGGACGTGCCGGCGCAACAGTTCATCTGGCAGGATCCGCTGCCCAAGGCAGATTACCCGGAGATCGATTCAACGGACGTTGCTGCACTCAAATCACGGATCATGGGATCGGGATTGACAGTCCCCCAGCTCGTGCGCACCGCGTGGGCGTCTGCAGCGAGTTTCCGAGCGACCGATATGCGCGGCGGGGCAAACGGAGCGCGCATCAGGCTGGAACCACAGATCAACTGGCTGGCTAACAATCCAGTCGAACTTCGCGCTGTTCTGAACAAGCTGGAGACTATTCAAACCGACTTCAATCACGGCCAGCGAGGGGGCAAAAAGGTTTCGCTGGCTGACCTGATCGTGCTTGGTGGTAGTGCCGCAATCGAACAGGCCGCGAGCCAGGCTGGCACAACGTTAGCGGTTCCTTTTACCCCGGGCCGGGTGGACGCGACACAGGCGCAAACCGATGCTGCGTCGTTCGCCCCGCTGGAACCGAAGGCCGATGGATTTCGAAATTTCTACAGTGCAGACAGCCGTCTTTCGCCAGCGGAGATGCTAGTCGAACGCGCCGATCTTCTCGACCTCACCGTGCCGCAGATGACGGTGCTGGTTGGTGGTATGCGTGCCCTTAATGCCAACACCGGCGGTTCTGCCAATGGTGTGCTGACATCGCGCCCCGGGACGCTGAACAACGAATTCTTCGTAAACCTGCTCGATATGTCGACCGAATGGACGAAATCGGCAAAGGCTGACGGACTTTACGAAGGCCACGACCGGGCGACAGGTGCGCTAAAATGGACTGCGACACCGGTTGATTTGGTCTTCGGTTCAAATTCGGAACTGCGCGCTGTTTCTGAAGTTTATGCCTCCAACGACGGCCAAGATGAGTTTTTGCGCGACTTCGTAGCAGCTTGGGTTGCCGTGATGGATCGCGACCGGCAATAGAACCGGGAGGCTCCGAAGTTTCGGAGAGGCGGCACTTGGCTTCCCCCCGCCATTCCAGTGTCACCTCTCCGGAACAACTGACCCGGCCAGCGTATGCGTACGGAAGTAGCATCGTACTTACGGCCACAAGAAACCGGTGGCGTCATGAATTGGCCAATTGCATCTTGATAACCAGCGTGATCTCGCAGCCTGCTTCGAGTTGGTTAGCTCGGGCAGGGTCTTGCGCCAATGATGATGGCGTGGTTACGGCGTGGCTGATCGTTGAAAATGCTGCAGCGCCGGTGATACGTTGACCATCGCCGCTGTGAAAAATGACTAATATCGAAAATGCTGCTGTTGTTGGTTGAAGAAATTTCCCGTCTGGCGAGCCTGATCCGCGATGGGCTCGATCGTCAGAGCTTCGCCATTGATTGGTGCGGGACGATCAATGCCGCCGAGAACGCGCTGATCATCAATGTTCATTCAGGGCGTAATGGCGATTTTCAGCACGCCGTCGTGCTGTTGAGCAAAAAGCTCATAGGCTTCTTCGATCCGATCCAGGGTAAACCGGTGGGTTACCATTCCAGCAAGATCCACCCGGCCTGAAGCGACCACATCCATCAAGCGTCGCATGCGCTCCTTCCCTCCGGGGCAAAGCGATGTGACGATCCTGTTGTCGCCCAAGCCGGATGTAAACGCATCGCCAGGAATAATGAGATCGCCAGAGTAGACGCCTAAGCTGGAAAGCGTGCCACCTGGCCTCAAAACACGTAGCGCCGAAGAGAATGTTCCTTGGGTGCCCAGCGCTTCAATTGCGACGTCCACGCCGCGACCGCCCGTCAGGCGCATGATGTCAGCAACCGGATCGTTGATGCTGAAATCAACGACATGATCGGCACCCAATCGCCGAGCAGCCGCGATCCGAGACGGCACCGTGTCGACACCGATAATTGTCGTCGCGCCCATCAATCGCGCCCCAGCGACTGCGCAAAGGCCAATCGGACCAAGTGCGAAAACCGCCACAACATCGCCGATCTTCACGTCTCCGCGTTCGGCCCCTGCAAAACCTGTCGACATGATGTCAGGGCACATCAGCACCTGCTCGTCGGTGAGGTGCCCGGGGACCGGACACAGGTTGGCCATGGCATCGGGGACCAAGAGGTATTCTGCCTGCGCGCCGTCGATGGTGTTGCCGATGCGCCAGCCACCGGCGGCCTTGAAACCGCTTTGCTGATCCGGTCCATCCTGAGAGGAGCAGCCGCATAGCGAGGCGTTGCTGTGGCCACTTGGGGTTATCGCGCCGGCAATGACGCGCTGCCCCTCGCTGTAACCCCGAACCGCAGCGCCAAGCTTCTCGATAACTCCGACCGGTTCATGTCCGACGGTCAAACCTTTGGTGACCGGGTATTCGCCCTTGAGGATGTGAATGTCGGTACCGCAAATAGTGGTGGTGGTAATGCGGATGAGGGCATCAGTGGCGCCGACATCCGGAATTGGTTTGTCGTCAAGGACAATCCGGCCCGGTTCGACATAAATCGCAGCTTTCATTCGCGCCATGATATCACCTTCACTTGGGGGAGGGGTGTCGGCAGGCATAGTGCGCCCATTGTTGCTGAGATCACTAGCTCGGCCAGAAGAACACCAGCGTGGGGGTAACAAACTGCTTGCGAGAAGAGGGGGGTGCGCACCCGCGACATGCCGGTGTGCCCATTTCCGCTCACAAAACAGTGACCTGACTTGATGCGGGAGTGAGCGATTTGCGTTCAGTGCACCGGCGGACCAGAGGCTTGCACGCTTCTAGCAACAGTAGCAGGACTACGCCCAGAGCAACAGCTAGCGCCATGTCGCGCCAGGCGATTGAGCCAAACTTTAGTAGGTCCTGAGCCGACGGGATGATCAGGATCAATGTGATCACGGCTGATACAGCAGCAACTACATATCGCAGTGCAGTGTTGTGGCGACCGAGTGCCTGTCCCAGAGACGCGCTGAATGAACGATTTACTAGGATTAGCGCGATGATCTCGGAGATCAAAGCAAAGAAAATGAGCGCGCGCAGCTCGGTTTCCGGCATGCCCGACCAGCTTTCAATCATAAACACAGTAGCCAGCATCGCAAAGGCCAACCCACCCTGGACGACGCTCCAGATGATCATAGGAAGCGAGAACAGCGCCTGAGCGGGATCGCGTGGCTGGCGTTGCATGATGTCATCTTCTTCGCGTTCTGCCTCAAACACCAGGGCACAAACCGGATCAATCACCATTTCCAGTAGGGCGATGTGGATAGGGCCGAACAACAGCGGCATGCCAAAGAACAGCGGCATGAGCGCAAGGCCTGCAATCGGGATATGGACCGCGAAGATAAACGCCATCGCCTTGCGAATGTTGTCGTAAATCCGCCGCCCCAGCCGGACCGATTGCACAATTGATCCGAAATCATCTTCCAGCAGCACCATCGCTGATGCTTCGCGCGCCACATCGGTGCCGCGTTTGCCCATGGCGATGCCGATATGCGCGGCCTTGAGCGACGGCGCGTCATTGACGCCGTCTCCGGTCATCGCGACGATTTCGCCATCGCTCTTGAATGCCTGGACGATACGCAGTTTCTGCTCCGGCATGATCCGGGCAAAGACCGTTACAGTCTTCAGTTGTTCGGCAAGCTCAGCATCATCAAGTTCGGCAAGGTCGGTGCCAGTCAGCACGTCGCCTTCGGCGATACCTGCCTGCGTGGCGATCGACCGCGCAGTCGCCGCATAGTCACCCGTAATCATCACCACGCGGATGCCGGCGCTGCGACATTCCGCCACTGCCGCCGGAACGCTTGCACGGATTGGATCTGTCAGCCCTACCAGCCCAATCAAGGTATAGTCATAATCATGCTGCGAAACTGCCCAGTACAGGTCACATGGTGTTGCGGTTGCGACACCGAGCACACGGATGCCGCGTATCGCCATCGCCTCTGCCGCTGCAATCATCGCGGAATATTCGTGCGCGCTCAAATGGCACAGGCTGGCAATCGCTTCTGGGGCACCCTTGGCGGTCAGGGCCAGCACCTCACCATCGTTCCAGATATTAGACATCGCCAGAAGGTCTGGCCGCAGCGCATAGCCATGTGCCAAAACACCGGCTGACAGCGCCGTGCCCAGCACAGCATCGTGGGCACCATGCAACGCAATTTCCATAGGATCGGTCGGCTCGGCTGCGCTGGCTAGCGCCGCCGTCCGGATTAAGGCATGAAAGGCTTCTGGGACCATCATGTTTGGCGAAAAGGAATGAGTATCGCCCGAAGGTAGCCAGAATTCGGCGGCTGACATCCGGTTTTCTGTCAATGTACCGGTCTTGTCGGTGCAGAGCACCGTTGCCGAGCCGAGCGTTTCGATCGCCGCAGCGCGCCTGGTGAGCACACCGACCTTACCGATGCGCCACGCGCCCATTGCCAAGAACACCGTCAGAACGACAGGAAACTCCTCGGGCAGCATAGACATGCCGATTGCGATGCCGGCCAGCACAGCCTCGATCCAACTGCCTCGCAACAACCCGAACAGCAGCACGACGAGAAGCGCCACAGCGCCGCCCCCGATCCCACACCACGTGACGATCCGCGTCGTTTCACGGCGCAAACGCGGTGCCTCAGTATCGAGCGACGCAAGCGACTGGCCAATGTGGCCGATCTCGCTCCGCGGCCCGGTGGCCAGCACGCGGGCAAGGCCCGAGCCGCGCGTGACGAGCGAGCCGGAATAGACGAGAGGTTGGTCTTCGCCGCCAGGCCGAAGTGTACCGATGGCGCTTTCGTCAATAGCCACCACCTTGCCAACGGGCAGCGATTCGCCCGTGAGGAGGGATTCGTCAGTCTGGAGATCTGCTGCATCGACGAGCACTGCATCGGCGGCAATGCGATCACCCTGTTCAAGGACGAGCAGGTCATCGCGCACGATCTCTCGGCCGGCAACGCGGACGCGCAAGCCATCGCGAATGACCAACGCTCGCGGGTCTGAAAGGTCGCGCAGTGCCTCCAGCACATGTTCGGTACGGGCTTCCTGAATGACGGTGACCGCGACGGAGAAGGTCGCGAAGCCCAGCAGAATCAGCGCTTCCGTTAGATCGCCAAGCAGCAGATACGCGACCCCGCCCGCTAGCAGCAGTACCAGCATCGGCTCGCGCAGAACTTCCAGCAAGATGCGCCCGGCAGACCGATTTTTGGTGCGCGGCAGCTCGTTGGGGCCTTCCGCTTCCAGTCGCGCACGAGCCACTGCTGAGGTCAATCCGCCGTATTGGACCGCTTCAGTCATCGTCGCGTCCGCCCTCTTCGCTTTCACCTGCCGCGCTGCGATGGCATCGCGCGCAATTTTCGATGTCGCGAATGCCTTCTTCGGCGTGCTCGGTCCGGATTTGGTCGGGTTGATGTTCGTGACAGCCATAACAGGTGTAGCGCGTGAAATTGCCGCCGACATGGCAGGTGGTGCAGGCGGTGTTGTGCGGTCCGGTCAGTGCGAAGAGACGGGCATGCTCGAAACGCGCGGGCTTCCAGACGGTCTGCGTATGGCACTGTGCGCAGTTGCTGCCCACCTGGGCATGCAGCGTGGTTTGCGGCGCACGGTGGCATGACACGCACTGGCTGCGCACGTCTGGCTGTAACAATTCGTGCGAGAAAGTTATCCGTGCCGCCGTTCCCAACGTCGGGCCGCTATGGTCGGTGTGGCATGCCATGCAATCGGTCCGAGAAAGAGCTTGATGAAAAGGGATGCTCCTCTGGCGCTTTGCGATCGCTGCCCCTTTGGTAGTCCGGATACCGATGTCCGCCACCTTGTGGCATGCGACGCAACGATCTGCTGACACACCCTGGAACGGCGCGTGGCAGGCAAAGCAATTGCCCGAGATTTCAGCATGGGCGGGGATTAGCGGACCAGGCGCGACAATTGCCTGCGGCCATGCGAAGACGGCAGCAACAATTGCGAACAGACCGATGACGATCAGGCTGAACCCGCGCCGCCGTGTCACTTCCACCCCCAGAAGAGAAAAATGGCGATGATATGCGCTAGCGCCAGAACTGCGAACGCCAACGTAATGGGCACGTGAACGATCCGCCACTGCTTGACCGCGCTGTAGGTCAGACTGTCCCAGTGGGTCTTTTCTTCAACGACTGCGGGCGATAGTCCCTCCGCCAGCAGCCGGGTGCGCGTGGCCTCAAGCCGTTTGCGAGCTCGCCCGATCAGAAATTTTCCGGTGAGGCCGCTAGCAACGTTGATCAGCATTGCCCAGACCGCCAGCCAGCCAAGCCACGCGTTAAAGTGAATACCGGCATGGACCAAGACTAGCAGCGAACCGGCCCAAGCGAGACGTTCGTGCCAGCGCAGCAGATTGACCGGTTTGCCTGCCTTAATCAGCTTGCGCTTGCGCATCGAATAGGCCGACGAAGCGAGGATCAACAACACGCCGGGAATGCCGACATATCGGCCAATCCAAACCATCTGCGACCAATGCAGCAGCGCATCGAGCGCCAATGCTGCTCCTCCCAACAACGCGAGTGAAAGATAAAACGGAATGACTTCGCGGCTGATCAGACTGGCTGGCCAACGGCTCAAGCGCTGTGCTCCGCAAAAACCTTACCGGGAATTCCTGCCGCTGTCTGCTTCGCCTGACCAATTAGAGATTGCCCGAGGGCTACCAACAAGGCGCCCAAGGAGAACATGCCCTTCACTTGTGCAGGCGCACAGGATGAGCGCTTCCATGGCTGTTGTTTTGGTGCGCTAGCATCAGACAACGGTTCCGACCATTTTGCCGATTCCCGCCGTCAACGCCATTGCCAGCGCGCCCCAAAAGGTGACGCGCACGGTTGCCGCCCACACCGGCGCGCCGCCCGCCCGTGCGCCCACGCTGCCAAGCAAGGCCAAGAACAGCAGCGAAGCTATCGCTTCGACCGGCACCAACAAATGACCGGGCACAAGGATCACAATTCCCAGCGGCAAGGCAGCCCCCGCCGTGAAAGTCGCGGCGGACGTGAAGGCTGCCTGGATCGGCCGGGCAGTGGTCATTTCCGAAATGCCCAGTTCGTCATGGGCATGTGCGCCAAGCGCGTCCTTTGCCATCAACTGGCGGGCAACCGTATCAGCGGTTGCGGGATCGACCCCGCGCTTCACGTAGATCCCGGCGAGTTCGTTCACTTCCGCATCGCTGTTGCCCGCTAGTTCTGCGCGCTCGCGCGCCAGATCAGCCTCCTCGGTATCCGATTGGGAACTGACTGAGACATATTCGCCCGCTGCCATCGACATAGCCCCGGCGACCAGCCCGGCAGCTCCAGCCACGAGAATGTCTGCAGGCTTTGCGGCTGCTGCCGCAACCCCGATGATCAGGCTGGCAGTCGACACGATGCCGTCGTTTGCACCTAACACGGCGGCGCGCAACCAGCCGATCCGCGAGACCAGGTGCCGTTCGGGCTGAAGGTGAAGCCTAGTCATTGTCGTGTTCACTCTCCGCTCTCGCGCCGTGGCCCTGTTCGCCAACCTCGGCACGCACTCCGGGAGTGAAAGCCAGAGGATCGAGCGCCGTCGCCGCATAAGCAGATCCGCCAATCGTTATGAGTGCAAGCGGCACCGCTAGCGTGGCTGGGGGCTGGGCATCTGGCACTCCGGGATGCAACGCTGCGCGCTTGTTGCCGGTTATAAAAGCGCTGATCAGATTTTCACGCGTGAGCAGCGACATGGCGATGACCGCAATCACATGCAGCGCTATCAATACCAGCAGGATGTTAGCCAGCGCTTCATGCAGGCCTTCACCGCTTTCTCCCTGCATTGTCGCGCCGGTGTAGACAATCCCGCCCGCTGAGCCGAGAAGCGCAATGATTGCGACTCCACCCAGAGCATTATGGCCCACCGACCGTGCCGGCTTACCGGTGAACATGTCGCCTAAGTGGTGGGCGATCTTCCCGGGCTTCAGGAAATTGGCGAAGCGGGCATGTTCGCCGCCGACGAAGCCCCACACAAGCCGGAACGCGATAAGCACTGCAACGACCCAACCCGCCGGGATATGCCAAGGCGCCAGCGCGCTATCTTCTTCCGAAGACAGAAACGCGATGAGCATCGTGGCGACAAAAAGCCAGTGGAATAGCCGTACTGGCAAATCCCAGACTCTCAAATGAGCGCCAGAAGTGACGCTAGTCGATGGATTCGGGGAAATCGAAGAGTTGGTCACGGTCACCTCCATTGTGACAATGGATCGGCTCAAGTTCTGACAAAGGCCTGACGGCGACGCTTATTCGCCGTGCTTTAACGGAGCAAACGTCACCCGAAATAGCGCCCCCCCATCGATCGGCCTTTCGACCGTGATCGCTCCGCCATGCGCCTGAGCGAGCCGCTGGACAATACCGAGGCCCAGTCCCGCGCCATCGGTCTCGCGGCGGTCCTTGCGCCAGAAGCGTTCGAAAATGTGGGGTAAGTCTTCGTCAGAAATGCTGGGACCATAGTCGCGCACGCTGAGTTGCGGCCCGGGCCCGGCGGTGACTACGATCGGCGTGTCGCCTGGCGCATGGGCAAGTGCGTTGTCGATCAGGTTTCGATAGATCCGGTAGATCGCTTCGGCATGGCCCAGAGCCCGCGTATCACCCGACGTTTCGAACCGCAGGTCACGCTGGTTTGCAAAAACCTTGGGCGCCATGGCCGCAACAATATCCCGGCCAATATCGGCAAGATCGACCGGTGTTTCAGGTTCGACTGCCATGGCATCGGCCTGCGCCAGATCAAGCATCTGGCTGACCAGACGCGTCAGGTGCTGGGTGTCAGCCTGCAGGTCATCACGCAGCGGGCTGGGCGGTAATCTGTCGAGCGAAAGCTGCATGATCGACAGGGGCGTGCGCAGTTCATGCGCAGCATTGGCAGTGAACCCGCGCAGGATCGCCATCGCCTCATCCAGCCTGGTGAGCGCGCGATTCACCGCCCGCACCAACGTGTTGACTTCGCGCGGCGCAGGCGCCTCTGATAGTCGTAACAGGACATTGTTGGGATCGAGCGCATCGACTTCGGCTTCTGCGCGCCGCAATGGCTTGAGGACGCGGCGCACGGCGAAGACATTAAACACCAGCAATAGCAGCGATAACGGGATTAGCGGAAGCGCGACATGCTGTACGATTTCGTTGGCAATCACGGGCACATAGGGCCGAATGCCATCGCCTTCGAACTGCATGAACAGCCAGCGCTGTTGCCCGTTCTGCAAGACGGAGCGCACACCGGTAATGCGATAGCCACCGCGAACGCGTTCTCTGCGCGTCCAGTCCATGAGCATGCCCGGTGCGGCTCCGGCTCGCAGCGGCGGGGTTGATCCGGCATTAGTGTCCGGATCAATATACCGAGCCGACCAGTGTTCGGCTCCAGGCGGACCGGCCAGCAGATCCGGTTGCAGGTCCGTGCCCTTTTCGGCCTTGTGCGCTTCGAGAGTCAGCAGTTCTTGCGCCAGTGATTCTGGCTGGCTGCTATAAGTGAGAACCACGATACAAACATCGAGCAGCGCAAACAGCAGCGTAAAGGCCGCCAAACGTGTCGCGATCTGCCGGAACAATGTCGGCCCGGCTGGACCCTTCTTGCTGTTGCCTGATCTATCCATCAGCGGAAACAGGCGCGAACAGCGCATAGCCGACACCGTGGACGGTGCGGATTTGCACATCAGCTCCCGCAGCTGTGATCCGTTTACGCAGCCGTGAAATGCACGCTTCCAGCGCGTTCGGCGTGACTTCAGCGTCCATCGAATACAGAGCGCCTTCAAGGGCGGGCTTGGCGACAACATGGCCCGCGCGGCGCAGGAGGCACTCGAGCAGATCGACTTCGCGAGGGGTCGCATCAATCGGCACGCCGCCAACCGTCACGGTGCGTTCGGCAGAATCCAGAATTACATTGCCGGAGGTGAGCTGTGTGCCGAGCGAGGCACCGGGGCGCCTCAGTAATGCGCGGCAGCGCGCGGCCAGTTCCGGGATCTGAAACGGCTTGACCAGATAGTCATCTGCCCCAGCATCAAGGCCGGTGACCCGGTCATCAAGCCCGCCCCGCGCCGTCAGGATCAGGATTGGCATCGTGTCGTGCCGTCTGCGAAGGCTGCGAATGAGATCGAGGCCATCGCCGTCAGGCAGGCCTAGGTCGAGCAGCATAAGATCATAGTCGTTGATCTTTAGCGCATGTTCGGCCCCATCGACGGTCTCGCACCAGTCAACGGCAAAGCCTTGGCGGTTGAGCCCTTCGCGTATCAGGCTTGCCAGTCGCGCATTATCCTCAACGAGTAACAGGCGCATGATCGATGTCCGTCCCTTCTGCGGCCCGCTTGTAGCCCGTTACCATCGCCAGTGGGAGGTTTTCCCGGTGTCGGACGCTTTCAACGATCGCGCCGATGACATGCAGCGTGATCGCTCCTGTCAGGATATTCGCCGACACTTCATGGAGCGTTTCGACCCAGGCGATACCCCAGAACGCGTCGAGGCCCATCATCCAGCCGGTCGTGCCAATCGTGGCCAGCAGCACCATGATCAGGACGATCATCGCTGCCCCGGCGGGATTGTGACCGACATAGCGTGGATCGCGATTTTTCAACACCGCGCCCATATAGGCCAAAAATCCCTGTGGCCCCGTTACAAAACTGCTGAACCGGGCGTGACCCCGCGCGATGAAGCCCCAGCCTAGCCGCATGGCCAGCGCCACGACGACGACATAGCCGACATAGATGTGCAGGTCTTCCTCATGGCGAAGGAAAGTCAGGTTTGCGATGACGCCGCCAGCAACAGTCCAGTGAAAGATACGGACGAGCGGATCCCACACCCTGACCCGCCGGTTCGCCGGGTCAGAGGGGGCTGCAAGCGGAGCGGTGCCGATGTAGTTCATGGTCAGTCGACGTTGTTCTGGACGACCGCACCGGTCACCGGATTGAAATACACTTCGGCTCGCTTGCCGTCCCTCGTGTGGGCATAGATTTCATAGCAGCTGCCCGAAACCGCAAAGACCTTGATGTCGCGATAGCCCATCCGCGCAATCCGCGCCTTCATCTGATCTGGCGTCATCCACCGGGCTTGGGGCAGGGTAGTGCAGACAGGCGCAGCAACAGCGATAGTGCTGGCTGAAAACGCAGAGGCGGTCAGGACCAGCTTGAGCAAAATGGAGCGCTTCATGGTACGATCTTTCGTTTTGAGCATCGTGGCGATGTGCCCGGCCAAATCGAACTGCGCCCCGCCACTGACGAAAAGCTGACGGGTGAATGAAATAGAAATTAGGGGGCCTTCGACTTTAACCAAGCGCGTCAGGAGCACGTCAGAACTTTGGTCGACATCCCGGCTGTCGCCTCTCTCGGCGCCCCCGGAGACCAGATCATGAAACGCATTCTAATTTCTACGGCAGCTTGTGCTGCCTCGCTTCTATCGACCAGCGCTATGGCAGCGGCCACCGAAGCGAAGCCACTTTCCACTCAGACCCAGACGAATCTCGAGGCGGCAATGCACGGCGAAGCCTATGCCAACCTCAAATATCTTCGCTACGCTGATCAGGCAGAAGCTGCCGGTAAACCCGAACTTGCAAGGCTTTTTCGCGAGTCTGCGAATATCGAGGCAAACGAACACTTCGATCGCGAAGCTCAGGCACTGCAGCTCGGCGGTGCCAACAGCGCCAATCTAGAGGATGCGATGGCTGGCGAACATTATGAAAACGTCACCATGTATATCAACTTCGCCAGCCAGGCCGAAGCGGATGGCGACACGCGGGTCGCCGCGATGTTCCGCCAGATCGCAATCGACGAGGGCACACATTACGACTCTTACAAGGCTGCGCTGGCCAAACTGTCCCCCCGCTGAGCCAGCGCTCGGTACCGGCTGGCTCGCCCCAGCTGGCCGGTACCGAAATATAGCGCCCATGAAACGTTAGGAGTAGGTTATGAGATGCGGGGCGCGTGTCTCGCGAATTATGCTCATGGGATTATCGCCGATATCCTTAGCGCCCGCGCAACCCCAATTGATGAAATTTGGTAGATTCGATAGATTCGTGCGTTCGCTGTGATAGCTACCTAGAGAGCTACCTAGCGACGATTCACACTAAAATCGTCGCTGGAACATCGGATTTATCTTGTTGATTTATATGGATATTTTGGTGGACGCACTTGGGCTCGAACCAAGGACCCGCTGATTAAGAGTCAGCTGCTCTACCAACTGAGCTATGCGTCCGTACCAGTCAGGGGCGAACCCGTCAGGGGTGCCGCTTGGTGCGCGGCGGGGAAGAGAATGGTGGACGCACTTGGGCTCGAACCAAGGACCCGCTGATTAAGAGCTGAAATCAGAGGGTCCTTATGCTTCCGCATGCGTCCAAAAACGGCAGAACTCTGCGAATCATCGTCCGTATTGTTCTTGATATGTTCGCCAGTATCCACTACAAAAAGCTACCTAAGGTAGCAGGAACATATGGCGAACAAAGTTGGTTTGACAGATGCTCGGATCGCAGGTTTGAAAGCGCCTGCAAGCGGGCAAATTGAGGTCGCTGATGGCATCGTGACCGGTCTGCGGCTCCGAATGGGAGCGAGTGGCACCAAAACTTACATCTTGCGTAAGCGCGTTCAAGGTAAATGGTTGAACGTGACTATCGGGCGGCACGGCCCGAATTTCACTCTTGCCCACGCCCGTCGCAAGGCGCGGGATCTACTCGTCGACGTTGAGCAAGGCAAAAGCATCGCCAGAAAGCCGGGAGCGAAGAGGAAGGGATCGAAGGGTGTCGGCACTGTCGCTGAGCTATACGAGACATATCTGGCTCAACAGATCGTCGGCAAAAAGCGGAGCGCGAAAGAGTTCGATCGGGTTTTCCGCAAGTACATTGAACCTGAGCTAGGCGACCGCCTTGCCGATTCGATCACCCGAAGCGACGTCAGCCGCTTTGTCGAAAAGATTGCATTCGAGCGGGGCAAGGAGACCCTCACGATGGCGCGCATCGTTTATCGCCATCTCTCGACTTTCTACACTTGGGCACTCACCAGATTAGAGCATTTGCCAGCCAATCCGTGCCGGGACGCCTGGCGCCCAAAAAGGAGCGAGCCTCGCGACCGGGTGCTCAGCGATCGAGAGGTCGCTGCACTGTGGCAAGCCGCCGTCGAGGATGGCTATCCGTTTGGTCATCTTGTGCAGATGTTGATTCTCACAGCCCAGCGCCGGGGAGAGGTGCTCGACGCCACTAGCGACGAGTTCGACTTCAAGGGGAAAGTTTGGACAGTACCAGGAGACAGGGCGAAAAACGGCAAGGCAAACGTGGTGCCTTTATCCGCACAGTCCCTCGAGGTCGTCACGGACATCTTCGCGGCCGCCGGGATCGCGCCTGAAGACGCTCACAAGCAATCCCAAATTCTACTGGCATCAAAGGTCACCAGCACAAACAGTGTCAGTGGTCTGTCAAAGGCCTGGAAGCGGATAAGGGCAAGCGTGGACGAGAAACTCGGCTATGAAGCCGCTCATTTCACCATGCATGACATTCGCCGGACGGTGGCGACGGGACTGCAGAGGATTGGAATACCGCTGGTCGTTTCAGAGGCCGTTCTCAATCATCAGTCCGGCTCGGCAATGGCTGGTGTCGCCGGGGTCTATCATCGGCATCAGTACACGAATGAAAAACGCGAAGCTCTCGCGCTGTGGGGCAGGGAGGTTCTACTGCTCGTCGCTAAATATTCGCCGCAGGACAGTCAGGAAGAATGACTCTCCACCCCGAGCCAGTCGGCGCGTATCCGATCCATGCCCGCGACAAGGCCATCAACGGTCACTGTAGATCCGATGAAGTCCTCACCGACATCTTCTCCTTCGATAATCCAGACATCGTCAGCAACAGTAGTCAGAATCATTCCGCGCCTGCCACGGCTTAATGTCCCCGAGATGCGTATTCGACCCGCGCTCACAACGCCCCCCGTTCAAAAACGCCAATGGCGCAGCACTTCGCGCACATAGGCCGGCGTCTCGCCATTGCGAGGAATACCGCCGGCGCGCTCGACGGCACCTGGACCTGCGTTGTAGGCAGCGAGGGCCAGATGAACCACCCCGAACTTGTCCAGCATCTGGCGTAGGTATCGGGCCGCACCCAAGATGTTCGCCTTGGGGTCGAAGCGATTTGAAACGCCAAGGTCGCGCGCTGTCCCTGGCATCAATTGCCCCAAGCCTGCGGCCCCGGCCTTGCTGATGGCCAAGGGATTATATCGTGATTCCGTCCATACAAGAGCGTCGAGAAGGCCGCTTGGTAGCGAGTATTGAGCCTCAGCAGCGTAAACATGAGGAAGGTAGCTGGCCCGACGAAAGCCCGATGGCGCGCTGCTCGGGGGCTTTGGATATCGGTAGGGCAGATAGTTTCGACCTGCATCGGTAGCCGGCGGCTCGGACGAGCCCGCTGGAGGCATTCTCCAAATGCCGTGTTCGACGAGAAGAAAGCCATCGGTCCCTTCTGCGACGCGGAAGCCATCGGTCCTCGACTCCGATGCAACGGTCATCTGAGGGGACTCCAGTTCCTGCGCTTGAGCGGGGAGGGCGAACCCAAATCCTGCCGTTGCCACTGCGGCAACTGCCCATTTCAGTCTCATTCCCGAATCCTTTGTTGGTCGAATCGAGAAAGAACATATATAGAACATATCATGTAGGAAAATGAAACGTCAGCGACGCAGAGCGGAGGCTGCGCGGGTGGAGGCACGTTACGATGGAGATGCCCCCCATGAACCAACACCGATCATCCCAATTCCAAGGCATGCAGATGGAAACCCGCGCACGCAAGATAGTCGAGCAGCTGGGCGGCACCTGGTCGCGTTCGCGCGGGATGTGCTGCTGCCCGGCCCACGACGACCGCACTCCTTCGCTAAGCATCACGCTCGGGAAGCGTGCAATTCTTGTTCATTGCTTTGCCGGCTGCACGAACGAGGCGGTGATAGAAGCCATGGCCGGGCTCGGGATACGAATTGCGGACTTGTTCGATGGCACGAGTGGTCCGATCGTGGCCGAACCGCGCGAGGAAGTCGCCAATCGGAATGCGCTGAGGCTCTGGCGTGAGGCGTCGACCATCGCTGGCAGCCCCGCCGAGAAGTACCTCGTGTCCAGAGGCATCACGATTTCTTCGCCGGAGCTGCGTTTCCACCCGCGTATGCCGCTTGGGCCAAAGGGTGCTGTCCGGTTTCTACCCGCGATGGTCGCGGCCGTGCGCAGTGATGCCGGGATTCTGGCGCTGCACCGCTCCTTCCTCAATCTGGAAAAAAGCAGCTTGGCTTCATTTGATCAGCCCAGGCGTGCGTTAGGCAGTCCCGGTTCTGGCGCGGTGCGTTTCGCATACCCGGATGAGGGACGCCTTGGACTCGCAGAAGGAAACGAAACGGCCCTCTCAACGATGCAAATGTTCAATGTTCCCTGCTGGGCGACGCTGGGAAACGAACGCTTCGGCCAGGTCACAATCCCGGAATCGGTGCGCGAGCTGTATCTCTTTGTCGACAATGATGCGGGTGGGCGCCTTGCTGAAGAGCGCGCGCGAAATGCTTACGCTTGCGAAGGGCGGCTGATTGTCACCAGGCGTCCGCAGCAGACCGGCGATGATTGGAATGATGTGCTCATGCGCTCAGTCCGAGCTGCGGTCTGAATGTCGGTGAGAGGAAAGCGGGCTTGGGGCCTTGTGAGGCCCCCGGACGGATCCATCTGAACGGACACCCGGACAAACCCAGGGCCTCTTCAGGAGGTCTCTCATGTCACATGCAAATACCGCTTTCGCATTCTCCGATCCAGCCGAGCCGCAAGTGTTGGCAGCGGCGAGGGCGCTGGCCGCGCGGCTCGTTGCAGATCAAGCAATCTCACGGCTCACTGTGAATGCAACAATGGCCGATCACTTCGGCGGTAGCGACGCCGAAGGACGCTGGTCCGTACGCGATGCCCATGCCGCACTTGAATTGGCGCAGGTGCTTTTCCTGGCGCAGGCAACTGAATTTTCACCTGCGATGTCATCCAGCTTCGCCGCTGAGGCATTCACGCACCTCGAACGTCTGGTTCCGACCCAGTCCAACCGGAGCGATGAGCAGATCGAGTGGCAACAATTCGCAACGCCGCCCCGCCTGGCCTGGATGGCTGCAAAGGCATGCGCGATTTCTGCCGCTGAACTGGTTCTCGAACCGTCCGCCGGGACCGGGATGCTGGGCGTATGGGCAGCGAAGGCAGCTGCGCGTCTTGCTCTCAACGAGATTTCGCCGCTTCGCCGCGAATGCTTGGGCGCCGTGTTTCCGGAGGCGACAGTGACGGGATTTGACGGGGAACTGATCGACGAACTTCTCACGCCCGACGTGGGTCCTAGCGTGGTGCTGATGAACCCGCCCTATTCGCACGGTATCGAGAGGGGCCACGATAGTCGCACTGGCGATCGACACTTGCGTTCTGCCTGGAAGCGCCTTCTGCCCGGTGGCCGCCTGGTGGCAGTGATGCCCGAATGGTTCGAGCTTCCGAAGTTCCTTGCTGGGATTGCCGGTCCCCTCTCGTTGCGCCTCAACGCGACGATCGAGCGCGGTTTCGTCAAGCAGGGCACATCAATCTCTACCCGGCTCCTGGTTCTCGACAAGGCTGATGATGGTACCAGCCCGATCATCGCCCAGCCTGGAAACTTTGCCGAGCTTCATCTGCTGATCGATATGCTGCCTGACCGGGTAAGCCTGCCCGCCGAGCCCAGCATCGGCATCAAGCCAGCCTTGCCGCTTCGACTGGTGGCGAACAGGACAAAACCGGCTCCACTTAAGGTCCATCCAGCCGCTGCGGCGCCGTCGATACTGCCGCTTGAATTTACTCCGCTCGAAGCACCTGCGCCGATCGAAAGCCAGGTTGGGCATTATTTGCCTTACCGACCGAGCCGGATCTCAATTGCAAATGCGGTCTCCCACCCGACACCGCTGGTAGAATCCGTCGCGATGGGTTCGATAACCGCACCCGTGCCCGAAGTGGTGCCTCAGCTTCCCTCGAGTATCATTGCTGAAGGCATCTTATCCGCAGCGCAAGCCGAGACCCTGATCTATGCCGCAAGCGCCCATGCCCGCGATCTGCCGGGCCGGTTCGAGCCCGACGACAAGGGCTGCGCCCTCAAGGCGAGCGCCGAGGGGCGCGCCTACCGCATGGGCTACTTTCTTGGGGACGGAACTGGTGCAGGCAAAGGCCGGCAAGTCGCATCTGTCATCCTCGACCGGTGGGTGAGGGGTGAACGGCGCCACATATGGATTTCCAAGAACGAAGCTTTGCTCGAAGACGCCCGCCGCGACTGGAGCGCGCTCGGTGGCCTTCCCATCGACATCCAGCCGCTCGGCCAGTGGAAGCTCGGTGTCCCGATCGGGATGCGCGAGGGCATACTCTTCGTTACTTATCCGACACTGCGCTCGGGCCGCAGCGACGCGACCCGGCTCGAGCAGATCCTCGAATGGGCAGGGGAGGACTTCGACGGGCTCATCGTCTTTGACGAGGCCCATGCGATGGCCAACGCCGCTGGCGGGGAGGGCACACGTGGCAAGGTCAAGGGATCGGAGCAGGGCATCGCCGGTGTTCGTATCCAGAATCTGCTGCCACGCGCCCGCGTGCTCTACGCATCGGCGACCGGGGCATCCGACGTCAATAATCTCGCCTATGCGACCCGTCTTGGCCTGTGGGGTCCCGAGACGGCTTTTGCCAATCGCGAAGCCTTCGTCGCGGACATCCGCGATGGCGGTATCGCTGCAATGGAACTGGTCGCCCGTGATCTGAAGTCACTCGGACTGTATGCGGCGAGGGCACTTTCATTCGCCGGAGTCGAGTACGAGATTCTCGAGCATTGCCTGACCCCCGACCAGGTAGCGGTTTATGACGCCTATGCAGACGCCTGGGGCATCTTATGCGCAGCTGCGCATAAGATGGCTTATCGCGAGGTGGCGATAATGCGAAGGAACGCGGCGTAGGCGCGCAATGTCGGGAGACTGACCACCACGTCCTTCGCATTATTTCACAGGGTGT
>NZ_JACICY010000010.1 GCF_014196055.1 Novosphingobium hassiacum
GGCAATGAACTTTTTGACCGTTTCCGGCGTGGCCGAAACTCGGCTCTCCCCTGTCGCACGTTCCCGAAGGACGGCGATCTTCATTGCCTCGGCCATTTCCAAAAGTCCCCCGTTCAGCCGGTCATGATGCGTGCATCGCCTGCAGGACGGGCTCCTGATGGGCAATGACCGTGGTTCCATTTCAACTTGTCTGGCGCGGTGAAGCAGACACGGCAGCGCTATTTATCGAACGCTTGGCGTGTCAGGCCGGGCCATCTCAGGCGCAGGCTAATCCATTTGCGCCGAGAAGCTCTCAAAATGTCTCGTGATCGGCCCGAACCTGTGGGATCACGATGGGATAAATCGGGTGCGGGTCCAGTGCCGACACCTGATCCGGGTTGTTGAAGACAATATACGAAGAGGAGCAAGACCTTGGGCATGCTGCAGAACAAGACGTGCATTATTACCGGCGGTTCGGGGAGCATTGGGCTGGCGACCGCAAAACTGTTTACTGACGAGGGGGCGAACGTCGTCCTCGTCGATCTAGCACCCGATGCTCTCGCGCAGGCTGCAGCCACGCTGCCAGGTGACCAGGTGATCACCGGCGTTGGCGATGTGGGTGACGTTGACAGCACGAAGGCATTTGTGGACGCAGCTGTCAGCCGTTGGGGCAAGATCGATGTCCTGTTCTGCAACGCCGGCAATGCGGGCGAAATTGGCGGAATTGAAACCTATCCCGACGATGCTCTGGACAAGGTGTTCCGCGTGCATGTGCGCGGAGCCTTCCTGAGCTGCAAGTATGCGATCCCGCACATGGACAAGGGCGGTTCGATCATCATCAACTCCAGCGTGGCCGGACTTGGCGGCAGCCCGGGCGTCTATGCCTATTGCACCGCCAAGCACGCTCAGATTGGTCTGATGCGCTCGCTCGCCAAGGAACTGGCGGGCAAAGGCATCCGGGTAAATTCGTTGCACCCCGGCCCGATCGACAACGCGTTCCAGACCCATATCGAGGATTCATTCAGCCCGTTGATTGGCGGCGCAGATGCTACTGCGCTAATGAACTCGATGATTCCTATGGGTCGCCATGGCCAGCCAGGAGAAATTGCCAAAGCCGCATTGTTCCTGGCGAGCGACATGAGCAGCTTCACCACCGGCAGCATGCTGGTTGCCGATGGCGGCTTTACTGCATGACGCGTCCGGCCGGGGAGCATCAGTTCCCCGGCCTGCCACGCCCCGATCAGGCCGCTTGCGGCTTTCGGGCCATGAATAACGTGCTGCGATACGTCAGCACGGCTTGGTCATTCTGATTGGATGCCGTCGTGAGATAGCTCAGCAGCCCACGATCCTGGCTTGAACGGATCGGGCGCGCTTCAACAATCTCCACCTCGATATGGAGCACATCGCCGGGAAAGACCGGTTGGTGCAGCCGCATTTCGTCCATGCCGGCGCCTGCAAGCGGCTTTATCCCAACTTCGTCAAATCCGCGCATCTGCAACAGGTGTGACATCGAGAGCGTGTGCATCCCGCTAGCGCACAGTTTGCCCAGAAGTGGATTGGCCGCCGCAGCTTCATCATCAAGGTGGAATGGCTGGGGATCATAGGCCGTTGCAAAGGCGATCACTTCTTCCCGCGTAACCGGGTAATCGCCGAACCGAAAGCGTTGTCCGACCGAAAGATCCTCCAACCAAAGCATCTTGGGAGTCGCTTGATTATTCATGCACGATGTTCTCCTTGCCGCGTCGAAAAAAGGCCGCCCCCCGATGCGGGGAGCGGCCATCTTTTTCAGGTTGTCGTCCCGATCAGTACTTGAAGCCGACGCGAACCATGATCTCGCGTCCGCGGCTTACCGATGCAGTCTGATCGGCAAGCTTGGTCGGGTTGGCCGACGAAGCCGGATTTTCCGAGGTACGCACCCAATAGTACTTGTCGGTGAGGTTGCGCCCGATCAGCGACAGTTCCCAGCGATCGTCTGCCTGTGCAATGCGCACCGAGGCATCGAGCAGCGTGTACTGCGGCGAACGCGAACGCGGCTGCGAAATCGCATTCGTGATATAGCTGTCGCTATATGTCACGCCACCGGCGAACTCGATTTTGGTCGAGGCCGTAAGCGGGGTTTCATAGACGAAGCCAGCATTCGCAGCCCATTCCGGCGTGCGCACCAGTTCGGTTCCGCTAAGGTTCTGCAACAGACCGACAAGGTTGCCATTGTTGGGGTTTGCCTGGCTGGCACACTGCCCGATGCCCGTGCCCGGATTGAGCGTGGCCTGACCAACATAGCACGAAGCATAGTATTGGTCATAGCGACCCTTAGTGTAGGCCACGTTGCCGTAGAGCGACAGACCATCGGTAGGACGGACCGTCAGCGCGAATTCCACGCCCTTCGACGAGACCCGGCCAGCATTTCGCAGTTCCTGGACTGTCCCCTGCGTCGTCACCTGCACCTGAAGGTCGGTGATCTTATAGGAGAAGAACGCCACTTCAGCGGTGACCATGCCGTCAAGCAGGCGGCTCTTGATGCCGCCTTCGAAGCCCTTAACCTTCTGAGGACGATAGCTGAAATCGCCAGCGGCATTGAACGATCCGCCGTTGAAGCCGCCCGAAAGGAAGCCCCACTTGTAGTTGCCGTAAATCGTCAGATCGCTGGTCGGACGATAGCTGAGCGAAAACTCGGGCGAGAAGTTGTTGAAGCTGCGGCGATTGTTACCGTTCGAAAGGAACGTCTGCGTGCCAACAAGCTCCGCACCGCGGTTTACGACCGAGACGAGCTCTTTGTTTTCATGCGAATAGCGGCCACCTGCCGAAAGTTCGATTTCGGGGATCGGCTTGATCATGGCCTGCCCGAAGAACGAATAGGCGCTGCCATCCTGGTTGAGATAGTAGTTGGACGCAACAAACGGGCTGGGGCGAGCTGGTCCGAAAACGGAAGGCTGGCCTGCAATCGCACCAAAAGCGGCAAGCGACGCACTGATCGCCTTGCTGTCCTGATACTGACCGCCGATCAGGAAGTTGATCGGACCGGAGAAGCTGCTGGCAAGACGGACTTCTTCGCTCACTTCCCGGATGTCGAGGAAGTTGACAGAGCCAAGGATAGCGCTCGGGCGGTTGGTGGCGGTGAAGTTCGCGCGGTTGAAGAAGGTCAGCTTATAGAAGCCAGTGACCGAGGTCAGTTGCAGTTCCGGTGAGAGATCGTAATTCAGCTCAAGTCCGGACAGCCACTGCTTCGAATTGGAGTAGAGCGAGCCGTCGCCGAACTTCGCATACGGAAGCGACGGGTTGCCCGCGGGATTGGCAGCGGTCGACAGCGGTCCAGCCAGAGTCGCAATCTTGGCCATGTCAGTACCAAGATTGGCGAGCACGACACGGTCGTCGGCCTTGCAGTCAGCCGGTCCGCCAGCAAATGCAACGCCGTACGGGCAATCGACGGTCTGGATGTTACCGCTGCTGCCGTTGTCCTTGACGTTGTTATACGACAGCTTGAAGCGCGCCTTGAACGGGCCGCCATTGTCGAACTTTAACGTTCCGCGGAACGCATATTCATCGCGATTGGGCGTGCGCGAATCGCTGGCAAGTGGATCGCTTGCAGGAACGATGTTCTTGACCCATCCCTTCATGGTCGAACCGTAGAATGCAAGGCGTGCACCAAGACTGTCGGTCAGCGGAGCCGAGACATACCCTTCGCCACGAAATTCGCGCGCGTTGAATTCGTAGCCGGCCAGTGCCCGTGCCTCAAGGCGATCCGTCGGGTCGGCTGTACGGGTCGAGATGATGCCACCGGGGCTGTTCTTGCCGAAGAATAGAGCCTGCGGGCCCTTCAGCACTTCGACGCTGGCAAGGTCGAAATCACCCATGCGGCGGATCGAGGAGCGGGCGACCTGCACGCCATCGATGTTGAACGAAACGGCCTGATCACCCAGCGGGTTCGAATCTGCTGCGGAAATGCCACGAAGGGCGATCGATCCACCCTGCACGGTGCCGCCGCCTTCACCGACCACCAGGCCGGGAATCCTGCGCGCGAGCGCGTCGGTGCCGTTGATAGCGCTGCGCTGCAGGTCGGCACCGCTTACTGCGGTGATGGCCACCGGAACGGAAATGAGAGTTTCGTTGCGTCGACGAGCCGTGACAATGATGCCGGCGATATCGTCGGTATTTTCGGCCTCAGCCTGTGGCTGCACCTGAGCTTCCTGCGCTGCAGCCATCTGCGGCATGGCGAAACCCGCGCATGTTGCCAACAAGGTTGCACGCAGTATCTGCCGGTTCAATCTCATATCTTTCCCTCCCTTGGGCATCTTCATCGGAATATCGCCGACTTACGCCGGTCGCTGTTTATATAGAGCACATTGGCGATGCCGCGTTTCCCCTGACCGCTTACATTCTTGCCTGTTCATGATCCTCGTGACCGTAGATGATGAACTCGAGGAGAGATCCATCCGGATCGCGGAAGTAGTAGCTGGTGCCCGGCCCTCGTGCCCCGGTTCGCTGCTCAGGCCCGACCGTGATGACCACGCCGCAAGTGCACAGATGATGCAGCAATTCGGCTTCGGATCCATCCCACGCAAAGCATAGATCGCTGTTGCCAGGTTGGACCGGCCGACGCGCCACCAGTTCCGGTGGAGCCAATTCGGGCAGGCCGGGTCCATGAACATTGATCATCTGCGCACCCACACGGTACTGCCGAAACAGGGGAAGCGGCTTTTCGATCGTCGCTCCGAACACCGCCTCATAAAAGGCATCGGTGCGATCAAGATCGGTGGAGGCAATGACGCAGTGATCCAGGCTGACTTTGCCATCAAGCACCACCGAGTGGGGTTGCGCCGAAGCATCCATGATTACTTTCCGTCGATGCTGTAAACGAGCAGGGCGTTGCCGGGTAGCTTGAAGGCAAACCCATACCCTGAATTCGTGATGAGGTTGCCTTGGTATACGGCAGCCCCCGGTCCGCTCATCGATCCACCATGCGCCACAGTGCCGTTTGGCGTGGTATAATCCTGAATGGTGTCGGTCTGCCAGATGACCTTGCCGGTCTCTCGGTCATAAGCGCGCAACCAGCCATCTATGTGCCCTGCAATGACAGCTCCTGGAATGGCAGTACTTGCCGCAGAGATGCCGGATTCGCACGGCATGCGTCCGTTGCACGCGTCAAAGAAAGGGGCACTCCACACCAGCTTTCCCGTGTTTGCATCGACCATGTGCATGCCGGGAAAACCACGGTCATCGTAAGTGCCGCCGAGTGGTGTTGTGCGGGAATCGTAAATCGGTACAAAAATGCGTGATCCTTCGGCGGACATGCCGAAGTGAATGCCGCCCTGCAGGCTGCCGCGACCAACCTTTGTCTGCCAGAGCATAGCCCCTCCTGCGTCAGGATCGAGCGCGCTCAGCACGCCGGACTTCGATCCACCCAGCAATATCTGTTTGCCGTTATCAAGATCGACCAGCATCGGCGACGTAGCGATGTCCTGATCGAGCCCGCGTTGGCTCGGGCAGTTGGGGTGGTCGTTGTACATGCAACTGTTGTTCCACGCATCGTTGGCGTAGATCTGGTGGGACCAGCGCCGTACCCCGGTTCTCAGGTCAACGGCGATTATCGCGTCGGAATTTCCATCCGCTGGAGATGTGTAGTTCTCGCCCGTGCCGAAGTAGAGCAGGCCGCGCTTTGCATCGACCGTGGGCGAGCCCCAGACCGGCGCTCCCGAAGGCGCCAGGATTTCGGTACCGATGCGAGTCTGTCCGACGATCTGCGGTTCTCGCTGCACCGAGCGCGCCTGCCAGCGCATTTCACCTGTCGCCAAGTCAAGCGCCACGACAGACCCGCGGAACGTGCAACAGGGATACCTCGGGTCCTCGGCCGATCCCGTTTCCAAGGACGAGACAGGCACGTAAACCATATCTTCCGTCAGCGCGAAGCTGCCGGTGAGCGTCGCGGCACGGTGCGCTTCGGGGCGAACGCGCCAGAGCTGCTTTCCGGTAATAGCATCGACAGCATAGGCATTGCCCAGAACGTCCCCGAAAAATGCCCTTGGGTTGTGCTTGGGTCGCGAACCGGCAGTCCAAGATTCGACAACGATCGTGTTACGCACCTCTGCCGCAGCGGCAAACGACCAGCGGACGCATCCCGTGGCAAGATCAAGAGCGAAGACTTGCCCGTCATGACTGCCGACAAAGATTGCGCCCATGGCGACTACGGGCTGCGAACGGGCCTGCGTTGCATCGGGGTAGGCGAAGGCCCATTTCAGCTTCAGGCGCTGAAGGTCTGCGGCCACCAGCCTTCCGACGCTTGCCGGAACGAACCGACGGTTGTCGTAGCCCCAACCGACCGGCGGCGGCGGACTGGTGAGGTCGAAACGCGCATGCCTGGCATCGCAAGCCTTGGGCGGCGGTGGCGCTTTGTAGTCGGCCAGGCTTTTTTGGGTCAGATATTCGACGACTTGTTGCCGTTCGGGCGACGTGAGGCCGGCTGCCATGTCCTTCATCACACCATGCTCCAAAATCTTGAGCAGGGTGGCAGGAGACATCGCGCGCAGGGTATAGACTGGCGGAGCCTTGGGGCTGCCGCCATCGTGGCAACCGGCGCATGTATTCTGGAAAAGCGCCTCACCGGGCCAGGCCTTGCTTGCGCTTTCCTGCGAGTGAGCAAAGGTCGCGGCGAACAGGAGGGCCGCGATTGCCGCGGTTGTGTGGGCTAACATGCGAAACACTTTTAACATTTCCCTTGACGAAAGACGGGTCAGCAATCGCCTGCACAGGAGGGCGCGCGACTGAGGCGAAATTCGGTTGGAGTTTGGCCCGTGGATTGCTTGAACCAGTAACAAAAGCCGCTGGCGTGCGTGAAACCGAGCTTGTGTGCGAGCACCTTCAGCGGATGATGAGTTTCGACGAGTTGCCGACACGCCGTGCTGACGCGCGCGTCTTCGATTTCCTGGCGCAGCTGGTGCCCGGTGGCGCGCTTGAACAGCTCGCGCAGGCGCGATTGACGCATGTCGAACTTGTCAGCGATGTATCCCAGCGTCAGATGCCTGAACTCGGTCGTCTGGATCATGTGCCTGATACGCGCGACTTCTTCGGGCGACAGGCCACTCACTGAAAACTCTGCACGCGTCGATCGCGCGATCAGGCACCGGGCCGTGTCGATGGCTAGGATGCGCACCAGCGAACGGAGCATCGGCACGCTATCATCCCGCAAGCTCACGAGTTCATCAGAAATGCGATCAAGCGTGGCTGCAACCATGGGTTCGTCAAAAATCGGCTGGGGGAAGGCGTTGCGGAAGTCGAAGTCGATCGAATCCGGGAGCTGCGCGTTCAGCCAGGCAACGTCGAAAGCGAACTTGCGGACCGGAAAATCGCATTCGACGCCAAGCGTTTCGACAGGCGTGGAGAACCCCGCCGGCGTCAACACGATCCGTCCCAGACGCTGCTCTGTACCGACCGGCTGCGACAAACGCGCGCGAACGGGTCGCCGAGTACCCGCCTGCTGGATCGTGAAATATTCCTCACGCTGGGCGAACTGGATACCAGCGTCCCAGGCATGACTTTCTTGGGACAGCACCAACCCCTCGAAGTTGAGCTGCCATTGCATCGTTCGCATCGTTCCTCTCCCCAGAACAGCGACGTTTTCGCGGCGAGGCTATCAGACGCTGCCGATGCTGAAAGAGATTAGACACGCGGAAATAGTCTCACGCTGCAGAAGGTGTTTGTCTTGTAGGAACGATAGGGCAGAACCCCCGCGGCTCAACCGTTGCCGGCGCGAAAGATCTCTGCGGCCCGCCATCCCACAGCCATGACCGGCCCGTTGATGTTACACGAGGGCATTGTCGGGAAGACCGAGGCATCGGCCACGCGCAGGCCGAACACCCCACGCACCTGCAGACGCGCGTCGACCACGCTGTCCGACGATGAGCCCATCCGGCACGTACCGCAGGAATGAAATGTCGAACTGCCCGATTCCTTGTAGTACCGAATGATATCCTCGTCCGACACGATCTCGGTTACCGGCGCCCGCTCTCTTGAAATCAGGCGGGCAATATCGGGCTGTCGCATCCATTTAACGGTAAAACGATAGGACGAAATCGTGACTTCACGATCGTATGGATCGGACAGGTAGTTCGGGCGGATCCGCGGCAAGGTCGCCGGGTCTTTCGTGGCGATCCGGACGCTGCCACGGCTCCGTGAGCGCGCAGGGAAACTGAAGACGTGGAAACTTGGCCATGTTTCGGTCTGGAGGCCGGTTTCGAGCATCTGCATGACGTAGGGTGCGAAGATGATCTCGGCATCGGGACGATCAAGACCGGGGCGACTGCGAAAAAAACCGGCGGCCGGATAGGGCGGTGCTGCCATCGGTCCACTACGGGTCAGGGCATAGCGCAAGGTGTTGCCCAGCAGGCGCGCTCCGCGATACGCGTTGTTCTCCCCGAGCGGCTGCGCCAGATCGTAGTGCAGCATTAGCGCGCGATGTTCGAGCAGATGTTGACCCACTCCCGCGTTATCGGCAACGACACCAATCCCGTGACGCCCCAGCAACCCCGGATCGCCGACACCTGAGCGCTGGAGGATTGCAGGCGTATTCAAGGCGCCAGCACAAAGAACGACCTCGCCTTCGGTGGTGAAACGCACTGTATCCTGCCCGATCCTGCCTTCCACCCCGCAGGCGCGCGTACCATTGAAGATGACCCGATCAGCATCGAAGCCGGTCACGATCCGCAGGTTGGAGCGCCGTGCCGCACGGTCAAGGAAGGCGCGGCCCGTGCTGATGCGGATGCCTCGCCGGATTGTCTGGGCAGCATAGCCCACGCCTTCCTGCGCCGGATTGTTGAGATCGTTCACGCGCGTCACGCCCATTCGAACACCGGCGGCGATAAACGCTTCTGCCAGAGGATCGCCTGGCCGCGGCGTGGACAGTTCGAGAAATCCCTCATCGGCAGCTACGCCGTTCTCGCCTTCCATTTCCTTGAAGACACGGGCCATCTCGGCACTACCCCATCCGGCTGCGCCAGCCTTCTCCCAGTCTTCATAGTCCGCCATCTGACCGCGGAAATACATCATGCCGTTGATGGCGCTGGAACCACCAAGCACTCGGCCCCGCACCCACGGCTCTGCGGCAATCCCATCGCTTTCCTCGGTCTGGTATTGCCAGGTATGGCTGGGGCGGCCGAGAATCTTGCCCAAGCCCTTGGGCATGGCAATAAAGGGGTGGCGGTGACTGGGTCCGGATTCCAGCAGCAGGACTTTTGTCCTGCCGTCTGCAGACAAGCGTTCGGCCAGCACTGCTCCGGCAGAGCCAGCGCCGACGATGATGTAATCAGGATCGTTCATGAAATGCGCCGCCGTCGTCAGATTTCGAGTGAGCAGGCAACGCGGGAACCAGGCGCAAAGTGGATCGGCATGGACTCCCAGCCATTGATCGTGCCGACCGACCGATAACGCTGGGACGCAGCACGATCGACTTCCCATTCCGGAATGCGGGCGAACATCTGCGCGATCATTTCCTCGAACATCATTCGCGCAAAGGAAGACCCGATGCAGCGATGGATTCCGGAACCGAACGCGAGGTGCCGGTTGGAGCTGCGATCGAACTGCACTTCGTCGGGTTTTTCGAAAATCTCGGGATCACGATTGGCGGCGGCCCACGCCAGCATCACCCGGTCGCCCTGCTCAAGATCCTGTCCGTTTATCGCGGTGTCTTGGGTGACATTGCGGGCGAGGCAGTGAATCGGCGTGAAGAATCGCAGAAATTCCTCGCGCGCGAAGGGAATGAGCGACGGGTCCGCCATCAGCCGGGCTTTTGCCTCTGGATGATCTGCCAGATAGGCCAGTGCGTGCGTGGTCAGCGCCGTGGTCGTATCGACCCCGCCGATGATGATGTTGTTGGCAAGCGAAAGCACTTCATCGAGACTCAGCTTGCGCCCGTCCACCTGTTGATGCGCGAAGAACGACAACAGGTTGTCCTCTTCAGGCTGGTCCTTGTAGCGCACGAACTCCTCGGCGCAGCGCCGGAAGATCCATTCCACACCTGCGACGACGGAGGCGTACTCGGGCGCTTCCTTCGGTGTAAACACCATGGCGTGCAGCGGATCGGCGAACTCCCGCCATTCGGAAAGCGGCAACCCCATCATCTTCATGGTGACCATCGCCGGGACCGGACCGGTGAAGTCGTTGACGAGATCCATCTCGCCCGTCTCAATCACGCGATTCAGCAGGGCCGTGGCATAGAGCCGCGCATCGTCGCGGAAAGCTTCGACAGCCTTGGGCGCGAAGCGGCGGTTGATGAACCCGCGTAGGGCATTCCATTCAGGCGGGTCCGATTCCACCGGCAATCCCCGGGGAATTGGGGTGAACGGGATGGTAATGCCGCCGCTGCCCGTGCCAGTTTGCGGATCGAAGGACTTGTGGCTGGAGAAGCTGCCCGTATCGCGCGCCATGTCAACCACTGCGGCATAGGATGTGGCGACCCAGAAGCCGCCATGGTGTTCGGTCCAGCCTACGGGGCACTTTTCGCGCATGTCGCGGAACTCGGCCACCCAGTTGTCGGCATGTTCGGGCGATTCATGATCGAAGGCGATCGGGTTGGCTTTGCTGCCAAACTGCGTGTTCATCCTGTAATTCCTTTGTAGCCGCAGGGGTCACCCGATCACGACGATGGCCTGTTCGGGACAGGCATCGAACGCGCGGCGCACTGCGTCTTCCTGATCGGTCGGAACGTCTTCAAACCGCGGTTCCGCGCAGCCGTCCTCGTCGCTCAAGACAAAGGCCTGCGGGGCATAGAGCACGCACATGCCCTGCCCCACGCAGCGGCGGCGATCGACGCCGACTTTCACTTCCCAGCCAGACACGCATCGAGCGACGCATGATCGTCGATCGCCGTCAGGAGTCGGTTCAGGAACTCGCGCGTCGTGCGCAGCGGCTGCATATCGGGCATACCCTCTGCCGGACAAAGCGTGATCGTCCAGAAGGCAAGAGCCGACATCAATTGCTGACGCAGTGCGGCCCATACCTGATCGATCGGTTCGCGCGGCACACCGCGCTCTGCCATCAGATCAAGGTAGAGCTCGACAAGGTCTTTTTCCCAAGCCCGGCGGTTGTCGATCGTGAGAGCCGTGGTCATCGTATAGATCAGATCGCGCGACCAGTGGCCAACGGTCGTTATCTGCCAGTCGCTGAGCCCCATTGCGCCGTCATTCGCGATGTACCAATTCTTGAGATGGACATCGCAATGGATCAGCGTCTGCGGCAAATTGTCGTGTTGTGCCACCGAGGCCATGGTGGCCGGCCAGATTTCGCTTCTGCGCGCAAACAGTCGCGCCGGCATGATATCCTCGCACTGTCCGAATGCGCGGTCGCAACACGCTTCGAAATCGGGCGATGCAGCCATCATCCGCGCCCACCACTGCGGCCAGGTGATGAACGGCAATGTGGGTGAGCTGAGTTCCGGGCTTTGGTAGAAACGCGAATGAAGGTTGGCGAGCGTGCGGATCTGCTGCTCTGCAAGCTCCCGGGTCATCTCTGTCCTGTCGTCACAGAAAGTCGCCGCGCCGCGCAAGTCACGCAGCATGATCAATGAGGCGAAGTTTTCGGGATCGAAACTGGCGTAGAGACCTTCGGGTGCTTCGATTTCCATGCGGCCACGGACGAGGTTATAAAAATCCGCCTCAATCTGTGCCGCGCGCGACAGGCCCAGCACGAGCCGATTGTTCAGTGTCTCGGCAGCCTTGCAAAATACCGTAACGGGCAGACCTGCGTCACGCCCGGGGCTGTTGTATTCCAGCATGATGCGGCGGCGATTGGACGATCCGTCATCGCGTTCGTCAAAGCTGTGCGCAATCACCGCCGCACCGCGATGGTCGCGGCACAGGACATCGGTAAGCCATGCATCGGTAATGGCGGCGTAGCTGTGCGGTACTTCGTCGCGGCGCGTAACCGGCATGTCCAGCGCTTCGCTTGCAAACAGTCCGGCAACCCTCTCGATTTCTATGTTCATCTTATTTCCCGGTGCTGGATAGAGATTTGGTTTCAGGCAAGGTGCGCGGGTGCCGAGCGGAGCACCACCGATTTGGTTTCGAGGAACGGCATAAGGCCCTCCACCCCTCCCTCGCGGCCGATGCCCGACTGCTTGAAGCCGCCAAAAGCGATGTTGAAGAAATCTAGAGCATCGCCGTTTTGGCCGACGGTGCCGGTGCGCATCCCGCGGGCTACTCTGTAAGCGCGGTCGGCATCGGATGTGAAAACGCTGCCGGAAAGGCCGAACTCGGTATCGTTGGCGATATCGACCATGGCTGCTTCACTGTCGGCCGGGATAATGCTCAGGACCGGCCCGAAGATCTCCTCGCGCGCAATCGTCATATTGCTGGTGACATCACTGAAAAGGGTCGGTGCGACGAAAAAGCCATTGTCGATGTGGGCTGGCCGACCACCGCCGCAAACGAGAGTGGCACCCTCGTTCCTGCCAGCGGCGATGTACTGTTCAACGCGGTCGCGCTGGCGGCTCATGGCAAGCGGCCCCATCTGCGTCCCCTGCTCCAGCGGATCGCCCACCACGACTTGGCCGAGCCGGGCAGCGATTGCATCGGCAAGATCCCGCTGCCGGTCGCGAGAGATGATCACGCGCGTCAGCGATGCGCAAACCTGCCCGGTCATCAGCGTGGTGTTGCCCGCCATGACATCGGCAACAAGATCGAGATCGGCATCATCGAGCACGACGGCGGCGGATTTTCCGCCGAGTTCGAGTGTGCACCGGGCGATCCTCTCGCCGCAAATCGAGGCGATGCGCTTTCCGGCAGCGCTCGAGCCTGTAAACGTGACCTTATCCACCGCCGGGTTGCGAACCAGAGTCTCGGATGCGGCGCGATCGGCCGTGAGCACATTGAGCACGCCGGGAGGCAATCCTGCGGCATGGGCCGCAGCTGCCACCGCGTATGCAGCGCTCGGCGCTTCGGGCGAGGCCTTGAGGATCACCGTGCAACCGGCCATCAGCGCCGGGGCGACTTTGTAGGCGATCAGCAATGGAGGCGCGTTCCAGGGAATGATCGCCGCAACAACACCGACCGGCTCACGCACGAGCAGGCCGAAGTTGCCCGATTGCAGGGGCATGACCTTCTCGAATTCGAAACTGTCGGCAAGGGATGCGTAGAAATGATAAGCGCTGGCCGCCCAAGCCGATACGCCTTCGGCCGCAGGCAAGATGATTCCCATCTCATTCGACCAGTCCCTGGCAATGGCGGGCGTCTGTGCCATCAGGATGTCGCCGATGGCCCTGACGTAGCCCGCGCGCTCGGCCGGACTGGTGCTCGCCCACCCACCGCGATCAAAAGCCCTGCGCGCCGCCGTGACTGCGCTTGCAACATCTGCCTCAAGCGCTTCGGCAACTTCGGCGAAGAGAACTTCGGTGGATGGCGTGATGACACGGAACATCGCATCGGATGACGGTGCCACCCATTTCCCATCGATGTAGAGCTTATCGGAATTCTCGATCATTGCATCATCCCTTGCCGGCGGATCATGCCCCGGCTTATCGATTAGTATTCTAGCCCTTGGACCATGAGCCTTGGCGGATGGTGCTGCTTTACGCGCCACGGCTCGCTGCTCCAGACCTAGCCGGGCAGTGGCAAATGCACAGGCCGAAGAGTTTCGACATTGGCCCCTTCTGTTACGAAGTTCGCGTCACCCTATTGCCCAATGCGAGGAAGTGCTGCCCTAACAGCCAAGGACGTTCGATCTCGATTTGAGGGATCAGCGACAAGTGTGATGCGGAATGCCCGGCAAGATGCGGAAACTCGCTTGTAACGCGAGTGCAGCGTTTTCTGTCGCGCAAGTCCTCACCGGTCGTGCCGTCTTGTGGTTTTTGACAAGGCCGGGTCAACGATACTCGGTCATATGGGAGGGTATAAATGATCAGCAGGCAATTTGCCGCACAACTCATGTGCGGTGCAGCTTTCGTGTGCGGCTCGACAAGCGCACAGGCCGAGGCTCCCGCTGTGGAAGAACAGACGGCTGCAGCACCGGCGGACGGCGGGATTGTCGTTACCGCTCGTCGGCGCGAGGAAACGCTGATTTCCGCACCGGTGGTAGTCAGCGCAGTCAACGCCAAGGCAATCGAGGCGCGCGGCATCGTCAATCTTGACGGAATCGCGCGGATCGTCCCACAGCTGATAATCGGTCCGCAGGCAGGCTCAGTTCAGGGCGGCAATATTTCGATCCGCGGCATTGCCGGTCCGGATTCCAACCCGTTTGGCGATCAGGCCGTTTCCTTCGACATTGATGGCATACAGGTCGCCAAGGCCACCGTTCGCCGCATGACCGATTTCGACATGGCACAGGTCGAAGTCTACAAGGGGCCACAGGCGCTGTTTTTCGGCAAGAACAGCATGGCCGGCATCGTCAATATGCGCTCTGCCGACCCCGGCGATCACTTCGAGATGGGCATGAAGCTTGCGTACGAACCCAACGCACGCGAAATGCGCGCCGAGGGCTTTGTCTCGGCACCATTGACCGAAAGTCTGGGCATCCGTCTTGCGGGTCAGTATTCGACCATGGAGGGTTGGCTGGTGGACCAGACCCCACGCAATTCGGTCTACTTCGATCAGGCGCGCAATCCCGATACGTCGAGCTATGGCCTGCGCGGCACGCTCACCTATGACGGCGGCGATAGCTTCGATGCGCGTTTCAAGGTCAACTATGCCAAGGTCAAGGGCAATGGGCCCGCTGCGCTCAACGGCTTCGTCAGTTGTCCGTTCGGCGCCCGTCAATTCTCGTTCCTTCCTGCCGGTGCCGACAATGCGCAGTGCGGAGCCAGCAAGTACAATGTCAACGCCGGCTATGGCCCTAACCTCACCAAGCTGGGTGGCACGCTGAACCATTTCCGCGCCGATGGTCGCAATTTCCTCGACCAGCGGCAGATTCTGACCAGCCTGGTGCTGAATTTCCATCCCAGCGACACGCTGACGATCAGCACGGCTACTGGCTATTACGACGTCGATCTTGACCAGTGCCAAAACTACGAAAACAGCTACGCAGTGATCCTGCCGAGCTGCAACCAGCTGAGGAACAAGGAGTTCTCGCAGGAAATCAACATCAATACCGATTTTGACGGGCCGTTGAACTTCACTGGCGGTTTCTATTTCGGTGACACCAAAGCCACGACAGGTTCACTGACTTTCCTGTTCGCCAGCGGTTTCGACCTGTTGTTTCCGGGCTACGGCGGCGCCAATTCCCCCGCACAGGTCAACGATTACAGCTTGACCCAGGAAGGACGGGCCTATTCGGGATTCATCAGCGGCAGCTTCAAGCCGGTCGAACAGCTCGAAATCAGCGGCGGCGTGCGCTATTCGTACGAAAAGAAGCGCCTGACCGACGTTCGCACCGGCGGCGGCATTTCAGAGGTGTTCAATCCTGCCATATTCAAGCTTGTCCTGGATGACAGCACAAGGCTGCGGACGACAGCACAAGGTGGCACGCTAACCAAGGACAGTGACAACTGGGACGACTTCTCGCCTGAAGCGACAATCACGTATCGGCCCAGCACGGCGCTGACCGTGTTCGCGTCGTACAAGCACGGCTTCCTGTCGGGCGGCTTCAACTCCAGCTCGGTCAATTTCTCGACTGCCAATCTGGATCTGAGCTATCGTCCGCAGACGATCGAGGGCTTCGAAGGCGGCGTGAAAGCGATGCTTCTGGATGGCGCGCTGCTGTTCAATTCCGCAGTCTATTCCTATCGGGTCAAGGATCTGCAGGTCGTCAACTTTACGAACGCGACCAGCACGATCCGCAACGCTGCTGCTTCGAAGATCGATGGCGTCGAAGCCGATTTCACTTACCGCACACCACTCGACGGACTCACGATCAATGGTGCGGCGGCGTACAACAAGGCTCGCTATTCCAGCTTCCCGGCTGCACCATGCTATAATGGGCAAACACCTGCACAGGGCTGCAACGCTGCCGGAACGCAGAATCTGGCGGGCGCCCCCGTGGCACGTTCGCCCGAATTGAACCTGCAAGCGGGCATGGTCTATGAGCGCGAACTGGGCGCCTCCTACAAGCTCGGCCTCAACGCCAATCTGATGCACTCGTCCAGCTACCTGACCGATGCAACGGCTGCCCCCAACGGTCGCCAGCCAGCATACACGATGATCGATGCGGGGCTTCGCTTCGGTGCGCGCGACGACAGGTGGACGCTGTCGGTTATCGGCCGAAACCTGACCGACAAGCACGTCTTCTATGCCAGCACCGACGTACCCTTCACCGGCAGCGGCACCGGAACGGCAACAGGCGTTTTGGGCGATCGTTTCGCCTCGATAGGGCGTGGTCGCGAAGTGCTGGTTCAGATGGCCTACCGCTTCGGCCAATAAGCAACGAAAGGCGGCGGGCAGCGTCTCGCCGCCTTTCCCTGCGAGCCATTATCATCAAAGGTCCATCGTGAGAGAAACGATCGCAGCCGCAAATGTTATTGCAACGTTGGCCCTTGCTGTGATGCAACCGGCATGGGCAGCAGGTTCCGCAAGTACCCAAACGGAAGTGCCGGTTGGCGATTGGCCGGGCTATGGCAGAACGCTCGACGAATTGCATTTCAGCCCGTTGGCACTGATCGATGTCAACTCCGTTGCGCGACTCGGGCTTGCCTGGAGTATGGACCTGCCTGTCGGTAATCCGGTGAGCGCGCCCATCGCGGTGGATGGCATCCTTTATACCTCGACAGGCTATTCCGTCGTCCGCGCGATCGACGCGACCAATGGCCGGTTACTGTGGACGTTCGATCCCGCAGCCGCAGAAGCGGCTGGCGAGAAACTGCGCATGAACTGGGGGAGCCGCGGGGTCGCCTGGTGGAATGGCAAGATATACGTCGCGACCGCTGACGGCCGCCTCATCGCGCTCAATGCAAAAACGGGCAGACCCGTGTGGAGCGTCCTGACTGTTGGCAAGGATGATGGTCGCACCGTCACGGGCGCCCCGCGCATCTATGATGGCAAAGTCGTTATTGGCCATGGCGGCGCCGACACCTCGCCCATTCGCGGCTATGTCACCGCTTACGACGCCAATGACGGACGGCAGCTCTGGCGGTTTCATACAGTTCCGGGCAACCCAGCCGATGGCTTTGAATCCGATGCAATGGAGATGGCGAGCAAGACTTGGCGTGGTGAATGGTGGAAGCATGGCGGCGGCGGCACCGCGTGGAACAGTTTTGCTTACGATCCTGATCTGAAGACGATCTACATTGGCACAGGCAACGGTTCGCCATGGAATCACCGTATCCGCAGCGAGGGCAAGGGTGACAATTTGTTCCTGTGTTCGGTGGTCGCACTCGACGCCGAAACCGGCAAATACAAGTGGCACTACCAGTTCAATCCCGGCGAGACCTGGGACTACAACGCCGCAATGGATATCCATCTGGCCACGCTCAGCATTGCCGGAAAGCCCCGAAAGGTTCTGATCGAGGCGCCCAAGAACGGCTTCGTCTACGTGATCGATCGGGTGACAGGGGCCTTCATTTCGGCCGATCCCATCGCTCGCGTGACTTGGGCGAGCGGGATCGACCCTGTCAGCGGCAGGCCCATCGAAAACCCCGAAGCCCGCTATGATAATGGCAGCAGCTTCGAACTTTGGCCCAGTCCGCATGGCGCGCACACATGGCTGCCATCGGCCTACGATCCCGCAGCAGGGCTGGTCTACATCCCGGTGATGGACGCCAGCTATAGTTTCTCCGACAAGGGCATCGATTCCCGGCGCTGGCGCCATCCCGCGCACATCGAATGGGCCGCCGGAGTGAACGTGGCGCGCGCAGGCGGCGCTGGCAGCTACCTGCTGGCATGGGACCCGGTGAAACGTCGGGAAGCATGGAAGGTGCCGACCCCGGCCTTATGGAACGGTGGCGTTCTGGCAACGGGCGGCAGTCTCGTCTTCCAAGGACAATCAGCCGGAAAATTCGTCGCCTATGCCGCCGCAACCGGAAAGCCGCTCTGGTCGTTCGATGCGCATGTGCCGGTGCTTGCACCACCGATCACCTTCACCGCCAAAGGCCGCCAATATGTGACCGTCCTTGCAGGCACCGGTGGCACTGCCGGAATATCAGCCGACGATCTGGCCATGCCGGTCGACTACCGCACGCAGCCCCGCCGCATTCTTACCTTTGCCTTGGGCGGAAGGGCCAGAATCACCCCGCCTGCAAGGCCTGCACCTGTCGTCGTCGATGCGGCATTCCTGCGCGATATGCCCGCCATGCAGCGCGGTGGTGCCTTGTTCGGCAAGCGCTGCTTCTCGTGCCACGGGCTGCCCGGCAAATCAGGAGGCACTGCCCCGGATCTGGCGCGTTCTGAGGTCCCGCCAGATCGCGATGTTTTCGAAGCGGTTGTTAGAGACGGTGGACTGGCTGGCAACGGAATGCCCCGCTTTGCCGAACTGAGCGATGCCGAACTGGCCGATATCCGCCAGTTCATTCGCGCCATGACCGACCAAGCGGCGGCACGACCGGGCGCAACCATGCCCTGAGGGTCGTTCCTCAACCTTTGCTGAGATCGCGCGGTGCACGATCCGCCCGCAGCGGGCGGACGTAGGAAGGATCGCTACGGTCCCAGGTGCCCGCAACGAACATCGACGGGTCCAGCGCAGGCCCCCCCGGTGCCGCTTCGACGTTCCATTCGACCATGCAGATGCGGTCAGCCACCGCCCAACGTCCGTCGCGCTTTTCCATGCGATCGAGATAGCGCCCGCCCACGAAATCGCAGGCTCCATCAGGCCGCTTGAGCACCGCCATGAAATAGCTTTCACAATGCGCCGCCTCCCCATCGAGGTCGATCACCTGATTTGTAACGAAATGCTGATGGCAGACCCAGTTCTGCCCATGCACCCTGTTGGCGTATTCGACAAAGCCATCGGGAGAACCAATGAAAGCCCCGTGATCGTCCACCGCGTCAGCATGATAGGCCGAAAGCAGGAGGGCATCGTCGTGCCGGTCGATGCCGCGGGTATAGCGCAACGAAACGTCGCGGATGGCCTCCCGGTCGAGCAGGTTCTGCAGTGCTGCCGGGTCCATCACGTGCTCCTTTGATCTTGTGAACAGATCAGCCCTGTTGCTGACGATAGCAGAACAAGTTGAGCGTTGTCGTGCGCACCAGTTCGTCGTGCTGGTTGAACAGGAGATTTTCGCCGGAGGTGAAGTATCCCTCGCCCAGCCGGGTTTTGCGCAGCTGGCTGCATGTCGCGAGGCGCTGCTCGGTCCTCAACGTATCGCCCACCCGCAATGGTCGGTAGAAGTTGTAGACGGCGTTGGTCACGACCGTTTCCGGGCAGTCAGGCGGCGGGAATGGCACGCCGCCGCGGATCAGCTCCTGCCGCAATGCCGACATCAGTTCCATGCCGTGTAACCCCTGAACGATCGGTTCGGGTACGGCCGCGCCTGGCTTGAGGTGCCCCAGCCCAACGACCAGCCCGCTGCCCGCACCGAAGAACAGCCCGATCGGCGGCGACACCAAGCCGCCAACCGGCGAGGCGGCTGCAAAGTCCTTGTCCCAATACAGCGGATTCCAGTCCTCCAGCGCCTCGCACCATAGGTGAATGTCGCTAGCGAGGAGCGGATCACGCGGTTCCCAGTTGCCTTCGCGAACCTGACCAAGATAGCCCTTCGCGAAGTCGGGCATGTCATCGTTGGGGGTGACGATCTCGTCCGGGTCACGTTTACGCACGATGGGCGGCATGGTGCCATCGCGCGAAGGCAGAGCGATCGTGACCTTCGCGCTGGCGACGCTGGGCGCTTCCTGATTGGCAATGTTCAGATCGACATCGACCAGCGCGCTGCCATCGGTGTGGCGGCGCTTGCTCGAAACCGCACCGCTGACGACCAGAATGTCGCCCCGCAGGCACTGGCCGGTCATCCGGAATTCGATCCGGCGGATCATCGCCAGCGGGCCGGCCCAATCGGTCACAGCGCGGCAGAACAGGCCACCGATATGCGGCGTTGCGGCAAAGGCATCTTTGATACCGACCGCGCGGGCATAGTCCGGGTCATGGTGAACGTAGTCGTAAAGGCCCGTCGCGCGCACAAAGGCAACGAGCCGCAGCATGCTCAATTCGTAATCAAAGCCTGGCAGTGCCTGCGCATCGGCAACATCCTCCCAAAAGAGCGAAGGGTAATTGTGACCGCTCATGTCAATCGGCTTTCGTGGCTAGCTGAAGGCGCAGGAAATCTGCCGTCGTTTCGGCGCGCGATGCAATGCGTGCGAGGCCAAGGCGGGCACCCCAGTAAACCTCCGACCCGAAAGCCAGCTGCCACTGCTTGATCCGCCGCGTATAGAGCTGCAGGTCGAACTCCGCCGTCACTCCGATCGCGCCATGGATTGCATGTGCGATGTTGCAAACCACGGTCGCAGCTTCGTTGGCGCGACATTTGGCAGCCGCAACCCTTACCGGATCGAACGAAGCGCCGACAAAGGCACCGCGCGCGGCAACCTGGGCTGAAAGGACTTGTTCGGCCAGTACGGCGAGTTGCTGCTGGATCGCCTGGAACTTGCCCAGCGAACGTCCGAACTGCTGGCGCTCGCTGGCATGGCGCAGCGACATTTCGAGTACGCGCGCCATGGCGCCGGCCATCAGCGCCGAGGAAACTGCCGCCGCGCAGACTAGCACGGTATCGGGTTCCGCCGCGAACGTGGCGATAAGCTCACCTTGTTCGATCGAAGTGGCTGCGCCGGTATTGAAGAGGTCGTCGCCCTGCGCCGTGATGGCAACCAGGGCGGAACCGCCATCGCCACCGACCAGCGCGTGATCTGCATGCCGTGCGCCGGGCAAGAGATTGGACGATGCAGCCATCACGATTGCGCCTGGGCCGGGAATGCCGACCCCATGACGGGCCAGCAGCCCGCGTGCCACCATCGTTTCGGCAAAAGGCAGTGGCATGGCAAATTCACCGGCCGCACAGATCAGGGGAAATGCCTGCGCAAGATCGAGGCCTGCTCCGCCCGCATCTTCGGGAAGCATCGCATCGACAAAACCGGATTCGTTGAGCTCTGCCCAAAGCGCAGTGGCTGACTTGCCCTCTTCGACTGCGCGTATTGCGGCAGGCGTGATCATCGCGCCAAGCTGGCGGCGGAAGGCCTCGGCCAGGAAATTGTCTTCGTCGTTCATCGCAGGCCAAGCCCCCTTGCGATCATGCCCCGGAGGATTTCGCGCGTCCCGCCCCGCAGGGAGAACACGTGGTTGAGTTGCATGAGATATGCCAGCGTCCGGAGCAATTCCGGATCGGCGGCCACATCCGGATGCGCGGCGACGGCCTCGGCAATCTCGGCCGGGATCTGTTGTTCGATTTCAGTCCCCATGTCCTTGAACAGGGCGGCCTCGGTGATCGGTGAATGGCCTTGCGTCAAAAGAGCAGTCATCGCGACCGACATTTCACGCAGTGGCGCCAGTCGGGCAACGAGCCGCCCCAGCCGGGCAGCTTGCGCGGTGTCAGGGTTATCGCCCAGCAACCGCGCCCACAGGTCCAGAAGCACAAGGCTGGAATAAATGCGTTCGGGGCCGCTGCGTTCGAACGCCAGTTCGGCGTTGACCTGCTTCCAGCCGTTACCCTCGGTCCCGACGATAGCATCTTCAGGAAGGAAGACGTCTTCGAAGAACACTTCGTTGAAATCGGTATCACCGGTGCCGATCATGATCGGCCTGACGGTTATGCCAGGCAGCGAGAGGTCGATCAAGAACTGCGAAAGCCCGTTCTGGCGGTCTTCCGATGTGCCCGACGTGCGAACCAACGCGATCATGTAGTGCGACTTGTGCGCGTAAGTTGTCCAGATCTTCTGACCGTTGAGCTTCCAGCCGCCTTCGACCTTCTCGGCGCGCGTCCGCACACTGGCAAGGTCCGATCCGGAATTGGGCTCGCTCATCCCGATGCAGAAGAACAGCTCGCCGTTGCAGATGCGCGGCAAGATCGTGCGACGCTGTTCCTCGGTGCCATAGTGCAGCAGCAAGGGCGCGCTCTGCCTGTCGCCGATCCAGTGCGCGGCAACCGGAGCGCCTGCAGCGAGCAGCTCTTCCACCAAGACAAAACGGGCAAAGGCATCAAGACCCGCTCCGCCGTATTCCTTGGGAATGGTAACGCCAATCCAACCGCGCGCGGCCATGGCGCGGCTGAAGTCGGCATTGAACCCGGCCCATGTCCGAGCGCGTATGTGGGTCGGAACCCCTGCGAGTTGCTCGGCGATGAAGGCCTTTACCTCTTGCCGCAATGCCTCGGCATGGGGTGGCAAAGTGGCGGGCGGGAAGTTTTCCAATGTCAGCGACACGCGCTTCTCTCGATCTGTAGGAGAAAGATTCTCATGAGTACCTCGAATTGCCTTAGAAGATGAACGTTGGCCTGACCTGCAGCACGACTAGTCTGCAATGGAACCTTTCGCCGCCTCCCGCGCCGCAAGCGAAGAGGCAAGGACGGTGATGTCCTGAAGCGCGCGCAACATGTCGTTGAGGTGCGTGCAGCCTGCAGACCCTCGCAAGTGGAGCAGCACCTGATCGCGCAGTTCGTGCGCGCTGCGACCGACGAGCACTTGTGCGGTGGCAGGCGCAGCCTGACAGGTAACATAGGGAAGCACATGCGGTGACACGGCAATCTGTCCCAGTTGCAGCGTCTTTGCATCGAATTTCGCAAGAATACCGTATTCGTGGAAAATCACACGCTGCGCTATGTTGCCCTGAATAACGCTGCTGTCCTGAAACCAGGCATCGACAACCAGTTCATCGTCCTCCCGCCAGATGTCGGTCCGTCGCAGCCGCCATTCGTTGGGTTGGTCTGTCTCGATCAGGGCGTGAAAGCCCGTGCGATCCTCAATCGGCAAGGGGAGCGGTCCTACCGGATGATTGGCATGGTCTTCGATGCCCTGCCCTGCTGCGCTCATGGAAGAAGAGCCCTGCACATAGCTCAGGCAGACGCCTTCGACAGGCCGGTTCGCCAGCGAATCGACGCCGATTCTTGCTGAGTGCCCCTCGATGCCATCCTTCCATGCATACCAGGCTGCAGTGGACATGAAGGACGCTCCCGCAAGATCGTCGAGCAGGCGATGCAGCAGCGTCTCGCCCCGCACCTCCTCCGGCAATTCGTGCGCCACGGCCTTTCGGAGTTCGCCACCTGACCGCATCCCGCCGAATCCGGCCAGCGTCTCCTGCCTGCGGTCTCCGATAAGCGAGACAATGCGGCCGTCCTTGCCGATCGTTGCCTCGATCGATGCTTCCCCGAGAATTTCCGGCGCAGGATTGCCCTTGCCCACCACATCGCGTGCCCGGCCGACGATGCGGTATCGGCTCTCGTCGCCGACCGACCAGAGGACCTGCATCGAGCTGGTGCGCCGCACGACGCCGCTCTTGAGCGGGGGCTGGCGAACGGCAGGATGGTTCAGGACTGCGGCTTGCTTGCTCAGGGGTGTGGCCGTGGTCATTGCATATCGGTCTTTCTGGCTACCAGTCCTGCGCATCCTGATAGGGGAAGCGTGGCCCGGCTTGTGTTCAAAGTTATTGAAGGGGGATCAAAATTCGTCGGCGGGTGAGACCAGCCTTTCATTGATCCACGCAGCAAAGGCCCGAGCCAGCCTGACATTGCCAACCTCGTTGATCTTGATTCCAAGCGGCGGCGAAAAATTGCAGGCGATGGCAAATGGTTCGACCAGTAGACCGGCAGCACGGTAGCCTGCGGTAAGACTCCGCATGCCGATGCCGAAGCCCCTGCCCTCCAGTACCGCAGGGTATAGAAGCGCCTGATCGTCGAGTGCCAGGGCAGGTGGTGGAATCTCCTCGTCCACGCCTGCTGCAAGAAACCACTCGTTCCAGCCTTTCAAGCTGGGAATGGTGTCGATCAACGGCGAGCGCAAAAGGTCGCGCGGCTCGGTCACCGGGTTGGCAGCAAGCAGTGCCGGGCTGCATACGACAGAAATGGCGATATTCATCAAAAGCTCGACATTTGCTCTCTGATGCAACGCGGTCAGCGGCACGATGCTAACATCGACACTTGCCGAGCGGCGACGACCGCTGCTGAGCAATTCGATGCGGATGCCGGGATGCCTGCCTTGGAACTGACCAAGATGCTGCAGGAACCAGCCATTGAGCAAGGGTGGAGCCGCGATACGCAAGAGCGGGCGGGCCGGCTCGCCGCGCGATGCCATGGTCGCGTCCTGCAGCAGCCGTATGCCGGGCCTGAGCCTTTCCAGAAAGGCCGTGCCAGCGTCGGTCAGGCGCAGACGGCGGTGGCCACGATCGAACAGCTGCAGGCCAACTTCCTGTTCCAAAACCTGAATCCGATGGCTGATAGCCGAAACGGTCACATTCAAGCGCTCCGAGGCCAGGCGGTAGTTAAGCACTTCAGCCACGCACAGGAACGTCTCGATGCCGCGCAATGAAGGAAGCCGGTTTGCCATGGCTGCGGTTATCGACAGCCTGCGCGGCATTGGCAACCAGTCCGCAGGCTCCCCATGGGGCAGTTTCGGCGCATGCTCATGACGCCTGCGTCCATGGCGCTTGCTTACAGATGTGAAATGGCGCGCCAGGTTCTTCAGACTCGGCCGAATGGCCCATGTCCGCCCTTCAAGAACGCACCCCACAGAGGGAGCCCAAGCGTGACGGAGAGGATCGAAATGGCGACCGCAAGCAAGAAGGCCCTTCTGGAGCTTGAAGGCAGAACCGCATTGGTCACAGGTGCCGGACAGGGGCTTGGGCGCGCAATTGCCCACATGCTCGCTGCCGCAGGAGCATCTGTCGTTGTCACGCATCGCAGGCTCGAAGGAGCAGGCGAAGTTGCAGCTGAAATCGTTGCTCTGGACGGCAAGGCGATGCCGTTGGAGCTCGACGTGACCGACATGGCCGCCCATGCCCGCGCGATCGAAGCGGGCGCGCAATGGACCGGCAACGTCGATCTTCTCGTCAATTGCGCCGGGGGCATGCACCCGTTCACGCCATTCCTGGACGTCGACGAAGCAACCTTCGACGATACACTCGCACGCAATCTTAAAGGGGCTTATTTCCTGAGCCAGGCATTTGCCCGCAATCTCGTAAAGGCCGGTCTGCCCGGTCGAATAGTCAACATAGCATCCACTGCCGCCACCAAGCCCGACTTCCAGCTTGCGGCATACAATGCATCCAAGGCCGCACTCGTCCAGTTCGGCCGATCGATCGCGACCGAACTCGCACCGCACGGGATACTCGTGAACACCGTAGCCCCCGGGCCCGTACGAACGACCAACACCCGCTGGATATATGACAATCCGGCATGGCAGAAAGTACTCAAGGAAAAAGTGCCCCTCGGAGGGCCGGCCGAAGCGGACGACGTTGCCGCTGCAGTCCTGTTCCTGTGCAGCCCCGCCGCCCGTCACATGACCGGCAGCACGATCACCGTGGATGGCGGGTTCACCTGCCTGTGACCGGATGCAAGCATTCCCGTCCTGTTTCTGAAAAAGGAGCCCATCGATGCTGAAAATGATCATTCTCATCCGGAAAAAGCCGGGAATGAGCCGCGACGACTTCATCCATCACTATGAAACCAGCCACGCCGTGATCGGCAAACGCCTGCTGGGGCACCTGTGGACGAAATATGTCCGGAACTATCCAATGTCCTTGATGGAATACCAGCCCGAGGAGAACTCGGTCGATGACAGCTACGACGCGGTGACCGAGATCTGGTTCAAGGATCAGGCAGATGTCGATGAAATGGCCCGCATCATTAACATTCCGGAAAACAACCGCTTGATTCTCGAGGACGAAGAAAAGTTCCAGGATCGCATCCACACGCGGCTCCTGATGGTCGAGGAGATAGACAACGGCACGGTTTTGGGCTGATTGCCAACGTCCGAATCCATGCGGACCCCAGCGTGGACAAGGCCTTCGCGGGCCCTCTTCAGACTATGCTGGGCTACCGCTTGGGCAAGTTTGCTCGTGGATCGAACGGTTTTGCAGTCTGCAGATGAAATGATCCCTTGCCATTGCATCTGCAGACAATGTGGCCCTCAACTATAGACCAAACCCAGCTTCTCTCGGACAAGGCAAGGGGTTACTCTGCACAACATCAGGCGCGGGAGACGCCAGCCAGATCGGAATTGACGGACTGAAGCTCGTCCGGTCACTGAAACAATGGTCGTACGGATACCGAACCAAGAGGCATCGGGCCGTCAGATCAAGCACTTCATGTGATCCAGGCGTCAGTTCTAAACTTCTCTGGCCTTCGTCGTCTCGCTCGAAAGCAGCTTGTGCAGTGAAGCGGTCGCAGCTTGTCCGCAGAACCAGCATGATACTTGAAACAAACGTCGAGAGGCGATCCTAATGACTGAGACAGTGGACCTCACCAAGTACGGCAACCGCAGCTACGTGCGGGCAGTGCTCGGAACCCAATTCGACGACATGCCGCAGTATGTCGATTTCCTGCGACGCGCGGGCGAGGAAGTGCCTGCCACAGCTGCCGATCGCGGCACGCACCGGCCCGAGAACAAGCCGCTACCCTATGAGTATTACCTCGACCCGAAGTACGTGCCCGAGGAAATCGAGAAGATCTGGAAGAAGAAGTGGCAGGTTGCCTGCCGCGAGGAAGACATTCCCAACATCGGTGACCGCGTTGCTTACGACGTCGGCCCGCTGTCTTTCCTGATCGTCCATTCGGGCGAGAACGAATTTTCTGCTTTCTGGAACAGCTGCCGCCATCGCGCTCGTCGTCTGTGCGGCAGCAAGCCCGAGTCGGGCGACATGGTGCAGTGCCCGTTCCATGCCTGGAGCTATGACCTCAAGGGCCAGCTCGCATGGGTACCGCGCCACGAGGAGTTCCCGAGCGCCAACGCCGAAAAGTTCAGCCTGCGCCCCGTGCAGTGCGACACTTGGGGCGGCAACGTGTTCATCAATCCCGACCTTGAAGCCGGCCCGCTTTCCGAAGCGCTCGGCGTGATGCCGAGCCACTATCTCGATTGCCCGCAGGAAGATCGCTATACAGCTGCCTGGATCCGCAAGAAGGTCAAGATCAACTGGAAGTCGGGCCTTGAGGCGTTCCTCGAAGGCTATCACGTGCTGACAACCCACCCGAGCGGCATGCCGATTTTCGGTTCGACCTATACACAGACCGATTGCTGGGACGATGGCAAGGCCAGCGTCAGCCGCCTGATCACTCCAGCGCTCGTGCCTGATGGCTGGGTCAAGGACGATGTTACCCCGCGCCTCGCGCTCGAACTGTTCTGCAACACCTATGGCCTGCCATTCCCCCCCGAGGGCGTGGGCAAGACCGTTGGCGAGGCACGTGCCTATGCTGCAAAAAAGACGGCCGAGCTGCATTTCAACGAACGCGGCGTCGATTTCAGCGACCGTTCGATTTCCTACCTGGTCGACATGCACCAATGGTTTGCATTCCCCGCACACTTCCCATGGTGGGGTGAGGGTCTTTCGTGGTGGTACAACTTCACGCCGCTGGGCGACAGCCCCGACGAATGCGTGATGGAGATCCGCTGGCTCCGGCCGATTGAGAAGGGTGCGCCGCGCCCGCCACTGCCCAAGTGCGTCGAAATCGATTTCCATGAGCAGGGCCGCGACTATCCCGAGACCGGCCAGGTCGGCTTCATCATGGATGAAGACATGGAAAACATGGAGGAAGTCCACCGCGGTATGAAGGCGGCAGACCCGGCCGTCGCGCGGCCGATCCTCGCCACCGAGCAGGAAATCCGCATCCGGCACTTCCACGAAGCCTATATCAAGGCGATGGATATCACGCTCTGATCACAGCGGATGGTCACTGGCTGCATGAGGGCGAATGCCTTGCGTGCAGCCAGTCTTGACTGCTGGCGCATAGGCACTCGCCGGAGTGGCGCGCAACGCGCAATTCGGCTCAACTGCCGGGGCGTGATTGTGAACCTGAAAGAGCCGCAGCAATGAAACCGGTAGAAGTTGTCAAGGCATCCTATGAAGCCATGCTTGATCGTGGCGATCTCGAAGCGTTTCTTGCGTTTTTCGCAGAGGACGGGGTCCTGCTCGAAGCCGACTCCCTCCCCTACGGGGGGCGGCACGTAGGCGTCGACGCCATTCGCACCGCCCTACTCCGGGTGGTGGAAACGTTCAGCGCTTTCTCGTTTAAGCCCGACGTGTTCACAACGGCGGACGAATGGGTGATTGCCTACGGGACGTTTTCAGTCACCGTGCGCAGCACCGGAAAGTCCGTCTCGTTCCCTCTGGCAGAAGCTACCCGCGTCGTCGATGGGAAGATCAAGCTGATCAATCCCGTTTACAGCGATACGGCTGCGATACTCGAAGCGCTTAAATAATCACACCCTGCAGGCTGGGAGAGAACTATGATCAAGATCATCTACTTCTTGAAGCGCAAGAACGGCATCACCCCTGAACAGTTCAAGCACCACTATGAAACGAGCCACGTGGTTCTGGCTAAGAAGTACATCGGCCACCTGCTAAAGGACTATGTCCGCAACTACCCCACCTTCGCGCTGCTCAATCCGAGCAACATCCCCGAAGGCACGGACCCTGTACCCTATGACATCGGCTATGACTGCATCACCGAAATGCATGTCGAGAACCAGGCTGCTGTCGAAGAAATGACCCGGATATTCAACGACCCGGCAGTTAATCCTATCCTTGTCGAAGACGAGCTCAAGTTTCTGGAGCGCGACCAGATTGTGATGATCACGGTCGACGTACTGAACAATGGCACAGCACTTGGATGATAAAGCCAGTGACTGCCAACGCACCCTATAGCGCGTCCCAGCGAGACACGGTTGTCGAACTGATTCAAAGGTCTGCGGCGAAGTATCCTGATCGTCCGTTCACGGTGATTGACGGTACGCCATATTCGTACGGCGAAGTCGATCGTAGATCGAACGCTATGGCAAGGGAACTCACCAGTCTTGGCGTGAAGGCCGGCCAGTGCGTGGTCACGTTGTTCGATACGAACATAGACGTGTTCACGTGCTGGTTCGCGATCAACAAGCTGGGTGCAGTATGGGTGCCGATCAACACCGCGTATCGTGGTGAATTCCTGCGGCACCAGGTGTCGGATACAGAAGCACGGATCGTGATCTGCGATGATCATTATCTCGAACGCTTCTCGCACATCGCTGCGTCATTGCCGGACGTGCAGCTGATCCTGACCCGGGGCGGCGCGACCGATCAGGGATGTCCAATCACGATCAAGCCACTCGATACCTGCCGCGGATCCGACAGCGCGCCGCTTCCGCTCGAAGTCAAACCCGCAGACCTTGCCGCGCTGATCTACACCTCGGGAACGACCGGCCCTTCGAAGGGCTGCATGATCTCGCACAATTACCTCACGGCCATCGGCAGGGTCAACCGGCGCTATACCTGGCTCGATGAGGGCCAGACGCTGTGGACCTGCCTGCCGGTTTTCCACGCGGCTGCGCTATGTGCTGTGCTATCGGTAATGGCGGATGGGTCGTGCATCGCCCTTGCCAGCCAATTCTCGCTTACCCGCTTCTGGGACGAGGTTGAGACATCGGGTGCGACATCTGCCATGCTCATGGCCTCGATCTTCGCGCTCGTTGCACAAGCCCCGGAATGCGAAGCCGAAAAGCGCTACCGCGGCAAGCTGAAGATGGTGTTCGGTGTCCCGATCACGCCGCCTGTCCGAAAGGTGTGGCAGGAGCGCTTCGGTGTAGAACTCGTGTCGAGCTGGTCTTATGGCCAGACCGAGGCGATCAGGATGACCGCTGTTCCCTTGGGGGAAACGCCGCCGGAGACTTGCGCCGGCCGCGCGGTGGACGAATACGAAATCCAGATCTTCGATGATCAGGACCAGCCCGTTCCGGAAGGGACCGTCGGGCAAATCGTCCTGCGGCCCCGGCATCCGGGCCTTATCTTCGATGGCTACTGGAAGCGTCCTGACTCTACGGCAGCAGCGTGGAAGAACCTGTGGATGCACACCGGGGACCTCGGCAAGATCATCGACGGCTACCTGTATTTCTGCGACCGGGCCAAGGACTACCTGCGCTCGCGTGGCGAAAACATCTCAAGCTTCGAGGTGGAGAGCTCCTTCCTCTCGCATCATGCCATTGCCGAAGTCGCGGTGCATGCCGTGGGCGAGCAGTCCACCGAAGATGAGCTCAAGGTGACTGCCGTGCTGCGCGAAGGTGCGCAGCTGACGGAGCACGAACTGTGCCTCTGGTCACTCGAGAACCTGCCGCACTTCGCGGTGCCGCGCTACATCGAGTTCCGCGACGCCCTTCCGAAGAACCCCACTGGCCGCGTGCTCAAGTACCAACTGCGCGATGAAGGCTGCACCCCGACATCATGGGATAGAGAGGCAGCGGGTATTTCTGTCCGCCGCCGCAAGTGACCCAATTCATATTGATAAAGGAAACTACCATGCGTGCGTGGATGATTGAAGAACAGAGCGGCGTCAGTTCGCTGAAGCAGGTCGAGGTCGACAAGCCCGTTGCAAGCGGCACCGAAATTCTCGTCAAGATGACGGCACCGGGCGTGATCCCGTTCGACGTCGCGATCGTCAACGACCAGAACGAGGCGAACTTCCCTCCTTGCTCACTGCCACTTATTCCGGGAAACCAGGGCGCCGGCATCGTCGAGGATGCAGGGACTTGCAATCGCCTCAAGGTTGGCGATCGGGTCATGTTCGGCGCGTTCCCTTATGGGTTTATGCGCGCAGGCAGCTGGGCAGAATACTGCACGGTCGAGCAGGACCACGCATGGAAGATCCCGGATTCGGTGAGCGACGGAGCTGCCGCGCAGGCGTCGGTCGCCTATCCCACCGCCTATCGCGCGCTGATGGAAGCAGGCTTTGCCGCAGGAAAGACCGTACTGGTGCCCGGTATCGGCGGTTCGGTCGGCAATGCCGGCTATCAACTCGCTCGCGCGCTGGGTGCTGCCAACGTTATCAGCACCACCAGTTCCTCTGCAAAGGCAGAGCAGGCCCGCGCTGCCGGGTTCGAAAACGTGATCGATCTGTCCAAGCAATCAATGGCCGAAGGCGTTCATGCCATGAACAACGGCGAGGGCGTTGACATTGTCATCGATTCACTCGGCGGCCAGATCCTTGCCGAGACGGCCAAGTGCATCAAGCGCTACAGCAAGATCATCTGCCTAGGGTTTGCTGCCGGGCGCGACAGCACGATCACACTGGCCGATCTGATCCTCTATCGCGGAAGCATTCAGGGTTATGGCGTCTACACGTGCACACCCGAGGAATGGGCCGACGCGTGGACGGTGTTCACCACGCTGGCTGACGAAGGCAAGATCAAGCCGCTGTTCGATCGCAGCTTCCCCTTCGATCAGGCACCAGAGGCGCTCGAATACATGGCCCACGCCCGGCCGTTTGGCGGCGTCGCGTTGAACTTCTGACGCAACAATCGAATCGCGCACAAACTGCGCCAAGTGGAGGAAATTCAAGATGAGCGATCTCGCAACCAACAAGAAGCTTGCCCGCGAATATATCGAACGCATCGGCCGCGGCGAAGTCGATGCCGTGGTCGATATGTTCACTGACGACGGTGCCATCATCGTTGAAAGCAAGACCATGCTTCCGCCCGAAGTGCGCGGCAAAGAAGCGCTGCGCGGGCTCCTGACCGCACTGCCGCAGATGTTCCCCGAGACTGGCCTCAAGATCATCATCGGTGACATCACTGCCGAAGACAATCGCGTCTCAATCCGGGCACATTCCGATGCGGTTCACGCTTCTGGCAAAAAATACCAGAACCGCTATCACTTCCTGCTCTATTTCCAGGACGGCAAGATCAGCAGCAGCCACGAATATCTCGACAGCCTGCATCTGACCGACGTCTTCTTCGACGGCGCACGTCCCGAATAAGCTACCTGGCTGGCGGTGCTCCGGGCAATCCGGCGCACCGCCTTAGCCAATTGAATTTTGGCGTTACCGGCCCTTGAAATCAGGTACCCGTCGGTCGGTGAAAGCGGCAGTTGCTTCCTTGTAATCGTCTGTCATCGACGCCAGAATCTGGGTGCGGTTCTCAAGCTCAAGAGCAGCACCAAAGCTCGGCGCATGCAAATTTTCCCAGAAAATCCGCTTCGTATGTTTGGTTGCAAAGGGACTGTTTGCAAGAATCTGCCTAGCCAGAGCTTCGGCGTCGTTCATCAGGGTATCACCGTCTGACAACGAGACGACCAAGCCGATTGCCAACGCTTCCTCAGCCAGCACGGGCCTGCCGGTAATCAGGATTTCGAAGGCCCGCGAAGCGCCAATCAGTCGCGGCAGCATATAGCTCATGCCGGTTTCGCCTGCCGTCAGCCCAAGCCGTACGGCAGCGTTCAGAAACTTGGCAGAGCGCGACGCCAAGCGCATGTCGGCCGCCAGCGCAAGCGCCATCCCGGCTCCGGCGCAGGGACCGTTCACCGCCGCGATCACAACCTGCGGCATGGCGCGAATGCGCGCTACCATGCCCGCAAACTGTTCCTGCCAGAACATGCGCTCCACCAGCCCAGAAGGCGCAGTGCGATTGCGCGCGTCAGCAGCCGCAACATCCTGGCCCGAGCAAAAACCACGCCCGGTGCCGGTCAGAATAACCGCGCGCACTTCGTCGCGCGCGGCTATCGAATCCAACGTATCGTTAAGCGCCATGACCGTCTCTCGGGTCAGCGCATTCAGTCGATCAGGCCGATTGAGGCGAACGACGACGATCTGGGGCGTCAGGTCCTGGACGACGAGGTCTGTCTCGATATCTGCCACCGCTCAGGGCTGCGCAGCCAGCGCCTGCCGACAGACGTCCGCAGCCACACGGTCACGAAGCTGATCGGGTGAACCGCCGAGAATTTGGTTCGTCAGAGCGCGCTTCAGGAACAGGTGCGAATTGTATTCCCACGTGAACCCGACGCCACCAAACAGCTGAACGCAATCTTCAGCCATGGCGGCATAGGCCTCGCAGGCCAGCAACCGCGATTGGGTTGCCAGCGCCGACCAGTCCCTCGTCCTTTGCGCAAACATCGCACTTGCGTGAACCGCCAGCGAACGCGCCAGCTCGATTGCAACCTTGTGATCTGCGGCGCGATGCTTGAGCGCTTGGAATGAGGCGATCGGACGCCCGAACTGCTGACGACCCAGCATGTACTCGACCGTCTCGGCAAGGCATTGCGCGGCACCGCCAACGCTGTCCCACGCCAGAGCGAGTTCGCTGTGCGCCAGCAGAACGGCCGCAGCCTCTGCCGTCTCGAGGCGAATGACTGCTTCGGAAACACCCTGACAGTCTACTGCACCCCATGACCTGCCAAGGTCCCAGGTGCTCACTTCCGTAACCGTCAGGCCTGCTGACTCGCGGGCAACAAGGACAGGTGTTGCGCCTTGGCCAGCAAAGAGAAAGTGCGTCGCTCCCGGCGCGCCAGCCACCATGGGCAGCTTGGCATTTGCCATCGTCTGACCAGCCTCGAGCCAGACCACCGCTATGCGCAAACTCTGCTCGACGATTGCAGCGGTGACTTCTTCGGCGGCACTCGTGCCTTCGGCCTGAAGCGCATCGATTGCTGCCATGGTGCCCGAAAGCCAGACCGGAGCCAGACTACGTCCGAGCTCCTCGTAGATAGGCGCCAGCACGTCGAAACGCTGACCGAGACCGCCTTGCCCCTCAGGCGCGGTGAGCTGATACCAGCCCAATTCGCTGACTTCCGCCTCTAGCGCGAGGGCTGGCTCTGCCCGACCTTCCCAGCCGGCACGCCGATCGACCTTGTCGGCCAGCAGGCGAACTGCAACGTCGCGCAGCTCTTCCGGGTCGATGCGCATTTCGTCAATGGTCGAAGTCATCCCAGCTTCTCCCGCGGCATGTTGAGGACTCTTTCGGCTACGATGTTGCGTTGGATCTCGTTGCTGCCACCGGCAATGTTGTATTGGTAGCTGTTCAGGAAATCGAACATCCAGTTGCCGGTTTCGTAGCCCGCGCCCAGTACATACCGGGTATCGCGCATGGCTGCATAACCCTTTAACCGAAGGCCAAGCGCAGTGAAATCGCGCGACAGGCGCGAATAGGCGAGCTTGAGGATGGACGCGTCACCGACAGCCTCCCGGCCTGCGATACGATTGGCCATCAGCGTGGCGAGCATCGCCCGCATTGCCTCGATCCGCGCCGAGATATCGACGATCGTACGTGCCACCGATGTATCGAGCATCGCGGTGTCGCCCGTTCCGCCCGTTGCAGCCAGCACCAGCCGCCACAGGGACAAGGCCATCCGTTCGGTCAGTTCCACCAGCGTCAGACCGCGTTCGGACGAGAGTGTGACTTGCGCCACCTTCCAGCCTTCGTTCTCCTTGCCGACAAGGTTTTCGACCGGGATCTCTACCTCATCGAGGAAAATCTCGGCAAACTCCTCATCCCCGGTGATCTGCTTGATCGGCCGAACGTCGACTCCCTTGGACTTCATGTCCATCAGCAGGAAAGTGATCCCGGCCTGCTTGGGACCACTGCTGTCGGTACGGACAAGCAAGAGGCACTGGTCGGCAAAGTGGCCAAGAGTAGACCAGATTTTCTGTCCTGAAACGATGTAGCGATCACCCTTGCGCTCTGCACGCGTGCGCAGGGCAGCAAGGTCCGAACCAGCACCAGGCTCGGAGAAGCCCTGACACCAGATCTCACCTTTAAGAATTGCCGGCAGATGGCGCGCGCGCTGGGCTTCGGTGCCACATTCCACCAGCGTCATGGCCGCGTGGTAGAGCGAGACGAAGAACAAACTCATCCGCGGCGCACCGCCCCGTGCCAGCTCTTCGAACATCGCGATCTGTTCGTTCAGCGAACGCCCGCCACCATGCCACTCACTGGGCCAGTGCGGCGTGGCATATCCCGCCTCGACCAGCTTGGCGAACCATTCGCGCTGCATGGCAAGGAAACTTGCAGTGTCATCGCCTGTTTGCCGCTCCCGCCAGTCCTGTGGGAGATTTTGCGCAAGCCAGCTGCGGACTTCGGTCCGCAACTGCGCCACGGCGTCCTGATCGCTCATCGGTTCAACCTTGTCCTGGCCTAGTTTCCGGTAAACGTCGGAGCACGCTTTTCGAAGAAGGCATCGACTGCCTCGGCGTGGTCCTTGGTCGTATGGCACAATGCCTGCGCCGCGGCAGATGCCTCGAGGATCGTCGACAGACTGGCAAGGCGGCTTTCGCGGATCAGCCGCTTGGTCATCCTCACGGCGTGAGGCGGATTGGCAGCAATCTGCAAAGCTATGGCTCTGGCCTCGTCCATAAGGGAATCGACCGGAACCACCTTTGAAACAAGGCCACATGCCAACGCCTCAGCGGCGGTCAGCAACTGGCCGGTAAAAGCCATTTCACTGGCCTTCGACCAACCAACAACGCGCGGCAGAAGCCATGCGCCGCCATCGCCGGGCACAATGCCCATCTTCACGAAACTCTCGGCAAACTTCGCCTTTTCAGACGCTATGCGAATGTCGCACATGCATGCCAGATCGCAACCTGCACCAATTGCCGGACCGTTAACTGCCGCGATTACCGGAACTTCAATGCTCTCGAACAGGATGGGCAGGCGCTGGATGCCATTGCGGTAATTGCGCCGCGTTGTCGTGGGTGACGGATCGTTCAGACCCCCGCCAAGACGCATCGAGGCAATGTCGCCACCAGTGGAGAAAGCCGATCCAGCGCCGGTAATGACCACCACGCGGCAGTCAATGTCCCGGTCCGCCTTTTCAATGACAGCACACAGGGCATCGATCACTGCCGCGTTCGAGATAGGATTGCGTGCCTCAGGCAGGTTCAGCGTAAGCGTGAGGACCCCGTCTTGCAGATCCGAAAGAACGACTTCGCTCATCGCGGTGGCATCCGGATAGCACCGTCGAGGCGGATCGTCTCACCGTTGAGCATCGGGTTCTCGATGATCTGCTGCGCAAGCAGCGCGAACTCGTCGGGACGGCCAAGCCGGCGCGGGTGCGGAACCGCAGCGGCCAGTGTTTCGCGAACTTCGGGCTTCACGCGCTGAAGGATCGGGGTGTCAAACGTACCCGGTGCGATCGTGCAAACGCGGACCTGATGGCTGGCAAGATCGCGCGCAGCAACGATGGTCATGCCCACGATGCCAGCCTTGGCAGAGGCATAAGGTATCTGGCCGATCTGCCCCTCAAACGCAGCGACCGAGGCGGTCAAGATGACCACGCCCCGCTCACCATCGATGTGCTCGGCCTTGGCCATGCGCGCTGCACCCAGGCGCAGCACGTTGAAGCTGCCCACCAGATTAAGGCGAACAACGCTTTCATAGATTTCCAGCGAGCCGGGGTTGCCGTCACGGTCAACTACGCGGATCGGCCCGCCGCGGCCGGCGCAATGCACGACAGCACGTAGTGTGCCCATCGCTTCAGCCGCATCGAACACTGCGTTCATCTGATCGGTGTCGGTCACGTCAGCGCGTACGAACTTTGTGCCGCCGCCGATTTCTGCCGCCACATCGTCGCCATTCTCGGCAAGATCAGCGATGACAACCTTGGCCCCGCCAGCGACAAGGCGCTCTGCTGTTGCGCGGCCGAGACCCGATGCGCCACCGGTGACGACTGCGACAATACCCTTGATTTCCATCCTAGATCCCCACTCAAATTCGTTCAATGATCGTCGCGTTGGCAAGGCCGCCCGCTTCACACATGGTCTGCAGGCCATACCGTCCGCCGGTTTCATGCAGGCCGTGGATCATCGAGGACATCAGGCGCGTGCCCGACGCTCCGAGCGGGTGACCAAGCGCAATCGCACCGCCGCGCGGATTGAGGCGCGCCGGATCGGCCTTCATTTCACGCTGCCAGGCAAGTGGAACGGGCGCGAACGCTTCGTTCACTTCAATGTGATCGATCTGTTCGATCGAGAGGCCTGCCTTTTTGAGCACGCGCTGCGTGGCCGGGATTGGCGCCGTGAGCATAAGCAGCGGATCATCACCGATGACGTCGAAAGCGACGAATCGGGCAAGCGGCTTGAGACCGAGGCGATTGGCAGTGGCTTCGGACATGACGAGCGCCGCCGATGCACCATCGGTGATCTGCGAACTGTTGCCAGCAGTGACCGACCAGTTGATCTCTGGGAAACGCTGGCCGAGTTCATCGTTGTTAAATGACGTCTTGAGCTGGGCAAGGCCTTCAGCCGTCGTCGTAGCGCGGATGGTTTCGTCCTGGCTGACTACGGTGCCATCGGCAGTACGAATGGGGATGATCTCGCGGGCAAGATTGCCGGCAACGCGGGCGCTTTCGGCCAGCTGATGCGAGCGGGCGGAATACTCGTCCATTTCCTCGCGGGAGATACCCCAGCGCGCTGCGATCAGTTCAGCCGAAATGCCCTGCCCCACTTGGCCCGGAAAGCGCGCTTCAAAGGCCACACCATGCGGATCGGCCCCAATTCGCGCCATACCCATCGGCACGCGGCTCATTGATTCGATCCCACCGGCAAGCACGATATCGTACGCGCCTGCTGCGATGCCCTGAGCCGCGAAGTGCACGGCCTGCTGGCTCGATCCGCAACGACGTTCGACCATCGTGCAGGGAACGTGTACGGGATAGCCCGCCCCCAGCCACGCAGTGCGGCCTACAGGAACGGCCTGCTCGCCTGCCTGACTGACGCAGCCCATGATCAGATCATCGACGGTGCCAGGATCGAGGTTGTTACGCTCAACCAGTCCAACCAATACCTGCATCAGCAGATCGGCGGGATGAAGCGAGGACAGCACACCGCCCATCTTTCCACGCCCCATAGGCGAGCGGGCGATATCGACGATAACGGGAACATTGGACATCGGCTTCTACCTTAGATCGCCCGACCCTTCAGCCGGATTAGCAATGTGAACGGTTTTCAGGGTGGGCATGCTCGCAATTGCGCGGTAGCGCCATCACGACGAGGTCCAGGAAAATCACGATTGCAACTCAGGACAAGATGCCGTCGTTTTCCATGTTGTAGGGCTCGGTCGCATCACCGTTGCGGAACTTGGTGGTCCACTGCGGATCACCGATGATTGCGCGACCCACGGCCACCAGATCGAACTCGCCCGCGTTGAAGCGATCAAACAATGGCCCGAAGTCTGATACGACGGCGGCGGCCTTGTCGCGATCGTACATGCCCTGGTTGATGCCCACGCCGCCAACGGCCATCGAAAGTTTGCCGGTAACCTTCTTCGCAACGCCTGCCAGCGATGCAGGATCACCTTCGAACCCGGCCCGATTGTAGTAGCGCACGCTGGCATCGAAAACATCGACGCCAGCGACGGCCAGCGGCATGAGAACCTCGCGCAGCTCGGCAGCATTGTCGGCCAGCGTCGCGCGGAAATCCTGCTGCTTCCACTGCGAAAAGCGGAAGAAGATCGGCATGCCTTCCCCGATTGCGGCGCGGATGCGGCGCACGATCTCGGCAGGGAAAGCCGACCGCTTTTCGCGGCTGCCGCCCCATCGGTCGGTGCGTTGGTTGGTGCCTTCCCACAGGAAGTTGTCGAGAAGATAGCCATGGCCACCGTGTAGCGCGATACCATCAAAACCGGCTTCCACCGCATTCACGGCACTGCGAACGAACGCTTCGATAGTATCCTCGATAAGCGCATCACTCATCGGATCGCCGATGTTAGGATCGGCCGGAATGCTCTTGGGATCGATCGAGGTCATCCGACCGAGCGGCCCCCAGATACCGGAAGGACTGACGCTTGCCACATCCGGGTAAGGTCCGGTCCCGGGCTTGCGCATGACGCCCTGATGCCAGAGCTGCGGGATGATCTTTGCCCCGTTGGCATGAACCTGGTCGACGACCTTGCGCCAACCTTCGATCGAAGCTGCGCTGCCCAGCAGCGGAATGTTGTTTTCACCAAGGCCTGCATCGCCCAGCGCCGCCGGATGATCGACCGCAACGCCCTCGGTCACGATCAGGCCAACGCCGCCCTCAGCGCGGCGGCGGTAGTATGCAACGACATCATCGGTCGGCACGCCGTCGGGACAGAAACCGCGGGTCATCGGCGACATGACGATGCGATTGCGCAAGTGCATGTCGCGAATTTCAAGCGGTTGGAACAGGGCCTCGCGGGTTGCGCTCTGCTGTTCAGTCATCGATGCCCATTCCTTCACGTCGGGATGATTTGTCTCAAGGCGCCCGTCTTGCCGCCTACGCGCGAACTGCCAATGCCCTTCCTGCGCGAGGCAATTGTGAATGCAATTCAGGGCAATTCAATTCACCCGGCGCTCATGCCCCTGCCAGAACGGTTCGCGCAGCACGCGGCGAAGCAATTTGTTGCCTGCATTGCGCGGCAGGGATTGGGCCAGCACCACCTGCTTGGGCAATTTGAAGCGGGCAAGCTTTCCATCAAGCCAGGCAAGCACCGAGGCCAGATCGGGGGACGTGCCCTCGCGGGGAACGATCAGCGCCACGACTTCCTCACCCCATCGCGCTGAAGGCGCACCGACAACGGCAACGTCGGCAACATCGGGGTGGCCGAAAATGGCATTCTCCACTTCGGCCGGATAAACATTCTCACCGCCGCTAATGATCATATCCTTCGCGCGATCAAGGACATAGAGGTAACCGTCGGCATCGATGCGCCCGATATCGCCGGTACGCATCCATCCGTCCGGACCAAATACCTCGGCGTTGGCATCGGGGCGCTTCCAGTAGCCGGGCATGACCGATCCTGATCGCACCACGATCTCGCCGGTGCTGTCAGCTCCCAGCAGGTTCCAGTCATCGTCGACAATGCCGATTTCGGCACCGGGCATTGCGGTTCCTGCCGAACGCAGTCGCCCGGGAACACCCGACGTGTGATCCGCAGGCTGAAGCGCCACGACGCCACCGGCGGCCTCGCTCATGCCATACATCTGCACGAAGCCACACCCGATCCGCGCGATCGCCTGGCGCAGAAGCGCTTCGGGAATGGGCGCTGCGCCATAAGTAATGTAGGCAAGCGACGAATAGTCCGCGCTGGCCGATTCCGGGTGTTCAAGCATGAGCTGCATGGCAGCGGGGGCCAGCAGGATGTGACTGATCCCTTCGCGGGCGATCAGACCGGGCAATGCTCCGGCTTCGAACTCGCGCGTGATGACAACCCGTGCACCTGCGTAAAAACCAAACAGCGCATAGGCGGTGCCAGCGATATGGGCGACGGGCAGCACCTGCCCGATCGTACAGCCCGGCGTCGGAAACCAGTCCAGACCCGCGCGATAACCGGGCTCTCGCAACGCGAGCATGTTCCGGTTGGTCAGCATGGCCCCTTTGGGCCGTCCCGTCGTTCCCGAAGTATAGACCTGAAAAACCACGGCTTGCGGATCGACCCCATATGCAGGCAATGCTGCGCCATCGCTCCGATCTTCAAGCATGGCACGGTCAAGCAGTCGATGCGGCAATCCGCGAGCCCCCACCAAGCGCGCGGCGAGCGCGGCAAACTCCGCGTCGCTGAAGAGGCAGGCCATCTCGGAATCGGCGACGATGTAAGCCAGTTCGTCTTCGGACAGGCGCCAATTGAGCGGAACGAGTACACATCCCAGCCGGGCGACCGCAAAGAACAACGCAAAGTAATAATCGCTGTTCTTGCCGAGGTAGCCAATCCTGTCGCCCGAGTTGTGCCCTTGCCCAACAAGCGCAGCGGCCACCGCAGCCGCCTGCCCGGACAGCTCGCGATAGGTCGTGGACCGCCCTTCGAACAGGGTAGCCACCTGATCGGGGGTCTGTTCGGCATGACAGGAAAGAACCGACCACACGGTCGTCATCCGCTCGTGGTCGAGTCTTGCCTGTCCGTTCATACTTTCAGCATCCTTTCCAGACCGGCTTGCGCTTTTCTGCAAAGGCAGCTGCACCTTCACGCGCATCGGCCGAGGCAAAGACCGGCGCAGTGATCTCGAACTGCCGTTCGAACAGTTCGGCTTCGGACCATTCAAGGCTTTCCTTGAGTACACGGCGACTGACCGCAACGGCCATGGGGCCATTGGCCGCGATAACCTGTGCCAGCTTGATCGCCTCGGCCAGGGCCTGCCCTTCCTCGACGACACGGTTTACCAGACCGGCATCTGCCAGCCGCTCGACCGGATAGATCTCGCCCGTCAGCACGAATTCTGCGGCAAGCTTCACCGGCATCTGCCGCGGCAAACGCACCAGTCCGCCTGCGTTGGCCACAAGCCCACGCTTCACTTCGGTGAGGCCGAACTTGGCCGTGCTTCCCGCAACGACCATGTCGCAGGCCAGCATGATCTCGAAACCACCCGCCAGCGCGTACCCTTCGACTGCGGCGATGAAAGGCTTCTGTAGATCAGACTGGGTCATACCGGCAAAACCCGTTTGCGGCAGACGTACCACTTCGCCGCGCAAGAAGGCCTTGAGGTCCATGCCGGCACAGAAATTGCCGCCAGCGCCAGTGATCACTGCGCAACGGATGGCTGGATCGGTGTTGACCTGTTGCGCTGCCGCCTCAACCGCCAGGGCTGTCTCGCGATCAATCGCGTTCCGCGCTTCGGGACGATTGATGGTGATGACCGCAACGCCATCGTCGATCTGGAATTCAATCGGCATGCAACTCTCCGTTCAGGATTTTTCTGTTCATTTCGATCAGATCGATCGTGCAATCAGCAGCTTCATCACTTCGCTTGCGCCGCCGTAGATGCGGAAGGCGCGGGCATCCTTGTACATTTCTGCAATGGGATATTCGGTCATGTATCCGTAGCCGCCGAACAGTTGCAGGCATTCGTCAACCACGAAGGCCTGAGCCTCGGTCACGAACAACTTGGCCATTGAGGCAGTTGCCGCATCGAGTTCGCCGGCCAGCAGCCGCTCGGTGCAATTGTACAGGAAAGCCTTGGCAACTGTTGCCCGCGTCTTGCATTCGGCCAGCTTGAACTTGGTGTTCTGCTGATCGAACAGAGTGCCACCGAACATCTTGCGCGCCTTGCAGTGCTCCACTGTCACTTCCAGCGCGGCTTCCATCATGCCCATGGCCTGCCAGGCAATGACCAAACGCTCCTTGGGCAGCTGCTCCATCAGCATGCGGAAGCCCTGCCCTTCGACGCCCCCCAGCAGATTTTCGGCGGGGACACGCATGTCGTTGAAGAACAACTCGGCGGTGTCGCGCCCCTCCTGACCCAGCTTCTCAAGCAGACGGCCCCGCTCGAAGCCCTCGACCTTGTCGACCTCGACGACGAACAGCGAAATGCCCTTTGCGCCTGCATTCACGTCCGTCTTGGCGGCAACCACGACCAGCGAGCAGCCGTGCCCGTTCGAGATGAACGTCTTTTGCCCGTTGATCACGTAATCGTCGCCATCGCTCCGTGCCGTCGTGCGCATGCCCTGCAGGTCAGATCCCGCCCCAGGCTCGGTCATCGCCACCGCGAGCAAGGTTTCGCCCGAAATGGCCGAGGGCAGCCAGCGCTGGCACTGCTCGGGCGTTGCGTAATAGTAAAGATAGGGCGCCACCACCGTCGTGTGCAGCGAATAGGCGAAGTTCAGAGCGTTCTTCCGGCCCTGCCGCTCCATCACCACGGCATCGTAACGGAAATCCAGCCCAGACCCGCCATAAACTTCGGGAATGGTCGCGCCCAGAATGCCCGCATCGCCGGCCTTGCGCCAAGTATCATGTTCCACATACCCCTGTTCACGCCAGCGACGTTGCGCAGTCGGATCGGCGTGCTCATCCAGGAATTTGTCGACCATGTCCTCGAACATGCGGATGTCTTCATTGTCCATGAAACCGGGACGCGGGAGGTCGAACGCTGCCAAGGGTTTAGGTCCTGCTTTAAGATTGCCCACCACATCGCGGTCTCCCGCGAGCGAGGCTGGCTATAGCAGAAGGTCTTCAGGGCACTTGCCCCCAGCTGAATTGAGACGTTGCGGGACTTGCAAATCGAGTACGCAATGTCGTGGCAGACGATTTGACCGGATAGGCCACTCTCGAACTGGGAGAGCTACATGAGCGAACTTTACGACGTCATAATCGCCGGGTCAGGCTCAGCCGGAATGACGGCCGCGGTACGCGCCACCAAGCAGGGCCTGAAGGTGCTTGTCGTGGAAAAGGCCCACAAGATCGGCGGAACTTCGGCCACGTCCGGCGGCGTGACGTGGATTCCGAACCATGGCCTTGGCACTGATGATTCGAGCGCGCAGGCGATCGAATACATCAACGCCGTGGCCAATGGCCCCGTCCGCTCAGATCGAATCGACGCCTTTCTTGAAACCGGCCCGCAAATGATCGCCTTCCTCCGGGAGATCGGCATGGAGCCGGTGGTCATGCCTTGGCCCGATTACTACCCTGAAGCGCCCGGCGCCCGTGCCGATCGCTCTGTTGTCTTCCCCAAGTATGATGGCCGCCGCCTTGGCGAGCTGTTCCCGCTGGTGCGCGAACAGTTCACACGTTTCAAGCTGATGAACCGCTACACGCTCGATTTCATGGAAGCCAACACGATCTCGACCCGCAGCCCGGGCTGGATTCGCGAAGTGCTTAAAGTGATGGGGCGCTATTGGCTGGATTTTAGTACGCGCAGGCTCGATCGCCGTGACCGCGCGTTCAGCCTTGGTGCCGCGCTGATCGGTCCGCTGGTCGAACGCTACAGCGCCATGGGCGGAGAGTTTCTGATCGGCTGGGGCGTCAAGAAACTCGTCGTCGAAGGTGAGAAGGTTACCGGCGTCGAGATCGAACGGTTTGGCAAGCGCCGGACCGTACGCTCGCGCCATGGGGTGATCGTTTGTGCAGGCGGGTTCGAATGGAACCAGGAACTGCGCAATCGCTTCTTCACGATCCCGGGTGACACACGCTTCAGCAGCACGCCCGAAGAGGCCAATCGCGGTGAAATGCTCGAGGCCGGTATGGCGCTGGGCGCGGCGACCGAGTTCACCGAGACCGGCTGGTGGGTCCCGACGATGTCGCTGCCGCTGACCACCGCTTCCAACTTTGAAGAGATCCATCAAGCCGTATTCGACGTCGGCCGTCCGCACAGCGTCTGCGTCAACCGCAACGCCGACCGCTTCGTCGACGAGGCCTGCGGCTACGATCGCTTTGGCAACGGCATGCTCGAAGACCAGCTGAAAACCGGGGCTAACACCCCTTGCTGGCTGATTTTCGACGCGACCTTCCGTTACAAGTTCACTGCGGGCGGTATCATGCCGACAGCATTGATGCCCGACAGCAAGATCCCTGCTTCGTGGTGGGACCAGTACATCTTCCGGGCCCCAACCGTGCGGGAGCTGGCGCAGAAGATCGATCTCGATCCCGCCAAGCTCGAAGCGACCGTTGCGCGCATGAACGGCTACGCAAAGACTGGCGTCGATCCGGAATTCGGACGCGGCGGCAACGCCTATGATCGCAACTTTGGCGATCCCAAGTTGAAGCCGAATCCCTGCCTTGGTTCGATAGACAAGGCGCCCTACTATGCCATGCCCGTGAACCTCGGCGACCTTGGCACCAAGGGTGGCCTGAAGTGCGATGCGCAGGCGCGCGTGCTGGATGGCAACGATCGACCGATCCCTGGCCTCTACGCGGCAGGCAATGCTTCGGGCTCGCCATTCGGCAATGCCTATCCGGGTGCCGGCGGCACCATCGGTCCTGCCATGGTCTTTGGCTTCATCGCTGCCGACATGATAGCGCAGGAAGCCAAGGGCGAACTTGGAAAGTTCACCCACAACTCCGGCTGATCGACTGGCCGATCCTTTTCATTCACTTCAAAATATCGAGACAAATCAATGGCACGTCTTGCAGGCAAAGTCGCAATCATCACCGGAGCAGCACGCGGTCAGGGCGAGGCCACTGCGCGTCTCTTCGCCGCCGAAGGCTGTTCGGTCGTGCTGACGGACATACTGGAGGAAGAAGGGCAGGCGGTTGCAGCCAGCATCGGTAACGGTGCCCGCTTTTGCCGGCACGACATTTCAAACGAGGCCGACTGGGCAAAAGTCGTGGCCGAGGCACTTTCGGCATTCGGCAAGATCGACATTCTGGTCAACAATGCCGCGATTCCCCTGTTCAAGCCGATCGAGGATACGACACGGGCCGATCTCAGCCGTCTGTTCGATGTCAATGGCGTCGGCCCGTTTCTGGGCATCAAGGCGGTGCTGCCCTTGATGAAGCAGGCGCGCAAGGGTTCGATCGTCAACATCTCTTCGATCAACGGCCTGCGCGGCACTACCGGCATGAGCGCCTATGACATGTGCAAGTGGGCGGTGCGAGGCCTTACCAAGACCATCGCGCTTGAAGGGGCCGCATTCAACGTGCGGGTCAATTCGGTGCACCCCGGCGCGATCGACACACCGATGCTCAATCCCGCTGCTGACCCGGACACATCGAAGCTTGCCAAGGACCTTGGCATTCCGTTCGGACGGGTGGGGCAGTCTGCCGAAGTAGCGGCCGCCAGCCTGTTCCTGGCCAGCGACGAGGCATCCTACGTCAGCGGTGCCGAGCTTGCCGTCGACGGGGCTTGGAGTTCCGGGCTCGGCACCAACATCCAGGAAATCGAAGACGCTGCAAAGGCATGATCGTTACGGGCCGCTGCCTTCGGGCGGCGGCCCGCACGTACTTCTGACGGATTACAGGGTGTAGCCCCCGTCGACGATCAGCGTCTGCCCGGTCAGGTAGCTTGCCCGATCCGAAGCGAAGAACGCCGCCGCTTCGCCGATATCCTCGGCCAGGCCGAAACGGCGTAGCGGGATCGACTTGCGGAAGCCTTCCCAGAATTGGGGCGTCCAGCGCTCCGCCATATACTGCTCGCCCAGTCCCGAGTTCATCGCCCCCGGTGCAACGGTGTTGGCGCGAATGCCGTACTTGCCCTCTTCCTTGGCGATCCCGCGGCACAGCGCTTCGATCGCCGCCTTGGGCGCTGCGGAGATCGTGTCGCCTATGATTACCCGGGTGTTAGCCATCGAGGTGACCGCCACGATATTGCCCCCGCTTTGCGCGCGAAACATTGGCAGCACGACCGACAGCATGCGGGTGAAGCCGATCGTCTCGGCCTCGAATACCGCACGCCACTGGTCTTCGGAGATCTCCGAGATGTACGGCTGGTCGATCGCGATGCCGGCCGAATAGACAGCGCACCCCAGTTGCCCACCTTGTGCGACGACCGCCTCGACCGCAGCGCGAACCGAAGCGCTGTTGGTGGTGTCGCACTGCACGGGCAACCCGCGGCAACCCTCGGGCAAATCGGAGGCGAGCGCTTCGGCGCGTTCGCGCCCGTTGTGGTAGACGATGCCGATCACGGGCCAGTCACGGGCCAGCGCACGAACACAACCAGCGCCCAGCCCGCCCGATCCGCCAAAAACGATCGCGCTCTTGTCTGATTGTCCACTCATCATTGCATCCCTCATGTGCGGATCGTGCTGCCGCCGTCGACAGCAAGTTCGACGCCGGTCGTGAACGAAGAAGCGTCGGACGCCAGCCACGTGGCAGCTTCCGCCACTTCCTCCGGCTTGCCGATCCGTCCCATCGGATGAATGCGCGAAAACAAGGCGTAGGCCTTGTCGCGCTCCATTCCGGTGCGGCGCAGTTCTTCTTCGAACATTTCGGTCTCGATCCCGCCTGGGATTACCGTGTTGACGCGGATCGGCAGCTTCTGGGCCGCGCATTCCAGTGCGAGAACACGTGTCAGCGCGTTCAGGGCTGCCTTGCTGATGCTGTAGGCTGCAAAGCCAGGCGTGACGCGCACTCCGAAGGCGGACGAAATGTTGACGATGCTTCCCGGCGCTCCATCGCGCCCCATAAGGCCGATCGCCGCACGGCAGCCCATGAACGGGCCGCGCAAGTTGACATCCATGTGCTGGTTCCAGTTGGCATCGTCTGTATCGACGAGGCTGGCACCGATGGTAACGCCGGCGCAGTTTACCAGCACGTTGAGCCCCCCCCACTCCTGGTCGATCGCGTCGATTGCGGCGCGCCATTGCGCATCGCTGGTGGTGTCCAGCGCCAGCGGCAGCACGCCCTCGCCCAGCGCCTGTGCCGCAGCCGACGCCTGCTCGATCGTCCGCGCAGCAAGAGCAACTCGTGCCCCTTCCTCAACGAAACGACGGGCAATAGCGTTGCCGATCCCCTTTGCTCCGCCTGTCACGAGCGCCACTTTACCTGTTAGTCTGGCCATTGAACTCTCCCGGTTTTCATCACCGAAATTCACTGTGAGGCGATCTGTCGCGCATTGGTTGGCAGGTAACAATCCCGCGCATAGAACTGTGCATCCCAAGACAAGCCTGCTGCTGTCTTAGCCCGCAGGTCACGGCTAAGGTGTCATTTGGTGAACAACTGGAAGACTCGATGGCCTATCAAACCCTTGCGCTGACTTTTTCCGATGGTGTGGCAGAGGTCCGCTTTACCCGGCCCGATCTGCTCAACCGGTTCGATATGCCGGCCCATATCGAGTTTGCCTCCGCGCTTGAGGAGGTTGCCAACCGCGTTCCCGAAATCCGGGCACTTGTGCTTAGCGCCGAAGGGCGCGCATTTTCGGCCGGTGGCGATTTCGGTGAAATGCTGGAAGCGCATGCCAGCCAGGCAATCCGTGCCGACATGGTCAAGTATGCCAAGGCCGTGTTCAACGGCGTAGTAGAACTGCACATCCCGGTGGTCTCGGCCATTCAGGGCGCAGCAATCGGCCTGGGCGCGACGATTGCGACCCTTTCCGATATCGTCGTGGCATGGAAGGGCGCAAAGATCGCCGATACCCACGTCAACGTCGGCCTTGTGGCCGGAGACGGCGGCATCATCAGTTGGTCGCAGTCGATCGGTGTGAACCGGGCCAAACGCTACCTGCTTACGGGCGACATCATCACCGGAGAACAAGCTTTCGCCTGGGGCCTTGTGACCGAACTGGTCGAAAATCCGGAAGATGCGGCGCCCAAGGCTCGAGAGCTGGCACAGCGGATCGCGGCCATGCCTGCAGCCGGCATCAACGGCACCAAGCGCGCATTCGCCCGGATCACCAGCATGCTTTCGGCACAGGCGCTTGCAGTCGGCCTGGAATACGAGATGCAAGCCATGGCCAGCCCCGATCTGGCCGCAACGGTTGAAAAGCTGCGCGCAAAATAACCTGTCGGTCCCCCGCCAAAGGCAGGGAACAAGGCAGCAATGGAGAGGTCTAGAATCATGAACTACACTCACGTCCACACGCCGCTGCAAATCGGCCGGACCACGATCAAGAATCGTATTTTCCGGCCTGCCCACGCCACCATCCTCGGCAAGGGCGGCATGAGCGATGCCCTGATCGCCTATCACGAAGCGCGTGCGCGGGGCGGCGCCGGGCTGTCGATCGTCGAAGTCGGCTCGGTCCACCCCACCAGCCCGCTCGCGATCGACTTGTGGAAGGCAGAGCTTGAGCCCGGTTATCGCAAGCTGGGCGATATGGGCCGCAAGTACGACATGAAGATCTTCCAGCAGCTTTGGCACGCCGGGCACCATGGCATGCCCAAGGATGGCAGCCCGCCCTGGGGCGTAAGTGCGACGCCGAGTGTCGAAGTCGGTATCGTCCCGCTCGAAATGACCAAGTCGATGATTGCCGAAATCATCGAGGCCTACGCCACCGCCGCGCGCCGCATGGAAGCGTGGGGGATCGATGGCGTCGACGTTCACTGTGCGCATGGATACCTGCCCGGCCAGTTCCTGTCGGCCAACACCAACCTGCGCGAGGACGAATACGGCGGCGCAACGGTCGAGGAGCGCTCACGCTTTGTGATCGAACTGATGGAAGCCGTGCGCAGCGCGGTTTCGCGTGATTTCGTGGTCGGCGTGCGGCTCGCTCCGGACCTCACCGTCAATGGTGTGGACGAAGACCAGAATCTGGCGATCGCGCTGATGCTCGAAGAACGCGGGCTTACCGACTACATCAACGTGTCGGTCGGCAACTACAACAGCTACACCAAGATGGTTGGCGGTATGCACGAACCGGTCGGCTATGAATTGCCGACCAGCATTCCGATCACCCGCAAGGTCAAGCTGCCAACCATGGTGGTGGGCCGTTTCCGTACGCTTGAGGAATGCGATCAGGTCATCCGTGCGGGCGATGGAGACATGGTTGGGCTGGTGCGTGCGATGATCGCTGACCCCGATCTCGTTACGAAAAGCCTTGCCGGCAAGGCGGAAGAAGTGCGTCCGTGCATCGGCTGCAATCAGGCGTGCGTGGCGCAAGTCTCAACCGAACATGGCCACCTAGAATGCACGGTGAACCCGGGCAACGGCCATGAACTTTATCGCGGAGACGCGCTGCTTGCGCCTGCGGCCGAACCGAAAAAGGTCCTCGTCGTTGGCGGCGGGCCAGCCGGACTCGAAGCTGCCCGCGTAGCGGCCCTTCGCGGTCACAAGGTCACGCTTGCCGAAGCGAGCCCTGTCCTGGGCGGCACGCTGCGGGCGGCAGCGAAAGCGCCGACGCGCCACGGTATGGTCGATATTGCCACATGGCTTGAGGCAGAGGTGTTCCGCCTCGGCGTCGAGGTCCAGCTTTCAACCTACATGGACGCCGATGACGTCACGGCAAGCGGTGCCGAAGCGGTGATCGTGGCCACCGGATCGTTCCCGCGCATGGACGGGCTGCAGCACTCGCATCCTGGCCAGCCAATCCGCAACTTCAACCGACGCAACGTAATCTCGGCATTCGACCTGTTCATGCAACCGCCGGCAGACTTGGGCAAGACCGCCGTGGTGATCGATGATGTCGGCCACTACGAAGGGCTGGCTGCAGCCGAACAGTTGATCGCTGCGGGCCTTTCGGTCACGTATGTGACGCGTTTGCGCATGTTTGCACAGCTTGCACAGGCGCCGCTGATGGTCGAACCGTTCCTTACCCGCATGCGCGGCAAACCGTTCGATTACCTGATCCGTCACCGCGCGGTAGAGTTCACCGAAAACGAAGTGTTAGTCAGCCCGACCCACTTTACCGATGACGCCGATGTGCGCCGCCTTCCCGCGGATACGGTTGTGTTCGTTTCGGCTAACCAGCCGAACCGCGAACTCTATGCCTCGATCAGCGATCGCAACACCGATACGCGGATCGTCGGCGACGCCAATTCGCCGCGTTTCCTGCAAGTTGCCATTCGCGAAGGCCATCTGGCCGGCGCGTCGATCTGACGGGGACAGGCTGTGGGACAACTTGAAGGAAAAGTCGCCATCGTGCTGGGAGCATCCGCTCCCGGCGGCAGTGGCTGGGCAATTGCACGGCGCTTTGCAGCCGAGGGAGCAAAATTGGTCGTGGGCGCACGCAACGAAAGTGCCCTGCAGGAACTGGCGGGGCTGACCGGAGGCATGGCAGTCGCTTGTGATGTGGCCAACGAGGCCGAGGTCGCCGCGCTGGTGGCCAAGACCATCGACAGGTTCGGAAAGCTGGACATCGCCGTAAACGCGGCTGGCTTGCCGATGGGGGGCACGATAGCCGCCTCCCCCATCGAGGACGCGCACGCCTCGATGGACGTGAACTATTTCGGCTGCGTCCACTTCATCCGCCACAGCGCTGCGGCCATGACCGACGGTGGTTCGATCATACTTTTCTCGTCGATGGCGGCGCCACAGCCGATGGAGTTCGTCTATTCCTATGCGTGCGCCAAGGCCGCAACCGATTGCCTGGTGCGCTATGCGGCCATCGAATACGGACAGCGCGGCATAAAGGTCAATTCCATCCAGCCCGGCCCGATCCGCAGTGACATGGCTTCAGGCCTGTGGGCCGTAGATGGCATGGAAAAGGCCTATACCCGCGAGATTCCGCTCGGGCGGATCGGCGAGCCTGAAGACTATGCCGATGCCGCCTTGTGGCTGGCCGGACCTTCTTTCGTAAGCGGCCTCAACCTGCCCGTGAGCGGCGGCAACCATCTGACGCGAATGCCCACCTTGGCCGAGCGTCCCGACATGGCCGGTCCCGATCCGACCAACGCGCCCTGAACGAACGAAAAAGGACACGATAGATGAGCATAGGCGCGGAAACGCTGGGCCTTGAGGGCAAGACCGCACTCGTGGTCGGCGGGTCGAGCGGCATCGGCAACGGCATCGCGCAGCTTTTCCGCAGTCAGGGCGCACAAGTTCGCGTGTGGGGCACGCGGGCGAGTGCGGCAGACTATGATGGCGAAAAGGGATCGGACTTGACCGGTCTCGAATATGAGCAGGTCGACGTTTCCGACCCTGCCTCGATCGATGCTGCCGGGACGTTTCCCGACGGTCTGGACATTCTCGTTCTGGCGCAAGGGACGGTCGTCTACCGGCGCAAGGAGTTCGAGATCGAGACCTTCCGCCGCGTTATCGACATAAACCTTATCAGCGTGATGCACTGCTGCACCCGGTTCTATCCTTCGATTCACGCAAAGCAGGGTTCGATCATCGTGATCAGTTCGATCGGCGCCTACAAGTCGGTGATCGGAAACCCGGGCTACGCGGCATCGAAGGCCGGTGTTGTAGGCCTCACTCGCACTCTGGGCGATGCCTGGGGGCGTGAAGGTGTGCGCGTAAACGGCATCGCACCCGGCATGATCGCCACCAAGATGACAGCCGTGACCACCGAGCATCCTGACCGGCTCAAAGCTGCAGTCGAAAGCATTTCACTTGGACGCCTGGGCTTGCCGGAAGACGTTGCAAATGCTGCGCTCTATCTCGTCTCGCCGCTTGCAAGCTATATAACCGGGCAGACGATCATCGTCGATGGTGGCCGCAGCCTGTGATGCAGGATGCCGTTCGCGGCCCCTGCCGCGTCGGCGCTTGTCTGCAGGCGGTCTCTTGCGTGTCCTGCCTTGTCCGATCAGGCCACAATGTTTGGCGCTGCGGAGACCTGCGTATCGTCTGACCACGCAATAGAAAACGATGATACCGGGGAGATTGCACGTCATGGCAACACAAGCGGACGCAACAACGCGCGAAGCGATCTCTTTCTGCCGCATCTGCTCTGGCGGGTGCGGCGTGGTGCTGACCATCGACAACGATGACCGCATCGTCGGGGTGCGGGGCGACGACGAGAATCCGCTGTCGCGTGGCTATGCCTGCTTCAAGGGCCGTCAGCCCGCTGCATCGCACCATGGCCGCAACCGCCTGCTGCATCCTTTGAAGCGCTTGGCCGACGGAAGCTATGTCCAGATCTCCTCTGAACAGGCTCTGGCCGAGATTGCCGAGAAGCTGGGTGCTGTCCTCGACACGCATGGCAACGACGCCATGGCCATCTTTCTCGGTAACGGCGGCATGTTCAACATCGCCGGCTTCTACATGTTGCCAAGCTTCCTTGCGGCATTCGATTCCGACCAGTACTTTTCAACACTAACGATCGACCAGTCCGGCAAGATGGTCACCGCCGGGCGGCTTGGCACATGGGGCGCAGGCTACCCCGCACTTGCCGACATGGATGTGGCGTTGCTGTTCGGCGCCAATCCGCTGGTCAGCCATGCACAGCTCGGCTTTCTGCAGGAGGACCCCGTCCGCACCTTGAAGAAGGAGCGCAAACGCGGCCTCAAGCTAATCACGGTCGACCCTCGCCGGACCGAGACGGGCCACTTTGCCGATATCGCACTGCAACCCTACCCCGGACAGGACGCGGCCATCGCGGGCGGACTCATCCGGCTGATCCTTGACGAAGGCTGGCACGATGCAGATTTCTGCGACCGCTGGGTGGGCGAGAAGCAAATGGCGGCGCTGCAGCTCGCGGTAGAGCCACTGACCGAGGGCGCGGTCGAACGGCGTGCGGGCATCGAGCCGGGTTCTTTGCGACAGGTGGCACAGATGTTCGCTCGCGACGCGCAGACCGGCTGCGCCGCTGCGGCTACGGGCACTTCGATGGCGCCGCATTCGAACCTTGCCTTCCATCTGATCGAGACGCTCAATATCATTTGCGGCCGCTACTTGCGCGAAGGCGATCCGGTGCACCAGATCAACGGGATGGGACCCAACGGCCAGCTCAAGGCGCAAGCCATGGGACCAACGCGGTTCTGGGAAGCAAGCGGCCCAAGCCGTATCCGCGGCACGCGGCGACTGTTTCAGGATCGCCCAACGGCAACGCTGGCCGACGAGATCCTGACGCCGGGCGAAGGCCAGATCCGGGCACTGTTAATTGACGGCGGCGATCCAATGACCTCGTGGCCCGATCAGCCAAAGACCGAAGCCGCGCTGGCATCGCTTGATCTTCTCGTCTGCATCGACCCTTGGCCCACGCCTACGACCAAATTCGCGCACTACATCCTGCCGCCAATGATGCAGTACGAGCGGGCCGATCTTCCGATGTATCTTCCGGGTTTTGCCAACTGGGCCGGAGCCTGGTCGCAATACACCCCGCCCGTCATCGCCCCGCCAGTTGGCGCCGATCTCGTGGAAGACTGGTACGTATTCTGGTCGCTGGCGCAGCGTCTGGGCCGCACGATCACCTATTGCGGGGTCAAGCCGCTCGACATGGCCACGCCGCCAACGACCGACGAATTGCTTGAGACGGTCCTGGCCGGGGCTCCGCACTCACTCGAGACCTTGAAAGCGCACCCTCACGGGCTCCACGCCGTGATTGAACAGACGACCGTGCTGCCAAGCGATCCAGGATCATCTGGGCAGTTTGCACCCATGCCTGATGACGTCGCCGACGAACTGCGCACCTTCATTACCGATCGGTCCACTCCCGGGCAGTGGTTGCGCAAGGGGCAATCGTTCACCCACCTGCTCTCCTCGCGCCGGATGCGCGATCTGTTCAACTCGAACGGTCGCTTTGTCGATACGGTGCGTGCGCGAACGCCTTTCAACCCGGCCTTCCTGCACCCGTCCGACCTCGCGGAGCTGGGAATCGCTGCGGGCGACAAGATCGAGATCACATCTGCCCATGGTCGCGTAGTGGCCATTGCCGATGCCGATGAAAGCCTGCGCGCAGGGGTGGTCTCAATCGCCCACGGCTGGGGCGATCCATCGGGGAGCAACGCACCGGTCGAAGCAAGCGGAACTGCGGTCAACCGGCTGATCGACACCAGCACCCACTACGAAGCCATCAACGCGATGCCGCACATGTCCGCCATCCCGGTTAATCTACGGCGTCTTTAAAATGGCAAGGATACCAGCGCTGAAATCAGCTATGGCCACCTGAACGAAGTGCCGAGATGACCGCATCGCCATCTGACCCTGCTTCAGGTGCGGACGTGCGGACTACGAAGGGAATGCCCGAGATCTGTATCGGCTGGCTCACCAGTATCTGGGCCCCGCGCGTCGCCGAAGTGGCATTGCGGGTCATGCCGAGATGCTGGACCTGCTGATCGGCGAACACTTCGTCAAGGCCATAGACCGGGCCGCACGGCACGCCCTCGTCGGCCAGGTCCGCGATCCATTCGGCGCTGGTCCGGCGCGCGAGCGCGTGACCGATTTCCTCGCGCAGCGCATCGCGAGATTGGTAGCGCGCACTGGCATCGGCGAAACGCGGATCTTCCAACCACTCCGTCCGTCCCACCACTCTGGCGAACTTTGCGAATGTCGCGGAGGTTGCCGCTCCGATATTCACATGTCCATCAGCCGTGGCGAACATGCCCATCGGCACGCCGGTCGGGTGCTGGTTGCCTTCCTGACCGGGCACCACCCCTTCGGCAAGATAGCGCGCGGCCTGAAAATCGAGCAGCGCAATCCCGGCCTCCAACAGCGACGTGCGCACCCATCGGCCTACACCGCTGATCTCACGATCGATCAGCGCAGTCATCACACCCAGCGCACAGTAAAGCCCCGCCACGCTGTCAGTCACGGCGTAACCGGCCCGAACCGGCCCTTGGCCGGGAATGCCGGTAACCGACATCAGCCCGGCGTAGCCCTGCGCAATTTGATCGATGCCGGGGCGCATTGCGTTCGGCCCGTCCTGGCCGAACCCCGAAATGCTACCATAAACCAGGCGAGGGTTCACCGCATGGAGCGTTTCGTAGTCGATACCAAGCCGGTGCTTCACGTCGGGCCGGTAGTTTTCCAGCAGCACGTCGGCGCTGCGCACAAGATCGAGGAAAACGGCCCGGTCGCCCTCGTCCTTGAGATTCAGCAGTATACTGCGCTTGTTGCGGTGCAGGTTCTGGAAATCGGGACTGTGCCTCCCGCCGGTCAGCTCGTCACCGCCATCCGGCGACTCGATCATGATGACGTCTGCGCCCCAGTCTGCGAACTGGCGTGCGGCCGTCGGTCCAGACCGGGCTCGGGTGAGATCGAGGATACGGAGATGAGAAAATGGCAGGCGTTGCGTGTCCATCATTATCGCCCCTTGAAGATCGCGGCGCGCTTTTCGCGGAAGGCCTGGGTTGCTTCTGCATAGTCTTCGCTTTGCAGGCACTGCGCCTCGCGGGTCCGGCATGCCGCCTCGTCCAGATCGCCCGATGGGCCCACAATCATATCAATGATGAACTTCGAAGCTGCGATCGAAAGCGGGGCGTTTCCTGCAAACGCCATGGCCACCTCCTTTACGTGGTCGGCCAGACCGTCCGAAGCCGAGACCTCGTCAACAAGTCCGATCCGCAACGCTTCGGCCGCATCGAAACTGGCAGCGGAAAACATGATCCGCTTTGCCTGCGACGGACCGACAAGCGCAACCAGCTGGCGCAGGCCCTGGAGATCATAGCTCAAGCCACGCTTGGCGGCAGGGATGCCCAGTTTCGCATCGTGCGCGGCAATCCTGATGTCGCAGGACGCAGCCAAGCCCATACCACCACCAAGGCAATAGCCACGGATCATGGCAATCGTGGGCTTTTCCATGCGTTTCAGACTGGCCATCGCCATCCGTCCGATCTGGTCATATTCGTCGAGCGCCGAGGCATCCGCGCGCAGCGCGCTGAACTCCGAGATATCGCCGCCAGCACAGAAGTTTCGCCCGTCAGCGCCGGTCACGATAACCACGCGTATCGAAGCATCTTGTGCGAGCCGGGTGGCGCCAACTTCAAGATCGCGCCACATCGAAAGCGACATCGCGTTCATGCGGGCAGGATTGTCGATCAGCAACCAGCCGATAGCGCCATCCACCTCACATCGGACCTGCCGTACGGCTACCGCCTGCTTTTCATCCGACATCTTCAATCCTCTCAGGTCAGGCTGCTGTGCTGCTTGGTGCGTGCATCAGGGACAGGCGCTGCGCGCTGCGTGCAGTCAGAAGGAACAGGGCAGTCGCAATCACATACCCACTGCCGGTCACGATCAGCAGGGCGATGCCAAGCGAATTTGCGCCACCGATCATATCCGACGCATAGCCGACAGCGAGCGGACCGAGCCCGAAGCCGATGCACATGTTGCCGACAGAAATCAGCGCCACTAGTGTCCCGCGCATTCCGACCGGGGTCAGAGCGATTACGGCCGCCATGCCGGGCGTGGTAAGCCCGAGTGACAGGAACTGCCAGCCCACGAAGCAGATCACGACGACGACTGCTTCATGCGCGACAAGCATACCAACGGCGGCAGCCAGCGTGGCAAAGCTCAGCACGCTCAACAAAAGGAACAGGCGATGCTGTCCTTTCTGCACCATCCGGTCGGCCAACAGGCCCACGAGAAACGGGCTCACCAGCGCAAGCGCCGATCCGATGCCAGTGAACAGTCCTACTTGCTGAAGGCTGAAACCATGATTTCGTTGTAGTAGCGATGCGCCGAACGCCGAGAGCGGCGCGCCGGCGAAAACCGAGAGCAGCAGCGCCAGTGCAAAAGGCGCCATGCGGCGGTCGCTGAACACAAATGCAAGCGCGCTGCGATACGAGGCGGCCTGGTAGGTGCCGGCCGGAGTCTCCGCGTCGAATTGCCCGCGAGACGGCTCACGCAGCCGCCAGAAGATCAGGATCGACAACAGCAGACCCGGCAATCCCCCTGCGAAGAAGACCGCGCGCCATCCATAGGCCGTTGCCAGCCACCCCGTAAGCCCACTGGCCAGCAGGATGCCCAATGGCACGCCAACCTTGTACACGCCAATCGCGCTCGATCGCTTGGCCGGGGGAAAGACGTCGCTGATGATAGAAATGGAAGCAGGATTACCGCCCGCCTCTGCAGCCCCGAGTGCACCGCGTGTCAGCAGCAGCATGACGTAGTTGACGGCAAAGCCGGTCATAAACGTCATCGTGCTCCAGATTGCCAGGACTGCGGCGATGAAATTCCTGCGGCTGTAACGGTCGATCACGGGGCCGAGCAGGAGCCCTGCAACGCCGTACGACACACCGAAGGCAAGGCCGATGAACATCCCGAGCTGACCGTCGCTGAGGCCGAACTCTCGCTTCACCGGCTCGGCCACCAATTGGGGTATGGTACGGTCCAGCGACATGAGCACGTTAGCCCCGGTCAGCATGAGCAGCGTCATCCATGCCGTGGAGCGATCAAACTCGCTGCCAGCCGCCGGTGTTGGTGTTTGCGTCAAAGTTGGGTCCTTGCAGGCCTGTGCCGAGAGCTTGGTCGTCGAAGGCTGGCGCGCACTGTTCACAGGATATGTGGCGACCAGAATGTCACGCACCATGAGCACGGAAGATCAGGCACCTTCCTGCGGCTCGGCGAGGCAATCCACATAGGCGGTTCGCAAGAGGTTCTTCTGCACCTTGCCCATCGCGTTGCGCGGGAGTTCATCGACGAAAATGATGCGCTTGGGGCATTTGAAGCGCGCAAGCCGTTCGCGCAAATGCGCCAGAACCTCGGCTTCATCGCCACGTCCAATCGCCAGCGCGACGACCGCCTCTCCGAAATCCGGATGAGGCACACCGATAACGGCACTTTCCTCAATTCCTTCCATCGCGTCGAGCGCAAGCTCGACCTCCTTGGGATAGACATTGTATCCGCCCGAAATGATGAGGTCCTTGGCGCGGCCCGAGATACGCAAGCATCCATCTGCGTCGAGTTCGCCCACATCGCCGGTGACGAAGAAGCCATCGGCGGTCATGTCCTCGGCGGTCTTGTCGGGCTTGCGCCAATAGCCGGAAAACACGCTGGGACCACGAATCTGGATCGGGCCGGCATCGCCCTCAGCGCAGTCAACGCGGATCTCGGTCCCTGCAACTGCATAGCCCACTGTGCCGGCGAGGCGTTCGCCCGTCAGCGGGTTGGAGGCAATGACCATGGATTCGGACATGCCGTACCGTTCAAGTATGCGCTTGCCGGTGCGTTCCTCGAAAGTCTCGAATGTGGCGTCGAGCAGTGGCGCGGAACCCGAAATGAAGACGCGCACATTCATCGCTGCGGACCGCGTGAAACGTGGTTCGGCAAGGAGCCGCGTGTAAAACGTCGGCACGCCCATCATCACCGTCGCGCGGCCAAGCTGCCCCAGCACCGCATCGACGTCGAACTTCGCCAGCCACAGCATCGCACTTCCGGTCAACAGCGCACAATGGGTCGCGATCAGCAGGCCATGCGCGTGAAACACAGGCAAGGCATGAAGCAAAACGTCGTCCGGCGTGAAGGCCCACGCATCGATCAGGCCCAGCGCGTTGGTGGCGAGCGCGCCATGGCTCAACATCGCGCCCTTGGGTTGCCCGGTGGTGCCCGAGGTATAAATCAGCACCGCGATATCTTGGGCTTCGCGTGCAACCGATTGTCCGAGCGGTCGCTGCTTGCTTGCCTCTGCAAGCAGCGCTTCGGGTTGATCGACGAACAGGGCCGGTTCCGCATCTGCGCGAAAATAGTCCATCTCGGCAGAGGTATACGCACTGTTGAGCGGAACGAACACACCACCTGCTTTCAACGTCGCCAGGTACAGCATGAGATATGCAGCGCTTTTCGGTGCCTGCGCCATCACGCGATCGCCCGGTGTGACGCCGCGCCCGACCAGCAAAGATGCCAGCCTTCCGACATCGTCGGCCAACTTCGCGTACGAAATGACTGCCCCGTCCTCAAGGATCAGACAGGCTGCTGCGCCATTAGCCGCAAAGCGGCTGGCAAACAGATCATACAGGTTGCCGGATGGGGCGGCCGCGCCGCTGCTTCCCACATCCGCCGATCGCGCAGCGGCTTGGGAAAGCGCAGAGTCCGCGGAACCGGAATCCACAGAGATATCGCCAGCCAAAATCTTCCTCCTCCACTGCCCGGGCTAAACACCCTCCCGTGGCGTTGGCACTGACGCCGAACTGCCCACGGAAAAGGTCGTTTTGTCAGGTGCGGCTCTTGCGCCATGCAGTGTTGCATGATGCACAAATCGCAACACACCGAATTCCCGTAGCAACACGCCCAACGTCGCTGGTGCCGAGTTTTCTATGGTCTCGAGAAGGCATAGGCAATCGCAACCTTGTCAACGACCGTTGCGAAAACGTAGACGCTCATGTGGCTTGGTTATTTCTCATTGGAAGGACTGCAATGCCAGACAGGCTACCCTCGTTCCGTGGCATCGAGGCGTTTCTGGCAGCAGCCGAAGCGCTAAACCTCAGGCTTGTCGCGACAAATCTCAACATCAGCGTATCAGCCGTCAGTCGGCGCATCATGGCGCTCGAGGAAGAGGTCGGCGCGCAACTGTTTGTCCGTGGTTCGCGCAAGCTTGCTCTTACCCCGGCCGGGGCTCGCTACAGGGATCATCTTCTGCCCAGTATGGAGATCGTCCGGCAAGCTACCAAAGCGATAGCCATGGACAACGACGAGCTGAAGATCCTCAGCCTGCCGTCGTTTCTTGCAAGCTGGCTTTCACCTCGGCTCGCCGGCTTCACCAGTCAGTTTCCGGACGTGACGCTGGAGTTCTCGACGCTGCGGAAGCGCCGAGTGGGCCATCCCGACATAGTCATCGAGCCGCGCTTCGTCGATGATGACAGTGCCGAGATCGAAAAGCTGTTTTCGTGGATCAGTACGCCGGTTTGCACTGAATCCGTTGTGCATCAGCTGGCGCTCGTTGCACCGGAAGATCTGCTGCGGGCCCGGTTGATAGACCTTAGCGCACCGATTTCGAGCTGGGACATTTGGTTTGCGAAAGCCGGCCTGTCCGACAAGACAGGCGTCACATGGCTTCGCTTCGATTCGTTCATGCTGATGATGGCGGCAGTCCGACACGGACAGGGCGTGGGCACCGCGTCGCTGTACCAGCAAGTCGGGGACAGCGACCTTGTTGCGCCATTCGAGATCGCCTCGCGACCGCCCGGCGGGATCTACATCCAGAAACCGCAGGGTTATGAGCGCAGGATCGTCCGCTTTTTCCGTCAGTGGCTGATGGAAGAAGTCGCCCGCTGCCGACTGGCCATCCCGGCATGGGCCAAGACGACAAGCGGGGTTGAGTACTGAACAGCGCGTGCACACCTGATCGTAAAGGCATTCTGCCCGGTGAACTTTCGCTCACCGGGCAGTCCACCATCAGAACTTTGCCCGGATTTCCGCGCCGTACATTCTGGGACGGCCGACGTTTGCCGAGTTCGAGCCCAGCGACCCGCCTTGTGCAAGACCGCCCACATAGTACTTTTCGTTGAAGGCGTTGCGGATCCAGAAGCCGAGGCCAAAACCTTCCCCGAGCAGACCGTCGATATCGAGACGGAAGTTGGCGATCGTGTAGCCGGGCAGCTTCGTGTGCGGCGTCAACGAAAGCGCCGTGTTCGAGAAGTAGAAGTTCGACTGGCTGTATACGTCGCCGCGAAGCTTTACGTCTGCTGTCTCGGTGATCGGCACGGTGACCGTCGCATAGGCCGATCCCGACCAGCGCGGCACGTCGGCCACAGGCCCAAACAGCGTGGGAACGCCAAACGGACGTGCCACGTTCTTGGTGAACTCGGCATCGGTATGCGCGCCGTTAACACCGAGTTCGAGCCAGTCAGCCAGCTTGACGCCAATGTCCGCTTCCAGTCCCTTGATGCGTGCCTCGGGGACGTTCACCGTAACCGCAATCGAGCCAAGCGCCGGGTTGACCGGGTTTGCCGGGAAAAGCGCGCGCTGCACGTTCTTGACGCGCATCGTATAGGCCGAAAGGTAAACATGGCTGCGCAAGCCGCCCAGCATACCGCTGTATTTCACACCTGCTTCGAAATCCTGCGCAACTTCCGGCAGGAACTTGTCGGTGTTGGTCAGCGTGGCGCTCAGTGCTGGCGGAGCAACGCCGTTGATGCCACCTGCGCGCCAGCTCTCGCGCGCAACCACATAAAGCATGACATCGCTATTAGCCTGATATTCCAGACCAACGTTCCAGCTTGCCCGATCGAATTTGGCGTCCGGAGTGGTCAGACCAAAGTAAGTGCCGCCACGCTCATGATTCAGTGAGATTTTCTCCCAGGCATAGCGCCCGCCAAAGCTGAACTTCAACCCATCGAGCAGGCCGAACTTTCCAAGGTCCACCGTCGCATGGGCAAAAGCTGCGTATGTCCGGTCAACCGTAGTGAAATGCGATGTCGTGGACGCTGGAGGGATGACCGGCGAGAGAGAGAAATAGCTCTGCGGAAAGATCGTACGGTTACGGATTTCCTGGAAATAGCCGCCCAGAATGTAGTCCAGACCATCGTCGAATGCCGTTCCCTGAAGCTGCAATTCGTCCGAGACGGAAGAGTTCGACACTTCGTTGCCAAAATTGCGCAAAGCACCGCCGGCTGGGCGATTGATGTCGAAGTTGGAGATCAGCAGATACGGCGTACCCGACTGGCCGGTTGAATCGATGGCACGGGCTGACGAATAGCCGAAGATGTTTTTCACCTTGAGCGTGTCGGAAACATCGACCGTAGTGGTATTGGTCACAGCCCAGTCCTCGCCACGGTGGAACGAGGGCATGGCGTCATTTACCTGCCAGAAACCAAGCTGGTTGTTCTGGCGAGCGAGCACGCCTTGGATGCCGGCGGGATCGTAGCCGGGGTTTGCCGCCAGGACGGCTGCCCATGCTCCCGGGAAGCCGATGTTCGCGTCAAGCTGGGGACCGAACAGGAAATGGGCGTTGCACACGAGGGGGGAGCCGTCCGGCCCCTTGGTTCCACAGGTGTTGAACGAGAACAGGCGCGTGCCCGAGTTGTTGCCACGCGTCGCCTCGTACTGCACCATCAGCGTGTTCTCGATGGTCTCCGAAGGGCGCAGCAGAAGCGTGCCGCGCAGGGCCGTGCTGTCGACCTTGCCCAGTTCGCGGTTGTTATTGTCGTTGAAGACGGGGCCGCGATAGACGTTCTCGATGTAGCCGTCGCGACGCGCGATTTTGAACGCGGCGCGGAAGAGAACCTTGTCCTCGATCCAGGGAATGTTGAACGCGCCTTCGGCATTGATGGCATTGTAATTGCCATAGCCGAGCCGCAGATTGCCCGAATGGTCGTTGGTCGGCTTGGCCGTCATCGAGAGGACCGCTCCGCCCGTCGCATTGCGACCGAACAGGGTGCCTTGCGGGCCCTTCACCACTTGGATCGACTGAAGATCGAAGAAAGATGCTACACCGCCTGCCACGAATGGAACTTCGTTGACGTAGGGGACAACGGCAGTCGACGAACCCGAGAAGGCATCGACTGTCTGGCCGCGAATGGAATAGTTCAGCTGGTTATTGGACTGGGTTTCACGCACGATCAGTCCGGGAACAGCAGCCTGAAGATCCGACTGCGTCGCAATCGAACGCTCTGCAATCGCATCGGCGCCGAGTGCTGCCACCGTGGTTGGCACGCGCGCAATGTCTTCGGCGCGGCGCCGTGCCGTCACCACAATGTCACCACTCACAGGCGCGTCGTCAACGCCTTCGGCGCCTGCCTGTGCGGCGGCTTGCGCCAGACCACTTGTCGAAAAAATCGACGCCGACACAGCTACTGCGGCGCACGTCGCCAGAAGTCGAGAAACTCTTATCATTGCCACCTCCCAAGAAATTTGCAGGAGGGTTTCCACGTTTCCGGGTCCCTCACTTCGCCCCCGGTCCTTACTCCATGTCTTTCGACGAGTACTGCAGCGCTCGTTGTCTGCAGATGCAGTTTGCGAGACTGTTCCAAACTCGTGGAAAAGTGTGCTTTCTATGTCGCGTATGAGTAGGTGCGGGTTGAGAGGAAGCAGAAGTGGCAGCAGACGAACACGTATCGTACGAGATGGCTGCGCCACGCGTTGCCCGGATCATCCTCAACCGTCCGGAACGGCGCAATGCGCAGAACACGCGGATGCTCTACCAGCTCAATGCCGCGTTCGACCGCGCAGCGCAGGACAACAACGTCCACGTCATCATCCTCGCTGCCAACGGGCCCCACTTCTCCTCGGGCCATGACCTGGACGAAATCGGTGCAGGAACGGCACACGACAACATTCAGGCTGAACAGACGGTCGGCACATGGTGCGGTTTTGGCTGCGCCGGGGCCGAGGCGCAGATGGCCTATGAAAAGGAAGCCTACCTTGGCCTGTCGGAACGCTGGCGCAATCTGCCCAAACCGACGATCGCGCAAGTGCACGGCAAGGTCATAACCGGCGGGCTCATGCTGGTCTGGCCCTGCGACATCATCATCGCATCGACCGACGCGACCTTTCAGGACACTGCTGTAGATCTGGGAGTCAGCGGCGTCGAATTCTTCAATCACCCATACGAACTGGGCGTGCGCAAGGCGAAAGAATTCCTGTTCCGGTCTAACGTGCTGACTGCCAGGGACGCGCACGCAGCAGGCATGGTAAACCACGTCGTCGAACGCGACGAGCTTGAGGCATTCACGCTGACCATCGCGATGGAAATCGCCCGCAAACCTCTGTTCGCGCTCAAGCTTGCCAAGGAAGCCGTCAACGCCGCGCAGGATGCAGCCGGGCGCGGCACGGTCATGCAATCGGCCTTCGGCCATCATCAACTGACCCATGCGCACAATATGCTGGTGCACGGGATGCTGATGGACCCAACGAATCTTACGGGCAAAAACGCGAAGTGAGGGAACTATGACCGACGACAATCCACGATCGCCGTTTCGTTGTCCCGTCGCGCTGGTGACAGGAGCCGCAGGCGGCATGGGGCTGGCCTGCGCGCGCCGACTTGCCAATACGCATGCGTTGATCCTCACCGACGTAAACGACACGCGGTTGGCCGCTATCTGCGATACGCTGCGCGACGAGGACAATGCGGAAATTGTCGCTGCAATCTGTGGCGACATCGCCAACGACGGAACGATTCGCGAGATCGCCACAGCCTTCGCTGCGTCCAACGGTGGCTGCAAGATACTGGTGCATACAGCAGGACTTTCGCCGGCGCTTGCAGACTGGGGGCCAATCCTCCGGACCAATATCGTTGGCACTGCCAAGCTTCTCGACGCGGTGGAACCGCTGCTGACGGAGGGTTTTGTCGGTGTTCTGCTGTCTTCTACCGCGCGGTGCTTCGTTCCGCAGGTTGATGGCATGCTTTCCGCAGTGCTTGCTCAACCGCTGGCGCATGACCTGCTGGAACGGCTCGCTCCGCTGCTGGGCAACGACCTCGAGACTCGCACTGCCAATGCCTATGCCTATTCAAAGGCCTGGGTCTGTCAGACTGTTCAGCAACGCGCGACCCGCTGGGCTGAGCATGGTGCCCGGATCGCCAGCCTTTCTCCGGGGTTCATACGCACCGGTATGACCAGAAAGGAAGTTGTCGAACGCCCTGAGATGCAAAAGCTGCTTGCTTCGACACCGATGGGGCGGTGGGGCACAGTGAGTGACATCGCCAACGCCGTCGAGTTCATCGTGTCGGACAAGGCGTCGTACATCACCGGGACCGACATCGTGATCGACGGCGGCCTGTCGGCCCGGATTCTGACGCAAGGCTGATTCCGGCCGTCGCCCCTACCGATCAGTACGGAGCGACGGCTGGTTCACGGTCACTCAGTTCGAGTATTTTTTCGTTTCAAGGCGCGCGATCGTGCGTGCGTGAACCTCGTCGGGACCATCGGCGATCCGCAATGCCCGCACGCGTGCGAACAGCGCGGCCGTGCCTGCGTCACTGTCGAGCCCGGCAGCGCCAAATGCCTGGATCGCATTGTCGATAATGCCCAGCGCCGTGCGCGGCGCCATGACCTTGATCATCGAAATTTCGAGCCTGGCCACCTTGTTGCCGACCTTGTCCATCATGTCCGCCGCCTTGAGCGTCAACAGGCGCGAGGTTTCAATGTCGATGCGCGCATCGGCGATCCGCTGTTCCCACACCGAATGATCGATGATCCGCTTGCCGAAAGTGCTGCGGCTGATCAGGCGCCGGACCATTTTTTCCAGCGCGACTTCCGCCATGCCGATGATCCGCATGCAGTGATGGATCCGGCCCGGTCCAAGTCGGCCCTGCGAGATTTCGAAGCCGCGGCCTTCGCCAAGGATCATGTTTGACGCCGGCACGCGCACATTGTCGAACGTCACGTCGCAATGGCCATGCGGCGCATCGTCATAGCCAAAGTTGGTCATGTTGCGGCCGATATTCACGCCCGGAGTATCGATAGGTACGATGATCTGCGAGGCCTGCTGGTGGCGAGGTGCGTCGGGGTTGCTGCGGCCCATCACGATCATGAACTTGCACCGCGGATCGAGCACGCCCGAAATCCACCACTTGCGCCCGTTGATCACATATTCATCGCCGTCGCGCGTGATGCTGGTCTGCATGTTGGTGGCATCGGAAGAAGCCACGTCCGGCTCCGTCATCGCATAGGCAGAGCGGATCTCACCTGCCATCAGCGGGCGCAACCAGCGCTCTTTCTGCTCATGCGAGCCGTAAAGGTGCAGCAGATCCATGTTGCCGGTGTCAGGTGCGCTGCAGTTGAATACTTCCGACGCCCAGGTGATGCGGCCCATCAGTTCAGCCAGCGGCGCATATTCGAGGTTCGTAAGCCCCGCCCCGCGAAGATCGCCTTCATCATGATCGGACGGGCACATGAACAGATTCCACAGACCTTCAGCCTTTGCCTTGGCTTTCAGTTCCTGCAGCACTTCGGGTTGCTGCCAACGGTTCTGGTTCAGCTCTGCATAGTAGGTCGGCACTGCAGGGTAGACATGTTCGTCCATGAAGCGGCGGACGCGGTCCAGCCATTCCGACTGGCGGGGAGAGAAATCGAAGTCCAAGGGTCATGCCTCCTGATAGGTTGAGATCAACCGCGCGCGATGATGGCTCGAGCCTCGTCAAGCAGTGCAATGGCCGAGCGGTGCAGCCGCTCGCCGGTCGCCACATCTGCCAGTCCTGCCTGGGAGCGGGCGTGCGTGCCTTCGAGAATAAGGCCAAGCTTGTAGCAGGCGAGCACTTCGAACCACGGCAGGTGACGCATATCGCGCCCTGAGCCTTTGGCGTAGCGGGCAATCAATTCTGCGCGAGTGGCAAAGCCGTCAATTGGTTCAACCCGCATCGTCTGCGGCTTGACCTCACCGCCAACGGGCCAGCTCACGAGCAGTCTACCAAGATCGACAAGAGGATCGCCCAAAGTTGCCATTTCCCAGTCAACGATTGCGTTGAGCGCGCCATCTTCAGCAAAAATGCAATTACCGATGTGATAGTCTCCGTGGATGATGCCCGGCTGCATATCCGGCGGCAGATTATCGGTCAGCCATTGGCCCACTGCGCCGACGTCGCCCAAAGCCTGCGGACCGCTCCATCCTTCGAAGCGTGCGTAGCTTTCAAGCTCGGATGCCCAGCGAATGACCTGGCGTTCAAGAAAGCCCTCGAGTTTGCCGAAGTCAGCAAGCCCGCTCGCAATTGGGTCGACGTTGGCCAGCGCCACCAGCCCATCGACCATATCCAAACCCATACGGTGACGCACATCGGGCGAAGCAGCTGCAACAGTGCCCATTGCCACGGTCGGGTTAAAGCCGTCGATGGCTTCCATCACATAGAACACGCCGCCGATTACGTTCTGATCGAGGCAAGCGCCCACAACCGCTGGATGCGGCACAGCGCTACCTGCCAAAGCGCGCAGCAGTCGGATCTCGCGCTCCAGCAATTTGTTGCTGTTGGGGCGCGGCTTGGCAGGCGGATGGCGCAACACATAGTCGCGGCCATTGTTGCTGAAGCGCAGCACGATGTTCTGAGTTCCCCCAGCCAGTTGCTGAAGTGAATTCAGGCCTGAACCCTGCAAGATGCCATTATCGACAAGCCAGCGCTCAATACCGGCAAGATTGATTGAAAGCTCAGTTTGTGCAGCCAAGAAACCCATCCTCCAGATTGGTTTTGCCACTTATCCTAACCGTGTTAGCGCGACCACCTGCGCTGGCGGTTGAGGCAAAAGCATGGCGAACAGCAGACAAGTTCGGCGCTCAGAGCCGCTCAGACAGGTTCGAGCATTTGCTCCCGCAACTTGGCGATTTGCGCAGGCCCCATTCCGAGTTCGGCTTCCATATAGCGCGAAACCGAACCCCACTGGTTCACAATTCCGGCGATTGCGATCTCGATCAAGGGGTTGCCCTCCGCATCAACTAGCCTTTTGGGTTGGAATATGGACGGACCGTGGCGCGCGATGAGAGTGCTGTAATATGCCGCCAGCACATTGCTATCCGCCAGCTCAGTCAACTTTGTCCGATCAAGTTCATTTTCCGGTACGCGCAGGTCAGTGGAAAGCAGATAGTCGGCGTGGATAATTGCGCGATCCACGCCCAGCACGCCAAGCAAGAGACCGATGGCTAGGCCGGTCCGGTCCTGCCCCGCCGTGCAGTGGATGACCGCAGGCGCGTCGCCATCCCGCAATGCTTCAAAGAAGCCACGGAAGGATGGTGCAAGGATGTGTGCAAATTGGACATAGAGGTCGCTTTCGATAGCGCCGATTCCAGCCGCTTTCTGAGCCTTGCGTCGTTCAAAAAGCATGGCACCGTCATAGACCTTGCCCACCTGTCGAGGCTGCGTTGGCGCCCTCCAGGGCGTTGGCGCCACCTCCCGCTCTGCATCCGATCGTAAGTCACATAAAACCGCGATCTGCTGTCTTTCCACCCATTCCCAGTCAAATGCCGTCAGACCCCACAATGAGCCCGAACGGTACACTCGTCCCCATTTGATCTTCATTCCGTCAGCTGCGGGATAGCCACCTATGTCTCGAAAGTTTGAACTTCCCGCCAAGCGGATGTGGCGCCGTTCCAGATCCATTGATTCTACTCCTTGCGGGCCAATACAGCGTGAGCGGCATACCTTGATGGAAGGCGATCCGCGTCTCGGGCAAGCGCTGCAACACTGACAGTCAGGTTCTATTGCAGCACAGGTTTCATTCGCGACGTCACACCACTTGCCGTGACATCGAGCCTTTCGCATGGTGACCCTACAGCGTCAGCTTCAGGCCAATCAGCGGCGAACACCATTTAGAGAGCAGGCGAAATGGACGAGATCAGCCGCAAAGTGCTGGGCACGATACACCAAATGCTGCAACGCTTGACCAGTTCGGAAAACCTGACGCCTGAGCAGTTGACTGAAGTTTTCATGGCGGCCACTGCGCTTGGCTATCAGATGGCCCGCATGGACTACCCGGCTGAAGCTCTGGCGCAAAGCCAGAGCGCCGAGGTTGCTTTGGCGGGATCAGCAGTGTCGGGCCGCCCCCGCCTCGCATCGCCAGATTGGACGTCATTGCCGGGCGCGGCGCTTTGCGCTGCTATCGAGGCAGGCCAGATAGGTGACGATCCGAAAACGCTGCGCCACATTCGTGACCTTCTGGTTGCGTATCATCTTCCTATGGATCCGATGATCAATGTTGGGACGAGAGCAACTTACGACGGCGGACGCGGCGATGGGCACGGAGAGGGCGAAAAAGCATTAGTGGGCGAACTGGAACCCATTAAGCTGGAGGCGTGGCTGCGCGCCCACTGCCACATTTCCCCAGATGGAAACGTGGCAAGCCTCAAGCGATTGATGGGCGGCTATTCCAAAGCCACGTACATTGCCAACATTACCGACGGCACGACCAATAACGCCGTTGTAATCCGCAAAGACAGCCCCGGACTGCCGACCGGATCGAGTGTCGCGGCAGAGTTTCCGATTCTTGAGGCGATGGCGGATATAGGAATACCTGCACCGAAGCCTCTTTGGATCGAACCCGATGCAACGCTGTTTAATGGTGCCTTCATGGGGGTCAGCCTGTTAAGCGGCATACCGGCCAACCGGATCGTTCCCACCGAACGCGGCGCACAGCGCCGTTGGGCGCAAAGTACGGCGGAGCTTCTTGCACGTCTGCATACACTTACGGCCCAGCCTGAAGTTGATATCCGGGATTCGCTGGCTATCGAGATTGATGGGTTAGAGGCCCGCATGCTTGAACGTGAGCGCTCCCCTCACCCTGGTTTGCTGTTGGGCATTCGCTGGCTTCGTGGCAATTTTGACCGGCTAGATGGGCGCCCAGCCTGCCGCATCCACGGCGATTTCGGCTTCCACAACATGCTCATGGAGGACGACCACATCAACGCATTGCTTGACTGGGAGTTCAGTCGGATCGGCGATCCGGTCGAAGATCTTGCAAGCATCAAGCCATTCATGGACCAGATCGAAAGCTGGGATGCTTTTAACCATACATATCAGGCTAATGGCGGCTTCGCCATGGACAGGCGGGCAGAGGACTACTTCGCGGTCTGGCAGGAAACGCGCAACATGGTCGCCTGCATAGGTTCTCTAAATTCGTTGCTGCTCCCAGGTATGATGGAAATGCCCCTGGCGGTAGCAGGTACGATTTACATCCCCAAATACGAGATCGCCATCTTTGACGCGATCGCCAGGGCGGAGAACCGGAATGGCTGAGGCTATCGAATGGACCAAGAGCGCTGTCGGCTTTGGCACGCCGGGGCCGAACGACGATTTCTATCACGGTCGCACCCTGCCCGAAAAGCACCACGAGATGACCGAGACCTGGTACTGGGGCTTCAACGAGCCGGTCTCCGGCATGCATGGCTTCATTCACATCTGGACCCATCCCAATCTCGAACTGTGCACGGCAGGCCTGTTCGTCCACATGGGCAGCAAGCGTGACCAGCTGGCCTGCGAGCTCTTCGATTTCCGCAATTTCACGCCCGACACGATCTTCGACGATAACGGCAACATCACGCTGGCCAATGGCCTGACAGTCGAGTTCGAAAAGCCGATGGAGCGGATGCGCATCCGCTACGCCAACCCCGATCGCGCCTTCTCGCTCGACATGGTGCAGGAAGCGGTCCAGCCGGCAATCATGCGTTCGAACAATGCCCATTTCGAACAGACCATGCGCTCGGTCGGCAAGGTCGTGTTCGAAGGATGCGACTATGCGTTCGACAATCTGACCATACGCGACCGCAGCTGGGGCGAAAGGCGGCCCGAAGGGGGTCACAAGATGCCGCCCTATACCTGGATGAACGGTGCGTTCTCGAAAGACTTTTCGTTCTGCATCTCGGGACTCGACGACCCGGCCCGCAACCCTGATTGGGCGGGCCTCTACGATATCGCACCTGACAAGATCATGAGCGATGCCTGGGTCTATGATCATGGCGAACAGTTGCGCCTGTCGCGCTACTCCAAGATTACCGAGCGCGCACCCGAATGCGGCCTGCGGCCCGTTCGGCACGTGATAGACTGCACGCTCGAAAACGGGCGTGAACTGCAGTTCACGGGCGAAGTCGTCGGCAGCGTGCCCTGGCATTGCTGGCAAAACGCACTGTGCCACACCGGCCTTACACTCTGGACCTGCACGCAGACCGGCGAGACATGCTGGGGCGAGACGCAGGAAGTCCAGTGGAACGATTATGCCTATCGCATGAGCCGCCCGGTCGGCTGAATTTCAACGCATCACCTTTGGGATAAACATACCATGACCAATGCAGAAGGCCGGGGCCACAACGCGCCCTGTTCCAACCGGGATTTCGATTTCTTCTATCAAGGGCTCGAGAACGAACAGCTGCTCGTTCAGCGCTGCACCGGCTGCGGCACCTTGCGTAGCCTGCCCTCGCCTGGCTGCGAGGCCTGTGCCTCGCTCGAATGGGAGCCAGTGGAGCTCGCCGGAGATGGCGAAATCTACAGCTACGTCGTCCACCACCACCCGCCGCTGCCCGGTTTTGCCTCACCCCACCCCATCGCGTTGGTCATCATGGGCGAAGGCGTGCGCGTTCTTGGGGCCATGGACGGGACAGATCCTTCCGACGTCAAGATCGGTGGCCGCGTGAAGGCCGAATTCCTGCGCCGCGATACTGTCGCAGCGTTCCGCTTCCGCGCACTCTGACCTGCTGATCTGGAAAAACCCATGACAACCATTTCAAACAAGACCGCCATCGCCGGCTATGGCGCCACCGAGTTTTCCAAGAACAGCGGGCGCAGCGAATTGCGCCTTGCAGTCGAGGCAACATTGGGCGCGCTGGCCGACGCTGGCATCGATCCTTCCGAAGTCGACGGCATGTCGACATTCTCGATGGACAACAACAGCGAACAGGAGATCGCCCGCGCGATCGGCGCGAAGGACCTGAAGTTCTTCACGCGCATTCCGCAGGGCGGCGGCGGCACGCTTGGGCCGGTGCAGCAGGCCGCGATGGCCATCACCACCGGAATCGCCGACGTTGTGGTCGTCTATCGCGCGATGAACGAACGTTCGGAATACCGTTTCGGGCAGCCGATGCATTCGCTGCCGCCGACCAGCGACAACGTTATTTTCGCCTATCATGGCGCCGCCGGGCTGATGACGCCTGCCGCCATGATCGGTCTGATGATGCGGCGCTACATGCACGAGACCGGCGCAACCAGCCTCGATTTTGCGAACTATGCCGTGCTCGCGCGCAAGTACGCCTCGACCAATCCCAACGCCTTCTACTATGGCAAGCCGATCACCGTCGAGGATCACCAGAACTCGCGCATGGTGGCCGATCCGTTGCATCTGCTCGACTGCTGTCAGGAAAGCGATGGCGGCGTCGCCCTCGTGATCGTCAGTGCCGAGCGGGCGCGCGATTTGCGCCAGAAGCCGGTCTACATCCGCGCCGCTGCGCAAGGATCGCCCAAGGGCACTGTCAGCCTCGGCGGTTTCTACAAGGACAACATCTGGCCGTTCGACGAGTGCGCGGCCGCCGCGCGCCAGCTTTATGCGCAATCCGGCATGTCGCCCCAGGATCTCGATGCTGCCATCATCTACGATCACTTCGGCCCATCAGTCTTCCCCGGACTAGAAGCCTATGGTTTCTGTAAGAAGGGCGAAGCCAAGGACTTCGTCAAGGACGGCCATCTCGAAATCGGCGGGAAGCTGCCGATCAACATGCACGGCGGACAGTTGGGCGAAGCCTATATTCACGGCATGAACGGCGTGGCCGAGGCGGTCCGCCAGCTTCGCGGCACGGCGGTCAACCAGGTCCCGGGCGCGCGCAACATGCTCGTAACCGCCGGCAGCGGACTGCCGACCAGCTCGGCCATTCTCGGAGTCGATTGAAATGCCCTCAACGGAACGTCGCAAACCTCAATCCGCCCTTGTTCCTGCTGCCGATGTGCTCTCCACCTTGCTGGTAGAGCGCTTCAGCTGCCGGGCATACCGCCCCGATGCGGTCCCGCACGATACCATCGCCACGATGCTCTCGATCGCGCAGAACGCCGCGTCATGGTGCAACAGCCAGCCCTGGCAGGTCCATGTTACCGAAGGTGCCGCAACCGAACGCCTGCGCGAGGCCATGTTTGCCGCAGCGATGGCCGACGCCTCATCCGGGCGCATGTCGTCGCAGTCGGACCTGCCGTTTCCCGAGAACTACGCCGGCGTCTACAAGGAGCGTCAGCGCGAGGTTGCCTGGCAGCTTTACGAGGCAGTCGGCGTTGCCCAGGGGGACCGGGTCGCTTCGGCCAAGCAGACGCTTGAGAACTTCCGCCTGTTCGGCGCGCCCCACGCGCTGGTGATCACCACCGAAAAGAGCATCGGCACGTACGGCGTGCTCGATTGCGGCAGTTATCTCGGCACCCTGCTCCTTGCTGCGCAGAGCCTTGGCATCGGCATGATTCCGCAGGCCGCATTTGCCAACTACTGTCCACTGCTGCGCGAGTTCTTCGGTATTCCCGAGAATCGCGACATCGTCTGTGGTGCGTCGTTCGGCTGGCCCGACATGGACCATCCGGCCAACAACTTCCGTTCACGCCGGGCCGTTCAGGCGGACACGGTCACTTGGGTTGCCGAATGAGCCAGACTGCCAGCATCACGCTGAGCGGCAATGTCGCGACCTACGGAGCCGGGCCTGAAGCGGGCGCTCCCCATTTCAGCCGGATGTATACCCCGTACATCTGGTTCGCGCAGATTGCCGACCGTAATCCGGACCGGGTCGCCCTGACCCGGCCGGACGGGCAGCTGACCTATCGCGAACTGAATGACATGACCCGCGCCTTTGCCCGCGGCCTGACGCGGCATGGCGCAAGACATGGCGAAGCGATCGGCGTCGCTTGTGGCAACCGTTGGGAACTGGCTCCCCTGTTCCTTGCCGCCTCGGCCATCGGCGTGTCGTTCACGGCCTTCAATCCGATGCTGACTGCACATGAACTGGCCTACCAGATCGGAGAACTGCGGCCGCGCCTGCTGCTGGGCGAAGGCCACACAACGCTCGAAGGTCTGCTCGACGCTGACGACGGCCAGTCGATCGAGCCGACCGGTGACGAGTGGGGACCGCTGATGGTGCGATTTTCCTCGGGCACCACCGGCAAGCCCAAGGCCATGGTCAGCAGCCAGCGTGCGCAGCTTGAAAATTACCGGTTGATGATGGCGATGCTGGACATGCGCGCGGGCGATGTCCACCTCGTCACGGGGCCTCTGGGCCACGCCGCGCTTCACGCCGGCCTGCCGCAATTGCTCGCAGGGGGAACCGTCACCCTGATGGGGCGGTTCGACAAGGCCTGTTTCTGGGACGATTGCGCCGAACATGGCGCGACCAATGCCCTTGTCGTGCCAACGATGCTCTCGGGCGCACTCGACCATCCGGGCGAAGCGCCACAATTGCGGCGTATACTGTCAACGGCAGCCACGCTCGCGCCCGGCTTGAAACAGCGTTTTGCCGAGCGGTTTCCCCATGTCGGTCTGGTCGAAGCCTACGGCGCCTCGGAATTCGGCTATGTCTCGGCCCTTATGCCGGATGAGCAGGCAACACACCCACGCTCTGTCGGCAGGCCGCTGCCGGGGCAGGACGTCGCGATCTTCGACGATGATGGCCAACCTTGCCAGGTCGATACTGTCGGCACCATACACGTGCGCAGCCCGGAACTGATCACCCGCCATGTCGGTTCGGTTCGCCCTGAACCAACGCCCGCTGAAAGTCGCGGGCAAGGATGGCTGACATCCGGCGATCTCGGCTATTTCGACGAAGACGGATACCTCTACATCAGCGACCGCCGGGCCGATCTGATCGTCTCGGGCGGCCTCAACGTCTATCCGGCAGAAGTCGAGGCGGTCTTGCTCGAAGTCGCTGGCACACGCGAAGCAGCGGTCGTGGGCATTCCCGACAGCCACTGGGGCCATCGCGTGGTTGCCTATGTCGATTCAGATGCAGACAGCGATGCCATGCTCGCGCTCTGTGCCGAGCGACTGGCGAAGTACAAGGTGCCACGCGCGATCCACAATGTCGGCCCCTTGCCGCGCACCAGCAGCGGCAAGACCTCGCGCATGCTCGCCCGAAAGATGGTCGAAGAGGGATCTTTCCCGGTTTGACGTCTGCTTGAAAGCGATTCCGCCATGATCACCCTGCACCATTCACCAACGACGCGATCCTTCCGGATCAAGTGGCTGCTGGAAGAGCTTGGCGTGCCTTATCATGAGGAAGTGCGCAGCTTCTACAACATGGAGCGGCACGATCCCGCCTACCAGAAGGTCAACCCGATCGGCTCTTTCCCGACATTCGAGGACGACAGCCTCGTCCTGACGGAGTCGGGCGCCATCATCAATCACATCCTGCGCCACCATGGGCGTGGGTGCTTCCGTCCCGAGGCAAACAGCCGCGAAGAAGCGCAGGTCGATGAATGGATGTACTGGTCCGAGGGGCTCTTTGCCGTGCACCAGCGCATTTTCTGGGATCATTGCGCCCCGCCGCCCGGCTGCATTCTCGATCCCGTCCCCAGTGTGGGCGAGGAAGCGCGCAGGCAGGCGATCCGTTATGCGGCCATGCTGGAAACGGCCTTGCGCGAAGACGGATGGATGGTGGGCGACACCTTGACCGGCGCTGACTTCATGCTCTGCTTCCCACTGTTCCTCGCCAATCTCTACGGCTGGTTCGAAACACTGCCCCGTATCGCCGCCTACGTTGGCCGAATCGCGGCGCGTCCTGCCTTTCAGCGCGCCATTGCCGATACGGTCGTCTGCATGACTGAAATGCGTAAAGGCACGCCCGAATATCCCAGCTTCCGCGGGACCGAGACCCTGGCGTAGTGTCGCCAGGCTGACTGGCAGGACAGGTCGCATGCCCATCCTGCCAGTGCCAAGCTGATTCAGCCCGCCTACTGCGATATCGCGTCGAAATAGCGCACGCGGCCGGCCAACCTCTCTTCTCGTAGCGCATTGACCGGCAACTGGAATTTCACGCCCGGCACGGTTTCGTTGACAAGAGGATTGCCGCCCCACCAGATGATCCGGCATACCCGGCTGGAAATGCGCCAGCCCTTGGCAGTGCGCACAAGGACGTCGTCGTACCAGCCCGTGCCTTCCCAGAAATCACCCCCGGCAAGGCCCCGGCGGATCAACCGCCAAGTCGCGTAAGTCAGCGCATTGGCCTTGTCGCTGTCCACATGCACCAGATGGTTCATCATCGTGTGCTGCGTTCCGTCAAACGGATCATGATAACCGGCAAAGTCCGACTTCAGGGTCGCCAGATCGCGCCAATGCGAAGTTTCGCTGTAATCAGCGTCGACGTCCTCGGTGAATATCTGGTCAAACAACTCCCAGCCCTGGGTATCGACCGCAAAACCATAGAGGTTGACCACGCGGTTGATGGCGCTTTCGTCTTCGGTGTTCATAATGTTCTCCTCTCCCACTTGCGTTCAGTAGGGCGTACCGACAAGACCGCCATCGACCATGATCAGCTGTCCGGTGATGTAGCTTGCACGCGTCGAGCACAGGAAAGCGACTGCAGCGCCCATTTCCTCGGACGTGCCCTGGCGGCCAAGGGGAATGGTTCGGTCGAGGGCAGTCGCGGCCGCCGCAGGGTCTTGCCCCTGTTCACGGGCCAACTCACCCATCCACGCAACTGCCATATCGGTTGCGATGAAGCCGGGCGCGATGGTGTTTACGGTGATGCCATAGACCCCAAGTTCGTTCGACAGGGATTTGCTGAGCGCTGCCGCCGCTGCACGGGTGACATTGTCAACCAGTAGCGGGATCTGCCAGTGCGGCTTCTTCACGCAGAAGGAGCCGATGGTCACGATGCGTCCCCAGCCCCGGGCCTTCATGGCGGGCACCGTCGCCTTGGCAAGATGCACCGCGCTTACTACCAGCAGATCATAGCCCTCGCGGAAATCCTGCGGCTGCGCCGTATCGAAATTGAGCCGGGCCGTGCCATAGACATTGGCGATGACGATATCGGGCTCGCTGCCCAAACGCGCCTTGCACTGGGCAACGGCCCCGGCAATCGCATCAGGATCGGTCATGTCGGCGGAAAGACCTTCCGCTATCCCGCCGACGGCGCGGATTGCAGCTACCGTTTCGTCGATCGCATCCTGCGTCCGGGCGACGACCATCACGCGGGCGCCCTCGCGGGCAAGCTCCTCGGCGGCAGCACGGCCCATGCCCTTGCTGCCCCCGCTTACCAGAGCCACCTTGCCAGTCAGTCCGAAATCCATTCCCCGTTCTCCACCATTTTTTACAATGTCGGAGCGTAGAGAGCTTCCAGGATAAGGCGTTGCTTTGCCATGCGCAGTTTCACGCCTGCTGGTGCAATACGCCGGATTTCAGAGGTAATCCGTATTGGCCATCACCGCGATGGACTCGGTCTCGACAAGCTCGGCCATAGGTTCGAGAATGCGTAGCCCTTCGGCTTCTGCGCAGGCAACAAGACCGCGCTCGACATCGGCAAACTCACCCAATTCCCAGATATGGATGATCTTGCGGAAGTCCCCCGTTACCGGCTGCAACGCCTGCACCAGCTTCCACCCATGTTTGGCCATGTACGGTGAAAGCTCACGCATCATGCTGGAGTATTCAGGCAGCTTGCCAAGCCGCACTGTCACTTCGGTATAAATGGAATATGCCATTTCGCGTCTTCCCGGTAAATTGTCGCGCTATGCCAACGCTGGCGTGGCTGCTTGCAGCTGGCTTGCAGCCGGATCCCTGAATTCAGCCAACAAATCGGCTTTGATCTTCTGGTATTGCTCGAACGCAGCATGCTTGACCGGGCCATAGCCGCGCACTTCCTGCGCGGCGCCAGCCAGTTCGATAGCCGTTGCCAGATTGCGCGCATCGAGGCCTTGCAAAACCTCTTCCATTATCTGCCGGTAATCGGCGATAAGGCCGCGCTCCATGCGGCGCTCTGCCATGTAGCCAAGCGGGTCGAACGGCGTACCGCGCAAGCCCTTGAATTTGGCGAGCACACGGAACACGGGCAGCATCCAGCCACCGATTGCGCGCTTCTTCGGCCGTCCGTTGGCGTCCTTGCCGCTGAACAGCGCGGCCGAAGCCAGATGGAACGTCAGCTTCAGATCGCCGTCGAACTGGTCGCGCAGCCGCTGCTCGAAAGCAGGATCGGCATAAAGACGCGCGACTTCATATTCGTCCTTGTAGGCCATCAGGCGCGCCAGCGTGATCGCGATCTCGCGAACGAGAAGATCACCCCCCGCAAGCTTGCGCGAGGCCACTACCGATTGCGCGCGCGCAACGAAGTCGGTGTACTGCGCGGCATAGGCGACGTTCTGATAAGCGGTAAGCAGCTTGGTACGGCTGGCGATGATCTCGTCCACCGACATGTCCGCCAGACTGACTGGCGGCTGCGCGATGATGCGCGAAAGCTCTTCCGGTGCCACGGCGGCAAGCCGGCCAACAGCGAAGATACGCAGATTGCCCTTCACGAACGTGCCGTTGAGCCTGATCGCCTCTTCGAGCGACGCTACCGACACAGGCAGTAGCCCCTTCTGCGCGGCATAGCCGAGCATAAGCACGTTGGTGCCGATGCTGTCGCCCATGATCGCGGTCGAAAGGCCGCTCGCGCGCAGGCTGAACAGCTCGCCATCCTTCAGGGCAGTGCCAACCGCCTTGAGCAAAGCAGCGTCGTCGAAGCTTGCATCGCGATTGGTCTGGAAATCGCCGGTTGGGCTGATGTCGAGATTGACGATCGCCTTCGATCGCCCCGGTTCCAGCGTCTTGAGCACGTCCTGGCTAGATCCGACGATGGCGTCGCAGGCCAGGAGAACATCGGCATGCCCGAAGGTCAGACGTGTGGAGCTGAGCGCATCCGGGCTTGCGGCGACGCGGATGTGCGATGTTACCGCGCCACCCTTCTGCGCCATGCCGGTCAAGTCGAGCACGGTGCAACCCTTGCCTTCGATGTGCGCGGCCATGCCGACCAACGCCCCCACTGTCAGCACGCCGGTGCCACCGACGCCCGCCACGATCATGGCAAAGGGATCATCGACCCCTACCACCGCAGGCTGTGGCAGTTCGGCCAACATCGCTTCGAGCCGCGTTGTGTCACCCGCAACGCGCGTGGCAACTTTCGCGCCCTTCACCGTGACGAACGAGGGGCAGAAGCCCTTTACGCAACTGAAATCCTTGTTGCAGGTCGATTGATCGATGCGGCGCTTGCGACCGAGTTCTGTTTCCAGCGGCGTGATCGAGATGCAGTTGGACTGAATGGAACAGTCGCCACACCCCTCGCAAACATCCTGATTGATGAACACGCGCTTGTCAGGATCAACCAGCTTGCCACGCTTGCGGCGGCGGCGCTTTTCGGTGGCGCAGGTCTGTTCGTAGACGATCGCCGAAACGCCGGTCGTTTCGCGTAAGTCGCGCTGAACGGCATCAAGCTCGTCGCGATGCAGCACTTTCACGCCCTTGGGCAACTGGGCAGAGGCGTACTTTTCCGGCTCGTCCGACAGGAGGACAACCGGGCTGACGCCTTCTGAAACCACCTGATTGACCATGTCTATCGGTGAAATGTGCATTTCCACCGGCTGCCCGCCGGTCATTGCCACGGCATCGTTGTACAAGAGCTTGAAGGTTACGCGCGTACCAGCAGCAACCGCTGCGCGGATCGCGAGGATGCCCGAATGCGAATAGGTGCCGTCCCCCATGTTCTGGAACATGTGGCCTTCCTCGACGAACGGCTCGACCGCCAGCCAAGGCATTGCCTCGCCGCCCATGTTGACCGGCAGCATGGTGCGGCGTTCGGGCATCACATAGGCCGCCAGACCCTGACAGCCGACCGCAGCCATCGCCTTGCTGCCTTCGGGCACCTTGGTGCTGGTATTGTGCGGGCAGCCCGAACAATAGAACGCTGGCCGCACACGACCACTGCCATAAAGTGCCGCCTCGATCTCGAGCCCGGCAAAGCGCCTGCCTGCCGCCTGCATCGCTTCATCAGCCAGGCCGAGTTCGCGCAGGACCACGAGCAGCGCCTTGCGGATCAGCGCAGGGTTGAGCTCGCCCACTTCGGATAGCAGCGGCGCCCCCGTGAGCGAACGTTTGCCGATGATCGCCGGGCGCTTGTCCGCATCCACCGCATAGAGCAGGCGGGCGAGCTGGTCTTCGATGACCGGACGCTTTTCCTCGATCGAGAAAACCGCCTTGTAGCCCGTGGCGAAGCCGGCAGCGCCCTCGGGTTCCAGTGGCCAGATCAGGCCCGGCTTCCACAGGCCGATGCCAAGCTGGCGGCAGCGCTCCTCGGTCAACCCCAGGTCGGAAAGCGCCTGCCGCAGATCGAGATAGGCTTTGCCTGCCGCCACCAGTCCCAGTTGCCGCTGCGCAGGCGCAATCACCACACGATCGATCGCGTTGGCCCGGACGAAGGCCTGCACGGCAGGCAGACGGTGCTGGACGGTCAGCGCTTCAAGCTCAAGCGGCGCGGGCGTGTAGCGCACATTGAGTCCACCGGACGGCATCGGAAAATCCGGCCGTACGAACTGGCGCTGGAAATCGGGCAGTTCGATCGATGCCGTGAGGTCGAGTGTATCGGTAATGCACTTCAACCCGGCATAGGCACCGCTGAAGCGCGACATTTCCCAGCCATAGATGCCGAACGACAGGATTTCATCGATCGTCGAGGGATAGAGCACCGGAATCATACCGGCGATCAGCGTGTGTTCGGATTGATGCGCACTGGCCGAGGACTTGCCGCCATGATCGTCACCGGCAACCACCAGCACGCCGCCCGAGGCCGACGCGCCTTCAAGATTGCCGAGCTTGAGCGCCTCGCAGGCACGGTCGACGCCAAGCCCCTTGCCGTACCAAAGTCCGAAAACGCCCTGGTATTTCGACTCCCCGAACCACGCCAGTTCCTGCGTGCCGCGCACAGCGGTGGCCGCCAGTTCTTCGTTCAGCCCCGGCACGAAACGGATGTCGTGCGCGTCCAGCTCCTTCTGCGCGGCCCAAAGCGCGGCGTCGTAAACGCCAAGTGGCGAACCGCGGTAGCCCGAGATGTAGCCTGCCGTCTTAAGCCCAGCCGCGCGGTCCCGCTTGGCCTGGTCCATCGGCAAACGCACAAGTGCCTGATTGGAAGAGAGAAACACCCTTCCTGAGCTTAGTTCGTACTTGTCGGCGAGGGAGATCACAGTCTTCGTCATCGCAGCATTACCATATCGCTTGAGGGCAGCCGGACCGTACCGTGCACTGCAAGAGTGCCATGCACCGACCGGACAGCCAGTAAGAATGCTAGATGGAGGCGGGGACGCCCTTGCGCCACCCCGATTGCTCCTGTGGACCAGCGCCCTTGCAATTACCGGAAACTGTGGCCGGGTGCATTGTGCATATAGAAGGTCGCGCAGCTGGTCTGCGGACTGATTTGGGAGAAGCAGAATGGCAAGCGGGCCGTTGGTTGGAATCAAAGTCGTTGAATTTGCTGGCCTCGGGCCGGGCCCTTTTGCCGGAATGTTGCTGTCCGATCTGGGCGCCGAAGTGATCGAGATTGCGCGTGAAGGTACTCCGCCCCCACCCGCCATTCGTGGCGACGCGCGCGGTCGCAAGCGCATCTGCCTTAATCTCAAGTCGCCAGAAGCAGTCGAAACCTGCCTCAGTCTGATCGAAAAAGCTGATCTCGTCTTCGAAGGCAATCGTCCCGGCGTCATGGAACGGTTGGGCCTCGGCCCCGATGTCATGCTCGCGCGTAACCCCGCGCTAGTCTATGGGCGCATGACTGGTTGGGGCCAGAGCGGTCCCCTCGCCCACGCCGCCGGACACGACATCAACTACCTCGCCATTACCGGTCTGCTTCACGCGATCGGCCCGGCAGAGCGCCCGGTGCCGCCACTGAACCTCGGTGCCGACTACGGCGGCGGGTCGATGTTCCTCGTGGTCGGCGTGCTTTCGGCGCTGATCAGCGCGAAGGCTACCGGCAAGGGGCAGGTCGTGGATGCGGCGATGACCGATTGCGCCACTTATCTCGGTTCGCTGTTCCACAACTTCTATACGGCTGGCGCCTGGGAAGACCGGCGCGAGGCGAACCTGCTTGATGGCGGTGCGCCGTTCTACGGCAATTACGAATGCGCCGACGGCCGCTTCGTCGCCATCGGGTCGATCGAACCGCAGTTCTATCAACTGCTTCTCGAAAAGACCGGCGCCGCAGACCGCCTGCCTCACAAGCAAATGGACAAAAAGAGCTGGCCGGAAATGCGCGAGATCCTGCGCGAGGTCTTCCTGACGAAGACGCGCGATGAATGGTGCCAGATCATGGAAGGCACCGACGTCTGCTTCGCCCCGGTTCTGAACCTGGCCGAAGCGCGTGAGCACCCGCACCAGATCGAACGCCGCGTCTTCACCGAATCAGGCGGCGTCGTCCAGGTTGCACCGGCACCCCGTTTCTCGCAGACGCCCGGTGCGATCCAATGGGCACCGTCCGACCGCGTCTGGACAGCGGAGGAAATCCTGTCGGGGTGGTAACACCCTGACGTCTTCCGACCAAAAAAAACCTTCGGGTCAGGACCTTTTCGGTCCTGACCCTAGCGCTGCGCTAGCCAGGTGGAACCGAGTTCTTCCCGCAGGTCGACCAGCGCATCGCCGATCGAGCTGATCTCGGACCGGCCAATCTGGCCTGCGATGCGGATTGCGGAAAGGCCATAGCTCAGCCCGCCCATCGTGTCGGTCAGCACAGTTGCCACGGTCGTCACGCCCGGCGCGAAGTTCCCTTCGTCCACAGCATAGCCTGTCTGGCGACAACACTGGACTTGTCTGCAATATTCATCGGTGTCTGGCGGAATCTGCCACCGCAACTGGGCCAGCTCGTACCTGATCTGGTCATCGGAAAGGCCGAGCGCGGCCGCAAACGCACGACCTACCGCCCCGATGTAGAGCGGCAGGCGCTGCCCGATCGACATGTGAATCCGCATCGGATTGGGCGATTCGACAAAACCGGCAAGAACGATGCGGTCACGGTCGATCCGCCTCCAAAAGCCGACTGAAGCTTGGGTCCGCGAGACAAAGTCGGTCAGACTGGGAAGCAGCAGCGAAAACGTGTTCGAAGGGTCAAGCGACCGCCGTGCGAGCAAGACGGCAGCGCTGCCCAACGAGTAGCATTTGGTCCTGTTGTCGAACTGCGCATATCCTGCATCCGCAAGCTGCTTGAGGATGCGAAAGCACGAGCTAGGCGCAAAGTTGAGCTGGCGCGAGATGGCATTGACTCCCATCGGCATGGTCGCGTCCGCCAGAAACCGCAGCAAGGCCAAAGCCTGTCCGACCGTGTTGAGCTTCGTCGCCGATGTGTCCGCAAGCTCCGGCTCTACTGTGCGCAATTCGGGTACACTTCCCATGTTATTACTGCAACCTCCGGCTAACACTGCCGATTTCGTGCCCGCAAGTGGCAATGTGAGAATCACTGCTTCGGACCGTCATTCCGGAAGACAAAGGTGAAGTTGCACCACTGTCCGGTCGAGACGAAAGTCTTTGCAACCATGGATACGATTGAAAGCTAATTTTGCACCAATTGTCATGTGCATGTAATGGCGATTTTCCCGAAGTGCTGTTGCGCGGCGAAGCGTTCAAATGCTCCGGCCAGCTCTACCAGCGGGACAACGGAATCGACGACCGGGGCGATGCCGTTCTGTTCGACCGCGGCGATCATCGCTTCCTGATGGTCCCGGCTTCCCACCGTAATGCCGCCCACACGCCGGTTGGCATGGATCAGGTGAATGGGCGCAATCTGTATCGGCTTGCGGCTCAGTACGCCAACAAGGCACAGCCTGCCGCCAACCCGCAACGATTGCAGCGACTGCGAAAGGTCTCCGCCCGCCACTTCGATCAGGTGATCCACGCCGCCGTCGCAATGGCTCCGCACAGCCCGGCTCCACTCAGGATCCATGCGATCGACCACCGCGTCCGCACCCAGAGCAAGAAGGCGGTCGACCTTGTCGGGGCTGCCGCTTGTAGCAATGACCCTCGCGCCGGCAGCTTTGGCAAACTGAAGCGCGAAAATCGAAACACCGCCCGACCCTTGAACAAGCACGGTCTCGCCGGGGCGCACCGCGCCTTCCACGAACAGCGCGCGCCACGCTGTCAGACCTGCGCAAGGCAGCGTCGCAGCAGAGACCGGATCCAGACTGGCAGGCGAACGGGTGAAGCCCGATTCTTCCATGGTGACGTAGCTGGCAGCAAATCCGTCGACGTGATCGCCCCGCATCCGCGCCACGCCTTCGTTATACGCTGCACCCCTCGTCCAGTCGGGAAAGAACGTGCCCATGACACGGTCGCCCACAGCAAAGCGATCAGCGCCAGGACCGGTTGCTTCGACAATGCCGACCCCGTCGGACAGGGGAATCCGCCCGGGCGCAGTTGGTATTACCCCAGTGACGACCAGCAAATCGTGGAAATTGAGGGAGCTGGCCTCAACCCTGACGAGGATCTCGCCCGCGCCCGGTTGGCGCGCTTCCATTGCCTTGGGCGTAAGAGCAGCGATGCTTGTTTCGGCCCCGATTTCATAGCTGAGCAACCGCATTCCCTCTCCCCTTTACTGAGTTTTTCAACGACCGTTGAATGGATTTCGCCAGCGCCGAATTTAATCGGTCCCTTGACTCGTCATTTCACATAGGGAATAACCATTCCCAGAGCGATAGAAAACTTGATAAGAATCGCAAACTTTGATGCTTCATGCCGCAAAAAGACGGTCAGATATGCAAGTCGGCCGATTTTGGCAGCGATCTTGGGAGAGCGCAGATGGAAAAGCTTTTCGCCGGTTTCTCGGGCAACGCGCCGACCGTCGTATCGTCGTACGAGGCGATCACGCGTCGCGAATTTTATGATGGCGAACTGATCAGCGAGACGGGAGACTTCTCCGGCGTCGATCTTGAGAAGGCCCTCAGCTCGCCACTGTCGATCACCCGCATCACGACCAGGACCGAACTTTCGTTCCGCCGCGGTCCGCAGCATATCCGCAAGAACCGGGTCGGCCTGCGCGTGCTGTGGTTCGCGCTCACCGGATCGATCCGCATCGTCCGCGCGACGGGCACAACGGAAATTCCCGCCGGCAAGGCTGGCTTCCTCGATTCCAGCGTGCCCTTTTCCGCCAGCCTGAAACGGTCACCCGACGGCCATCACTCATCGTATCAAGTCATCATCCCGCCGGACCTGTTCATGAGCCATCTGCACGAAGCCGAACGTCTGACCGAGCCATTCAGCCTCGACACTCGCGAAGGCCACGCGGTGCGCGAATTGCTCGAAGTGCTGGCCAAGTATGGTGACCGTCTGGGCGAGAAGACCGCCGAACTCATGTCGCATTCGCTGCTCGAGGCAACGGCCGATCACCTGCGCAACAGCGGCATCGAAATGCCACGCCGCCAGAAGCTGGTGGATCGCAGGCTTTCGGACATCGAGAACTACATCAAGATGAACCTCGCCGATCCCGAGCTAAGCTACGACAAGGTCGCAATTTCGTGCGGGATTTCGCCGCGCTACCTATGCTTCCTGCTCAAGGCGAACAATACATCGTTCTCCGAACTGGTGTGGAAGAACCGCATGCCCAAAGCACGCGATTGGCTGATTTCACCCAAGACCCGCGATTATCCGATCCATGAGATTGCCTATATGTCCGGGTTCAAGAGCGCGGCCCATTTCAGCCGCATGTTCAAGGCCACTTACGGCATGCCACCGCGCGAATACCGCGCGCAGAATTCGGGCGACGGACAACTCGCAAACCATAGCGCCCACGAGTTCGTGCGCTTCACCCATGTTGAGAACCGTCAGGCGGCCTGATCGCGATTCAGGCAGGGACAAGCGACCCATCACGCCTGGACACGCTTACCGTGCGAGGAAGCGGGCCGGATTTGTCAGTCTGGACAAGTCTGGCCAGTCCCAGCCAGTAGTGCGGTGAGGAGATGCAGGTGACCCAAGAAAAGCCGTTCGATCCGTTGTGGGCGTGGGGCGAAGACGCCGAAACGCCCCGTATTCTGCACGGCATGATCAGGGTGCGTAATCTCGACGCATCGCTCCGCTTCTATTGTGACGGGTTGGGCATGAAACTGCTCGACCGGTACGATATCGAAGCCGGACGCTTTTCGATCCTGTTCCTGTCCTATGCCGGATATCGCGATGGCGAAGCGGCGCTGGAGCTCACCTGGAATTGGGATCAGGAAGCAGACTACACCCACGGCAGCGGGTACGGGCACATCGCCATTGGCGTGCCGGACGTCCCCGCGATGTGGTCGCGCCTCGGCGATTTCGGCGGTCGTCGGGGTACGGCTCCGAAGTCGCTCATGCCGGGCGCGCCGCAACTGGCTTTTGTCCATGATCCCGATGGCTACGCGATCGAACTGATCCAGACCCGGCGTGCGCCGGCAAGCGCGCTGCAGTCGTGACCGCCAGAACAGCTGGCGCGGCCTTAGACGAACTCGTAGCGCAACTCCGCAACGAATTGGGCGATAGTGGCGTTCTGACAGGTGCAGACGTGACTGCGCGCAGTTGCGATCCGTTTCTGGATGTTCCGCCTGCCGCTCCTGCTCTGCTGCGTCCGCGCACCACGGCCGAGGTCTCGCGCATCATGCAGTTGTGCCATGCCGCGAATGTACCTGTGGTGCTGCACGGTGGACGCACCGGCGTTGCCGGAGGCGCCCATGCCACCGCCGCCGAGCTGGTTATATCGCTCGAACGCATGAATCGTATCGTCGAGGTAGACCCCATCGGTGGAACGATGACGGTCGAGGCAGGCTTGGCCATCGAGACCGTGCAGCAGGAAGCCGAAAAGCACGGTCTGTTCTACCCGATCGATCTCGGATCGAAAGGGAGCGCTACGGTGGGCGGCACTATCGCCACCAATGCCGGCGGCAATCGCGTGATCCGCTGGGGAATGACGCGCCAGAACGTGCTGGGGCTCGAAGCGGTACTCGCCGACGGGACTGTGCTCGATCTGCAGAACCGGTTTCTCAAGAACAATACCGGCTACGATCTCAAGCAGCTGTTCATCGGCTCGGAAGGCACGCTGGGCATTGTCTGCAAGGCGGTCTTGCGCCTCGTCGCCAAACCGCAGACGCAGAAAGTGGCGCTCGTCTCGCTCGACAGCTACAACAGCGTCCTCGATCTGCTGGGCCGGGCCCGTGCGCTGCAGCAGCTTTCCGCATTCGAGGTGATGTGGCAGGATTACTACGCCATAGTAGCAGGCGACCCCGCCCGGCGCGTGCTCGATCCGCAAGCGCAGTTCTTCGTCCTGATCGAGGTCATGGGCAACGACGAAGCCGCAGACGAGGCTGCATTTTCGGGATTGCTCGAACGCGCGTTCGAGGACGGGTTGCTGACCGATGCCGTGCTTGCCACATCGGGCAAGCAGGCCGACGATTTATGGCGCGTGCGCGAAGGGTCGGAAATCCTTGTCCGCGAAATGGGACCGTTCATTTCCTTCGATATAAGCGTCGATATCCGCCGGGCCGACGAATTTGTGGGTAAGGTGCGTGCTGCACTGGCGCAAACCTTCGGCTTCTATCGCTCGGTCGCATTCGGCCACTTGGGCGACAGCAACATTCATATCGGCGTACACCTCGGCCCCGACACGCGTGAGCGCGGCCATGCGATTGAATGCTGCGTCTATGGCGTGCTCAAAGGCTTCGGCGGCGCGTTGACCGCCGAACACGGTATCGGCACCATGAAGCGCGAATTTCTGCCGCACCACATTTCGGCCAACGCGCTGACAACAATGAAGCATGTCCGGCAGGCGCTTGATCCGGTGCGGCTTCTCAACCGCAACGTCCTCTTCGAATCCTGACATCCTTGTCTGCACCTGGCTACCCGATTGTCTGGAATTGATAGCCGGCAACGAATTTGACCGGGATCAACACTCCCCGGACCGGAAGCAAACACCCTGCCCGCAGTGAAATACTGTGGGAGAGTAAGAATGTACAAGGATGGTATCCCCGCCCTGGGCGGTTACGGTTTCGAGACGCCCAAGGCCGTTTCCGGCACGTCTTCGGTCGGCAAACTGACCCTTGCCCAAATCCTCGCCCTCGATGGTCAGCCGGTTCCGCCGGTATTGCAACCCTCGGGCGACCCGGTGGCCATGGAGGCCATCGTGCCGTTCGAGCGCTATACCGACGCCAAGTATGTTGATCTCGAAGTCGAACACCTCTGGAAAAAGCAGTGGCAGATCGCCTGTCGCGAGGAAGACATCCCGAATGTCGGCGATCGGCTGACCTACGACATCGTCGATTCATCCTACATTATAGTGCGTTCGGCTGCTGACGAGATTAAGGCCTATCACAACTTCTGCCCGCATCGCGGACGCCGCCTGTGCGATCATGCCGAGAACCTCGAGAACTTCCGCTGCCCTTTCCATGCATGGAGCTGGAACCTGGACGGATCGCTGGAATGGGTGCCGGGCCGCGAGGATTTCCCCAGCGTTTCGGAAAGCCATCACCGGCTCTCGGAAGTGAAGGTGGGCCGCTGGGGCGGCAATGTCTTCATCAACCCCGATCCGGAATCAGCGCCGCTGGAAAAGGCTCTGGGCCCATTGCCTGCGCTGTTCGCCGATCACCCGATGGAAGAGCGCCATACCGTGGCCCATTTCCGCAAGACCGTCCGCTGCAACTGGAAGCTGACGCAGGAAGCCTTCATGGAGGGCTACCATGTGCTCGAAACGCACTGGGACGGCATGCCCTTCTTCGGATCGGCCTATACCCAGTACGACAATTGGGAAGACGGCGACAGTCACATCAATCGCCTCGTCACCCCGTCAGTCGTGCCTGACTTGTGGGTCAAGGATGCCATCTCGCCCGAAGAGAGCGCGAGGCAGTTCTGCCAGACGATGGGGCTGCCGCTACCCGAAGCAGGATCGATCAGCACATTTACCGAAGGCCGCGCCTGGTGTGCGATGCAACGACGTCTCGCACTCGAGGCGACAAGCGGTCACGATCTGTCGGACAAGCCGAACTCCTATTTCCTCGACATGACCAAGTGCTTCATGTTCCCCAATCATCATCCCTGGTGGGGCGAGGCTCTGGCCTGGTGGTACCGCTTCCTTCCGGTGGGGCGCGATCCGGGCCTGTCGATGATGGAGGTGCGCGTCACTGCCCGCACGCCCAAGGGGCAGACCGCCCCCCCACCCCCGCCCATGCTGGAACTCGGCCCTGACGACAGGACCGACGAATGCGAGGCGCTGGGCGTGGTCGGCCATATCCTGCATCAGGACATGTCGAATCTTGTCGAAATCCAGAAAGGCATGAAGGCCGCTCCACCGGCAAAAGCCTTCCTCACACTGGCGCGGTATCAGGAGTCCAACATTCAGCATTTTCATAACGTCTATCGCAAGCTGCTGAACCTCCCTGATGCCCCGTCTGGCTGATCCGGAACGGTCGGAAAAGAGCGGTATTCTGCTGTTTTGACCGGTCCGACATTGTCGCCGTCGGCAATAGGCAAAGTCCAGAAGTGCAAATTCTCTTGCATGCACCCGGAGGCAGATGGCCAAGAAACGCGTGGGGTGTGATGGAGATTGCATCACACCTCGCGCAGCGCAGGTGCCCACGCAAGCCCAGGGATGGATGACCAAGATGAGTGAAAACGCCGACGCAATCCGGGAAATCTGCGACAGCATCATTCGCAGAATCGATCGTGCCTATGTCGCCGATTGCGGCAAGCGCAACGAGTTTCCGCAGAAGCTGTGGGACATGTGGGCCGAAAGCGGCCTGCTTTCGATGGGCCTGCCCGAGGAATACGGCGGTTCGGGTGGCCATCTGACGGACATCGTCCTTGCGCTCGATATCCTGCACCAGCACGGCCTGCTGCTGCCCATCGCGGTCACCAACTTCATGTCCCGCGAGCCGCTCCTCAAGCATGCCAGCGAGGAACAGCGCCAGCGCTACCTGCCGCCGACGGCGACGGGAGAATCGTTCTTCAGCTTCGGTATTACCGAGCCTGACGCCGGCACCAACACCTTCAAGATCAAGACCACAGCGATCAGGCAGCCGGATGGCACCTTTCTGCTCAACGGCGGCAAGACCTATCAGACTGCTTTCGTCGAATCCGACAACTGCCTGCTCGTGGCGCGTACGCAGCCCTATGACCCGGCAGAGCGGACCAAGGGCATCTCGCTGTTCATCCTCGACACCAAGCTGCCCGGCATTAGCGCCACGCAGATGGATATCGGGATGTACCTGCCCGAGAAGAACTACACGACCTACTTCGATAACGTCGTGCTGCCCGCAGAATCGCTTGTCGGAGTGGAGGGCCAGGGCCTCAAGATCCTGTTCGACAGCCTCAACTCCGAACGCCTGCTCGTGGCTGGCATGAACGTTGGCCAGGCCGATTATGTGATCAAGCGCGCCGCAGAATACGCCAAGACACGCGCACCGTTCGATACGCCAATCGGCGCGTACCAGTCGATCCAGCACCCGCTGGCCCGCGCCAAGACTTATGTCGAAGCGGCGCGCACCATGCTCTACAAGGCCTGCGAGGCCTATGACCGGGGCGAAAACGCCGGCATCGAAGCCAACATGGTCAAGATCCTCTCGTCCGAAGCCTTCAAGATGGCGGCTGAAATCGCAATGACCACGTTCGGCGGTGCCGGGGTGGACGTTTCGCAGGATATCCTGCCGTTCTACATCGCTGCTCAGAACAACATGGTTGCGCCAGTGAACAACCAGATCGTCCTGAGCTTCATCGCCGAGAAGGTGCTCGGCCTGCCGAAGTCCTACTGAGGGTACGAACATGGACGAGCATGATGTAGACATGGTGCTCGTCCATGGCGGGCTTCACGGTGCCTGGTGCTGGGAACTGGTGCTGCCGGTGCTGCACCAGCTTGGCATCAGGGCATCCGCACTCGATCTTCCCGGCATGGGTCATGACCGAACGCCGCTCGATCAGGTCACGCTTGCGTCCTGTGCTGGTGCCGTTGCCTCCCACATTGGTGCCCGCAGGAACGTCATACTGGTCGGCCACAGCATGGCCGGGCCGGTTGTCAGCACATGTGCCGAGCTCATACCCGAGCGACTGCGCGGCCTTGTCTATGTCGCTTCGAACCTTGTGCCGCCAGGTAAGAGCATGCGCGAAGCCGCTGCCGAACAGCTTGACGGCGTCATGGAGGGGGTTCACGTGTCGGCCGATGGCGTGAGTTCCACCTATGAACCGCAAACCGCGATGCGCGTGTTCTATAACACGACTGACAAGGCACTTGCCGAAAGCGCTATCGCACGGCTCACGCCGCAACCGCTGCAGCCCATTGCGGTAAAGCTGGAACTGACACCCGATCGCTTTGGGTCAGTCCCCCGCGCCTATATCGAATGCCTGCAGGACAACGCGATACCCATCGCCTTCCAGCGGCAGATGCAGAAGGCTCTGCCTTGTGATCCAGTCGTGGTGATGGATTGCGACCACTCACCGTTTCTGTGCCAACCAGAGGAACTGGCCAGCAAGCTTGCGCAGATCACCGCGACCTTCCCGAAAAAGGCCTGATCTGCGCCGATTGCTGGCCGCTCGTCGGTTCAGGCTGCGCGATAGGGCGTAATCAGTTCGGCCGTGCCCATGAAAAATCGCGACATGTCGAAGGCATCGCTCAAGTGCATAGCGTCGGACCCGGCGCGTGCCAGCAGCTCCTGTTCCACAGCCGCAGGATCTTCGCAATCCAGCTCGTAGATCGCAAGATACTTCCAGTCATTGCCCGACCGGAAGCGATAACGCTCCGCACCGATCACACCGGGCACCTTGAACACATCGCCCAAGTGCACTTCGTCATACCAGCGGTTGAATTCCTCGTCCCTGTCACCGACCGGATTGGACAGGACCATCATTTTGAAGCGCGGCATCACGTTGTCCTCACCTAAAGCGTTGTAATTGCGCCGCTTGCAGCGGCCTGCTCGATCGCAGCAAGCATCCGGTGGCGCTTGACCGCCACGCCGAAATCCATGCCCGTTGGCGCCTTCCCGGACAGCGCGTCGGACAACTTGCGGTAGACCTGTGCCACATTGGTGGCGAGACCTGCGGCAGCGTCCGGCACCCAAAGATAACGTGCAGGAATGTCGAGCGGCTTCAGCTTCTTGTCCGCGCCGAAACCGCCGCTCAGCGTCAGCTCGAACATTTGCGCATGGCCGCCTGCCGCCTCGATCCGCAGATCGCCCTTCGTGCCGTTGATCTCCCAGACGAAGTTGGACCCGCGCGAAGTGCCGCCGCGATAATGCACGGTCGCCACTGCTCCGCTTTCCAGCGTGCCGCTGACCACCAACTGATCTGGCGTCCGCTTGTCCCACATCTGCCCGTTCTCAAGCTGCTTGACCTTGGGCTGGCGAATGGCCGTCAGAGCCGAAAGCGTTGTGAATTCACCAAGCGCATGACACATCGCATCGACCGCATGGCCGAAGGGGATGGTCATGAGCGTGGCGCCGTTGGCCGGGTCGAGCAAGTAAGTGTTCGGACGATCGACCCATCCACCCCACTGGATCCCGGTGCCGAACATGTTCGATGACAGCACCTCGCCGATCTCGCCGTCGTTCACCAGATCGCGCAGATAGGCGACCGGAGGCGCGCACCGGGCCTGCAGTCCGATGACGCCCTGCACCCCGGCGGCCTCCACCAAACGGGCCATTTCCTCAGCTTCGGCCAGGCCATTGCCGAGTGGCCACTCGCAGTAGACGTGCTTTCCGGCGGCGACGGCCGCGCGAACCAGTTCGAGATGATGGGGCACTTTCACGGTCACTGCCACAACATCGACATCGGCACATGCCGCCAGCTCTGCACCCGACGCAAACGCGCGATCCGCAGGCAGGCCAATCGCTTCGGCAGCCGCCAGCGCCGATTCCGTGCGTGTCGTGGCAACGGCCGCAACACGGTATTCCGGCAGGCTGTTGAGTGCGGGCACATGGGCCACTGCGGCCCAGCTACGTCCGGGCTCGAACCCGACGATGCCGACGCCGATCTGTTTCTGATTGGTCATGTCCGTCACATTCCTGCCAGCGCGCTGGTGCCGCCGCCATCGACGACGAACTGCGAACCCGTTGAAAAACTCGACTCATCGCTGGCTAGATAAAGCGCCATGTTGGCGATCTCGCGCGGCTTGCCGATGCGGCCGAGGGGCGTCATTTCCTTCAAATGCTTGTCTAGCCGATTAGAGTCCGCCTCGGTTTCACGCCAGGGGGTGAAGATGGCGGTGTCCGTCGGCCCGGGGTGGAGTGAGTTGCAGCGAATCGCGATGCCGCGACGGGCAAAGTTGATCGCGATCGATTGCGTCATCAGCTTGACCGCGCCTTTCGTGGCCGAATAGCCGCAATCGCTGGCTGTCGCCAGAATGCCTGCGTTGGACGAGATGTTGATGATCGAACCGCTCGCGCCGCCGGGATTCCCCTGCATCAGCAGGCCCCCGTGCTTGCATCCCAGCATAACGCCGGTGACGTTGATGGCGAACAAGCGGTTCCACGCATCGAGGTCGATAGTTTCAAGCGGGCCGGTGCCAAGAATGCCAGCGTTGTTGACCAGCACATCAAGCTGGCCGTGATCGGACTTGATCCGGCTCATGACGTCATTCCACTGCTCTTCGCTGGCAACATCGTGTTTGATGAAGGTTGCGCCCGTAGCCTCAGCCACGCGGGCGCCGCTGGCGTCGTTCACATCACCAAAATAGACGATCGCGCCTTCCTCTGCAAAGCGCTGGACCATCGCCTCGCCAAGACCGGACGCGCCACCCGAAATGAATGCCACCTTGCCTTCGATTCTGCCTGTCATGACTCTCTCCATGTTCTTGAATGCCTTGCGCCGTTCCGCGCTTGCCCCTTCACTGCCACAGGTTTCCCCCCGCGTTGTCGTCACACCGCAAGCATGCACCGGGAAGCAAGCTCAAAGGCGCGCGCAGGCAAGGCCAAGTGCGAGAGCGATGATATGGCGGGCATAGTCGGGATTTGTTCGGAGTACCCCCATGAAAGCCCTGGTCTGCGTGAAGCGGGTGATTGACTATAACGTGAAGCCTCGGGTGAAGGCGGACGGTTCGGGTGTTGATCTTGCCAACGTGAAAATGTCCATGAACCCGTTCGACGAGATCGCGATCGAGGAGGCCATTCGCCTGAAGGAAAAGGGCGTTGTGACCGAGATCGTGGCGGTGTCGGTTGGCGTTGCCAAGTCGCAGGAAACGCTGCGCACGGCTTTGGCGATGGGCGCGGATCGTGCGGTGCTGGTGTTGTGCGAGGATGAGGTCGAGCCGCTGGCGGTTGCCAAGATCATCGCGGGTCTTGCCAATGAAGAGGCTCCGGGCCTGATCATCACCGGCAAGCAGGCGATCGACGACGACAGCAACCAGGTCGGCCAGATGGTCGCCGCGCTGCTGGGCCGCCCGCAAGGCACGTTCGCCAACGAGATCAGCGTCGAAGGCGACGCGATCGTGGTGAAGCGCGAGATCGATGGCGGTCTGCAGACCGTGCGTCTGGCGCTGCCCGCGGTGGTCACCACCGACTTGCGCCTCAACGAGCCGCGCTATGCCTCGCTGCCCAACATCATGAAGGCCAAGTCCAAGCCCTTGGCGAACAAGACGCCTGCCGATTACGGCGTCGATGTGGCCCCGCGCCTCAAGACGATCAAGGTTATCGAACCGCCGGTGCGCAGCGCCGGGATCAAGGTCGCCGACGTCGACGCACTTGTCGCCAAGCTCAAGGAAATGGGCGTAGCCTGAGGGCAGCCCGTTTCCCTTTCCCCGCTCAGGCTGAGCTTGTCGAAGCCCGTGCGCATTGCTCTCGGGATCAGAGGATAAACAGATGAAGACTCTCGTTCTGGTCGAACACGACAACGCATCGGTCAAGGATGCCACACTCGCCGCCGTCACTGCCGCCAGCCAGTTGGGTGAAGTCACCGCGCTGG
>NZ_JACICY010000011.1 GCF_014196055.1 Novosphingobium hassiacum
GCGATCCAGCACCTTGCGGGCATGAAGGACAGCAAAACCATCATCGCCATCAACAAGGACGACGACGCCCCGATCTTCCAGGTCGCCGACATCGGTTTGGTCGGCGACCTGTTCACGCTCGTCCCGGAACTGACCGGCAAGCTCTGAGCCCGCCGCATACAAACAAAAGGCCTCGCGGAAACGCGGGGCCTTTTGCGTTTCAGCGCAACGCCAGAGTCAGGCACTGGCTGAAATCGTCCAGTACATAGTCCGCAAACGGCCCGCAGTTGGCGAAACCATGCTTGCGATACAGTCCCAGCGCGGGTTCGAACGCTGGCCCGCGTCCGGTCTCAAGGCTCACGCGCGCATACCCCCGCGACTGCGCCACGCCGAGCAGGTGAAGCAAAACCGCCTCGCCCACGCCCTTGCCCAGCCACCCATCGGCCACGCGCATCGACTTCAATTCGCCATGCCGCGCGTCCAGTTCGCGGATCGCGCCCATCCCGGCCAGCGCGTCGTCCGTCCACGCCGAATAGAACGTCACCCCCGGTTGCCGCAGCAGCTCGACCGGTAGTGCGTGCACCTTGCAGGCGGGCGAATTGGCATGCATCCCTGACAGATGCCGCGCGACTAATTCGCGGATGGGCTCTCCTGCAAGATCGTCCTCGATGATCGTCAGCTTCACAATCAATTCCCCCCGGAATGCTTGTCCGCCCGCCGCTTGCCAAAGCGCATGCCCATCTCCAGTCGCGCCCGCAACTGGGCGTAATAGGCCTCAAGGAACGCGCGCTCGTCCCCCGATCCGGCAACCCAGTCGATCTTGCGGCAGATCGTCGCGGCCACGTCCTGCATCGCTTCGGCACGGTTTTCGCGCAAAACGCGCTCAAGCACCTGCAGTTCGAACTCGCCATAGACCGCAAGATCGGCATCGCCGAACCGATAGGTCGCACCGGTCACCTGCGAGTGTCCGCGCGCCGCGCCCGCGACCGACAGCGCCTGTTCCAGCTTGCGCTTGGGTGCCTCGACCACCCAAGTGCCTGCGATGATATCGCCACAGCGCAACCGGTCGCGGTTGAAGAACGGGAACAGCACGAAGATCAGGAACCACGCGAGGCCTGCCCAACTCGCCATGTCGGTGTCGCCGCCATCGGCCCATGCCGAGAAGAAGAAGATCAGCGGCATGAACAGTTCGATGTCGCGCACCAGATTGCGCGCGATCACCGCCTCGGTCGTGAGCCGCGCGCCGCCCGCGCTGCCCGACCGCGCGGCAACGCGAATCCCGGTCATGCGCTTGCCCGGCGTCGCCCCGCGCGGTCCGAGTTCGAAGTAGAGGAACCAGGCATTGCGGAACAGGAACATCGCCACGAACCACAGCACGACGATCGCCTGAATCGCGCGACCGGCTGCCGTTTCCTCGCTGCGGTCGAGGTTGATGCCGACCTTCTGCGCGATCGTGATCAATATCAGCGTCAGCCCAACGATCGCACCCGTGATCAGCGCAAGGTCGATGAACAGCGCCGCCGCGCGTGCCCCGCGCGAGGCGAGCAGGAACTGCAGCGGCACGCCTTCGGGGGTCACGATCACGCGCCTGCGCTTCGCCTCATGATCGAGGATCGCGCGTGCCTGCGACCGGCTTTCCTGGTTGCGACGAAAGGGCAATGCCAGCGCCATCAGCCGAGCCTCCGACGCAGGAACGCGAAGAAGTACCCTGTCCACAATACCAGCATGAAGCCGCCGACGATCAACCGCGAAGGCGTCGAATCGACAAGTTGCCGCGCAAAGCCTTCAAGCAACGCGGCAACGATGAGCATCAGCACGACGCCGGTCATGACCTGCGCCGAACGCCGTCCGGCGGCCGCTGCGGCATCGAGCACCGAGGCATTGCCGGGAAAGGCCATCGCCCGCCCGATGTGGATCCCCGATGCGCCTGCCAGCAGGATCGCAAAAAGCTCGGTCGTCCCGTGGATCGAGAGCCAGCCGACGAAATCGAGCAGCAGCCCTTGCCCATGATAGAGCCACAGCATCGCGCCCAGAAGCGCAGTGTTCTGGATCAGCAGCAGCATCGTCGGCAGCCCGAAGGCAAAGCCGAGCGCGAAGCACAGGATAGAGACTTGCGCGTTGTTGCTGAACAGGGCAGCGGCGAACACGCTCATCCCCTCCTGTCCCTGATTGCCGAACAGCGTGCCGCGCAGCACCTCGCGGCTCGCGCCGGGCACGCGTTGATCGGCAAAGCCGCTTCCGACGAGTGCGTAGTACCATTCAGGATTCGACGCGACGAGCAGCCAGCCGACCGCCGTGCCCGCGATCATCAGGGCCAGCGCCACTGCAAGGTCAATGCCGAGCCCGCGCACCGACGCGCTCCATTCGCCGCCGAGAAATCGTTTGAACCACGACCACAACGACGCGCGCGGACCATAGACGAGGAACCACGCGCGTTGGGTCAAGGCCTCGAGATAGCCGACCAGCGCGGCATCGAGCGAGGTCTCGCGCGCGATCGACAGGCTGGACGCGGCGGTGCGGTAGAGCACGGGCAGGGCGAGCAGGTCTTCGTCTGACAGCTTTCGCACGCGGCCCTGTTCCATGCGCTTGACGATGGCTTCGAGCCGCTTCCATTCGGGCTCCCGCCCCAGCCGGAACCGGTCGGAGCGCAGCGCGGCCTGTTCCGCCGCCACCGCCTGTTCGGGAGCCTTGGCGAACCAGCCGCCAACGGTCCGCGCGATGCCTGTCGTGACGGCGTTCATCCAATCCTCCCGTCACGCTTGATCGCGAGGTAAGCGTCGAGCAGCCGCGTGCCGATCTTGTCATGCGGCGCTTCGAGCACGCGAACGCCCAGATGGCGCAGGCGTTGCAGCACCAGCGCGCGCTGGCGGGTGAGCGATGTGGCAGTCACTGCCTCTGCGACGGCCTGCATTCCATCGACCGGGGCGCTGACGATCCGCGCAAGATCGGCATCGTTCATCACCACGAACAGCACCAGATGGCGCTCGACCAGCCGCCCGACGTTCTCGATCATCAGTTCGGCGCTGGTCGGGTCGGTGAAGTCGGAAAACAGCACGATCAATGAACGACGCTGCAGCCGCGCGGCCAGAGTAGACAGCGCGAGCGTGAAGTTCGGCTCGCCCGGATGGTAATCCAACCCCGCCGCCGCACGTTGCAAGCGCGCGAAGTCGCGGCTCGACGTGACGAAGGGCGTTGCGACTTCTGGCCGCGAGGCAAAGCCGAACAGCGCGACGCGATCCTGCGCCTTGAGCGCGACATAGGCCGTTGTCAGCGCGGCGGTTACGGCGCGGTCGATGCGCGGCAAGCCCTCGATCGGTTCGCACATCGCCTGTCCGCAATCGAAGGCGAAGACGATCTGGTTGTTGCGCTCGACCTCGTATTCCTTGGCGAACAGGCGTCCGTGGCGGGCAGAGCTTTTCCAGTCGATCCGCCGGCGGTCCATGCCTGGCTGATATTCGGCCAGCGCCTCGAAGTCGGTGCCTTCACCCCGGATGCGCCGCGCGATCATGCCGAACTGGGCGTCGCGCATGAAGATCTGTAGTGCGGGGCTGCGGATCGGCGCGATGTTGGGCCAGACCCTGACAATATCGTTCAGCGCACGGCTGGCCTGACGATGGGCAAGCCCCAAAGGCCCGTCCCAGCGCAGCCACATGCGCCGCACCGCGCCGGTCCCGCGCCCGGAGGGCGAGAGCATCGCCGAGCCGCTCCACGCCCCATCGGCCGGGGCCAGTGCCAATGTCACGCGTCCGCCGGGGGCGAGGCGCGGGTCGCATTCGAGCGCTGCTTGCGGATGGGCACGAGGTCCGGTGCGGGCAAGGTCTGCCAGCACGATCAGCGGGACGTCCTCACCGACTTCCGCATCGGCAGGGACGATCACGCGCAAGTCGGTCAGCGACCCTGCAAACAGCCCGTCGAGCACGACCAGCACCAGCAGCGCGCCGCCCAGTGCAGGTGCCGCGATCCATGCGCCGGGCGCAGCGGCTGCCAGGACCAACGCCAGCGGGGCAAGCGCCGCAACCAGCAGCACCGCGCGCGCCGTGGGGAGCAGCGCGGGGTAACCGGTCAGGGCGCTGCGCCAGTTCAACGCGGTGCTTCCGTGCCTTCGACAAGGCTCGCCACGATTGCTTCGACCTGCTTGCCCTCGATCTCGGCAGCCGGGCTGAGCAGCAGGCGGTGGCGCAAGACGGCGGTGGCGAGCGCTTTCACATCGTCGGGTATGACATAGCCGCGCCCGTCGAGCGCGGCCCGTGCCCTCGCAGCGCCTGCCAGCAGCACGGCGGCGCGGGGCGATGCGCCCGATACCAGATCGCCGGTCTCGCGCGTCGCCCGCACCAGCCTGACGACGTAATCGACGATCGATTCGGCCAGCGTTACCGAAGCGACGGCCTCGCTGGCGCGGGCGAGCTCGGCATGGCCGGTGACCGCTGCGATGCCCATGTCGGCGGGCCGTGGCGCTCCCCGGCCTTCGCCGTAGCGCGTGACGATCCGCGCCTCTTCGGCGGCGGAGGGATAGTCGACCAGCAGCTTGAACAGGAACCGGTCGAGCTGCGCTTCGGGCAGGGGATAGACGCCCTGACTCTCGATCGGGTTCTGCGTGGCGATGACCATGAAGCGGTCGGACAGGGCGTGCGCCTCGCCGTCGAGCGTCACGCGGCGCTCCTGCATGGCTTCGAGCAGCGCGGCCTGCGTTTTGGGCGGGGTGCGGTTGATTTCGTCGGCGAGCACCAGTTCGTGGAAAATCGGCCCGCGCGTCAGGGTGAACTGGCTGGTCTGGAAGTTGAACAGATTGGACCCCAGAATATCGCCCGGCATCAGGTCGGGCGTGAACTGGATGCGCCCGAAATCCAGTCCCAGCGATGCAGCAAGGCATTGCGCCAGAAACGTCTTGGCAGTGCCCGGCGGGCCTTCGAGCAGGACATGGCCGCCCGCGAACAGCGCGACCAGCAAGTGATCGAGCACCTCGGTCTGTCCGACGACGGCCTTGCCCACTTCGCCGCGAATCTTCGCCGCCAGCGCGCCAAGGTCCTCAAGGGTCATTTCGCTCACGTCAGGTCCTTTTCGATTTCCCGGATCACGGCGGCGCGCCGGGTCAGGTCATGGGGTTTGCGGCTGCTGCGCAGATGCGCGGCAGCGGCGGAAAAGCGAGGCCCTGCAAGCCCACGACGATCTTGCGCGGCATCGATCAGGCGCTCGGTCGCCTCGGGCGTCTGCCCGCGCGGTAGACCGAGCGCGAGCGCCAGCCGCTCGCGCGTCGCATCGGCATAGGGCGCGGCGATAAGGTGGACGCGGCCCGCACGCTGGATCAGCCCCGCCGCGTTGCCAACCAGCGCCGCCTTGCCGTGCGCGATGTCCGGACCGCTTTGCAGAGTCGGGCCGAAGCGATGCAGCGCGCGCCATGCCACTGCCAGCGCGGCCAGCAAGAGGCATATCGTCGCAGCCAGGAAAGGCGGCTCGAACGCCAGCGTCAGCAGGTTGCGGCCTGCCCCGAAGCCGTTGAAGGTCATGTCGAAGGCGATGGGCTGCGCATTGTCGTCGGCAGTTGCCAGCACCAGATCATGTGCCAGCAGCGCGGTCGCCTTGTCGGCCAAGCCCCAGTTGTCCAGCAGGTCGGGTTCGAACACCAGCACCACCGGGTACAAGTCTTCGTCCTCGCCACCATAGCCGGGGTCGATTCCTGCCAGCGCGTTCAGTTCGGGATAGTATCCGTCATCCTCCATCCATGCGGCGAGGATCTTGCCGTTTGCGGCGTTGACGATCGGGACCAGCCCCTTGCCCGATCCGCTTTCGACAAAGCGGTCGTCGGGGAGCCTTCCGCGTCGACCTTCGCTCAATCGCCACCCGCCAGTGGTCGAGCCCTTGTTGGCCCCGATTTCGACGCTGACATTGTCGGCGAACCCCGGCCAATTGGGAGTCGCCGTGCTTTGCACATCGACCCAGCCGCGCTTGGCCTTCTGCGCTCTTGAGGGAACCGCGAACCATTTTGGCGCAACCACGATCGTCGGCCCGATATAGCGCCGCGCCTCGACGACTTTGGCAATCTCCTTGCCCTTCGCCTCGGCGGGCGGAGTCAGGATCAGCAGACCGGGCTGCGTCTCAAGCGCACGGCGGTTGCGCTGGCGGACGACATCGAATCCCTGATTTTCCAGCATCTTGGCAAGACCGGCATAGCCGTTCAATCCGTGCCCCCCGACATGCGCCCCGCCGTTGTTGCCGCTCCCCCCGGTGTTGTTGCCCAGGAACCAGAGCAGCGCGACGAACGCCAGCGCGCCGGTCAGCAGCATCCCGATTACGGTCCCGCGCGAGAAGGGCGAAGCCGCGCTCACGCCGCCTCGATCCGTTGCAATGCGAACCGGGCATAAGCCTCGCGTGCCTTAGTCCAGTCAGTGGCATCGAGCGCGCGCAGCGCATAGCGGGCGCGCTCGACAAGACCCGCGATCTGCCCGAACGCGCTGCGCGCCTCAGCCGGAAGCGCCTGGTTCACGCCGATTTCCCGCGCCGTGCTGGACGGGGTCAACCAGTCGGGCCGCGCGCGGGCGATCTGCCCGATGCTCCGCTGCAGCAGCAGATGCGCCGCCTCGTCATAGCGACCCTGCAGCGCCAGCGCGTCGGCGTCCTCGAGCAAGGCCAGCGCATCCTCGCGCGCAGGAGCCCAGTCGGGCGAGGCGGCGTCGACCCGGTTGCGCCGCGCCAGCCACAATGGCCAGAGCAGCGACCACGCGATCCATGCCACGCCGATGATCGCTCCCAAAAGCAGCGCCTGTTCGATCCAGCTCCACCCGCTGCCGAGAAGTTTGCCGACCGGCGACAGCAGCCATTCCAGCCAGCGCCCGATCGCCGCCAGCCAGTCGGGCGTAACCGGTGCAGGATCGGGAGGAACCGGCGCGAACTGGACATCGCCCGCATCGCGCATCGCGCGCCATGCCGCCTCAGCTGCTGCCGCGTCGCTCGTTGCCGGATTTGCCGCTGCAGTTGCCGTCACGCCGACCTTGGTTGCACGCTCGCCCCGCGCGGGCAAGGGCTACTGTCCCCGGATACGCTCCATCGGGTATGTCCCCAGCATCCGCAGGCGCTTGGCATAGTAGCGCAATTCCTCGAACGCGCGGTCGACCGCCGGATCGCCCGGTGCACCAACGATATCGGCGAAGAACTCGGTCGCGGCGAAGCTCGCCCCGCGCTGGTAGCTTTCGAGCTTGGTCATGTTGACGCCGTTGGTGGCAAAGCCGCCCAGCGCCTTGTAAAGCGCGGCAGGGATGTTGCGCACTTCGAACACGAACGTGGTCATCGCAGCCCGCGTGATCGCCGCAGGGTCGAGCGGGGTCTGCGCCAGAATGACGAATCGGGTGGTGTTGTCGTGCGCGTCCTCGACGTTGTCGGCGATGACCTTGAGCCCGTACAACTCGGCAGCGATGCGTGGAGCCAGCGCGGCAACGGTCGGGTCGCCGAGTTCCGCCACATAGGCCGCAGCGCCCGCCGTGTCGGCATAGCTCAGCGGCACGATGCCGCGCTCACGCAGATAGAATCGCGACTGGCCCAGTGCCTGCGGATGGCTGTAGGCGGCGGTGAATGGTCCATCGCCCAGCGCCATCAGGCTGGCATGAATATCCAGAAAGTGCTCGCCCACGATCGACAACCCGCTTTCGGGCAGGAGGAAGTGGATATCGGCGACGCGGCCATTCTGCGAATTTTCGATCGGGATGATGGCACAGCCAGCGCGGCCTTCCTTTACCGCGTCGAGCGCGTCCTCGAACGAGAAGCACGGCAGCGGGAGGCAATCGGGCATAGTCTCCAGCGCGGCGCGGTGGGAATTGGCCCCCGGCGCGCCCTGGAACGAGACCGCGCGCGCCGGATCTGCGGCGGCGGCGGCGGCCATCTGCTCGACCAAGACGAGCGCGGGTGCGGGATAGCTCTGCATGATCTGCGCGCGATTAGGACCCCATCGCAACGGCGGCAAGAGCGATTGCCGATTTGGGCATCAAACTATCTTGCGCTGGGGCGGGGTGCTGACTAGAGCGTGCCGCAACTCGCGCGGGGGCCGGCAGGGTGTCGGCGTGCGCCATTGGGGTTCGTAGATGGACGACCGTTTCAACACCATTGCCGGATGGACCTTGTTCGGTGGCATCGTGGCTCTGGGCCTTTCGAGCCTTTCGGCGCATTATTACCTCGCCGACAAGGAGCATCGCCCGGAAACGATGGGCTATGCGATCGAGGGCGTCGAGGAAGAAGGCGGCGCTGGCGCTGCGGCTGAATTGCCCCTGCCGAATCTGCTCGCGGCTGGCGACGTCAAGGCTGGTGAGGCGATTTTTGCCAAGTGCAAGGCGTGCCATACTGCTGACCAGGGCGCTGCCAACGGCATCGGACCGAATCTCTACAAGGTCGTTGGCGAAGGCGTTGCCGAAGGCCGCGCTGGCTTTGCCTTCTCCGATGCGCTCAAGTCCAAGGGCGGAACCTGGGATTTCGCCAGCCTCGATACCTGGCTGAAGGATCCCAAGGCTTACGCGCCGGGCACCAAGATGTCGTTCGCAGGTCTGCCCAAGGCGCAGGATCGCGCCAACGTGATTCTCTATCTCAACTCGCTCGGCTCGAATCTGCCGCTGCCTGCGCCGGTCGCGGTTCCTGCCGCAGGCGCTGCACCTGCAGCAGTTGCCGTCGTCGGCGATGCGACCAAGGGCGAGGCGGTCTTCGCCAAGTGCAAGGCCTGCCACACGATCGATCAGGGCGGCGCCAACGGCATCGGCCCGAACCTGTTTGCCGTCGCCGGTGAGAAGGTCGCAGGCGATCGCGGCGGCTATGCCTTCTCCGATGCGCTCAAGACCAAAGGCGGCGTCTGGGACGATGCCACGCTCGACGCCTGGCTGCTGAGCCCTGCAAAGTTCGCACCCGGCACAAAGATGACGTTCGCTGGGCTTCCCGACGCACAGCAGCGCGCCGATGTGGTCGCCTACCTCAACACCAAGAAATAAGCGTCTTTCACAGACACATGATGGGCGTCCGGAGCGATCCGGGCGCCCTTTTTGCATGCACTTTCGGGGCATTGTCGGGGCGAACTGCTTCAGGCAGGCTCAAGGCTTCACGATTGGGAGCCCCGACCTTGCGATCAGCCCTTGCCGTCGTCTTCATCCTGACCGCCAGCCCTGCCTTCGCGGCTGGTCCTGCAACTCAGCTCGACGGGGCGTGGACGGTCGACCTCTCGACCGATCCGGCCCAGCCCTACACCAAGCCGATGATATTGGCACTCAAGCCCGACGGGACGGTCACCGGCAGCTTCTATGAAAGCGACATTCAGGCCGGACGGTGGAAGACCGATCGCGACCGCACTTGCGTGAGCTTCCGGACAACAGACGGCGCTGGCCCATACCATACGGCGGCGTGCCTTGTCGGGGACCGAGTCGAGGGGCAGACCTGGGCCGCACACCGCAACTTCCTGTTCAATTGGAACGCGACGCGCGCTGCGCCCTGATCACTCGGCCTCGTTGCGGCCCTTGAAGCCCTGCGCGATCACGTACCACTCGGACGAATCCTTGCGGCTGGACGGCGGCTTGGCATGCTTCACCGAGGTGAAGTTCTTCTTCAGGATGTTCAGCAAATCGGCATCGGTGCCTCCCGCGAAGACTTTGGCGACGAATGCGCCGCCCGGTGCCAGCGTGGTGATCGCGAAGTCGACCGCAGCTTCGACCAGTCCCATCGTGCGCAAGTGATCGGTCTGCTTGTGGCCCACGGTGTTGGCGGCCATGTCCGAGACGACAAGGTCCGGCGCGCCGTCGAGAGCGCCGAGCAGCGCGTTGGGCGCCTCGTCGATCATGAAGTCCATTTCGAGGATCGTGACACCCTCAATCGGTTCGGTCGGCAGCAGATCGATCCCGACGATCGCCGCGCCCGGAGCTTTCTTGCGCACGACTTGCGCCCACCCGCCGGGTGCAATGCCAAGATCGACCACGCGCTTGGCGCTGCGCAACAGGCTGAAGCGCTCGTCCAATTCGATCAGCTTGAACGCGGCACGGCTGCGCCACCCCTCGGCACGAGCCTGCTTGACGTAGGGATCGTTGATCTGGCGTGACAGCCAGCGCGATGACGACGCGGTGCGTTTCTTGGCGCTGCGCAAGCGCTCGCCCGGGTCCTTGCCTGAGCGGCTCATGCAGCAGTCCTTTGTTGGGCTGACTTGGGAGATGCCCCGCCAGCCATAAGGCTGCGCAGGATGCCCTCGCGGATGCCGCGATCGGCGATGCCAAGCCGGTCGGCCGGCCAGATCTCGAGTATCGATTCCAGGATAGCGCAGCCGGCCACCACCAGATCGGAACGCTCGCGTCCGATGCAGGGCAGGGCGATACGCTCTGCCGGGGTCATCTTCGACAAGCGTTCGCTGATGGCGCGCATCGATTCGGCCGGTACGACCAATCCATCGACCGCGCGCCTGTCGTACTGCGGGAGTTCGAGGTGGAGGCTGGCCAGCGTGGTCACCGTGCCGCTTGTGCCGAGCAGGCGAATGCGCCCGGCACCGGTTGCAGCGTCGCGCATTGACGCCACGCGCTCGGCGAAATCGGCGAAACCTTCGTCGACGCGGCGGCGCATTTCGGCATAGGCGATGGCCCGCGCTTGCGGCGTGTCGTCGATCGCGCCGACGCTTTCGGTCAGCGAAACGACGCCCCACGGAGCCGACTGCCAGTCGATGATGCGCGGCACGGTGTCGCCGGTTTCGACCAGCACCATTTCGGTCGAACCGCCGCCGATGTCGAAGATCATCGCTGGACCCTCGCCCTGTTCGAGCAGGATGTGGCAGCCCAGGACGGCAAGGCGTGCCTCTTCCTGCGCGGTGATGATGTTCAGGCGGATTCCGGTCTCGTCATAGACGCGGTCGATGAACTGCGCCCCGTTGGTCGCGCGGCGGCAGGCTTCGGTTGCGACCGAGCGCGCCAGATGGACGTTGCGCTTGCGCAGCTTGTCGGCGCAGACATGCAGCGCCGCGAGCGCGCGGTCCATCGCCTCCTGCGAGAGGTATCCGGTCTGTGCGAGACCTTCGCCCAGCCGAACGACGCGGCTGAACGCATCGATCACCACGAAATGCTCGCCCGAAGGCCGCGCGATCAGCAGGCGGCAGTTGTTGGTGCCAAGGTCGATCGCGGCATAGGCCTGCCGGTGGTGCGGCAGCGGTTTCTGCCAGATCGCCGGGCGTTCGCTGGTGGCGGGGGCGGCAGGCTCAGACTCTGTCTCGGGAAGGACGGGCGCCGTTGAGAGATCCCCAACATCGGCAAGCGTCGCTGGTCCGGCCAAAGGCGTTGGCGCAATTGGGCTGATCCTGCCGGGAGACTTGCCGGCGATCTTGCCGTGATGCGGCCGGGATTTGCGCTTTCCCTTCTTCTTGCCGGATCGCACGCCATGCCTGTTGGCCGGCGGATGGTTCTCCGCCATAATCGAATTCGCTTATGTTTTCCCGTGCCGCCTGATGCCTGCCGGGTACTTGGCACCAACGCTAGCGATGCCGGGCCTTTCCCGCAAGGGCGACCCCCAAAAATGCGCTGCCCGCCGCTTGACTCGGGCAAGGTCGCCGCCTAATTGCGCGCACTCATTGCCCCGTCGTCTAATGGTAAGACACCGGTTTCTGATACCGTTTATCGAGGTTCGAGTCCTCGCGGGGCATCCATCACCACAGAGCTAACGATCTGATTTGACGGGCTTTTCCTGCGCCTTGTCTTTTGGCGTTCCCTCATGCGCTCCCACAATGCCTGTTGCGCAAGTTCGATCGCGTCAAACTGCCCGGCCGACATCGAAGCGCGCGGAATGCCGGTAAGCTGCTTTGAGTCTCGCGCCCGATTTCGCACCCGAAACCCGCACGAAACTGCCGTTTTTCAAATAGCGAAGGCGTCTGCGTAGCAGCGGTTGGAGTTTGAGTCTGAGGGATAATTACGGGGGATGACAAGCATAGGCCCGTAGTCGGTTGACGGCCCGACCTTGACGCTCTCCATTACCGACACAGCCCGACTCACAGGCTGCAGCTAAGGGGCGATGACGTGGCACTGATCAAATGCGGCGAATGCAGTCGAGACATTTCCGACCAAGCTACAAGCTGCCCAGGCTGTGGTGCCCCGGTGGTAGTGAGTGAGAGCACCGCAAGGGCACCTGACCGGCTGGCGCTGAGCGATGGCAAGTTCATCGCTACTCGAGAGATGATGGCCGCGCTTGGCCGATCTGCCGTCCATGCCTGCAAGTACCGTGTGGATAGCGCGGACGATGCTGCCGGGACACTCACCTTCACCACGGGCGTCACGATGGGCTCTTGGACAGGTGTAAGCGGTACAATCATCTATCGCGAGGCATCGCCATACCTGTTCGAGGTCATCGGCTCGGCAAAGCAGAACGTCAAAGGTGGGCAGGTTGTCGCGCTGGATCTGTTCGGCGAGGCAAAGGGCAAGGTCGACAATGTGATAGCCGAGATGCGGCGCCAAGCCAGTGCAGGCGATGTCGCGCCCGTCTCTGCCGAAAGCAGCGCCGCCACAGGGTGCGCGGTCCTATTGTTCGGCCTCGCCTTCGTACCAGCCGCGCTGGTGGTCGGGCACTTCGTCTAACGCCCAAAAATCGCGGGTCCTACCTACGACATTCCCGGACCCTAAGCGCTGAAGGACCGCAAATTTGGCGTCACGCACCAATTTTTGGCATCGCAAGAGTTTGAAGTTTCACTCGACTGCATATTCGGACTTCGAACTCTCGCAATGCTAAAACTTGGGCTGTGATGCTATGCAAGGCTCGCTTGATCACCTTGCAATGCATAGTAAAGCGCGATCGATGCCGAACGCCGCCGCCCCGCCACCCCATCAAAAATCGCAATTGGCAACTGGCTTGAGCCTAACAACGAATCTAGCCTCTTGTTCACTTTCTCGCGCGCTTCGTGATCTAATCGTCCTGCGCTCGCGAGGAAGCGGGCTGCATTGACGAACCGTTCAAGCGGACCTTCGCAGTCAATCCACATGCGTACTGCCTCGACTGCTGAATTATCGCGCTGAAGCCGTTCGTAGACTGCGAGGTTTGCCGACTCGGGGCGATCCCAGCGGTTGAAACTGGTTCGACTAAAGCTGCCGTCCAATAACTCGACCAACTCAGTCGTTGGCGATACACCCGCGCCTATGAGTAAAGCCGACGCCCATTCTTGGTCCTGTACCCCGATGTCGAGTAGTGAGCGCCTCGGCTTGAACGTGCGCAATCGATCAGGAGCATAAATGGCAACCAGGCATGCGTCCTGAACAGTGCGACTATGTTCAAGCCGGGTCACTAAATGCTCTGTTATGGTGTCGTGATCGGGAAATTGTTCCCGCAGCAATTGCGCTATCAACAATTGGTGCTCGTCGGCGCTGTGGCGGGTTGGCTTCATCTCCAAGCTCTTGAGACAAGCATTCAGCAGCGCGTCAGTGCTTGGCCGAAGCTGCGCATAAGCGCGTAGCGCGTCGACGCTGGCGCCTTCGTCACCACGCTCAAACAAGTCCAGAAACGCTCGTTGCGCCTCGACCGAACGCCAAGGGGCCGCCGCAAGGACGTCGAGAAGGCCTCCCCCGTTGGCGAATTTATCAACTCGCTCAGGCAGCGTGGAACCGAAAACCTTTTCTAGCTGCCCCCAATGCTCGCACAAGAACGAGTGGAGTGATGGTGTATCGTTATGCCATTCGCCAAACACCAGCCGCAAAGGCTCGCCGCGATCCCATTCATCGCGAACCGCGTCTAGTCTATTGATCGCCAGCAGACCAACAAGCGCGGCAGCCCGCTTCACGACGTGTTCTGGACCAACAGACTTCATGTCGGCTACGAGAGCCAAAACCGATTCATCGATCTCCCGCCCGGGCAAATGCCTATAGTTGCCGATACTCAAACGGATTTTGAGTTCGGGATCGCTCTCACGGTCGTACCAAGCGAGTATCCTAGCCATGGGTGGACTTCCGGGATCGCTGATCGCAGTTTCAGCCAGAACCGATCTCAGCTCGACAGGAAGCGGGGCCGCAGCACCGAGTATTTTGGACCGCAACTGGTGATCGTCTTGAAAACCTAGGGCAAGACCTTGGTAAGTAGGGTCAACCGAATCGATGTCCTCAAGCGCGAGGGTGCGCACGTCGGGATGTCGGGAGAATGATGTAAAAAGGTTGCAAGTAACGGAAAAGATGCCCCTTGAGTGCTTGCCTGACCGAAGGAGAATCTCCACAGCCTTCTCGTCTCGCCCGTCGCAGCCAGCATGCGCCAACCCTTTTGCGAGAATATCTTTGCGAGCGTCGTCACGCGAACCCAGGTCCAGCAATCTCTCTCGGCTAGCTACTTGATCGAGAAGAATTTCTGGAATTAGGCTAAGTAGATGGATGCAGCGCGCGTCGTCAGCGACCGCCGCCCGCAAATTGTTTGCAACAGTATCGTCGCCAAGGCCCCACCCCTTGAGTAGGCATCTCGCTGTCCAATAGAGCGTAAAACCGGAACCGGTCCGTAGATCTTCTAGAAGTGCCGACTTGAGGCGTTCATCGGCCACGCTCGAGACGACCAAGAGCAACTCATTGCCGTGATATTCGCGGTTTTTGTCTACGAGCCAGTAGGCGACAACCGCCTGACGGAGAACCGCATCAAATTCGGCGAACTTACAGAGGCCCTCGTTGCGGTGCCGCACAAGAACTAGCGGAAAGTCACGTTCGAACTCATGCTTGAGCCACTTCCTGATGCGGTCGTCGGCCGGAGAACATGCAAGAAGATAACGTGTGGAGTCCTCGGGATCCCAACTGTCCCTGTCCGGACCGCCGTTAACGGCTCTAAGAGCGCTTGTCACCAATGTCTCGTCGTCTGCCCAATACCGACCGAGAAGCTCGCTCGCCACGCTTTGATCATGGTAATCAACGCTCTGGGAGAAATGCTGCCATTTATGCAGGCTGTCTCGAAAGTGGGGCCGCAGATCGCCGATCGCAGCTTGCCGTGCAATTCCCGCGAGACCCAAGCTCGGATCGATCGACAGCGCGGCTTCCTCGAATATTTCGTCAAGCCCTCGCAGCTCTGGCCAGCCGAGGCGAAGCGCTTCAAGCATCGACCCAGCGACATTGAGCCGCTGAGTTTTCCCGAGACCGAAGTGCAAACGCTCGCCAACACTCCTGTCGCCAGCATAGACCTTAGCAAGCGCGGCTGCTGCGGCGTATTGGGTGCCGCGATCGTCATCGTGTAGGCCCAGCCAAAGCGTCTCGAGAAGATCCGGCGCTTGACGCCATGTGCCCAAGGCATCGAAAATGGTGCGCCGCCAGGTGGACCGGCTCGGACTCCACGCTTCGAGCTTGCGTCCGACAATCGGGCCGAGATTGGGATCGTCAAGTGCGCCCAAGGCCGAACTAAGTGCATCCCGCCGCGCGACCAGCCAGTCCCCAGTCTCAATCGTGCTGAACCCGACCTCGATGAGCGCACCTGCCGCAGCCGGAGAACGGTTCGGTGCGGTGAATGCGGCCTCAACCAGCAGACCTGCTGCCTGCATCATCGCCAGCGGTTCGCGAACTTGGGCTTGGATGGCCGCGAGCAAAGCCTCAAATTCGTCGCGCCGAGCCGTGCTCGCAAGCAGCATTACGATGACATTTCGCCAGCGAGGATCGCCTGCTCTCGCAGCAGTGAATTCTTGGGCTTTTGAGAATGGCCAACTTTGAAGGTGCTCGGCGGTCAGAAACTCCTCAAAGCTTGCGTGTGCGAAGCCGATCTCGCCCGGCGCCTTTTCTACAATCAGGCCCTGAAGTTCCGAGTTCACCGCAAGAATCTCTGTGGCGGCGGAGCTTGCTCGGTCTAATGCTAGGCTGAAGCCGTCTACGAGATACTCGCGGATAATGCGCCGCGCCTGAACTAGTGCGAACCCTGCATCGCCCGCTTCGGAGCGAATGTTGAACGCTAAGCAAGCCAACGCTGCTCGGCGTTGCTCCGGATCGCGCGCATGCTCGAATCTCCCGCGCTGGTCAAAGGCGGCGGTCGCTCGTTTCTGCGGATGTTGCTCGAGGAGCAAGTCGATGAGCTGGCGATAGGCCTCAATCTTGCTGCGCGGCAGAATGCGATCACGCAGCGCGAGCGTGATCAGCCCCACTAGAAGGAGCGGCACCTCAGCGAGAGTCGACAGAGCTCCATCGCGCGAAAGGTCGGAAGTAAAGCGTGCCAACCGGCTCGTTGCATCTGTGCTCCCGTCGCGCTCTGGGGCGAAACGTCCAAACCAGCAACTCGCAAGCGCTCGCTGTTGCTGCGGCGAGAACGGCGCCAACACGGCCGATCTCCAAGTTGCCGGGACCGAACCAAGCTTCTCAAAGCCGCGAGGTCTGGCGGTCATCAGCACGGGCACGTCATGTGCGCTTGCAAAAGTCAGAAGCAGTTGCAGCGTTGTCCGGGCCGCCTGCTCATCGGCCCATTCGTCGAGCCCATCGATCAGAAGAACCACGCGTCTCTCGTCCACCGCTCGGTCAACAAGGTCGACAAGGCTGTCGCCCGTCAGGAGCGGTTTGAGGCTTCGACGTACGATCTCTTTTAGGCCAACCCGCGCGCCATCAGCGGCAACTTCGCGCGACCATCGCGCAAATGGAATGTGAAGCGGGAGCTTATCGCCCCATCGGCTAGCCAGCTCAGGAAAGCGATCTTGTGTTCCCAAGAGGTCGAGCGCGAAGCACCGCAGCAAGGTGCTCTTGCCCGAACCAGCGTCGCCGAGGATGACGATTCTCTCTCCATGCCTGCTCCATTCGCGAAACGGCACGCGCCGCCTGTCTAGAGCGCGCTTGGTGCTCCGCAGGAAGTCACCTTTGCTAGGGTCCCCACTGATGGGCGCCATAGCCCGAGAGACTGGCGGCCCCTCCCCTGGATCGGCGGAGCGGAGTTCGGCAACTACGACGTCAGGTAGGAGAAAACGTTCGCCGATCGAAATCGGTGAGCGCTCATCCACATCATGAATGCTTGAATAAGTTCCAGGGTCGATGAAATGAAAATGGCTGTCGTAGACTTTGCCTAGTTGCGCTCGGACGCGGGCGAATGCCACACCGTCGAGCCGTTGGCCGAGTGAGTTAGCGACGTCCGGTCCGAGGAAAGCCTCGACCCAAACGCGACCAAAGAAATCGTCCACGAGTGTGGCGTGGCTGCGCAATTCGTCGGAAAGCTCTTCACTACCTAAGACCCGAAGATTGACCCCAGCGGCCTTGAGCCGCCGCGTCTGCACTTCGATTTCGTCCTGAAAACCAGCGTCAGCAGTGCTCGATTGCAGGGCAAGCGTCAGCGAGATCGAATGTTTAGCCCATTTCCCCTTAAGAAAAAGTCCGACCGAGCTCCGCAGGTTTGTGGCCGAGAATTTTGCGCGTCGTTTCGCCTGCCAACAGTGATAGGTGCCGCCCGGCGAACGCGCGTAGATGTCAATGCCATCCTGCGCCTGACCGCTCCGCCCGTAGCGTGCCGCGTGTTCGACGCTCCCGAGCGTCAGCACGAGACGGTGACACAACCGCTCGAAATTCTCCCAAGTGAGGTCGCCAAAGGGAAGAAGTTGCATGCGCGTGACGACCGGCGGCGGAACGGGCTGGTCATTTGGAGGAGAGAATAATCCGTCGATCGTTTGAGTAGCCATGTCAGCTTTCAGCTATTGCGCAATTGCGCGCCTCTGTCACTCGATAGAAAATGACAGGTCTTCATTCCCAGATGAGGTCGGTCAGTTGGAAAAGTCGGTCGGTTGGAAAAGATAGAAGCGGCCGATTTTCGTTGTTCTGTGCCGAGGATTTTAGCGGCAGTTGCGCTTATAATAACGCACAGTCATCGCTCGATCGGCCCGCATGACACGTCGTGGCTGCTGCACTCACTGCAGCGCAGGCGGGCGCTGACGAACATCATGTCGGTGCTGCGGCGTTGTTCGTGGCGCTGCCTGGATAGTACACCAGCATCGATGCGCCCGACGTGACGACAGGCGCAGCAGGTCACCTGCAGGTCAAATCCGTGCCGCCGATAGTCGCTGATCTTGTCGAGACGCTTGGTTCCCATGCGCGAACGCGGTATTAGATGAGACAAAAAGCCTCCCGGCGGCTTCAAAATCAGCTGCAAGGTCTTCGATTTCGTCCGAGACCATTTTAAGAAATAACCGAATGAACATCGAAGGAGAGCACTGTGAATGTAGTGATCTGGGAGAAGGCTGCCCAGGATGCGCAGCCGCGGGAGTTAATTGAAGCGCAGGTGCAGGTCTGCCCGCGCATTGGTGAAGACATGCTTCTGCTCGTCCAAGGGGACCAGTTTGTTGCCTCTGTGATCGCTGTTGTGCACGGTATCGGTGATGGTGAGCTAAACGACCCTACCACCCGGATAGTCGTGCGTCGCAAAGACGGCTAAATCCGTGGGTCACAAACGTATATTGGTCTCAAATTTTTGTGTTGTTCGTCACTGACCTTAGCTCGAATGCCAAGTACGGGGAGAATGCGACCCGAAGGGCGTGGAGACACGCTCTCAACTTCACCCCGCCCGCGCTAGTCGCTGGCGGGGGTTTTTGTGGCTGGTGGTGAGCAGTTCAGGATTGCGGGCGTCATTGTCAGGGCGAGGTGACCGCAAGCAGTGTGGCGAACTAGTCACCTACGAGAACGGATCGTGAATCATTTCCACGAGTTTGGTTAACCGAACCTTTCGCGCGCGCGTATTTCCGGCTAAAACACGAAGTCCCGCCAATCACTCGGATAGGCGGGACTTTGCTACCAAGGGCCGGCAAGCCCTCGACCTCATGCAAGGCGTCGTATGAATCAAGTTGACGACGCGGTCAAGGCTTGTCGGGCTATTGAGATAAGGAAAATCTTATATGGCCACTGAAGATTACATGCCTGCCGTCGACATCGACAAGTTTCTCAACAAGGTCCGTCGCCAGCGCGAGGCTGCCAACGCGACCGCCGCCCAGATCGAAATGGAGCTCGTACGATTTGACGGCGAGAATGCCGCCATCGAGTTCAACGTGGACTGGTCTGAGGAAACGGTCTGGGCGACCCAAAGGCAGATGGCTGACTTGTTTGGCAAAGATGCCAACACCATCGGGGAGCACATTGGCAATCTGTTAAGCACAGGTGAGTTTGAGTCGGCGGCAACTACCCGGAAATTCCGGGTAGTTCGATTGGAAGGGGGCCGCCAAGTTAGTCGTGACATCGAGCACTACAACCTTGATGTGATCCTCACGGTCGGGTACCGTGTGAACGGCGATAAGGCCGCGTCCTTCCGGAAATGGGCAAACGGGGTCCTCAAAAGCTATCTGCTCAAGGGCTACGCGCTAAACGAACCCCACCTTCGCGAAAATCCGCAGGCCCTGCGCGATCTAGCGGCGCAGGTGCGGGCCTTGCGCAGCGAAGAGATCACCATCTACCAGGCTGTCAGGGACTGTTTCAAAGTCGCGGCGTCGGACTACGATAAGGACTCTTCGCATGTCCGGACGTTCTACGCGACGCTGCAGGATAAATTCCTCTTCGCGATTACCGAGAAGACGGCGTCGCAACTGATCCTCGGCAGAGCAGATGCACGCAAACCAAACATGGGCGTGATCGGTGCAAAGGGCATGTTCCCCACGCTACAAGAGGCGAAAACCGGCAAGAGCTATCTCGCCCGGGACGAACTTTACGTCCTGCACATCCTTTGCGAGCAGTTCCTGCTCTATGCGGAAAGCAAGGCGATCAGAGGTAAGTCGATGACAATGGCTGATCTCGCCCAAAAGCTGGACCAACTGCTTACGACGCACGAATATCCGGTGTTTGAAGGCTATGGGCGAGACTATCTCAAGGACCGCGCGATGCAGCACGCAAAGACGGAATGGGATCGGCTGCAAGTGCTGATCAAGAGTGGAGAGCACCTTCCTGCGGCGGCTGCGTAAGCGGTACGCGTGAAGTTGAGGGCTGCGCCCGCGCAGCCCTCAGGCGTCGCTCAAACCTTGCGAAATCATGGCTATCACGGCGCGTTCAACCCTAACGCCCACTCCCGCGCCGCGATCAGGCGCGCGGTGTTCGTCGTGCAGATCGCGAGATCACCCTCACTCACTCCCACCAGCTCGGCCGCTCCACCGGGTCCGTTAGCACATTGGGCGCTGTCACCCGTGGCGCCGGTTCCAGGCTCGCTGCGTGGACGTGAGATGATCCGCAGAGCAGGACATCAAGAAATCGAGGTGGTTTAGCCACGGTTAACAAATTATTGCCATGGCAGAGTCAGCCCGGAATTATAGGGGCAGAATGGAGTTCACATGGACAATGCCGTATTAGTTTCCTTGCGCATTTTGGTCAGCACTCTCGCCGAGAGCAAAGCGCTCGACGAAGCATCTTTGGCGTCGATCAGAACTGCTTTTCGAGAAGCGGGGGCCTCATTTTATGAACGAGGCGATGACGAGGGTGGCAGGGATCTTGTTGATCTGTCCCTGTGGACATTTGGCGCGCTCAGGCGGGTAAGAGCCGCTGGTTGAGCCAGTTATTTAAGGATATTCAGTCGCCCAGAGCGTCAGCCCACGCCCGGACACCAGCCAGTTTCGCGCGGCAATCGCCCCATGCATCGCGCATCCTGAGCACGTAATCGAGCATCATGGCATCGGTTCGCCTTGCCGGGCACGGCCCGTGCTGGTGTATGACGAGCGGGACCATTGGCCATCTGATGCAATGAACCTCCTTGCCATGGCCGGCGGAGAGAGGATTTCCTTCACGCGAGCATCCGAGGGAAAATTGCTAGCGGCGTAGCTAGGCCTTCCCACTTCTATGCTCGCTGTTCCGTTGACGGCTGTAACGCTATGCTTCGTTAGCCCCCTATTCGAGCCTGTGGTTCGCGTTATCCCCTATTTCGGCTCTCATGCCGATGCAGTCGTGCTCCAAGGAGCAACGCAACCTCGCCGCTCCGATGGTCGCCGGCATGACACAGGCCTGATCCGGCACCCGTCCATGTCCTACTTCCGCGAAACCTGCTTGGCAACGGGCTGGGATCGAGGATCGCTAGCACACGAACTGCCGAGTTGGTCAGGGCGAGCTTACATGCGGCATGCTTGCGGCGACTGATTTCGAAGACTGCTCGCAGACTATAGTGGACTGGAAAGCCGCGACCGAACCTCCCCATCGCCCCCTTCAGCAAAATCAGCCGGTTGCAGTAAACTTCTGCTTGGCCACGGTTGGTTGTGATGCAGGCGGGTCGAAGTTGCCAGACTCACAGTAGCTCAGGATATTTTCGGTTGCAGTTCTTCGAGTCTGCATTCCGCGCATTGGCGGAAATCTGCCGTTTCTGGACAATCGAACGTGTCGGCATATCAGCGGCGATAAAGAGAGTTCTTCGAGTTCGGGCAGTCCTGTGGACACGTGGGCTAGGGTCGGTTGACCCGCTCCTGTCCACACTTTGCTGAGGGCCGCGGAAAAAAGTGCGGTGCCGCGCATTTGGCTCTTGATCGCCCCCGATTGCAGGGAGTCGCTGCATTGCATAGCTGGATACTAGAAGACGAAGCGAATCGGACGTGCGACGAGTGGAGTCTAATTCCGCGCTGCTGCCCTCTTGTGTCTCCAACAGGTTGAGGCACTATAGGTAGTGGTTGGGCTTGAGGGGAACCTCTAAGCCTTATCAGAAAGGCCGGGGGTGCAACCCCGGCCAATCCCGACACACCACTGCACTCGAAGGCGGTGGAACTCGATGCTTTGTTGAAGCCCATGCAATTTGCATGTGGTTGGCTATCGGGTCAAGCGGCCTTCGGGTGTTTCCTTCTGCGGAGACACTACCATGATGACCCATACTAAGCCGGAAAGCCCGGAGATCCTGCCGTTTACCTCCTACTTCGTTGCAGTCGATCTGAGCCGTACGGAGCACGATCTGCGCCCGATCATGGATTGCTTGAGCCATTTCCCGGACTTGTTGAAGGTCCAAGCCAGCGCTTGGATTGTCTCGGTCCTTTGCAGCGCGGAGGAATTATTCGCCACGCTGCAGGCTGCGTTACCAGAGGGCGGTCGGTTATGGATGAGTGAAACCGCTGGCGCGTGCGGCTGGATCGCTGGCGACTATCGCACTGCTCTGCAAATCAGGTCCCGCGTGCGGATCTGACGGGTTATGCGCCGGTCGGCACAGGTCGGCCGGCCCATAGCATGCGATCCGTTTTGAGGGGCAGGAGGCATAGGAGGGCGGTCTAGGCCATGGTGCCACGTCGAGGCCCCGCCTTGCGCCTGCCTGCGATGTCTGGCTGGCATGGCGGGGACGTCGCAGGGAAAACTGCGGGTCCTACCTACGACATTCCCGGACCCTAAGCGCTGAAGGACCACAAATTTGGCGTAATTCCCCAATTTTTGGCATGGCATAAGTTCGGAGTCAGAGTTTGCCGGGCGCAAAAAAGCCCCCGCAAGCCGAAACCTGCGGGGGCAGTCTTTCCCCGGAGAAAAGCCATTAACGACGGGGAAAACTTTACCTGGTGGGCGGAGAGATCTGACTCAGGCGGCGGAATGGAAGCGCCGCGCCCTTGTTGGCGAGTTGGGAGAGAACAGCGTCAATGTCGTCGGGAACCGGCACAGCATGCCCCATCAAAAGCCGCCCATCGAAAATACCGGCAACCGCTGCGCTTGCCGCTCGCTCTTCGAGCCTGCCAGCCCCGGCTGTAAACGAGAGCGCTGCCAATGCTGCGTACGCTTCTGTGATCCGGGCTGCGGCATCCTGCGCTTCGTCCTGCAAAGCCGCTACGAGAGGTGCGGCGAGCGAACGGACACGCTCGAGCGCCTGTTGCCTGATCGCAGGCAACTTCTGCTCTTCGGCCCGGACGCGCTCCCTCAATTCTCGAATTCCCGAGTAGAGCCCCTTGCGTTCCTCCCTCAAATCATCCTCTTTGCGGGTGTTGGCGGAAACCTCCCGCGCCGGGATCTCGGCCAAGAGCGCATTGGCAATCGCTGCGCCCTGCAATTCGGGGTGCCTGAGTTCCGACTGCTCGGCATCGATCTCGCCACAGCGATGTTGCGCGGCCCCTATTGCCTGGTTGAGGCGTGCGATCTCCGCTTCAATCAAACGGATTGCCTCGTTTTCCGGGGTGAGGTCGAGCGACTGAAGGTCGGCCGAAACCGTGGCGAGGGCATTGCTCAAATCGGTCATGTCGATTTCCTGTCTCAGATGATGCGGGGCGATGCGTAGGCCTTGGCCCAACGTGCATCGATTTCGGCTCGGGCCTCCGCACTCGGCTGTGCGCATTTAGCGGCAACGTCCCGGTCGAGCGGCAGACTGCCCAGTTCCTTCACGATCGCTTGCGCGCTGAAGCCGTGGGGCGAAGACAGAAGGGTCGCACACACCCGCTCCCGGCCTCGTGACTTGTCGGACGCAAACACGGTCGCGGCGCGGGCTCGTTCCTGCGCAACAGCGGTCGCAACTGCCCGGTCAAGGTCGGCCTTTGTGACCTGGGGAGCGCGAACGATGGGCGGGGATGCTTGGGCCGGTGCCGACACACGCCTTGCGGGAGTAGCGGCTGCAGGGCGAGGGCTTGCGGTCCCGGCAGAAAGCTTACCCCCTTTGCGGGCATAGAAAGCGGCGAGGCGGGATGAGCCGGTTCCGTCAAATCGGCTCAGGTCTTCTTCAATCTGATATGGCATAGTCATTTCCTTGTCGTTCGAGAGGTTGGGCACAAATTCGTGTGTCAGAAATAGCCGCGCGCGGGGGCCGGCGTTGCCCCGCTCGAGGCGGATGCCCCGTTGGAAACAAGCTGCTTGAACACGGCGATTGTGTTGTCGTTCAGCATGTCCAGCCGTCCCCCGAGCGCATTGATCAGGGCGGATGTCTGGTTATCGATCGCGCTGGTCGTAGCCTGCTGCTGCGAAGCCAGTTGCGAGAACGGGCTGTCGCTGGCTGTCGCGGCGTCGGCGATGGCGGACTTGCCCGCAATGGCGCCGTCCGTGATGGCCTTGACCTGGTTCTGCAGGTCGAAGAACGCGCTGGTCGAGCCGTACAGTTGGCGCTGAATGTCGAGCAAGTCGGACGCGGCCTGAGAAAAGGCGTCGAATGCGGTCGCGTCACCGGCCTTCACTCGTTCGGCAAGCGGGTTGTAGACCGCCAGCGCGGCGCTGTTGCGGTCGCGTAGGGACAGGGCGTCATTGCCGACCGTGAGGGCCTTCTGCAGGTCCTTGAGGCTTCCGAGCACCTTTTCATTCGCCGACTCTACCGCTTCAGCCCGCTTGATGCCGTACAGCGCTTCGAGGTCGGCATATTCCGCCGCGCTGGCGCCTGCTTCGGCGAACACGTCCTTGAGGCGGACGAATGATCGATTGAGCGTGTCGAGCGCAGCGCCGACCGGATCGCGGTAACCCTTGAGGTCGGAGAACACGCTTTCGAAATCGAGTGCGCGCTGCAGCTGCTTGTCGAGATCCTTGCCAGCCTTGAGCAAGCGCTGCGCACCTTCGCGGATGCCAGCGATGGCACCGTCCTGGATAGCATTGAGCAACGCAGCGCGTGCGGCTTCCTCAGGATCTTTCCCGTCATAAATCAGGTCACCGCCCGCGTTCTGCTGCTTCCATTTCTTGTCCGCGACCTGCGACGAACCGGAGCCTGAGACGGAAATCCAGCCGCTCGAGCGCGTGCCGATTGAAACATCATATTTCCCGACTACGCCCCCCAGCCGGTCGGCAATGCTGTTCAGCTTCGCGCTAATGCTGTCGCCCGTGTTCGCCGCGCCTTTGGCAAGTTCGCCGTTGCTCCCGCCGCTGGACACGCCGCGGTTAGAAATCACGGCGAAACCTGAAGTCGTCTTTTTGAACGCGCTGCCCAGCACGCCACCGATCAGACCGCCCGCGATGCTGCCAAGAGGTCCTGCGAAGTCGCCAAGGCCTTTAGCAACGGATTCGAGCCCCTTCGAAAGGAACTTCTCTCCGAGCTTTTCGCCCAGCGCGCCGCCAAGCAAGCTACCCGCTCCCGAGCCGCTCGAGCCCAAGATGAGCTGGCTGGTCGCACCACCGAGGCCCGCGCCTTCGAGCATCTTGGCGAAACTGCCACGCGAGCCAAACACGGAGTCGAGCACTGAGGTTATTTCCTCGCCCAGCAATTTGATTTGCCGGTTGCCGTCAGCATCGGTGGTCGACCAGCCGGCACTGCCGACCGCTTTGACAACGGCACCGGCCGGGCCACGAATGCCGGAATAATCCCCGCTAGACAGGCCCGCGACGATCGATGTCACGCCAGCGAGTGCCGAGCCCGCGCCGCCGACTTGCTGAAGAAGATCGATCGAGTCGGCGATGCGGGCATTCCACTCGCCCTGTGCATCTGCCGTGCGGATCACGCCATCGGTGACGGCGCCCTGCTTGTCGGCGAGCCCTTCGAACATGGCATCCCAGCCGCGATCAAGCGACTTGGTCATCAGTTCCGCGTTCCAATCTGCGCTTTTGCGGATGGTCGCCATTTCCGCATCAAGCAGCTTTTGCAGATCCTTGAGTTCGTCCTTGCCGTCGTCTGCCTTGGCGGCCTTCACCCGCGCCACCTTCGCCGGTTTCGGTGTGGCATAGGTGTCCTTGAGCCGCTTGCCGGCCAGGTCGCCCATCATCCGGTCGAGAGTCAGACTGCCAGCGCGCGCATTGTCGAGCGCCTGCCGCCCCTCCGCGATCTGAGCGTTGATCTCTTTGAGCTCTTGCTGTTGCGCGTACACAAACTGAAGCCGCCCGTTGGGAGCACGAACACCACGCTTGGCAATGTCTGCCTCGAGTTCGCCGCGGCGCTTAACCAGCGCGGCAATGTCCTTGCCAGCATTCGGAATGGCGGCTTTCTCAGCCTGTTGCTGCCGCTGTTTCTTGATCAAGGCGTCGAGCGCGCCGGTTGCCGCGTTGGCGCCATTGTACATTTCCCAGAGTTTGCCGATGAAAGGCGTGGCCACGATTGCAGCCGTGCTGAGTGCGATTCCCCATGGGCCGCCAAGGAAGGCCGCCAGCCGGGAGGTTCCGCCCGTCATGAGTTGCACCGCCTGGACGGTCTGGCCAAGCTGCGAGGCGAATATCTGCGAGGCGTTCGAGCCCAAGCTGAACATCGTTGCGGCATCGCCGATCTGGTAGCCCAACTGGAGCATCCCCTGCCGTGCCGCGCCCGATCTGACGCTCACGTTATCGTTGGCGTTGGCAAGCCCTTTCGACGACACGCCAGCGCGGTCCATTGCCATCTGCAAGCGCTCTGCGGCTTCAGCCTGCACCCGGGCTGCGATCGCTGCTTGCGTCTCGGTTTCGGCAAGATCCTTGGCCGCTGCGATGCTCAGACGCGTGGCCTGGCTGAAATCACGTTCTGCGAGTGCTGCCGCCTTCGTCGCATCTGCCAGTTGCCGCGCAATCGCGGCGCGCTGTTCGGATACCGCAGCGGCCTGTCGCGCACCGGCAACGTCTAGATCGATGCCACCGGTTGCCGTCACCTTGCCCGACAAGGCGGCCTCGAGATTGCGCCGCGCCGACTGCGAGTAGTCCGAAACTCTCGCACTCACCTGTGCGAGTGCCGATTCCATGTCAGACACGAACGCGGCCTTTGTCGAACCCTTGACCATGAGCGCCGCGTCTATGTCCCGTGCCGCCCCCTTGCTGAAGCCGGTGACGCGGTCGGCCGCCTGTGTCGTCATGCTTTCGACTTCGGCAAGGAACGCGGCCTTGGCAGGATCGCTGTTGCCTTTCTCCAAGCGGATGAATGCGGGAAATATTGGAGCGGTCATGATGAAACCTTTTCGAGGGCTTGCGCGGCGAGGCGAGGCAAGTCGGCCTGCACCGCTCGCATGATGGATTGGACGTCGACGCGCGCCGCCCGGCTGGTCCGCGGAATGCCGACGAATGCGATCACGAGTTGCTTGGCGATCTGGCCTTTCCGTGCCGTGCCGTTGCGCTTGAGCGAGCGGGCCGAACGGGACTGCCCAGTGATGGCAACGCCCACGTTTTCGACAGCCAGCAAGGGACGGCCATTCACCGACTTCAGGAAAATCAGTTTGCCGATGCGCTGCTCGAGGCCGGTTTTGACGTAGAGCTCCGGGGTTATCGCGAACCGGCCCGCCTTGCTCGGGATCTGGTCGGTAGCAATCCAAAGCCAGCGGCCCTGGGTTGGTCGGATGTCGGCGCCCCCGGTATAGGCTTCGATCGCGCCACGCGTGCGAGCACTGCGGGAGCGGACGAACACAACGCCCGATGCGCTCCAAGCGTCCGCACCGCGCCGATGGATACCGCGGCCGCTGCTCAGGTCCGATGCCGAGCCTAGCCCGTTGCCGAGACGGCCAAGGCCAGCGCCCTGCATGGCGGCCCGGATTGATCGCAGTGCAAGCTTTGCGGCCTGGTCGGTAGCCTCCAGCGCGGCGAGTTCAAGCCTGCGATCAATGGCGAGACCGAATGCGCGGTACGGGCCGGCATAGTTGGCGCGGCCAATCTTTGCTGCCAGTCTTGGCATGTCATTCCCTCCAATCGAGAGAGAAGGGGGACCTATAGGTATCCCCCTTTCTCTCTATAGGGTTATTAGGGGGAGTGTTTCCCGCACGGCTTCCCGCGCTTCCCGCATGGATTTCTGCGGGTTTCAGGTAGTGTTTCCCGCAGGGGGCCTGCGTTTCCCGCATCAGTGTTGCCCGCAATACTTTCAATGACTTAGCCATTTTCTGCGGGCTCCCCGATTTGCGTTTCCCGCAAGCCGAGAACAGGTTTCCTGTCCTTGCCCCTCCAGAGTTCGGCGCGTTCGATCTTGCCCAGACGAAAGAGCCGATCCATTGCGGCGATGAGCCGTTCCTTAGAAACCTTCTTGGCCTCAGGCATGGCTGCGAATTGTTTGGGCGCGTAGTTCGCCCCGGCCTTTTCGGACACTGCGCGCTGCTGCCTGTTGCGCTCCCGAAGACAGGCCAGAAAGAGGGCATTGTCATAGGCAGCCCGGACGGTTTCACCGTGCTCGCTGCGTTTGTCGTCGGGGAGATCATCCTCTCGCACGAATGCCCAGTCAGCCCATGCGAAGGTGATTGCCTCGCCCTTCCTGGAGTAGTTTGCCTTGGTCACTGTGAGGGTGCGCAAGTCCGTCTCAGGATCATGCGCAAGGGTGACTTGCGAGCGCACCGCGTTCGCCCATGCAGTCGAGCCGCTGAAGCTGGCACCGTTGCCGCCCTTGCTTGTGTGCCCGAATAGAATGATCGCGGCGGCGTGTTGTGAGGCCAGCCGGTTGAGCAAGTTCGAGAAGCGAGTAACCTCGCCCCGGTCGTTCTCGTTGCCCGTGAACAGGTGACTGAGGTTGTCGAGGAACACCAGTTTCGCGCGCGTGCGCTGCATCATGCGATCAAGGCGCCGATATGTCGCGGCTGGTCGGATTGTACCGTCGTGCTGAAAGGTTCCGAGCTCAGTCGAGAGCTCGCCCCTGAGGGTCACAAGGTGCAGGCGGCCTGCCAGCTGTGCCATGTCCTGCCCGAGCGCCTTGCAGATGTGCGCTTGTCGCCAGTGGAGGGCCTCCCCATCATCCTCGCACGATAGATAGATCGCAGGGCCTGAGGTCACGTCCAGACCGATGCACCGCACGCCCGCCGCTGCGGCCGACGCGAATTGCTGCCCTAGCAGAGACTTGCCTGCACTGCCCGGTCCTGAGAGCAGCGTCACCTCGCCAACGGGGGCGATCTGTTCGATCGCGAACGCGGTAGGTTTGGCTTCCCGGTTGGCCAGTGCGGCGAGGTCAAGCGACTTGAACGCCTGCCCAGCCACTGAGGGCGATGGAAAGGCGATCTCGGCAAGCGGCGTAGCTTGGTCGGCGAGCGCATCCTGTGCTGCCTGAAATTCGGTGGTCAGTCGGCGGCGCTCTGCAAGATCAAGGATCTGTGCGGCGAGTTCGTCGGGATTGAGCAGGCCCTGTCCGTCTGCAGTGAGACGTGCGAGGTATGCCACACCGCCAAGTTCCTTCATGCCTTCGTCGGCTTCGAAGTACGGCTTCAGCGTCACCGGGGTGACCTTGCTGCCCCGGCCGATCAGAGCGGAAGTGCGTTCGAAAATCTTTCCATGGATTGTGGCGTGGAAATGTTCTGGCTTCAGGTCGCCGGCCGAGCGCATAGTCGCATTGTCGATTAGCATCGCGCCAAGAAACGCGGCCTCGGCTTCAACATTTGAGGGCGGCGCGCTTTCGGCGCGGCTGGTCGTGAGGGGGTGAATGGTCGCCACGATCAGGACTCACCCCCATCACGCATGTCGATCAGTGCGAGGCGTCGGGTTTCAGACTGGTCCAGAGCATAGGCGAAGGCGTGCGCCTCTTCGCCGAACCATCTACGGCGTGGCGAGCCCGACCGGCCTTTAGTGGTGACACTCCAGACAGTGACCCCTGCGTCCTGATAAGCCTCAAGGATGACTGCCAGCCAATCGGCCGAGCGCAGGGGCGGAAGCGTGAAATGCTTCACCGGCCGGCGCTCTTGGTCTTGTCCTGGAAGACAACACACATGGTGCGGCCCATCCTCGCGCCAATTGCGCGGGCGTGATCGAGATGGTCGAAGTGCGAAGTTGCGAGCCGGAGCGGCTTTCCGTACTGGTCGAGGCCCAGCACGTCGAGGCGGTATCCGTGGGCAAGGCGCTCTAGGACGACACGGCCATTTCGAACCGGGACCTTTACGCCCGGCTGATTACGCCGCGCCAAGATCTCCAGCGCCTCCCGGCGAAAGGATGCCACTAAGGGGCTCCGCTCAGTCATTGGCGGCCTCCTTCAATTCCCTGAGCCTAAGACTGACGACAACAGCAAGGCAGTCAGAAGCCAAACCCAATGCGTCGGCGGCCTGCTCGATCACGCGGGCTTGCTGCGCGGTCATGTCGGTCGACATTCGCGGCAGGTTCTTGAGGTGTGGTGCAGCAAGCGCCATCGCTTTGCTGCAATGGATGATCGCCTCTTCGACCGGGGTTAGGGGCGGGATTTCAACCATGGGCACCGCCCAAGGCGAGAGATGCCACGATCGACGCGCACCCGAGCGTCATGCCGAACCTGAGCGCCAAGATTTGCGCACGCCATGTCGGAGGCGTAGAAGGTGCGACGGCCCCCGAGCCAGCCCCGGCTGCCTTCCGGGGCTTTCCATTGCTGGCCATGATCAGGCCGCCTCGCCCTGCAAAAGCTTCATGAGGCTGGCGGCGGGGATGATCGTACGCCCGCCCACGCGGCGCGTTTCCAGCTTTCCGGCTGCAATGTAATTGTAGATTGTGGACTTCTTCAGGCTGGAAGCGTGGACCGCTTCCTTCACACTATAGGCCAGCTTTGGCACTTCGATGGTCATGGCACGTTCCTATCGGTTGCGTTTGAACCGATATGGAAAATGCTGATTTAGCTGCGGGCTGTCAGTCCGAGCCGCTTAGTGCGGCTTAGGAGTCGGATCCGTATGCCGCAAAGATCTCAAGAAGGTCCACCACGTGCTTGGCATCTCGTTCGGCTGCTTCAGCAAGTGTCATGTTTGGCGGAACGGTTTCACCTCCAGCATCGAAGTTAATGTAGCGTTCTATCAGTTCCTCTTGTGCGTACAGGCCATAAATCGTCCCATCTAACTTAACTGATTTTGCCCAAGAATTCACACGGTTTGCATAGGTCACTGCATCTCTTGCTGATTCCCTACTGCAGTTATGCTTATTTGCAGCTTGCGTGAGTGCATTTTCGTAGGTGCCCGCTATCTTTTGGGTCGCTCGGACAGAGGCGGCGATTTGCAGCCATGATTTCCGCTTCTCAAAAGCCTTGGCTTTTTCTCGAGTGGAGTTTGATCCAACGAATGCCAACGGAGAGCCGAGAGTCACAGGCTTGCTGGAAAGCGCGTCTGCCAAAGCGCGGCGAACCGCCCAATGAATAGGTACTTCAGAGCGCAAGAGGGCGATAAGTGCGTTCTCTCTGTCGACCCGAGCATTCATGAGCGCTCGGAACGCCTCCCGGTTAAGGTCGTCATCCTCCGCTATCCATTCGCGATCTGTCATGCTTCCCCCGGAATTGTGGCGCGGCTGGTCGCCCGGCCGCGCCGCTGTGGTCACTTACGATCAAGCCTGAGCCGTTTCCGAGCCCGTTCGAGGTGTGGCTTCATCATGGCGTGCTCGGCAAAGAGTTGGGGCGGCATCCCCGGTTGCGTTTGGTCCAGTCCGTAGTCTGGAAAGGCGGCTTCGCAATCTTCATTGCTTCCCATGTATAGCTGCCCGTGTGCGAATACCGGCCCGCATCCATCGTCCCCGGCCTCGCATCGGTCCGTCTCCGGGTCGAATCCCTGAGGGTTGTCCTCCACGCCTGAGTCGGGATCATCGTCTTCGGCATCCTCGTGGACCATGCTGTTTGCCATCTCAGCCCCGCCCCTGGCCAACTTATGCCGCCCCCTCGTGTGCCATTCCGGCCAAGCAACATCGCGCCCGTCACCATCCATCATGGCCAAAGCCGGATTATGCGTAACAAAGGCATCCTCTAGTTCTTCTTCTTCGCCATCGGGATCGCCCTCAATCGCCTCGAGGTTGTCGAGCAAGCCGATCGCGCTTTCGACCCACCCCGCAAGCAAAGCGCGATTGTTTGGGTGAAAGAGGCCCATGCGTTTCTCGACGCTGGCAAGCGATTCCCAGCACGCCCTTAGGTCCCATCCGGCCTGATCATAGTCGTTCAAATCCTCCCACCGTTCCCGCCAGTGCCAGTCCTGAGCCTGTGGGAAGCGCTGCGCCCTTTCTGTGTCGAGCATTGCCTTTCGGGCTTTGGCCTTGTCCAGCGCTTGTTGGGCATCCTGAAGCGCCTGCGTAGCTGTGGCGGCATCGGGGAAGTCCGAAACCTGCATGAACACGGTGACGGGCACTACCGGGCCGCGCATATGCGAGTGGTGCATGGTCATGCTGCCTTCTCCATTGCCGAGAGGGAGCGAAGGGCCGAGAACGCCAGCCGCATCGGATATTCGAAATCCTCGTCGCGTTCTGCCAAGCCTTCCATGTCGCCCGTGATGAGCGCCACCTCGCCCTTCTCAAAGTCGATCATGCCGAGCATTGCGGCGTGCAGTTGAATGCGGGCGCCCTCGATCGTCGTTGCCGTAGCTGCACGGATTATCTCGTCTGCGGCGTCGATCTCATCCCAACATGCCTGCGCTGCTGGTGAGCGCTCATCATCCATCCCGCCGCGTTCGAGAGGTGTAAGGGTATTGTAGATTCGCAGCGCCGTAAGTCGGCGGCCCCACGCTTCCTTAATGCTGCTGTCTGGCGCGTGGCTCATCAGTGCGGCGATGTCTCGCTTGATCTGTGTGAGGTGGTCCAAACCGTATGGATCTAGGGAGCCGTTGGACCCCTCGAGAATGTAATCCAGTTTCCAGCGCAAGGCCGGAAGGTCGGGGGCGCCCATACGAATAAGGTCCCAACGTGCATCGCTATATGCGTTGCAGGCGTCATCCTGTGCCGCAACATCGCCCAAGGGGGCAACGCGCTGATACTCAGCTTCGGCCTGAAGGAAGTGCTGCATTGCGATCTGCCAATTGCAGGCGGTGCGGTCGCGTTCTACTGGCTGTACATTCATTTTCGACACTCCGTTTGTCGAGGGTGATAGGGAGCCGTGGAAAGGTCCAGTTCCCACGGCTCCCGCTTCATCGGGATTGCCCCGGTGAATTCATGCGGCCGCTGCCTTGATTGGCGTCACGTTCGCGGCTGGTTTGCCGGTCACATATTCTGCCCATGCGGTCATGAGTGTGCGGCGAAGGTCCATGAGGTCCGAGCGCAAATATGCTCGTTCTGTTTCGGTCCCGACGCTGTGCGCAAGCGCCATTTCCGCGACCATAGGCGGAATCGTCGGCATGATTTCGGCGGCCCAGTCCCGGAAGCTGGAGCGGAAACCGTGGACGGTGAATTGCGCCTGCCCAGCCGTTCGCAGGGCCTTGGTAAGGGTCATGTCGGAAAGTGATGTTTTGCCGCCCTTGCCGGGGAAGATGAGCCCTTTGCCGTTGCCAAGCGCCTTGGCCCGCTCAAGCACTGCCACGGCCTCAGGCGTGAGCGGGATTGCGTGACCTACCTTCATTTTCATGATTTCGGCGGGGCGCGTCCATGTGGCGGCGTCGAGGTCAACCTGCTCCCAACGCGCATTGCGCACTTCGCCCGATCGCGCCGCGGTCAGAATTGTAAAGATCAGGGCGAGGCGTCCCGGCGTGCCATCTTGGCCGATCAGCGCTTGCACAAATGCGGGAGCGTCCTTGAACGGCATGGCGGCGAAGTGGCCTGTGCGCCCATGCTTGGCGAGGCCCTTGCGGACTTCCTTGGCGTCGGGGAGGTCCGACTTTCTCCAGCCCTTCGACTTCGCGAAGCCGAGCACCTGATTTATCCGCACTCGCACCTTGCGCGCCATCACGGGTTTGTCTGTCCAAATCGAGGCGAGGGCATCGCGCACCATCGCGTGATCGATCACGTCGACGCGTTCACGGCCAATATGTGGCACTACATGGGTTTCCAACGAGGCCTTGAATGCGGCGGCATGCTTGACCGCCCAGCCTTTTTTAAATTCGGCATGTGCAAGGTCGACCGCTTCGGCAAAGGTCGGGATCTGACGGCGCTCCCGGTCGCGCTCTGCGATAGGATCAAGGCCGGCATGGGCGATCTTACGCAAGGCTGATGCCTTTTCGCGTGCCTGCTTCAGGGTCAGCGAGCGCAACAGCATGAGCGGGATTGCGCTGGTTGCCTCGTCCTCGCCCTTCTTGCTCTTGGGCGAGAGGTCGACCGCGCCAAGGCCGATGTCACGGCGCTTGCCGTTGGACACCACGCGTAGGACCCATGAGCGCGCCCCGGTCGGCTTCACAAGCAAATAGAGCCCGTCGCCGTCTGCATGGCGCCCTGGCTTTGCGCCCCTGACACTTTCAACAGTGAGCTTGCCCATGTCTCGGTTCCCTCATTCGTTCCCTCACATAACATTGGTTCTGGCTGGATTGCAATGGAGAACATTGGAAAGGGATGCGGCCTACGCCCCGTGATATATAGGCTTTCTTGGATGATGCCGGAGAGCATTGGAAAGGAGTTATAGTCCTCGCGGGGCATCCATCTTCCATCCAGAATCCGGCTGTCGGCAATCGCCTGCTTATGGTGGACTTGCGCCCTCATCGAGCCCAAGCCAACGCGCCGCGCCAGGGATGCGTCGCAGGAGAAGCCATTCGATTGCCAGCACGAGCGGGATCGAAATCGCGAGCATCGGCAGCAAGGCAGCAAGTCCCACGATTATCGCAAGAAGCTTGAGCGAACTGCCCGATTGCGTGGCTGGGAGTGGGGCGCCGAGCCGATTTCGAGCTTTCTGCCGACGCCACATCAAAAATCCGCTGACCGAGAGTGTGATCAGCATCAGCGCGGTTGCCAGGCCGATGATCTGGTTCACGACACCGAACAGTGCGCCCTCATGCCAAGCTATACCATAGCCCACGATGCGGTCGATCGGGTGGCTGTCGGCAAAGGTCTCACGCGCGATCAAGGCACCCGTTGCGGCATCGAAGCGCAGCGTTTGTGCAAGCGGGCGGTTTTGGGTGTCGGATCGCACGGTCCAGTCCGGTCTAGGCGGGGCTCCGAATGCCTGAGGCGCGCCGGGTGGAACGATCATGACCGGGAAAGGCAAGTGCTGCGACTGCGCCTTGGCGACGAACGTCGAGAGTGTAGGCCCTTCCGTAGTGCGCGTTACACGGCTGTTCTCCGGGCCTGCCATTACGTTGTGATCGTGCATGGCGTGGGGATCGACTTCGGCTGCCTCTCCGCCCGTTGACCAAGCCTGACGGCCCTTGACCAACCCCAGTTCACTGCGGACCGCCTTGAAGCCGCTGCCCCAGACCGAGGCCCAAGGCAGGCCCGTGGCCAACAGCACTAGTGCCAGTCCTGCGACCCAGAATCCGGTCACGGCGTGGACGTCGCGCAGCAAGGTACGCCGCCCCCGACCGAAGCGAGGCCAGACTACGCCGCCCAGGCCTGCACGCCTTGGCCACCAGAGATACAGGCCCGACAGGATCATCACGATGGCCCAGCTTGCGGCAAGCTCGACGAGCCAGCTTCCGCGGCGACCGAGCAGCAACTGGCCATGCACGTCGTGCGCAATCTGCGCGATTCGCGTCGCCGGATCAATCGACCCGAGCACCTTGCCCTGAGGTGAAACGAAGACATCGAGCACTTGGCGATCATTCGGTCTACTCAGCAGGATCATCGCCGCATCGCCCGTCCGGGCCGGAAGCCGATAGGCCTGCATCTGCTTGCCGGGAAACGCCGAAAGCGCAGCGGCGACCTGCGCTTCGGGTGCGACACTGCCCCGCGTGGGCAATCCGGCAAACGCGCGCTCCTCCCAGGCATCGATCTGAGGCTTGAACAGGTAGATCGCGCCCGTGATCGAAAGCACCGCGATCATCGGCATGACAAACAGCCCGGCATAGAAATGCCAGCGCCAAATCTTGCGATAAATCGCGGCGGCTTTCGACTCACGGTTCATGTTATTGCCCCCCTTCAGAACCTTGAGCGAATACCTGCATAGACCGCTCGGCGTTCGACCGGATAATAGATCGCCGAAGCTGCGGTAGCGGCGATGACCGCCGAGACGTCTCCGAGCGCCTTCTTGCCGGTCAGGTTGCGCACGTCGGCAAAGACGTCGAGGCCCGGTCGGACGGTCGCGCCTGCGGTCAGGCCGATAAGCGCATAGCCTGCGGTTCGGACGGTGTTGCGATAATCGGCGAAGGCCCCTTGCGGCAGCCATTCCAGCGTTGGCGCGATATGCATGGCGTCGCTGCCGATGCGGACTTCGCTGCGCAGGGCGTGGCGCGGGATAACGGGCAGGCGGTTGTTGCCGAACTGCACATCACCCCGGAAGCGGAAGTCCGAATACTGCCAGGTCTGGCGCAGGCGCAGCCAATCGCTTGGGGTCCAGGTCAGCCCCGCCTCGATGCCCTGATGCCGCGTGCGACCGGCGTTGAAGGTGGCCGCCGGGATGCCGACGTTGGCGTCAGGCGTATATTGCAGCATCTCGCCGGTCAGGTCGGCGCGATAGGCCGAAATGTCCCATTGCACCGGCCCCAGACGACCGCGAGAGCCGATTTCCGCGGTCCAGGCGCGTTGTTCGGCGACCGGTACGAAGGCTGCCTGCTGGGCGAGCTCGACGAATGTCGGGAATTCGGCCGACCGGCTGTAGTTGGCGTAGACCTCGACGCCATCGGCCGCACGCCAGAGCACGCCGAACTTGGGCGAGACGGCGTCGAACGATGCGCGTCCGATCACGCGCGAGGGCACGGTGCGGACCTGCTCGCGAAAGCCATCGGCATAGATTGCGCCGACTATCAGGCTTAGTTCAGGGACCGGCGTCACGCGCAGTTCGCCATAGACGGTCGAAGTCCGCGCACGTTGCTGCGCGCGGAAGGTTTCGGCTCCGCGTTTCCCGGCGATGTTGACGAACTGGCGTGCACGGGTCGTGCCCCAGCGCGATTCTCCACCCAGCGTCAGCGAGACGATCCCGGCATTGAACTCGGACCGCGCAAACACGCCGCGATCTTCGGACTTCTGGTCAATGACCATGAAGATCGGGTGATAGAGCTGCTTGTGGTTATAGAAGCCCCCCAACGAAAGCGAGACGTCGCCGAGATCGACGGTGGTGCGGTTCTGCAATCGCAGCGAATCGATGTCGCGGGCCTGATCGCCCGCGAAGTTGCCCTTTTCCGGGGTCGACAGGGCATCCGCTATGGTCAGCGCACCGGGCAGCTGCTGGCGGATGGTGTTGGAACTGACGTAGAAGCGGGTGCTGACCGCGTCACTGATCCCGATCCCAACATTGCCATTGAACCGCAGCGAGTGCCGGTCGGCGTGCTGGCGGTCACCATCATGGCGGTCGGCGCTGATCGCGCCCCATGCGTTGACCTGCTCATTGCCAAATCCGCCGGATACCAGGCCTCGCACCAGATTGAAGCTACCTGCGTCGAGCCTTGCGTAGAGGCCGGGCGCGGTATCGCCGCGCGGGGTGACGCCGTTGATCGCTCCGCCGAGTGTCCCCGAACCGAAGCGCAGCGCATTGGCACCGCGATAGACCTCGAGATGATCGAAGAAAATCGGCTCGAGTTCCTGAAAGTCGCCGTTGTCGTCGGCAAGGTTGATCGGCACGCCATCCTGCAGCAGCGTAAGCCCACGCATGTGAAATCCGCGCGATAGCCCTGAGCCGCGGATCGAGATGCGCACTTCCTGCCCGAAGCGCGGCTGGGTGTAGATCCCGGGCGAGAACGCGAGCGCATCGCGCAGCGAGACCGCGGTCTTGTCGGCATAATCTTCATAAGTGACGACGTCGGTGCCGCCCGGCGTGTCTGCGGCTTGCTGGCGGGCAGCATCGGCAGCGGCCTTGCCGGTTACGATGATCGTCGGATCGGCGTCGGAATCGGCGTGGGCGACGGATGGCAAGGCGAGCGCGGCGGCGAGCGCCGCCGTCGTGGTAACGGAAAACTTCATGGAATAACTTTCTGGCGCGCCAGTCAGCGCATGCGCAGGCGGTCATTGCCGCGTGATGCGATCTGGCGATTGATCCGGGAGGTGAGGTCTTTGACCGGTGTCAGATCAACGCTGGCGGGCCGCACTGTGGCGGCAGGACATGGCGCATCGGCACCAGTCGCAGGCGCGGCGTGGCGAGCACGCCGAGCAGCAGGATGAGCGCCAATGCGATCGCAAGCTGGATCGAGTCGGTACCGCCGGTCGATGCCAGGCTCAGGACCGAGAACGGACAGGCCTCGTGCGATTTGGCGTCCGCGCCGTGCTTGCGCTCGGCCTTGGGGATGGCGACCTCTATCGCTCCGCGCGCACCAGTAGAGTCTGCACAAACCAGCACGGTCAGGGATGTCGCGCGGGCCTCGACCATAAAGCCTGCAGGGACGAGCGCTTTCATGCACAAGGCAAAGGCCAGCAACGTCATTGCTAGCCCCCGCCTTTGCAGGAAAATTGACCGAAGCGCCCTCATCGCGGCGGCCATATAAGCGAGCGGCAAGATTGTCATCGCCGTTCACGAAAACTTCAATTTCACCCGGCCTGTGATCAAACGGGCTGGGGCGATGTGCGCCGGGCTCAAAAAAGCCGCCGTATCTTGCAACCGAAACGGGCTTGTTACGTTTGGTGCTAGCGCCGCCGTTTTTGCTTCCAGCGTCCGCCATCCAAAAGATCAGCTTCTTTCGAAAGCGAGACCGACTTGAACGAACACGTCCGCCCGCCAGAGGTATTTCCGGGCACTGGTGAGATGGCCACGCTCATGCGGCAGACGGATTGGGCAAACACCGCGTTGGGGCCGGTCGAAAGCTGGTCGCAAGCGCTGAAAACGTCGGTACGCATTCTGCTGACCAGCAAGTTCGATATGTGGCTCGGTTGGGGTAAGGACGTCGCGTTTCTCTATAACGACGCTTACCGCCCCACGCTGGGGAGCAAACACCCCCGCTCGCTGGCCATGCCCACGCGGGAATTGTGGGCCGAGATCTGGTCCGACATCGAGCCGCTTATCCGTCAGGTCTACGACAAGGGCGAGGCGACATGGAGCGAGGCTCTGCCGCTACTGCTTGAGCGCAACGGTTTTCCTGAAGAAACCTACCACACGTTCTCGTATAGCCCGGTATTCGATGACGACGGGTCGGTCGGCGGGCTGCTCTGCGCGGTGGTCGAGGAGACCAAGCGCGTCATCGACCGTCGGCGTCTCGAATCCCTCGGCGACCTTTCGCGCCAGTTGACCAGCGCCGAGTCGCCACTCGATGTGTTTGGCGCGGCGCAAGCAGTGATGCAGGGTAATCCTCAGGATATCCCGTTCAGCCTCACCTACCTGTTCGATGATATCCGCGCGACCCTGATCGACTTCACCGGGTTCGAGACCGTACACGAAGGCATCCCGCGCGACGTCGTGCTGGGGCAGGGGGGCGATTGGTCGCTCGATGAAGATGGCGCGATGCTCGACCTGCGTGGGCTGGAAGGATTGCCGACCGGATCGTGGTCGCGGCCGCCTGAGCGGGCGGTCGTGGTCAAGTTGCAGCGTCAGGGCGCCGAGACTGCGCACGGGGCGATCGTCGTCGGGCTCAATCCGCATCTGCTGGCCGACGACGATTACCTTGGATATCTCAAGCTGCTGGGCGGGCAGATCGCATCGGGGCTGGCCAGCGCAGAAGCCTACGATGCCACGCGGCGGCGCGCCGCGGCGCTTGCCGAAGCGGTGGCGCTGCGCGAGGAGGCCGAACAGGCGCTGCGCCGCGCGAACGAGATGCTTTCGACCGAAGTCGAGGCGCGCACCCGGGAGCGCGATAACTTGCGCGAACTGTTTCGCCGCGCGCCTGGGTTCATGTGTATTCTGAGCGGACCGGACCACGTCTTCGAATCGATGAACGAAGCCTATCATCAGTTGATCGGCCATCGTGACGCGATCGGCCGGACAGTGCGTGAAGCCTTGCCCGAGATCGGCAGCCAGGGCTTCTTCGAATTGCTCGATGAGGTCTACAGGACAGGTCAGCCGTTCGTCGGCCGGAAGGTCGAGGCGGATATTCAGCGAGCGCCCGGAGGTCCGTTGGAGCGGCGGTTCCTCAATCTCGTGTACCAGCCGATCTTCGATGAGAACCGTACGATAACCGGGATATTCGTCGAGGGGCACGATATCACCGATCAGGTGCGCGGCGAAGAAGCCCTGCGTCGCCTCAACGCCGATCTCGAGCGCCAAGTCATCGAGCGGACGCAGGCGCGCGGTCGCACCTGGCAGGTCAGTCCTGACCTGCTGGGCGCGCTCAATTCCGAAGGCTACTTCGTCACGTCGAACCCCGCCTGGCTGACCGTGCTCGGCTGGACCGAGGAAGAGGTTGCGGGGCAGTCGATTTTCGAACTGCTTCACCCCGAAGACGTCGAGGCGACTGAGGGTGGCTTCCTGCTGACACAACAGGGGCAGGCCGCAATCCGCTTTCCCAACCGCTACCGCTGCAAGGATGGCAGCTACCGGTGGATCAGCTGGACTGGTGTGCCCGAAGACGGGATGGTCTACTGCAGCGGGCGCGACATTACCGACGACGTGGCTGCACAGGAGGAGCGCGACCGGCTGTGGACGCTGAGCGAAGACCTGCTTGCAAGGGCCGACTACGCTGGCAATCTCGTTGCGGTGAACCCGGCGTGGACCAAGGTCCTGGGCTGGCCGGAAGCAAAGCTTCTGGCAGATCCCTACGGCGATATCATCCATCCTGAGAACATCGAGACGATCACGTCGGCTCTTTCGGAAATGAGCAGCACAGGACTTCCGACACGGTTCGAAAGCCGCATCCTTGCGGCGGACGGCGTATGGAGGCCGATCGGCTGGACGGTTTCTCCCGAACCGGGGGGGCAATACTTCATCGCAGTCGGCCGCGATCTGACCGATGACAAGGCGCGCGAGGCCGAACTGATCGAAGCGCAGGAGGCGTTGCGGCAATCGCAGAAGATGGAAGCCGTCGGCCAACTTACAGGCGGTATCGCGCACGATTTCAACAATCTGCTCGCCGGGATCAGCGGGGGGCTGGAGATCATCGAACGCCGCCTGTCGCAGGGGCGGAACGAGGGGCTCGACCGGTTCATCAGAGGTGCGCAATCCTCGGCCCAACGCGCGGCAGCGCTGACCCAGCGGTTGCTGGCATTCTCGCGCCGCCAGACGCTCGACCCCCGACCTACCGACGTCAATCGCCTGGTTCACGGCATGGAAGACCTGATCGGGCGCACCGTCGGTCCGGCGATCGAGGTGGAAGTGGTCGGCGCAGCGGGATTATGGCCCAGCCGGGTCGATGCAGGGCAGCTAGAAAGCGCGCTGTTGAATCTGGCGATCAACGCGCGCGACGCGATGCCGGGCGGCGGACGCATCACCATCGAAACCGCGAACAAGTGGCTCGACGAACGCGGAGCGCGCGAACGGGATCTGACGCCCGGGCAATATATCTCGATCTGCGTAACCGATACCGGGACCGGCATCGCCAAGGACATCGTCGAGCGTATTTTCGATCCGTTCTTCACGACCAAGCCGATCGGGCAGGGAACCGGCCTCGGCCTGTCGATGATCCATGGCTTCGTGCGCCAGTCGGGCGGGCAGATCCGCGTCTACAGCGAAGTCGACAAGGGCACCACGATGTGCCTCTACCTGCCGCGCTACACCGGCGCGGTTGCAGACGATGCGCTAATTTCTGAAGCCGAGATCGCGACCATGGGGGCAGGCGAGGTCGTGCTGGTAATCGACGACGAGCCGACCGTCAGGATGCTGATCGTCGATGTGCTGGAGGAGGCGGGTTACCTTCCGCTGGAGGCGCACGACGGGCAGTCAGGGCTCAAGATCCTGCAGTCCGACGCGAAGATCGACCTGCTGATCACCGATGTCGGGCTGCCCGGTGGCATGAATGGGCGGCAAGTGGCTGACGCTGCGCGGCTGACTCGTCCGGACCTCAAGATACTGTTCGTCACCGGTTATGCCGAGAACGCGGCGGTCGGCAACGGGCATCTCGAGCCGGGAATGGAAGTCATCACCAAGCCGTTCGTTATGACCGAACTTGCGGCCAAGATCACCGAGATTATCGACGGGGTGTGATCAGCCCGCTGTCAGTCCAAGATGCTGCGCAAGGTCCTTCAGATCGCGCAGCGCGCCGTCCCCGATCAACGCAGGCTCGCTGCTTTTGAGCAGGAGCCTACCGTCATGCCGTTCGAGCGCGGTTTTTTCGACTAGCCCCACGCAGGCCGTGGTCAGGCGACGGCACAGCCGGGTCGCCAGGCCCAGCGTCTGAGCGTCGCGCAAGGCTTCGGGTGAGGCGAGCAGTTCAAAGTCGTGGGTGTCGTGACCGGCTTTGGCGACATTGCACTGCAACGCCGCGGCGAGGATCGCGCGGCCCGCGCCATCGATGCCGATCCAGCGCTTGCGCAAGCCCCACGCGCGTGGGACATCGCGCCGCAGGTTCGGCTCGATCCGACCCGCCGCAAGGCACAGCATTATGGCAGCACGGCCAAGCGGGGTGCGGGCGAGTGGTACCACGTCTGCCATCCAGCGCGCCACCGCATCGCCTTCATCGGGCGTAATGGCATATTGCGAGACGTAGTCGGTGACCCCGGCGATCAGCGGGTCCTGCGCCTGTACCACTGCAGGCAGATCGCCGTACAGCAGTCCTTCGCGCAAGCCCCACGACGAGAACACGATCCGGCCGGGCTGCAGCTGGCGCAACAGGATCGCAATCAGTCCGGCGGTATCCGGGATGCTGGCAAGGCGGTTGCCCGAGACCCCATCGATCGGTCGTGCAATCTGTCCACGCCGCGACAGCGCGCGCGCCATTTCCAACGCCTTTGCGGCATCGAGGGTGAACCCGTGGGAATCTTCCAGTGGCCAATCGAGGCGGACCATGACAGCGCGCGCAAAGGCGCGCATCGACCCACCGACGAGGTAGAGCGTAGCACCGGGCTCCGCATCCCAGTCGGCCTTCGTCAGCATCGTCCCGACCTTGCGCACGAAACTGCGATCTCCGCCTGCGCGCAGTGCCGGCAGGCGTAGCGAACCGAGTGGCAGGCTGACGCCGTGGCTGGTCGCGCCGTCGGCGATATCGACAAGTTCGAGGCTGCCACCACCCATATCGGCGACGATGCCGTGCGCGCCTGGAAACGCGCCGATGACGCCGTTGGCGCTGATCTCGGCTTCTTCGACGCCCGACAGCAGGCGCGGTTCGAGCCCAAGCGCGCGGACCCGGTCGAGGAACTGCGGGCCATTCGATGCCTCACGCGCGGCGGCAGTGGCGACGACGTCGACCGAGCCGATGCCGCCAAGGTCGATCAGCGCCTTGTAGCGCGCCAGCGCCGTCAACACGTTGGCCATCGCCTTTTCGGTCAGGCGACCGTCTTCGGCCACACCTTTGCCGAGCTTGGCGGTGATCTTCTCGTTGAGCAGCGACACCGGCGCACGCAGCGGCCCGCCGTAGACGACCAGCCGCACGGTGTTCGAGCCGATGTCGATGACCGCGCGGGCCGTGTCCCACGCGAAAGTCCGGTTCTGCACGCTTATGTGATTCACTCAGCCACGGTGGGCCACGCCGCGCCGGAGCGCAAGCTTGGGCACTTTTCGTCCCCGGGAAAGCGCCGCGCCGCGTCCTGAAAGCGACGGGTTGGTCATGAAATAGCGGTGCAGGTTGAAAGGCTGGGCGCCTTTTTCAAAGCGCACGTACTTGCCGTCGGGGCCGCACGCCCAGCTCTGTTCGGTGTCAAGCAGGTTGGCGAGCATGACCTGACCCAGAACCTGATCGTGCACGGTCGGGTTTTTCACCGGCACCAGCACCTCGACGCGGCGGCCCATGTTGCGGCTCATCGCATCGGCCGACGAGATGAACACGCGCGCCCGCTTGTTGGGCATCCGCGCGCCGTTGCCGAACGCCCAGATGCGGCTGTGCTCGAGAAACCGACCGATGATCGACTTGACCTCGATCGTCTCCGACAGGCCGGGCACACCGGGCCTGAGGCAGCAAATCCCTCGCACTACCAGCCGTACCTCGACGCCTTGCCGGCTGGCGAGGTAGAGGCGGTCGATCAGGTCGGGATCGGTCAGCTGGTTCAATTTCGCCCAGATTGTCGCGGGACGGCCCTTGGCTGCCAGCGCGATCTCCCGGTCGATGCATTCGTACAGCTTTTCGCGCAAGTTGATCGGCGAGATCGCGAGAAGTTCGGTGTGCTTGGGCTCGACATAGCCGGTGACGAAGTTGAACAGTTGCCCGGCATCGCGGCCCATGCGCGTGTCAGCCGTGAAGAAGGACAGATCGGTGTAGATGCGCGCGGTTACCGGGTGATAGTTCCCGGTGCCGAAGTGGCAGTAGGTCCGGTAGCCGTCCCCTTCACGCCGCACGACGAGGCTGACCTTGGCGTGGGTCTTCCAGTCGACGAAACCATAGATCACCTGCACGCCCGCGCGCTCTAGCTGCGCCGCCCACATCAGGTTCTGTTCTTCGTCGAAGCGGGCCTTCAGTTCGACGACGGCGGTGACTGACTTGCCCGCCTCTGCCGCTGCGATCAGCGCGGCGATCACTGCCGATTGCTTGCCCGCGCGGTATAGCGTCTGCTTGATCGCCACGACGTCGGGGTCGGCGGCGGCCTGCCGCAGGAAGTCTATCACCACCTCGAAGCTTTCGTAGGGGTGGTGGATCACCAGATCCTTCTCGCGAATGGCCGAGAAGCAGTCGCCATCGTGTTCCAAAACGCGTTCGGGATAGCGCGGGTTGTAGGGATCGAACTTGAGGTCCTGGCGATCCTCGTCGACCACGGTCGCAAGTCCGTTGATCGCCAGCAGGCCCTTGCTCTTGATCACCAGCGCATAATCGAGCCGTAACTGCTCGCGCAGCAGACGCTCGGCATCGGGATCGAAGTCCTCCTGCAGCTGGAGCATGATGACCTTGCCCCGGCGTCGCCGCTGGATTGCCGTGCGGTAGTAGCGCACCAGATCCTCGGCATCCTCCTCGATCTCGATGTCGCTGTCGCGCAACACGCGGAACACGCCGTGGCCGAGGATGCGGAAGCCGGGGAACAGCAGCGTCGCATGGCGACGCACCAGTTCCTCGATGCCGATCCACGAAGCCTTTTCGCCCGGTAGCCGCACGAAGCGCGGCAGAGCAGGCGGGATCAGGATCATCTCGCTCACCCCGGCACCGTCGGCGTTGCGCTGGATCTGGAACAGGATCCCGGTGCCCTGATTGGCGATGAACGGGAACGGGTGCGCCGGATCGATCGCCTGCGGGGTCAGCACCGGGACGACATGTTCCTCGAAGTAATCGCGCAGCCATTCCGCTTCGGCGCGGGAGAACGGGTCGTTGTCGATCAGGCGGATGCCTGCCGCACCCAGCTCGCGCCCAAGGTCTGCCAGCACCAGTTGCTGGGCATCGACCAATGCCTTTACGGCATCGAGCAATGCGCCTAGTTGCTGCTGCGGAGTTTGCCCGTCGATCGACAGTTCGTCGATCTGCCGGCGCACCTGCCCGGCGATCCCGGCCACGCGCACCATCATGAATTCATCGAGGTTGCTGCCGCTGATCGACAGGAACCGCAGCCGTTCCAGCAGTGGGTAATCGGGGTTGACCGCTTCGGCCAGTACGCGCCGGTTGAACGCCAGCCAGCTCAGCTCGCGATTGAAGAATCGCTCATGCACGGGTGGCAGTTCGCCTGAGACCGCGTGCTGTTTTTCTACCGACATGTTTTCGTCCATTGCGCACACCGCGTTACACTTACGTGACAGCTGTGTCGCGGATGATTGCCGTCAATCGATTGTCAAATATGCGTCCCTGATCTGTCGCCGAACTGGCACGATGCTGCAACAGCGAAGGGCTAGCGGATCATCTGCCAGATCAATTGGCGTATGAGGGATCAAACCATGCGTATCGTCGCCGTGCTGCTTGCCAGCACCTCGCTTTTCGTCAGCCCCGCCTTTGCCGCAGATGAACCCGCCCCCGCAGCAGATACCGCGCTTGCGGCCGATGGCGGTGAAGCAGAGATCGTCGTGCTCGGGCAGGGCCAGACCCGTCAGGTGCAGGAGCTTTCGACCGCAGAACTGACCATCCTCGCCTCGGGCACCAGCCCGCTGAAGGCGATCGAGAAGCTGCCGAGCGTCAACTTCCAGTCCGCCGATGCTTTTGGCAACTACGAATGGTCAACGCGCATCACCATCCGCGGCTTCAACCAGAACCAGCTCGGCTTCAATCTCGACGGCATCCCGCTGGGTGACATGTCCTATGGCAACAGCAATGGCCTGCATATCAGCCGCGCCATCTCACCTGAGAACATCGGCGTAACCCGCGTCAGCCAGGGTTCGGGCTCGATCACCGCGCAATCGACCAACAACCTGGGCGGCACGCTCGAATTCTTCTCGGTCGATCCCAAGGATGTGCTCGGAGCAGATTTCAGCGCCTCCTACGGTTCGGCCAATACGTGGCGCGGGTTTGCGCGTGTCGGCCTTGGCACAGCAGATGGCGCGCGCGCGTTCGCCTCGGTCCAGTATCAGGACGGCGACAAGTGGAAGGGCGACGGTAAGCAGCGCACCCTCATGGTCAACGCCAAGGGCATTGTGCCGCTGGGCAATGACGTCGAACTGGACGGCACGATCAGCTATTCCGACCGGGCCGAGCAGGATTATCAGGATCTCAGCCTCGCCCAGTTGAACCGCCTCGGTTATGACTGGGACAACTTCGGCCCTTCGAACTATGCGCTGGCCATCAAGGTTGCCGACATTGCAGCCAACCGTGGCGACAGTGGTACGACGCCGCTCAACCCCGCCGCCGGCACCACCTATCCCGCGCCGATTACGACTGCGGACGATGCCTATTACGACGCTTCGGGCCTGCGCAAGGACACGCTTGCCTCGCTCGGCCTGACGGTGCCGTTTGCCGACACTGCCGTGTTCAAGGTCAAGGGCTACTACCACGAGAACGACGGTCAGGGCACGTGGGGCAGCCCTTACGTTAACAGCCCGAGCGGCGTGCCGATGGCGCTGCGCACGACCGAGTACGACATCAAGCGCAAGGGTGTGTTTGCTTCGATCTCGAACACGTACGGCGCCAACAACCTCACCGTCGGCGGCTGGTACGAAAAGAACGACTTCATCCAGTCGCGCAAGTTCTACGGCTACGAAAGCCGCACCAACCCCGGCCGCGATCACCTGAAGTTCCAGAGCAATCCGATCTTCACGCAGTGGTCGATCGCGTTCGAAACCGACACCATCCAGTATTACGTCAACGACGACATTAACCTGGGTGACCTCAAGGTGAACCTTGGTTGGAAGGGGTTCTCGGTCGACACCAACGCCTTTGCGTTGGTCAACACCAGCGGGCTCGCCACGGGTGACATCAAGGTTGAGGACTGGTTCCAGCCGCATGTTGGCCTGAACTACAAGCTGGGCGGCGGCGTCGAAGCCTTCGCCGGGTTCACGCAGGTTACCCGTGCGTTCCAAGCGTCGGCAACCAGCGGGCCGTTCTCCACCAGCCAGGCCGGGTTCAACAAGATCAAGGGCACGCTCAAGCCGGAAAGCTCGGACACGTATGAAGCGGGCTTGCGTTACAGCACCGGTATAATCAACGCGTCGCTTGCGGGTTACTACGTCAAGTTCCGCGACCGTCTGTTGGTTCTTCCTACCTCGGTCGGTATCGTCGGATCGGCCAACGTGCTGCAGAACGTCGGCTCGGTTCGGGCGCTGGGTCTCGAAGCCGCGCTCGACGTCAAACTGCCCGGCGGCTTTGGTGCGTTCGCATCATACAGCTACAACGACACGACCTATCGCGATGACGTGACCATCACCACGGGCGCGGTCCCCACCGTGTTGCCCACAGCAGGCAAGTCCGTGGTCGATACGCCCAAGCATCTGCTTCATGGCGAACTTTCGTATGACAGCGATACGGCGTTCGGTCGCATCGGCGTAAACTACATGTCTAAGCGGTACTTCACTTATCTCAATGACATGTCGGTGCCCGGACGCGCGCTCGTCGATGCTACGGTGGGTTACCGCCTCGATATCGGCCAGCGCCAGCCGGTTGAACTGCAGCTCAACGCGGTGAACCTGTTCGACAAGCGCTACGTCGCCACGATCGGGTCGAACGGCTTCGGCTTCAGCGGCGACAACCAGACGCTGCTGGCGGCCGCACCGCGCCAGGTGTTCGTCACGCTCAAGGCGGGCTTCTGACGATGGGGGGCCTTTCGACCGCGAAGGCCTTCGTCGCGGGCGTCGCACTGCTTGGCAGTGCGGCGCCCGTCGTCGCAAAGGCCGAACCCGTCCTGCTCATCTCGATCGACGGGTTGCGCCCCGGTGACATCCTCGAGGCCGAGAAGCGCGGACTCAAGGTGCCGAACTTACGGCGTTTCCTGAAGGACGGTGCTTACGCCGCGGGCGTAACCGGCAACCTGCCGACAGTGACCTACCCCAGCCACACCACGCTGATCACCGGGGTCGCGCCCGCCCGCCACGGCATCGTCTCGAACAACACCTTCGATCCCAAACAGATCAACTACGGCGGGTGGTACTGGTACGCGCAGGACATCAAGGCCGAAACGCTGTGGGACGCCGCGCACAAGGCCGGGCTGTCAACGGGCAACGTCCACTGGCCGGTCAGCGTCGGCACCAAGGCGCTGACGTGGAACCTGCCGCAGATCTGGCGTTCGGGCCATGGCGACGACCGCAAGTTGCTCAGCGCGCTGTCGACCGATGGCCTTTACGATGCGCTCGAACATGATTGCGGAGCTTATGCCGGTGGCATCGACGAAGGCATCGATGCCGACGAAACCCGCGCGAAGTTTGCCGCGCGGCTGATCGAAACGAAGAAGCCGCAATTCACGACCGTTTATCTGGCAGCGCTTGACCATGAGGAGCACCTGTTCGGGCCCGGTTCGCCGCAAGCCAATGCCGTGCTCGAACGGCTCGATGCCGCCGTTGGCAAGCTGGTTGCTGCAGAGTTGGCGGCACACCCCGATGCGACGGTGGCGGTGGTCAGCGATCATGGCTTTGTCGGGACCGACACCGAGATCAACCTGTTCCGCCCGTTCATCGATGCGGGGCTGATCAAGCTGGGAGCCGATGGCAAGGTGGCGACGTGGGAGGCAATGCCGTGGTCATCGGGAGGCTCGGTTGCGGTCGTGCTCGCACGACCCGCCGATGCCGCGCTGACCGAGAAGGTCGGGGCCTTGTTGCGTTCACTCGCGGGCGATCCGCAAAACCGCATTGCGCGTGTTGTCGGGCAAGCCGAAATCACGAAGATGGGCGGCAACCCGGAGGCCGCGTTCTTCGTCGATCTCAAGCCCGGCGCGCTGGCTGGCGGCTTTGCCGCAGATGCGCCGCTCGTCAAACCGTCGCGCTACAAGGGCATGCACGGCTATTTCCCTGCCATGCCGGAGATGCGCTCGACCTTCCTGATCATGGGCAAGGGCGTTGCTGCAGGGCGCAACCTTGGCGAGATCGACATGCGCGCAATAGCACCGACGCTTGCCGCGAAGCTTGGTGTGGCCCTGACAGAAGCGCAGGCAAAACCGCTGGTTATCGCGCCATGACCGACCGGGCAGACTGCGCGCCCCGACCTGCGCGCGGTCTGCCTGTCGTGTTGCGGGTTCTTGACCAAGCGGGAATGCAATTGGCGAATCATCGCGGCGCGCGCCAAGACGAATCCAAGAGCACAACCGATCCATCGGACTTTATGAAACGCGGCCTTTATCGCACGTTCGACAACTTCCTCGGCGAATGCGCGCATGTGCATGAGGATGCGGGCGACGCGTTTCCTTTTTTGCTGCGCGAGATTTACGAGACGCTGGGCTTTTCTCCGGCGTACGACGATCTGCCGTTCCAGGAAGTACCGCGCGGCAGGGCTCGTGACCGGCGGCCCCTTGCGCTTTAAGCCTGTTGGTCCGACTTAAGGGCCATGACAGAAGAAGAAAAGCAGCACGAGCTGACCAAAGGCAAGTTCTACAAGGCCGAGCAGGAAGCCGGTTTCGTCGAGAGCCAGCCCCGAACCACCCCGCAGCAGCAGGACCCCGCTTACAGACTGGCGTTCCGCGATACCGATTTCCTCCTGCGCGAGGAATTGCGGCCGGTGCGGTTCCAGCTGGAACTGCTCAAGCCGGACATGCTGCTCGACGAAGCGGGAATCGGATCGACGCTGGTGATCTACGGGTCGGCCCGGATCCCATCGCCAGAGATGGCCGAAGCCGCGCTCGCCACAGCGACCACGCCTGAGAAAAAGGCGGTGATCGAGCGGCTTGTCGCCAAGTCGCAGTACTATGAAGAAGCACGCAAACTGGCGCATACCGCCAGTTCGTGCGGGATCGTCGAAAACGGCCAGCGTCAGTTCGTGATCTGCTCGGGCGGCGGGCCGTCGATCATGGAAGCAGCGAATCGCGGGGCCACCGAGGCCGGTCAGGAATCGATCGGGCTCAACATCGTCTTGCCGCACGAGCAGGCACCCAACGGTTATGTCACGCCGCATTTATCGTTTCAGTTTCACTATTTCGCCCTGCGCAAGATGCACTTCCTGTTGCGCGCCCGCGCGGTCGCGGTGTTCCCCGGCGGTTTCGGCACCTTCGACGAATTCTTCGAGCTGCTGACCCTGATCCAGACCGGCAAGATGAAGCCGATCCCGGTGCTGCTGTTCGGCAAGGACTACTGGAGCCGGGTGATCAACTTCCAGGCACTGGCCGAGGAAGGCGTGATCAACTTCGAAGACCTTGAATTGTTTACCTTGGTCGATACCGCCGATGACGCCTGGGCGCATATCGTCAAGTTCTACGACCTCGATTGCGACTGAATCAACGCACCGCCTGATGGCCGAGCGGGCCGTGGCCTGCGCCGAACCCCGGAGCTGCCAGCAAGGCTGCGCGGACGAATGCGCGCGCGCCTTCGACGGCAGCCTCTAGTGAAGCACCGCGTGCGAGCAGCGTGGCGATGGCGCTGGACATCGTGCAGCCGGTGCCGTGGGTGTGGCGGGTGTCGATGCGGGGGGCGGTCCAGAGCTTCTCTGGCTGGCCGGGGATCACCAGCCGGTCGATGACCTCCGGCCCGAGCGCATCGCCACCCTTGGCGATATAGGCGATGCGGCGCGCGTGCATGCCTGGGTCACCGCCGAGCGCTTCGAGTTCGGGCACATTGGGCGTGGTCAGCGTCGCCAGCGCCATCAGCCGCTCGAACGCGGCAATCGTCGCGGCATCTGCGAGAGCCGCGCCGCTGGTGGCGATCATCACCGGGTCGAACACGATGGGGATGGACAGGCGTTCGAGCCGGTCGGCCACCACTGCTGCGATCTCGGGGGCCCCAAGCATGCCGATCTTCACCGCATCGACGCCGATGTCGTTGACGCAGGCGTCGATCTGCGCTGCGACCATCTCCGGATCGACGGCCATGACCGAACGAACTCCGGTCGTGTCCTGCGCGGTCAGCGCGCAGATTGCGGTCATCGCGTAGCCGCCGAGCATGGTGACGGTCTTGATGTCGGCCTGAATACCGGCGCCGCCGCTGGAATCGGAACCGGCGATGGAAAGGATGCGGGGAGGGGTCATGTCTTGGGGCTACGGGAGCGCGCGTGCTTCGACAAGCTCAGCATGAGCGAGTTTATTTGGCATTCCGGCTACCCTCCGCTCATCCTGAGCCTGTCGAAGGATGCCGCGCAAACCTCACCCTTTGAACTTGCGCTCGGTCGAAGGCGGGTGCTTCCCATGCAACGACTTCGAGCGGGTCGGGCGGTCCGTCAGCTCGCCACCGCAGTTGGGGCAGCGATCGTCGAGCGCATCCGCGCACTCCGCGCAGAAGGTGCATTCGAACGAGCAGATGAACGCGCCGGGTGCCTGCGCCGGAAGGTCGTTGCCGCAGCGTTCGCAGTCGGGGCGCATCTCGAGCATCAGACGGCCTTGCGTACGGCGTTGCAGATCGTGTCGACCACCGCCTCGACTTCGGCGGCATCGTCGCCCTCGGCCATCACGCGAATGACGGGTTCGGTGCCGGAGGGGCGGATGACCAGACGGCCCCGACCGGCCAGTTGCGCCTCGGCTTCGGCGATGACTTGCCTGACGCTGTCGACCTCAAGCGGCTTGCCGCCGGCAAAGCGAACATTCTTGAGCAGTTGCGGCACCGGGTCGAAAAGGTGGAGCAATTCACTTGCAGGCTTGCCCGACGAGACTAGCGCTGCCAGCACCTGCAGCGCGGCCACCGTGCCGTCGCCGGTCGTCGCGTGGTCGGTGAGGATCATGTGGCCCGATTGTTCTCCACCCACGTTGAACCCGCCCGACCGCATTCGTTCGAGAACATGCCGGTCGCCGACCGCAGTGCGCTCCAGTGTCAGCCCCTGCGCGCCGAGATAGCGCTCCAAGCCGAGGTTCGACATCACCGTGGCCACCACGCCGCCGCCGCGCAATTCCCCGCGCGCTGCCAGTTGCGTGCCGATCAGCGCCATGATCTGGTCACCGTCCACCGTCTGGCTCTTTTCGTCGACCACGATCAGCCGGTCGGCATCACCATCGAGGGCAATGCCGATGTCGGCGCGCGTTTCGCGGACTTTATCCTTGATCGCATCGAGATGGGTCGATCCGACATTGAGGTTGATGTTCTTGCCGTTGGGTTCGACCCCCATCGCGATGACTTCGGCACCCAGTTCCCACAGCGCCGAGGGCGTCACGTGGTAGGCTGCACCGTTCGCACAATCGATCACAATGCGCAGGCCGTCGAGGCGAACGTTGTCGGGCAGGCTCGCCTTGACCGCATGAATGTAGCGCCCGCGCGCATCCTCGATCCGCCGCGCGCGGCCGACCTGTGTGGCATCGGCCAGTTCCATTTCCTGACCGAGCAAGGCTTCGATGCTGAGCTCGGCTTCGTCAGACAGCTTGAATCCGTCGGGCCCGAACAGCTTGATGCCGTTGTCCTCGTAGGGGTTGTGGCTGGCCGATATCATCACGCCCAGATCCGCGCGCATCGACCGCGTCAGCATCGCGACGGCAGGCGTGGGCATCGGGCCGAGCAGGACGACGTCCATGCCGACCGAGGTAAAGCCTGCGACCATCGCGCTTTCCATCATGTAGCCCGACAGGCGCGTGTCCTTGCCGATGACCACGCGATGGCGGTGATCGCCGCGCTGGAAATAGGTCCCGGCGGCCTGCCCCACCTTCATCGCGGTGGCGGCGGTCATTACGCCGGCATTGGTCCGGCCACGGATGCCATCGGTGCCGAAGAACTTGCGTGCCATCGGAAACTATTTCCTCGCTGTCTGGGCCGCGCGGCGCGGCGTGCTGCATTGCTATGGGACGCGACATAGCTAATGTCATCTCAAGATGACCTTACCAAATTCCGAAAAATCATCCGCGCAAGCTTCACCGACCGCGCTTCCCCCGATTGCGCAGGTCCCCGCGCTATGGACCTTTGTCGGTCTGGTCGCAGGGCTAGTCGGGGGGCTGACGGTTGCGTTCTTCGCACCCGAGGGTCTTCCGCTTATCACGACATGGGTCCAGCCCATCGGCGAGATGTGGCTGCGCGGCCTGCAGGCAACGATCGTGCCGCTGGTCGCTGCGTTGCTGTTTACCGGCGTCACGCAGGCCGTGGCGATGGCCAGTGCGGGCGCAATGGCGCGGCGCAGCCTTGGCATGTTTCTGGGATTCCTGGCGTTCAGCGCGGGTATTTCGTTGCTGGTCACGCCTGCATTGCTGACGCTTTTGCCCGTTCCTGCCGAAGCAGGCGCTGCGCTGCGCACCAGTCTTGTTGCAGCGCCGACCGGACCGGTGCCGGGTGTCGCCGAGTTCCTGCGCTCGATTGTGCCGACCAACGTGATCGACGCTGCGGCCAACGACCGTATGTTGCCGCTGATCCTGTTCATGTCGGTGTTTGCGCTGGCGGTCGGACGGTTGGCCCGGCCGCAGCGCGAGGTAATGACCACGTTCTTTGCCGCGTTAGCCTCCGCCATGCTGGTGGTGATCGGCTGGGTGCTGGCGCTCGCGCCGCTGGGCGTGTTCGCGCTGAGCATGGCGGTGGCCGCAACCAGCGGGATCGCCGCGATCGGCGCGTTGGCGCATTATGTCATTATCGTCGTGCTTACCGGGTCGGTCGTGCTGATTGCGGGCTATGTGTTCGCCGTGGTCATTGCGCGCCAGCCGCTGGGCGCGTTTGCCCGTGCGATGCTGCCGGTGCAGACGATTGCGCTATCGACGCAATCGTCATTGGCGTCGCTACCCGCGATGCTGGGCGCCTGCCGCAAACTGGGGGTGCGCGAGACGACGTCGGAGTTCGTGATGCCGCTGGCGGTGGCGCTGTTCCGCGCGACGAGCCCGGCGATGAACCTGGCGGTCGCGATCTATGTCGCGCACCTTTACGGAGTCACGCTGACGCCGATGCTGATGTTCTCGGCCTGGGTCGTGGCGATCCTCGTCTCGTTGAGTTCGGTGAGCCTCCCCGGTTCGATCAGCTTCGTCGCTTCGGTTGGCCCCATCGCGATCGCGATGAACGCGCCGCTCGCGCCGCTGGCGCTGCTGGTAGCAGTTGAGGTGCTGCCCGATCTGATGCGCACGCTGGGCAACGTTACGCTCGACGTCGCGGTGACGTCTGCGGTCGATCGTCGGTCTCGTCGCAGCCCTGAGGCGACGATCTGAAGCTCTGCGCCGCCGGGCCGGGCAACCGACCGCGGCTTCAAGCGTTGGGCGGGTGAACGCGTTTCACTCAAGGACCAAACCGACAATGGCTATCCAACTTCCCCCGCTGCCTTATGCCGACGATGCGCTGGCACCTGCAATTTCCGCAACCACTCTGCAAACGCACCACGGCAAGCACCACAAAGCCTATGTCGACAAGACAAACGCGGCGATCGCGGGCACCGATCTTGCCGATGCGACGCTTGAACAGATCATCGCCAGTGCACAGGACAAGGGCGACAAGGGTCTGTTCAACAACTCTGCCCAGGCCTGGAACCATGCGTTCTACTGGAACAGTCTGACGCCCGCATCATCGCAGCCGACCGGTGAACTGCTGGCTGCGCTCGAAGCCTCGTTCGGATCGTTCGATGCGGTGGGCGCCGAACTCGAAGCCCAAGGCACAGCGCATTTCGCGTCGGGCTGGGTATGGCTGGTCGCGCGCGGCGAGGCGATCACGGTCGAGCAGACGCATGATGCCGCGACATTCGCGACCGGCGATGCCAAGCCGATCCTGGTGATCGACCTGTGGGAGCACGCCTACTATCTCGATCACAAGAACCTGCGCCCCGAATATCTCAAGGCGGTGATCGCACGCCATCTGAACTGGGACTTCGCGAGCGAGAATTTCGACCGCGATGGTGTCTGGACCTATCCGGGCTGAGGGGTTTCTTCCGGGTCGTCTTCGTCCATTCCGGCAAGACGACCCGGTTGGAAAAGCGCCTCGCCAAACAGGAAACCGACCAGGTTGGGCCTGCCGATATGTTCGAGCAGGGCAGAAACCGTCAGCAGGATGGGCACTGACAGCAGTGCTCCCAGCACACCCCATATCCACGAGAAGTAACTGATCGAGATCAGGATGGCGACGGGGTTCAAGGTGAATCTCGCGCCGAGGATCGATGGCGTGATAACGTTGGATTCTGTCGCATGCAGGCCGATATAGGCAAGCATAGGCACAAGGCCGAGGGCCACGCTCGACGACGTGCCAAGCCCGACCAGACCCAAAAGTCCCATCATGACCAAAGGCCCGATGTAGGGCAGGAAGTTGAGTACGAAAGCCAGGCCACCCCACATGACCGGGGCGGTCAGGCCGAACGCCCATGCGCCTGCGGCGACGATGAGGCCGATCACAAAATTGACGAGCGCCACGGTCAGGATATAGCTGCCAACGCGCTCCTGCACGTCGCGCAGCACTCGCGCGAGGCGCACCGACGCGCTGAACGAATGCCGGTCGAACAAAATGCGACGCTTCATGCGGATGCGCGATTCGATCATGAAGAACGTCATCAGCAGCGTCAGCAGCATCTCGAGAATGACGCTCGGCGTGGCGAAAGCGAGTTGTTCGATCACCGACGGCGTTGCAACCACGACTTCGCGCGCGGTGCGTCCGGTAATCTTGGCAAGCTGGCGATTGACGTCGGAAATCCAGGACAGGTTGCCGCGTAGTTCGGCAAAGCGCATTGCGACCTGACGCGCCAGCGCCGGCACCTGATCGACCATGACGAAGGCGGGCTGCAGGATCAGCAGCAACGCGAGCACCACGACCGCGATGAGCGCGAGAATGGCAAACAATGACGCCAGCGTGTTGGGCAGGCCCAATCGCGTCATGCGGTCAGCCAGCGGTGACAGCACGATCGTGAAGATCATCGCCGTCACCGGTGGTAAAAAGACCACCGATCCGATCGAAAGGACGAACGGCAACGCGAGAAACAGGCCAAGCCCAAGCGTCAGCAGGATCGCGGACTGCAAACGCACCCGGCGATCGGACGCCTCATCCACAAACGGCGGCTCGAGCGGCGGTGAAGCGGGCATGAAGGGCTGGTTCACCTGACAGGCGGCCTTGGTGCTGGAGTTGCGAAAACTCTCCTTTCACCGCAGCGTCCGCCGATCAAGTGCGCGTTTTCACCTTGCGCTGAATTATGACGAGGCGTGACTGGAAAGCCCCGATCACACGGGTCGCGCTCAGTCCTTGTCGGTCAGGACCGGGTCATTCTGATGGCCTGTCAGCACCGTACGGTCGAGTTCGCCCATGATGGCGGAATGCGCCACTGCGTCGGCCGTGCTGCGGCGCGGGATCTGGCCGCTTTCAATCATCTGTGAAAGTGCAGCGCGGGCACGGCCGACGCGGCTTTTGATCGTGCCTACCGCGCAACCGCAGATCTGCGCGGCCTCTTCGTAGCTGAAGCCGCCCGCGCCGACGAGCAGCAGGGCCTCGCGGCGCTCCGGCGGCAGGGTGAGCAGGGCGCGATGCATGTCGGACAAGTGCATCGGGCCTTCCTGCGCGGCTGGAGCCACGAGAATGCGCTCCGCCACGGTTTCGTCGTAATCGGCACGGAAGCGGTTGCGGCGCATGTCGGTGAGATAGGCGTTACGCAGGATCACGAAGGTCCAGGCCCGCATCGACGTGCCCGGCTCGAACCGTTCTTGCGCGGCCCACGCCTTGAGCAGGGTTTCCTGCACGAGATCATCGGCAAGGTCCGGGCGACCGCAAAGACCACGCGCAAATGCGCGCAAGTGCGGGATCACTCCGGTAAGGTCGCGTTTGAACGCAACCGGGTCGCTAGCCGGTCTTGGCGACTTGTCCTCATCAGCCATGCGACGGATCGTCCAGTTGATCGAGCAATTTGGCGAAGCTGTCGGGCAACGGTTCATCGACGACGGAATCGTACAGACGCTTGAGACCGTCTGCCCATTCCGGCGATTGTGGCTTGCCGCCCTTCCGGCGCGGGTTACCGGGATTCATCGGTTTCTCTTTCGACATTCGCTCTGACAACGCCTCCCCCTCCAGGGATAATCCAAAAACAAGACCGCTGGCGCGGCAGATGCGCTTCTACACCATCTGCGGCCGCTCAAACAGCGATCACACATGGCCCTTCGTACGTGGAACGATATCGACCCCTGTCGGTTCCCGTTTTGCTACGCGCATAGGCATTCCTTTGCGTTACATTTGGTGCAACTAAAGGACCGGGACCAATCCGGGCGGTTAGTTGCATAGGGAGGACACAGGCGCGCGATGGAGAAGCTTCTTGCCTCTAAGAAGCTGAGCCCGAGGTGGTACGAGCGTTTCCCGCGCGCGGTACCCGTCGGGATATTCAGCCTTACCATGGCGGTAGCTCTGCTGAGCGTCTTTGCGATCGAGACTGCCGAGGACCGTCGGCAGTCCGCGCTGATCGCGCAGACCGCGCAAACCATAGCGTCAGGACTTGAGCGCCGCTCCAACGCCAACGCGGCCTATCTGCGAGCGAGCGCGGCACTGTTCGCCACACAGCAGATGGTCGAAGCACCCCTGTTCCGGACCTTCATCCGCCAACTGCACCTCGACGGTCGCTACGTCGGCTCGGACGGGATCGGCTGGGCGATGAAGGTCTCCCGCGACGATATTCCCACGGTGGAAAGCATCATGCGTCGCGACGCAGATGCCGGATTCACCGTTCGCCCGGCACCACCGCCCGCGCAGCCTTATGTCACACCGGTGATGTTTCTCGAGCCCGATACGCTACGCAACCGACGCGCCGTCGGCTTTGACATGACCTCGGAGAGCGTGCGGCGCACTGCGATGAAGGCGGCAGAGCGGAGCGGGCAGCCAACTGCGACAGGCCATGTCGTGCTTCAGCAGGAAGGGCGACCAGGCGGGCCGCAGGGCTTCCTTGTGTTCATGCCGGTGTTTTCGCTTCCGAACGAAGATGGCGCGCGCAACCTTCGCGGCTATGTCTTTTCACCTTACAATGCGCAGCAATTTCTTCAGACGTCAGTCGACGCCGGTCACTTGTCTGGCGCAGGCATCCGGCTGTACGATCAGGATGCGTCAGGCCTGACGCTGATGGCTGCGATCGCGCCCAGCGAAGTATCGGGGCAAGTCATTCGACGGCCGATGGAAATATCCGGCCACCGGTTCCTGCTCGAGATCGAAGCGCCGGCTACGCCGATGCTTTCGACGATGTCGGTGATGACACTGCTGTTCGGGCTGCTGGTCGCGACGCTGCTGCTGGTGCTGGCGCGGCTGCTGACGCAACAGGCGATGGAGGATCGCATCGCGCTCGCATGGTTCGAGCAGCAATCCTCGATCCGCAACTCGTTGACGCGCGAGTTGAACCACCGGGTCAAGAATACTCTGGCCAACGTGCTCTCGATCGTGTCCCTGACGAGGCGCCGTGCCACCAGTCTGACCGATTTCGCCGATAGCCTTGAAGGTCGCATTCGCGCGCTGTCGGCAACGCATGATTTGCTCACCCAGTCCGACTGGGGCACGACGCCAGTGGCGATGGTGATCAAGGCTGAACTCGCCCCTTACGCGCAGGATGTCCACCGCCATCTCGATATCGAAGGGCCGGAGGTCGAGCTTGCTCCCAATGACGCGCTGTCGCTAGGCCTCGCGATCCACGAACTGGCGACCAATGCCGCAAAATACGGTGCGCTCGCGGTGGAGCAAGGGCGCGTGTCGATCAGCTGGCAGATGGTCGGAGAAAATCTGGCGCGGATAGAATGGATCGAACGCGGTGGTCCGGCGATCGACCTTGAAACAAAGCGCAAGCGTGGGTTTGGCACCGAACTGATCGAAAAGATCGTGGCGCATGAGTTGCGCAATCCGGTCGACCTGCGCTTCGAGGCCGAAGGCGTGCGCTGTATCCTGCTGATCCCGGTGCGCCGCCGGAACGACTTCGCGATACGACAAGGCCGCGCCTGACAGACGCGGCCTTGTGGCTACAAAGATTTAGCGAAGGTCAATCGAGCGGACGGCTCGACCCGAAGAACAGTGCCTGACTGATTGCGGTGCGGACGGTCTGTTCCTGGAATGGCTTGGTCACCAAATACGTCGGCTCCGGACGATCGCCGGTCAGCAGGCGTTCGGGATAAGCCGTAATAAAGATCACCGGCACCGAACCGATGCGCAGGATGTCATCCACCGCGTCGAGCCCAGAGCTGCCATCGGCCAGCTGGATGTCGGCCAGGACGAGGCCGGGTTGTTCGCGCTGCACGATTTCAAGCGCCTGGGTACGGGTAGCGGCCATGCCGCACACCTCGTGCCCGAGTGAGCGGACGAGGTCTTCGAGCTGCATCGAGATAAGCGGCTCGTCTTCGATGATCAGCACCGACGTCGATGATTCGCGGTCGATTTCGGAGATCGCGTCCTGCACCAGCCGCTCGACCTCATCGGCCTCACGATCCATGATGTAGGCGGCTTCATCGACGCTGAAATCTTCAAGCGTCGTCAACAACAGAGCCTGACGATTGGCTGGCGTCATCGCGGCAAGCCGCTCCTGCGCAGCAGCTTCATGCTGACCGAGCAGGCCCGACGAGCGATCGACAGTATCGACATAGGCCGTGGACCACACGCGATTGAATGTGTGATAAAGCTGCGGCCGGCCTTCGCCGATGATCGCGCGCAAGCCTTCGTCGGCGAGCGCGGCTTCAAGCGTGGCGCGCACAAATGAATCGCCGGCAGTCTGGCTGCCGGTCAAGGCGCGGGCGTAACGACGTAGATAAGGCAGTTGATTGGCAACCTTGGCACCAAGTGACATGCGGACCCCTTCCCGGACGGTATCGTGCGCCACAACGGTCGAACCGCATATCCGGTTCCCGCGACGCTGCCACGTGCGGCAATCATGTCATCCTATGACACCACTAGCCCACTCCGCCAAGACTTCTGGCGAAACCGGCTTACGGAACTGAACGGCAAAACCGAAGTCAGCGGGTATTGCGTCGGCATCGAAAGCGGAACTGATCGCAATGGCGCAGCCGGCGCCATACAAGCGGGACGCCAAATCGAGCGATTCGCCATCAGGAAGGTGTATGTCGAGGAGCGCCGCGGCTGGTACGCGGGCAGCGACAAGATCAATCGCACCTGCGAGGGTCGATGCGACCGCCACGGAAACGCCGCGCTCCTGCAGGGCGTCTTCGATCGCCATTGCGACCAGAACGCTATCTTCCACAACCAGCACAAACGGCGTTTGAGTCTCGCTTGGTGACACGATGCAACAGACCCCCTAAAACCTTGCCGGCGCGATAGGGCACATTTCGGGAACCAACTCTGTCATTTGACATAGCACAGGCACCGGCGTGCATGCTTGGCGTGCGCGGGCAGGGGGACTTCGATGGCACGCGAGGATGAAGCAGGACTACTGGTCCAGGTAGGCGGCAAGCGTTGCGCGCAGTGCCCGCTCGTGCCGTACGAGAGGCTGAGCCAGCCTTCGCCCGAATTGCGTCGGTGGATTGCAGCCTTCCGCCAGGGCGAGATGCGTTACGACAGGGGCGAGGTGGTGTTCACGCAAGGATCGCGGCCACGGCAGCTCTATACCGTGCTTTCCGGGATCCTGATGCGCAGCAGGTTGCTGGAGGATGGCCGCCGCCAGATCATCAATTTCATGTTTCCCGGCGATTTCATCGGCCTTCAATCGGCGGTCGACAGCGAGATGAGCCACGAAGTCGAAGCGGTCACGTCGGCAACGCTGTGCGTATTCGCGCGCGAACGGTTTTTCGAGCTGGTCGCGAGCCAGCCGCAGCTGTCGTTCGACTTGACCTGGCTCGCTGCTCACGAGGAGTCGGCACTCGAGGAGCACATCGTCTCGCTCGGCCAGCGCAATGCGCGTGAGCGGTTGGCCGCGCTTGCCGTGTTCCTGGTGCAGCGCGCGATCGATACGCGGCTTGCGCCCGACGGAGTGCTGGCGATCACCATAACCCAAGGACAGATTGCCGATATGCTCGGGCTATCATTGGTCCACACCAACCGGACGCTGCAGGCGCTGAGACGGCTGCAGCTGGTCGACTGGACGCTGACGTCCATCGGCATTCCCGATATGGCAGCGGCGCGGCAATTTGCTGGAATTGACGGGGTCGCGAGCGCCAGACCACGGCCATATATTTGATGTCGATGGGATAATGAATCTTATTTGCCGTTGAGAATAAACGACAAAAAAATTTTGAATCTCGTGGGAACTCCGGCCTTGGCGGCTCGTTTTATGTCTGTCACCGCCGAGACCCCCCCTCCCGTCCAAGCGGCTGGTGATACGATCCCGAAAGGTCCCCGCCGGAAACGTCGGGGACCTTTTTTTCGCGGAACGGAAGTCCCCGGTCGTATCCGTTTGGGTATGGCCGGGGATGACGGGGCAAGCCGGGAGCCCTGGCTTAGCCAGGCTTGGAGAGAGCCCCGCGCAGGCGGTCAAGCAGTCCGGCGGGACGTTCGCGATAGATCACGGAAATCAGGTCTTCGGTCCGAAACGGCTTGGCGATGACATGGCCAAGCCGCCGGGCCGATTCCGGGATCGAATCCGGCGTCGCAGTGGTGAACAGGACCAGCGGTTTCGCCTCGCCCAATTGCATCGCGAGTTCGGCAAGCGCCCAGCCATCGTCCCGGTCGGCAAGGTGGACGTCGAGCACCAGCACGGCGGGAACTGCGCGTGACAGTTCCTCCATGGCCTCGGCGATGCTGGGACAGGTCAGCACGGGGTCGGCACCTGCTTCGGCCAAGGCCTCGGCGAGGTCCAGCGCGATCAGGCTGTCGTCCTCGACGATCAGCGCCGGTCCGAGCGCGCGGCGGGGGCGTACCCTCCCCGTCTTGTCGCGGTCGTGGCCTGGCGTCGTCACGTTTTCGTTTCCTTGCAACCTGTAGCCCGAACGCTGGCGCGCTGGTGCCAGTTCCTCGGCGTCGGCTTGGTGTCTGGCGAACTCAGAGCGCCTTGTCGTATATCGCGTAAGACTTGTTGACGTGGCTGTCGATCGCTTCGGCGATCGCGTTCATTCCCTGGTTGTCCTCAAGGATCCAGCCGATCTCGCTGCGGGTCGCGCCATAATCGCGGATCGAGTTGCGGCGGATGTATTCGATCATCATGAAGGCCAGCTGGCTGGCAAGGCGCGAAGACTGCAGGCGCTTGCGCACGCCCATCAGCGGCACGCGCATGGTGCGGACCTTGGGCTTGCGCAGCCACAACAGAAGCTTGGCCCAGTTGAATGGGAACAGCTTGCCGCCCATCGGCTTGAGCACTTCGTTGAGGTCGGGCAGCGTCATCATGAACGCGACCGGCTCGCCCTCGTATTCGGCGATCATGATCAGGTCTTCGCGTACGATCGGCTTGAACTTCTTGCCGGCATACGTGATCTCGGACTCCGAGAACGGCACGAAGCCCCAGTTGTCCGACCAGGCATCGTTGAGGATGTCGAGGATCAGTGCAGCTTCGGCATCGAACTTGGATTTGTCGACGTTGCGAATTCGGATCTTGGCGTTCTTTTCGCCCGAGGCGATGATGCGCTGGATCAGCGGGGGAAAATCGGGCCGAATATCAAGCTCGTAGCAGTTGAGCGTCTTGGCGAGCTGGTAATCGAGGCCGAGAATGTAGTCGTTGTAACGCTCGGGCTGGTGACCCATCATCACCGTCGGCGAGTGATCGAAGCCCTTGATCAGCTGGCCCGGCTCTTCCCAGATCGACATCGACAGCGGAGCGAGAACGCGGGTCATGCCCTGTTCGCGCAGCCACGCCTCCGCGCGGGTGATCAGTGCGCGCGCGACCGCTTCGTCTTCTGCCTCGAGCAGACCCCAGTTGCCGGTTCCGGGACCCATGCCCTGCGACGTGGGCATCGCGATGGCGAGATGATCGATGTGGGCCGAGATACGCCCGACCACCGCAAGCCCACGCCGCGCGAGGAACAGCTGGACATCGGCGTGTTCGAAAAACGGGTTCTTGCCGGGCGTGATCAGCTCTTCGGCCTCCATCCGCAGCGGCGGGACCCAGGCCGGATCCCCTGCATTGAGGCGATAGGTGAGGTCGATGAATGCCTTGCGGTCGCTCTTGCCGGAGACCGGCGTGATGATTACTTCGCCCTGAGCCACGATCTTGCCTTTGTTTGCGGGTAAGCCGATTTCGTCGGGGAACTGCGGTTCAATCTGGCGCAATGTCAAGCCGCGTAGCGCAAGTGGGGGCGCTGGGCGAAAAATGATCGGTGGATGCCGGTTCAACAAGGGCTTAATGGAACTCACGCCATGATCGCTACCGATACTCGCAGCCCACTCCGGGCGGTCGCTCCGTCGGCACCTGTCTTGCCCAAGGGCCTGGCCGGGGTCGCCGATGACAAGGACATGCTTCGCGCAGCCGTCGAGCTGACGCGTGATCTCGCGACGGCGCGGCCCGCGATCTACTGGCCGGACATGCTGGTTTCCGCGCTGGTCGGTTATGTGGCGCTGGCAGGCGCGATCCTGATTCACAACGTATTGCTGGCAGCGCTTTCGGGTGTCGTCGCTGCGCTGGCGCTGTATCGCGCGCTGTTGTTCATCCACGAGCTGACGCACATTCACAAGACCGCGTTGCCGGGCTTCCGCTTTGTATGGAACCTCTTGGTCGGCATCCCGATGCTGACCCCGTCGTTAATGTACGAGGGCGTGCACACGCTGCACCATGCGCGGACGCGCTATGGTACTGCGGAGGACCCCGAGTATCTGCCGCTCGCGCTGATGAAGCCGTGGTCGCTGCCGCTGTTCCTCGTCGTATCACTGCTGTTGCCGATCGGTCTGCTGATCCGCTTCGCTGTGTTGGTTCCGCTCGGCGCGATCATTCCTCCGCTGCGCAAGCTGGTTTGGGAGCGCGCATCGTCGCTTTCGATTAATCCCGAATTCCGACGCCGCCCGCCCGAAGGCGATTTTGCGCGGATGGTGTTCTGGCAGGAGCTGGGCGCATCGGCCTGGGCGCTGTTCGTGCTGGGGTGGAGCGCAACGCATTCGTGGCGTCCGCTGGCAATCGGCATCGCGGTGATGGGACTGACCGCGATGCTCAACCAGGTGCGCACGCTGGTGGCGCATTTATGGGAGAACGAGGGCGAGGCGATGACCGTAACCGGGCAGTTCCTTGATTCGGTCAACGTGCCGCCGCCCGCGCTGCTGGCGCCGCTGTGGGCACCGGTGGGCTTGCGCTACCATGCGCTGCATCATCTGCTGCCATCGATGCCGTATCACTCGCTGAACGAGGCGCACCACCGGATCAAGGCGCATCTCGGGCAGGAGTCGACGTACGACAAGTCGAACTATCCGGGGCTGTTCCCGCTGGTCGGCCGGTTGGCGCGAAGCACGATGCTGCCGCGCGGGTAACGGCTCACTCTTCGGTGCGAATGAGGACGGTCTCGCCGATCAACGCGAACAGCACGAACGGTGCCCAGGCCGCAAGGAACGGCGGATAAGCGCCGAAGTTGCCCATGGCGAGCGCGGCGTTGTCGAACACGAAATAGGCAAAGCCGAGGGCCATGCCGATGACTGCGCGCACGAACAGGTGACCCGAGCGGGCAAGCCCGAACGCTGCGACGGCGCCTAGCAGCGGCATCAGCAGTGCCGACAATGGGCCTGACAGCTTGTGCCACCATTTGCCGTCGATCTCGGTGGTGCGGAACCCGGCTTCGCGGATCGCGGCGATCGAGTCGGACAGCTCGGTCAGCGATTCGGCATCGGCGTCGACCTTGCTGATCACGACCTGCACCGGCTCGACCGCCTTGGCAAAGACCTGATCACTGGCCGACGCCGTCTTGCGCGCGCTCTGCACGTCGAACATCACCGGCTGGCGGAAGGTCCAGCCGGGATTGGCGAAAGTGGCGTCGGGCGCGGTCACGATTTCGGTGACCATGCCGGTGGGGTCGCGGCGGTACCAGCTGACGCCGGTCATGCGCATGTCCTTGCCCTGACCCGTCACCGCGCGGGCGTAGAGGATATTAGGACCGTCCTGCAGCCAGACGTTGTTCTTGATCGCCGATTCGACTGGGATCGGGCCGTATTCGACGTTCTGCCACGCCTTGAGTGTGGACGTCGATCGCGTGACCACGCGCTCGTTGAACACGAAGGTGACCGCCGAGGTCACCGCAGCCACGAGGAACAGCGGCGCAAGCACCTGATGTGCGGACAGACCTGCGGCCTTCATCGCCACGACTTCGCTGTTCTGGTTCAGCGTCATCAGCGTGATGATCGTGGCGAGCAGCACTGAATAGGGCAGGAATCGGCTGACAAGTTGCGGAATGCGCAGCGAGACGTAGGTCAGTAACTCGCCCTGCCCATTGCCCGGAGCGGCGAGCACCTTGCCGCTTTCGCTGAGCAGGTCGAGCATCTGCAGGACCAGCACCAGCATCAGCAGCACGGCGACGATGCGCACCGCGAACATCTTGCCGATGTAGGTGGCAAGCGTGCGCGAGGGGAAGAATTCAAGCTGCATGAGCTGCGTCCTCGCTGTCATCGGCGACAGGCTCGTCGGGTAGGCGCTTGCGCTTGAACAGCTTGCCGATCGAGCGTGAGATCCTGGCAAAACCGGTTTCGAGCGCGCCGATCGGCTGACCGCCGGGGACGTAGGCGATGCGCCAGTACATCCAAACGATCAGCGCGGCAAAGGCGACGAACGGCCCCCACAAGGCAAGCACCGGATCGACCCGGCCGAGGGCGGCCACGTCCTGCCCGTATTGGTTGACCTTGTGATAGGCGACCACCATCACGATCGACAGAAAGACGCCGAGAGCCGAGGTCGAGCGTTTGGGCGGCACGGCGAGTGCCACCGCGAGGAACGGCAGCAAGAACATCATGACCACCTCGACGAGGCGGAAGTTGAGGCTGGCCCTTGTCTGGTTGCGCAATTCTTCGGACGAGCGGTCGTTCCAGCCGATCTTGAGCAGTTCGGGCAGGAAGTACTCGCGGTCAGCGTCGCCGCGTTGGCGGAACTGCTCGATCTTGGGCAGATCGATCGGCAGATCGTGGCTGGCGAAGCTGAGCACGCGGGGCGAGGCGATCTTGGGGCCGTCCTGCACGATCTGGCCGTCGGTCAGACGCAGGATGATCGTATCCGGGCTTTCGCGGTTTGCAAAAAAGCGGCCTTCGCGCGCGGATATGACCATGACCTGCTCGTTGCCGGTCTGGATGCGCGCGAAGATTCCGCGCAGATCACGCCCTTCGTCGCGGCTCGAATCGACGCGCAGCGCGGTCCGGTCCTGCAGCGAATTGAACTCACCTACCTTGATCGATGCGCCCAGCGCACCAGAGCGCAGGTCGAACTGGAGCTGTTCGTAATAGTAACGCGACAGCGGCTGGAGGTAACCGACGATCGCCAGGTTCAAAGCGGCAAGCGCGATCGTGAACATGAACGGAACGCGCAGCAGGCGGGTGTAGGACAGCCCGACCGCGCGCATCACATCGAGTTCCGAACTCGTCGCCAATTTGCGGAATGCGAAAAGGATGCCGAGCATGAGCCCCAGCGGGATCGCGAGGCTGGCATATTCGGGCAAGAGGTTAGCCAGCATCTTGAACACGACGCTGACCGGGCCACCCTGTGTCGCCACGAAATCGAAAAGCTTGAGCATCTTGTCGAGGATCAGCAGCGACGCGGCGAGCACGAACACGGACAGCATCGGCACGAAAACGAGCCGGGCGATGTAGCGGTCGGTGGCGGTGAGAAATTTCACGAGGGTGGGTTGGCTATCTTCAGGCTTTTGTTGGGCATACGATCTGATTGGCGACGGCTTGATCGGGACTTGCCGGACTAGCGGGAACGCCGCGCTCGGGGAAGGAAAAAGCAGGCAAGCGGCATGAACCTAACGAAGGTTATAGATAAGCTATAGAAAAAGATATACGATCTGCCCAAGCAAGCAGGAGATATCGAGCGTGTCATACGAGGCAACCCGTGCCGAATGGTGGACATCCTTCTCGATCGAATCGGTCGATCCGGATGCTCTGGATGGACTGGCACAATGGTGCGAGCAACTCCATCCCGCGCAACAGCGCGAAGCTTTCGCTCGCGTCGTGCCCCAACTGAGCTCGGACAGTCAAGGCATTGATCTGCTTGTGGAAGTCGGTGCCTTCGAAAGCGCTGCGATCGCACTGATACCGCGCTCCGCGATCTTTACTGGCGGGCGTTTGAAGGACGGATCCTTCGTCGCACAAGTCGTCCCCGAAGGCAGTGCGGGCGCGCATTCGCGTGATGCACGGAGCCTTGCAATGGCATGGCTGGCGGCGTTGCTGAGAGCGGTTGCCCGGCATGCGGCAGAGGCGAAGCGCGCGGCGTAACCTGGTATCCCGCTACGCGCTCAAGCCTTTTCGAGCGTGCACTGCAGTGGGTGCTGATTCTGCCGGGCGAAATCCATCACCTGATTGACCTTGGTCTCGGCAATTTCATAGGGGAAAATCCCGCACACGCCGACGCCACGCTGGTGGACGTGGAGCATCACCCGCGTCGCCTGCTCCAGATCCATGTGGAAGAAGCGCTTGAGGACCATCACCACGAATTCCATCGGGGTGTAATCATCGTTCAGCATCAGCACCTTGAACATGCTGGGCTTTTTCGGCTTGGCGCGTGTCTTGGTCGCGACGCCAAGCTGATCGTTGCCGCCGGGATCGCGCGAATCATCGTCACCGGCACAGCGTGGCCCGACACAGCGGGTGACAGCGGACAGGTCCGGCAGGGCAGGGCGATCGATGCTCATGATGAACGCCAATATCGCATCGCGTACCGCTTTGGACAAGAGGCACCGAGGTGAAAGGTGGTCGGAAACCGATGCGAGGCTGGTCAACGGCAAACGGACCGGAGGGCCAAAGCCTTCCGGTCCGTCTAACTGCAGGTGCGCGATCAGGCGATCGATCGCACTCTAGCGATCAGGCTGCGTGCTTGATCTTTTCGACAGCAAGGCTGACGCGGGTCGAGATCGGCTGGAAAGCCTCGCTGACCAGCTTGAGCATCGCTTCGCTGTTCTTCGAGCTGGCAGCAACGGCCGCGTCGAAGTTCTTGCGCATCAGCGCCGACTGCTTTTCAAAGAATTCGGTCGGCGACTTCACCGCGGCCAGATCCTTGACGTCGGCGGTCATTGCTTCGACCGAAGACTTGCTGGTTTCGACATAACCCTTGGTCATGTCCTGCAGGCCGGCTGCGAGGATTTTGGTCGATTCGACCATTGCCTCGACGTTGCCTTTTGCAAACGAGCCGACGTCACCGAAAGCGGCCTTGGCCTTTTCCTGGGCGTCCTTGAATGCTGCCTGCATCTTTTCGGTGTATTCGGTGGGGGTGGTAGCCATGGCGAACAGTTCCTTCCTGGTCGTCGGAGCGCTTGCCGTGCCGACGAATGGTTTCACGCTGGGATTAGCTTTCACGGACGCAATCTTGGGCCGTGAAATCGCGGTGGAAGGTCGCTTGATCGCTGACTTCACCGCTGGCAGCACGGGCGAAGTCGCTACGGGGAGCTTCTTCGCGGGGCCTGCCTTGGTCAGGGTCTTTGCCGGGGTTACGGACTTGGTGGTCTTGGCGGGTTTAGGCAGCTTGGCAGCCTTGGACACGACCTCGAGCGCCTTGACCGAATCAGCCTTCACCTTGGTGGTGCCTGCCGGACGGCCGCGTTTAGGCTTGCTCACTTCAGGAACAACTGCCGCTTCCGGCGCAGCCGCTTCGACGGCCGGAACCTGCGGGAGTGCTTCGGTCGGTTCCACCTGAGGGGTGGCTTCGGCCAAGCTGTCCTTCACTTCATCAACCATATTCGCGACTCCTGCTTGCAAGCTGTCGCCGGTCCAACTCAGACGCGGTTCAATCTTGCTGCAGTGCACAAAATAGTGCTGCGGCGCGTTTTGTCAAGAATATTGTGCACTGCACCATTTCCAAAATGGTCGTAATCCGATGTGTTAGCCTAGCGGCTACGGACGTAGCGGCCCGGGGCGTCCTCGATCACCCTATTACCCTTGCCGCCCGGTACGCGCTTGCCTTTCGAGGCAACCCTGGCGGGAGCCAGCGCGGCGATCCACTTTGCCCAATCGGGCCACCAGCTGCCCTTGGTCTCCGTCGCTCCGCTCACGAATTCCTCCAGAGTGGCAGGATCGTCGGGATTCAGCCAATACTGGTACTTACCGGCCTCGGGCGGGTTGACGACGCCGGCGATGTGACCGGACCCTGCGAGTACAAAGCGCCAAGATCCGGACAGGTGCCGGGTCAATTTCCACACGCTGTTCGCTGGCGCAATATGATCCTCGCGCCCGGCCTGGATATAGCAGGGTACCGCAATGCGGCGCAGGTCTATCGGGGTGCCATCGGCTTCGAGTGCATCGGGGATCACAAGGCGGTTGTCGCGATAGAGATCGCAAAGGTAGGCCTTGTGCCACTTTGACGGCAGGTTGGTTGTGTCGCCGTTCCAGTGCAGCAGGTCGAATGCCGGATAGTCCTGCCCGAGCAGGTAGTTGTTGACCACGTAGTTCCAGATAAGATCGGACCCCCGCAGCGCATTGAATGTCGCGGCCATGATGCGTCCGTCGAGATAGCCGTCGGTGCTTAACTGATCGAGCATCTTCAACTGGCGGTCGTCGATGAAATTACGCAACTCGCCCGCGTCGTCGAAATCAACTTGCGCGGTGAAGAACGTCGCGCTGGCGACCTTGTCGGCCTGTCCGCGTCGCGCCAGAATCGCCAGCGTTGCCGCAAGCGTCGTGCCCGCGACGCAATAGCCGATCGTGTGTACGGCAGGAACCTTCAGCCGGTCGCGCACGTGGTCGATCGCTTCGATCTGGCTGCGGATGTAATCGTCCCAAACCACATCGGCCATCGCGGCATCGGCCGACTTCCACGACACGACGAACACCGTCAGCCCTTGCGCGACGGCCCAACGGATGAAGCTTTTCTGCGGGTTGAGGTCGAGGATGTAGAAGCGGTTGATCCACGGCGGGAAGATCAAGAGCGGTGTGGAAAACACCTCGTCGGTCGTCGGCGTGTACTGGATCAACTGGAACAGCGGCGTTTCATGAATGACCTTTCCGGGGGTGACCGCGATGTTGCGGCCAAGCTCGAAAGCCAGCGGATCGGTGTGGGTGAGCTGGCCCTTGCGCAAGTCCTCGATCAGGTGCTCGGCGCCCTTGACCAGATTCTCGCCCTTGGTTTCCATCGTGCGTTCGATGACGATCGGGTTGGTCAGTGGGAAGTTGGCGGGCGACAGCGCGTCGGTCAGCATCTTCGTGGCGAAGCGCAGCTGCTCCTTGCGCTCGGGCGAGAGACCCTGCGCCTCATCGGCCATGTGCTGCAGCTTTTCAGACAGCAGCAGATAGGTCTGGTGGATCAGCGCGAAGGCCGGTTGTTCGTGCCAGCGCTTGTCGGCGAAGCGTCGGTCGGTGCGGGGCAAGGCCGGGGCGGTGGGTGTGGCGGTTCCGGGAGTGAACTGGCCAAGGACCGAGGTCCACAGCGCCATGCCCTCACTCCAGAGTCTTGCCTGCGTCTCGGCCTGCGCGATGGGCAATTGGCCTGCCATCGACATGAACGTTTCGGTCCACTTACCTATATCGCCAAAGCGGGCGAGCATCGGTTCGAAATGCCCGGACTGCTCGGCACTGTAATCGAGCCACATCTTCTGGAGCTTGGCCGCAGACATCGCCCAGTGCTGCAGATCGGCAGGGTCGGGGGCCGCGACGGCGGCTGTGCCGGCTGGCATCAGTGGCGCGAACATCGCGCGCATCGCTTCGCCCTGCTGGCGGAACAGGTCTTCGAACACGACGGCATCGACGCTCGCCATGTCCGGTTTGCCAGCCATGTCGGTCTTCCCCGTCTTGTCCGTCATGTCTGTTCCTTATGCCCGTGCGACGCAGCGACTATACACCGCCGACGCAAGCTTGTTAGCCCAGACTTGGCGTTGCAGGGCAATGCGACAATGATGTTTCTACGGGGATGTTTCCACGCGTGACCAATTCGCGTAAGGGCTGCCAAGCGGCGATATTGCCGCCTCAATCAACGAGAACCCGCCCGTGGACGAAGAATTCTACCGCATGAAGCGCCTGCCGCCCTACGTCATCGCCGAAGTCAATGCGATGCGAGCGGCCGCCCGCGCCAGCGGCCGGGATATCATCGATCTCGGTATGGGAAATCCCGACCTGCCGCCGCCAGCGCATGTTATCGACAAGCTGTGCGAGGTGGCGCGCAAGCCCGACGCGCATGGGTATTCGGCGTCATCCGGCATTCCCGGCATCCGCAAGGCGCAGGCGAACTACTACAGCCGCCGTTTTGCGGTCGATCTGGATCCCGAGACCGAAGTGGTGATGACGATGGGATCGAAGGAGGGCCTCGCCAGCCTTGCCACGGCGATCACCGCGCCGGGCGATGTGGTGCTGGCGCCCAACCCGAGCTACCCGATCCACACCTTCGGCTTCATTATTGCAGGCGCGACGATCCGTTCGGTGCCGACCACCCCGGACGAACGCTATTGGGATTCGCTCGAGCGTGCGATGAAGTACTCGGTGCCGCGCCCGTCGGTGCTGATCGTCAACTATCCGTCGAACCCTACCGCCGAAACGGTGGACCTGGCGTTTTATGAGCGGCTGGTGGCGTGGGCCAAGGAGAACAAGGTCTGGATCCTGTCCGACCTCGCCTATTCCGAGCTCTATTTCGATGGCAATCCGACGCGATCGATCCTTGAGGTGCCCGGCGCCAAGGATGTCGCGGTCGAGTTTACCTCGATGTCCAAGACGTTCTCGATGGCGGGCTGGCGCGTCGGCTTTGCCGTCGGCAACCCGCATCTGATCGCGGCACTCAAGCGGGTGAAGTCCTACCTTGACTACGGTGCGTTCACACCGATCCAGGCGGCGGCCTGCGCTGCGCTCAACGGGCCGCAGGATATCGTCGAGCAGAACCGGCAGTTGTATCAGAAGCGCCGCGACGTGATGGTCGAGGCGTTCGGGCGCGCCGGGTGGGAAATCCCGAGCCCCAAGGCGTCGATGTTCGCATGGGCACCGCTTCCGCCTGCGCTAATGCACTTGGGGAGCCTCGAATTCTCCAAGCAGTTGCTGACCCATGCCGAAGTCGCGGTCGCTCCGGGCGTCGGCTATGGCGAGGATGGCGAGGGCTATGTGCGCATCGCGATGGTCGAGAACGAGCAGCGCCTGCGCCAGGCTGCACGCAACATCAAGCGTTACCTGCAGAGCATGGGCGTCAACACGTCTGCTGCCTGACCCCTGATACGTGGCGCTGATCGACGGCCCTTCCTGTTATTATGCGGGAGGGGCCGTTCGCATTTCAAGGCAGGCGACCATAGAGGAAGCTGGACCGCGCGGCTGCGCTGCGGCACCATCGCTCTGACAGTCACCAGCGGATCCCGGTCATGAACACTTACCCGATGAACTTTCACGATCGCGTCACCATCACCCTCGATGGTCATGTCGCGCACGTCCTGCTCGACCGGGCGGACAAGATGAACGCGCTCGACGATGCGATGTTCGAGGCGATCATCGCGGCCGGGCATCATCTGCACAATGCCAAGGGCGTGCGCTGTGTCGTACTGTCGGGCGCGGGACGATCATTCTGTGCGGGGCTCGACCTGTCGAGCATGGGCAAGACCGAGCGTTGGGAGGGCGGTGGCCTGACCGAGCGCACGCATGGCAACGCCAACCGCCCGCAACAGGCGGCCATGGTGTGGCGCAAGCTGCCTATGCCGGTGATCGCGGCGGTCCATGGGGTGTGCTTCGGGGGCGGGTTGCAGGTCGCCAGCGGTGCCGACATCCGCCTGATCGCCGCCGACGCGCGTCTGGCGGTGATGGAGGTCAAGTGGGGTCTGGTGCCCGACATGGCAGGCTATGTTCTGTGGCGCGGCAATGTGCGCGACGATGTGCTGCGCGAACTGACCTACACCCACCGCGAATTCAGCGGCGAGGAGGCTGTCGCATTCGGCTTTGCGACCCGCACCAGCGCCGATCCACTGGCCGACGCGCTGGCGTTGGCGCACGAAATCGCGGGCAAGAGCCCGACTGCGGTGCGCGGGGCCAAGTCGCTCTCCAACCGCACGCCCGACATGGACGTCGATGGCGTACTGATGGCCGAATCGATGGCGCAGCATGAACTGATGTTCTCACGCAACCAGATGGAGGCTGTGCGCGCCGGGATGGAGCGACGCGCGCCTGAATTTGTCGATCCGTGAGCGTGCAGGGTAGGGTGCGGCGATGAAGGCTATTCACGATCCGCACGGCGTGCTCGCACACGGGCTCGCCGCGATCCGTTCCCAGTATCAGGTGCCCGCCGGTTTCCCGCCGCAAGTGCTGGAGGCGGCGACGCGTGCTGCCGCGCGGCCCTTGATCGATCATGCCGATCGCTCGTCAGTCCCGTTCGTGACGCTTGACCCGGCGACCTCGACCGATCTCGATCAGGCGTTCTGGATCGAGCCGTCCGGTGCGGACCTGATCCTGCAATACGCCATCGCCGATGTCGCGTGGTTCGTCGACGACGGCGATGCGATCGATGTCGAAGCGTGGCGGCGTGGGACGACGATCTATCTCCCCGATGGCAAGGCGGGGCTCTACCCGCCGGTGCTGGCGGAGGGTGCGGCGAGCCTGCTGCCCGGTGGCCCGCGCCCGGCGGTGATCTTTACCGTGCGCCTGCGTCCCGACGGCGAAGCCACTTTAGACAGCGCCGAGCGCGCGCTGATCCGCAGCCGCGCCAAGCTGGCTTACGATGCGGTGACCGCTGCCGACCTGCCCCCTGCGTTTGCAGAGTTCGCAGCGCGCATGGACGCAGCCGAAAAGATGCGTGGCGCGGTGCGCGTCGATCCGCCCGAGCAGGAAGTGGAAGCACTGGGCGACGGGCGCTACGGCCTTGCGTTCCGCCCGCTGCTGCCGTCCGAGCAGCACAACGCCGCGCTCTCGCTCGCGGCAAACCTTGCGATTGCAGCGGCGCTTCAGCAGGCGGGGACCGGGCTGTTCCGGGTCATGGCCGGGCCGACCGCGAAAGCGATGGCGCGGTTGCGTTCGACCGCTGCCGGACTGGGGCTAGACTGGCCGCAGAGCGATGATCTCAAGGCCTTCGAACGAACGCTCGATCCGACGAACCCGCACCACGCCGCGTTCATGCTGGCGGTGCGGAGGGCCGGAAACGGTGCGGGCTATGCGCCATGGATTCCGGGGGTGACGCCTTGGCACGAGGCGATTTCGGCAACCTATGCGCATGCGACAGCGCCGCTGCGCAGGCTGGCCGATCGCCATGTGATCCGTGCGACTTTGGCGGTGGCCAATGGCAAGCCGGTGCCGGACGAGGTCGAGGACGCCTTCCGCCGCCTGCCGGCAGTGATGGCCAAGGCCGATGCCACATCGGGCGTGATCGAACGCGCGGTCATCGACCTTGCCGAGGTGGTCATGCTGCAGGGCCGCGAGGGCGAGCGATTTGCCGCGTGCGTTACCGACCTCGATGGCGAATCGGCGCGCGTGCAGCTGGTCGATCTGCCGGTAATAACCCGCGTGAAGTTGCCCGGCGCTGCCCCCGGCGCTCGCGTCGAATTGCGCCTTGATAGCGCCGACACGGCAAGCCGCCGCCTGATATTCGCACCCACAGGCTGAATTCCCGCCGACCGTCTCAAGAACCCTTGCGGCACAGTCATGTTCGGGCTAACCGCCTCGAACCACGCAGCACCTGCGATCGAGGCCCGATGGCGGAGTGGTTACGCACCGGATTGCAAATCCGTTTACGCCGGTTCGATTCCGGCTCGGGCCTCCATTACACCGTTCGCTGACGTCCGAATACGTTCGCTAAACGGCTGTTTTCTGCGGGTTTTTATGATAAAATCGACCGTGAGGGTCCGGGTTTTGCCACCCCTATCCGGCCTATTTGATGCGCGATGGCCTCTATCTCATGGTTGAGCAGGCGAAGCTCGGCAAGATCGCCAAGTCGATTGCCCCCACGAACGCCTTCCGGTCGGTCGCGCAGGAACGGCTCGAAAAGATCAAGAACGATTTACTCATGGCGGCCAAACCCTGCGCGTATTTGCTCACGGCTGGGTGCGGCCCTGCTTCGCCGGATTTGTTGCCAGCGTGGGACGAGCTCGCCCGATAGGGAGCAACTTCAACCGTGCCCTTAAGCGGTAGAAATGCCCTTCGAGGCAAAAGGGAGCTCATAAAACTCACAATTGCCTTGAATCTCCCTTGAGCGCCGCGCACTACGCAGCGCGATGCGGATTGCGATCGTCGATGAAAGCGCCACCCGCGCGGCGGTGATCCGCGAAGGGCTCGCCACGTTGGAAGATTGTGAGATCTTCGTGGTGACCGAACGGCGCGGCCTCGTCGCCCGCATCGGCGAGATCGCGCCCGACATCGTGCTGATGGATCTCGGAAACCCCTCGCGCGATGTGCTGGAGGAATACTTCGCCGTCAGCCGCGTGCTGGGTCGCCCGATCGCGATGTTCGTCGATGAAAGCGACGCTGAATCAATCGCCGCCTCGGTCGATGCAGGCGTCTCGTCCTATGTCGTCGATGGCCTTGCTCCGCACCGCATCCGCTCGATCCTCGATCTTGCCGTGCGCCGCTTCCACGCCTTTGCCCGGCTCCAGTCGGACCTTGCCGAGGCCAAGGGCAAACTGGCCGACCGTGAAGTCGTCGACAAGGCCAAGCGGATATTGATGGACAGCCGCGGCTTCACCGAACCGCAGGCCTATACCGAACTGCGCAAGACGGCGATGAATCAGGGCAAGCGCATTGCCGACATCGCCGAGGCGGTCGTCACCGCACACCAATTGATGGGAGGGAAGTGATGCCGCCAGGAAAGACTCATGGCGAACTCACCATCGGCTTTCTTCCCCTGGTCGATGCCTGTCTGCCAATTCTCGCGCGCGAACACGGCTTTGCCGAGAACGAAGGCCTGAGCCTGCGGCTCGTGCGTGACATGAGTTGGGCCACGGTGCTCGACCGCCTGCTTTATGGCCACAGCGACGCTGCGCACATGGTTGCTCCGCTGGCCATCGCCACCACTTTGGGGCGCGGACGTCCGGCACAGTCGTTGTCGGTGCCCTTCGTCCTCGGTCTCAATGGCAATGCCGTGACCATGCGACCCGATCTGGCGCGAGAAGTGAACCCGGCAGGCGGGCTGGGCGATCCGGCAACAGTCGGCGCGGCGCTGAAGACCTGTCTCGCAACGCTTGGCCGTCCGCTGCGTTTCGGTGTCGTCCACCGCTATTCCAGCCACAATTACATGCTGCGCTACTGGCTCGCTGCTTGCGGAATCCGGCCCGACGTCGATGTGGAAATTACCACGGTGGCGCCGCCGTTTTGCGCAGATGCGCTGGAATCCGGCGAGGTTGACGTAATTTGCGTGGGCGAGCCCTGGAACAGTGTGGCGGTAGAGCGCGGAGCAGGCGAGATCGTTTTGGCGACGGCGCAGATCTGGCGTCGGGGCGTGGAAAAGGTCCTCGCCTTTCGAGAACCGGTCATGGAAGAGCGGCGCGGCGATGTTGAGGCGCTGGTGCGTGCCTTGCGCAAAGCGGGCGAACATTTCGTTGATCCGGCGAATCACGATGTCAACGCGGCGATTCTCGCGCGGCCTGAATATCTCGATGGCAATGCAGGGCTCATCCGACGGGCAATTTCGGACCAGTTGCTTCTGGCACGCGGCGGCGAAGTGCTGAAATACCCCGACTTCATGTTCCAGCACCGTGAAGCGGCGAACTTCCCCTGGGTAAGTCAAGCAGAGTGGCTTTACAGCCAGATGGTGCGTTGGGATGGGGCGGGCTACGATGCCGATGAAGCGCGTCTTGCCGCCCGCGTGTTCCGTCCAGATGTATACCGCAGCGCACTATTGGGCACAAACGATCCGCTGCCGGGGGCCAGTTCGAAGGTGGAAGGAAGCCTTGCGGGGCCGACTTCCGTGTCGATGCAGCAGGGCCTTATAACTTTGGAAAATAACAGCTTTTTTGACAGAAAGGTGTTCGACCCAAGCCACCTCGCCGAGTACGTGAAAATGCAGGCGCGAGACTAAAATTCTGCTGCGGTGCAAAAAGCGCTTGCTCAACCGGGGGGGAATCACATAGCTTTGGTTCCAGCAGATGAAGCGCTGTCCAAAGTTGGGCGGGATTTGGCTTCACTCCGCTTTCAGTTTCATTGCGTGGCAACGTCGCCGCCCAGACCTCCCCATCGGGATGCGTTCGGGCGGCTTTTTTGTTGTTTGCGCCGAGCAAGGGGTGGTTCGGATGAGTGGACGTTGGAGCATGAATCGTCAGGGCATGATCGCAGCACTGCTGGCGGGGATCGCTGTGGCGAGCTGCGGCAAGAGCGCGGACACAGCTGAAAAGCCAGTCGCTTCGGCCAACGGTATCGAAAAGCCCGTATTGAAGCTGGGCTTCATCAAGCTGACCGATATCGCCCCGCTGGTCGTGGCGCAGGAAAAGGGCTTCTTCCGCGAGGAAGGCCTGACGGTGACGCTTGAACCGCAAGCCAACTGGAAAGTGCTTCTCGATGGCGTGACCGGCGGCCAACTGGACGGCGCGCACATGCTGGCGGGCCAGGTGCTGGCTGCGAGCGCCGGGATCGGCAGCAAGGTGCCGCTGGTGACGCCGTTCTCGCTCGACATCAACGGCAAGGGCGTGACCGTCTCCAATCAGGTGTGGGACATGATCGCGCCGACCCTGCCCAAGGGCTCGGACGGCAAGGTCCAGATGCCGATATCGGCCGCCGCGCTCAAGCCTGTCGTCGCCAAGTTCAAGGCCGAGGGCAAGCCGTTCAAGATGGGCATGGTGTTCCCCGTCTCCACGCACAACTACGTCCTGCGCTACTGGCTCGCAGCAGGCGGGCTGAACCCCGGGTACTACCTTCCGGCTGACACCGCTGGCGTGACCGGCGCAGACGTGCAGCTTTCGGTCACCCCGCCGCCGCAGATGCCCGCCACGATGGAAGCGGGCACGATCAATGGCTATTCGGTGGGCGAACCATGGAACCAAGCATCGGTCGCCAAGAAGATCGGTGTGCCGGTCATCGTCGATCCCGACATTGCTGGGACCACGGGCGACAAGGTGTTCGGTCTGACCGCAGACTTCGCCAAGAAGAACCCGAACACGGTCAAGGCGCTTACTCGCGCGCTGATCCGCGCGTCGATGTGGCTCGATGCCGAGGGTGGCAAGAACCGGCCTGAAGCGGTCAAGCTGCTGGCCAGTTCCAAGTATGTCGGTGCCGATGAAAAGGTGCTGATGGCCTCGATGACCGGCAAGTTCACCTTCGGCGCCGGAGACACGCGCAATACGCCCGAGTTCAACCTGTTCTTCGATCAACAGGCCAGTTATCCGTTCTATTCCGACGGTATCTGGTATCTGACGCAGATGCGGCGCTGGGGCCAGATCGCCGAAGACAAGACAGACCAGTGGTATCTCGACACGGTAAAGTCGGTCTATCGCCCGGACTTGTACGAAGCCGCCGCCCAGTCGCTCGTCGCCGACGGCAAGGCCAGCGCCGATCAGTTCCCGAAGACCGACGGCTTCCGCGTCTATACCCGCAAGGCAATCGATGGCGTGCCATTCGATGCGCACAAGCCTGCAGCTTATGCCGCCGGGTTCACCATCGGATTGAAGCCGGGCCAGAAGGTTACGCCTGCGGGCGTCAAGTAAGACAGGACGTTAGGCCCATGAACGCCGTTCCACTTCGCAAGGACGAGTTCCTCCCAATCGCAGCGTCGGACAAGGAGGAGAGCATGTCTCTCCTCCCCACTCCCGAGGGAACCCCCGTGACCACTTCCCTGAAACTTCCGTTCGGCATCAAGTTGCCCGCGGGCCGAACGGTGTTTGAACAGCTGTGGCCTCCGCTGGTCGGGATCGGTGGGTTCGTGCTGCTCTGGGCACTGCTCGCGCCACTGGTGAAGACCTCTCTCGGCACCCTGCCGGGGCCGGGCGATGTATGGACTGCATTCGGCGGTTTGATGGAAGAGAATGCGGCGGCGCGTGTGGCCGAAGGCGAGTCGATTGCTTCGGGATACGGCTACACCGGGCCGCCGACATTCGTGGACCAGATTTTTACGTCGCTCGAAACAGTCGCTGCAGGTTTTGTCCTGGCAAGCATCGTTGCGGTCCCGCTGGGGCTTGTTGCGGGCATGTCGAAACGTGTGAATGCCGCGATCAACCCGATCGTTCAGGTGATGCGCCCGGTCAGTCCGCTCGCCTGGCTGCCGATCGTGACGATGGTCGTTTCGGCGTCGGTTACCAGCGATGATCCGACGTTGGCCAAGAGCTTTATCATCTCGGCCGTCGTCGTGATGCTGTGTTCGCTATGGCCCACGCTGATCAACACCGCGATCGGCACGGCAAGCATCGACAAGGACCTTATCGCTGTGGGTCGGGTGCTTCGTCTGGGGTGGTTTGCGCGGCTAACCCGGCTCGTCCTGCCTTCGTCGCTGCCCTATATCTTTACCGGCATGCGCCTGTCCTTGGGTACCGGCTGGATGGTACTGATCGCGGCGGAAATGCTCGCGCAGAACCCGGGCCTTGGCAAGTTCGTGTGGGATGAGTTCCAGAACGGTTCCGAAAAGTCGCTGGCCCGGATCATGGTGGCGGTCGTGGTGATCGGCCTGATCGGCTTTGCTCTCGATCGCGTGATGATGGCCCTGCAGGCTTTCGTCAGCCGCAACCGCAACGTCTGAAGGAGGTCCACGCCATGGCCACGATCCTTTCGCTCAAGAACTTGCGCAAAAGCTATACCGGCAAAGCTGGGGGCACGACCGAAGTTCTTGGCGGTATCGACCTCGATGTCGAGGAGGGCGAGTTCATCGCGATCCTCGGATTTTCCGGAGCGGGCAAGACCACGCTGATCTCGGCTGTCGCTGGCTTGGTGGAACCCGATGCGGGCGAAATGTTGCTGCACGGACAGCCCATCACCGGCCCGGACAAGGATCGCGGCCTCGTCTTCCAGTCCTACTCGCTGTTCCCATGGCTGACGGTCGAGCAGAATGTCGCGCTGGCGGTGGACTCTGTGCACAAGGATCGCAGCAAACAGGCCCGCGCTGATCTGGTTCGCCAGAAAGTGCAATTGGTCGGTCTTGGCCATGCGATGGACCGCAAGCCCGCGCAGCTTTCAGGCGGGATGCGCCAGCGCGTTTCGGTGGCGCGCGCCTTGGCGATGGAGCCGGAAATCCTGCTGCTGGACGAGCCGCTCTCGGCGCTCGATGCCCTCACCCGCGCCAAGCTGCAGGACGAGATCGACCGCATCCGCGAAGAGGAAAAGCGCACGATCATCCTTGTCACCAACGATGTGGATGAGGCGCTGTTGCTGGCAGACCGGGTGGCGGTGCTGACGCCTGCGCCCTCCGCCCGCATCGGGCGGATCTTCCCCGTCACCTTGCCGCGTCCGCGCGATCGCGAAGCGGTGAACGACAGCCTGGCGTTTCAATCGCTGCGCACAGAAATCGTCAATTACCTCGGCGGCCTGGCAGGCGAAAAGGCGGCGAAGGGCAGCGAGTACGGCAGCTTGCCCAATGTTACGCCACTCGATCTTGCACCGCCCCCCAAGGCTTATCAGGACGCCGCACGCAAGGGCGCGACGCGGCGCTACATGGAGTTCTGGAAGCTTAACAAGATATACCCCACGCCCAAGGGTCCGCTGACCGTGGTCGAGGACTTCAACCTGATGATGGACAAGGGCGAGTTCGTCTCGCTGATCGGCCACTCGGGCTGCGGCAAATCGACCGTGCTGACGATGGCAGCAGGCCTCAACGCGATCAGCAAGGGCGGTATCATCCTCGATAACCGCGAGATCGACGTGGCCGGGCCGGACAAGGCGGTGGTGTTCCAGGCACCCAGCCTGATGCCGTGGCTGACCGCGCGGCAGAACGTGGCGCTGGGGGTTGAGCGGGTTTATCCGCACGCAACGCGCGCTGAACGCCGTGAAATCGTGGACTACTATCTCGACCGCGTTGGTCTTGCCGATGCGATGGACAAGATGGCAGCGGAAATGTCGAACGGCATGCGCCAGCGCGTTGGCATCGCGCGCGCCTTTGCGCTTAGCCCGCGCTTGCTGCTGCTCGATGAACCGTTCGGCATGCTCGACAGCCTGACCCGGTGGGACCTGCAGGACGTGCTGGTCGAGGTGTGGAACCGCACCAAGGTGACCGCGATCATGGTCACGCACGACGTGGATGAAGCCATCCTGCTGGCGGACCGCGTGGTGATGATGACCAATGGCCCAAATGCCACCATCGGCAAGGTCCTGAAGATCGATCTGCCGCGTCCGCGCGACCGCAAGGCTTTGCTGCGGCATCCGGATTTCTACGCCTACCGGCAGGAGGTTTTGCGCTTCCTCGCCGAATACGATCACGGACCGACCGACAAGGCGGCCTGACGCAAATTTGAGGATGCCTGATCGGCCTCAGGGGTCAATTCAGGAGGGAAAACATGAAGACACGTATTCTGGCGGCGGCGCTGCTCGCGTCGCCGGTCGCACTCGCGCATCCTGCTTTTGCAGCGGACAAGCCGTTCGGCGCGCCGGTTCCGGTGAGCGAGGACATCACGTTCGATCCGATCATCGACGCGCGCCTGCGTTATGAAGCGGTGGATCAGCCGACGCTCGATGCCGACGCTGTGACCGTCAGGCTGCGTGCAGGCTTCGAGGTCAAGCATGCCCCTTCACACCTGTCGTTCCTGGTCGAGGCAGAAGGCACGCTGGGTATCCAGAACGACTACAATGCATTTCCGTTCGCGGTGCCTGGCTCGGCGCAACGCCGTCCCGGATTTTCGGTGGTTCCCGATCCCGAAAGCATCGATCTCAACCGGCTGCAGGTGCAGTACCGGACCAAGGCCTTTGCGCTGACAGTCGGGCGCCAGCGGATCAATCTGGATGACCAGCGCTTTGTCGGCTCGGTCGGCTGGCGGCAGAACGAGCAGACCTTCGATGCCGTGCGCGCCGAAGCGGCTTTCGGCCCGGTCACTCTCGACGGCACTTATGCGATCCAGCAGGATTCGATCTTCGGTTCCGAGGCCGGGCCACGCCGGAGCATGGACGGCGACTTCGTGTTTCTGGGGGCAAGCGCGAAAGTGGGGCCATTGACCGCCAAGGCGTTCTCCTACCTGCTCGATTATGACGAGGCTTTTGCCTTTGCCAGTTCCTCGCAGACCTATGGCGGGCGCATCGTGGGCAGCGTGCCGCTTTCGAAAGCGGTGAAGCTGAACATGCTGGCAAGCTACGCCCGCCAGTCCGGCTTCGGATCGAACCCTGTAGCGTTCGAGGCGGACTACGTGGCAGGCGAACTGGGTCTTGCCGCCAAGGGCTTTACCCTGACGGGCGGCTACGAAAAGCTGGGCGCGGCGCGGACGCCCGGCAAATCGTTCCAGACACCGCTGGCCACGCTGCACAAGTTCAATGGCTGGGCCGATCTGTTCCTGACCACGCCCGCAGCTGGGCTCGAGGACACATACGCCTCGCTCGCCAAGGTGTTTCCCAAGGTCAAGGCACTGCCGGGCCTCAACGCGACCGTCGTATATCATGAATTCCGCAGCGACCGTGGCAGCATCAAGTACGGCACGGAATGGGATGCCAGCCTGGGCTTCAAGGTCAGCAATGTCGGCATGCTGCTGAAGTACGCCGATTACAATGCCAAGGCATTCGGCGCGGACAAAAGCATCCTGTGGCTACAGGCGGAAGTTGCGTTCTGATCGCTCCTTCGTGCTGCACTGCAAAATAAAACTTGCAGTGCAGCCGCCGAATCGGTTAGCCAAGTGAACGAAGGTCTTTGCGCCGCCCAGTGTCGGGTGGATTGTCGCAAGGCCTGACAAATCAACTTTGCGTGGCAACGTCGCCGCCCAGACCTTCCCAATCGGGATGCGTTCGGGCGGCTTTTTTGTGTCGCGCGTCTGGCAAGGAAAAGTCCAAGTGAACGCGCCCACAACATTGATGGAAGAGGACCGGTCCGCCAGCGTGCGTCCCCACTTGCGCGAACGCCTCGTGGTGATCGGCAACGGCATGGCCGGATGCCGCGCGGTCGAAGAAATCCTGGCCCGCGACCCCAACCGGTTCGATGTAACGATCTTCGGTGCCGAGCCGCGCGTGAACTACAATCGCATCATGCTCTCGCCGGTGCTGTCTGGTGAAAAGGCGTTCGAAGACATCATCATCAACGGCGACGATTGGTACGCCGAAAACGCGATCACGCTCGTTGCTGGCGATCCCGTTGTTTCGATCGACCGCGCCACGAAAACCGTCGTGGCAAAGTCAGGTCGCGTTGAGCCCTACGACCGCCTGCTGATCGCCACCGGTTCCGATCCGTTCATCATTCCGGTGCCGGGCAAGGACCTGGCAGGCGTGGTCACTTTCCGCGATCTGGATGATGTCGACAAGATGCTGAGCGCCGCCGAAAAGGGCGGCAGCGCAGTGGTGATCGGCGGTGGCCTGCTCGGGCTTGAGGCAGCGCATGGCCTCTCGCTTCGCGGCATGAAGGTCGCCGTCGTTCACCTGATGCCGACGCTGATGGAGCGTCAACTCGACGAAGCCGCGGGCTACCTGCTCAAGACCGAACTGGAGCGGCGCGGCCAGACCATCGTGACAGGCGGCGACACTGCCGAAATCGTCGGGCGCGATGGCCATGTTTCGGCGGTGCGCCTCAAGGATGGGCGTGAATTCGCCGCCGACATCGTGGTCATGGCCGTGGGTATCCGTCCCGGCACCACGCTTGCCAGGGCGGCGGGCCTTGAGGTCGAGCGCGGCATCGTCGTGGACGATCACATGGTCACCAGCGATCCTGCGGTCATGGCGGTGGGCGAATGCGTCCAGCATCGCGGTAACTGCTACGGCCTTGTCGCACCGCTGTGGGACATGTGCCGCGCGCTGGCCGATCAAGCCTGCGAACAGCCTTCAGGCTACGAAGGGTCGGTGACTTCTACCAAGCTGAAGGTATCAGGCATCGACCTGTTCTCGGCAGGCGACTTTTCCGGCGGTGACGGTGCGGAAGACATCGTCATGCGCGATGCTTCGCGCGGGCTGTACAAACGCGTGGTGGTCAGGGACAACAAGCTAGTCGGCGCGGTGCTCTATGGCGATACCGCTGATGGGTCGTGGTACTTCGATCTCCTGCGCAAGGGCGAGGATATTTCCGACATTCGAGAGGCGCTGATCTTCGGCCAGGCTTTCGCTTCCGGGGGCGCCTTGCTGGACCCTAATGCCGCCGTTGCAGCACTTTCAGACGACGCAGAAATCTGCGGCTGCAACGGCGTTACCAAGGGCAAGGTCGTTGCCACGATCAACGGGGGCGCATGCAGCCTCGATGCGGTGCGCAGCACCTGCAAGGCTTCGGCCAGCTGCGGCAGCTGCACCGGGCTTGTCGAAAGCCTGCTGGCGTCGACGCTTGGCGGTGCGGTTCAGTCCGGCCCCAAGACGATGTGCAAATGCACCAGCTTCAGCCATGACGATGTGCGCCGCCTGATCCTCGAGAAAGATCTGCGCGCGATCCCGCAGGTCTTGCAGGAACTGCACTGGACCACGCCCGATGGCTGCTCATCATGCCGTCCCGCCCTCAATTACTATCTGCTCTGCGCGTGGCCGGGCGAATATGTCGACGATCAGAAAAGCCGCTTCGTGAACGAGCGGATGCACGCCAACATTCAGAAAGACGGCACTTATTCGGTGGTCCCGCGCATGTGGGGTGGGCTCACCAACCCCAGGGAATTGCGCGCGATCGCAGATGTGGTCGAAAAATACAACGCGCCGATGGTTAAGGTCACCGGCGGTCAGCGGCTCGACATTTTCGGGATCAAGAAAGAGGACCTTCCCGCCGTATGGGCCGACCTCAACGCGGCCGGAATGGTCTCGGGCCACGCTTACGGCAAGTCACTGCGTACGGTGAAGACGTGCGTCGGGTCCGAATGGTGCCGCTTCGGCACGCAGGACTCGACCGGGCTTGGCGTGAAGCTGGAACGGATGACCTGGGGGTCATGGATGCCGCACAAGTTCAAGATCGCAGTCAGCGGCTGCCCGCGCAACTGCGCGGAAGCCACGATCAAGGACTTCGGCGTCGTCTGCGTGGATTCAGGCTACGAACTGCACGTTGGCGGCAACGGCGGGATCAAGGTCCGCGCGACCGATTTTCTGTGCAAGGTAATCACTGAAGACGAAGCAATGGAACTCTGTGCTGCGTTCATTCAGCTCTATCGCGAACAGGCGCATTACCTTGAACGAACCGCACCGTGGATCGAGCGCGTCGGACTTGATCATATCAAAGCCGGACTGTTTGATCAGCCTGACACGGTAAAGCGTCTCGCGGCCAGATTCCGGTATTCCCAGACCTTCTGTCAGGATGATCCGTGGGCACAGCGCGTTGCAGGTGAGGATGCCGATTTGCACCAGCATATGGCGCAAGTTCGTCCGCTTCAATTGGAGGCCGCACAATGATCGGCGATTGGCTCGATATCGGTCCGGTAGACCAGATCACACCCGGCACTGCGCGCACTTTGCCCGTGCTGGGCGGCGATGAAATCGCGGTGTTCCGCACGCAGGCCAATGAATTCTACGCGCTGATCAACAAGTGCCCCCACAAGCAGGGGCCGCTTTCGCAGGGGATCGTTCACGGCAATGTCGTGGCGTGTCCGCTCCACAACTGGAACATCTCGCTGAAGACCGGAGAAGCGTTGGGCGAGGACAAAGGTTGCGTGCCGACGATCCCGCTGCGGGTGGACGCCGGGCGGATTTACCTGTTGCGCTCCGCCGTTGTGGGCAAGCGCGCGGCGTGAAAGAGGTCCGTACCACTTGCGCCTATTGCGGGGTCGGCTGCGGCATTCGCGCCACGGTGACGGGGGCACGGTCGGTCACGATCAAGGGTGATGCGGTCCATCCCGCCAACTTTGGCAAGTTGTGTTCCAAGGGCACGCACCTTGGCGAAACGGTAGGCCTGGAAGGGCGGTTGCTGCACCCGATGCTGGGCGATCAGCAAGTCAGCTGGGATACTGCGCTTGAGGCCGTCGCGGATAAAATGCGCGATTGCATCGAACGCCACGGGCCGGACAGCGTGGCGTTCTACGTCTCGGGGCAACTGCTGACCGAAGACTACTATGCTGCCAACAAGCTTATGAAGGGCTTCGTCGGCAGCGCCAACATTGATACCAATTCACGCCTGTGCATGGCCAGCGCCGTGGCAGCACATACCAGAGCCTTTGGCGAAGACATCGTGCCCGTCACATATGACGATCTCGACGAGGCGGACCTGATCCTGCTGGTGGGCTCGAATACCGCATGGTGTCACCCTGTGATCTGGCAGCGGATCGAAGCAGCACGTGAAGCGCGTGGCACGAAGATCGTGGTGATCGATCCGCGCCGGACCGAAACTGCCGAACAAGCAGACTTGCACGTGCCCGTCCTGCCCGATGGCGACGTGGCTTTGTTCGGTGCGCTGCTGGACGACATGGTCCGGCGAGGGCTGGCGCCAGGCGATGATCACTCCAGCGAGCATGGTGTGTCGCCTGACGTTTTCGCCGCTCTGGCCGACATCGTGGCTGAAAATCCGCGCATGGTTACGGTTTTCTCGATGGGCGCAAACCAGTCAGTTGCGGGCACCGACAAGGGCAACGCCATCATCAACCTGCATATCGCCACAGGCCGCATCAACGCGCCGGGCATGGGACCATTTTCGATGACCGGACAGCCCAATGCGATGGGTGGGCGCGAGGTGGGCGGGCTTGCCAACATGCTGGCATGCCATCTCGGATTTTCGAACGCAGAGCGCACCGATGTCGCTGCATTCTGGCAGACCGATCGACTGAGCGCCGCGCCGGGACTCAAGGCCGTAGACATGTTCCGTGCCGTGCACGAAGGCCGCATCAAGTTCCTGTGGGTGATGGCCACGAACCCGGCCGTATCGATGCCCGACGCGGGCTTTGTGCGCGAGGCACTGGCGCGGTGTGAAACAGTGGTCGTGTCCGATGTCATCGCAGATACCGATACCGCCAGGTTTGCGCACATCCGCCTGCCCGCGCTCGGCTGGGGTGAAAAGGACGGGACGGTTACGAATTCCGAACGTCGGATCAGTCGCCAGCGCGCGCTGTTCGCCGCACCCGGAGAAGCGCGCGCCGACTGGTCCATCATCGCCGATGTGGCCGCACGACTGGGCCACGGCGATGCTTTTGCGTGGCAGTCTGCGGCAGGCGTGTTTCGCGAATATGCTGCAATGACTGCGCTTGCGGTAAAGCACGGAAAAGTGCTCAACCTTACGGCCAAGGCCGCAGTTTCCGACGCCGAATATGAGGCAATGGAGCCGTTTATCTGGGGTGGCCGTCATCCGATGGCGGGGCGCGAGATGCGGCACGTTTCGGTGGAAGCGCGCAAGCGCGCGTTCGATCCCGATTTCCCTCTGCGGCTGAACACCGGACGCTATCGCGATCAGTGGCACACCATGACGCGCACCGGCCTGGCGCCAACTTTGTCGCAGCATCGGCGCGAGCCATTGCTCGAAGTGCATCCCGCCGATGCGGTGGCAGCGGGCGTCGTACATGGCGCTTTGGCGATGGTGATGACCGCCAGTGGCCAATCGACTTTCCGCGTCTGTGTCACCGATGCACAGGCGCGGGGCCAGGCGTTCGTACCAATGCATTGGACCGATGCGATGGCTAGCGGAGGCCGCGGCAATCTCCTGCTCGATCAGGCTGTCGATCCCATATCGGGCCAACCCGGCTTCAAGGACAATGCCTGCCGAATAGCGCCGGTGCCAAGCGAATGGCGCGCATTCCTGGTGAGCGCAGAGGCCGTGACGCCGTCCGGTCTGGTGTGGTGGAGCCGATCACGCGTCGCAGGTGGTTGGTTGCACGAACTGGCGGGCAATGGCGCGGTGGATGCCGAGGCTTTGTTGCCTCATGGCGACCGGGTGGAAGCGGTTGATCTGGTGCGCGGCATGCGGCGCGTGGCCGTGCTTGATGGCGACGGCGCGTTTGCTGCCGGGCTTTACGTCACGCGCGGCGGGCAATTGCCGGACCGCGATTGGATCGCCGGCCAGTTAGGCAGTGCTCTCTTGCCGGTGCCAGAAATGCTCGCCGCCCGGCCCAGCACACCTGCGCCTGATCGCGGTGCAATGGTCTGCGTGTGTCACGGCATCGGCGCAAACCAGATCTTGGCTGCGATTGAGAGCGGCGCGGGCACCGTCGCTGCAGTTGGCCAAGCGTGCGCGGCCGGCACCAATTGCGGGTCCTGCCGACCGGCTATCGCCCGACTGCTGCGCACATCGAACGAAGAACTGACGGAGATGGCACAATGACCGATTTCCCCGCAGGCATGGTCTGGCTGGTTGGCGCAGGTCCGGGCGACCCCGAACTTCTGACGCGCAAGGCCGAACGACTGATCCGCACCGCCACGGTGGTCTTTCACGACGCTCTGGTCGGTCCCGAAGTGCTCGACATGGTGCCGCAAGCCGCGCGCCTGGTTCATGTTGGCAAGCGCTCGGGGCGGCATTCGAAAGATCAGCGAACGATCGACCGGATGATCGTTGACGCAGCACTGCGTGGCGAACGCGTGGTGCGGCTGAAGGGCGGTGATCCCTCGATCTTCGGCCGTGCGACCGAGGAGCTTGAGGCCTGTCGTCTGGCGGGTGTACCGGTGAAAGTATGTCCCGGCGTAACGGCGGCCAGCGCAGCGGCTGCAAGCATGGGCCTGTCGCTCACCCTGCGCGGGCTGGCGCGAAAGCTGGTGTTTGTGACGGCGCATGCGCGTGCTGGCGAGGAACTGGACCTCGATTGGCAGGCCTTGGCTGATCCCGATGCGACGTTGGCTATCTACATGGGCAAAGCGGCGGCAGGGACAATCTCTCGCAGTTTGATACGGGCAGGATTGGCGCCTGAGACGCCCGTCACTCTGGTCGAATCTGCGAGCTTGCCGCAGGAACGCCAATTCCATTCACGGCTCGACCTGCTGCCACTCGCGGCGCGCACCGCGCTGGGCGAAGGCCCTGCGCTGCTGTTGATTGGCAGAGCCATGCAGCGTGCAGCGCCTGCTGGAGAATATCCCCCGCCTAAACACGTTCGACAGAAGCAATATGCCAAGCTGGCCGATCAAAGCGCCAAGGCTGTTTAGAGCGACCAGACCGCCAATGGCCTGAACGAAGGGCAAATATACGAGGTCTCGCCAAGACAGTTTCCATTTCAGATCATTGCGACCTACGTGCCAAGAGTTGCACGCCCTGTTTCAAGGATTGTCATGTCACCCGTCCGCGCAGCAAGTTTCGCCCGTATCGCCTTGGGTCATGTGACACGTCCTTATCCACACAAGGCCGACCATGTCATGGCAGCAGAAACGGATGGCTACAGTCTGCAGCAAATGCATCCCATCTTTTTCGGCAGCTACGACTGGCATAGCTGCGTCCATGGCTATTGGCTGCTCGCCCGCATCCGACAGCTATACCCCGAGCTGCCGGAGGCTTCGGCGATTGACGCGTTGTTCGCCGATGCCTTTACCTCTGACAAGGTGGAGGCAGAGCGCGCATATCTGGATCGTCCAGCAGCGCGCACATTTGAGCGGCCCTATGGCTGGGCTTGGTTGTTGATGCTGCATGGACTTGTAACGGTTTTGCGCCGGTCACCTGAGCGTTTTAAGCTCGCAGCAGGAGATCGACGAGATGATCAAGCATACTGAAGAGTTCAAGCAG
>NZ_JACICY010000012.1 GCF_014196055.1 Novosphingobium hassiacum
CTGGTCAGTACGGATCTGAGTTCGGAGATCAGTTCGCAATCGGTATTCGGCATTGACGGCTCCTCTGCTGGTCAAACGACAGCAGAGGTTCGTCGAGAAATAATGCGGAGCAAAGTCTGTCGCAAACTGGCGATATCTTGCGGATTTGAGGCGCTAAAACTGCGTTCCTTCACATTATCGTCACCTCGTGATTAATGAAGATCCTGCGCGGGGACAAGACCGCCATCCTGCACGCGGCCGCCAAGGCCGAGCAGGCGGTCAAGTGGCTGCGCCAGTTCGATCCGGCGCTCGGTTCGACCCTGCCCAGCGAACTCAAGGAGGCGGCCTGACGGCGGCCGGGAAGCGGAGGCACTACGATCGCTCGCACGGCGAACGGGAAGGGGAGGGGGTGGGAGCCCGGTGCGCCAGGGGGCGCAAAGGGAGACTTCACCGATGAACTACGATCTCGACTTCCGCTATCGCCGTGCCCTGCAGCCTGATGGCCTCGCCACCATTGCCACCGCCACCCAGGCCGTGGTCGATGCCATGCAGGACGCACGCAACGCCGGTATCGATCCGGCACGCGATCCCGCGACCATCCTGCTCGCGCGCCACGTCGGCCGCATCGCGCTCGGCCACGCGCCCGATGAAACCTTTGCCGAAGACCTGCCGCTGCGCCGGCAGTGCCTCGCTAAAATCGACGAACTGAAATCGAAGCCCGCTCTCGTGGCACTCGCGCGGCGCGGAATCGGCTACGATCCCGAAGCCAAGCGCGCCTTCCACCGCGAAGCACGCTCGGCTCTGCGGGTCGCGGCGCGCCACCTTGGGCTGGAGCCCGACCAGTTCGACCTGCGCAGCAACTTCGCCGGTCCTGCCGTCTCGGGCGAGATCACGCTCCACGGCGACGAGATCTACGTCCAGGTCTCGATCCCCTGCGTCCGCCCGGGCCGCGAGGTGATGTTCCGCCGATGCAAGGGCCGTCAGGATTACCTGGGGATGAGCAATCACTTCTGCGACATCGCCGTCCTTGCTGCACCGCAGAGCTTCCGCGCGCTCGTCGTTCGCGAGACCGGCCTTTCCATCAATCCGCGCCAACAGGCGCTCGTCTAGGAGGCAAGCCCATGGGTTGGCTATTCATGTCCCGCGGCGGCATGGCCCCGTTTGCCACGCCGAAAGCCTATCTCGACAACCAGTGCACCTATCCGCCGGAGCCCGAGAAGGGCCGGGAAACCGGCCTGCGCGTCCTGAAGTCGACCGTTCGTTCGGGCGCCTACTACGCCGCTTGCCAGAGCTATGACCACGAACGTCCGCGCGAGACTTTCGCGATTATCTGCCTCGTTAAGTGGAACCCCGGCGCGCGCAGCGGAGAAGAGTTCGGTTACAAAGACATGAGCGAGACGATGGGCCCCTATAGCTACGACTGCCCGGCCTCGATCCTCGATCTGCTCGGGCCACCCGGCAACGAATATGCCGCCCAGTGGCGGGAGCACTGCCGCCAGCGCCTCGCGTTGACTTCACGCCGCAAGCCGGCGCCGGGTGACATGCTGGTGCTCGCCGAGCCGCTGACGTTTACCGATGGGCACAGCGAAAGGAATTTTCGGGTGGTCCAGTCGGGCAGGAAGACCATCCTGCGCCGCGTTGGCGACGGGGTCGGCGTGAAGATCAGCAAGCTGATGAGCCGTGCCTGGACGATCGTTCCGCCCCCGGCGGCACCGTCGGCGCTGTGACCCGGCATCAAGTGAGCAGCGCCATGACCGAACCCGCCCCTCCTGCGCGCTCGTCCAAGCGCGCGCGCCTCTGCAGCATCGAAAACGCCAACCGGATTGCAACCAAAGTCGCCGAGCATGTCCAGAGCGATACCGCCGTGGTGAAGACCGGAAACCCGCTGCAGCCGTTCCGCGTGGTCCTGGCGAGCAAGGCGGCACCGGGACGCACCGTCTCGCGGGTCCTCACCTGCAATGACGATGACCCTTGAAGTTCAGTAAGCCTCAGGGCCCCGCTCGACGAACCACGATCGCCCCAATTCGAAATCGGGGCTGGCCGACACGAGCGGGCCATCCGGAGCTTCGGCGACATAAGGCGAAACCAGATCCTTGCGTCGAACGCGTGAGCGGCTGAGCCAGGCTGCGATGCGCCCGCGCGCCTTGAGGAGCGTTAGTAACCAATCCATCGCCTCGGCCATCTCGACCACGCCGCGCCCAGCGAGGCAGTAGTAGATCGCCCGCTGGAAATCGTCACACTGGGTGCTGAGGATCCCGGCGAGCTTTGCACGCCCGCCGGGCGCATTTTCATGCACGAGTGAAACCGCTTCGCGCAATTCTCGCACCGACAGGTAAGCATCGTCCACGCTGACCCCGATGCATAGCGCCGCGATCGCCCGTCGCACCGGCTGCAGGTTCATGTCGCATGAGGCATCGCGAAGCACGATGTCGAGATCGAAACGGTCGAGGTGGCTGGAAGCGGGCATAGAGAGATCCTTTCCGAAAGAACGTATCGTGAACGCTCAAGCGCCGTCAACTGGTGGGCGGAGGGGAGGGGGAGCGCATCGGTTGATCACTGAAAAGGAGAGTTTGATGCAACAGCTTGCCCCGGCGGCCACTGGTAATACCGATCGAACCGCTGAGCTTGCGGCGCTCAACGATGCTGCTCGCACGGGGTCGCTTGCGACCTCGAAAACCGTGTTCACGCGTGCGCTTGCAGATATTCTTGCAGGTGAAGACCCCGACCCGGGCACGCGGCAGCTCAACCTGATGATGGGCCAGAGTTCCCTGCGTCGGCTCATCAACGAGACGCCGATCGATCCGGGCAACGATCCGCATGGCGAGCGCGACTTCGGTGTGGTTGAATTTGAGGGTCACAAGATCTTCTGGAAGGTCGACGTCTACGCCAACGATGGAACGCGCTCCTGGGGCTCGGAAACACCATGGGACGCTCAGCTAAGCTTTCGGATCGTGACGATCATGCTGGCGAGTGATTGGTGACGTGATGAGCCGATATTCATTGAAACCACTGCCTAACCGTACTGATTTGTTCGAGGTGGCGGTCGGATGGGATCCGGGCCTGAGCACCTACTTTGCCATAGTGTTTGGCGCTCCAGAGATTGCCTGCGAGCCCAAAGTGTTGCTCTGGCGTGGACGGTCGTACTGCGAGATCTACGGAGTCGCGGAACTGCTCGACATTGTGCGGGAGTTTGCCGAAGTGGCTCCAGGATTGCAATGCCGATTGGATGCCGACCGAAGCGCCGAGCCCACTAGCTAAGGTAACCCGCTTGCCATTCGCTAGTAGGAGACCCACAGCGACAGGAGAGCTTTACTGCCCTGCCAGTCTGTTCCGACCCTAACGAAGCCCGAACGCGCAAGGTTGTTGCACATGGTATTGTTGTCGGTCGTGGCAAAGAGGGGGCCATCGATTGCTTCGGTACTCGCCTTGACTAGATCGCCGGAGAGCCTTTGGCCGCGCCAATCGCTATGGACGACGACATACCCAAGTTCCGGCGCATCCTCAAATCCGTCGATCGATGCGCCGGCATTCGCAAACCGGCTTTCGCGATAGTGTCGCAGCGGTGTCTTAAGAGCGCCGACGCCAACGATGCGTCCTCCCTCAGCTTCGCGCAATAGGGTTGTAATTCTGGTCCGACGAAGTCTCTGTAGGATGTCCTCGAGGCTGCCTTGAATGGCGCCGCCTGATTTGACGAGTTCCGCGACGGCACGCTTGTCGGAAAGACTCAAGTCAGCAAATCTGCCGGACCAAACTGCGAGCCGGTTCCCGAATTCGGGCCCTCCGCTCATCACTTGGTCGGCCGATAGTAAATAGCGTAGAGCATGGCTACACTTAGCGAGCGTCTTGCGGCAGGCATAGGTTTTAAAGCACAGCGGGCGGCAATTCCGTGGGGCAACACTGGATTTCTAGCAGTTCTGGCGTTTCCGAGCCTCGCCGACGATAGCAGTTGATGGGGGCCTCCGATTGAGTTCCGGATGACGCGTAATCAATCGGACGCTACACAGATCGTCAAAATTGGGGGGAGATGCAATTGTCTGATTCGGATGCCGATTTGCCGGATGCGTCACCCGTACGCGCACTTCACTTGTTAACTACTGACCTGCTTCTTGCAGAACTGGTTTCCGGACGTCCAATCGCCACAGATGAAGGTCACCGGCTGGCGCTTGAGAGCGATGCCGCCCGCGGCGTACTGTCCTGGTATCGCGGTGCACGGGCCAAGTGGGCGGGGAATGTCATGACGCCCGACTGCGAAGCAATCATAACCAGTATCAGCGCAACTCCAGCCCAGGTGCCACCCCCAGCCGTTGCCGTTGATCGGGAGCGCCGGGTTCTCCGGCTTGCAAAGATCGTCGCTCACAGATTTGCCGGCCTCCACGCATACGGGTCGGCAGACGAGCCGAGCACGGATTTCGTGTTCGAACCAAACAGCCCTATCACTGTCTTCGAAGGCTGGAACGGGTCGGGCAAGACCAGCCTAATGAATTCGGTGATCTGGTGCCTCACCGGAAAACTGCTTCGGCCGCAGCGATTGCCCGAAAGCGGTGACGCCGAATTCGACTGCGAGATCGATCGTGGGGCGACAGATGCCTCGCAGCACAAGATCAGTGCGGTGACACCGCTGCCGAGCGCTCAGCACTGGACACCTGCGGCTGCCGCCAAAACTGTCCCTGCTGACACCTGGGTTGAGCTGACCTTTGAATTGGAGGACGGGACGCGCCTTCCGCCAATCCGAAGGACGCAGTCACGAAGGACAAACGGCAAGCTAGAAGAGGTCGGGCCTAGTGCGGTTGATCTGGGCCTTGATCCGATCGCTTTCAACCTCGGCACTACCATGCCCGGTCTGCTGCCCTACCTGCAGGTCGGCAACCCATCGGAATTGGGGTTGGCTGTGGCTAAGCTGACAGGTCTTTCCGAACTAGTAGCTCTTGCGAAGCACGCCACGCGTGCCAGAGCAAAGATTGCGGGAGACATTACCCAAGAGCGCAAAACCGAGCTCGAGCGGATCGAGGCAGACTATCGGCAGCATCGCAGCGATCTCGAGCAGCGTGTTTCGGAATTCCCGGAAATGGCGCCTGTTACTGCTCTCCCAGTGATTACTGACGAGCCAGCAGAGTTCATCACGCTAGGACAGCATTTTGAGGACCTGAAGGCCAGCGGCCTCGCGCATGCTAGAGACGTGCTCGGCGATACGTTTGATGCCTCGGAAGCAGCGCAGCGGCAGAGCTTGGAGCAATGCATCGCACCTGCGCTGGAACAGGTTCGCCGGTTGTCACAGCTGCCATCGATGGAACGGCTGGGCGCTCTCAAACTGGAGACCAATGCCCGCCAAGAGGTGGATTCCCTCATTGATCGTCTGTTCGAGGAAGCGGCGACACTTGAGGAACTATCGGCGAACCCGGTGCTGGAGCGCCGAACCCAGCTTTACGCGCGCGTCACAGACTGGATGCGCGAGCATGGGAAGGCGCATGATGATCATTGCGCTGTTTGCCAACATTCCCTCGCAGGCGTAGTCGATGCTGAGACAGGTGGTCTGGTCTCCGAGCATCTTCGTCAGGTTGCTGAGGACAGTGAAATCCTGTCCAAGACCGTCACCCAATGGGCGGAGGCCTGGACCGGCAAACTAGCCCGGGATCTGCCCGATGCACTTCGACGTGACCTGCAAAAGGATCTGCCAGAGGCTCCCAGTGCGATTTTGCGAGCCGCCTTACTGGACGACCTTTTCAGCACCGAAGGCTTCACAGGTGTCCTCGCCTCGCTGCGGCGCAAGGTGGAAGCGCTAACCGACCAAGCGATGATGGGCCTGCCTGCGTTCACGGAACCGGCGCAACGGGTTCTGCCCAGCCGGGTTAGCGCCCATGCGGAAAAGCTGAGCAAGACATTGAACCGTTTGATCCGGGCGTTGGCATTTGTCGATTGGATGGCGATCCATCGCGACGAACTTGTTGCTGCGCTTGAAGAGGTTCGCGGCAAAACCGATGGTGGCGATGGTCAGGCGACGGGCCTCAGAGAACAGCTGACGCGCCTCGATGCCATAGTCAAAGGCGTCGCGCCCATCAACGCGGCCATCGACCTGTCGAAACGCATGAGCACCGCTCAGGCCGCGCACAAGCGCAAGCTGAAAGCGATTGAAGATTGCGGGACCGCCGCAGCGGCGCTTGACGAGATTATCCCCGTCGGCGGTCTTGCCACCGCGCAGGTTGAAGGTTTGCAGGCCCGTCTGCATGATCGGGCGGAGTATTGGCGAAACGCGATTTACCAGAACGCGACAACCCTATCCCCCAAACCGCACCGAACCGGGATGACACCCCAAGGCACTATCGCAATCCAGGTCGGGCGTGATGGTGTTCATGCACCAGCACAGCATGTGTCGAACGCCTCTGCTCTGAGGGCGTCACTATTGGGCTTCTATCTCGCGTTCCGTGAACATGTCCTTAGGACAGATGGCGGCCTCTCACTTATGATCCTTGATGATCCCCAAGATCTTCTCGACTATGACAATCGTGCTCGCCTAGCGCGGGCGTTGGACCAGCTGGCAGCGGATGGCGCACAGATTCTGACGACTACATATGACAGGAGCTTTGGCCGTATCCTCGTGGCCGAGGCACGAGGCAGCAATCGCGTAGAGCACCGTGCTGTTCATCCGGTGCACGCATCTCGCGGTACCCTAGAGACGTCCCTGGCTATCGAAGATTTGGATCGGAAGCGAAACGAGTTCGTCTCAAATGTTGATTCGGCGCCTCATGCTCAGGACTACGCCAATCAAGCTCGTATTTTTCTTGAGGCACGCCTCGGGGACTTGTTCGACGACCCAGCCTATCCAGCGTTTTCCGCTCCAACCGACGCGCCAACTTTGATGCCACTAGTGGGACGGCTGCGCTCGCTGGTCACGGCTCGCGGCAATGAGCTTTTCCGTAGCCCCGTACTATCGCGATTCTGCGATGACCCTGCATTAGCTGACGGCGCTGAGCCGCGGCGGGTACTTAACCAGGCACACCACCGCGATGCCAATGCTTTGACCTACGTTGATGTACAGAACGTCGATTCAGACTTGAAGCGGCTGCGCTCGGGAGTTGAACGCGTTCACGAGGAATTCCGACGCTATCGCTGGCGGGAGCCGCTTCAGGAGGCTGTTCCAGACAATGTTGTACCTCTGACTGTCGTCTCGGCACCCGCGTTCAATGTCCCCATCGTTCAGGACATTGCAGCATTCAGCCGCCACGTACCGAGCGGCGGCAGCCAAGATGATAGTCTGGAGATGCTCTCCAGCCAGTGGTTCGATGACAAGTCACTATTCTACGTTCGCAGAGACACGATGGGCTTCACAATTCCTGCCGGATCCATCGCGATCGTGGAGGCCGCGCCTTCGTCTCCGGCCGATCATGACCTAGTTATCGGTCGACGCGGAACGCAGGCTTTCGCTCGTAGGCTTTTACGCCCACGTAACGGCGAAGGATACTCCTTGGCTGCTGAAGCGACCGACCCTCGCAGTGGCCGACCGACACTGGCCTTCGACAATCACGAGCTCGATCTGCACCGTGTCGTGGGAGCTCTCTTCGTTCAAGTTCCGCCGCCAGCTGGGCGGGAAGAGGCGGTTCTACTCGAAGGACATCCCGCCCTCGGACGTGTTGAGGTCGCGTACCGCGTCAGAGAAGACAGCGCCGTTCCACGGGTGATGCCCGGTCAGATTATCCTCGGTGGCGCGGTTCTGACCCCAGATCAACTCGATGCCATGGAAGGTGAGATGGTCGCGGTAACACTGGAGGATGGCGACAGCATTCTGAAGCGGATCGGTGCACCGCTGTCGAGAAGTATGCCATATTTGCGGCAGTTCGAAACTATCGGTGGCCTTGGAGCCTCTGTAGTTCTTGCAACCGAACGGGTCGAAGGGGCACCGGACCTGCCGATGATGCTAAACGCCCGCCTAGTACTGGGAGTCGTCTACATCACGTAGGGGATCAAAACCTGCGCTTCACTCAAATCTTCTCGACAATATAGGGTTGGTTCTGACCTTTTGTGTTTGGCTCAATTGGGGACCATGCCCGCGAGCTCACGGATCAGCTTGGTCATCGGTTCACGAAGAGGTTCGTGTCGCCGGATCCAAAGCCGACGTAGGAGTTCTTCCGGCACATAAGCATCGTATTTCTCAACTACGAGATTTTCCACGAACCGACCCAAGTCTTCTATCGGAGGGCAACCATCGAGCGATGCTATCACATCAACAGCGTCATCGATTGGACAACCGGTCAAAGTGATTCCGACATCGAATGTCTCGCAGGCGAAGCCCATTGACGTGAGCAGCACGGCGAGCAGAGCATTTGCTGATGTACCTCGCCAAGTAAGGACGTGCGTCGCGGAGCCCGCATCGATGAAGTGGGATTTCTGTAGAACGAGCTGGGCGAAGGCCGCGCGGCCCGCTGCCAAGAATTCTTTGGCATTGTCGTCGAGATAGTCTGGGAGTTCATGGCTCAGAAAAACAGCCAGCATTTCCGCTGCGAGGCGGTCATGGACAGGCTCTTGACCGAGGCGATCGAACTTTGGAACACGCCCCGCGCTATGTGCTACGACTTCAACAACCTTCGCTCTGTCATCCACATCGGTTGCCCGCCAACGACGTCCCGCAAACCCAATTATTGATCCGACAACAAGCGCGTTGACGATCGGCAGCGTTCCAAGTGTTCGTCCGGTATGGACAAGGCGCCATTCCTCGTCAGTCGCGAAGTTGGCATAAAATTCTCGCGATGCAGTTAGCCTTTCACCTTCTGCGCCGAGCATTAGCGAACCGTCGGGTGCTTGCTCAATCAATGCCGCATCGCCATTGCCCATTCCTCGGAGCAGGTCGACGAAATCGGTCTTCGTGAGTGTTGTGAATGGTCCTTGTCGGCATAAGGTCAGGTACAGTTTCCCGGCGCTGAGGGCACCCAACTGGACGATCAATGACAGAATCTGGTGGACACTGACCGAGAGCAGTGCCGGGTCGGTTTCAGGGGGCTCAACGAACTTCGATCGAAGCAGGTTCAGAGCGGCCACGGCCTGGATTACGGGAAAGTGCAATTTGTCCAGCGGATCTGCGTCCGCAGCTGGATATGGTTCACGCAAATAATTTCGGAAGATCGCGCTGGATCCCTCACGCCGACCTGACCGGCCTAGCCGTTGCCGTAATGATGCGAGCGAGCGCGGCGCGCCAAGCTGCGACACTGCAACGACCGAACCTATATCGATACCGAGTTCCAACGTGGTTGTCGCAACTGCCGTAGTTGGCAGGCGTCCGTCCTTCAATCGCAGCTCGAGTTCCTCTCGCAAGCCTTTGCTCAAACTGCCATGATGAGGGAAGAACTCGTTTGGCACATGCGCATTCTCGCTGATCATGCGGAGGCGGTCGGCTAAGGTTTCGACATTGGCCCGAGAACCGGCAAAGAAGAGGTTGTTGCTCCCACGTAGAGCTTCAAATGCGTGTTGAGCGATCTTAGCCAATGCGGATCCAGCGAGCGGATCATCAATCATCACATCACCGCTAGGATCGCCTTCGGGTGGTTCCACATAAGTCCGGACTTGCACCTTAAGCGGTGGGGCGCCGCCTGCAACTGCAAGGATTTGCGCTGGCTTTGGCGCGGTTCCGCTCAACCATCGCGCGGCAAATTCGAGATCGCCTATTGTAGCCGACAATCCCACTCGCCGTGGTCGCCGATCATTGAGTAACTCGATCCGATTGAGCAAGCTCGACAGGTGCAGACCTCTTGGTCCCTGAAGAAAGGAATGAAGTTCGTCGATGATGATTGCATCGAGCACGCCGAAAAGCGCTTCCGCAGTTGCTGGGCGCCGCAACAGCATCGCCTCGATCGATTCTGGGGTAATCAGCACCACGCCGGCGGGCGCCTTCATGACCTTGGTCTTGGGGCCTTGCGGAGCGTCGCCGTGCCAGCGAACAAGTGGTAATTCGATCTTATCGCACAGATCCTCAAGACGGCGGAACTGATCGTTGATCAATGCCTTGAGCGGTGCGACGTAAAGAATGGCGACACCAGGCTGCTCACGCGTCGCTGAAGAGCCGAGGAGCGGCAAGAAGGCAGCTTCGGTTTTGCCGGCAGCAGTCGCGGCTGAAATCAGGACGTCCTCGTCGCTGCCACAGATTGCAGCAATTGCCTGCTCTTGCACATCTCGCAAACGAGACCAGCCCTGCTGTCTGACCCAGCGCTGGATCTGCGGATGAAGCAGATCGAACCCGGAACCGCCTTCAGAGCTCGAACGTGGCAAGCTGATCATCGCCGTCAATTGCAGTGGCAACGTCTTCGCCAGGATCGTCATCCACCGAAACACTTCCGATCAACGTTCGCCAATCGAGACCAGGGTTCTGCTCCAAGATTGCAAGGAGCTGGACGAAAGCCTTGATGGTGTTGCGGGGCGTCCGGAAATAGGCTTCGCCAATGCGTTGGCTGCAATGCGCCATGAATGCGTCGAGTGCTTCATCCGGTACGAGATGGTTCGCCGGGTCACCTAAAGCAAAGATCGCACGGATGTTGCCTAACAGGATCAAAAATTCTTCAGGCGAAAGATTCTGCAAACGCACAACTGGTCCGCTCAAGTCCACTAACCCGGGTGTGGCAAACTGGTTCTCTGCAAGACGGGATTGCAGGGCCTCATAGCTGTAGAGCCCGCGACGGCTGTCCATGAGGAATTCAGGCGTGCCACCAAAAACGAAGCCAAGCCCTTCGGAATTGCCCTGAAGCATATCGTTGACCATGCGCAGGATCTGCTCAAAATTTTGGTTTCGTGCTTGGGAGCTCTGCAATTTATAGATGTTGACCATCTCGTCGAACACGACAAGCAATCCGGTGTAGCCAGCGAGACGAGTGAAGCAAGCAAGGAGCTTCAAGCTGTCGTAAACATCGGCGTCGTCGATGATTGATCGCACCCCTAGAGCTTGCCGCGCCTCGGTTTTCGTCGGAAACTCAGCGCGCAGCCAACGCAGTGCCGAATTCTTCAAGGCCTCGTTACCATCCTCACTGCCCTGCCAGTAACTCTTGAGCACATGTGCAAAATCGTGACCGCCCACCAGCTCTTGGATCGAAGCGAGCCGTTCATCGATGACCTGTTCCACGGGCCGTTTTTCGGTGTGCGCCACCTTCACGCAGTCGCTAATGAAGCGTTCGACAACGCTGGGTAGTGCGCCGCCATCCGGTTTGGTCCGTGTCGCCATGTTGCGGATCGCTTCAGCATAAAGTCCGCGCGCCTGACCGCCGGTCGCGTGAATGCGACGATCGGGAGCTAGGTCGGCGTGAATGGTAACGCACCGACGTTCCAGCGCGATGAGCCGCACGAGGCTCAGGAAGAAGGTTTTACCGGCACCGTATTCGCCGATGACGAACCTGCATGATGAACCGCCGTCGGCAATCCGGTCTATGTCCTTGATCAGAGCTCCAACCTCAAGCATCCGCCCGACCTGAATGTGCTGCAAGCCCACCCGCGGGACAACGCCAGCAGCGAGTGCTTGGACTATTGTGTCGCGGTCGCGAGGCCGAATTGGTGTTCGCTCGGTCATGCGTAAGCCATGCTCCTGATTTTCTCGATAAGGTGCGGTTGAATCGAAACGATATCTTCGCATTCGATCGCGATGTCGTCGAGGGCGTCAAAAGCCCAATCGTTTATGGTTTCAATGGCTCCGTCGGGAAGCAGCCGTTGTGTACGACAAAGGGCCTCAAAAGTTTCGGCTTCAACCGGTTGTTCCGCGAGCTGCAGAAGTACGTGCGAGTGTGCGGCATCAAGGCCAGGCAGGCTCCGTTCATCTGGCTGAGTTTGGGCCGCAGGTTGTGTCGAGACCACTTCCTCTTCACGGAAAATGTTCGACAGCATGCTCGCAACAGCGGTTGTCTCCTGCCGAAGCCGCTCCAATCTCTCGCCATCAACAGCGTGCGTCGGTTTGTTGGTGCTTGCGCGTTGCGATCGAGGGCTGTCTACTCCCGCGTGCAGCCTCGCATAAACCTCGTCCTGTGACTTCCCAAGTGACTTGTAGAGCCCTTCCAGAAAGCGGACTTCGGAAGGCAATACGCGTTGATCAGCAAGGATTGCGCGAACGGCAGTGGTCAACACCCGGTCTTTCTCAGCCTCAGGCAGCGCAAGCAGCCGAGTGGTCGCAGCGCGCATTTTTGAAGGATTCGATGCCAACGCCTGTGCGTGAGCGCGCAATCTATGATGGTCGCTCGAATCCAGCCCTGCAATTTGTGCGACGTCTTCGAGGATCACGCTCATTTCCGCGTCGACGACCTGGTCGTCTGCCTTTGCAGCTAGAACCGCAATTTCGACCATCGTGCGGGCCGAACGGTACTCATCACGGTCTTGATGCGCCTTCATCGGCTTAGCCATTTCGAACAGGCACAACATTGTGTCGTCGCTTAGAGTGGGGGCTGGGCCAAATCGCTTGTCTGGTTCGAAGCCGATATGCATTGCATCTAGGATTTCTGGCAGGCGCTTGGACAAGAACGCCCTTCGATCTTCGGCCAGCGGCCCTGGTTTCCCTGCCAGCACTTCCAATACTTCACCAAGAGGCTTCTGCGCCAAACCGTCTTTGCTCGTTCCGTCAAATAGGCGAGTTCGCGCTGCCGTGAGGATTGTCTTGGCGCTATCATCCAGCGCCTCAGCTGGACAAAGTGCAGCAGCGAGCAAGGTCGCACGCTCTTCTGGATTTCGGCCTAGGAACCGGCTGAGCGGGTCGAGTGCCTCAGTGCATTCCGTCAGCAAAGCTTCCAGCTTGGTTACAGGCCCTGCGATAGCTCCAATATCAGGCAAGTCCTCTATATCGGCTTGAGCGTTGAACTCGCTGCTTGCTGCTCGATAATTGAATTGCAGACGCGTTTTACCTCCGCGGACCTTGATGCCGTCGGGGAACCGTTCGGTGAAGCGATAGCGCCACAACGCGCAGAACTGATCAAAGCAGCGACTAACGGCGGTTCGCGGATAGAGCTGCGGATGCGTCAAAGCCCAGCACAAAGCGTCATCGGGGTCTATTGCTACCCCGTCACGGACTTTGCGCCCAAGCCGCACCCGGATGCCAATGGGGATTTCCCAACCTCGCCGCATGTCGAGCGAGATTGCATTGTCCATGGGTGCAATGTTGAAGACCAGTTCGCCGGCCTCAATCAGCGCGCCGCAATAATTGCGGAATGAGTGGTTGTCGCCATAGAGATCAAGCAGGCGTCGCGCTTCCGCAAGGATCGCGTGTGCATCCTTCTCGCTCTTCTCCGCGATCAAGCGACGCTCGAGCCCATAGAAATAGACGAAAACGTACCCCATGGGTGCGTTTGGCGCGCACCGCCCGGAAGCCAGCCATTCTAGATATGCTCGACGTGCTGAGGGCGTTAATTCGCTATAGTTCGGCCAGTAACCCAGAGTGGTCCCCAGCGAGTCTGGATCGGACGCGACCGACAGCGTCGGATCCACAAGTGCTCGATGGTTCAACCGTCGATCGGCTTTCCCGTAGTAAAGGAGCTCACCTTGGAATTTGATCCCTGCCACCTCCACCGCGGTTGGCTCGGAGATCCAATGCGCAGCTGGTGCAGGAGCGAATGGCTTGGCGAGCTTCGCGATGAAGCTTTGAGACGTTTCCCTTCTCGGGGCGGGCAATGACTGAGGCTTCGCCGTCGAGACTGGCCGATGGCCGTAACCAACGGCCGCCATTCGCGCATCGTCTAGCTTGGTATGGGCATACCCACGAACATAAAACTGACCATCCCTACCCAGTTTGATGCCAGGTTCGATTTCAGCCCAGCTCTCTTTGGGGCCGCTGTACGCTACGGGTTGGGGAGAATTGTTGGAAAAGCCGACGGTTGCCTCGTTTGAGCTAATGGCCTGTGAAGATGCGACTGCTCCTCGGCGCCGTTGCGCATAATTCTCAGCCTGTGCCCTAGTAATGAATGTATAGCCACCGGACATGAAGCGACCATCCGAGGTTGGAGTGACATCGTATTTGTCAGCCCTAGTACTCATCGAAGGGACGCGATTTTCTGAGGCCTGCTCCTCTGAGGCTGGATCTGCCCGCCCTTCGATAGCAGCGTTTCTCCGCTCGCCATCGTTCTCTTCAATTGATCGCCGCGAAAAACGTCGATCCTCGGTGACGCCGAACTGGTAGGCTTCCCGGTAACTGCCGAATGCCACTCCAACACATTCGAAGCTCCCGTCCGGCAAACGCAGCACACCATTCTGGTCGCGGGCTGGCCGCTCGTGCAGAGCTTGAAGGTCATCTTCGGACGACATGCCGACCGGGCCGGACGCTGAATTGGCCGCCTCGGGTGTTTCGCCATATCGGTTCCTCCCCTGTTCGCCCCGCAGCGCCATGAGTCCAAGAGAAATGGCCAATAAGGCCATCCCCACCAGCGGTTGGATGAAAAGCGCTGCATAGCCAGCGATGTTGATCGAAACGAGCCAACCACTTCTACCTTGGTCATGTAGGCGGCGCACCTGCAGTGCAAACCATGGCACTGCTGTAACTGCCCACCAGAAAACGTATGCCAGCGCCCAAGTCGGAGTTGCTTTGGAGCCTGATTCCGCGCTGAGGCCGGTAAGAAGGACCGTGGTGACAAATACAGCAACCGAAAGTGCAAAGAACCACCAAAACTCGCGCGCGCTCGCACGTCCGGAAAAGTCCGAGTACTTTCGAAAAGGTGTTAACGCGTTGTGCATGCAGCTGAAATTCACCTATGCTGCGGCAATGTCAAACATCACTGCAATCTTGACTCAATGACACTTCCATTCACGCCTTTTCGAACGCTGAAGCCATTGGGAACAGCCTGCTGAACCAGCGGCACATGTGAAATCAATCCGACGGATCGGCGGTCACCCACGATGTCTTGCAGGACCTGCAGAACCTGATCCAGCGTGCCAGCGTCGTTCTCGGTATCCAAACTGCCGAAGCCTTCATCGATGAAGATTGTGTCGAGCCTTATGGCTCCGTGGGTCATTTCAACAACATCAGAAAGGCCAAGCGCCAGAGAGAGCGCTGCGATGAACGTTTCGCCCCCCGACAGCGTTATGATCTCACGTGCCCGGCCCGTTTGGATATCGTGAACGCGCACATCGAGGCCGCGCTTCGATCGCCCGCCGACACTCACAGTGTCCCGCTCGAACCGATATCGACCACCGGTCATCGGATCGAGTCTCAGATTTGCGGCTTCCAGGACTTGGTCGAACATGGCGCCGATGGCAAACGTCTCAAGGGTGGTCCGCAACTCGTTTTGCCCATCGAAGGCTTCGGCCAGACCGCGCAACGAGCCGGACGATTGCTCGAGGCTCTGCAGGTTCTTCAATTCGTCGGCCAAACTGGTCTGCAGCTCCAGAAGCGAGCGATGCTTCTGCTGTGCTTCGGCGCTATGCCTTGAGGCATCGTTAGCCGTTGCCTGCGCTTGATTGCAGCTGAGCCGGAACGGCTCCATAGCGGGTCGCTGCGCACTGCCGACCGCATTCCTTGCCGCTATTTGCCGTCCCCGCGCTGCCGCCAGATCCTTGTCGAATTCGACAATCGACCCTTCCAGCTCCCCGATCAAATCGATGTCGGGAATGGCAGCGCGATAAGCATCTTCGGAAATCCCGAGCTCGATCAGTCGCGACTCGAATTCAGCCTGCTTCCTTTCGACTGCATCCGCACAATCGTTGAGCGAAGCCGAGGCGTTCTGAAGGACGGCCTCGGCCTTGATCCGAGCGGCCTGGGAACTCTGTTGTTGCTCCAGGGCGTCAGCGATCGCTTTTTTGCGCCGATCGAGATCGGCTCTTGCGGCGTCAATTGCGGCCTGCAGCACCGTAGCGTCGCGCAGCGTCTCCGGAACGGAAGCGATGCGATCAGCATAACCTTGGCGGGACAAGGCTTCGGCAGTCGTTGCGTCGCCCAAAGTGGAATTGGCTTGCTGAAGCTTGGTCGCGGCTGTCAGCTTGCGATCACGCAGTTCGTCCACCTCCTTTGCGAGGAGGGTCACATCGGCGACGCCGCCAAGCTTTTCGATTGCGGCGAGGGCATGCTGATACTCGGTGTCGATCTCGCTGATGCCGCGCTGCGGCACCACAAGATCTGATACTGTCGCCTGGCGCGCCTCCAGCGTTGCCTTGGTCGAACTGGCGCGCGATTGAGCCTCGCGATCAATTTTCGCGGCAGCGATGGAAGCGGACTGCGCCCCTCGCCATGCTTTCTCCAGAAGGCCCGCATCACCTGTCCCGTGAGCAGGTTGAGGATGATCGCTGCCGCCGCAGACCGGGCAAGGCACACCGTCTTCCAGCCGCTCGGCAAGAACGCTCGCCTGGGCGGAAATGTAGTCGCTTTCGCGCGCGGCTTCCTCTTCACCGGCGTGATGATATCGGGTTTGCGCGTCCAATGCCGCAGCTGCTGCAGCGTCGTACTCAGCCTGCGCCTTCTCCAGTGCCTGGGTGGCACTAAGATGTGCATGCGCGCCATCAAGTTCGATCTTCAGCTTATCGCGCCGCCCGATCAAACCCTGCCGCTCAAGAGCATCGCGTTGCGCAGCAGCAAAGGCGGCGGACTTTTCCTCGAAGGTCCGCTCGGCCTGCTGTTGATCCAAGGCGGCCTGGTCATGCCCCTGCTTCGCACTGTCCAAAGCGCCCAGAGCCTTTTCATGCTCCGTGAGGCGCTCGGCTGAATCGACCAACACTTGCTTGTGGCGGCCCATTTCGTCGACCTTGCGCGCCAAGGTCTCGATTTCATGTTCCTGGGACCGCAGGTCGGCCAGCAAAGCAATCGCAGCCGATGCTGCGTCGCGGGCATGAACTTCTGCGTCGCTGGCGCTGGCCTTGGCGGTTACGGCCGCAGCATGGCGCTTACGAGCGTCCGTCAGACTACTGTCGAGATCTGCCATGCGTCGTGCCAGCTCCGCACGGGACTTACGCGCGCGGACGGCATCGAATTCAAGAAGCTTGCCTTCCAGCTGTTCCAGCGCAGCGCCAGCGGCTTCCACTTCTACAAACAGTTTTTCTTGGGAAACCGCTGCTGCAAAGGCATTGTTTGCCAAGGTGAGCACCGCCGATGTCTCGGCGACAGCCAACTGGCTGAGTTCGTATTGCTCAAGCGCGGACGCAATCCCGGCGCGGAGTTCATCCGAGCTGGCAAAGCCTTCTGCCGCGAGACGCTGCCCGTTCAAACGATAGCCGTCTTCGATCTCGCGCCGGATATCAGCAGCGTCCACTTTGAGTTTTTCCGTTAACTTCCGGTACAGTGACACGTCGAACAGTTCGCGCAGGATCTCGAGCCGGTCCTTGCTGTTAGAAACGAGGAACCTTTCAAAGCGGCCTTGCGGGAGCAGCACGATCTGACGAAACTGCTGAGCGCCGTAGCCGAGTAGCTCCTCAACAAGCCGCGCGACATCGCCGACCTTGCGCTCGGCGAGCGGGACGCCGCAGCAGTCGGGGCTCACATCGTCGATTGCGACTGATGACACGTCGAAGAGCCAGGCTGCATGCGGCTGCATGGTTTGCCCTTCCCCTCTGGTCTTCGGGCGGGGCTGGTCGGGGCACCGCCGGACGTAATAGCGCTTGGTACCAAGCTCGAACTGCAGGGTTACTTCGGTCAACAGATCGTCGGGTGCAAAGTCCGAACGCATCGTGCCGATGCCCTGTTCTTCCTTCGCACCTTCGCCGAACAGGGCAAAGGCGATCGCGCTGAAGATCGACGACTTGCCCGATCCCGTCGGTCCGTAGATCCCGAAAAGACCAGCGTCCGTGGCTTCGCGGAAATCGATGCTCTCGGTGCCGCCGTACGGTCCAAAAGCACTCAAGGTCAGCTTGATCGGCCTCATTGACCTACCTCCGTCGTCGCGAACGCATTGAGCGCGGAGGCTACGATTCCCGATTCTGCTTCAGACAGCGGGTCGCCCCGAACAATATCAAGGAATGTCGAGGCAAGTGCGTGCGGATCGTCTATCGCCGCTCGTTGCTCCTCCAGGCGCTGCGCAACGGGCCGCTCATTCCGTTCATAGGCGAGCTGGACCGCATTGGGGTAGAGTGCCCGGATTCGTTTCATCGGGTCGATTTGCGGGGTTTCGTCCGTCAGAACCACACGGACGAGATCGTTGGACATCTCGGTAGCAGCCAGCAGTTCCAGAAGCCTGCCACGGATCGTTCGCACATGCCGCAGCGGTTTGATGGGGAATTCGGTGACCTCGACGCTTCCGTCAGGTGCAAGGTCGATAAGGCTGACGGACTTCTCCTGGCCTTCTTCATCGAACCCGAAAGCCAGCGGCGCGCCTGAATAGCGAACATGATTGAGTCCTACCGATTGCGGACGGTGCAGGTGCCCCAGCGCAACATAGTTCGCCCCGTCGAATGCGGCCGAAGATACAGTTTCAATCCCGCCGACCATCCGCATGAGCGGGCGCTCGCTCTCGCTCGTGGCGGCACCATCTACGAATGCATGGGCAACCACGACCCAGCGCATTCCATCGGCAACGTGTTTGCGCGCGCTGGCGAGCTGGGCACGAATAACATCGGCCGGGCATGCAATGTCCTCGTCTTCGAAGCACAGCCGCGCCGCATATTCGAAAGCGAACGGTAGAGCGGAAATCGCTACCGGGCCATGAGCGTCGGATAGCACCAACGGCCTTTCATCCTCATCCAATGGACCTCGCACGATGGCTTCGCCGTCGGTTGCAAGCACACCCAATGCTCCGATCTGCGCCGCTGAGTCGTGATTGCCCGCAATCAACACGATGGCGGCGGACGACGTTGCTCTTACCGTTCTCAGAAATTCGGAGAGTCTCTTCAGCGCGTTCTGGGGCGGGTTGGCCCTGTCGAAGATGTCGCCCGCGACAATGAAAACGTCTGGCTGATGATCATCGATTATCGACAGGATCTGGACGAGTGCGTGATCATGGTCGTCCTCCAGCGCGACCCCGTGGAATTGGCGGCCCAGATGCCAGTCACTTGTGTGCAAAATGCGCATTCGCAGAACCTCGAATCTCAATACGTATAAAATTTATATAGACAGTCGGTACCGAGTCAAGTAGCGTTTGCCTCAATGAACGATCCCACCCTCAAGCCTGCGATGTTCGCCCGTCTGGTCTATCTTGACCAATGTCTGACATGGCGCGGGCAAGTGAATCGCAAGGACTTGATCGAACGATTTGGGATATCCTCGCCACAGGCAGCGATCGACTTCCGGCAGTATCTGGAACGGGTAGCCGAACCAAAGCCCAGGTATGATACGGTCCGCAAATGCTACGTTGCTGACAGCGAACACCGTGGGTTGCCGATCACGCATGAAGCCGGCTCACCGGATGAGCTTGTGAGAAGCGCTGCATCCGATGGCTTCTCTTTGCTGCCATCGCCCGTTCGGCAGTGCCCGCCAATTGTAATGCGCTATCTCTATCAGGCGCTCGAGCAGCGGTTGAAGATCGAGATCGACTATGTCTCGATGTCCAGTGGGCTCCGCCAGAACCAATGGATCGCACCTGCGCACTTCGCGTCGGATGGAGAGCGGCTGCACGTCCGGGCTTGGAGTTTCCATCACCAGGAGTGGCGCGACTACCTTCCCGTCCGGGTGTCTCCGGAGAGCAGTTTTTCAGTTTCGCCAGTCGGCCAAGAACTTCCGCGAGATGCGGACTGGGAAGACCTGGTTGATATCCGTCTCAGACCAAGGATCGACCTGACGGATGAGCAAAAGGCTGCAGTCCGCCTTGAGTATGGCTTTACTGAAGAAGTTCTGAGCTTTCAGATTCGCAGATCGCTGGAGTTCTACATTGAGCGGCGCTGGGGCCTCAATCGACCCGGCGCCAGACTGGAGCGTTGCTAACGCTTGACCAAAGCTGACTTCGGATTGAACTGACGAGGCGCAAGGGCGACTTATTCTCATGCAAGGCAGAAACCCTCTCGGCTACGCCGACCACCGGCCATTCACAGGCTTTTCCGACGAACTCGTTTACGGGATTAGGCGTGACGGCGGTACAGTGCATATATCGGAGGTCGTGCGGGGCCTGCTTTGCGATTGTCTGTGCCCGGCATGCGATCAAGTTTTGGTCGCCAAGAAGGGTCCGAAACAGCTCCATCACTTCGCTCATCACAACAAGGGAATTGCTTGCAGCCACGTAGCGGAGACCAATGCGCATATATGGGCCAAACAGGTTCTTGAGCGCGAGAAGCGACTCACCATTCCTCCGATTGTTGCCGAACATGGCGGACATACGGAGATTGTAAGCCCAGCCAAAGTCTATGTTTTCGCTCATGCCAGGTTGGAAAAGCGGCTCGATACAATCGTGCCGGATGTGGTTCTTTTCACAGAAGACGGCACACAACTGATCGTCGAAGTCCGCGTCACTCATGCCTGTGAAGAGGCTAAACTCACTAAACTAAAAAACGATGGCCTTTCGTCCATTGAAATAGACCTAAGACGGTTTCGAACATCGACTGATCAAACAGCGGTTGAAGAGGCTCTGCTCACAAGTGCGCCGCGCGAGTGGCTCATGAACGCAAAGCAGGCGTTATTCAACACGCGTTTGCGTGATCAACTCGCGGCCGAGGCGGCGAGAAAGGCAAAGGAAGCCGAGGATCGTGCCAAGCGCATGGCGGCGGCCGAAGCTGATAAGGCTCGGCGCGAGCACGAAGCGGTTGCCCGCTCTGCGGATCGCCTCATTCGAGCTGTCCGAGAAAACAGGCGCAATTTGCGCCGCGTGCCGGAACAGATGGAAGCGCTGCTCAACGAATTTTATGACGTACCATGGTCGCAGGCCCCGACGGTTGGCTTCACGGTTCATCCACTGGCCTGGCAAGCGGAGATAGTGACGGCGTTCCTGACCTATCCAAACGCGCTAGACTATCAATGGGCGGATCATATTTCGACTGGCGTCGCGCTGACCAAGATCAGTCATCTCCTCATCCCAGCATTCCGCGACAGGATTTCGGAGCAAGTGCGCAGAAAATTGCGCGACGAGTTGCCTGGTCACTATGTCCCAGACGAGGCGGTCGAGAGGTTTCTTGATGGCTTGGCTGGCGCGGGCTATCTGTGGCCAACACGAGATGGCGAATTCTGCGTTGCCCAGGAATATGCTGATCGGCTGTCCGAACGCGAGCGTCGCCGCCAAGCCTCCCAACGTCGATGCGATGACGTGAAGCAGCGTGTAGCCGTCGTTCTCGCTCGCTTGCCCAAAGTAGAGCAAGCCGAATTTGATCTCGAAAATTGGTTCACGACCCATCTCAGATCGCAGAATGGCGAACCCCGAGCGCTCTGTTGGCTCGGGGACGAATCTTTCCGCAATTTCGAGCGGGCCCTCAAGCGCGTCGAACTATTAAGTGAAGGTGGACCGGTAACGGAGGAATTACTCGGGCTTCCGCTACCGGGTGAGGTGACCCGCGCGCAAATCCGCGAGCGCGACAAACTCGTCCGTGCGGCTTCGCAGCGGCGTTCGAGCTTGGCCGATGCGGCCCAGGCGGAGTTGGGCGAGGAAGCAGATGCATGGCTTTCAAGCGCATCGCAAGACGATGAAGAATTGACTTGGATCGATCAGGCTGGGCTTGATGATTTGTCGTATCAGCGGGTCCGCGGAGCGCTGGCAGCGGCCTCGGCTAAGCGACAAGCAGCCATTCGTGCGCGGAATGAAGCATCATCGCGAAGAATTGCCCTGCGCGAGGCTGCCGGGAAGATCTATGATCAGGATCATCTCGAAGTGTTTTTGCGCGCATCGCACCCGAGGCTTGGCAAGTCACCATTAGACCACTGCGTGGACCAGCGAACGCTTCAAGAATGCTTGGCGCTCCTGCCGCGCATTCGGCGTGCAAGGCTGCGTTAGCATCGCGCAGTGCAGCAATCCTTAGCTTCTGCGGGCGGAGCCCGCAGCTTCGGCCTGACGGCCGGGAGGGAAGGGGGGTGGGAAGAGAGTGATCGGACAAGGGGTTCGGTCGCAATCAATCCTACCAGGAGACAGTCCATGAACATTGGTGAAATCCGCAAGAACGCCAACGGCCAGCTGATCGGCTCTGTCGAAACGCTCACCATCACGCGCACCATCGGCCTGCGGCCGGTGACCTCCAGCAACCAGCGCGCGCCCAAGTTCGAAATCGTCGCACTCAACGACCAGCGTCGCTGGGTGATCGTCGGCGCGCTCTTCGAACTCTCCTCGAACTCGACCGGCGAGAGCTTCTACCAGGGCAAGATCGACGATCCGTCGATGGCGCAGCCGCTCTACATCGCCGCTTTCCCCCGCGAAGACGGCACCATGGCGGTCGCCTGGCAGCGTCCGCGTCGCCGCAACAGCCAGCTCGGCTCGAGCGAATACGGCGAGAGCGACATGTTCCCGGCTGACGACACCGGTGGCGACGAGCGCGGCACCGAGCAGGCCGGCGATGGCCTGGGTGACAGCACCGCGACCCCGCCCGCCAAGCGCGGCCGCGCCAACGCCAAGGACGGCGCCGAACACGACGGCGCGCTGCCGCCCCTCGTCGACGCCTGATCGGCACCTCCAACTCCAACCGGCGGGGGCCGCTGCTGCGGTTCCCCGCCGTCCTCGCATAGGCCGCGGATGAGCCCCCCGCGCGGCCTGAGGCGGAACGTCGGCACTGCCCCCCGCCCGGCGTTCCGCCTCTTCATTTGCCTGGAAAATTCCGGAGACCACACATGCTGACGATGAGCGAACGCTTCGCTTTCACCACACGGCGCCATCATGCCTTTGCCAGCACCGGCAATGCCTATGATGCCACGCAATGCGACGAGACTATTCAAACTGGCGACACGCTCATCGTGCTGGCCGAAAACGTGGTCGGCGTGGCCATGACCTGGCCATTTGCGGTCACGACGGCGCAAGGAAAGCTCCATGCCCTGTCCGCACCGCGTGACGGCGAGACGCTGGCGGATCTCGCCTGTTCGCTCCACGTCAGCCTTGACGACTTCGAACACGCTGCCGAGATCGCCAGGCGTCTTGGTTTCTCGCTCGATCCTCAGGTCGAAAGGCTGCTCGCGCGCTCGGCCCGCTGAGGCCCCGCGGGATCAGAGCGGCAGCGAGGACTGCTCGGGCGAAGGCGCGCTTGCCGGCGCATCGACCGCATCGGCAATCACGCGCGCGAGTTCGAGCGCCGCATCCTCGCGTAGGCACGAGCTTGGGGCAGTGATACCGACCCGCGCCCAGCCCGGGGCGTCCAGGATGGCATGAGCAACAGCAGACGTATCGATTCTTTCCATACCTGCACGTGAACATATCACGAACACAATTGCAAGATCATCGGTGCTGCTCCCGGTCGCGATTGACAGGGAAGGGTGGTCCGAAGACCATCAGCCCATGTGCAACCTGTACCGTATGACCAAGGCCCCTGCAGAAATCGCCCGGCTGTTCGGCGCGCGCGGAGGCGAGGGCGCCAATTTCGCCGCCGAAGTCTATCCCGGCTATCCCGGCCTCGTCGTCGCTGAGGGCGCGGCGCGGGTGATGACCTGGGGGTTTCCCTTGGCGCTCAAGGGCAAGAACGGACAACCGCTGAGGCCCAAGCCCGTCAACAACGCCCGCGAGGACAAGCTCGGCACCGGGTTCTGGCGGCCGAGCTTCGAGCGCCGTCGCTGCCTGATCCCGGTCACCGCCTGGGCAGAGGCCGAGGGGATCAAGGGCCAGATGACCCGCACCTGGTATTCGCTCGCCGGCGATGACCTCTTCGCGGTCGCAGGCCTGTGGCGGCCGACCGAGGAATGGGGCGAGGCCTATTCGATGATCATGGTCGATGGCTGTCCGCAAATAGCCGAAGTACACGACCGCATGCCGGTCGTCCTCGCTAAGGAGAGCTGGGAGCAGTGGCTTTCAGGTACGCCCGCCGAGGCTTTCGCGCTGTGCCAAACCTGTCCCAGCAAACTCGATGTCGATCGCACAGCCGAGCGCTGGGGCGCGAGGCGCCCCGCAGCGAAAACAGGCTGAGGGGAGGGGGGTTTCGCGGGTCGGATCAGACCCAAGCGAAAGGACCTTGCCCATGGGCGACCGTGCCCCTTTCCACATCACCATCGGCGGCACTTTGCCGCGCGAACATCTCGCCACCTTCGCCGGCCACGCCGCGGACTATGATCTGCGCACCGAGTGGGACGGCGAACCCTTCGATCCCGCCGTGCTGCCCGAAGGCGAGCCGCTCGAACTCTACGGCACCGAGCTCAATGGTGGGCAGATCCCCGACATTGATAACTTCTGCGCCGAGCACGGCCTGCCGTTTCGCCGCTGGTCAGGCGGCTGCCTTGGCGCCTTCCTTCCCGAGATCATTCTCTTCGACGGGGCGAGCCGGATGCGCGATTACACGGCGAGCGAAGACGAATATGTCCTCTTCCCGCCGTCGTGGATTCGCAGCTTCACGCGGCTGCGCGATCTGAAACGCGCGATCGACCGCGCTGAAGTGACGATCCCGGCTTTCGTCGTCTCCGGAAATGTCTCCAATGACCGAGACTGAAGCTGCCCTCCTGGCCCGTTCGCGCGCGGCGCTGCTCGCCCGCTTCCCGCTGTCGCGGGTGAGTGAGGCATTCTTCGACGACATGCTCGGCGTCCTGCCGCCCGCGCACATCCAGGGCGTGCCGGGATTCTTCGTCACCGAGGCGGTGAGTGAGGACGTCCACGCCCATTTCGTCCATGCAGGCGGTCGATTCTATGGCGCTTATGTCGCTCTCGGGGATCCTGCGACCTTCATCACCTATGCGCGGATCGCCGCCTTCGATGCGGTGAACCCGGCGCCGCCGGTGCTTGCCTGGTATCCAGACGACTGAGCCAGCGGAGGGAAGGGGGGCTGGAGCTGGGCGTTCGTCAAGGAGACCAGCCCATGCCTCGCTTCTACGCCGGGATCGGCGCGCGCGCGACGCCGCCGCCCATCCTCAGCCTGATGACCCGTGCGGCCTTTGCGCTGTGCAAGCGGGGCTACGTCCTGCGCTCGGGCCGCGCGATTGGCGCCGACAGTGCCTTCGAACGTGGGGGCGGCCGCGATGCGCAGATCTTCCTGCCGGCGCCAGGCTGGCGCGGTTCGGTGAGCACTCTGCATCCCGAAGCGCTGGGCGCAGAGCTCTGGGGCAGGGCGCGCGACATAGCCGCCGCGCATCATCCTGCCTTCGCGGGGCTCTCGCCTTTCGTCCAGGCGCTGCACACGCGCAATGTCTTCCAGGTGCTGGGACCGAGCCTCGATAGCCCTGCGGAATTCGTGCTGTGCTGGACCGCCGACGGCGAAGCCTCGGGCGGCACCGGCCAGGCGCTGCGTATCGCTGCGACCCACGGCGTGCCGGTTTTCAATCTGCAGCGGGACCGCGAGCGCGCCCATGTCGAGCGCCATCTGGTCCTCTGATCCGTTCAAACTCCCGTGATTGCGCCGTTCTACGCATTGCCATGGCGATGGGACGGGGCACGCGCGGTTCACAACTGAAAGCCAATACCATGTCCTCGATCACCCTCTCTCTTGAGCTTGCCTGCAGCCGCGACGAAGCAGCGCGCTTTGCCGCGGTCGAACTGTTCCTCGCCGAGGGGGCGCAGGACGCCAGTGCCGAACCGCCGGCCGAGCTCGACGCCCTGTTCGGTGCAAAGGCACGCGAGACGATCCTCGGCCTTGCCGGACACCCGCAGCCGCTCGGGATCACCTGCCGGTACGACCGCGACACGTCCGTGATGACGCTCGTCGCCATCGATGGCCGGCCCAACCTCGGCGCGCTCCCGGTGCTGCTGCTCTGGCTCTATCCCGAGAAGCTGCCGATCGCCTACTCGGTCCACGTGACCGAGCGGCCCGAGCTCGCGGTCTGGACCATCGTCGGGCTGAACCGGATTGAGATCACCCAGCACGAGGGCGAGGTCGCTGCCCGGCTCGAAGCCCTGCGGACGATCGGCGAAGTGCCCAGGCGCCTCGACCTCCTGCCGACCAGGCCGCTCCCGACCAGCGAGGACTGACCGCGCTCACGCCGCTTCCTGGCGCTCCCAGTTTCGCCGCGGCCGCCGACTGACGCGGGCCGGAAGCGGCTCGCCCTCCTTCCACAGCAAGTGCGCGACGCCTTGCCCGGCGAGCAGCGCTTCCAACGGCTCGGCCACCTCGTTGTCACGGTCATGGATATGGATCGCGCTGGCTTGCTCGCCAGTGTCCTTGAGCACCAGGCTTGCGATCGGCGTGTCAGTGTCGAGATTGACGCGAAGGCCCTTTACGAACCGCCGCTTTTCCGCAACCGCCTTGCCGATAAGGTAGCGCTCGTCGCTGGTTTCGTAGGGGAGCCACTCGGGCGTCACCGGCATCAGCGCGACCTCGATGAGGTCGAACGTTCCTTCGCGGCGCCGCGCGAACGAACCGGCGAGCACGAGATGACCACTTTTGCCATGTGGACCGTCCTGAGCCTGCCACAGGGCAAGTTCGCCCGCGAACCGCTTGTGAAAGCGCCGCGCCATGTCCTGGTCCATCATGAAGGGCATGTCGCCGACATGGCGCAGGACGATCTTCTCGGCGCCGTGCGCGGGGACGATCTCCTTGATCTCGCCCACCACCACCATCATCTCGTCGCGCGAGGCATAGACCCTGGCCAGCGCCGCGCGGCGGCGCGCCCGGATCTCTTCCTTTTCTTCAATCTTGAAGCTCTCGGGCACGAACAGGACGTGCGGCAGGGCTTCCTCCTTTGCCCGGCAGCTGGCCGCTGCCTCGAGCAATGCGCGGCGCACCACGAACCATGTGCGCTTGCCCGCCATCTTGGGATGCCAGTGGGTCAGCTCCGCCCGATCCCACAGCACGTGCAGAAGCCCGCGCATCGAGAGTTTCTGCCCCGACGATTTCACCGTCGGCTTGTCGTTGGTGAGCGCCGAGGGAGCGAGCCGGGCTGATCCGCGTGATAGCGGAAAGCCGAGCTTGAGGCTGGTCTCGCCGCTCGTCTCATCGTCGATGACGGCGCTCCCACGCACCTGGCCCATGCCGGTCAGGTAATCGGGCGCCTCATAGTGATCGCAGGCGGTCGCATGGCGCGCGCCCGAGCCTGGCCAACGGGCGAGCACGTAACGGGTCTGGCGGTGCGAGATGTAGAGTGGAAGCTCGGTCCCCTTGCGGCATTCGCACAGAACCTTGCCTTTGCGCTTATAGGCGTCGCGCAGCACGGACTGAAGTTCATCGCCTTCGGCCACGCTGCGGCCGAGCACACGGTATCGCTGGATCATTGGTGGTCCTTCCAATTTCTCGCGATCGACGCTGCCCGTTCGACCTCTCGCGCATCTCCTTCGGTTTGACGCGGCCCCGGATAGGCACGCTGGGGTCAGTCTAAGCTGGCCTTGCGGATGCGGCAAGGTTCGGCTCCCGGGACGGGTGTGCGGGAAAGATCGCTTCACCCTGGCTTGCGGGTGTGCGCGGCGTGGACCTTGGCGGGTTGCGTCTGGTCGATGCCGCACTGTTCCGCGGTGCGACCATCTCTTGCGAGCAGGCCGGCGAGCTCCTCGGCGAACTCGGGCTCAACGTCCGCCAGGCTGCTGTTTGGCTTCAGAGTCCTCAGCTGTGATCTGCGTCGTTCCTGCCGAGGTTCTCGGCAACGCCATCGGCCAGCCCGAGGCACAGCGCTGCTTCCTCGCGGGTGAGGCTGATCGTCACGGCGGCTAGATCGGCGAGCTTGGCGCGCAGCACGTGTGACAGCGCCTGTGCAACCTGCAATGCGCTCGGCATTTCCGGTCCATCCGTCATTGGCTTATCTCCTCTCCTGCGGACACGGCTTGGCCCCGTATCGGCGGCTCCATTCGGGCAGTCCTTTTGGACTTGCCGCCGGCACGCTCCTGCCTGCGGCAGTGGGCCTTGGCATCTGCGCGAAGAGCGCAGCATATCGGTGTTGGCGGTAATTGATAAGGTGGTGATGATGTCTTTCGAGCAAAGGGGAAGGGGGCACCCCTGCGCCCGCGCCCCGCGCGGGACTTGGGGCGACCCGCTCTACTCGCTAAGGTGAGGCAACGCCGCTCTCGCGCCGCTGCTCACCCAAGCTCGCCGGCATGAATGCCGGCCCTTTCGGGTAACGATCGGGGCCAGTGGAGTTTTCGCGCGGGGAAAGGTTGGTTGGCGCGCCGCCCGGTTGACGATAGGGTCTTGCACCATGTCCATTGTCCTTGCCGCCGCCGCCCTCTGTCTTTCGCCCAGCGTCCACGATGGCGACACAATCCGCTGCGGCCGCGAGCGAGTGCGCATCGCCAATATCGATGCACCCGAATTGCCGGACAGTCCCAAGTGTCAGGACCGTCGCCGGTCCTACGCCTGGTGTGATTTCGCTGCCGGGGAAGCATCGCGCGTCGCGCTCATTCGGTTCGTCTCGCGCGGTCGGGTCATGATCACGCGGCATGGCACTGACCCCTATGGGCGGACGCTTGCCACCATCTCGGTGAACGGCGTGGACGCCGGTGACCACCTGATCGCGCAGGGCCTCGCGAAGCCCTGGCGCTGACGCGCCCATTCTCACTCGGTTGCTCCCTGATATTCCCGGACCAGCCCCGCTCTTCGTGCACGCGCGGACGCTCAAGGCCGTGTCGGTTGGGCGGAGAGAAGTCGGGGTCTCTCGCGCGATCTCGTTCTGACTTGCCTCGACATGCTCAGGCGGAGGCCGGAGCGGGGGCGGGTGACTGCGATTGGCGCACTGGCGTGGTGCCGGGATGCCCTGACGGGATGCAGCCAAGGCTGACGAGCCCGGTTGGCTGGGAAACCCGCGGCTTGAACTGACGAAACCGCCCTTCGCTTGCCGATGAACCTGTGCAGCGCCAGTCCCTGGCCGCAACCCAAAAGCAGCGGACCGTGAAGCCCTGCGGGCTTGCCGCACCACTCCTCGCTTTTGGGTTTCCCTCACGCCCGTTTGATTTTTGGCGTTCGGTGCGGGCCCGGGCCTTTGGCCCTGCCTGTGGTCTTCATCGGCGGGCGGTTCCGCCGAATTCAAGCCACGGAGAAACCCCATGAAGAACCTCGTCATCCTGATCGGCCGCATCGCTAGCCAACCCGAAACCCGCCACGCCGGCGAGACCGCGATCACCTCTTTCACCCTCGTCACCGACCGCCCCAAGCTGGTCGATGGCAAGACGGTCAAGAACGAGGCCGGCTACACCGAGACCCTCGCCGAATTCCACCGCGTTACCGCTTTCAACGGCCTCGGCACTTCGGTCGCCAAGCACAAGAAGAAGGGCGACATGGTCGAAGTCCAGGGCCGCCTCCACTACTCGAAGTGGACGGACCGCGAGGGCGTCGAACGCTACGCGGTCGAGATCGTCGCCGAGGAGGTCCTCTTCCTCTGACCGGAGCCCGGGAGGCGGCAGCACCGCCTCCCGAAAGGGCGCAAAAATGCGCCCCCACTTCCTCACAGAGACGAAAGATCAGAGCGATGATCATTACTACTGACACGCCGGTCTGGGATACGCCCAGCGGCATGGGCGGCACCTTCACGGTGACCCTGCTTGAAGACGATCCTGCCTCTCCGACCGTCCTCGCGCGGGTCTGCTACGGCCGCCTCGATGAGGCGGGCCGGTATCACCCCTGGCGCGAATGGGACGGCTACACATTCCTTGTCGCCCGTACCGAACTTGCCAATCCGCGCCGGTTTGCCGATCCGACTCCACCCTACCGGCCGCCGGGGTGAAGGCAGATGCGCGCGTTGCACAGAATGCAACTGCCGGATCTTATTTCGCACTTGCAGCATTTAAGGCATCGCCCCATATCAGGAATGCCTTTCAGGCATCCTCTCCCAAAACTTTCCAAGGGGCCGGCGCAAGCTCGCCCCATTTTTTTGCGCATGCCGATCTGGAGCGCAAGCCAACGGCACTGGCATTTGGCGGCCGCGGCCCATAGGGTCCGCCATCGCCAATTAGAGAAAGACCGCACGCCATGGCCGATGAAATGCTCCTGGATCACGTCGCCGACATCGTTTCTGCCCACGTCAGCAACAATTCGGTCGCGGCGGGTGATTTGCCGGGCCTGATCCAGTCGGTCTACGCATCGCTGGCTTCGCTTGGTCAGGTGCCCGAGCCGACCGAGCAAGTGCGCATACCCGCTGTCTCGGTCCGCGCATCGATCAAACCCGATGCGGTGACCTGCCTCGAGTGCGGCGCGAAGTTCAAGATGCTCAAGCGCCACCTCAGCACCGATCATGGCATGACGCCGGCCGAATACCGCGTACGCTGGAACCTGCCTGCGGACTATCCCATGGTCGCACCCGACTATGCCGCCAAGCGCAAGGAACTGGCCGTCCGGATCGGGCTTGGCCGCAAGCCCGGACAAAGCCCGAAAGCGCAGGCCAAGGTTGCTGCGGAGCCCAAGGCGCGCAAGAAGCTTGGGGTCGCCTTCAGCTAAGCCTGATGCTCCGACACCGGGTGTCAGCCTCATTTATTGGCTCCATTTTCTGTCGACCTATCGGCGCATGCCCTGCCGTCTGTGACACTTTGCCCTCGGGGCAGAGTGTCATCATCGACATCAGCCTTGGCAGGAACATGGGATCGCCCGGGCCGCTCTGGCTGATCTGCCATGCCATTTGGCCGAACATGCAGGTTCCGCCCCTTCGCGGGCGGTGCCGGGCAAAGTGTCACGGGCGACAAACGACATGGCTTGAACGAAAGGGGATTCACAGGATTCACCTTTTGTGCTCAATGCTGATCCATGGAGCAACAGACAGCGATCACTGGCGTTGGCGGCATTTACGCGGTGCTGGCTGAGGTCTCGAACCGGCCGCGCTACGCTTTCCTGGTTCTTCAACTCGTTTCCGAAGCCGCTGACGGGCGAGGGCAGGCCGGTCCCTTTGTTTGCCGGGATGGAAAGCCCGCACTCCTGCGCGATTGGCTCTGCACCCAGCTGCTGCCCTTGAGCGAACAGCAGGGCCGCCGCGCGGCGCTGCGCGCGCGCGTTGCTGCCTCGCTTGGGCGTGAACTCTCCGGCGATGAGGCCCGCGATGCCGCTCAGATCGACCAGGCAGTCGAGGAGCAGGTCCTGGCCGTGGGCCGCGCCAATGTCAGCCGCGCGATCTCGGATCTGGCGCGTGCCGGTCTAGTAACACGCCATTACGCGGGCTACGCCACCAACCACCGCAATCGCGGCGGCGGCCGCCACGCAGTTTATGTGGTCAATCCGGGCGTGTTGAAGCTGCTGCGCAGGCCTGCGCCAATGATCGGCGCGGTTCGAGCGTCCGGTACGGGCCAGGGCGAACTGTTCGCAGCCTGATGCCCAGCTTGACAATTTTCCAAACACGCCGCATATAATGCCCCTAATATTTGGCATATGGTGAGGCAAATGGCGAGCGCGGCATTCTTGAGTGAAGTCTCCGGTGACAAGGGCGTCTCGGTCGACAGGTTGTCGGCGGCGCTTCATATCACCAAGTCCGAACTGGCGCTCGCCGCTGGACTGTCACGCGATGCCGTCTCGAAGGCTGCCCGCAGCAGCAGCATCGCCACCCAGTCGCGGCTGCGTGAGATGAGCGAAATCATCAACCGGGTCATTCCCTGGGCGGGTAGCGAACTTGCTGCCTATGCATGGTACCGATCGCAGCCGTTGCCGTCCTTCGGCGACGCCACGGCGGAAGAGCTTGTCCGTCAGGGACAGGGCGAGAAGGTTCGCACCTATCTCGGCCGGATTGCCGCTGGCGGCTTTGCCTGACCATTGGGCCAGATTTCGAAATCGGCTCTGCCGTTCACCCGGTTCGACGGCCTGGTCTATCGGGCGCATCATCCGGCCTGGGCTTATGATCCGGAATCGGGCGAAGGCGCGAAGCTTCACGGCGGCCGCTTCAACCGCGTCGGCACGGCGTGCTTCTATGCGGCGCTCAGCCTCGAAACCGCCTGGCTCGAGGCACAGCAAGGGTTCGCCTTCAAGGCGCAGCCCCTTACGATCTGCAGCTACCGCGCCGATCTTTTGGAAATTCTCGACCTGACCAGCCCTGACGTGCGAGATGCAGCGCAGGTCACCTTGGCGCAGCTCAGCTGCGCCTGGGAGCGTCATGCCGGCGACCGCAAGTCCGTTCCGACCTGGGAACTGGCCGATCGGCTCATTGCCGCCGGCTGCGCCGGCGTGATCGTGCCAAGCTTCGCTTCGCGAGCTACGGTCGATGACCGCAATCTGGTGCTGTGGTCCTGGAGCCGCGAGGCCCCGCATCGTCTTGAAGTGATCGACGACGAGCAGCGATTACCGCGCGACCAGTCATCGTGGCCTGACAATACGTGATTCATCTAAATCATTGATTTAACATAAGAAATATTATCAATTTGGGCGATCATGCCACGTTGGATCATCCGTGACATGTTTTCAGATTTATGGCATAAGCTGAAAATCATGTCCGAATGCTGCCTTTCGCAGGACGTTCTCGGGCGAACTGGAGCACTGCCATGACGGTTCAAGTGACGATCACCCCGAACGGCCGAATGAGCTTGCCGGCCGATATCCGCAAGCGGCTCGGCCTGGCTGCCGGTGGCGCCTTGCTGGTTGAGGAAACTGAGGACGGGGTCATCCTGCGAACGGTCGCGCAATCGATCGCCCACGCGCAAGCGCTTGCCAAGAAGTACACCGGTTCGAAGCCTGAGGCTTCGGTCGATGCCTTCCTCGCCCGCCGCCGTGAGGAATCCGGAGAATGAGCGAAGTGGTGCTTGATGCTTCGGCACTCCTTGCCTTGCTCCGGGACGAGCCCGGTGCGGGCAAGGTTGCCGAGGCCATTGCGGATTCGCGCATGTGCAGCGTCAACTATGCGGAGGTTGTCAGTCACTTTATCCATGCCGGAATGCCTGCGGGAGAAGTCGATGCGATGCTGAAGCCCTTGCCGATGGCCATCGTCGACGCCGACCAAGGCCTCGCGACGATCGCCGGTCGCTTGCGCGCCACGACGGCCGAGGCCGGCTTGTCGCTCGGCGACCGGTTCTGCCTTGCGCTGGCCCGACGCGATGGTCTCACTGCCCTCACCGCGGACAAGCAATGGAGAATCGTCGCCGATGCCGCCGGTGTCGCCGTTTCGGTGATCCGCTAAGTCCTGCAGAATGGCGGCAGCACCTTCCAAGATAGGCAGGAGCCAGCCTCTGAAGCAATCAGGTCCTGATCTCAATCGCTTCCCAGATTGTGCCGAAATGCGCGAATTGGTGCGGTCAGCTGGTCGTGGTACGAGCACCGAGGAGTTAAGGCGTGCGCAGGACCTCGCCTATGATGCCTGGGAAGAAGATGACCGGTCTCGGCGCAATGCCCTTGCCCGTAAGGCGTTAGCACATTCTCCGCTTTGCGCTGATGCCTGGCTGCAGCTTTCGCAATTGCGCAATCTGTCGGATGAGAGCCGTCGGGAATATCTCTTGCGCGCTGTCTGTGCGGGCGAACTCGCCATTGGCGAGAGCCGCTTCGCCCAAGACAGGGGTGAGTTCTGGCTGGTTGTGGAAACCCGACCCTACATGCGTGCGCGTCATGCCCTGGCCGAGGATTTGTGGTTCTCGGGCGCTCGACAGGAAGCCATCAATCACCTTCGTGAGATGCTCGAACTGAATACGAACGATAATCAGGGTGTGAGATATGTTCTTTTGACCTGGTTGGTCCGGGCTGAAGAAAACCAGACCGCGCAGCAACTGCTTGACGAACACGGCGAGGAAATCTCGACTTTCATGGAGTTTACGCGTGTGCTGCTCGCGTACAAGGAGACCGGAGATAGCGAGCAAGCTCGCTCCAATGCGGCGAACGCGCTGCTGGCGAACCGTCATGTCGCCAAATATCTCGCCGATCCGGGGCTCTGGTACGCCACAAGCGACCATTATTCTCCCGGGCAGGAGAATGAAGCGGCTTGGTATGCTCAGGAGCTTGGCATCGACTGGTATCGGACGCCTGGCGCGATCGCATGGCTGGTTCAGCAATGCGACAAGGAACCCCTCCGCAATCGCGACGGAGAGACTCTGCACTGATCATCTTTCTCATCGCTTTGACATTCCCGTTCGGGAATTTTTGCATGAACTGATGCCTAGATCTGTGCATTTGTTCCCGAGCGGGAATAAATGACTTGAAATCGGCCACAATCGAGCCGAATTTCCCGCTCGGTAATATGGACAGCACTTCACTTGGTCTCCTCGTGCGCCGCGAACGTAAGGCGCAGAACCTGAAGCAGGCAGAGCTTGCGGCAGTGAGCGGCGTTGGTGTCCGCCTCATTGTCGATCTCGAAGCGGGTAAGCCGACACTGCAACTCGGCAAAGCGCTTCAGGTCATCGCGACGCTCGGATGCGACGTCCAGATCGCCTCTCCTGCGAGCCGCCGGTCATGAGCGACAGGCTCCGCGAGCGGGCCGGGCTGCTCGTTGGGAAATTGTGATCGCCGCGCCATTCGCAGCGGCCAGTCCGAGAAATCGTGCTTTAAGAAGCCCATTTCCCGAGAAAACGAGATTTAGTGACCGGTCCGCCCGAGATTTTGCGATTTACGGTGCCGGCTCACGACAGGCCTTGCTGAACGGTTTCTGGTCCTCAAGGACTGCGCACTCTTGTTAGAAATATCACTGAATTTTTCTAACAGAAATGGCCGGTCGACTGTTACAAAACCTATGATTAGATCGTTCATAGATAGAGGTTTTGTAACATAAGAATCCGCTCAACGGCGGCGAACCTGCCTGTACCGCGACGGGTCGATTGTCAGGACGACATATATCCCAGCGCCGTCCGTCAGCCTGATGCAGTCAGCTGCCCTCGCCGACATCTCATTGGCGATCCCGGGTTGCGCAAGACCTAACTGCTCACTTCCGCTGCGGTCTTTTCGCCGCCCAAAGCTCAAAATGTGGCTTCAATGCATCGGGCAGTTCTTCGAAAAAGGTATTGTCCATTGGATAGTGCCGCATCGTCAGCCAAATGGCGTCGAGCAAGGCAGTGCCCTGCTTGTGATCCTTGGGCTTCTTTTGCGGGTCGCGTTCCGGTTTTTCCGCCATCCACAGTTTCTGCAGGGCAAACCATCGCGGATCAGGAACCACCATGCGGGCCGCTTCGCCATCGCGCACGCCGACGACCCGATCAACCTGCCGACCGTTCAGAAGCCATTCCTGCTCCGGGAGCGGGATTGGTCGCGGGCGGTCTTGCGCAATTTGCCCGCCTATCCGGCTCGGTGCCGAGAGAATCTCGACTTCGTACGCCTTTGCGTTGCGTGCCTGAAATGGCCGCTCGGTGTTCACCGAGTAGGTCATGTCGGTTTCCTTGAGGACCTTCCACAAGGTTGGTCGATCTTCGTCGGCATTGATCCCGGTCAGTGCCATATCGAAATCCATGGTTTCTTGCGGCGCATCGCGGATGAATCCGTTGGCTTCGAGAGCGTAGGCGATCAGCGCGTTGGTGCCAACGACCATGGCCTGGTCCCCAAGAAATCGGAGTCGATCGGCCTCGCGCAGAATTTTGCCGGCGTCCGCGGGGAGCATGGGCAAACGTAGCGCCCGATAAAGGCTGGCTTGTTCCGTGAGCGTTTCCCTCGAATGCGCAAGACGGTCCTTCAGTTCGGCTTTTTCGGTTTTGTACTGGTCGAATTCTGCCTGCTTCTCCGGATCGATCGGCCCCTTGCTTTTCATGCTACCGCGACGATCGGTGACTTCGTAAAGGTACTCTCGCCCAGAAACCTCCTTGATCCGCATATTGTAAGGCATATCGTTCAGCGTGCGCAGCGCATCCATCCAGACGTGATAGGCCTGGTCCAGATTGACGATCACCCTCGCCTGTTCGTCCGAGAACGGTTGGAAGTTCATGCATTACCCTGCAATTGGAGGATTTGACCAAAATGCAGGGTAAATGCCGTAAATGCAAGAGTTACCCTGCAAAACGCGGAACTCGTCCATTTGCAGGGTAAAGATGCCTGGCAGCCTAGCCCCTTTTCGGCCAGCGGGCGTCGCTGATGCTCCATGTTCATCAGCGTCAGCCTGATGCCGTCAACTGCCCTCACCGGCATTGGCCTGATCAAGCAGGTCCATGAATGTCCGCGCCGCTTCGCGGTCGCGAGGGTCCTTGAACGCCACATCGAGGTCCGGCGCAGAACCCAGCATGTAGAGCAGCGACCACATGGCGAACCTGCGTCCCTTGTCGGTCTCAAGCCCGAACTCGACCAGCATGCGCTCGATCCCGCTGGCCAGGCCATCGGGCGAAACCGCTCCGAGATCATCGGTCCCGAAGAAGCGTCGCATCTGGTCGTCGAACTCCATGGCGGTACTTCCTTCTAACGATGCAATATGCTGCCCACGAGAGCCATTTCAGATTGAGCGGCCCTGCCAAGAATGGCGCACTCGGTCCCGCGCCCGTGCTGTCGCACCGGGCCTTGCGGGCCGACAGACAGGCTCCGGCAAGGGGTCCCTCCTTTGCTGCTGGTCGCGCCGAGGATGGCGCACCCAGGGCGCACCGCTTTCAGCCTGAGCACTAACCCCGTCCTGGGCGCAACGGCGGGACGCAGAGGATATGGCGTTTTGCGGTTAACCCCGAACGCCCTGAAGGGGTTCGGGGGCAAAACCGTAATCTCTCTCTCATCTCGGTAGCTGAGCGAAATCAGCATCGCCATAGCATGACGCCTGGGAGATTGGCGGCCGTCAAGGATCGCGGGTGCCCCCCGATTTTGACCTGCTGCGGCTACCGCCTTGCGAGCAAAAATCGGCTCCCCCCACGCCCGCTTGCCAAGCGGCGGCAGCGCGTGCGCGCCGCCGTCCCTGACTGCCTGACTCCGGCGTCCCTCCGATGGGCATCTTTCATCAGCGTGATGAGAGACAATTCCTTTTGGAGGTTATCATGACGGACCGTTTCTCGAACTTCGCCGACCTTGCCGAACACTATGCGCGCGAAATCGCCACGCCCGACTACGCCCGGGCATTCATGGAGCAAACCGAGCTGGCCAAGCTCTCGATCGAGCATGAACCGAGCGCTGCTGAAATGCCTGATCCGGATGTGGCGCAGGCGGCGATCGAAATGATGCTGGCAACGGTCTTCGACCTGTTCCGTGACACCCGGATGGAGGACTTCGCGAGCGAGGTTGCCTGGGGCATCGCCAACAGCTTCCATGTCGTGGCGAAGCGGCTCGACGACCGCGAGGACGCGATGTCCAACCGTCTCCAGGAGAAACTGCGCGAATACGATCCAAGCGAGGTTTACGCGACCGACCTTGAGGACCTCACCATGCAGGCCCGCAGCCTTGCCGAGTGCCGCGACGCGATGGAATGCATGCGCGACCATGCCGCCAAAATCTATCTCGTCGAAACCGGCCGACCCTTCTCGCCGGTGCGCGGCTCGCGGGTTTCGTCAAAGTCCAACGCATCGATGATCGAGGCACGCGACTATCTGGCATCACAACGTGCGCAGCGGCGCGAACAGTTTGCTCCAACAGGTCCCGTCGTGGTCTTCTCGGGCGGACAGCAGTTCACCGACATTGCGAAGGTTGAAGACTACCTAGGCGCGATCCGCACACGCATCCCCTCGATGGTGCTGGCAACAACGGCCCAGAACAAGGGCGCGGACGTCATCGCAGCAGCTTGGGCATCGAGCCACAACGTGCCCGTCATCCTGTGCAAGCCCGATACCTCGCGGGGACCCTCGGCACCCTATCAGCGCAACGCCCGCATGCTCGCGTTCAAGCCTGTAGAGGCAGTAGTCTGCAGCGGCGGCGGCATTCAGGCGAACCTTGCTGATCGGCTGCGCGAAGCGCGCATTCCGCTCCACATCGTGCGCGACGCTTCGGCCCAGAGCGAGGCTCCGGCGACGCGTGCCAAAGCTCCGGCGCAGGCCGAGCGCCCAGCGATGAAGCGCGTGGCGGGTGGTGACGATCTCCCACCGTTCTGAGTGAGGCCTGCTTGCGTTCAAATCAACCAGAAGGGTGTCCGGTCTAACCGCCGGATGCCCTTCTTTTTGTCGCTCGGGAGGCACTGCACCCTGCCCGGCTCGCTCGCTTCTGGCCCCCGCCAGTGACGGCCATGCGGCCTGCTGGCGCGAAGCCTTCGCATCGGCCGGGCTGGCAAGAGCCGTTTATGGGGCCACCGGGGGTGCTGACCAACAGGGGTTAAACACTCTCGCAGAATTCCAAGCATGATGACCGCCATTGGCCCGCGTCAAGAAGGGCGGTTCCCCCAATTTTTACGCCTGAAGAAGGCGAAAAAATCGGCTCCCCCACCCCCGCTTCGCGGCGGGCCGCGGGCGGCCCGTTCCTGACCCGGGCCAAGCTCGGTCATCTTTTCGGAGGCCTCTTCAATGATTTTGACAGGAGGCTCACATGAACGCTTTTACGACCACACTCGACATCCCGGCTTTCGATCCCATCAGCTATGACGCTGCGGTACGCGCGGCCACTGTCCGGGCCCAGCACAGCTTCTTCGACCAGCACGTGATCGAGGACGACGAGGGCTGCTTCGTCGCCATCGACGAGGGCGACTACAACGCACTGCCCCAGCGCCTGATCGACCGGATCGTCCATACGGTGCAGGGCATGATGGCTGACGACTTCGACGAGGCGAACATCGCCCGTGCCGCGAGCTTCATGAGCGTGGTGATGGATCCCGAATGGGACGCGGATTGCCCGTTCTGAGATGCAGAAGCATCGCACAGCGCCGGAGGGCTCGTCAGGGGCTCTCCGGCCCCTCATTTTTGTGAGCCTGAATAAAGCGCAGCCGGGGTCCCCCTCGACTGCCTGCGGATGCAGGCAGTAACTTTGGGAACCCCGGCTGTGCTGGTCTCTTGCGAGACCGGTTTCAGCTTTTCGCCAAGCGCTTTTCGGCTTCGTCCAGGCCGAGCTTTCCGAGTGCGGCGAAGAAGCCTTCAACCCGCTCGAACGGTGCCTTGCCGAGTGCCGATTTTCTCAGCAGTTCGGCCATGGCATTTTGCTCGCTTTCCCGCAGCTTCGCTTCGCGCGCTTCCAGAGCGCTTCGCTCCCTTGCGATCGCCTGTCGTTCCGCTTCAAGACTTCCTTTCCTGGCCATGATGATACCTCGTTGGTTGGCGCTGAAACCTCCCGCGCGCGAGGATCATGTCTGTTTTGCGATTCGACAAGTCCTCACGATTCTACCGATTTTGCATACCGCAATTCACTGCGCTATTGACTGCGATTATGTCCATGGCCACCGCGAAGCAGACTTATTCCCGTCGACAGCAACGCCAGTCCGAGCGGCGTGACGTGATTCTGGACGTGGCTCAAGCCGCCTTTCTTGAGCGCGGATTTGCGGCCACCACTATGTCGGGCATTGCCGCCCGACTTGGCGGATCGAAATCGACCTTGTGGACATACTTCCGCACTAAGCAGAGCCTTCTTGCTGCGGTTCTGATTCGGGCGGCAAGTGCCCTCGAAGGACAGTTGTTCGCATCTCTCAACCTCGATGAGGGAATAGAGCAGAGCATTCATCACTTTTGCGAGGTGTACGCTCGGGTCATCTGCAGTCCGAAATCGATAGCGCTCCATCGGTTGGTGATTGCCGAAGGAGTAAGATTTCCGGAAGTCGGACAAACCTTTTCTGATTGCGCGATCGCCAATACCCGACAAATGTTGATCACGTTCCTTACCGACGCTCACCGACTGGGGAAACTGACCATCCCGGACCCTCCCACGGCTGCCGATCTGCTACTGTCTCTGTGCCATGGGAACACATTCCAGTCGCTGATCTTCAATGTGCCGCATTCGCGTGTCGAGCCCCTAGCTAACAACGACGGGGTAGTGGCGGCCGCTGCATTTCTGCAGATGTTCCGTCCCGATTGGCCTTCTCATTAATCCCCACAGGATTCAGGCGAATTCGCCCGAAACCCGCGACCTATCATCGCTACAGGATCAAGGGGAGAACAAGCACACCCTACACGGCCATGCCGTTGGATATTCGGCGGATTTGTGCGGGTGTACGATTGTCCGCCGCCGTATGACATTCGTCGGACATTATGGCGGACAACGCATTTGCGCCGTTTGTGCGTCAGACTGCGTCACACACCTGTAGTTCATGGCGCTTCACTTGCCAAGCGCTGGCCAATGGCCTAAAAAGGCTTCGCGCAATTCCCATCGGGCCCTCGCTTAGGGCTTTGATGATGACAGACGAAACCCGCGTTTCCGTTCGCCTGCCAAGGCGGCTTGCCGAAGCACTCGACCAGGCTGCTGCCGCGCAATCGGTCAATACCTCGATCATCCTGCGCGCCGCGCTCGAGACCTATCTCGGCACGCTTGCAGGAGCGGGCGATGCAGAGCGGCGTCGGCAGTTCTCGGCCGAGTACCAGTTCCTCGTCGCCGACCTCATCGTCCAGCGCGAATACCCCGACGTGCACAACGAACTGCTGCTTGAGGCCGAGCGCCGCATGGAGGCGCTCCATGGCGCGGCCTGACGTCTGGTCCGACCAGTCCCGCCCGGGCAAGCTGCAGCACCATTCGGCGCGCGGGACGACGCCGCGTAATGCCGGAAACTTCACCCGCGGCTCGCAGCTCATCACCCACGAATACCTGATGTGGTTCGCTTCGGCGAAGCTCCCGTTTCTTGTCTGGTTCTTCGCCTTTTTGTTCATCGTTTCGATCGCGCTCGCGCTGCGCCTTCACGAACACGAAGTGCAGATGATCATGATGCGGATCTACGCCGCGGGATGGAGCTTCATGGAGTTCTCGAGCGCCAAGGTCATCAATCTCACGCTGCCTTCGGGCGAGGTCATTCCCGCCCCCATCGGCATGGTGGCATCGCACCCCGACGTGGTGATCGCCTGGGACAAGATGACGCGCGCGATCCTGGGCTCGCTGTTCATATCGCTGTTCGTCACGCTGCCGCTCACGGTCTGGTTCGTCGATTACTCGAGGCGGCGCGGCAAGGCGATCCTCGAAGAGCGCCACCAGCGCGGCGCGATGCTGGTCGATGCGTCCACGCTTGCAAAGGCGGTCCACGCACACAACCGCGCCGCGCTCATCGCCGAAGTCGCCGAGCGGCTGCCCGGCAAAGGCCTCGAAGAGGTGCTCGCCATGCCCTTTGCCACGCGCAAGGCTGCCGGCATCCACCATGCCTACACGATCGCCGGTGTGCCCTATCCGTGGCGGACCGAGCAGGCCCACGCGATGATGATCGGCTCGACCGGGACCGGCAAGACAACGCAGATGCGCGACCTGATTGCGCAGATGCGCCTGCGCCAGGATCGCGCCGTCGTGTTCGATCTCACCGGGGCCTATGTCGAGGCGTTCTATGATCCCGAAACTGATGTCGTGCTCAACCCGATGGACGAGCGCTGCCCGTCTTGGTCGATCTTCGATGAAGCCAAGAACCATGCCGACTTCATCGGCATCGCCGCCTCCCTGCTGCCGAGCGACGGCGGGGCTGCGGAACCGTTCTGGATGCTGGCGGCGCGCACGCTGTTTGTCGAAACCTGCGTCAAGCTTGTCCGGATCGGTCAGGCCAACAATCAGGCGCTTGCCAGCAAGCTGATGATGGCTGACCTCAAGGAGGTCCACAAGTTCCTCGAGCATACCGTCGCCGATCCGCTGACCGCGCCCGAGGCGGCCAAAATGGCAGAATCGATCCGGGCGGTGTTCAACACCAATGCGCAGGCGCTGCGCTTCCTGCCTGAAGGCAAGGCGCACTTCTCGATCCGCGACTGGATCGGCAAGGAACACCAGCCCGGCTCGATCCTGTTCATCACTTCCTCGCACACCGAACTGGTGCTCAATCGCGCGCTCCTGTCGCTGTGGATGAACCTTGCGGTGCACAGCCTGATGCGCCTGCCGCGCACCCGCTCCTTGCGCACCTGGTTCTTCTTCGACGAGGTCCATGCGCTCCACCGCCTGCCCGCGATCGAGGACGGCATGCAAACCGCGCGGGGCTTCGGCGGCGCCTTCGTGCTGGGCATCCATTCGTTCGCCAAACTTGCCGAAACCTACGGCAAGGAAGGCGCGCAGAACCTCGCCTCGCTGGCGCGCACCAAACTCATCCTGTCGGCGGCCGATCATGACACCGCCGAGCATTGTTCGCAGTTCATCGGTGAGCGCGAAGTGCGGGTCATGGATGAGGCTTACAGCTACGGCTACTCGACCATTCGCGATGCCGCGACGATCACGCCGCGCACTGAACTCCAGCCCCTGATGCTGCCCTCCGACATCATGAAGCTGAAGTCGCTGTTTGGCATTCTGGTGTTCCCCGAAGGGTTCGATGCCGCGCGGATCAAGCTGCAGTACAAGGACTACCCCGCAGTCGCGCCGGGATACATCCTGCGCAAGAATGTCGAACCGATCGAATATGTGGCGCTCGACCTTGGCGGCGACGAAGACGAGGACAGTTCGTCCGATGACGCGGGCGGGCGCGAGAACAAGGACGCGCTCGAAGCCGACATCGCGCGCGAGGCCGAGCCTGCGCCCGAACCGGCAACGGCACCCTTCCCCAGCCACGAGGAGATTGCCCGCCAGATCGAGCAAGCTGCTCTTGCACATCCGATTCCCGCGAGCAGCATCGCCAACCAGATGCAGTACCGCTCCAGCTCTGCCGTGCGCGCCTCCGCCCCCGTGTCCCGCGAAGCGAATCGGGACACCGCCAGGTCGGCAAAGTCCGCCCCGCGCGCGGGAGGCAAGACGGGTGCGGTGCGCGCGGTCCAGGCCAACCGCGAACTTGGTGAAAATCTTGAGCCAGCTCCCCGCGATGAACGCACCCGGGACGGCGCCGGACAAGCTCCCGAACTGCCGCTCACGCCCGGCGACGGCATGGAGATGTAGCCCATGCATTCGATCGCATCGGTCCGCTCATCAGGAGGCGCTGCCGCCTACTTTGCCCAGGACAACTACTATACGGTTCAGGAGAACGCGGAGGCCGGGGCCTGGGGCGGCGAAGGTGCGCGCCTGGCTGGACTTTCGGGTCAGGTCGACAAAGATACCTTCGAGGCAGTGTTGAACGGGCGCTTGCCCGGCGGCGAGATGGTCGGCCAGGTCGAAGGGCGCAGGCTGGGTCTCGACCTTACCTTTTCGATGCCCAAGTCGGCGTCGGTCCTGGCGCTGGTCTCGGGCGATACCCGCATCTTGGACGCGCACATGGCGGCGGTCCGCTCGACTATGTCGCAGCTCGTCGAGAAGCAGTTCGCCGAGGCGCGCAACTACGAGCGCAGCCGCAGCGGCGAGCCCGAGAAGACCGGCAATCTGGTCTATGCCCTGTTCGCCCACGACACGAGCCGCGCACTTGATCCGCAAGGGCATATCCATGCCGTCGTCGCCAACCTGACCCGCGACCTCAAGGGCAACTGGAAGGCGCTGTGGAACGGCGAGATCTGGAAGAACAACACCGCGATTGGCCAGTTCTATCACGCCGCCTTGCGCGCCCAGCTGCAGAAGCTCGGATATGAAACCGAGGCCGCAGGCAAGCACGGCTCATTCGAGATAAAGGGCGTGCCTGCTGAAGTCCTCAAGGCGTTCAGCCAGCGCCGCGAGGATATCCTCAGCAAGGCCGAGGAGACCGGCATCTCGGCCCCCAAGGGGCTTGACCGGATCACGGTCAACACCCGCGATCCCAAGCTCGCGGTGGCTGATCGGGAAGCGCTCAACAGCGAGTGGCAGGACAAGGCCGAGACGCTCGGGTTCGACGGCAAGGCGCTGGTCGCCGAGGCGCGCGCACGGGCACTCGAACAGGCCCGCCCCTCGCTTCGCGAAACCGCGCGCGAGGCCTTCGCTGAAGTGGCGACCCGGATTGCAGCAGTCCTGCGCCCGCCGAGCGAGCTTGCCGCGAGCGGTCCGGCCGCGTTCCTGCTCAGCGCCTCAACGATCAAGGCCCAGCACGCGGCTGCCTCGGCGATCCGCCACCTGTCGGAACGCGAGGCGGCGTTTTCACCGCACGCCATCCTGAGCGCGGCATTGGGGTTCCAGATCAAGGGACTCGAAGGCGGCGCGGTGGTCACGCGGATTGGCGAACTGGTCCGGGATGGTCATCTCATCCCTGCCAAATCCGAACGCGCCGACGGGCACTACGACCTTGTCACCACCCCTGCCGCGCTGGCGCGCGAGCAGCAGATCCTGGACCGCATCGATGCCGGGGTTGGTCAGGGCCGCGCATTCATGGCGCCGGACATTGCCATGACAAGGCTGCAGGAGGCCGCCCGCGAACTCGGCAAGGAACGCGGGGGCAGCGACCAGTGGCAATTGAACGCCGGGCAGCTTGCCGCAGGGGTTGCGGTGCTGTCCGGCAAGGATCGCTTCCTCAACATCCAGGGAGTTGCGGGTGCGGGCAAGTCGACTCTGCTCGGCGCGCTCGACAAGGTTCTGTCCGCAGAGGGCGTCAAACTTGTCGGGCTCGCGTTCCAGAACAAGATGGTTGCCGACCTGCGCGGCGGCGGCGGCGCAGCCGCAATGACGGCCGAGCAGATGCGCGAGGCGGGGATCGAGGCCTGGACCATCGCGAGCTTTGTCAACCGCTATGCCGGGCCTGCGGCGCGCGGCGAAGGCGAACGGTTCGAGGCGGCGCGAGTCGCGCTTCGGGACACCGTCATCATCACCGACGAAGCCTCGATGGTCTCCTCGCGCGATATGGCGAGCCTCACCATGATCGCCGAGCGGCTCGACATCGCCAAGGCACCGTTCATGGGCGACCGCCAGCAATTGTCAGCGATCGAGCAGGGCAAGATGTTCGCGGTCTCGCAGTCCTCGGGTCAGGCGACGGTCAGGATGGACGAGAACATCCGCCAGAGGGGCTCGCCGCTGCTGCTCGCGGTTGCGGGGCTCTCGAACGAGGGCCATGCCGGGCTCGCGCTTGACCTTCTCGCCGCGCACGGCCGGGTAATCGAGGACAAGACCGACCATGTCGCCGCGGCCGCCGACCTCTGGCTTTCGCTTCCGCCCTCCGAGCGCGCGCGGACCGCGATATTCACCGCCGGGCGCGACGACCGCGCCCGGATCAACGGCCTCGTCCAGCAGGGCCTGCTCAAGGACGGCACGCTGACGGGTGACGGAGTGGCGCTTGCGACCCTCCAGAGCGTCAACGCCACCCGCGAAGAAATGCGGTTCGTCTCGACCTACCGGACGGGCCAGGTGCTCGAGGCGCGGATGGAGGTGCGCGAACTGGGACTGAAGCGCGGCGAATATGACGTCGTGGCCATCGGCAAGGACGGCAAGGTTACGCTCGAACGTGATGGCAGGCGCAAGGCGATCGATCCTGACCGGATCGATCCAAACCACCGGTTCGACCGGCTCGGGCTCCACGAGCGCAAGGACGTCATGCTCCACGACGGCGAGACGATCCTGTGGCGCGAGAAGGATGGGGCGCGCGACATCGCCAAATCGACTTATGCCAGGGTCATCGCGGCGCGGCCCGAAGCCGTCACGGTCGAGCTTGCCGACAAGCGGCAGCTAACCCTGCCCTCGGGCGATCCGATGCTGCGCCGGCTCGATCTCGGCTACGCGCTCAACGCCCATATGGCGCAGGGTATCACCCAGGCGCAGGCGATCGAGGTGATCTCCTCATCCCAGCGCAACCTTGCCACCCAGCGCACCCAGAATGTTCTCAACACCCGAGCAACCGATGACATGCGCGTCGTCACCAATGATCTCGAGGCACTCAAATTCCAGCTCGACCGTACGCCTGGCAACAAGACTTCGGCGCTCGAGGTGGTCGGCAGGCTCGATGTTGACCCCAAACCCGCCAATCCGATCGAGACCCGCCAGCTTCCCGAACTGAAGATGAGCCCGGAGCTGAAGGCCAAGCTTGATGCCGTGCTTGGCCCCGTTGCCGAGCTCGCTGTTCGCCAACTGCCGGTGCCCGAAAAATCATTGGGGCTCGACCTGTGACCTGCAGTTCCACCTCCCGCGCCAGATCGCACCGTCTGTTCGACGGTTGCCATGCCGTGCTCGTCTGGCTTGTCGCCCTCGCCTGTATCACGCGCGAGCCTCTTTACCGGGACCTCGCCCTTGCCGCGATGGCTGCGATCGCGCTCGTTGCCGCACTGGCGGCTCTGTTCCCGGCGCTCGTTCCATTGCCGAAGGCGGAGCACGCCGCGCCCCCTCCCCCTGCCCCGGAGCAAACCGACGATGTCCTATGACCATACTGAAATCGGCAATTTTGCGAGCGAGAAGGACGCCCAGGACTGGGCCGAACGCAACAATCTGGACCTGCGCGACCTCTCCTACGGTCGCCGGACCGGCTTTTTCTGAACTCCAGGAGACGGAAGATGAAGCGATATCTCTGCCTGATCAGGGCCATGCTCGCCGCCGCGGCTACCCCTGCCCTAGCCTCGGAAGCAAGCCCATCGGCGCCGACACCCCAGCGAACCGCCGATCACCAGGTTATGTCCGAGCAGGTCCAGCAAGGTCTCGCCCAGCTGCGCGAAACGCTCGAGCCGCGAGCGCGAAGCCAAGCTAGGGGTGACCACCTCCCACCGGACCGCGCCGCACACCACAACAGGAGTATCAGCCATGGGACGGCATGTGTGATGACGCTGATCTTGCGAACAATCTGGAGGGCAAATCGAATAGCCTTTCCTAGTGGTTCGGTGGTAATAGTGAAGCTTGGCGGCATTGGCAGGGCGATCCGCAAGCCTGGCTGAACAATATCCTCGCTCGCATCGCCGACCATCCCATCAATCGGCTCGACGAACTGCTGCCATGGAACTGGCAATCTCAGCGCACCGCCATCGCCGCCTGATCAAACTACCCTGCGGCCTTCACCGGATGGCTACGTTGAACCCGAAAGAGACAGCTTCTCGGCCTGCCAGCCAACTATCGTGGGGCTCAATGACCCGATCTCAGATTATTGGAAAATCTATATCGCTCCGTCTTAGAAATCGGTGCTGCCATGTGGAAGGTTCCGTTCACTCGTAACTCAGACCCATCGCCTCAAGTTTGCTTCGCATGTCGTAGATGTCCAAGCCCAAGGCTCCCGCGGCAAGTCGCAGGCGCTTATCGCCCTCGTTCGCTTCGCGCTTCTGCGCAGCAGATAGCACTTTAGCGGCGTCTCTGCGCTTGACCACGCACACGCCATCGTCATCCGCTACGATTACGTCACCCGGATCTATGGCGGCACCGGCGCAGACGATCGGCACGTTGACGTCACCAAGCGTAGCTTTGACTGTGCCTTGAGCGAATACGGCTTTGGACCAAACCGGAAATCCCATCTCCGTCAGATCGCGCACGTCGCGCACACCGGCATCTATTACGAGTCCCCGGCAGCCGCGCGCCAAGGCCGAGGTCGCAAGAAGGTCACCGAAATATCCGTCTTCACAGGGCGAGGTTGGCGCCAATACTAATATATCGCCATCCTGAACCTGCTCGATCGCGACATGAAGCATCCAATTGTCGCCAGGCGGTACTGAAATGGTTATTGCCGATCCTGCGATTCTCGCACCTTGGAAAATCGGCCGCAGCGCGCTGGCGAGGAGGCCAATGCGTCCCTGCGCTTCATGGACTGTGGCGACGCCCGAGGCGCGGAGGCCGTCAATGACGTCGGCTGGCGCTCGTTCGATACCACGGATCACCTTGCCGGCCATATTGATCTCCCATTATCTATTAAAAAGACGCGTGCGCAATTTTCGAAGTCGGCGGCAGTTCGTCACATGAGTATATCCTTGAGCGGTATGCTTGCGTCGCCCAGACGGCTTAAGGAGACTCGAGTGCGCTCGACAATCAGCTTGCGACCTTGGATATAGTCTTTGACCATGTTGACGCAGTCGAGCGCGATAACAGTACCGTCGCGCAAGTAGACAACCGAAAAGCTACGATCTGCAGGTTCTCCCCGCATAATTGCCGAGTCGTGCCCCGTCGACAGGCCGACGGTTTGCAGCTTCAAATCATACTGGTCAGACCAGAACCAAGGTAAAGAGTCATAAGTGGCGTCTTGGCCGGACAACATTTTAGCGACGACAGCCGCCTGATCGTGAGCGTTTTGCACCGACTCAATTCGAATAGGCAAGTCGTCAGCGTAGCCATTGGCGTGAAGCGCGCAGTCGCCGATGGCATAAATATTGGGCAGGCTGGTGCGACAATGACAATCGACGGCGACGCCATTGCCGCCCTCTGCGCCAGCCGCCAGGAGCGGCTCGACCGCCGGGACGATGCCGATGCCGACAATAACCATGTCCGCCGCCACCACCTCGCCACCAACCAATCGGACACCTGTAACGCGCTCATTCCCTTCGATGCATTCGACAGTAGCACCAAGCCGCACGTCGACGCCTTTGGCGCGGTGCTCGGCCTCGACAAAGCGCGATAGGTCCTCACCTGCGACCCGTGCGAGCACCCGGTCCAGCGCTTCGATCAAGGTCACCTGCTTGTTCAACCCCGCGAGCGCGGCCGCCGCCTCTAGGCCGATATATCCACCACCAATGACGACTGCGCGCTTTGTCGAAGGTAGCTCCGCGATTATCTTGTCGGCATCAGCCAAGGTGCGAACGGTATGTACGCCGACCATATCGTGGCCAGCACAGGTCAGGCGCCGTGGACTGCCACCGGTCGACCAAATCAGATCACCATAGCGAATCGTCGTGCTATCCGACGTCGTGATCGTCTTTGAGTCCGGGTCGACCGATACCACACTGCGGCCGAGCAACAGCGCAATCTCACGCTCCTCCCAAAACGCTTCCGGTCGAATGAGCATTTGTCTAACCGACTTCTCACCGGCTATATATTCCTTCGACAGCGGAGGCCGCTCATAGGGCGGCGCGGACTCGTCGCTTATAACGCCGATAGAGCCGGCGAACTTGGATTGCCGCAACATTATAGCCGCCTGCGCGCCGCCGTGCCCGCTCCCGACAATCAGAACGTCGTAATGTAAAACCGTCAAGGGTTCAGCTCCAGCAGCTCTGCAAACTACCTAGCGGATCTCCCACTGTTTCTTTGAACAAATATTGGAGGCACGCCATGGTCGTTTCGGATTATTCTAAGTTATTTTAATTTGTACATCTGGGAGGGAATCAATCTGGCCGATGACTTGGTCGCCTGCGTTGAGCGCTGCCACCCCCGCCGGAGTTCCGGTGTAAATCAGGTCGCCAGCCTGCAACGTATATTGTGTGGAGAGTTGTGACACAATCTCCTCGCAATTCCAGATCAATTGGTCGATATTGCCAGACTGCTTCATTTCGCCATTGACCATTAACCTGATATCACCCGCAGTCGGGAGGGCGTTGTCCAAAGGCTTGATTGCGCCGATGGGCGCGGAATGATCGAAGGACTTTCCGATCTCCCAGGGTCGCCCCGTCTTACGAGCGTTGATCTGGACGTCGCGCCGCGTGAGATCGATGCCGACTGCCAGACCAAAAACATGACGCGCGGCCTCGGCCGCGACGATGTTCGCGCCACCCGTGCCGATAGCCAATACTAACTCGATTTCGTGCTGAAAATCCTCGGTAATCGGAGGATAAGGCACGTCGCCGCCAGACCGGACGATCGCATCGGTCGGTTTCTGAAAGAAAAACGGAGGGTCGCGCTCCTCGCCGCCCATTTCCCGGATGTGCTCGAGATAGTTTCTCCCGACACAATAGATCCGGCGCACTGGAAACAGGGCGTCGGTGCCAACTACGGGCACGGCAATTACCGGCGGCGGTGAAAAGACGAAATCAGGCATTGCCGCGCATCTCCCGGAAGAAGTCGAGTTTCTCCTGCGCCACTTGATCAGAGTAGGAGAAGAGCACGGACTCTTCTGTCGCTTCGAGCCGAAGTGACGCCCAACTTGGAACTACAAAAATGTCTTTTGGCGAATATGCGAACGTAGCGTCGTTGATATGTGCCAGTCCTCGGCCTTCGACCACATTAAACACTGTCCCTGCGGTCGACCGGTATGTTTCGCTGGTAAAGTCTTTTGGCAAAAGCCGAATTGCCGTTGAAATGGTGGGCATGGCTGATCCGCCGGTAATGGGATTGATGTAGTTCATCCGATAGCCATGGCAGATGTCGGGATCGCGGAACCGCGACATCTGGCTGAGCGCCTCGCGCGACCTGCGGTAGGGGTAGTTAAAAATCGGCGAGGTTTGCGATGTACGGCTATAGCCATCGGGCAACATGTTCATCCCAACCTCTGCCATCGTGCCACCTTCCGGCTTCATAGTCGGATGCGTTTTCCCGGGATAATTCTCGCGGAAACTCGCGCTGAAAAGGTTGACCATGTGCATGTCGAGGCCATCGATCCAGACCATCGGATTGTCCGATTCATTGCCATGGTCGTGCCAGGTCATGCTCGGTGTGATTACAAAGTCGCCGACCTCCATCATGGTCTTTTCGCCCGCGATCGCGGAATAGGCATCCTTCCCCTCCACGATAAAGCGCAGAGCCGACGCGACGTGGCGGTGCGCTGGCGCAATTTCGCCGGGCAGAATGATCTGGAGACCGCAGAACAAGCTCGGAGTGATCTTCGACTGCCCGGCTAGACCGGGATTTTCGAGAACCATGACGCGACGCTCGGCCTCCTCGGTGCCGATAAGCTCGCAAGCCTCCATAAGGTATGGGCGAATGTCCTTGTAGACGTAGTGCGCAGGAAGGGCCGTGGGTTTCGGGATTTCCGTCACCAGGCCATGAAGGACTCGCCATAGCGGAGCCAGGCTCTGCTGCCGGGCGCGGCGGTAGAAGTCCATTCGTCCCGCTTCAGCCGCCCTATTCACCGTCTCGACAATTCCGTCATCGCTCATCACCATCTCCAATCATACACTCAATTTGGAGCCGACGTGGCGACTCCGATGGGGGATTCCCGGCCAGACTATCGATTTCGTTGGGTCAAGCCGTCGCGCCTGGCACTGTCATCCGTGCGCCATCCGCCTGCGCCGTGACGGGCAGCTGGCAACTCAGTCGGCTTTGCTCAGTGCGCAGCGTTTCGGTGGAATCGAGAACCGCGTCCTCGATGTGTCCGATCGCGGGAAAAGCATCCCGGAAGGCTTCGTCGACGTAGACATGGCAGGTCCCGCACGCCATCGCTCCGCCACACTCTCCCTCGATCCCTTCGACGCCGTGCGCACGCGCCACTTCCATCACTGTCTCGCCTTCGTTTCCGGCGGCAAGCACACTCGACCCATCTGGCTGGAAAAAGGTAATCGTGACCATCAGCTAATCCTTCGCGTAATCTCGGTGCCCGGCTCCATCCGTCAGCTTTGGTTGACGAATTTAGTAACCAGGCAGGCGGCAAGCCCTTCAACACCGTTTTCCGATCCGTGTCCGCTCTCCTTGATCCCGCCGAAGGGTGCCTCGACGAGCGAAATCGCGAAGTTGTTGATCCCGACCATCCCCGCTTGCAGTCCGTCGGATAGAGCCGCTGCCCGACGCACGTCGTTGCTGAAGCCGTAGGCGGCCAGGCCGAACGGCAGGCCGTTAGCCTTCTCTAGCGCTTCCTCCATCGTCGAGACACGATTGAGAACAGCGACCGGGCCGAAGGGCTCCTCGCTCATGATCCGCGCGCTATCCGGAACATCGGCAAGGACTGTCGGCGCCCAGAACCAACCCTGGTTGCCGATCCGCGCGCCGCCCGCCACGACGCGCGCGCCAGACTGTACCGCGTCTGCGATTAGCCCTTCCATCGCCTCGATTCTGCGCGGATGTGCCAGCGGGCCCATACGGGTTCGGGGATCGAGGCCGTCGCCGACCGGTAGGTTCTTAGCGCGTTCAGCGAAACCTTCCACGAACCGATCGTAAATCGCCTCCTGCACGTAGAAGCGGGTTGGCGACACGCAAACCTGGCCGGCATTACGAAATTTTGACGCGACACTCAGATCGAGCGTTTGGTTGATGTCTGCGTCGTCGCAAACGATCACCGGCGCATGGCCGCCGAGCTCCATGGTCGTTCGGATCATTCGCTCTGAACACAGTCGCACAAGGTGCTTGCCCACAGGAACCGAGCCGGTGAACGACAGTTTGCGGATGACAGGCGAGGAAAGCAGGTGCGCGGAGATGTCCGCGGGTTCGCCGAAAACCACCGAGAGCACTCCAGCTGGAAGCCCCGCATCAACAAAGGCTTCGGCAATGGCAAGTGCGGTTCCCGGTGCCTCCTCTGGTGGCTTCACGATGCATGAACATCCCGCCGCCAGAGCGGCACCGATCTTTCGCGCCGGGTTCGTTGCCGGGAAGTTCCAGGGGCAGAACGCGGCGACCGGGCCGACCGGCTCCAACGTCACACGGAGTTGCCCCTCTGGCAATGGTGTGGGGATAATCCGTCCGTAGGCTCGGCGGCCCTCTTCAGCATACCATTCGATCGTGTCCGCCGCCATGGCGATTTCGATCCTCGCCTCGGCTAAGGGCTTTCCTTCTTCCACTGTGCACAACCACGAGATGTAGTCCTGCCGCTCGCGGACGAAATCGGCTGCGCGCTTGAGGATCCGCGCTCGCTCCCGCGGAGAGGTTCGGCGCCAGAGTGCGAACCCCTCGCCGCTGGCCTCCAACGAACGATCAAGATCATGCCGGGTGGCATGCGGCAGCTCGCCCAGCACGGCCTGCGTGGCGGGGTTGTAAACCGGCTGTCTATCGCGCCCCTTGGAGCCGATCCATTCGCCAGCGATCAGTAGACGCAGATCTGGGTATGTGAAATTCATGGGTTCAACAGCCTTTGCCGCTCGTGATCAAATCGGATACACCAGATATCTTGGTGCAACCTCGCCATCGAGGATCGCACGCTTCGAGCGGAAAGTGCATTTGGGCGCGATCACGATCTCGTCTCGGTAAAAGCCGGACGCCAGCAACTCCAATTTTCCAGTTGTCGACACGTAGCTGACCAGAAAGTTGCTGTGGACCGCCAACACCCCGTCGGCGAGCCAGTCCATATGGAGACGCTGGATGAAATGCCGCGTCGGATAGTCCTCGAACGTTCCTGTCCAGATGTCGGTGACAAACTTGACTCGGTCCCGCAATCGCGCGTGATTGTCGTCCATGATCATGCCGACCGGCAGGCCGGCGTCGTCATTCTCCCGAGAGGTCAGCACATAGCCCGCTTCCTGTCCAAAGCAGTCAAGCCATGCCTGCATGTTCCTGCCGTCGAGCGCGTACGCGTAGGCAGCCTGAAGTGCGTCGACCTGCGCGCCAATCTCCAGATCCGTCACTGTGCGAACCCCATCACTTCACGATAATGTTGCCATCGCACCATATTGCCGGCTTCGTCGTTGTGCTTGAACGAGTCGGGCATCGTTTCTGCGTCGACGACGCCTTTTTGAAAAGCGACATTGCCCGGCGTTTTAGACCCGACGTGGAGGCGATTGAACACAGCGCCGTCTTCCAAGCTAATCATCCCGCTCGGTCCAAGCAGGTTAGCCGATTGCCTGACCCGGTGCTTAACCAGCGCCGGATCGTCGCTCTGCCGGGCGAAATAGGCGTAGTGCACCTCGGTGCGGTCGGCACCCTTAGGAAAGGCGTAGCGGATAGTGAGGACGTCGAGATGCTTCAGCACGATACTGACCGGGAACAGGGCGACGATCACCGACTCCGGAACACAGCTCTCGTCCTTGGTCTCGATGAGTGAATGATCGTCGAGATAACCGGGCGGGGGAACCGTCAGCGGGTTCCGAATAACCTTGTGCGCTCCAGGGGTCATGATCTGCGAACCGGCACCGCCTTTCCACCGCAGCAACGTGAACGCGGAATGCAAAAGGGGTGCGTGATACCCCTCGTTATCTCCATACTCCTTCCAGTTCGCCGCAAAGGAGACCTTCTGGTAGCCCAGCAACATTAAAGGCTCATCTTCGCCAAGGACCGCTGCCATACCATCGACGGCAGCGCCAAGATAAATTTTCAGGTCCGCGACATCTTGGCTGTATGTCGCAAATACCAGTCCGTTCGACATGTCCGATCGCAGCTGATGGAGCCCGTATTCTTCAGGTTTGAAGCCATCCGGAAAATCGACTTTGCCGGGGCTACCTAGTAGCTCGCCGTCGAGCGCGAAGTTCCACCTGTGATACGGGCACTCAAACTTGGCGGCCTGGCCGCGGAAGCACGTTGCGAGTTGAGTTCCCCGATGCGTACAGCTGTTATCGAATACCCGGATGTTCCCATCGTTGCCATGGACGACGATGACTGGGGACTCACCGATGTAACTCGTTTTGTAGTCGCCAGCATTCGGAATCTCAGAGCGATGCGCGAGCGGATGCCACTCCGCTCCTCGAAAAATTCGCTTAAGCTCCAGCTTATAGACATCTTCGCGATGGAAAATCTCCTTCGGCACCTCATTGATCTGGCGCGGCCAGATGAGAGGACGCTCCGTGGCAGAAACTGACGCCATGTGTTGCATGTCCTTACATTTTCTCAAAAGCGGGAACGTGAAATCCGGTGGTCAGGCCCCCATCGACGACAAGAACGGATCCGGTGACGTAAGAAGCCTCGTCGGATGCCAGGAATAGCGCGGGAGCGGCGACCTCTTTCGCGTGCGCCGAACGGCGCATCGGTGCCGAAGCCGCAAGTTCGCTGTCGCCTGTCGGCGAGGATTGCCAGTATCCTTCGGTTCTCGGCGTGCGGGTCGAGCCTGGACAAACGGCATTTACACGAATGTTATCTCGCGCGAAATCCATCGCCATATTCCGGGTCAGCAGAACAACCCCTCCCTTGCTCGCCGAATAGGCGCTGCAGCGGTTCTCGGCCATGATACCGGCGATCGATGCGATGTTAACGATCGCGCCGCCTCCGCGCGCACGAAGGTGGGGTATTGCCTGCTTACAACATCTGTAAACCGAACTCAGATTCGTCTCGAGGATGCGATGCCAGTCCTCGTCTTCGATTTCTTCCACGTTCTGAGGAAGGTTTGTCCCCGCGACATTGAAAAGGGCATCGATCCCGCCCCAAGCAGCTGCGGCCGCAGAAACCGTCTCTGCAACAGCAAAACGATCCCGGACATTAAGGACGTGTGCGATGATCCTGTCCGCGCCGACCTCTTCGACAAGTTTCGACAGCCCGTCAGCATCGATGTCGGTGGCGAAGACGTTGCCCCCTCTTTTCGCCCACCCGGACGCGATCTCGCGACCGATGCCCGCCGCAGCAGCTGTGACGAAAGCAACACGACCCGAAAATTCGCTGTCCCGGGAGTGCGTCACGCCGCGCGTTCCAGTTCCATGAATCCGATTCCGGTAATCCATTCCGCGACCGGCTCATAGGCAATCAGGCGCCCACGCGCGCTACCGAGCGCTGCCATGGCGCAAATCCAGCTCTTCACCTCGAGAGCGCCATTGCCGCCCTCTCGGACGATATCCTCGTCGCTAATTTTGACTAGTCCGTCGATGTCACCGCTTGCGACCAAAGAAAGGATGCGCCGATCAAACTCCTCGTTGGTCTCCCCCATGTCGGCCATGCCAACCCAGTGTGAGATGCCTCCCGTCCCGACGATCGCTACCCGTTCGGTCCCAGGCCACGTAGACACGGCGTCAGCAAGTGCTGCTCCGACGCGACAGGCCAACGCGCTAGAAATCACCGGATCGATTGTTTCGTTCAAATATACCGGAATGATCTTGGCGTCCTGCAGGTGCCGGTAGCAGAAATGATATGGGATGACCGTCGCGTGGTCAGCCAGCATGTGCTTGGAGAAAGCCCACGGCATCCCCATCGACTGTCCGGCACGCAGAATATGCATCGCGAGATCTTCGTGGACCGGAAGGTCGACGTGCTCGATCCCCAACCATTTTTCCCGAGGACCCGATACATCGCCAATGGCGATCAAACACTGCGGCACACATTCGGGCGAAAACATCCAGCAATGATCGTCGCCGATCGTGATGATCGTATCGACCTGGAGCTGCTTCAATCGATCGATAACGTGATCAAAGGCGTTCCAGATTTTTTGGCGTACGTCCGCCGGCGGTGCCTCAGGTTTCGCGGCGAGCAGCGGGATGTGCGGTATCGTGAAGCCGGCAACGATCTGCGCCATCAGACTTCTTCCTTCCGACTGACCGGCCGCCGCGTCGCGTGCGATCGAATCCGCTGGAGATATTCCGGCTGCTTCGGGCGACCGTGAAGCGCTTGGTACGCGCCCATCATCAGCATCCAATTCACCGGAATGGCCGCCATCCCTTCGATGTCCATCGCGCGCAGGGCACCAACTTCGCTGCTGTCGAGCTTGTGTTCGGCGAGATAGGTGTCTGGATCTGCCCGAAAACGAGCGACATCCTCCGGCTGATTAGCGAGACGGAAGAGGACGACCTCCATCGCATTCGTCGACATTCCCGCCTCTCCCACGCCGCGTTCAGGTTCAAGCCCCCGATTCGCTCGCCCTGTTTCTATGTGCCGTCCTTGCATGTGACTAATCGCTTGTTTGCATGAGTGCTATCGATGTAGATCATGCCCGACCGATTGCTGGAGAGGTTGCCCAAATGAGCATGCGTCGTTTTAATCTGAACATGTTACCCGTGCTCGACGCGTTGCTTCGGCACCGCAACGTGACGCGCGCAGGAAAAGAGATCGGCCTCAGTCAATCCGCGACCAGCCATGCCCTGTTGCGGCTCCGCGACCAGCTCGGCGATGATTTGCTCATCCAGTCGGGTAGGACGCTTTCATTGACGCACCGGGCTAAGGCGATTGCAGGTCCTCTAGAGGCGGCGCTTGAGGCGATCGAACGCCTCCTCGATAATCGAACCTTCGACCCCAAGACCTCGGTGCGAAGCTTTAAGATCGGGACGGCGGACCATATCTCGGCCTTGCTGTTGCCCGGGATCATGCGCGCGATCGAGGATTCGACCGGTCTGATCGTCCATACCGACTGGGTTGACCGTGACGTCGGGAAGAAACTGAGATCTGGCGAACTCGACGTCGCGATCCTTCCACTAGGACAGGTCGACAGCGATCTTCATATGTGCCCACTGTTCGAGGACGAGCTGGTACTGGTTGCCGCCGCCAGCAACGACAATGTCACCGAAGGAATGACCTTGGATCAGTTTCTGTCGCTTCCCTACGCGGGCTTTGGGCGCGAAATGGCGGATTTCCAATCCTTTGCGGATGGCCAAATGTCGCGCAGTCAAATCCTTCCGCGGCGAGTCTTGTCCGTGACGGAGTTCATGCTTCTTCCCTATCTCATCTGTCGTTCGACATATGTGACGATCTTGCACCGGCGAATGGCCGAATCAGTGATGACAACATCACCTATAAAGATCGTTTCGCTGCCGTTTGCGGCCGAACGAGTAAAGATGAGCCTGTATTGGTCGCATCAAGCGGACTCCGAGGCAGGCCACCGATGGTTTCGCGAGCAGATACTCCTAGCGCGCGATGAGATTTGCTAGCCTTTGGCATTGCTGGCTTTCGCCCGGCCTGTTAGGCAGCGCAGAGCTGTGCAACCAGAGCGTCCGCGTCATCCGGTTGCGCATTACCCCGCCAGGCAATATGTTGATCAGAGCGGCAGATCAGCAATGCATGACTGTACTCTGGAGGCAGCGCCTCATTGGACAGATCCAGGACAACAAGGGGAACTCCCCGCGCGGCGCACGCTGCCTCAATGCGTGCGATCTCGGCATGGCCGCTGGTTTGCAGAAGCGTGTATCCAGGGCCCAAAGCATCGTAAACGGAACGCCCGTCTTGCAACCAGAAATGTGGTGCCCGACACCCCGGCACGGTGCTCGAGACGAAGTCACCCATGGAATAAGGCGGGGCAGTCTCTTCGTCTTCAACGATTATTGGCGAACCCTGATAATAGTAGCCGAAGTTCAAGCCTCCGCAGGCAAACTGCGCCGCGTTGAGCTGACAGCTGCGTTTGCCTATCTCAGCGCGAAGCGCCGCTGCACCCGCATCATCATTCTCGATCTCCGTCGGGATTGCTTGGCGTGCGGACATCACCTTACGAGCATGCTCCATCGCCATCACCGAGACCTGGCGCGTGATCGGCTGTCGTTCAGCTTGGTAGGCATCGAGAATCTCCGACCCGCCCCATCCCTGCAAACGCGCCGCTAGCAGCCAGGCGAGATTGGTAGCGTCAGCGATCCCGGCGTTCATTCCGTAGCCGGCGTAGGGCACCCAGAGATGGGCTGCATCGCCTGCGATGAAAACATTGTCTGCGCGAATGCGATCGGCGACGAGCGCGCGACCGATCCAGTCCTCCCTGCTGAGAACTTCATAACGAAAGTCGGACCCGACCCCTAAAATATCGCGGATTGACTTGTCGCGATCGATAGATTCGAAATCGACTTCGCTTGGATTAAGATGATTGTGAACTATCCATCGATCCAGCCCATTGACCGCGATGACCGCACCACATCGCCGCGGATTGAGCGAATAATTGTACCACCCGGGGGCACCCTTAATGCGGTCGCGCAGTGTCGGGGCGTGGATGTAGGTTGATTGCACACGCTGGACGACGGGTTCGCCCTCGAATCGCGCGCCAATACCGCGGCGAACCAATGAGCGGCTGCCATCGCATCCGACGAGATAGCGAGCACGAACCGTCACTTCCTCGCCATCGGCGTTACGCACCACGGTCGCGGTGACGCCTTGATCACTTTGAACGAAGCCTGTTAGGCGCGTCTCGGTCCAAAGCTTCACGCCACATTTGTTTACCGCGTGGTCCAGCAAAATTGGCTCAAGGAAAATCTGATTGATGCGGTGCGGAGGCTCGGCTGTCGGCCAAGTCGCGTCGAGGCTGTCCGTTGCATTCAAGCGATCCTCGCGGCAAGGAATCGGTATGCGCGAAAGCTCGATACCGGTCATGGTGGTGCGGAAAACCACATCAACCGGGTAGCGGGGCGGCAACCCGGCGCTGCGAATCTGGTCCGCAACGCCCAGGCGGCGGAAAACTTCCATCGATCGCGCCGAGACGTGATTGCTCTTCACACTCGGCAACTCGCCATAAGCCCTCGTCTCTACCGACAGCGTACTGATACTGCGTAGTGTGAGGTCGGTCGCGAGGGTCAGGCCCACCGGCCCTGCGCCGACGATGAGCACGTCCACATCCGCAGCATCGCAAATCGGCAAGATTTTCATATGTCGCTCGTCATGCGTCGTCGCCTGATTCGAGGAGGAACAGGGGATGTGTCCCCGCCGGGCCTAACTTGGGCAAATGGTCTGATCATTCACAGTGGAGGAACTACTGAGAAATCCATACCGTCTTCGTTCGTGAAAACTCGTCGAGACCTTGGCGCCCGCCGGCCCGGCCGAAGCCACTTTGCTTGACCCCGCCAAACGGGATGCTGGAACCAAAACAAAAGCCGTTTACCCAAACGACTCCAGTGTTAAGGCTGCCGGCCACGCGGTGAGCACGGCGCAAGTCATTGGTGTGGACGTAACCGGCCAGGCCAAATGGATTGTCGTTCGCCATCGCAACCGCCGTTGCTTCAGATTCGAACGGCATCACCGAGACTACCGGGCCGAAAATCTCAGTTCGAGCCAGGTAACTGGTGTTCGGCACGTCGGCAAACAGCGTAGGCTGCAGGAAAAAGCCATCCGACAGTTCTCCGCCAAGTCGCTTACCGCCTGTCGCGAGCCGACCCGCGCCGTTGGACGCGGCATCATCGATGATGCCAAGGATGCGCTCGCATGACATTTGACTTATGACCGGCCCCATGTCCGTATCGGCCGCCATTGGATCACCGACCACGGCCGATTCCAGGCGAGCGACGGATCGAGAAACAAATTCATCGTAGATGGATTGCTCCACCATCACTCTGGTACCGAGCAAACAGCCTTGGCCGGAGATCGAGAGCGCCGCCGAGGTCGCATCAGCGATCGCCGCGTCCAGATCGCAATCGGCAAACACCAGTCGCGCCGATTTACCGCCAAGCTCCAAGCCTACCGGTGTCAGATTTTCAAGTGCTCCGGTCAATATGCTTCGCGCGGTCGTGGCGCTTCCCGTGAAGTGAATCTTGTCGATGCCTGGGTTTCGCACGAGGGCTTGACTGGCCGAAACTGTCGCTGGGACGACGTTGACCACGCCGGGCGGAAACCCCGCCTCCAGAAGGAGCTCGCCGAACCGCGTGGCCGTGAACGGCGCGAACTCGGAAGGTTTGAGGACAATAGTGTTCCCCATCGCCAGCGCTGGCGCCAGTGTCGCGCCCATGATGTGCATCGGCGCGTTCCACGGAATGATGATTGCGATCACACCATAGGGTTCGGCGCGGACGTAATCGATGCCAGGGATCGGCCAGGACGCGTGCACTTCGCCCGCCACCTTGTCCGCCCACCCGGCGATATAGCGGAACTGATCGACCGACGCGCCAAAGTGGATACGCGCCTTGCTGATTGCTGCTCCATTCTCCGTGGTGCCTAGCCGCACTAGATCCTTGGCTTCACGCTCCAGCAGATCCGCGAAGCGCAGGAGGAGATCACGGCGACGATTGACCGGGGTCGTACGCCAACCAGGCAGCGCTGCGCGGGCAGACGCGACTGCATCCTCCATTTCCGCGGGTCCGGCCATCGCCACGTCGATAGTCCCCCGGCCGGTCGCGGGGTAGATATGCTGGTGTGTGCCGCCACTGGAGTCCGTGACACGGCGGTCGCCGATCAACAAGCCGCCGGCGGGAAGGATTTCGATAGGTGCATGTTCGACTGGCATGTTTGTCCCCTTGCGCGCTGAACGCCGATCGTCGCGATTGAAAGCACCGTAGCCGCGATTACGCGGCGACAGTCTCTTGGTTTTCGGCCTTGAGCAGTCGAGCGAGGTGCCATCGAAATAATACGCGCGCCTGATCGGAGTTGATGTCCATCAAGGGGGGCTCTGGCTGCTCCTGCAGATTACGCTGCTGGTTTTCGCAGATGACCTTGTCTTCTAGAATGGTGTCGTGGACATCGGCGAGCAGCTTGTCCGTCACTTCGGGCTCGTCCTGTCGGAACCCGTTGGATACGGAAGTGAAATAGTGACAGGTGTCAGCGGTTTCCGGCACCAGCACGTGCAGGATCCGCCAGTTGAATCCTCCGTCGCGGCTGCCGCCATTGTAGGCGTCCTGCGACACGTCCACGCCACCATTGTACTGCATAATGACGCCGGGAGCGACCAGCTCTAGCTCGATCCAACGATCGATGTTGCCGGCGAAAGACACGACCTTTGAATAGGAAGGCGGTGGCGTGCTGTTGAGCAACCACCGGGTAAAACGAACGCCGCGATCTGTACGCTCGACGTTCATGACGGCCTCAGCGTGCTGATCGGGGTTGCCGCCGATTGTGCGGGCGTGAACCCAACCGAGGTGGGACAGATCCATGATGTTGTCGACCAACATCTCGAAACCGCAACCGAAGTGAAAATATCCCTCGCGATGAGGCCATTGGTCGGACTGGTTGTGCCATGGATAATCGACGATCAAAGCTGGATCGGCATCTTCAGCAGCGCCGAGCCAGACCCAGATCATCGAGTCTCGTTCTTCCACGGGGTATCGACGCACGTTCGCGCGATAGGGGATGGAGTCCTGTCCGGGAATCTTTACGCAGCGCCCGTCGCCGGCAAAGACCATCCCGTGATAGCCGCATTCGAGACCCGCAGGCAGCACTTTTCCGAGCGACAGCTGCACGCCGCGATGCGGACAGCGATCCTGGATCGCCGAAGCGCGGCCCTCGGAATCTCTGAATAGGACCAACAACTCACCGGCGATGCTTCGACCGAGTGGCGCATCCTGCGACAGATCGGCGCTCCAGCCCGCCATGTACCAAGTCTGTTTGACAAACATGCTCATCTCTCCTTTTCCGAGCGACGCATCCACGCCCTCCGCTCCGCCATCATTGTGCTTCTATCAAGCGTTTCAGAACCGGTTCGCGGTGTCCTAACAAGCAGCCAGCCATGAATGAAGTGCGGGATATTGCATCCCAGCTATTCATCACGGACATCATCTCGCGATATTGTCAGCGCGGGCGTGAGGCCGTGACGATGCGGGGAACATGGCGGTTCACCAGCGCCGCACAGATTAGGACGATCGCGAAGACGACACCGATCAGCATAAAGTAACTGGGCTTTGAGCCGACACTGAGCAACGCGCCGATGGCAAAGGCGCTCGCAACACCGCCTAGCCTCCCGAACATGCTTGCGATGCCGACGCCGCGTGATCGGATACGCGCGTCATAAACGTGCGCCGCGAGCGTGAACAAAGACGTCTGCAGGCTTCCGACCCCGATCCCCAGTAGAGCCAATCCAACATAGGTCACGCCGACAAACGACGCGTTGGCAGGACTTGCATTGAAGGTGAAGGCGGCAAGCAGTAGTCCGCTCAGCGATCCCAATGCGGCCAAGAGCATCATCGTTTGCCTGGTGCCCCGCCGGACGATCAGGAACGATGCGACGAAGGAGCCAGCGATGCCGAAGAGGTTCCATACGAGCAAGCCGCGGATTGCCGTCGACAGCGGCAGGCTGAGCCCGACCAAGACCACCGGCACCCATCCGACGATCGCATAGGTGATGACGTTCTGGAAGAAGAACGCGGCCCACAGGCTAGCATTCAAGCGGACGCCTCCCCAGCGTCCAACGTCTCCGGCCAAGTCGCCTTGCGCGTCGGGTTGCCCGACCACAGCGTCCGAAGCTCCGAAATTCATCGAACTCCGCCATGCTTTCTGCAGGAGCCTGGACACGGCGTCTCGCTTGCCTCGCTGGAGCAGATAGACTGGCGATTCGGGCAGGAACGTAGCCAGAATTCCGGCGTATACGATCGGAGCGAGGCCAAAGATGATAAAGGTATTCCGCCACCCGATCACAGGCAACAACACTGACGAAATGGTGGCACCGATGAGACCGCCAACCGGGATACCTATGGTCAGAAACGCGATTGCTCTGCTCGCACTTCGGCGAGGCACCCATTCGACCAGTAGCGCCGTGCCAACCGGAAATGCGGCGCCGAACCCTAGACCGCCCACGAACCGTAGACCGACTAGGGTCGAAAGATTATCCGCAAAGCCACACAGGACGGTCGCAGCGCCAAAAACGCCTACACTGGCAACCAAGGCGGCCCGTCGGCCGATCTTGTCGCCCATCCACCCCCCGACTAAAGTTCCGATCGCCATGCCCGCCATCACCGCAGCGATCACTGGGGCAAACTGACTTTCCGTGAGGCCCCATTCGCGAATGATCAGCGGTGCGGCGAAGGAGCCGAGTTGGAGATCGAGCCCGTCCAGCATGGTAACGATCGCAACCATCGCGACGATGCCGATCTGGAGGCGTCCGACCGGGCGGGCGTCGATCTGGGTCTGCAGGTCTTCGGCAGAAAAGGTCGCGCTTTGTATGACTGATGGATCGCCGGCGAGCATAGGCTGTTCGGTCACTTCAGGATCACTCCACCATCGATGACGAGCGTTTGACCGGTCATAAAATCGCTTTCCCGCGAGGCCAAGAACACCAACCCGCCAACGAGATCATCGGGCAGTTGTTCGCGCATCAGCGCGCGGACAGCGACATTGGCATCGACACGGTCTTGAGTGAACGACTGACGCACCGCCTCGCTCATGGTCAGGCCTGGTGCCAATGCGTTGACGCAAATCCCGTCGCTGCCCAGTTCCCGCGCCAGCGCATGGGTCAAAGCGATAATCGCCCCTTTCGAGGTGACATAGTGCAGCATCATGGGCTGCCCCATGTAAGGGGTTGTCGACGCGACGTTGATGATCTTTGAACCCGCTGCCCGCCGAAGGTGAGGAATCGCCGCCTTGATACATTCGAATGGACCACGGGTGCTGACCGACATGACGCGGTCCCATTCGGCGGACGCGATTTGATCAAAGGGCCCCGGCCTGAGCGCGCCGAACAGTGCGGCGTTGTTTACCAGCACGTTCAAGGCGCCGAATGCCTCGATTGTCTGGTCTATCATGCCCTTGACGGAAGCAGGATCGGTGATGTCGACGTTCACGCCGATTGCCTCGCCTCCGGCATTGGTGATGTCGGCCGCTACCGCACTCGGATCTGCGATGTCGGCTACGCAGACCCGGGCTCCCTCGGACGCCAACGCTCTGGCATAGACCGCACCAATTCCTTGAGCGGCTCCGGTAACGATCGCTACGCGACCTTTGAGTCTCATTGGATGTTCCTTACTGATCGAAACTATTGGGTGTGCGCACGATCGGCCCCGCTAGAACGTCCGCGCAATCGCGACGCCGTACGTCCGCGGCGCAGCGGGCGCTCCCGGGTCACCGAAGGTACCAGGCGAGAGGAAGGAGTAGTATTGCTCGTTGAGCAGGTTTCGCGCGTAAACACGCAGTCGCCATCTGGAGTCGAGCGTCGCCAGCGACGCTTGCATGTTCACGATATTATAGGACGGTTGCCGAAGGCGGTTCTGGCTGTCCCAGAAAAAGCCGTCGTTGTAGGACCAGGTGGCGTTGAGGCCGGCCTTGATCGATCCATTCAGCGGAACTTCGTAATCGATACCCACCGTCGACGTGAATCTGGGCGAGTTGACAGATCGATTTCCTGTCGCGTCACCCGTGCTTTGAATGTTTCCGCCCGTGGGCCGAGGTGTCAGAAACACGGCGTTGGGGTAACTCGAATAGTGAGCCCCAAGGATGGAAAATGCGGTCCGCAACGTCAGCGACCCCCTCGAAACGGCAGGGACATAGACGATCTCGCCGTCGACCCCGTTGTATCTGCTGGATGCAGCATTCAAGAGCTGCGGTACGCCACCGGAGGTGATCGAGGTCAGCTGAATGTTGGCATAAGTATAGTGGAAGGCTGCCAGGTTAACTCTCAGCCTGCGGTCAAACAGGTCAGACTTGATCCCGATCTCGTATGCGTCCAGCGTTTCCGGCTCCACCGCAGGAGCGAAAGGCGCCGCCGTGCTGAAAACGCCGCTCTTGAAGCCTCGACTCTGCGACGCATAGACCAACACGCTGGCGGCGAGCTGATGATCGAGCGCAAAGCGCCACGTGAGCTTGTTAAAGGTCTTGTCGGTCGCGCTGGACGGCAGGGTGGCTGTCGAATTCAGGATCGTGCCGACGGGGCGTGGATTGCCGGGGGCAGCGTATTGCGTAGCATCGATCGTCCGATTGTCCTGTGTATACCGCAGGCCCGCGGTGAACCTCGTTTTTTCAGTGAATCGGTAGGTGCCCTGCACAAAACCAGCGTACGAGTTAGTAAGCATGCGGGAGAATGTATCGGCATTCGCTGCGGCAGTCAGACCGCTTCGGGCTTCAACAGGCAAATAGCGGGCATCCGACCGGAAGTAGAAGCCGCCCAAGGTCAGGTCTAGCTGGCCTAGCGTTGCGGTTGCAAGCAATTCCTGCTGGAACGTTTTCGTAATCTCATGTGTTCTGATATCAACGACACGAACTGGCGTTCCATCTGAGTCCAGGTTGATATTGATATCGTAGTGACGGTAAGCACTCGTCGACTGTAGATGGAATGGTCCAGCGTCAGCCTCAGCTTTCACGCTGACACCGTATTGCTCCTTTCGAGCGATTATCGGAAGGTTGCCGTTGGAATCATAGATCGTACCGGTTAGCACACCGCCACCGGCGGCCCGTGAGCCGGCGATGGGTTGTCGCGTGCTTCCGATGTCGTTGTCGGCGCGAGAATAATCGCCGGCGATTGTCACCTTACCCGTCGCACCGACCGAGCCTACCAGCTTCGATCGTGCGGCCCACTCACGATTTCGATTGACGTCGTTCCCCAGGTTGAAGTTTCGTCCCCATCCGTCGCCCTGGTGGCTGCCGTAGATCGCAAAATCGGTAGCAATCTGATCCGTGATCGGGGCGGCTAAATAGGCGGTGCCGAATACGGTGTCGTAATTCCCATATCCAACCTCGGCATTCGCTTCAAAACTGTTGCTGGGTGATTTCGTGATGATATTTATAAGGCCGCCAACCGCATTGCGACCGAACAAGGTTCCCTGCGGTCCGCGCAGGACTTCCACACGCTCGACATTGTTCAACGCGAAGACGTTGGCGGCACTCACCGAGTTCAACACGCCGTCGACGTATATTGCGGTGGCTCCCTCATCTCCCGCGGAAATGCTTTGTGAACCGACGCCGCGAACGAACGGCGTGACGGAACTGCGAGCGGAATTCAACTGCAAGCCCGGCGTTGCCACCGCGATCGCCTGCGTGTCGCCCACACCAGCGCGCGCCAGTGTCGCGCCCGTCAGGGCTGTAATCGCGATCGGAACGCGCTGCAATTGCTCGGATCGACGCTGCGCCGTTACGATGATATCTTCGAGCTTACCGTCGTTCTCGGGAGCGGTCTGGGGAGGCGCACTGTCGACCGGCGTAGCAGCGCTTTGCGGGATTGTCTCCGAGGTTGTCACCGCGGGATCTGGCGCGGGAGGCGCGGTCTGCGCCCAGCACGGTATAGCCGTAGACAACAGAAGGACTGCCGCCGTCTTGCCGATTGCATTGCTCATATGATCTCCTCCGCAAAATATTATATTTAAGATATTGATATTCACGCCTTGGCAAATCCTGCGATAATCTTATAGCTATCTGACAGATTCCGCAGCTCTTCTTGACTTATAACGTCATCAATGTTGGAAAAGGGCCGGTCTCCGGTAAGTTCTTCGACTCGAATATTGATAATGTCCGGTGGTGCAGCCCGATTGGCCCTCACAACTGCGCTAGTAGCTGGACGGCGCTGGCTCTCGTAGCGTTGGAGGGCTTCGGGAGAGGTTCCGACTTCGCGTAGACACTCTGCCAGCACTCGCGCGTCAATGAGCGCCTGTGCAGCACCATTTGATCCACGCGGATACATGGGGTGCGCCGCATCCCCCGCCAGCGTCAGGTTGTCGAAACTCCAGAGATCAATCGGATCTTTGTCGACCATCGGATACTCAAGGATCGTGTCTGCATTTGTGATCAAGCTGCGAACGTCGAGCCAGTCAAATTTCCAGTTGCCAAACAACGGCATCAAAGCGGCAGGGTCGCCGGCCTTGTTCCAGTCATTCATCTTCATCTCATCATCTTGGATTTCAGCAACCCAATTGATGAGCTGTAAGCCAGACCCGTCGATGTCATCAGCGATCGGATAGATCACCATCTTCCCGGTGCGAATTGACCCGATCCTGAGATATGTTCGACCGCCCAAAATAGCTGGAAATCGCGTAATACCGCGCCAAGTATTGATCCCGGCAAAAGCGAGCTTTTCTTCGGGGTAAAATTGTCGGCGGACGTTCGAATTCACGCCGTCGCAGCCTATCACCAGTTGCGCTTGCACCGTCGGCGCCAATGTTCCGGCAGCCGTTACAAAGCTCAGAGTTGTTCCAGATGATGTTTGCTCGAGGCTAACCAGCCTTCGGTCGGTGACGACCGCCTCAGGGCCAATCTCTTTCCGTACGATGGCGAGCAATGCGGAATGAACCTTGGCTCGCCGCACGCCCACTTCCGGATGGGCATATCCTGCCGCGAGCCCACGCGGCTCGCCGTAAATCAGCTGTCCGAAACGGTTGAAAAAGCGGCTGTCTGCGGTCTCGATACCTTCCTTCAGAAGCAAGTCCTGCAAGCCGAGTTCGGCGAGCTCGCGCATGGCGTGCGGAAGGATCGTGATTCCAACACCGAGCTCGCGCAGTTCCGGCGCCTGTTCGTATATCCGGCAGATGATGCCGCGGCGGTGCAAATGGATTGCTAGGGCAAGGCCGGCTATTCCTGCGCCGACGATAGTAACTTCGCTCTCGCCCAATAGATCGTTCATAAGCCACCCGTCATGTTGCGAGGCTCGAAAACATGAGCTTCGTGAGAATTCCTCAAGATCAATGACTGCCGCGAATGCGCGTTGTGAAAGTGACCACCGTCAGCACCGGCATTTCCCACGCCGAGTGCAGTCGCGACGAAGTCAAGCCGGTCGTTGCCCCACCACATCTGATCACGCCACAAGATCGTCGGAACTCCGAAGACCCCGCGGTCATGGGCGCTTGCAACCGCTGCGGAATACAAGGTTGAAGCCTCGGCACTGTCAGCAAATTCGAGCAGCTGGTCGGAATGCAATCCCAGGCGCCCGGCAACGCGGGTAAGAACGCCCTCGTCGTTCATATCACCCCCCTGTCCCCAGATTTCTGCCCAGACGGCGTCGATATAGGCACGTGCCATGCCTGCTGCGTTGGCATATGGAAGAGCGCGGTTGAGGCGGCCCGACCCATATCCCGAAGGGGGAACCAACGGGATTCCGTACAGCGAGGCCCATCGTTGAAGGTCGGTTCGAGCGTAGGCGAATTTCAGCGGCTGCTCGCGGGTCGATGGTCCCGTATTGCCAGCTTGCGCCTTGAGCGCATCGAGATCGACCGCAGTATATTTGAGCCTGTTTCCCGAGTTCCGAAGAAACGTGCAGAGCTTATGATGCGCGAGATAGGCGTAAGGACTTACGAAGTCGAAAACGAATTCAACCTCGGCAAGGTCGGCGCTCACGATCGCTCCTCCGCATACTGCTTAGAAAGGGATGACCAGAGCCGCCCGGCTTCACGCGCACTATTAAGGAATGGTTCGGGGACTAGATGGTACGGCGGACGTGTCGGCCCGGCCTTCAGCCAACCAGCAGCGTTCATCCGCTCCTTTTCGAGACCAATATTGTACTTGGAAAATTCAGCAAACGACCCATTCGGGAAAAGTGGCCGTACCGCCATCGCGACATCTTCGCTCACGCGCTTGGCCTCGCCCCAATCGCCGGTGCGAATGGCCGCTCTGATCACGTCGCGCAACCGGAGCGACACGTTTGGTCCGCAGGACGCGCCGCTCGACCAGAACGCGGTGCAGTTCTCGGGATCGACCCTTGCCGCGCCATAGAAGTTGCCGTCGCTCGGCATCAGGCGAATCCGACCTTTGACAAGCCGTAAGTCTGCCACAAGGTTTGCGATGCCGAGGTATTTGGAGCAGATTACTTGAGGCAGTTCGGCCATCTGGCTCCAGAAGGGTCGCGGAAAATCGAACTTGAAAGCTTCGGGATTGGCATAGATACAAATCGCTAGGTCGGGGACAGCTGCGGTTACGTCTTGATAAAATCGCACGGCAGTCGGCAAATCGGGCTGACACCACATCGGCAGACCAAGCATCACACCATCGACGCCGATGTCGCGTGCTTCGCGCATCTGCTGAATGGATTCACGCGTGTTCAGGCTCGTCGCGCCGCCGAAAAACGGCACACGGCCACGGAGTGTTTCGACGACCGTACCAATAAACGCCCGCTTCTCCCTTGCAGTGAGTGTCGCTCCCTCACCGAATGTGCCGAGGCTAAATATGCCATCCACGCCAGCTGCCGCCATCTGGTCGACAGCTCGAGCGGTTTCATCCAGGTCAACGCTGAAGTCGACATTCCAGTCTTCAGCATCTGAGGCTGCGGGTGTGGGTATTATTGCCCAAGCACCCTGCACATCCGAGGCACGCAACATGTCTCGCTGTGGCATGCCCTTCTCCCTCCTAAGTCCGGCCGAAATTTCGGTCTCGGCGGAAATACACGCCGACGTCACATGCAGACAGTGCAGACTTTTCATGGACGGTATTCACGCCTTAGATGGTTTGGGATTGCTTTGACGCGCCCGCCTGAAATATGCCGATTTTGGGCAGATCCGACGCAAAGGGTTCGGACGAGAAGCGCCGACGCAGCTGCCGAATGTGCGCCTCGCCCATTCCAGTGACGCAACTTCGGGCCCTCTTCGCGGTAGAGCCGCTGGGTCCTCTTGCCGTTGATCCTCACAACCTCCTGGCGAAGCAGGATGTACATGGTCCGGTGTCCGATCCGTTTCGGTCCCGAAGTCTGAAAGGCGAACCGTCGGCGACGTTGTGAAGCAATCGATTGGTCGGTCCCTTGGGGCTGAGTTGCAGAGTTATCGTATTTGAGCTGGGGCCCACGACCCTTCTGGCACCGTCGTGCCTACAGCGATGGACGCGGTCGGGGCCGTAGGCAATCCAGACTTCCCAGCCATTTATCCCACCCTCCCGCGCCACTCTCGACGTCGCGCATGGTGGATTTCTGGACATTCCCGGTGACCGTCATCGGAAAGGGCCTCGACTGGACGATCCGCAGCGGCGCATGCTCGATCGCGGGAAGAGGCTATGATGCGCGGTCATCGCGAACGAAAGGCGCAGGTGACTCGGCATGAGACGACGCTCGGCTAGCAAGCAACATCTCTGAAGCGCGAGGATTTGCCAGCAATACCAGGCGGCAATTCGGGTTGCGATCGCATCGATTAGCAAGAGCGAAAGACGCTGAGCGATCTTGAGCGCCGCAACGGCCAGCACGGCCAGGATGATCAAAATCATCTGAATTCTCCCTTTTTCCCAACCTATTTTGGGTCACCCGTCCTTTGCATTTTGCTTCCTTCGTCGGCTACATCGTCCCTGTGATTTCCAGTCGGCTCATGCTGGTCAGTGAAAGGAATCGCTTCCCATTTCCGACGGGACTATGCACCTTCATGTGGTGCGAGGAGTGCCTCATCGGGGGCGGGCAATTCACATGTTCGCGAACGATTCGTCATAGATCGGCTGCCGGACTCTTTCACGCTCGAACGTTCCGAGTCAGAACGCGCGCTCGGCTACGTTCGCCTGTCTACGCAGCGCCAGGCGGAAGGCGGCATCAGCCCGGCCACTCCGAGCAACCCGGCACTACAGTGTAGGCCGAGCAAACTCATCAGAACAGCGGACACACGGTCTAGATGCCGTAATGGGCCGGCGTCTCAAGAGTAGCCAAGTTGGGTGGCTGTCCCTCAGAATGATGGTGTTGGAAACGGGGTCCGAGTGATCGGCCCCAAGCATCATGAGAGGAACAGCCATGGAGTGTTATGCCGGAATCGATGTCTCTCTGAAAGAGAGCAGCGTGTGCATCGTGGACGCGAAGGGTAAGATCGTCCGCGAGGTCAAGGTCACCAGCGAGCCCGAGACGCTGGTGCGGTATTTCGACGAGTTGGAATTGCCGGTGTGCCGGATCGGGCTGGAGGCGGGGCCGCTATCGCATTGGTTGCATGCTGGGCTTGTTGCCGCTGGCCGCGACATTATTTTGCTGGAGACGCGACACGTGAAGGCGGCGCTTTCGGCGATGACCGTGAAGACTGACCGGAAAGATGCCCGCGGGATTGCTCAATTGCTGAGGATGGGCTGGTACCGGCCGGTTCATGCAAAATCGGTGGCATCGCAAGATGCCCGCGCCGTACTCGTCGGGCGCAAGCTCTTGCAGGGGAAGCTGCTTGACGTTGAGCTCAGTATCCGTGGCATTCTTCGCGGCTACGGGCTGAAAGTCGGGGAAGTCAGCCGCGGCAGGTTCGAGGCACGTATCCACGAATTGATCGCGGGGCACTGAGGTGGTGCCGGGAATCTGGACAGGGTGTTAAGCTACTCCCGACCTGATGGATTGGTACGGGAATGAAGACGACGAGGAAGCGCTACAGCGCGGATTTTAAGGCCAAGGTGGCGCTGGAGGCGATCCGGGGTGACCTGACGCTGGCGGAGCTAGCAGCCAAGCACGGCGTGCATCATACGATGATCGCGGCCTGGAAGCGGCAGGCCATCGACGGGATGGCGGGCACGTTCTCCGGGGCTTGCGATGCAGCCAGGGCTGCCAGCGACAGCGAGGTGGAGCGGCTGCACGCCAAGATCGGGCAACTGGTGGTGGATCGGGATTTTTTAGCGAAAGCCTTCGGTCGATGAGCGTGGATCGGAGGCGGGCGATGGTCGAACCTGCTCACCACCACCTGTCGATCATGACGCAGTGCAGCCTGCTGCGGATCAGCCGCTCGTCCTATTACTATGCGCCGGTGGCGGAGACCGATGAGACGCTGGCGCTGATGACGGTGATCGACGCGACGTTCCTGATCTGCCCATGGTACGGCAGCCGCCAGATGGCGAGGCACTTGTGCCGTGCAGGCCACCAGATCGGTCGCCGCCGGGCACGGCGTCTGATGGCGAAGATGGGCCTGACGCCGATCTACCAGCGGCCCCGGACGAGCGATCCCCATCCGCAGCACCGCGTCTATCCCTACCTGCTGCGCAAGCTGGTGATCGATCGGCCCAATCACGTGTGGTGTGCCGACGTGACCTATATCCCGATGCGCCGCGGGTTCCTCTACCTGGTCGCGATCATGGACTGGGCCACCCGCAAGGTCCTGGCCTGGCGCCTGTCGAACACGATGGACGCCGGCTTCTGTGTCGCGGCACTGGAGGAGGCGTTGGCCCGCTATGGCAAGCCCGAGATCTTCAACACCGACCAGGGCAGCCAGTTCACGTCGCAGGCCTTCACCAGGGTGCTGCGCGAGGCCGAAATCCGCATCAGCATGGACGGCCGGGGCCGGTGGATGGACAATGTCTTCATCGAGCGGCTCTGGCGCTCCCTGAAGTACGAGTGTGTCTACCTCCACGCCTTCGAGACCGGCTCCGAGCTGCGGGCTGGCCTTGCCCGGTGGATCGCCTATTACAACACCGAGCGTCCGCACTCGGGCCTTGCCGGGAGAACCCCGGTGGAGGCCTATCGACGGATCGGGCAATCAGATCATGGGGGGCATGCCCCCCATGATCTGATGATCAAACAGGCGGCATAACGACAACCGGGATTAGCTTAACTCAGCCGCCAAACTGTCCAAGAAGGCGGGACCACCTCAGTGGTTCTCGATCTGGTCCCACAAGACATAGAAGGCGAAGATGTTCATGATCTCAGAGAGTTGCTGACAGCGAGGCGTGCTCTGGTCAAAGATCAGGTCACCGCAAAGACGCGCCTTGCCACGGCGAGCAACCTGTTGGTGAAGGACCAACTACGCCGCCGGATCGATGACATAGACACAGACATCAAAGCTCTGGACCAAGTTATTGCGCAGATTGCCAAGCAGCATGGAACCCTTGATGAGCGCATCAGACGTCTCATGAGCATTCCAGGCATCGGCAGATTAACCGCAACCACGTTGGTGATCGACATGCCCGAACTTGGACATCTCGAGAGCAAGAAGATCGCCGCTCTGGCTGGGCTTGCGCCAATGACACAACAGTCCGGCAAGTGGCAGGGTAAGGAGCGGATTATCGGCGCCAGGGCATCACTGCGACGGGCAATATATATGCCTGCGCTCGTCGCTATTCGCTTCAACCATGACTTCCGCGACAAATATCAGCAGCTCGTAAAGGCGGGAAAAGCAAAAAAGGTCGCTATAACCGCCATCATGCGGTGCATCATTGTCCTAGCAAACACATTGTTGCGTGAAGGTCGCGACTGGCAGCCGGAACGCCCTTGACCAACACGGATACTCGACCGCCCGTTCAAGCGATGATCGCGTTTATCGACGATAACCGCGAGGTCGATGGGGTCGAGCCGATCTGCAATGTCCTGCCGATCGCCCCTTCCACCTACCACAAGCATGTCGCGCAGCGACGGGATCCATTGCGCCTGTCGGCGCGGGCAAGGCGTGATCTGGCGCTCAAGCCCGAGATCGCACGGGTGTTTGCCGAGAACTTCGCTGTCTACGGCGTGCGCAAAGTCTGGCGGCAGATGATGCGCGAAGGTTTTCCCATCGCCCGCTGCACCGTTGAACGTCTGATGCGCGATATGGGCTTGGCAGGGGTGATCCGGGGCAAGCCGGTGCGGACCACGATCAGCGACAAGGCGGCGCCTTGCCCGCTGGATCGCGTCAACCGCCAGTTCCACGCACCAGCGCCGAACAGACTTTGGGTCTCGGATTTTACCTACGTCTCGACCTGGGGTGGGTTCGTCTATGTCGCGTTCGTGATCGACGTCTATGCCCGCTATATCGTTGGCTGGCGGGTCAGCCGGACGGCCCATGCCAGCTTCGTGCTGGATGCCCTCGAGCAGGCGATGCACGATCGCCGACCAGTTCATCGTGGCGGCCTGATTCATCACAGCGACCGCGGATCGCAATACGTGTCCATAAAATACACCGAGCGCCTTGCCGAAGCCGGCATCGAGCCATCGGTAGGCAGCGTCGGTGACAGCTATGACGGGACTGTCAGGATTTCCGTGTGCGGGCGGGCGGTTGAACATTACGCCGCCATGGCTTTGATGAAGCGCTCGCCGAAGATGACGGCGAACTGGGCCTTTGCCATGGACCACTCACGAGGCGGCATCTTCCACTCTTTCTCGGACCGGTTCAAGATCAGATAGAGCAGCTTGGTCGCGGCATCGTCGCTGGGGAAGTGTCCCCTGGCTCTGACAGCCCTCCGCAGCTTCGAGTTCAGCGCCTCGATCGCATTGGTAACCGGTATGAGGGTTTCCGGTGCCGATGTTCTTGCTGCGATTCTTCGGGTCGTGGCGTATGGTGTGACCATCCGGGACAGAGGCACCGGGAGCACGAATGTGCGGGCAGGCCGATGTATACCATGAGCTTCGAGCTCGAGTTAGTAGCTGGCCGCCTCTGCGACTCGCCCGGTTGCGCCGAGAGCGCGAATCCGTAGTTGTCGTGTCGCCCGCCGCTCCCGTCATCTTGGCTGACAGGAGGAGGTATGCGTCGTGTAATTGGAATGGACATCCACCGGACCTTTGGCGAGGTGGTGATCTGGGAAGATGGGAAGCTCGGGCATGCTGGCCGGGTCGATATGACCCGGACGGGGCTTGAGGGGTTTGGCAAGAGCCTGCAATCGACCGATGAGGTCGTGATCGAGGCGACCGGCAACTGTATGGCGGTGTCACGCGTGCTTTCGCCCTTCGTGGCGCGGGTGGTGATCGCCAACCCCTTGCAAGTGGAGGCGATCGCACATGCGCACGTGAAGACCGACAAGGTCGATGCGGGCACGTTGGCGAGCCTGTATGCGGCCGGCTACCTGCCGGAAATATGGACGCCTGATGCCGTAACGGAACGCAAGCGTCGTCTTGTTGCCCGCCGGTATCAAATCGTCAGGCACCGAACGCGGATCAAGAACGAGGTGCATGCCATTCTGCATGCGCATCTAATCCCGCCCTGTCCGCACGCCGACCTGTTCAGCAAGGTTGGGCGCGCTTGGCTCGCGCGGCAGCCGGTGCCTGATGACGAGCAAGTCGCGATCGAGCGTCATGTTCGCGAGTTGGACCGGATGGGTGAAGACCTTGCCTCCCTCGACAAGGAAATCGCCAGCGAGGCGCTCGACGACCCTTCGGTTGCGCGGCTGATCACGATCACCGGCGTCAATCTGACGGTTGCAACCGGCCTGGTCGCCGCGATCGGCGATATCCGGCGCTTCTCGAGCCCGCAGAAGCTCGTGAGCTACTTCGGCCTCAACCCGCGGGTACGTCAGTCCGGCCTTGGGGTCGCCCATCACGGGCGTATCAGCAAGTCCGGTCGCAACCACGCACGTGCGATGCTGGTCGAAGCCGCTTGGGCGGCGGCAAAGGCGCCGGGGCCGCTGCATGCGTTCTTTGTGCGGATCAGGGCGAAGCGTGGGCACCAGATCGCGGCTGTCGCGCTTGCCCGCAAGCTCACCGTGCTCTGCTGGCACTTGCTGACCAAGGAAACAGACTATCGCTGGGTGCGTCCGGCGCTGGTCGCAACGAAGCGCCGTGCCATGGAACTGCGCTCTGGGCGACCGCAGAAGAAGGGCAATAAGCCAGGTCCGGCTCATGCCTACAACGTCAAAGCGCTGCGAGATCAGGAAATGGATGTGGCCCGACACGCCGAGAAGGCGTACGAGCACTTCGTTGCGCAATGGGAAACCCGTCCGAAAGACAAGGTGCGCGAACGCCCCAAACCGGCAGGTCTGTGAAAAGGCGGCCTGGCAGAACTCGCAGCCGATGTTCCGTTCTTCGCCACGGGGTCGCCCGCGCACGAAGCCCATAGCATGATTTTGCCCTTGAGGTCTTGTCAATCTCATCCGTGGTGTAGAGGATTTTGCGCACCGCCTCGGGGAAGGCGAAGAACGGGATCACCTCGGCCCACACCCGCCGCCAGCTCTGGCCGATGGCGGGATAGCGTTGCCCCCATTCGCTGGCCTCGAACGCGCTGAGCGCCGCCTCGGCAACGGCGGCATCGACGGCGCGGTAGATGCCCTTCAGGGCCGTGACGAGCGGCTTGCGGTCCTTCCACGAGACGAAGTCCATCGAGTTCCTGAGCAGATGGACGATGCAGGTCTGGACCACGGCTTCGGGGAACACGGCGGTGATGGCGTCGGGGAAGCCCTTGAGGCCATCGACGACCGCCAGCATGATGTCCTCGGTGCCCCGGTTCCTGAGCTCGTTCATGACGCGGAGCCAGAACTTCGCGCCTTCATTCTGCTCGATCCACAGGCCCAGAACCTCCTTGTGGCCATCAGCGCGGACGCCCAGGGCGATGTGGATTGCCTTGTTGCGCACCATGCCTTCGTCGCGGATCTTGACCCGGATGGCGTCGAAGAACACCAGCGGATAGGCCGGATCGAGCGGTCGGGCCTGCCAAGCGGCAACCTCCTCCAGCACAGCATCGGTGACCGTCGATATCAGATCGGGTGAGACGTCGATGCCGTACAACTCGCGCAGATGCCCGGTGATCTCCCGGGTGCTCATGCCGCGTGCGTACATCGAGATGATCTTGTCGTCGAAGCCGGGAAAGCGGCGCTGGTACTTGGCGATCAGTTGCGGATCGAAGCTGCCCGCCCGGTCCCGCGGCACCTCGATCTCGATCTTGCCGGTGTCGGTCACCACCGTCTTGCGGCCATAG
>NZ_JACICY010000013.1 GCF_014196055.1 Novosphingobium hassiacum
CTGCTTGAACTCTTCAGTATGCTTGATCATCTCGTCGATCTCCTGCTGCGAGCTTAAAACGCTCAGGTGACCGGCGCAAAACCGTTACAAGTCCAGTACTCTCGATCGATCTCGACGACATCGATGGGCTGGCGGCGCGCGTGATGCGCAAGGGGCGTGATGCTGCGCGGGTAATCGTCGTGCGCAAGAATATTTGGTCGGAGCGCAAACGCTTTACGCTTGCCCACGAGCTCGGCCACATGGTCATGACGGCCACGGCAGCGGTCGACGATGAGGGCGCCGCCAACCGTTTTGCGGGCGCTTTCTTAATGCCAGCCGATGTCGTGCGCGCCGAGGTGGGTGCCCAGCGCTCGGCGATCAGCATCGGCGAGCTGGTAGCAATCAAGGAGCGTTTCGGTGTCAGCGTCCAGGCAATCGCTTATCGCTGCCTTGATCTCGGCATCATCGATAAGAAGGCATTTTCATCGCTATTCAAGGAATTCGTCAAGCGTGGATGGCGTAAGGAGCCCTTCGCCGAGCCCGCCCGTATGGCCCCCGAATACGAGGAGCCGAAGCGGTTCGAGCGACTTTGCTACCGCGCTCTGGCCGAGGGCGTGATTGGCGAGAGCCGTGCGGCAGAGATGCTGGGGATAACGCTCAAGACGCTTGATCATCGACTGGCCGAAGCAGACTGACGCGATGCCGTTCCTTGTGTCGGACACCTCGGTCATCATCGACCTCGATCGCGGCGACCTGCTCGACCCGGCCTTCGCGCTTGAAGACAGCCTCGTGGTCCCCGATCTCCTGTTCGAGCGTGAGCTGGACCAGGCATTTGGAGACCGGCTGCGCGCGCTCGGCATCGTGATCGAGTCACTCGAAGGAAGCGAGGTCCGGCACGCAGCGCAACTCGGTAGGGCCGAGCGCAGACTCTCGGTTGCCGACACCTTTGCCTTTGCCTTGGCGCATGGACGACAATGGACGCTGCTGACCGGCGACGGTGTCCTGCGCGCAATAGCGCAGGCAGAAGGAGTCCAGGTGCATGGCGTGTTGTGGATCATCGACCGCATCGAGGCGGCGGGGCTGTGCGATGCACCGACGCTCCATGCCTGTCTTACCAAGACGGCCGCCCATCCGCGCTGCCGCTTGCCGCGACGTGAGGTGGATATGCGCCTCAAACGATATCTGACCGCCTAGCAAGGTACGTGAGCGGCAGCGCTTAAGCCCGAAAGTTCTACGCCAGCCCACCGATGCCGCGCTCCGGATTCCGACCGACACAAACGTCCGACAGAGTAGGCATTCAGATCTGGATCTTGTCCATTGGGCCAAACGGGAAAAATCTGGCGATGGCGCCGTTGAGTAGCATCTGACTAGATCAGTCGGCCCTGACCCTCCGATGCCCGGCTCCGGCGCCTTTGACGGCGTTTGAAGTTCCACGGTGGCTCTGGATCATCCATAGCCCACAGTCCGCGCCGGCTATGCCGGGCGTCATCCTGCGCCTCGAAGTATTCTGCCTCGCGATCGAACGCATATTGCTCAACCACCCAAGCCCAGCCATTCACGATCATCTCGAGCTCGATATTGCGCGTCACATGACGCGCTTGCTTCACCGAACCGCTGCCGCATGTGCCTTTGTGATAATATTCGATCCTGCCGACACTCATCTGCTCCGTCAGAAATCCCATGCAGAGCAACCGCTTGTACGGATCGATGGGCATATACCCTGTCGATTCCTTGCCAACTGGATCGAGGCGAAGCTCTTTGCCTGCGATGAGGCTGGCCAAGAAATCCCTAGACTCGGGCCCGAATGGTTGGGCCATTTCTGGCGCATCAATGAATGCAAAGCGAAAAGGGATGCGTTCGACCCATGCTTCGCGATAGGGATGCCAGACATTGGCAAGAAAGCCGTCGCCGTCGAAGACCTTCTGGACAGTCGCCTTCAAGACCTCTTCGGGACCTGCGGGGCCGGGATCATCTGGGACGATGAACATGGCTGCCTGTCTCGGCTATTGCAGCGCGATCAATATTGATTTTGGCCTGCACGGACTTCGAATTGGTAGCTGGTGAACCGTTGCCGGGCCAGCGCAGGAGCCACGCAAACCGCTCGGGATCCTGAAGAAGCAGAAATTCACGAATGCGCTGCCGTTCCTGATCGGACGAGCGAACCAGCAGCGTTCGCAATTCCTGGTCGATCGCTTGGCGCGGCGCCCCCAGGCTCTCGGCTTTCGCGTACCATGCGTGTCCTGCAAGGAGGTCACCAAGCTCGATGTGAACTGCGCCCAACAGCGTGCATGGCCTGTAGTCACTTGAGGTCAGTTCATGCGCTTCGCTTGCCAGTGCCTTCGCCTCGTCGAGGCGGCGCAGATCACGCATTGCTCCGCCGCGCGTCGTTGCCAAGGCCGACCTGAGTTTGGAATTTGATCCGCACCGCGCCAACGCCGCCTCGGTCAGTCTCAATGCTTGCTCCGGTTCACCAGCCTTGCGCCAATGCCCGCTCGCATTCACGACATTCCAGGGATCACCGCTGCTTTCCCATGCTTGGGTCAGGGCTGCGGCTTCCAATGCGTGCCAGGCTCTCTGCAGCTCGTCGGTCCAGCAGTAATCGGCCTCGATCTTGAGCCATGCGACGTCCTCGACTTTGAGGCGTTGCCGGTTAGCGACTTGCCTGAGAAGCGCCATCACACGCGGATAATCTTCGCTTTCGACATATCCCACGCCGAAGCGCTGTCGCAGTTCCCTGGCCTCTCGCTTCCGGCGGAGCGCGGGATCGTTCGCCATGGCGGCAAAGGTCGCCTTAACCGCAGCTGCTCTGGCCTCAGCGCGCTCTGCCGATTCTGCCGCATCCTTCACGGCCTTTGCCGAAGCCTCCTCAATGCGCGCTGCCTGCTCCCGCTCGGCCGCGGCCCGAAACTCTCCCAGGGTTAGCTTGCCATCGGCCAAGGCGTTGAGCGTATGGAGACCTGTCGTGGCGAGAAACTGCTGCTGTAGCGCGGTCACCTGTTCGCCTGAATCAATCTTCAAGAGAATCCCGTTCAAGCGGGCGCCCAATTGAGTCGCGCCAGGCAGGTCCTCCAGAAAATAGCGTTTCGCCAAATCGGCGTGCAGAGATCGTGTCATGGGCCTTTCTTACGTCTGTGGTCCTGCTCGCCGATGATATCTTCAATTCAGATATCGTGCGACTTTCTATGTGGCACGCCGGCCTTTTGGATCTCTTAACGTCGCGACGCCCAGTCGTCGTATAGCGGTGGGACCTATCGTCTGGTGTTGACATGGTGCCGGAAGAAAAGAAGCTCGGCGCCATGCAAAATGAATCGACCATCCGCCGCCTGCATGTCCCGGTATTGCGGCCTGAAGACGTGATCCATCACCTCGGATCGCCAACCCATTGGCAGCCAGGGCGTTCTGCCAAATCGGTGGCCGATCTCTGGTTTTCTGCGAACGGGCTTCCGTCTTCAGTGAAATCGGCTTTCGATCATGACTTCGCGTTCAAGGGAGCCGCATTGGTCGATGCATTTTTTGAGCGCCCGGTAGACCTTGGTGATGGTCAGCGACCGAGTCAGACCGATCTCATGGCGATCCTTCGTCTTGATGGGCGTCTTGGCGTTCTGGCCGTCGAGGCGAAAGTGGACGAGACTTTTGGCCCGACAGTCCAAGAGTGGCTTTCGGAAGCAAAAGGGGATGCGACCGCACGCCCGGCACGCCTGGAGCGGTTGTGCCGAATTCTCGATCTCGATCCGGCGACGGTCGGGACAATCCGATACCAACTCATTCACCGAACGGCCTCCGCTGTCATTGAAGCTCAACGATACTGCGCGCGCGATGCAGCGATGATCGTTCAGAGCTTCTGCCCCAAGCGCTCTTGGTTTGACGACTACCGGGCCTTTGCCGAGGCCATGGGTTTTCCAGATGCGCCAGTTGGCACAATCAGTACGGCGAAAGTCTGCGACGGCGTATCGCTGCGGATTGGGTGGGTGGCTGAGCCAAGCGGTGGCCCGGTCAAGCGGCTCGGAACGGCGCGCACCGTTCCTTCGCTCACGGAATTGGGCCGGGCGCAGCTGTCAAAGTCCTTTTTCATGCGCGATATGCTCTATTCGGAAGTTGCGATGATCCACGGGCTGAACAACGCGCCCGATGACCCGGAACTGGCCATCAAGGCCGGTAAGCGGCTCTGCGAGGAGCTACTTGAACCACTGCAAGAGCAATGGGGACGGATCGCCATCCGTTCCGCCTACCGCTCTTCCGAGGTAAACGGCTTCTGCAACCAGATGCAGCGCAAGAAGAAGGCTGGCTACACCTGCGCTTCAAATGAGAGCAATTACGCCGGGCACATCTGGGATCGTCTTGACTCCGATGGCCGCATGGGTGCGATGGCGTGCGTCGTCGTACCCAGTTTCTGGGCGAAACATCAGGAACCAGGAGATTGGCGGATCCTGGCCCGCTGGGTGCATGAACATTTGCCCTATTCGACGCTCTATTTCTTCCCGACTTACTGGGCGTTCAACATCGGTTGGCATGAACGTCCTGAGCGGACGATCAAGAGTTACGCCGAACCGGCAGGTCTCTTCACACCTTAAAAGCGCGAAGCCGATCAAGCTATGTGCAATCCAGCCCATATCACTCGGCCGACGATCTGCACCCCATTCCTCGGAAGGCCATCCCAGTTGGGATAGGTCGGATTGTCGGTCAGTACCGAAATGCGGTTTCGGGTCGGCTCGAGCGCAATCCTACGGACCAGCAGTCCGGCATCGGCTCTGATGACGTAAAGTCCGTCGCGCGGATTTTCGTTGGCGAGGTAGCGCTGGATCAGCACTTCATCGCCGTGCCGCAGCGTCGGGTTCATTGCATCGCCCTCGACCATGACGATCGAAACCCCGGTCGGCTTGTGACTGAGCTTCCGAACCCATGCCTCATCGACCAAGCGGATGCGTGCCAGTGCGTCCGCATCATCTGTGGTGCCAAGGACAGGGATCGCGATCGTCGACAGCCCGGTGTTCTCCGGGACTGCATCGCCGCCGAACACCTCTGCCGGAACTCCGAAATGCACAGACAGCTGAGTCATATCGCTGTCGTCGAGGCGGGTCGGGCTGCCGCGTTTGATGAATTGCTGAATATAGGCGGGGTTGCGGCTCAGCAGCCGCGAAACCGACGAATAGGACTCACCGCGCTCCTTGATGAGGTCGTCGAGTGCGCGGCGCGGATCCAGTTTGGCCATCCTACGATTTCCTAGACCTTGTTTCGCATTTTCGAGGAGCATTCCCATTCGCCGAATCTTTCGCCGATTGCTACCCTCCCGTTGGCTTGTGGACGTCGGAAGTTTGCAGGGCTCCTGCCGCGAGATTAAGTGACGCCGCGCCAAAATAGAAGGATTTTCAGGGGGATTTTGGTTGGTCTACCGGAAGTATTGGGTTGGTCTGGATACGGGGATTTCCGAAACAGCAGTCTGCCTCATCGACGAATTCGGCGAAATCCTTTTCGAAGGAAAACGCGATACAAATGCCGATCAGATAAAGGATATCCTGCGCCCCTTCGGGGTCGAGGCGGTCCAGCGCATCACCATCGAGGCAGGTGTGGGCACGCACATGGTGCGCGAGCTCCAGGAGCACGGTTTCCCCGTCTACGTCGCCGAGGTTCGCAAGGCGTCCAAGTTCCTCGCCATACGGCGGCAGAAAACCGACGCCAACGACGCGCGCGGACTGGCCGAGCTTGGCCGGATTGGACGGACCATCGGGTCGGAAGTTTTCGTGAAGCCGCTCGAGTGCCAGAATCTCCGCAGCCTACTCAACGTGCGCAAGAACCTCGTCCAGCAGCGCATGAAGACTGATGCCCTGGTCCAGTCGATCGTCCGGCTGCATGGCGGGCGTCTCAAAACGAAAACAGGGGTGGGTAAGCTCGCCATTGGCATCGAGGACCAGTTGGAGCGACTGAAGGCTGACGGGCTCGATGTAGATGCCGATGTTAGGCCGCTGATCTCGATCGCGGAAACCCTGCGGTCGCATATTGCCGGAATGGACAAGCGCCTTCGCACCATGGCCGCCGCTCATCCGGTTTGTTCCAATCTTCTGACAGTGCCGGGAGTTGGCCCGATCACTGCCCTGTCCTTCTACAGCGCCATCGGCGACCCTTCGCGCTTCCAACGGGCCCGCGACGTTGGGCCCTATTTCGGACTGACGCCGTCCATCCACCAATCTGGTGTTCTCTCTCGCGTTGGGAGGATAAGCCGCTTCGGCAGCAAACTGACCCGCACGCACCTGGTGTCCGCTGCCACGGTTCTGCTTTGCTCGACGAAATCGCAAAGCGCCTTGCAGACTTGGGGGCTCGCGCTTTCAAAGAAGGTGGGTCTGTCAAAGGCCCGGGTCGCCGTCGCCCGGAAGATGGCAGTCGTGATGCTCCGAATGTGGAAATCGGGGTCGGCCTTCGACCCCTCGCACACCTGAAATCAGTTCCTCCTCCGGGAGGGGCAGGCCTGGACCCCGGTGAGTTTTCTGGGGCTTTGACCTCGCTGTAGGTAATCGGGCCAGGCCTGCCATTCAATCTAGCGGTTTACGATTCTCGAGATTTGCTAAGTCTCACTTAGCGAAAAAAGGAATTGATAAACTTGGCGCACGTTTCCCTGGAGGAAGCCCCATTGACGGCTGCGAGCCTGGCTAGTGCCTGACGATGGGGAATAGCGATGTGCATGCTAACGGTTCGCCTCTTATCGACCTAGGCTGGAATGGCCGGGCCAGGTTTGGAGCTGAGCACGCCGGGGGACCTGGCAAGCAGTTAGCTGAGATTCCACCCGCCGCCGCGCACCACGTGTGCATCACGCTCCCGCACGGCCAGGCCAAGACCTAGTTCGGTGTTCAGCAGTCCCGACATCTCACCGATGAGATTGTCCAATGGACGCATCTCTCTCGGGAAATCGTTCGCAAGCCTCTCCATCACTTGGATCAGCTCAGTTGCCGTCGAGGCCAGAATGCGTCTTGCGCCCGCAGTTGGGATACCGAGGGCGACGCAAAAACTCTCCAGATCGCCAGCCGTTATTTCGTGAGGAAGATGGGCATTGCCAATCCGGAACGCCAGTTCATCCGTGAAACCCGCGACCATCCCTACCGGGACGAGGTCATAGAATGGCGCAAGCACCGGAGACTGACCCGGTATATGCAGAAGGGCGTGGTTCTTGGCATGATTGTCGTTGTTGCCGACAAGCAGATTGAACAGCGTCAAACGCAGAAAACGCTCGCGTGCCAACGCTGGCCTGTCCGTGGCATCCAGCACGCGGGCGATAGCAGCAGCGTCAAACCGGCGTCCCTCGCGGCCACGCCGCTCGTATTTGAGCTCCGCGGGAAGACTGAGCGCTTGGGCAAAGTCTTCCTGATGTACACGGTAAACCTGGTCCTCGATCACCAATCGGTCAAAGCGGGTGATCAGCAGCACTTCCTGCCCCTCAACCTCTCCCGCAACGCACGCGCCGACATTGAACCCTGCCTGCTCGGCAAGTTCGGTTACGAACGCCTCGTGGCGAGCTTCGTGACGATGGTTCGGGTCGGGAATTTTCAGGATGTGGGTAGTTGGCGCCCCCGAGCCTGCCTTGGGCAGTCCGAAACGATCGCCCGGCAAAGCCGCGAGCGAAATCTTCCTCCGAAAGCCGGCGACAGGCGACGGATCGCGCATCTCTTCTGGCAGAGGTCGTCCTTGCGCAAGGCGCAGAATGAGATCGGCAAAGTCCTCCTCGCTTAGCGCGTCGTAATCTTGGCTGAGTGAGCCGGGTCGTTTGATTGGCGGATGATCCTCCCGCAGCACACTGACCGATCCCGAACAATCCGCGCCCACATGGGCCAGCAGGCCGACGATGTCCCCGCGATCGAGCCCCTCGCGCGCGACGACCCGCTCGAGCTGGTCGTTTTCCTGCAAAAGGTTGCTGAAGAAGGCGCGCGAGATCGCATCGCCGAAAGGCTCCTCTCGTAGCGGCAGGGACAGCGAAAGCGGAAAGTTGGTGGCTGCTTCGATCCATGCAGGAGCATAGGCGAGCTGCACTGCGCCATTATCATCCGCCGTCAGTCGCCCGACGGGATCAGGGGATGCTTCGACCCAGACGTTGAGGGTTTGCATCAGGCGCGGCGCTTCTTGGCGAAGAGGTCGACACCGACCGCTCCCGCGCAGGCTAAAACCTTATCGAACTCCAGACTGGGCTTGCCCCCCTCAAGTTCGGAAACGAAGCGGCGGCCAACGCCGGCATGCGCGGCGAACTCGGCCTGATTCATTTTCATCGCCTTCCGGGCGTCTCGCACCATCAGCCCGAGTTCGGCAATCGACTTCAGAGGATTGCGGGTTTGGCCAACCGCTTCAGCAATTACCCGCTCCGGCTTTCCATCTGACATAAGGAGCTGCGATGGCATGGATAGATTGGGATGCCGGGCTTTCAGCATTTCCCCCTGCACAACCAAGGGATGCTTTCCGAGCGCAGTGATCAACGCAGCGCCCGAGCTGCCAGGCTTCATGCGCGAGGCGAGCAGCAGGTTAGCCGCAGCTGGCAGTTTGGACTCTTTGCTCATGTCCTGCACCCTTTCGGGAGCATATATGCTCAAACCACCTAAAAAGTCAATGAATGCACCCGTTCGGGTTCATTGAGGCGACGAGTGCAATGTTTGAGCCTGAAATGCTACCGTTCGGGAGCACAAATTTCGGCAAATTTGCCATAAGCCCGCGCGCCTCCCAATGGGGGGTAAGGTCGCGATGAGTATCCCATGACCAAGGCTTCACATCCTTTTTCAGAGACCTCAAGCAGCGCGAAGATTGCGCCGACGGGGATCGCAAAAGATTTGGCGGGGCGAGTTGGAACGATGCATGAACGAATTTTTGCGGGCCTTTCGGTCCCTAGACTGATGCAAGTTTCTACTTTTGTTCACGGTGTGAAAACGGCGGAAATCCGCCGTTTCGGCAAGTTTCGAGTCCCTGAAAAAGACTCGAACCTTTAAATCATATTGAATTGCGGGCCTTTCTGCGGGCCTTCGAGAAAAACCACATCCCGTATGATGCTGTTTTACCACGTAAAACATAATTCGATGCGAGTCCTCTTCTGGGCACCATTTTCCTCTCCGGACAGATCCCGAATGTCCGGAGAAGTCCGGGAAATCAGCAACTTAGTGGGTATTCCCGTCCCCGCTGATCCCCCTGATCCACTGCAATCTACGGTACTTTGCGGTACTTTTTACGGTACTTATTATCGTGAGGTACCGCCATGCTTACCGATATGGCTGTGCGAAAAGCAGGCCCCCGCCCCTAGGCTTACAAGCTCACCGATGGAGGTGGGCTCTTTCTCCTCGTCAAGCCGACAGGTCACCGATACTGACGCATGGATTACCAATGCGCCGGAAAGCGGACGACGATCGCTCTCGGGGTCTATCAACGTTACCCTGGCCGAAGCCCGAACCAAGCGGCTCGAAATCAAGAAGCAACTTAGCGAGGGCGAGAATCCCGCGGCGAAGCGAAGGATCGAAAAGATCACCGGTTCACTGGCTCAGGCAAACACCTTCAAATCTGTTGGGTTGGAATGGCTGGACAAGGCTCAGCGCGAAAGCCCCACAGATGTGACCATGGGCAAACTGCGCTGGCTGCTCGACTTCGCCTATCCGATTCCCGGCGACCGCAAGATCGGCGAGATCAGAGACTGCGGAGCACCTGCGGACGGGTGTCCGCTACGCTATTGCGACGGGCCTAGCTGACCGCGATGTGTCGGCGGGGCCTCGGGGGGCGTTGATCGTGCCCAAGGTCAAGCACCGCGCAGCGATTGTCACGGCCGCAGAAGTCGATGAACTCCTGCGCGGTATCGGCGGCGTATTTCGCGCGCGGCGGACGCTTCGATCCGCTTGCCGACAGCGATTGGGCCGACAACTTCCGGGTCACGCTCGACGGTGTATTCCAGGACATGCGTGCGTGTACGCCGCGCATGTCCGCCGGCGGCGCCGTCGTGAATATCGCGAGCGTAGCCGCTATGGTCGAGATGCCCGTCAAGGCCGGTTACGGGGCAGCCAAGAGCGCGGTTATCGGATTGACGAGAACCGTAGCGGTTACTCTCGCGCCGCGTGGTATTCGTGCCAACAGCCTGCCACCGGGCTTCGCCACGACGAAGGCGCCCGACGACATCGCCGGAACGGTGGCCTTCCTTGCCTCGGACGATGCGGCATTCATTACCGGAGCGTGGTGGTCGATGGCGGGTTCACCGCGCAATGACGTGCGCCACCCTGCGTTCCTAGGAGGGCACGACGGAGAAACCTCATGATGGCGGTCTTCAATACTCCGGGCGAGAAGCACAGAGTTGGACCAGCAGCGGAATGCCGCTCTTGCTCAGGTGGGCTTCGAAATTTCGGGACCCAAGCGGCACGGGATGGCCGTCGAACAGCGCTGATGCGCACCGACCGCATTTCCCGCCCGCTCCAAGTTTGGAACGAGCAACCCGGTTGGTCGTCGAGCAGGTCGGACAGATGATCAGGATCGGATCTGTTGCAGTCATGCCTGATTTCCGAGATCGAGGAGCCTCATCTGTCGGATTCGCCGCACAGTTCGCATAACGTATGGATGACCCCGCGTACAATGGGATCCTTGAGGCTGTAGAAGCGGGTCTGCGCTTCTCCCCTGATGTTGACGATGCCTTCCTCCCGCAGCAATGCCAGATGCTGAGACACAGCGGACTGCGAGAGCCCCGCCAATTCCACCAGCTCTGAGACAGAAACCTCGCCTTCGTCCATCCGGCACAACATCAGCAGACGTACGGGATGGCTCATCAACTTGAGCCGTCCTGCCATAACCCCGGCATTGGCCTTGAGTTCGAAAAGATCAGTTGGCTTCATGCTTGTGCTTCCGGAAACGGGCGACCATCGTCGCGCAAGACTATGTAGATCGCTGGAATAACGAGCACAGTCAGCAAGGTCGAGGAGGCGAGGCCGAAAAGCAGCGAGATTGCGAGACCCTGAAAAATCGGGTCGGTCAGGATCACCGCCGCGCCGATCATCGCTGCTGCCGCCGTAAGCACGATTGGCTTGAAGCGAATCATGCCAGCTTCGAGCAGCGTTGCGCGCAGGCTCTTGTCAGCCGCGCGGGTGTGGCGGATGAAGTCGACGAGCAGGATCGAATTGCGCACGATGATGCCCGCCAGCGCGATGAACCCGATCATTGAAGTGGCAGTGAATGGCGCTTGGAAGAGGATGTGGCCGAGCACGATGCCGACCAACGTGAGGGGGATCGGGGTGAGGATGACCAGCGGGATCGTGAAGCTGCGGAACTGGCCGACGACGAGCACATAGATGCCGAGCAATGCCACCATGAAGGCCCCGCCCATATCGCGGAACGTCACCCACGTGATCTCCCATTCGCCGTCCCAAAGAACCGACGCCTTGCTCTCATCGTCAGGCTGGCCGTGGAGAATTATGTCCGGTTTCTCCAGCCCATTGGCCTTCCAGTCGAAATTGTTGATTGCTTCATCAACCGCCAGCATCCCGTAGATCGGGGCTTCGTAGCGACCCGCGAGTTCGGCAGTCACCATCGCCGCACCGCGCCCGTCGCGGCGAAAGATGGCCTGGCCGCCCGGCTCCATTCTTGCGGTTACCAATTCGCCGAGTGACACGAGCTGACCGGTCGGCGTCGTGGCAACGGGCGTGGCGGCAAGCGATGCCGACCAGCTGCGCTGCGACTGATCGAGCGCGACTTCTATCGGCAGAGGATTGCGTTCGTTGCCGCCCAATCCCGATCTGGTGGCATATCCCACCACCCGGCTGCCGAGTAGCGCGCCGATGCTGTCGAACACTTGGCGTTCGGAAAGGCCATAGTGATCGAGCTTCGCCCGATCAGGGACCAGCCTAAGTCTAGGGCGGGGCTGTCCGAAACTGTTGTCGACATCGACGATATAGGGAACCGACTTGAAGATCGCCTCGACTTGCGCCGCAGTCTTCTGGCGAGTGGCCTCGTCGGGACCGTAGATCTCTGCGAGCAGCGTGGCCAGCACCGGGGGGCCGGGCGGGGTTTCGACCACCTTAAGCGAGCCGCCGGCGGGCAGGGGGATTGCCTTCAGCTTCTCGCGCAGGTCCACCGCAACGTCGTGACTGGACCGCGAACGGTCACCCTTAGGAAGCAAGGTGATCATGAGATCACCCATTTCAGGCTCATTTCGCAGAAAGTAATGACGGACGAGGCCGTTAAAATTGAACGGTGCCGAGGTCCCCGCATAGGCTTCCATCGAGACGACCTCGGGCACGGTGCGGGCCAGAGACGAGGCCTGTTCGAGCACACGCGAAGTCGCCTCGAGGCTAGTGCCTTCGGGTAGGTCAGCGACGAGCTGAACTTCGCTCTTGTTGTCGAACGGCAGCAGCTTCACCGTCACCGCCTTGAAGTAGAACATCGAGCAGGCGGCGAGCGTCGCGAGGCCAACAACGATCAGAAAGCGCCGGGCGCTCTGCGAAGTGGCGATGACTTTGCTGGCATAGCGCTTGTAGAGTGCTCCCAGCTTGCCGCCATGGTCATCATGGCTGTGTGACAGCGTCTTGCGGGCGAACCGGACCATCAGCCACGGCGCGATGATCACTGCGACGAAGAAGGAGAAGATCATCGCCGCCGAGGCATTGATCGGGATCGGCGCCATATAGGGGCCCATCAGCCCCGAAACGAACAGCATCGGCAGCAGCGCCGCAACCACCGTCAAGGTAGCGACAATCGTAGGGTTGCCCACCTCGGCGACGGCATCGACCGCACCATCGATGCGGCTGCGGTCATCGTTCATGGCCCAGTGCCGCGCGATGTTCTCTATCATAACGATGGCGTCGTCGACGAGGATGCCGATCGAAAAAATCAGCGCGAACAGACTGACCCGATTGATGGTAAAGCCCATGACGTTCGACGCGAACATGGTCAGCATGATCGTGGTTGGGATGACGATGGCGGTCACGCCCGCCTCACGCCAGCCAATGGCAAAGCCGATCAGCACGACAATCGAGACCGTCGCCAGGGCGAGGTGGAAAATCAGCTCGTTGGCCTTTTCGTTGGCGCTTTCGCCATAGTTGCGCGTCACAGAGACTTCGACGCCCGGAGGAATCAGCGTCGCCTTGAGGGCATTCACCCGTTCTACAACGCTTTCCGAAACGGTAACCGCATTGGCCCCGGCGCGCTTGGCGATGGCAAGGCTGACTGCCGGGCCCATGTTCCAGCCCGCTTGGTCGTCTTTGGCCCAGCGCCAGGCTCGGGCCTGAGTTTGAGTCGGCACTTGCTCGATTTTCGCGACATCGGACAGCAAGACCGGAGCGCCGCTGGCCGAACGCACGGTCAGACCCGAAAGCTCCTGTGCATCACGCAATGTCTGGCCGGCAACAACCGGTACCGCTTGGCCGCCTTCGCGCACGGTTCCGGCAGGGAAAGCACGGTTAGCCTGGGAAACAGCCTCGATCATATTGCCCAACGGCACGCGGTAGAGTGCCAGTTTGGCCGGATCGGGCACCACGCGGAGCGCCATGTGCTGCCCCCCCGTGATGAAGGTGAGCCCGACGTCGTCGACTTTCGCGATCTCGGTCCTGAGTTTGCCTGCAAGTTCCGACAATGCCTGATCGTTCCACGCACCTGTTGCGCCAGGCTTGGGCGTGAGGGTGAGGACCACGATGGGTACGTCGTTGATCCCGCGCACCGTCACTTGCGGCGCAGGGATGCCAACCGGAATCCGGTCCTTGTTGGCCTCGATCTTCTCGTTGATGCGGATGGCCGCGTCTTCGGGGTTCGATCCTGCGAGGAAGCGGGCCGTTACCAGCGCGCCGTGATCCTGTGCCTGAGTATAGACATGCTCGACACCGTCGACGCTCTTGACGATGGCCTCAAGCGGTTTCCCCACGAGTTCGACGGCCTCGCGCGCCGACAATCCCGGCGCCTGGACCATGATGTCGACCATCGGAACCTTGATCTGGGGTTCCTCTTCACGCGGAATTGTGATGGTCGCCAGCAGGCCGACCAGGATCGCAGCAAGCAAAAACAGGGGAGTGAGGGGCGACATGATCGTCGCCCGGGTGAGTTTGCCCGAGATGCCCAGGTTCACTTGGCAACCTCGATCAGGGTATCACCTGCGGTTGCCCCAGACAGGATTTCGACTTTGCCCAGCTCGGCCGACGCGGTTGTCTGGACGGGCACCTGCGCGGCAGCGCCCTCCTTGGCGAGCACCGTGACGTAGTCGATGCCATAGCGATTGGTGACATATCCGGTCGGCACCAAGAGTGCCTTGCGCGCGCCCGTCTCGACCTTTGCCGCCACGCGACGACCGATCAGGCGATTGTCGATGCCCGGCATTTCCACATCAACCGACACTTGTCCCGCAGTGACCGAAGGATAGACTTTGATCACCGTTCCAGCGACGCTACCGATGCTGCTTGCGGTTACCCGCGATCCGGGGTGAACCTTGTCGGCCAGCGATTCCGGCATTTCGAGACGGACAATCGTGGGCCCTGCAGTAATTACTGCGATTGCCATCCCAGGAGCAACCGGGGAGCCGGCCGGGACGTCGGCCCTGAGCACACGGCCGCTGGCGGGCGCCGTCACGACACCTTGGCCCGCCACGGCCCCTACCGCCGACTGCTGCGCCTGTGCGGCCCGGATCTGGGCATGGGCAGCTGCTGCGGCGGCCTCTGCCTGTTCTAGCCGGGCCTTGGCATAAACGCCGTTTTGGTAAAGGAAGCGGACGCGGGCTAATTCGCCCTGAGCTTGTGCGGCCTGCGCCTGCACGGCGGCAGCCTGGGCTCCATAAGCACCGGCCTGATAGCCAAGCTGACTATCGACGATGCGCCCGATCACCTGGCCTTTGGCAACCTTATCGCCTTCCTTCACCGTGAGTGTGGTCAATATGCCGGGAATGCGGGCCAAAACCTGGGCCTGATCGACCGTGGCGATCTCGGCGCTGACATCCTGCCAATTTACCGTGTCACTGGCGGCAAGCACGAGGCGGGGGCCTGCCGGTGCCTTGGCCGTCTGCGCAGTTTGCTCGGCCCCGCTGCAACCGGCGAGTGGCAGACTGAGAACCGCTGTGCTGAGGGCGGTCAAGGCCAACAGGTATCCCCGCATCGTCATTTCCCTTGCTGACGTTGGTTGTCGTGGATTGGTTTATCGTTCGACAGGAAGGCCGGCCGATTGCCAAGCGTCAAACCCGCCCGCCAGGTGGGTGTCGACCGCAGCCTGCGCCACACCGCATTTGTCCAGGGCCATTGCCGAGCGCTTGCCGCCAAGGCAGGCGAGCACCAGCTTTTTTCCGGCGGTAACCGGCAGTCTGGATGGCTGGAACGTCGATAGCGGCATGTTGATCGCGCCCGGAATGTGACCTGACGAGAACTCGTCTTGCTCGCGAACATCAATAACGGCCGCAACTCCCGACCGCAGCATCTGGTCGAGCTGCTTTGCCGTCACTTCGGGGTGCTTGGCCTTACCGGAACCAAAAATCATCATGGCTGCCCTTTCGTCATGTGGCTGCGCGGTTGTGAGATCACGCAAACTTTAGTTATTGCTTATATGACGTAGCCATTATATAAGTCAACCGCGATCCAATGATGTGGATCAATGACGGGCCATCCAGCGTGTGCGCACCATCGCCGCTGCTTGGGGATCCATCAGGCAGATTTGATAGCGGAGAGCCAGCGTGTCATTGTCCCAGATCATAATTCTTGGCGCAGGCCTCGGAGGCACAATTGCTGCTTATGAAATCCGGGATGCGGTAAAGGGCAAAGCAGACGTCATGGTCGTCAACGACCAAGAGGATTACTGGTTCGTACCCAGTAATCCCTGGGTGGCCGTCAGATGGCGCGAGCCTGACGCGATCAAGGTTCATTTGCCGCCGATCATGCAGAAGAAGGGCATCGGCTTCACCGCAGTCGGGGCAAAGCGCGTCCACCCGCAGGAAAACCGGGTCGAACTCAACGACGGCACTTCACTCTCGTATGATTACCTGGTGATCGCCACCGGCCCTGATCTTGCCTTCGACGAGGTCGAAGGGCTCGGACCTGCTGGCTTCACTAAATCCATATGCCGCACCGACCATGCCGGTCATGCCGCCGACGCCTTCGACAAGTTCTGCGAAGACCCGAAACCGATCGTGGTCGGCGCCGCACAAGGCGCTTCATGTTATGGCCCGGCCTACGAATTTGCTCTGATCCTCGACACCGAACTCAAACGGCGCAAAATCCGCGACCAGGTGCCGATGACTTACGTCACGCCTGAACCTTATATCGGTCATCTTGGCCTCGACGGTGTCGGAGACACCAAGAGCCTCCTCGAGAGCGAGCTTCGCAATCGGCACATCAAATGGGTCACCAACGCCCGGATCACCAAGGTCGAAGAAGGCATGATGCACGTCGAGGAGGTGGCCGACGACGGCACTGTCAAGGCAACCCATGATCTGCCGTTCGGCTACTCCATGATCCTCCCCGCATTCCGCGGTATCTCGGCCGTCCACGGCGTTGAAGGATTGACCAATCCGCGCGGGTTCATTCTCGCCGACAAGCACCAGCGTAATCCCAATTTCAAGAACGTCTATTCCCTTGGTGTCTGCGTAGCGATCCCGCCGATCGGCCCCACGCCGGTTCCGGTTGGGGTGCCCAAGACCGGATTTATGATCGAATCGATGGTCACCGCGATTGCAGCCAACCTCAAGTTGGAACTCGACGGCAAGGAACCGATCGAAGAAGCGACCTGGAATGCCGTCTGCCTGGCGGACTTCGGTGACGGTGGTGTCGCTTTCGTCGCGCATCCCCAGATTCCGCCGCGCAACCTCAATTGGTCATCGAGCGGCAAATGGGTGCATTTCGCGAAGATCGGCTTCGAGAGGTATTTCCTCCACAAAGTGCGGCGTGGAACCAGCGAACCCTTCTACGAAAAGCTGGCGATGCATGCGCTCGGCATCCGCAAGCTGCGTTTCAAATAAGGAGAATGGCCGTGATGCTTGATGCTGCAGTTTTCCGCTTTGCCGGAATAGTCGTGCTGGCCAGCCTCGCGCTTGCGCACTGGGTTCATCCAGCGTTCCTCTGGCTGACTGCGTTTGCCGGGGCGAACATGCTTCAGGCCAGCTTTACCGGCTTTTGCCCTGCGGCAATGATCTTCAAGAAGCTGGGCGTCAGACCCGGCAACGCCTTCAATTGAATCTCGACTGACATGCATCGCCTGATCCTGGCCCCGATCCTGCAGTTGCTTATGCTGCCCTACCTTGTTGCCGCCACCCCAGCCTCGGCGCAGGATCTCGCCGCCGCCATTGCAGATGCTCTGGGCAACTCCCCGACGCTAGATGAAGCATCCGCCGGCGAGGCGGCGGCTAAGGCCCGGGTCGAACGTGCCCGAGCGGAAAGCAATCCGTTGTTTAGAGTCGAAGGCTCTTACGGCGCCGGGCGGATCGATAACGGCGAGTATTTCGGACTTTCGGCCGACAATGTCTCGCCGTTTGCGCTTCAGGCCACAACGGAAATGCCGCTCTATGCAGGGGGGCGCATATCATCCGCGATCGATCGGGCCCGTGGGGGCGCAGACGTAGCGCGCTTCGGGGCTGAGCAGGCGCGCCTCCAGACCATCGTCCTTGCCGTCAGCACGTACACCGAGGTCCTGACCACGCGAAAGCTCGAGGCGCGCTTTGCGCAACTCGTCGGTGAACTGGTCGAGACCGAGCGGCAAGCGGGCCTGCGCTTTCGCGCTGGCGAGATCGCCAGCTCGGAATTGGCTCAAGCGCGCGCCCGCAAGGCGGAAGCCGACGCCGGATTCGCGCAGGCGCAGGGACGGCGCGCTTCAGCCGAGGCCGCGTACCAGCGGTTCACGGGAAAGCCTGCGGGCGATCTGGCGCCGTTGCCGGAATTGCCGCTTATTCCGCCAACGCTCGACCAGGCGCTGGACATGGCCCGCACCTCAAACCCAGCACTTCGGCAAGCAAAGGCGGGGGTCGATGTCGCGCGTGCGGGGGTTCGCTCCGCCAAGGCAGAAGGCATGCCGACCGTCGGTGCCTTCGCGGAAGCTGCGCATGTGCGCGATCAATTCTTCCCGGGTTACAAGGCCGACACGGTAGCCGTGGGGGTGCGTGGACGCTGGACATTGTGGGCGGGCGGCCGTGTCGCTGCGCAAACCCGGGCGGCGGATGCCGATCTGGATGCCAGCGAAGCAAGGTTGCGCCAAGCTGACCAGGCGCTTGAGGGCATGGTGATCGATGTCTGGCAGGGGTTGATCACTGCGCGGCGCATGACCGAGGCCTCGCAACTGCGGAGCAATGCCGCTGTCGAAGCGCTGCGGGGCACGAGGCTGGAAGCACAAGTCGGCGCCAAGCCAACTCTTGCCGTGCTTGATGCGGAACGCGAAGCGATCGAAGCCGAGGCGGCGCTGCTGCAAGCCGAGGGCATGCAAACGGTGGCGGCCTGGCGGCTCAACGCCCTGACCGGGAATATTGCCCCATGAACGACAGCGCCATCCAGTTCGCGAGGACTCTGGTCGAAGCAGCGCGTGCTGCAGCCGGCAAACCGGTGATCCGGACGTTCTTCGACGAACCCACCTTCACTGCGACACACGTGGTGCACGACCCGGCCACCCGCCGCGCCGCTATTATCGATTCCGTGCAGGATTTCGATCAGGCTGCCGGTCGAACAAGCCATGGCTCGGCCGACGCGCTTGTAGCCTACGTGCGCGAGCAGGATCTGACGATCGACTGGCTGCTCGAGACGCATGCCCACGCCGATCATTTGTCGGATGCGCCTTATCTCAAGCAGCAACTCGGAGGCGCACTAGTCATCGGGCGCGAGATCGTGACCGTTCAGAATGTGTTCGCCGACGTCTTCAACGAGCCCGCCAGTTTTAAACGCGATGGTTCACAGTTCGATAGACTGATGGGTGACGGCGAAGTTTTTGCACTCGGCAATCTCGGTGCTATCGCGCTCCACGTCCCCGGGCATACTCCCGCGTGCCTTGCCTATGTGATCGGGGACGCTGTCTTCGTCGGCGACACACTATTCATGCCCGATTATGGCTCTGCCCGTGCTGACTTTCCGGGCGGAGACGCCAGGACATTGTACCGGTCCGTTCGCCGCTTGATGCAAATGCCCGACGAGACCCGGGTTTTCCTGTGCCATGATTACAAGGCGGCGGGCCGCGATACCTTCGTCTGGGAAACGACGATCGGGGCCGAGCGGGCTGACAACGTCCATGTTCATGACGGCATCAGCGAAGATGAGTTCGTCGCAATGCGCGAAGCGCGCGACAAGACGCTGGGTATGCCGCGCCTCATCCTGCCCTCGATCCAGGTCAACATTCGCGCCGGGCATCTGCCCGAACCGGATGATAACGGCGTCAGCTATCTCAAACTGCCGCTGAACCTCCTTTAATTGCAAGGCCCGCAGATGTTCAGCGAAGTCCAGTATATCCTTGGTGGGCTGAGCGGGGTGCTGATCGGCTTCACTTTGGGCCTCGTGGGTGGCGGGGGGTCGATCCTGGCGGTGCCTTTGATGGTCTATGTCGTGGGCGTGAAAAGCCCGCATCTGGCCATAGGCACCAGCGCACTGGCCGTTGCGGCTAACGCGCTGGCCGGGCTGTTCAATCATGCCCGCGAGAAGAACGTCAACTGGCGGTGCGGCGGCTCGTTCGCACTCGCCGGTGTGATGGGCGCGCTGGGTGGCTCGACCCTGGGCAAGGCCTTCGACGGCCAGAAGCTGTTGTTTCTTTTTGCCCTGCTTATGCTGGTCGTGGCCTTCGCGATGTATCGCGGGCGTGATGACACTGGGATCGAAGGGGTCCAGTGCAATCGCGACAACCTGCCCAAGGTCGTTCTGTTCGGAGTTGGCACGGGAATGCTATCCGGTTTTTTCGGGATAGGCGGCGGATTTCTCATCGTTCCCGCGCTCGTCGCCTCGACCTCGATGCCGATCTATCGGGCCATCGGAACATCTCTCATTGCCGTGGCCGCCTTTGGGCTGACCACCGCCGCAAACTACGCCGCCTCGGGTATGCTGGACTGGTCGCTGGCTGCCAGCTTCATCGCGGGAGGGATGGTCGGTTCTGTGCTGGGAGCCGCTGCCGCCCGCAAGCTGTCGGCTGCGAAGGGGCGTCTCAACACGGTGTTTGCCGCGCTGATCGTCGTCGTGGCTAGCTACATGCTCTACCGCAACTGGATGGTCGTCCAGCCTTGAACGCAGGGCGCAGCGAGGTTTGTGCGGCTCGAGCACCGCAATTAATAGCTGACGGACCTGTTGAGGTCAGTTCGATCCGCGCGAGAAAATCCGGACATAAATCCTCACCTCGGCAAATCGGGCATGGCTGATCAGTCCCAACACCGTCGCACTGTTCGCTATGCTCAACCAGGATCTGGAGCCTCCGCACATGAACAAGCCCAATCATCCCACAGGCTCAACACCATCGCTTCTCAAAGCGCAGATAGCCCAGGGAAACCGTTCGTAAGGACGGTCTCTGAGCATGGTTGCTCCAATTTTTTCGAGGCAGCGAGGCCCTAAAGCGGCGGCGGCGCTGCGGTGGCGAAGGCGGGGTGCGCGGCGGCGTGGTCGGCGATGGCGGCGAGTCGGGGAAATGGCGTCAGGTCGGTCTTGAAGCGGCGCGCATTGTACATTTGCGGGACCAGGCACGCATCGACGACATTGGGCGCATCGCCCCCAGCGTAGGGTGCATCGGGCAGGAGTTGTTCGAGCGTCGCGAACCCGGCCTCGACCCAGTGGCGATACCAGGTATCGACCGCAGCCTGATCCTGCCCGAGATCGTTCTCGAGGTATTTGAGAATGCGCAGATTGTTGAGCGGGTGGATGTCGCAGGCGATGGTCAGCGCCATCTCCATCGCCCGGGCGCGCTCGATCGGATCGGCTGGGATCATGCGCGGTTCGGGGTACACCGCATCGAGGTATTCGATGATCGCCAGACTTTGCCCGAGCCGCAAGCCGTTCACTTCGAGCGCCGGGACCAGGCCTGCGGGATTGACCGCAAGGTAATCGGGCGCGCGCTGCTCGCCGGCGCGCAGGGCATAGCTGCGCTTTTCGTAATCCAGCCCTTTGAGGTTCAGCACGATGCGGACCCGGTAGCTGGCCGATGACAGGGCGAAGTCGTGAAGGATCATAGGATGGCAGCTTCCATTTTGGCGTTGGCCTCCCTGCAACGCTCTAGGTGGAAAGGCGGTGTCAGGCGGGGGCAGTTACGGCAGCGACCGCGTTGCACTTCGACGAGGCTTCGGAACTGCCGCCGCCCAACATCGTGGCGGCAACGAACCCGCCAACGACCAGCACGACGAAGCCGATGGTGACGAGACCGAGGTACTTGTCGATGAACCGTTTGATCGGTGCCCCAAACAGCCGGAAAAGCACGCCGACGATCATGAAGCTGATCGAGCGGCTGACGATGCTGGCCAGAATGAAGGGCACCAGTGGCATCGCGATGAAACCGGCGGTGATCGTCAGCAACTTGAACGGGATGGGCGTGGCGCCCTTGATCATGATGATCTCGACCCCGTATTCGCGTAAGTAACACGCGGCCCTCGGGAAGCTCTCAGTGAGTCCGAGCAGAGCCAGCAGTTGCGTGCCGACGGTGTCGTAGAGACCGTAGCCGATGGCGTAGCCGAGCAAGCCACCGAGCACCGAGGCGACCGTTGCGATCGCGGCAAAGCGGATCGCCCGCTTTGGTTCGGCCAGACACATCAGGCCGAGCAGCGGGTGCGGCGGGATCGGGAAGAAGCTCGCCTCCATGAATGCGAAAAGCGCGAGCCACCATTCGGCGTGGGGGTGCGCGGCCTTGGCCATGGTCCAGTCGTAGAGGCGGCGAAGCATCGATGATCCCGTCGATCGGTTGTTGCAGCGCAGCGTTTAGGCGAGCGACGAGTGAAGTGCCAGTGGTTAGGCAACTAACCGCATTGGCACTTTTCGATTGACATCGTCACGCTCTTTCGGTACATAACAGGAACATCGAGAAAGACCGAGTCGCCGCCGCGCTGCTGGCGGCGATTGCCAAGTGCTCAACAAAATCCTTCAACTTCAAAAAGCGAGGATGGTCTGAATGGCCAAGCCGACAGAGGCAACGTGCGCGTTACAAGCGCGCGCCAAGGCGAAACCGCGAGTCGTGAGAGCGACCCATAAGACGGCGCCAAGGATTACTGTAAGCACACAGTGGCGCGTTGATTTCCTTGCCGCGCTTGCCGAAACGTCGAACGTCACTGCCGCAGCGGCCGCGGCGGCCATACACCCTTCCAGAGCATACAAAGCCAAGCGCACCGAGTCCGATTTCGCCCGTCTTTGGCGGGACGCCCTGTGTGAAGGGTACGACAATCTGGAGATGGAACTGCTGCATCGCCTGCGCTTTGGCGAAGGCAAGGAGCTGGTCGCCAAGTTCGACAACGCCAATGCGCTACGCCTGCTGACCCAGCATCGCGAGACGGTGGCGCGGCAGCGGGCGATCCGCGAGAATGCCGACATTGCCGATGTCAGAGCATCCATCCACGCCAAGTTGCTGGACATGCGCGACAAGGTTCTGGCGCATCGCAAAGCCGACCATCTGGCTTCGGATCCGGACGCACTGCATGGATGACGCCGAGCCGTTGGACTGGATGTTCAATGCGAGCCGCGGGGAAATCGACGACTTCTTCGCCCGTTTGTCCGAGATCGAATGCCGCGAATGGCGGTGGGACTGGAACGTGTGGGGCCGCAAGAGCCAGCGTGCCCCGCAAGGTGACTGGCGCATCTGGCTGGTGATGGCCGGGCGCGGCTTCGGCAAGACAAGGCTGGGTGCCGAATGGGTGCGCGCACAGGCCGAAGCCGATCCCGAAGCACGGATCGCCTTGGTTGCCGCATCGCTGCATGAAGCGCGCAGCGTAATGGTGGAGGGAGAAAGCGGGCTGCTCTCGATCGGTGCACCCTGGCGGCGCCCGACCTATGAATCGTCGGTGCGACGGCTGGTCTGGCCGAACGGGGCATGTGCCTATCTTTATTCGGCGGGCGAGCCGGAAAGCTTGCGCGGGCCGCAGCACAGCCATGCGTGGTGCGACGAGATCGCCAAATGGGACACGCGGCCCGATCAGGGCGAGAACCGGGCTTTGGCTGCCTGGGATAACCTGCTGATGGGTCTGCGCCTTGGCCACGATCCTCGGCTGGTGGCGACAACGACGCCGCGCCCGGTTCCGCTGGTTGCGCGGATCATCGGCGAGGGTGAAGCAGGTGGGGTGGTGCTGACGCGCGGAAGCACGTTCGACAACACCGCTAATCTGCCCGAGCGTTTCATCGCAGCCATGCGACGGACCTTCGGGCGATCCCTGCTCGGTCGGCAGGAAATTCATGGGGAGATGATCGAGGACCTTCGCGGTGCGCTGTGGAGCCGGGCGCTGATCGAACGTGGCCGTGAAGCCGCTGCACCGCCCTGCACGCGGATTGTCGTGGCGGTCGATCCGCCTGCCAGCGCGCACGGCGATGCCTGCGGGATCGTGGTGTGCGGCATTGGAGATGACAGGATCGCGCGGGTGCTGGCCGACTGTTCGGTCGAACAGGCCAGCCCCGAACGATGGGCCCGCGCCGTTGCCGATGCCGCCAGAGCCTGGTCTGCGGACCGGGTGGTGGCCGAGGCCAACCAGGGTGGGGCGATGGTAGAGGCGGTGTTGCGCGCTGCCGAGGCCTCGCTCCCCTTGCGCCTTGTCCACGCAAGCCGTGGCAAGTCGGCGCGGGCCGAGCCGGTGGCTGCGCTCTACGAAGCAGGCCGGGTGCGCCACGCGGGGATGTTTCCCAAGCTGGAGGACGAGCTGTGCGGTTTGATGCCGGGTGGTGAGTACCAAGGGCCGGGGCGATCCCCCGACCGCGCCGACGCCTGTGTCTGGGCACTGACCGAACTGATGCTGGGCCGCGCGGGAGAGCCGCGCATCTGGTTCGACTGACATTTAACTGAAAGGCAGAACATGTCGTTCTTTCAATCGCTTGCCGCTGCCTTCAAGGGTGAGGCGGTGACGCCCCGCGTGCCATTGGGACGCAGCTTCATCTCGCCCTGGATCGCCTCTGCCGAGTGGCACGCGGATCAATCGCGCGGGCCGATCAACTATCCCGTGGCGATCCGCGAGGCTTATCTGAAGAACCCGGTGGCACAGCGCGCGGTGCGGCTGGTGGCAGAAGGTATCGGCGGTGCCCCGGTGACGGCTTCGGACCCCGAACTGCTGGCGCTGGTCAGTGAACGAAGCGCGGGCCAGCCGCTGCTCGAGACGCTGGCTGCGCACCTGATGCTGCATGGCAACGGGTATGTGCAGGTGCTGCGCGATGCTGACGGTCATCCGGTCGAGCTGTTCGCGCTGAGGCCAGAGCGAGTCACGATCCTGCCAGATGCGGGCGGATGGCCTGCCGCGTTCGCCTACAAAGTCGGCGAAAAGGCGATGCGGATCGAGGCACTTGATGACTTCGGGAGGCCAAACCTGATCCACGTGCGTCATTTCCATCCGCTCGACGATCACTATGGCGCGGGCTGCCTGGAGGCGGCGGACGAGGCGGTGGCGATCCACAATGCCGCTGCGCGGTGGAACCGGTCGTTGCTGGAGAACGCTGCGCGGCCATCGGGTGCGCTGGTCTATGATCCAGGCGAGCCGGGGGCGGCACTGTCGTCCGACCAGTTCGAGCGGATCAAGGGGGAACTGACCGCGGCCTATGCGGGCCAGGTCAACGCCGGACGACCGATGCTGCTGGAAGGCGGGCTGAAATGGCAGAGCCTTTCGCTGACGCCTGCGGACATGGATTTCGCAACGTTGAAGGCTGCGGCGGCGCGCGATATTGCGTTGGCCTTCGGTGTGCCGCCGATGTTGTTGGGCATTCCGGGCGACAACACATACGCCAATTATCGCGAGGCCAATCGCGCGCTGTGGCGGCTGACGCTGCTGCCGGTGGCGGGCAAGATCCTGTCGGCGATTGCCGAAGGATTGAGCCCGTGGTTCCGCGACGCGCGACTTGTGGTGGACCTCGATGCCGTGCCTGCGCTGGCGGAGGATCGCGAGCGGTTGTGGACGCAAGTGAGCGCCGCGACATTTCTGAGTGACGATGAGAAGCGCGCAATGCTCGGGATCGGCGAGGTGCGGGCATGAACCGCGAGGACATGCTGGCGCGGCTGGTGGCGCAGGCCGAGGACGAGGGTTGCGACCTGGTAACGCTGCGCGCGGTGGTCGAGGAAGCCTCCGACCTTGGCGCCGTGCGGGTGCTGGCGCGGATGGGGCTGGCAGACGACAGCGCGCACAACGATCTGGCCGAACTGCGCCAGCTGCTGGGCGCATGGCGCGATGCCAAGGCCAGCGCGTGGAAGGCCGCGGTTGGCTGGGTGGTTCGCGCGGTGCTGGCGCTGCTGCTGTTTGCCATCGCGGTGCGCTTCGGGTCCGGGAATCTGGTGCGATGACTGCCGCTCTGGCGAGCGCGCCGATAAAGTTTGCGGGTTATGCCGCAATCTTTCGCAAGCGCGACAGCGGCGGCGACACGATCCTGCCGGGCGCGTTCAAGGCAAGCTTGGACCGACGTCTGGCTGAAGGGTTGCGGTTGCCGCTGTTGTGGCAGCACCGGCCCGACCAGCAGATCGGCTGGATCGACGTGGCCGGCGAGGACGAACGCGGGCTTCGCGTGGTTGCTTCGGTGACCGCCACGAATTCTGCCGCGGCGCGCGCCTTGAAGGACGGCGCGGTCGATGGGCTGTCGTTCGGATATCGCGTGCGGCAGGGCCGAACGTCGGCCGCCGGGCGCGAATTGCACGACCTCGACATCACCGAGGTGAGCCTGGTGACGCGACCGATGCAGGCATTGGCGCGCGTCCATTACATCGAGAACGGCCAGCCTCACGAGGCCTGACCCGGCCCGTTCAGAGCGAAGACAAATTACCCGACGGCCGCCCCGTTGGTGGCTTTTTCATGCAGAAAGGACTCCGTGCTCCATGGATACCATGAACATCGAAACGAAGGCTGACGCGCTTACCGGATCGTTCGACATCGTCGATCGGCAGGACGCGCATGACGCCGCGCTTGCATCGCTGCGCAGCGACATCGACGAGGTCAAGGGCCGCCTTGAGAAAGCTGGCCGAGTCGCACTGCGCCCGATGCTGCAGGGCGGTGCCGATGTGGCCGGCGCCGAACTCAAGGGCTTTGTCGACGGCTACTTGCGTAGCGGTCGCGAGACCGAGTTGAAGTCGCTTTCGAGCACGGTGGCTGCTGATGGCGGCTATGCCGTGCCGCAGGAAATCGACTCGATGATTGCCCGCCGCATGGTGGAAATCAGCCCGATCCGCGCGGTGGCTAATGTCGTCCGCACCGGCACTTCGGGCTTCCGCCGGTTGATCTCGACCGGTGGCACGGCCTCGGGCTGGGTCAGCGAGACCGGCGCGCGTCCGGAAACCGCCAGCCCCAAGCTTGCCGAGATCGCGCCTCCGACCGGTGAGCTCTACGCCAATCCTTCGGCAACGCAGTCGATGCTCGATGATGCGGCATTTGACCTCGAAGGCTGGCTGGCGAACGAAATCGCGACCGAGTTTGCCCGTGCGGAAGGGGCAGCGTTCGTCAGCGGCACCGGAACCAACCAGCCAAAGGGCTTTCTGGCCGGCACGATGAGCGCTGCGGGCGATACGGCGCGTGCGTTCGGCTCGCTCCAGTTCATCGGCTCGGGCAATGCGGCCGGGTTCGACAGCGCGCCGGAAGCCAAGCTGATCGATCTGGTTTGCCAGCTCAAGGCACCGCTGCGCCAAGGTGCAGTGTGGGTGATGAATTCGACCACGCTGGCTTCGGTGCGCAAGCTCAAGACTTCGGATGGCGCGTTCCTGTGGCAGCCGGGTCTGGTCGATGGCCAGCCGGACCGCCTGCTGGGCTATGCGGTGATCGAAGCCGAGGACATGCCCGATGTGGCGGCGAACCAGTTCCCGATCGCATTCGGTAACTTCAAGGCCGGCTACCTGATCGCGGAGCGTCGCCAGACCACGATCCTGCGCGATCCGTACACCAACAAGCCCTACGTCCAGTTCTATGCCACCCGCCGCATTGGTGGGCAGGTGATGGACAGCGACGCGATCAAGCTGCTGAAGATCACGACCTGATCTGCGGCTTTGACGGCATGACCGGACGCGGCTGAACGCCTGCGTCCGGCATCGCGCCCGCAGCGGTTACCCCTGCTGCTGCGGGCGCACCTTTTCCTTCATTGACCGGAGTTTGCCATGATGCGGGCAATTGTCGCACCGCCTGCCTTGTCTTCGGCGGCGCTAACCGAACTCAAGGCCTGGCTGGGCATCTCGCGGTCGGCCGATGACGCCGAACTGGTGGCGCTGCTGCGCACCGCGCTGGAGATCTGCGAAGGCTTCACCGGCGCCATGCCATTGCAGTCGGGCTGCGAGGAAGTGCTGACCGCGAGCGGCGAGTGGCAAGTGCTGTCTGCGCGGCCTGTTTCTGCGATCACCGCGCTGGCCGCGTTGGACCTGGCAGGCGTGCGCACGGCGCTGGCTACGGCGGACTATGAGTTCGACATCGCTGCCGATGGCGCGGGCCGGGTGCGGTTGATGAAGCCGATTTCGCAGACGCGCTTGGTGGTGACGTACTCGGCCGGAATGGCGGCCGACTGGGCCGGTCTGCCCGACGCTATCCGGCACGGGTTGATCCGGCTGTGCGCGCATCAGCACCGGGCGCGCGATGACGACCGCAAGGCTGCCGCCGTTCCGCCGTCGGTGGTGGCAGCGCTGTGGCGCCCATGGCGCCGGATGCGCCTCGCATGATCTCGGCAACGGCTGCGACCGCCGAAATGGCACGCCGCCTGACCGAGAAGGCCGAGGCGATCGCCAAGGCGCAGGCGGTAATCATGACGCAACGCAAGAATGCCCGGCGCTGGCGCGATGCTGGCCTGCTGTGGCCGCTGTTCGGGAAGGACTAAGCGCATGGAAATTGCTTTTCGCGCCGCACTTATCGCGTGGTTGGCGAGCGATCCCGCGCTGATGGCCGCGTTGAACGCCGTGGTCGAGGAAGCGCCTTCGCGCACGGCGTTGCCCTGGCTGGCGCTTACCGCCAGCGCGAGCACCAACTGGGGCACCAAGACATTGGCGGGGCGCGAAATCCGCGTGGCGCTGGAGCTCAACTTCCGCAGCGACGATCCGATCGGTGGGGCAGCAACCGTGGCGGCGATCGAGGCGCGGGTGGAGAGCCTGCCTGCCGACCAGACTGCCGCTGGGTTTCGCGTGGCCAGCATCGGCTTGATCAAGGCCCGCGCGGAGCAGCGCGACGAGGCGGTGCGGGTCGTCGTGCTCGAATATCGGGCGCGCATCCTGGCGGCCTGAATTCCTATTCATTCCAAGGAGAAAGCATCATGGCAGCCCAGAAGGGAAGCGCGTTCCTGCTGAAGATCAGCGATGGCGCAGCAACGCCGACGTACAACACCGTGGCGGGCCTGCGCACGACGCAGATGTCGATCAACGGCGAGTCCGTCGTGATCACCACAAAGGAATCGGGTGGCTGGCGCGAGTTGTTGTCGGGTGCGGGAACGCGGTCGGTTACGGTAAGCGCGGCCGGGATATTCCTTGGCAGCGCGGCCGAGGTGCAAGTGCGCGGGAATGCGCTGGCGGGCACTATCGCGGACTACGAACTGTCGTTCGAGGGCGGCGAAAAGATGCGGGGCCAGTTCCTTGTCCAGCGGCTCGACTATTCCGGCGATTTCAACGGCGAGCGTAATTACACGATGACGCTCGAAAGCTCTGGCCTGGTGGCGCAGGTTTGATGACGGGTGCCGCCAATCCCCACCGGGGGGAAGCCGTGCTGATGATCGGCGGACAGCCGCTGGTGCTGCGCCCAACCTTTGCCGCGCTCGTAGCAGCCGAGGAGGAACTCGGCCCGCTGTTCGCGCTGGTCGAGCGGGCGAGTGCGGGGCAACTCCGGCTGTCGGAGATGGTCGCGCTGTTCTGGTATGCGCTGCGTGAGCGCAACGGACTGGAGCGCGACGACTTCGCCGAGGCCGTGGCACGCGAGGGGCTTGCCGCGTGCACGCCGGCACTGCGGTCGCTGATTGTCCAGATCCTGAAAGGTGCCGGATGAGCGAACGCTTCGGCGTAGCGGCTGCTCGGCTTGGCGGACAGGCGGCACTGCTGCTCGGATGGCTGCCCGACACGTTCTGGGGCGCGACGCCCGAGGAACTGGGCACCGTCCTTTCAGCGATACGCCAGCCCGAGGGCGAAGCGATCGACAAGCGCACTCTGGACAGATTGATGGAGCAAGACCGTGACGGATGAACTCGACACGCTGGTGATCGACGTGCGCGCGAACACCTCGGGCTTTGCCGCCGACGTGGCGCGGATGCGCGGGAGCTTCGATTCTGTCCTGGTGGACGGCTTCGGACGGGCGGGCGATACGCTCGAGCGGGGCCTGCTGGGCGCGATCCGGCGGGGGTCGCTGGGCTTCGAGGACTTGCGCCGGGTGGCGTTGAATGTGCTGGGCGACATTGCCGCGCAGGCAGTGTCGGCAGGCATCGGCTCGTTGGGCGGCGCTGCGAGCGGCGGCGGTAGCGGCGGCGTGTTGGGACTTGGCAGCCTGATCGGATCGATCTTCGGCCTGCCCGGACGTGCGACCGGTGGACCGGTGGCGCCGGGACGCGGCTATCTGGTGGGCGAGCGCGGGCCCGAGCTGTTCATGCCGACGTCGGCCGGGCGGGTGGAGGCTTCGGCTGGCGGCAGTCGCGGGCGCGACGTCAACGTATCGATCAAGATCGTCAGTCCCCAAGGCAGCAACCAGCCCGAGAGCCTGCGCCGGTCGGGACGGCAGGTTGCACATGCGGTGCGCCGCGCGCTCAACGACTTCTAAAAAGCGGAGAACGGGATATGAGCCACTGGCTCGCCACGCGCCGCACGGTGCAGCATACCGACACGATCCAGCGGTTCGATCCGCGGTTCTGGACGGTGAATTTTCCACGGCCTGCGATGGCCTCGGTCGTCACCACCGCGCCGGATGCGCTGCGCGTGGACACCGTGTTTCAGAAGGCCGACGACCTGATCGGGCTGATCTGGGAATCGGAGGACAAGTGGGATCACCCGCTGCTGTCGTATGTGACGAGCACGGACTATTCCCGACTGACACTCTCGTTCCGCTGGCAATCGTCAGGCGTGCTGTCGCTCGATGCAGTGAACGGGCCAACGCTGACGATCGAGGGCCGCGATGCCGCTGGCAATGCGCGGGCCTGGTACGTGCGGCTGTGGAATTATGCCACGGGCACGCCCACCGATGCGCAAGTGGTGCTGCCGTTTTCGGCACTGAATGGCGGGTTCCTGCTTCCTGCGGAGGCCGACCCGGTGCATCCGGCGGCCATCGATCGGCTGTTCATTTCGCTGGTCCCGCCGGGGTATGGATCGGGGTCGGGCGCATTTTCTACAGCTACGACGGGTTGGGTCGAGATGACCGGAATCCGTTGCGAAGGCCACAAGCCGATGTTGGAGATCGGCGACGTGATGGTGCCGCCGCACGGGCTTTCGATGTGCACGGGCTATGACGATGCCTACAACCTGACGCCCGCAAGGCTGCTGCGACAGGTGCGCGGGTTGGGGTATCGCGGGAGCATCAACCACTACATCGGGATGAGCCACTTCTTCCCGCTCGTGCCCGATGGCGCCGGTGGTTTCGTGGTCGATCCGACGCTGCCTGCGATGAACGCGGCTGCGCAACGGTGGCACGAGGTGTTTTTCGCGCAGGCCCGCGGGATGGGTCACAGCGTGATCGCTTCGCAGTCCTACGAGCTTCTGGCGCAGCATTGCCCGGCAACGTGGCAGCAACGCACGTGGGATGGCGAGGCTGCGCGGACAGGCTGGTCGCCACCGTCGGCCTTGCTTTCCCCGGCAAACACGCAGGCGATGGCTTGGGTGCGCAAGGTCGGTGCGGCATTGGTAACCCTGATGCAGAATGCCGGGTTGCCGGTGCGACATCAGGTTGGCGAGCCGTGGTGGTGGGTCACGCAGGACCGGCGGATCTGCATCTACGACGACGCGGCCAAGGCGGCGTTTGGCGGAAGCCCGGTCAACATTGCCGACCTGAGTGCGAGCCTTAGTGTAGCGCAGAAGGCGTTGCTGGACGCCGCTGGGGCGCTTCTGGCGCAATCGACTACCGAGCTTGCAGCGGCAGTGAAGACCGCAGCCGGTGGCGCTGAGGCCGAGACACTGCTGCTCGCGTTCCTGCCGACGGTGCTCGATCCGGCGACGCCAGAGGCAAAACGCGCGAACCTGCCTGTGGGCTGGGCGTCGCCCGCGTTCGATGTCCTGCAGCTTGAGGATTACGACTGGGTCACAACCGGCAAAGACGCTTTGCGGGCAGCCGGCCGAACCCTAGCCGAGGCGCGGCTTGGTTATCCGCGCGAGCAGCAGCATTACCTGTCAGGTTTCGTACTGAATGCGGCGAACGCTTCGATCGAATGGGGCCGCATCGATACCGCTGCAAGCGAGGCAGTGGCGCTGGGTGTGGCCGAGACGTTCGTCTGGGCGCTGCCGCAGGTTTCGCGCGACGGCTACGTAAGGCTTCCCGACACGACTGGAGACGAGAACATGCAGTCCTTCGACAACGTCGTGTTTCCGTTGGCGCTGGGCCGCGACGCCTCGGTTACGCCCGAGTTTTCGACCAACGTCACGATCACCGCATCGGGCTTCGAGCGCCGTAACAGCTTATGGTCCGATGCGCGGCTGCGGTTCGACGTAGGGCCCGGTGTGCGATCGGATGCCGAGCTGGGCGAGCTGATTGCGTTTTTCCGGGCAAGGCGCGGACAGGCGCGTGGATTTCGGTTGCGCGATCCTTCGGACTTCAGCTCGAACGGCATGACCGGTGTTCCCACGCCGACCGATCAGGTGATCGGGACGGGCGACGGGGCCACAGCGCACTTCGGGCTGGTCAAGAATTACGGTGAGGGTGACGACGCGCAACGCCGCCGGATAACACGTCCGCTCGCAGAGTCGCTGCGCGTGAGCGTCAATGGTGTCGAGACCGGCAGTTTCACGCTGGAACCGCTCGGGGTCATTGCATTAGCGGCGGCGCCTGCGGTTGGCGCAGTGGTTCGGGCGGGCTTCGTGTTCGACGTGCCCGTCCGCTTTGCCGAAGACCGCCTCGATATATCGGGCGCCGAATTCGCGGCGGGCGAAGCGCCGAGCGTTCCGCTGATTGAATTGCGAGAAGACGCGTGAGCCGCGCCTGGTTCAGCCAGCCGCTGGAAACCGTGGCGGTGTGGTGGCGGATCGAGCGACGCGATGGTGTGGCGCTCGGTTTCACCAGCCATGACCGCGACCTTCTGCTAGCGGGCCTTCGGCACCGTACGGCGCCTGGGATGGTACCGTCAGCCGTCCGCCGCACCGCAACCTTTGAAGCCGATAGTGCCGAGGTCGAGGGGGCACTGAGCCACGATGCGATCGGCGAGCGCGATCTTGCCGCTGGACGCTTCGACGGCGCGCGGGTGGCCGTGGGGTTGGTCGACTGGGAAACGCTAGAATCCGAGGCGTTATTCACTGGCACGATCGGATCGGTCGGGCGTGAAGGCGAGCGGTTCTCGGCCGAATTGCAGTCCATCAAGCAGGATCTTGCGCGGCAGGTGGTTGTGCGCACCTCTCCCACGTGCAGGGCCGAGTTCTGCGGCGAGGGCTGCACGCTTTCCGGCGCGCGCTTTACACACGAGGCTGTTGTCGATGAGGTATCGTCGGATCTTCGCAAGGTCAGGCTTGCCGCAGGCTTTGCGCCCGCCAAGTTTGCGTTCGGCTGGGTCAGGCTGGTCGATGGGGCAGGCAGCGGCATCGTTACGCGCGTTCAGGGCGTGGACGCGGGCTGGCTCGTGCTCGAACAACCACTGCCGGAGGGCTCGGTTGCGGGCGTCCATGCGATCGCGCGCGAGGGCTGCGACCATACCCTGGCGACGTGTGCTGCAAGGTTCGGTAATGCCCTGAACTTCCAGGGTGAGCCGTTCCTTCCCGGCAACGACCTGCTGACCCGCTATCCGTCCAACCAGGCATGAACGGTCGTCTGGCGCAGGCCGCTTTGAGCCTGATCGGGACGCCGTTCCGTTTGCACGGACGTCAGCCTGAGAGAGGTCTAGACTGCGTCGGCCTGATTGCCGAAGCGATGCGGCGATGTGGCCATGAGGCCTCTCCGCCCGAGGGCTATTCCCTTCGCTCGGTCTCGGCCGCGCGCTGGCTGTGTCATGCAGAACAGAGCGGTCTGGAGCCAACGCGCGATGACGGGGACGTAGTCCTGTGCATGGTCAATCCAATCCAGCCGCACCTGCTGATCGCGGTTCCGGGTGGCTTCGTCCATGCCAACGCCAGCCTAAGCAAAGTCACCTTCCTGCCCGCCCCCCTTCCCTGGCCGGTCGCCCTGCAATGGCAACTAGCTGAAAAGGATCGCTGATCGTCATGGCTACGCTCGTTCTTTCTGCTGCCGGCACCATCTTCGGTGGACCAATCGGCGGCGCCATCGGTGCGCTGATTGGCCGTCAGATCGATGCCAGCATCGTTGGTGGCCGCAAGATCGAAGGCCCGCGCCTGAAGGAGCTAGCGGTGCAGACGTCGAGCTATGGCTCGGCCCTGCCCATGCACTTCGGAACGGTTCGCGCCTCGGGAACTGTGATCTGGGCCACCGAACTGATTGAGCACAAGGAAAAGTCCGGCGGTGGCAAAGGCCGACCTTCGGTTACCAATTACAGTTATACCGTTTCGTTCGCAGTGGCAGTGGCGAGCCGACCGATTGCCGGGATCGGACGTATCTGGGCGGACGGCAACCTGTTGCGCGGTGATGCCGGCGATCTGAAAGTCGGCGGCACGTTGCGCATCCATTCAGGGCATGGCGACCAAGCGGCCGATCCGTTGCTCGCGCAGGCCGAAGGCGCAGACAAGAGTCCAGCGTATCGCAACGTGGCATATGTCGTGTTCGAGGACCTGGAGCTTGCGGACTATGGAAACCGTCTGCCGTCACTGACGCTCGAGATCATCGCAGACGATGGTTCGATATCCCTGGCCGCAGTGGTATCTTCGCTGCTGCCGGGTGCAGCGACCGGCAATCTTACGCAATCGACGTTGTCGGGGTTTTCCGTTGATCAGGGTGCTGCCGCAGACGTGCTGGCTACGCTCTCCGACATCACGCCCCTGACGTGCAGCGTGGTCGACGAGCAACTGTCGTTTGGACTCGCCGAGATTTTTGTGGATGAGGCCTTGCTGGAACTTCCAGTTCCAACCGCTGGTGGCGAGACTGCAGAGGATGCGCGCGCGGACGGTTGGTCGCGGCGGCGTGACGCGCTTCCCGGCGCGCGCCAGTGCGCGGTGCGGTATTACGATATTGCCCGCGACTACCAGCCGGGATTGCAACGAAGCCTGGGCCGCAGCGGCCCGGGAGACGTGACGATGATCGAGCTTCCCGCCGCAATGGCAGCGGGCGAAGCTCGTGAATTGGCAAACAAGGCGGCGCAGCGCTTCACCCTTGCACGCGACACGATGCGATACCGGATTGCGGAAATTGATCAGCGGTTCGGCCCGGGTGCGATCGTGCGCACGCCGATAACCGAGGGGGTGTGGCGGATCGACCAGTGGGAGTGGCAATCGGACGGTGTGATGCTCGATCTCTCGGCGGTACAGGCTTCCTTGCCTGCAACACCCGTCACCGACGCAGGCCGTTCCAATCACGCGGCCGATCTGCTCACAACTCCCACCCGGATCACGGCATTCGAACTACCATGGGACGGTCAGGGTGACGGCGCTTCGCCTATGCTCAGAGTAGCAGCCACAGCCCAGACCGCTGGCTGGACAGGTGCCGCACTTTATACCGAGCGGGCTGACGCTTCGACGATCTCTCTCGGCTCAACGGGACGCAGGCGAGCGATTGCAGGCGTTGCAATTTCGGCGCTGCCTGGCGCTTCGCCCCTGCTTGTCGACACGGTGGGTGAGGTGGAGATCGAACTCGCCTCATCGGACTTCTCGCTCGATAACGCTACCTGGGCGCAGTTGGTGCAGGGCGCGAACATGGCAGTGCTGGGTGACGAACTCATCCAGTTCGCCCGCGCAGACTTCATCGGTGGCAGCGCATGGCGGCTTTCCGGGCTGCTTCGTGGTCGTGGGGGTACGGAGCATGCGACGGCTGGACACATCGCGGGAGAGGGCTTCGCTCTGATCGACGACAGTCTGATTGCGTTGGACGTGACTTTAGTAAGTGACGTTAAGACATCGACCATTGTCGCAATCGGTCTGGGTGACGCTACGCCTGCGACAAGCCCGATCGGCAATCCTGGTCTGACCCTGAGACCGCTCGCGCCCGTCCATGGCCGCGCGTCACGAGGAAGCGACGGTGCACTGACGCTGGAATGGGTGCGCCGCTCGCGTGGATCGTGGACCTGGTTGGACGAGGTGGACGTTCCGCTGAACGAAAGTGCCGAACTTTGGGAGGTGACCTTCGGTGCGACGGATACGCCTGCACGATATTGGCAGCTTACAGAGCCGCGCTTGACGATCCCAGCGGTAACCGCAGCCGAACTGGCGGCCCTTGGCTCAGGGCTGACCTTCACCGTTCGGCAGGTGGGCCGCCAATCCAGATCCCTGCCCCTTAGAATCGCGATGCCTGCGTGAGCGGCCCAAGGAAAGGTACCAGACATGTCCGATCCAATTAGTTACTCTTTTGCAACGCCCTGCCTTGGCCTGCCCCTCCTTTTTTCGGGACAGTCGCAAAAAGAGGTGACGGTCAACGAGGCCCTTTCGAAAATCGATATGCTGCTGGCGGGAGCCGTCAACGGCACGTTGGCGAGTCCGCCTGCAAGCCCAGTGATCGGTGAGAGCTGGATTGTGGGATCAGGGCCAACTGGTGCCTTTGCAGGACGAACAGACCAGATCGCGGGCTGGTCGGACGGCGGCTGGCGCTTCATTCCCCCTTCGACAGGCCTTCGCATATATGACCGAGAAGCGGCGGCAATCCGCGTTTTTTCTGGCGGATGGAGCGAGATTGTGGCCCCTGCCAGCCCCGCTGGAGGCGCGATCATTGACGTAGAAGCGCGCTCCTGCCTGACCGCACTGCTCGGCGCGCTGATCGACACCGGAATTATTTCGGCCGCCTAACAGGGAACTAAAATCCTTTTGCGACATTTCACCGGCACATGAGGGCGTCTCCAACTGGCAGATGTATGGCACAACGGTTGTATTCGTTGTATTCATGCAACAGTCAGCGTGTTTGTCCGCTTGCATGCCAACTTTGGAATCGGTAGACAATCTGCACGACGTGGCATGATGTCGCTAAAAGGGGAAACGATAATGCGGAAACTTGTCCTGGGCTTAGCCTTGGCCACGACTGCCTTGGCAACACCAGCGTTCGCTCGTGATGATTCTTGGTATGTCGAAGCTGACGCCGGTGCAATGATTGTCGAGAACATCGAGAATCTCACTGGTTCTGGCCAGCGTGGCGTGCTCGACACGAAGGTCGGTTATGATTTCGGTGGTATCGTCGGATACGATTTCGGCGGCTTCCGCCTTGAAAGCGAAGTCAGCTACCGTCGTGCCGAAGAAAAGAACTACGATGCGCCTGGCGTGCGTCTGACAGAAACCCAGTTCGGCGGTGGCGCTGAAGCTCTGAGCTTCATGGTCAACGGCCTGCTCGATTTTGGTCCGGATGATGGCATCCAGGGCTTTGTCGGCGGTGGTGTTGGCGTTAGCCGTGCGAAGATCGCAGTGATCTATCGCAATGCGCTCGACAGCGTCGTCGATACCGATACCGGCTTTGCTTACCAAGGTATCGCTGGCATTCGCGCTCCTCTGGGCGATCATGTCGACGTGGGCTTGAAGTACCGTTTCTTCAACCAGGATCACATTGACCTTGTGAAGAACTCGGGCGTCAATGCCCGCACGCGGTTCCGCTCGCACTCGCTGCTTGGTACGCTGACGTACAACTTCGGTGGCGCAGCCCCGGTCGAGGAAGCTGCTCCGCCGCCTCCCCCGCCGCCGCCGCCGCCGCCTCCTCCGCCTCCCCCGCCGCCGCCGGCAGTGGTCTGCAACAAGGGTCCGTACATCGTGTTCTTCGACTGGGATAAGTCGGACATCACGCCGGAAGCTTCGACCATTCTGGACAACGCCGTTACCGCATACGGTAACTGCGCCAGCGTGCCGATCATGCTTGCAGGTTATGCTGACCGTTCGGGCAGCGCCAAGTACAACCAGGGCCTTTCGGAACGCCGCAACACGGCTGTTCGTTCGTACCTCGGTTCGCGCGGCATCCCCGATGGTTCGATCACGAGCCAGGCATTCGGTGAAACGAACCCACGGGTTCCGACCGCTGACGGTGTTCGCGAACTTCAGAACCGCCGCGTGGAAATCACGTACGGTCCGGGTTCGGGCATGTAATTTCGGGTCAAACCGATATTCGAGAGGGGCTGGAGCAATCCGGCCCCTTTTTCGTTATGTGAGATGCCACGTTCTGGTTCCGGAGACTTTTGATGAAAATGAACCTCAGCATGATCTCGCTCGCCGCAATTAGTGCCTTATCGGGCTGCTCCACGATGTCTGGGAGCGAGACAGGCGACGCTGCTCTCTTGGCCCGCTCAACTTTGAGCGATGCGGCCGGTCGCGGCGTCGGGAGCGCGGAAATCACCAGGACCGGCTCAACACTTTATCTAAGCGCATCTGTAACGGGGCAGGGCGCGGGCGATCATGGGATCCACTTCCACGCGGTCGGCAAGTGCGAAGCGCCTGGGTTCACGACGGCCGGAGGTCATCTCAATCCCTCGGCGCACCAGCATGGAAATCTCAATCCGGCCGGTCCTCATCTGGGTGATCTTCCCAATATGACGGTTGCGGCTGATGGCTCGGGGTCTTTGAAAGCGCCCTTGATCGGGGTACCCGCCGACTTGATTGCGGCAATGTTCGATGCCGACGGGACGGCGATCGTGTTCCACGCTGGCCCCGATGACTACAAGACAGATCCAAGTGGTAATAGTGGCGGACGCCTCGCTTGTGGCGTTCTCGAGCGTTTGGCTGACTGAAGCTCAGGTGGCTTCTCCGGCAGTTCGAGCGCGTTCCAATCGAGTCGCTTGACCTGTCGGTATGGCACTTACCCGACAATGAGCATCACCAGTCCAACAGCCACCATACCCGAGTCGATGTCACGCAGAGCGACAGATTGTCTTCGTAAGTCGCCAACACATAGCCTGCCATGAACGGGCCCAGCGCGAGTCCGACCAGGGTCGTGGCGATAAAGAAAGTCGCGGTTGCCGTGCCGCGCAAGCGTGGCAGGACAGACTGCCTTGTGGCGGCGGCCCCGTCGAGCGGGCGTGCTCGAGCAGAACTCGGCAATGAATAAAAGCACTATAAAAGCTGCAACAAGTCTAGGCGCGAAACGCAGCCACGTAGACCAGCATTAAGATGCACAGCACGTACCAGTCCTAGGCTCAGGCTTCGCCGCCTTGTTCCGTTTGGACGGCAAGGTCAGTCGCTGCCGTACCGCGTTCCGTCATCGAGGCCGGCCTCTTCAAATCCCGCGCGTCGCAAGCGACAACTGTCGCAAACGCCGCAGGCTCTCCCCTCTACCCTGGGATCATAGCATGACCAGCTTTGTCCAGATTCGAGCCCCAGCCTTGCCGCCTCGAGGGCAATCTCTGATTTCTTGAGGTTTTGCAGAGGCGCGTGAACGGTTACCACTCCGCCATCATTGCCAACCTTTGTCGCCAGTCGAGCAAGCGATTCAAATCCTGCAACGAACTCGGGACGGCAATCCGGGTAGCCTGAATAGTCAAGCGCGTTGACGCCGATAAACAGGTCTCGCGCGCCTGCGGCTTCGGTCCAGGCGAGTGCCAGCGAGAGAAAGATGAGATTTCGCGCCGGGACATACGTAACGGGAACTCCGTCCCCCACGCCGTCCTTTGGAACGGCTATATCGGCGGTCAGGGCAGACCCTCCGAACTGACGCAGATCGAGCGGCAAGATGACGTGCCGCTCGACGTTCAAGCGCTTTGCAATCGCTGTCGCGGAATCCAGTTCGACACGGTGCCGTTGATTGTAATCGATCGTGAGCGCGAGCACGCGAAAACCCTGCTCTTGCGCCAGGGCCGTGCAGACCATTGAGTCAAGGCCGCCGGACAACAGGACAACCGCTAGAGGCGCATCGGTGCTTAAAGACGTTTCTGACATCGCCGGCTGGCTACCCGTCCCGGGCTTAGGAAGCAACGATTACGCGACTAGCGCCGGCGAGGTCAGCGACTGCACGCCCCTATCCTGCGCCCTTCGGCCGAAAAGTTGAAAGGCAAGCCGTTATCGATGCCCTGCGTTTCGATCAGAGCAAGCCGCGGATTTTTGAACCTGACGTGGGTCAACCCAGAGCCGCTTGCCGGACACGTATATTGCACCGTGACAGAAACGGGCTTGTCTTCGATGACGAAGCGTCGACAGGTTTCACGCGCGTGACGGACCTGGATCAGTTTGCGGCCGCTGTCTATGCACACTTGCCCCGCTTGACTGGCATCGTCGCGTGGCGTGACTTCCCACAGACCCGGTTCGAAGCGGTCGAGCATAGCTAGCGTCGGGCCTTGAGCGTCCCCCGAAGTTGCCACAAATCCCAGCGCAAGGCATCCAACTGCCAGAAGCGCCCGAGTGATGGAACTGCGATCTTTGGCCAGTGAAGTCATACCCTGAACTTTCGCACGTTCTGGCAGTTGGCGCTGTGGCCCTGCTCACGCAAAAGATCATATCACCGGGTTAGCAACGATGAAACGGACTATACCGTCGATGAGTCGTGAAAAATGCTGTTATCATTGTGAACCCTGTCGCGGGTTCACAGATCATCAATGGCAAAATCGCGCGAACAGAATGCACAATCGACGATGATAAGACCTTGATCGTCCTTCATCTCATCGCGCGCTTCTGGAGCGAACCGGGAGAGTACGTCGCGGTAGTGTTCGATCGTACAGCGGCAGCCTCGCGCTACCTCCGCGCCAGACACGACGCGGATTTCGCGCTCCTCATGGAACAGCCGCCAGACCAGCGTCTCAAGGTCGAGCGCTCCGTCGACCAATTCCTCATCCTTGGTCGATCCACCGAGCGCGGCAACGTGCTCCCACTCGGGGTGATCTAACTGCACGTGCAGACGCTCGCGCCCCTCCTCGCCATCGGGAAGATGTTGCAAGAGCACACCGCCCGCGACACAGCCTTCGGGGGCATTGAGCGTCGCCACACGAATGAGTGTCGGCACTTGCTCGGACTGCACGAAGTAGCTTTCGCACGCCTCCGCCAGCGAATTGCCCTCTAGCGGCACGACGCCCTGATAGCGCTCACCTGAGGTCGCCAGATCGAAGGTAATCGCAAGGTAGCCTTCGCCAAACAGCGCAAACAATGATGGAGCAGGACCCAGTTCATCCAGCCGGGCGCGATCATGACGAACATAGCCTCGCAGTTCGCCACCTCGATAATCGCAGACAAGCAAATCCACCACGCCGTCCTGAGTCTGTGCCTGAAGGGTAATCTGCCCGTCCTCATCCTTGAGCAACGAGCCCAGCAGCGCCGTGACCACGAGCGCCTCAGCCAAGATCTGGCGGATTGGCGCCGGATAGCTGTGCGCAGACAAGATTTTGTCGAGCACCGGCCCCAGCCTCACGACGCGGCCACGCGCATTGCGATCGGGCAACGTGAAATGAAGCAGCCGGTCAAATCCGGTGGTCGAATGCTCGTGTTCACTCACGCCCGCTAACCCTCAAATCTGTCCGAAAGCCCAGCGCAATATCGATTTCTGGGCATGGATGCGGTTCTCCGCTTCGTCCCAGATCACCGATTGCGGGCCATCGATCACCGCATTCGTCACTTCCTCACCGCGGTGCGCGGGAAGGCAGTGCAGGAACAGCGCGTCAGGCTTGGCGTGCGCCATCAAGGCGTCATTGACCTGATAAGGACCCATCGCAGCAAGCTTCGCCTCGGCATGGGTCTGCCCCATCGAGATCCAGGTGTCGGTCACGATAACGTCAGCGCCACGGACAGCGGCAACAGGATCGCGGTAAACCTGAATGCCAGCCCCGGCGGCTTGCGCAGCAGCGATGAAAGCCAAGTCCGGTTCGTATCCCTCCGGCACGCCGATGCGCACGTTGAACTTCATCAGCCCCGCCGCCTCAACGATGGAATTGAGCACGTTGTTGCCATCCCCCAGCCAGGCGACTTCGAGCCCGGGCAATGCCTTGCCGTGCTCGATGACGGTCAGCAGGTCAGCCATGATCTGGCAGGGGTGCGAAAGGTCGGTGAGTCCATTGATCACCGGAACGTCGGCATAGTGCGCCAGTTCCTCGACCTTTGCGTGGTCATCGGTACGCAGCATGATCGCGTCTGCCATGCGACTGAGTACGCGGGCGGTGTCGGCCACGCTTTCGCCCCTGCCCAGCTGTGTGGTCCCGGCATCGAGGGTCAGCGCCGATCCACCTAGCTGGCGCATCGCGATATCGAAAGACACACGCGTACGGGTCGAGTTCTTCTCGAACACCATCGCCAAGACACGCCCTGCCAATGGCGCATCGGCATCGGCCTTGCCTTTCGGCTGGCCAGCGCGGACGCTCTTGCGGTCGATGGCATCGCCGATCATCGCTGCAATTGCATCGCCGCCAGCGTCAGTCAGATTGAGAAAATGCCTGGGAGTCTGTGCATTCATGTGACGGGTGCCTCCGGAGCGTAGCTCGCTGCGGCTGCAGAGAGCCGCTCCATAAATTCATCGATGTGGCTGTCGTCGATCACCAGCGGCGGTATAACCCGCACGGTGTTGTCGCCTGCCGAGACGGTAAGCAACTGATGGTTGTCGCGCATGTGCGCCACGAACGGCCGCGGTTCGACCTTCATCATCAGGCCCAGCATCAGGCCGCGTCCGCGTACACCGATAAACAGGTCGGGGTAGTCGCCGATGAACTGCTCGATCCGACCACGCAGGCGCTCGCCCTTGGCGCGCACATCGGACAGGAATTCATCGTTGGCGACCACGTCGAGCACCGCCTCGCCCGCCGCCATCGCCAGCGGGTTGCCGCCGTACGTGCTCCCGTGTGTACCCGCAACCATGCCGCGCGCCGCTTTCTCGGTCGCAAGGCAAGCGCCCATAGGGAACCCACCGCCGATGCCCTTGGCGGTTGCCATGATATCGGGCGTCAGGTCGTACTGCTCGTATGCATAGAGCGTACCGGTCCGCGCGACGCCGCACTGGACCTCGTCGAAGATCAGCATCAGGTCGTGCTCATCACACAGCGCGCGCAGGCCCTGAAGGAACTCGTCGGAGGCATCGCGGATGCCCCCCTCACCCTGGATCGGCTCGACGAGGAAGCCTGCTGTCTTCGACCCCATCGCGGCCTTGGCGCCTTCAAGGTCGTTGAAATCGACATACTTGAAACCTTCCAACAGCGGCAGGAAGCCCTTGTGCATCTTCTCCTGATTTGATGCGCTGATCGTCGCCATCGTCCGACCGTGGAAGGCGTTCTTGAAGGTTATCAGTTCGTATTTATGCTCGTTGCCGGCAGCGCTGTGATAGGCGCGCGCGGTCTTGATCGCGCACTCGACCGCTTCGGCACCCGAATTGGTAAAGAACACCGTGTCGGCAAACGTCAGATCGACCAGCCGTTGAGCCAAATGTTCGCCTTGCGGGCTGCCGTAGAGGTTCGACACGTGCATTAGCGTTGCCGCCTGCCGCTGGATCGCGCCGATCAGGTGTTCGTGCGAATGGCCCAGAATGTTCACCGCAATCCCGCTCGCGAAATCGAGATAGCGCGTTCCGTCCTCGGAAATCAGGTGGCAGTTCTCGCCGCGCACCGGACGCACGCCGCACCGGGGATATACGGGCATCAGCGGGGTGATCGACATTGGCATCTCCTGTTGCATTCACGACGGTCCGGCTGGCCTGGAAAAGCTTAAGCGCCGGAAGGATAGGGCTAAGCGCAAACGACAAATGGCGGCCCCAAAAGGACCGCCACTTGTGCGCGTATGGTGTGCAGGCTGCCGGTTAAATCACCGGAAGCGATGCAATCGGGATCAACCCTGAATCGGCACCAGGTTGACCGCCGAGTGCTTGCCTCGTCGATCGACCTCAAGGTCGAATTCAAGCTTGTCGCCTTCGTTCAGTTCACGAAGACCCGACCGTTCAACCGCGCTGATGTGCACGAACGCGTCCGGCTGGCCATCGTCACGCGTGATGAAGCCGAAGCCCTTCATCGCGTTGAAGAACTTGACCGTACCCGTAGCGCGTTCACCCGTCAGCTCGCGCTGGGGAGCGGCAGGCTTTGCAGCAACTGCGATCACGTCACCCACGACCTGAAGATCAGCTGCCGAAACCTTCCCGCCGCGATCCACGAGATTGAATTCGAGCTGCTGCCCTTCGGCCAGACCCTCAAGGCCGGCACGCTCGACCGCGCTGATGTGAACGAACACGTCTTCGCCACCGTCTTCACGCTGGATGAAGCCGAAGCCCTTCTGAGTATTGAAGAACTTGACGACGCCCTTGCCGGTTCCGACAACCTGGGCAGGCATTCCGCCGCCACCGCCAGCGCCGCCGCGTGGGCCGCCGAAGCCGCCACCGCCGCCGCTGCGACCGCCGCCGAAGCCGCCGCGATCACCGCCGCCAAAGCCACCGCGATCACCACCGCCGAAGCCGCCACGATCACCGCCGCCAAAACCGCCGCCGCTGCGACCACCACCGAAGCCACCGCGATCGCCACCGCCGAAACCGCCGCCGGCAAATCCGCCGCCACCGCCACCGCCGTAGGGATCGAAACCACCTTCGTCGCCGAATCCGTCGCGCTTATCCTTGCCGCGACCGCGCCGCCCTCTGTCAAAACCCATAGAAATCAATAGACCTTCAATCCGCCCCTACCTTAACGGCACCACGGGCCGGACGCGGGGACCAGTGGCGCGACGAGGGAATCAGCACCGGACTTTCCGGGTCCGGACCTCTCCATTGCGCGAAAGACTATAACCGAAAAAAAGGCCAGCGCGAATGGAATCGACATCCGTCGGTCGATTACGCCCGGAAACTGTGGCTTTCCTGCCGAATTGGGCGAACTTCACAGGCCTTGCCCGACCGACCGCCATTGGGCACAAGCGCCAGACGCCTCAAGCCAGCAGGATTTCGCGCGCCATGTTCCGCAAGATCGACGATAGAACTTACGCCAGCCCGCAGATTACGCTGGCCGAAGTCGCCTATGCCAAGGCGCTCGGCATCGGCCTGATTGTCAACAACCGGCCCGAGGACGAATCGGACGACCAGACGCCGGGACCTGAGATCGAGGCCGCCGCGCGCGAAGCAGGAATGGACTATGTCGCCATCCCCGTCACGCACGCCGGGTTCTCGATGGCACAAGTCGAGGCGATGCAGTCCGCGCTCGACGCAGCAGGCGACAAACCCGTGCTGGCCTATTGCCGCTCGGGCACGCGCTCGACACTGCTCTGGGCGCTCGCCCAAGCCAAGGCCGGGATCAACCCCGACGAAATCGCCGCCAAGGCTGCAGGCGCGGGCTATGACATCGCCCCGATCCGCGCGACCGTCGATATGCTGGCCGCGCAGGGCTGACGCCTTTCATGCAGGCCCTGCTCGACACGCCGGGTGTGGCGATGGCCCTGCAGGTGCTGGGCTCGCTTGTCGCCATCGTCCTATTGGCATGGGCTGCGGCCAGACTGAACCTCGGTGGTGATCCGCGCATAGCCGACGAAGCTCATGCCCGCGCCATCGCCGACGAAGCGATCTGCGGCTTCGAGGCTCAGTCCGTCGCGCTCGACCGGGCTGGCATCGGCGCCTTGTTGCGCGACTCGCACGACCGCGTCCTGCTGATCCGCCAGCACGGCAGCCACTTCGCCGCCCGCCAGATCTCGAGCCACGCAGGCGTTCGGCTGGACGGTCGCTTCCTCACGCTTGCGACCGACGACAAGCGCTTCGGCAAAGTCACGCTCGACCTCGGCGATCAGGCGCAGGTCTGGGCTGCCAGCCTGCGCCGCCTGGGGAGCGTGCCCGCATGACGCCAATCGACATCGTCACTTACGCCGTGCCGTTCTTCGTCGCGCTGGTACTGGCCGAGATGGTTTGGGCGGCAAGACGGGCGCCCGACAAATACGAACCGCGCGACACTTTCACCAGCCTTGCACTGGGCCTCGGCAGCACGGTCGCAGGTGCGCTGGCCGCTGGCGGGATCTGGTTCGCCGCGATGTGGCTCTACGACCACCGCGTCGCCACAGTGCCACTCGCGTGGTGGGCATGGGCGCTGTGTTTCGTGCTGGACGACTTCAACTACTACCTGTTCCACCGCAGCGGCCACCGCGTGCGCTGGTTCTGGGCGTCCCACGTCAACCACCACACCAGCCAGCACTATAACTTGTCGACCGCACTGCGCCAGACATGGACCGGCCCGCTGGCAGGCTCGTTCCTGTTCCGCATCTGGCCCGCATTCATCGGCTTTCACCCGGCGATGATCCTGACGGTCGGCGCGGTGAACCTCGTCTACCAGTTCTGGATCCACACCGAAGCAATCGGCCGCATGCCGCGCTGGTTCGAGGCCCTGTTCAACACCCCCTCCCACCACCGCGTCCACCACGCGACGAACCCGCTCTACCTCGACCGCAACTACGCAGGCGTGTTCATTGTCTGGGACCGCCTGTTCGGCACCTTCCAGCGCGAGCGCGACGACCTCCCCATCCGCTACGGCACCGTAAAACAACTCGGCAGCTTCCACCTACTCCACGCCGCCTTCCACGAATGGCGCGCCATGCTGGGCGATGTTTGGTGCGCGCCGTGGCGGCACAAGCTGTCCTATCTGGTGCGTGCGCCCGGCTGGAGCCACGATGGATCGCGCGAGGGTTCGGACGCGATCAGGGCGCGGTGGGTGCAGCGGCGGGGCATAGAGTGAACGTGATGGCAAATCGGCGCTCTTCAATGCAAACATGGTTGTTTCGCATGTCCAATTTTGCCAGGTCAGTTTACGCGTTTGACGGCAACTCCGCTTTGTAAATGATGGTCGCTGTGCCAATTTGCAAAGCGTCATTTAGCGCAGCACGAAGATATGGTTCGTCTATTTCGCTCGGCTGGATTTTTACCTCGCCACCCTTCTGAAGCACGATGAAGCTCCAGCCATTGTCTTTCGCTATTTGATAGGCACGTGCCTCAGCGGCCATCAGGTTATCACTCTGCACGAAAATCATCATCGCATGGCGCGCGCCCTTCCTACGGTTGATAACGCGCTCTGCGACACCTTCACCCTTGAAGGCAAAAATTGGGTCAGTCATTCTTCACCGATCACATCTATCGGTGTCCGACGCAATGTCGTCGCACCCTTATGATCGGCCGTTTGAGCAATACGTCCGCGCCAACGTGGCCGTCGCCCCGGGCTTGGCCCGGGGTGAGGCTTTTCTTGGCGGAGGTTGGTGAGCATTTTGGTTCACGCAAAGGCGCGACGAAAAGTAAGGCGCAAAGGGGTTCCGCCCAGTCGAGCGGGACGCGTTCGGCGGCGGACTGCACCGAACGTGGCTTGGCCTCAGTAGCTTAGCGAAGCGCGGGGAGCCCTTTGCGCCTTACCTACTCTTCGCGCCTTTGCGTGAACACACTTCTCACTGCGCCGAAAAGGGAGCCTCACCCCGGATCAAGTCCGGGGCGACGAGAGTGGGGATTGAGGCGATCGATTGTGGCTCAGCTCGCCAACCTTAACCCAGCCGCGCCAACCTCAACCCCCGGCTGGTCCGGCCAGATGCCACGCGTATCGTACACAACCTTGCCCGAACGCTCGGCCAGCGGGATCACCTTGAACACATCGTGGTCGACCAGCACAATCAGCACGCCGCAGTCTTCCAGCGCGGTGTCCAGATCGATCTGGACCGCGCCCGTGCCCTCGAATTCCTTCGGCAGTTCGCCCGCGTAAGGTTCCACCACATTGATCCGGCTGCCGAATTGCCGCGCAAGGCTGGCGGCGACATAGCGTGCCGGGCTCTCGCGAAAATCGTCGATATTCGCTTTGAACGCCAAACCAAGACAGGCCACTTTGACGCCCGGATGCGCCTCGATCATCTCGGCAGCCTTCTTCACCACATGGTGCATCTTGCCGTCGTTGACGTTGCGCGCGGTGCGGATCAGCGGCGTTTCTTCGGGCGCGCTGGCCACGATAAACCATGGGTCCACCGCGATGCAGTGCCCGCCCACGCCCGGTCCGGGCTGCAGGATATTCACGCGCGGGTGGCGGTTGGCGAGGCGGATCACCTCCCACACGTCCAGCCCCATGCGGTCCGCCACCATCGAAAGCTCGTTGGCAAAGGCGATGTTGACGTCGCGATAGGCGTTCTCGACCAGCTTGGTCATTTCGGCAGAGCGCGCATCGGTTGTCACGCAAGTCCCGCGCACGAACCGCTTGTAGAACGCCAGCGCCTTGCGCGCGCAGCGCGGGGTGATGCCGCCGATCGAGCGGTCGTTGTTGGTCAATTCTTCGAGAATGCGTCCCGGCAGCACGCGCTCGGGGCAATAGGCGACCGACACGTCAGGCGTCTCGCGGGTCTTTCCCGGAAACTTGAGGTCGGGCCGCAAACCCGCCATCAGGTCGAGCATCTTTTCGGTCGTACCAACGGGCGACGTCGATTCGAGGATCACCGTGTCCCCTGCCTTCAGCACGACGGCAACTTGTGTTGCAGCAGCAAGGACATAGGAGATGTCGGGCGTGTGACGCCCATCCTTCTCGAACGGTGTCGGCACCGCGATCACGAAGACGTCTGCCGGTTCGATCTGGGTAGAAGCGCGCAGCAATCCGCGCTGCACGACGCCGTGAACCAGTCCGTCGAGGTCCACTTCCTCGATATGAATTTCGCCGCGATTGATCGTGTCGACCACGCGCTGCGATACGTCGAGCCCCAGTACGCGGCAGCCCGCGCGGGCGATAATGGCGGCAGTAGGAAGTCCGATATAGCCAAGGCCGACGACACAGACGTCCGGCTTCACATCACCCATCATTCGCCAGCAACTCCACGATTCGGCGCGCGGTCTGCCCATCCCCGAACGGGTTGTGGGCACGCGCCATAGCTGAATAGGCAGCCTTATCGTCGAGCAGGGTGAAGATTTCGGAAACGATGCGCTCCACATCGGTGCCGACAAGCTTTGCCGTGCCAGCCGTCACACCTTCGGGCCGCTCGGTCGTCTCACGCATCACCAGCACCGGCTTGCCCAGCGCGGGCGCCTCTTCCTGCACCCCGCCCGAATCGGTCAGCATGATCTCGGAAATGCTCAGGAGCCGCGCGAAGTGCGGATAATCCAGTGGCTCGATCATCGCCACGTTTGGCAGGCCCGAAAGCGCTGCGTCCATCACCTTGCGCACGTTGGGGTTAGGATGGACCGGGAACACCAGCGCCACGTCGTCGCGTGCGGCGATCTGGCGGATGGCCTCGGCGATGTTCTCCAGCCCCCCGCCGAAGTTCTCGCGCCGGTGGCTGGTCACACCGATGATCCGCTTACCCGCAAACCGCGCCTCAATCTCTGCAAGGCCTTCCGCAAGCGAAGGCTCCGCTGCGATTCGCGCAGCTACCCACTGCAGCGCATCGATCACGGTATTGCCGGTAACATGCACGCCTACAGGATCGACATTTTCCGCCAGCAAGGCACTCGCCGAAACATCGGTCGGCGCAAAATGCAGCTTCGCGATCGTGCCGATGATCTTGCGGTTCACCTCTTCGGGCCAGGGGTGATAGATGTTGTGGCTGCGCAGGCCCGCCTCGACATGGGCCACCGACAGCTTGCGATAATAAGCCGCCAGCGCTCCCGCCATCGCGGTTGCGGTATCGCCCTGCACCACCACCCAGTCGGGCTGCACAGCGTCCATCACTTTGCCAAGGCCTGTCAGCAGTGCTGCCGTCAGACCGTCGAGCGTCTGGTCGGGCCGCATCAGGTCCAGATCGTGATCGGGCACGATCCCGGCGATCTCCAGCACCTGATCCAGTATCCCGCGATGCTGCGCCGAAACGCAGGTCACCACCTTGAAACGCGGGTCCGCCTGCAGCGCATGCACCACCGGAAACATCTTAATCGCCTCGGGACGCGTCCCGAACACCACGAGTATCGTTTTCGTCATGTGCGGACCAATAATCCCAGATCGTTAACCGTGAAATAAGAGCCTCGCTTTAAGCAGGCCTCATGTCGGCGCGTCCATGCGTCAACCATGAAAGGCCGCAAGCCCCCGTGACTGTCCAGTTCCCCTCGATCTCCGCAGCCCCCGGCAAAAGCCTCGATCCGCTGGTATCGGCCACCACCCGCGTGACCGTGCTCGGCCTCGGGTACGTCGGCCTGCCGCTGGCCGTGGCGCTGGCCAAGCAGTTCTACGTCACCGGCTTCGACATCGACACGCGGCGCATCGGCGAATTGTCCGACGGCCATGACCGCACGCGCGAAATCGATTCGGACCGCCTCGCCAAATCGAGCCTCGGCCTGACCAGCGATGCCGCCGTCTGCCCGCCGAGCGACTTCTACATCGTCACCGTGCCCACGCCGATCGACGCGCAGAACAATCCCGACCTGCGCCTCGTCGAATCGGCCTCCCGTACCGTTGGCCGGATGTTGCCCGATGCCGTGGCCGAAGGGCGCAAGCCCGTGGTCGTGTTCGAGAGCACCGTCTATCCCGGCGTCACCGAAGACATCTGCGGCCCGATCCTCGAGCAGGTCTCGGGCCTCAAGTGCGGCGAGGATTTCTTCCTCGGCTACAGCCCCGAACGCATCAATCCGGGCGACCGCGAACACACTATCGACCGCATCACCAAAGTCGTTTCCGGCCAAACCCCCGAAACGCTTGATCGCGTCGCCGACCTCTATGGCGCGATTACGTCAGGGGGCGTCTTTCGCGCCGCCTCGATCAAGGCCGCCGAGGCCGCCAAGGTCATCGAGAACGCGCAGCGCGACATCAACATCGCCTTCATGAACGAGATCACGCAGATCTTTTCCAAGATGGACCTATCGGTGTGGGACGTGCTCGCCGCGTCGAACACCAAATGGAACTTCCTGCCGTTCACCCCAGGCCTCGTCGGCGGGCACTGCATCGGCGTCGATCCCTACTACCTCTCCGCCCGCGCCGAAGCGCTGGGCCACGATCCGCAGGTCATCCTGGCAGGGCGCGGCGTCAACGACGGCATGGCCCAGTGGGTTGCGCAGCAGCTCCACGCACAGCGTGGCGGCAAGCCCGGCAGTGTCCTCGTCCTCGGCCTGACCTTCAAGGAAAACGTGCCCGACCTGCGCAATTCCAAGGTCGCCGACGTTATCGCCGAACTGCAAGCGCTCGGCCACAAGGTCACCGTCCACGATCCCCATGCCGACACCGCCGAAGCCCTGCTGGAATATGGGCTGGAACTTGCAGGCGACGCGTTCGAACAGACCTACGACACGGTGTTCCTCGCCGTGCCACACCAGTATTACCTCGCCGCAGGGGCCGACCGCATCGCCGCGCTGGTGGCGCCCGGTGGTACGCTGGCCGATCTCAAGGGCGTGCTGGGCGATCGTGCCGACTGGAAGCTTTGACGCGCAGCGCTGCGTCCTTATCCTGCGTCCCCGCGAAGGCGGGGACCTCGGTGATCCGGGTCGGAGGTTTCGCAATCAGGCCTGAGGCCCCCGCCTTCGCGGGGGCGCAACGATAGATTGAAGGTAAGTTACCCATGCGCGTCCTCGTTACCGGAGCCGCCGGCTTCATCGGCTACTCCCTGATCACCCGCCTGCTCGCCCGGGGCGACGAGGTGATCGGCGTCGACATCGTCAATCCGTACTACGACCCCGCGCTCAAGGAGGCCCGCCTCTCTCGCCTGACCGAACAGGGCAAAGGCCAGTTCACGTTCCTGCGCACCGATTTCGCCGATTACCCCGCGCTCACTGCCGCGCTCGAAGGCAAGAACTTCGAACGCATCGTCCATCTGGGCGCGCAGGCAGGCGTGCGCTATTCGATCGAAAACCCCCACGCCTACGTCCAGTCCAACCTCGTCGGTCACCTCAACCTGCTCGAAGTCGCGCGCCATCGCGGGGCCGAGCACATGGTCTACGCGTCGTCCTCGTCGGTCTATGGCGGCAATACCAAGATGCCGTTTTCGGTCGACGACCGCGTCGATCACCCGATGTCGCTCTATGCTGCCACCAAAAAGGCGGACGAGCTGATGAGCGAGACTTACGCCCACCTCTATCGCCTGCCGCTGACCGGCCTGCGCTTCTTCACCGTCTACGGTCCGTGGGGCCGCCCGGACATGATGATGTGGCTGTTCACCAAGGCGATTCTGGCGGGCGAGCCGATCCAGGTGTTCAACCACGGCGATATGTACCGCGATTTCACCTACATCGACGACATCGTCTCGGGCGTCATGGCCTGCCTCGACAACCCGCCGCCCGACGATGGTGCGATTAAGGCTGGCGGCAGTGAAAAGCCCCACCGCCTCTACAACATCGGCAACCACAAATCCGAACACCTGATGAAGGTCATCGGCATTCTGGAAAGCGAACTCGGCCGCAAGGCTGAGATGAACCTGATGCCGATGCAACCGGGTGACGTCCGCCAGTCCTTTGCCGATATCGACGCGATTTCCGGCGACCTCGGCTACAAGCCCACCACCAGCATCGACGTCGGCGTGCCGAACTTCGTCAGGTGGTACAAGGACTTCCACGGCATCTAAAGATCCTCCCCCTCTGGGGGAGGTGGCAGCCGCAGGCTGACGGAGGGGGCCACGTCGGATAACGGCCAGCCAGCCCACCCCCAGCCCCTCCCGCAAGCGGGAGGGGGGAATATAACCGCCTTCTAACTCCCCTCCCGCCTGCGGGAGGGGTCGGGGGTGGGCCTGCCCATCACCCGCCCCCCAAATCCGCAAAAGACCCCAAAAACCCCACCCCCGCCGCAACCAACCGCGCCGGACACTCCAGATCCGCTAACATCGCCCGCGTCGTCTCACGGTTGGTCACGATAGACCACGCATCCGGCCCATCGCCCAAACCCATTTCCGCCGCCTCCAACGCCTCGATCAAGGCCCACGGCGCAACCTCGCAGACCGCAAACCCCTCACCCGCCATCGCGGCATCGAAAAACCCAAGCAAGCCTGCCAGCCGCTGCTTCACCGAAACGTCCATCACCATCGCCGCACGATGCGCCTCAAGGATCGCGGCAGCTTCCTCGTCGGCAGCCAACCCATCGCGCTCCAGCACCGGCATGCCCTCACCCCAAGCCTCAGGCGGACACAGCCGCCGCTCCGGCACCATCGCCTCGAACGGACGGCTCTCCAAGGGATAGATCCGGCATATCCGCGGCCGCGCGTCATAATTCCCGCAACGCATGTCGGGCAGCAGATGCGGACAGGCCCCATCGTGTCGCGCCACCAGCCGCAAATTGATCCGAAACGGAACATCGCCCACCCGCGCGTCGAACGTCGTCACCCGCCGCCACTGCATCACCGGATCATCGAGCGCGCCATTGTCCGGCCAAGGCCACCCCTCAACCAGCAAGTCCACCCGATGCCCCCGCCCCGCCCAGACTCGCGCCTCGGCCACCGAAAGCGTCAACCGCAGATCATGGCAACACCGCCCGCACTGCGTACAATCGAATGTGATTTCCATCGGGCGAGGTTAGGCCGATGCGTGCGCGCCAAGACAGCGCAACAACGCCGGTTTCGGACCTATCGGGCGGCCCCAAGCCTCCACCCCTTCACATCGCCCCGGACCTGATCCGGGGTGAGGCTACCTTCAGCAACCATCCCGCAACGCGACGCCACAAGAATTAGCGGGAGCCTAGGTCAGGCCTTAGTTGACGAGACGCCACCCGACACTCCCAACCCCGCTCATCCTGAGCTTGTCGAAGGACACACGCCACAGCAGTTCCGGGCGCGCTCGACAACCCGGTTGCGCGACACATGCCTGTGAGGCGAGCAGCCAAGACCAAGCCCAACCCTCGGCGCAGCATCCTTCGACAGGCTCAGGATGAGCGGGGTTTGAGTGTATGACGGTTGACGGCCGGTTTCGGAGCGTTGTAAAATTTAGCGTAAAGACCGGTTTTGGGTGGAAGGCCGAAAAGTAGAAAGGCAGCTTTGAAGCGGATCGGCATAAAATGCCGGTTGCCTCTAAGATCGTACCGGCAAAACGGATTGGCGAGATTCAAACTTATATTCAAGGCCAGCGGCCAACGCCTCTCTCGTCGTCTGTACGAGTTCCCGGCTACTAAAAGCAGCTGGCAGCGATACGATTGCTTCTACACGACCCTTGCCAACGGGCCGAACCGAAGAAACTACCAAAGTCGGCCGACGCGAGCGTTGCAACTCCGCGAAGCGATTCACTCCGTCTTCCGGTCCTGCAACCATCAAATGCTGCTCTGCCTTGGTGTGCTCATCGCCGCTGCAGCCCGCCAAAGCGGCAAGAGCCATCGCAACCAAAATAGATGATCTTACGCTCATGATTAGCTCCAGTCGTCTGCCTTAAAGCAATGACAGTAAACCAGAATTTGTACAATCAAGCTTGCGATGAGACGTTGGAACTGCGGCAAGGGCGTGGCTTCCAGCAGTGCGGCATCCGCATAAACCTCCGGAAGTGCCGCACCGCCAACACCTACCCCCCTCAAACCCCCGGCATCTGCTGGCTCGCGCAGTGAAACCCACCGCCCCCCGCCAGCACCGCATCGCCCATCACGCCCACCGTCGCGCGATCCGGGAACAGCTCCGCAATCGCCGCCACGCCGTCATCATCGTGCGGCGATCCGAACACCGGGACCACCACCAGATTGCTGGTGATCACGAAGTTCATGTAGCTCGCGGGCTGGACCACATCGCCCCATTCAACCCGCCCCGGCGAGGGCACTTCGACCACCGCCACGCCCGCCGCCAGCGCGCGTGCCTTGGCGTCGGCATAGATCGCCGCGTTCGGATCGTCCGGCCCGGTCGCGCGCGGTAGCGCCAGCCGGTTGGGGCCAACGAAGCGCGCCAGATTGTCGACATGGCCATCGGTATGATCGTTGATCAGTCCTTCGCCCAGCCACAACACGCGGTCGTATCCCAGATCGCGCAGCAACCGCGCTTCCAGATCATCGCGCGTCAGATGCGGATTGCGATTGGGGTTGAGCAGGCATTGCTCGGTCGTCGCGACCAGCCCGGTGCCATCGCCATCCAGCGCGCCACCTTCCAGAATCCAGTCGGCCTTGCTCGCGCTCAGCCCCGCAGACGCCGCCAGATCCGCGCCGATCTCCTGATCGCCGGGCATCAGATATTTCTCGCCCCAGCCGTTGAACCCGAACAGCCGCGCCTCGCGGTTGCCTGCCTCATCGAGAACCACCAGCGGCCCGGTATCGCGCAGCCACACATCGCCATAAGTCCACCGCTCCAGCGTCACCGAGGCCGAAACCAGCGACTTTGCGCGCATCTCGTTGGCCGCATCACGCACCACCAGCCGCACCTGCTGCCCGCTGTCGGCCACCGCATTGGCAAACGCCGCGATCTGCTCCTGCGCGCGGTCGATCACGCCCGACCATTCCTCGGCCAGATGCGGAAAGCCAATCCACAGCCAGTCCTGCGGGTGCCATTCGGGCGGCATGCGGAAGTGTGAGGTCATGGGTGTTTATCCGTAGCGAAAAGGCTGGTGGCCCGCCAACACGTCAAACGCGCGTCGCAAACCCACCCCGCTGCGACTAACGTCCCCTGCGGAGCCGCAAGTCTCGCTCCCCTCCCGCAGGCGGGAGTGGCATTCCAGCTTTCCCCCCTCCCGCCTGCGGGAGGGGTTGGGGGTGGGCCTGCAGCGCCAGATCAACTCGCAGCTTGCCACCAACAAACAAGCACAGCGCACTAGCCCAAACCCGCACGCGTTTCCATCGCGCTTGATCGCCTCGCTCAACCGGTTCATTCCCCCACGCAATGACCGACCTGCCCAACGCCATATCCCGCGCCCGCGCCCATGCGCCGTTCCTGTCTACGGCGCTGGACCGCCTGCCCGATCTCGAAACGATGCTGGCCACAGGCGATTTAGAACAAGCCCTCGCTCACGCCAAGGCCGCCGGAAACGGGATCGAAGACACCGCCGTTGCGCTGCGCCGCGAACGCCTCGCCCTCGCGCTGGTGCTGGCTATCGGCGATCTGGCCGGAGCATTCCCACTCACCCGCGTCATCACCGAACTCAGCAACTTTGCCGACCGCTCGCTCGACGCTGCCATTGCCGCCGCCATCCGCCGTCGTACGCCGGATGCCGAATCAGCGGGCTTCTCCGCCATCGCGCTCGGCAAGCATGGCGCGCAGGAGCTGAACTACTCCTCCGACATCGACCCGATCCTGCTCTACGATCCCGAAACCCTGCCCCGGCGCGAGCGGGACGATCCCGCCGAAGCCGCGCAGCGCATTGCCCGCGCGCTGATGGAAATCATGTCGAACATGACCTCGGAAGGCTACGTCTTCCGCGTCGATCTGCGCCTGCGCCCCGCTTCCGAAGTCAGCCCGCTCGCCCTGTCGTTCGACTCCGCGATCACGCACTACGAATCGAGCGCGCTGGCGTGGGAGCGTGCCGCGTTCATCCGCGCCCGCGCCGCCTCGGGCGACATCGCGGCCGGCCAGGCATTCCTCGACACGATCCGGCCGTTCGTCTGGCGCCGCAGCCTCGATTTCGGAGCGATTGCCGAGATCGGGCGGCTGACCACGCGCATCCGCGATCACTATTCCGCAGGCCAGGCGATCGGACCGGGCTACGATCTCAAACGCGGGCGTGGCGGCATTCGCGAAGTCGAATTTTTCGCACAAACACATCAGCTTATTCATGGCGGCCGCAATCCCGCGCTGCGCCTGCGCGGAACCCGCGCCAGCCTCGATGCCCTGGCCGATGCGGGTATCATCTCCGCCGAAGACGCCCACGCCATGGGCACAAGCTACGACCGCTTGCGCACGCTGGAGCATCGGCTGCAGATGGTGTCCGACCAGCAGACCCACTCGCTCCCGACCGACGCCGCCGCGCTCGACAGCGTCGCGCAGCTCGATGGTCTACCCGACGGCGCGGCCTTGGTGCGCGAATTGACCGAAATATCGGACGTGGTCGGTCGGCGGTTCGATGCGTTGATCGAGACCTACGCCCCGACTGGCGCGGTCGCGGTCGAGGCCGTCACCGTGGCGGACGAATTTACGCAGCGAATCAACGCGTGGGAGGGGGGCCAGTACCGCTGCCTGCGCTCTGCCGAGGCGCGCGAAGCGTTCGCCCGGATCCGTCCGCAGCTGTTGCGCGCGCTGTCCGAAGCGCCCGATCCCGATCGCGCGCTGCTCCGCTGGGAGCAGTTACTCGCCGGACTTCCCAGCGCAATCAACGTCTTCCGCTTGCTCGAGGCGCGCCCGGGACTGCTGGCAATGGTCATGCGAATCCTCGCCCACGCGCCGACGCTGGCCGATGAACTCGCCCGCCGCGCTGACCTGCTCGATACGCTGATCGACCGCTCTGCGTTCGATTTGCCGGGTTCGGTCGCTGAAATTGCTGCAGAACTTTCGCGGGGCGAGGCGGGGGATGATTACCAGCGACTTCTCGATACGGTGCGAGTCCGTGTCGGCGAAATGCGGTTCTCATTGGGCGTGCAGTTGATCGAGGGGCAGCGCGATCCGCTTGAAGTCGCCGCCGCCCTGTCACGTGTGGCAGAGGCGGCGATCGCGGTTCTGGGCCGTGCCGCAACTGATGAATTCGTGCAAAAACATGGCGTTGTGCCGGACAGCGATCTTGCCATTCTCGGCCTCGGGCGGTTGGGTGGAGCGGCGCTGACCCATGCCTCGGACCTCGACTTGATCTTCCTGTTCAGCGGGGATCATGCCGCCGAATCCAATGGCCCTCGGCCCTTGGGCGCGACGCTGTACTATAACCGTCTGGCGCAGCGGGTAATTGCGGCGCTGTCGGTGCCAACGGCGGCGGGGGTGCTGTTCGAGGTGGATACGCGGTTGCGGCCGTCCGGAGCGCAGGGTCCTATCTCGGTCAGCCTCGAAAGTTTCGAGCGATATCAATGTGAAGATGCCTGGACGTGGGAACACATGGCCCTGTGCCGCGCCCGCGCGATGTTCGGTACGACGGCCGACCGCGCGGCGATCGCAGCGATCATCGCGCGCGTGCAGGACCGCCCGCGCGATGCCTCGCTACGCAACGATGTGCTTGAAATGCGGGCAAAAATGGCGGACCACAAGCCGCCCCAGGGACCGCTCGACGTGAAACTGGCGCGGGGTGGGCTGGTGGACATCGAGTTCATGGTGCACTTCCTCCAGTTACGCGATCATGTGGCCTACACGCCCGATCTGGGCGTGGCTGTGCAACTGATTGAGGAGAAAGGGCTTTTACCCGCCGGCACGCGGTCCTCGCACGACCTTCTGGCGCGTCTGCTGTTGGTCGTCAGGCTGGTTGCCCCCGATGGCATGTATCCGCCTCACGCGAGCCGGACTATCGTGGCCGAGGCTTGTGGCTTGAAAAGCTGGGACATTTTGCTGGAGGCGGTGCTTGCAGCGCGGCGTCAGGTCGCGGCGGCCTGGGGCCAAGTATTTGAAATTCCACTGGAGATTGAGTGATGGCTGAGCGGATTGGGGTGGGTGAGGCATTTCCGGATATCGTGCTGGCGACGCCGAATGGCGAAACCGTGAAAGTGTCTGATTTCGCGGGGAAAAAGCTGGTCGTGTTCTTCTATCCCAAAGACGACACGCCGGGATGCACGACCGAAAACAAGGACTTTTCAGAAGCTTATGATCAGTTTCAAGCCGCTGGCGTCGAGGTTCTTGGCGTGAGCAAGGACCCTGCCAAGAAGCATCTGAAATTCATCGAGAAATACGCGCTCACCGTGCCGCTCGCATCCGATGCCGAGGAGAATGGCCTGTCGGACGCTCTTGGCATCTGGACCGAGAAGTCGATGTATGGACGCACCTACATGGGCATGGAGCGCACGACCTATCTGATTGACGAGGCAGGCAAAATTGTCCGCATCTGGAACAAGGTGAAGGTCAAGGGCCACGCCGCAGACGTGCTCGCCGCAGCGCGCAACTGATGGGGGATTGTGGGGGTGCAAGGGGGGTGTACCCGGGGGGTTCCCCCCTAGACACCCCGTGAAACGACCATCGAACAGGGCCATGACCATTCCTTCGATCTCAGGCGCGATCCGCGCGGCGATGTTGACCGCCGATCCAGCCGCAAAAGTCATGGCGACGCGCGACGTGTTTCGCCGGTGGCGGTCAGGCGCGTTGGACTTTTCCTTCGCCGCGACGATGCCCGATGTGCCTGCGCGCCCTGCCCTGCCCGAACTGCGTCATCCCGCCGCGATGCCGAAGCGCGGACGCGGCTCGGCGCATGGACGGATCGCGCTGCTCCACGCACTGGCGCATATCGAATTCGTGGCGATCGACCTGGCCCTGGATGCCGCCGGGCGCTTCGGCGCAGAGATGGGCCGCGCGTTCGTCGACGACTGGCTGTCGGTCGCGGCTGACGAGGCTATGCATTTCGCGCTGCTGGCGCGGCGGCTGCGGACGCTCGGCAGTTTTTATGGCGCGATGCCCGCGCATGACGGATTGTGGGAAGCCGCGCGCGATACCGCGCACGACGTGGCGGCGCGGCTGGCCATCGTGCCGATGGTACTGGAGGCGCGCGCTCTGGACGTAACCCCGGCGATGGTCACGCGGTTCGCGAGCCAGGGCGACGAGCGGACGGCGCGAATACTGCAACGAATCCTTGACGATGAAATCCGCCATGTGCGCTTCGGCACAAAGCATTTCGTCGCAATCTGTCAAAAGCGCCGAGAATCGCCACCTGAGGCGTGGAAGACGCTGGTCGCACAGCACTTTGCGGGGTCCGTTAAGCCACCGTTCAACGACTCGGCGCGTCATCAAGCCGGTCTATCGCGCGAATTCATGGCGGGGGTTGCCACTGCGCAACACCCTGCACTACTCCCAAATCACGAGATGGCGGGGGGTTCCGACCATACTTGAAAATTCCCAAGGCGGCGGGTTTTTACCGGCCTTCCGCCATTGAACGGGTTCGCTCTGGGGGTCAGCGCGTACCGGTCAGGATGCCGCATACGGCACAGACCGGATCGCACATAAAAAGGTCGTACGGGTCTCAATGTTGTTGAACGCCAAAACCTTCAAGACTGCTCTCGGTGCCTTCGCTGCCGTTGCCTTCTTCTCCTCCGCCGCTCCTGCGCTTGCCAACAGCGCCGCATCTGCCGACATCGCCGCCCCGCTTCGTGCGGCTGAAGCTGCGAAGTCGGGCATTTCCGCCGATCGCGGCGACGAGGAATTCCGCCGCCTGTTCGCCAACTGGCAGTCGCTCGACAACGGCATCCTGCCTTCGGCCAAGCCGGTCATCGCTCGCCGGGCTGGCGGCGTTTCGATCCCGTCGCTGGCGCCGGTTTCGGTTTCGCACCTGACCAGCGGTTATGGCATGCGCACGCACCCCGTGCTGGGCGGTCGCCGCGCGCACAAGGGCATCGACTTGGCCGCAGCCACCGGCACCCCAATCCGCGCCAGCGCAGACGGCGTCGTTGAAAAGGCCGACTGGTTCGGCGGCTACGGCCTGTTCGTGGAACTCGACCACGGCGGCGCGATGGAAACCCGCTACGGCCACATGTCGCGCGTTGCGGTTGCCGAAGGCCAGCAGGTCCGCAAGGGCGACATCATCGGCTACGTCGGCACGACCGGCCGCTCGACCGGCCCGCACCTCCATTACGAAGTCCGCGTGAACGGCGAAGCGGTGAACCCGGTTCCCTACATGCAGGGCAACGCCACGCTCTATGCCAGCAACGGCGAGGGCGGACGTGGTGGCCCCGAAGACTGAGGTCTTTCTAGAGATTGAAGTGCATCTTGGAGAGGATGCGGAAAAGGGCGCCGGTGAAGGCGCCCTTTTCTTGTTGGGGTGTGGGTCATGTGCTGCAAATGGAGACCGGGCCCCGTTTCGGGCTGCTGAGCGCCCAAGTCCAACCAGGCTTCTTTACCGACGCCGGCCGCATGTTTGCCTCACCCTATACTACTCCTCGGTACCGGCGCGACCACGGTCCGATACGCCCAACATGCGCGTTGCGATTTCCTGCACGCCCGTGACCACATCGGAAACGCCCAGCCGTTTGAGGTGAGCAACTTCCGCATCCGAATGAGCGCGAGCAATCACCGGGATGTCCGGCTTGATCTTGCGCACATGCTGAAAGATGGCGCCCGCTTCGAAGCCTTCCGGAATTGCGATAAGGAGTGCGCCCGCGTCTTCCAGCGCAGCCGCTTCGAGCACGCGGGTTTCGATGCCATTTCCTGCCAGGACCTTGTAACCCTTGGCTTCGGCTTCGCGGACCCGCTCGATGTCATCCTCGATGACGACGAATGCCTTGCCCTGAACCGCAAGCTCCTCGGCAATCGACCTTCCGACCCGCCCGTAGCCAATCACGATGACATGACCGGACACTTCAAGAATGGCCGGTACGTCCGGCGTCGCAGCACCTCGGCGTTGCCTGAAAATCAGCGAAAAGATCAGCGGATTGGTGATGATCGAAATGATCGCTCCGGCAAGTATGAGATCGCGCGCTTCGGGTGGCAGAATTCCGAGGTCACTGCCCAGGGCAGCGAGAATGAACGAAAATTCGCCGATCTGCGCCAAGCTGGCCGCCACGGTCAAAGCCGTGCTTCCCGGGTAACCAAAGGCCCGAACGATGGCGAACGCCGCCACGGACTTGCCGATTACGATGATCATTATGGTTGCCAGCAGCGGCAAAGGCTGTTCGATCACGACAGCAGGGTTGAACAACATCCCGACCGAAACGAAGAACAGCACGGCAAACGCGTCGCGCAAGGGTAGTGTTTCTTCGGTCGCCCTTCTGCTGAGCGGGGTTTCGCCCAGGATCATGCCCGCAAAGAAGGCACCGAGTGCGAACGACACGTCGAACGCATAGGCTGCGCCGAATGCCACGCCCAGGGCAATGGCAAGGACTGCCAAACGGAACAGTTCGCGGGAGCCGGTGTGCGCCACCCAGTGAAGCGCGGCCGGGATCGCACGCCGCCCGACCAGCAGCATGAGGACGACGAACGCCACGACCTTCAACAGCGTTATCGCAAGCGGAGCGACGAGTGCGGAGAAGCCGATGCCGCGATCGGCGCCATTGATGACCGTAGCGAAGACGGGGAGCATGACCAGCGCAAGGACCATGACCAGATCCTCGACGATGAGCCAGCCCACCGCGATTCGCCCTTTTTCGGTTTCCACCAGTTTGCGACCCTGCAAGGCCCGCAACAGCACCACCGTACTTGCGACCGAAAGCGACAGTCCGAAAACGAACCCGCCGAGCATGTTCCAATCCATCACCCATGCCAGTACCATGCCCATCATCGTGGCCACGACGATCTGGACGATGGCTCCGGGGATGGCGATCCTGCGGACCGAGAGCAGGTCCTTGAGCGAGAAGTGCAGTCCCACCCCGAACATCAGGAGGATGACGCCGATTTCCGCGAGTTCATTGGCCAGCCCGGCGTCAGCGACAAAGCCGGGCGAATAAGGCCCGACGATCACCCCGGCCATGACATACCCCACGATCGGCGAGGCCTTGAGCCGATGGGCCAGCGCGCCCATCAGGAAAGCGAACACGACGCCTGCCACAATCGTGGCGATGAGTGGTGAATGATGCATCAAATTACCCAGTTTTCCGCCGGACCTGCCATTGTCGAGCGGGTCCGGCGGGTTTGCTTATTGTGCCATCGAGATTACGCTCAGGGCCAATGCAACGGCGCCGGCCATGCCGCTGAAAACAGCCACCTTGAACCAGCGAGGTCGTTTGTTTTTCCTGATCATCTGATCGCTCTCCTGCGAGCGCCGGCATCCGCCAATTCAGAGCGGAGTGACGCTGGTTAACCCACAGTCGCCAAGGCGACCCTGATTATCCCAGAGCGACGGGAGGACCGCGCGGGTAAGCCTGACTGGCAATGGACAACGCAACATGACGCTGCGCAGCTAGCGCAAGCAGCATCAGCCCGGACATTGCCGGGACTGCCGGTAGCACCGGGAGGTTGAGACCGAAATACGGCGGAGAGCTTTGAAACAGCACAGGATCAATGTCGGGCTCAGCCCGCCTGATGGATTTGCCAGAGGTAGCGCGAACAGGTTCCGCACTGGCGTTGAGCGCGACGACCGTTGTGGACGGGCTGAATGCCGAACCGATCGACCGCGATTGAGGCAGCCCCGTCGGCAATATTGCGCAGACGAGCACTTTAAGCACTGCCGCCCAGAGCATCAAAACAAACAGTCTGGGTCTGCTCGGCCCGGCCACGCTATTGCTCTCCTTTACGCCTCCAGTCTCAGACCCCTCTGGATTCAGCACAGCGCTTCTGATCGGCTCCACGAAAGGGATGCATGCCTTATACGACCAATGCTTTGTTATACGGTCCGTTCCCGCAGGCGTCCCAGTCGATCCGGGGCGTTCAGCGCGCGAACCAGATGACGTGTCTTGCGCCCTTGCCGTTGGGGCGCGCTCTGACTTCGACTTCTTCGACCTCAAAACCGACGTGTTGCAGGCGCTGGACGAAGTTGGCGTCCTTGGCGGCGGACCAGATGGCGAGGATCCCCCCGGGGCGCAGGGCGGACTGGGCGGCGCGCAGGCCCCTGGTGGTGTAGAGCTGGTTGTTGGCATGACGGACAAGGCCATCGGGGCCGTTGTCGACATCGAGCAGGATCGCGTCGTAGCCGGTGCCGCCGACGTTGAGGCCGTTGGCACGGATGACATCGGCGACGTCGGTCATGACCAGGCGGACGCGCGGATCTTCGAGACAACCGGCGGCGACGTCTACCATCGGGCCGCGCGCCCACTGGATGATCTCGGGCACGAGTTCGGCGACGGTGACGTGGGCGCCCTCGGGCAGGCGTTTCAGCGCGGCGCGCAAAGTGAAGCCCATGCCGTAGCCGCCGATCAGCATGGCGGGGCGGCTGGCGTGGGCGATGCGGTCGGCGCTGAGGTTGGCGAGCGCGTCCTCGGAAGCGTGCATCCGCGTGCTCATCAGTTCGTTGCGATCGAGCACGATCATGAAATCGCGATCGTGGCGGTAGAGGCGCAGTTCCTCGCCGCCGGGGACGGGCGCGGTGCCAAGGAGTTCGCGTGCGATCAAGGTGGTGCTCCGGGTAATGCGGGTTCGCTGCTGCCGTGGAGCATATCGCGGCGCTTGGGAAGGCCGCAAGGCGTGTGCGCGGGAACTGGACTCCGACGCTGACCGTTGCCGAGTAACGATACCGGGAGAATGACGATGCGTACGATCCTGCTTGCGGCCAGCGCGGCAAGCAATGGCGTGATCTATGCAATCGACAAGGTGCTGCCGGTACCGGCGACCAAATAGTCCTGCCCTCACTCGCCCGCGCCACCATGGGGCTTGCGTGTTTTAACTGATCGCTTAAGTTCTCTTGCAAACGGCGACCGCGAAGTCGTCGGTGACGAGAGGACGCTGCCGGTGCATTTCCACCCCAAGTACCATGCTGCGCGCAATCCGGACAAACCCGCGATCATCATGGGCGGCTCTGGCCGGGTGGTCAGTTATGCCGAGCTGGACGCGGCGTCCAACCGGTTTGCGCAGGCCATGCGCGCGCGCGGGCTCCGGATCGGCGATACGATCGCGCTGTGTCTGGAGAACACGGCAGACTTCTACATCGTGGCCTGGGGCGCGCAACGGGCCGGGCTGGTCTATGTGGCGGTGTCGGGCCGATTGGCGCCGCGAGAGGCGGCCTATATCCTGCGCGACAGCGGGAGCCGGCTGGTGATCGGATCGGCCTATACGGCGGCACTGCTCGACGAGGTGGCGGCATTGGTGCCCGAAATCGAGCAGCTGCGTTTCGGCGGGACGCTCGAGGCCGAGCTGGCGGCTATGCCCGACACACCGATCGCGGACGAGCGCGCAGGCGTGGACATGCTCTATTCGTCGGGCACGACCGGAAGCCCGAAGGGCGTGCGCATTCCGCTGCCCGAGGACCCGGAAATCGGCGCGGCGAATGCCTTGGTGGGTTTGGCTTCCACGGCGTTCGGGATAACCGGGGATGCGGTGTATCTGTCGCCCGCGCCGCTCTATCACGCCGCGCCATTGCGCTGGTCGATGACGGTCCACCGGCTTGGCGGGACCGTGGTGGTGATGGAGAAATTCGATCCCGAGCACGCGCTGGCTCTGATCGAGCGGTACAAGGTGACCGACAGCCAGTGGGTGCCGACGCATTTCGTGCGAATGCTCAAGCTGCCCGAGGAGGTACGCGCAAACTACGATACGTCGAGCCTGAAGTGCGCGATCCATGCCGCCGCGCCCTGCCCGGTGCCGGTCAAACGCGCGATGATCGACTGGTGGGGGCCGGTCGTGCGCGAGTACTATGCCGGGACCGAGGGCAACGGCTTTACCTATATCTCGAGCGAGGAATGGCTGGCGCGGCCGGGATCGGTCGGGCGCGCGCTGCTCGGCACGATCCGCATCTGCGACGAGGACGGCAACGCAGTCCCGGCCGGGACCGAGGGCCAGGTGTTTTTCGAAGGCGGCAGTCCGTTCAGCTATCACAACGATCCCGACAAGACACGCGATGCGACCAACCGGCACGGCTGGACCAGCCTTGGCGATGTGGGAACGGTGGACGAGGACGACTATCTGTTCCTGACCGACCGCAAGAGCTTCATGATCATTTCGGGCGGGGTGAACATCTACCCGCAGGAAATCGAGAACCTGCTGGTGACGCATCCCAAGGTGACCGACGTGGCGGTGATCGGCGCGCCCGACGCCGACATGGGCGAGCGCGTGGTGGCTATCGTCCAGCCGCGCGACATGGCCGAGGCGGGGCCGGGGCTGGCGGCGGAGCTGACTGAATGGCTTAGTGGCCAGTTGTCGCGGGTGAAGATGCCTGGCCAGATCGACTTCCGCGCAGAGCTTCCGCGCGAGCCAACGGGCAAGCTGTTCAAGCGGCTGTTGCGCGACGAGTACCGGGATGCGGCCAAGGCCTGATCGTTCGCCCGCGTCGGATAGCCCACAAAAAAAGGGCCGGTCCGAAGACCAGCCCTTGGAAAGTTTTGGGAGAGGATGCCTGAAAGGCCTGTTCTATGTGCAGGTAAGGCGCCCATCTCGCAAGTGCGAAGGATGGCTTTACAATTGCAGGAAATGCAATCATTCGGCGATGACCCACCTTGCGCTCTCGATGTAATAGCTAGGCACCGAGCGTCCTTCGTTATCTAGCGCTGGCTCAAATTTGGCCCGCTGAAGTATGAGGCTGCATGTCCGCGCGCTCATTTCGGGGGTGTTGGTCGCCATTTGGATCTTGCAAGAGGTCGGCTTTCCCGTCTCATCGATCATCAGGCGAAAATTAACGACTGCCTGTGCCCCCGCTAGCATATCCTTTTTGGGATAGTCTGAGCTTTTAAGCCATTTTGAGGGAGGGTTCATCGGCTCAGGTTTTTTAGAGAGGTTGGTCTGTTGTACCGGATCAAGCCCCCAAAGCTTCACCAGATCGTCAGTGCATGCACGCATTGCGGCTAGCGCACCTTTCATCTTTCCAGTCTTGAGCGTTATACTGTGCTTCGGTCTTGTGACGGCAAATTGGGTGATTGCAGCAACCTGCGAAGGCGATAGCGGCATCTTGGCTGCCTCCTTGTCGCGATTGAGAATGTCGATATCACCCATCAATAGGATTACAGGCTGACCGTTGGCACTCGTGCCGCTCAGAATGCGCACATCCGTCAGATTTGGGGTAGGCGAGAATCCGGCAAAACCGGAGGCCGAGCCAAAAGGCGTCACCGGCTTTCCAGCAAGCGAGACTCTGAAATGGTCTGAAGGAGCAAACTGATCCAGCAGAAGGCTGACGGCCTGATCATTTTCACCGAACGTCCGGCCCAAGCGGCAGCTGTCTTCTGCGTAGTTCATGATCCAATCGGACGTTGGCGCAAGCTCTAGTGTTTCTGCGCGTACGCTTTGCGTCAAGCCGACACCGGCAACTGCCATCAGGATTGATCTGACCAAGGCGACGCGCTTTTGCATCATGGCTCCTCTTCGACGAGAACCTTAACTGCATGATCCCAAAACGCAAAAGGCCCCGCGTTTCCGCGAGGCCTTTTGTTTGTATGCGGCGGGTTCAGAGCTTGCCGGTGAGTTCGGGGACCAGCGTGAACAGATCACCCACCAGGCCGATGTCGGCGACCTGGAAGATCGGGGCGTCGTCGTCCTTGTTGATGGCGATGATGGTTTTGCTGTCCTT
>NZ_JACICY010000014.1 GCF_014196055.1 Novosphingobium hassiacum
GCCAGCGCCGTGCGCAACGTCTCCTGCGCCTTCTGCGGCCCGACCGACACCGCCACGATCTCGGTCACAACGCCCTTTTCCTTCAGGCGAATGGCCTCCTCGACCGCGATCTCGTCGAACGGGTTCATGCTCATCTTCACATTCGCAAGATCGACACCCGAACCGTCCGCCTTCACCCGAGGCTTCACGTTATAGTCGATCACCCGCTTTACGCAGACCAGGGCTTTCATGTGCTCTCCTGAGATGGCTCACCAATTGTTGCGAGGACTATCTATCGCTTACGTAAACGTCAACTAGCAAAACGTGCGGGTGTGGGGGTGTTATCGCGGGTGCAAATGTTGCGAGCCGATCTAATGATGGAGGCCCACCCCCGGCCCCTCCCGCTTGCGGGAAGGGGGAAGAAGAAGCGTTTCGCGCAGAGGCGCGGAGAGAAGGAGAGACGCAGAGGGGGCGACGAAAGAATGTCGGATTAACTATGCCGGGTTCGCAAGGCGACACTCAGACTTCGCCGGACAATAGCTGTCTCCGCGCGCCCATCCCCTCTGCGTCTCCGCGCGAAACCCTACTACCGCACCCGGACGCAAAAGGGGCGCCGGTTCCCCGACGCCCCTGTGCAGTTTGCGAATACGCCGGCGTCAGGCGACGGCGCGGACTTCGGCGACGATCTTCTTGGCGGCATCGCCCAGGTCGTTGGCAGCGACGATCGGCAGACCGGAGTTGGCCAGGATGTCCTTGCCCTGCTGGACGTTGGTGCCTTCGAGGCGGACGACGAGGGGAACCTGCAGGTTCACTTCCTTGGCTGCGGCGACGATGCCCTCAGCGATGATGTCGCACTTCATGATCCCGCCGAAGATGTTGACGAGAATGCCCTTCACCGCAGGGTCCTTGAGAATGATCTTGAACGCGGCGGTGACCTTTTCCTTGTTTGCGCCGCCGCCGACGTCGAGGAAGTTGGCCGGGAATTCGCCGTTCAGCTTGATGATGTCCATCGTCGCCATGGCAAGGCCTGCGCCGTTGACCATGCAGCCAATGTTGCCGTCGAGCTTGATGTAGGCAAGGTCGTACTTGCTGGCTTCGATTTCGGCCGGATCTTCCTCGGTCTCGTCGCGCAGCGCGAAGACATCGGGGTGGCGATAGAGCGAGTTCGAATCGAAGCTCATCTTGGTGTCGAGGACGAGCAGGTTGCCGTCTTTCGTTTCCACCAGCGGGTTGATCTCGAGCATGTCGCAATCGAGCGCGACGAACGCATTGTAGAGCTGCTCGGCGATCTTGGCGGCCTGCTTGTTGAGGTCACCCGACAGGTTCAGCGCGAAGCCGACGGCGCGGCCGTGGTGCGGCATGAAGCCTTCGACCGGATCGATCACGATGGTGGCGATCTTCTCGGGCGTGGAGTGAGCGACTTCCTCGATGTCCATGCCGCCTTCGGTCGACACGATCAGCGCGATGCGGCTGGTGCCACGATCGACGACCATCGACAGGTAATATTCCTTGGCGATATCGACGCCGTCGGTGACATAGAGGCGGTTGACCTGCTTGCCCGCTTCACCGGTCTGGATGGTGACGAGGGTGTTGCCGAGCATTTCCTTGGCGAATTCTTCGACTTCCTCAATGCTCTTGGCCAGGCGCACGCCGCCCTTGGCATCGGGGCCGAGTTCCTTGAACTTGCCCTTGCCGCGGCCACCCGCGTGGATCTGCGCCTTCACGACGTACAGGGGCCCGGGGAGCTGCTTGGCTGCCGCGACAGCTTCCTCGACGGTCAGCGCCGCGATGCCTGCGGGAATGCCGACGCCGAACTTGGCCAGCAGTTCTTTGCCCTGATATTCGTGAACGTTCATGCGTGTTCCCCGCTATGCGATGCCCTCGAGTGAGAGCCACCGGCGCGCCGCACTGGCGCTATGAGTCGGGACGCCTAAAGCACAGCGTGGCAGGCTTGAAAAGGGGCGACTATGCCCCGCCTGACCAAAGTAGGGGGCTGCAGACGCTTGCGTGCGCGGCACGAAGCGACCAACTGTCGAAAGCATATGATCGACCACGACCGCCTTCACCAGATCGTCCGCGAAGCAGGAGCCATGGCGCTGGCGACGTGGCCGGGGCACGGCCACGCGCTGAACGTGTGGGAAAAGACGCCGGGCAGCCCGGTGTGCGACGCCGATCTGGCGGTGGACGGCTTCCTCAAGCGCGAACTGGGCGACTTGCTGCCCGCGGCGGGCTGGCTGTCCGAGGAGACGGTGGACCATCCCGAGCGGCTGGGTCGGGGGCTGTGCTGGCTGGTCGATCCGATCGACGGGACGCGCGATTTCGTGCGCGGGCGACCGGGCTGGTCGGTTTCGGTGGCGCTGGTCAGCGAAGGCAAGCCGTTGCTAGGGGTGCTGAGCGCGCCTGCGCGGGGCGAATACTGGTCGGCGATTGCGGGACAGGGTGCCACGCGCAACGGATTGCCGCTGGTCGCGAGCAGCAGGACGCAGCTTGGGGGTGCGCGTGTGCCTGCCGACAGCCTCCCACGCGTCGATTCCGACCTGGTGACGGTGGACAAGCCCAACTCGATCGCGCTGCGCATCGCGATGGTCGGCGCGGACGAGGCCGACCTGCTTGCCACGCTGCGCTGGGGGTTCGAGTGGGACATCGCGGCGGCGGCATTGATCGCGCGTGAGGCCGGAGCGGCAGTGTCCGACGCGTTCGGTCGGCCGATCTCGTTCAACAAGCGTGATCCGCGCGCGTTCGGACTGCTCGTTACCGCCCCAGCGATTCACGAGGCGGCGATTGCGCGGATTGCGGATCGCGCGGCGAAGCTGGCGTGAGCGCTTACGCGAAATCTTCGGTGTCGATCGTGGGGAGCATGGCGGCAGCGTAGCGCGGGCCGGCGACGGTCTGCTGATTGATCAGGGCATCGACCTCGGCAGAGACGGCAGAGGGGATTTCCCAGCCCCAGCGTGCGATGTTTTCTTCGAGGTGCGCGGCATTGGCCGTGCCGGGGATGGTGACCAAATGATCGCCGCGTGACAGCACCCACGCAAGCGACAGTTGCGCCGGGGTGACGCTTTCGCGAGCGGCGATGGCGTTGAATTGTTCCACCAGCGCGAGGTTCCTGGGCCAGTTATCCGCACTGAAGCGGGGCATCGCGCGGCGGATGTCCTTTTCCGGCAGCGCAGCGGGATCGCTGACGCCGTTGGCGAGGACGCCGCGCGCGACCGGCGAGAACGCGACGAACGTCGTGCCGAGTTCACGGCAGGCGTCGAGCACGGCGATTTCGGCCTGGCGCGTCCACGGCGAGTATTCGGTCTGCATAGCGGCGATGGGGTGGACGGCGGCCGCCTTGCGCAGGGTGTCGGCCGACATCTCGGACAGGCCAATCGCGCCGATCTTGCCCTCCTTGACCAGCTCGGCCATCGCGCCCACCGAATCCTCGATCGGCACCGTAAAATCACGGCGGTGCATGTAGTAAAGATCGATGTGGTCAGTCTGGAGCAGCTTCAGCGACACTTCGAGTTCGCGACGGATGGTATCGGGATGGCAATCGATGCCGCGCTTTTCGCCGCTGGCGAAGATGCCCATCTTCGAGGCGAGAAACACCTTGTCGCGGCGCGCTCCCTTGAGGGCGGTGCCGACCTGCGTTTCGTTGTGACCCAGGCCGTAAAGACGTGCGGTATCGAAGTGGTCGTAGCCGATATCCACCGCGCGCTGGAGCAGGCGCACGCCATCCGCGTCGCTCGGGCGGTTGCCATAGGCCCAGCTGAGCGACATGCAGCCGAGGCCGACGGGATTGATCGAGCGCCCGTTGATTGCGCGGCGTTGAAGCGGCATGCGTTTCTCCATGAATGCGCTGCCGATGCCAGCGCGGAGCCGCGACGGTCAACCGCGAATGTACGCTGTACATAGCAAACGGCGCCGCTCCGGTGAAAGCGACGCCGTCTGCGTGTGATCAGTCGGGCTTACTGACCGCGGCGAGCCGCGTTCACGTCATCCTGGCTGATCGGCACGATCTTGATTTCGACCCGGCGGTTGGCCGAGCGGCCCTGTTCGGTGTCGTTCGACGCAATCGGCTGGGTTTCGCCATAGCCCTGGCTGCGGATACGGGCATAACCGACGCCGCGCGATGTCAGGTAATCGGCAACGGCGCGGGCGCGACGTTCCGACAGCGCCTGGTTGTACGAATCCGAACCGGTCGAATCAGTGTGGCCGTAAACGTCGATCAGCGAGTTCGGGTACTGCACGAGCGACTGAGCAACGCGATCGAGGGTTGCACCGAACGCCGGCTTCACGGTCGAGCTGTCGGTATCGAAGGTGACGCCGTTGGGCAGGTTGACGAGGATCGCCTGGCCGCCATCGGTTTCGGACACGTCGATGCCGCTACCAGCGGTCTGTTCGCGCAGTTCGCGAATCTGCTTGTCCTTCTGGTAGCCGATCACGCCGCCCGCGACACCGCCGATGCCAGCGCCGACGATGCGACCGGTCGAGCCGCCGATAAGGCCGCCGAGCAGGGCACCACCGAGCGCGCCGACGCCGCCACCGATTGCGGTGCGCGATACCTTGCGTTCACCCGTGTTGGGATCGGTGACGCAGGCAGACAGACTGACCAGCGAAACGGCGCAGAGGCCCGACATCATAACACGACGAATTTTCATAACCTGTCCCCTTGAATCAGCATCCCGAGACGACCTTATGCAACGGTTTGCCGCTTTGACAGTTCAGATAAGCCCGATTCGACTGAACGGTTCCCGAACGGGAACCACATGAGCGCGGCATTCGCTTGCTATCGCCTTTACAGGCAAATCTGCTACAGGCGCGATTGTGACACCTTATCCCTGGTCAGACGTATTCATCATTCTGGGCCTCGTTTTGCTCAACGGCCTGTTTTCCATGTCGGAACTGGCGATCGTCTCGGCGCGCACATCGCGCCTGAAGGTCGCCGCCGAGGATGGCAGCAAGGGCGCGAAAGTCGCGATCGAGCTGGCGGCCGACCCTGGTAAATTTCTTTCGACGGTCCAGATCGGCATTACGCTGGTCGGGATCATTGCCGGTGCCTATTCCGGGTCGAGCCTTGGCGGACCGACAGCGGAGCGCCTCCTGGCGTGGGGATTGCCAGAGCGATTCGCCGACAACGCCGGGTTCATCATCGTCATCGCGATCACCACCTACCTGAGCCTTGTGGTGGGCGAATTGGTGCCCAAACAACTGGCGCTGCGCGCAGCGGAACCGATCGCGAAGATCGCTGCGCCAGCGATGCTGCTGATGTCCAAGGTGACCGCGCCGTTCGTTTGGACGCTGGACAAATCGTCGGGACTGCTGATCCGGATGATGGGCCTCAAACATGGCACCGATCAGGAGGTGACCGCCGAAGAACTGCACATGATCTTTGCCGAGGCCACGCGATCTGGCGTGATCGAGGAAGAAGAGCGCGCGCTGATGAGCGGTATCATGCGGCTGGCCGAACGACCGGTGCGCGAGGTGATGACCCCGCGAACCGAATTGCACTGGATCGAGCGCCGCGCGCCGGAAGCCGAGCTGCGCGCCGCGATCGAGGATAGCCCGCATTCGCTGCTGTTGGTGGCCGACGGTTCGGTCGACAAGATCGTCGGCGTGGTCAAGGTGCGCGACGTGCTGTCCACGCTGTTGCGCGGGCGCAAGGTTCAGTTGGGACGGCTGATGAAAAAGCCCGCGATCGTGCCCGACCAGCTCGACACGATGGACGCTTTGACCATGATCCAACAGGCGCAAGTCGCGATTGCGCTCGTGCATGACGAGTATGGGCATCTCGAGGGCATCGTGACGCCGGCCGATCTTCTCGCCGCGATTGCGGGCAATTTCGTCGGCCATGGCGATGCGGGCGATGAGCCAATGATCGTCGAGCGCGAGGACGGATCGCTGCTGATTTCGGGCGCGCTGCCCGCCGATGCACTCGCCGACCGGCTGGGCCTCGACCTGCCCGATGATCGGGAATTCGCGACAACGGCGGGGTTCTGCCTGTCGGTGTTGAAGCGGCTTCCGGGTGAAGGCGAGCACTTCCACGATCAGGGCTGGCGATTCGAGGTCGTCGACATGGACGGGCGCAAGATCGACAAGCTGCTGGTGTGCCGGAGCAAAGCTGCGCCGGTGGTTGAGGTCGAAGGGTAGGCATTTGCCCACCCCGCTGCGACTAAGTTCGCCTTCGGCTCTCTAAGTCTCGCGGCCCTCCCGCGAGCGGGAGGGCGTAACGTCGAATTGTACTTCCCCCCTCCCGCTTGCGGGAGGAGTCGGGGGTGGGCCTATCCGTTCAGCGCGGAAGCTCGGACACGCCCATCAGCGCCTCATCCACGGCACGGGCGCATTGGCGGCCCTCGCGGATGGCCCAGACGACGAGGCTTTGGCCGCGGCGCATATCACCACAGGCGAAGACGTTTTCGACGCTGGTCTTGTAATCGACCACGTTGCCCTTGACGTTGCCGCGCGGGTCGAGCTCGACGCCGGCCTGTTCGAGCAGGCCCTGCTTGCGCGGGCCGACGAAGCCCATGGCGAGCAGGATCAGGTCGGCCTTGAGCGTGAACTCGCTGCCGGGGACTTCCTGCATCTGGCCGCCGACCCATTCGACGCGGACGCATTCCAGGCCCGACACGTCGTTTTCACCGACGACGCGCTTGGTCAGGATCGCGAACTCGCGCGTCACGCCTTCCTCGTGGCTGGACGACGTGCGCAGCTTGAGCGGCCAGTTCGGCCAGGAAAGCGCCTTGTCTTCCTTTTCGGGAGGCTTGGGCATGATCTCGAGCTGGGTGACCGAAGCTGCGCCCTGGCGGTTCGAGGTGCCGACGCAGTCCGACCCGGTGTCGCCACCGCCGATGACCACGACATGCTTTCCGGTAGCCGTGAGCGAGCCCCGCGGCGCGGCGCGCAACTCGTCGTCTCCTGCGTTGCGCTTGTTCTGCTGCGTCAGGAATTCCATCGCCATGCGCACGCCGGGCAGTTCCGCGCCCGGAATGCCAAGGCCGCGCGGGTCTTCGGCGCCGCCCGACAGGACGACCGCGTCGAAGTTTTCCTTGAGCGATGAGAATGAGACGGTCACGCCCACTTCGACGCCGGTGCGGAACTGGACGCCTTCGGCCTCCATCTGCATCGCGCGGCGATTGATGTGGGTCTTTTCCATCTTGAAGTCGGGGATGCCGTAGCGCAGCAGTCCACCGACGCGGTCGTTCTTTTCGAACACCGTGACCGAATGACCGGCGCGCGCGAGCTGCTGGGCGGCGGCCAGACCGGCAGGGCCAGAGCCGACGACCGCGACCGACTTACCGGTCTTGCGCGCGGGTACGTGCGGTTCGATCCAGCCTTCCTTCCACCCGCGATCGACGATGGCACATTCGATCGACTTGATGGTGACCGGCTGGTCGACGATGTTCAGCGTGCACGCCGCCTCGCATGGGGCGGGGCAGATGCGGCCGGTGAATTCGGGGAAGTTGTTGGTCGAATGGAGATTGGTCAGCGCCTCGCGCCAATCGTTCTCGTAGACCAGGTGGTTCCAGTCGGGGATCTGATTGTTCACCGGACAGCCGTTGTGGCAGTACGGAATGCCGCAGTTCATGCAGCGCGCCGCCTGGCCCTTGAGCCCGGTTTCGTCATGCGGGATGACGAATTCGCGATAGTGCTTCAGCCGTTCCGAAGGCGCATCGTAGCTGCGATCCTTGCGGTCGATCTCGAGAAAGCCGGTTGCCTTACCCATTGCAATTGAACCTTTATTCGGCCGCGACGGAGGCGGCTTCGAGGCGCTCGGCCTCCATCTGGCGCAGGGCGCGTGCATAGTCGCGCGGCATGACCTTGACGAATTTGGGCAGGGCATCCGCCCAGTTGTCGAGGATTTCGCGCGCGCGCCTGCTGCCGGTATAGAGATGGTGACGTTCGATCAGGACGCGCAGACGTTCTGCATCGTGACGTAGCATGTCGCCCATGCCGTAGTCGTAGACATCGACGCCACGCTGCTGCGGCCGGCCGGTGCCGTCCTCGTCGTCACGCTCTGCCGAGACAGGCGAGAGGTCGACCATCGCCTTGTTGGCAAGATCGGCAAAGTTGCCGTCCACGTCATAAACGTACGCAACGCCGCCCGACATGCCCGCTGCGAAGTTCCGGCCGGTCTTGCCCAGCACCGCAACGACACCGCCAGTCATGTATTCACAGCCATGATCGCCGGTGCCTTCGACCACCGCGACGGCGCCCGAATTGCGGACGGCAAAGCGTTCACCGGCAACGCCGTTGAAGTAGGCCTCGCCCGCGATTGCGCCGTAGAGCACGGTGTTGCCGACGATGATGTTCTCTGCCGGATCGCGTTCGACATGCGCCGGAGGGCGCACGATCACGCGGCCGCCTGAGAGGCCCTTGCCGACATAGTCGTTGGCATCGCCCACCAGATCGAGCGTGACGCCGTGCGCGACGAAAGCGCCGAACGACTGCCCGGCCACGCCCTTGAACGAGACGTGGACCGTGTTGTCGGGCAGGCCCTTGTGACCGTGCTTGCGCGCGATTTCGCCCGAGAGCATCGCGCCGACCGTGCGGTTGACGTTGATCACGGTGCGTTCGAGGCGGACTGCCTGCCCGCTTTCGAGCGCAGCCGCGCTGGCCTTGATCAGGTCCTGATCGAGCGCGGCTTCGAGGCCGTGATCCTGCGTGCCGCTCCAGTTGAGGGTGGTGCCCTCGACCGGTTCGACGCGATGGAGCAGCTTCGACAGGTCGATGCCTTCGAGCTTCCAGTGATGGATCGCCTTGTTGGTATCGAGCCGATCGACCCGCCCAACCATCTCGGCGACGGTGCGGAAGCCCATTTCGGCCATGATCGCGCGCAATTCTTCGGCAACGAAGAAGAAGTAGTTGATCACGTGTTCCGGCTGGCCGGTGAAGCGCGCGCGCAGGACAGGGTCCTGCGTGGCAACGCCGACAGGGCAGGTGTTCAGATGGCACTTGCGCATCATGATGCAGCCGGCCGCGATCAGCGGCGCGGTGGCAAAGCCGAATTCATCGGCACCGAGCAACGCGGCCACGGCCACGTCGCGACCTGTACGGATGCCGCCATCGGCCTGGACACAGATGCGGCTGCGCAAGTTGTTGAGCAGCAGCGTCTGCTGGGTTTCGGCAAGGCCGATTTCCCACGGTGATCCGGCGTGCGTCAAAGATGTCAGCGGCGATGCGCCGGTGCCGCCTTCGTAGCCCGAAATGGTCACGTGATCGGCGCGCGCCTTGGACACGCCTGCAGCGACCGTGCCGACGCCGACTTCGGACACCAGTTTGACCGAGATACGCGCGCGGGTGTTCACGTTCTTGAGATCGTGAATGAGCTGCGCGAGGTCTTCGATCGAGTAGATATCGTGATGCGGCGGGGGCGAGATCAGGCCGACGCCGGGGGTGGAGTGGCGGGTCTTGCCGATGGTCTTGTCGACCTTGTCGCCCGGAAGCTGGCCACCTTCACCGGGCTTTGCGCCCTGCGCCATCTTGATCTGCACGTCGTCGGCGTTGACGAGATATTCCGCCGTCACGCCAAAGCGGCCCGAGGCGACCTGCTTGATCGCCGAGCGCATCGAATCGCCATTGGCCATCGGCGTGAAGCGTGCCGGGTCCTCGCCGCCCTCACCCGTGTTCGACTTGCCGCCGATGCGGTTCATCGCGACGGCGAGCGTGGTGTGCGCTTCCCACGAGATCGAGCCGTAGCTCATCGCGCCGGTGGCGAAGCGCTTGACGATGTCTGCGGCCGGTTCGACCTCATCGATCGAAATCGCCTGATCGGCCTTCTTCAGTTCGAGCAACCCGCGGATGGTCAGCTGGCGCTCGGACTGGTTGTTGATCGATTCAGCGAACTCGGCGTACTTTTCGGACGTGTTACCGCGCACCGCGTGCTGCAGGTTGGCGATGTTCGATGCGGTCCAGGCGTGTTCCTCACCGCGCAGGCGCAGCTGGTACATGCCGCCGACGTCGAGCATCTTCTTGTAGATCGGGTTATCGCCATAGGCCGTGGCGTGACGGCGCACGGTTTCTTCGGCGATCTGGCGCAGGCCGACGCCTTCGATGCTGGTGGCAGTGCCGGTGAAGTACTTGTCGACGAACGCGGTGGACAGGCCGACCGCGTCGAAGATCTGCGCGCCGCAGTACGACTGGTAGGTCGAGATGCCCATCTTGGACATGACCTTGAGGATGCCCTTGCCGATCGCCTTGATATAGTTCTTCTTGACGTCCTTGGTGCCGAGCGGAAGCTCCTTGGCGACGCGGATCTGTTCAAGCGTTTCGAACGCGAGATAGGGATTGATCGCTTCGGCGCCGTACCCTGCGAGCACGCAGAAGTGGTGCACTTCGCGCGCTTCGCCGGTTTCGACGACAAGGCCGGTCTGCATGCGCAGGCCCTGCCGGACGAGGTGCTGGTGTACCGCCGCCGTGGCGAGCGCGGCCGGCATCGCGATGCGATGCTCGTTCTGGCTGCGGTCCGACAGGATCAGGATGTTCTTGTCGGCCAGCACGGCTTCGGTTGCCGCCCAGCACATTTCCTTGATCGCCATTTCGAGGCCATCGGCCCCGGCAGCAGCGTCCCAGGTGGTGTCAATCGTGGCGGTACGGAACGCGCCGTCGAGCGCCGCTTCGACCGAGCGAATCTTGGCGACTTCCTCGTTCGTCAGGATCGGCTGATCGACTTCGAGGCGCTTGTGGCTGCCAGCGTCGTGGCCGAGCAGGTTAGGGCGCGGGCCGATCATGCTGACCAGCGACATCACCAGTTCCTCGCGGATCGGGTCGATCGGCGGGTTGGTGACTTGCGCGAAGTTCTGCTTGAAATAGTCGTAGAGCAGGCGCGAACGCTTAGACAGCACCGCGATCGGCGTGTCGGTGCCCATCGAGCCCAATGGATCGTCACCCGCGATGGCCATCGGTTCGAGGAACTTGGAAATATCTTCCTGCGTATAACCGAACGCCTGCTGGCGATCGAGCAAGGAGGTGGTTTCCTGCGGGATCGCGGCCAGCTCGGGCTCGATCACGTCGAGTTCCTTGAGCTTGTACTGCGCCTGTTCGAGCCATTCCTCGTAAGGCTCGGCCGCGGCCAGCTCGGCCTTGATTTCCTCGTCCTCGATGATCTTGCCTTGCTCCATGTCGATCAGGAGCATGCGGCCCGGCTGGAGCCGCCACTTGCGGACGATATCTTCCTCGCGGAACGGCAGGACGCCGCTTTCCGACGCCATGCAGATCAGATCATCGCGGGTGATCGAGAAGCGCGCAGGGCGAAGGCCGTTGCGATCGAGCGTCGCGCCGATCTGGCGACCGTCGGTGAAGGCCACGGCGGCGGGGCCGTCCCAGGGTTCCATCAGCGCGGCATGGTATTCGTAGAACGCGCGGCGCGCAGGGCTCATCAACGGATTGCCGGCCCATGCTTCGGGGATCAGCATCATCACCGAATGCGCCAGCGAATAGCCACCCGCAATCAGCAGTTCGAGCGCATTGTCGAGGCTGGCGGTGTCAGACTGGCCGTGCGGGATCAGCGGCCACATCTTGTCGAGATCGGGGCCGAGCAGTTCGGATTCCATCGTGCGGCGGCGCGCGTTCATCCAGTTCACGTTGCCGCGAACGGTGTTGATCTCGCCATTGTGGGCGATGAAGCGGAACGGGTGCGCGAGCTTCCAGCTGGGGAAGGTGTTGGTGCTGAAACGCTGGTGCACGAGGCCCAAAGCCGAGACGCAATCGGGATCGCGCAGATCATCGTAGAACGAGCCGACCTGGTTGGCGAGCAGCAGGCCCTTGTAGACGATCGTGCGGGTCGAGAAGCTCGGCATGTAGAGCTGCGTGACGCCCGGAAGCCCGTGCTTTTCAGCCATCATCGCCAGCGGGTTCTGCGTTTGCTTGCGGATGGCGAGCAGCTTGCGCTCGAACGCTGCCTGATCGGGCGTCCCTGCGCCGCGCTTGATGAAGCACTGGCGGATCACCGGCATGGATTCCACGACTGCCTTGCCCAAGCCGTCCATCGTGGTCGGGACATCGCGCCAGCCGATCAGTTCCTGACCTTCCTTGGCGATGAACTTCTCGAAGAATTCGGTGACGAACAGGCGCGCGGATTCATCCTGCGGCAGGAAGCACATGGCCACGGCATAGTCGCCCGGCTGCGGCAGGTCCTTGCCCTCCGAAGCGGCCCACTTGCGGAACAACTGGTCGGGGATCTGGATGAGGATCCCCGCGCCGTCACCCAGCAACGGGTCGGCGCCCACCGCACCGCGATGGTCGAGATTGCGCAGAATTTCCAGCGCCTGATCTACGATGGAATGGCTTTTCTGGCCTTTGATGTGGGCAACGAAACCCACGCCACAGGCGTCATGCTCATTACGTGGATCGTACAGGCCCTGAACCGGCGGAAATCCCATTTCGATGATCGTCCTACATCCAAAAAGAGGAGTCGCGCGCGAATCACGCCTCCCGAAAGGAGACGAAAGTTGCGCGAAGACCCCCCATGACTGCAGGAATGTTATTTTGCAACCGCACTCCGGTATCAGTCGCGTGCTTAAACGCGGAAATACGGATGCAGGACGGCAGAACGGGCTGTTTTCCGGGTGTTACACGGCAGATTTTCAGCCTTGGGCGGTCATCCGCTGCAAGGTTGCAAGCGCTGCGCGCAGGGCGCGGTCCGCCTCGTCGGCATCGAGCGCGGGGCCAGACTGACCGGCGACTTCGCCCTCACCCGTATCGGCCGTGGGCGGCGACGGCGCAGCGCGGCCGGGAGCGGCAAGCGGCGAGCCTGCCAGTGGCGTGATCGACGGACGCTCGAACTGGCGCGCTTGCTGCTGCCCCGGGAACACCACGACCGGTTCGATCGCGGCGTCTTCTTCGGGCTCATCGGCGATGCCATCGTCGATACGCAGCGGTTCGCGACTGGCGGCGACCGGACCGATGTCGAGCAGCGAGGGATAGCGTTCCTCGGCAACTTCCGGTTCGGGGGCGGCATCGCCCGGCGATGCCTGCTCTGTATGGACAGCGGGTTCGCGAGTGCGCAGCGGCGACATGCGCAGGAACCGGTCGAGACCGAGGTCCTCGTCCTCATCCTCGCCGTCATCGCCGAAAGATGCGTCGAATTCGGGCGCGGCGACAGGCTGGAACTGTGCGGGGCGCAACTGGACCACGCGTTCGGGCGCAGCGCGATATTCGGCCGAGGCAGCAGGCGCCGGATCGGTCAGTGCCGAGGAGCCGAAGCGGGGAATCTCGCGCGCTTCGGGCGCGGCAGTTGGCGCGGGCGCATCGACGGCAGGGGCGGCGGTCGAGGGTTCTGCCCTGCGGGCACGACGCGATATGGCCAGGGCCAGACGTTCAATCAGTTGCACGAGCCCCAGGCTGTCGAGGGCGGCGTGCTCGATCGGTGTGGTTTGGACTTGCTGGGCCTGCAGGATTGGCGAGGGTTGATATGATGGGGCGGGCGCTGTGGGCGTGAACGGCGCGGCTTCCGCGACGTCCGGCGCGTCGAACGTCAGCGGAGACGACCCGAAGACATGATCAAGGTCGGCAGCGACTTCCGGCGTGCTGGTGGCCACAGGTTCGTACGATGTCTCGCCAAAGGTCTGGGCCTCTTCGAGCAGCAGATCAAGTGCCAGCGGATCGGCGGGCGTGGTCTGCATGGCTATGGCTGCCGGCGTGGGCCCGGGTTGTGCTGCTGGTTCGGCCTCGGCTTCGACTTCGGCGTCCTGCGCTGCGACCTCCCACGGCAGGAAACCGGGCAGCGGGGCCGATTCGAACGGGGTGGACAGCTGCGATTCGTCGTGGAGCGACAGCGCGCGGCGCCGCAGGGGCACGTCCTGTGCAATCGGTGCGTCGAGCGGGGCGCCAAGATCTTCGGACGGGTTGATCGGACGGCGTGCCTCGAACCCGGTCTTGTCTTGCGCCTGCTTGCCGAAGCCGCGTGCGCGAACCGGAGCTTCGACCTTGCCGCGACCCAGCGCGCGACCGACGAGGTAGCCGGCGATTCCCCCCAGCCCCATCATCGCCAAGGCGAACAGCAGGCGTGCGGTAAAGCCCAGCGGCGGTGCAGCAGCGGGAACCAGTGCCGGCAGGCCCAGAGCAACGACCGGGCCTTCAAGCAGAGCCGGAGCGACGGCGAAGCTGCCGAGACCGAGGAACGTCGCGAACCACAAGGCGGTCACGAACGGGAACATCGGGTGCGCGGTGGTGGGCTTGGGCTTGCGCTTGGTAACGGTCACTGCAGGGTCCGTCCTGTTTCTTGTCCGCGCTGGACTGCGACTTCAGGCCGCTTCGTCCGACACTTTGGCTTTGGTTTCACCGGCTGGAAGTATCAGGGCTTGGTAAACGAGTTCATAACGCCGGGCGTTCACCGCCCAATCGTGGCGGGTGCGAACATGGGTGCGGGCCTGTTCGCGCCGGACTGGCCATTCCGCTTGCGTTTCAAGCATTTGTACCATGGCGCGGGCCAAGCCGCCTGGGTCGTCCGCCGGGAACAAGGTGCCATCGATGCCGTGGTGAATCAACTCCCGGTGGCCCCCGACATCGGACGCCGCTACGAGTTTGCCCTGCGCCATCGCTTCAAGCGGTTTGAGCGGGGTGACCAGCTCGGTCAGGCGCATCGCCTTGCGCGGATAGCAGACCACATCGACCAGCGAATAGTAGCGGTCGACCTGCGTGTGCGGCACGCGACCGACGAACTTGATCGCGTGGGCGGCAGGCGATGCCTGTGCTTGCGCGCGCAACTCGCCTTCGGCTGGACCGCCACCGACCAGCAGCAGGCGGACTCCCGGCACGGCTGCGACGATCGCGGGCATGGCAGCGATCAGATCGTCCAGCCCCTCATAGGGGTAGAAGCTGCCGAGGAAGCCGATCACCGGCCCTTCGCCCAGCGCGAGTTCGTCAGCCAGCGCCACGTCGCGGGGCAACGGATCGCCGAACAGCTCGAGATCGACGCCGTTGGGCATGATCGAGAGCTTTTCAGGCGAGACGCCGCGCGCAACCAGATCCGAGCGCAGGCCGTCGCAGATCGTCACGACACGGTCCGCCTTGGCGACGACATCGTTTTCGAGTGCGCGGGTGAGCCAGTACTTGGGGCTGTTCTCGCGCCCGGTGCCGTTGCCGACGGCGGCATCTTCCCAGAAGGCGCGGATTTCGTAGACCACCGGTATGCCGAGCCGCTTGCCCGCCTTGACCGCGGCGAGCCCGCAGAGCGCGGGCGAATGGGCGTGGAGCACGTCGGGCCGCCATTGCCGCGCAACAGCGACGATACGACCGGCGAGCGCCGTGACTTCGCTCCATTCGCGGATGAGCGGCAGTCCGTTTGCGGTGCCCGGGGTGCGGTGGAAGATCAGGCCATCGCTCTGCTCGGGCTCGGCGGTGGCAGGAGGCGCGAGATGGCGCTGCCCGGTGATGCCGCGCACCTCGATTCCCATGGCCTGCTGCGCCTTGAGGATCGCGCGGGTGCGAAAGGTATAGCCACTCTGCAACGGGAGCGAATGGTCGAGGACGTGGAGCACACGGGTCATGGCACCCACTTCTGCCACGCGAAGCTTAACGCCGCGTCAACCTCGTTGCTCTAGCAGTATCAGCCGCATGATCGACAAGTTCACGATATTCCTGCCGCACCTGCTGATGGCGCTGGTCATCTGGCGCGTGCTGCATCGTGCCGATCTGGACGACGATCCTTCGCTGCCCGGCCGGAAGGTGCCGTTCCGCAAGCCGCCGCAAACTACGGTCGAGAGCAGCGATGCTTGACCTGTTCCTGCTGAGCTTCGTGCTGGCATTCATCGGCGCGGGCTTTCGCAAGCCGTTCATTTTCGTGCTGGCCTATACCTACATCGACATCGTCGCGCCGCAGAAGGTCAGCTGGGGCATCCTGTCCCACATTCCGGTTTCGCTGATCGCTTTCCTGTGCGCATTCATCGCGTGGTTTGTGGCCGAGGACAAGAACGGCATCCGCTTTTCGCTGCGCCAGTTTCTGCTGCTGGCACTGCTCGTCTATTGCGGGCTGACCACCCAGACCGCAGATTTTCCCGTCGAGGCTGCGGAAAAGTGGGCGTGGGTATGGAAAGCGCTGCTGTTCGCGCTGTTCCTGCCGCTGACATTGCGCACCCGATTGCGGATCGAGGCCATCGCGCTGATCCTGGTCCTCTCGATCGGGGTGATCGTGATCGGCGGCGGGATCAAGACGATGGCGGGCGGCGGCGGCTACGGCGAGCTGCGCCTGCTGATCAACGACAATACCGGGCTGTATGAAGGGTCGATCATCTCGGCTGTCGCGATTGCGGTCGTGCCACTGGCGATCTGGCTGATGCGCTTCGGGACGATCTTTCCACCCGACTGGCGGGTGAAGGTGTTCGCGGTGGCGCTGTGCTTTTCCTGCGTGCTGATGCCGATCGGTACGGGCGCGCGGACGGGCCTGGTCTGCGTGGTCGTGCTGATGGCGATGTATCTGCGCACGGCCAAGCGACGGATGCTGATCGTGTCGGTCATGGCGGTGGCCGCACTGATCGCGGTGCCGCTGCTGCCCAAGGAATTCACCGACCGGATGGGCACGATCAAGAACCACCAGTCCGACCAGTCTGCCGGAACGCGGATTGCGGTGTGGAAGTGGACGATCGAGTTCGCCAAGACCCACCCGTTCGGCGGAGGCTTCGAAGCCTATCGCCAGAATGAACTGGTCTACGATACGGTCAAGGCCGACAATGCGGGCGACAATAACACCGCGCTCGAATTCCAGCCGATCGTCGAAAAAGGCCGCGCCTACCATTCGAGCTATTTCGAGATGCTGGGCGAGCAGGGTTATCCGGGGTTGGCGATCTGGCTGGCGCTGCACTTTCTGGGCGTGTGGCAGATGGAACTGCTGCGCCGCAGGTTCCGCAAGGAGACCCGCGAGGAACTCCGCTGGGTTTCGCCGCTGGCCGAGGCATTGCAGCAGGCGCAGGTCGTCTATCTGGTCGGCAGCACCTTCGTCGGCATCGCGTTTCAGCCGTTCTGCTACATGCTCGTCGGCTTGCAATGCGGCTTGTGGGCTTATGCCAAGCGCCTGCGGGCGGCCGAGCCCAAGCCATTCCGCAAGCAGGCGGCAGTGCCCCAGCCCGCCTGAGGCGCACGCCCCGTCCGCCCGCTTGCACCGGCGAGAGCATGCGGCCACACTGGCGGCAACAAGCTGACCGGAGAGAGCAAGGCATGACCAAATCCATATCCGCAGACGAGATCAAAGCGATGATCGGCCAGGTCGTCGGCACATCGACCTGGGTCGAGATCACGCAGGAACGCGTCAACACTTTCGCCGAGGCGACGGGCGATTTCCAGTTTATCCATGTCGACCCTGAAAAGGCCAGGCTGACCCCGTTCGGCGGCACGATCGCGCACGGGTTTCTGACGCTGTCGCTGATACCGCTGCTGACCGCGCAAAGCGATTGCCCGCGCCCCGAGGGCATCAAGATGGGCGTCAACTACGGCGGCAACCGCACCCGCTTCCTCACCCCGGTGCGCGTCGGCAAGCGCATTCGCGGCGTGTTCAAGCTGCTGGAAATGGAAGAAAAGCGTCCCGGCCAGTGGCAGCAGACAATGGAAATCACGGTCGAAATCGAAGGCGAGGACAAGCCCGCGCTAATCTGCGAGTGGATTTCGCAGTTGTTCATTTAGAGATCTATGCGCGCTACCACAGCCGTTTGACAGCAAACCCATCGAACAGGGCTTCGTTGGACACGAGCACCATGTCTTCGGCCTGGGCCTGCGCAATCAGCAGGCGGTCGAACGGGTCCTTGTGCGCGATGTTCATCTCGCCTGCGAGGCGAGCGTGCCGCACATTGATGGCAAGCTCTTCGAAGCCCTGAGCGGCAACGATCGCTTCGAAATTCTGCGCCAGCAACGCAGCGTCGGGCAATTTCCCGATGCGGAACTTGGTGGCGACTTCCATGGCTGAGGCGGCGCTGACGGCAACGCTGTTGGCTTCGTTTGCAATCGCGTCGCGCGCAGCCCGACCCAAGGCTGCGTCGCCTGCCAGCCACCAGATCAGCGCGTGGGTATCTAGGAGCAGCTTCAACCGAGGTTCCAGCCACCCTGCTCGTCTTCGGGAAGCGGCTCGTCGAACCGTGCGTCGACTGCGATCTTGCCCTTGAGAGCGCCGAACTGACGCTTACCCTGCGTGGCAACCGGCACGAGACGCACAGCGGGCACGTTACCGCGAGCGATCACCACCTCGCCACCAGCCAGCGCCTGCGCAATCAGCTTGGACAAATTCGTCTTGGCATCGTGAACTGAAAATTGGGCCATCGCAGCCTCCTTAGCTAAGAACATAGCTAATCCGCCCGATATTGCAAGAAATAGGCCGGTCGAACGCTGTTCAACCGGCCCGTCGTGTCTGTTTGCCTCAGGCCACAGCGGTCAGTTTGCCGCCCTTGGCCTTCTTTTCGAACTTGGCGATCCACTGGTCGACGACCGGGGCGATCGAGTTGCGCCAGCGGGAGCCGTTGAAGATGCCGTAGTGGCCGACTTCCGGGGCGAGGAAGTACTGCTTCCTGTCGTCGGGCAGATTGGGCGTGACCTTGAGCGCGGCCCTGGTCTGGCCGATGCCCGAGATGTCGTCGCGCTCACCCTCGATGCACAGCAGCGCGGTTTCGGTGATCGCGCCGAGATCGACCGTCTGGCCACGATGGACCAGTTCGCCCTTGGGCAGGGCGTGACGCTGGAACACGACGTCGACCGTCTGCAGGTAGAATTCGGCGGGTAGATCGCAGACCGCGCGATATTCCTCGTAAAAGGTCTTGGTCGCGTCGGCGTCGACATCGGCGCCCTGCATCATGTGCTGATAGAGCTTGTAATGGCTCATCATGTGGCTGCCCAGGTTCATCGACATGAAGCTGGCGAGCTGCACGAAGCCCGGATAGACGCGGCGGCCTTCGCCCGGATAGTTGGCGGGCACTTCGGTGATGACGTTGTGCTTGAACCAGACATGCGGCTTGGTGATCGCGTGATCGTTGACCGCCGTCGGGCTTTCGCGCGTGTCGATCGGCCCGCCCATCATGGTCAGCGTGACCGGGCGGCAGGGGTGCTTGTTCGCGCCCATGATCGCTGCTGCGGCAAATGCGGGAACCGAGGGCTGGCACACCGCCATCACATGCGCGCCGGGGCCGATGTGTTCGAGGAAACCGGTAAGGTAATCGATGTAGTCGTCCAGATCGAACACGCCTTCGGCCAGCGGCACGTATTTCGCGTCAGCCCAGTCGGTGATGTAGACGACGCAGCGTTCCATCATGCGTTCGACCGTGCCGCGCAGGAGCGTGGCGTAGTGCCCGCTCATCGGGGCAACGATCAGCAAGCGCGGCGCGTCCTTGGGCAGACCGGCGTGGGTGAACATCTTCAGGTGACCGAACGGGCGCGTGACGACCGTGGTTTCCTTGACCACGTGTGCGGTGCCATCGACATGGATCACCTTGATTCCAAAGGCAGGCTTGCCCCGGGGCGCTGCCGCATGTGCGAAGACATCGAGCGCCGAGGCCATCATCTGGCTGGGACCGATGCCCGCCCACGGATTGCGCGCATCGTTGAGCATGTCGGCGGTCATCGACGCCCAGGCACTGCTCGCGTTCAATAGCGAACGCTGGATTTCGTAAGCTTTGTAGAGCACTGCGAACACCTTTGTTGTTTGTCTCCCGGTGCGGGAACACCCGATTTCCGGAGAGTCGTTAGTCGCAGTCTGCAACCAAACGATCGTTTGTGCAACGCAACAAATCGGGAGTGTATCCCGCGCCCCCTTCCGGCGAACCCTTGCATCGGCTAGGCGGTGCCGATGGACGAGGAAACGCTGGCTCAAGAACCGATCGCCGAACCGGCTCCGCGTGCGCGCACGCTGGGCCCACTGCGCATGATCTGGCGCGAGGCGATGAAGTATCCCGGACGGATGGTCGCGGCGTGCGTTGCGCTGCTGGTGACCTCTGCTTCGACGCTGGCGATCCCTGCGGGGTTCAAGCTGATCATCGACAAGGGTTTTGCCCAAGGGGCCGATGTCGATGCGCTGGGACGGTGGTTCCAGTACCTGCTACTGATTGTAGTGGTGTTGGCGATCGGCACCGCCTGCCGGTTCTACTTCGTATCTTGGCTGGGCGAACGCGTGGTCGCCGACATTCGGCTGCGCGTGCAGGCGAACCTGCTGCGCCTGCCTCCGTCGTTCTTCGAGAGCAACAGCCCCAAGGAAATCTCTTCGCGGATGACCTCGGACACCGCGGTGATTGAACAGGTCGTGGGCACCACGGTGTCGGTGGCGTTGCGCAACGTCATCACCGCGGTCGGCGGGCTTGCCTATCTGTTCTTCCTTGCGCCCAAGCTGACCGCGATCCTGATGGTCGGGATTCCGCTGGTTGTCGGCCCGATCGTCTTCTTCGGGCGGCGGGTGCGCAATGTCTCGCGATCGAGCCAGGACCGGGTGGCCGGGATCGGCGTGATCGTGGCCGAAGTGCTGGGCGCGATGAAGATCGTGCAGGCGTTCGGGCAGGAAACGCGCGAGATGGCGCGGTTCGGCGAGCGGGTAGAGGCGACCTTCCAGACAGCGCTGCGCCGGATTTCGCTGCGTGCGGTGATGACCGCGATCGTGATCTTCCTCGTCTTCGGCGGGATCACCATGCTCGTCTGGGAAGGCGCGCTGGGCGTGGCCTCGGGCGCGATCAGCGGCGGGACGATCTTTGCGATCGTGATTACCGCAGGGCTGGTTGCGGGCGCAGCGGGAGCGCTGTCGGAAGTCTATGGCGATCTGTTACGCGGTGCCGGTGCCGCCGGACGGCTGAACGAGTTGCTGCGCGAGGAACCCGACATTGCGCCGCCGGTGCGGCCCACGGCCTTGCCCGTGCCGCCGCGTGGGCAGATCGCGTTCCAGAATGTGGTGTTCCGCTACCCCTCACGCCCCGAAGTGCTGGCGCTCAACGACTTTTCGCTGACGGTCGAACCGGGCGAGACGGTGGCGATCGTTGGGCCTTCGGGTGCGGGCAAATCGACGCTGTTCCTGCTGGCGCAGCGATTCTATGACCCGCATGGCGGCACGGTGCGCATCGATGGCGTGCTGCTGACCAGCGCCGACCCCGCCGAGATCCGCGCCCGCAGCGCGCTGGTGCCGCAGGACGCCACGCTGTTTGCAGCATCGGCGCGCGACAACCTGCGCTACGGCAACTGGTCGGCCAGCGACGAGGACATCTGGGAAGCGGCGCGCACGGCCAATGCCGAGGGCTTCCTGCGCGACTTGCCCGAGGGACTCGACACGTTCCTGGGCGAGGACGGCGCGCGGCTTTCGGGCGGACAGCGCCAGCGTATCGCGATTGCGCGCGCGGTGCTGCGCAAGGCACCGATCCTGCTGCTGGACGAGGCAACCAGCGCGCTCGATGCCGAAAGCGAGCGTCTGGTGCAGGAAGCGCTCGACCGACTGATGAAGGAGCGCACGACGCTGGTTATCGCGCACCGGCTGGCGACGATCCGCGCAGCGGACCGGATCATCGTGATGGATGGCGGGCGCATCGTCGAACAGGGCACCCACGCCAGCCTGTCGGCGGCTGACGGGCTCTATGCGCGACTGGCGAAGCTGCAGTTCGAGGGCATTGTCGCCTGACAGGCCCGCTAAAGACTGGACTTTCGCCAAAGTAGCGGCAATCTATCTGGTAAAGATTGAAACCAGTCAGGGTCGCCGTCCAACATGAAACGTCTTGCCGCCTATCTTTGCGCGTGCGCTGCCGCGTGCGCGCTCGCCCCCATGTCGTCCGCCATCGGTGAAGAGGCTGCTGCCGATTATTCCGGATCGGGGCTACAGCTGAAATACGTCGACCCCGCGATCAAACCGGGCGACGATTTCATGGGCCATGTCAACGGCATCTGGCTGCGCGACACGCAGATCCCCGCCGACAAGTCGACCTACGGGATCATGAACATCCTCAGCGACACCTCGCGCGACCGGCTGCGGCTGGTCATGGACGAGGCGGTGGCGGCCAAGGCTGCGCCAGGATCGGACATGGCGCGTATCGCGGCGGCCTATTCGGCGTTTCTGGATACGCGCCGGATCGAGGCGGGGGGGCTCATGCCTGCGCGGCCGTGGCTGGAGCGCATCGCCAAGGTTCGGACGACCACCGACCTTGCCACGCTGTTCGGCGATCCTGCGTTCGAATCGCCGATCGGGCTGGCATTGAACCCCGACAGCAAGGACAGCGGGCGCTATGCGCTCTACGCAGGGGCGGCGGGGCTTGGGCTTCCGGATCGGGACTACTATCTGATCGACAGCCCGCGCAACCGCGAGATCAAGGCTGGCTACATCAAGTGGCTGGTGACCGCACTTGCCGAGGCTGGCGACAGGCAGCCTGCGGCCAGTGCCGAGGCAATCTGGCAGCTCGAGAGCAAGATCGCCGCCGCGCACTGGGACCGGGCGCTGGGGCGCAACCGCGATCTGACCTACAACAAGCTGACGCTGGCGCAGGCGCGCGAGGCGTTCAAGGGCCTGCCGCTCGACGCGATGCTGACCGCTGCCGGTGCCAAGGGTGTGGGTGAACTGGTGATTCAACAGTACCCGCCGACGGCCGACGAGCTGAAAGCGGCGGGCTTTACACCGGACATGGCGAGCAAGCTGGGCGGCGGCGTGCCGGCGATCGCTGCGCTGGTGCAAAGCGAGCCACTGGCAGCGTGGAAAGCCTGGGCGACGGTGCGGTTCATGTCGAACTATGCCGCCGTACTGCCCGCGCGAATCGATGCTGCGCGCTTTGCCTTCTACGGGACGCTGCTGCGCGGCCAGCCGCAGGACGAGCCGCGCTGGAAGCGGGCGATCGGCGCGACCGAGGAGCAAGTCGGCGAGCTGGTCGGCAAGGTCTATGCGCAGCGCTGGTTCCCTGCGCAAAACAAGGCGGCGATGGAAGCGCTCGTCGGGAACTTGCGCAAGGCGATGGCGGCGAACCTGTCGGACCTTGCCTGGATGAGTCCGGCCACGCGCGAGCAGGCGGAGGCGAAGCTGGCTGCGTTCACCCCCAAGGTCGGCTATCCGGACAAGTACAAGCAATACGAGGGGCTTAAGATTTCGCCCGAGACACCGCTGGCCAATGCCATCGCGGCCAAGCAGTGGAAGCTGGCCTATGACATGCCACGCATCGGCAAGCCGGTCGATCGCAGCGAGTGGGGCATGTTCCCGCAGACGGTGAACGCCTACTATTCGGCGCAGCTCAACGAGATCGTGTTTCCGGCCGCGATCCTGCAGCCGCCCTACTTCAACCTGAGCGCCGATCCGGCGGTAAACTATGGCGCGATCGGTGCGGTGATCGGGCACGAAATGGGTCACGGCTTCGACGATCAGGGCTCCAAGTCCGATGCCAGCGGCAACTTGCGCAACTGGTGGACCGACAAGGACCGCGCTGCTTTCGATGCCCTGACCGGGCGGCTTGTGGCGCAGTACGATGCGTTCTGCCCGTTCGATGAGGCAAGCGCAGGCGGCAAGGCCTGCATCGACGGGCGGCTGACACTCGGCGAGAATATTGGCGATCTGGGCGGGCTCAGCCTTGCGCTGCGCGCCTATCATCTGTCGCTGGGCGGCAAGCCAGCGCCGGTGATCGACGGGCTAACCGGGGACCAGCGCTTCTTCATGGCGTGGGCGCAAGTGTGGCGGTTCAAGGCGCGCGATGCGGCGGCGCGTGACCGGCTGAAGACCGATTACCATTCGCCCGGCGCCTACCGCGTCAACGGAATCGTCCGCAACTTCGATGAATGGTACAAGGCGTTCGGCGTGAAGCCGGGGGACGCGCTGTACCTTCCGCCGGATCAGCGCATCCGCATCTGGTGAGACGGCAATCCACCCCTATCGACGGTCTGCGCTTGACTTGATGCTGCGCTGCGGCTGAACCCCGCAGTTCAGCTTCACGGGACCGTTATGGACACGATCGTCACTGCTATTCTGCTTGGAATCGTCGAGGGACTCACCGAGTTCCTGCCGGTGTCCTCGACCGGGCACCTGATCCTGGCGACCGAGCTGTTCGGGTACGACGCGCACCAGTGGGCGATGTTCAATGTCGTTATCCAGCTGGGCGCGATCCTGGCGGTCGTCGTGCAGTACTGGCGCACGTTCTGGGCCGTCGGCATGGGACTCCTCAAGCTCGAGCCGATTTCACTGCGGTTCCTGCGCAACCTGCTGGCGGCGTTCATCCCCTCGGCTGTGCTGGGCCTGCTGCTGAAAGAGCAGATCGATGTGATGCTCGGCAGCCCGATGGTGGTGTGTTGGGCACTGATCGTGGGTGGCGTCGCGATTCTGGTGATCGAGAAATATGCCAAGACCGGAGAGTTGACCGGCATCGGCCAGCTTCCGTTGCGTCAGGCGATAGGCGTCGGTTTTGCACAATGCCTCGCGATGGTCCCCGGCGTGAGTCGTTCGGGCGCGACGATCATGGGCGCGCTGGCAATGGGCATCGAACGGCGCACTGCGGCGGAGTTCAGCTTCTTCCTTGCGATTCCAACGATGCTTGGCGCGACGACGCTCGAACTGATCGACAACCGCGAGGCGGTTATGAGCGGCACGATGGGCGTGGGCTGGAGCGAGATCGGCGTGGGTTTTGCAGTGTCGTTCGTGGTCGCGCTGGCGGTGATCCGGCTGTTCGTCGCCTACGTCAGTCGATCGGGGTTCAAGCCGTTCGCATGGTACCGGATCGTCGCTGGCGCGGCTGCGATTGCCTGGCTCACGCTGCGCTGAACATTAATTTCGCCTAAAACGCCCTGCCGCTTTTGCGGAACCAAGTGCCGCGTTCGGGATTGACCGGACAGACAGCACTTCAAGGGGTTATAACATGAGCCTGATCATTCTTCTCATCGTCGGCGGCATTCTCGGCTGGTTGGCGAGCATCGTTATGCGCACCGATGGCCAGCAGGGTATCTTCCTTAACATCGTGGTCGGCATCGTCGGCGCACTGCTCGGCGGTTTCCTGCTTGCGCCCCTCGTCGGCGGCGGCAGCATCACCAACGGCATCACCGCCGGTACGCTGATCGTTTCGTTCCTGGGCGCGCTGATCCTGCTGGCGATCGTGAACCTCGTCCGTCGTGGTTCGGTTCGCTAATTTAACGCTTTTTCAAAACCTTACCGGTTAGGGCGGCCCGCAAGGACCGCCCTTCCCATGACCAGAATTTTCAACCGAAGGGGATTACCATGAAGGGTATTTTCAAAGGCGCGATGATGGCTTCCGTCGTCGCCATGGGTCTTGGACTTTCCGCGTGCGACAGCGCGAAGGAAAATGCCGCCGAAGATCAGGCCGACGCAGTACGTCAGTCGTCTGAAGCTGCTGCAGACACGATGGAAGACAAGGCTGACGCCATGGGCGGCGCCTCGGAAGACGCGATGGAAAACAAGGCCGACGCCGTCCGTGATATGGGCGAAAAGAAGGCCGACAAGATGGAAGATCAGGCCGACAAGATCCCGGGCTGATCTGGTACATCAAGTTTCGGTCCGGGCCGAACGGGCAACCGCTCCGACCCCAAGACCGACGAACCCGGCGCTGTCCTAGAGCAGCGCCGGGTTTTTCGTGTCAGACAGGCTTGGCTCCCGATCCGCGCCCACCGCGCAGGTGATATTCGAGCGTGCCATGATGGAGCACGTCGTCGACGTCGATCACCGCAGTATTGGCGTAAGTGAAACCCGGCCCGAGCGCCTGGTACAGCCGATCGAAATCTCGGCCGACAGTCTGGCGGAACAGGTCATCGAAGCTTTCGATCACGAAGTAGGTCGGCTGCAGGTCGTCGATCACGTAATCGGTGCGCACGACGCGATCGACATTGAGCATCACCCGGTTGGGCGATTGCCCTTCGATGGCGAACACCGCCTCGCGCGGGCCGGACAGGATGCCCGCGCCATAGGCGCGCAAGGCGTCGCCCTCCTTCACCAGCCCGAACTCGACGGTATACCAGTAGAGCGCGCCCAGCGCCTTGAGGCGATTGTGGCGCATCGCTTTCCACCCGGCCCGACCGTAGGCCTGCATATAATCGGCATAGACGGGGTCGGTCAGCATCGGCACGTGGCCGAACACGTCGTGAAAGACGTCGGGCTCCTGGATGTAATCGAAAGTGTCACGCGTGCGGATGAAGTTTCCGGCGGGGAATCGGCGATTGGCGAGATGCCAGAAAAACACGTGGTCAGGGATCAGCATCGGCACCGGTACGACGCTCCACCCGGTCAGCGCCCCCAGTTCGGCAGAGAGCCGCTCGAAATCGGGCACGCCGCCGCGCCCAAGGTCGAGCCGCTCGGTGCCTTCAAGGAATGCGGTGCAGGCGCGGCCGGGCAGGACTTCCATTTGGCGGTGGTATAATTCGTCCCAGATCGCGTTCTCGTCGCCTGTGTAGCGACGCTGCGCCGGTTCGAGCCAGTCCTGCGCCAGATGCGCTGGACGGCGCAGCGGCGCGGTATAGACACCATCGGGCATTTCCGGCAGGCGCTCGTAATCGAAGGGCACGATGTTATCGGTCATCTGGACTGGTCAACCTGGTTTCTTTTGCAACCACTATCACGTGCACGACGTTTCGGCAAATTGCTGACGTCCCGACAGCGCGCTTGACTTTACCCCGATTCTATCCCAACCGCCCGACCCTGTGACGGCGGCGTGGAAACGCGCCGCCACATTCGTTTAAGATTCGCGCGCGATAAAGTTCAGGATAGAGTCATGGCAAAGCCAACCACCGTCAAGATCCGTCTGGTCTCGACCGCAGACACCGGTTTCTTCTATGTTACCAAGAAGAACCCGCGCAACACGACCGAGAAGATGACCTTCCGCAAGTACGATCCCGTGGTGCGCAAGCATGTCGAGTTCAAGGAAGCCAAGATCAAGTAACAGCGCGTTTTGCGCTTTACGGCCTGGGCTGACCCTTTCATTTTCGGAACGGGTCGGTTCACGGCGAGTTCAACGCCGACACCTCAAGGAACGGCGATGAACACGATTTTGAACATTTCGCGCAAGCTGGGCCGTCCTTTGGCGGCCCTTTCGCTTGCGCTCGGCACGGTTGGCGCCGTTGTAGCGCCGGTCGCTGCGGTTTCCGCCCAGGCACCATCGTCCGACGTGACCCGTGCCGTTGCCGCCCTGCGCGGGATCACCACGCTGCGGGCCAACTTCGTGCAGACCGACCGGTCCGGCCAGAGCACATCGGGCGTGCTGACCTTGAAACGCCCGGGCAAGATCCGCTTCCAGTATCAGAAGGGCGTGCCCCTGCTGATCGTTGGCGATGGCCGCGCGCTGACCATGATCGACTACGAAGTGCGGCAGGTGCAGCGCTGGCCGATCAGCAACAGCCCATTGGGCGCGCTGCTCGATCCGAACAAGGACGTCGCGAAGTTTGCCACGCTGCTGCCGACAGGTGATCGCGACGTGATCAGCCTGCAGGTGCGCGATCCCAAGCATCCCGAATACGGCACGATCACGATGATCTTCGTCCGCAACGGCGCTGCCCCCGGCGGTCTCCAGCTCGATTCGTGGGTGGCGCTCGATTCGCAGAACAAGCGCACGACTATCCGCTTGACCGCGCATGCGTACGGCATTGCCGTGGACGACAAGACATTCAAGTGGACCGACCCACGGCGTACCGCCCCCGGGCGTTGATCTGACCTGGCAGAAAAGCCAGATCTCCGTCGTCCCGGGCCTGACCCGGGATGAGGCTTTGCTCTTTGGCGAAAGGAAGCCTCCCCCCGGATCAAGTCCGGGGCGACGATAAATGGAACTCACCAAGCAATCTGCTCCCCCGCGCAGGCGGGGGCCCCAGGCCTCATCGCGGAACCTCCTAAGGGCCGCGCCTGCGCGGGGAAGCTGCAAGTTTGTTAAGGCGATTCGCTGGCAAAACTCCCCTCGTCGGCACCCGACTTCGCCTCATCGCGCAACCGTTCGTCCCTTGCGACAAACTGCGACAAGCCTGTCACAACCGTTCATCCAAGGGCAAGCGAGCGGGTCCTAAAAAGGCCGTGACGAAGCGGCCCGGACGGGTTTCCCCCCTGTTGCCCGACCTCCATACGGTCGCCAGTCAAGCGTGACGAACGCAAATGGAACCCTCGGACCAATGCCCCCGGTCCGAGGGTTTTCTTTTTGGAATTTTGCGTCGGTGTTCCACTGCTCGCGCTCCAACGCGAGACCATACACTGCCGGTGCTTCGGCCCGAGCTTCGAGCGCAGTGGGCAACAGGAATACCGGATTGATGCTGCTCATCTGTGCGTAGACCGGGATCGGCACCGGGCGCTCTGCCGCCCCCATCACAAGTGCGATGCCGCCGCTGTGGGAGCCCGTGAAGCCCGCCGCCATGATCCGCGGATCGCTGCAGGCCGCTCTCCGCCATAGCCCGCTCGGTCAGCACATCGCCGAGTACGTCAATCTCATCGGCGGCCGCGTCCAGGAATTGGCTCGATTTCCGCGCCCGCCACTATTTCCGCGCCCGCCACTATGACGCTAATCCGTTGGCCTAAATCCGCCGGTAACGGAAGTACCAGACATTAGAGTCGAAAGCAGTATAAATATCTAATGTTTAATGATAATTTGTAATATTTTTTATCCATTTTTTTCGTGATGTAATCACCGGGTAAGCACCATTCCTGCTATGCAGGCGTAGCGTGACGAGCTTCAGGCAAGAATCACACCCGCGCTGAAGAAGCCGCTTCGCAGACGAATCCAATTGCAGATACCAAGCGATGCGATGGTCTCATCGGCGGGGCGAAAGCCGCGCTGGATGGACCTGCGTGATCCGCGACCACCAACTTCGTCCATGTCCGCATACGGTGATTCGAAGTGGTGCGGCCGGGATGAGCATTCTCCTGCGTGGTGACTTCAGCAGGATCCATCCTGCCGACTATCCCCTCCTGTGGAAGCGATCTGGCTGCGGAGTACCAGCAGCAGTATGGCACATTGCTGTCGCCTTCAGCCATCACCGCACAAAGCCATTGCGACCCGATCAGACACTTCTGGAAACAGAAAATTCATCAAAGGCAACACGCTGGTCTCAGGCCTGAGTTCAGGATCATTGCGCCTGATACGACTAAAAATCCCTTCGAGCGCGGACCCATGTCGCTCAGAGCCCTTGAGTCTCTCCCGCCACTTTCCGCTACTGTCCTGGCTTTTCAAGAGACCCGCGTGACCATAGGCCTCCACCGCGCTGTAGAAAGCGATGAAGAGACCGGGATAGGCTTCGGCAACCTGATGGGCGACCTGCACGAGCTTAGAAAATTTGTAGCCGACGGGCCTGCCTTCCCGGGCGCTGTAAAGCGCAGACAGCATAACTCGAATTGCCTCGTCGCTGTCAGGAAACTTGGGAAGGGACAGCCCCCGACACTCATAGCGATCGCGTAACTGCTGCCAGGCTGTTCGGTTCTCGGGAGTATGCCGAAACGAACGACCATGCTCGACCCAGAATTCGTATAGGTCCGCCTGATCGCTGCGAATGGCCATGGCCCTCTCATCGTCGGCTTCCTGTTGTATCGCCGCGCGGATTGCGGCTTCTGCAGCCTGAAAGTCGAACAGGAACAGGCGCTGACCATCGCGATCCTGTGTGAGGTCGCGGAATGGGACGATCTGCTCGACCCATTCATCAACGACGCGGCTTCCTTGCCTGACCGGCTTCCGATGATGGCAGCGAAGATGGAAGACACCCGTTTGCTCGGAAAGTAGGGTTGTCTCCTCATCCACAATGAAGATGTTGGAATTGTTGGAATAGAGCAGGTCGTCCGTGGTGAGACGCCGATAGCCTGCGTCAAATGAGCCGAATACCCAGACGAGCAGACCGCCCTCGCTGCGGTAGAAAATGCGGCGTCCGGCGACTACGCTCAAAAAGGTCGTCGACAATTGGACCTCGAAGGCGACCTTGCCATCAGGGCTTCCTGCCTGAACGTCAGGACGTCGGTAGCGCTTGGAATCTGCGGCCTTCCAATTGCGCTCAACCGCGATCTCCCCGAATGCGGCGTCAGCCAGAAGGCTGCGTTCAATCAGGCCTTTGATTTGCTTATGCGGCCAGCTTTCGCGCAGCCCATGATACTTGCGCGCCGTGATTTCTTCCGCCGACAATTCCGACCGTGTTTTGGCGGAACAGGAATCATTCTCCTCGGACCGGTGACGAAAGAAAAACCGCTTGTCCGGTGTTGAGACGAGATAGACCGGCGTCAGGCATTCTGAGCAGAGGTAGCGCGGGTTGCCCGTGTTCATGCGCTCGACGATATTGACGCGGTTATCGACGAGATCCTGATAGAACAACGATCCAATCAGGACCTTTGCTTTGGGCGTCGTGCCGTGATCGAGGTCGATCACCTCATCGATTTGCGCATCCTCGACAGGCGTTGCAAATTCATATCCCCCTACCGTGGCGTTTCTCAAGCGCATGGCAGCAATCTATCATCAACCATGGATGGTACAAACTAGGACCCGCGTAAGCCGTCTATTGGTTAGCAGTACATTCCACCGCCAACGCCTGCTGCGGCAGCGAAGTGCCCTAGGAGCAGTTTCCTGTGCGCGCCGCATCTGCCGACCGCGTGCCATCCTCATTATAGCTCGGTTCAGCCTCAAGCCCTCACGCGGGCGCGCTGGCGCAGTCGCTCATATAGCGGCAGGTCGGCTTCGTGGGATATCTCCACCGTCACCGCGAAGGATTGCTGCCCTTCATCACCCGCCCAACCGCCGGCGCAACGCACGACAAGGTAGTAGTTGTCGCCATAGCCCCTGATATTCCGAGAAAAGTTGACGCTGGCAGACTGCAGGCTCGATTTTTCCCGCACGCTCGAGCTGGGGAGCAGCTTGCAATTATAACGGGCCGCCATCTCCGGGAATGGTGCTTCATCAGCCATCCGTCGCCAGAAATGCTCAAAAATCATGTCCGGATCGCATCCCCTGATCAACCGGAAGCCCATGGACACGCCATTATAATCAAGGCGGCTGTGCCTGACCGGCGGATCGAAAGCGAGGCTGACGCGGATCGTGCGGCGTCCACGTTCGGTCTGGAACAGCTCGGGGACCGGAATCTGGTAGACCGCGAAATGGTCGATAGCGAGTTCGTCCTCGGCATAGAGGATGACGCGCGAATCGTCCGAAAAAGCCGCACGTTCCGCATCCACCCGCCCGTGACCGCACAGCGCAAGGGCAGCCGCATCACCAAGCGGCGCGAGACGGCGCGTTGCTTCAGGCGGCGTGGCGGCGCTTGTCACCAGCAGGGCGCGAACGAGGTTCGCCGAGGCGTCGGGGAAACGGGCCAGGATCTGGCTCGCCTTGAACGCCACCAGCGGGGCGGCATGGGATGTCCCGGAGCGCGCTGCGAACAAACGATCGACGGGGCGAAAATGGAGCGACATGACGCCGGCTTCCGGCCGCACCTCACCGCCCTGCAGCGCAGCGGTGGGGCCATCGTAGATCAGCGTACCGCCGACATCGGTGAAATCGGGTTTGATCGCACCGCGCACACCGGGGCCGGCACGCGAGAAAGGCGCAGGCTCGAATGCCTCTGTAATGGGTCGCACACCGACATTGTCCGCCGCCCGGCCGCTGAGACCGTTGCCATGAGCAACCGCTCCTACCGTGACAATGTTCATGCCGCCGGCCGGCTCGCACAGTCGGTTTTCCGGCTCCATCAGATAACCGGGATAATCGGTGACAGCTTCCTCTACCCGCATCCCGCGCCGTGGCTGGCGATTGCCGGCCGCCACGATGATGACGACATCCAGTTCGCGCACCAGCTCATCGAGCGTCTGCGCCCAGGGGCCGACCTTGCCACCCGCAATGACCTTGGTACGGTCTCCAAGCGCGATCACGAAAATCCGGCAGCCGAATTGTTCATGGAGGCCGGTAATCGCCTCACGCATCAGCTTGGGCGTGAGGCGACGAGTGGGGAAATTGCCGGTGTGGTCGATGACTTTGGCCGAACAGAGCCGGGCGCGCCGGACAAGTTCGCCTGCACCAAGCTGGGCGCGCAGATCGCCGAACGTCGCGATGCCGCCAACGAACGTTCCATGGCCATGATCGTCGGCGGTGCCCAGCGTTCCGGGAATGGCGATCGACCCGACGATGATGTCCTCGATCAGAGGGTGATCGTTTATCCCGCTGTCGATGATCCCGATGAGCGGCGCGTCCTCATCAAGTTCCGCCACATCGGGCAGGTCGCCAAGCGCGTCGTCGATGTGCTGCACCGCCAGAAGATCGGGCTCGGGCGGCAGGTCGACTTCCGCAACCTCCTCAATCGACAGCAGCGTGCGCGCCACGGCGCCATTGCAGCGAAGGCGAACAAGTGTGAGATTGGGACCGATATGGCGATCGAGCTCCTCGGCGCCACGTGCCTCTGCGTAGCGGACGATGTCATCGACCTTGCGCTCGCGCAAGACTCGCGCGCCCAGATCCCAAAGCTCGACATCGAGCGTATAGGCCTCACCGATCTGGAAATCATCGACGTCGACGAGCCCGGCCTCACGCGCGCGCATCCCGATGCGGTCGCGGGGCGCGACCTCGGAAATCGTCTCAACATTGCCGATGAACGATGCGAACGCGGGGGCCTGGCGCCCAGGCTGTGTACCCTGGCCATAGGCGCCGAGTTTGCGCTGAAACTCTGTCAATTCATCCGAGGACGAAAAGAGGACCAGCGTGCGATCCTCGTCACTCGACAGGACGGTTAGCCCGACGCGGTTCCACTCTTCTTCGAGCAAGGGGCCGCTCATCTGGACCCGCAGGATCAGGGAAGGATCGACCGCATCAGCCCGGCGGCGCTGGCGCTGTGCGGTGACAGCCTGATCGAGTTCCTGGCCCAGGCGGTCGCTGTGACCGCGCGGATTGCGTTGAGGCGGGGGTCCACCGCCGCCATTCTTGCGCCGAGGCAAGCGCTCGGGCAGCCGCAGGAGCTGCAGATGATCGTAACGCGCCACTGAGCGGGGGTCAGACAGTCATGCGTTCGGTTCTGCGCCGACGACGGCGCTCATCGGCGATGGCGTGAAGGAAATCCTGCTCCCTGACCTGTTTCCGTCGATCGATGACCGAAGCCTTGATCGCCTGGACGCAGATACGGTCCAGTTCCGCATAGGAATATCCGCCCAGCTCATCGAGATGTGCCTGCGGCTCGAAGGCCAGGGCGACATTGCGGAACTTCATCGTGAGGAAGCGGGCGACCATGCGCGTATCGGGTAGATCGAACCAGATCACCTCGTCGAAGCGCCGCCAGATCGCCGTATCCAGCGATTGGTCGAGATTGGTCGCGGCGACGAGAAAACCCTTGGGCTGGATACGATCGATGAAGATCAACAGGCTGTTGACAACGCGGCGCAGCTCATTGTGCTCGCCGCCATCCTCCCGGGCGCGTGCCAGCGCATCGAACTCGTCGAAGAAGAGGACGGTAGGCTGCTTGCGCGCGAACTCGAACAGCTTGCGCACGTTCGTCGCGGTCTCGCCCAGATAGGAAGAGATCAGCCGATCGAGTTTGACGATGTACAGCGGCATGCCCAGCTCCGCCGCGAATATCTCGGCGCAGAGCGTCTTGCCGCAACCGGGCGGGCCACAGAACAGAAGCTTTGAACGGACCGGCAGGCCCCGGCGCCGAATCTCGTCGCCACGGCGAAATTCGCGCATCAGATCGAGGAAGATACGCACATTCTCGCTGGACAGGATGATGTCCTGCTTGTTGTGCGCGGGCTCGACCAGTTCGATGAACTCCCCGGCGGCTTCCGGGAATGGGATGAGGGGCGCAAGCGCCTTGGGCTTGGCCGGACGAGATGGAGCAGCGTCGAGTGAACGGCGCAGAGAGCGTGCGAGAACGCGATTATTTTTCTTCTCTTCCTCACTGATGATCTGCTCGGCAACGGCCCGGAACTCATCGTCCTTGCCGTAGCTCGCCAGCAATTTCTTCATCAGTTCACCGCGCGCCATGGATCCGTATCAACCCTCCTTCACTTCGCCAGCATAGCCAAATCTGCCCGATCTGCCATAATTTCCTGCACCGGATCGAGAAAAACCCGACGATGAAAGGCCGCCACGCCGGGGGCAAGCGTGACGGCCTTTCCCGCATGCGGCGGGCGCTCCAGAGGCTTCAGGCGCCGCCGCTACGGATCAGCGCGAGACCGTGACCTTGCTCGTGGCCGTGTTCCCGATCGCCGATGCGCTAACGCTGTTGCCCGAAATGCCGATCCGGCCCGCCGAGAGGCTCGACGACGTGACCGTATAGGCCGCGTTGGTAACCTGGGCGGTGACGGCACCGCTGTTGGTCTGGACGCTGCTGATGCCCGAAACCGGCAAGGTGCCGAGCGAGGCCAGCGTGACCGAATTGGTGGCGCTGTTCCCATAGGCGGCAGCCGTCACGCTGTTGCCGGTCACGCCGAGGCGGCTGTCGCTGACGCCACCATAGCTCAGCGAGACAGTCGGGCTCACGGCATGGGCCGAAACGCCGCCTGTGTTCATCTGGGCATTGGACAGCAGCGCCGGTGCCATCGCCGCGTTGAGGGCGCCGGTGGTGATCGATGCGAGATCAGGCGTGCAATCGCTTTCGGCCACCCCGCTCACCGCGACCGAATTGGTCGCAATATTGCCGTGTGCGATGGCCGAAGTGGCGTTGTTATCCACCAGGCTTGTCGCATCGGACGAGGCATGCACGCCGATACCATAAGTGCTGGTGGCCTGCGCGCCGACAGCAGCATAATTCAGTTGCTGGTTGAGCAGACCCGCGCTCGCGCCGCCCTGCAGCGCCGACGTCAGCGCGAGACTGTTTCCGGCATTGTTCGCGACGGCCGAGGCGAGCGTCGCGTTGTCGCTCGCCTCGAAACCGGAACGAACGAGGGACATCGCCGGGTCCACGGGCCGGCCCGTCGTCACCGCCATCGCATTGACGCTGCCATCGGCGATCTGGTTGCTGGCGAGGACGTGATCGCCCATGACCTGCCGGGAAAAGCCCGCATCAGCGAGGACCGAGGCCGGCTCGCCGCTCAGGGTCCCTGTGCGCAATGCATCGACGGCGAGGCTGTTGGTGGCATCGTTCATGCCTGCCCGCGCGACATTGCTGTTGGCGGAGAGGAGCAAACCGGAATCGACCGCAGCCGAGGTCACGCCGAGCTGCATGTCCGAGACGGCATTGACGCTGGCAGAGGCCATCTGTGCCGAAGACAGTGCAGAGCCAGGCGCCGGATCGTTGCCCTCGCCCAGCGTGGTTGCTGCGATAGTGCGGCTGTTGACCGCACCATTGCCGAGCGCGGAGGCGGTCTGGCTGTTGCCGGTGACATTGAGGGCGGAGCGCACCGCGCCCTCCCCGGCGACGGCACCGAAGGCTCCAAACGCCGAGGCCTCGACCCCGGCAGGGTGGAGATAGCTGCCCATGATTTCCTGGGAATTGGCCAGGGCATAGTCCGCCGAGGCACCGACGCCGGAATCGATCAGGCCCGCCCGTGCATTCTCGTGCCCGCTGGCATTGGTCAGGTTGTTGGCGATGATCGCCATGCTGTTGGTAACAGTGTTCCCGGTCGCGTTCGCCTCGATGCCGTTGTCCGATACCGTCAGGCTGGAATCGACCACATCGCCGCCACCATAAAGGGTTGCGCCTGCGCGATTTCGGGCAGAGCCGACCGCTGCGCTGACACCGCCCGTTCCCTGCTGGAGACTGTTGAGGTCGGCCGCGGTTGCAAGGCGGTTGGCCTCGAACGAAAGTCCGTTCGTCGCCTCATTGCCACTGGCCTGTGCCCCAGCGCTATTGCCGCTGATCGTGGCGTTCGAACGGATGATGGCGGCATCGACCGCGATCAGGGTTGCCGCATCTTTGGCGCTGGCCGCAACGCGGGCCTGGTTGTTCTGGTCGTTCTGCACGCTGAACGGCGCGGTGACACTCATCTCGCCATCGCCGCCCACGAGGGCAGTGCCGATGTACACGGGGGGAACAAGGACAATGCCACCCTCACCCTCACCGCCGGAACCAGTGCCCGTGCCAGCGTCGATCCCGTTTGCCGTCACCGACAGGAGATTGCCATCCGCGCGGTTAGCGGTCGCCACCGCCAGGACCGCATTGTCCCGCGCCCCAAGGCTCGTTTCCACCGCATCGCCAGCGATGGCAATGCGCGCGCCGCCGCGGCTGTCGGCTTTGACCGGAACGGCCGAGGCTGACTGGACACTGGTGATGTTGGCGACGGCCCCGCCGCCCCGGGCATCATTGGCGACCGTGTCAGCGGACAGATCGAGACGGTTCGAGGACTGGTTGCCATAGCCTGCGGCGGCCAGGCTGTTGCCGTCATTGGTCACGTTCGAGGCGACAGCCCCATCGTTCACCGTGACCGTGAAGCCCCCGTTCGCACGCGCTGCCACTCCGCTGGCGAGACGCTGGTTGGCCAGCACGGCATAAGCGGCGTTGACCTCTGGATCGCTGGCATTGGCCTCGACGAGGGACGGCGTGCCATAGCTGGCTGCGGCATCGAGCTGGACCGCATCGATGCCAAGCGCATTGGCGGCGCTGTTGCCATAGGCGACCGCCCGCTGGAGGTTCTGGCCAACGGCAAGATCGCTACCCGAAGCATCGGCGACCTTGAGCCCCGCCTGGCCGCTGAAGCGCGCCGCCACACTTGCGTCACCGCCGACCGACTGGTCGCTGACGATACCGGCTCCGGTGCCGACCGTGACGCCGGTCAGAAAGAGCGTATCTGCGGCATCATTGGCCAGCGCGACCGCTTCCTGCGCGTTGCTGCTGACAGTCGCGCTGCTGTCCACCAGATCGCCGAGCCGCGCACGAATGCGCGAATTGGTGGTTGCTGCGGACACCTGTGCAGCATCGGTCGACTGCCGCGTGGCGATCAGTGCAGAGGCTTGCGCGTCGGTGCCGTCGGTCCCGCTCGCGAGCCAGGTGCCGCCGGTTGCGGCTGCGAGATCCCGCGAATCAGGCGTCAGCGCGGCGCTCGCGCTGTTTGCCCGCGCAGCGGCGCTGACAGTATTGCCAGCAAGGGCGATGCTCGACCCATCGACCAGGCCAGTGGCCTCGATCCGTGGATTGGCTGCGCTGGCGCTGACCGGCGACCCGTCCTTGCTCTGATCGGTTGCGATGACTTGCGCGCCTGTGGCCTCGATGCCGCGCGTGGGAGTGGCGAAAGCGGGGGTTGCCAGCGAGCCGGCAAGGGCAAGCACCGCGCCGCCCGCGAGAAGGCTGCGGCGACGAACCGAATGAGAAGAAGCTGTCTGGTTCATGGAATAATCCTTGTCTGAATTGTAAGGGAAACCGGGCATTTGCGTGTCGGGTGGGCGCCTCCTTTCATGCGAGGGAGAAGGGGCTGTCAGCCGATGCGCAGGCGTGCGAGCCGCTGCAGACCAGCGGAGCCGCGCTGGACGGCGGGATCGGTGGGATCGGTGGGATCGGGGCGCCAGAGCTGGTGGATCGAAGCGGCGGCGACGCCCTGTTTGGCGAGGGCCGCCATCAGCGCCGCGATCCGGCGATCGGTGAGCATCGCGCGCGCCTTGGGGTCGAGGGCTTCGGTGTCGTGAGCGAGCAGCGTCACGAAGACGCCGCCGCGCCTGGCGCCCGTCACAATCCGGTCGATCGCGGCCTCCGCGCCGCCCTGAAGGCCGTCCATGCCGGTTTCGAAAAGGATCGAAACGTCGACCGCACCGCTGTCTGCACTGGCGCTGGCAGGTCCGTTGAGCGCCAGACCATTGGCAGCGAGGCGCTGCCGCAGGCTCGGTGCCACGCTGACGAGGGAAGCATCCGGAGCGGGCGGCACGCTTGCCGCCCAGCTCGCCTGGCTCATGCACGGATCGGGATCGACGCGTGCAACCGCGCCGATGAGGCGCATGGTGGCTTCCTCGAGCGCCGTGCGAATACCGAGCTGAAGCGGCTCCTGTCCCTTGGCGCCGATATTGATGTCGAAGAGGTTGGAACCGAAGAAGCGGAACACGCCGAATCCGGTTTCGTAGCCGGTGAACTGCTTGGTGAGGCTGACCGTGCGCACCACCAGCAGCGAGCGCGTATCGACGATGCGCAGGTCGAGCGCGACGCTCTGGGTATAGGTCCGCGCCTTGGGGCCGACCGAGGTCACGCCGGTTTCGACACCGCCTGAGCGGATATCGTAATTGAGTTCGGTGATGCCGCCGACAATGTAATAATCGGACGCTGCGATGCTCCCCCCGAAATAGGGCAGCCAGGGCACGATCTGTCGGCCTGCGGGGCTGGCGAGATCATGGACCTTGCCGTCACCCAGTTGCCGGCGGTCGGCATAGGCAAGTTCACGTTCGGCGATGACCGGATCGAATCGCTCGGCGATCCGTACCGACCCACGCAACTTGCCGAGCGCCGAGGCGACCATCAGTGCACCGCCCTGGGTGATGGCATTGCCTTCGTTGACCGAATATTTTCCGGTGTAGTCGCGCACGTCGCCGACCGCGATCACCAGCGGCCTGGCGCCGCGCGACGCCAGCCAGCCCGCATAGCAGGCCAGCGCCCCATCCATCGGCGTGCGGTTGTCGCGCACCGGCGGTCCGACGATGATCGGCTCCTCGCCGATCCCGATCCGCTGCTGGGTCATGCTGGCGCAGCCCGGCAGCGCGAGGGCGAGGAGCGGCAAGCCAACCGCCCGCAACCCCAGCCCCCGCAGACCCATCCTCTTCCCGGCCATTTCCCGACGGCCCGCCGCCTGCGCGCCCATCAGTTGAGCGCTCCGAACGTGCAGCCGGTCGAACCGGCCACGCTGACGCTTTGCGCGCCGCTGTTGGTCTGGGTGGAATTAAGCGCCTGCCAGGCGGCGCCGTCGACCGCAACCGAGGTGCCGCCCGAGATCGAGGCCGAAACGACGCCGCTGTTGCTCTGGCCATTGCTGCCGCTGCCACCGTCCACGATGCTGTCACTGGCATTGCCTTGTGCGTCGGCAACCGAGCCTGTGGTGGTGGGTGAATGGGCAAGCGCGGTCTGCGTCCCCGCATTGCCGGTCGCGGTCGCGGTAACGCCGCAATTGTACTGGCGCTCGATCGTCGTCGTATAGGTCGGGTTCGCATAGCCGCCCGCACGGCGCTTCTCGATGAGGTCGAGGATCGCGGCCTGATTGGCGCGGTCGGCCGAAGTACGAAATTGCCAGGCGGCACTTTCACCGTAATTGTTGGCGAGCGCCGGTGAGGCGAGTGCAAGCGCGCAAAGGACTGCAACAGCAGTCCTGCCACCTGTTGCCGGATAGGACATGAGCATCATCCCCCAAGGGACCACGGCGCCATGCCGCGGCTTACGGGGCCATCAAGAAAGCCATGAAATCATGCAGGGCAACAACGCATTGCAGGCGTAAAGGGCCGGCGTGGAAAGACAGGCAATGGCGTAGGACGATGCACGGGGACGCTCGGCATTCATGGCGCTCGTCGCACAAGTGCCCGGGCCTGGCATTCTCCGATTCGCGCCTGATCCGGCCGCAACTCCTTCGGCAAAGGGCGGCTGACTGGTGCTGTGAAAGGTCGATCGTCTTGTCGCGTTGCCAAGCCCGCGATGGGCTGGCTCGTCAAGGCCAAGCACCAGGCCTGTGACGCCAGTGCTCTTGGAAAAGGTTGCCTCACGGCGCGCGTCGGAATGCACGTTCGCCAGGCGCTGCGCATCATCGGGCCCTCGGCACGATTTCCCGGGCCGGGTTCGGGGGTTGCGACGACCGGCAATGTCGATCCGTGTCGTGCGTCTCACCGGATCTTCACCAATGGACCCCACCGTCGGGAAATGACCCGCCTGATTCGCTGCCGCGCCGCCGTTTCCGAGATGGCAAAGCTGTTCGATGCCCGCCCCGATCCAGGCCTGTCCTGGCGCCCGACCATTTGGCCGGGCGAGAAAGCGATCGTCGTGATCGAAGGAGCGCAGGGACGACAGCTGCGCGCGCTGTCCTGGGGGCTGCCGCAAGACGCTCTCAGCAAAGCGCGTGGCGACGGCGTGCGGACGACACTTTTCGCGCGGGAAATCGCCGGTGACAACTCCCCGCTGGGGCTGGGCCTTCTGGAGCGCTGCCTGATCGCGGCAGAGGACTTTGCCTATCCGCAGGGTGAGACCGGACAGCGCACGCGCAGCTGGTTCGGACTTTGGGACGTGCCGATCTGTGCCTAAGCCGGCCTGTGTTGGCCCGATCCGGCTACTGGCGGCTTTGCCGGCATGCTGACCACAGCCAATGCCCGCGCGGAACCCGCGAGCAGGTCGATGCCACTCCTGCTGCCGCCCTCGCAATGGCAGGCCTGGCTGTCGGGCGCAGCCCTCCATACGCTTGAACAGGCTTACGAGAACGACGCATTCTATCTGGAAAGAACCTCGGAGGGGTGGACGTCAGGGCATCCCGCTGACGACTGATCGGCGAAGAAGCGCGGCGCTCGACGCATCCGAATCTGGTCGCGCAATGCGCACCGGCGATCCGGGAAGCATGTCGACCAGCCCCGAAGTGCCTGTCGCGACGGCGGGCATCATGCGTCTTGCCCTCGCCGCCGCCGCACGAAACCGCGATCCGCAGCGATGAAGCGCTCGACCATCGGCGCGATCAGTCGTTCGGGCGGCACCGGTTCGGCAAGGCCGTTCTCGGCCGCATGGACACGCGCATAGTCGGCAAGCTGCCGGAACAATCCGCCGGGCAGCTCGACCGTCAGCTTCACGGGCTTTTCCTCGACGATCGGCCCGAGGCGCAGCCGGCTCATGGCTGCGCCTCCGCCGCCGGCTCGAGCACAAGGTCGCGCGTGATCACCACCCGGATCGCGAAGCCCGACCGGACGGTGAGCGTCGGCGGCACATTGATCTCGCGCTGGACCACCTGCCGCCCCGTCTGGCTCACCGTGTCCTGCATGCCATAGCGTAGTGCCCGGGTGAGTTCGTCATCGCCTTGCGCTGCGAGCTGTGTGCCAGCGCCAAGCATGGTCGAGACCATCGCAGCCCTGAGCATATTGCCCCAGTGATAGTTCACCTTGTCCTGCACCCCCGACATGCCCGAGGCATCGGCACCGGGCTGGCGTTCGAGCAGGATCGAGCGGCCGCCGGGCAGGATGAGACGATCCCAGGCGAGCAGGACCCGGTTCTGTCCGGCCGAGACTTCGCTGTCATATTCGCCGATCAGCCGCGCGCCCTGCGGGATGAGCAGGATACGGCCCGTCGCACTGTCGTAGACATTCTGCGTCACCTGCGCGGTGATCTGTCCCGGCAGGTCCGAACGGATGCCGGTGATGAGCGCGGCGGGAATGACGCTGCCGGCCTGCACCAAGTAAGCAGACACAGGCGCCATGATCCGCTCATTGCTGGCCGCCACACGGTTCCCGCCATTCTGGAGGAAGGCTTTTTTCGCGGACTGGCCGGCCGGCTGCCCGGCAGGCGCCGCGCCCGCCGCATCGCTCGCCGTAACCGCCCGGCCTGCCTTTGCGCTTTGGATGCCACTTACAGGGGAAGCCGATCGCGCGCCTTCGGCGCCAAGGAACAATTTGCTGGCTCTCGCCGATTCCCGCTCCTGCATTGCGCGTTGGCGAGCCTGCTCGGCGGCGGCCAGACGGGAATCGGGTTGCACGGTCGAAGGCCCGATCGGCAGCACCGGCACGCTCTGACCATTTTGCTGTGCGGACAGAATCGGCCGGCCGAGATCGCCGGGCATCGGTGCCCCAAGCTTTGGCACTTTGTCATAGCTTGCCGGCGCGGCGGTCACGACAGCGGCCTTGTTGCGGCTGTCGGTGTCGACGAGGTTGACGGCCGGCCCATGATGGACGGGCCGGAGTGCATAGAGCAGCGACCCGCCGATGCCGATTGCGGCGACCATGCCGATCGTGGCGAGGGCCTTGCGCGACAGGCGCGTGACGCGCGGGTGTGGCCCCGCAAGGCGAAAGGCGCCCGGGTTGGCGGCCACGGCCGCGCGGTGTTCCGGAGCGACGCCGGCAGGCTGGGCCAGGTTCGCCTCCCGCGCGGCCTGCGCCTGCCCCTCGTCCCGTTCCGGCCCGATCATGACGCCCACCGCGACGCAGCGCCCTGCCGCTCGATGATGACGCGCTGCTCGCCCTTGCGGGTCGCGAGCCGCAACTCGGCCGCATCGAACAGCCGGTCGACGATCACATAGCGACCCGAAACGCGGTAATTGACGAGTTCGGCCGATCCATCGGCGCCGCGCACGAACAGGGGCGGCATGTCGCCGGTGGCGACACTACCGGGAAATTCGATCATCACCTGGCGGCCATCATCGAAGACATGGGCGGGGCGCCAGGCTGCCTTGTCACCGGAAATGCGATAGCGGAAGTTGAGCCGCTCCATATCGATGCCCGCGGTCGCAGGCGCGCTCCTGTCGCGTTCAGCATGGGCGAGCCGCAAGGCGATGAGCTGGTCGGCGGGATAGATCCAGGAGACCGAGGCCATATAGGTCGTGGCCGTGGCGCGCAGTTCGAGATGATAGGTGCGCCGGTCGGTATTGATGATGAGGTTGGTGGCGATGTCGGCGCGGGTGGGCTTGACCAGGATATGCACCCGCTTTGCCGACCCCGCACCGCTCACCGTGTCGCCGATGATCCATCGCACGGTATCACCGGCCGCGACCGGTCCAGGCCCCACCAGTTCCTCGCCTTCCTGAAGCGCGATGTCGGTGACCTGGCCGGGGGCGGCATAGAGCTGATAAAGCGCGCCATCGGCGTAGGGGTACTGCTGGATCGCGTTGAAATAGCCGCCTTTGCTGGGTTGCACGCGAGCAGCGGCGTTGGCGGCGGTCACCCGCAGCTGCGGGGCAGGCTTTTCCCCCGGTTCGCGCGCAGGCGCGACGGGCTTCAACTGGCCAGGAAGCGGGAGCGGCGTCGGCACGCTGACAATTTCCACCACCCGCCGGGGTTCAGGCGCAGGCATTGCCGCGACCATCGGCGGCGGTGGCTTGCGGGACCGTGCCTCGGCCATTGCGCCGAGCGGTAGCAGCGAGACGGAGAGGAGCAGACAGAGACGCGGGCATGGGAGAGAAAGTGGGGTCATGGGTTGAGTTCCTTCGACCAGTTGAGATTGGCGACGAAGAGCCCGAGCGGGTTCCTGGCGAGAGCATCGGGGGTGCGCGGGGTCTGGACGATGACCGTCATGATCGCCGACCAGCGGGCAGTCTCGGCGAGCGCGCCATCGACATAACGGCGCTCGGTCCAGGCAATGCGGAAGCTGTCGTTGGAGGCGCGGATGACACTCGACACCTCGACCGAGACCTGGACCTTGCCGATCTGCGCGAACGGGTCGTTGGCGCGGGCATAGTCATTGAGGAACAGGGAGCCCTTGGCAGCGGCGAAGTCGTAGGCGCGCAGCCAGTCCTGCCGGAGCACGATCGGATCGGCGGGGATGGAGCGCACATTTTCGATGAAACGGGCGAGATGGAACGCGATCTGCGGATCACTCGGCCGATAGTCGGCAGTGGCGGGCGCCACGGCCTGCGCTTCGCCGAGCTTGTCGACCTCGACCACCCAGGGGATGATGGTCCCGCGCGCCGACTGCCAGACGAGACCGCCCGCCAGCCCGCCGGACAGGGCCAGGCAGCCGAAAAAGGCCAGGCGCCAGTTGCGGGCCTGCACGCGCGCCGAGCCGATGCGGTCGTCCCAGACCTGCGCCGCGCGTTGATAGGGGGTGACGGGTTCGGGCGATTGCCCGTAGCGGATGGAAGGTCGCTTGAACATGCGTGTCAGTCCTTTTGCGTGAGGTCGGGACTGACGCCGCCGCCATGGCTGTCGCCGCCCTTCAGGGTATGGGCGGCCATTGTGGCGCCCTGGGTGATCGCCTGCCGGCGCTTCATCGTTGTCGCCCAGGCGGGCGGCGCGGCGGGTGCCGATGCGCTGGAAGGCGATGCGGCAGAGGAGGACTGCGCGCCCGCACCGGCGGCGCTGTCCATCGCCCCGTTGCGGCCATCGGCATAGCTCTGCTTCAGGGCCTGTGCGGCGCGGCGGAGCGGCGAGACGGCTGCGTCTTGCGTACCCTTGCCGACATGGGCGAGTCCTGCGCCGACGGCGGCCACACCGGACCGTCCCGCGGCCCCGGCGCTATAGGCGCCCGATGCAGCGCCCGCCGTGCGGGCCATGCCGGTGGCGGCGTTTCCGGCCATGCCCATGGCGGCGCTGCCGGCGAGCCGCGCGCCGGCCACACCGCCGCCGAGCGTCGCGCCGGCGGCAAGCGCAGTCCCGGCAGCCGCGCCGGCGCCAAGCTGGGGACCGCCGGTGACGATGCCATTGGCGATGCCGGGACCGAAGATGCCGAGGCCAAGCAGCGTGAGAGCGGCGAGTGCGATCGCCATAACCTGTTCGACGGTGGGATCAGGTGCCTGCCCGGACGTGAACTGGCTGAACAAGGTGGTGCCGATGCCGGTAATGACGGCGAGGACGAGAAGCTTGATCCCCGAGGAGATGATATGGCCGAGCACCTTCTCGGCCATGAAGGCGGTTCGGCCGAAGAAGGCGAAGGGCAGGAGGACGAAGCCGGCGAGCGTCACCAGCTTGAACTCGACGATGGTAATGAAGACCTGGATGGCGAGGACGAAGAAGGCGAGCACCACGATTGCCCACGCGAGCAGCAGCACGAGGATCTGCACGAAATTGGTGAAGAGGCCGACCGGCCCGAGGAGATCGGCGGTGGCATCGAGCAGCGGCTTGCCTGCGGTGAGGCCAGTTGCGGCGACGGCGCCAGGTTTCATGAAATCGCCCAGCGCCATGCCGCCGCCCGAAGCCTTGAGCCCGAGGCCGGCGAAGCTCTCGAACAGGATCGTCGCCAGATTCGAGAAATTGCCGATGATGTAGGCAAAAACGCCGATGTAGAGCGTCTTCCTGACCAATCGCTGGAGCACGTCCTCGTCCGCGCCCCAGGCCCAGAACAGGGCGGCGATCGTGACGTCGATGACGATGAGGGTCGAGGAGAGGAAGCCTATCTCGCCGCCGAGCAGCCCGAAGCCGCTGTCGATATAGCTGGTGAAGACCGACAGGAATGAGTCGATCACGCCGGTGTCGTTCATCGGGCTGAATCCTGTCCAAAGAAATGGCGCCGTCGGGCTTCCCAGGCAGCTTCGCAGCCGCTGTCGGGCATGGTGAGGGTGCGGCAGCGGGTGAGCGTGCGGACTTCGGGAGCGGCCGCGTGCTCCTGCGCGCCGGCAGGCACCCTGGCTTCCCGTTTGGGCTGGCCTCGCTCCCGCCAATGCATCGCGATCCCGGCCGTCGCGGCCAGCATCAGGCCGACCAGCGCGGCACCCAGCGCAATCCGGCCCGGCCGCCGCATCCTAATTGCCCCGGAAGCGGCGGAAGCGCTCGCGCCCTTCCGCTTCGGTGGCAGCGTTGCGCGCGCCTTCGAGCGATTGCGCCCGGCCCTGCGCCGCCAGCGCGGCGGTCAGGTCGGCGAGTTGCTGTGACTGGAGCGCGAGGAGCTGGTTGCCGGCCTGGGCCGCCTGCAACGCCCCGCTCGCCGACTGGCTCGCATTGACCAGCGTGTCGAGGCTGGCCCTGGCCCCGTCGATATTGCCGACGACGCCGGCCTGCACCTGCAGCGCGTCCTGGAACGCACCCACGCTGTCTTGCCAGCGGTCATTGGCGTTGGCGACCATCTGGCTTTGCGAGGCGGTGAGGTTCGCGCCATTGTAGCGCTGGGTGAACGCGCTCTGGATATCCTGGACATTGTACGCGATGCGCTGGGCTTGGGCGAGAAGCTGACGGGTCTGCTGGACCTGCTGCTGCAGGCTCGAGAGCGTCGAGATCGGCAGGCTGGTGAGATTCTTCGCCTCGTTGACAAGGCTGCTCGCCTGGTTTTCGATCTGCCGGATCTGGTTGTTGATCTGTACCAGGGACCGCGCGGCGGTCATCACATTCTGTGCATAGTTGCTGGGATCATAGACGATCCCGCCGAACTGGGCCTGGGCCGGCGTGGTGAGCGCAGGCCCGGCCAGAGCGGCCAGGCTGATGCTGCCGGTGATCAGGACTCGGCGAAGCGACGGCGTTTTCATGATGGAAACTCCTCGGGATCGAGCGGTAGAAAGGGAGCGTCGTCCGGTTCGGACAGGATCAGGGGATCGGGCGCAGGGAGCAGGTCGGCGGCCCAGTCGAGGCCGCGATGACGCAGCCACGCAGCGGCAAAGCCCGCCTGGCCATGGGCGGCGACCAGTTCACCGATATGGCGCTGGTCGGTTTTGGAGGAGGCTGCGGCAAAAGCGAGCGCGACTTCGCCCAGACCCAGCTCGATCAGGCGGTTGCCGCGCCGCGACTGACAATAGTAATCGCGCTTGGGCGTTGCTCGGGACAGGATCTCGATCTGCCGGGCGTTCAGGCCGAAGCGTTCATAAACCGCGCGGATCTGTGGTTCGGCCGCGCGTTCATTGGGAAGAAAGATGCGGGTGGGGCAGCTTTCGATGATCGCAGGCGCGATGGTCGACGTCTCGATATCGGCAAGGCTTTGCGTGGCGAAGATGACGCTCGCATTCTTCTTGCGCAGGGTCTTGAGCCATTCGCGCAGCTGAGCTGCGAAGGCGGGATGGTCGAGCACCAACCAGCCCTCGTCGATGATGATGAGCGTGGGACGGCCATCGAGCCGGCCCTCGATGCGGTGGAAGAGATAGGCCAGGACCGCGGCGGCTGCGGCGGCGCCGATCAGTCCTTCGGTCTCGAAGGCCTGAACGCGCGCTTCACCCAGTTGTTCGGTTTCGGCATCGAGCAGTCGCCCCCAGGGACCGCCCACACAATAAGGCGCGATCGCCTGCTTGAGTTCCTGGTTCTGCAGGAGGACGGCAAGACCTGTGAGCGTGCGCTCGGCGACCGGTGCGGAGGCCAGGGAGCCGAGCGCGGTCCACAGATGCTCCTTGGCGGCAGGATCGATCGCCACCCCTTCGCCCGCCAGGATTGCGGCCAGCCATTCGGCGGCCCATGCGCGCTGGCCCGGTTCGTCGATCCGGGCCAGCGGCTGCAGGGCCACACCCTCACCCGATTCGCCTTCGTGCAGCGCGCCGCCCAGATCCTGCCAGTCCCCGCCCATTGCGATGGCGGCGGCGCGGATCGAACCGCCAAAATCGAAAGCGAAGATCTGGGCGTTCGCATAGCGGCGGAACTGCATCGCCATGAGCGCGAGCAGCACCGATTTGCCCGCGCCGGTCGGGCCAACGACAAGGCTGTGGCCAACGTCGCCGACATGGAGGGAGAGGCGGAACGGGGTCGAGCCTTCGGTCTTGCCGTAGAGCAGGCAAGGCGCCGCGAAGTGCTCGTCGCGTTCCGCGCCAGCCCACACGGCCGAGAGGGGAATGAGGTGGGCAAGATTGAGGGTGGAAACGGGAGGCTGGCGGACATTGGCGTAAACATGGCCGGGAAGGGATCCGAGCCATGCCTCCAGCCCGTTCATGCCCTCGATGGTGCAGGTGAAGTCGCGGCCCTGGATGACCTTCTCGACGAGGCGCAGTTTCTCGGCGGCGAGCGCCGGGTCGCGGTCCCAGACGGTGACGGTCGCCGTGATATACGCGATACCGGCGGCGTCCGCACCCAGTTCCTGCAAGGCCATGTCGGCATCGACCGCCTTGTTCGAGGCGTCGGAATCCATGAGGACCGACTGTTCGTTGGTCATCACTTCCTTGAGGATTGCGGCAAGCGACTTGCGCTTGGCGAACCATTGTCGCCGGATCTTCGTCAGCAATCTGGTGGCGTCGGTCTTGTCGAGCATGATCGCGCGGGTCGACCAACGATAGCCGAAGGCCTGCCGGTTGAGTTCGTCGAGCAGCCCCGGGAAGGTCGCGGTCGGAAAACCGGTGATGGTGAGTGTGCGCAGGTAATGCTCGCCGAGCTTGGGTTCGAGCCCGCCGGTAAGCCCTTCGTCGGTCAGCAGGGCGTCAAGATAGGCCGGGGTTTCGGGCACGCGCACGCGCTGGCGCTTGGTCGACACACACGAATGCAGGTAGGTCAGCGTCTGCCCGTCATCGAGCCAGGCGACTTCCGGCATGAAGCCTTCGACCAGATTCAAAACGCGGTCGCTGCGCTCGACGAAGCTTTTCAACAGCTCATCGGGATCGACGCCCGATCCGGAGCGGCCTTCATAGAGCCAGCTCTCTGCCCGAGCCCCGTCCTCGGCGGGCGGCATCCACAGCAAGGTCAGATGATAGAAGCTCTCGAAATGGGCGCCTTCCTCGCGGAACTGCGCATGGCGTTCCTGGTCCACCAGCGCGGAGACGGGATCGGGAAAGGTGGCGTCGGGATAGTCCTGCGCGGGCACCCGGCTCGCTTCGACGAACACGGCCCAACCCGTTCCCAGCCGCCGCAACGCATTGTTGAGGCGCGCGGTTACCGCGACCAGCTCGGCGGGGGTTGCGCTGTCGAGATCGGGACCGCGAAAGCGCAACGATCGCTGGAACGAGCCATCCTTGTTGAGCACGATGCCGGGCGCCACCAGTGCGGCCCAGGGAAGGAAATCGGCAAGGCAGGCGGCCTTGGAGCGATATTCGGAGAGGTTGATCATGGCCGCATCCAGACGGGATATTTGAGATGACGGCGGGCAACATCGACGAACTGGGGGTCGCGCCGCGCGGCCCAGACCGAGAGCGCATGGCCGATGGCCCAGAGCGCGAGGCCCGCGAGCCAGAGCCTGAGGCCGAGGCCCAGCGCACCAGCCAGGGTGCCGTTGACGATGGCAAGGCTACGCGGGGCGCCGCCCAGCAGGATGGGTTCCGATAGCGCCCGATGGACCGGCACCAGGAACCCCGGCATATCCTCTTCCCGGCCATCCATCAGACCAGCGCCCCACCGCCGAAGGAGAAGAAGGAGAGGAAGAAGGAGCTGGCCGCAAAGGCGATCGACAGGCCGAAGACAATCTGGACCAGTCGCCGGAAGCCGCCCGATGTATCGCCGAAGGCGAGCCCCAGACCGGTAGCGATGATGATGATGACCGCAACGATCTTGGCGACCGGCCCCTCGATCGATTCAAGGATGGATTGCAGCGGAGCTTCCCACGGCATGGAGGAGCCCGAGGCATGGGCAGTGCCGGCGAACAGCAGCAGGCCGGCGAAAAATGCCGGCCAGGCCGCCAGATGCTGCGCGGGGCGGTGGGATACAGAAATCATGACACGTCTCCGAGGTCTTGGGTTGCAGGGGTCAGGCGGTAGTCGCCGAAGGCAGGATCGAGGCCTGTGACGCGCATGAGCTGGGACAGGCGGCGTCCGGTGCCGTGCCGCACCAGCACGGCGATGAGATCGATGGTCTCTGCGAGAACCGCGCGCGGCACGGTCACCACGGCTTCCTGGATGAGTTGCTCCATGCGGCGGAGCGCCCCCACAGCCGTGTTGGCGTGAATTGTGCCGATGCCGCCGGGATGTCCGGTGCCCCAGGCCTTCAGGAGGTCGAGCGCTTCAGGGCCGCGCACTTCACCGATTGGGATACGGTCGGGGCGCAGGCGCAGCGATGAGCGGACGAGATCGGAGAGCGAGGCCACCCCGTCCTTGGTGCGCATCGCGACCAGATTGGGTGCGGCGCACTGCAACTCGCGCGTGTCCTCGATCAGCACGACGCGATCCTGGGTCTTGGCGACTTCAGCAAGCAGCGCGTTGGTGAGGGTGGTCTTGCCGGTGCCGGTGCCGCCGGCAACGAGAATGTTGAGGCGGTCCGCGACGCCCCGGCGGAGCACCTCGGCTTCGGCCGGAGACATGATGCCTGCGGTGACGTAATCACCGAGCGAAAAGACTGCGACGGCGGGCTTGCGGATCGCGAAGGCCGGGGCGGTTACGACCGGCGGTATCAGTCCTTCGAAGCGTTCGCCGCTGTCCGGCAGTTCGGCGGAAACCCGCGGGGAGCGGGCGTGGACCTCAGCGCCGACATGATGGGCGACGAGGCGAATGATACGTTCGCCGTCTGCGGGTGAGAGGCGCTCGCCACTGTCGCTGATCCCTTCACCCAGGCGATCGACCCAGAGGCGCCCGTCCGGATTGAGCATGACCTCGATGACGAGGGGATCGGCGAGCCAGGATGCGATCGACGCGCCCATCGCGGTGCGCAGCATGCGCGCGCCTCGTGCGTGAACTTGCGATCCGTGGCTGGCGGCGCCCATGGACATTCCCCGTTTGAGAGCGCCGGCGATGACCGTCCGGCGCGATGGGGATGATTAAGAGACGCAGAAACAGGGCGGGTTCAACAGTGATTTTCCGGTGTCGCACAACGGCGAAGCAAGACAGGCAATGGCGTAGCCGACGTCATGCGCGCGCAGACACGCAAACCGACTGGCGATGCGGGCGGTCGCAGCGCAGCAGTCGCAGGAAACGTCCGACTACGGGATTCGGCGAATCGGGATCCCAACATGCATGAACTTCAAGCGTTTCTTCGAGATCACACACAGCGACGCCTTCGAACGCATGCGCCCGGATCGCTTCGGTCGAGATTGACACGCCCCGACCGCGCGCGACGAGCGCCAGTATGGAGCAAGTGCCGATGTCATGTACTTCGACTGAGCCGTTCATTCCCGGTGCGTGCATCCGCTGTGCAAGGCCTGTGATCAGCGCATCTCCGCAGTCTGGACGCGACAGCATGACCGTTTCGTTGGCGAGAGCAGGCCAGCCTATGCGTTCGCGGGCGGCGAGCGCATGTTCCTGCGGCAGCACCGCGACGAGCCGTTCGCCGGCAAGGGGGAGTGTGTCGGTGCTCGCGATATCAGGAGGGCCACGGACGATGGCGACGTCAATCTGGCACGAGCTCAGCGCTCCGGCCAGCCGATCCCTTGGCATTTCGACGGGGACCAGGCGAAGGTCGGGCAGCGGGTCGATCTTCTGGAACAGAAGATCTGCGAGGGGGCCATCCCCGATCGGGCCATGAAAGCCCACAGCGACAGTGCCAGCTTTGCCGTCTCCGATGCGGCGAATACCAGCGACGAGACCATGGAATTCGCGCAGGAGGTCGCCGGCTCGCTCCAGAAAGATCCTTCCGATCGGGGTTGGTGCAATGCGATGTCGGTTCCGTTCGAATATCGCTGTCCCGAGTTGGAATTCCAGGTCCCTGATCCGACGACTAACCGTTGACGCCTTCATGTTTAGTGCGCGGGCGGTGCGATTGAAGCTGCCGTGCATGGCGAGCGCAAGGGCGGTTTCGAGATGTACCCGCTCGACCCCGGTTCGTATCAGAACAGGATCGACCGATGGGGAAGGCATGGCGCGCACGCTGTTCCAACTGGCAGCCCTTGCGCCCTTGGTACTTTGCTCAGGCCATTCGGGATCATCCTGTAGACCAAGACCAGAATCCTGAAGGAAAGGGCAAGCGCTCATTCCACCGCCTTTGCGTGCAGGTCGCCCTCCAGCCTTGCAGCATACTGCGACCACGCTCGTTTGCTCATTTTCGTTCGACGGTGAGATGCCAGCACGGCAGCGGCTCGTCCCGCGAAACGGCAGACACGCGGACCAGGCGGAAGACCCCCTCCATCGTCTTGCCGCAGAACATTGTCAGTACTTCTTCAAGGCTGGCAAAATGATGCTGAACAGGGGAATCTCGGTACAGGTCGATAACCTCGTACTCGCAGCGCGGCCACCCAAGCAGGTCAAAGAACTGCTCACGCTTTTCGAAACCGATCCGTTCGTGGAGACGGTGCCAAATGGCATTGACCGAAACGCCTTGCGCGGCCTGCGTTGTCATGGCGTGGCCCAATGCCAGCTTGAGTTCACTCATGTTGGCGATAGCGCCATCTTCCAGACGGTCGAGCACTTCATACGGCGAGGGGCAGGGATCGGGCGGAAGAAACAAACGGAAGACAGCCCGCCCGCCAGGGGCGAGCATGCGCGCGAGCTGGGCCACCAGACGTTCCTGCCCGTCTGGAAAGCCATGCTGGTGAAGGCCGCCATCGCACAGGACGATCTGCACACTTCCAAGAGCAACCGCCGGGTCGGTCGAATGCCAGCGCAGAGCTTCCTCGCGTCTCCCGCACCCGACTCTTTCGATCATGTCGAGACTATCTTCGAAGCAGATAACCCGTGTTCCTGTGGGCCATGCCAAACCCCGAAACTCCCGAATGAAGCCAAGAATGGCCGCAGTGTTGATGGAGCGATAATCGGCCAGCACGTCGATCTCGTTCTGATAATGTACGACATCGAGTTGCGAGGGCCTCAGCGGCGGGCGATCACAATCCCATCTCCAGGCCATCTGATTCCATTGGTCATTGGAACTTGAGCGTAAATCCGGCATCCCAAGTTTGGTCATTTCCGTCCTTTGCCACTCGATTATAATGAGGAATTCAACCCAAGAGTGTCAGAGAGCATCGCGCCTTGCCTCGCGGCCGATCGCATGCCGCACAGCGGAATTGTTGGAACCGGATCTGCTTCAACTGCATCACGCAGGGTTCGAGCGCGTGATCAGCCAGTTGGGTAGCCTCCGACATTTCGCCGGATGACGATCGGCATAGCTGGTGAAGCAGCAACTCCTGCCGGACGGTCAGTTCGGTCTGGGCAATCGTTAACGCTTCGCAGGCCGTGCGCATCAACTGTTCAGTCTGCATCAATTGGGATGTCGCCACGCCCCTGCCACCAATTCATCGCCCCGGAAGTTCATATCCAGAAACAGTCGAGTCATCCGGCGATGTGCTAAAAATATCTTCGGCCTTGAGTGGAAATTTGAAATACAGAGAACCAATAATTGCGATTGAAGCTAAAAATTGCATAGCAATAAGAACGATCACAATCCTATTTCGGGTAGCGCGCTCATCACGCGCCCGACGACGGACTATTTCGAGTTCAATGGTGATGTTTGTTATGAGCTTCTGAGCATCGTCAAGGCGCGTTGCGTATCGCTTATCGAGGCCCCTGATATAGCCATCAACCAGCGCGCATACGTCGCGGGAGACTGTCAGCCGGGTTTCTTGCACGCTCTGTGCCAACATGCCGGATATGAGTTGTTCGGTACGAGCAACCGGGACTCCGGCACCGGCAAGCAGTTGGCCGAGACCTACATAGTGGTTCTCGGGCGCGTTCAGGGACGATTCCACCGCATCTCTCCCTTTTTATCGGTGTCGCTGACAAAGCCATCGCTGGTCAAAGAGCTGCTGTGAGTTCCATCGTGCGAGAGGCGCATGATGATGCCTTCAGGCACGGTTCCCGAAGGCATAGCAACGTCACGGACCATTGCGTTTGCGGCCAACGGGGTTGCGGACAACGCCAAAGCGATCGCGCTTAGTCGTACCTTTCGTCGGGCTGCCCAAAGATCGCTTGCCAAGGGGGCCACGGGCGTCAACCGGCGCATTTCAGAGCCAGACGACGATCGAGCAGACGGGATCTCTGCTCCGTGGTGAGGACGGAGTCATGCACGACCTCGATTTCGGAATACACCTCACAAGCCTGCGCGCTATTGTCTGGCCCGATCGCGACAAGCGCATCGGCCAGGGCAAAGAGATTGGCCAAGGCAAACGGGGCCTGGGGTGCCTTTTCATAAAGATCGAGGAATATCTGGGCCGCCTGAGCATATTTGCCCTGCCCTTGGAAAGCGCGGCCGAGTTGGAACCTGGCTTCGGGCACACGCGCATCCGATGGCCAGCTTGCGACAAAACTGTCGAAAGCAAGTTCGGATTTCGGCCAGTCCTGGGCTTCGGCATAGTCCATTGCCTGCCGGAACCGATCATCGGCGGTCGGCGGTGGTGCAACCGGCGGGACCGGCGCAGCCTCAGGCGTTTTCGATGCCGTTGGAATAGCCTCAGCCTGCCGCTCGACCGCATCGAGGCGGGATTCAATGTCGCCTTTCAGTGCCTGCATCTGCGTGAGACTGGCGGCAAGCGCACGATGATCCTGCTCTTGGGCGGACATAAGTCCGGACAACGCCCGCTCCAGCGCGGCCAGCCTGCGGTCGAGTTGAAGGAGCGCCTCGAGCGACGCAGACGAAGCCGAACGAGGTACGGGGCTGACGGTAGCTGGATAACCAACTTGCGCCGTCTGCGCCTGCGCAACGCCAATCGAGGGCAGCGACCAAGCCATGAGGGCCATTGCCCCTAATCGCCGATGCCGGATCGACCTGTTGCTGCCGGTCCAGGACATCAGAAACGGAATCCCACGCCTGCGCCCAGAACAAGCGACCGCATTTTGTGTGAAACAGTCTGACTGTTACCACCCTGAACGAGCGTCAGCTTCGAATTGGTGCCGAGATATTTCGCGTCGAGATTTATATACATTTGCTCGTTGATGGCAACGTCCGCACCGATCTGAACCACAGGCGCAAGGGCGCCATTGATGCTCGCCGAATAGGAAATAGCGGGCACGACAGTGCGGTTAGTGAGAACCTCACCCACGGTCACACTGCCAAAATTGGCGTAGGATACCCCAGCGCCGATATAGGGCCGGAACGCACGGCCGTTCGGCATGAGGTGATACTGGAGCATGGCCGTTGGCGTGATCAACCCGGCCGAAATCAATGTGCGCCCGCTGCTGTCCTTGAGGTCATAGGGGGCGCCGCCGAGCGTGAATTCGGTTGCGAGATGGTCAGTCATGAAGAAAGTCAGACTGGCCTCGCCGCCGACCGCGCCCTTGGCTTTGGCCGTAACCGGCGATCCTCCGACACTGACCGTCACGTCCGAGCTTCCGGTCCTAACGACATAGTCTCCGCGGACCCTGATCAATATGTCTCCCGGCGCAGCCCAGACCGGTGTGGTCGCGGCGAAGGTAGCAATGGTGGACAGGATAATAGCTGAACGGCGCATTTTCTGGTCTCCCCTCATGGTCGCGGTGCACCTGGAAGACCGATGAGTATGGTCTCTCCACGGCGGTTTTGGCTCTGGCTGACTTCATCGCTGCTTGCGTTGACCGGGCGTTCCTTGCCGAACGAGGTCACAATGAGGCGCTCACCCGAGATGCCGTGTACGGTGAAATAGAATTTCATGGCTGCGGCCCGCCTCTCGCCGAGCGCGAACTGATGCTCGCGCGGGCCGAGCAAGTCGGCATGGCCAGCCAGTACGGCGCGGACATCGCTATGGCGTTTCAGCCACTCGGCTTGGCGATCGAGGGTCGCGCGGGCGGCATCGGAAAGTTCGGCGCTCCCGCGCGCAAACAGGATCCTTGTAGTGCGCGCATAACGTTCGAAATCCTCGACCGTAGCTGGCGTATCGGGGTCACGCATCGCGCGATTTTGCGCAACATCCTGCTGGACGCTCAGCGGTGCGGGCTGCGGTGCCTGCATCGCGAACTGCGGGGGCGGCTGCAAGGGCTGCGCCAGGCGCTGGCAGGACATCAGCAGAAACACTGCAGCAAGCAGTGCAGGCCCTCGGGAGTGCCTTAGGATGCCAGAATGCCTGGATGGGGTCATTTGCGTCATGGCCGCCTCCCCGACCAGGCAGGTTCGGACGCAGACGGGTCGATATTGATGCGGCTCTCAAGCTTTCCGCTGAGATCGGTCATCCAGACACCCGGCAGCGCCTTCCCGGCAGCGGTTCGCTGAAACATGAGCGCGCGTCCGCTCGGCGCCCAACTTGGATCCTCGTCACGCTCGCCATCTGAAAGTATCCGTTCCTTCGAACCATCCGGCTTCATCACCCCGATGCGAAGTCTGCGGTTTTCAACCAGGGTGAAGGCAATGAGGTCACCGCGCGGGCTCCACATCGGGGAGGCGTGCGCACCCGCTCCGAAACTGATGCGCTTCTGGCCGCTGCCATCGGATGCCATGACATAAAGTTGCGGGTCGCCCGATCGGTCCGATTCAAAGACCACGAACGCCCCATCGGGAGAGTAACCTGGACTGGTGTTCGAACCAGCGGTGTTCGTGAGCTGCCGGACACCGCCGGTCTGAAGATCAATTACAAGGATATCCGCCACGCCGTCCCGTGCGAGCGAGAAGATGATGGAGCGGCCATCGGGCGAAAAGCGCGGAGCGGAGGGAACTCCGGGCGGTATTTTCAGTGCGGTGATCTGGCCGCTGTCGAGATCTGCTAAGACCAACTGGGGAACAAGCATAACGAAGGAGAGGAACACGATCTTGCGACTCCCCGGCGCGTACCGCGGCATGGCGACAAGTTCTTGCCCCTGCGACAGCACTGTCTGGTTCGCGCCGTCATAGTCCATCGAGAGGAGCCGCGTGTGCAGACCAGGCCGTTCACCGTCCTGGCCGACGACAAGAAGCCGGGTATCGAAATGACCCGGATCGCCGGTGGTGAAGGCAAACACCATGTCGGCGCATTTGTGCGCGGCGCGGCGCCACTGCGGGGCAGCTACCAGAATGCGTTGCGAGGTTTCGAGATGCGCGCCGAAGACGTCATAAAGAGCGCAGTCATAGGCGAGGACATTGTTGCCAACCAAACGGACACGGCCGACGACAAGCGCCTGGGCTCCGGCGCGGGCGAATGGCGCAAACGCGACTTCGTCTGCGGCTGCGTAGTGGCCATCGACAGAGACAAAGCGATAGAAGCCAGTGGAACCAAGATCGGCGCGCACAACTTTCGCCAGCGCTACCCCTGCATCCTCGCCATTTGCGACCTCCGGTATGGCTCCGCTGGAAATATCCGGAATGGCGAGCAGCAGGGGCGACGCCACCCCTTGCGTGATATCGACATGCAGCGGCCCCTCAGCGAACGCGGGATGCGCCTCGACCAGGAACAACGCCAGGATCGCTTGAACGAAGGCCCTTCTCATTGTACGTCTCTCGGATCGAAATTGATTTCGACATCTGCCCATGCCTCATAAAGTTCGGATGGCAGCTTGAGCGGGGAACAGCGCAGGATCGCTCGCCGGACGCTGCCGGTGACCGCGTTGGCATAGGCGCCGTTTGCAGCGGTCTGGCCGCTGACATGCGATACCACTGGTGCGCCGGCTACAGCGCCATCCCGTCCCAGCTTTATCCGCATGAGGATCGTGACATGCCCGCTGGTCTCCTCGACCTGCGGCGGATTCCAGCAGGGCGTGATCTGCGAGCGGATCATCTCGGCCAAATTGGTGCGTTGGCGGATGGTGAGCCCGGCCACGCCCCTGGGCACGGCCTGTCCAATCGCAGAACCAATTGCAGCGGAGTTAAGGCGAGGCCGACTGGCCGCTCCGGTTACTGTCCCGAGCGTGCGGGCTAGCGCAGCGGCGTCAAGGCGTCGCGGTGCTGGGGTACTCGCTGCGGGCGATGGGGCTGCACGAGACATGGCTGCTGATGGAGGGGCCGGGAGCGGGGGGGTGGGAGGTGCTGGAACTGCCGGCGCCAGAACGCGTACCGGGCCGGGACCTAGCGCAGGGGCGACGGGCGCGTTGACCCGCACGGGCGAAACGACTGGTTCGGGCATCGCGGGCGCGGATGCTCGCGGCACTGGCTGCTGTATCGGCGGCGGCTCGTTGGGCACCGGAGACACGATCGCCGCCGGCTCGGATTGAAGAGCGGCAGCGAGAGGCCGGGCAGCCGTTTCACTACTTTCCTGGTGCGCAAGCTCCGGTTGCGGCAACGGCATGGCATGATCGAGATCGAGGATCTCGATCTCCATGCCCGCCGGGGGCAGCACCAGATTGCGCGTGGGAAAGGTCACGAGCAAGAGCAACGCGAGCAATCCCAGATGAAGCAGCAAGGAGACAAGAGAAGGCAGGCGCGCATTCACGGCAAGACCTTATCAATGGGGGCGTCACCCGAGTCCGACAGGAACGCAACTTTCACGAAGCCGGCCGCCCCGATCTCGGCAACGATCTGCATGACCGAGCCGTAAGCGAGGCTCCGGTCAGCCCGGACAAAGACCCGCATGCTGGCAGGATCGCCCGAAGCTGCCGCCATCTGACGCAATGTCTCGCCAAAGGAATCGCGGGCGATGACAGCATCGCCGATGAAAATTTCCCCGGCGGCATTGATGGTGATCATCAGCGGCTTTTGGTCCGATGCCAGGTTTTGCGTTCGCGCTTGCGGAAGATCGACCTTCACGCCGGTTACCGCCAACGGCGCCGTGATCATGAAGATCACGAGCAGAACGAGCATCACATCGACGAGCGGTGTGACATTGATTTCGCTCAGAAGCTGGGCATGGGGAGGCTGCCCACGTCCGATCGGGCCTCTCACCATGTCCGCGTTCCGAAATGGCGCGAAATGGCGAGTTCGAGCAGGCCCGCGATCGTGCGCCATTCCGCATCGACCGCACCGAGCGCCTGAACCAGCCGATTGTAGCCGATCAACGCCGGGATTGCGCAGAACAGGCCGGCTGCGGTCGCGAGCAGGGCTTCGGCAATACCGGGTGCGACGACTGCGAGTGAGGTGTCCTGGCTCAGCCCGATGGCGACAAAGCTGCCCATGATCCCCCAGACTGTCCCGAACAAACCAACAAACGGCGCTGAACTGGCAATGGTAGCGAGCCAGCCGGTTCGGCCTGCCAGAGACCGCCCTTCAAGAGCGATGGTCATGTCCGCAATGGACACGCACCGTTCCCGGACCTGCTCATATTCGCGCACGAGGTTTAAGGACGACCAGCGCCATTCGACCTCGATTGCCCCGAGGATGCGGGTGATGCTACCTTCGGCACTATCGCTCAGGGTGCGAAGTTCGTCCTGAGTCCCGATGGTGGTGAGCAACTTCTTGACCTGCACAGCCACCTCAACCGCCCAGACCCGTCCGATGATAATCGACCAGGAGGCCACTGAAGTCAGCAGCAGCAGCAGGATAATCGTCTGGACCAACCGGTCTGCCTGGTTGAAGATATGAATAGGCGACGCAGCCGACGTCAACCAATTGGCATTCAGGGAGTTTTCCACGCGCTGTTCTCTTCCCTACTAGGCACTTGTCAGTGTTTGACGATAGCGCGGATGAACGTGTCGATATCGGGCAGCCCGGTCACGGGAATGGCTTCCCGGCGCTGAAATACCTTGAGGGCATCGGTAAATTGCGGGGATGGCGTACCGGTTGCGGCGCCTTTGAAAACCTGTTTGGCGATCAACGCGGCCTGCAGGCGCTTCAGCGATTCCTGATGGATGGAAACGGATTTGCCATCGGCCGAGACCACAACGAGCGGCGAGCTGGCGGCCTGCCGCAGAGGCTTGATCGCGGTAACCGCGCTGCTCGCGGCAGTCTCCAGCAGCATCTGCGAATTGGTCCGGCAGATAACCGCGACCACATTGGGGAAATCGACGCCGGGTTCGGTCGGAATGATATCGTAAGTATCGGGAAGCAGGCGATTGTGCGCGGTCGCATAGCCCATGAGCCAGTTGCCGTAACGCGCGAATTCGTCGGGCTTGCTGAGCGCGGAAACATAAGCCGAACAGGCTTGCGACCCAAGACCGCGGACCGCGAAGCCGTTTCCGGCATCGGCGGCATGAACTGGTGCCGTACCCAGGCAGATGCTGGCTGAGGCAGCGATGGGGAAAAGCGCGCGGCAGAGGCTGTTAAGACGCATTGATGGTCCGATCTCGAAACACATGGCGACATCTGCTCGTTCGAACGAACTGGCGATGCGCAGCTGAAAATTGCGGGTGAGGAAATCCCCCGCGTCCGAGCGGACGCGGGGGCAAACCCGGATACTGCAACGAGGCGATGTCGCAGGCGGTAACGGGGGGTTCCCCCGGGTTATTCCGGCGCCCTAGGGGTTAGAGCGCCGGAAACTCACTTCATTGGTTAGTGCAAGACCACATTGGTTCCACCAATGGTCACGGCGTTGGTCACGCTGTTGCCATAGGCCGCCGAACCCAAGGCATTGCCGTTGATCGACAGGCTGGACTGGCTGACACCGCCGGTGCCAGTACCCGTCACGCCAGAGTTGATCGCGAGCGCATTGCTGCCCGAGATCGCACTCACGTTGCCGGTGTTGCTCTGGTTGCTGGCAAGTGCAGCCGTCGAGAGCGTCCCGGCCACAGCCGGGTTGTTCAGCGCATTGAGCGACAGCGAGTTGTTGGCGGAGTTGCCATAACCAACCGCAATCACGCTGTTGCCGTTCAGCGCAACCGACGAGTTGCTGACCGATGTGACGCCATTCTTGCTGAAGCCGGCACCATAGGTCAGCGTGGCCGTAGCCGCGATCGCGCCGGTGTTGGCCTGCTCGTTCAGCACCGCATAGCTGGCCGCCACAGTGTCCGCCTGGGTGCCGGTCAGCGTGTTGCTGACGATAGCACCGTTGTTGGACAGCGTGGT
>NZ_JACICY010000015.1 GCF_014196055.1 Novosphingobium hassiacum
GTCTCTTGCGGGCCGGTCGGCGGTCCTCCGCCGCTCCGCCGGCCCGCGTCGGGGGGGGGGGGGGGGGGGGGGGGGGGGGGCCGGCCCCCCCCCCGCCCGGGGGGGGGGGGGGGGGGGGGGGGGGGGGCGCCCCCCCCGCGCGGCAAGGCCGCGCGTCCGTACTGGCGTTCGCACACCCCCACCCAACCTCCCCCTCAAGGGGGAGGGGCGGGAAGTGAAAGAAAATGAAGGGTTTGCTTGGCTAGCCGTAATCACGGATTCAGAATCCCGTGGATCAAAGCGGTGCGCGCGTCGTCATCGTTTTCACCTCGGACATTCACGACCGTGTTGCCGTCACGAAGTGAGATTGAGGCAATGCGCAGCGATCCCATCTTTGCGGCTTTGTCGAAGCGCTTTTTGGGCGAGCCCGATGCTACCATTTCCGATGTCACGCCTGCGCGGCGCAATTCTGCAAGCTTTGCGTGCGCGAAGTCGATCAGCGCGTCATTCTCGACGGCAATGACCACCTCAAGCGGAACGTCATCACGCGTCCCAACCAACATCGCCAGCCGCTCGATCCCCGCAGCCCAGCCAACGGCAGGCGTGGGCGAACCGCCGAGCGCTTCCATCAGCCCGTCGTAACGCCCACCACCCAGCACGGTGCCCTGCGCACCCAACCGGTCCGTCACGAACTCAAATGCGGTGTGGCGATAATAATCCAGCCCGCGCACCAGTGCCGGAGCGCGGGTCCATGCAACTCCAGCTGCATCCAGACCGCCGGTCACCTTGGCAAAGAAGTCCTGTGCCTCAGCGCTCAAGTAATCGTCGATCTTCGGCGCATCAGCCGTGAACGGCTTATCGCGCGGGTCCTTGGAATCCAGAATCCGCAAGGGATTGCGCTCAAGCCGATCCTGCGAATCCTCGCTCAAATCACCCTTCACCGCGCGGAAGTATTCGACCAGCGCGGTGCGCCAGGCATCGCGGCTGGCACCGTCGCCCAGCGTGTTGAGCTGCAGCGTCACGCCGTCAGCAATACCCAGTTCCTTGAGCAACTGATCCGCCATCACCAGCAGTTCAACATCGGCCTGCGGCTCGCCAGCGCCGATGATTTCGGCGTCGAGCTGGTGAAACTGGCGGTAGCGGCCCTTTTGCGGGCGTTCATAGCGGAACAGCGGGCCGTGCGTCGCCACCTTCAAAGGCGCGTACTGCTGCCAGCCGTCGGTGATGTAGGCGCGCGCAATACCCGCCGTAAACTCGGGCCGCAGCGTGAGCGATTCCCCGCCGCGATCCTCGAACGAGTACATTTCCTTCGAAACAACATCGGTCGTCTCGCCCAGCGAGCGCGAGAACACCGCCGTCTTCTCGAACACCGGCATCTCGATGCGGCGGAAGCGGTAGAGCTTGCGCACGCGTTCGAAGGTCTCGACGACGAAGGCGAAGGCCTCGGCATCGGCACCGAAGATGTCCTGTGTGCCGCGAATAGCTTGGGGGGTCTGTTGGCTCATGATGGCTGCGCGATTAGCCCGAATGTGCGCAAACGAAAAGCACTGACAAAAAGGTGCGCCGCGATGGTTGCGAATGTGACCGCTTCAGGCCATGAAATGCTGCATGATCAAGAAACTCGCGGCTGCCCCGCTCCTCCTCGCCCTTTCCGTATCCACCATCGCGATCGCGCAGACCGCGCCCGGCAATTCCGCGCCCAAGGCCGTGCCGATCACGCAGACCGTGCCAGACGCGCAGGACGTGCCCTATCCCGGCACGATGCTGCTCGATATCGACGCATCGGACATCACGCGCGGCGATTACCGCGTCACGCAGACGATCCCGGTGGCGGCAGGTGCCAAGGAACTGATCGTCCAGCTTCCGCAGTGGCTTCCGGGCAACCATGGTCCGCGCGGTACGCTGTCGGAACTCGTCGACATCAAGTTCTTCGTCGATGGCAAGCCGGTCGAATGGAAGCGTGACCGGACCGAGGTTTTCGCATTCCACGTGATGCTGCCTGCGGGCGCGAAGGAAGTGGTCGCCAAGTTCATCCACACCTCGCCGCTGCAATCGGCCGAGGGGCGCATCACGATGACGCCCGAAATGCTGAACCTGCAGTGGGAAAAGATGAGCTTGTACCCCGCCGGATATTACGTGCGGCAGATCAAGGTCAAGCCGACCGTCACCTTCCCCCAAGGCTGGACGCCTGCCACCGCGCTCGATGGCATGACGATGGCGGGCAACCGCGCGACCTGGGCGGTGACCGATTACGAAACGCTGGTCGATTCGCCGATCTTTGCGGGCAAGTATTTCAAGAAGTGGGACCTCGGACAGAACGTCACGCTGAACGTGGTGGCGGACAAGCCCGAGCAGCTTGAGGCCAAGCCCGAGCACATCGATGCGCACAAGGCGCTGGTTAGCGAGGCGCGGCTGGCGTTCGGCGCAAACCACTTCGACCATTACGAATTCCTGCTGGCGCTGTCCGACAAGATCGGCGGCATCGGCCTCGAACATCACCGGTCGAGCGAAAACCAGCTTGAGCCCGAGGCCTTCACCGAGTGGGACAAGCAGGGCTGGGACCGCAACCTGTTGCCGCATGAATACTCGCACTCGTGGTCGGGCAAGTTCCGCCGCCCGGCCCGTCTGTGGACGCCTGACTATCGCCAGCCGATGCAGGGCGATCTGCTGTGGACCTATGAGGGCCAGGACCAGTTCTGGGGTGCCGTTCTGGCCGCGCGTTCGAACATGCAGGACAAGGACATCGTTCTGGGCATGCTGGCCTCGTGGGCCGGTGGCTTCACCCAGCAACCGGGGCGCGAATGGCGCTCGGTCGAAGATACCGGCTTCGATCCGGTCTTCGCTTCGCGCAAGCCCAAGCCCTACAGCTCGCTCGCGCGCAACGAGGACTATTACACCGAAGGCGCGCTGGTCTGGCTCGAGATCGACCAGATCCTGCGCGAAGGCACCGGCGGCAAGAAGTCGATCGACGATTTCGCCAAGTCGTTCTTCGGCATGCGCGACGGCGACTGGGGCCAGATCCCGTTCGAGGTCGACGAGATCGTGACCAAGCTCAATGCGCTCTACCCCTATGACTGGGCCAAGCTGATCGAAACCCGCATCAACCAGCCGGGCCAGCCCGCGCCGCTGAACGGGATCGAAAAGGGCGGCTACAAGCTGATCTGGAAGGAAGAGCCCAACCCCTACATGAAGGCCGCGATGGACTTCGGCAAAGGCCTGTCGCTGGCCAATTCGGTCGGCATCTCGATCGACAAGGACGGCAAGGTCACCGGCAGCCGGTGGGACAGCCCGGCGTTCAACGCGGGCATCGTCAGCGGCATGCAGATCACCGCGGTCAATGGCACGGCCTACAGCGCCGATGACATGAAGAAGGCGGTGACCGCCGCCAAGGGCGAAAAGGGTGCGCCGCTCGAACTGCTGGTCAAGCGCGGCAGCCGCTTCGAGACAGTGAAGATCGATTACAAGGACGGGTTGCGTTATCCGTGGCTCGAACGCGTCGCGCCGGGCAAGGCGCCGACCGGGCTCGACCTGCTGCTGACGCCGAAGCGCCCCGGCGGCGTGGCGGCTGCGGCAAAGAAGAAGAAGTAATCGTGGCAAGCAAGGCGGTGGGGCTGGGCAATCGCATTGCCCCACCGCGCTTTCTGCTGTTTCTGGGCACCTTGATCGCCAGTTTTGGCGGCTTGTGGTTTCTGGACTTTGGCGATCTGGCAGATGCGGTGGTGCTCAGCTTCGATCTGGCGGCACTGGTGTTCCTGCTGTCATTGATCCCGCTGACCCGCAAATCCGACGCCGCGACGCTGCGCCATCATGCCGATGCCAACGATGCCAATCGCATGTTGGTGCTGATCGTCACCACAGTGGCAACGCTTGTCGTGATGGCCGCGATTGCGGGTGAATTGCCCAATGCCTCTGCGGGCGACCGGATGTCGATGGTCAAGCTCGTCGGCACGCTGATTCTCACCTGGCTCTTCGCGAACAGTGTCTATGCACTGCATTACGCGCACCTTTACTACTCCAGCCGTCCAAAGACCGGCGGCGATTCGGGCGGGATAGACTTTCCGGGTGACGATGCCCCCGACTATCTCGATTTCGCCTATTTCAGCTTTACCTTGGGAATGACCTTCCAGACGTCGGACGTGCAAATCAGCGGCCGCTCGATCCGCCGCATCGCGACGCTCCATTCGTTCGCAGCCTTCATCTTCAACATCGGCGTGATCGCCTTCACGATCAACGCACTGGGATAATTGCGATCTTCCCCCGCAGGTGAGGATCGGCAGCACACTCATCCATAAGTCTTGTTGCGGTGCACAAGCGGCTTCGCTAGGGGCGGTGGCATCTTTTCCATCCCAAAGAACAGGGTAAATCCATGCGCATCGACATGATTCCGACCGGCGACAATCCGCCCGAAAGCCTCAACGTCGTCATCGAAGTGCCGATCGGCGGCGAGCCGGTAAAGTATGAGTTCGACAAGGCGTCGGGCGCGCTGTTCGTCGACCGCATCCTGCACACGCCGATGCGCTACCCGGCAAACTACGGTTTCGTGCCGCACACCTTGTCGCCCGATGGCGACCCGCTCGACGCGCTGGTGATCGCGCGTTCGCCGTTCCTGGCGGGCTCGGTCGTGCGCGCGCGCCCGATTGCGGTGCTCAATCTGGAAGACGAACATGGCGGCGATGAAAAGCTGGTCTGTGTGCCGGTCGACTCGACCTTCCCGTACTATTCGGACGTCAAGGAACGCGAAGATCTGCCCGAGATCGTGATGCAGCAGATCGAGCACTTCTTCACGCACTACAAGGACCTGGAAAAGGACAAGTGGGTGCGCGTCGGCGTATGGGGCGGGGCTGACGAAGCCCGCCGCGTCACGATCGAGGCGATCGAGCGCGCCAAGGCTGCCAAGCCAGCCTGAGTCGCACGTCAAGTCAGCAAAGGGGCCGCAAGTTCATCCGGACTTGCGGCCCCTCCTGTGTCAGTCGCCCGCGATGCTCATACCGTCGACGCGCAAGGTCGGTACGTCGATTCCGCGATAGACCTCTAGATCGTTGGCCGCCCTGAGCGAGGCGAACATGTCGATCAGATTTCCGGCAACGGTAAACTCGGCGATCGCGCCTGCAATCTGGCCGTTCACGATGCGAAAGCCTGACGCGCCACGGCTGTAATCGCCGGTTACGCCGTTGACGCCGCTGCCGATCAGTTCGGTGACGTAGATGCCGTCGGCGATGTCGGCCATCAGTTCGGCCGGGGTCTGCCGTCCGGGGCCGAGGACGACGTTGCTGGCGGTGACGTGCGGCGGCCCGGAACTGCCGCGCGATGCGTGGCCGGTCGGGCTGCTGCCGAGCTGGCGCGATGCTGCGGTGTCCATCAGCCAGCCGGTGATCCGGCCGCCTTCGACGAAGTTGCGGGGGGACGTGGGCAGGCCCTCGCCATCGAACGGGCGCGAACGCATGCCGCGCGCGACGTGCGGGTTGTCCGAGATGGTGATGGCGCTATCGAACAGTTGCTGTTCGTCGCGATCGAGCAGGAAGCTGGCGCGGCGGGCAATGGACGCGCCCGACATCGCGCCGAGCAGATGCCCGACCAACGAATTGCCGACGCGCGGATCGAACACGACCGGGAACTGGCCGCTCTTGACCCGGCCCGGATTGAGCCGCGACACCGCGCGGGTTCCGGCCTCGCTGCCGATTGTGGCGGGAGCAAGCAGGTCTGCTGCATGACGCGTGCTGTGCCAGGAATAGTCGCGCTGCATCGTGCTGCCTTCGCCCGCGACGACGCTGGCCGAAAGGCTGTGGCTCGATGCGGAATAGGCGCCTGCAAATCCGTGGCTGGTGGCGAGCGCGAACAGGCCGCGCCCGGCGCTGGCGCCTGCGCCTTCGCTGTTGGTCACGCCTGCAACGCTGCGCGCGGCATCTTCGGCCTCCTCGGCAAGGCGGCGCAGTTCAAGCGGGCTGCGTTCGGTGGGGTCATCGAGGTCGAGATCGGGCACGCCTGCGCGCAGCAGAAGGTCTTCGGGTGCAAGACCTGCGAATTTGTCGGCAGGCGCGAGTCTGGCCATCGCAACCGCGCGGCTGGCAAGCTCGTCGAGCGCAGCATCGCCGAGGTCGGTCGATCCGATCGATGCCGAAGCGCCGCCTGCGAACACGCGCAAGCCGATATGCTCGGATTCGGACCGCTCCACGTCTTCCAGCGCACCGAGCCGGACCTGCACCGATTCGGACGCATTGGCGACGTAGACGGCGTCGCTGGCATCGGCCCCTGCGCGCCGCGCACGATCGACCAGCGCTTCGCAGCGCTCCTGGGCTTGTGCGGGTGACAGCATGAAAAGGCCTTTCGCAGCGGGAATGCGCTGCGCGCGTCTAGCGCTCCCTCGGGACCGGGGCAATCGGCGCGGCGATTAGTTTTCCGCGTTCAGGCCAGCAGGGTGAGCAGCTTGAAGCACCCGGTGATCACGAACGGCAGGAGCGCGGCCAGTGCCCAGATTTTGACCTGATCACGACGGAACGCCGATTTGAACGCCAGACTGTGTGCCTGTTCGTCGCTGAGGTGTTCCCAGCGGCGTTCGAAATGGCGGAATAGCGGGATAATGGCCGCGACAAGCAGTACGAGCACGAAGACAGGCAGGATCGAAGTGCTGCTGCCCTGCATTTCGTGCATCGTCACGAAAATCTGCAGCCCGGTGTAGACCAGCAAGCCGTAGGCGACATTATCGCTCATCTTCTTGCGCCAATCGACCGAAGGCACGGTCTTGGCATGCTCGTTCTGGAGGGCCTTGTTCACGGCGCTTCCCCTGTTTGATCCAGTTCCCCCGGCAATAGAACATGCGTCGTTCCTGCCCGCAAGGTTAATCCACCGCTAACTCTCCCGGGATAGGACAGAGCCCGCGGCATGCATAAATCCTGCCAGATTGCAGCTGCGGGGTTTGAACAAGGTGACGGAACCGCTATTGAGAAGCCCAAGCGCCTGAAAAGAACCGAGCCAGATCGATGACTGTGACTGCAGACCTGACCAAGCCGACCAGTGCCGCGCCGCCGATACCGCAGGGCGGGCTGGAGGTCGTGTCGATCGCCAAGTCCTACGACAAGCGCGCTGTGCTCAGCGATATCTCGCTGTCGGTGGGCAAGGGCGAAGTGCTTGGGCTGCTCGGCCCCAACGGCGCGGGCAAGACGACCTGCTTCTATTCGATCATGGGTCTGGTGCGCCCTGATTCGGGCCGCATCCTGCTTGACGGCGTCGATATCACGAAACTGCCGATGTACCGCCGCTCGGTGCTGGGCCTCGGCTATCTGCCGCAGGAAACCTCGATTTTCCGGGGCATGACCGTCGAACAGAACATCGCCACGGTGCTCGAACTGATCGAGCCGGACAAAGTCACGCGCGAAGCCGAATTGGAGCGCCTGCTCGACGAATTTGGCCTGACGCGGTTGCGGTCGAGCCCGGCCATGGCGCTTTCGGGCGGTGAGCGCCGTCGTTGCGAAATCGCGCGGGCGCTTGCCGCGCGGCCCTCGATCATCCTGCTCGACGAGCCGTTCGCGGGCATCGACCCGCTGTCGATCAGTGACATCCGCCACCTCGTGACCGATCTCAAGGGGCGCGGCATCGGGGTGCTGATCACCGATCATAATGTGCGCGAAACGCTGGATATCGTCGACCGCGCCTGCATTATCTATGGTGGGCAGGTGCTGTTCGCGGGCAGCCCCGAGGATCTGGTGGCAGACGCCAACGTGCGCCGTCTGTACCTGGGTGAGGGCTTCACCCTGTAATGGCCCGCAAAGGGGGCATCTGACCATGGCGCTGGGCCCGAGACTCGATCTCCGGCAATCCCAGTCGCTGGTGATGACGCCGCAACTGCAGCAGGCGATCAAGCTGCTAGCGCTGTCGAACCTCGAGGTTGAGACGTTCATCGGCGAGGCGATCGACGCTAATCCACTGCTCGAGATCGGCGAATCCTCCGCGCCGGAGCCGGGAGACATGGCGCCCGAGGATCTGCGCCGGACGCATCTTGAATCATCGCCGGTGGACCAGCTTGTCGCCGAGGGCCGCGTGGCCGAGGACCGTCCGCTCGACATCGACGCGAGCGCGCTCGACCGTGACCGGGACACCGGCGACGGTGACTTTGGCGGCAGCGCGCTAGAACTGTTTTCGGGGCGCGATTCGTCGAGCAGCGGAAGCGGCGGCGAGGGCATCGACATCGACGAGCGCGGCGGCTCGGACGAGACGCTGGCCGAACACCTTCACGCCCAGATCGGCGCGACGACGTCCGACCCGCAACTGCTGTTCGTCGCCCGCTGGCTGATCGACCAGATCGACGAGGCGGGTTATTTGACGATCACGGTGAGCGAGGCGTGCAAGGCGCTCGGCCTTTCGGGGATGGTCGTCGAGCGGGCACTCGGCATGGTCCAATCGCTCGACCCGACCGGCGTCGGCGCGCGCAACCTTGCCGAATGCATCGCGCTGCAGGCCAAGGAAGCCGATCGCTACGATCCGTGCATGGCCCGGCTGATCGACAACCTCGAACTCGTTGCGCGCGGCGATGTCGCGCGGCTCAAGCGGTTGTGTCAGGTCGACGACGAAGATTTTGCCGATATGCTGGCCGAATTGCGCAGCTACAATCCCCGCCCCGGCATGGGCTTTGGTGGGGGCGTGGCCGAGGCGGTCGCGCCCGACATCCTCATACGCGCCGGCAAGACGGGCGGCTGGGACATCGCGCTCAACCAGGCGACGTTGCCCCGCCTGATCGTCAACCGCAGCTACTACGTCAAGATGCGCGGAGCCTGCATGACCAAGGACGCCAAGGCGTGGCTGGGCGAGAAGCTGGCCGACGCCAACTGGTTGATGAAGGCGCTGGACCAGCGGCAAAAGACCATTCTCAAGGTCGCGGCCGAAATCGTGAAGCAGCAGGACGGCTTCTTCCGCAGCGGCGTGGCGCATTTGCGGCCGCTGACCCTGCGCACCGTGGCCGATGCGATTTCCATGCACGAATCGACCGTCAGCCGGGTGACCTCGAACAAGTACCTGCACTGCGATCGCGGGACGTTCGAACTGAAGTACTTCTTCACCTCAGGCGTCGGGTCATCCGACGGCGAAGGAGCCTCGGCCGAGGCGGTGAAGGCGGCGATCAGACAGTTGATCGATGCCGAAACCCCAAACGCGGTGCTGTCGGACGATGCGCTGGTCGATCTGCTCAAGGCCAAGGGCTTCGATCTCGCGCGTCGCACGGTCGCCAAGTATCGCGAAGCCATCGGCCTTGGCAGCTCGGTCCAGCGGCGGCGGCAGAAGACGCTGGCCGGGGTGCGTTAGCGGGCGCTAAGCCGCCTGATCCGGCGCAGAACCGGGGCGTTCGGCCAGCATGTGCTGGATCATCCCCTGCAGATTATCGTCATATCGTGCGAGCACCTGATGGTCCTCCGCCGTATCCCAATGCGTGATCAGCTCGCGTCCGTTGAACCAGTGGAGGCCGAAACCCGGCGGATCGGCGATGATCAGGTTGCGCTGATCAGGGACACACGGGTCGATCGGGCGAAGATCGAGTGCCACTTGCGGTGCGGTCGACGGGCAGGTGGCGACGATCGTTCCCTCCCACGCCGTAGCGACAGCGCGGTGGATGTGGCCGCAGACGATGCCGATCACGTTGCTGCGACCGCGCAGGCACGAGGCCAGCCGCTCGACCCACGGTTCGGCAGGGTCGGTGTTCATCCACGCGATGCCGACTTCGACGGGGGGGTGATGCTGGACGATCAGCGTGCGGGCTTCCGGCGCCTCGTCGAGACGGGCCTTGAGCCACGCCGCGCGGGCCGCACAGAATGCGCCGCCATGCCGACCTTCTTCGAGCGTATCGAGGACGATGATCCGCAATGGACCCGTTTCGACGACGTATTGCAGAAATCCGTTGTCCAACGGAACGTGTGGAAACACCTCGGCGAAAGTGGCGCGCACGTCGTGGTTGCCAAGCGCGTAGTGAACCGGGAAGGGCAAGTTTGCAAAAGCCTCGCGCAGACGCTCGTAGCTTTCGCGGTCCCCCCGGTCGATCAGGTCACCGGTGGCGAATAGCAGGTCGGGGCGGGGCTGCATCGCAGCCAGCTCCGTCAGCACGCGGTCGAGCCGCTGCCTGTTGAATTCACCCGGGGAGTCAGGTTCGAACCCCAGGTGAATGTCGGTGACCTGCGCTATCAGCATTATCCCCCGCCGGGACGTCTTGAGCCAGATGACATAAGATTGCACCGCCGGGATTGCGACAGGAAGCTTCTCGGCAAGGAGCGTTGTGCAGTCCAGGCTGGTTGCCCGGACAAACAACGCGACGCTGGCCGAGAGGCTTCCTGTCGCAACCGCGATGCGGCGGGGCACTTTTGGCCCATCACAGCGTCAATCGTCGGTCACTATACAATGGCATGGCTCCCTCCTCTTTCCTCGTGCTGGGCCAAAAGTGCCTCCGTCACGGCGGTGCAATCTTATGTCATCTGGCTCTAGTGCAGTTTTACCGGGAACCGGGGCCTGTCGGCCACAGCCACGGTCTGCGCAGCGTCCTTCTTTCTGTCTTTCCTTGGCGCCCACGGTGCACCGTCGTCCATGTGATAGGAGTGGCACATCGCGCAGGTCGAATCGACCGGCTCTTTGACCGAAACGGTAGAAAGTTTCGCGCCTTCGCCGCCGACGTGACACGTGCGGCAGCCGCCCTTGCCGTCGATCCCGGGGACCAGCAGATCGGTTGCGTTGTTCGAAGTGCCGGCCGCGACGTGGCAATCGGCACAGTCGCTGTTCTTGTGTGGCTTATGGTCGAACCAGCCCTTCTGGTAGTAGCGATTGTTCTGCGCAACGTGGGCCACGGCAAAGCCGCCGCTCGCCGCCGTACCGCCACGCGTCACGGTATGGCAGTCGTAGCACATGCCGCCGTTCGAGAAGACTTGGGCCACGGCCTGTTCGGCACGGGTCGGGTAGAAGCGTACTGCGCGGGCGTAATCCGCAGCGGTCGAGCGCAGCGCGGCGTCACCGGGCACACGGCGGGCCATGCCTGACAGGTTGGCCGGGCGGGCGGGGGCACCGCCGCGATAGAACGAGCGCAGTTCGGCAACGACCTGTTCGGGCTCGCCGTGACGCAAGGTGCGGAAGGTGCCGCCGACCTGGTCGAAGCTGAGCGAGTGGCAGGACTGGCACGAATCCTCCATCACTACGGGCTTGAACCGCGTGCCGGTCGAATCCGATTTGTGGCAGTCGGCGCAGTCCAGTCCGTCGTTCTCGGCGAAGCGGCCCGGCATGCGGCGGACCATCTGGGCGATCCCGTTGGTCTTCGAAAGATGCTGGCCGTGCGTGAACTTGAGACCGTTGTTTTCCTTGAGCGCAGGCGACCACGAAGCGCGCTGGAACAGCGGCTTGGCCCCGTCCATGCCCGCAATGATATTGGGCTTGAACTGGGGGTGGGCCGTTCCGAAATCGGCGGCATCGGCGATCTTCGTGTCGGGCAAGCGGCTCTTCAATCCATTGTGGCAATCGGCGCAGAATTTCTGCTGGGTTGCCGGCATAGCAGCCGCGCCCTCGTGCTCGGTGTGACAATCGACACACCTGCCCGCTGGACGATTGAACGTGGTGGCGACCGCGCGCTGGAGCGCGGCGAGGCCGGTCGGTTCGCCGCGCGCCTTGAGCAGGCGGCCCTGATCGGCAACGTGCTGGTGCGCGTCCTTGGTGTGGCAGGTGAGGCAGGCGTTGTCGGTCACAGCGACGAAGGCTTGCGTATGGCAGGCCTGACAATCGCCTCCGAGGCTCTTGTGCGCAAGGCTGAGCGGGCCCGATGACCAAGACTGATCGGCATGGAAGCCATTGGGACGTCGCGCATTTTCCTGCATCGTCAGCGGCTTGTAGGTCATGTAGCTGTAGATCGGAAACGCCACGAACGAGATCAGGATGAGCAGCGCAAACGTCCAGGCGGACACGCGCTTACCCGGGAGCAAGCCCTTGAGCGTGTAGACAGAGCCGATGTCCTTGTCTTCGGCCGAATCCGAAATTGCCTCGACGCGGCGCACGGTCAGCGTCGCCGCGCCAGTCTCGTCGTCGCGCGCGACCACGATCCGGTGGCTGCCGAAGGACAGTTCGGCGCCGACCGCCGGATCGACCTGTGCCTGCAGCGTGCTGCGCCCGTTGACCTCGAACGGCTGTTCGGCAAGCGCCGAAACGCTCAGAAGGCCGTCTGCCCCTTGGGTGATCCGCGCATGAAGCGGATTGACCGCAAGGTCGGGCAGATGGATCGCGCACGCGGCCTCGCGACCGATTGACAGTTCGGGGATGTCGTAGCTCGAGGAGCGGACGATTTCCTCGCCACTGGACTTGAGCGCGATCTGGCGGACAATAAAGCTCATCTTGCGCTCACCAGTAGAAGAAGACGCTGACGACATGGGCGGAAAGCGCCGCAATCAGCGCGAAGGTCACGGGTACGTGAATATAGAGCCAAGCCTGTAGCCATGACTTGAGCTTCAGGTGCTGTCGCATCCGGCCGAGCATGGCTTCCTTGCGGGTCAGCAACTGGTCGACTTTGTCGAGCGGATCGTTCTTCGTCCGTGGCTTATACGCCCGCACCCGGCGCAGTTCGGCGGCGGCGGTGCGCGTGGCGCACTTGGGATAATTGCCGGTCAGCCGGTTGCGGAAGCTGCCCGCGAACGGATCGCCTTCGAGACTGAGATTGACCAGCATCGCGGTTTCGCTGTCGAGCGGCTGGGCCGCCTCGTGGATCTGGCGGTCGAGCGAGCGGATCGACTCGATCATCTGCTTTTCGGTGATCGCGCCTTCCTGATCATAGCGATTTTCCGAAAGCGCGCGGGGCAGGGTGGCATAGACCCAGATCCCGAAGATCCCCGAGGCGATGACGAGCAGCATCAGCGCCCATGCCAGCGTGTGGACGTTCCAGCCGAAGTGAAAGCCCGAATGCAGCGTGCCGACCACGGTCAACCCGAGGCCGAGATAGACATGCGCCGACGTCCACGCCTTGAGGCTCCACCGGCCCGGCGTGATCGCGCGCTTGCGCATGCCCAGCATGGTCAGCCACAGGATCAGCAGCGCGCCGATCGTGCCGAGCGTGTAGCCCAGCCAGCTCGATCCGAAGTGCTGCCCCGACAGTGGCACGAAGATGTACAGCGCGATCAGCGCGATCGCGAGCGCGGCCGAAAGCTTGGCCCAGAACATGTTGTTGTGGCGCAGGAAGCCTTCGTGCGTGCTCGTGCGCTCGCGGCTGGCCCCGGTGCGTTTCTTGGGTGCGATGGTCGCCATCGGCTCAGGCCCCTTCGTTTTCGAGGCGGGCGACGGTCAGGAACTCGTCGGGCGAAACGCGGATGGCAGCGCCCGTCGGGCAGGCGCGCACGCAACTGGGTCCGCCTTCGATCCCTGCGCACATATCGCACTTGATCGCTTTCTTGCGGTCGAGCGCCTCGTCCACCGCAGGGTTGCCGGTGTATTTGGTGTTCTTCTTCGACCACTTGTACGATGGCTCGCCCGGTCCCGGGCCGGCGCCGAACAGCAGCCAGTTGAGCAGCGAAGGCTTTTTCGGCGGGACCTTGTCCATCCGGATCACGCCATAGGGGCAGTTGCGCTGGCAGTTGCCGCAGCCGATGCAGGTATCGTCGATGAACACTTCGCCGTCCGGCCCGCGATGGATCGCATTTGGCGGGCAGTCGGCCATGCAATGCGGATGTTCGCAATGGCGGCACGATGTCGGCACGTGGAGGTGCGCGAAGCTCTTGCCCGCCTCACGGTCCAATCGTGACAGGCCATCGTGGCTGTCGGCGCAGGCCTTTTCGCAGTTGTCGCAGCCCACGCACAGCCGCTCGTCGATCAGCAGCACGTCGGTTGCCTCGCCCAGCCCTTGCGCGACCAGGAACTTGGCCTGTTCCGAATAGAGATCGACCACGCCCGAGAAGCTGTCCTTCTTCGATTCGATGAAGGCGTTGGTCTTGCGGCGGACCTCCATTTCCTTGCGCGCGCGTTCGAGCAGCGCGGGCTTGGCCGCGAGCACGCGGCGGAAAGCCTTGCCGTCGATCTTGATCACTTCGCTCTTGATCGCGGCGCGGACCGTAGCGGTGCGCTGGCCGCCGTCGATCACCGCCATTTCGCCGACATAGGACCCCGATGGCAGGTACGACAGGAACACCGGCTTCCCGCCGACTTCCTTTTCCACCACCATCGAGCCGACGCGGATCACGTAGATGTCGCGGTCCTCATCGCCTTCGTTGATGATCGCTTCGCCTGCACGAACCTGCTGGATCTTCGATGTCTCGACCACTTCGGCGATGTCGGCGCTGGTAAGTCCCGAGCCGAACATCTGCAGGATCTGGCGTTCGGTCGAAATGCGTTCGATCGCGCGCTTGGCGGTGGGCACCTGGCTTTGCAGTTTGAGTGCGGCGTTGCGGCTGATTTCGATGCAGATCGTGTCTTCGGCGGCGACGATCGTCGCGCCGCGCTTGCGGCCCGAGATCAGGCCGACTTCGCCAAAGATCGTGCCGCTGGGGATGGCGACGATCTTGGACGGATCGTTGGTATCGAGCCGTACGTGCACCGAACCCGAAGCAATCGCGAACAGCGACGAGCCCGGATCGTTCTTCTCGAAGATCGTCGCGCCCTTGGCATAGGCCCGCGCCGATGAATCGAGCATGAATTCGCGCAGCTGCAGCGTGGTCATGCCGTCGAGGATCGCGACATTCGTGCGCAGGAATTCCAACCATTCATTGACCGAACGCTTGCCCGGAAGCCCTGCGAACTTGGCTTCGAGCAGTGGCTCGTCCGCAGGTTTCAGGCCGGTGTTGCCATTGACGAATTCGACGACGTCATAGCCCTGATTCATGCAGTGCTTGATCAGCGGGTAACCCGCCAATGCACCGATCACGAAGATGCCAGGCGCGGTCGATTCGAATTGCGGGGTCAGCGTCGGGAAGGCGAGGCGGTCGGCGCTGGCAAATTCGATGCCGCACCCTTCGACGAAGGCGCGGGGCGGGGCAGAGCCGATTCGCGCGATGATCCGGTCGCAGCGGATGCGCTCTTCGCCATCGCGCGTGGACAGCGTGATCCAGCCGGGCTCGACCGATTTGGTCTCGGTCTCGTAGCGGATCGACAGCTTGCCTGCCGCGTCGTCTTCGACCAGCGCCTTGGCGTTGGGCTCCTTGGCGGTCGCAAAACTTTCGCGCACGTTGGTCGATTTTGGGCTGCGGTTGAGCACGGTGACCGTGTTGCCCTGTGCCGAATCCTCGACCAGGCCGCGCGCGTTCTCGATCCCGGCGTCGCCTGTGCCCACCACGATGATATGCTGGTCGAGCACTGCATAGGGATCGTCGAGTTGGTAGGTGACGTGGGGCAGGTCGCCGCCGGGGCAGCGCATCAGGTTGGGATTGCCCTGCGTGCCGATCGCCAGAATGACGTTTTCTGCGATGACCGTCTGCCCATTGGTCAGCTCGATCGCATAGGGCGGAGCATAACGCTGCAGTTCGGTGGTCGTGGACGAACCGTCACGTGCGCGCGAAACGATCTTCTGGATCGAGCCGGGGATCGCCTCGCCGGTGCCCTTGATCGACTTTACGTCCGCGTTGAACATCACGTTGACGCCAAGATCGGTCGTGCGGCGCTGCCACTTGTCGAGGATGTCTTCTTTCTTGCCGGCGTCGAACTCCTGATCGGACCGCAGGATCAGCTGCGATGGCGTGGCCATCACATGCTTGCCCTTCTGATACTTGTAGATCGTGTCCGAGAGGTGATCGGTCTTTTCGAGCAGCACATGGCTCAGGCCAAGCTGCGCCGCGCGGCCCGCTGCGCTCATACCCGCAGGGCCCGACCCGATAATCGCTACCTTGAAAACCTCGCCCACCGGTGTGCGTCCCCCGCATCGCGCGCAAGGACGGCGCGTGTGCCCACGCCTGCCCTTATTCAAATCCGATTTGCGAACCCCGTCTGCCGCTGACTTTAACGCAAGCGCCGTGCAAAGCCAGCCGCAATTTGCGGCAAAGCGAACGATCCTCATGCCAGACGTCTGGCGGCTTGCGCGGGACCTGCCCGGCGGGATATGCGCAAGGGTGCGACGGATGACCGCCGACAGGAGCTAGCGATGACCGAACCCCAGCCACCGCTACAGTCCGCAACGGGCGAATCGGCGCACGTCGTGTCGTCGGGACCATCTCGATTCGGCAAGATCGCCTTGGCCGCGGCGGCGTTGATTGCGCTAGGGGCCGGGGGCTACGCGATGATGCGTGGCCCGGAAAATCCGCCGCCCGCTGCGCAGCCGCCGGCCGCGACACCCAGCCAGCAGCCTTCGGTCGACGATGTCATCGCCAAGCTGGAAAAGAAACTGGCCGAAAATCCCGAGGATGCCGAAGGCTGGCGCATGTTGGGCTGGTCGTATTTCCAGACCGAGCGTTATGCCGAGGCGGCCACTGCGCTGAAGAGCGCGACCAAGCTGGACCCAGAACATGCCGAGACCTGGTCGTTCCTGGGCGAGGCGCTGGTGCTTGCCAGCAAGGAAGAGGGTCGGATGCCGCGCGATGCCAAGGCGGCGTTCGACAAGGCGATCAAGCTCGATCCCAAGGATGCGAGAGCGCGGTACTTCCAGGCCGTCGCGATGGACCTGTCCGGCCGTCATCGTCAGGCGATCAACGCGTGGTTCGGCCTGCTCGAAGATACGCCCGCCGACGCACCCTATGCCGAAGACATCCGCGAAGTGATTCGCAACGTTGGCACCAAGTGGAAGATCGAGGTCGACAAGCGGCTGGCCGAAGTCCACCCCGCCGCGCCTGCCAATGGCGTCATTACCGACGGTCCGCACAAGGCAGCCGCCGGCATTCCCGGACCGACTTCGGACGAGATAAAGGCGGCCTCAGCCCTGCCGAAGGGGCAGCAGGAAGCGATGATTCAGGGGATGGTCGGCAGCTTGGAAGCCAAGCTCGCTCAAGATCCCGCCAATGCCGACCGCTGGATCATGCTGATGCGCAGCCGGATGCAACTGGGTGAACCGCGCAAGGCCGCAGAAGCGTTGCAGAAGGGGCTCGCGGCATTCCGCAACGATGGCGCGTCGGCGCGCAAACTGCGTGAGGCTGCGTCGAGCCTCGGCGTTGCCGGGGCCTGAACCGACGGACCCTGTGCCGATTCGCAAGTTCCTGACGTTAACCCTGATCCGCGGACAGATCGGCCACTAATGAACGGATGATTCATTGTGGCACACCGACGATCTGCTCCAAAAACACTTATGTTTGAATCATTCGCGACGAATTTCGAATCATTACTGCGGCATTGGCGCCCGATGCGCAGCCTTTCGTGACTTGCGTTTACAGCTAATTAACCTTTCATGTTCATTCCTCCTATGGTTAATGGCATGCAATCCCGGTTGAGCCAGGGTTGGTTGCCACGGGGAAATGGCAAGTAAGGGGCGGATCTATGCGCGTACTGCTGATCGAAGACGAACCGACGACCGCCAAGGCGATCGAACTGATGCTGACGACCGAAGGGTTCAACGTCTATTCGACGGATCTGGGCGAAGAAGGCCTCGATCTGGGCAAGCTGTATGATTACGACATCATCCTGCTCGACCTCAATCTGCCGGATATGCACGGCTACGACGTGCTCAAAAAGCTGCGCGTCGCCAAGGTGCAGACCCCGGTGCTGATCCTCTCGGGTATTTCCGAAATGGACAGCAAGGTCCGCTCGTTCGGCTTCGGTGCCGACGACTACGTGACCAAGCCGTTCCATCGCGAAGAACTGATTGCCCGCATCCATGCAGTCGTGCGTCGTTCCAAGGGTCACTCGCAGTCGGTCATCCGCACTGGCAAGCTGTCGGTCAACCTCGACGCCAAGACCGTCGAAGTCGATGGCGCCCGCGTGCACCTGACTGGCAAGGAATACGCGATGCTGGAACTGCTCTCGCTGCGCAAGGGCACCACGCTGACCAAGGAAATGTTCCTCAACCACCTTTACGGTGGGATGGACGAACCCGAACTCAAGATCATCGACGTGTTCATCTGCAAGCTGCGCAAGAAGCTGGCGCACGCCTGTGGTGGTGACAACTACATCGAAACCGTGTGGGGCCGTGGCTACGTGCTGCGCGATCCCGATGAGGTTGCGGCGACCGAAGCCGCCTGACGCGGATTTCCCGATTTCACGAAGACGGCTCGCCCTGATCGGCGGGCCGTCTTCGTTTGGCCGTCCACGCCGGAACCGATGTTGTCGCCCGATGCTTTTCCCAAGTGATAACTGGAGCATGGGACATGGCGAAGGAACTGAAGGCAGGCGATAAGGTCGCGTGGAGTAGCCACGGTGGTGAAGCTCACGGCAAGGTCGTTCGCAAGGTCGAAAAGCCGATGACGATCAAGGGCCACAAGGTCGCCGCATCGAAGGACAATCCCGAATATCTCGTGGAAACCGGCGAAGGGAAGCGCGCCGCGCACAAGCCGGAATCGCTGCGCCGTGACTGAAGCGTCTCGCACATTCAAGCCGACCACGAAGATGGCGTCGGCGGCCCGGCGCGGACTGCGTCTGCGCGAGCGCTTCGGCAGGGGTGGGACCGAGGTCGGCCTGCATCGCGCCTGGCAGCTTGCCGCCGGTGACAGCCTCAGCGCGACCGAGGTAAAGGCGATGTACAGCTACTTCGCGCGCCACGCGGTCGACAAGGATGCTGCGGGCGATGGCTGGAACACCGACAGGGAGCCTTCTGCCGGGTTCATCGCTTGGTTGCTCTGGGGCGGCGATGCGGGGCGCGCCTGGGCCGGGCGCCAGCGCAAGACGCTCGACTGATGTTCCGCGCGCTTGCCACGGGCGCAATGTCCTGCCAATTCGCGGCCCGCAACTCCAAGGGCTCTCATGACTGCGCACAAATCCGGTGATCCGATCACGCTCAACCGGCTCTACGGCCGGGCCAAGGGCAAGCCGCTTCGGCAGGGCCAGCAAGGTTTGGTCGATACCTTGCTTCCCCGGATCGCCATGCCCGGCGAAGGGCCGATCACGTCCGAAGCGCTCTTCGGCGATGCACGGCAGCTCCATTTCGAGATCGGTTTCGGCGGGGGCGAACACATGGCGTTTCGCGCCGACATGCTCCCCGATCATGGCTTCATCGGCGCCGAACCGTTCCTCAACGGGGTAGCGCAGGCGCTGACCCATGTCGCGGGCGACAACGGCACCCACCCCCCGCTGGGCAATGTGCGCATCCACCACGGCGATGCGCTCGAGGTCCTGCAGCGCATTCCCGACGGCGCGCTGTCGTTCGTCTACCTGCTGCACCCCGACCCGTGGCCCAAGGCGCGCCATGCCAAGCGGCGGATGATGAACGACGGGCCGCTCGATCTGATCGCCGCCAAGCTGCGCCCCGGTGGCGAATTCCGCTTCGGCACCGACCATGACGTCTACGTGCGCCATGCGTTGATGGTCATGCGTCGCCACAAGCACCAGTTCGAATGGCTGATCAACGATGCGCGCGACTTTCAGGTCCGACCTGGCGGTTGGCCGGAGACGCGGTACGAACACAAAGCACGGACCGTCTACGGCCACGAAGTCTGGTACTTTAAATTTAGGCGTAGGTAAGGCGTAGCCTGGCGTAGAAAAAGAAAGGTTTTCTAGTGTTTTAGGTGCGATGCTGTGGCTTGGAGTTTCCCGCGATTTCCGTTATGGTGATTACCCGGTGATTACCGAGAGGGGTCACGAGGCTTGAGCGGAGGCGCAAATGGCGACAGGAAAGGTCATCAAGCGGACGGTCGATGCGCTGCGTGCAGCAGGCATTGACGGGTTCCTTTGGGATGAGGATCTGAAAGGGTTTGGCGTCAGGACTCTGACATCCGGTGCGGCGACCTATGTGTTGCAGTATCGCATGGGCGGTAGAGAAGCGAAGACGCGGCGCTACACCATCGGCAGCCATGGTTCGCCCTGGACACCTGTCACAGCGCGTGCCGAAGCCGAACGGTTGCAGATTCTCGTGGCACAAGGCATCGATCCAGCCGAGGCGGACAAGCAGCGTCGCCGCGAAGCGGTTGATCTGGCATTTTCGAATTACGCAGATCGGTTCACCAAGTCCTGTGACCCCAAAGGCTGGGGCCGCGTCGTCGAGCAGGGCTTGAGAATTCACATCAAACCGGTGCTTCGGGATAAGGCCCTTACCAAAATTACCCGGATAGACGTGGTCGAGGTCTTCGATCGCATGCCGCCCAATCAGCAGGCGAATCGCCGGAATGTTTTTGCGGTGCTCCGCCGGTTATTCAAATGGGCGATCAGCCGGGGGGACATCGACCGGAGCCCAATGGAGGGTATGGAAACACCGCCGGCCGTTAAGGCCCGGGATCGGTGGCTTTCCGATGATGAGTTGCGCCGCATCTGGACTGTGGCTCCGCAAACCCACCGATGCTTTGGGCCGATCGTGCGCCTGCTCATCGTAACCGGGCAACGCCGGGAGGAGGTGGCCAGTCTATCGTGGGCAGAGGTTAGCCGCGCTGACCGGCTATGGCGCCTCCCCTCGGAGCGGGCCAAGAATGGAGAACCAAACTCAGTTCCGCTCAATGATCTTGCTATCGCCATCCTCGACGAAGTCGCGCGCGGCCCTAACTGGCCACGTCGTGGCCGTGTTTTTGCGACATCCACGGGTCATAATTTCACTGCCTACGACAAGGGCAAGAAGAAGGTCGACAAACTCCTCAACGAGGACGGCGGGGAGCCCGTTGCCCCATGGCGCCTCCATGACCTTCGCCGCACAGTTGCGACCGGTTTGCAGCGCTTGGGAGTGAGGTTCGAGGTGACCGAGGCGATCCTCAATCACGTCGGGGCGTCGCGATCAGGGGTCGCTGCGATCTATCAGCGACATGATTGGAAGATAGAAAAAGAGCAAGCGATGCGGGACTGGGGTTCTCACCTTCAGGCGGTTCTGGGCCATGGCCCTAGCCTGATCCCTGCTCCTGCCGATTTTGAAATCGAACAGGCTGCATAGCGCCTGCGATAGGCTGAGCGACCTCGTGTCCGCTTCTGGTTCGGATCAGTCGCAATGCCAGCCTACGCAGTCGCTTGGAGTTTAAGCTCTGAAAACAGCTTCAACTGCTTGTCTGAGCTTGCTTTAAACTGGCCGGAAGGCGCGCACCACGGCAGCCTGTCTTGCGGCCGTGCGGAGTTCGAAATCGCTCCTGAACGGGTTCCACCCCTCTGGCTTTCGTCCATCCGAAACAGCAAGCTCAAAGCCGGCAGGATCAAGCCAACGCGTCCTGTCGCCATCCTCAATCGGAATGACGGCATATCGGTGCCGATGGCCATTCGTTCCGGTGAGATTGACGTTAAACAATTCCGGCGGCGTTTCAGGCGATTCCCGCCGCGGCAGGCTCGCCTGCCAGCGCTGGAAAAGCTGCGGGTCGATGCGATCTTCGCCATCCGGGTCATCGACATTTTCTTCGAGCCATGCGTCAAATTCCGGGCGTCTGGCGGTCGCCGCCTCTCGGGTCCGGGCCAATCCCTGAGACAGGCAAAAGGCGACGAACGGATCATGGGTGCCCCAACGCAGCAGTTCTCGCGCCCAGAAGCCGAACCATGGCAAGCTGGCGGTTTGCTTCCAATCCGCCAGCGTCGGCGTGGTCGCTGCGTCCGGGGCGCCGTCCGACCAGGCTTTTGCCACAACAGCGCCGATTGCGACGCCCAACCGGAATTCGAGATTGTCGGCCACGAAGCGTTGCCACGCGCGCAGACTGTCCGCGTCCTGGGCTTTGGCGCCTGGCTCGTTCATCCACCAGCCCAGCACATCGTTCCATTGATCGAGTAGCGCCTGGTCCCCAAGGGTGGGGCGCACGCGGAACCCGAATCCCTTGTCGCCTTCGAGAAGATTTCCAATCGTCTCGAACAGGTCTATTCGCCCTTCGGCGCCGAGTGAGCCATAGTCGACCGCGCCCGCAAGCAAGGCCAGTATCTGTGCCGCGACAGCCTCGAAACGCCGCCCCACCCAAGGCGTGAATCCATATTGGTACAGGCGCTGCCGCTCGCCGGCATCAGGATAAATATGCTGGATGATGCCGCTGCCGCGCCGAATGAATGCCGCCTCCAGCCATGCTTCCTGCACGGCCGCGACGGCTGTGAATGTTCTTGCCCAAAGCGTACGTAACTGTTGTTCCGCGCGGGCTGGCGTAATCGCGGCCTCATCGTCCCGCTCGCTTTCGGCCAGCGCGGTGAGCAGCACGCTGTCCAGTTCGTCCATCGCATCGGCGAGGCGCGATGCCGGATCGTTCGCACCTGTTCCGGCATCGCCGCTGACCGCGCCTGGGACTGTTCGCTCCAACCAGTCCATGAAAGCATCGGGCGCGACCCCGAGCAGTTCGTTGGCCTTGCGCCAGATTCGGGTCAGCAGCAGAGCGAGTGGACTCTCCGCCGCATCGACCTCCTGTTCCTCGGCGAGCAATCGGCGGGTCAAATCCTCATAGTCGGCCGCCCATTCGCGAAGTTGGCGTTGCTGAACGGGACCGGGCGCCTTCGGCTTCGTCGAACTCGCCGTCGTTGCAATCCGTGTCGGCAAAGCCACCAGGGTCATGCCCTCGATACCGCGCGCCGCACCGGGTCTTCCCGCTCGACCAGCCAGGTTGCGAAATTCCGACGTAGAGAATGGTGCTATGATCGGCTCTTCCTTGACCGGATCCCAGGAGCGCCGCTTGAGTGAGGTCAGAAAGATGAGGTCGAAAGGAAGATTGACGCCCTCGGTCAGCGTGGCCGTCGCCACGGTGATCGGACACACTTTCCGATCGATCATCTCGACCATCAGGCGGCGCAGGCGCTGCGGCATCTGACCATGGCTGGTGGCGATGCCCCGATCGAGCAGGAACAGTTCGAAAGAATCGGCCCCGCAATAATCGAGGCAGGCGGCACGGGCTTCATCGAAGCGGTCGCCCAGGAACCCTTCCGGCCTCTCGAATTCGACGATCGCGTCCCAGGCGCCCAGGGCCAGTGCCTCGCTGAACCAGCGCATCGTCTGCTCGGGTTCCTGCGCGACCGAAATCAGGATGCGCTGGTCTTCCCGGGCCAGATGCAAAGCCGTCCACAGAACGCTCAGGCTGTTGAAATGGTTGAGGCTGTTGCGCCACCTCGACGGCAGGATCGGCATGGGAGCAAATCGCAGCGGAAGATAGACAGGATTTTCCTGTCCGCGCAGATATAGCGGCTTACCATTCATCAGATCGAGCAGGATCTGCCCCGACGATCCCGGTGCTGTCTCGAGCAGGCCGATCACTTGACGCGTGCTGCGGTAGCGGACACCGACCGCCTGCGCTTCGGCACGTCCCTCGATCCATCGCGCCACCGGTCCGGACGCACCGCCTGCTACTGCCGTCAGCGCAATCCGGGTGACTTCCGGACGCTGGGCAAGGATTCGCGACACAAGGTTCTCGAGACGGAGCGAACGATTGCTGTGGTCGGAAAAGCTGACGGCCGTCGCCTCGCTGGCTTCAGGCACGATCTGATGCGCCTCATCGATGATCAGAAGGGAAAGCCGCGCGATCAACAGCTTGCCCAGATAGCGCAGCAGGGCATCAGCCTTCTCGACCGTGGCGATCAGGACCACCGGTTCCTCGCTGGTCAGCCAGGCATCGGTAATCCCCCAATCCGCACCGCCATAGAGCCCGGTGACGATGACGTCGCCACGCAGTTCGGAACTGAGCTTGGCTTCCACCTCTCCGGCGAGCGCTCTTGAGGGGACAATGTAGAGCGCCAAGGGGCCGAGCCTGTCTCCAGGCGCCCTGAGCAGCAATTCCTTGATCAGGGCCAGATTCGCGACGAGGGTCTTGCCCGACCCCGTGGGGGTGCAGAGCGCGAAACTCGACTCCCGCAGGAGCCGATCGACGCCGTGCAACTGAGACGTCCAAAGGATGCCTCGGTTGCGGCTGAACTGATCGCGGGCATAGCGTAGCAGTCGATCGGTGCGCTCCGGACGCAAGACAGCCAACTGTCGCAGCGGGATGTAAATCGACGCGGCCACATATCGGTCGGCAACCTGTCGCATCAGTCCGATCACCAGCGCTGCATCATGACTGAACAGCCGGTGGGCGAGATCGTCCATCGCCCGCAGCTTGGCCATCGCTGGCGCCAACCGCTCATCGTCCCCACGACGAACGCTATCGGCGATCAGGCCAAGCGAGCGCACAAGCTCGATCGTCATAGTCCACAGAAAACCGGGCGTTTCGTCTTCGCCCCGCATTGCGGCAAATATGGCGTTCTCGGCGTCCGCGCTCGTCAGTCCGGGATTGTCTCGCCAAAAGCCAGCGCTCCGCTGCACGACCCTGTCGAAATCCGCACGCAGGAAGGCGGAATAGAGGCGGACACCTTCATGCTCGCTCTCGATCTGATCGAGCAGCCCTGACGCCATCGCGGGCAAGCCGCCCAGTTGGTACGCCGCAGCGGCGAGAAGTTCGATCGGTACGATGGCGCGCACACCATCCTCGGCCCGCGAGAGCCATTCTAGGATTTCTCCCGTCCTGCGGTAGCAATCGATCGCCCTGAGGGATTCGCCGCCCTCGATCGTGCTGAATATATGGGCAGCGTGAAGAAGCCGGCGCGCATCTTCCAGCTGATTTGCCGAATCGCGTTCACCCCAGCCAATCGTTGGCACTTGCCAGGTCTTCTGCAGGCAACGGACATAGGCGCGCGCCTGAGGCCGGGTGAGCGCATTCTCGATCGCGAGAGCCTGTCGGATCTGTTCCGCCAGGACCAGGCGCTCCTCGTCAAGCGCAGCCATCAGCCATCACTCCAGAGGAGAGCGTAGAGGTCATCGATCAGGCTGTCGCCGTCTTCCAGAATGACCTCGACGATCTGGAGATCGCGTCCGGCCTTGTAGTCCGCGGGCATTTCTTCCCAGCCCACAACGGTCTCACTCTTCTCTCTTTTGGCGGCGCCGTTGCCGCAGATCACGACAAGGTCCGTTCGCGCCGGCTGTGGACCGAGTTGCAGGACGGCACGGTCGATCGATACGATTGTCGCGGCATGACCTTCCCGATCACGCTGTTCGAGCAGGAACTGCAATTGCCGCAGGCCATGTGGGATGACGGTGTCCCGGTTCATCTCGAACCAGATGCCCTTGCCATTATGCTCGAGTTCGTTCGTGTCCGGATTACGCACCTTCTTGCCGTGCAGCAGCACCGCCACCGCCGATTCGGTCAGCGCCTTTCGCCATTTGGCTTCGCCGGCAATGACGCGGATGACTTCACCGCCACCACTCAAGGCAATGCCAACAAAATCTGTGCCGTGACGGCCGTAGATTTCTCGCACACGTTCCGGATCGAAGCGTAGCGCCCAGAGGTATTTTTCGACATCACCATGTTCGCGAAACAGGAAGATCGGCACGCGCCAGGCATGTTTCCCGACAAAGTCTTCCTGATAGGCTTCGGTCACGAGACCAGCCATCACTTCCCCGAACAAACCTCTTAGCGCCTTTGAAGGAAGGCAGTTGGGATAGGCGATGGCAGGTGCCGCCGCGCCATCGGGATGAAGGCTGATACCGATCTTGCGGTGGAAATATTCGCGGGCATCGAGATGCGCCGACTCGAAATAGGGGCGCAGCGCGGCGATGAGGTCGCCATCGATTTCCTGCTGTTGTTCGAGCAGGAGATGGCCATAATTCCCGCCCCGCACCGTACCATAGGCCTTGAGCCATGCTTCGAGCGCTTGCTTGGGAGGTGGGCAATCATGCATGGCCCTTCTCCTCGAGATGCGCCAATCGGTCGCACTTTGCGAGGAAGAAGCGCTCGCTCCACAGCTCGAGCGATTTGGCTTCGGCGGGGCGCAGGAAGCGCCGCACATCCTCGGCCGCCGCTTTCCAGTCGATCTTCCTGATCGCATCGCCAAGCGCTTGTTGAAGCCAGGGCATGTCGACCGCAATGCTCTCGTCCCCCGCCCATGGTCCTGACTGGATCAGCGCGGTTCGGAGCAGAACAAGGTTGGGTGCGGTTCCCCTGGCGACGTACCAGGAGAAATCGTACCAGTCCCTGCCTTTGAGGAAACCGCGGCACAGCAGGGCGTGGATCTTGAGTGCGAAATTGGATGGCAGATCCTGGTGGCGCACTTCATGATCGGCTGGAAAATCGAGATAGGTCGCATCCTCGCCCGTGCCTGCGGGCGGGTTGACGTCGATCTCCAGCTTGATGCGGACCGTCCGGGGCTTGCCGGTGCCGGCGAAGGACAGGTCGAGCTGGCGCGCGATGGAATCATTCTTGAGCAGGGCCTGGCGGATCGCGGTGTCCATATTCGTCTTGGGTAGCGCGTCGAGCTTAAGCCCGAACTGCTCGAATACCTCGACCAGCACCTTGAGATAGGGCGACCAGTCGAAATCCGGATCGGGCGCGCGCAGCAGGAAATCGAGATCTTCGGAAAAGCGCGGAAGGCCGTGGAGGATGCGCAGCGAGGTGCCGCCCTGGAACAGCGCGACGTCGAAGAAATCACCGCGCCACAGGGCATAGAGCGCGATTTCCTGCATGATTTCCTTGACGGCATTCTCCTCGTCGAGCGCGTTGGCTGCCTCGTAGCGCCGCAGCTTCTCCTTGATGATGTCAATCATGGGTCGGTGGCGCCTTTCTGGCCGTAAGCACGAAGCTTTCGAGTGCTTCGATAAAGGTGTTCACCGACTTGTGCTTGTAGACCGCCTTGAGCTTGGAAAAATCCCCCCGGCGAAGCGAGAAAAGCTGTTCCTCGTCGATTCGCAGGCCATCGGTGAGCCACTCGATCCCGGACCATGGTTCCTTGCGCAAGGCGACAAGGTCCATCAGCGCGCGCAGCGGCTGTGCGACAATGGCCGTGAGTTTGCCCATTGGCACCCGGTCGACGCTGGTCAGGAAACGATAGTCGGCAATGGCGAGCGGATGAAAATCGAAGGCGCCGAAGTCCGGCGTCTCGAAGTGCAGCGTCTTGCGGGCTGGCGAGGCGCTGGCGGTGACAAAGACGGCTTCGGGAATCCACCCATGATGGGCCAGAGCGCTTTCGAACGAGATATAGCTGCCCGGCAGGAGGCTCTGGGCGATCGTGAAGGGGTGGACGGCCTCGGTGCGATAGCGCGGTCCCAGAAGATAGGTGCCGCGCTTTATCCTCAGCAAGGAGCCATCCTTGAGCGCCCGGTTGACCAGACCATAGCGCCGCGCATCGCCGCCGCCCAGCAACCGCACGAGTTGGCGTTCGCTGAGGATGTGATCGGCAAGGCCTGCCGCCGAAATCTGCTGCGCCAAGGATGACATGAAATTCCTGATACTTCCAATATATGAAAGTTTCCAGAATTTCTTGCGAGCGGCCGGAAGGGGGAAGGCCTTCCCCTGCCGGCAAGCCGCGTGCCGCGTCTCCCCGGTCCCCCTTCGAACGGGGCTCACGCCCCGTAACGCCCCGAGAGAGCGAGAGGAAAGCAAGTTTGCCGTGACGGGTTGAGGGTGGCGAGAGAGGCTCGCGGCCGATCCGTCATGAAAGGCAAACCATGACGCATTCACGCAGCCCCCGCCCGACGGGCGAACGGGTAAACCTCTATGAGGAGATCACCAATCGCATCATCGCGGAACTCGAAGCCGGGCGCGTGCCCTGGGTGCAGCCCTGGAGGTCTTCCCGAGCCTCGATCGGCATGCCCTATAATGCCGTCAGCAATCGTCGTTACAGCGGCCTCAATATCCTCACACTCTGGAACGCTGTGGTCGAACGCGGCTTTGCCGGCCATGCGTTCCTGACCTTTCGCCAGGCGGTCGCGCTCGGTGGTTCGGTCCGGCGCGGCGAGCACGGGGTGGGCATCATCTATACCCGCCGCTTCATTCCCGGCGAGGAACGCCGCCGCGCCGAGATTGAGGGCCGCGAGCCGTCCGGTGGCATCCCTTTCCTCAAGAGCTTTACTGTCTTCTCGGTCGAGCAATGCGACGGGCTCCCGGCCCATATCTGCGAACCGCCGCCGCCGATCCCCGCAGGGCTGATTCTCCCGCAGGCCGAGGCGCTGATCGAGGCCACCGGTGCCGATTTCCGCATCGGCGGGTCGATGGCCTATTATTCGCCGCGTCACGATTACATCGCAGTCCCTCGGCCAGATGACTTCTTTGATCCCGTGAACTGGCACCGGACGGCCCTGCACGAGCTGTCGCACTGGGTCGGCCATCCCTCGCGACTCAACCGCGACCAAAGCGGCGTGTTCGGTTCACTGGAATACGGCCGGGAAGAACTGGTCGCGTTATCTGGACAGTCTGCGCCGTCCGCAACATTGCAGTAAGGTCGGCGATGGACGCCCACGGTAGGCAGTAATCAGGCTGGCCGTAGCGCTGACCCAAGAGCTGGCGGAGGCCAGCCTGATTGCTGCTGGGCCATCAGGCGCACCGGTGTGAAGGTCAGCTTCCGGGTGGGGGGTCCGGGGGGAGGGTTTCGCGCCGGTGTCGATCATTACTGTTTGCGAGCGCCGCGAGGCCAAGGGCCTCGATGCGCATGTGCCGCTGATCCTGCGGGACGATGCGCTCTATGATCCCGATCTGGATCGCTTCTTTCTCGACCTGCCGCTGTCGGGCGTCCGCTCGCGGCACTCGCTTCGCGCCTATGCCTATGATGTCGTAGTCTGGCTTCGCTTTCTCGATGCCGGCGGCAAGACCGTGTGGGCCGCGACCCGCGGCGATGTGGACGCCTATCACCGTGAGCGACGCCGCGATGAGGCCGATCACCGGATCACAGCGGCAAGCTGGAACCGCGCCGTCGCCAGCCTCGATCGCCTCTACCGCTGGGGCGAGCAGCAAGGGTTGATCGCCGATGCGCCGTTCAGCCGCCGCGCCGTGTGGCAACCGGTGCAGGGCGGCGGTCGCGGCATGATCGCGGCGCGCAACGACGCCTATGAACGTGTTGCCAGGCGATCGGATGTTCGGTTCGTCACGATGGACGACTATCGCATTTTTCGCGAGGTCGGCCTGCGCGGGCTCACCCCTGACGGCACCGAGCGCCCCGGCGCTCGCGATCGCAACGGGCTGCGCAACGCGCTGTTCGCCGATCTTCTCGTCACCACCGGCCTGCGCCTCGAAGAGGCGTCGGGCCTGCTCGCTGCCGAGCTCGCGGCGATCGACCGCGAGGACGGCGAGGCCCGACAGCTTTGGCTGCCTCTTCCGCCGCCGCTCACCAAGGGCGACCGAGGACGCAGCGTTCTGATCCCGCGTCGGCTGCTTCGTCAGATCGCCGCCTATGTCGCCGTCGAGCGCGCGGCGGGCGTGGCCAAGTTCGCCGTGCGCGACGGCGCGACCAAACTCGAACGACCTATCCCTGTTACCCGCGCCGGTCTCGACCGCATGCGCGATGTCTGCACCCCAGAGGAACGATGCCGCCTGATCCTGTGCGACGAGGATGGACCGCCCCACGAGCCGGCGGCGCTATGGCTGACCGAGGTAGGGCAGCCTGTTCGCCCCAACTCGTGGGAGGTGATCTTCACCCGTGCCTGCAAGCGGTGCGAGGAGAACGGTTTCCCGCTGTCGATCAGTCCCCACCAGCTTCGTCACACCTTCGCAGTCCATATGCTCGCCTTGCTGATCCAGCAGCGGCTGCGCGAAGCGGCATTGCCGGCGGGGCCGGTGGAGAGCTACCGGCTGATCCTGGGCGACCCGCTGCAACAGGTGCAACGTCTGCTCGGCCACGCGAGCCTCACCACCACCTATATCTACCTCGATCATATCGCGACGCGCGCCGATACAGTGGACGCGGCCGTCGAGGAGCTGCTCGCGCTGCTGCCGGGACCGCAGGGCGCATGAGCGGGCATCCCCGCAAGGGCCGGCCTGTCGCTTTCGCGCCCATCACGCCGGAGTCCGTGCAGCCCGATCCTGTGCTCGGCCTCAAGTTCACGATCGAGGCACGGCATGGCGGAACGGTCCTGATCGATATGACTGGGCTCGCTCCTCGCCCACTCGCCATCGCCTTCGCGGGCGCGCTACGTCGGTCAGCGGCGCTCGGTGGCCCCATCGGTGCGGCCAGCGTCATCAAGCAGTATGTAAATGCCTACCGCCTGTTCTTCGCCTGGCTTGGCGATGACGCGCTGAACGTGGCTGGCGTCAGCGACCTGCGCGCAGTCCATATCGATGGGTTCGCCTCCGCGCTCGAACAGCGCGGGATGGGCGCGATCCACCGGCACATAACGGTCGGCAAGATCATCAACACATTGCGCGCGATCGAGGCAGACCGGCCCGATCGGATCGCGTCCGACCTGCATGAGCGGCTGCGCTACACGCTGGCCACATCGGCGGGCCGCTCGACCCCGCGCGATGCTTATAGCCCCTTCGTCGCCCGCGCGTTGCGCGACGCCGCGAGGACCGATGTCGAAGCGATGTTCCGCCGTCTCGGCGCCGACGACCGGACCGATGAGGGCGACCCGGTCATCGCCAGCGCGCGCGCCGATGTCGAAGCGATCATCGCGCGGCAGGGCTTTATCGTCGCAGACCAGCCCGCGCTGAAGAGCCTCTATTTCATGCGCATGCGGCGCGCATTGCCGATCAGCACGCTCATCGACGACCTGCATGGCCGCCATCACCTGCTTGCGCGCGATCTGCCGGCGCTGCTCGTGTTGCTCACGCTCGATACCGGCCTCGAGCCCGAGTGCCTGAAGACGCTGACCGTGGATTGTCTCACCAACCCCCATGCCGGCACGGTGGAGCTGCGCTATCTCAAGCGCCGCGCTCGCGGCGCCGAGCATAAGAGCATGCGCGTCCGCGACGGCGGTGGTGGCACGCCTGGCGGTCTTATTCGTCGCCTGATCGAGGTCACGGCGACTGCCCGCACGCATCTGAACGACGATCGTATTTGGGTTTATCACAACGCTGGCGGCCTGCGGGCAGGTATCCGCCACCCGACGGAACGGATCGATGCCTGGGTGGCGCAGAACGATATTGTCGATGACGACGGCAAGCCGCTCCACCTGCTGCTCTCCCGGCTCCGCAAGACCCACAAGGCGCTATGGTACACCAAGACCGAGGGGCATATGGCCCGCTTCGCGGTCGGCCACTCGCGCGAAGTAGCGGCGCGCCACTATGCTGATCTGCCGTCGCTCCGGCCCCTGCACGAGACGGCCGTCGCCGACGCCTTCCGCGCAGCGGTCGCCGCCGCGATGCCGACCGTGCTTCCGCCCACCGCCGAGCAGGCGTTGCGCAAAGCGCCCGATCAGGCCGAGCCGCTGATGCCGCTGGCTACCGTGGGTCCGTTGCTCGACGGCGAACAGGATGTCTGGCTCGCCGCCTGCGCGGGCTTCCATAACAGTCCCTTCGCCGAGGCCGGTTCGCCCTGTGCGCAGCCCTTCTGGGGCTGCCTTGATTGCCCTAACGCCGTCATCACCGCGCGCAAGCTCCCCGCGATCCTGGCTTTCCTCGTCTTCGTCGAAGAGCAGCGGCTGAGCCTGCCCGCGACCGACTGGGCGGCCAAGTTCGGCCGCGTCCATGCCCGCATCACCGCCCAGGTCATGCCGGTCTTCTCCGATGCCGTCATCGCCGATGCGCGCCGGCAGATGGAGAGCGAGCGGCTTTATCTGCCACCGGAGGCACGCGCATGACCATACCCGCCCATGCCCAAGAGCCTGCCTTCGACGATCGCCCCGTGCTGGCGAGCGCGCCGCTCAAGGAGGGCCACGCCCGCGAGGAGCTGTCTCGCGTCGGCGACCCGAGCTGGGATCTCGGTCTCGCCGTATTCCGCGAGAACGCCCGACGCTGCCACGTCACCGTGCATTTCGACGTGCTCGAACATGCCGATGTGCAGGCGGCGATGCGCGCCTATCTCTACGCCCGTCTCAACGTCGATCTTCCCGGCTACCGCCCGAAGCTGCCGCCGGCGAGCATCCGCCAGGCATTCAACCGTGCCCGCCGGTTCTTCGCTTTCGCCCGTGAGCGGCTCGGACGGCTCGACGTTTCCCGTATCGATCAGGCATTGGTCGATGCCTATGCCCGGCACCTTCGTGCCGATCCGGCCCGGCGACCCGTCATCGTCGGCCACCTCCTCGAAGTGGTCCCCGATCTCTATCACTATCGTGACCACCTCGCTGGCGGAGGCCTTGCATTCGAGCCCTGGGCCGGACAGGCGCCCGCCCGCGTCGCGGGCTACCGGCATGTCCGGGAGAACCGCACGCCGCGGTTCCCGGAAGAGGTCATCGCCGCGCTGCTCGCATGGTCGTTGCGCTACGTCACCGTCTTCGCTGACGACATTCTCGCAGCCCGTCGCGAGCTTGATCGGCTCGAAGCGCGCCGGGATCGTCTCGTCGCTGCCGACTCCGGCCTCCCGGACGCTGATCGCCGGCAACGTCGCCGCACCCGCCTGAAGGCCTATTTCGGTCGCCGACGCCGCGAGGGGCGCGGCGCACCGATCTGGGGCACCGCTCATAACGGCAAGCTGCGCGTTGACCCCAACACCGGCGCCGTGACCCCACCGATCAACGCCCATCTTCTGCATCTCCATGCCGGGATCGACGTGCAGGCCGAGCCAGGCGCGCATCTCCTGCTGACCGGCGGTGAAGCGAGGTTGATCGACGCAGTGGCGGCCGAGCTGGGGGTAGAGGTCGGCGGCATGGACACGCAGATCTCGATCGATCCCGAGAGCGGTCGGCCATGGCGCGAGCGCTTCGACGCGAAGACTCTCGCACACGAGGAACGGATGCTCCAGGCCGCCGCCTATATCGTGTGCGCCTACCTGACCGGCATGCGCGACTGCGAGGTGCAGGCGATGCGGCGCGGGTGTCTCTCTATCGCGCGCAGTGAGGACGGCCTGATCGAGCGGCATCGCATCCGATCGACCATCTACAAGCGCCGGGCGGCCGTGGGCGAGGCGGCGAGCTGGGTGACGATCGAGCCGGTCGCCGATGCGATCACGGTGCTCGAACGCCTGTCGGCAGGACCGGCGCGCGCCAGCGGCAGCGATACGCTCTGGCCGGTGCTGCGCGCGAGCGCCGTCTCCAAGACGCATCTGTCGAGCGAGGTGGTCCGTCAGCTCAACACCTTCCGCGATCACCTCAACACCGCCTTCGGCAGCCCCGATATGCCGGTCATCCCGCCCGGTCCCGATGGCAAGCCGTGGCGCATCACGACGCGGCAGTTCCGGCGCACGATCGCGTGGCACATCGCCAACCGTCCGTTCGGCACCATCGCCGGCATGATCCAGTACAAGCACGCCTCGGTCGCCGCGTTCGAAGGCTATGCCGGGACCAGCGCATCGGGGTTTCGCGCCGAGGTCGAGGCGCAGCGCCGGCTCGGTCAGACTGATGACCTGCTGGACTATTTCGACCGGCGTCAGGGCGGCGCATCGCTTGGCGGGCCGGCGGGACCGCGTATCGCGCGGACGCTCGACGATGCCGCCGTTAAGCTCGGGCCATTGCCCGCCATGATCGCCGATCGCGCCCGCCTGCGCGTCATGCTCGCCAGCGTCGCGCGCAGCTTCCATGTCGGCCCGCTCGCGGATTGCTTCTTCGATCCCGCGACCGCGCTCTGCCTCAAGCGCGTGACGACCCCCGATCCCGCGCAGCCACTCACCGCCCTGTGCGAGCCGACCCGCTGTCCCAACGCCTGCATCACCGCCCGCCACAGGCCGGCCTGGGAACGCGCGGCGGCCGATGCCAGGGCGCATCTACGCGAACGGCGCATCTCCGATCTCCAGCGTCAGGCTCTCCAGCGCGAGCTGGATCGCCTGACCGCGGTGATTGCCGGGATCGATCCTCCCGCGCCGTAGACCACCCCGGCTGTTGGCGGGGTCCTGCGCCGGTCGGCGCGCCCGCGCAACGGCTTCGCCGTCCTTCGCTTCGCTGCGGCCCTGACGGGTGCGCGAGCCCCCCTGTGCCCGGCGCGAACGGGCCTCCGCCGCCGGGGATGGTCCCCGGCGCGAGAACGGAGAACAGATCATGTCAGCCTCACCACGCTCAGACGTCTACGCTCGCGTCACGCAAGCGATCGTCGACGCCATCGAAGCCGGCACCGGCACCTGGCGCATGCCGTGGCATCATTCCGGCGCCGACGTCACCCGCCCGACCAACGTCGCCAGCGGCAAGCCCTATCGCGGCATAAATACGGTCTCGCTCTGGGCGGCCGCCTATGGCAGCGGCTATGCGAGCGGGGTCTGGGGCACCTATCGCCAGTGGCAGGCGCTCGACGCGCAGGTCCGCAAGGGCGAGCACGCCAGCCTCGGCGTCCTCTGGAAGGAGTTTCGCGCGAAGGGCGACGAAGCCAGCGACGATGATGGCGACCACCGACGGCTTTTCGCCAAGGCGTTCAGCCTGTTCAACGCCGATCAGATCGATGGCTATGCGCCCGAACCGGGGCCAGTCCTGCCCGAGAGCGAACGCCTCGCCGCCGCCGAAGCCTTCATCGCCGCGCTCGGCATCGATACCGTCTACGGCTCGGCCAGCGCCTATTATCACATCGCCGAAGACCGCATCCACATGCCGGATTTCAGCGCCTTCCACGACGCCCACGGCTTCTACGCCACCCATATTCACGAGGCAGCTCATGCCAGTGGCGCAGCCCATCGGCTCGACCGGGATTTCAGCACCAAGTGGACCAAGCACGCGCTCGCCATGGAGGAAGCGACCGCCGAGCTGACCGCATCGTTCCTGCTCGCCGATCTCGGGATCGCGCACGAACCGCGACCCGATCACGCGGCCTACATCGCCTTCTGGCTGCAACTGCTCAAGGACGAGCCCAGGGCGATCTTCACCGCGGCGAGCAAGGCGCAGGCGGCGGCCGACTGGATGCACACCCGGCAGCCATGATCCTGCAGCAACCAACGCTGAGCGGCCGATCCCTCGCGGGCTCGGCCGCTTCGTCGTGCACGGCGATGCGCGGGCTTCGCCCGCTCACCAGCGGACGCCGCTGGCGCGGCGGCGCTGATTTCCGGGCCTCCCTCGATGCGGGTCTGGTCGGCGCTCCCTGCTAGGCCCGCCACGGCGCGCCGCAAGCCCGGCTTCGCCGAGCTGCTCCATTTCATTTCGCCCCTCCGGGTGCGGCCCGCCGCTTGCGCGGGCCTCTCCGGTCGTTCTCGCCGCCCACCCCCGCATCGGGGGAGCCATGGGGTTTTTGGGCAGTGCTGGAGGCACCGATGGTTTTCACCTTCCAACCGCCATTTTTCGCTGGACTGTCAGGATATGTTGCCGAAATTTCCGCAGCGTACTGCTGTGCCGCACTGGGGATCGCACCTACTGTCCGGCATGCCGACTACATAAGCTCATGGCTTTCCATCATCCGCGAGGACAGCCGGGCGATCCTGCGTGCCGCCAGCGCTGCTTCGAAAGCCGCCGATTATCTGCTCGCCTGCCGGCCCGAAACGGCGCTTGCCGTCAATGACGACGATCCGGACCCCGACCCTGATTGCGCCATGGCGCTTGAAGGGAGGGCCCCAGCATGACCCTCCTGACCCCGCAATTGCGCGCGCAGCTACGCGCCAATGACGCCGCCCGGCGTGAGGCATTTTCCCGCGGTGAGCGTGAACCCGATCTGGTTCCGGTCGTGCGCTTCTTCAATCCGGTGGGTGCCGCCACCTGGCTCACTACGGAAATGGACGAGGACGGCGTGCTCTTCGGTCTCGCCGATCTGGGTTTTGGCTGTCCGGAAATCGGCAGCTTTTCGCTAGTGGAACTGGAGTCGATTCGACTGCCATTCGGTCTTGGCATCGAGCGAGATCTGCTGTTCGAAGGGCACTTTGCACTATCGGTCTATGCTAGCGCTGCACGGCGCGCCGGTTCGTTGCTTCAGGCCGAACGCTTCCTCTACCAGGCCGCCGCTGCCGAAAAGGGCGGTGCATGATGCGCTGTTCCGCAAGCGGCCACGGCCGAACGCCTGTGAGGGCTTTCGCACAAAGCCCCACCGACTGCATCGGCCATGCCCTTTCGTCTCTTCGCTTGGGATCAACAGTCCTGAATGCTACGCGCCAATCTGCATCTGCTCAGCCACCAGCGCCCCAAGGAATTCGGCAAAGGGGCCAATGTCCGCCTCGGTGCTGGCCTGCTCCAGCGCGGCCATATACTCAGCGCGCCGACCAACAGGTACGACAGTCCAGGGATAGCCGCCCGCCGCCATCATTACATTCATCAGGAACCGCCCCATGCGGCCGTTCCCGTCTATGTACGGATGAATGTAGACGAAAATGAAATGCCCGAGGACAACCCTTGCGGCAGGTTCAGGCTCCTCCTGAAGCAATTCAAAAAATACCGGCACCGCATCACGAACGGACTCAGGGCTCATCGGCACATGTCGGGCGCCGCGAATGAAGACCGCAGAATTGCGATAGCCTGCCAGTTCGCCTGGCCGCAGGATGCCTGCCTGAACCCCCGGCGCAAACAATTCCTCATACCAGATGGGGTGTTCCTCGTCGGCGACCTTGCCGCCACCCTCCCCTGCGAGGACGCGCTGCACACTGGCTTTGACGGCCTGGAATGCCTGCCAATAACCCCTGGCAGCCATGGCATCCTTCTGTTCGCGATCGGCGGGGTTGAGATCCGGGTTCCAGTTGCCATCGCGGACGCGCTCAATGAGAGCGGCGTTTACACGGTAGCCCTCGATAGACAGGGAGTTATAGGCGTCGTTGACGTAATTCTCCTCAACGCGCTCCAGATAGGCTGCCGCGTCGTTCAGGCGCGGGGCTGCCGGGAAGGCCGCTATCGCCCGCTCCCGCATCTGTTGCCACATCAGGCGGATGCGGTTTGCGGCAGGCGACGGGTCTCGGGGTAGCGGCGTATCGAGGCGATCTGCAAAAGGATCGGATTCTCGCACGTCATAGCCGGCGCTTTTCATGGCGCGCACGATGTCATCGGCAATCCGGTCACGCCCGATATTACGGAACCCGCCCGCAAGACGGCCCGCCACCACGCTATGTCCCCCCTCCAGAAGCCTTTCCAGCAAGGCAGAGGCATCTCGCTGGGTCGCCAGTGCCGTGCGCGCATCGGTGGGGTAGCTGGCATAGAATTGAGGACTGACCGATATAAGGGCCGCCTCTATCCGGTAGACCCTTACGCCTTCGTCCGTTTGCGTCCGATCGCTTTGCGGTGGCAATGCAAGATTGGTGTCGATCAGCGATGTGCCGTGAATGAGAGCGGTCGGCTTGTTGCGACCTCCAGGCGCTCGAACGAGCAATTGCCTCGGAACCGTCCGGTTGCCCGATAGCAGCAGCAGCGACTGGTCCGGAGACAGGATCCAGTCATCTTCGAACCTCTCTGCCAGATAGGCGGTGCAAAACCCCCAAAAATTCGCGAACCAGGAGGTGCTTTCGCCTACGGGTTCATCAGGGCGCGCGGGAATGTACCATCCCCTGATGACCTCGCGCAAAAAGCCAGCCTCGATGAGGCGCTCCCTCTCCAGTCTGGAAAGATCGGTTGAACGGATGGCGACTTTTCCATCGTTCTGGAGCTGGCTCAGAACCTCCAATGCGACTGCCAATTTTTCGCCAGGACGGGCCATCAAAAAATCCGTATCAAATTTCGCTCATGCTGCCGCACCATATTTCGCTTTAGATGCGGGGTCAAATTTCGCTTTTAATGCAACATGTTGGAGCGTGATTTCCCACAAAATCCGCATTTCCATATAATCTTAATTCCCTTGATAATGTCTGATTATTCTTGATTACCTTGATAGCATTGAATCCCTTGATAGGGACAAAATCTCGCTGTAAGGGAGGCTGTGCTTGGCTGGGAAAATGTGCCCGGCGGGGAATTTCGTGATGGTCGATGCTGAAAATCAGACAGGCGGGCAACTGCGCGGCAAGGGCAAGGGCGGGCTATTCTTTGCGGTCGACCGGGCATTATGGCCTCAGCTATGGACGCTGGAAACTGCCAATCGGCTCAATTTCGTGACAGCATATCTGGTTCTGCTCGCCGGTACGGGAAGCGATCATCAGCTCACAAAATGGTCAGCCAAGGCCTGTGAAGAACATGTCGGGATGGGTAAGCCCAGAGCCATGCGCGCGATCGAGGAACTCGTGCAGCATGGGATCATCACGCGGACGGAAAATTCGACCCGCATGCGACCGCAATATCGGTTTCCCCCCCTCGACCGGGACGCCGATCCGATATTCCTGCCTGTCCAACTTGTCACAGGCCTGAAGCAGGAAACGCCCGTGCTCCGTCGGGTTCGCGAGACGGGGGACGCCTTGCTGCTGCGCATGCTCGTCGACCTTTATGGCCTGATCGAAACCGATGCGACCTACGGAGTTCCCATCACGTCGCTGCGCGAAAATCCGCCGGACCATCATCCCGCCCGCAAGCTTTTTGAATCAGGCGCCAATACGGTTTGGGCGATGGAGCTTGGAAATCAGCGGGCAGCGCAAGGCGAATGGACAACAGTGCATCGTATCAACGCAGCCGACCAGGACGAGGCATGGGCTCCGTTCTGGGAGCGCGTGGCTCTGCTCGCCAAAATGGGCGCGCTTTGGTTCGAGCCCTGGATCTTTGATGGAGACGCTCTTGATGCAGAACCGCTGATGCCGGTCGATCCCAGCTTCCACTATGCCGTGCGCGAGACGGACAGGATCGCCGGCCTTACGCGCCTCGCTTATGAGGCATCAGCCGAGCTGGCAGGCGAACGCACCTATTTTCTGGACAGGGCAGAGGGCGATATTCTCGTGCCTTTCCCAGGCCATCACCGGGCACCAGAAATCCGGGGCGTTGCAAAACTGCGCGTAGAGCCCGACACACCCGGACATCGGATCGCCTATGCCCGGCGCATGCGGCTTATCGAAGGCTATTCCGAGGCCTTTGCGACCCTTCGCAACGATGCAGCCAATGGTCGGCTCGACCGGCCGCTCCGGATGAATAGCCCCTAGATTTCTGGACGCCCTCGATCCTGATTTTGAGGAGAGAAGGCGACGATGGGGAAGGCTCATTTCCGCGATGAGTTCAGGGCGGGCGCCTGAGCTGATCCGGATCGGGCACGGACGTTCCTTCCAGCCATTCGAAGTTCGTTCCCGCAAGCGCAAGCGGCGGCGTATGACTGGATGCGCTTGGACAATGCAGGCCTGCCTGCGGCAGGTCTGCGAGAGGAAGAGGAAAGCCTGGGGTTTCGTGACGGGCTGGGAGCCGGGAGAGAGTCTTCCGGCGGCCCGTCATGGAGAAACGCCCATGGCCAAAGCGCCTCAAAAGATCACCCTCAGCGGTTCGCGGGATATTCCGTTCGACCGTCTGGTCCTGTCCCAGTCCAACGTCCGCCGGGTCAAGGTCGGCGTGTCGATCGGTGAGCTCGCGGACGACATCGTGCGTCGCACCTTGCTTCAGAGCCTCAACGTGCGGCCTGTTCTCGATGCGGAGGGCCAGGAGACCGGCCAGTTCGAGGTGCCGGCCGGCGGCCGGCGGTTCCGCGCGCTCGAACTGCTGGTCAAGCAGAAGCGTCTCGCGAAGGACGCGCCCATCCCCTGCGTCGTCAAGCCAGCCAATGATGCGATCACGGCCGAAGAGGACAGTTATGCGGAAAACACGTTCCGCGAACAGCTCCATCCGCTCGACCAGTTCCGTGCCATGCAGGCGATGGTCGACAAGGGCGAAGGCATCGAGGCGATCGCCGCGCATTTCCTGGTGACCCCTGCGGTCGTCAATCAGCGCCTGCGTCTCGCCAAGGTCTCGCCCAAACTGCACGAGATCTATGCGGATGACGGCATGACGCTCGAACAGCTCATGGCCTTTGCGGTGTCCGACGATCATGCGCGCCAGTGCCAAGTCTGGGAGATGCTGGCGCACAGCTATAACAAGTCGGGCGCCTATATCCGTAGCAAGCTCACCGAGAATACGGTGCGCGCGGCTGACAAGCGGGTGCGCTTCATCGGCATCGAGGCCTATGTCGCGGCGGGCGGCGGCGTGATGCGCGATCTGTTCGAGCCCGATGATGGCGGCTGGCTGACCGATCCCGTGCTGCTCGACCGCCTGGTCGGTGAGAAGCTCCAGACCGAGGGCGAACGGATCGCCGGCGAGGGCTGGAAATGGATCGCGACCGCCGTCGACATGCCCTGGGGCGTGACCAACCGGTTGCGCGAAATCGAAGGCGTCGAGACGCCGATGACGGGTGAGGAGGAGGAGAAGCTCGCCGCGCTCCAGACCGAAATCGAGGATCTGGAAGCCGAGTGGGCCGATGCCCCCGAGGTGCCGGATGAAATCCAGGCCCGGATGGAGGCACTCGACGCGGCGATCGGTGCGCTGGGGGAACGGCCGGTCAGCTTCGATCCGCAGGACATGGCGTTGGCGGGGGTCTTCGTGTCGATCGAACCCGATGGCTTGCTGTGCATCGAGCGCGGCTATGTCCGTCCCGAGGATGAGCCGGTCGCCGAAACCGGTAACGACGAAACCCTGGTCGAAGGCCAGCTTGCCAGTGCGCCTGACGACGAGGATGAGGATCGGACTGGCCCGGTGTCGTCCAATGTCGTGCCGATCGGTGCGGCTTCGGGAGACGAAGACGACGAAGACGGCGAGGTGGTCAAGCCGCTGCCCGACCGGCTCGTCGCCGAACTCACCGCCTGGCGCACGCTGGCGCTGCAGGACGCATTTGCCCAGTCGCCCTCGACCGCTTTCGCGGCGGTCCTGCACGCTTTCGTGCTCGACTGCTTCTATTCCTCGGCCCGCGAATCCTGTCTCCAGGTCTCGCTGGGTGAGGTGTCGTTCCATCATTCGGTGACGGGCCTGCGCGACAGCGCACCGGCTCGCGCGATCGCCGAGCGGTACAAGCGCTGGGCCGACCGACTGCCCGATTCCGACAAGGATGTGTGGGACGCCCTGCTGGTGCTGGACGGCAATGAGCAGGCCTCGCTTTTCGCGCATTGCGCCTCGCGGGTGCTCAACGCGCAAGCGGAGGTGGTCCCCAAGTACGACAATGGCCGCATCTCCAGGGCCATCGTTGAACGCCGGGTGGAACACAGCCATGTGCTGGCACGCGCGGTCGGGCTCGATGTGATCGGCGCGGGCTGGCGACCGACTGTCGCGGGTTACTTCACCAGCGTCACCAAGCCGCGCATCCTGACCGATGTGGCCGAGGCCAGGGGCGGGAAATTCGCGGAGATGATCGACCATCTCAAGAAGGGTGACATGGCCCGCGAAGCCGAGCGACTGCTGGAAGACAGCAACTGGCTGCCCGAGCCGATGCGCACGCCGGCGTTGGTCGATGGGCTGGCACTCGATGAAACCGTAGCCTTGCCCGCATTCCTCGATGATGAGGAACCGGTCGTGGCTGTCGATGCGGCCAGCAATGACGATGGCGAGCCGCTGCCCGCAGCCGCGTGATCGTCCGGCGGGGTGGTTTTGGCCGCCCCGCCACCTTTTCCCCAAATCGTTCCCGAAGGATCGATCGATGAACCTTTCCCATCTTGAAACCGCCACCGCCGACAGCCTTGCGCCTGTTCTGCTTGCCGCTCTCCATCGCCTTGGTCGGCTCGGCCGAGAAGGTGCCGTCGCACTCGCCCGGCTCGCTGGAGATGATGACGCCGATTTCGATGAGGCCGCTGAATGGATCGCTGACATTGCCCGCGGCGGTCTGTGCAGATGACGCGACGCACCACCGCATCGTTCCCGTACCTTCAGAAAGCCCGGTCCTCCTGCCGGGCTTTCGCCTTTCAGGAGATCCGCCATGACGGATTCAATACAGCCCCCCATCGACATGGACGCGCTCATGTCGAGATACGCCCTGTGGGAAGCGAGCGCCGCGGCTCTCGTTCCCGAGAACAAGGCGAAGCTCTTCGCCGGCCTCGCTTCGGCTCACATCACGCGCGTCATCGTCATCTTCGACGGCGAAGGTGACAGCGGACAGATCGAGGACATCACCGCCTATAAAGGGGATGAACAGGTCACTCTGCCCGACGCCAAAGTGGCCAGCCTCGATTTGCCCTATGGCGAAAGTCAGCCGGTCTTGCGCCATCATATTCCAGCAGATCGTGCGACGCTGCGCCAATCTCGATCATCTCGTCATTGCCGCAGCCTGGACCTGCACGAAGATGCGGCCCGATGGCTTTGGTGGCGGCGTCACCGTGGTGACGGCAGACGCTATCCTGTCGAGTTCGACCAGCGAAATGGAAGGCCGACTGCTCGACAGGGCCGACTATGGCGGCCTTGGTTGTGCGTCGGGTCACGGCAAGCATCCCGTGCTTATGCTCGACGAGGCAGAAGTCCGTTCGATGGTGGCGGATATTCAGCAGGCCTATGCCGAAACAGACGTTGCCACCGTGATGGTCGATGATGAGCAGATCCGGCAGGCATGCCTTGGCCTGATCCCGACCCTGGATCTCGATGAGCAGCTTCGCAGCCTCGAGTTCAGCGCCGCCATGGCGGCGATACGGATCGCCCGCGCCGCATCTGTCTGACCCTTTGTCCCTTCCCGCCTTCGAAAGCCCGGCCGTTCACGCCGGGCTTTTGCGTTTCAAGGAGCATCAAAATGTCTGCACTCCATATCTACGACAGCGCGCCGCTCGGCAGCCTGATCCGCTTCTCGAACGGCGAGCCGCGTCCGCCCTCGCGCTTCACCCGCAAACTCCGCGCATGGAACGACGAGAACGGCATGGGCCGCCTGGTCGAAAAGATGGCCGGCCGCGCGGGGGACTATCCCTCACCGGCGACCTTCGCGCTCCATCTCGGCAATTACGGCAGTCAGGGGACCATCCTCATGGTGGTCCGCCGGATCTACACGGTCGATAGCCGGCTCCGCTTCGAGATCGCCGACCAGCCCAAAGCCGGCATGGTGCGTATCCTTTCCCGCCGCGAGGGGCGTGAAGAATTGCACCATCTCGCGTCCGATATGACGGCGGCTGAGACCTGGTCGGCGGCGCATCGCTATCATGGTTCGGTCATGGAGGTCGTGACTGCCGCCGATAGGGTAGTGTCCCCTGCCCAGTTCGGGAGGGCGGCATGATGTCCGATGTGACGCAGACCAGCATCCGTCTGGGGGCGGCGCAGGGCGCCAAACCGCACTTCGTCCATGTCTACACCGTCATCCGGATCAAGGTGGCGGTCGATGCGGCGGGGCATCGCGCCGCGATGGAAGCCGCCGACGCGGTGCTGTTTGGAGATCGGCATGCCGTCCGGCTGAACCCTGCCCATCCAGCGGTCATCGATGCCGACTTTGTGGAGGAGGTCACCGAATATCTGGTCGATGAGGCCGCCGATCCCACTTTCGCGCTATCTCGCAGCTATGGTCCCGATTACGCGCCCCGCCGCGCGTGTGATGAGAGGAGGGCGGCATGAGCACTGTCGTTCCCGAATTTGGCAGGAGCGTCGAGGGGCATCTAGCGGCGCGGTGGGTGATATCGGCTATATGGCCGTCCCGTGCGCCTCAGGCCTGCGACTTGCGTCGGGTTGGCGCTTGCGTCGCCCGATCGCGCAATGGACCTGTGCCGATATCTTTGGCAGCGAAGGCACGGTTGCCGACGAAGCCGGATTCCGCGCCCATGTGGAGGCAATCGCCGTTCACCTCAATCAGCGAGCGTCTCTGGGGCGCAAGGAAGCGCGGCTGCGCGTCTCGACCCCGTGGGGTATGTCACAGAGTGCCACCATCTATGGGACAGGCATCGTGTTCCATTCGACCGCGTCGCATGGAGGTTTCAAGCTTGATCGTGGGCGGAACGCCGCACTCAATCCTGCGCTGCGCATCAAGGGTGGTTGGTATGAAGAAGATGGCGACTGGGCGCGGGTTGCGGCCGGTTATCCCGACCTCTTCACCGATCGCGAAAAGGCGCAGGCAGATCGGACGTTGCGCGACTGGGAGCCTGACGCGTGGGAGGCGGTCCATGACCGCACGCTCAGCGCCGAGGAGTCCTTCGTCCGCGACCGGCAGCGGTTCGAGTGCGAACATGCCAATGATTGGGTGGTGATCTCGGCGGTGCGATCTGATCTCTGTCCTGGCTTCGTCGAGACGGTTGCGACGATCGGCGGAAGTCGGGACCAGGTGGCGAAATGCCGATTTCTTGTGCCCGAAGGCGAATACTCGGCTGGAGCTCATGGGTTTGTGATCGATGCCGCCCGGCATCAAGCGATGTAAGTTTGAATTGTCGGTACGGTTTACCCGACTTTCCTTGCCAAGACGGGCCATTTTCATGCGCCGAAATAGGGCTTTCCAAACGGTCACCCTCCCGTTCGACTCATCCGCCTACAAACAGCGCTATTGTTCAGTCTGGCCGCGTTTCCGCCTGCGTAGTTTCCGCCGCATCGATCGCAGGTTGAACCAGCGGAACCGCCAGTCGATTCGCCGATCTCGCTGAAACGTCGCGAGCACTTCGGCCGGATTGCGCATAGGCAGATCCGGGCACTGCCGACCTGCTATGTCGCTTCGCAGGAACTGGAACAAATGTTGAAACACAGCCTTGGCTTCCTTGACCTCGCCCGCTGCCAGCATTTCATCGACATAGGCCTCAAGGACGATCGGCGCGGCGGCAAGCTGCCGTAGGGCGACGTCATCCTGCCGTCCCAGGTTCACGACATTGGCGACGCGGCTTTGCAGGCAATGCAGCGGATGCATGACGGGCAGCGCGAGTTCGTCGACACCGTCGCCATTTACGGGAACAATCAGTTCGACCGCGTTGCGTTCCAGCGCATTCGCCCGTACGCCCATCACGTTGCTAAGAAAGTCGATCTCAAGATCGATACCGTCGATGGTCGCTGTTACGACGGCGGAATTGGGAGTGTGGTCGTCCGGACCCGGATAGTGAACTTTCCCCTTTAGCGCACTCGCCAGCTTCTTCGCTGCCTCTCGGTGCCCGAAATAGTCCAGATCTTTGGAGGTAAAAGGGCCGAAGGCAATCAGTTCCTCGCGCTGGGGCGCATAACGCTCGGCCCAGAGATTGAGAGCCTGCCCGCCGATGATGAAGGCATTGTCTTCGAGTCCCAGGACTGCGGCGAGCTTGATAACGGTCGTGCGAGCCAGCGGCTCCTTGCGATCACCCGCCAATCACTTGCCGTCTGCGAATGGAAGCGGCTGCAAGATTGAGCGATGAAAACGCACCATTGGCAACCCGCAGTTCTTCGCGTGACACATGGCCGTCACGCAGGTCAGACTCGTCCTTCGCGCGCGAGGCTTCCTTCGCGCGCTGACGATCCGAAAAGCTGTAACGGCTATTCTGCTGCATTTTATGCTCCAAGCCTCATTGTAGCTCATGGACGTTAGTAGTCAATGAACGCGCTGGACGGCAGGGATTTCCCTCGATCCAGATGGATACTCTCTCTGCCACATACCACCCCTTGAGAAAAGTTTGCATCAAGGTCCGGTGCTGACGGTGAGGCAGGCTAACCGCGTTCCCGGTGCCCGAAATAGTCCAGACCCTTTGAGGTGGAGAGGCAGAGGAAAGGCGGGATGGGGAGCCCGGCCGGGAATAGAGAGAGCGTCCGGCGGGCATCGCCCTTTCGCGCGCTCCCGGAGACCTTCCCCCATGACCGATATCCTGTCCGACGCAGCGCTGCGCGCTGCGCCCTTCCCGGCCGCGTCCAGCTTCGCGGCATGCGCTGCGGCTATCCGCATGGCCGCATCCCGCTTGCTGCCGACGCTCGAGGCCGGCCGCCCGCTTGACGCCGGCGCGCTGCGCACCGCAATGACCGTGGCTTTCGGAGGCACCGACGCCGAGGGCTGCTGGGATTGGAAGACCGCCTATGAAGCCTGTGAGGCGGCCGAGATCCTGTTCCTGCACCGCTATGGCCAGACGATTGTCGGCCGTGCGCCCGCAATCGCGTTGGCGCTGATCGAACGGGTGGCTGCCCTGCTGCCGACGCATACCCGCCGTTCGGAGACGTCTCAGGCGCTCCAGCAATATTCGACCCCGCCGGGTCTCGCCTATGTCGCCGCGATTGCGGCCTCGCTCAACCCTGCCGATCATGTGCTGGAACCGTCCGCCGGCACCGGCATGCTCGCCGCTCATGCGCTGCTGGCGCGGGCAGGCCTGACGCTCAACGAACTTGCTGAGACCCGTGCCGAACTGCTCGGCCATCTGTTTCCGGAGATCGCCGTCTCGCGGCACGACGCCGCTTCGATCGATGACCGGCTGCCGACCGCGATTCGCCCGACGGTGGTGCTGATGAACCCGCCTTTCTCGGCCGTCGCCCATGTCGACCGAACGATGAAGGATGCGGCCTTGCGCCATATCGCTTCCGCGCTGGCGCGGCTCGAACCCGGCGGACGTCTGGTCGCGATCACCGGCGCGAGCTGTTCGCCCGACGCGCCTGCCTGGCGTGATGCGTTCGCGCGGTTGCAGGAGACCGGGCGCATCGTGTTCACCGCCGCGATCGACGGCAAAGTCTATGCAAAGCACGGCACGACCATCGACACGCGCCTGACCGTAATCGACAAGGTTCCGGCTGACGCCCCCGTCGCGCTGCCCGCGAGCGCGGGGATCGCGCCCGACACCGCCACACTGCTGGGCTGGGTGCTGGATCAGGTGCCGCCGCGCTCGCCGGTCACGCCGCCCCCGGCAGCCGCGCTCCCGATCTCGGCGGTGACACCTTCAGCTGCTGCCAAGATCCGGGTTGTAACGCCGCAGCGCGATCCGTCCGAAAGCCAGGTCGAAGCGGCCGAACTGGTCTACGAGACAGTGGACTGGATGCCGCCCGCCGAACGCCTGGGCAACAGCATTTACGAGCCCTATACGCTCCAGTCGGTCACGATCCCGGGCGCGGGCGCGCATCCGACGCCGCTGGTGCAGTCCGCGGCGATGGCTTCGGTCGCGCCGCCCAAGCCCGCTTACCGGCCGCATCTCCCGCCGCAGCTCGCCCTGCTCGGCATCTTGTCTGACGCCCAGCTTGAATCCGTCATCTACGCTGGTGAGGCCCATGCGGGGTATCTCTCGGGCGCGTGGAGGGTCGATGCGACCTGTGATATCGTAACCGCTGCGCCAGATGATGCTGACGGCGTCGTGAAGTTCCGGCGCGGCTGGTTCCTCGGTGACGGCACCGGCGCGGGCAAGGGTCGGCAGGTGGCCGCGATCATCCTCGACAATTGGCTCAAGGGCCGGCGCAAGGCGCTTTGGCTGTCGGTCTCGGATCGACTGCTCGAGGACGCGCAGCGCGACTGGTCCGCGCTCGGGCAGGAACGGCTGCTGGTCACACCGCTCTCGCGGTTCAAGCAGGGTAGCGCCATTCGCCTCGACGAAGGCGTGCTGTTCACCACCTATGCAACACTGCGCTCGCAGGAACGGGGCGGCAAGAAGTCACGGGTCGACCAGATCGTCGAATGGCTCGGTGCCGATTTCGACGGGGCGATCATATTCGATGAAGCCCATGCGATGGCCAATGCCGCCGGCGGCAAGGGCGCACGCGGCGACGTCGCCCCGTCGCAGCAGGGGCGTGCAGGTCTGCGGCTTCAGCACGCACTGCCCAATGCGCGGATCGTCTATGTCTCGGCGACCGGGGCTACCACCGTGCAGAACCTCGCCTACGCGCAGCGCCTCGGCCTCTGGGGCGGTGATGACTTCCCCTTCGCGATGCGCGGCGAGTTCGTCACCGCGATCGAGAATGGCGGGGTCGCCGCGATGGAGGTCCTGGCGCGGGATTTGAAGGCGCTCGGACTCTATACTGCCCGCTCGTTGTCCTTCGACGGCGTGGAATATGAGATGCTGGAGCATAAGCTCAGCTCCGAGCAGGTCCGCATTTATGACAGCTATGCCTCGGCGTTCGAGGTGATCCATAACAATCTCGACGCCGCGCTCGAAGCCGCCGGTGTCACCAGTTCCGCCCACGGCACGCTGAACCGTCAGGCCAAGGCCGCCGCCAAATCCGCCTATCAGGGGATGCTCCAGCGTTTCTTCAACCATCTCATCACCAGCATGCAGACGCCTGCCGTCATTGCCAGCATCGAGCGCGATCTCGTCACCGGTCATGCGGCCGTGGTGCAGATCGTCTCGACCGGCGAAGCGATGCAGGAGCGCCGCCTTGCGGAAATCCCCGCCGACGAATGGAACGACGTCTCGGTGGACATCACGCCGAGGGATGGCGTTCTCTCCTACCTCCAGCACAGTTTCCCCGTGCAGATCTACGAGCCGTTCACCGACGGCGATGGTAATCTCTCTTCCCGGCCGGTGACCGACGAGGAAGGCAATCCGGTGGTCAATCGTGAGGCGGTCCGTCGCCGCGACGACCTGATCGAGCGGCTCGCAGCCTTGCCGCCGGTTCCGGGGGCGCTCGACCAGATCGTGCAGCATTTCGGGACGGAGATGGTGGCGGAGGTCACGGGCCGGTCGCGCCGCGTGGTGCCGAAACGGAATGATGATGGCACCGTGCGCTTCGCGGTCGAAAACCGTCCGGCCTCGGCGGCGCTGCACGAGACCGATGCCTTCCAGAGCGATCAGAAGCGCATCCTCGTCTTCTCGGAAGCAGGTGGCACGGGCCGTTCCTATCATGCCGATCTCGGCGCGGTGAACCAGCGCCGCCGCATCCATTATCTGCTCGAAGCGGGCTGGAAAGCCGATGCGGCGATCCAGGGCTTCGGGCGCACCAATCGCACCAACCAGAAGCAGCCGCCGCTATTCAGGCCGGTCTCGACCGATGTGAAAGCGCAGAAGCGCTTTATCTCGACCATCGCCCGGCGTCTGGATTCGCTCGGCGCGATCACGCGCGGTCAGCGCCAGACTGGCGGGCAGAATATGTTCAGCGCAACTGACAATCTGGAAAGCTGGTATGCGCGCGATGCGTTGCGCCAGCTCTATGTCCTGCTCGCACGCGGCAAGGTCGAGGGCTGTTCGCTCGCCCGCTTCGAAGGGGCGACGGGCCTGTCGCTGCTCGACAGCGAGGGCGGGCTCAAGGACGAGCTGCCCGGCATCAACACCTTCCTCAACCGGATGCTGGCGTTGGCTGTCGCGATGCAGAACCTGCTGTTCGAGGCGTTCGAAGGCTTGCTGACGGCCCGGATCGAACAGGCGCAGGCATCAGGGAGCTACGAGGTCGGGCTGGAAACTCTGCAGGCAGAGAGCTTCCGCATCGTCGGGCGTGCGCCGATCTACACCCATCCGGGCACGGGCGCGCAGACCGCGCTGCTGACGATCGAGCGCAAGGATCGGCTCATGCCGCTGTCGCTCGACGATGCCCTTGCGCAAGCCGACGATCGTGGGGCGAAGCTGCTGGTCAATGCCAGGACCGGCAAGGCGGGCATCCAGCGCCGGGCGCGCAGCGTGACCGATGATGACGGTGCGGTCCATCCGCGGGTACGCCTGGTATGGCCGCTCACCGACGCTGTGATCCCGGCCGAGACACTGGGTTCAAGCCACTGGGAGGAGGTCGATCGGGAGACGTTCAGTGCGGCGTGGCAGGCTGAGCTGGCTGGACTGCCCGAACATGAGACTTCGACCCTGCATATGGTCTCGGGGCTGCTGCTGCCAATCTGGAAGCTGCTTCCGAACGAATCGACCCGCGTCTACCGGCTCCAGAGCGATGACGGCGAGCGGGTTATCGGCCGTCGCGTCTCGCCGGCCTGGGCCGCGTGCGTCGCCAATAACGATGGTCCGGTGAAGCTCTCGGGCGAGGAATCGCTGGCTATGCTGATGTCGGGCGAAGCCGCGCTGCTTCTGGGGGGCAATCAGAAGCTCCAGCGGGTTCGCGCCATGAACGACTGGCGGATCGAACTGACTGGCTTCAACGATCTCGGCGTCGAGCGGCTGAAATCCTTTGGCTTGATCTCCGAGATCGTCTCGTGGAAGCTTCGCCTCTACGTGCCGACAGGGGCTGTCGGCGTTGGCGTGCTGGAGCGTCTGCTCGATCGTTTCCCGATCGAACGGATCTCGGCGCGTCAGGCCGCCTGAGGAGCCCCATGATGCCCCCCAGTCTAACAAGCAGTCCCGCCATCCAGATCGCGGCCGCCCTGGCCGACAATGCGGAAGCGGTATGTCGGCACTATCTCTCCAAGGGCCATCGCGAAGGCCGCTACTGGCTGGTCGGCGACGTGCGCAACACGCCGGGGCGCAGCCTCTATGTCCGTCTCTCCGCGTCCCCCGACGGGCGCGGAGCGGCGGGCAAGTGGACCGATGCGCAGTCGGGCGATCATGGCGACCTGCTCGACGTGATCGCCGCTACCAGGCAGTGTCGGACCATGCGCGAGACGCTCGATGAGGCCCGGCATTTCCTGAGCCTGCCGATGCCCATGCCGGCGACGGGGGCACCGTTACGACGTAACAAGGCTCCGACCGGAACGCCGGAGGCTGCGCGGCGCCTTTGCGCAGCGGCAAAACCTGTCGGCAGCAGCCTGGTCCGGACTTATCTCGCGTCCCGGCATATCACGAACCTCACCGGCTGCGAGGCGCTGCAATGCCATCCCCGTTGCTGGTATCGGGCATCGGGCGAGGACTTGCCCAATGTTCGCCCCGCGTGGCCGGCGATGATTGCCGCGGTCACCGATCTTCATGGCAGCATCACCGGGGTCCATCGTACCTGGCTCGCGCTCGACGGCTTCGCCAAGGCGCCGGTCGCCTATCCCCGCCGCGCCATGGGCGAGCTGCTCGGGCATGGGGTGCGGTTCGGGCGCGCTGGTGCGATCATGATGGCGGGCGAAGGCATCGAGACCATGTTGTCGCTGCGCCAGATTATGCCGGTGATGCCAGCAATCTCCGGGCTTTCCGCGGTTCATCTCGCCGCCATCCTGTTCCCGGCCGGTTTGCGCAGGCTCTATGTCGCCTGCGATGACGATCCCGCCGGTGCGGGGGCATTGAAGACATTGATCGAGCGGGCGCTCCCGGTCGGTATCGACGTCGTGCCGCTCGAGCCCAGACTCGGCGATTTCAACGACGACCTCATCGCCTTCGGGCGCGAGCGACTGGCGGCAGGGGTTCGGGCTCAACTCCGGCCTGACGATGCCATGCATTTCCTGACGGGTGGTTGAAGGGGCGGCGGATCACAGCTTGTGGGTCGGTGGATCATCGCCATCGTCTCCAACCTGTCGGGACGCCGCGCTCTCGGCCTTCGGGAGAGGGCGACTGCGGCAAACGGTCCGGGACGGCAATGGCGAGCGGGTGGCTATTTTCCGCCGGGGCGAGTCTTTTGGCGCATTGCCATTGCAAAAAACCGGTTCCCGCTTTTTTGCGCAATGCTGGGCAGCCCCTTTGCATCGCGAGACAAAATAGCCACCCGCCCGCCATCCTCCACATGCGTTCCGGCCGCGCCCGATGGGACGCGGTGCAGTCCCGTTCCGCATGCCGCACATCGTCGCCACGAAGGCCGCGAGAGGCGCGGCTGACAGGCAGGACACTCCATCATGGCGATCCACGACGAACCCCAACACAATGACCCGCAACCCGGCTCCACCGCCTACCTCCTTCAGGAAATGCAGCTTTACGGTCATCGGCCTTATGAGGATGAACCCGACCATCGCCCGCTGCCGGACGATCGCATCGCGGGCGGCGCGGTCGCCGAGATGTTCGACGCGCTGGTCTCCTGCCTGATCGACACGCGGATCGAACCCGACCTCGAGGATCTCGCCTGGGGCATCGTCAATGTCTTCCATCGCGCCGGGGAGCGGATCGAGCGCGAACTCGACGACAACGAGCAGGCGCAGAAACGCTTCCAGCGAGAACAGGATGGCAGCGAGGTCAAGTCGGTCGAACTCGAACGCAAGATTGCCGAGGGCATCACCATGATCGAACGGCGAGACACGATGGAATTTTTCCGCGACGCCGCCGCCGACCAGTTCCGCATCCATCTGCGCAAGCCCTGGCTCCCCCGTTCCGGCCCGATGGTCAATCACAAGACACTGACCTCGGCGGTGCTCGACAGCCGCAAGCACATCGATCGGCGCGACTATCAAAAGCAGCGGCTGCTCGATCCCGATGGCGTGCGTATCGCCTTCACCGGAGGCGCCGATTTCAACGGCCATCAGCGCATCTATGCGGTACTCGACAAGGTCCATGCCCAGCTACCGACCATGATCCTGATGCACGGTGCGACGCCGACCGGCGCGGAACGCATCGCCGCCTGCTGGGCACGCGACCGCAAGGTTCCCCAGGATCCCTATCGTCCCGACTGGAACCGGCACAAGAAGGCCGCCCCCTTCAAGCGCAACGATGCGATGCTCGAAGCTTGCCCCAAGGGTGTGATCATCTTCCCCGGCACCGGTATCCAGGACAACCTTGCTGACAAGGCCCGCAAGTTGGGCATCCGGATCTGGGATTTTCGCAAGCGGTCGGGATGATTGGCGGGCGGAAACGAAACAAGAACACATGCCTTGCATTTGTGATTGTCGACGCATTATTCCTGAATGCCGACCGGCGATCCTTGCCGGATTCGGCCAAGGAACCTTATCGATGATAGGCAAGGCCGCTCGCAACGCCGAGCTTGAGAGACTTCACAGCGGCGGTGCCAGTTATGCGGCGCTCGGTCGCCAGTTCAGCTTGACGCCAGCGCGGGTGGCACAGGTGATCGCCAGGGTCAGGCGAATGCGCAAGACCCTTGCCCTTCGGCTGGATGCGCCTCTGCAGCATACGACATGAGCGCCTTGCTCACACCGGCGGATAGACAGCCGCGCTGCCTGTGGTGCGCGGCTTCGGCCGATTACATCGCCTATCATGACAGCGAATGGGGATTCCCGGTCGACGATGATCGGCGCTTGTTCGAAAAGCTTTCCCTCGAAGGTTTCCAGTCCGGTCTTTCCTGGCGGACCATTCTCACCAAGCGCGAGAATTTCCGTGCCGCTTTCGCCGGGTTCGATTTCAACAGGGTCGCCCGGTTCACCGAGGCCGAAGTAGAGCGGTTGCTGCAGGACGAAGGCATTGTGCGCCATCGCGGCAAGATCGAGGCGGTGATCAACAATGCCGCTCGCGCGCAGGCGTTGGTGCGCGAGGCGGGATCGCTCGCCGCCTACGTCTGGAGCTTCGATCCCAAGGGTGACGATATCCCTTATCTCGCCTCGACCTCGTCGGTGTCGGTGGCAATGTCCAAGGATCTCAAGAAGCGCGGCTGGGCTTTCGTCGGCCCCACCACGGTCCATGCCTTCATGCAGGCGATGGGTCTCATCAACGATCACGCCGAGGGCTGCGTCATCCGCGCCAGGGTGCAGCGCGCCCGCGAGGCGTTCCGGCGGCCGGGCTGATCGCTCCTTCGCGGATATCGTCCGGTGCCTGCGCGATGGCGCGGAGGGTGCTGAAGTCCGGCGCAATGAGACACCGGTCACCGTTGCCAATGGCTGCGAGAGAAGATCGAGACGGCTACGCTTTTCACTGCCGTGCCTTGTGCGCGGCGGGCTCATGAGATGACCTTCGGGCGGGCGTGGACATGTCAATCAACGATGGTGCGGGAACGGAAGGCCGGCGCGGGCCATCGCAGCCGTACTTCGGGCGAGACCAGCCATAGCCAAAGCGGATATTCCTCGGCTGCTGGGCACCAACCCCTCTTCTGTCGCCTGATACGAGCCTCGGCCGCCTTGGGCCGTCAACCCCGCGAGGGGGTTCCCCTTCGCTGACGCTCCGGTGACGTCGGCGGCCGGTCTCTCCTGTGGGCGCCATCGGGGATGGTCCCCGAGCAACCTCAAGGAGATTTCGTCATGGCCACGATCGCCAACCTCACCGTGAAGAACGACGGCAGCATGGAGGGCATGCTCGCCACCCTGACCGTCCAGGCTCCGATCGCCATCATCCTCAACGGCCGCAAGACCAAGGACAGCGAGCCCGACTATCGCATCTTCAGCCGCAAGACCGGCTATGAGCTGGGCGGTGGCTGGAATCGCTTCTCGCAGACCACTGGTGCCGAATATACCTCGGTGTCGCTGACGGCGCCGGAGTTCGACGCCCCCATCTACGGCAATATTGCCAATGCGCCGGGCGACGATCCGGCCAAGAAGGTCATCATCTGGAATCCGCCGGCCTGACCCCCAAGGCCCGCGGCGGCCCCGCCTTCGGGCGGGGCCGAAAGTCTTTCAGCCCAAATTCCAGGGAAGATGAGGCCATGAGCCGTTATGTTGTCACTGTCCGATCTGCCGAGGCGACGGACCCCCATGCCGTCATCGGCTACGACTGCCCGATGCGCACCTATTTCCTTCAGGCGTTCGACGAGGACCGGCGCGCTGCGCCGGGCCTGTGGCTCGGAACGCGCTTCGACGAATTTCCACGCCTCGGCGCGCTGATCGCCGCCGCCAGCGCGCGCGGCGTCATGCTCGCCGATCTGGCCGACGAGGATATCACTGCCATGGCGCGCGAAGCGGCCGTGCCGTCGCGACCCTCGCTGGCCGCACACCATAACTGGTGTGTTTGTTGATGAAGCCTGTCACCGGGGCAGGGGCGACTTGCTCCGGTTTGACTTTTCGCTGACGGCCACTCGTTGCGGACCTGCGCTGCGGGCAAGGCGCACCACTTCGCTGAAGCGCGCCTTGGCGTTTTCAGCGTCCAGCCTCGCGCGCAGAAAACGGCATTTCGTTTGACATGTCCGGTCGGTGTCGTCCCTGCCATGTCGTGCTCCATCTGGGCAGCTGGTCAGATCATGCACATGACCGCATACCGCAATGCGGGTGTCGCCAGAGGCGAGCGGCGAAACAGCGTGGCACGGAATGCTCTCCGGACAAGCGAAAGCCCAACCTCGCTCGTGTGTCGGCGCAGATCCCTGTGACCGAAACCCGGCCTCCTTCAATCAACCCGTGAAGGGTCCGCTACGCATCCGCGTGCGGCCGCCCGCAAGCGTGCGGTGATTGCGGCCAGGTCCCGGCCGGCGGGGCACCTGTCGAGCGGAGGATGGACTTCCGCTCCTCCCGACAGGAGTTCGATCCATGCCGCTCAAGACCGCCCAGTCGCTCGCCTGGAACCTCGCGAGGACGCTGATGACGATCATGGTCATCGTGCGGACCAGCCAAGGTTACGCGGTCATGCCCTGGGACGAGTTCGATAGCCATCCGGCTGAGCTGGTTCACGAATATGATCCCTTTTCCTCCTGATCGGAAAGGCGATCCCGCCAGTGCCGAAGCGAAACAATTGTCGTTTCGCTTCGGCTATTCAGTCGCTATGTTGCACCGGCAAGACAAGCGCTGTGGAGGTGGTGGCGGGCGCGTCCGACGATCATTCGTCATGCAAAGGACGCTGTTCATGACCATCTTTCTCGTTCTGGGCCTGTTTGCTGGCCTCTACATGCTCTGGCTGCTCTTCAGCCTCGCGGTCTATGCGCTGCCGCTCTATGCCGGTATCGGCTTGGCTTTCTGGATGCGTGGCGTGGGTTTTGGCTATGCGCCATCGATCCTTGCCGGCTTCGCGGCCGGTTTCGCGACTCTCTTTGCCGGGCAAATGCTCTTCACCTTGTACGCCTCGCCGCTGATGCGGCTCGCCGTCGCGCTCCTGTTCGCCGTGCCGGCCGGCGTTGCCGGATATCACGCAGTCCATGGCGTGATGGGTCTGGCGATCGTTCCCGGCGCAACGCTCACCGTCCTGAGCAGCCTTGGTGCAGCCCTGATCGCGGGTACGGCCTGGACGCGGCTTGCGGGCCTGGAGGCGGCGACACTTGCCACTGCGAAGTAAGTACGGGACGAGATGGCGCGAGGCGGGGGCGATCACAACGCGCGGATGGGCCATCGGCGCGTTCACATCGGCAGGCCCTGTTGCACCCCGGCCGGGCGACTGCGGTGAATTGCCGGCACAGTCAAGGGCCCACGGATGCGGGCCGGACGCTCGAGGTAATCTCTTTCCCGTCGTTCGCCGGGTCTCCTGATGCCGGATCGTCAGCCGGTTAGCCCCATTGCCCGCCGGAACCAAAGCGGCCTCGGTTCAATGCGCTTCATGCCGACAGGATCGCGTGCCGCTCGACGGGCTTGCCGCAACGGCCTTGCGCCCATTTTCGTCCCCCGGCGTGCCGCCGTTCCTCGCGGAACAAGAAACCGGGCGGTCGGCCGTCCTTGCGCTACGCTACGGGCCATAGGCTGCGGCGCCCGTCGCCTCTCGGCTTCCCTTGCGCATCGAGGCCGCGATGGTCGCGCCTCGGAGCAAAGGAACACAGGCAATGGCAAAGATCGGCAGCTTCAAGAAGGTTTCGGACGAACTTCGCGGTGAGATTGTCACCCTCTCTGTTCAGGCGAAATCTGTTCGCATCGTTCCCGACGTCCAGGCCAGCGGTAACGCGCCAAGCCACCGGGTCTTCATCGGCGAGGCCGAGGTCGGGGCTGGCTGGAGCAAGCGCACCCAGGACGATCGATCCTATCTCTCGATCAAGCTCGACGATCCCACTTTCGTTGCCCCGGTCTTCGCGCAGCTCTTCGCTGGCGAGAACGACGAATACGACTTGATCTGGACCCGTCAGGTCCGCCGCCAGCAGGACTGAACCGGAGCTCTGTCACCCGGCTTTCGGGCCGGGTGACGGTTTCCCTACTATACTAGGTGGCAGTATAGTAGGGATCACGCGACTGGCCCCGAATGGTACTTCGGGAGACTTTCGCTAAGAACTTGAGGCTGATGCGTCTTGCCGCCGGGCTGACGCAGGAGGAATTGGCGCATCGTGCGGGGTTCGATCGGAACTACGTCGGGAATCTGGAGCGTGGCAAGAACTCGCCGACGGTCGATACGCTCGAACGACTGGCGAGAGAGCTTGATATCCAGCCAGGAGCCTTCTTCGCCTACAGCCGCTAGGGGCTGGCCTACGTGGCTCGATTTTCGGGCGGACGATGCTATATACCGTTTGGTGGCCCACCGGGCCTGCGCCTATTCCGCTGGCATTCTCGAGCCATGGAATCCGGCGTGGGCTGACAGAGGCATCGCGGCATGAACAGCGCTTCGTTCAGCGAAACCCTACCGCATTGCGATCATGTCACCGACTACGATCTCAGCCATTTGCGCACCTATCTCCAACTCCTCGATATCGCTGCGCAAGGACGCATCGACTGGACTGAGGCCGTCTATCAGGTTTTCGAGATCGAACCGGCTGAGGACCCCGTCCGAGCGCGCCGCCTTTACGATGCCCATCTCGACCGGGCTCGCTGGATGACCCGACATGGCTATCGGCAATTGGCCGCGTTCGAGCGAACCGATCCGCGTTTTCGATAAGTCCAGTGCCTCTGCGCACGCCGCCCGTTACTCTTCGGGCTCTTTTTCCAGCTCCCGGAAAAGCCGATCCCCAAGACTTTCGACATACGGCAAAGATCTGGGAGGAACTTATGTCGCAGGAGGATAACGGACCGGCCAGTGACGACAAGGCTGTCCCTGACGAGCTGACGCTAGCCGAGTTTGCCGCCGAGTTCCTCCGGCGCAATCCCGACTATCAACAGGACTTTCAATCCCTGGCCGAGCAGGAGGCCCGGCCGGACGTCGCGGCCGCGCTCGCCCGGCGATGGGGGTTGCGATTTCGCCCTGGACCCGGCGCAACCCATTCCGCGGGACCGGCCGATCTGGCGAATTGACGAAGATCCCTACGTCGTCCTGATCGGCTCGGCGCCTGTCGGATTCGAAGGCGTCCGCTCAATCGAGGCGCAACAGTTGCCCGATGTTGTCCGACGCTTCACCAGCGAAGACGGCGAATACGTCGTTCTTGGCGCTGGCCCCAGGATAGTTCGCCTGCGTTTCGAGCCGAACATCGCGCAGCATGGCGCTATTCTGCTCCCCCGCGAACCATACGCTGCCATTCGCGCCGAGGCATCTCGGTGGCTTGTACGCTTGCTTGACGGAAGCGTGAGGGAGAATTCGCCCGAGGCCTCAATGTTGACGCCGTTTCGCAGGCTGCGCCTTGCCGCCTTGCTCAAGGTGCATGACATGCGCCACGTCGGAATCAGCCCGCGCAGGATCGCGGAACGGCTGATCAGTCCCGCACTGACATCATTGTCGGCCGCCGAATGGACGGAAAGCAAGGAGCGCAAACGCATTCGTCGCTGGAGTGCCGAGGCCAGCCGACTGGTCGCAGGCGGCTATCGCAATCTGTTGCATGGCGGCTGATCTCCACTGCGCGGGGGGGGGGGGGGGGGGGGGCCATTAATTTAAGCCGGGCAGTGCCGTTTTTTGGGGTGCCGGGCTGGTCCAGGCCACCCACCACCACCGCCCCCGGGCGCCCCCCACGGCGGCGTTTTGGCGGGGGC
>NZ_JACICY010000016.1 GCF_014196055.1 Novosphingobium hassiacum
CGCAGCCAAAATAATGCGCAGCAACATCGCCACGCCTTACGGAAATTGCGCGCCTACGCCGCGTTCCTTCGCATTATCGCCACCTCGCGATAAGCAATCTTATGCGCAGCTGCGCATAAGATGGCAAAGGCCCCGGCATAGGCATCGTAGATGCGTATCTGTTCAGAGGTCAGTTGGTGTTCGAGCAATTCATATTCGACGCCTTCGTAGGAGAGCGAACGGGCGGCATAGAGGCCCAGGGCCTTGAGGTCGCGCGCCAGCACCTCCATCGCTGCGACCCCGCCCGCTTCGATGGCCGCGACAAAATCGGTGCGTTTGTCGAACGGGAAGTCCGCGCCGCCCCACAACCCGAGCCGCTGGGCATAGGCAAGGTTCTCGACGGTGGTTGCCCCGGTCGCGGAGACGTAGAGGATCCGGGCATCGGGCAGCGCATGTTGCAGGCGAAGCCCGGCACGCCCCTGCTGAGAGGGAGCGCAATCGCCCCGGTCTGATTTGCCGCCACCGGCATTCTGCATGGCATGGCTCTCGTCGAAGACAATGACCCCGTCAAAATCGGTCCCCAGCCAATCGACGATCTGTTGCACCCTTGAAACCCGGTTCTCGCGCGCGTCGGAGCGTAGGGTGGCATAGGTCGTAAAAAGGATGCCCTGCTCGAGCCGGATCGGTGTGCCCTGGCGGAAGCGGGCGAGCGGAGTAACGAGTAGAGGCTCCTGGCCCAAGGCCTTCCAGTCGCGCTGGGCATCTTCCAGCAGCTTATCGGACTTGGATATCCAGACCGCCCGCCTGCGGCCCTTCAGCCAGTTGTCGAGCAAAATGCCCGCAACCTGCCGACCCTTGCCCGCGCCTGTGCCGTCGCCAAGGAACCAGCCCTTGCGGAACCGGACGGCAGTATTGCAATCGTCGGGCGCAGCTTCGACCTTATCCCACGACGCATCGACAGACCAGCTGCCAGCGAGATGGTCGGCATGGGCCTCCCCCGCATAGATCACCGATTCCAGCTGGGCATCGGACAGCAATCCCTGTTCGACGAGGCCATCAGGCAAATGCGGGCGGTAGCTCGGCTTGGGCGGCGCAACCGAGGACATTGCCGCCGACTGCACGAGGCGGGTCGGATGCGGCTGGGCACCGGCAACGCGGATCGATTGCAGCGTATAGGGCTCATAGAGCGTGTCGGAGAGCTGGCCGTCGCTGGGCGACTGCCAGTCGATCACCTCGTAATCAAGCGGCACCCCTGACGGCTCATGCGCTGGAGCTGGAACCAATCGCGGCTTTGCAACTACCGTTCTGACAGCAGTGGATTTGCGGCTGGCAACCAGCGGTTGGATTGCCGGTGCCGTGATGGATTGACGCGGCGGCAAGTTGGCGATCAGCCAGCGCAGCAAGGTCACGAGATCGGGAGCCGTGCCCGCCGATACAGGAAACTGCTTGGGATCGTCCGCAGGAACCTTGTCGATCACCGTCAACCGGGTCTCGACCGCAGTGCCGTGTGGTGCAAACACGCTGCCAGCGATCGTCGCGGTGAACACGACGCGCGACCTTTCCTGCAGCCGGATGAAACCATCGCGCCACGCCTTTTGATCGGGCGCGCAGTTCGCGCCGGTGATCGCAACAAGCCGCCCGCCAACGCCAAGCCGCGCGACCGCCGATGACAGATGCCGGAAGGCTGCGTCGGTAACGCGGGTCTCGACATGAAGCGCGGCCGAGAACGGCGGGTTCATGACGATGCAACTTGGCACCAGGTCCGCATCGAGCCGGTCATGGATCTGCGCGGCATCATGCATCGACACGCGCGATTCTTCGAACAGGCTGCCAAGCAGCGCTGCGCGTACTTCAGCGACTTCGTTCAAGGCCAGCCTGCATCCGGCCAATTCGGCCTGCACCGCTAGCAGCCCCGTGCCTGCCGATGGCTCGAGCACAAGCTCGCCCGGGTGGAAGTCTGCCGCAAACCCGACCACCCATGCGAGGCCCAGCGGGGTTGAGAATTGCTGGTACGCCGCCATTTCCTCGCTGCGGCGGGTCTGGGTCGGGGCGAGCCGGGCAATCCGTTCGACAAGCTTCAGCCGTTCGAACGCATCTGCGGTCCTGGCATGAATCGCCGGACCGTATCGACGCATGAACAGCAGCTGGGCTACCTCGACCGCTTCGTAGGCGGTCTTCCAGTCCCAGCCACCGCTCGCATCACTTGCGCCAAAGGCGGATTGCATTGCAGTGCGAAGGGCAGGCGCATCGATCCGGTGCCCGGCGGCAAGATGGCCGAGCAGGTCATGGGCTGCGGCAATGATCGAGGCAGCAGTCTGCTGCGGACAAGCGGCGGCAAGCGGGCGCGGGGAAGCACCCGCCAAAGGCGAGTTGGTCATGGGACTGTTCCTTTGATTTTGAAGGATTGAGTGGTCGGGCCCAGCGATCAGGCGGGAGGGATATAGGCTTCGTAAGGGTTGCCCGAAGCGAGATGGCCAAACGGCGTCATCACGAAGTCATCAGCGTCGCGGCCGACAGCGCACAGGACATAACGGATCTCGCCGCTGGCAACTTCGGTGCATTCCATCAGCGCGAGATCGCCAGCTCTGGCCGCCTTCATCAGCGTTTCAAAATTGGCGCGGGCATAGTCGGGAATAGCCATGGGCTGGCTCCTTCACATGTCGGGAATGGGGCGCGGGACGATTTGAGCCGTCCCGCGCGAGAGCGTCATTCGGCAGCGATCGCGTGGAGGTAGTCAGCCTCAGGTTGTTCGGCATCGCCATCTTCGGAACTGCCATCGCCAGCGAGGAAATCGGGAAGCTCGCCCAAGTCCTCTTCTACCGGTTCTACAACCGGCAGCCGCAGCGGTTCGGGCAGCCAACCGGTGCCTTCGAGCAGCCGTTCGGCCTCGCGGGCCATGTCGCCCTTCTTCAGGTGCTCGATCAGCACGGCGGTGGCATCCCCCTTGGCTTCGCGCACGGCCTCGATGATCCGGGGCTTGGTCACGCGGCCAAGGTAATTGTCCACCGTCGGCGTCCAGCCCGCTTCGGCCATATCGAGCCCGACTACATTCGCCAGTGCATCAGCGGCGGCAATCCGCTGGGCGATGCCATGGGCGGAAATTCGGCCATCATAGCCCTTTGCTGGTTCGACCAGCGCATTGACCCCTTGGCTGACACAATGAGCCAGCAGTGCCATTTGCTCTTCGTGCGTCAGTGCGACCAGCGCATCCCACAGCGCAGCCGACTCGTCGGGCAGCCGCTCAGACCACTGATCGTGCCGTTGCTGTATCGACACGCTCCAGACGCTTTCGCGCAAGGCGGGGGCGACATTGCCGAGCCAGGCCTGAGTAACCCCGATCTGGACGCAGCCCTGATCCCCATGAGTGCGGAACACCGACAGGCACAGTGCATGCAGCAGCGCGATGAAGGCTGATTGCGGGTCGCCCGCGAGCGCGTCGCGCAGCGCGACGGTCCGTACCGCGGTCAGCTCGGAGACGAGCCGGTCGGGGAGCGGACGGATGACATCGTCCTCATCTTCTGCCGGTTGCTCATGCTGAACCTGACCGCCAACGGTAACGGACGGACCGGATGTGGGACTGGCCACGCCTGCATCGACCTGCCCATCGTCGCCCTGGCCAACGGGCTCGTCCTCCGGACGCACATAGCCGCGGTCGATCCGCAACCGTCCATCGTGGGCAAGCGAGACGAACACACCAGCGCGCGCTTGTTCGTGCCTATCATAGACCAGCGGGCGGCAGTTCAGCTCCGTGAGTTCGGCATCGATCTCGGTCAGCCGAGCATCGACATCGGCGGGCAGGTCACAGCCATCGCGATATTCCTCGCCGATGCGATCACACTCGTCGACTAGGGAGTCGCGCCGCGCCTGTTCCTCATCGGTCAGCGGAACGGTCGTGCCAGTGATCCGGCGTGTGCCGCGTTCACAGCCGAAGGGCAGGTCGACGGCAGCCTCGACCCATTTCCAGCCTTCGGCGCCGATCTCCTGTGCCACTTCGGACAGTTTCTCGCTCACGAGCAGTTCGACCAGTGCCGGATCCTGCAACCAGCCATCCTCGTCAGTCGAGAACAAGTCGCGCATCACGTAACCGCCAGCCTCGGTATAAGCGTCGAGCCCGATGAACCGGACACGCCGGTCGTTTGCGGCAATCGCATCCTCGGTCAGCAGGCGGCGGATGTGGTAAGCGGAAACGTGTTGGCCCTGGCCCACCTGCTCCCAGACTTGTTCCTGACGCGCATGGTTGTCGGTGACCGAGAAGGCCATGAGTTGCTCGAGCGACATGCCATCCTCGCCATAGACCTCGAGCAGGGTGGGTGAGACCGCGGCAAGCCGCAGCCGCTGCCGGACGGTTTGCCCTGAGACGAAGAAGCGCGCTGCGATGTCTTCCTCCGACAGACCCGCCTCGATCAGCGCGCTGAAGGCGCGGAACTGGTCGAGCGGGTGAAGGGCGACGCGCATGACGTTCTCGGCAAGCGAATCCTCCTCGGCGATGCCTGCCTCGCGCACCACACAAGGCACCGGCTGATCCTTCGCCATCCGCTTCGACTTCACCAGCAGTTCCAGCGCGCGGAAGCGGCGACCTCCGGCGGGCACCTCGAACAAGCCGGTCGCGTTGCCGTCGACATCCACCATCGCGCGGACGTTGAGGCTCTGGAGCAGGGTGCGGCGATAGATGTCGTCAGCCAGATCCTCGATCGAAAGGCCCGCCTTTACGCGCCGGACATTCTTCTGGCTCAGCAAAAGCTGGGAAAAGGGGATGTCGCGCGAGGAACTGAGCACGAGCTTGGGCAGCGACTTGGTTTGGGACTTGGTCATGGGTTTTCTCCATGACGGGCCGCCGGGAGCCTCTCTCTCGGCTTCGACCCGTCACGAAGCGAAGCGCCGCCCTCTCACTTTAGGAGAAGGCAGCGCCGCGCTGGAGCAAATGTCCGGGACCGAGCGGGACTCAGTGGACCCGGTCGAGCAGCCTTTTCGCCTTGCCCTCCATATCGAGGCGGGCATCCTGGTGCGCCTTGTCGCGCGCCAGCGCGGTGATGCCTTGCACGAAGTCGAAGATCGATTCAGGGGGACGGCCTTCTTCGGCAAGCACCGTTTCGATGATCCTGCCGGTTTCGGCCTTTGAAAAGCCGCGGCTCCGCAGAAACTCACTGCGATCTTCATCGGTGCGGGCAACGATTCGCTCACGCGCCGCCTTGATGCCGTTGATGAAAGGCTGGGGCGAGGAGTTCGCGAAACCCTCCAGAGCCGGTGCGGCTTCATGGGCAAAGCGGTTCGCCGCATACTTGCTGTGGCGAATGCTGATCTCCTCGAAGTCCTCCACGCCCCACAGGTTCCGGTTCTGGCAGACGGCGCGCAGGTAGAAGCTCGCCATGCCCAGCGTCTTGGCCCCGACCTCGGAGTTCCAGCAGTAGAATCCGCGAAAGTAGAGATCTGGCGACCCGTCGGGCAATCGGCCTGCTTCGATCGGGTTAAGATCGTCGACCAGGAAGAGGAACACGTCCCGATCCGAGGCATAGAGCGTGGTCGTGTCGCGGGTGATATCGACGCGCGGATTGTAGACGCCGGTCGACCAGTCGAGCACGCCGGGCACCTTCCAGCGTGTGTCGCCCGTTCCATTGCCGGCGATCTTCTGTACCGCCTCGACGAGTTCGTGATCGTAGATCCGGCCATAGTCGGGGCCGGTCACGGCGCGCAGTTCCAGGCGGCCCCCGGAATTGCCATCTTCGGTCTCGAGCGTCTTGATCTGCTCGGCACGATGCGAAGTCAGCCCATACTGCAGATTGATCGCCGCCAAGGGCGCCGGAAGTTGCCGCAGATAGGCCGCAGGCGCACCAACCTGGCTCGCCAACTGGCCGAAGCTCCAGTGGGTCGGCGTAACCGGCGCATCGGCGCCGGGCAGGATCAGCGCCAAGCGCTCGGGATCGTTGCGGTTCGCCTCGACGTGGATCAGCGCGCTCTCGACAACGCGTGTCCGGCTGCGTTCCGACCGACCGCGCACCGAACGCGCCAGATCACCCAGCGAGAGAAACCGCTCGTCGTCGGGGCGCGAGAACCACTCGGATGACACCCGACCAATCCTCTGCCCGCGGGAAACATCGACTTTGTATCCGCCGCCGACGTCGCGGCGCGCATCCAGAACCTGCATATTCATGGGAAGATCTCCATGACGGGCGGCCGGGAGCCTCTCTCTCGACCCTCATCCCGTCACGGAGAAACCCGCCATCCTCTCACTCTCATCTGCTCAGGCGGCAAGTTGCTCGAGCGACCAGCGAGATTGCCAAAACAAAAGACAGCTCGCTGACACTAGGCGGTGTCGCCGACCTACTCCTGCTGGGGAAAAGCGGGATTTGTCGGCTTGTCTCGCCTGCGCGTGGATCCACGGCCGCCGGTTCAGAGTGCGTGCGGGGCCGTTTTAGTGAAATGCCACGCCCTCAGGGACAGAAATAATTTTCCAAATTGATTTCAACTACTTATCTGAAATTAAAATAATCGAGTGGGTGGGTATCATGCCGCCTCTACCGCATGGGCTTCGAAAGCCACCCCAAGGCGTTTGCGCACTGCGCCGAAAATCGCAGCAAGGTTGTCCATGCTGGGATTGCCCTTTTCCGAAAGCATGCGGTGCAAGCTCTTGCTCGGCCGGTTTGTTTCAGCGGCGAGACCCTCGAACCCGACCGAGGCATTGACCAGATCGCGGAGGATCAGGCGGGCGACGTGAGGTTCGCCATTTAGGAAAGCCGTCGCGGCTTCGTCGAGCATGGCCTTGGCAAAGGCAGGCTCACGCGTGGCGCGTTCCTTCACCGTTTCCTTGAAATCACGTGTCAACGCCACCTTGCCTAGCTCCTTGCCTTCTTCGCCTTGACCTTGCGGCCCTTGTACTCGTCGAGCAAAGCCCCCGCCTGCTTGATATCTGACTGCTGCCTCTTCTTAGTCCCACCTACGAAGAGGATCACCAGTTGATCCCCGTCCTGCGTCACATAGAGCCGATATCCCGGCCCCCAGTCGATCCGATACTCGCCAAGCCCGCCGCCAATCCATTTGACGTTCGACAGGTTACCGAGTTCCATGCGGACGATGGCAGTTGCCACCTTTGCCGCAGCCTGAACATCGAGATGATCGAACCAGCCCCGGAACGGGCAGGAGCCGTCCTCGCGAACATACTCCTCGACAATCATACCGCACCGCCATTGGTAACATATTCGTTACCGACATTCAATCCCCCAGGAGTCGATGTCACCCCTCGTTCGAGCAGTTCCGCCAACCGCGTATCCCAAGCTTCCAAGGCAGCCCGCTTTTGGGGTTCATACTTGTAGCGGTTGTAAACACCGGCAATGCCCGCTCGCGTTCCGCTGATATGATTGAGAACGGCCTCGGTGACTTCGATCGGAATGCCAAGCGCCTGCAGGTTGGTCGCCCCGGTTCGGCGAAGGTCATGCAGGCGCCAGTCGTCGATCTTGATGCTTTCGGGATCGCCGCCTTTGTCCTTGTGGCGGCGCTTCATCACCTTCAACATCCTTTCGTCGAGAATGCGCTTCGCTCTCGAATAGCCCGAAACAGCCGTGGCGCCGGTCGTGCTGAACACAAAACCGCGCGCCTTGGGGTAAAGTGCCTCGAGTTCTGCCACCGCCATATCGGTAAGGGGGACGATATGCGCTTCGTCATTTTTCGCGCGCGCGGCGGGCAGCGTCCAGGTTCTGCCTTCGAGGTCGATCTCCGACCAGTCCATTTCAGCCACCTCCCCTCGCCGCTGCATCGTCAGGAGGAGAAGCCGGACAAATGGTCCCCATGGCCAGCACGCCTGCCCGGTGGCTTGCCAAAGACAGATCAATTCCTCCTGCCCCAGCACACGTCGGCGCGACGGACAGGCTTTGGGGGCCTTCATCCCTGCAAGCGGAGATATCTCGATATCTTCCCGGTCGACAGCCCAATTGAACAACTTGCGCAGCAGCGAGTGGATAACCTTGCGGCTGCCGGGACGATCGGCATAATCGTCCATCAGCTTGACCATGTCAGCGCGTTTGAGCGCCGTCAGCGGCTTCCTACCCCATCGCGGTTTTAGAACATTTTCAAGAATACGCTGCTGCTCGGGCCATGTGTCAGGCCAATTGGATTGCAGGTAGAGGTCAACGAATTGGTCGCAATAGGCAGAGAAGTTGAGCACTTTCTCCCGGCGTCGCGCGGCGCGGGCTTGCTCAACCGGATCCACTCCCTGCCGCACGAGCATGAGCAGGCGCTCGGCTTCCTTGCGCGCCGTCTGCGTCGTCCATGGGCTACCGTGAATGCCGATGGTCGTACGCCGCGCGGGGCCGCCGTTGGTCCGGTATTGCAAAACATAGGATTTGATGCCCTTAGGGGTGACCCTGAGCCCGAACCCTTTAAGGCTGCTATCCCAGGTATAGACATCGCGGTCAGAGCGTGGTTTTGCTGCCTCAATGGTACGAATTGTGATCGACTGGTTTGCCATGTTTCCAAGGTTCCACGTAATCGCCACGTAATCATTTGCGGGAAAACCGTGGCGTAGCGAAAGGTAATCCACGGAGGATTTATTCCAACCGTTTCAAGACCTTGGTCGTAGTTTTGGCTACACTGGCGCAGCATTGGAAAGGCTGCAAACGGCAGTTTGTAATCAGGGGGCCAGGGGTTCGAATCCTCTAGCCGGCACCATACTTCTCAAGCACTTAGCGACGATTTTACTCCCTTAAGGGGAGCGTGTCGAGAGCCATGTGTGTCCGTCGTCAGAACGTTCGGCACAGATCGCGGCGTAAATTAGCGGAGTGCGGGCCTCGTCTGGGGGTTGATGTTAGGCGGCGAGCTTGCGGTGCTGCAAGCGCCGATACTCGATGGTCTGTCGCTTGATCCTTTCGCGCTGTTTGATGATGGCTGGTGCCCTGCCGAAGTAGACGTCTGCTGGCGTCACGTTGTTCAGGCTCTCGTGGTAACGGTGATGGTTGTAGTGCTCGACGAACGCCTCGATCTGAGCTTCGAGGTCGCCGGGCAGGAAGTAGTTCTCCAGCAGGATGCGGTTCTTCAGGGTCTGGTGCCAGCGTTCGATCTTGCCTTGGGTTTGGGGGTGCATCGGGGCACCGCGGACATGGCTCATCTTCCGGGCCTCGATGTATTCCGCCAGTTCGCCGGCGATATAGCTGGGACTGTTATCGCTGAGCAGTCTGGGCTTGTGCAGTACCGTGGCACTGTCGCAGCCCGAGGCCTTGAGGGCGAGGTCCAGCGTGTCAGTCACGTCCTCGGCTCGCATGTTGGTGCACAGCTTCCAGGCGATGATGTAGCGTGAGAAGTCGTCGAGCACGGTCGACAGGTACATCCAGCCCCATCCGATAATCTTGAAGTAAGTAAAATCGGTCTGCCACATCTCATTCGGCCGGGTGGTCTTGGTGTGGAACTGATCGGCGGCCTTGATCACGACATAGGCCGGGCTGGTGATCAGATCATGAGCCTTCAGCAGGCGGTAAACCGTGGATTCTGACACGAAGTAGCGCTTCTCGTCGGTGAAGCGCACCGCCAGTTCGCGAGGGCTCAGATCGGTCTCCTCCAGCGCCAGTTCCACGATCTGGTCCTGGATATCGTTGCCGATGCGGTTCCACACTCGGCTCGGCGCCGATGGACGATCCGCCAGCGCCTCCGGCCCGCCTTCAAGGTAGCGATCATACCAGCGGTAGAACGTCCGGCGGGCGATGCCGAGCTTGTCCAACGTGTGCTTGGCGGGCAGGTGCGACTGCTCGACGATCCGGATGATCTCGAGCTTTTCGGAGGCGGGATACCTCATTCGTCGTCACCCCCATCCGCGATCATGCTTTTTTTCAGCCAGCGGTTTTCGATCGTCAGGTCGGCCACGCATTCTTTCAGGGCACGGGCTTCGCGGCGCAGATCCTGCACCTCGCCGGTGGTCGCGGCACGGGCAGTGTCGCCCGCCAGGCGGCGCATGCCATGTCGCCGGTCCAATGATCCCCCGGATCATCGGCTGCGGCTCCATTCCATGAACTCCTTCGACCAGGTGTAGTACAGGCTCTGGGCGATGCCTTCCTTGCGGCACAGCTCGGCAATGCTGTCATCCCCGCGAAGGCCTTCGAGCACGATGCGGATCTTGTCCTCGGCAGAGAAGTGCCGCCGGGTCTGCCACCGGATATCCTTCACCACCTGCTCCGCAGGGGCCTTCGACGGCGATTTTGAATAGGAGGATTTGGGCTTCATCTTCGTTCCTTCGTCACTGCGACGAAGCCCAAATCCTCCTTAAATCACAACCTCAAATCTGTGCCATTGGTGCTGACGGCGGACACGTCGCCTTAGTTAAACTCTGCGGACTTTCCGGCATCTGCAGCCCTATTCGCCAAGCCGCCTTTAAAAGGGAAAAGTCAGTTTGGCACCGCGGGTGGGATCCAAAACCGCGTTTTGATGGTTTGATTTTACGCACTTTTTTGCAAGCAGGTGGAGGTCATGCCCCTTCCGCTGCCCAATAAATTCTTGCGAGCATATCTACACCGAAATCGGTAGCACAGGAGGGAACATTAGGACACATCTAAGCGGATGATCTACGTGCTTATCACTGACTCGATGCGTGCAGTTAACCCCCAATGGTTACCCCCTGAGGAGGACTTTTCAACACGGTGATTTATTGGTTCAACCTAAGCCCGCACAGTTCCGGGTAAGTGTTCGCTTTGCTGAATGCCCTTCAAGTTCGATGCATCTAATTCTGCCATCGGCGGCCACCGTAATGCTTCGTGTACCATCTGACGAAGTTGGGGATGCCGACGTCGATGCTCGTCGTCGGTTTGTAGCCCAGATCGCTTGAGATCGCGTCGATATCGGCGAAGGACTGGCGGACGTCACCCGGTTGCATCGGCATCAGGTTCATCTCTGCCTTGCGGCCGAGTTCGGACTCCAGAATGCCGATGACCTTCATCAGGTGTTCGGATTTGTGGTTGCCGATGTTGTAGAGGCGGTGGGGCTTTTCGCTGCCGCCGGCTTTCACCGCGCCATCATCGGGCGGCGGGTTGTCGAGGCAGGCCATGACGCCTGAGACGATATCGTCGATATAGGTGAAATCGCGGTACATGTCGCCGTGGTTGAACACCTGGATCGGCTCGCCCGCGAGGATCGCCTTGGTGAACAGCCACATCATCATGTCCGGGCGGCCCCACGGACCGTAGACGGTGAAGAAGCGCAAGCCGGTCAGCGGCAGGCGATAGAGGTGGGCATACGTCTCGCTCATCAGCTCGTCCGCCTTCTTGGTGGCGGCATAGAGCGACATCGGGTGATCGACGCGATCGTCGACCGAGAACGGCATCTTGGTGTTGCCGCCATAGACCGATGAGGATGAGGCGTAGACCATGTGCTCTGCCCCGCGATGGCGCGCGACTTCGAGCAGGTTGAGGTGGCCGACGAGGTTCGACTGGACGTAGGCGTGCGGATTTTCGATCGAGTAGCGCACGCCTGCCTGCGCGCCCAGATGCACGATACGTTCGAACTGCTTGCCTTCGAGCGCGGCAGTGAGAGCAGGGTAATCGGCGAAATCGGTGCGCAGGAAGGTGAACTGGCCCTTGCCCTGTTCGACCAAGCGCGAGAGGCGAGCTTCCTTGAGTGCGGGGTCGTAATACGGGTTGACGATGTCGACGCCGATGACCTCGTCGCCCCGCGCGAGCAGGCGGGTGATCAGGGAGTAGCCGATGAAGCCGGCGGCTCCGGTAACGAGGACGCGCATGGGCAGATTTACCTTCGATTATTGTTCACTCCGCCGCCGGCAGAGCCCGGGTGATCTGGGTCGGGCGATGCTCAATTCGATCCGTCTCCCCCACCTACGCAGAGGGCACGAGATGTGACCATGGTAGCGACCAGTGTCTTGCAGACTTTCAATCGACAGGCCAGAGACCCAAAATTGCAACCCTTTTTGAACGCCCTTGGCACAAATTCCCCTGCGATTATCTGCAAGAGATCATCCCAAACGACAGCCTGTGGCGAAACCGGCTATCATGCTATTGGCTGATCCTGTGAAAAGTGCCGGGAAGCGCTGCCCGCACTTCCCGGCACCATCGCCAGATCGGAATTGTCAGGCTACGGCGATACCGCAGTTAACCGGCGGTATGGCGCCCTGGCCTGCCCCCACCCGGTTGATCAGATTGCCCGATGCGTCCTGATCGCCCGCCAGTTCGTTGAGGAACTCCTCAAGATTGGTGTAGCCATCGCCATCACCGTCGGTATTCGGGTCAGTCCACTTGCGTATGGATTCCCAGTTATCGGCCATGCCATCCCCATCGGCATCGACATAAGCCGTGCCACTGGCGAGCGTCGGCCAGCCGCCGACTTGGCTGGGGCTGTCGATGATCTTGCCGCGACAGGCGAGAAAATCTGCGACAACGCGCTGATCAGAGGAATCGCGCGGCAATGCGCCACCGCTTGCCAGCACGTCCCGAACCCCCTGTTCGGCTGACGTATAGCGCTGGACCGAAAGGGCTCCGATGACGCTGCTCGACAGATAGCTCCAGTCGGCTGGATCGAAAAACAAGCGCTCGTCGAATGATGTGCTGCGCCTGCGGCCGTCGATGTTACCTGCCATGAAGAACTTCGCGTAGCCCGGGTTGGTCGAATAGGCGACGTCGTAGTTGCCACCGAAAATCGCGCTCCCGCGGAGCGAGTTTGGCCCCATCGATACCCAGTTGCCAACAATATTGGCTTGCCGGTAGTTGCCGCTTCCCGAACTCAACTGCTTCTGCAGCATCGAGAAGTACTGGTGTGCCTTCTGGCCCATGTTGTAGGTGACGACATTGACCAGATCGGCGCGGGCGCCCACGCCCAGGTTGGGCATGCGGTCCGTGCCGTGCGCGATCAGGGTGTGATGCACGGTGATGTCGCTGCCCTCGACGAACATGCCCTTGGAGTGCTCGCCCGAAGGATGCGTCGATTTGCTCAGGCCTTCGTAGACCATCGACCACTGGACGGTGATCTTGCTCGACGCCTTGGTCGAATTGAACGGTTCGTCGGTTGCCCATGACAAGCTGACATGATCGAGGATCGTGTTCTGCGCACCTGAATCGATGGTGATTGCATCGGTCGTGTCCTGCTTGGTGCCCGAAGTCGGCCCTGGCCTGATGCGGACGTGGCGGATGATAACGTCCGGCACCTTGAGGAACAGCGGCGATCCGGTGAGGTTCGACGGCGCGTTGCGGATGGCGATACCACCGCCGGGCGCGGTCTGGCCGGCCACGGTGAGATTGCCGGCGGACGGCTTGATCTGGCTGAGCAGTTCGATCGTACCGGCGACGCGGAACACGCAAGTACGCGCGCCAGTCGCCATCATACAGGCGCGGAGCGAACCCGTGCCCGAGTCGGCCAACGTGGTCACCGCAATCGCCCGGCCGCCCCTGCCCCCGGTCGCCGCAGCGCCGAAGCCCTCCGCCGTCGGGAACGCGCGTTGGCGTCCATCGGGCAACCTGGCCGGGTTGTAGCTCGCCGGTGTCGGCGACGTGGGAGATGTGGAGGGGGGTGGCGTTGGTGTCGGCGTCGGTGTTGGGGTGGGACTTGGTGACGGTGTCGGCAAGATCACCGTCCCCGATCCTGAACCTTTTTTACCCGTATCACCCAGTGCAAGGACCTGCGTTACCAAAACGACACCCAAGCCGGTGCCGACGAAAATCTTCGTTTGAATGTTCATGTGCTACCCGTTCCCCCTATGGTGGGGCTATTTTTGTTAATGAGATATGAGGTTGGTTTTATCAGGAATGGTTAATTCGAGTTCTCCCCGAACAGGAAAATTGTTGTTACTTTAAAATCACATGGAATTATTTCTGCTCTTACTCCGGCAATTTAACGGCGCTTGCCTCAACAAAACGGAGACTGTCATCCACATTTTTTGATGCGACTGCGAAACCGGCAGCGGCAAATTTGGCGCGGAACCGGGGTGATCATGCAACCACAAATCCGCAGTTCACCGGGGGTGCTGAAACCGCCCCCGCGCCCACCCTCTCGATTAGGTTACCTGCCGCATCCTGATCACCGGCGAGTTCGTTCAAAAACTCCTCGAGGTTCGTAAAACCATCACCATCGCGGTCGGCGTTGGGGTCGTTCGCTTGATTGGTGGATTCCCAGGCATCCTCCATACCGTCGCTATCTGCGTCGGTGTAAGGGGTGCCGAACGCCAGCGACGGCCAGCCGCCGATCTGCGACGGATCATCGATGATCGCACCGCGACACGCACCGAAATCGGTGACGACGCGCTGGTCCGAGCTGTCACGTGGAAATGCTCCGGCGAAGGAAAGAACGTCCCGAACAGCCTGCTGGGCGCTGCTGAACAATTCGACCGAAAGGGTCTGGATCGGTCCTGCAGTCACGTACTTCCAGTCCTGAGGTTCAAGAAAAAGGCGTTCGTCGACGAGAAGGGTCCGCCTGCGTCCATCGATGTTGCCTGACAGGTAGAGCGCGGCATGCCCGGGGTAGGTCGAATTGGTTTCGTCATAGTCGGCCCCATAGATCGGGGTTCCGCGCGCAGAGCTTGGCCCCATCGACACCCAGTTGCCGACCGCGTTCACCTCCCGCGTGAGGCCACTCGTCGTTGCCCCCTGCTTCTGCAGCATCGAGAAGTACTGGTGTGCCTTCTGGCCCATGTTGTAGGTGACGACATTGACCAGATCGGCGCGGGCTCCCACGCCCAGATTGGGCATGCGATCGGTGCCATGCGCGATCAGCGTGTGATGCACGGTGATGTCGCTGCCCTCGACGAACATGCCCTTGGAGTGCTCGCCCGAAGGATGCGTCGATTTGCTCAGGCCTTCGTAGACCATCGACCACTGGACGGTAATCTTGCTCGACGCCTTGGTCGAATTGAACGGCTCGTCGGTTGCCCAAGACAGGCTGACATGATCGAGGATCGTGTTCTGCGCACCTGAATCGATGGTGATTGCATCGGTCGTGTCCTGCTTGGTGCCCGAAGTGGGCCCAGGCCGGATGCGGACATGACGGATGATCACGTCGGGCACCTTGAGAAACAGCGGTGACCCGGTGAGGTTCGACGGCGCGTTGCGGATGGCAATGCCGCCGCCGGGTGCGGTCTGCCCGGCCACGGTAAGATTGCCTGCGGTCGGCTTGATCTGGCTGAGCAGCTCGATCGTGCCAGCGACGCGGAACACGCACGTGCGTGCGCCGGTTGCCATCATGCAGGCGCGGAGCGAACCCGTGCCCGAGTCGGCCAACGTGGTCACCGCAATCGCCCGACCGCCCCTGCCGCCTGTCGCCGCAGCACCGAAGCCCTCTGCCGTCGGAAACGCACGCTGGCGTCCATCTGGCAACCTGGCCGGATTGTAGTTCGCCGGTACCGGCGACGTGGGAGAGGCGGTGGGGGTTGGCGTTGGTGTCGGCGTCGGTGATGGGGTGCTAGCAGGCAGCGTGGTGGAACTCGCTTCAGACTCTCCGCCACCACAGCTCGCGAGCAAAACCGCGCTGACCAGCAATGCCGGGAAGGGAAAGCGCATTGCGCAAGCGAGCGGAACTGCGCTCGCCGAATGACGGGAGTGAAGCACCTTGAGCGACCTTGGAGCAAATATGGACGCTCGATATGCAATCGAATGTTGCCTGCACAGCGGCAAGCGTCGAAACGTGCCCGGCAAGGGCGGAGCTGCAATCGATGATCAGAGCCAGTGAGGCCGCAACGCTCAAGCTCGCCCGACGCTGACGTAGCTGAATCCGGCAGCGCGCACTTCGTCCGGACGATAGACGTTACGCAGATCGACGATCACCGGCGTGCGCAAAAGCCCACCGATCCGGGCGAGATCGATGGCCCGGAATTCATCCCACTCAGTCACCAGGACCATGGCATCCGCACCGGAAACGGCCTCGTAGGGCCCTGAAACCATCTCGACCCCCGGCATCAGCGCAGCCGCCATATCCATTCCTTCGGGATCGAAAGCCACCACCGACGCGCCGGCGTCCTGGAGCGCCTGGCTGATCGCGATCGCCGGCGAATCGCGCATGTCGTCGGTGTTCGGCTTGAAGGTGAGGCCAAGCAGGGCAACCCGTTTGTCGTGCGCATCGCCGCCAAGGGCCTCAACCACTTTGCGGCCCATCGCGCGCTTGCGCGTATCGTTGACCCTCGCGACCGATTCGACGATCCGCATCGGACTGTCATAATCCTCGGCGGTCTTGAGCAGAGCCAGCGTATCCTTGGGAAAGCAACTGCCGCCATAGCCAGGGCCGGCGTGGAGAAACTTTGCGCCAATGCGATTGTCGAGCCCCATACCCCGGGCAACGTCCTGAACATCGCCGCCGACCTTTTCGCAAAGATCCGCGATCTCGTTGATGAACGTGATCTTGGTCGCAAGAAAGGCATTGGCGGCGTATTTGATCAGTTCAGCGCTGCGGCGGCTGGTGAAAAGGATTGGCGCGCGATTGAGAAACAGCGGTCGATAGACCTCGCTCATCACGTCCCGCGCCCAATCGTCCTGCGCTCCGATGACGATGCGATCCGGTCGCTTGAAGTCTCCGATCGCTGCGCCTTCGCGCAGGAACTCGGGGTTCGATACGACGGCGAACTGCGCGGCCGTGCCGGACAAGCGTATGATGCGCTCGACTTCATCGCCTGTTCCCACCGGCACTGTCGATTTGGTAACGATGACCGACCGATCCGTGAGGCACGACGCAATTTCCGAGCTTGCAGCAAATACGTACGAAAGATCGGCGTGGCCGTCCCCTCGCCGCGAGGGAGTGCCCACCGCTACGAAGATCGCCTCGGCACCTTGAACCGCGTCAGCCAAGTCGGACGAAAACGACAGGCGCCCCGCCGCAACATTGGTCCGCACCAACTCGGCAAGGCCCGGCTCATATATCGGCATGATCGCGCTGCGCAGCTTGTCGATTTTTTCGACATCCTTGTCGACGCAAACTACGTCATGACCAAAGTCTGCAAAGCATGCGCCAGAAACCAGCCCGACGTAGCCGGCTCCGATCATAGCAATTTTCATACTGTAAATCCCGAATGACTGAGCGCTTGCGACTAGCCGGCAACGACGCCCGCCATCAGGCACTCAATCTCGCGCCGGAGGACGCTTCTGGGCTGAAGCTGGGCCGACCGAAATCGACACCATTATTGACCGCCCAGATCGCAGCCTGCGTCCGGTTCCGTACCCCCAGCTTGCGCAGGATAGACTTGACGTGGACCTTGATCGTGGCCTCGCTCACGTCGAGGTGGTTTGCGATTACCTTGTTCGGGTTGCCCCCGAGAAGGTAACGCATAGTCTCCAGCTCCCGCTCCGACAGGAGTTCAGAAAGGTCCGCGCTCTTCGCCAGGTACATCTGGTTGCTCAGCAGGCTTTCCGACAGTTGATTGGCAAGCTGGCTGGGCATGACGTTCTCGCCCATCGCCACCAGCCGCAGCGAAGTAACCAAGGAGTCACAACCGAGCCGCTTGACGATGTAGCCATGGGCGCCGGCATTGAAGACCGTGACCATCAGTTCGTAGATAAATGTATCGACCAGAACGACGATCTTGGAGTTGGGAAAGACGGCAGCGATGGCAGCAATCTCTTCCTCGACATCTTCAGGTACGTTGTGATCGAACACAACGAGCTGCGGCGAAATCAGGCCAGCTGAACCGTTCAGATCGGCCAGACGGGCGATCGACCCGAGAACTTCGAACTCGCCTTCTTCAAGTATGCGACGCAGACCTTCGCGGCCAAGCGTATTTTGTCCAACCAGGACTATGGAAAACGTGTCGTGTACGCTCATGACGATCCCCTGAGTTAACGAAGGCGCATAACGACCTGATTTTCATATTTTTTTTACGCCATTACTGAGTAACGTAAGCTTATTCAGTGCTCAAGATTGCCGAGTCCTTTAATTTAATTTAGCCTGTCCATTCGCAGCCTTGCCCTGAAGCAAAATCCAGAACAGATTTATGCTGCATTTACATATATATATCGAATTTTGTCCCAAACTAAATTGGTAAATATACTTATGTGTAATGGAATCTTCGAAATCGCTAGCGTTTGGCCAATCGGAATCCCCGCTACTTGCCCACCACGCTCTTTCGCTTGAGCTGGAAGAAGGGCTCGCAAGTGGAAGTCGATCGTCAGAAACCCATCAAGCTTATGATTTTAAAGTGTCTTTTTGATTATTAAAAGCGAGGTTGATACGACCTGGCGGCTCGCTGGTCCTAAATGTCGAGTCTGCGTGATCAAACCTTGCACTGGTTTTGCGCTACTACTTTTGACTGAGGTCAAAATGTTGCTGCAATTGCCGAAACCTTGTGCCGGGGCGGGACAAATACGGCAACTTTGAGAAACGTCGTTTGTGTCAGTCGATCTGGCGGATCAGCATAAAGCCCTCTGCTGCCTCGCGAAAGACGGCTGCCCCCCTGATTCGGGCAAGGGACTCGATCGCAAGCAGCGAGCGTTCATCCGGGAATGGCTTGATCTGGCTCTCGAATGCCCGGAAGGCATCAAGTTTTCGATGAAGCGTAGCCGAGATGTCGATGAACACGTTGGGTACGAAAGCCGGCGTTATGCCCGGTGCATACCAATTGGTTTCAGACAGCGTTTCGTAGGCATAGATCCGACTCGGCGCATCAAGGCGGCGGGGCCTTGCCGCGACCATTGCGCTCGTGAAGACAAGCTGATGATCAAGATGAATGTCACCCACGAACGGCACGAACACGGTTGAAGGCTTCACATCGTCGATCAATTCGGCAAATCGCGCGTTGAGATCGGACGCAGGCAATGTGTCGAGGGCGGCTGCGGGCAGATCGAGGTGGCGCAGCTCTGTGGTCCCGATAATCGAGTGCGCGGCCCTGGCTTCTTGCGCAACCCGTTCCACGACGGATTTCGCAAACGCTGGCTCCAGTCCGGTGGTCATGATCGCGGCAATCACATCTACTCCGGCATCGACTAGCCTCGCCATCGTGCCGCCGCAGCCGAGAATTTCATCATCGGGATGAGGCGCGATGACCAGAGTCCTGCCGAGATGGCGAAGGTCGCTCATGCCGACGCGCTCGCGCCTGTGCCAAGGATCGCGTGAAGCGGAATTCCACCGTCGCCCTCAAGCTCGTACTCGTCGATGCGCAGAAGTCCTTCGCCAGTCTGTACGGTGCATGCCTCGCCGTCAAAGACGACGACCTGCCCGGGCAAGGCATGGTAGCATCTCGGCACGGCCAAGAGCGAACTGCCCCACACCGTCAGGCGCCGTCCTGCGAGCGACGTGAACGCACCTGGGTACGGCCGTGTGGTGGCTCTGACGAGCCTATCGATCGCGGCTGCCGACAGCTTCCAGTCGATTGCGCCATCGGCCATCGTTCGCCTTGCAGCATAGGTGGCGCAACGTTCGTCCTGCTCCCGAAACGAATGCGCGCCCGCGGCGATGGCGGTTAGTGCCTCATCCATCATCGCTCTCAGCACCGCCATGTGCCTTGCATAAAGCGTCGAGGCCGTTTCATCCGGCGCGACGTGAAAGAAATGCTGTGCAAGCAATGCGCCGCTGTCGACCCCTTCATCGATCCAAAACAATGTGCCGGCCGTGATCTTTTCGTCCAGCAATATCGTCCAAGGGATGACCGCCCTGCCCCGTAAGCGGGGAATAGCGGCCGGATGATACCCGACAACGCGTCCGGGCGCGATTGCGCAGAAGTCCGTACCGCAGATCTGGGACCAGCCGATCACGAAGATGATGTCTGGACGGGCAGTTCGAATGGCATCAAGCGACACGCTGCTGTTGACCTGACGGGTCTGATGGATTGGAACGCCCGCTGCTGCCGCGATCTGCGAAACATCGACATAGTCTGAGTGGCGCGCAGACGCTTCGGGTGGCAAGGTGACGACGAGCGCGACCGTCCACCCCGAACGGAGCAGCGCTTCAAGCGCGACACGCGTACTCTCTACTGCGCCGACCAGTATGGCGCGAGGCGGTGATGCGGATGTTTTCGAAGCGCATTCAGTCATGCTGCGTCCGTGAGATGGCGCAGCCCCGGTTGGTCAGCCTGCGCGCCCGAGCGAAGCAAACCCATGCTGGCAAGCAGGATGCGGTTCACCAGCCTCACATCATAACGATCGACAGCCGTTTCGCGTGCACGGCGAGACATCTGCGCGAGGTCGCCCTTGTTCTCGATCAGGCGGCACATCGCATCAGCGAGTGCGACAGGTGAGCGGGGCGGTATGAGCAGGCCGTTGACACCAGGCTCGATCGGATCGCGGCAGCCGGGCATATCGGTAGTAATGACCGGTCGCCCCGCCGCCAAAGCCTCGAGAATGGTCCTCGGCAGCCCCTCGCGGTAATAGGAGGGCAACACGAATACACTGCAGGCTGCCAGATGAGGCCGGACATCGCGGGTTTCGGGCAGAAACTCGACCGGATATCTTGCAGCAAGCATAGCTACCTCGTCGGCATCGATGCCGGTCCGGTTATCCGGTTCGATCCGGCCGAGGATCTGAAAGCGCACTTGCGGATGACGCGCCGCAACCAGTTCGGCGGCCTTGACGAAATCATGGACGCCCTTGTCGCGCATCAGCCGACTGATCATCAGAAAGGTGACTACTGTTGAGGCGCTCGCCTCTGCGGTAAAGTACCGAGTGTCGACGCCGGATCCGGGGACCTGAAGCACGACATGGTCCTCGCCAATGATCCCGGCCGCGATCATGTCTGCGCGATCGTCCTTGTTAAAGACAAACACCTTGCGTGACCGGCGAAGGCCTGCGCGGTACAGGCGGACGAACAACCGTTTGACCAGCGCCTGCCCGCGAGCTTCGTCACTGAACAGGTAGCCCAGCCCCGACATCAGCGCAAAAAAGCCCGCCCTGGCGTATATGCGTGCGGCGATGCCTCCGTAAATGATCGGCTTCTGGGTGTAGGCCAGCACGATGTCGGGCCGTTCAGCGCGCATCAGTCGCAGATAACACAGCATTGTCCACGCATCGCGAACAGGGTTTGTGCCGGTCCTGCTCATGGGTACATGCCTCAGCGGGATCTGGCTTTTGCCAAGCTGGTCTGCGACCTCGGCATCCCGATCTGGCGCGACTGCGACGACCTCGTGCCCCTGCTTCCGCATTTCGGCCAACAATTCTCCACGGAAGTTCACCAGCGAGTACGCCAGGCTCGAGAGAACCAGTATTTTCAAGACGTGCTCCCTGGCAGGCCGATGCCGGCGAAATTCAGGCTCGAATGAGACAGGACAGCGCGATCAGGGCAACCGCGCATCGGACTACTATGCCTTTGTGCAGCCGAAGGGCCCTTCCGGGGACAAGCCGGAACGACAGCGCCACAGGTCTAATCCCTGCGAGTAAAGGGCTTGCCGAAAGCGGGAATGCCAAGCCGCCAAGGCAATTCAGTCTATAGCATCATTGCGCAAATGCAGAGCTCGGCAGCCCGGCGTAACTACCCTGCAGCAAGCAGCAGCACTGCGAGAAGCACCGTCGCCTAGCAAGCGGGTGGAGCCATTCCTGTTCGAGGGCGTGAGCATGACCAACACCAACCTGGAGTCTATGCCGGTACTGTCGGAACAGTCACCGGCTTCAGACGAAACATCGATAGAGCCACGCCACAGCAGGGTCCTGATCGGGTATCTGGCTGGGTTGAAACAACACGTTCAACTGCCAGGATGGCGCAGGTCGCTGCGAACGACCAGCGTGATATCATTGGACTACCTTTCGATCGCGCTACCACTGGGGTTGCTTGTCAACAGTGCGGCCGTAGGCGTCGGCGGAACTCTGGCAGCGCCGAGTTACGTCTTCCTGTTTTCGCTGATCACGACCGCATGCTTCATCGCGACAGGGCTTTACCGTCAAAACTGGCGGTTCGTATCGCTGGCCGATTGCAGCACGCTGCTTCTGACGGTTTCGAGTGCGCTCTGCGTCGCTTGGGTCATCACACTCGGCATCCCGGAACTTCGCCGCCTTGGAATGGCTCTCGTTCCGCTGGCTTTCACGCACTTTTGCATCGCGACAACATTCATGTTGGGCATGCGCATGCTTCGCCGCTCCGCACGGGAGTTCCGCCTGCGCTGGATCGGCGATCCCGCTTCGTCAGAAGAGTGCACCAGTCGGCGGCTGATCCTGATCGGCGAGCCCGAATGGGCGGTATCGGTGATTCAGCTGACGCATGCCAACAAGAGCATGCACCGGAACACGCCGACGACCGTGATGGGCGTGCTGCTGACGCGCCCCGAAGAGACAATAACCGGACTTTGCGGCGTGCCGGTTCTGGGCAGCCATACGCAGCTGGCCCGCTCGCTCGAGCTACTGTCCGGCAAGGGCCAGTCACCCGATAGCGTCGTGGTCTGCGATGATGGCGTGAACCTCAGCGAGAAAGACCTGCTGCAGGTAATGCGGCAGGTCCGCGAACTTGGCCTCGAACTGGTGCGGATCGACGATCCGTGGACGAAACTGCTCGCGCGACAGTCCGCAGTCGACTTCGACAGCCTGCCGATCACCGACCTGCTCGGACGCAGCGAGATCAATCTGACCGGCGATGCGGTGAGCCGCCAGGTCTGCGGGCAAAGCGTGCTGGTGACAGGCGCCGGTGGAACGATCGGTGGTGAACTGGTCCGGCAATTGGCCGCCTTCCGCCCCTCCCGGCTGGTGCTGGTCGATCACTGCGAATTCAACCTGTATTCCGTGGAAATGCTGCTGCGCGAGGCGCATCCCGAGCTCGTTATCGTTCCGGAACTGTGCAACATCCGCGATGCGAGCGAAGTCCGCCACGTCTTTGCGCGGCATAATCCGGTCATCGTCTACCATGCCGCCGCGCTCAAGCATGTGCCGATGGTCGAGGCCAACCCGTGCGGCGGTGCACACACCAATATCCTCGGCACCAAGAACATCGCAGACGCGGTCTGCGAATTCGGGGTGCGCGCTATGGTCCAGGTGTCCACCGACAAAGCGGTCAACCCGATCGGCCTGATGGGCGCAACCAAGCGGGTGGGCGAGCTTTACTGCCAGTCACTCGACTTCTGCGGGACCGATGATCCCGATTCTCCGCGCTTTATGACGGTCCGGTTTGGCAATGTGCTGGGATCGAGCGGATCGGTGGTTCCGCTGTTCAAGCGCCAACTGCTCGAGGGTCGCCCGCTGACGATCACGCATCCCGACATCGAACGCTTTTTCATGAGCGTCGGCGAAGCGGTTCACCTGATCCTGCAGAGCAGTTCGCACGCGCTTGAGGAAAACGCGACGCGCGGCAGCATTTTCGTTCTCGACATGGGTGCGCCGGTCAAGATCATCGACTTGGCCCGCCGCATGATCCGCCTGTTCGGGCTGGAACCCGATGTCGACGTGCCGATCCAGGTCGTCGGCCTGCGCCCGGGCGAGAAGCTGTACGAGGAACTGTTCGACAGCTGCGAGGAGGAAGTGCAATCAGGCATCGTCGGGCTGCATGAAGCGAGGTCGCGGCCGATCCCGTTGCCGCTGATCACGCGGGCGATCGACCAGCTGGCCACTGCCGTGCGCGACAGTAATCAGGCCGACGTGCTCCAGATCACGCACACCTTGGTCAAGCTGCCGAGCAGCGGCGTCGACATGACCAGCCTCTATGAGAAATCGCCCAACACCTGGCGCGTGTCTGGTCCCAAACTTGTGGCGGAGGCCTGAGCAATGGCAGATCGAGAAACTGCACTCCATGCAGGCATTGTCCCCATCGCACCTGTCGCATCGCGCTGGCCCGAATATGGCGAGGACGAGGTCGCCGCGGTGACGAGGGTGCTTGAAAGTGGTCGGGTCAACGCTTTGGTCCACGGCGAAGAAAACCGCGCATTCGAACGGGAATTTGCCGAGTTCGTCGGCATGCCGTTTGCGATTGCCGTAGCGAACGGCACAGTGTCGCTGGAAATGGGTCTTCGCGCACTGGGCGTGGGACCGGGCGACGAGGTCATCGTGCCCGCGCGCAGTTTCTTCGCGACCGCGAGTTGCGTGGTGGCCGCAGGTGCGCAACCCGTCTTCGCCGACGTCCAGTTGCACAGCCAGAACATCGATCCGGTCTCGGTCGCGCGGATGATCTCATCGCGAACACGCGCAGTTCTCTGCGTGCATCTTGCCGGTCGACCATGCGAAATGGACGCGCTGCTGACCCTTTGCAGCACGAACGGCATCGCGCTGATCGAGGACTGTGCGCAGGCCCATGGCGCGACGTATCGCGGCAAAAAGGTCGGCTCGTTCGGCGATTGTGCGTCGTTTTCGTTCTGCACCGACAAAATCATGTCGACCGGTGGCGAAGGCGGCATGGTGCTATTCCGCAAAGAGGCTGCGTGGGAACGGGCAATGGCCTACAAGGACCACGGCAAGAACCCGGCAAAGCTACGATCGCCGACGATCGTCGCCCCCGGCGAGTTCCGCTATACCCACGACAGTTTCGGCAGCAATTTCCGGCTGACCGAGATGCAGGCGGCGATCGGTCGGGTACAATTGCGAAAGCTGCCCGACTGGATAAAGCAGCGTCAGGCGAACGCTACACGTCTGCAAGGTCTGCTTGCCGGCTTGCCGGGGATCGTGGTGGACGCCGTGAAAGGCTGCCTGGCACCATCGTGGTACAAATTCTACGTGCGGGTCGATACGGCGAAATTGCCAGCCGGGATGAGACGCGGCGACCTGCTTGCCGGATTGATGCGGTTGGGCATCCAGTGCGGCAGTGGCGCATGTCCCGACATGAGCCGCGAAGCCGCGTTTTCCAATTGCGAGCCCAAGCGCGATGGCGATCTCGAGCGCGCGCGGGAGCTTGGCAGCACGACAATCATGTTGCCGATCGATCACCTGCTGGACGATCGCGATATGGATAACATCGCCGCAGCGTTTCGCGAGGTACTGTCATGACTTTCCACAACATGCCTAACGTCCAGCCGCAATTCATCGTCATCGGTGCCATCAAGGCGGCGACGACCTGGATCCAGAAGCAGTTGCAGACACACCCCGGCATATTCATGCCTGACGTCGAACCGCACTACTTCAGCAGCGAATACCACCGGGGCCCGACCTATTACGAAGGGCTGTTCCGCCTCGCCCCCGCCGGGGTCGTGCTTGGCGAAAAATCGGCCGACTATCTGGCCCATCCGCTCGCAGCCGAGCGGATCGCGCGAGCGTATCCGGATGTCAAACTTCTGGTGCAGCTTCGCAATCCGGTCGACCGGGCGTACTCCGACTACAAGATGCTCTATCGACGCGGCACCGTGCGCGAAGGGCCAGAGCATTACCTGAAGGCGCGAAACAGCTCGCAGCCAAGACTGCTCGCCGGCGGACGCTACGCCGAACATCTGTCTCGCTGGATGAAGCTGTTCCCTGCGGCAAACATGCTGACGTTCCTGTTCGAGGACGTACGCCAGCGACCGCAGGAAACATTGGATCTGGTCTGCCGCCACATTGGCGTCCAACCGCAGGAAATCAGGGCGCAGGCCCGCCGCGAGAACGACAGCACCGAGCAGTTCCTTCCGCTCTCGGTGCGTAAGGCGCTTGCCCCGTTAAAAGGCGCTTTTGCGCCATTGCGCGGGCAGCGATGGTTCGAAGCGACACGGGGCCTGATGACGCGCCAGGTGAGTTACCCACCGATGTCGCTCGCGCTCAGGGCAGAGATCGAACGGTACTACGCCGACGATATCGACAAGCTTGAGGAGCTTCTGGGCCGCGATCTCGGTCAGTGGCGGCACCGCAACCTGAGCAGCAACGCGGCATGACCGCGAGGCTTTGCCTCCAACCCAAGCGAACAGGGGAACGGGACTGATGAACAGGATACTCCTCAATGCCTGCACGGCTCTTGTGGCGACCTGCGCCACTTTCGCGCTGCACGGCTGCGCCAGTGGGCTGGGCAAACTCGATCCGCTTCAGGCACAGGCGGAAATTCCCGAGTACCGGGTCGATGCCGGCGACAAGCTGCGGATCGTGGTTCAGGACATGAAGGACCTCAGCTCGGACTACATCGTCGATGGAACTGGGTCGGTTGCCATGCCGCTGATCAAGAACGTAAACCTGCGAAACCGTACGCTGCGCGAAGCCGAGCTTGAAATCGAGCACATCCTCCAAGCCGACAAGGTACTTAAAAACCCCAAAGTCAGCATCCAGCCGCTCGACTTGCGACCGCTTTTCGTCATGGGTGAGGTCAATCGGCCCGGCGAGTACGTGTTCCGCCATGGCATGACTGTGTTCGCGGCCGTGTCGGCGGCGGGAGGCTACACGTACCGAGCGAATACGGGCCGTGTCGCGATCACGCGAAGCATCAATGGCGCGCCGGTTACCGGCACTGCGTCGGATGACACCCCGGTAATGCCAGGCGATCGCATCAAGGTGGTCGAGCGGTGGTTCTGAGCGCGACGCGCCGCAGGGGCTTCGCTATCGCCTGCGTGATTGGCATGAGCGGTTGCGCGAATGCCGCGCTGGCGCAATCGACGGTAGCACCTGCCGTGGAAGAAGCGAACGATCCGCGCAACCGCAGCGACGGCGTGACACTAGGTCCAATCAAGGTGGTGCCCTCGGCGGATTTCCATCTCGACTACGACAGCAATGTCTATGCCGAGCCAAATAGTGCAAGTTCCGATGTTACCTACGGGTTCAGCCCGCAGATCGAAGCCTCCTACGCGCGACAGAACTTGCGCTTCAATACGCTCGCCTCCGCCAATGTCGTCCGTTTTGGCTCGCTGACCCGTGAGAACTACGTCGCCGCAACGATCCGTAGCGCAGCGATGTGGCTGATGCAGGCTGGCACGCAAGTGGGGGTCGAAGCTGGCTTCAGCAGGCTGGCCGAAGACCGCGGGGCGGTGGAAAGCCGGCTCGACCAGACCTTGGGGCCGCGCATCACCAACCTGCTGTCCGGCGGGCTGACCTACCGCCGAGAGCGCGGCAGGCTGCTTGTCGAACTGGCTGGTCGGGCCGAAAAGTTCGACAATACGGCCGCTGTCGACAACCTTCGCGATTTCAACGTCTACGGGGTAACCGCCAAGACGGGCATGCGCATTGCCGGCGCGACGTACCTTACGGCAACGGGATTTGCCTCATTCCGCGATTTCCGCCTCCCCGCACCCGGAACGCTCGCCAACCGCGATTCGGTCACTTACGGTTTTCGCGGTGGCATCGATCTGACATCGAACCCATTCCTGCAGGGGCGTGTCGGAGTCGGGTTATTCCGATTCGATGCGCGATCCGACACCATTCCTGATCATACCGGCGTGTCGGTCGATGCATCGCTGACTTACCGTCCCCGCCGGCGGACAGCGATCGTGCTAGATGCCTTTCGCGGCGATGTCGCGACGTTCCGGCTTGGCGCGACGGCGCGTACAGACACATTCGTGGGCCTGACCGTGCAGCAGGTCGCCCGGCACAACCTGTTTGGTTCGCTCGGCGCGTTCTGGCGCGAGACCCGCTACCAAGGTGATACGCGGCAGTTCCGCACTTCGGGCGGCAGGGCTGCAATCGAATATCTCGTGAACCGATCAATCGCGGTGATCGGCACGGCGGCCTATACCCAACGCCGCAGCGATGATCCGTTCAGCCGGTTCGAGAGATTCCGCGCGGGCATCACGCTGCGGCTGACTCCGCAGTAAGCGTCAATCCGCCAGCAGTTCGCGATAGATCCGCTCCATAGACCAGACATGCCTCGACCGGGCGAAGCGTTCGCGCGCGCTGGCCCGGGCTGCAGCGGTCATTGTCGCAACCGGCGAAGGATTATCGATAACGAAGCTGCAGGCTGAGGCCATCGCAGCAGCATCGTCGGGCGAGACGAGAATGCCGGTTCCATCCACAATCGCCTCGGGATTGCCACCGGATCGCGTCGCTACGACCGGCGTGCCGACCAGCATCGCCTCGACCAGCGTCCGCCCGAGCGGCTCGCTTACTGCCGGCACCGCGAGGATATCGCACCCCGCGATCCAGTCGGCTCCGGGCGAGCGATAGCCCATCAGCCGCACGACCGTATCCAGTTGCAGGTCGGCGATGCGCCTGCGTAGCGCGACTTCGACTTCGGGCAGCTCCGCCTCGCCGAACATCACGCCGCAGACCGGCCGGGTCGAGCGCAGATGCAGCCGCGCGATCGCCTCGACAAACAACAGCGGGCGCTTACGGTCAATGAAGCTGCCAAAGTAGCCGACGATGACGACATGCTCTGGCAGGTCCAGTTCCACGCGCAGGCGATCGCGCATGGCATCCCGATCAACGGCAATGTCGATATCGAATGGACTGAACACGACCTGCGCCTTGCGCAGCGCATGCGAGCGTTTGCTGCGCGGAAGAGAGAAGCGCGATACGGTGACGATCTGATCGGCTACCCAAGGCGCAAGCAAGCGCAGACCCCGCGCCGCAGGATCGGCGCGATGATGCCAGAGCAGGCGCGCGCCGGCCAGCTTTGCGGCGAGCGCCCAAGCGGCATGACTGCGCCCATCGTTGGTATGGACGATCCGCACGCCTTGCTCGCGCAGGAAGCGTGCACGCGTAAGCAAACCCTTCAGCCCACGCAGGAATTTCCCCAGCCCGACCGGATTTCCCGGAATCAGCGGGTTGTGCGGCGCTGCTGGATCGGGGAGTGGTGCGAAATCGGCGAAATTGTGCGCGAGTTTGCCCCCCGGGCGTTCGACGATGACGAGTATCCGATAGGTTCGCGCATCGAGTTGCCGAAGCAGCCCCAGCAAGGAGTGATGGCTTCCGCCCAGACTGTCGCCGGCAAGCGGAAAGCAGATTACCGGACGCGTATCGCGCGCGGTCTCATGCGGCGCTGCAACCAGCTTTTCGCCAAGGGTTGGCTGGGCAAGTTGCGCGGTCACACCCCGTTTTCCGTGTCGAGATGTTCGAGGAATCGCGTCAGGTTGTCCTTGCCGTCCTTGCGCCGGTCGCCCCAGGGGTCGGGCACACCAGAATCCGCGCCATTGGCGGTTTCCCAGCGATCGTCCATGCCGTCACGGTCGCTGTCGGGATAAGGCTGCGCTGCAACGACCGGCGGTATCACGCCAGGTTTATGAACGATATGACCGGTGCCCGAACCAACGTCGGCAATCACTCTTGCATCTATCGCGTCGCGCGGCCAGGCCCCTGCACGCGCGAGCGCGACGTCGTATGCCGCCGCCGCACCAAGGGCCCGTACGGTCAGCCGACATGGCGGATCGGAACGCAGGACCGTTTCGGCAGATGGTGTGACGTGGACGAATTCGCCCTCGAATACATTGTCCTGCGCAAAGATCGAACTCGCGCCCCTGCCGCCGAAGGTCTGCCGGACGATGCCGACGCTTTCGGGCGTGGTGTTCGGGCCGGCCTTGAAATAATTGCCAACGATCGACACCGGCGTTCCTCCATAGCTCTCCCAGACTTCGGCGAATTCGGAGGTGGCATTGTAGAACACGTTGTTGACTACTTCGATGCAAGAGCGGGGCGGAAAGTTGATGTCCGGGTTGCGATCGCCACTGTGGGCGCAGATGTTGCCGATGAAGCTGAAATGCTGCGCATCGGGAGGATCGCTGCCGAGCAGCGCGCACTTATCGTGTCGCGGCAGGCCATAGGCAAAGATGGAGTTGCTGATGGTGATGAAGTCGTTGTCCGCGAAACCGTTGATCAGTTCGTCACGCGCCCAGCTTGCGCTGACATGATCGATGATGACGTAGGTACTGTTCTCGATCGTGATCGAATCTTCCGAGCCGCGCTCATCGCCGAGGCGGTCATTGCGGACCCGGATATTGCGGATGACGACGTCATGCGTGCCTTTGATCACCAACGGGGTGCGGCCAACCTCGCCTCCCGAATGTGCCAGGGTTATCCCGCTGCCCGGCGCGGTCTGTCCTGCGATTGTGAGGTAGGGGTTGGTGATCCACGGCGGTCGCTTAGTGAAGCGGATCGTGCCCGACACGCGGAACACACAGACGCGCGGGCCGCTTGCCTCGATGCAAGACCGCAGTGACCCGGGTCCGCCATCTGCCAGTGTTTCGACAGGCATGATCCGGCCGCCCGTGCCACCGCGTGAATAGGCACCGAAGCCGACCGCACCTGGAAACGCAAGAACCTTGCGTTCGCTCGGTCCGGACGACGACCCGCTGCCCGAGTTCTTGCCTTCAGTGGACGACGAACAGGCGGTTGTCGCGATCATCGCCAGCAGCGCCAGTGCGCAAACCGAGGAGTACTGGCGTTGCATGAAGTATACTCTCCGCAGGCTTGTCGCGCGCTTGCCGCGCTGTGCGCGAGCTATATGTCGCCGACGCATCTGCAGATGTTTTAAGGCGAAACAGATGCTTCGGCAGTGTTATTGAGTAGATGACGCAAAGAGCGAGCGGTCATCTTTTGGACCGTGCGCGCTAGCCGATTTCGCCATCAGCCTATGCTTTTTAACACGCCTCCTCGCCACACGCGTGTTTGCACAGTTGCACCGATCCCTGCACTTTTCCGGGGTGAGACCGGACATTTCAGACATGCCTGAGGGGGGGCGGTAGCAGGATCATGCCATTGCACCTGTCAGCGGCCGGGGCAGACCGATCGGAGCGGGCACTAGCCCTGCTGATCGGCTTTGCAACATTCACCATGTCGATGCATGTCCTGCGGCTAGGCCCGATCAACGTGACCGTTTCGGACGCTGCGCTGGTTGCGTGTCTTGTCCTGCTAGTCACCCGGCAACAGCTCAATCACGTCCCTTTCGGCAAATTGAGCTTTGCGTGGTGCGCCGGTTTGTCGCTGATGCTCGGCGGACTTCTTGTCAGCTCCGTTGTGAACGGTGATCCTCTGCGCTGGATCAACGTGGCTGCCCAATACCTGTTCGCCTGGTTGCTGCTGCCGATGGTGCTGTTCAGCTTCACGCGCGAGCGGATGCAGCGATGCACGCTGCTGTTCGTCTATGGCGTCACTGCCTCGCAGGCTTTCAGCATCGCGGCCAGTTATACGCTGCCGCAAGGAACACTTACGGCGCTGTTCGGGCCGGGCTTCGTCATGGGTAATGGTCGGCTCGGCGCACTGACCGGAGAAGGCAACTGGAATGGCGCGGTCATCGCGTTCGCGTTTCCGATGCTGATCAATGCGATGCAGCGCGGAAACATCGCCAAGTGGCCAGCACTGCTTTGCATAGTCTTCATGCTGTGGGGTCTCGTGGCCTGCGCGAGCTTCACCGGTTTCGGTGCCACCGCGGCGGCCGTTGCCATTACTATTGGGATAACCAGCCCGCGCAGGCTGTTTACCGTAGGCCTGCCACTTGCCGGACTGGTCGTGGCGTATCTGGTCAGTGGTTTGCCTCTGCCCGGTATATTCGAGCAGCGCGTCGCCGGTGCGTTGACCAGCGGGGACCTCAGTCACGCTGGTACTTTCGCTGGGCGCTCGCAGCTCATCGTCGAGGCTTGGAAGCTGTCGTCCGAAACCATTCTGCTCGGCTTCGGGGTCGATCGCTACCGCGAGGTCAGCACCCTTGGCGCGCCAGTTCACCAGTTCTTCCTGCTCATCCTCACCGAGGGCAGCGCTTTCGCGCTGTGCGGATTGCTGATGCTGATGACGATGCTGTGGGTGAAAGCGGTCCAGGCAAACCGGGTGAGCAGGTCCGACGGCGCAACTGCCGTCGCGGTGCTCGTCGTGTTTTGCATTTTCACCTCGGCGGTCCCGCACATGTACACCCGGTTGTGGATCGGTCCGGTGCTGCTCGCGCTTGCCGCCGCCGCGCGGCAGGCCCGTCCGCAAGACTGGATCGAGGGGACCGCGCGCGTTGTTAGGTCCGCTCGTGCGCGCAGCCGAGCCCGATCCGCCACCAAGGAGCAACTCGCATGAATCCGGTCACATCGGCGAGATCGCTTGGAGGCATAAGACACAAGTGGGCGACAAGTACGGTCCTGCGGCCCCGCTTGATCAGCATTGGGCACTTGATATCCGGCAACGGCGCAAATGCCGTAATCATGGCCGTGAGCACCGTCATCGCGGCGCGCACTCTGGGGCCTGCGGCGTACGGTACGCTCGCGCTGATCCTGACGATCGGAAGGGTAAGCGAGCGTGTCCTGCGTTTTGAATCGTGGCAACCGCTGATCCGGTTTGCAGCGCAACGCGATGTGGAGCGCGATCCCGCACGGATGAGCCAGCTGATGCTCTACGGTTTGCTGCTGGACATCTCCACCGCCCTGCTGGCGGCAGTGCTGACCATCGCCGCGGGCTATACCTTGGCAACGGTCATCCATCTCGGAGCATCGGCGCTGCCGCTTGTCGCGATTTATGCGGTGGCGATTGCGGTCAACGTGCGCGGGATGCCGACCGCAGCATTGCGCATCAACGCGCAATTCAGGACGCTGGCATACGTTCAGCTTTTCGCCAGCGTGCTGCGGGTCGTGGCGGCGCTTGTCGCGCTTTCTCTGGATCTAGATCTGCTCGCTTTCGTGACGATCTGGACCGCCGCACAGATCATCGATTCGATGTTGTTCAATTATCTCGGGTTCCGGACGCTGCACAGGTTGAGCATCCCCAGCCCGTTGCGGGCAAGCTGGCGAAACCTGCCGTCCGAATTTCCAGGATTTCTGGGCTTTGCGTTCTCGACCAATCTGTCGAGCACGCTCCGTACCTTTACGCAGGAGGCAGACACCCTGCTGGTCAGTGCATTTGCGGGATCGAACGCTGCCGGTTTCTATCACATCGCCAAACGCATCGCGAAAGTCGCGCAGCAGGTTGGCGCGATGATCCAGGCTGTCGTCTACCCCGACATGGCGCGGATGTGGGCCAACGCCCAGCACCGGGCCTTCCGCAGAATCACGGCACGGCTACAGCTCGCCCTCGCAGCGGCTGGCCTAGCCATTCTCTTCACGACATGGGTCCTCGGCGGATTCCTGGTGAACGTGGCATTCGGGAGCGAGTTCGCCGATGCCTATCCGCTGTTGCTGGCCCAACTGGTGGCAGTCATTCTGATCATGCACGCAGCACCCTCGCGATCGGCGCTGCTGGCCATGAACCGCCCCCGGTTCGTGCTGGGAACTGCGGTGATATCGACCGCGCTGTTCTTTATGGTGGCGCTGTATGCGCTGCCAAGATTTGGCGCGATCGGCGCGAACTTCGCCCACATCGCATTTTCCGCCTTCACCGCGATCGCAATGGACCTCTGCTGGTGGCGAGGCAGCAACGTTCCGACGACGCTCGAGGCGCCGGCAGCGGCAGCGGCGTCGTGACCGCTTCCCTCGCCCGAGTTATCGCAGGGGTGGACCGCAACGATGCAGGCGCGAGCTTGGTTGCCAAGCGATCGATCGCATCAGACGCTCGCCCCTCGCTCCTGTTCTTCTTGCCCGGGTTGACGGCGGGCGGCTCCGAGCATGTCGTTACGTTCAACGCCAATCGCTTGGCTGCCAAAGGATATCGCGTGCACATCGTGTCGTGCGAGGCGCAGGGCAGCACGCCATATTACCCGTGCGACGAGGCGGTGCGCATTCACTACCTTGGCGTTCCGGTCAGCCAGCGCGGCAAACTGCGCGAGCTGTTTGCCATTCTCGGGCGCGTCCGCGCGCTGCGCCGCATGCTGATCCAGCTTGAGCCTGATCTTGTCATCAGCTTTTTGACGCGCACCAATGTGATCGCCGTCGCCGCCGCGCAAGGGCTCGGGCTGCCGGTGATCGTATCCGAAAGAAACAACCCGCAGCGTCAGCGCCCCGGACCCGTCTGGCGAGCGCTGCGACGGATCACATATGCCCGCGCCTTTGGTTTAGTGACGATGACCAGAGGCGCGATGGCGTACTTTCCCAAGGCCATGCGGCGCCGTGGCTGGGTAATACCCAACATGGCCGACTGGCAGCACTACAAGCCTTCGAAAGCGAGCGCGCAGCCAAGGCTGACGGCGGTCGGTCGCCTTACCGGACAGAAGGGCTTCGACCTTCTGATCGAAGCCTTTGCCGCAACCGCGCCCGATCATCCCGACTGGCGGTTGAGCATCTGGGGCGAAGGGGCGGATCGCGCCGCACTTGAGCAACAGGCCCGGGCTCTCGGCATGGCGGACCGGATCGATTTGCCCGGCGTGTCCAAAAGCCCCGGCAGCTGGATCGAAACCGCCGACGCCTTCGTGCTCAGTTCGCGGTTCGAAGGCTGGGGCCTGGTCCTGGGCGAGGCGATGGCGGCAGGCTTGCCGTGCGTGTCCTTCGACTGCCCGTTCGGACCTTCGGACATGATTACTCATGGTGTTGACGGCCTGCTGGTTCCCGACGGTGACGTGTCCGCGCTCGCGGCTGCACTGTCGCAGGTGATGGGCGATCCTGCGCTGCGGGACAGGCTGGGAGCAAGCGCTACCAATGCCGCCGAACGTTTCGCACCCGAGCGCATCGGCGCGCGCTGGGAAGCGATGATCAATCAGGTGCTGCACACGAACGCGGATAGGAGCCAATCCCCATGCTGATGGACATGCCGCTGGACAAGGCGAGAGCCACGATCAGGTGGGGCAGACGCAAGATCACCGACCTGCGGCTTGGGTCCAGTGTCGGCGCGATCGACGCATTTCTGGTGTCGTACCCGAAAAGCGGACGCACCTGGCTGCGCTACCTGCTGTCGTACTATCTCGCCAAACTGTACGATGTGCCGGTCGACGTCGATCTTTCGACGACGTTCAAAATTCTCCCCAATTTCGACTTTGATGCAAAGCGCGGACTTCCGGCATTCGAACGGCGCGGAGCTGCTGGTCGGTTGCCGCTGATCGCGGTCAGCCATCGCGATTATGATCCGCGCTTCTTTGGCGACAAGCCGGTCGTGATGTTGGTGCGCGACCCCCGCGATGTGTGCGTTTCGGCCTATTTTCACGAAACCCGCCACAAGCTGCGGTTCAACGGTTCAATGCGCGACTTCATCTCGGACGGGCGCTTCGGAATCCCCGCGATCATCAGATATCACAACGGATGGGCAGACGGGTTGATACCGGGCACGGCGCTGATCGTCAGTTACGAAGAGTTGAGCCGTGACATCCGCGGAGCGGTACGCCGGATACTCGCGTTTCTTGAGATCCCGCAGAACGAGGCGCTGCTTGATCAGGCGGTAGAGCGGGCCGCCTTTGATCGCATGAAACAGGACGAGAAGACCGTGCAGATTCCGGGGCATGCCTATGATCCGGGCGATGCAGACAGCGGTCGCGTTCGCAAGGGCAAGGTCGGCGGATATGCCGAATACCTCAGCGACAGCGATCTCGACCAGATCGCGAGCATACTCCGCAACGGCCTGTCCGAGCGCGCCGCCGCGCTTATCTCGCGGAGCGGTTTTCAGGTTTGACCGCGCAGTCTGCTGCGCATCGAGACGGAGCAAGACAGCGTGCGGATCTGTTCGATCGTCACCAGCCTGACGTCCGGCGGCGCGGAAACGCTGGTGGCTAACCTCAGCGAGGAATACAGCCGCGCGGGCCACGAAAGCCTTGTCGTTGCGCTGTGCGATGCAGCTGCGCTTGGCAACACCCCTGCTGCCGAGGCGCGGCTGAAAGCGCAGATCGAAGCATCGGGCGGGCGGTTTGAATCACTCAACCTTCCGGCCGGGCGTCCACTGCTTGCTGGAAGCTTCCGGCTGCGCCGTGTGCTCAGGGATTTCATGCCGGACGTGATACACGCGCATACTGCTCGGGCGTTGCTAATGATGATGGCCAAAGGGATAGCCACTGGCGCAGTGCTTACGCATCATAATAGCGTGCTCTGCTTTTCCCCCGTGATGTTCAGGCTGTTCGACCGGATCGTCGATGGCTACGTGGCGATCAGTCACGGGACCCGGGAAATCCTTGACCGGAATTGCCGCCGCCCGGTGACGTCGATCGCCAACGCGCCCGGCAAAGGGTTTGCGCTTGCCGCCCCGCGCACCCGCTCGGGATCGCCGTTGCAGGTGTTGAGCGTTGGCGCGATTTCGGAACAGAAGAATTATCCGCTGCTGGTCGAAACTGCGCGGGCGCTGCGGGACGGTGGAATGGTCTCCCCCCTTCCGATATTTACGATTGCCGGAACCGGCGCACAACTCGAACACCTCAGAACGCAGGTCGCAGCGGCCAGGTTGCAAAACAATGTCCGGTTCGTCGGCGAGCGCAACGATGTGGCTACGCTGATGCGCGACGCCGATCTGTACCTCAACACATCGCGCTACGAAGGCATGCCAATCGCGCTACTGGAGGCGATGGCTATGGCTCTGCCGATCGTGGCGACCGACGTTGCGGGGAACTGCGAGCTCGTAGCATCAGGTAGCAACGGCCTCCTGGCCGCGCCCAGCGCAGTGCGGCTTGCCGAAGCGATCACGCACATTGCCAGCGATCATCAGCTTTACGCCACGCTGTCGGCGGGGGCCTTGGACTCAGCACGCGAGTACTCAATTTCAAGCGTCGCAAGCCGACATCTCGCACTTTACCAGAACTTGGTACGAAGCACAGGAAATCAAAGCAATTTAGGTGATACCGAAAGTGGTATCGTGACTACGACGGCCAACGCCTGATTGGCGAGTGGCATAGGCAGTTTGGCTGCAGTATTCCGAATGAGTTGTACCGACCGGCATTCTTGCAAACGGTCATCAGGAACCAGTCGTGAGCGATCTTGTCATTCAACGTGGCAGAGCGGGGCGTGGCCGCCTCGTGCGCGCCTCAGCCAGCCCAGTCGACGCATTCAACACGTCGAACGAGCAGTTCGGCCTCAAGGATCTATTGCGCGTCATCGTCCGCCACCGGGCCATGTTACTGATCGTCGTGGGGTTCAGCACCTTGGCGACTCTGGCCTGGCAACTTACCGCTCAGGACAAGTACAGCGCCACGGCCAACGTGCAGGTCGAGTTGATCGACGATGTCGGCACCAATCAGGCGGATGTGCAAGCCAAGAACGTCCAGCGCATCGCCAACGAGGTAAAGCTATACCGGTCGCGGGCCGTGGCGGAAAAGGTAGCGGAGGACTTGTCCGACAAGGATCTCAACCGCGTCCTCAAGGGCGCGGGCTCGGACCCCGACGGGTCACGCGACAAGCGCATCGCGCTTGCGACTTCGGCAATCCAGGACATGATGAGCATTCAGGCCGAGGAAGGTTCCGACCTGATCGAGGTGACTGCGGTGGCCCGGACCCCTAAAGTCGCCGCACTGATCGCCAACAGCTATCCGCTGGCCAACGCAGCACTCAAAAACGAGAAAAATAACGGTCGGCGCGGCGACTTGCTGGCATCGCTCAATTCCGAGAGGAAAAAGCGTGCCAAGCAAGCCGCCGAGGCCGCCGAAGCCTTGGCCGACTACCGCCTGAGCAAAGGTATGTTTGTAGGCTCGGGCACCGCTGAAGACTTGCAGCAGATCAACCGAATTGCTGCCGAGGCGGCTTCAGCGCAGGCCATGCGTGCAGGCTCGGCGGCGCAGAGTGCGGCCGTTGCGCGTGCAGCGCAGATCAACACCACCGCCAACGCGACGTCACCAGTGCTTCAGGCGCTTGAACGGCAGGAAGCCGATCTCGCGGCGGAATACGCGCGGCTTTCGCCAACTTATGGCGAAAATTATCCCGAGGTCGCGCGGCTAACTGCCCAGCTTGGGGAGGTGCGCCGCCGGATCTCGGGCGAGCGCGAGCGAGCAGTGTCGATCGCAGCGCAAGTTGCGAATACCGAGGCGGCGCGGTTGACACAGATGTCGCGCGGCGAGGCCAATCGCGATGCCGCTCGCGCCGGGCAGCTAGAAGGCATCGTCGGCCGACTGACCAGCCTGGCACGCAACAACACGGCAAACACCGTTCAGCTCGAGGAGCTCGATCGGGCGGCCAATGTCAGCGCCAAGGCATACACCGAAATCGCCGAGCGTATCTCTCAGGTCCGTTCGGAAATGCTGGTCGGAGGCGTTACGTCGACACTGATATCGCCCGCTATTGCGAACGACGACCGCGTTTCGCCCACGCCACTCAAGATGACCGTGCTGGCGTTCATGGCATCGTCGCTGCTGGGGTTGCTACTGGTGTTCGCACGCGAGCTCATGGACGACAAGCTGCGCACGGTGTCGCAGGTGCGTCGGCTGTTTTCACTTCCCACCTTCGGCATGCTGCCGATCCTCAGCGATGGGGGAACCGACAAGTTCGAGGACAGCCCGGTTATTGCCGATCCGCAATCGCTGTTCGCAGAAGTGGCGCGGTCCAGCCTTGCAGAAGTCTCGGCGCTTGCGCCAAAGGATAAGTCGCAGTCGGTACTGATCACCTCACCGCTGCCCGGCGACGGCAAATCGGTCGTGACTTTGACGCTGGCTGCCGCTGCGATGGTCATGGGCAAGCGGGTCGTCATCGTCGACCTCGATCTGCGCAAGGCCAGCATTCTCCAGCAGATTCATCGCGAGCTGAATTCGCCCGAATTGCTCGATGTGCTGAGGGGGAAGGTCGATTTGAAGAGCTTGTCGGGACCAGCCAGCCGCTCGGCCGACATGCCCGCCAATTATGGCGAATCCGAGATCGACTTCCAGCGGCTAACCCTACTCAGCACGACCTCGCCAATTTCGCAGCCCGCCGCCCTTCTCGCGTCGGGCCGTATCCATCGGCTGATCGAAGACTGCAAGGCCCGGTACGATCTGGTCCTTATCAATGCCCCGGCCACACTGGCCGTCCGCGATGCCAGGACAATGTGCGAATTCGCAGATGAAACGGTCATTGTTGCACGCTGGGGCGTAACCACGATCGACCAGATGCGGGCGACGCTCGAACTGTTGGGACAGGAGAACATTGCCGGCGTGCTCTTCAACCAGGTCGACTACGCCGAACACGCCCGGCGCCGTTACGGTGACTCAATCGAGTTCTACATACACGCGGCTGACTACTACCAGCCGCCCGAACCCGCGCGCTGGGGATCGATCGCGCGCATCCGCAAGGCCTTTGGACGCAATCATTCCTATGCCTGAGCTGCCTGGCAAGCGGTTGGTCACGGCGCGGGCGGCTCTCGCGAACTATCTTGAGTTCTGGAAGGCATCTGCATCATGCGCATAGCTGTCATCAGCGATATCCATGCAGCCGCGCTTCCATTCCGAAAGGCGCTAATCGATGCGCGTGCCGCGGGCTTCGATCAATTGATCCTGCTGGGCGACTTGCTGACGTACGGGATAGAGCCGCAGCTGTGCCTCGATCTGGCGCGGGAAGCGATCTCGAAAGATCGCGCCGTGCTCATCGGCGGCAACCATGACCTGCTTTACCAAGACCTGAGCCTAGGCCGTTCGCAATACGCCAGCGCAATGCCCGAATGGCTGCAGGAGTCGGTCTACTGGACAATGGGCCGGATCGGCAACCGCTGGCCTGTCGACATCCCCTGGTCCGAAAGCTGGACTTACGACGAGGCCTTTTTTGCCCATGCAAATCCGTTTGGCTTTGGCGACTGGACGTATATGCGCGACGAACAAGATCTGGAGCGGGCGGCTGCCAGACTTGCCGTGCTGGGATTCCGCTGGGGCATCTTCGGCCATCTGCACCGCCCGGTAAGCTATCGCAGCAACGGTGTCGCGATCCATGTCGTCGGGTCGATCGGGCAGCCGCGATCGCGCGAGCATCCGTGCCCACAGTGGGCCATGGTTCATGTCAACGATGCCACGCTGACCATCCAAAGCCATCCGGTGGCGTTCGACGCAACGGCGCAACGCACGTCGATCCAGGCCACCAGCGCACTTTCGCAGGCAACACGCGACATTCTCTGCGGGTACTTCGTATGAGCAGGATACTGGTGACCGGCGCGGGCGCGGTCCTTGGCCAAGGGATCATCAAGTCGTTACGCTCTGGCGGGTCGGGCTGGGAGATCATTGCTGCCGATCCCAATCCGCTGTCGGTCGGCCTGTACTGGGCGGACCAGGCGTGCCTGATCCCGATGGCAAGCGACCCTGCCTACGCAGATGCGATCGAGGACTTGCTGGAAGTGCTGCGGCCACATGCCGTGCTGGTCGGCACTGACGTAGAACTGGCGATATTTGCATCGCGCCGGGAGGAATGGGAGCGCCGCTTTGCCACGCGCATTCTGGTGAGTGACCCTGAGACGATCGAGATTGCTGATGACAAGTATGCTACGGCCCGCTTTCTTGCCAGGCATGGCCTCGATCACCCGCTGTCGGCCCTGCCCGAAGATGCCGAGGGGCTTGAGTTCCTGATTGATCGGGTGGGATTCCCGTTGATAGTCAAGCCACGCCGGGGTGCGCGAGCCGTCGGCGTATCGCTGGTTAGCGACCGGGCTGATCTTGCGTTGGCACTGACGGGACGCAGCGGGCTGGTGGTCCAGCAATTGGCCGGACCAGACGATCAGGAGTACACCGCCGGGGTCCTGTTTTTCGAGGACGAAGTCAAAGCCTCGATCGTGCTTCGCCGTGACCTGCGCGACGGCAACACCTATCGCGCTTTCGTCGGCGAATATCCCGATTGCGACGCCTACGTGCGATCGGTGGCCGAAGCGTTGCGGCCTTACGGTCCCGCCAACTTTCAGTTCCGCAAGGGCGCAGACGGCCGGTGCCGCCTGTTTGAGATCAATGCCCGTTTTTCGGGGACGACGCCGATGCGGGCGCTCGCCGGCTTCAACGAGGTGGACTTGTGCCTGCGCCATCTGCTGCACGGCAAGGCTGTGCCGCCATGTAAGGCACGGCCTGGGGTCATCCTACGCTTCCTCGACGAACAATTTATCGCCGCCGATCACCTGATCAGTGCCGGAGCGAGTTGAATGGGATATTCTCTTGCCATAACCGGCGCATCGGGCGCGCTTGGCCGACTGGTCGTAAAAGCCGCAGTTGGGGGCGGTCATCGCGTGGTCGCAATTGGGCGTACTGCGCCGGACATTCCGGACACACGGGTCCGATGGCTCTCGCTCGACCTGCGCGCACCTCAATCGACGTGGCGGAAAGCGCTTGTCGGGTGCGACGTCCTGATCCATCTGGCCGCCGTCAAGTGCGAACCGGATCCTGATGCCGCTGAGGCGGCTGAACTATGGACCATTAACGTTCAGGCGACGCGCATGCTGGTCGGCGCGATGCGCGATACAGGCGTCGGTCATATGCTCCTTGCCTCTGCCGCCAATGCCTTTGCCGCGCGGGATAGCGACAGTGCTGTTGAGTTAGCCCACAATCCGGGGCGCGCGTTGTACCTTGGCTCGAAGGTTGCGCAGGAATTGGTCGCGGCGGCTGATTGCGCTGCTTACGGCATCGATTTTGCCGCGATGCGTATCTCTTCGGTGATCGGCACGGGTGCCAGCGTGATCGATACCTTCGCCCGCCGGTTGATGCGCGGTGAGGCGATCATGCTCGAAGCTGGCGGAGGGTTTTCAGCCGATTTCGTGTCAGGCAACGATGTGGCGCAGGGATTGCTTCTGGCGGTTCGCGACCACTTGCGTGGCACTTACAATCTATCGTCTGGTCGCTGCACGACCTTGCTTGCTGCCGCCGAGGAACTGCGCGGCCTGACTGGCGCGCAGCGCTCCCAGATATTCATCGAGGGGGAATTGTCGAGCATCGGGACGGGCTTTCCCGCGGTCGAGTGCGAGCGGTTGCGAAAGCTTGGCTATCGCCCGACAGACTTTACGCGGACGCTGGGCGAGATCGTCGCTGCACAAAAAGCGACCCGATCGCCATTTGCCAGTGTGGGCAGCAGATGATGGCCCACCGTCCTCGCATAGTGGCTGCGGTACTGCTTGTCCTGGCCAGCCCGCTGATTGCAGTTCTGGCGGCGACCCTGGCGGTGGTCCAAGGTCGACCCGTCCTGTTCCGTCAGGTGCGCAGCGGTCTGCATGGTGCGCCGTTCCGGCTCGTCAAGTTCCGCACGATGCGCGAGACGTGCGATGACGCTGGCAGGCTACTACCCGATGAACAGCGGGTCACAACCGTCGGCACTGCCTTACGGAAAACGAGGCTCGATGAATTACCCAGCCTGTGGAACGTGGTCACCGGTGACCTCGCCTTCATCGGCCCTCGCCCGCTGCTACCGATGACAATCGAGTCGCTGGGTGCGAACGGCTTGCGTCGCGGTTGCGTAGCCCCCGGGCTGACCGGATGGTCGCAGGTCAATGGTAACACCTTGCTCTCGCTGGACGAGAAGGTGGAGCTGGATTTATGGTACATCGGCCATCGCAGCATCGGCACCGACGTTGCGATACTTATCCGCACGCTGTGGGTGATGACGCGCGGAGAAACCCGGCGTGGCGGCGCAGCGGTGCCGCAGTCCCACTCCCCTGAAACAGCCGAGGAACGGGTGCCATCGTGAATCGCGACGATACAATCGGTCGGAGCTATCCGGTCTGGCAGAATATCCTGGCGACTGGCCTCACCTCGCTGCGAAGCCTGAACTGGAGCGGCCACAGCGCAGGCGCGTCGGTTGCCTATCGCCCCGACATCGACGGACTGCGCGCGGTCGCGGTGTTTGCCGTGGTGCTCTATCACGTCGGCATCGGACTGTTTCCTGGCGGCTTCGTCGGCGTCGACATCTTCTTCGTGATCTCGGGCTACCTGATAACATCGATTATCCTGCGCGAGATTGACGCCGGCCGGTTCAGCTTGTGGCACTTCTATCAGCGCCGTATGCGCCGCATCTTTCCGGCACTTTTTGCGATGATGGCCATCACGATTGTGGTCGGCAGCGCAATACTGCTCCCGCTCGATTATCGCGCCTTGGGTGCCAGCACGATCGCAACGGCGCTGTTCTTCAGCAACTTCTACTTTGCCGGGAAGAGCGGCTATTTCGGTAGTGATGCGCACGAAGCGCCCTTGCTGCACACTTGGTCACTGGCGGTAGAAGAGCAGTTCTATATCGCTTTCCCGTTGCTGATGCTCATGGCCGCGCGGTGGGGCGGTCGTCAGCGGGTGATGATCGTGACCGGTGCTGCGGTGTCGTTTCTGTTCGCAATGTGGCAGGTAGAAACCAAGCCAGCTCAGGCCTTCTACCTGCCATTTTCGCGCGCATGGGAATTTCTGGGCGGCGCGCTGCTGGCGACGGGCTGGCTGCCTGCAATTGCGTCGCGCGCCCTGTCGCAGATCGCTTCTGCAACGGGTGCGGCTTTGATAGGTTGGGCTGTCCTGGCGTTTTCCAGCGACACGCCGTTTCCCGGTGCTAGTGCCGCGATCCCTGTCTGCGGGGCCATGCTGCTAATCCATGCCGGACAAAGCGGGTCGCTGATGAGCCGCCTCCTCGCGCAGCCCACGATGGCATTCGCGGGGCGCATCTCCTATTCGCTGTACCTGTGGCACTGGCCCATCATCGTCTTCTGGCGCTACCGCACCGACGGGCAATGGCAACTGGCCGAGCAGGCACTGATCGTGGTCCTGTCAATCACGCTGGCCACGCTGTCCTGGGCCTTCATCGAAGAACCATTCCGCCGTAAGCGCCTTGCTCGAGGGACCGCAACATTTGGCATTGCAGCGGTAACGATCGCGGTGGCTTGCGCTTCCGGAGCGGTGCTCTATCTGTCTAGCGGCCTGCCGCAAAGGGTTAAGCCTTCCGTGCTGGCCCTGGATTTCGCGACGCTGAGCATGGCACGGCTGCCCGGCCGGTGTACCGGCATCAACCCGGTTTTCGCCGGCTCACTGTGTCTCATCGGCGCCCAAGATGGCGGTCAGCCCGATTTTCTGTTGTGGGGTGATTCCCACGCACGCGCGCTGACGCCCGCCTTCGATGAAGCGGGCAAGGCACTTGGTCGATCAGGCCGCATCGCGTCCTATGCTGCATGCCCTACTCTGACGGGCATCGACCGGCTCGACCAGGCGCCCAACCATGATTGCAGTGCTTTCAACGAAGCGGTTTTCGACGCACTCGAGAAGACGCCGTCAGTGCGAACGGTTGTTCTCGTCTCACGCTGGGGCTTGTGTGCCAATTCTACGCGTACCGAGGGCGGCAAACCTTGCCAGCTCGGCCTCGATGGCCATGATACCCCGCTTTCGGCCAGCGAAGCCGAACTGTTTCGTTCAGGACTTGAAACGACAGTCGCCCGACTGGTCGCGATGAAAAAGCAAGTGATCCTTGTTGGACCGATCCCCGAGTTTCGAAGCAACGTTCCCGAGACGCTTGCCCGCGCGCTGTTTTATCATCATCCACCAGCGCTGGACTTGTCGCGAGCCCAATATCTCAAGCGGCAATCGGTCGTATTCGCTGAGTTCCATAGTCTGCAATCGCGATTTCCGGTTGAGGTCGTCTACCCCCACCTGGTGCTCTGTCGCACGGGCGAATGCGCCACGACCAACAAAGGTCGCTCTCTGTACGCCGATGACGATCACCTTTCGCTCAGTGGCAGCATGATGCTGCGCGACTTTGCAGTCGAAGCACTTGGCCATAAGCGGATCACCAGTCGTGGCGGCGGAAAAAATCTCATACATCGTGACGTTTACGGTCGTCCCGTCGACTGACAGTCATCGTCGGGGATGTGTTAGCGAGCATCTTAATCGTGCAGAGATCGTCACGTAACACTAACCGCATAGTCGACGAGCTGCAAAGCAAGCTCAGGATAACTCGTTTTACCCGACGATTAAGTTGTACTCATTTCGGATAATCAAATTTACGGTCCAGAAATGTAGCGGATTTTTGCTTTCATTCGCTCGTGGTTCGAAATTTGTTCAACCCTGGCTGATGAGGCAAATCGTTGAATTATCGAAAAATTATGAAGCAAGCATTCAAAATGGATTTAATGGATTTAGCTAATTACCATGATTTCGTCCAACACAAGCGGTGTAGAATTTCTCGTCCGCAAACTGGGTGTATAATCAGACATAAGGTGATAAAATAGTTGGATTATATTGAGTGTAGGGTCAATATGAGCACATTGCTTGGGGGTGCTGAGTGACCCACACTACTGTGAACGGCGACCTGTCCTCACTTCTGCTGGAACACGTGCCGGCAGCTGCGGCATTGTTCGATCGAGACATGCGCTACCTGGCGTGGAACCGCCGCTGGCTTAGCGACTACCGATTGGATACGCAGAACCTTGCCGGGAAATGGCACTACGATGTTTTCCCCGAGCTAAATGATCATCTGCGTGACATTCACCGTCGAGTGCTCTCCGGTGAGGTCCTCTCAAGCGACCTCGAGCAGTTCGATCGGGCCGACGGAAGTACCGACTGGGTCAACTGGGAGATGTCGCCATGGCACAACGACCGCGGTGAAATCGGCGGAGCGTTGCTCTTCACGCACGTTCTGCGTGAACCGCTGTTGTCGGGGCCGTGGCTGCGGTCGCTCCACAACGAACTAAACTTATTGGTCGACAGCACCTGGCGGCACGCGATCTGCTTGCTTGATCGCGAAGGTCACGTCACGGTCTGGAACATCGGCGCTGAACGGCTGTATGGTTGGACTGCTGACGAGACGGTCGGCAAATCGCATGAGCTGCTATTCACCCACGAAGACCGGCAAGCCGGGCTTCCCCGCGAACAGCTTTCGCGGGCAATGAAAGAACAGATCGTCCGCGCCAGATCCTGGCGACTACGCAAGGATGGCAGCCGTTTCCTTGCGGACTGCACGATCAGCCTCGTCGTCGACCACAACCGCGAGATAGTTGGCTTTGGCAATGTGGTTCGCGACACGACGGCAGATGCCGAGCGGATCAGTTTGATTATGGCGCGCGAGGCCCAGCTGCATTCCATTCTGGAAACCGTGCCCGATGCGATGATCACGATAAACGAACAGGGCATCATCGAATCATTCAGCGCAACAGCAGCGGTCCTGTTCGGTTATGACGTGTCTGAAGTGCTCGGCCGCAACATAAGCATGCTGATGCCCGAACCCATCGCCGGGTGGCACGACCAATACCTGAGCCGCTATCGGTCAACTGGCGAACGCCGGATCATTGGCAAGATGCGCCGGTTGTTGGGACGCCGGAAAGACGGTTCGACTTTTCCACACGAGTTGTACGTCGGCGAAGCGTCAGGCGGTGGACGGCGAGTCTTCACCGGTTTCATCAGGGACATCACCAGTCGTGAAGTCGGTGCCGCAAAGCTACGTGAAGTCCAGTCCGAACTGATTCACATTTCTCGGGTGTCAGCCGTGGGAACGATGGCGACTGCACTGGCGCACGAACTCAATCAGCCGCTCACCGCCATCGCCAACTATGTCCAATCCTGCGCTGCATTGGTGGAGTCGGGCAGCAACGTACCACCAACGCAAATCAGCGAAGCCCTTTCTCACGCAGCGCACGAAGCCCTGCGAGCGGGTGAGATCATTCACCGTATCCGCGATTTCGTAAGCAAAGGTGAACTTGAGCGCTCGATCATACAGGTTGCTGATCTGGTTTCTGAAGCTTGCGCGCTGGCGTCCTTTGGTTCGATGCACAGGAAACTGGAGTGCGTCGTGAGCCTGCCACCAGACCTGAGCCCCGTCATGGTTGATCGCGTCCAGATCCAGCAGGTTCTGTTCAACCTCATCAATAATGCAGCAGAAGCCACCAATGAGCTGGGCGAGATTCAAATTCGCGCGATGCAGGTCGGCCCCATCGTCAGGATTACAGTCGAAGACAATGGACCAGGCCTGCCTGAAGGGGGCGAAGAGGAAGTGTTCGAGCCGTTCATCAGCACCAAGACGACCGGGATGGGGCTCGGACTGGCGATATGCCGGACAATTATCGAGGCCCACGGCGGGCGACTATGGTGCGGGAATGCGGACCATGGAGGCGCGGCATTTCACTTTACGGTGCCGGTAGCGGAGAGAATAGATGAGTGACAAAGGTCTCGTCCATATCGTCGACGACGATGATACGGTCCGTCGTTCGCTCGATTTCCTCCTGAGCACGTCGGGCTATCGCGCGCTCCGCTGGACAGGCGGCGAGCAGTTTCTCAAGGGCGCGGACAATTCAGTTCCGGCGTGCGTGCTCCTCGACATCCGGATGCCTGGCCTGGATGGGCTCGAGACACAGCGCAAGATGCCGGAATTGGGGTTCGACTTCCCCGTAATTGTCCTGACCGGTCATGGCGATGTGTCGACGGCGGTGGAAGCAATGCACGCAGGAGCTGCTGATTTCCTGTCGAAGCCCTTTGATCGCGAGCAATTGCTCAAATCTGTTGCGATCGCATTTCAGCAACTTGCCGACCGTTCGATGGCAGATAAACGAAGCAGATGGGCCCAAGCTCAGATCGGCAAACTGACTGAACGCGAGCGCGTCGTCCTCGACGGACTCGCCTGTGGATTTCCAAATAAGACTATTGCTTATGATCTTGGGATAAGTTCCCGGACGGTCGAGGTCTACCGAGCCAATGTCATGACCAAGCTCGGCGTGACCAACTTTGCCGATGCCTTGCGCACTGCTTTTGCTGCAGGCTTGGGCTCCGCTGTCACCTGGCGCAAGATGCACCAGGTTCCAGGGGGAGGAGCACAACACAAACCGGTTGAACCGGCCAGGCGCCACCACAATGGCACTATTTGATGCACGTGGAATGATCTGAAGCGGTTGTGCATCCTGTTTTTCAGGCTTGCTCCGGTAAATTGCTAATGCACAGATGCTTTCCTGCGCTGCATCCTGCGACAGCAGGTGCTCGCGGTTGCCCCCGAACCCCCGTTGCCGTTAGAGCGCCTGCACATCCTGAGAAAACAGTGCATGCAAATTTGTACCGGCACTTCTATTTAGTCTTCATCATACACTCAACCAATGTCACCTCATATCTGCCTGCACAAATCAGGGAGCAAATCGATCGTGCTTTACACTGCATCCTACGTCAGCGTTCCCACCACTTTTCACACAAGTCTGCCAAATGTATTTGAGAAAATTGCGCTTGTATCTATATCTCGAAATTCAGGTTTAGACATTACCGGATTGTTGATTAGCACTTCGAAATATTATGCTCAATTTATCGAAGGACCCAGTAGCAGCATCGATGAAGTCATGGGCAGCATCTGCTCCGACGCCCGCCATCGCGACATCACCATTGCTGGTAGTGCAACGCGAGAGCAACGACTGTTCCCCGGATGGCAGATGGCGCAATTTTCCGGCGAAAATTTCGCAAAGATCCAACTATCGCCGATTATGGAAGCTGTGCACCGTCGCAAGAGTTCCTCTTCGAAAAATGACATTGACCGCTTGTTCAAGCTGATGGCCCGCGCCAATTTCCGGCGGCAGGCCCTAAAATAAAAAGCAAATCATATTTGCTAATGCCGTCGTGGTCGGGTCGTGGAAACGTGCCTCTGCGGTACGGCGTCCCTGCTTGGTGAAGGCAGGCTAGGACTGCGTTTAGCTACATTCTCCTTCGCTGCGCTTTCGTATTAGTCCCGAGTTCACCGCGCAAGTTTACGGGCTATCGGTTACGTCAGGCCTTATCGCATCCGCATTGTCAGGTGATCACGGATCACGCTCCCCACCCGCAACACCGGGGCCTAGCAGGAGCTTTGAATGGTATCCCCACCCGCCGTCGATCATATGGTCGTCCTGACGCATCCATCGGCTCGCAGTTTCTGCAGGAGCGTGGCGCGCCGCTGGCAGGCGCGTGCGCGCAGGCATAACCAAGTCTGCGAAGTGCGCGATCTCTATCACGACTGCTTCGATCCCGTCCTGAAAGCCAACGAACAACCCGGAAAGCCCGGATTTTCTCCCGCATCCAC
>NZ_JACICY010000017.1 GCF_014196055.1 Novosphingobium hassiacum
TGAAATTGCCACTGGACGGGTTTCGACCATTACGCACGCAAAACCGCCAATCAGAGGCTTAGCGTACGTTTACGACCAGATTCTGCGATGCCCCCTGGTACGATTGCTAGGTGGACCCAAAGGCCAGCGCGGCACTGGTCATGTCATCGTGCGGGCACCAGCGATGCGATGTTCTACAGACGGACAGAGCTACGGCCGAGTGGTTGCCACTTGCAGACTTTCAGATGGCCGAGACCTCGCTCAAGCCATGCTCGCCACAAAGACGGTTCTGCCTTGGAGGTGAGTTTGATGCTCTATTCAGCTAGCCAAGGCACCATTGTATCAAATGCAATGCCCTCAGTAGCGCGCCTTCCGAGCACAAAGTTGGCTGACTGCAACTTGCCACTGGCGCGTTTGAAAATAGTTGAATATTTTACCGGCGAACCATACGGGGGTGTTCGAATGCCCGAAGAGATTTTGACCATCCGTGAAGTCGCTGAGTTCCTCAAGGTTACTGAACGGACGATCTACAGGCTTGCCGCTGACAGCCAGATTCCGGCCTTTAAAGTTGGAGGCTCTTGGCGGTTTCGAAAAGCCGAACTCATCCATTGGATGGGCGAGCAGACTAAAGGGGGCTCAGATCCATATTGTCGGCCCAAGATCGGAGAAAATTGATCATGTTGGGTCTTACATTACGAGAGGAGTTCCGAGGCAAACGCCTAAAAGGAACTGCCATTGAGCTCTCGAACGAGTCTAACACTGGCGCGACTCAAATCGCGGCCAGAGAATTCCTCGAGATCACCTACCCTACTCATGACCTGTTAAAGGGCATTGAGGCAGTCGGCCCAAGCCAGGGCCGACCTGTAGTTGTCATGGGTGAGCGCGGCCTTGGTAAGTCTCACTTGATGGCGGCGCTGTTCCACGCAGTTCACGATCCTTCTTCCACCGAGGCGTGGTTGAAGAGCTGGGCGGTCACGTTGGGCCAGCCAGAGATCGGCCAAATTCCGCTACGGAGCGGCATGCTCGTTATCGGCGAGAGTCTTCATCGCCAACGTTACAAGTTCCTTTGGGATCTCCTTTTCGAGCAACACCCTCATGGGGCCTTCATCAAAGGCAAATGGGAAGGAATGGGCGCTTCGAAGACGGATATTCCATCCGATCAGCTGATCCTCGAACTCCTGCGGCACACGCCGTCTATGCTGCTCCTTGATGAATTCCAGACCTGGTACGACGGGCTCACGAATACCAAGCAGTTTCCTTGGAAAAACTGGGCGTTCAATTTCATTCAGATCCTCTCGGAGATTGCCAAAGAGCATCCCGACCTTCTAGCGCTGGTCGTATCGGTGCGAAATGGCGACACCGATGCCTACCAGCAGATCCACCGCGTCAACCCGGTGCAGGTCGACTTCAAGGCAGGTGGTAGCCCCGAGCGTATCCAGCACGATCGCCGCCGGATGCTGTTGCACCGTCTTTTCGAAAACCGGTTGCAAATCGGCAGGGCCGATGTCGAGGCAATTTTACGTGTACACATCTCCGAGTACTTCCGCCTTCTCGACGTTCCGTCCTCTGAGCAGGATCGAAAGCGCGCCGACTTCATCGAGTCCTGGCCATACGCACCGCACCTCCTGCAATTGCTGGAAGATCAGGTCCTTGTTGCCACGGACGCTCAGGAAACGCGCGACCTCATCCGCATCCTCGCCAACCTTTTCAAGAGCCAAGGAGAAAAGGGCCCTCTCCTAACCGCGGCAGACTTCCGGTTGGATGACGCGAATTCGGGTATCGGCGCGTTGTTAGACTCGGTTGCCAACCAGCAACACCGGACGCTCCGCGAGAAGGCGCTGCGGAATCTGACTTCCGTGGTTGAGGCCGTCCCGGGGCATGCCGCCAAGGTGCCGCACCTACAGGAAATCGTCGGAGCGCTCTGGCTTCGGTCAATTGCGGTCGGCAACCTCGCCGGCGCGGAGCCCTCAACCCTTCAGGTCGACATCACACAGGGCAAGGCCATCGATGACAATGGTTTCCAGGTCGAACTGGCGACGGTTATCGAGAACAGTTTCAACATCCACCAGGAAGGCCAGAGACTCGTCTTCCGCGAGGACGAGAACCCCCAAGCCAAGTTGATGGCGTCGGCCCGCAATGACAAACTCTTCAGCGACGGAGAGGATCTGGTGCAACTGGCGAAGGAAGTTCGCTATGTGGTCGGTGGCTCAGAAGAGGTCGCAAAGACCTTCAGGGTTATCGCCCTTCCGCGGCAGTGGCTAACCGACCCATGGACGGCCCTCGATGAAGCTGAGCACCCCGACCGTTGGGACGAGCGCCTTCCCATTCTTCTGCTCCCGGAGGAGCCAGACAAGATCAATGAGCGCCTCGGCCGCTGGCTCAAGGAGCATCTTCAGAGGCGCCGCAACACCATTCGCTTCCTGCTGCCTCGCGCCGGCTCCTCGAATGCATTTTACGATCGGGACCTGCTGATCCTCGCACGCGCCGCGATGAAGGCTCAGGAATGGAGCGGGCAAAACCCCGAGTACCGGAAGCTCCACACCAAATACCAAGGTGAGCTGAGGGACATCCTGAAAAAGCGGTTTGACCGGTTTGCGGTCCTGCATCGCTGGAATTTCGCCGACCCTGAAAGGTGCGAGTTCAGCGTTGAGGCGCTGCGCGAGCAGGGAGCCAAGATCCCAGAAGCTTTGGAGCAGGCGGTCGTAAACGACCTCTTCGTGCCCGAAGATTTCCAGGCGCTGGTTCTAGAGGCGGCGGCTGACAATGCCTCGGTCGGCAAACTGCTCAAGGAACTTCAGGAGCCCCGTGCGGGCGGCCTGGACTGCACGCCGTGGCTGGGTGAAAGCGCCATGAAAGAGCGGATCGTGCGCCTGTGCGCGAGGGGCAAGATCGCGATCAATCTGCGCGGAATGGAGTATCTACAGTCTCAGCCAGGTGAGGATGAAGACACGGCATGGCGCCGCCTGCGTCCGAAACTGTCCTTCACCGGGCGTCAGCTTGATGAAGTGTTCCTGCTGCCACCTTCTGCCGTGCCGTCGACAGGTGGGGCAACGCCGCCAGTACCGGACGTGCCAGCCCCCGTCCCTGGGGGCGGCCTCTTTGGCGGGCAACTGACCACCGGTAGCTCACCTTCGCCGATCCCTACGCCCGGTGCGGGTCCGACCGACGGCACGCCGTCCCCGGGCACTGGCGGCATCTTCGACGGCGGCGGTTCACAGCCTCGCGTGAGACTTTCCAATCCGCCGACGTCTGCCCTCAATCTCATAGGCCGACTTGAGGGTTGGGGCATCGGGCCGGCTACGCCGGTCGGCGGGGTCACGCTCGTGGTATCCGCCGCAACCGGAGCTCAACTCAAGGAGCTTCTACGGAAGCTGCCAGATGGCATGACCTTTGAGCTCTCCTTGGACAAAGAGGAAGGCTGATGGCTTTGGGCGTTGACGAACTCCGCGAGCTGGCAGGCGCGACATCAAAGGCTGCGTGGCAGTCCATCATCAGCCGCGCGGTCGAAATCTGTTCAGCGCCCCTGTCGGCGGCGACGGCTCCAAGCGAGGTGACCCGGCGCGATCGCGAAATCGGCACACTCGACCATTTCCTCTCCGCAGGTGGCTGGGATCTCTGGAAGCGGTTTGGCCACGATGTCGAACCGACGTCAGACCGTCTGGCGCGGTGGTGGGCCGAACCCTACAGCGCCAAGGCCGTCCTTATCCTCGACGGCTTGAGCCTACGCGAAATGCCCTGGCTCCTCGCAGGGGCAAAGGAACGCGGTTTCACCCTTCATGAGGCCACGGCAACAGGCTCCGAGCTGCCCAGCGACACCAACTCATTCGCAAGAGGGTTGGGCCTCAACAGCCGAAGTCAGCTTCAGAATAATGGCGGTGGCTCAGCGCATCGGCTGACACCGACCAAAACCGAATGCATCGATCTGCCCTGGGCCGACTGCGCAAACCTCATTGACGCTTCGCCAAACTGGCTTTTCTGGCACCAATGGCCCGACAGCAAGATCCATGATGGGTCGGGCGCGGGACAAGGCCTTGATGTCCTGACCCGCGATGTTGCCGAGCAGCTGAGCAGCGACGACTTTTGGGCATTCGTCGAGCGCCTGGCGCTCGGTAGAAGGCTGATCATCACTTCTGACCACGGCTACGCCGCCACTGGCCTATTCTTCGATGCCGCTGACGAGCAGGCCAACTACCTCAAATCAACGCTCAAGAGTGGCCGCAGCATCGCCGGCGAGATCGACCCGGGGCCGTTTGTCCCGCCGATCGTAATGCAAACCAACGGCTCTAACGGCGCACATCTCTTGGCGGTAGGCCGCTGGAAATGGCGCAGTCAGGGCGGCTACCCGACATTGGCCCATGGCGGCCTTTCTCTGCTCGAAGTGCTCTCGCCCTTCGTCGAACTCTCCAAGTAAGGACGCGAGACCATGGCCACCAAGAAGGAATTCATCGCACAGGAAGTCGCCCGCGCGGTCGGTGCAGGCAAGGCCGTCGCCATGGAGACCGTCGATTTCAGCGATCCGAACCGGCCCAAGACCTGCCTTGAGGTGGATTTCCCGATCCTGCCCGTCAACCAGGTCGCCGTGATCGAGGGCAATGCCGGTAAGCCCATCTATCAGATGTCGAAGTGGTGGGCACGGCGACGGTCCAGCGTGTTCCGTTCCATGCTCATAGCGGCCGCGACCAAGGCTCCCGAAGATCCCTCCCACGCAGCCAAGCTTGTCTGGGACAACTATTATGCCAACCACCAGAAGAAGGGTGCTTTCAAGCATCTGAAGGTCGCGGACATCTTCATGGGCGGCGGCACCACTCTGGTTGAGGGCTCCCGGCTGGGCATGCAGATGTCGGGCAACGACCTGAACCCCGTCGCCTGGTTCGTGGTCAAGCAGGAACTGGCTGATATCGATCTGCACGAAGTGAAGCGCCTGTTGGCCGATATCGAGGCCGAGGTGAAACCGCAAATCATGCCGTTTTACTATTGCGACGGTCCGAACGGCGAGAAAGGCACCTGGACGCACAAGCCTTCGGGCAAGGTGATGGGCGTGGATTTCGATCCACTTGTCCTGAAGTCGGACGAGCGGAAGAACTACGTCTATGAAGGGCCCGAGATCATATATACCTTTTGGGCCAAGCATGGACCCTGCCAGGTAACGGGCTGCGGCCACCGTACGCCGATCATGACAAGCAACGTCATGGCGATTAAAACACTGACTGTCAGGCATTGGCCGCACAAATGTCGATCGTGCAGCGAGCACTTCGATATCGAGGACGCCGAAGCGCGCATGGCACCGGACGTCCCGCTTTATGTAGCGCAAGACGAGAAGCCCTATTCTATTCTCGACACGAAGGGCCGCGTCATTTGTCCCCTCTGCGGCCACACCGAGATGGCAAAACTCGACAAGGGCAAGAACAAGAAGGTCGATCTCTCGCTTCTGGTCCATCCCGAGTGGCTTGCAGGGCTTCCTCGAAAAGATGAAGATGGAAATGAATATGGGGGCTCCGCTACCGACAACTATACGGCAACAGCCAAATGGAACAAAGATCGCGCAGAGCAACTACGTCTAGTTGAGGTGCGTGGCTCGCTTCCTGATGAAGTTATTTGCCCAGAAACGAAAATCACCTTCGCTGCAGGCAAAGGCGGGGGAACCGTACCAAAGAAGTCTACGTTTACATGCCAAGCCGACGGTAAAGCCAATGACGTCCTAGATTCAATAAAACTGACCAAGAAGACGGGCCCGATGGCTGGTTACGCGGTTCAAAGCTTTTCTCCGAAGAGAAAGGATGCAAACTCTCCGTATGGCGGTCGTTACTTCCTTCCATTCAATGAGCGCCTTGCTAGCCAATACAATTCTGCCATTGCAGAATGGGAGGCTCGGAAGAATGGTGACCTTTTAGAATACTGGCCGAAATCTGAGCTTCCTTATGGCTTCATGACACACCACCTCCAAGGCGGCGTTCCTAACCATGGATTCACTCATTGGTGGACCATGTTTAACCCGAGGCAGCTCTTGACTCTTAGTCTTCTGCTAAAGGCAATCGTAGAGGTTGGTGAATATTCGAATGCTGCTAGGGAGTATGTTCTGGGGGCATTCCAGAATTTCCTACGGAATCAGAACAGCTTGTCATTTTGGCACATGACGATGGACAAGCTCGCGCCGGCCATGTCGAACAGCAATTTTCACCCGAAGAATAATGTGATCGAGGTCGGCATCTTCCCACCGATGGGATATGGGCCATGGAGTTCCACTGTTGAGGTTTTGGATAAATCGCATGGCTGGATAAATAACCCTTGGGAGATTGTCAGCAAAGAGAACCTTGAGAACGCGGGCGAAGACATCGCCGCCGAAATCTTTGGGAAAAGTGAAAAAGTCTATCCGAGAGATAAGAGCCTTGGCGCAGAGGTCCGCCAAGGATCGTCTACAGAGTTAAATCACTATCCTGACAAAAGTATAGATCTTGTTATCACTGATCCGCCTTTTGGTGGGCTACTCCACTATTCTGAGCTTTCGGACTTTTTTTATGTCTGGATGCGGTTGGCGCTAAAAGATAAGTACCCGACACATTTCGGTCCGGAATATACTCCGAAATCGGTAGAGGCAGTTGCGAATAGGGCCCGTGAGCCGGAGGATCCAGACGGTTTCTATCAGCGTTTGCTGACGGCTTGTTGGAAGGAGGCCCACCGAGTGCTCAAACCCGGGGGCATCTTGGCGTTCACATTCCACCATAGCGAAGATGCGCCTTGGGTATCGGTTCTCGAGTCGCTCTTCGATGCCGGTTTCTACCTGGAAGCTACCTATCCGATCCGCTCGGACGAAACCAAGGGGGAAGGCGAGTTCGGTTCTAAAACGATTGAGTACGATATTGTCCACGTCTGCCGAAAGCGCACGGAAGAGCCCAAGGAAGTAAGCTGGGGCCGGATGCGGCGCGAAGTGCTGGCAGATGTGCGCCAACTGCAAGGCATGTTGGAAAACCACGCTCGGGCTGGCCTGCCTGCCGCCGACCTTCAAGTTATCCGGCGCGGCAAGGCACTTGAATACTTCTCCCAACATTACGGGAAGGTCTATGTCGACGAAGGTCGGCCGATCTCGGTCAAGGACGCGCTGGTCGGCATCAATCAGCTGATCGACGAGGACGCAAACAAGACCGCTGAGCCGCCCCCAGTGACGGCAGAGCCGATCACTCGCCAGTTCCTGCGCATATTCGACGGAAAGACCGAGCTTGCCCGCGACCAGATGCAGAAACTGCTGCGCGGCTCTGGCATCGCGCCCGATGAATTCACCAGCCGTGGCTGGGCAAATGAAGAGAAGAAGGTCTTTCATCTGGCCGATCCCCTGGACTTTGCCCGGGATTGGCAGGGCAAGCACAGGCGGAGACTGACGGCTGACCTCGATCAGGCGTTGGTACTTGTGGGCGCCTGTTACGATGGCAGCGGGATTAATGCCTCTGACACGCTGAAGAACGACAATTTCAAGCCCCACCCGGCGCTCAAAGGTCTCTTGGAGTGGTTGGGCAAACGTGCGCCAAACCAGCCCATGCGCAACGCGTCCTCAAGGGCGCTCTCCATCTATAACGCCTGGGCGGCCAGCAACAAAGACGCCGTCGTCCAGATGTCCTTGTTTCTGGAGGACTGACCATGAAGCGATTGCTCGACAGCGTATGGCAGCGCCGAGGCGTCAGCTGGATTTGGGATGATGAAGCGCTCTACACCGTGGCGCGCCCATCCGAAGTTCTCAGCCTGCGTGAGCTGCTGCAGGCCGGAAAGAACTGGCCAGACGACCTGCCGAGCAACGATGGTAATACCCTTGTTGTCGCTGGCCTGGATGCCTGCATCGATCTGTTGTCTCCGACCGATGCGGAGACATGGTTGGGGGACGACCTCAAGGCGGCGGTGCTGTCGTTTCAGGACGCCTATTCCGGCGAAGCGGCCTTGGTCTTCTGGCTACCATCCGGCCAGCGCCGCTTTCATACCGACATGGCTACAGACGCCGTCCGCTGGCGTTGCGCTGCTCCGCACAGTGATCAGCAGGTCGAGTTCGGGCGGCTCATCTGGGGAGAGGCCCGGGACTATCCGCAAGAAATCATTCTCGCCGATGGGGCCAAGCCGTCAGGCTTGTTCCACCTTCGGATCACCTGAGGCGGTCGCATGACAGACCAGCCTCAGTTCGCTCCCGGCGAGAGGATCGCCCACGCCGAGTTCGGCGCTGGCGTCGTCCTGGATGCGCCTCGCGAAGGCTACCTTCGAGCGTTCTTCAGTGTCGGCGAACGGCGTGTTCCCGTTGCCGGAATCCAAGGAGAGGCGTCTCGTACCGAGCGGATTCTTCGGTCGGTTGAAGGCACGGAGGATCGGGCGCGTAAGGCTTGGCTTTCTTACGAGGCGCATGTCTTGCCGCTGATGGAGAGCGCATCGGCTCTGACGTCGGCTCGCATCGACTTATTGCCTCACCAGGTGGTCCTCACACACCGGATTGCGACGGCTTCACCACGCAGGTTTCTAATCGCTGACGAGGTGGGTCTGGGCAAAACGATTGAGACCGCGCTCGTGCTGAGAGAGCTGGCGAGCCGCGGGGAACTCAACCGCGCGCTCATGGTGGTACCGGCAGGGCTGGTGAACAATTGGCATCGTGAGCTCAACGACGTCTTCAATCTCGACTTCGAGGTTTTCGGGTCTGAAGGCGACATCACAGACCGCAAGACCAACGCATTCGCCAAGCACGATCTGCTGATTGCCAGCATCGACACACTGAAGCGCCCGAACCGGATCAAGCGCCTTCTGGACGCCCCCCGTTGGGATCTGGTGGTCTTCGACGAGGCTCACCACCTGACCGCCTATCGAACTGGCGGGAAGGTCAGAAAGACCGAGAACTACAAACTGGCGGAGGCTCTCAAGGGCCATACCCGTGACCTCCTTCTCCTTTCCGCGACCCCGCATCAGGGCAACCACTTTCAATTCTGGATGCTGATCCAGCTGCTCAATCCGACCCTGTTTAACGGACCAGAGGAGATGGTCGAGCATAGGCATAGACTGAATACAGTCATTTACCGCCGGACCAAGGCGGACGCCTGCAAGCCAGACGGTGAGCCGTTGTTCGCCAGGCGCTGGGTCCACACCGAGTCCTTCCTCATGCAGGAAGAAGAGCGCCGCTTTTACGAGAAGCTGCGTGAGTACCTTGAGGACGGTTTCGATCTGGCCAAGCGCAAGGGAAGCCAGGGGCGAGCCCTGGGCTTCCTGATGGCGATTTTCCAGAAGATCGCCGCTTCGAGCTTTGCGGCCGTCCGTCGGACCCTGAAGCGGCGTTTGCTCATGCTGACGCTCAAGGAAGCCCTTCTCCGCGACCGCGAACTCGACATTGAGGGTCGCGAGCGCCTGTACGATGAAGCGCGTGAGCTGATCCATATTGAGTGGAACCTCGGTCGCGATCCGATTGGGCGGAGCGAAGTCGATCGGGTGGTGGCCGACCTCAAGTACCGGCTTGCCAGAAAGCTCGACGACGATGCTCTGGAAATGGCCTCAGACCCTTACGGCAGCGAGTTCGCCGCGTCACACGTCGAGGATATCGCCTCCTCCGTCGTGGACCTTCATCTGCCCGAGGAGCGGCTGCGCATCGGCGACCTGCTCGAAGCGTTCCCGCAACCACGCGAGACCAAGGTCCAGAAGCTGCTGGATGGTTTGGGAACGCTGTGGCGTCAAAATCCGGGCGAGAAGGTCGTCATCTTTGCGACCTATCTCGGGACTGTCGATCTGATCGCCCGTGAGATCGAGCAGGTCTATCCCGGCCAAGGCGTCGTCGTGCTTCGTGGCGGCGATCATGGCGCTAAGACGGCGGCTGAGCGCCGCTTCCGTATGAAAGATGGGCCCAGGGTTCTGGTCTGCACCGCGGCCGGCCGTGAGGGCATCAATCTCCAGTTTGCCCGCATCCTTTTCAATTTTGATCTGCCCTGGAACCCGATGGATATGGAGCAGCGTATCGGGCGCATCCATCGCTACGGCCAGGCACATACTGCCCAAGTCTATAATCTCGTTCTTTCCGACACGATCGAGGGGCGGATATTCCTGCTCCTGGACGACAAGCTCACCGAGATCGCCCGGACACTGGGCAAGGTCGACGATCATGGGAATGCCGCTGAGGATCTCCGGGCCCAGATTTTGGGACAGCTATCCGAACGGTTGAACTACGACCGCGTCTATCAAGAGGCGCTCTCCGACCCCACCCTGCAGCGAACCACCGTCGAGCTCGAGGCCGCGCTATCCAATGCCCGAGAGGCTCGGGAAGTTGTGTTTGACCTTTTTCAGGACCTCGATGGATTCAGCCTGGATGAGTATCAGCCATTTTCCGACGTCTCGACCGGCATGGGGCGGATCGTCCAGTTCATGTCATCCTCTCTTCCCGACCGACACCAGCGGCTCGCAAAGGTGGATGATCAAACCTACGATCTGACGTCCGCTGATGGGTCACGCAAGGCGCGTTTCACGCTCGATCGCGATGTCGCCACGAGCCAAGAAGGTATCGAATTGCTCGGCTTAGACCACCCGTTGGTTCAGGAAGAGCTGGGCCGGTGGAGGGGGCTGGAGCCAGAACAACTGGGTCTTTCCGTTTCCAGCGACGACCTGAGCCCGACACTCCTTTCCTTCTGGATTGTAGAATCTGCTGTCGCCAATGGTGAGCGGCGGACCACGATCCAAACCATTGCAGTGCAACCAGACGGCACACGGATGCCCGCTGTCGAAAGGCAGTCGGGTCAGTATCTGAACGCGCCGCTGGCCAAACCCTTCCTAACGGCTGAGGAAAGAGTGGAATTTTTCGGCAATGTGGTCGAGCCAACGCTCCAGCGAGAGCTCAAACACAAGGGATTGGCGACAGGCGATTTCAGCTATTCGGCAGAGCTGATCGGCTATGTGGAAATTTCAGGCGGGCAGTTCCAGCGCAGCTGAACACGGCCTGGGCTCACTTCATCCAAGCCGCGCCGAAGCCGTCTCGTGGAACACCGCGATCAGCACATCAGCCAGGCGGAGCCCAGCCTGCAGCAAGCCAAGCGTACGAGCAATCCTCTAGACGCTTGCGATCACGCCGGTCCAGATGCCCTTGGATCACAGAATTGGGCCGCTTCCCGAGAAGATGTTCGACCTTTTTGCGGACCAAAGCATCGAATTTGGGGCTTCGACGTGAGAGATACTGGTTGAGAAAGGCGCGATCTGCCGACTTTTGCGGTGGCAACTTCTGGCTGGCGAGAACCTTCTGCGGATTCCGAGGTGATCGCGCTCGGTGTTCCGATTTGATCTCGCGCGGTATTCCGATTTGATGGCGCGCAGTGTTCCGAGAATTGTCCGCGCAGCATTCCGAGGTGATCGCGCGCAGTTTGAGGTGAGGCTCACCTGATCGTTGGGGCATTCTTTCGACCGGACAGCGGTTGGAGGAATGCATGCCGACGAGGAGAGTTGCGATGCGCCATGTGCGCGAGATTTTGCGTCTGAGCCTGGATTGCGGGCTTTCGACGCGGGTAGTTGGCGAGCGGGTCGGGGTCGGACCGACGACGGTCCGCGACACGCTTCGGCGGTTCAGGCGGTCGGGGCTGACTTGGCCGGTGCAGCCTGAGACGACGGACACTGACCTGGAGTCCCGGCTCTACGGCGTGCCTGGTGTGAAGCCCGGACGTCGCAAGTTGCCGGAGCCGGACTGGGCGGTGGTGGCGCGCGAGTTGAAGCGCAAGCACGTGACGCTGCAGATCCTGTGGGAGGAGTATTACGCGGCGAACCCTGACGGCTATCGCTATAGCCGCTGGTGTGACCTGTTCCGGCGCTGGGAAGGCCGGCTGCCGCTGGTGATGCGCCAGAGCCATGCCGGCGGCGAGAAGCTGTTCGTTGATTATGCGGGCGACACGGTGCTGGTGGTGGTGGACCGCAGGACCGGCGAGGTCCGCGATGCGCATCTGTTCGTGGCGGTGCTGGGCGGCTCGAGCCTGTCGTTTGCGTGTGCGACCTGGACCGAGCAGTTTGCTGACTGGGCCGAGGCTCACAATGCTGCCTTCGCATTCTTCGGCGGGGTTCCGCAGCTGCTGGTGCCCGACAATGCCAAGGTCGCGGTGATCAAGGCTTGCCACTTCGATCCGATGCTCAACCGCAGCTACACGGACATGGCGCGGCATTATGGAACGGCGGTGCTGCCGGCGCGGCCGAGGAGGCCCAAGGACAAGGCGAAGGTTGAGGCCTGCGTCAGGATCGTCGAGCGCTGGGTGCTGGGCCGTCTGCGCAATCGTATCTTCTACAGCCTGGCCGAGCTCAATGCTGCCATTGCCGAGTGCCTTGCGGATCTGAATGAGCGCCGTGTGCTTCGCCAGTTCGGCCAAACGCGCCGACAGCTGTTCGAGGAGGTCGATGCGCCGAACCTGAAGCCGCTGCCACCGGAGCCATGGGTTCATGCGCAATGGAAGCGCTGCCGGGTCGGGCTTGATTACCATATTGCGCTTGAGCAGCATCATTACTCGGTGCCGCACCGCTACGCGCGGCGCGAGGTTGAGGTGCGTTACACGGCCCGCAGCGTTGAGGTCTTCCTCGGCGGCGAGCGGATCGCGGTGCACATGCGCGGCAGTGGCAATGGTCGGCATACGACCGTGCCCGAGCACATGCCATCGAGCCACAGGCGCTATCTCGACTGGACGCCGGCAAAGATCCAGGAAGAAGCGGGCCGGATCGGCCCGATGCTGTCGCTGCTGATGGAACGCATCATCGCGGACCGGCCCCATCCCGAGCAAGGCTACCGCTCGTGCCTGGGGATCATCGGCTTGTCCAAGCGCTTTGGCCCTGAGCGCCTTGAAGCGGCTGCGCTTCGCGCGCTGGAGATCGGCGCGCGCAATTATCCGTCTGTAAAATCGATCCTCGAAAAGGGGCTCGACAAGGTGCCCGTGTCCAAAGCCCCGGAGCGCGAGCCGATCCTGCACGACAATATCCGGGGCTCTCAATACTACCACTGAAAGGAGCAAGGATGCTCAAACACCCCACACTTGAACAGTTGAACCAGCTTGGCCTGACCGGGATGGCCCAAGCCTTTGCGGATCTGGATGGCAATGGCGATGCCGCCAGCCTGAGCCATGCGGAATGGCTGGCGCTGCTGCTCGATCATGAAGCGACATGGCGCAATGATCGCCGCCTTGCCCTTCGCCTGCGTCTGGCCAAGCTGCGGCATCATGCCGTGCCTGAGGACGTCGATTATCGCAGCGCCCGCGGGCTCGACCGCCGGCTGTTCGAAATGCTGCTGAAGGGCAGCTGGATCGGTGCCCATGAGAACTGTGCGATTATCGGGCCGGCAGGGGTCGGCAAGAGCTGGCTGGCCTGCGCCGTCGGGCATCAGGCCTGCCGTGACAATCGCTCGGTTCTCTACACCCGCCTGCCGCGCCTGATCGACGAGCTGTCGCTTGCCAAGGGCGATGGCCGCATTGCTGCGCGCATGAAGAGCCTGGCCCGCGTGGACCTGCTCATCCTCGATGACTGGGGGCTTGAGCCACTCGATGGCAATGCCCGCCACCATCTGCTTGAGATACTCGAGGATCGCTATGGGCGCCGTTCAACGCTGGTAACAAGCCAGCTACCCATAGCGCGCTGGTTCGATCTCATCGGCGATCCCACCTACGCCGATGCCATCCTCGATCGTCTCGTCCACAACGCCCACCGGCTCGAACTATCCGGGGAATCCATGCGCCGCCTCGGTCAAATTGCCACCGCTTGACCAACGGCAAACCATAGTGCCACAACATACCAACGATCAGGTGTTTAACCTGCGCGCGATCAGCTTGGAACGCTGCGCGGCATCAGATCGGAAAACATGCGCGCGATCGTCGGAATCCGCACCTTCTCCATTACTAAGTTAAGCCGGACCTTCGCCTCAAGTCGTGGTCCAGCTGGCTTCAATGCGCCGCACTTGATCAGCCGCTCACGCACTTCTGGCCGAAAGCAATTGCAGGTCGGATTGGAATACTTTTCCAACCACTTCCAGTCCGGATGCCTGCTATTCCAGCGCACTTCTCCGCTCTCGATCCCGCATAATAGTCCCTCAAGTTTTGCTCTTGTTGCTTCAATACGGGCAGCGCGAGGCTGCAAGTGACCAGACGCGATCAGGCGGGCGCGTAAATCAGGACGGTGTCCAGGAAAGCTGGGGGACAGAAGATTCTTCAGCCTCTCTTCGGCTTGGCTAAGGTCGCCATATTGCCGCAGTTTTGCGCGACCCTGGATGATGTCTTCAACGAGCGCTTCAGCCTGAATCGTCGAATTCCCTTTGCTGAAGCTCGAGAGTTCGATGCGCGAATGCTGGATTGAGCCGGCTGCAAATTCCACATCGAACAGGGGCACCCGCTCTACAGGGATATTGATGCCCGCCAGCCTGATAGCCGTGCGCTTAGGAACGGTGGTGCTGAACTGACCGTCGGGACTGATGTTGGTCTTCAGCATGGCCACGTCCGCAAGGGTATCGAGTGAGAATGTCAGCTCGTCCTCCGCAGCGTAAACCTCCCGCATGGGGTCTAAAAATGACCGGTAGTATTGCCGCGAGCGGGAGACCGCGACGCTCAGCGCGTCGACAGCATAATAGTATGTGCTGCCCGGCTTCTGCTCCGCCTTTCTGATCAGGCGTCCGATCTTCTGGATGGCATTGCGGTAATTGTAGGGGTTCCAGGCGCAGTCGAAGCCAAGATGAAGCTCAGGGTAATCGAAACCTTCGCGAAGCCGATAGACAACGCAGGCGATTTTGGTCGTGCCGTGCGGATCGCGCCAAGCCTGGAGCTGTGGGTCGATTTCATCAGCGCCTTGTCCCGCTCTACTTTCGCCCAGAATGGCGGTTGCATAGTCTTGCGTGCCGAAAATCGTGTTGATGTATTGCGCGCAAGCACGTGCGTGCGCCTTGCTGGGTAACCAGAAAATCGCTTTCGAGCCGCTGTGATTGGCCTGGTACAGGTTCGCCATAAGCCGATATCTGTGTTCCACCAGTGCAGGAACGTCTCGCGGTCGCAGACCCCGCCCGGCGAGTTCCTGAACCCGCCGGGTCAGCTTCTCAAACGTACTGTCGGCACAATCTTCGTCGATAAGGATATTGCTCTTTTCATGTTGGAAGGCCCTCGTCAGGTCGCGGTATTCGTCCGACAGTTTGAGCTCGAGCTTCAGCGAGCAATCGACGCGCACCAGATCGACGCTGTTCAGGTGGCCGCTGTCAAATGCCGACTGATAGCCATAGAAAGCAGTGTGGTTCTGCCTCTGGCCCATGGTGCTCTCGTTCAGCATCCACGGAGTTGCCGAGATCCATACCGTCTTGTGCGCCATCGACCGAATGACGGGGAAGCACCGCTTCTGTTGGTTGGCCGATTGGAACGCACCTCCCATATGACATTCATCAACGAGGGCTATGTGAGGGGTTTCCTTGTCGATCAGCCCCTTGATGCTGGATGACACATATTTCCGCCAGGTGAGAAAATGCCACCGCTGTGCCGGGTCGGCGAGACCCTCCTCAACGAGCTCGGCGAGGCTGGCGCGGGCTTGCTTCAACAGGTCAATCGTGTGGGCGAGATAGTAGACCTCACCAATTCCGAGCGAACGTGCCAGCATCGCCATCACAACCGTCTTACCAGTACCGGTCGGGGCTTCCAGATAGGCATAGTCGCTTCTGGCGAGGATCTCTTCCAGATTGTCGACGAGATTGATCTGATAGTCCCGTGCTGTTCTCGCAGACGCGCCCTGCTCGCAATGTTGATCGCCAGGATCATCGTCGCTGCGGAAATCCGGGCTTTGGTCGTTCCAGGTCTTGAGCATGTCCTTTCCTTTCGAGGCAGATTTTCATTGGATCGTTCAGTGCTGGGGGATGGGTTCACCGCCAGAAACCGTCGCGCCTTTGGCCGTGCTGGTTGTCGTAGTTTTCGCGGGTGTCGTAGGCGCTCTTGCGGATACCCACTTCGACGCGCTGGCCCCCGACGTTTCGGATGTGGAGATCACGCAAATCGACCTTGTTGCGCTGCGCCCAGTCCTTCGCCTCGCGCTCACTCCCGAAGGTCCCTGCGTCTTCGTAGTCAAATGCCATGTCTGTTCTCCTTCCTGATGATGATGTTGACGGCCCGTTTCAGGGGCTTTGCGCGACCCTTGTGCAGCGGGAGAAAGGCATCGGCGCACTGTTCCCTGAAAAGAGCCGCGCGCTGCGCCACCAGCCTCACAAAGGCGGCCGCGATCGTGCCCACCAGAACTGCGACAAGGATCATCAGACCTACCGCCACCAACTCGGCGGCCATTTTCTGGCTATCGAGGGCGGCTCGCAGATCAGCGCATCCCTGAACCCCGTGCGTATTGAGGTCGCAGACCACAAAGCTGTCCCCGCCAGCGGCACGCGCAATCTCCGAGAGTCCTGCCTCGTTCACCAGATTGGTCAGGGTCAGCTGCTGAGTGAGGTGAATCTCGAAAGTGTCTGAAGGCGGCGTGCCCGCTTTGGCATGGCCCATCTGTGTCACGATCTTCCTCCTATCGGCTGCGTTCGATGTTGCGTTCGGGAACGTCGAGCTGGGGCGTTGCCCGAAGGCTCGCCGGATCGATCCGTGAGGCATTTGCTTGCCTGTCCTCGGGTGCCCTCAAATGATCGGGAATTGTGGGCCGAAAATCGCCAGCCTCGCGGCCGCTGCGCTTGGCCTCGACCTGCTTTTCGCCAAGGGTTTCGAGCGCGCTGGTCTTGTCGCCCGGGTTGCGGTCGATCTGCGCCAGGAGCCGTTCGCGGTCGTTGGTAACGATTGTGATGTCGTCGCGCACCCGGGTTATCATGACGAGCGCCAGACGCTGGTTCGACAAGTGCCGGGCTGATGAGTGCATCTCACCGATCGCCATGTCGCGGGTGTCGCCCTGCGCCTGATGCATGTTGATCGCATAGGCCAGCCCCATGCGCTCGAGCATGCGGTCATTCTGCTTGAGTTCTACGGTCTCGCCTGCCTTGTTCTCGAGCGTGACGATCCCATCCCTGATCCCGAGGATCCTCGCCTCCTCGGACTTCATCAGCCCCCTGGCATCATCCTTTTCGGTCCAGCGGATCTTGTCGCCTTCGTAGATTGTCTCCTTGTGCTTTTCGGAGAGCCTCAAGGCATCGCGCTTGTCCGAAGGGTCGATTGCCGCCGGATCGAATTTGATAAGCTTGCCGCTTTCATCGCGCAGCATGACCCGGCCCTTCGCGTCGAGACCTTCGACATCGTACCGGCCCCGAACAAGCCCTCCGGGGGCGTTCTGGCGCGTCACTTCGAGCAGCTGGCCCTTGCTGTAGGTCGAGGCGTAGCGCAGCTCCTCGCGCGTCGCATGGGCCGGGAGGAGAGTGGTCAGCCTCAGCCCTTCCCCCTGGATCGCCCCTTCTGCCTTCAGGCCCTGCTGGACCATCCGGTTGAGTTCGCCCCGCGCCGCACGTCCTGATGAGTAAATCGCGGTCCGCTCGCGATCGTCCGGCGAAAGCTCGAGCCATTTTTGAGCGGTGACCTTGAGGTGGTCTGCGCCTGCTTCCACGACGCGCTCGCCAAGCGAGGCAAAGCTTTCCTTGAACATGCCCGCGCGCACCAGGCCCGCCGCTTCCTTCATGTGCTCGGTGCGTTGCCGCAGACTGGTGTCTATGCGGGCCATTGCGGGGTTATCGGACTGGATTAGCGAAAAGCTCTTGCCCGCCTCGATCGGTTGCAACTGGGCGCGGTCTCCAATCATGACCAGCTTTTCAACACCAAGCCGGTTGGCGATCGTGAGCAGGTCATTCATCGGCTTGTTCGCAACCAGCGACGCCTCGTCCAAGACCAGCACTTTGCCGCGCAAGGCTTCGCGCGATGCCTCGAACTTCGGACCCGAGCCCGCAAGCGCGGGCCGCAGATGCTCATTCACAAAGGATGAGACGGTTCTTGCTGCGATTTCCTGCCTGACGATCTCCCCGTCTGGCCCGCGGATCTCCGTCCCGGTCCGAAGATCGCTGACCATCTTGTTGGCAAAGGCGAGGCCGATCACTTCCCTTCCCTCCTGATGCGCCACGCTCGCAATTGCCGAGATGATCGTCGTCTTTCCGGCACCTGCGACACCCTGGATCACGATCGTGCGGTCCTTGCTGGCGAGCGCCAGTGTTCCGGCGGCAATCTGCTCGGCGTTAAGGTCATGAGTGCCCGCGACTTGCCGCAAGCGCCCGGGGGCCTCGGCCGCTTCGATGATGGAGCGGCCTGCACCCTTTCCCGCGGCGACATTGGCCAGCGTTGCCCGCTCGATCTCGACATGTTCAGGTGTGGTGTATTTCTCGGGCCGGCCATCGAGCCTGTCGCTCTTGCCCTCAAGCACCCTCCCGTCGGCCACCAAGACGCCGATCCGTGCTTCCACACCGTCAGCGGTCACGCCCTTTACGCCGAGGTCGAGCGCGGTCTTGACCAGGTCGCCTCGGCTCCAGGAGGTTTCACGTTCGCCGATGATCCTGATCGCAGAAGCGGTTGCCATCTCAGTGCGCAGCTGCGTGGGCGTCAGGGTGATCCGTTGCAGGCCATTGGTTGTCAGTGTGTCCGCTGGCCGGGTGTAGAGCTTCGCGCTGTCGCGGAGCGCGCTCAGCGTCTCCTGTACCCGCTGAGGCGATCCCAAAGGGCTTTCGCGCCCCTCGAAGCCGCGCTCCCGCGCCTGCTCGACGAGCGCCTTGGCATCGAACCCGAGCCCCGCAGCGCGCTTGGCCCATTCTTGCCGAAGCGCCTGCTTGTCATCCGGATTGAGCTTGGGATCGCGGGTGCGCTTGGTGATTTCACGCAAGGCTTCTTTGTCGTTTGCGCTCTTCCCAAGTTTCTCGGCCGTCGCCAGAATGGTCAGCCGACGCTGGCTGAAGGCTTCGATCACATCGCGCGCCACGCCCTTGATCTCGAACTGGCCGTGCTTGCCCGTGATCTGGGTTTCGTAGCCAAGCTTCTCGAGGTTCGTCCGCAGCGCGGCGTTGTAGATGGAGCCAAGGACTGTGTTGTTCTTCCAGATCTCACCGTTCCACAGCGCCTTCCAGTTGCCATCCTTGTCCTGCGTCATCGCGGCGATGACAGCATGGGTATGGTTCTGCGGGTCGAGCGCCCGGCTCGTGTCGTGCTGGAACAAGGCATAGAGGAGCTTGCCTGTGACCACGCCCTCGCCGTTGGCATTGCGTGATCGATCGCGGGCCTGCGCATAGTGCTTCTCGAGATAGGCCATGGTCGCCTTGACGGCGGACAGCTGCGCATCGAGGATCCGCTTGTCGCCGCCCAACTGCGCCAGCAGGCTGGCCGATTTCGGCATGGAGAATGTGAGGTCTATCCCCGAGCGGCGGTTTGCGTTGCCATTTACGACCGTGTCATCGGGCAGTTTGCCATCGAGGACTTTTTCGAAGTCATCCTTGGCAACGGGACCGGCAAGACCGAGTGCTTCGGCGCCCTTCCCGCCCCATTCGCTGAGCTCCGCAGGGCCATCGCCGACATAGTAGTCGTCCTTGGCGAAATAGTTTGCGGCGCCGCCGGCTGACGCGACTGATGCGACCGACAGCATCTCAGGCTACCCTTGCCTGTTCGCGCCGGAGCATCGGCCCGGCACATTGCGCGCAAGATAGGGGGCACACATGGCAGGTCTGTCCTGCCGCGCTCATCGGCCAAGCTCCTGATCATCGTCGATGGAAGGGTCCTGACGGCTCTGCCTTTCGTTGCCGATGCCGCGCATGCTCTCTTTGGATAGCTCGCTCTCCTGCGCGTCTGCCCTGCTGTTCTGCGCTCGCCCCTTTGGCCCTTCGATCTTCGCCTGCGCGCTGCGCTCTTCGCTTTCGCGCATGGCCAGGTTCTGCCGCTCGCGCTGGTCCTTTTTGCCCGGGCGGTGATAGCCATAGAGCTCCCCTTGCACTGGCCTGCGCTCTAAGCGTTCCCTCTCCTCTTCATCCTCCATCTTGCGCGCCACCTCCTCCTCGGTCAGCTCGCGCTCAGGGTTCAATGGCCCTTCGATCGCCTCCCTCAGCTGCTGCGCTGCCCGCTCAGCCTCACTCAGCGCTACCTCTTCGCGATCCTTCGGCTCCTTAGGCGCGATGTCAGGTTGTGCGCCCTCCCTATCCCCACCCCCCAATTCCGCGCCATCCCCGGACGGTGGTGTGTATTCGGCCGCGCGCATGTCGGTGACGCGCTCAAAGCCCTTTGCGCGGGGTTCGTAATCTTTCCACGTCAGCCTGATCCGGGCAGCGGGGAATCCGTCCGGGAATTTCACGAACCCGTGCATGCTGGGCAGGTCGCTGATGTCGACCGGCATGACGAGTTCTTCGACGTTGGTACGGGGCGTGATCGTCGAGGCGTCGCGGTTGTCGTTATAGCCGTAGGAATAGGCTTCATCCATGATCCGGACCTGGCGGTTACCGATGAACTCGGAGCATCGCCGCGACGTCTCGGGATCGGCCGTCTTGAGAATCAGCTTGGTGCCCGCCAGCGAGGCCAGATTAGTAGCCCCGTTCTCGCCATAGGTTTCTTCAAGCTTGTCGAAGGAATGCATGCCAAGCACGAAGGCGCCGCCAAACGCGCGCGCGGTCTGAAGGCCATGGTCGATCGCCGGGAGACGATGCAGCGCATGGACCTCATCGATGAGAAACCAGGTGCGCAGATCGCGGCTCCGTCCCATGTGGAACAGCGCATTGACGGCGAGATCCATCCAGAGGGTCAAGAGCGGGCGATTGAGGACCAGGTCCGGGTGCGTAGAGGTAATGAAAAGGATCGATCCTTCCTTGACCTCGGTCGTCATCCAGTTCTTGATCGAGAAGCCGGTTTCACCCGGAGGTGGTTCGGGCAGGAAGCGAAAAACATTCGCATTGGCGATGAAAGTTGTCCGGATCGACTCTGCCATTTTGGCTGCGGCGGGCGACATCATCGGCCCTGCAATCGTGCCTTCAAGTTGAGCATGGATCGTCTTCAGATCCGACTGCATCAGGAAGTAGGAAAGCGCGCCATTTGAGCGCACGCCCATCTTGATCATCTTGACGCACATCTCGACGAACAGGGTGCGCGCCGATTTCTGCCAAAAGTCATCCTCCGCGCTGTAACCGCTCGGAACCAGCGCCGTCGCAGCGCTCATGAATTCGGCGTAGTTGTCGCAGTCGTTGAAGATCGACCATGGCACGCAGCGGCGGTCCATCGGATTGAGGATGATGTCCGTTTCGGCATCATAGAAGCTCTCGACGAAGGTGCCGGTCAGATCGAAAATGACGCAGCGATGCCCGCGCTCGCGCGCCTGCGTGACGATCTTCTTGAGCTCGGTTGTCTTGCCAGCGCCAGTCGTCCCGATGAACATCGCATGGCTTTGCTCAAGGCGCCAGGGAACCGGCACGCCTGCCAGACGGTAAGGCGCATGCAGACCCGCCCGGACACGGTCCTTCAATGGCTCTGCCAGGATCTTGTCGGGGTCGACTGCCGGCGTGCGCTTGCGGCACTCGCTGACATGCGCTTTCCAGTTATGGCTGGTGATGGCTTGAGCCAGCTCGCTGTGTGTCACAAGCACAGCACCGCGCTCATGGCGCTCGGTCAAAATGTCGGTGCCGCGCCGTTTCGAAAAGTCGACGAACCAGACGGTCAGAGGCACGCAGATAAAGGCTGCACCGAGACCTGCGGAAATGCTGACCTGCACGGCCTTGGCCCAAGCCCTTTCCACGGCAGGATGATAGGGCACCATCGACATAGTGCCTTGCACCATTTGACCCGACGGAAGGGTCAGGTTTACAGGCTTGTTCGGATTGAGCTGCACCCATCCCCAGGCCTCGGCGTAGAGCTTCATCAACACGAGCTGCACCTCGTGGTTTTTGAAGGTCAGACTGACGAGGATGCACAGCAGTACAACGGCGGTCCCGACCCAGACGTAGAGGGGCATTCTGATGCCCGCCCAGGTCATCAGGATTTCGTGGTGGAACAGCTGCGACCCGCGCGTGAAATTGCCTGCGTTCCGCTTCACTTTTCCGCGCGCGGAAGCGTGGGTGAGAGTGGCAGCTTTTTTGCTGAACCGGATGTCTTCAGCCATGATGCTCTCGCACGTTGGAGAGCGCCTGAGCGATCAGGTGTTCGGCATCAGCCGGATATTGCTCCTGAACGATGAGCGAGAGCGCAAGCTGGGTATGCTCGAGGATCGTGACAGCCCGCTCGGCGTTGAGCGACAGTCCCGCCTTCAGGAGAGGAATGCCCACTTCAAGGGCAATTCTGATGGCTTCAGACCGCGATACACCGCGGCTTGCCGCAAGTTGATCGACGACGTCGATCATCCTTGGGCTGAGCGTTACACCGACGCTCTGGAACTGTTTCTTTTCCACTACCACACCTTTTCAGGCGTGGTTCGTCTATCGCAGGTACCAGTATATAGCGCTGCATCGCACTTGCCAAGAGCGTCGGCGATGCAGCCCGGTGCAGCGCTATGGTATTGGTTTTTAGATGCTTTATTGAAGCCTTGAACATCCTGCAGCCGACTGCACCGCCCGAATTGTGAGCAAGACTCCAGCTAACCAATTGTGAAGTATGAAGAATATTGCTGCATCAGCCTACCGCGCAGCGGTGTACGGTGTGCGCAAAAAATCAGGAACTTGTGCCCTGTGCCAGGTCCATTGTCGTAGGGGGATCACTCGCGCAGGTGGTTCTCCAGCGGGATTGCGCGAGCGAGCCTGACTCGCGAACTCAGCGCAGGCGTTATGTCCGCCTACAGCGGGCGCTGTGGGACGACAATGGCTCTGGGTTTGGCCATGGCGATGGCTCAACCAGGCCATCTTCCGCGACGAAGTGGCGCGAGAGCAGCAAGCAAAAAAATGCCTCGAACAGACCCTGCGATTGGTGCATCTTCGCATGGTCTTTCAAGGCTTGGAGGAATGCGCAGTGGTGTCGAAACTTGAACGCGAACGGTCCGCGCTTGCAGCAGCAGAAAAGGAGCTGGAAGAGCGCAGGCAGAAGCTTGCAGAGCTTGAGCGCGAGGAAGCAGAACGAGAGCTAAATCGGCTGATCAAGAAGGTGGGTCAGGATACGGCGATTGCCCTTCTGGAGCTGGCCGTCAAGGTGAAGCCAAAGGTGGCGATTTCTGCCCTCGAGAAGCTTGGCAGGTGAGGTCTTTTTTCGTCGAGTTGGGCGGCGATGACCACCGCCCTGTCTCGTCAGAATTCATCGGCCATCTTGCCGGTGGCGGTGTAGACGATCTGGTCGATCAGATGCATCGGCAGCTCGCCATAGTCTCCCTCCTCGATGAGGATGTACCCGTCCGGGGTCTCAACGACGTGGACGTCGAAGAATGTGTGGTAGGAGCGCCGCTCAGCTTCCAGCGTTCTTTCATCAAGGGCGATGATGTTGGGGTTGATCTGACGAAGCACCGAAACGTCGTCTTCGTAGCTTTCCGTTGTGTAGCACATGACCTTGCCTCCTGGCGCTTGGCGGCTCGTCCGCCATGCCATGAAACAGCGCCCCGTCAGTGTGCTGGTCACCGGAGCGAAGCGGAGGCTTGACCGCTAATTTTTCGATGGTGCGGAAGCCGGCGCAGCACGGCTTCTCGGTCGGGAAATTAGTGGTTGACCAGTATGCTGGCGGGGTGCTCATGGCGATGGTGGTGGACGTGCCTGCGGCAGGAGGCATGCGTTCCCAGCGACTTCGCGAAAGCTATGTCCTGGCTCGTGGCTGTTCGGCATTGGGGTAACCCCAGCGGTACGAAAAAAGGGCGCCGCGGCAACGTGCCGGGCACCCTTTTCCACCTCGATCCTGCAGGAGGCTGGTTGCAGATCGAGCGTTAAACATGGCGTCGAGTTGAGCCGATTCCCGGCTGCTCGTGAACTGGTGGCTGGTTCGTCATTGGCTCCATTCGAGCAGCGGGTGTTGCTCTCCACAATCGGTGGCGGCGATGAACGCGAGGCTTTCGAAGAGCGGAGTGATTCCTGCCTTGACGAAAGCCGCGTAAGTCCGGTGATCTTCGAGCGCTGTCGCGAGCTTCTGCAGGGACAATTGGCCAGATTCATTTGCATGGCGGCCGAGAGAGGTGAGTACCTTAGACGCAAGGTCGCTGCTCATTGTGATGTCACCTACCAGAGCGATGTGTTCGCTCACCCGCATCGTGATCGGCGCATCGCATTGCTGGTGCTCGATCCGTAGCATTCGTCCAAGAAACTGCGCTTCCTCGACGATCGCGATCATCTCCGCACGATGGTCGAAGCATGATGCGAACGCGGCGATGGCAAGCGCGTTGGCATTGATCTCGAAGTTCAGGGGCGCGGCCAGGAATTCGCCTGGATCTGCATCGATTGTACTGTTGGCGGTGTGCAGTCTGCGCATCAGCGCGGCGAGCTCTTGCGGGCGTATCTGAGCCGGTACCGAATGGAGCCTTGTCTCGATATCCTTGACGCGGAATGTGACGAGCATCTTTGCCTCCTGTCGCTGCTCGTCTCCTCCATCCCCCTCTCCTTTCTCACTTCCTGAGCTTGTGGCTGAATGCCCACAAGGGGTCTCGTCCAGCCTGAGGATTTCCGGTCGGCCCATTGTCCGGATACAGCCGCTGGCGCGGCAGCGATGCCCGCAAGATGCGAAGCATCGAGCACGGGCAATGCGCGCCGGGCCAAGGTAAAAGTGCGGCTGATACATTCAGGGATCGCGATGCTCGCGGCAGCGGGCGAAGGGGGTTCGATGCCCCCAGAGCCCGCCCCTTGCGCAAAAGAAGAACGGAAGGCCCCGGCATAAGCCGGAGCCTTCCGAAGAGCGCTCAGCCGAAGGTGCGCGAGCGCGTTTGCCCCTGATCGCTGATGCGGCGAATGTGCAGCGGCACGCCAGCCTGACGGAGGCGCTGTGCAAGGTTCGACTGGATGCCGGATCCTTCTCCGATGATCGCTTCAACCGGGTTCAGTTTGACGATGCTCTCGTTGCGCAGGAACGGAGCGCGGTTGCCGTGGCGCTGGTCGGGAACGAACAGGATCGTGTTGACCCCGTTCTGCTGCGCCCATGCACCCGCCATGGCGTCGACGCCCTTGCGCATGCCGGTCGTGCCCAGGACCATGTTCGGGATCCGGGACTTGATGTCGTCGAGGATTGCCCAGATCATCGCGAAATCGTGCCAATCCTTTTGGCCACCTGACACGATCACCAGCGGGCCATCGGGCTGGAATTGCGCCCTGCGATCCTTGGCGCGTGCTGCGAGGAAATCGCGCGCCTGCACCTGGCTGGCGGTAACCCCGTTCTTGCTGACTTGCGATCCCCGTGCGGCCGTGAAGGGGCGACCGGTTTCGACCCGGTAAACGTCCGCTGCATGATCGCGCATCGCCTCGAGCGCTTCGCGGCACCCTTGCAGTGTCTGGCAGAGCTGCTGTGTTTCCTCGAGCTCGACAGCGTAGATTTCCGAAGGATCGAAGTGGCGTGCCATTTCGCCCAGCTTCTTTGCAGCATCGTCCTCGCGTCCTTCAGCCAGGCGTGCGGTCATGTGGAACGAGTTGACCATGCCCCAGGCGAGTTGCTGCGCAAATTCTTCCATGCGCGTGTCCTTGAGGACATCGAAGATCGTTCCGATTGCCATCTCCACGGCGCGACGCGCCATGTCAGGGTCCGGCATCTCTGCAGCGATTGGAGCCTCGATGATGTTGAGCTTGGCCAGATCGCTATGTTCAAGAAACGCCCCGTCGTAGGATTCTGTGATCCCTTCACGTGCATCGGCCAGATTGATCCGTGCCTGAGCCAGATCTGCGAACGAATTGAAAACAGTCATAACAGCCTCCGATTTTCGAAATCGTCCCCACATTGGGAACAGCCAAAAACCCATCGGGCCGGACGAACTGTGTCAGGGACGGCGAGCTCGTCTCGCCGCCGCCATGGCGGGCGTGGGGGAACCGATTTTCTGCGTGGTGGCTGGCGCGCAGCGATACAGCCTCCCCGCTGAAAATTGGGGGGACCGCGATCCTTGACTAAGGGTCGGCCGCCGATAGGTTTCGGCAGGTGTTCCTGTGTGTGTGGAAGAGACGTTCCCGCCCTCGAGCAGGGAAGACGAAGGCAGGTCCGGTCAGGCGCTTCAGCGCCCCACCGGGCCGCCCCTTCGGCCCTGCGAAGGGGTTACAGCGGGAACACCACCAATCTTGAAAGGCCGTTTGGCGGGGCTGCTCGGACGACGACGGACTGTCAGGGACGATGCCGCGAAGCCGGCATCGCCGCCTCGCGGGCGGTGAAGGCAAGCGCAGCGACAGCCTGAGCCGATCCTTGACCGGACGGAGGATGCCGAATGATCCCCCTGCGTGCCACGGCGCGCGTTACGGTCGGAAAGCTCCGACCGCGAACGCCTTCCTGGCAAGGAAAAGCGCGTTCGCGGGTAAGTGGCGCTGCCCTGCCCGGACGGGCGGCAGCGCCGGGTTCCGGTAGAGCAGGTTCCGCGTTCAGCGAATGAGCCCATTGTCGGACCCCGCATTGGCGCTATGTTCGAGTGATGGCCGTCTGGCAGTTCGTCATCAACCTGATCCCTGCCTCTGCGGCGCGTATCGCAGGGGTCGACGCTGCACGGATGAGCCGCACGCAGCTCGACGAGATTGTTCTGGCGCTGCCAATCGCAGAGGCGAATGCGCTATTCGCGAAGCTCGACATGTTGCTGCCCGAGAAACCGCGATCCTACACCGGTCTCCGGGTGTGGGGTGACGAACCTGCTGACGACATCCAGGTGAGCTTCGATGAGCAATTCATCGAAGAGATCCAGGTCCGCTTCGATGTGGCAGATATCTCTCTGCCATTCATCGGCGGGGTCTGCGACCTCGCGCGGCATTTCGACTGCGTCTTTGCAACGCCGGAGGGTGCGATCATTCAGCCAAGCAGGGAAGCTGTCATCAGGACGGTTCTGCAATCAGAGGCAGCGCAGTTCGTGCAAGATCCTCCGGGCTTTATCGAAAAGGCGGTCCGTCTGGATCGGGAGGACCGATAAGGCCCGCACCCCGTGAGGCGCAGTATCGATACTTGAAGCGGACAGGCAGCTTCGCTTACTTTGCCGCCGAAAGCCGACGTTCGCAAATCGACCCCAAAGCGGCAATAACATCCGCTTCTGATTTGCCCACCTAGAGAGGAGGATAGCTCGCAATCCGATAGAATGCCCAAAGGCGACAGTCTTGCCTGCTAGCTCGGTCTAGCACGCCGCCAGGCCGGGGACCGGCCGCGCCCCAAAGGAGTGGAGAGGCAGATGGTGTCGGATCGGCAGAATATCGCAGCAGGCACGCAGCAACCCGAAAAGTTCGATGTGATCATCGTCGGCGCGGGCATTTCCGGGATCGGCAGTGCCACCCTGCTGCGCAAGCATTGCCCGGATCTAAGCTTTGCCATTCTCGAAGCACTTGAGGGCCATGGCGGCACCTGGCTGATCCACAAATATCCCGGCACCCGGTCAGATAGCGACCTGTTCACCTTCGGCTACGGCTTCAAGCCGTGGACCGGGCAGCCGATCGCCTCGCGCGACCAGATCCTCGACTATCTGGGTGATGCGATCGCCGATGCGGGCCTTGGTCCCTCTATCCGATATGGCCACAGCGTAACTTCTGCCGACTGGTCCAGCGAAACGGCCAGCTGGCGGCTCACGGTTGAACGCAAGGACGCCGACGATGTGGTGGAGATGGAGGCGAGCTTCCTGTGGATGTGCCAGGGCTATTACCGCCATGCGCAGGGCTACACGCCCCAATGGCCGGGCATGGACAGGTTCAAGGGTCAGGTAATCCACCCCCAGCACTGGCCAGAGGATGTAGATCTGGCGGGCAAGAACGTGACCGTGATCGGTTCGGGCGCCACCGCCGCAACCCTGATCCCGGCGCTCGCCGACCAGTGTGCTCACGTGACCATGCTGCAACGCACGCCCACCTATTTTGCCGCCGGTCGCAATGCTGACGCGCTGGCCGAGGAATTGCGCAGGCTGGATGTGGACCCTGCGTGGGTTCACGAGATCATGCGGCGCAAGGTGGTGCGCGACCGGGCCGATCTGCTCGACCGCGCGCAATCATCGCCTGACAAGCTGAAGGCGATGCTGATCGGCGGCGTTCAGGCGCTGCTCCCGGAAGGGTTCGATGTCGAACGGCATTTCACGCCGCCCTATCGGCCGATGCAGCAGCGCGTGGCGTTTGTGCCGGACGGCGATCTGTTCAAGGCCATCGCGGCGGGCAAGGCTTCAGTCGCAACAGATACGATCAGCACCTTCGACGAGACAGGGATTGTGCTCTCGTCGGGCGAACGCATTGATGCCGATGTGGTAATCACCGCAACCGGCTTCGAGATGGCAGTGATGGGCGAAATCCCGTTCAGCATCGATGGTGCGCCGGTCAACTTCGCGCAGACCGTCACCTATCGCGGGATCATGTTCACCGGCATTCCCAACATGGCCTGGGTCTATGGCTATGGCCATTACAGCTGGACCTTGCGCGCCGATCTGGTCGCCGGCTTCGTGTGCCGCCTGCTCGATCACATGCACAAGGCCGGTGCAAGCAGCGTGATGCCGATGCTCAGGCCCGAAGATCAGGGCATGGAACTGAAGCCGTGGGTCGATACCGATTACCTCAACCCCGGCTATCTGCTGCGGAGCCTCGACCGGCTGCCCCGGCGCGGCGACACGCCTGAATGGCAGCACAGCCAGGACTATTTCTACGAGAGCGAGGCGATACCCGCGATCGATCTGACCGATCCGGTGTTCGCCTACAACTATCGGCCGATGCAGCGCGAAGCTGCCGGCATGGGACACCATGAAACGATGAGGAAGGCAGGATGATGAACATGAAAGGCGGCGTGGCCGTGGTAACCGGCGGGGCTTCGGGCCTCGGCAAGGCAATGGCCGAGGAGGCTGCGCGGCGCGGCATGAAGGTGGTGGTCGCCGATGTCGAAGCGGGAGCGATGGAGAAGGCCGTTGCTGACCTGCGCGCAGATGGGGCCGAGGCGATCGGCGTGCTGACCGATGTGACCAGTGCTGCTTCGGTCGAGGCGCTGGCGCTCGCCACTGAACAGAACTTCGGCCCGGCCAACCTGCTCTTCAACAATGCCGGTGTCGCATCGGGCGGACCGATCTGGGAAAGCACCGAGAAGGACTGGAAGTGGCTGTTCGGCGTGAATGTCGATGGCGTTGCCAACGGGGTGCGCAGCTTCACCCCGCGCATGCTGGCCGCCGCCGCCGCCGATCCGCGCTATGAGGGGCGTATCGTCAACACCGCTTCCATGGCTGGGCTCGTGACCGCGCCGGGCATGGGCATCTACAGCGTTTCCAAGCACGCGGTGCTGGCCATGTCCGAATGCCTCTACCACGACCTCGATCTGATCGGCCGACAGGTTCGGGCGGCGGTGTTGTGCCCGTTCTATGTGAGCACCAATATCAGCCAGTGCTACCGCAATCGTCCCGCTGATCTCGTCAATGACAGTGGACCGACCCGATCGCAGCTGGCCACGCAGGCCATCTCTGCGAGGGATCTCGCCAACGGCACGCTCACGCCCGAGGCAGTGGCTGCGATCACTTTCAAGGCGATCGAGGAAGACCGGTTCTACATCTACCCCAGCCCCGAACAGTTGCCGATCGTGCAGAGTCGCCTCGATCATCTGGGGAACGGCACCAATCCCGACATCCCTTACGACGACATTCCGATGTTCAAGGCGCGGCGGGACAGTCTGAAAGCTGCACTAGCGGGGTGAGCGGGTCGCGCTCTTGCTGTGTGCGCCGCTTTTTGTAACCACGTGGCCGTTGCTGAAACGATCTTGCGGCGCGGAGGGTGTGCTTGGCCGAACCGGGAAAACTGGATGAGGAGCTCGACGCCCTCCTGCGCCGCCATGCACGCCAGCGCGTGTTGGCGCGTGGTGAGGCGCTTTACGGGCGAGGCTCGCCGCCCGATGCGCTGTTCTGCGTGGAGCGTGGCATCATTCGCCTCAGTGTTACCAGCCCTGCCGGCCGTGAAGCCGTGCTGGGTCTGGTGACGGCGGGGCACTGGTTCGGCGAGGCATCGCTGTTCACCTGCGAACCGCGTGGCAATGATGCGGTGGCCGCCGTCGGCAGCACCGTGCTGATGGTCCCCGCTGCCACCCTTCACGCCTTGATCGACGAGCGCTCCGATTATCTACGGCAGTTCCTCGCCATGATGGGCCAGCGTTACAAGGCGGTGCTCAGCCGGATGGACGACACCGTGCTGCTGCCGTTGCCTGCGCGCCTCGCACGGATCATCGTGCAAATGATCGACGTAGGCGGCAATGCAGGCGATGCGCCAGTGCTGCGCTTCTCGCAGGAGGAGGCCGCTCATATGCTTGGTGCATCACGGCAAAGCGTCAATCGGGTGCTGAAGGAGTGGGAGGCTGCTGGCATCGTGCGCTTAAGTTATCGCACGCTTGCCCTGGCCGATCTCACGGTCATATTGCGGCTTTGCCGAGCGTGAGCGGCACGGCGAGAGGTTGCAGATCGAGAGGGGGCAAGCCAGCCAATGCGGCTCGCAACTAAGTTAGGAAAGCCGCCATTCGCCTACCCACCCATCATCGGTCATTGGGCAAGCTCATGGCATCGCCCAAAAGCCGACATGCCGAGTCAACCGGCCTCTCTCCGAGACGTCCGCACTGGAGACGGCTCCCGCAGGAGCCGCGGTCTGGCAGGCCGGGTTCGTCGCCCGCCGAGGCGGCGGCATTTGTCGCCGACCGTGCGCGCGGCAAGTCGGCCGCGAGCGGCGGGACCGAGAGCCGGCGGGGCTATCAGGAATGTAAGGCCCGGGCGAAGCCCGAGCCGCTGGAAAAGCTCCGCTCCTTATAGCCGCAGCGCGTAAGCGCGGTGCGCGGCAAAATGCGTCAGCGATCGTCACCCGAAGGGCCGAGACCCCCTCTGGGGCTCGTTGGAGCGAGGCTTGGGCACAGCCCTTAGCGAAGCTTCAGCTGAGCCAGGGCTGCGGCGCCGAGCGGAATAGAGCGCGGTCCCGGCCGAAGGCAGGGGGACGCCACCCCTTGAGATCAGTGGCTTAGGTTGATGTTGGTTACGGCGACCAAATCCGCCTCGCTTAATTGTCCCGTAATCTTGATTTCGGCTTCTGGCTGAGCGCGGGTGTGGGTCGTAATCCGGTCAATCGCCCGGTCCGATAGAACGATGGCGCCGATCGAGGTCACATCGTCCATTGCGCCGCGATTTGGCGAATGGAGCGGGTCGAGAAGCCCGATGTACCCTTGGGGAAGGTTTCGGAATGCTTCCCAAGGTTTCCAGTCGCCTTCCTCGAAATCGTGCTGGATGTGCCAATCTGTTATGAGGTCAATGTCGCACCACCCGATGGACATTATGCTTCCATCATCAGTGCGGAATCCTTGGGCGTTTGCCGTAATGCTGAGCCTGGCCGCGTCACCGTGCGCCGTTGCGTCCAGCAAGTACCGCACGCTGATATCTTTCAAAGTCAGGCACATATAGACATCGATGAGCTTCGGCGGAAAGCTGATGCGATAGTCATCTTCATGCGTGAACTGCGAGCTGCGATACGGTTTCCGGCTCATCGTGGGTCGCCTTTTACTGTTGGGGTTCTGATAGTTCGAAAGGGCGGCATCTGGAAGGGTGCCGACTGATCGATCAGAGGAACTGGACGGTCTCGGCGATGATCTCGCAGCTCAAGTCCCACCTGGCCCGCTCGGCCGACGATGCGCGCAGTAGAGCTCGGTCCCGGCCGAAGGTCGGGAGACGCGACTCCCTGCGGAGGTGCTCCATTGCGGTTGACGATCATGTTCTCATGATGTTCTACGGCGCCTATGGGAAGCAAGCGTCTCGACACTGTCGCCGATCTGGTCCGGTATGGTCTCAATGCGCAGGTTGAATGCAGAAGGTGCCGCCGCGTCGTGATCATCCCGGCGTCCAGGTTGCGCGATCAATGCTTCGCCAAGTCGATCCCGATGAAGCTTGCGGTGGTCGCGCAGCATCTCAGGTGCAGCTGTGGTCACCGCGGCGCAAAGATCGATGCGACGGGGACAATGATCGACCGAGGGTCTTGAGGGGGTGCTTGGGAGAGTGACGTCGATGCCGCATGGCTGCGGCGGGCATAGCGGCAGGCGCGCGTCCACGTCAGGAATCTATTGATCCGCTTAACCCGGAGTCGAATTGCTGGATCAATGGACCGATCGCGTCCGGAACCGAGCTGGCTGTCGTCACCGTCGCTTCTATTGGGTAATTGTTGCCCGCCTGGTTGAGTGCGACCGCGTGGAATCGGTCTGCCATATGAATTGTGGCTGCAACCACGGCGAGACAGTTGGCGTGTGCTTCATCGCTCCGGCGGCGCTGCAATGTCGCGAGGTCACCGACCTTCAGGTCAACCGTCAGCATCGCATCAATCATCGCCACTTTACGCTCAATTTTCATGAAGGATCGCAGTTCGCTGCGATCGGTCTCGGCCGTCAGGACAATGGTTCCCTTGGGGCTCAGGTCGTCCGTGAGGCCGCTTCGTTTGGCGAAGGCGGGGTCGAGCGTATCGCCGCTCACATGGACCTTCAGCGTGCTGGATTGCCGTTCATACACCCGCAGTAGCCTCGCCAGCAGGTTGGACGTCGGTGAGGCAAAATCATGGGCGGCAATCCGCCCGGAGGGATGGAACTTCGCGATGAATCGGGCGTCAACCGGCTCTGGGACTCCGAATGCGGGAACTTCGATCGATGCGAGGTGCGGGACTTCGTGGGTTGTTTCAATTGCCGGATCATAATCAGGATGGGTCTTGAGGAACGGGGCGTTCAGGTCGATCCCGTTCTGAATGGTGTAGATCAGCTGACAAGGTGCCGGGATCGTGCTGAGGTTCCTGCCATTGATCATGGCTCCCTTCAGAATCGGCGCTCGTCGTGTGCCGAAGATGAGATGGTCCATCGCCTTGCCACTCTCGGCCATGTAGACGGGAGGCACATAGTTGGGCGCGAACTGTCGGACAAAGGCGAGGCATCCCCTGAGATATGCCTGAAGGTCGTTCGCGTAGGCAGGACCCCGCGAGGCTTCGATCTCGAGGTCGATGTCGCCAACGAGAGGATCGCCGCGCATGACGCTGCCGTAAAGGTAGACCCTGTTGATGCTGATCAGGCGATCGGGGTCGGCATTGATCGCCTCAAATCGCGCGAGCAACTGGTCGAGGACGGCGCGCGCCTTGGTCAACTCGGTTTTCACGACGCTGCGTGAATGGGCAACCGCCCTGCCTGTCGGGGTCAGTTCGGATCGCTCATCGTCGAGCAAACCAAGCAAGCTTGCGATTTCGAGGGCATGCGATCCGTGAATGAGGGTCGGAAAGACAGAACGAAGGCCGACAAAGGAGCCGGGATCACTCGTTCTGGAAAGAGATTTCAACCCTTCCTTGATGTTCGTGACAGGCACTCCCCCGATGGCGAACTTCCGAGGGAAGGTAATCGACATGTGGCGGCTCCTCCTGGTTGCAGTCTTACTATGGCGTTTGTCGTCGTCGGTCAGGATGGTTTTTTGGCCGATCAGGCCGGCGAGCTTCGCCTGTCGAGCGAAGCGAGGGGCGGCACCGAAGCGCCGCCCTCCTGATGGTCACAGGAACTCGACGTTCTCGGCGATGATCTCGCAGCCGTAGCGGTCATTGCCTTCGGCGTCCTGCCAGCGCGAGTAGTGGATGCGGCCCGTCACAGCGAGCTGGTCGCCCTTGGCCTTGTGCTGGCGCAGCGGGAGCCCCATGCCGTTGAAGACAGTGACCTTGTGGAATTCGGCATCCTTGACGGGGTAGCCGGTTTCAGGATCCTTCTGGACCTTGCCGTCGCGGATGACCGGACGTTCGGTCACGAGGATCAGTTCGGTGATACGGGTGTCGCTGCGATCGCGGGCTACGGGATCCTTGGCGAGACGGCCGACGAGGTTGACGATGTTCATTGCAAGAGCCTCCTTGGTGCCGACGGCTCGTCCGCCGGTGCCCTTATCGAGCCTCGGCGGGAGAGCTGGGACACCGCGCGCCCTCGCGCGCGGGAAACCTCGGAAATCGAGGTGGTGCGGGCAGCCCGGCTTGCCGGGCAACACGGCTCGCATTTCTGCAGGTTGGCCCTAAGCTCGACCAGAGAGGCAGGGGCACTGGGCGGCGGACGTGCGGGTGGCACAGGGGCTGATTGCGTGCCTGAATATCAACCTCGCCGCGTCTCGGCTTGCTGTTATCAAGGATGATCGCATGATTGATCGTCCGTACTCGCCGATTTCGGTGAGCGAATAGTCCCTTTGCGGCAGTCGTCCGGAACACCTGACCTTGGCTATCTGGGGTGCCGATCCGCAAGGTTGGTGCCACTGGCCTGGCGTTGATGCACAATCGGACAAGGCCCCAAGGGGGCTGCCTGTTTGCACGTAGCGCCAATCAATCCCGATCGACGGGAGCTGCTCTCCAGGCTGCTATGGCATCGATGATCTTTGCCGTGAACCGCGGTGGGAGTCGTCCGGCAATGTACCCGGGCTGCTTCATAAGGGGCCTTATATCGAACCCGGGCCAGGTGAACCGGTTGAATTCCGAAATGACGATTGCGCTACCGGGAGCAAGGCCAGCTGTGCGCGCAATCTCATCGGGGATCACGATGGCGTTCTTGCGCCCCTCGCCCTTGGTCGTGATCGCGGCGACCAGATAGCGTGAGCCCTCGACACCCACGATGACGACAAAGCGTTCCTTGACGCCCTCATCGCGGCCTTGGCGCTGCTCTTCCTCGAAGAGGTAGACGTATCGGAGGATATGGCCTGCGGCGGGGCGGTCAGTCTTCCCAGCGGTCATTGGCGAGTTCGCTGTCCGAGGGCCGTGCATTGGCGAACGCTTGGCGGTCGGCGTCGGTCATGTCGGACGAAGCGACAGCTTCGATATTCATGTGATCTGCGATCATACCGCGCGCCGCCTGTTCAAGATGGCGGAAATATTCGCTATCTGCGATCACATGCCGCTCGCGGCCATGGCTGGTCAGGACGACCGGCTGCTTGGTCGCAAGGTCGAGGAACTCGCCGGTGTTGTTGTGAAACCGGGTCAGGGGAATCCTGGGGTGCTCATTGGCCGTCGCTGGCATGGTGGTATCTCCTCGTGGCACCCAAAATAGCAATTATTGCCAAAATAGCAAGATTTCTGCGACGACGATTGCCGCGCTAGCCTTCCACCTCTGTCGCCGGCAGCTCCGGCAATAATGGGACGAGGCCCGCATCAATCGCAAAGCCGAGAGTCCTTGCGAGGCGGCAGGCTCGAGCGATTGACCCGTCTGGAACATCGAGCGCCTTTTCAATGTGCCCAAGGGTTTCGCCAGCGCCGGGTTCACAGACCGCATGAAGCTTGCCTGCCTCTGCGGTGATAGCAAAGGGCCAGGTCATCGCGACACCGACGACCCGTTCGTCGAGGACAAGCAGCGTATCGCCAGTAGCGATAGTCTCGTCGGTCTGCACGGCGTCGTAGGCATTGCCCGTCGAGGCGAAGGCATGGATCCGCCAGGCGCTGAAGGCGAAGCGCTCGCTGTCGCTCAGCATGGCACGGCCCCTTCGGGAAAGGCGCGCTGCGCCGCTTCCGGAAAGGCTGCGGTGAGGTTGCGATGGATCGGTCCGGAGGATTCCGGAAAGAATGTGCCGGTGCTGCTCGGCCGTGTGATCCGCAGCGCGCTTGCGACGGCATCCAAGACGAAACCCGCAAGCTGATCGCTGGCCGTCAGCTTGGCGAACTCAGGCGGCGCAAACCCGGCCTGATGCCAGAAGGCGATGCCGGTCTCGAGGGTCTCGAGATAGCTGGCATGGCTGCCATCGTCCTGTTCGTCGTCAACGCTCGCCTCGACCGTCCGGTAGGTTCCGAAATCATGGGCGTTGGCCTTGATCCGCAAACTGATGCCGGCAGGCGGCGAACCGGCAACCCCGATCAGCGCAGCCCTGTAGAGCATGGCTTCGGCGGTATTCACGATGGTGAAGTTCGGGGTGTGGCCGATTTGCGCGCCGTCCTCATTCGAAGGCGCGCCGCCAAGATCGAGTGTCCAGTTTGTTTTTGCCATTCAAGCCTCCTTTGCTTGAACGGCTTCTCCCCCTTCCCTTTGGTTGGCCGTGTTGCCGCAGCAGGTCGGCTCAGCTTGCAAGCAGTGGGCAAAAGAAAAGGCCCGCCCGCGACAAATGCGCGGACGGGCCTTCCCGATGTGACCGGCGCGGGTCGCGGCACCGGTCACGGGGGGCTTGTCCCGGTCAGGCGTCAACGCTCGCGCGCGTCTTGCCCTTGGGTGCCGGCGCGGTGCTCTCGCCCAGACCGTCGCCGGTGGCAGCGGCGCTGTCAACGCTGCGGTCGCTGGCCGGTTCGTCGCCGGTGGCGGTGAGCGGCGGCAGGGCGCCTTCGCTTTCGCTGCCGAAGCCGTCGAGCGAGGCCTTGGGCTTCGACCGGCGCCAGGCGACGTTGTAGCTGCCATCGTTCTGCTGGAACATGGCAACCGTGATCGGCGCCGAGAGGCTGGGATCGTCGATCTGGCCCGACAGGAAGCACTCGCCGGTCTCGTTCGACGAGTATTCCCAGAGCGCGCCGATCTTGACCCAGCTGCGGCGGTCGGCCGAGAGCGCCATGAGGTCGAACTTGGGTGCCCGCTCGTTGGTGGAGTCGAAGGCCCGCAGGGCGACGGTCGCGCTGAAGGTCAGGGTGGTGATGCGGCCGATGTGAACGCCTTCTGCGTTGGCCTTGAGGGTGCCGATGTTCATGTCACATTCTCCTGATGTTGTCCGAACCCCTTGTCCGGAGCACCTTCTCCCTTCCCCCTCCCCCCCGGGCCCTTGGCCCGGCCCGTGCGCCAGCAACCGCAGGCGCGCGTAATTCTTGCCGGCCCATCCAAAGGGCCGAGACGGTCCATGGACCCCTGCGGTGTGGTGAGGCGATCACCTGCCAGTGCTCCCCTCACCACGCCTGTTTCGCTGACTTAGGCTTCAGGCTCCGACCTGTCCTTGATCTGGCTAAGGCGCGCCATGAAGGCCTTGGCTTCGAGCTGATTGGGTCCATCGCGCGTGGCGAGGCAGGCCATCCTGTCGATCTCGAGCTGTGCGGCAAGACTTGCATCGATATGGCAATAGGGTTCGAGCACGCGGATTGCTTCAACCGCGCGGGGCAGCTCGCCGAAGTCTGTTCCGACCCACACAAGTTCGGTCTCCTCCCCGTCCTCGTCAGGCGCGCTCAGAACCTGCGCAAAGTATGTCTGCAAGGGGCGGTCCCAGCCAACATAGGCACTTGCCGCCGCAATCCCGTCACGAAGCGGTACTTTGTGTCTGCTCATGCGCCGTTTACCTCCGCATCGGGCTTGGGCGGCTGCCCGGTCACGCAGCGAAATGCCTGCCCTTCACAATGATCAGTAGTCCGCTGGCCGCATCAGCGTGATGACGCGCCGTGTCATCGCTGGATTGGCCGGATCCTCTGACCCGAACGCCAGTTCGGTGTCGTAATAATCGACTTTCATCAGCACCTTGATGCCATCGACATCCAGGCTTGCAAAGTCTCGCTCGGGCGAATCCGGGGCGAAGGTGCAATGGCGCAGAGCGGCCATCAGCCGGGCCTGTGCCATCATGCTTTGTGCCACCGTGTCGCCGCCGAGTTCTGCAAGCAGCCCGGAGGTCATGACGATGCGGGCCGTTCGGTCACGGCCCTGGCGTGCGGCATCATTGAGCAGCGCGATCCGCTCGGTGCGCTGCCGAGCGCAAGAGAGGTCGGATGTGTCATGCATTGGAGGTCTCCTCCCGATCAAAGGGGCGATCAGCGGGCAACCGGACGGCCTCGCGAACCTCAGCCCGCAGGCTGACAAGCGGATAGCTGAACATTGATCGCGGTCCCGGGGGCGACGGTAATGGCAACCTGCCGATCCTTGGGAATGACCCACAGGATGCTGGCGAGCGTGTCGCGGATACGCGCCGCAATGGCCTCGTCTTCGCCGAGCAGCACCCGGGCCGCGAGCTCGCGCGCATCGCGCAAGAAGTGCTCGTGCTGGGTGTCCCAGGAGTCGGCCTCGCTGTCGTCGCTAGCGCAGAAACAGACGTTCTCGATCAGATGAACCAGCGTTTCGGGGGTCAGCGCCGGACCCGGCACATAAGCGATGCGGATCTGGTCGACACCGCTGTACCAGCCATCCTCGCCCACGACGAAGGCCACATCTGCCGGGATCCGTTCTTCGCGCTGCGTTTCGCTGGAGCGGTGGAAGACACAGAACCTCAGCTCGATCGTCTCGGCACGAACATGGTCATCGAGCGGCGGAAAGCTGCCGTTCTCGGCGATGACGTGGCCCTGCTCCCCGGCTGCAACATAGAAGCGCACGTTGCCGAGCTGATGCAGCGCGTCATACCAGCCATAGCCAGCGTAGGCGGGATGGTTCTCGACGAGGTGTGGGCGCAAAGGGTGATCGCGCAGCGCGCGCTCCAGCCCCTGTGCAATATCGGGCTCAAGATCCGCGACAAGGATCGTGTCCGCACCTGCTGCGACTTCCTCATACTCAACATTGACGTTGTCGCTCTCCGCGATGGCCGCATGCCAGCGGGGCAGGCAGGGGTCGGCCTCCGGCAGGGCAACCCCAAGATCGCGGGCTTCCTTCCAGTTCTCGAAGGAAAGCCGGTGCTGGCCACTGTGCGCCAGCGCGGCATAGATCGTGCGCTTGCACGCTGCCTGCAGCGCCGCAAATGCGGCGTTCTCGACGAATTCCTTGCGCGCCGGGAGCACAAGGGCAAGGCCCGGCGTGGCCCCGATATCGAGCCGGGCATGGTAGGTCTTGCCGCCAAGGCTCTCCGACACACTGGCAAGCTTGCGGGTGAGCACCATGCCATGGAAGTTCGTCGTGGGGTCCTGGTGGTATTCGCGCCCCTCGAACACGCCGATCTGGCTGCCGTTCCACTCGGCGATGTAGATCGCCTTTGCGAGAAAGTCCTCGCGCGGCACGTGCGCGCCATTGAAGAACACCGGCAGCGGGTAGAACTTCGCGACCTCGCGCAGAATCCGCTCGGTCGTCTGCTCGCTCACCCCGGGCATCAGGAAGGTGATGGTCGTCCCAACCGGGCGAGCCAGGGGCACCACGGCAATGTCCTGCGCACCGGTCCAGCCATCCGCTGGGACATGGACCGACCATCCGGTGTCGGCATCGGCATGACGCGTGCTGATCCGGGTATCCTTGCCCGCCAGGCTGAAGACACCCATGCCTGCCGGGTCTTCGGCCTCATGGATGTGCTGGCTCCAGCCCGAATCCCCCAGCGCAATCATGGTCTGGGGATCGGCTACCCCGGACCCATCATCGACAAGGGTCAGGCGCGCTCCGTCCTGATCCGCGCAGCAGGCGATATCGATCCGGGAAGCGCCAGCGCGGCGACTGTTCTGGAGGAGCTCGCCGAGGATATCGCCGATGGTGCCGTTAAAGAGGCGTGTGACTTTGGTGATCGTCTTCGGGCTGACGCTGGGTCGGATGACTGTCAGGTTCATGGCAAAGGGTCCTTCATCGCACTGGTTCGCCCTTCCCCTCCCCCTCCCCTTCAGATAGGCGGATCAATGCCTGGCCAGAGCCGGGTGGCCTTCGGCCTGCTCTTCATCCGACTCGCTTGGGCCGCAGGGCCTCAGGTATCGGGATGACCTCGTGCGCCGTATCGCGCAGCGCCGTGACCTCGCCGCGCGCGGCGTAGAGGTCCTTGGCGATGAGCGCGCAGACTTCGGCCTCGCCATAGGTTGGTCGGCCAAGGTGATCGACGCGTTCGACTTGCCGGGCAATCACGCCGACCTTGCCTTCCGGCACCCATTCGGCCCAATCGCCCCAGGCGCTGGTCACGCAGAATTCGCCGATCACGGCCATATAGGCCTTGCGCGTCCGCAGGATCGCGGACGCATTCTCCTCGACGGCCTCTCCGGTAAAGGCACCGAAGCGGTCCGGGTGCCAACACCGCGCGGTATCGCGGGCAAGCTGCAGAAAGCCCGCGGAGCAGGAGCGCTGGCGTTCAAGCTCGCTGGCGAAGGCAAGGATCGGGAGCGCCCAGTCGCAGTCTTCCTCGTAGGAGCCGCCCTCGATCAGTAGCGCCGGCGGCATGGCGGCCTGCCTCTGATCGGACAGAATGATGCCGCCGTGGCTGGCGGTCATCACCGACCAAATGCCGGGGCCAAGCTGATCGGCCTGCTGGACTGCGCCCCAGATCGATGTCGATGGGCGCGGCGACGGGGCAAAACATGTCATGAGCGAACTCTCCTTCTTCAGGTTCGCTCAAATCCTCCCCCTCCCCTTCACTCGAGAAGGCTGCGGGCTTCGCTGATAATTGCCTCAGGCGTCACGCTGCTCACCGGCAGGCATACGACAATCCCGGCCTGACCGAGACGCTCGCGCTCGATGCTGCGCAGTTCAAGATAGTCAGCATCATCCGACTGCAGGATCTGGAGCGCGAACTTGCACTCCACCCCGCTATGCTCATCGAGCAGCGCCACCAGGAAATCCGGCCTCGCTGAGCCCGCAGCCAGCGTTATGTCAAAGAGGACCTTTTTGACCGCCATCCTGACACCGAGACGGCGCAGTTCATATTGGGCCTGTTGGAGCGCGCGCAGCACGTCGCGATCATGGTCGCGCTCGGCGGGCACGAACTGGTTCCCGCTGAAGACAGGCTGGGCATAGGCGCGCAGCGCCAGGTATCCTTCGCGCCGACTATGCTCGCCGACGACGGCCAGCACGAGAAAGGGTGGCTCGACCTCGGCCCGGATGATCCCAGTGTGCTGGATGCGATTGCGGATTTCGACAGTTCCGAGCCCCGTCACCACTTCGCTCGATGTGACCTCGCTTGCTTCGAGAAGCAGGAAGGACTGCGGCGCAAACTCGGGCGGCCAGGTCTCGGCGGCAGCCCGTAACCGGGCATGGACCCGCCGCTTCTCGTAATCGATGGCGTTGGTGTAGAGGTGATCCGACAGCCGAATGCCCGGCGCGATCTCGAGGCCCTCGGCTGCGCGCTTGAGGTGGTGCATTTCTTCGCTGATCGAGCCTGCGCGCCTGCCACTGGGCGGTAATTCGCGCAGGATGTTCGAGCCTGCGCGTTCGAGCAGAAGCCAGAGTAGCTTGCCCAGGCGCGGGATGGCGACGCCGCGTGAGCGGTCGTCAGGCTCTATGTCCTCTGGCCTTTGTGCAAGCTTCTCCGGTGCCTTCTGGTGGGCACTGAACAGGCCTTTTGGTAGGCCAATAGCATAGAGCGAATCCTTCACGGTCTCGCGGATGCGCGGTGGCGCCTGCGGCAGATGAAACGGGCAACCTGGCTCGTGGCCTGGCCGCGCAGTAAGGCGCCGGAGGTAATAGGTCTCCTGAAAACTGAGATAGGCCGCGCTCATCAGCGGCGGCGGCCGCTCTGCCCCAAGGCAATCGCAGGCGATCCACTTGTGGTTCTCTCGCGCGGTCGAGACCAGTGAGACTGAAGCGCGGTGGTCGGCCTCGCTGCCCCGGCCTGTATACCACCGCACCAGCGCAGCCTTCAGCTCGTCGCTGATCGCGACCCTGCCGGTCTTTCCTGTGGTGTCCTTACCTACCAGCCACATGCATGATGACGCCTTGACCCTGTCATTTGTTCACGGTATGTTCATAATCTGCAGGAGCCCACAAATAATGAACAAGGTCTTTGATATCGGCAAGTTCGACCTCGATGTCACGCTGCGCGACGCGGCGCTTGATCCGAATTGCCGCCCAACCAAACGTATGCTCGCCAATGCCTCGATCGGAGTGGAGCCGTTCGATGCTTATTACTCGGCGCGCGAGCTCTACGAGACCTTGCAGGGCGTCTTTCAGGGCCTGCCCAATGCCAAGGCCCGGCTGACACAGATCCTGTCCTGCCATTGCGATGACTATCAGCGCTGTCTTTACTACGCGCTGGCAGGGCGCGGGGTTGTCCAGATGCTCGACGATCTCGAATGGCTCTTCGAGCTCCTCGGGCCGCGGTGCCAGATGTCGGGGCACATTCTGCGCTCGGGCCAGCACCCTGCGCCGATGGTCAACCCTTACGTCTCGTCAGAGCCTGATGGCCCTGTTCCTGCCCGCAATGCCGACTTTATTGAAGGACCATCGTGGTATCTCGATCCCGGTCTTGGAGGGATGATCGAGGAATAAGCGGCCATCAGTTATTGCGAAGGCCAAGCCGGTCGGCGTCATCAACAAGCGTGATGCGCCCGTCCCAGTCCCACAGGACCAGATTGAGCGCGTCCGCGGGGGCGCCGCGGGCGTAACTCGGGACAACGATGCCGGCATAGCCTTGCGCGATCGCGGCCTCCGCCAGGTCTTGCGTCGGGACCGCCTTGCCTGAGAGCATCTTATCACGCCACGCCGGGTCGGCGAGCTCAGCCGGTGCGATACCGAAAGGCCGCAATGCAGCCCCATCGCGGCCATCGAGCAACGGTCCGATGTCGGCCTGATAGGCGACCAGCGTGGTGGGCTGCAGCGTGCCAACCTGATTGGCCTCGCGCAGCGCGGTCTCAGGGGCGAGGGAAGTATAGAGCGCGATGCGCCCGATGCGATTGAACCGTCCGCCAAACCGGGCCGCCCCCTCCCCTGAGAGGGGTTCGCGGGACCAAACCGGATTGTGGGCGCGGTAGAGCAGCCCGGTAAAGAGCATTGGACTAGGCGTGGACGCCGGCGTCGACCGCGTCGATATAGGTCAGCACGTCATCGGCCCGGTTGCTTTGCACCAGCTGCATGGCGGTCTGGCCCGAGAAGCCGGGCAGCGGTTCCGAGCGGTACCAGGCATAGGCCAGCAACGCCGAGCCAAAGCGCGGCTCGACCTTGTTGAGCACCTCGACCATCTGGCGAAGGCGGCGCTGGGTACGTGTCGACGCGATCCGGTCTTTGCGCTGGATCGCGTCCTTGCCGAGGCCCAGCGAGCGTGCGAGTTCGTCGCTGGTGGTCCGCAGCGCGTCGACGATCTTGCGCGGAGCAAACGCTCCGTTGTCAGCGTAGTTTTGAATCGCCATTGCACTTTCCCATGAATTTTGACGCGATATAGCGTCAATCTTTGCGGTAATCAAGGTTTGCTGTGCCCAGACCCAGCAGGTGTTCCGGTTCAACCGCAGAGGTTTCCCGCTCTTACAAAACCACGACCTGCAATTCGATCGCACCGGGAAGGCCCTCTTCTGCAGGCATAACGCAGAAGGGCTGGAGCTTGCTGTCCGTCCTCACCACGGCATGGCTCTGCCCGGAATTTGCGGTCATCCGAATGGCGACACGCTCGGCATTGGCGCGTCCGCACAGGATCGCCCTTCTGGGATCGAGGCTCTGAAGCAGCATGGTCACCTCCCGAGCGTTACGGCGTTGCCGGGAAGAATGTGCGCGGCGCACGCTTGGGGGGCACGACTTCGAACCGGCGCTCCATCAATCTGCTGATGCGGAACCGGCCTCGACCATCGGGCGTACTGAGTTCAATCTTCGCCCCGCGCTTTGTCACCCTGAATTCGGCGTGTTCGCTCCCGTCGGTGAACTTCATGGGTTCAGGCAGCCGGATCATGTCGCCATCGGCGATCTTGCGTTCCTTCAGCCGCAGCTGCCGGTAGCACCGGTTGCGCCAGTCGAGGGCATAAGGGTGATTGGTTGGCCCCAGCTCCTCGAGGATATTTCTGGGACATCCGGCCTCCACCGGCCCGGAGTTTTCATCCATGTCCTTATAGCCGAACAGGAGGCCGTCTGCGGCCTTGGGGTTCCAGCGCACCAGACAGATCACCGCGGAGATGGCGTGGGTCTGGTTGTTCGGTCCAAAGCGCTGGACAGCCGCGTAATAGGCCCCGGTTGTGGACACGCTTCTGATGACCCGGCATCCTTCAAAGCTGCCGGTTTCTTCATTCTCGCGCTCCCATGTGAGCTGATTGTCGAGATAGGCCTTGGGAGTGTCGAAGCCCCCCATTCCGGCACGGTGCATGTAAAGCCAGCCCATGCGTGTTCTCCTTCAGATGAGCCCCGGCTGCGCCGGAGGTGCGATCTTCAATTCGCGCGCGATCCGCGCCGTAAGTGCGGGAATGTCTGCAAGGGCGGTGATCGGCGCTTTGCGCATCACCGCGCCAGGCGGTTTCCAGAACGGGTTGCGCCAGGCGAGACCCGGCTCGCCGAACCTTTCCGGGCTGATCCGGACATAGATACCTTCGGCTTCCAGCACATGCTCGCCCGCGAGCTGTTCCTGTGAGGTGTAATAGCTGATGCGGTAATCGGCATGCTCGAGCCCGATCCCTGCTGCAATCTGGCGGAGTGCGCGCGTGCCCTCACGCCGGTAGTGGCGCAGCTCTTCGGGACGATAGTCGATCCCGCGCTTGACCAGCGCAATGATCGCCGGTCTGTGCTTGAGCTCGGCAAGGCGTTCGATGCACTGGGACCGCAGCGCCTGGTCGTCTGCCTCACATTCGGTCGGCCTTCCGTCGGCAATGCGCTGAAGGTGGCGGGTGAGGAGCAGCACTGCCGGGCAGCTTCCAACCTTCCGGCCTGCAAGGCGGACATCATCGACGGCCTCGTTCAATGCTCGCAGCGCATTCTCGAAGGTTGTCAGTCCATCAGGCTGGAGTGCGCGGCGGTAACGGTAATCGATGTCGCAGGACATGAGGCTTCCTTTCCATTGCAAGATGCAATGGCCCCATCCCCCTTCCCTCAATGCAGGCTGCGACGATGTTCGCTTAGGCCCTGCAGCGGCAACGGCTCGTAGATCATCGGTCGTAGGAGCGTGTTTGGCGCAATCTGTTCGAGGATTCGTGCAACAGCCGAGACGGCAACGCCCGCCTCGGTTGTCTGGATGATGAGCGTTCGGCCTTGACCCGGAGCTGTGCCAAGCGACCAACCGGCGTCCCCCTTGCCGAGAAGACCGTCCAGCACCTGGCGTGGATCCCTCTGGGGGAACAGGCCTGCGATATACTCAGCCAGCACACCGCCAATGGGCGCCTTCCCCCGGCCTGCAACATCGCCGGCATAACGGTGAAGCTGGGTGAGGCGAACGACCTCCTCGGGGGCTGGCTCAAGCACAAGCCGGAACTGGCGCCGTTTCATCGGCTTTCTCCCCTTCATCCTCCGCAGGTTCGCTCTGGTAGCCCGAATAGGCCGCAAGATGGTTGAATGCCTGATCGGCCTTCGCGGCCGCGGTGATGATCGCCGTCTTGTCGGCCTTGAGGATCTCCAGTAATCACGAGGTGACGATAATGTGAAGGAAGGCGGCCAGATTGGCTGAGTTCTGGGGTTTCCTGCCAACATTCCTTCACATTATTTCAGAGCGTG
>NZ_JACICY010000018.1 GCF_014196055.1 Novosphingobium hassiacum
TGTCAGGCAATTATCTGGAGTGAAATCATGGAAAACCGAAGGAAACCTGCGCCTCCCGCCGCCACGCTCGACATAAACTGCGACTGCAAAGAATATGTTCTGGACTACCTCCTTCACAGCTTCCCGACCCAGCTCCATGAGAGCTTCACCGATGGCGATGGCAATCTCGCCTCTCGGCCTGCCTATGACCGTGATGGCAATGTCGTGCAGTGCCGCGAAGCCATCGAGCGCCGTGACCGGCTGATCGAACAGCTGGCGTCGATGGAACCGGTGCAAGGCGCGCTCGACCAGATCGTCCAGCGGTTCGGGACCGACATGGTGGCCGAAGTCACCGGTCGTTCGCGCCGGATCGTCCGGAAGGTTGATGCGAATGGCGACCGGCTCGCCGTGGAGAACCGGCCTGCCCATGCCAACCTTGCCGAAGCGCAGGCGTTCATGGAAGACAGGAAGCAGATACTCATCTTCTCCGACGCCGGGGGTACCGGGCGCAGCTACCATGCCGATCTGGGCGCGCGGAACCAGCGGCTGCGGCACCATTATTTGCTCGAAGCGGGCTGGAAGGCCGACACCGCAATCCAAGGTCTGGGGCGAACCAACCGCACCAATCAGGCGCAGCCGCCGCTGTTCCGGCCGGTTGCCACCGATGTTCAGGCCGAGAAGCGCTTCCTCTCGACCATTGCCCGGCGGCTAGACACGCTGGGTGCGATCACGCGCGGGCAGCGCCAGACAGGAGGGCAAGGACTGTTCCGACCGGAGGACAATCTCGAAAGCCCCTACGCCCGTGATGCGCTACGCCAACTCTATGTCCTGATCTACGCGGGCAAGGTCGAGCATTGCTCGCTCGCGATTTTCGAGAGCATGACTGGCCTGTCGCTGACCGATGGTAGCGGTTGCCTGAAGGACGACCTGCCGCCGATCACGACCTTCCTCAACCGGTTGCTGGCCTTGACCATCGCGATGCAGAACGTGCTGTTCACGGTGTTCGAGAAAATGCTGACCGCCAAGGTCGAGAGTGCGATTGCCGCGGGAAGCTACGATCTCGGACTCGAAACGCTGACTGCTGACAATTTCACCGTTACCGGTAGCGAGCCGATCTACGTCCACCCCGCAACAGGCGCCGAGACCCGCTTGCTCACGATTGCCATGCGCGAGCGCAACCAGCCGGTGACGCTCGAGAAGGCGCTCGATTTGCTGCGCGAACCCGGTGCATGGCTGCTGGTCAACGCCCGCTCGAAACGCGCTGCGGTCCAGCTTCCCGCCCGCAGCCTCATGCTCGATGACGGCGAGGTGGAGCGTCGCATCCGGCTGATCCGGCCGATGGAACGGTTGAACTTCGCCCTGAACTATTTGGCGGAGACCAGCTGGGAGGAGGTGGACGAGCAAACCTTCGCAGCAACCTGGCAGACCGAACTGGAACAGGTCGAGGAATTCACGCAAAGCGAACTGCACATTGTAACGGGCCTGCTGCTGCCGATTTGGAAGCAGCTCCCTGAAGAATCTACTCGCGTTTACCGGCTTCAGACAGACGATGGCACGCGCATTGTCGGGCGCAGGGTTTCTTCGGCATGGGCCGCGAGCGCAACTGCCAGAACGGACGCGCCGGTCCTTTTGCCACCACAAGCACTCGCCCAGCTGCGGGAAGGCCACACCGTGCTCGACCTTGCCGATGGACTGCAACTGCGCCGTTCGCGGCTGATGCAGGTCAACCGGATCGAACTCACCGGGTTCGGGCAGGCGGCGGTCGACCGGCTGAAGGCCATGGGGCTGTTCTCCGAGATCATCAGCTGGAAGTTGCGCCTGTTCGTGCCGGATGATGTTGTGACAGGACCGGCGGTGATCGAGCGGCTGTTCGAACGGCATCCTCTGGCCCGCATCGCCGACCGGAAGGCTGCCTGACATGCCTGTCCTGAGCAAACTCGAACAGGGGACTCTATCCACTCGCGCGGCGGAACTATCGGAACGGCTTGCGCAAAATGCGCAGGCCGTTTGCCGCCATTATCTGCCTTCAGGGCGCCGCGAAGGCCGCTACTGGATGGTTGGCGATGTTGCCGGCACGCCCGGACGCAGCCTCTACATCCGCCTGTTCGAGACCGAGCGTGGCAGGATCGGCAACTGGGTCGACGCCGCGACCGGCGAGCATGGCGATCTCGTCGATCTCATCCGCCTCAATCAGCGGCATGGCCGACTGGCCGAGACCATCAATGAGGCCGAACGCTTCCTCAGCCTGCCACTATCGGCCTCGAACGATGAGCGCACTGCCACATCCTTCGCCAAGCCCGCACACACCGGGTCCACAACTGCTGCCAAACGGCTTTTCGCTGCATCGAAGCCGCTGATCGGATCGCTGGCTAACGCCTATCTGCGCTCACGCGGCATCACACTGGTCTCGGACCTGCCAGCCCTGCGCTTTCATCAGCGCTGCTATTACCGAGCCAATGAAGGTGACGCCCCCGGAACCCCCGGCGCTTTTCCGGCACTGATTGCAACGGTGACCGATAACGACGGTGTGCAGACCGGCACGCATCGCACGTGGATTGACCCTTCGGGCGTCGGGAAGGCCAATGTTGCATCGCCGCGCCGGGCCATGGGCAATATGCTCGGCAACGCGGTCCGGTTCGGAACAGCGGATGACGTCCTCATTGCAGGCGAAGGCATCGAGACCGTGCTGTCGTTGCGCGAAGTCCTGCCGACCATGCCGATGGCAGCCGCAACCTCGTCGGCCCATCTCGCCGCCATCCTTTTCCCGCCGACGCTTCAGCGCCTCTACGTCGCGCGCGACTGGGATGCAGCAGGCGACGCGGCGTTTGGCATCCTGACCGACCGCACGCAGGCAGCGGGGATCGAGCTCGTGTCGCTCATGCCTGACCTCGCCGACTTCAACGACGATCTCTGCCAGCACGGCGCATCAGCATTGGGTGAGCGGGTTCGCCTTCAGCTGCATGAGCAGGATCGCACGCACTTCTCCATCGACTGAGGCCGAGCCGATACGGGGTCGGAGGATCGAGCTGTGGCGCGCATCATCCAGGGCCAGTGTTCCGGACCAGCCCTGCCTTCCGGGGAGGCGTCCGAGAGACCGGCTGCCGGGTGGCCGCAACGGCGGTCATGCGGCTATTTTCCGGCGGCGCAAACGCGCCTTTCCATCGCGAACCAAAATAGCCGCCCGTCCGCCATCCTCCGCTGCGCTTCGGCCCTGGCCCACCCCAAAAAGTATTACTTTTTGGGGACCCCGAGCGGCGGGTGCGCCCTCCCGTCAGCCGGTCAGAGGGACGCCCATGAAGGCCGGGCAAGGTGCCCGGTTCCAAGGCCCCAAGGACTTGTCCCATGACCATCATGCCCGATTCCGAACCCGAACACGAAGTCTCGCCCACCGCCCATCTTCTCGATGAAATCGCCCTTTACGGCTATCGCCCGTTCTCGGATGAAGCCGACCCACGGCCACTCCCGGAGGAGCGCATCGCTGCTGGTGCCGTCGTCGACATGTTCGATGCCCTCATCGCCACCATGATCGACACGAGGCTCGAACCCGATCTGGAAGATCTGTGCTGGTCGCTCGCCAACCTCTTCCACCGCGCCGAGTTCCGCATCCAGCGCGAGCTCGATGACAATGAAGATGCCCAGAAACGCAGTCAGCGCGAGCAGGATGGGTCCGAAGTCAATTCTGTCGAGCTCGAACGGCATACCCGCGAAGGCATCGGGCTGATCGAACGCCGCAACGCCATGGAGTTCATGCGCGAAGCCGCCGCCGACCAGTTCGAAGCGCATTTCCGTAAAGCCTGGACGCCGCGCACCGGATCACTGGTCAACCATCGCACCCTGACCGCCGCGATGATCGACAGCCGCGACTTCCTTGCCGCCAAGCGCCGGTCGGAAACCGAGCCGATGCTGCCCGCCGGCACGCGGATCGCATTCACCTCGGGTCCCGCCTATCAGGATCACAACCGCATATGGGCTGCGCTCGACAAAGTTCTCGCCAAATATCCCGACATGGTCGTGTTTCATGGCGGCAATCCGACCGGCGGCGAACACATCGCCTCGCTCTGGGCACGCGCACGCAAGATCACCCATGTTCCGTTCCGGCCCGACTGGGAACGGTTCAAGAAGGCGGCTCCGTTCCGTCGCAACGATCAAATGCTCGAGGTGATGCCGAAGGCTGTGGTTGCCTGTCCAGGCAATGGCATCAATGCCAACCTGGTCGACAAGGCTCGCAAGATGGGGATTACGGTTTGGGCGATCGAATGACCGAGGCTAGGGACTGACCGGTAAGTCCGCTTCAGATCTAAGCCGCCATACATTCACCGTCGCAATCTCCGGCCCGTAATGACCAAGGTTGGGGACACTCCGGAACGGCAGTTCTAGGGAGTGAATTGCGGATAGCGGTCATTCTGGACGATAAGTCGGCATATCGGCTGCGCGCCGGTCGTGCGGCGTCGTGTTCAGCAGATCTGGAAGCGGGTATTTGGTCATGGCGCTTGGCGCGGCATCGTGAACGCACGACCCTGGATAACCTTGCTGACTGCAAGGAATGGAAGGACCGGCCCTGTGCGCGACTTTTCCCAAGCGCGCCATTGTGAGCGAAGCTAGCCACAGTTAGACACCCTCATGGCTCGCACTGAATATTCCGGCAAACGCGGTGGCAACGCTGGCGATGATTTCCATGAAATTTGGGCAATGCGACGGGCGCTTGAGATTGTTGCTCCCCATTCGACAGTCCAGCAAGTCACCGTTGAAGGGGTGTTAGCTGAAGACGAGGTCGGATCAGATCGAGCCGCGTGGGATGGGGTCGATTGCGCCATTTATCATGGCGGCACCGATGGGACATTCAATTGCATTGAACTCGTTCAGCTAAAGTATTCGGGTTCGGAGCCTTCCAAGCCGTGGTCGCTTGCTCGCCTAACTCAATCTGCGCGCAAGGCGCGCAACAGCTCAGTCATTGCCCGGCTGTCGGAAGCCTATGCGGCGATGGCAACCAAATATGCTCACTTGGCTCGCGACGAGAAGATCACCGTGAAACTGGTGAGCAACCAGCCCGCGTCCGCGGAGTTGGAGAGACTTCTGGACTTGCCATCTGAAGATCATGAACTTGCCGAGATTCGCCGCGCGGCTGGGCTTCAAGCTGCTGAGTTTTCGGCGTTCTGGTCTGCGTTGGACTTATCCGAGTTGGGGACCGTGGGCCGCCATCAGCTAGAGGAAAAATTGATCCTTGAGATCGCAGCTTGGGAGCCGACTGACACCGCCAGATACGTGGACAAGTTTCGCGTTTTCATCCGAAATCGAATGAAACCCGAGGGCGAAGGTGCTCCCATCACGGTGGAAAGCATCCTCGGGGGCGTTTTCAATGTTGGTGCTCAAACTCTGTTTCCTTGTCCGAACGAAATAGAGCCATTGGAGCATCTCGTTCAACGTGCGGCCTCTCGCGAAATTATCGACATCTGGCACACAGGCACCGCGAGGGTCTGTCTTCACGGCCAGGGCGGTGAAGGCAAGACGACAGTGCTTCAGGAAATTTCCAGCCGGCTACCGAGCAACTCGGTGATGGTAATCTACGATTGCTACGGCGCTGGCTCATATCTGGATTCTGACGGCCTCCGGCATAAGCCGAGCGATGCGTTCCGCCAGATGGGCAATGATGCAAGTGCGGAGCTGCTCCTTCCCCTTTTGGTGTCTCAGGATCGTGACGCCGATCACGTGAGGCTTTTTTCAACACGCCTAAAGAAGGTGGCTGAGACATTGGCCTCGCTGGATGAGGACGCGTTGTTAGTCGTGGCTGTGGATGCAGCCGACAACGCTGTGACCGCTGCAAATGAGACGACCGACATGCAGTCATTCGTGCCCGCGTTCCTTGAGTTGGGCACGCAACCAGCGAATGTGCGCTTTCTGGTTAGCGCACGCTCAGGACGGCTTGGTCAGCTCGCCCTTCCTCGGGACTACAAGCTCGTGTCGCTTACGGGATTTACTCGCGAGGAGACTTTGAAGTTTCTCAAGAGCCAACTCCCCATCGACGACGAGGACGAAAGGATTGGAGAGATTCATCGGCTCTCGGGAGGAAATCCACGTGTTCTTCAGTATGTCTTAAAGGCTGCCGACGATGACGTGTCCCGCCTGCTCGATTTCCTTGCCCCGAACGGAAAGAATCTGGGGGGCATTTTCGATGAAATAATCGAAAATGCGTTCAAGAAGGTCGGAGCGGGCGGCGACATCAAGCGGCTCTGCGCGGGTTTGACTTTGTTGCCTCGCCCTGTCCCGATCGACTGCCTGGCAGCGGCTTGCGGATTAGACGAAGCGCATACGCGCGACATCCTGGCTGACTTGTCTCCTGGCGTCATCGTGGACAGCGAGCATGTAGGCTTTCGGGACGAAGATTTCGAAGCACATATCCGGGATCACGGCGCTGCCCTGAGTCCGGAAATCCTCGAAGCCGCGGCTAGTCACTTAGAAAAGCTCTCCCAATGCGATGCCTATGCAGCCGAACATGCGGCCGACATTCTCTTTCGGGCAGGCCGATTGGATGAGGTTCTCGCGCTCGCACAACAGCAGATGTCGGACTACCCGATAGATGACCCTGCCTTGCGCACGCTTGTCTACGAGCGCCGTATGCGAGCGGCAATCCGCTCATGTCGGCAAACCGGAAACGCGCGCGATGCGACCACGCTCTTGTTGGCCGGTGCCGACGCTTTCCGGAAAGACGCAGCGATCCGAGAATTGCTTTTCGACAACCTCGATCTAGCAGCGAGGTTCTCGCAAGATCAGATGCGTCAAATCTTTCTGGCCGACCCGACAAAAAGACCGGGGCACGGAAGCTTCCTGATGCAGTCAATCGCAGTTGCCAGCGAGAGCGGCGACCGGCTCGAATATTCCTCCGAGAAGAGACTCCTTTCGGCCTGGCTTGAGAGCTTTCGAGAGCGGCGGCGCAATGAAGAGCACGATGAATATGGCGAACGTGATTGGCAGCTCAATGCCCCCGACCTAGCGGCTTGGATCGAAGGCGTAGCTGGCGTGGAAGGTTGGGAAGCCGCACACCGCGTTACGCTGGGCGCGCGCCCAATCAGGTTCCGGCAGAGCATACGTTTCGCATTGATCGACCGGCTCGCCCGGAAAGGCAATTTTGAAGCTCTTCAGAGCTATCTATCACACTTGCCCAATGGATTTCCAGGCAAGGGGCTGGCGCAGGCTCTGCTCGCCTTAGGAGGGCGTCCGTTCGACGAGGTAGAGTTGCTGGCCGATCTCGAAAGGCATGCCACAGCCGCGGCTGCGCTATTCACCTCTGCCGAGCAAAGCTACGGCGATGAAGGAACTTCGCTAGACGTACTTGAGTTGTGGATCTCCGCGATTGAGGTGGCACTGATTCATGGCGCCACGAAGACTAAGATCAGGAGCATTCTCGCGCCAATGTGCTCCAGAGATGTCAGGTCGCGGGTTCGCTTCGACCGGCACGTATCTGTCGCTGCTAACATGGTTCTCCGGGCGTTCGCGCTCTACCAAAATCTAGCCGGACGGACATCGAGAGCGAGTGACTTTGTTGTCGCGCCGGTGGTGCGAGGGCGATCCAAAGCTGCACAGCTTAAGAAGCGGGAACGCGATGAAAACGTCGCGAAAGCAGTCAAACGCGTCGAAAGAGTTTGGCCAGCGTACCAGACTCGCGCGGCAATTCTGCGTGGGAGTATCAGCGCACCCGAGGCAGTTGAAGCAATTCGCAAATCGCTAAAGCTGCCGACAGGGTCGTTCGCCTACGAAGAGGAGAGGTTCGACCTTCGGACACGCGATCACTATCTCGCTCGATCTCTTCTGCTCTTGTTCGCAATTGAAGACATTCCGTCGACCGATCTTTTCGATGTCACGCTTTCGCTGTTCCAAAAGTTCGAGTTTCCTGGACGAAGTGCGGCCAGTCAGCTGCTTCGTTTTGCTCAGTTCGTCCCTCGAACGAAGGAACTCGTTCTCGACAAGATTCGAGAGGTTAACGTCGCTTGGCGCGAAGAGAAGGTTCCTTCGTACGACAAGATCGAAGGCATAACTCGATACTCGCGCATCGCGCTACTGCAGAGTCACAAGGTTGCTCTGGAGGGTTTTGATCTCGCAATCGAGATCGCCTCAGAGATCGACGCTGAATCGGTGCATGCGTTGGCGATCTGTGAGCAACTTTCGAGGCATGCCCGAGAGTACTTAGGCGATGATGCTGCGATGTCTATCGCGCGCGATCTAGGCGCAATAGCGCAAGACGTGGGGCTCAGAGTTGGGTCCAATGATGGGTTTCCTTGGCGAGAGATCGCCGCGGCCCTTGCGTATCTTTCGCCCCCTCACGCCTTCGCCATTTGCGCCAGATTTCATGAGATTGGCCTCACCGGCCTTGACGAGTTGCTCGACCCAATCTTGACCGCGTGCATCAGGTCTAAAGCACTATCTGCCCCTTGCATAACCGCGTTGCTCGCCCTTCTCGATGGACCGTCCAGCCGTGTTCTGGACGAACTCAGTAGACTTGACAGCGGCGTGGACGATCGGTGCTGGGCAATCGTTGCCAAAGACGCCCTCATTCGAGGCAATGGCTCAATTCCCGCACTGAGCAAACAACTGGGCGCGCGGGTCGCAAAGGCCGGCAAGGCCGGAAACCATGTTTTGGATGCCGCAGCATTCCTAGAAGGTCTTCCTAAGACCACCGATAGGGGGGGCTCGGTGGATATCTCTGGCCTCGCCAAGCAATCAACTCAGCTTGATTGGACGAAAATCTCATCTGCGGACGATCTGGCGGAGGCTCTCAATTCGGTCATTAGTGCCGCGCCAGAAGGTAGCTATCTCACGCAGGACACCGTACTCTCGAGCAGCCTGCTCGCGCTTCCTGAACATCGACGCGTGGACATTCTGACGTACGTCACCCCCGATGCTGAGAGATTCAGACTCACCTATCAGTTCGGCGAATTTCTTTTCCGCTGGTTGAGCGCTTGGAAGGATACGCCGGGCGTGGCGCGTTGGTGCCGGAAGCACCTGCTGAACGTGATTGCCAACAATCTACCAGCGCTAACTCGCTACCTTGAGATGGGCCAATCCCGGTTAGGGTCGCTCATCGCGCTTACTGATGCGAATGGGACAGCGGTAATCGACGCATTGTTGTCTGGGGTCGCGCAGTCGATCGACGAATTACATTCTGCAACTATATATTTCTTGGCGGCAGAGATCGCGACACGAGGGCCTGGCGAAGACTGCGCGGACGCACTTAGAGATCACATTTCACGCCGACTCATTCGTCTTGAACCCTCAGACCGCATGCTGCCCAACATGAATGGTGTGCCGGTTGATCCGCCACTCGGTGTGTCTCAATTCGTATTCGCTCTACTCGGAAGCCCGATCGTTCCGTTACGTTGGCAGGCGGCGCACGTGGTACGCCGTTTGGCCCAACTTGATCAAACGAGCACGCTCTACAGCATGTTCGAATGCTATGACCAAGACGGGAACCACAGCTTTGGGCACCCCGAAGCGCCCCCGTACATACTAAGTTCCAGACTATGGTTGCTCATAGGGATAGCTAGAGCCGCTTGGGAATCACCCTCACAGATTATGTGTTTCAAGGATGTCCTGTTCGCCATCGGCGAATCTGCATCCTTTCCGCATGTTCTCATTCGTTCATTTGCGCAATTGGCCCTTAAAGGCTTGGTTTATCGTAACCCAGATCAATTTTCATCCGCAGAAGCGCTTCGTATTGTGCAGATTAATGCGCCGGCCAAAGCAAGAGCCAAGAAAAAGGGGAAAGGATACCGTTCGACTTTTGAGAAATATGGAACGGATCATACTAAGAATAGGAAGTTCAGATTTGATACGATGGACACTCTGCCGTATTGCTACGACTATGCCGTAAGGGGCTTTGCAAATCCCAGCGCAAAGAAGTTTCTCGATCGGGCCGAGCACTGGATTCTAGAGGAGTGGGCTTCGCCAGAGCGTGCGCGTGACGTTGATGCCTTGCGACGAGGTTCAAATCTTTGGCGAAAGGACGGCTTTTCGACCAGCACGTCCCACGGCTCGAACCCATCCATCGAGACCTACCACACCTACCTTGAAACTCACGCGATGTATTGTGCCGTTGGCGATTTCCTTGTGAGCGAACCGCTCGATAAGGATGCCGATAACTGGGACCGATTCGAAGCATGGCTTGAGCGACAAGGGCTAACCATGGCCCCGATTTGGCTTAGCGACCTTCGGCTTCCAAAACCATTGGAAGTGCAGGCATGGCGAGAGCCAACTACGGATGCGACTTGGCTCAAAAAGCGTGATGAGGATGACTATCGCCGCGAACTAGCGCTTGAGGACGCGGATTGGCTGGTGCTGGCGAGTGACCAATGGGCAAGTAGCCATTCGCTGACCGCAACCGTACGCGTGGAGTCTTGCCTAGTGTCAGGCGAAACCGCCTCATCTCTGCGGCGCACGCTGGAAGCGTCTCCCAACTCCTATGGGTACCGCTTAGCGATCCGCGATGATGACGAGATCAATCATGGAGACTTCACACTTCGTTCGATCCTGCACGATTGCGACACCGACACCGGACTCGATCAGCACGATCGATTCCGTGGCGACCTAACACGACCATCAATCGCGCCCAGACATTGGGTACTCAAATTGCTGGGTCTAAGCCATTGCCCCCACGGATATCCTAATTGGCTGGATCAAGACGGCCGGGTGGCGATACAAGATCGTGCTTGGAGCGATGATGCCAATTACAGCGACCGCTCTGATTTTAGGTATCGCGTCCACGGTCATCGCTTGCTGATCCGACGAGACAAATTGAAAGAGCTGCTAGACAAAACCAAACTCGACCTTGCGGTTGAGCTAGGCTCAGGACTCATTGATTGAGCCAGAAGATGAAGGTTGCTGCGATGCAGATGGCGGACATGAAGGTGTGGGCGCAGCGGTCGTAGCGGGTATGGATGCGGCGCCAGTCCTTCAGTCTGCCGAACATGTTCTCGATCTTGTGCCGACGACGATAGAGAATGGTGTCGTGCGGGATTTGGACTTTGCGATTGGCTTTTGACGGGATGCAGGCGGCGATCTTGCGGTCAGCCAGGGCATCGCGGAACCAGTCGGCGTCATAGCCTTTGTCGCCGAGCAGGGTTTTGGCCTTGGGAAAGGCGTCGATCATCAGCGCCGCGCCCTTGAAGTCGCTCATCTGGCCTTCGCTGAGCAGCATGATCAGCGGCCGACCATGACCATCGCAAACCGCGTGCAATTTGGAGTTCAGGCCGCCTTTGGTGCGCCCGATACGGCGGGGAACAGCCCCTTTTTGAGCAGACTGGCTGCCGTCCTGTGCGCCTTCAGATGGGTCGCATCGATCATCAACTGATCCTGCTTTCCGCCCTTGGCTGCCAATGCTGCGAAGATTTTGTCGAACACGCCCAAACGGCTCCAACGGATGAACCGGTTGTAGATCGTTTTGGGTGGACCGTACTCGGCAGGAACATCACGCCACCGCAGGCCATTGCGGATCACGAAGATGATGCCGCTGATGACCCGACAATCATCAACCCTTGGGACCCCGTGCGACAAAGGAAAGTATGGCTCAATCCGGCGCATTTGCGCCTCCGACAACCAGATTAGATCACTCATGGCAACGCCTCCTCGCGCCGCCATTGAATCAACCAAGCGCATTCCATTCAAGCGATTTAATAGGTCCTGAGCCTAACGATGAGGCGGGGCATTGGCAAAGACTACCGGCGCACAGGGGTCAAGGAAGAGGAAACCGAGTTTGATCGGATCATCATCTTCCGACAGAACGGGCGGATCGAAACGACCGGAAAACATCTCGGTACTTGGCGCGCGGATCGAGCGCGAGCTAGGCGTCGCCGGTCGTGATGACACTCTCGCGAGATGGATGGCCAACCGCATCGCAGAGTTGATAGCCGAAAGCCAGCGCGCCGCTCAGGGGGCAGAAAAAGCCAAGATTGATAGTGCCATCGAGAAGCTGATCCTTGACCTTTGGTCGCATCGTGCGGCGTTACCTGGCAACGTCGATCCCAGCAAGCGCCTATCCAAGGCTTTGGATATTCTCGATAAGCTAGAACCGAAACGCAGTTTTTTCGCTCAAAGGCCCTACCAAGATGCCCAACTGGAACACGAGGCTGTGGCCGCATACCAGTTGATCGAGAATCTCGTGGTGCAACTCACTCTCCTGAAGTTAACGGAAGACCTCCCGAATCCCGACGAGACCGAACTTCCTCTGAGTGCTGAAGAAGTCGAATTTCGTCGAAAAATTCAGACCTTGATGGACCATCACGTTCGTGGATCATCGATCTACATTATGCGTGATCGTCAAGAAGAAACGCGGTCGGATGAGGAAATCCTGAGGGAGAAGATCGATGCCGGAGCTTTACAAGCTATTGAAACACTCGCCTCTGTCCGCCGCCTGCTTGCCAGCGGGGAGGAACAGCAGGAAGACACGAAGGCAAAGGCTACGAAACCCCCTCGCCCCCGCTCGCGGAAGAAGGTTTAGCCAGGCGGAGGTTCTTCCGCTGAGTTAGCGGGAGCCAACTTCTCTCCGCCGCGCGCCAGTAAGGTGAATGTGACCGGAAGCGGGGGATGAACGGATGGCAGGTTTTAGCCCATCCGATTAACGTCCCGAACGTCGCCTTATGCGGCGAAAATTGCCCCAATCGGACGTTAGGGGAACCGGGCCGGAGTCATATGGACTGGATGCTGAATGCAAACCAGGCGCTGGCGGCGTGATCGTATAGCTGCACCATTTGGTCAGTCACGGTGAGTGAGTAATGGCTCTTCGAGAGCTGGTCAAAACCCCGCGCCGTCGCGCCTTCGATCTCAAGGGAGACATGGGCATCGTCGCTGCCGTCGTACAGTTGAGGAAGGCGGCCGCCGAACCTTGATGATCGATCGCCGTCAAAGCCTTGAAGCCGGTCACCGCGAGTTTCGGCCGCGATCTGCAAATCCTGCCCAGTGGCGTGATCGTGGACGCCCGACACTGTTTGGCGAAAGACAAAGGCGTGAGCCGCTGCAGCGACCATGGCTCGAGTGTGAGGTAACATTCTGCCACTTGGCAATGAGCGCACCAGGAAGCAAGCATTCAGATCTCGCTGGCGGCAGCTTTCGAGACGTCCAGCGGTGGGTCAACGGTGGAACTCTTGGCAATTGCGGCAACAAGCTTCGACTAACCGGAGTAGGGCGCGACGCCGCACAGCCTTTCCGTTTCTGAAGGCAAGGCGACCACCCCGCTCTCAAAGGCCAATCCGTTGGCCGCCCCAAAGCCTCCTTCAATCAACCCGTGGAGGGTCCGCTACGCTTCGCGTGCGGCCACTACGGCCTTCCGCCTTCGCGGTGATTGCGGCTTTGCGCCGTCTGTCCGGGCCTGTCGAGCGGGGATGGTCCCTGCTTGCGAGACAGGAGCTCGAACATGTCACTCGCCATCGCACAGCGTCACGCCTGGAGCCTTGCCCGCACCCTGATGGTCTGCGTCACCCTGTTCCACGCCGGCAACGGTTATGCCGCCGTTCCAACATCGGAATTCGAGGGCGATGCCAGCAGCATTGTCTACGAATATGACCCGTTCAATCCCTGATCGTGCCAATTCGCACTATGCCGACTGGCTGGATGCCCATCGGGTATTCCAGCCATGGCGCATTTCTGCTATGGATTCCCAGCACATTGCGCTGCGGTGGTGGTGGAGAGCGCGTCCCTTGCCCTTGGCTTCAAGGAGGACGCCATGCTGATCGGCATTGCCCTGATAATCGTCGCAGTATTCCTATGCTGCGCGCTTCTATTTCGCCTTGCGATCCATGCCTTGCCGCTGTTCGTGGCCTTTCTCGCCGGTTCTACCACTTACCGGGGTGGAAACGGGATGGTTGCTGGGCTCGCCGCCGCAGCCATTGCTGCGATCATCTTGCTGGTAATCGCACAATTGGCGATCGCTGTCGCCAGGCCCGACACGGCCCGGGCGGCGATCGGTGTCGCCTTTGCTGCCCCGGCAGCCGTTGCTGGGTATCATGCCGTCCACGGCGTCGCGGCGGCGACCATGCCGACGAGCGAGTGGCAGTTTGCCGTCTCGCTTCTCGGCGCAGCGATTGTCGCTGCGGCATCCTGGGCACAGTGGCGCCGCGTTCGCCTCTAGCTTCGTCATTTTCCAAAGCCCCGCCCGGCGAGTTCCGGGCGGGGCTGGCACGGTCAGTTGAGCCGTTATGAGGCAGGCGCTGCGATCATTGCGCAGGCTTGGCCATTCTTGTTCCGGGCGTGGTGGGTCTGGGCGTTGTCCGGGACTGAGCAAGACCGAGTATTCGCGACCAACACAGGACTGGGCTGTGGCAAGCCGAATGCGCGGTTCAAGATCAGATCCCAGCACAGCGCATCAGCGTTACCGATATCTGGACCTGCGAGCACGACCTGCAAGCGCACCGTAGGACGTTACACTTTTGATCGAAGCCGGGTCTGGCGAGTCCGAAAAAGTGCCATGGCTCCCGGTCAAGTGGGACCCCAGCCCTTTGCCGCCTCTTCAATGGCCTTGGTTGGCAGGGGATGGCTGCGCCGCTTGATCCCTTGCTGCAACGCCGTCTGCGCCGACTTTCTTCCCCTGGGCGTTTTCACCCCATGCAGCAGACCGCATGGGGACCCCGATTCCGCCCATTCCTCGCGAGACAAGAAAGCCGTCTGGCCGCCGTCCTCCACTCTGTTCCGGTCCTGCGGATGCAGCGGGCACAAGCCCCTGCCTTCAACTAGCCATCGAGGCCGCGATGGGCGCGGGTTCGACCAACTTGAAGGAATGCATCATGGCCAACATCGGAACTTTCACCAAGACCGGCAACGAATACAAGGGCGAGATCGTCACCATGTCGGTCCAGCAGAAGAACGTTCGCATCGTTCCCGAAGACAGCGACAACGAAAATGCACCGTCGCACCGGGTCTTTGTCGGCCGCGCAGAAATCGGCGCCGCTTGGACCAAGCGCTCGACCGAAGGTCGCGACTATCTCTCGGTCAAGCTCGACGATCCCAGCTTCACTGCCCCCATCTTCGCCAACCTCTTCGACGACGAAGACGGCAAGAGCTTCAATCTGATCTGGTCGCGCGCCCGCCGCACCAACGGCGACTGACAGGTCCAGCAACGCCCCGTCCGGCACTAGCCGGGCGGGGCTTGTTGCATTCAGCCGTTGAGCTTGTCCTTGACCGCCTTGGCGGGCGTGAAAGTGAGCTTTTTGGCAGCTGCGATCTGGATCGTCGCTCCGCTCGAAGGATTACGGCCTTCGCGCGCAGGCGTGGCCTTCACCTTGAACTTGCCAAAGCCGTTGATCGAGATCTCATCGTTGCCAGCGGCGGCGTCAGCGATGGCAGAGAATACGCCGTCCACCAGCTTGCGCGCATCGGTCTTGGTCAGGCCGGCATCGGCGGCAATCTGTTCGGCGAGGTCACTGTTGTTCATGTTACGCGTGTTCCTTGGTCTGCAAATGAGGTCGCGGGTTTAGGGGAAACGAATCTCGCCGTCCATGTTCCGGATTGCCGCCTGGTCATCGCCAGGCATCGCATCTTCTCCACCGCTGACCTCAACCGCAGCGGGGCGGGGTGACAGATGCGGGAGGGCGCATTGTGTCACTCCACCTGCACGCCCGTGCCACGCCAATGCTCGCGAACCTCAGCGACAGCCCGCTGCCGCTGTCACCTTTCGCCGGAGCCTTGCGATGGACGCCGTACCCACACCCGTGACCGCCCGCTTCTTGCGGACACCCGATGCCGCCGTTCACCTCGGATTGTCGGCCCGCACGCTGGAAAAGCACCGCTGCTTTGGAACTGGCCCCATATACCGCAAGCTGGGCGGGCGGATCGTCTACTCAGTCGTCGACCTCGATGCCTGGGCCGAGCAGGGGCTTCGCCGCTCGACCAGCGATCCAGGCAAGGGGGTCGTCCACCCCGCCAAGCGGCTGGACGGCTACACCCCGCCGGTGCGGCGCTGAAGTCAGGATCATGCCTCGCGCGCCAACCTTCCCGGTCAGCCCTGTGCAACTCGATCTGTTCGTGAGCGTCGGCGGCGATATCGCCGCCCGCGATGCGCAGGACCTGATGGCCTGGCCCTTCTTCAGTCTCGCCAAATCCAAGCGGGTGCGCCCGATCGATTTCCGGATGGGTGACGTCTCGATCCTGGTTGAGGCGACCGCCAAGCACGGCATGGCGACCATCTGGGATGCCGATGTGCTGATCTGGGTCGCCAGCCAGATCGTCGAGGCACGTGACAGGGGCCGGCCGACCTCGCGCCTGATCGCCGCAACCCCGCATGAAATCCTCGCCTTCACCCGGCGTGGCACCGGCAAGGCAAGCTATGACCGGCTCAAGGCTGGGCTCGACCGGTTGCAGTCGACCTCGGTCGCAACCTCGATCCGCCAGCGGCACTCATCAAACGGGTCGCGGCGGCGGCACCGCTTCTCCTGGATCAACGAATGGAAGGAACGCCTCGACGGTTCAGGCCGTGCCCTCGGCATCGAGCTGATCGTGCCCGACTGGTTCTACGAGGGCGTGATCGATCAAGCGCTCGTCCTGACGATCGACCCTGATTACTTCGCGCTCACCGGAGGCCTGGAGCGCTGGCTCTATCGCCTGGTGCGCAAGCACGGTGGCAAGCAGAAGGGTGGCTGGAGCTTCGACTTTCAGCACCTTCATCTCAAATCCGGCGCCCTCTCGCCGCCCAAGCGCTTCGCGTTCGAGTTGCGCGACATCGTCCGCCGACAGGCGCTGCCTGGCTACGCGCTGACCATCGAACATACACTCGGCCGCGAGCGGCTGAACTTCGTCGCGCTGCCCGTCGATCCATTCGAGGCGGCCATGAGGCGAGTTGGTCTGATCCCTGTGGATAAGTCGTGATGCAACACGGACTATCAGGAACCGCCGGACTCGGACGATCAGGAACCCAAAGTTCGGACTATCGGGAACCGGAATCGGCCCCAAACCCGCAGAAATGCTTGGCCTTCGAGCCCCTTAACATAGCTAACAAAGAATCCTTCGGATTCTTGCTAACGGGAGGGAGCCTGTGGACAGACGGCAGCGTCCCGCCATGCACGCCCACCAGCGCTGCACATGATGGCGCCCCGCAACTGACCCAGGTCACATTGGTCTGGCAGGAGAGCAAACGCGAAGACTGGCTCAAGTTCGGTAGGCCGGTTGCGACAAGAATCGTCGATCGCAAGCAGCGGATCGAAGGCTATGCAGCAGGGCAGGTGTTCGGCCTGGTCCGTTGGGCGTCCAACGAATATGGCACCGTTCGCTCGACGTTCGACATCGTTCGTGCCGTCGAAGCGCACGAACCGTGCGTTCCCGTTCCCCAAGTCAATCCTGGCGGGGAACTCCTGCTCAGTTTGCGTGGCTGGCCCAAGGTTGCGCAAGTGTTCCGCCTGATCGATGCCATCGAGTCTGCGGGCATTGATCCGTGCGATGTTGCCCCCGATCACTGGCGCCACATCCACAACCGGCTTGCAGGGCGCGAAAATCCTCGGGACTACAGCGTGGCGCGCCACCGTGCATGGCTCCTGCGTAAGGCGTTTCTGCCATGATCCGGCGCAGCTCTGTCGTTGCAGGTGTCGTTGGGGCCGCCACACTCGCGACGCTGACCGTTCCGGTCTCGCAGTACGCGGTGTGGAACACGACAGCCAGCGTGCCCACCGGGCTCTACGCCATCAGCAGCACGGCGAGCTTGCACGTGGGCGAGCGTGTTGCGCTCGAACCACCACCCGAACTGCGGCGCTTCCTCGCCGCGCGCGGCTATCTCCCAGCCACTGTACCACTGATCAAGCGCATCGCCGCGGTGCGCGGCCAGCGCGTCTGCCGGTTCGCGCATGGCGTGACTGTCGACGGCACTTACGTCGGCGCGGCGCATGCCCGCGACCGCCTTGGTCGTCCGCTGCCGGTATGGTTCGGCTGCCAGACGCTGCGCAGTGGTGAGATTTTCGTGATGAACCCGGCCGCGCCCGACAGCTTCGATGGCCGCTATTTCGGCGTCCTGCACATGGCCGACGTGATCGGCCGCGCGACACCTGTCTGGACCGATGAAGCGGGGAATGGCGACCATGTCTGGTTCGCGGATCCGCGCACTTTCGACAATTTTCCCAACACCAACGAAGGAGAACGACCCATGCGTATCGGAACATTTGTTGCCGCCGATGGCGGCTTTGTCGGACATCTGCACACACTGACGCTCGACATCGATCTTGTCCTCCTCCCCGCAGACCCATCGGACAGCGAAAGTGCGCCGGACTTTCGCGTGATCGCAGGCGAGGGTGACGAGGTGCGCGACGTTGGCGCCGGCTGGAAGCACGTTGGCGAGAGGGCTGGCGACTACGTGGCGATCCAGTTCGACGACCCCGCATTCATCCAGCCGCTGCGTGCCAACCTTTTCAAGAGCGAAGGCAACGCACATGTGTTGCTCTGGTCGCGCCCGTCCCGGCGCGAAAAGGCGGACTGCGCCATGCGACGGTTCCGCTTGGGGCTGGCCGCCTGCACAGCCATCGCATTCTTCAGTAGTGTGCCAGCCTCAGGGCAGGCCGCTGCCGGACAGGCAGCGCCGCGCGTCGTCGACATCGCTTCGCACGTCGCCGAGGCGTCTCGGCGCTTTGGCATTCCCGAGCACTGGATCTACGCCGTGATGCGCACCGAGAGCGCGGGGCGGATCAGCGCGGTTTCGTTAAAGGGGGCGATGGGCCTGATGCAACTCATGCCCGGAACCTGGGCGCGTCAGCGTACCCGGTTCGGGCTCGGTGCAGACCCGTTCGAACCGCGCGACAACATTCTGGCGGGCGCGTCGTACCTGCGCGAAATGTACGATAGCTACGGAGCCTCCGGCTTCCTTGCTGCCTACAATGCAGGACCTGGCCGCTACGAAGACTGGCGAGATCGCGGCCGTCCGCTCCCCGCCGAAACCCGGGCCTACGTCGCCAAGATTGCACCTGCCGTGCAGTCTGGCAGCGCGCCGACTGTCGTCGCCAGCGCAATGCCCGTGCAGCCTGTGCGCAGGCCCTGGACACAAGCCCAGCTATTCTCGGTTCGCAGGGGACCTTTGGCGGATGCATCCAGCGGCTTTGCCGCCACCGCGCCGCCTGCACCAGGTTCAGATCAAACCGATCCCCTCAACGGTCTCTTTGCCCCCGTTTCGGGCAGCCGTTCGCAGTGACCGCGCTTTTGCCCTTCTCGCGCGTGATGGCGTGGCTTGGCGCGGGATTGTGCGGAAGCTCGATCTTGGAAGGGGTGGCCCAATTAGGATGGCAAGATAAAAGCAGCGCCGTCGGTTGGGGTGGAGAGTGTAGGAATTCCTGGACTTTCAGCGCCAGCCACCTTGATGCCCTGCTGGCAGCAATCCCCGCAATCGTCGCTTTTTCGCCATTTTCAGCGCCGTCGCCCTCTCGCCACCCCCAGTTTCCGTGAACGACGACGACTTCACTGTTCGGCCAAGACTGGTCAGGGACCGGGGCAGCCGCACGGCCAAGCCCAGGTCGCTCGTCGCGCAGGTCCGCGCCCTGTCCAACAAGGCCGGGCGCGTCGGCATTTCCGGACACGGTCGCCGCGGGACTGGACGCAATGCGCGTGGCCGGAGGGCCGTGCTGCGGATGCGGGTTCAGCCTGGTCAGCGCCGTGTACTGGTCAAGGCCCGGGTGGTCCGGCACGCAGGCACACGCTTTTTGGCTGCTCCGCTTTCCCGGCACATCACCTATCTGAAGCGCGAGGGCGTTACGCGGGACGGGAAAGATGCCGAGCTGTTCGGGAGTGCGGATGGTCCGGCCGATGGCGGGGCTTTCGCGACACGCTGCGCCGATGACCGCCATCACTTCCGCTTCATCGTGTCGCCAGAAGACGCGGGCGAACTCGCCGATGTCCGGGCATTCACCCGCGAGCTTGTGACCGATATGGAAATGGATCTCGGCACCCGGCTCGACTGGGTGGCGGTCGATCACTGGAACACCGACAATCCGCACATCCATATCCTGATGCGTGGGCGTGCCGACGACGGCCGCGATCTGGTGATCGACAAGGATTATATTCGCGAGGGCATGCGTGGCCGCGCCGAGGAGCGGGTCACCATCGAACTGGGACCGCGCAGCGAGCGCGAGATCGATCGGGCCCTGGCGCGTGAGGTCGAAGCTGACCGCTGGACCAGCCTCGACCGGCGGCTGGAGCGCATGGCCGATGAACTGGGTGGCGTCATCGATCTTCGCCCCGATCCACGAGGTCCACAGTCACCACTCGAACGGCATCTGATCGGACGGGCGGGTAAGCTCGAGCGTCTGGGATTGGCGACTGGCATTGCGCCGGGTTGCTGGGCGCTAAGGTCAGACCTCGAGCTCACACTGCGGCAGCTCGGTGTTCGCGGCGACATCATCAAGACCATGCATCGTGCCATGACCGGCCACGGCTACCAAGCAGACACGGCACGGTTCGCGATGCATGATGGCGCTGCCGACGAACCGATCGTCGGTCGCCTTGTCGAACGCGGCTTGCATGACGAGCTGACCGGCGCGGCCTATGCGGTGGTCGATGGCGCAGACGGGCGCGTCCACCATCTCCGCTTCGCCGATCTGGAGCAGACAGGCGATGCCGCGTCTGGCGCAATCGTGGCCTTGCGATCCTGGACCGACCGTAGGGGACGCCAAGGCCAATCGCTCTGGGTCCAATCGGACCTGGCGCTTGCCGAGCAGGTCACCGCGCGCGGGAGCACCTGGCTGGACCGGCAGCTGATATCTTCCGAGCCGATCCACTCCGGAGGCGGGTTTGGGGCGGAGATTGAACAGGCAAAGCACGCCCGTGCCGAGCATCTGGTGACCGAGGGACTTGCAACGCGCAGCGCCGGGCGCATCGTCATGGCAAGGGACATCCTGAACACGCTACGCTCGCGGGAAATAGCCGATGCCACCGCCGCCATCACCGCGCGCACCGGTATGCCATACAGGCCAAGTGCGGAGGGCGAGGCCGTATCGGGCACTTACACGCAACGCCTGCAGCTGGCCTCTGGCAGGTTCGCAGTGATCGATGACGGACTGGGATTTGAACTCGTGCCATGGCGCCCGCAGCTGGACAGGCATCTCGGCCAGCATGTTTCCGGCACAATCAAGGCAGGGGGCGGCATCGATTGGACGCTGGGCCGATCGCGCGGGATCGGGATCTGACGTTACAGTGCTGCTCTCAGTTCGTGCCTTTGCCTGACGGGCAACAGGTCAGCAACCGCAAGCATTAGTTCCAGAAGTCGACGATCCTCGGTTGTGCCCCGTCGCGCTTCGCGAAGCTCTGGCCGGACAACCATGATCCGAACTTTCTGTGCCTTGCCCCCGCGTGGGCGCTTACCATACTGATTCAGCCACGCTTCGAGTTCTGAATAGAGGCGGGCATATTCGGGGGTGCTAGGCCGAACTTCGTCGAACCATGGCCTCAGTGCGTTTTCGGTGTTCCGACCGTCAAGCTTCCCGTAGTTGTTGAGGTACTGCTCTGCCGAAAGCTTCTCGTAGCCGACGAACTTCGAGAATCCGAAGAGCGGACCTTCGCCGTCGCGTTCGAGAACGTAGAATGCGTGTGCCAAGCCGAGACGGTCAGCCAGCGCAGAATGGCTTTCGAGTTCCACATTCAAACATCGGATCGCGTCGAGAACGCTTTCCAAGTTTTGTACGAGTTTCATCATGACCACTCCCATCTATTCAATCTACCTATGATCTAGATTTTTTAGATCGCGGGATCAACCTAAATCATCTACTTCAGATCTAGAATTATTAGAGACTACATGCGACCGGATGTCATGCTTTCACGCGGGGGTTTCCGATTCTTCGCCAGCATGCGGCTTTTACCGATCGAGCCTTGCAATGCGACGTGGTGGCCCCTGACATGCGCCCTAAGCAGATAGGAGATGACCATTGTCCGCCGCGAAGATACTATGGGGCCAAGTCATGGCCGTCCTCGTCATCATTCTGGCGAGTCTCTGGGCAGCTACCCAGTGGGCAGCCTCGGCGCTCGGCTTCCAGCCGGAGTTAGGTGTGCCATGGTTCGCACTGTTCGGCCATCCAGTCTACAGGCCATACGACCTGTTCTGGTGGTGGTTCGCCTACGATGCCTATGCACCGCAGATCTTCGACAAGGCCGGGATGATCGCCACCTCGGGTGGGTTGATTGCGATCGTGGTGGCCATTGCCATGTCGGTCTGGCGCGGGCGGGAGGCACGGAGTTCCAACACCTACGGTTCGGCTCATTGGGCAACCCGCAGTGACATCACAAAGGCGGGGCTCCTCGCCGAAAAGGGCGTGGTGCTGGGCAAATTCCACAACACCTACCTGCGGCACGACGGCCCCGAACACGTCCTGTGCTTTGCCCCCACCCGTTCGGGCAAGGGCGTTGGCCTGGTCATTCCAACCCTGCTCACTTGGGGCGGCTCGGCGATCGTTCACGATATCAAAGGTGAAAACTGGGGACTGACCGCTGGCTTCCGTTCAGGCTTCAGCCGCGTTCTGCTGTTCGATCCCACCAACCTCAAATCTGCCGCCTACAATCCCTTGCTCGAGGTGCGACACGGCATCTGGGAGGTGCGCGATGTCCAGAATGTCGCAGATGTCCTCGTCGATCCGGAAGGCAGTCTGGAGAAACGCAATCACTGGGAGAAGACCAGTCACGCCTTGCTGGTCGGAGCGATCCTCCACGTCCTCTATGCTGAGGCCGACAAGACGCTCGCCGGCGTTGCCGCCTTCCTCTCGGACCCCGGCCGCACCATCGAAACCACATTGAAGGCAATGATGGCGACGCCGCATCTGGGCGATGCCGGACCGCATCCCGTTGTTGCCAGCGCGGCGCGCGAGCTGCTCAACAAGTCGGAGAATGAGCGGTCAGGCGTGCTCTCGACTGCCATGTCGTTCCTGGGACTCTACCGCGACCCGGTGATCGCTGAGGTCACACGCCGCTCCGAATGGCGGATCGCTGACCTGGTCGATGGCAAACGCCCGGTGACGCTTTACCTGGTCGTGCCGCCGTCCGACATCAACCGGACCAAACCGTTGATCCGCCTCATCCTCAATCAGGTCGGCAGGCGGCTCACCGAGGAACTGGAGGCGGGGAAGGATCGGCACCGGTTGCTGCTCATGCTCGACGAGTTTCCAGCATTAGGCCGCCTCGACTTCTTCGAAAGCGCGCTGGCGTTCATGGCGGGTTATGGGCTCAAGGCTTTCCTCATCGCCCAGTCGCTCAACCAGATCGAGCGGGCTTACGGCGCGAACAACTCGATCCTCGACAACTGTCATGTCCGCGTGGCCTTTGCCACCAACGACGAGCGCACCGCCAAGCGCGTGTCGGAATCGCTGGGCACGGCCACGGAGCAGCGCTCGATGAAGAACTATGCCGGTCACCGGCTATCACCGTGGTTAGGGCATCTCATGATATCCCGCTCCGAAACCTCGCGCCCGCTGCTGACCCAAGGCGAAATCCTGCAACTGCCCGAGACCGACGAGATCGTGATGCTGTCCGGCGTGCCGCCAGTGCGGGCAAAGAAGGCCCGCTACTATGCCGATCCCCGTCTGCAGGGCAGGATCCGGAAACCGCCGACGCCCACAGCTGTTCGGATGGGTGAGCTACCGGCAGACGACTGGAGCCAAGTGCCGGTCGTACAGCCTGTTCGACAGTCGATGTCGATTCTATCGAGCGGCGAAGATGAAGCCAATGGCGGCGTTAGACGAGAACCGGAACTGCCGCTGCACGTCGAGATCGCTCCTGCGCCGAAACCCCAGCCCAGCGAATTCGACTTCGCCAATGGCGATGACACTGACGACGATGCAGCGCAGTCGGAGCGGCTTCGCGCCAGGATGGTCGCGAACTCACGTCAAGCCGCTATGGATCCCGGCGACGGGATCGAGCTGTGAAATCTAAGCACACGTTCCGGCTGTCGCGCGAGGTCGCGAGCCAGTTAGCAGAATTGGCAATCCGCAAACGCGTGTCGCAGGCTGAGATCGTTGAGGCCGCACTGATGTCGTTTCTTACGCCAGATGATTCTGAGCGGATGGAGGCCGCGCTAAGCCGTCGAATTGACAGAGTCTTTCGCCAATTGGATCAGCTGGATCAGCACGTCGAACTTGGGAACGAGGCCTTGGGGCTATTTGTGCGATTCTGGCTTACGGCAAATCCACCACTTCCAGGCGCTGGAGGGGAAGCTGCTCAATCACAGGGGAAGGAACGCTTCGACGCCTTTGTCCGAGCGCTGGCGCGGAGACTGGAAGGCACTGAGCGTTTAGGCGGTTAGGAAAAACGTGAAGTGTCGCTAAATAGGCTCGCCGCGTGATCCCGACCACGACCGAATATCAATTTTGATCTAAGCTGACGGAAATGTGCCGCTCACGGCTCGAGTGGTTGCCACGGCAACATAGTTATCAAATCTGGCGCCGGCCACGGCCAGCAAACGCGGCGCTACATCTGCCTTAGCAAACACGCCAGGGAACACAACTATATATACAGTTGAGGGGATATGACTTAGGAGGCCCGCTCCTGGCGGGACGTTATATCCGATATGGTGGATGAACCCGCGTGTCTATTCGGCCTAGGTTGCGGGAGTAGAAACATGCCAAGTGCACGAGCACAAGTGATTGCGGACAAGGTCGAGGCCTTCGTGAGAAATGTCGTCGTTCCTTATGAACGCGACCCACGATGTGGTTTTCACGGGCCTGCAGATGATCTGGTCGAAGAGTTGCGTGCGAAAGCACACGCCGCTGGTGTCCTGAGTCCGCATATCTTGCCTGACGGTAGTCATCTTTCTCAGCGTGAGACTGCCGTCGTCCTGATTCGCTCAGGTCTGTCGCCACTAGGACCTGTCGCTTGCAATACCGCTGCGCCTGACGAGGGAAACATGTACCTGTTAGGCAAGGTCGGTACCCCCGAACAAAAGGAGCGTTTCCTGACGCCGTTGGTCACCGGTGTCGCACGATCGGCTTTTTTCATGACTGAACCCGCAAGCGAAGGCGGGGCAGGCTCCGATCCGTCAATGATGCTCACCTCCTGCCGTCAGGACGGCAACCACTGGGTCATCAATGGTCGCAAGGCATTTATAACCGGGGCGCAGGGCGCCAAGGTAGGCATCGTGATGGCCAAGTCCGATGATGGAGCCTGCATGTTCCTGGTCGAGCTGCCCGATCCGGCAATCCGGATCGAGCGCGTGCTGGACACTATCGACAGTTCGATGCCCGGCGGCCACTCGGTTGTAATGTTGGACAATCTGCGCGTGCCCGCCGACCAGATGCTGGGTGCCAGCGGCGAAGGGTTCAAGTATGCTCAGGTGCGCCTCTCGCCTGCGCGGCTGTCACACTGTATGCGCTGGCTTGGCGGAGTAATTCGCGCGCAGGAAATCGCTACGGCCTATGCCTGTCAGCGCCATGCCTTTGGCAAGCCGCTGGTCGATCACGAGGGGGTCGGCTTTATGCTGGCCGAAAATCTGATCGACATTCGCCAGTGCCAGCTGATGATCGATTGGTGTGCCAGCGTACTTGATACCGGATCTCTGGCTACAGCGGAAAGCTCAATGGCCAAGGTTGCTGTAAGCGAGGCGCTGATGCGCATCGCCGACAAGTGCGTGCAAGTCATGGGCGGCACCGGCGTTTCGGGTGACACAGTGGTCGAGCAGATCTTTCGTGAAGTCCGCGCTTTCCGGATCTACGACGGCCCAACCGAGGTCCACAAGTGGAGCCTGGCCAAGAAGATCAAGCGCGACTTCGGCCAGGCGACTGCCGCATGAGCACCGTGGGCGACGCCAACCTCGGGACTGTGCCGGTCCGCGAGGGCTTTGCGTTCGACGAACAAGCCCTCGCTGGCTGGCTGAGCGCCAACGTGCCCGGGTATTCCGGGCCGCTTGTGGTTGAACAGTTCAAGGGAGGGCAATCCAACCCGACCTACAAGCTGGCCACGCCCGACAAGAGCTATGTGCTGCGGCGCAAACCTCCAGGCATACTGCTCAAGGGGGCGCACGCTGTCGACCGTGAGGCAAGGGTGCTTGCCGGGCTCGAGCAGGCGAATTTTCCTGTAGCGCACGTTCATGGCCTGTGCACCGATGAGAGTGTCATCGGGACGTGGTTTTACGTCATGGATCTGGTCGAGGGGCGTATTTTCTGGGATGCGACCGTTCCCGGAGTGTCGAATGCCGAGCGCGCCGCGATCTTCAGTGCGATGAATGCCACAATGGGCCAACTCCACATGGTCGATTACAAGGCGGTCGGACTGGCCGACTATGGGCGGCCGGGAGACTATTTTCAGCGGCAGATTGGACGATGGTCGCGGCAGTACCTTGAAGACGACCTCGCCGGGCGCAATCCCGACATGGATCGGCTGATCGCATGGCTATCGGCGAACATTCCGGCAAACGACGACGCCACGAGCATTACCCATGGCGACTTTCGCATCGATAACATGATCTTTCATCCAACCGAGCCGCGCGTCCTTGCCGTGCTCGACTGGGAGCTCTCAACCCTTGGCCATCCGGGTGCAGATTTTGCTTACAATGCCATGATGTACCGTATGCCCCCGTACATCGTCGCAGGGCTGGGCGGTGTGGATGTCGCCGCGCTTGGCATACCTTCGGAGGAGCAATATCTTGCCGCCTATTGCCGCCAGACGGGGCGCGAGGACATGCCGGGCTATGACTATTACGTGGCGTTCAACTTCTTCCGGCTCGCGGCGATCTTCCACGGGATCAAGGGACGCGTGCTGCGGGGAACTGCGTCAAGTGGTCAAGCGCAAGAGCGCGTGGCGGTGCTGCCCGAACTCTTTGCCCTCGCCTGGGAACAGGCACGGCGCGCGGGGGCACGCTGAGGCTCGACAGTCGCAGGGCGACAAGTTGACGGCCTGCAATAACCAATTGGGGCGCGGAACTTTCAAGTCCCGCGCCCTTTTTCTAGCAGGCATCGGTCGCGACCTGGCCTGACAGCAGTTTACATGCCGCCTTCAGCGCGTGAACGAACCGCCCTCAGCCGCAAGCTTTTCAAGCAAGGCCGCCGGCTTGAAGCTTTCGCCAAAACGGCCCTCATACTCTTTCAATTTCGCGACGATCTTTGGCAAGCCGATCGTGTCTGCCCAGAACATCGGTCCGCCGGTGTAGACCGGCCAGTTGTAGCCCGTGATCAGCGCAACGTCGATGTCGGAGGCGCGGACCGCAATGCCCTCTTCAAGGATGCGTGCGCCCTCGTTTACAACCGGGTAAAGCAACCGTGCGAGTATTTCCTCGCTTCCCTCGGTCGGTATTTGTGGAACGCCTCGGGCCTCTGCCAGGCCGGCAATCACCTCCCGCGCAACGGGCGAAGGCGAACCCTGTCGTTTGTCATCGTAGTCGTAGTACCCGCCATTTCTTTTCAGGCCCAAGCGATCGCGCGCAACGAGCTCGCTCATCACCGTTTGCTCGGTCGAGTCGCGTCCGATAACGTCCAACCCAACAAGATCCATCATCTGGAAGGGGCCCATGGCAAAGCCGTAACCGCACGCAGCCTGGTCGACTGCCTCAAGAGGCGTCCCCTCGAGCACCAGCTGATCGGCCTGATCCCCGCGTGCACGCATCGCGCGATTGGCGATGAAGCCATCGCAGACGCCGGACAGCACAGGCACCTTGCCGATCTGTTTGGCGAGCTTCATGGCAGTTGCGATGACCGACAGGTCCGTGCGGGTTCCGCGCACCACTTCCAGCAACCGCATTACGTTGGCCGGAGCGAAGAAGTGCAAGCCGACAACGTGTTCGGGCCGACCGGAGGCTTCGGCTATCTTGTTCACATCGAGGAAGCTGGTGTTGGTCGCCAGGATGGCTCCGGGACGGGCAATGGCGCCAAGCTTTGCGAAGATGTCCTGCTTCACGCTCATCTGTTCGAACACGGCTTCGACAATGAGGTCAACTTCGCCAAGCGTTTCGAGGCCGATGCATGGGGTGATGAGGCCAAGACGCTTCTCGACCTGGTCCGGACTCATCCGTCCCTTGGCCGCGGCCGCCTCATAAGTCTTGCGGATCACGCCAATGCCGCGATCGAGCGCTTCCTGGCTCATCTCGACCAAGCTCACTGGAACCCCGATATTGAGGAAGTTCATTGCGATGCCGCCGCCCATGGTGCCTGCACCAACCACGCCCACCGACTTTACCGGCAACAGCGGCGTGTCCTTGGCAATTCCCGGGATCTTGGCGGTCTCGCGTTCAGCAAAGAAGTAGTAACGCTGTGCCGCCGACTCGGCCGAATCGCGCAGTTCGATGAACAGCTCGGTTTCACGTGCCATGCCGGCGTCGAAATCCGGAGCGGTCTCTACCGCAGCCTGGACGGCGCGGACAATGTTGCCCGGTGCCTTGAAGCCTTTGAAGGCACGGGCGTTTTTGGCGAGGTACGCGTCGAACAGGTCCGGGTCGCCCTTGGCGGCTTCCAGCTTTTCATTACGATCGCGCACCCGGAGCAGGGGACGGTTCTCGGCGACGATCTGGCGGGCAAAGGCAATCGCGTCTTCGCGCAGCTTCCCTTCGGCGGCGAGCGCGTCGATCATTCCCAGTTCGAGCGCCGCATTTGCCGCGATCGGCTTGCCGCCTGTAATGATGTCCAGTGCAGCAGGCACGCCAACGATACGTGGAAGACGCTGGGTGCCGCCGGCGCCGGGGAGCAGGCCCAGATTGACTTCGGGAAGACCGACCTTTGCCGAGGGCACAGCGATGCGATAGTGGCAGATCAGTGCCAGTTCATATCCGCCGCCCAGCGCCGTGCCGTGGATGGCAGCAACGACCGGCTTGCTTCCGCCTTCGATCAGGTCGAACACGGCCTGAAGGTCGGGGCCTTCCTGCGGCTTGTCGAATTCCGAAATGTCCGCACCGGCGAAGAAGGTCCGACCATCGCAGACAAGAACGACAGCTTCCACAGCGGCATCACTGGAAAAGCGCTTGAACCCTTCGTCGAGAGCGCGCCGGACGTTGATTCCCAGGGCGTTCACCGGAGGAGAATCGACGGTGATGATTCCGATGCTGCCTTCGACCTCGAACGTGGCGACACTGCTCATGACGGTTCCTTCGCTTTGAATTTGGCAGCGTAGTTAGCAGCAGCACCAAGCTTTGCAACCGCCGACACTCATCATAGATAAACATGTTATATGGAAAGGTCATGAAGCGCGCACTCTGAACATTCAACTTTTCCCTTTGCGCGGCCTTGCGTGGTGGGCCGCGACCAACTATCCCGAACCGACATAGCGAAAAAACGAGGTTCGACATGGACTATACGACTATCCTGGTTGACTTAGACAACCATGTGGCGACCGTTACGATCAATCGCCCGGAAGCGATGAACTCCTTCAACAAGCAGATGCTCGAGGAGTTCGCCTACCTGTGGCGCTGGGTTGCGGAAACCGATGACGTGCACGTCGTCGTGCTCCGTGCCGCACAAGGCCGTGCCTTTTCGACCGGAGCCGATGTCAAGGCAACCGAGGAGCCGGGTGGATCGCTGTTCCATGGGAACGTCTGGACCGATGCCGACCCGGGCGAAAAGCTTGGTCCCAAGGCGATGAAGTGCTGGAAGCCTGTCGTGACTGCCGTTCATGGCATGTGTGCCGGCGGCGCGTTCTATTGGGTGGGTGAGAGCGACATCGTGATCTGTTCGGAGGACGCGACGTTCTTTGATCCGCACGTGACATACGGCCTCACCGCAGCGCTCGAGCCGATCCACGCGACTTACCGCATGCCGCTGGGCGACGTATTGCGCATGACACTGCTCGGCAACGACGAGCGGATCACCGCCTACACGGCTCTGCGTCTTGGCCTGGTGACCGAGGTCGTGCCGCTCGAAGAGTTGTGGGATCGGGCGCAGCAACTCGCTACTAAGATCGCCGCAAAGCCCCCTGCAGCCATCCAAGGTTCCACGCGGGCAATCTGGGAGTCACTCGACCTGCCGCGTTCGGTCGCTCTGGCGACGGGTCTCAAGTACTGTCAGGTCGGCAACCCTGTCAGTGTTCCCCAGGTTGATCGCTGGGCGCTGATGGGCAAGGGCAAGACGCCTTACGTATTGCGCTGAAACGAAAGTCGGAAGCGCGGCGCTCTCAGTGTCCGCGCTTCCGGCTCCTGACGTATGCTACAGGGTAATCGTCGCGCCCTGTTGTGCAGCGCTCCGCTCCATCGCGTCGAGCAGCCGCCGCGTCTCGCAGGCCGACTCAAGGGTAGGAGCGTTTGACGTACCCTCGCGCAGGTCCCGCGCAATCTCGTGCCAGAGCAGAGTGGTGTTATAGGACGGTCCCGGCGCCAGGCCGGACAAGGCGGGCTCTGGCACTGTGATCGGTTGAAGCGCGGTGCCCTTCTCGCGGGTTCCAGCCAGGCTGAGCGCGGCGATTTCGGGCATGCCGTTGCCCTCTATCAACAGTTCGCCACGGTCGCCAACCAGCATCATCCGGAACGTATTGCCCGTCGGCGCCGTTCCGGCGAAGTGGGCTGAGAATACCGCTCCGGATTGTAGCGTGCCTATGGCGGCGACCTGATCCGGCGCAGTCATGGGGACCATCTTTCCGACATCGGCGGCCATTACGCTTTCGCGCAGGCAACTGACCCGTGCGTTCACCGATGCGACCTCGCCTACAAGCATGCGCATCTGGTCGAGGCCGTGACCGGCAGGAATCGTCAGGATGTTGGCGCCGCAGCTTGCATCTGCGCTGTATGCGGTCGCGACCGGGTCGTTCCAGAAATTGAACGCGCCGAACAGCGATACCGAATAGAGCCGGCCGAGATAGCCATCGGCCAGCAGCGCCGCAGCGTGCTGCACAGCGGGTGATGCCCGTCCCTGCAAGCCGACGTACCCGCGAACGCCACGGGTGCGTGCGCGCTCGACCAGCCTTTGCGACTGAGCGAAATTTGCGCCCATGGGCCATTCGACGAAGAGATGCTTGCCTGCCTCGACCACCTCCATGGCGGCCTGCTCGTGCAGGGGGGCCCGGACGCTGACGGCGACCAGATCAACATCCGAAGCCAGAAGTTCGGCAATGCTGCCATAACCGTTGCGGACATTGAACGCAGCTGCTGACCGCAGTGCGCTCTCGGTGCGGCTCGTTGCGATGCCGACAACGTCGATTTCCGGTATGGCCGCCAGAGCGGGCATATGTGCATAGCGCGCCCAGCCGCCGTCCATGCTTGCCCCGACCACGCCGACTTTGAGGTTTTTGACCGTCATTTTCTTTGAACCTGTCGTGCTTGCCAGTAAACGGAGAAAAGGCGGTCAGTAGAGAGCCTGAACGGCGCCGCCATCGACGATGATGAACTGACCGGTCACGTAGCTGGCACGTTCCGAGCACAGAAACGCGATAACCGCCGACATCTCCTCGGAACGGCCGAGCCTGCCAACCGGAATTTCGTCACGGCGTTCGGCCTCTCGCTCATCCCAATTCAGACCGTTTTCGAGCGTCATGCGCTTCATGTGCTCGAAGTAGCGGTCTGTAGCGAAGCCGCCGGTGCCGATAGTGTTTATGGTGATGCCGTATTTGGCGATCTCGTCGGAAACGCTCTTGTTGAGAGAAACTGCAGCAACGCGGCTTACGTTGGCGGTGACCAGCGGGAGCTCCTTGTGCGGCTGTTTCGCGGCGATCGAGTTGATCAGGACAATACGCCCCCAGCGACGCTCCCGCATGGCGGGGGTAAAGGTGCGCAGAAGATGGACCTGGCTCATGACGATGGATTCGTAGGCATCGAGGAAGTGTCCGTCCTGGGTATCGTCCCACCGGCCGTGGGTCGGCCCGTAGACATTTCCGACCACGATCTCGGGATCGCCATAGACTGTCCGCGCCTCGGCCTGAACTTTCAGGATGCCCTCTTTTGTCGACATGTCGGCGTATACGCCGGTCGCCTCGCCACCTTCGTCGCGAATCTTGGCAACCACTTCGTCCACCGCTTGCTGGCCGCGGGCCGCCACAATCACGCGGCATCCTTCGCGCGCGAGATCTTCGGAAACTGCACGGCCCATGCCCTTGCTGCCACCGCCCGAAACCGCAACCTTGCCTTTGATGCCGAAATTCATTGTCACCCTCTCTTGCTAATGGCCAGTTCGTCGCGCACCCGGTTTTTGACCGATCAGCCAAGGTGGGTGGCAGTAGATAGTATACTTGTCAATCGAGGAGGGCCAGCCTTTGCGTGCGGCGCTGGACTCTCTTCGAATCAATTCCGGCCTTCCCGCACGTGGGAAATTTTGATAGGTAAACTTGTTATAAGGTAAAGGTCTGGTCAATAGGCCATCGTAAGCAGCCTGCAGGAGAGTTGGTGTGAGCATCCTAAAGCAGAAGAATTCCCTCTATATCGGCGGCGAGTGGGTGCCGGCGGATCAGCAGGAAGTCGTGGTGAACCCGGCCGATGAGTCGGTCCTTGCCGAGGCGCCGGTGGGCGGGAGCGAACACGCCGATGCGGCGATCGGCGCAGCGCGCGATGCCTTCGACAACGGACCCTGGCGCAAGTTGTCTGCGCAAGAGCGCCAAGCCAAGCTGACGGTATTCCTCGATGCCATCGAACGGCGCCGGGAAGAGATCATCGCATTGATCGTGGCAGAAGCCGGCGCGACCCAAGGGATGGCCCGCTTCATGCAATATGCCATCCCCATGCAGCACGGCCAGGCGATGATCGAATACGCGTCGCGCCCGGCGATCACACCACTGCCCATCGAGACCACACCAAATGCCCAAGGCGGTATTACGCTCGGTGGCGGCGTACTGGTTCGCGACCCGGTCGGCGTGGTATCGGCGATCACGCCCTACAATTACCCGTTTTTTCTCAATGTCGGCAAAGCCATCCCCGCCCTTGCCGTAGGCAACACTGTAATACTCAAGCCTTCGCCGTTCACGCCGTTCGAAGCACTGATCCTTGGCGAAATCGCCGATGAGGCAGGATTGCCCAAAGGTGTTCTCAACATCGTGACCGGCGGCAAGGACGTCGGCGAGGCGTTGACCACGGACAAGCGCATCGACCTGGTGAGCTTTACCGGATCGGACGCGGTCGGTGCGGCCATTCAGGCGCAGTCGGCACCCACGCTCAAGCGCCTGCTGCTCGAACTTGGTGGCAAGTCTGCCCTTATTGTCCGCGAAGATGCAGACCTTGAGGCGGCCGCAAACACCGGGATGATCAATATCACAGCGCATTGCGGACAAGGCTGCGCGCTGCTGACGCGCCACATCGTCCACAATTCGGTGCGGCGCCAATACGTGGAACTGGTGCGCCAGCGCATGGAGTCGCTCAAGATCGGCAACCCGGTCGATCCCAGCGTCACCTACGGCCCGCTGATCCGCGAAGCAGCGCGCGAGCGCACGTCTCGTTATGTGGACATCGCACTGGGCGAGGGGGCCAAACTCATCACCGGCGGAAAACGCCCGGCAGGTCTGGAGCGCGGTTTCTATTATGAACCGACCTTGTTCGATGATGTGCAGAACGGCTTTCGCATCGCGCAGGAGGAAGTGTTCGGACCGATTGGCGTGGTCATCGGCTATGACACCGATGAGGAAGCAATCGCCATCGCCAACGATAGCGAGTTTGGCCTGAGCGGCGGGATCTTCTCGCGCAATGTTGGCCGGGCTTATGAGATGGCGCTCGAACTGCGTACGGGCGGCGTACTGATAAACGGTGGGGCTGGGAGAATGTCGAGCCACGCGCCGTTCGGCGGAATCAAGCGTTCCGGCTATGGTCGCGAATACGGCGTCGAGGGACTGAACGAGTTCACCAACATGAAGACGATTGGCTTCAAGGGCGGGTGAGCCATAGCTATTCTGTCGGGGATGGTGTGACGTCACCGACCCGGACGGGATGGTGCGTGGCCACAGAGTCTGTCAGTCCCCCGGCGCGTCGACGCCTTGCGGGCTCGACACGCCACGCAAAAGGATCGTGACGAGATCGTCGATGAAACGGTCAGCCGTTTCTGCCAACCGCGCACGCATCTGCGGCGGTGTGGCCGATACGCGATTGCTCACTGCGCCGATCAAGACATCGAGGATCAGCGCCGGTGACACATCCGTCGGTATTTCGCCGCGTGTCATGGCCCGACGAACGAGCAAACGTGCCTCTCGCATAATCCGCTCGCGATAGGGTTCGAGCGCAATGCGCACATCCTCATACTGGCGGTCCGCCTGCAGCATGAGACCGATGCTGCCGTGAGGCCCGGTCAAAGTCTGCATGTAGCTGTGGGCGAGCTGGCGCAGGTCTTCACGCAAGCTGCCATTGTCAATGTTATCAACACTGATCCACCGCGCCGCCAGAGCTTCGCGCAGCAGATCTCCCCGGCTGGCCCAGCGGCTGTACAATGCAGCCTTGCCGACCGATGCGCTTTTGGCAAGGGCATCGAAGGAAAAGCCGTTCCACCCCCCCTGTCCATAGATGTCGAGCGCGACATCGAACACGCGCTCTTCGAGTCCCGGATCGCGCGGTCGACCGCGTGAACGCTTGTGCTCGGGGGTTAGCTGCTTCGAACTGTTATTCACGCAGGCGGACTACCAGAGGCGGGGCCTTGGCTCAAGAGAGGCGCGGCGCCTTTGAGTGATAGCCTTTTTCCGCCCAGAAAGCCGAAGTGATATCGGTCTTGCTTAGAGCCCGATCCGAAATTAAGTTGAGTGGTATCAGCGGGTTAGCTTGACGCTTGCCCAAGTCGTTGATTCAGCGGTTTTGCAACGGACCGAGGGAAATCAACGATGTGGACCGACACCACTCGGGCGCAATATGCTCGTGCTGGACTGGCTTTGCCAAGTGATTTGACCGATGCGGAATGGTCGGTGCTTGAGCCGCTCTTTCCTCCACCCTCCCACGTGGGCCGGCCGCGCAAATGGCCGCTGCGGCGGATTGTCGAGGCGATCCTATATCTGCTGCGCGGTGGGCTGCCGTGGCGGATGCTGCCGCCCTGCTTTCCGCCGGTCTCGACGGTGCGGCGCTGGTTTTACCTGTGGCGCGACAACAAACTATGGCTCTCGCTCAATCATGCCCTGCTGCTGTCGGCTCGTGAAGCGGCTGGTCGCGAAGCATCGCCCAGCGCCGGCGTGATCGATAGCCAGAGCGCGAAAACCACGGAAAGCGGCGGCCCTCGCGGCTATGACGCGGGCAAGAAGATCAAGGGCCGCAAACGCCACATCCTCACCGACACCGAAGGCAATCTGGTCCACGCCGTAATCCACACCGCCGACATTCAGGACCGCGACGGAGCGCCGCTGGTGCTGCGTGAGATCATCCGGCGCTTCCCCTGGCTGCGCCATGTCTTTGCCGATGGTGGCTATGCTGGCGACAAGCTTCGGGATGCACTGCGGCGTATCGGCAAATGGACCATTGAGATCGTCAAGCGATCCGATGTTGCAAAGGGCTTCGTGGTTCTCCCGCGCCGTTGGGTCGTCGAGCGAACACTCGCCTGGCTGAACCGCAACCGCCGCCTCGCCAAGGACTTCGAGCAGACCATCGCCTCGGCAACCGCCTGGCTGTTCATCGCTTCGATCCAGCTCTTCGCCCGCCGTATCGCAAGGCTATGAAATCACGTCGAATAATTAAGAATCAGACTCTTACAAGATTGGCCAGGTGCCCTCCCTCGTGAGCCGTGACGGCAATTAATGACCGCGATCCGACCCCGGCGTTGACTGGTGCTTGTCTTGACCTTCGCTGAAATTTACCGCATTGAATAACGGACGAATGGAGACTGAAATTGATCAGGTCGATCGCCGAGATGACAGGAGCGGAGTTCCCACTCTTCGCCTTCAGCCATTGCCGTGATGTGGTGGCAGCCGTTAGTCGGGCAGGTGGCCTCGGCGTTCTGGGTGGCAGCAGCTTTACGCCCGAGTCACTTGAGGAGGAGCTGCGCTGGATTGACGCGAACGTCGACGTCAAACCGTATGGCATCGACATACTGATCCCCGAAAACATCGATGTTCAGCGCGGCGTAACTGGTGCAGCGCTGGCAGAGCGCATTCCGATACAGCATCGGAAGTTCGCCGCCGATCTGCTCCGTAGTCATGGTATCGATGCGACCGAAGACGATGTCGTGTCTGCCGAACTGCCCGCGATTGCTCCGGAAATCGGTGAGTCGTTGATGGATGTGGCGTTCCGTCATCCCATTCGGCTTATTGCCAATGCGCTTGGCATTGCACCATCATCGATGATTGAAAGAGCGCGCGCGCATGGTGTTCCAGTCGCAGCGCTTGTCGGGGCAAAGGAACATGCGATCCGCCAGGTCAGGGCAGGGGTCGATATCATCGTCGCGCAAGGGACGGAAGCCGGCGGCCATTGCGGCGAAGTGTCGACGTTAGTGCTGATTCCCGAAGTCGTGCGCGCGCTTCGGGATTATGGTTCGCCCCCGGTGCTGGCTGCCGGCGGCATCGTAACAGGCGAGCAAATGGCCGCGTGCATGGCGATGGGCGCTGCGGGCGCTTGGACCGGATCAGTCTGGCGGCCACCACTGAGTCGGAAACGAGCGAGGCAATCCGCGAAAAGATCATCACCGCTTCGTCACGTGATACGGTCCGGTCAATCTATCGGACGGGCAAGCCATCGCGCCAGCTTAAGTCCGCATGGACCAACGCGTGGGAGGGAACGGACAGTCCCGGCAAGCTTGGGATGCCGATGATGGGCATGATTTCCAAGCCGGCTTTCGCGAAGATCGACAAGGCGGCTCTTGCCGGGAACGTGCAGGCAAAGGAATTGGTTAGTTATTGGGTCGGACAAGGCGTAGGACTGATCAGCGGCGTCGCGTCAGCCGGGAGTGTAGTGCAGACCTTCAAGGAAGAATTCCTGGACGCGTCCGAACGTCTGAACGGATTTCTGGGCTAGCTCGATTGTGTACGATAACGCTCGAGCCCATACCCATACCCATATGCTTTTGCCGTGCGGTCCGTCCGCATCGTCTGGCCTGTTAGCGCCCGGTCCAGTGCGGCGCCCGCTTTTCAACGAAGGCACGCGAGCCTTCCTTCGTATCGTCGGATTGCATCAGCCCTGCGGTTTCTTTTGCACTGAGCGCCCAAAATGGTTCGTCGGACGCGATACGCCCATCCGCGATGCCGAGCGCGATGCGCTTGGACGCCTGAACAGACAGCGGTGCGTTGATCGCGATGCGATTGGCAAGCTCCAGCGCCTTGTAGAGCAACTCGTGGCCGGGCACCACGGCATTCACCAGTCCAAGTTCGAGCGCCCTATGCGCGGTGATCGGATCGCCCGTCAGCAGGATTTCCATCGCCACTTTAGGCGACACCTGCTGCGCCAGGCGAAACGCACCGCCCGCGCCGGCGCAGAGGCCGCGCTTGACTTCGGGAAGGCCGAAGGTGGCAGTCTCGGACGCAACAGCCAGATCGCTCGCCAGCGTCAGTTCGGTGCCGCCTCCCAACGCGACGCCATTGACCGCCGCGATCGTCGGCTTGCTCACCGCATGACTCACGTAACCTGCAAAACCCCAGGCGATATGGTCTGGGTTTTCAGGTCGCATCGGCTCGCCGCGGGCCAGAGCCTTGAGGTCTGCGCCAGCGCAAAAGGCCTGGTCGCCCGAACCGGTCAGAACGATGGCCCTTACGGAAGCGTCGGCCTGTGCTTCCTCGAGCGCTTCTCCGATACCCATATGAACCGCAAGGTTGATCGCATTTCGGGCCTGGGGCCGATTGATTGTAACAATCATCACATGGCCCCGGCGCTCTACCAGCACCGCCGGTGCGGCCGCTTCATTGGTACCCACAAACATCTCCTGATTACGCGTTGCGCGGCCACGGTGCAGCAGCGCGGGTTAGCGCGATTGCTTTCGCAAGCCACGAATGCCTTGGCGACCCCATCGCATCCGCCGCCAAGATGGCAAACATTGCCATCTTGATTATACAAGTAATAGAATTATAACATTATAACCTAGTTAGCAAGGTGGGAATCAGGGAGAGATTGATGAGCAAGATGCAAAGTGGGGCGTCGCTAGTGGCATTGGCCTGCGCGACAATGATTTCGTCGCTATGGACGGACGTGGCTCGGGCGCAATCGACGGACGAGGGCATTGCCGACATCGTCGTAACAGCACGCAAGCGTGCCGAGAGTCTGCAAAACGTGCCGATCGCCGTAACTGCGCTGGATTCGGTGGCGCTCAAGAATCAATCGGTCCAGAGCGTCAAGGACGTGCAGTACCAGACTCCGTCGCTCGTCATCGCGCCTACCAATGCTGACCGCAACAGCCTGACTGTCAGCATTCGCGGGCAAAGCGTCGCGGACACGCTTCTGACGGTAGACCCGGCAATCGGCATTTACATCGACGGCGTGAACTTCGCCAAGACAGTCGGCACCGAGCTGGCTTCGCTAGTGGACGTGGAGCGGGTGGAAGTGCTTAAAGGGCCGCAGGGAACGCTGTTCGGGCGCAACACAACCGGTGGCGCGCTTAGCATCACAACAAAGATGCCAACCTACACCTTCGGTGGCGAACTGATCGGTCGCACCGACTATTACGGTCGGGCAGGTGGTTCGATTGTCCTGAACTTGCCGATCAGTGACGACGTCCTCGCCCTCCGGCTGGTTGGCAGCTACGATCGGCGAGACTCGTTCGGCAAGAATCGGATAGACGGGTTGGGCATCGGGGGTGACCTTGATGGCGGCTCAATTCGCGGGACCCTGCTTTGGAATGCCTCCGACGCCATCGAAGTGGTCTTGCGGGGTGATTACAACAAAACGTCCACCTCGGCCCAGGCGTTCAAGGCTCGTGAACTGTTCATCGCCGCACCTGGCTCACGCGCAGCTGCGGGCGCCATTCTCGCCGACCGTGGTGCCACAACATTAGCCGGAGCCCGTCTTGCCTACATCGCGGACGGCAACACCGACAAGTTCTGGGATGCGAATCAGAACGTAACGCCGTCCCACTCGCGCGTGAAGTCGTATGGCGGGTCCGGGACAATCACCGTGGACCTTGGCGATAGCACGCAGCTGAAGTCGATCACGTCTTATCGTCGGCTTACGCGCGATACGCTGATGGACATGGATGGCTCACGCTACAACCTCCTCGAGGTCAACGGCCTTACCTCGCAAAAGCTTTTCGCGCAGGAAGGCCAACTGACCGGCAAGTTGCTCGATGAAAGCGTCGACTGGATCATTGGCGGCTTTTATTCACACGAGACCGGCAACGACGGTACCCGCACTTTTGCACTCAAGAGCTTGGGGCTTCCCAGAAACGTCGTCGATGGCGACGTGATTAACAAGAGTATCGCGGGCTTCGGCCAGTTCACCTGGCGCTTTGTCGACAAGCTCAGCTTTACCGGTGGTCTGCGTTACACCAAGGACACCAAATCACTGATCTCTCGCAACCGCGCACTGTCGACGCCGATCACCTGCCAAGTGCCAAGCCCTGATACGCCAGGCGTTTGCCAGCGTACGTTCAAGGATAGTTGGGACGACATGTCGTACACCGCGGTGCTGGACTACCAGCCACGCGACGGCCTGTTGTTGTACGCAAAGACCAGCCGCGGCTTCCGTTCGGGCGGCTTCAACCTGCGCGGTTCGATCGACCCGCAGACCTTCCTGCCGTTTGAGCCGGAAAATGTTACAGATTATGAAGTCGGCTTGAAGGCAGACCTGCTCGACAGGCACCTGCGCCTCAATCTTGCCGGATATCGTTCGTCATACAAGGACATCCAGCGCTCGGTGGTTGTACCATCGGGCAACGGCTCCGGCATTTCGACCGTGATCCAGAATGCAGCATCAGCGAGGATCAACGGCCTGGAAGCAGAAATCACGGCCAAACCTACACAAGCGCTGACTCTTCGGGCGACCGGCGCCATGACGGATGCCAAGTATTCGAGATACGTGAACGGCTTGGGCGCAGACCTTTCAGGCCTCAAATTCCCCTTTACCCCCAAGTGGACCTACACACTGTCGGCCGGCTATGATTTCCCGCTGGATAACGGCCCGTTGCACATCCAGGCCGACTGGGGGTGGCAGGACGACATCTACTTCTTCCCAGACAGCCTGTTCAACGGGACGAACGGCTTGCCCGATTTGCGTGGACAAAAGGCTTACGGCTTGCTGAACGGGCGTATCTCCAAGTCGTTTGAGAAGGAGCGCTTTGAAGTGGCATTCTTCGTCAGAAATGCACTCAACAAAAAGTATTATGCGGCCGGCCTCGACACCGGAAGCAGCCTCGGCTTTAGCTCAGGCATTCCGGGCGATCCGCGCCTCGTCGGTGCCGAGGCTTCCATCAAGTTCTGATCGGCAAGCAGAGGGGGGGCGCTCGTGGCGCCCCCGCCTTCACGAACACATCAAAGGCCGTGGCAGTTTTTCTGTCACGGCCAGTGCTTTATGTATCTTATTTTTCGGGCTGGCTGCGGAAGTACGGCACGCGCTTCTTGTGCGGCGATGGCAAGTTCCGTCAGGGCGACGAGAGATCAAGTCGCGGCCTGGTTTGCAAGGCCCCCCGTGCAATCGCGCACTGATCGATTGCAAGACTTGCTTCGATCTTACGCCGGCTCCGTTGGAGGGGTGGAGCAAGAAACGGGACGCTGAGCGTCGTGCAGTGAAGCTTACCCACCATGAGTGCCTCGGGAAGCCCTGAGGCACAGAGCCTCGCGCACGGCGGGCTGGTTGTCCGCCCCGTAAGTCGACGCAGTCCGTGCGGCTTTCCCGAGACGGGGCCCTTTTGGCCCATCACACCGCTGCTCGCGAGTTACTATGCTATTGCAGGGCTCGCACCTTGCTTGTGATAGGCCAACGTCAATACCGGACAACGCTCTTGATCGAGCGCCAGACCGGGCGACTCTTTACGAGCGTGGCTGGACGGCGCTTGTCGGAGCTGGCCCAGAATGTCGCGCGGCGATCTGGATGAGAAAGCGCGACAATCAAGATGAGAATCCGGTGTGTTGGGATCGGCGTAGGGCGTAGCCCGAAGCCGATCCCA
>NZ_JACICY010000019.1 GCF_014196055.1 Novosphingobium hassiacum
CCGACATTCATATCTGGGCGGCATCAGCCCGCTCGCGTTCGAAGCCAAGGTGGCTTAATGAGATAGGTGACCGGCACAAAACCGTTACAAGTCCAAGCAGCTCCAGGCGCGGTTCGTGGAGACCTACGCTGATCGCCTTCACGACGAGATCGAAGGAGAGCTGACTCTGCCCCAGTTTGCGCCGGTGAGCCGTCCCGGCATCGCGGGCCAGGGCGATGTCCGCGCGCGCGGTCCCAGTAGTGGCAGCGGATCAGGCAGTGTCGGTGCCGCTCCCGGCTCGTCGGGGATCAGCGAAGAGGTGCGCGCGGCACAGACACGTGGTCGTGGGCGGATCGATCAGTCGAGGGGCAACCTCGACGCTGTCACCCGCGGCGCCAAAGGCGCATCGGAAGAGGCCGCAGATGAGGTCAAGGAGTGGTAAAGCCTCAGAGGACGAGATCGTTGACAATCACAAAGGCGATGTATGCGGAAAGCAGGGTGAAAATCGTAACTAGAGCCGCACGGCCCCAGGGATCGGCCCATGTCTTCTTCCACCGGTAGGCAGTTAAACGATCTTCTGCGATTGCGCGATCGAGTTCCTTGAGACCCTTCCAATCTTCGGTCGCAGCGGGGTGGTCAGATGATTTCAACATGGGGCACCTAATCGAATTGAGTGGCACTCCAAAACTGCCGCATTATCGCGCATTTTGGGGCTTTATGCGCTGATTCTGACATATAAAACCATGGCCGCCAAGGGGTTGTTGATCAGCATTTTTCATGAACTCAGTTCGAGATATCGGCAGAATGCATTTGCGAGCTGCATCTGACGGGGGGTGCGGCATTCGGCCTCGAAAACTTGCGGCGACCCCACAAGGATCGTGACGCATTTGGCGCGTGAGGTCGCGACGTTGAGCCGGTTGAGACTGTAGAGAAATTCCATGCCACGCGGGGCATCCGCGTGCGAGGAGCTTGCCAGCGAGTAGATCGAGATGGGCGCTTCCTGGCCCTGGAACTTGTCGACCGTTCCTACCCGCGCTTGCGGCAACCGCCGTTGGATCTCAAAAACCTGAGCATTGTAGGGCGCAATGATCAGGATGTCGTCGATCCCGATCTGGCGCTCTTCGCCAGCCCGATCGACCCATGTTGCGCCTTGCGCCAGGATGTTACCGACAAGTTCGGCGATTACATCTGCCTCTTCGGTCGAACAATTCTGATTGCCGGTATGTTCGACAGGCAGGAACCGAAGGCCTGTTCCATTGGCAATCCCGGTCGCTTTGACGGTTTGCCCTGCCGCCTCTGCCTTCGATGCAAGCTTTGCCTCGTAGAACAGCTCTGACGTGAATGCGCAGATATCCGGGTGAAGCCGCCAAGTGACGTCGAGAAACAGGCCTTCGTCCGGTGCGATGGTTTGCTTACCGGAGAGCAGGTGATCAAGAGCAGAGCAGCCGGTGCCGTCGGGGTGGCTGCCTTGCATTGGCTGGTCGAGTTGCTGGGGATCTCCGAGCAAAATGAGGGTCTTTGCCGCTTGCGAAACCGCAAGCACATTTGCCAGGGACATCTGCGCTGCCTCATCGACAAAAAGGACATCGAGATTCTCAAAGGCGTCCTCTGTCGACCATAGCCAAGCGGTTCCGCCCGCGACGCTGCAATCTGCTTTGAGCGCCGCGAAGACTTCCGCATTGCTCTTTTTGGCGAACCGTAGCCGGTCTGTCGGATCGTCTTTGTTCCCGCCTTTCGGCTTCTGAATGCAGACCAGCGGAGTATCGGTTTCGTCTGCCACCTCGACCACCTTGTTCAGCAGGTTGCGGATCACTTCATGCCCATTGGCGACAATGCCGACTTTCTTGCCTTGGCGGACCAGCTCGCAGATCATGTGCCCGCCGGTGTGGGTCTTGCCAGTGCCTGGAGGCCCCTGGATTGGCAGCACCCCCGCTGAGATGAGCGGGGCGATACGCACCCCCGCATCGAGCGGCTTTTCCCCTTCGAGCCGAACTGCGGTGCCATCTGCAATGCGCGGCGCCACACGCATCAGCATATCACGGGCTGCGCGGTACGATTCTCCTTCGATCATGCCGTTCTCGCAGACGTAGGTTGCCAGTCTGACGAGCGATTCTTGCATCGGCTTGGAGGAGACAAATTCATGCACGAAAACGGCCGCAGGATGCTCGCCCGCCATAGCGGATGCTTTCTTGATATCGACGGTCCGTTGCTCGCGCGAGATGTCCTCGATGGTCCCGAACGTCTGACCGCCTTGCACCTTGAGACCTTTACCCGCGCGGATATCAGCCTCTTGGGTCGGGAACCTGTATCGGTCGATCGGGCACTTGGCAGTGCCGCCAACGGTCTCAATGAAGGTGAGACCGGCCAACCCCGAGCGCTCGTCGAGCAGCTCCTCTGCCGAGAGATCGCTGAGGCGGAAGTATTCCCACCAGGTCGCCTTCTCTTCGCGTCGATGCCACTCGAGAAGATTGGCAAGCAGCCAACGCGCATGCTGCTCGGCGCTGCGCTCGGCAGGGTCGACCGGGACATCGGCGGTCAACTGTTCGATCAGTGGAGTAATCAGTTCCAGCCATTCAGACAGGCCTTCGCTCGGCCCGCTCTCCCCCGGTTCTGGTCTCGTTAGGTCGATGCCCTGAGCAAGGAGCTTGGCCCGCTCGATTTCAAGCCAATCGCGCAGGACTTGCGTGGAAACACAGTCGTCGCGGTTGTAGGCTGCGACGGTCTGCTTATCCTGCGGGAGAATTCCGGCGGCATCGTTGAGCTCGAGGCTCACCTGCAGACGGTTAAGCGCCAGGTTGGCATCGGGAAGGCTGGCGTCCCGCGTATAGCCGTAAAGCGGCTCGAGCTTCTTGATGGAATAGCTCTCTACGCCGGCACGCAGCGAATGACGCACGACGCTCAGCAGATCCACGAACACCAAGCCGCGCAGCAATGAATCCAGTGCGTCTTCGCGAGTGCCGTATCGGCCCATCAGCCGCTTGAGTGCACCGGTTTCATAGCCCCCATAGTGGAAGACATGGAGCTGCGGATTTGTCTTCATCCGTTCGAGCACGAAATCGATGAAGGTCTCGAATGCTGCCTTTTCGCCGGCCCGGTCGAGCGCCCAAAGCCCGCGATAACGGGGCTCACCATTATCGTGGAAGTGAAAGCCCAGCAGGTACTCGAGCCCGTGTTGGCCGACGAAGGAATCCCCCTCGAAGTCGAGAAAGATGTCGCCATCACATGGCTCGGGCAGGCAATTGAGGCCAAACCCTGCGACCGGCGCTAGAAGCTCGTAACGCAGTTCACCACTGGCTTTGGTTTCAAGCTGGATTCTCGCCTGCTCGCGGACACGGGCGAGCGACTCTTTTGATCCTCGCTCGGGCTTCCATTGCAGCGGTAGCGGTAGCTCAGCGAGCCCCGTTGCCGTTGTAACCCCATGATCCTTGAGCTCGGCAATCTGCATGGAGGAAATGCCTGCCACAAGGCAGAGGTGATCATCATCGCGGCGTTGCTTGTCGCAGCGGGCGCTCCAATTGCAGATATCGCAGTTTGCCGCCGGCTCCGGGTAGGTTTGAGCGGGTTCCTCGCTTCCGATCGCTCCGAGCAGACCGAGCTTCACCTGCCGATAATAGGCGGCAAAATCTGCAAGCCGATAACGCTCGGGTTCAAAGTCGGTCCACGGCGGAATAACGCTGGCGAAGACCGGCAGCACGCCTTGCACTTCTCCAATGAGTTCAGAGTAAAGGCACAGCTGGAGTACGGTGCCGCCTTTGGTTTCCCGGGCAAGCTTGGTGTCGGCGGCCTCGTAGGACCAATTGCCGAGGTCACTTGGTGTTTCAACGCGGCGCAGAATATCAGCACGGCCCGCCCAGGAACCCCCTCGCAGTGCGCCCTGGACGATCACCTCAACGCCTGCGCGCATGGCGGCGACGGTTTGCATAACAGCATCTTCGCTGACATCAACGCCTTCAATCAGAACGGACGTCAGGCCCTGGGCGCGCAGATGGTCGACATAGGCCAATTCGTGCTGCTTGCCGCGCTCCCAGAGCGCCTCAAGCGCAGGATCGAAGAATTTCGGACGCGAGTGCTCACCGCGCGCTGCCGCATGCTCCAATTGGGTCAAGTGCCGGCAGTTCAGATACCCCACCAGATCTGTTGCGCTGAGACGCGGCGTTCCATTTTGAATTTGCACGAAGTAGCCTCCGAAAAATCAGCTTGTTTCAGCTTTGGCGAGCCCTACCGCGCGTTGCCGCATCTGTTGGGCAACTGCCTGCCGGGAACCAAGCTCGACACTCATCGCGTGGATCCGCGGCAAACCGGTCCGACGCGAAAGCACCGGGGCTGTTAGAAAGCGCAGAGCTTAGCCAAACAAGGTTTGCGCCATGAGGATGGCACCTGCTTGCGACATCAGACACCGTCGATCCCCTCTACTGCTTTGAGCCAGCAGCGGAAGGGTGCCCATGGGACGGACCGGCGTTGCTCATCCGCCCTGAGCCGATCAGAAAGTTCTGAAATAAACTTGCTTGAGTTTGTAAATTTGGATGCCACGCGAACAGGCAAGTCATTGGCAGCTTCCGCTCTTGCCGCAATCGATCGAATCCAATCCATTGAGAGCGAAATGCTACTCATTGGTCCGGTAACACCGAACGGAAAAGCTTCGAATTCTTCGCCTGTTTCTCTTGAAAACACAGCGGAAAGAAGGCGGTTGTAGGTTTCTCCACCCCACGTTAGCAGCTTTTCGGGACCTTCTGTTCGCCAACGGTCCGGGTTCTCGCCTAGTTGGCGAGCGAGGCCTCGGATCACGGCCCTGCCCGTCACAATCTTTCCCCCGCTACCTTGGATTTTAGCCAATCGGCGAGGGTCAGTCGCCACATCGCCCAGATATGATTTCCCGTCCTCTCCAATTTTAAGTTTGCGCATTTGTCCGCCAAGAAAAAGTGCGCCGCCAGCGCTCCCATCCGCGTCTTTGAGCGCCACATCCCCTGTCCGAAAATCCAATACAGATGGTCCGGCCTGTCCCGCGATAACACTATGAATCTTTCCTGCATCGGCTTCATCTAACAGGCGATCACATGGAATGAGTGCTCCGCGCACATCTTGCATGCATCCGGTATCCAACATATCGCCGACAACCGCAGTCAAGTCGCAACCAGCCTCTTTAGATAAATTGCTAATATTCAACGCCTTTTCTTGGCGAGTTGCTCGCCAACACAAACTCAATGCCTGCTGAAACTCGACCGACGGCCGCTGGTATTCGAACGTGTCGTCGATTTCCCCTCGAGCACCGCAATCAACCAACGCCCGGTAAATGCGCTCGTCGCTCTCATCTCGACGGAAAGCAACAACGCGGCACTTGCCAGTTCTGCGATTGCCCCGTCCAATCCGCTGCAAGAACGCGCTCACTGTCGGAGGTGGGTCGGCCAAAACTACCGCATCAATATCGCCAATATCTATACCGATCTCCAGCGTGGAGGTTGCCACGCAAATGCCATACCTCTCGGTGCGCATACGCTGTTCGACCATCTCGCGTTGCGAAGCGGCCAGGGAACCGAAATGGAGGTGAACCGGCCAGCGCGATCCCTCCAGTTCCCGGTGGAGGTGAGCAGCCAAAGCATGGGCACCGTTTCGCGAGTTGGCAAACACCAGAACTTTTTCGGCTCGGGTACGATTGATCCAATCGGCCAAGACCCGAGCCTGTTCGGGCGACGGACCATCGTTTTCCGCGCAAGCGAGTAGGTCGAGGTCGATTTCACGAGCAGTTCCGCTGGAAATGACTTCAGGGTTGTTGCCCAGCCATAGGCGGGCGACACCTTGCATATCGTCGAGTGTCGCAGTCATCCCAACCAATTGAAAAGCATCACGCAATGAGCGTGAAGGCTGCGCAGCCACGCGCAGTCGATCGATCACATGCCGAAGTTGTTGTCCTCTCGGTTGCCCATGCAGAAGATGGATTTCGTCGATTACCAAGGCCCGAACGTATGAGAGTGCTGCTGGTCTGCGCAGTTGCAAGGAATCCAGCGCCTCAGGAGTAGCGAGAAGGCAGAATGCGCCGTCTGGAGATCTGAACTCATGGCGATCCCCTGTATAACGGGCGATAGCTTCCGGAAACCGCGTTCCCAGATACCCCACGAGCCGTTCATAGAGATCGTTCACCAGGGCCTTGGTTGGTGCCACATAGACCGTTGACAGTCTTCCTCGCGCAAATGAGCGGTGACGCTGGAATAGCGGCGCAATGGCCGCTTCCGTTTTTCCGGAGGCCGTCGGTGCGGCGAACAATATGTTTTGCCCGCGGACGATAGCGGGCATGACCAGCCGCTGGCTTTCGTAGGGGCGCCTGCCGTCAAAAAAGATCGGCAAGGCATCCGGCATCATCCGGGCGAGCGTGGCACGGTCGTCATTCATCCCAAGGCATAAACTCGCCGGAAATCTGCCCAGCCGCGGCAGAAAGAAGTTGTACAAGCTCGTCCGCGTCCATTGCGGTATCACGACTCATCAGCAAGGCCGGTATGAAGCCCACCATTTTGGTCCATTGCCGGAGTATCCGGTCCTCTTCGGGCGTCTCTTCGAAATGATGACGGAGAGTGGCCGCGAGGCGCGCCCTCAGGCCTGCGTCAGACAGCATCGCAACCCGAGGCCCCAGCTTGGTTGAAGTCTGCTCGAGGAAATGCTGACACCACTGTTCATAGTCGGCGCCACTTGGAGCATGAAGGTGTAAAACATCGTCCTCGTCGTGGATCAAAACGCTCATCTCGCCTGCTTTGCGCTTTAGATCCTGCGTGTCTTCTCCTTCGGTCAGACCAACGAATAGGGCAAAGTGTGGACCTTCTTTCCAGAAATCCGGGATACTGAACTCGTATTCGTAATCGCAATCAGGTTTGCGGAGCTTTGGCTGCGGTTTGTGGGCGCAGCGCGATATAACGTCGAAAAAATTGTTAGCCCTAATATAGCGGTTGAACGAGTAAGTTCGGACGTGCTCCGCCTCGTCGATCACGATTGCGAGCCCCTTGTAACCCAAGGCTTTCAGTATTTCGCTCAGCACAACGAGATGAAACGCATAGACGAGGGCGTTGTCCTTCGTCTGCGGCATGCTCGGGATCGCTCTTCGATGGCCGGTGCGCCAGCTAATCGAACGTATGGCGCTGATTTGCTTCACTTGTCCCTGAAGCCAACTGACCGCTGCCACATAAGCAGTATCGTCACGCCGATGGGAAAGGTTGAGAAGTGCCTCCAGCCCATAGCTGAACCATGGCGAACGCTTGAAGTATGGCAACGATCGGATCGCGTCCCAATGGTCGCGAATTTCCTTCACCAAGTCGATGAAGTCTATATTCTTGCTGCCGTCCGCCTTCTCGGGGAACTCCAGCCCGCTCATAAGCGCCTGGTAAACCGTTGACGGTTTCGCGGGATCGGCGGCCTTTGGATCGAGTTCAATGGTTGCAGTAACCCAGCCCTGGCTCAGAGCCACGGCTCTCACAAGTTGAAGGTGGTGCGACTTACCGGAACCGTAATAGCCCATGAAGACCCTACACAGCCCGTGCGTGTCCGCGCCCGAAAGTAACGCTTCGATCTCCTTTGACGCGGCATTTCCACCTATTGTCAGGTTGACCAGCTGCTCGGGTTCGCCTGGGACAACACCCAGATTCACCGCTTCGAATGCTTTGCGAAAGGCCACATCGTTGAGTTGCTTGGGGCCTGCAGTCGAGCCTGCCAGATTGGACACGTTGTTCCGCGGCAACAGCTCGTCGGAATCGACGTCGATGGTCTCGCCAAGAAAATCAACCGTCGCGGTATCGCCCAGGATGGCGATCACCTTGCCTATGCCGAATTCCGCATGCTCGACTTGCGCGCCTTGGGCAATCATGCATCACCCTCCAGTGGCGGCTCGTGATCATTTACGAAATCGCTTGCCTCTTGATCTGTAATAAGTCGTTGTCCATCCTTCTGCTGGTCAAGGAATCGGCAATATTGATAGACAAAAAAGCGAGGTTTAGGCGTTTCAAACAAGACACCCTCCTGCGCTATAACAAGCTCTTTCATATTCTGGATTTGAGTATCCATTTCCCACGAAATTTCATTTGCGCGCGCAAATATTGCGAGCAAACGCTCACCAATTTCAAAAATCACCTGACTGGAATTGGTGTCCTCAATATTGATGAGTGGAACCATAGGGCTTGCGGGCGAAAAGGCCTTACTCCCTATTCGGTCCTGTAGGGCGCGGTAGGTGCTGATTACCTCCGACCTGAAGTCGGGCGTTGCCGCATATAGAAACATTACGCCGCCGAACTCGCCGTCAGCGTTCTGATTGATCATCGTCAACAGATTCTCGATGGCTTGCTTCTGCTTGATCGATCCTCTGCGGAAAGATGAAGTACGCGTGCCCTCATCGAAAGCGATAAAAAATCCCTTGTAACCCATCCTAGTCCGCAGAAAGGCGATGACGGTCTTAAGGCGCCGAAATGCGTTGTCGTCCCGCGCTGGCTCGAACATTCCGTGGTTCTTAAGCGCCGTCGAGCGAATGTTATCACCGCGAACCCAGCCAATAATCTCGTTATCGATCACCGATTCACTTGCACCGCATGCGATCTTGAGCAGCCGTTGGCTCAAAGCGGTAAGCGCGGTAGCCATTTGCTGGTCGGGCGCACCACGCCACAGCCCCCCAATCTGTTGCTCGATTTGACGCTGCACGACCTCTGGTACATCTCCGCCCGGTTCGGCACCGAGCTGGCGGATACGTCGTAGGATCCAACTCTCCAGCAGCACCTCGATGCCTTTCGAGTCAGCTCCGTCGAATTGGGCATCTGCGGGCGGTAGGAAGGACTCCATTATTGCTCGGAAGATCGCGGCCGGCGAATTGAATGGGCACTCCGCCCCCACCGTAACGATCGACGTCACAACGTCTTGCTCACTCGCTTTGGTTGCGAGGCTGTTGATGAACTGGGTCTTGCCGCTACCGTAGTCACCTTCAAGATATTTGAAGCAACCGATACCGTCGGCAAGCTCACCGCGGAAGTAGTTGTGATCGAGAGCATCGAGGATGTGACCCGTGCCGACGTTCAGAAAATGCGAGTACTTACCCGGCGCGATTGGTGAATTAAGCAAGCCGGATATGACGCGCCGCGCGTCCACTCTACTGATCGCGAGTTCCAAATTCGTTCTCCCGTTATTCAGTCGGCCACACGCCGCAGGTAGATCATAGGGCGCACTGCGGTTCCCTCAGCGTTAGACGGCACAAAATAGGCCCTCGATTTGGAGCCATGTGCCTGGTTGAGCGTTGCCGGTACCAATTCGAATAACTCTCGCTTGCCGGGCTCCCGATTGCGCCGCCAGTTGATAAGGTTCGTGATGAAGGTTGCGTCCGGAACATCGCTGAAATTGCGGCGAGCTGGCGTCCCAAAGAAGCGCTCGTCCTGCGAAGCAATCTTGAAGAGCCGTGCAACGTCCGCGATTAGCACGTCGTCGCTCTGCGAGAAGTGCCGCGCCATCAGCCAAGCGAGCATCAACTTGTCGAGGAATTCCTGGACCGGAAGTGTGCCATCCTTGATGATTCTGTCCGCTGCAGCGTGCGCCGACAGGACATATTCGACATCCGCAGGGATCTTGGCGATGACTGGATAATGTGGCGTCATCGACCATGCCCAGTTCTGGCCACTCTTGTCGCCGACCAGCACGAGGCGTCCCGCGAAAAACTGGTTATCTTTTACACCTGTCTGCACGCCCTCAAGCCGATGAAGAACCTCCAGTGCGAAGCGGCGGCGATTGTCTTGATGACGCATTTGGTCGATATGCCGGTCGATCGCATGCTGGGCTTCATCGATCTCGCGCTGCACGTCCGGTGTTGGCCGCAATGTATCTGGCAGATTCAGTGAAACCAGCTCTTGTTGCCGCTCGATAAGCGCGGGCGACATGTCGAGACCTACTGCACGCGTTTGACCCTGCCCTAGGATACGGGGGAGCTTTGCTGCAAGAATTCCCTTTGGGTTTGCAAGCAGACCGTGCTGCTCGACGAAGCGCTCGAACGCAGGGAATGGGGAGGCAGGATCGGTCATAATAGTCCTTAACTCAAGCCTGCGTCACGTCGAACAGGCCTCGATCGACCTTGCGTAGCAGAGAGGGAAATTCACTTGCGATGAGTGCGAGGCGGCGCGCTGGCCGCGAAAGCGCAACGTAGGCGCGATTAAGCGTGAAGTTGAGCGCAGCGCTCTCAACATCCTCCAATCCGACGATAATGCAGGCATCGAACTCCAAACCCTTGATCCGCTCGACCGAAGTCGTGAGTAGGCCTTCGCCGCTCGCCGCCCATGGCTCGGCCAGGGTAACGCCAGCTACCGTGAGTTCGGCCCGCAGTTTCATCATGGCCTCTTCGTCCTCGTTAATCTGAAGCAGGGCGATGCTTTCGATCGCCTGCGAGCGGCGAAGCACCGCAACGATCTGCTTGATCCGGAGGACGTGGTCCTGTGGTGGTGCGATGATCAACTGTGGCTTCTTGTCATCGAGCGCAGTGTTCGCCTCGAACGTGGGCCGCTCTCTGAAGGCGACCTCGTAGAAGCCTTGAAGAAAACGACCAATCTGGCGGCTTTGGCGCATGTTTTTTGCAAAGGGGTAGATTTGCTCCACTCCTTTACCCCGCAGTGACCGGCCGACCTTGAATGCTTCCGCGTCCTTCATACCATGCACCGGACTAACGATCTGACGAAAGTCAGCAGAAACCGTTAGCGCGCCGTCGGGATCGACCAGTGAACCGATCAGTGATGCCTCTGCCACGCAAAGGTCCTGTGCCTCATCAATTGCAACATGGGTCAAGCGTTGGGGGCCGATCATGGCCGGAGCAATTGCCGAGGGTATCTCCCTAAAGCGCCTCTGCGCTTCGGTCTCTTCGGGCAGGGCGAAACGCAATAGCCACGCAAGCCAGGGGCGATCCTCAGGTCCGTAGCCGCGGGCCTCCCATTCCTCGATCGCGGAACGCAGCACCGAGGTTTCGTCCACACGCGATCCAGTGCCGCGACGCATGCGATGCGCGGCTTCGGACGCGCGTCCTCCAAAATAGGCAGCAAGCGCGGCGAGCGGATCGTAGACGTGGAAGAGCCACTGCTGGAACAATTCGTCGAACCGTTCACGGGCGCGGCTGGACATCGCCTGGCGGGCAGCGTCATACTGGCGGGCAATTGCTAGGTGAACGCTCGTCATCCGCCATTGCGAGCGCAGCGGGTCTGCAGTGCGGCCTTCCTTCTGACTGTAGACTCGCAGGGCTTCGGCCAGCACCGCCAGCTGCTCTCGCGCGTCCGCGTCGTTGGTAGCCCACGCCGTGTTTGCCCCTGAACTTAGCCGTTCTGCAATCTGCGCTTCGTAGGCCTCCCACAACCGCCCCAAGTCATGATGATCTGACAAACCGAGAATTGCGGTGCGCGCTGCGAGTTCCAGCGGCTGCAGCTTGCGCTGCCGTGGCCGGGCATCATGTTTGTAAGGCCAGCTTTGATCCAGATATTCCGCAATATAGTCCGACACTGAACGGACTACGGAAACGGGGATGTCGAGCTGCTGCGAAAGCAGCACTTTCGCCTGCTCGGCCAGATTGTCGTTCGCCAGGAAAACGCGGGTCAACGCCGGCTCATAGCTCACCAGCCGACCACCTTCCTCTCGCTGATCCTGCTGGTCGAAAAGAAAACGGATCCGCTGAAACGCAACGGTCGTCTTGCCCGAGCCCGGTGCGCCGGTAACAATCATAAGGCCCGTCATGCGCGAGACAAATGCGTGCACCTGGTCAGGCGTCATGTTGAGTTTAACGGCCTTGAGGCCAGTTTTGGGTGCCACCGTCTGCAGGGGACGCACGGCACCTCCTGGCTGGTACACTCCCGAAATCGTTGGGAGCACTTCGTCGAAGCGGGCCCGAGCCATAGGCTCCACGCTTAGGAGCCTGTAGCCTAGTGTTCTGATGTCTTGATAATCGCCAAGGTTCAGTGTGAGTGCATATTGCACGCCCGGATGCGTCCAGCTCAACACCGGCACCTTTGCACCATTCATCGTCAGCACCTGATTGGACGAACTCTCGGTGTTGCAATACCAAAGTTGCTCCTGTTCGATACGCTTGCCGTTCGGCCCAGGAACTTCAGTGTAGACTTCAACCATGGCATGGAACGGCTGTTTGGTGATTGCCGCGAGCGAAGCATCGCGTGCATCCTCATAACCTAGCCGCGCCTTATCATATTCGGTTATGCCTCCAAGGCCTCCTACTGGCGCGAGGGACTGGGCGGACTTGCCAGATTCGGAGATCGCAGCTGCTACCGCGATTTCGGCATTCTCTTGGTCGCGCGTGACGCGCTTTGCCAGTTCGTCCGCCTTAGCATTCGTCGCCATAAATCCTCCCGTGAGAATGCTTCAAGCCACCGGGGTAAGCTCTGCATTATTTCGTTTTAATCGACAAGCCGTCCTGGTTCCGATGATTCCAAATTCTCGCGCGCGCGCGTGCGCGCGAGGCGAAACCTCGTATCGAGCACTCGGATCGGTGTGGAGGGAGTCTTGAACAAAACACGTTGGCGGCCGGATCACGGCGACCAAACGCATCGCGCCGCAATTAACGAGAATTCCTGTCTAGACCGCAGCATGGCGGCCCGCCTTTTCATTGCCAATGCACGATTATGCCGGTCTATCTCGCGGCTTTGAATGGTCTTGAGGGGGGCTCGAACTGCCACACCGAATCACCCGCTCCGCCCCAGCGCCTAATCAAGTGGAAGATATGCGCAGCCATGGCGCTGGCCGTGGTCGAGTTTTACTGGATTTTCTACATTCTTCCTCTATTTTCTCACGCGGTGACAGCCATTGACGATGGAGTCGGCAATTGGAGAGCGATGTGATGACCATCAGGGAGGTTGCCGACTATCTCAAGCTGGCTGAGAAAACCGCCTATCGCCTGGCCGCGGATGGCAAGATCCCTGGCTTCAAGGTTGGTGCCTCGTGGCGTTTTCGGAAAAGCGAAATTGACCGATGGATTGTCGCTCAAGAGCAAGGGCGAAATTGAACCATGGGTAATATGATGGACTCTGCTCTACTACCGGTGTTGAAAGTCAGATTGCTTGTCAGTTTTCTGGGCGAGCGGGCGCAGTTTGGTTGGTGGCCGACGGCATTTTATGATGCGTCAGGCCGACTCTTTCTCGAACCTATATTTTCGAAAACACCGCAACTCGCCCAGTATCATGGCGTTGTCGAGGCAGCACGTCGCCTGCACGACGAGCACTTAAGCGTTGGAACCTATCACCTTTTCCGCCTGCCTGAGGAGTTGGAACAAGATCTCCATTTACTCGTCCAAGGGGGAGCTGAGGAGTTGTCTCCGGCAGTCCTCTTTCGAGATAAACAAACGGCGCTTGAGGCCCTCACCGATAAAGCAGGCTCAGCAAAGAAGGGCGGGGTTGGCCCGGTAGCAATCGGAAACGTAGGTGATATTTCCGATCATCTCAAAGATATTGCCTCAGTTTATGCTGGGGCTTTCTCGTCCAACGCCCAATCCTTTCCTTACCTGGCAGGCTGATCGTGTCTGACCGGAAGCCATACGATACTAACCTAGCGATGGGCCTAGGCCTCATTGATGAAACCAAAGAACTGCTTCAGGTTTGGTTGCCCGGGCAGCCTGCTGTTGAACTGTATCAAAAGGTTCTGAGCTCCGGCAAGCTGGCTGGAGGGTCGGCCTATCGGCTAAGAAACATTGTAGTTCGGTGCTTCTCTCCTAGGTATTTGATACAGAATGGAGCACCAGCTTCCCGATTGAAGATATTGTTGCCAGTTCTGACCGCCTCAGAAATGCGGCAGTTACTCTACCTATACACGTGCCGCGCTAACCCCGTCTTGGCTGATTTCGTGCGTGAGGCTTACTGGGAAGCATACGAGTCGTCGGCCCGCGTTATGACAAAAGAGAGCGCCGAGCATTTCGTTCGCAGAGCGATCGATGATGGCAAGACATCCTCACGGTGGGCAGAGGGACAGATTGAGCGCATGGGGCGCTACCTGATGGGTTGCTGCTCGGATTTCGGATTGCTTGGAAGTCGAATGAAGGGCGGGCGTCTGATCAACACCATTAGAATTGAGCAGAAGGTAGTCGCCTATCTGGCGCATGATCTCCATTTTTCTGAACTGGGTGACAACGCAATTCTTGCGCATCACGATTGGAAACTTTTTGGCCTCACGCGCGAAGATGTGCTGGAGGAGCTGAAGAAGCTCTCCCTCAAGGGACATTTTATTATCCAAGCCGCTGGCGACGTCGTTCGGATCAGCTGGAAGCAACCAAGCATGGAGGCGCTTTGCGATGTCCTCTCTCAGGGCTGATTTTGACGAATTGCGCGAGCGCATACGGCATGGTCGCGAACTCGGGCATGCGAGCTTCGAACCTATTTACTATCTGATCTTTCCGCCGGAGCAGATCCTGGAGGTAAAGCGCCAAACCCCTGCGTGGCTGGCGAAACTTCACCAGGAGGGTTGGGACGTTCACACGTTTTCGATTGCAGAGAGCCTGTGGGACCTCCTTCAGAAGGATCCGTTCTGGTCGCTCTGCCTCGCGGAAGACAAAGCGTCCCCTCTCGACTGGATGCGCACCAACAAGGCACTTGCCGACATTGTGACATCTGGTGGTGGGCTTCTTAACCGCCTGGCAGAAGCGCTAAAGCCTTTGGAAGCCAAGCCGAATGCGCTGCTGCTGGTAACGGATCTGGAGGCGCTCCATCCGTTCTTGCGCATCGGGGCAATCGAAAGCCAGCTTCAAGGACAATTTCATGTGCCAACGGTGTTCCTTTACCCCGGTGTTCGAACAGGGAAAACTCGCCTGAAATTCCTCGGCTTCTATCCCGAGGATGGTAATTACCGGTCCGTCCATGTCGGCGGTTAAAATGCAAAGAATAGGCTGGGGTACTACGCTGTGAGCATTCGGGAATTATTTGATCCGTCCAAGGACATTTATCGGACGATCGAGAAGGTCATCACTTATGGTGCTGCCCAAGAAGACCGGCTGAAGGCTGAAATCTCTGAATATGTGGTCACGGAGAGCATCGAGGAGCAATTCCGCAAGCTCCTTGATCGCATGCAGATGGCCATGGAGGCTGGTGGCGAGAACGAAGTGGGAGTCTGGGTGTCCGGCTTCTATGGCTCGGGCAAGAGCTCCTTCACCAAATATCTCGGCCTCGCCTTCGACAACCAACGAACGATCGACGGAACTCCGTTCATCAAGCACCTGCAAGATCGTTTGCACAAGCCCCAGACCAAAGCGCTGCTCAGCACTGTTGCCCAACGCTTCCCTGCAGCCGTTGTCTTACTCGATCTTGCCAGTGAGATGCTTGCCGGGGCAACCATGGAGGAGGTTTCCACGGTTCTCTACTTCAAGGTTCTTCAGTGGGCTGGCTATTCGCGCAATCTAAAGGTCGCAGCCTTCGAGCGGATGATCGAAAAGGAGAATCGTACTGATGAGTTGCATCGGCGCGTTGGAGAAGCCTTGCCCGGCGCCACCTGGGATCGAGTTCAGAACAATCCCCTCGCGATCGATGGGCTTATTCCGAAAATTGCACACGAAATGTATCCGGGGCTGTTCCCGGAGACGAAGTCATTTTCGTCGAGCACGGACGGATTTTTTCAGTTCGAGGATCAACGTGTCCAAGAGATGATCGATATTGTCCGAGAAAAAAGCGGCAAGCAGAACATCATCTTCATCATCGACGAAGTCGGGCAGTATGTCGCATCACGTGACAACTTGATCCTCAATCTCGATGGCTTGGCAAAAAACCTTAAGCGTCTAGGCGACGGCAAGGTCTGGATTATATCCACGGCACAGCAGACCCTGACCGAGGATGATCCGCGCGCTGCCCTCAATTCGGACAAGCTTTATAAGCTCAAGGATCGCTTCCCGATCCAGATTGATCTCGAATCGAGCGATATCAAAGAAATTTGTTATCGCCGTTTGCTTGGGAAATCCCCTGCGGGCGAAGAGCAGCTAGGAAAGCTGTTCGACACTCACGGCCAAGCGCTTCGACACAATACAAAGCTGCAGGATGCAAAGTACTACGACGCCGACTTCAGCCGCGAAACATTCATCAATCTCTACCCCTTCCTGCCTGCACATTTTGACATCCTTTTGCATCTTTTGGGTGCGCTGGCTAAATCGACTGGTGGCATTGGGCTGCGGTCTGCCATCAAGGTCGTCCAGGACGTACTCAAGGGTGAAGGCGGCTCGACGGCGATGGCCGATCAGCCTGTTGGCTGGCTCGCAACAACCGTTACGCTCTACGACGAACTTGAAAAGGACATTCGGCGCGCCTTCCCCTCAATCCACCAAGCGGTCGGCAAGGTTCTTATTCGGTTCCCAGACACGCAGCGCCACCAGGACATTGCCAAATCTGTCGCGGTCTTACAAATTCTGGGCAACTTGCCTGTCACAGTGCAGAACGTCGCCAGCCTGATGCAGCCGTTGGTCGCGGCAGCCTCTCAGCTCGAAGATGTGCGCAAGGCAGCCGACGAGATGCTCGGCGATGTTCATGTCCCACTGGGTGAGAAGGATGGAAATCTTGTATTTCTGAGTGAGAAGCTTCGGGATATCGAACAGGAACGCGGCGCGCTGGCCCTACGTTCGGTCGACGTACGTCGTGCCTTTAATGACGCTCTGCGTGAAGCCTTTGATCCACTGCCACGGGTCAATCTACACGGGACGTTAGCTGTTGCCTCAGGGCTCAAGGTGCAAACAGGCAGTGCAGTGACCAGCCTTGCTGGCGATCAAAATCCCATACAGACAATCGTCGAGTTGGTGCCGGTCGCAGATTATGACACGGCGCGCAACCGCCTACTTGATGACTCGCGCAGCCGAACCGGGCGGAATGTGATTGGTCTTTTGGCCAGAGCAAATCCCGACTTGGATGAACTAGCGAACGAAATTTACCGTAGCCAACGGATAGCTGAGCTGCATCGCAACGAACCTGATCAAGAGGTCCGTGACTATTGCGCGGGGCAGCTGGATCGGGCGAGCAAGCTTGCAGTTCAGTTACAGAGCAAGATTAAACAGACCCTGCAGGGTGGATCGTTCGTTTTTCGCGGCCAGGCTACCGCGGTCACGGCACTCAACGTGGACTTGCTGGAGGCGACGAAAAAGCTTCTCGGTGACGTCGCTGAGCAGGTGTACGATCGGTATGCTGAAGCGCCGGTGCGGGCCGCAACGGATTGCGCCGAAAAATTCCTCAAGGTTGCGAACCCTTCGGCTATCAGCAGCGCGCTGGATCCGCTCGGGCTAGTGCAAACGGTCGCGGGTCGCGCGACTTTCCGCAGCGACCACAAGGCGATGATCAGCATCCGCGATTACATCGACAAGCGGGGCACAGTCGATGGCAAGCGGCTACTCGATGACTTCAGCAGTGATCCTTTTGGCTGGTCGCCCGACACAACCCGCTACATCCTCGCGGCGATGCTGATCGGGGGGGAGATCAAGCTCAAGGTTTCTGGACGCGAGGTCACTGCGGCAGGTCAGCAGGCGATCGACGCCCTGAAAACCAACAATTCATTCAAGCCAATCGGTGTTGCGCTCCGCGACGAACGCCCGTCGATCGAAACGCTGGGTCGTGCAGCAGAGCGGTTGACCGAATTGGTCGGTGATACGGTCATTCCCCTTGAACAGGAAATCAGCAAGGTCGCCACGAAATTTTTCCCTCGCTTCCAACATGATTACGGATCTCTGTCGGAAAAGTTGAACGGCTTAGGGCTCGGCGGTAGCGATCGGATTATCACCCTGAATCAGGACCTCGCGGATGTCCTGTTCACCGACGCTTCCGATGCACCTCAGCGATTGGGAGCCGAGAATTCTGCCATCTACGATAATTTGAGATGGGCGGTCGAGGTGAAACGGGCACTTGATAATGGCCTTGATGTGACCGTGCGTGCACTGCAGTCCCATCGCCATGAAATCGATGAGCTGCCGAACACCGGCGCCCCTGGGGAACTCAGAAAAGAGTTAGGCGAAGACCTGGTCAACTTGTCCGAGCGACTGAAGAAGGAGGATTTCTTCAAGCACACTGCCGACCTCAATTCGTTGCTCACGCACATCAAAGGGCGCGTTCGTGACACGGTTCAATCATTGTCAGAGCAGCAGAGACTGAGATTGAAGGATGGCGTTGAAGACTTACAGCGTCTGCCGGAGTGGTCGGGCCTGACACAGGAAGATCGTGGCAATGTGGTCGAGCGGCTGGAAGCATTGGCGCTGACCGTTTCTGAGGACCTATCCGGCCTCAAGAAGCTGCTGGCACGCGATTACGATATCAGCAGCACGATCGACGATCTGAAGCGATCGATAGCCCGCCAGGAGCAGGAGAGGCGGCGGATGGAGCTTGAGGAGGAAGTAGGCAAGAGCGGGGGACGCGACCGTACCACGTTCTCTCGCTCCGTTCCTGTTCCGTGCAAAGTTGCCTCAGCCAGCGAACTGGACATGCTGATCCAGGCGCTGAACGAGTTGAAAACCCAATTGGCCCTTTATGACGATATCGACATCTCGTTCGTGCTTGGCGGGGACGCATAAGCATGGCGTTCGATCAGGCCACGCGTAACCGACTGCAGCGCTTTGTCACCGATGCACGTCGGGCGTTGGAAGAAGAATTCACGCGCCAGCTCCAGAACGATTTCGGGATGGACCCGGTCGCCGGCACGGTCACACCGATCGAAAGCCTGCGGCACATCAACGACCAGCAACGCGAAACAGCGCGGATCCTTCGGGACACGCTGGATCACTATTGCGCTGGCGGGGACATGGACACGAAGGCCGGCCTCGACCGCATCGTGCGAGAGCAGGCATTCACTGTCTTGAACCGGCTGGCCGCGCTTCGAATGGCGGAGGCGCGTGGGCTATTGATCGAAACGGTTGGCAATGGGTTTCAGGCCAAAGGCTTTCAGCTTTATGCCCGCCTGGCTGGTACGGGGCTTGGCGAAACTGGCGATGCTTACCGGGTTTACCTACAAAGCGTCTTTGACGAGTTGTCTCTAGACCTGCCCGGCCTGTTCGACCGCTACTCGCCACAAGGGCGCTTATTCCCGCGGGAGGCCGCGCTGCTCCAAGTCCTGGCGCTCATCAATCATGGAGAGATTGAGCCGCTGTGGGCTGAAGATGAGACGATCGGCTGGATCTACCAGTACTTCAACTCGAAGGAAGAGCGCAAAGCGATGCGCGATGCGTCCCAGGCGCCGCGTAACAGCCGCGAACTGGCCGTGCGCAACCAGTTCTTCACGCCGCGCTATGTGGTGGAGTTCCTGGTCGACAACACGCTCGGGCGGCTCTGGTTCAACTGGACGGGCGGGCAGACCTCGCTACGCGACCGCTGCCAATACCTGCTGGTGAAGCCGAACGAGTGGCCCGAGGTCACACAGCGCCTTCGCGACCCACGCACGATAAAGCTGCTCGATCCCGCCTGCGGGTCGATGCATTTTGGGCTCTATGCCTTCGACCTGTTCCAGGAGGTCTATCGCGAGGCTTGGGATTGGGAACAAGCCCATGGCTCCGGCGGGCTAGATCGGGAAACTAGCGGCAGACCCGATCTGAAGCCGCTCTCGGCAACCTATGCCGACCAGGATGCGTTCCTGCGCGACGTGCCGCGGCTGATCATCGAGCACAACATCTACGGCGTCGATATTGATCCGCGTGCGGCGCAAATCGCGTCGTTGGCGCTGTGGTTGCGGGCGCAGCGAGCGTGGCATGATACCGGTGCGAAAGCCAAGGATCGACCTAATATTGGGAGCGGGCAAGTGGTGGCCGCCGTGGCGCCACCAGCAGAAGTAGATCTCCGCAAGCGGTTTATGGCAGAGCTCGCGCCCCTCGATGCGGAGCTGTTCGAAAAGACGCTGTTCCTGCTCAAGGATCTGCCCGTACTTGGGGTGCTGCTACAGGTCGAAAGGGAATTACCTGCACTGATCCGCTTAGTATTTGGCGAGCACGGCGACCTTTTTCACGCCGATGACATGTTGCAGTGGCAGAAGGCCGAAACGCGGTTGCGCGAGGCGTTGACGGACTATGCACACGCGACCAGATCCACCTTTCAGGGTCGGCTGTTTGCGGAGGATGCGCTTCAGGGCTTGCGTATGATCGACCATTGCCGCGAGGTATTTGATGTGGTGGTGATGAACCCCCCATTTGGTCTACCATCATCATCGGCTCGAAATTACATTGACGAGCAGTATATGGGTGCACACGGCGACATCTACGCATCATTCGTTGCCCGAGCAATGGAGATGGCACCTGATGGATTTGTCGGATGCATCACTTCCAGTTCATTTTTGCTTTCCCCAAGAATGGAAGCGTTTCGAAAGCGCCTTCTTCCAAGGCTCGGCTGTGTCGCTGATTGCGGATTGGGCGTCATGGATGACGCGATGGTTCGTTCGGCAATCTACATATTGGAACCCAACCAGTTGCCGTTCTTCCGTGTAGCCAACGCTAAATCACACCTAAATTCTATTAAGCATGGGGCACCAGCGAAGTTATTCTGTGAACTGTTCTCAGATACCGAAAAGCAGTTTTTTGCAGATCTGCCGCAATCCCGGCTCCTCATTGACGCCCCGCAGAATGTTCGCGACCTCTTAGCGCATGGACCATATTTCGAACCCAATGCGGGGACGGCTCGCGAGGGAATGAAGACATTTGACAATGAGCGCTTCATTCGCTTGCCGTGGGAGGTGGTGGGATCCGCAATAGGAAAGGGGAAAAAATGGCACTGGCTTGTTAAGGGTGGTGAATTTTCCTTTTTCTATTCTGAAGTTCATCTTTTGCTAAATTGGGCGAATGATGGCGCAGAGCTCAAAGAAATCAATATCAATCTTAATGGATCGACGGCGCAAGTTCGTCAGGCATCCACATTCTGGGGACGCGAAGGGGCAACATACTCCAAGAGATCATCCGGCTTTTCAGCACGGATTCTACCTAAAGACTGTATATTTACGAGCAATGGTCCGGCGATCCTGCCTCTCAATGACACCGATCCGCTGTATCTGCTAGGGTGGCTAAATAGTCGACCAATTCGTGCGTTGACACACCTCAATGCGGGAGCATTCGATAGTTACTCTACTGGTGCCCTGAAGCGACTTCCTTGGAAAGCACCTGACTCTTCGCAAAAAGAGAGACTTCGTGCTTCCGTCGCTTCCGCTGTGACGGCGGCAAAGCAACTCGCGTCTCTTTCAAACGAATGCTCGAGTTGGTTCGCAAAGCTGCCAATCCATCCAAAACTAAACATGATAAAGGCCGAATTTGAGCGGCTTTCAGCCGAAAAGGTTGAGCGGGAATCTGTAGCTCTCGCCACCGGGGACCTCGTTGTATCTAGCGTCTATGAGTTAACTTCGCTGGACTGGACGATACCGTTCGTTGGTGGCGAACCAGATCCAATAGAATCTGTCTCATCAGATGAAGGCGAATCTGCGCAATTGACTCCATCGACCGCTTTCACTGATGCAGAGGTTTCTTATCGAACGATATCGTACCTAGTGGGAGTCGTCTTCAATCGATGGGCACCTACATTCGATGAATGCGTCGAGATCACCAAGGCCCTCAATTCGCCCGTAGCGGCCTTGCCTTGCGTTCCCCCCGGCGCAAGTTCGTCGCTCCATGGTGTAGCTTCTGGCATTTCCGTTCTGCCTACAGGTGCGCTGTCCGAACTTATCCGAGCTCGGTTAGCCTCACTTGTCGAGGCAGCCGACGATCTTGAGCGCGAATGTCTCGATGCGCTCGATGCGGGGACACTGGATGCCTACCTAGACGATCCTAAGGCATTCTTCGCGCGACATTTATCTGGGTATACCGCTAGCAAGCGAGCAGCCCCTATTTATTGGCCGCTCTCGACCGCATCGGGCAGCTACACACTCTGGCTTTACTACCCAAGTCTAACTGGCCAGACACTCTACACAGCCATCAACGATTTCATTGAGCCAAAGCTGAAGCAGGTCGACCAAGACGTCGCTGCCTTACGCAACAAAGGCAGTGCCCGCTCGTTCGACGACGAAAAGACTTTCGAGGCTCTCCAGAACCTCGAGCTCGAGCTAATCGAATTCCGCGACACCCTATTGCAGATTGCACCAACTTATCACCCGAACCAGGACGACGGCGTTCCGATCGCCGCTGCGCCGCTCTGGCAGCTTTTCCGCCACAAGCCTTGGCAGAAGATCCTGAAGGACACTTGGGCCAATCTGGAGAAAGGCGACTATGATTGGGCACATCTGGCGATGGCCTATTGGCCGAGCCGGGTGCGGGGAAAGTGCGAAACCGACAAGTCACTCGCTATCGCCCATGACCTTGAGCATCTGTATGTCGAAACGGAGCCGAAAACGGCCAAGGCCCGTGGGCGCATGAAGGACGCGGAATGACCATCGCCAGTTTCATCCGTGATTCCGTGCTGCGCCCGCGCTTGCTCAAAGCGGGTTGCATGGTCGTTTATGATCCTGACCAGCGCTATCAGGCGATCTGTGCCAGCCTGGAAGCCGACCGCGTGCGGGTGGTCGATGCCTCGGTAAGCAGCATCGAGAGCCGGTTGGCGGCGATCCAGGCGCTGAGTGAAGTAGGCCGCCCGAAGAGCAGTCTTGACGCGGTCCTGATCTATGTCCCCAAAGGCCCACCTGAGACCGACGAAGACAAGCAGATCGACCCCTTTTCGATCTATGCTGTGAGCGGCGCCGTGTTTCCGAAGGACGATGGCGACGACTATCTCAGCCTGTGCCTGCGGGCAAAGCCCGACCATTCGACCGAAGTTCGCCGGGTCTTTGCGGGGGCGGCAACTGGGCCTGCATTCGTCGTCATCGATGCGATTGGCGGCGGAGCCAGTTGGCCGCAACTGCGCTCGGCATTGCAGGTAGAATCGGGGCGCGAAATCCTGACCGCGCTGCTGGCGCCGAATGCAGCGCAAGCCGAGGCGCTTAAGGCACAGGAAGGCTGGGGTGATGAGGCGCGAGAATTCTTGTCGGCGACACTGGGGCTGAGCGTAAAAACGCGCGGGAAGTCGTGGAATTCTCTGGCCGACGAGCTTTGGCGGTTCGTGTTGTTCAGCGAGTTTATATTCGATCTGCCAGTGGCTTTGCCTGAAGCCCTATACGGTGTGCCGCATGCCCCTGTCGAGGCGCGCCCGATCATTGAGGATGTTTGCGATCGACTGCGGAGCAACCCAAAGTCGCGCAGCGGGTATATCGAGCGAGCCGAGGCGATCGAAATCGAGTTGGATATGGCTGGCCAATGCAGCGCGATCGAAGATCTGGGGGAGCGCGACACGTTCCCGTTCGAGGAGCGAACCTTCCTTAAGTCCGCCATCAAGGGAATTACGACCAATGATACCGATGTGACCCGGCGGCTGCTGGCGCGCCACAAGAACTCGGTTTGGCTCGGTAAGGGCGAGAGCCAATCGCAATGGGAACTCGTTCGCGCGGGGCTCAGCCTCGTCGAAGCATGTGAGGACTACGAGCGCCAGTTGCCAGAGCATGCGCGCTCCCAGGCCGAGTTGTTGGATTTCTACCTGGGCAGCCTGAGAGAAGCCGACCGACTACAGCGAGAATTTGAGCAGGCAGTCGGTGACTTTTTGGATCCGCACGGCTTGATGCAAGAGGTGATTGATCAGGCACGGGCACGCTATCGACGGTTGGCCGAAAAAGTGCAGACGATTTTCGTCAAGCATATCGAAACCACCGGGTGGCCCCCGCAGGGACGACTCGCCAATGCCGATGTTTTTGATCGCCTGCTCGCCGATCGCTTGAAGGAAAGCGGCCGACGAGTAGCTTACTTGATGATCGACGCACTGCGCTATGAACTCGGTGTGGCCCTTGAAAAGATGCTCGCCGAAGATGGGCCTGTCGAGTTGCAGGCGGCTTACGCCCAGCTTCCGACAATTACACTCGTGGGTATGGCAAGCCTCCTCCCGAATGCCAGGACTGAACTGACATTGGGTCTGGACGCGGATTCACTGGCTCCGAGCCTTGGTGCGGCGCGTGTCGGCAATGTCAGCCAACGTATGGACGTTCTGAAGAAGCGCTTTGGCGACCGCTTTCATGAAATGCCGCTTAATGACTTCGTTCGAGGCAAACCGAAAATCTCCGAGACAGTCGATCTCTTCGTCCTGAGGTCTACTGAAATCGACAGCCAGTTGGAGAGCAACCCCGAGACGACGCTCGGTCTGATACCTGGCACGCTGAAGCTGATCCGGGTGGCGCTGCATAAACTCCGCAGCATGGGATTCAAGGAAGCCGTCATCGTGACGGACCACGGCTTTTTCCTCAACGCCCAGGCCGAAGCCGGCGACGTCTGCATAAAGCCGCAGGGCAATTGGCCGATCAATGCACACGATCGGATCATGCTGGGCAATGGCAACGCTGATACGCACAGTGCTGTGGTCAGTGCAGAAAAGCTCGGCATCCGCGGTGATTTCGGACAGGTCGCGATGCCACGCAGCATGGCGCCCTATCGGGCCGGGCATCTCTATTTCCATGGTGGCGCTTCGCTCGCCGAGGCGGTCGTGCCGGTACTTGTGGCACGCTTGGACACCGAGGAAAATGCTGCGACCGGCAGGGTGGCAGTCGAGATCTACTATAAGAACGGCGCCAAGCGGATCACGACGCGGATGCCCGTCATCGATATCAAGGTGCAATCCGACGATATGTTTTCACAAGACGTGATCGTCGAAGTGCTGATCGAAGCCCAAGACGCCAAAGGTAATGTGGTTGGCGAACCGCGGCCCGGAGGCGATGTGAACCCTGCCACGCGCACGCTTGCGCTCGCGCCTGGCCAGAGCAAGCAGATCGCCTTGAGGATGGATCCGGACTTCGAAGGGAAGTTCTCGGTCAAAGCGCTCAATCCCACCACACTGGCGAGCTACAGCACCCTGGCTCTCGAAACGGACTACACGGTATGAGCGAATTGGACGGCCTGGACCGGCAACTGACATCGGCGTTCGACGGGAAGGTCGTCCGCAAGGATCTCCTGCATCGCATCAAAAAGGGCACCAACGTCCCCACATTCGTGCTGGAGTTTCTCCTTGCACGCTTTTGTGCCAGTGACGACCAAGCCGAAATTGATGCGGGAATGGAGGCCGTCCTCGCGACGCTACAAGACAACTATGTACGTCCTGACGAAGCGAACGCCGCCCAGTCAAAGGTTGCGACCAAGGGCAAGCATCGTTTTATCGATAAGGTCCATGTCCGATTTGTCGAGAAAGAGAAGCGCCACTGGGCATCGCTTGAGAACTTCAATTCCCAGCGCATCGCCGTCGGTGAGAAGTTTTACCGCGATAATGATCGTCTTCTCGAAGGTGGAATTTGGGCCGAAGTGACCCTGGCACACAACGAAATCGATGAAGACGACTATGCCTTCTACATCGAGGATCTGCGCCCGATCCAACTCTCGCGATTTGATTTTGACCAGTATGTAGAAGGACGAAAGTCATTCACGCGGGATGATTGGCTTGACGCAATTATGCGTTCAGTCGGCCTAGAGCCGTCCAAGCTCTCGAAGCGCGTAAAACTGCATTATATCGCGCGCTTAGCGCCTCTCGTGGAACCGAACTACAACTATATCGAACTCGGTCCTCGGGGAACGGGCAAGTCATATTTTTTCAGCGAATTTTCGCCCTATGCAACGCTGATTTCCGGCGGTCAGGCAACGAAGGCCACGCTGTTCTACAATAACGCCCGTCGCAAAGTAGGCCTGGTTGGCTATTGGGATACCGTCGCATTTGACGAGGTCGGAGGGATCAAAGTCCGTGATCCAGATACCATCCAGATCATGAAAGATTTCATGGCAAATGGTCGCTTCTCGCGAGGCGCAGAAGTGATTGCGGATGCGAGCTTGAGTTTCGTTGGCAATATCGACCTTTCGGTCGATCAGGTCGTTAACTCGACGGAATACGACCTCTTTCAGCCGCTTCCGCCCGAGTTGGACCTAGCCGTGATGGATCGGTTCGCCGCTTATATTCCAGGCTGGGAGATGCCCAAAAACAGCAGTGAGTTTCTGACGAACCGCTACGGTTTCATAACGGACTACCTAGCAGAGGCCTTTCATTACCAATTCAAGCATACCAACCGCTACGAAGAAGTTAGCCGCCAGATCCGGCTTGGCAAAGACATCGAGGGACGTGACGAAAAAGGCATCAAGAAGACCGTAGCGGCATTTCTGAAGATTCTTCATCCAGGTAGCCCGGCCACAACCGAGGAGTTTGAAGAGTATGTTGCTTATGCGACGGAGTGCCGGCGTCGCGTCAAGGAACAAATGAACAAGCGCAAGCCCGACGACGAGTTTGCTCGCATCAACCTATCCTACTTTGAGGCGAGTGGGACAGAGGTCGTTGTCTTCTGCCCTGAGTCGAAAAACGCTCTTGCAACGCAGCAGCCAGCTCGTCGACGTCTCAAAAATAATGGGGCTATGAGCGAAGCGATGATTGGCTCTGCGCCAGCCAATCTGGATGAGCCGAAGCAGGCAATAGCCGATATTCAACCGTCAATTGAGCCTGTTCAGGCTGGGGCTGAGCCTGCTCCATCTTCGCCCAAGGAGCAACATTTCACGATTCTGTATGGTGACACTGGGCACAGTTACGAGACAATCATGGGGCCATACCTGCGCAGCGCGAAAGAAATCACTATTGAGGATCCCTATATTCGCCTGCAACATCAGATCCAAAATTTCGTCCGTTTTTGTGAGACTTGCCTCAAATCTGGTTCGATCAAGACGATCAATCTAGTCAGTAGTTATGATGACAGGACCGAGCTTGCCGACGTCTCGGAGAAGCTCGAAGACCTGAAGCAGAGCCTCCTCGAATCCGACATTGTCTTGAATGTGTCGCTGAATCCCAACATGCATGACCGTGAAATTCGCTTAGACAACGGCTGGCATATCAAGATTGGTCGTGGCCTTGATTTCTACCAGCGGCCAGGAAGTTGGTTTGAGGTTGGTGCGAACGACCTCACGTTGCGAAAGTGCCTAGAAACAAAAGTCGATATATTTCATGTAGCTTAGGGGTTTCCCAAAGATGCGCCATTTGAATGGCAAACCTGGCGGATTGTCACCTGCTTGCCTCTTTCGTCACCCAATCCGCCCGAAAGCCGTCTTGCCTAACGCCACCCGCGATACCGGTAATTGCTATTGACCTGGAAATCGTGACGCGAGGTACGCCTCTACCCTCTCCAGCGTTCGCCGCCGGGGACGTCGACCCATTCGTAAGTCGAGCACGAAGCGCGGATCGCCGACCGCCCGTCGACCAAAACGGGTCGCGGACATATGGGTTTCCTTGAGATGACGCTCAATGCGATCAAGCAGTTTCATGTCATACCTCGAATCAGATTCGGCTTGCGTTCTTGTTATGTTCTTATTAGGAAGACTCCATCGAGTCTAGGATGAATTCCTACATGCCACCTGGACCGCCCCTTGAAAGGCGCCGCCGATGGAGAATGTCAGAGAAGAGCTGGATCGCCTGATCCGGCAAAGAAACGTGGGTTACTCCGCGGTCTCGCGGCTGCTCAATCGCAATCCCGCTTATATCCAGCAATTCATCAAGCGCGGGTCTCCGCGCAAGCTGGACGATGAGGACCGGCGCATTCTCGCGCGGTTTTTCGGGGTCGATGAGCAGGTGCTGGGCGGACCGTCGCTGCCGGTGCGCGACGGCCTGGTCGAGGTGCCGATCCTGAATGTCGATGCTTCTGCGGGGTTCGGCGCGATTGCGGAAAGTGAAACGGCCCATACTCGGTTTGGTTTTGACGAACGCTGGCTGGGCAAACTGACCCGGGCCAAGAGCCCGAGTCTGTCGATCATCCATGTGCAGGGGGAGTCGATGGAGCCGACGCTGAGGGACGGCGACGAAGTCCTCGTCGACGCGTCGGATCAGGGCTCACGTTTGCGCGATGGCATCTACGTGCTGCGTGCTGACGACGCGCTGGTAGTCAAACGCGTTACGATGCAGCCAGGCGGCCGACAGATTACGATCTCCAGCGACAATTCGGCCTACCCGACCTGGACTGACGTTGACCGCTCGACGATCCATGTCGTCGGCCGGGTCATCTGGTTCGGGCGTTCGGTTTGACCTGTCAGTAGATCCCGGCAAATCGCTCCCGGTGACGAGCGACGAAGTCGGGGCGTGGATGCAAAGCCCGGTCGCGCGGTAGGCGGATTGACTGGCCGACTGGCGGGAAGAGTTGTCGCAGTTCCGAGGGCACCTTGTTGTGCGACACCAACAGGCTGAGATTGTCGTCGAAGGTGATGAGGTGGCGATCAAACAGCCAATGCGCCGTCGCCGATAGCGCCACGCCGTTCTGGACAATATCCGGCCCGCCATCGGCCACGGACCAGATGTGCGCCGCCTGGGCCTCAGCCTTGCCGCCACCATTCACGATCCTGAGGCCAGTGACTGCGCAGGTATTGTCGTAGGCATCGAGGACATGGTTGCGGAAGTTTGCTTCGCGGATTTTGCGGTTCACCAGCATCTGTTCGACACGCCGCTCGGCAAAGTGATCCTCGAGAAGCAGGTTCGTCGCTGGGTCGATCCGCGGTGCGTCCAGTTCGAGCCGGATCCGGTTGTCCGGATCGAGGGTCTCGGCGAGCCCCGCATTTACGATTGCGACGAAGTCTTCGTTATCAAGAGGGCGGACTGACTTGCCCCTCAAGGTTCGTCCGGCATCGCCCGGCCTTGCCATCTCGCGCAGGAACCGCTCGGCAAAGCGGCCGCCTTCATCCCGGTAGGACACGGGCTGATCGAACTCGAGATAGTCGCTGACGCGCGCATAGTAATGGCCTGCATCGCCGGGATCGGCATCGATACGCTCGACAAAAGCGGCGGCGATGTAGGCCATGCGACCACCCGCGATCCGCGTCTCGCGATAGACGATCCAGTCGTTGGTGAGGTCGCGCGCGATCGAGAGATAATTGCTCGGAAAGTGATAACGCTCGGTGATTGCGTCATCGTACCGGGAATTGCCGCTGATTTCGAAAACGCCCTTCACAATTCTGCCTATACCCCACGAGGACAAGGCGTAGGTTGCCTGGAGAATGTTCCGCCGTCCAGGCACATCCTCCAAGTCATCAAAGGCCGATTTCGAAGGGCCTGGTGCGCTCCTTGGCCAGTTCGGGCGGCTGCTTGCTTTGATCTTCCTTGGTCGTGGCTCCTGCGGCCAGCCCTTTGGCAGCCGCCTCGCGCAACCGCTCGGTCACTTCCAAGGCTGAGACCTTCTCGCCGGTGTTGTGCGATACGGCCTTGCCGAGCTTGTCCGCATTATCGACGACCAACGTGAGATGATCCCGCAGCCGCGTCACGGTGACGAGGAAGGTCTGCTGGTTGGCAAGGTTGCGCTCGCGGCTATCCATGACCGCGATGCCGCGATCGGAGGTCAGACCCTGCGCCATATGGGCGTTTAGCGCATAGGCGAGGTCGAGCCGGCGTAGCATTGGATCACCACGCTCGAGTTCGTGGCGCAGGCCGGACGAGGTCACCAGCGCAACCCGTGAGCCTTCGACGGCCTCGATTCTTGCCTGGTCGGCGTTGAACAGGCCGCGCCGATGGTCATTCTCGGTCCAGCGAATGCGATCACCATCATGGATCGAAAGCCGCTTCTCCTCGAACAGCGCGACGCGATCGTCTTTTTCGCCGGGACGAATGCGGCTCGGCCGCAAGGTTCGCATTTTGCCTTTGGCATCGCTGAGACGGACCTCACGCAGCTTTTCGTCGACGCTCGCGACCTTGTATTCGCCGCGTGGCAGATGTTGTTGCTTGTCGGGGCTCCGGACCTCGAGGACCATACCGGGGCGGTAAGCCGAGAGGTATCGCAGCTCTTCGCGGGTCGCATTGACCCGCGAGAGGACGGTGAGTTCGAGCGCCGTCTTGCCGAGCTCGCCATTGGCCTTGAGACCGGTCTGCACCGCGTCGTTGACCGCAGAGCGCAGGGCTCGGCCGGACGCATAGATCGCGGTTCGGTCGCGCTCTTGCGGCGAAAGGGATAACCACTGCTCGGCAGCGACCAGTGTGCTGTTGCCGGTCGTCTCGATGGTCGAGCCTCTGAGATGGCCAAGGGCCCTATGCACGTCGCCGGTCTGCGCGGCGGCCTGAGCGAGACGCAGCTGCGGGTCCCGGCCGCGCAGATTGGTCGTCATTTCCGCGCGCGCGATGCCCGCCTTCTGGACAAGATCGAATGGTTTACCCGCATCAACCGCACCGAGCTGGCGCGTGTCACCGATCAGGACAAGCCGCAGGGCACCCGCGAGATTGGCCAGAGCAACCAATCGTTCCTTGTCGCGGTTCGAGACCATGGAGGCTTCATCCAGGACCAGGATCCGGTCACCAAGCGCCTCTTTGGCCTCAGCTTGAAGGCCGACATTGCCCGGGTTCTCCAGCAGAGGCGCCCAGGTTTTGAGGAGCCGCGCCAAGGTCATCGAGGGGATGCCGGTATCGCGCTCCAGCATCTGCACGAGCGTGTTCTGGACAGCGAGGCCAATGACTTCCTTGCCTTCTTCGCCAAGAATCTGGGACACGGGCTTGAGGACACTGCTTTTGCCCGCGCCAGCGACGCCCTGGATGGCAATTGTCCGGTGGGTCGATGACAGAATGAGGCGGGCAGCAGCCTCCTGGCCAGCGTTGAGATCAATCCCGTAATTGATGGCAGCGACGGCCTTGACCCGCGCGCCCGCCTCGCTGCTCTCGAGGATGGGGCGGACAGCATCCCTGCCGACTTCGACTTCGGCAAGGATGCGGTGTTCGGTAGCGAGCGCATCACGTGAGGTAAGCCAGCCTTTGTGTTCCCCCGTACCGCGAACCAGCTCGCCTTCCCGTACAAGCGAATCGACCCGCTTTTCCACGGCGCCAACGGTTATGGGCAGTCCAAAATCGAGAGCAGATTTGAGGAGGGCATCGCGCGGAAAGGCTGCCTCTCGCTGCGAGAGGTGGCGCACGGCCGAAGCGGTTGCCTGAGCGGCTGCAATGCTCTCCCGGTCCTGCTTGAGGATATGCGCGGGAATGAGCGGATCGGCAGGATTGCCTCTGATCTTCTCAGCAAATTCCCGCAGCCAGACCATCCCGCGTTCGATCAAGCTGACGCCGGCTAAGGGCGCGCTTGGCGCTTGACTTGCCAGCGCCCGAGCACCTTCCACCATGGCCGGCAGGTCGAGGCCTGCTGCCCGGGCATGGGATTGCCAGTCCGACAGCAAGGCACCCCGATCGGCGATCGCCTGCTTGGCGCTACGAGTGTCGAGGGCCGCGATCTTGCCCGCTTCGAGGCCAGGCCCACGCCGCGCGTCGAGAACTTCCTGCCGGCGCGTGGAGAAGGCCATGACCTGATCGCGGGTGAAGCCCGCGGCTTCGAAATTGCCGTGTTTTCCGACCGGCCCCACCTCATAACCAAGCCGCTCGACCGACAGCCGGAACCGCGCCATCGTCATGCTGTTGAGGAGGGTATTGAGTGACCAGAGCCGGTCGTTCTTCAGCGTCCGCCATTTGCCATCCGCACCGCGCGTGACGTTGGCGACCACGCCGTGAAAGTGGAGGTTGGGCTCCTGGTTGCGGTTGGTGTCGTGCTGGAATAGCGCCACGGTCAGGTTGCCGGTCTGGACCGTGCGCACTTTCCCGTTTTCGACGAGCCGCGTTTCTGCAGCGTTCTTTTCGGCCCATTGCAGCGTTTCGATGACGGCCTCGCGATAGGCCTCGATGATCCGCTTATCGCCTCCGACGAGCGCCAGGACCGACCAGCTCTTCGGCAGGGAGAAGGTGAGATCTGTGCCGGCCCTGTGCTGGTTTTCGCGGCCTACTCTCGTACCATTGGGCAGTTCGCCTTGGAGAAGCTTGTCGAAGACGGCGGAATCGACTTGTCCGGCAAGGCCAAGGGCCGCAGCGCCCGCACCAATCCATTGGCCCGAACGGTCTGCGTCAGCGTTCGCGTAGTAGTTGTCGGCGGCGAAATAGCTGGCTGCGCCGGATGCTGACCGGACATTGGCGACCGAAAGCATGGGTCTTGTTCCTTCAAGCGAGATGCCCCCTCGCTGTGATCGCCTCCCGTTCAGAGATCGGGCTCGTAGAAGTCCTGCGCCCCGCTCTCTACCCCGCCTTCAAGCAGGTCCCGCTCGGCCCTTTCTCGCGGACTTGGCCGCTCCTGTGGCTTTGCAGCGGCGGGGGGCTTCAAGTCGGTGGAACCAGGCTTGTCTCCCCGCATAGCTCCCTTTTCGTCAGGGGACGGTTGCGCATCGTCAGTCGCTTGGTTCCTGCCCGTGAGCAGTGGCGCTGGGGGCAAGGTTGCAGCGGGTGGAGCAGCGCCAACCGCTTGGGATGCAGTGCCGGCTTTGCTTTCGGCAGGTGGACCGGACAGCTCGTGCGCAGGTCCTGAGGAGAGCCGGCGCTGGGTTATCCGGTCTGCATCGTCCGGCTCACGGCTCACGCTTGGCAGGTTCAGTTTCAACTGGCGGGGCACCACCGGTTTGCCCGCCCCATCGTCATTGGCAGCGGGCGCGCCTTCAACAGGCGCAGAGCGCGGCGAAGCCAATGAACCGGAGGCTGATGCACCATCGTCCGGCGCAGGTCGCTCGGGCGCAGGGTCCGCATGACGCGCGATAAATCCTTCGGCCATCCGGGGCCATCGGCGCGGCACAAGCGTAACCGGCGCTGCCGGGAAACCGTCGGGGAACTTGAGGTAGCCTGAGAGCCTCGGCAGGTTCATGAACTGATCGGGAAGGAGCAGCGGCTCGATCTGGCGGCGGGGCGTCAGGCTGACGGCGTCGCGAGCGTTGTTATAGCCGTAGCTATAGCCTTCCTCCATGTCGCGCACCTGCCGATGGCCGATGAAGTCGGAGCACCAGGTCGCGGTCTCGCGGTCCGCAGTTGCGAGAATGAGCTTGCTTCGCGCGAGCGACGACAGCGTCATCGCCATGTTCTCGCCGTAGACCTCCTTGAGTTTGGCAAAGGCATGAACGCCGGTGACGATCGCGCCGCCGAAATTGCGCGCGGTCTGAAGCCCTTTTTCCAGTGCGGGAAGGCGGTGGAGTGCCCCTAGTTCATCGATCAGGAACCAGAGCCTGAGATCGGGCGTGCGCTCCATGGTCATCAGCGTGTTCATGGCCGTATCGAGCCACAAGGTGAGCAGCTGCGAGCAGATCGACATGTCGACGTAGCGCGCGGAGAGGAACAGGAGGGATCCCGGCGCAGAAACACCGCGGGTCCAGTCGCGTACCGAAAAGCGCGGGCCGCTGGCGGGCAGCAGCTTCAAGGCCTTGGCATTGGCATTGAACACGGCCCGAATGGATTCCGCCATGCGCGCCGCCTCGGGGGCCGTCAGAGGATCGGCCATGGTGCCGCGCATGAGCTTGTGTACCTCTGCCAGATCGGCGGTCATCAGCCGGGCGGCGAGCGCCTGGTTGGTCGCCTGGCCAGTGCGCTGGAGGTGCAGGCACATCTCGACAAAGAGCATGCGAGCCGCCAGCACCCAAAACTGTTCCGAGCCTCCGCCATCATGGGGGACGAGGGCTTCGGCGGCCGCGTGAAATTCGCCTTCGCTGGTGCAATCATGGAAGACGCTCCACGTCGGACAGCGGGCATCGAGCGGGTTGAGAATGATGTCGCGTTCGGGGTCGTAAAAGGTCTCGATGAAGGCGCCGGTGAGATCGAAAACGACGGCGCGCTTTTCCCGGGTCCGGGCTTCGGCCAGGAGGTGGCTCAGGGCAACGGTCTTGCCGGTGCCCGTGGTGCCGATCAGCATTGTATGGCTTTGCTCCAGGCGCCACGGCCAGGGTACGCCTGCAAGGTGAGCCGGGGTATAGAAGCCAGCGTCCTCGACCGCTGATCGGCCAGCCAGGCGCCATTTCCAGCCCAGCGCGGTTTTGAGCTCGCGGGCGTGCTCGGTGTGATTGTGCCGGCCGATTTCCGCTTCCAGCTCATCGAGCGTGACGAGCATCGCGCCGCGCTCGTGCTTGCGCTCCTTGGACTTGCCGCCGAACCGCTCGGCAAACCACCAGAACGCGATGAAGCCCGGGACAAGGACCAGGGCTGAAAGGCCGATACCGCGCCGGATCGCGGCACCCAGCGCGCTTACGGCCTCGCGCATCGGGGGGAAGTCGCGAACGACATTGACCGGTATGCGGACCGTCCCGCCGCCAGCCAGCTTGAGCTCAATCAGCTTGGCCGGATCGAACTCCATGAAGGCGTAGCCTGTCGCATAGATGTGCATCCAGGCGAGGTACATCTGGTGATCGGAGAGCGCGGAGGTCACCTCCCAGTAGGATAGCCATGCCGCGATGATGAAGGTCACGAGCAGCGGGCCCTTGAGGCCGGCAGCGAACATGAAACCGAAATGGCCGAGGAGCTGGCTGCCCCGCGTGAAGTTGAGGAGATTACGCTTCATCGCTGCCTCCTTCGGATGCGGAGGCGCTCAGCCCGAGCCGGGCGAGGCGACGGTCATAGGCCTCGTGCGTGCGCTGCCTCAACGAGCCGTCGCCGTGGCTGGCAAGGAGCGCATCGAGGGCAACCGTGATGAACAGGTTTTGCCGCAACGGGTCGAGGGCCGCAGGCCGTTTTCGCGCCTCGTTCTCGCGCTGCCAAGCGTCGACCAGCTGGTCGCGAATGACGATGCTGACGGAGACCTGCTGGTCCCGGGCCTTGCCCTTGATCCAGTCAGCAAGGGGGCGGGGTACGTAGGTCTGAAGACTGAGATGTCGATCCATGTTCAGGGGTCCTTGTGACCCTTGCGAACCTGGTCCGATCTTGCGGAAGACAATGTTGAGAATAAATCAGGAACATATGCCCGTCAATCTCGATATAGTGCTTAAACTTTAAGGTTTTATGCGCGTATAAATTGCCCGCAAATCGCGAATCCAAAGCGAGCATCATCCTCAAATTGGTTTGACACCAACTGTCAGAATGATCGTAAGTCTATGAGATATCGTACTTAATTCCGGCAGTTTCACTGCGTACGGTGTGCTCAGTCTACCAGGCCGCGAAAGGGAAAATCTGGTTACTTCGCCGATCAAACTGTCGGTGATGAAAACCCTCGATAGCTCGGAACAAGAGCGCGCGCGGGCGGCGATGCCCGCGCTCCACTTCTCGCCCTTTTCGGCAACAGGAACGCTTCGTCGGCGAGCAAAATAAAAGGGCAGGAACCGTTTCCGGCTCCCGCCCTTGCTCGGTGTCAGAACTCATCCAGCATTGATCCGTGGATGGTATGAACGACGCGTGCCGCCAGGTGGGCCGGCAGGGCACAGTAATCGCCTTCATCGAGCGCCAGGTATCCGAGCTCTTCGTCTTCCACGATGTGCTGATCGAAGTAGCTGTGCAGCGCCCGGCGTTCAGCGACCTCCAGGGCCTCGAAGTAGCTGCGGGATGAAGCGGTGCAAGTCGCGGAAAAAGCCATGGTACCCTCCTGAGGTTGTCTCGAAACGACAGGAGGACGTGCGATGTTCGTGCGCATCCCGGGTCAGGGACCGCGCAGCGCGCGGCCGCGCCAGCGGCGGTGGGGGAAACGATTTTGTCGGGGGAGGGATTCATCCCTTCTCCGTCAAAATGGTGGGGCCCTGCCGTCCTTGAGGCGGGATGTGGACGGACATCATGCTGGGCATTCCGTGAGCCAGCCCCTCCACCCTCTCGGATATTCACCGAACGCCAGCGGGAGTGGGCCTTTTGCATTTTCCTACACCCTGCGCGCGGTGGCAGAAGGCTTGACGAGGGACCACAAACCAGGGGGATGAAAGGACCGACATGCCCCGTAAGAACAATCCGATCGACGCCTTGAAGAGGTTGAGGGAACAACGTGATGAGCTGGCAGCTCGCGAGGCAAAACTGCGTGACGAGGCCGCCATCGTCCTCGGTCACATTCTGATCGAATGCGGCGGCGAGACAATCGAACCTGCCCAGCTTCGCCAGATCGTCCGCGCATCCATGGCGCTCGGGCTCGAAGAAACGCTGAAGCGCCTCGCGGCAGCGTAGCGAAATCCAAGCGGCGGCAAGGGGTTCGATGCCCCGCGCCGCCGCCATCGGCCCGAGTAAAAGAAAAGGCCCCGATGGCGTGTGCCACCGGGGCCTTGTCGTGCAGGGCAAGGACATTCAGTCCTCGTCGATGTCGGGCGCTCCCTCGTTGCTGTCCGAACGGCCCTTGGTGAGGAAGTCGACCTTATCGGCGATGATCTCGCAGCCGTAGCGCTTGGCGCCGCTCTGATCTTCCCACTGGGTGTAGTGGATGCGCCCCTCAACCGTCACGAGCTGGCCCTTGGTGCAGAACTTGGCGACGTTCGCCCCGAGGCCGTTGAAGCAGGTGACGCGGTGGAATTCGCTGTCCTTGGCGGTGTAGCCGTTCTCGTCCTTGTAGGTCTTGCCGTCCTTGCGGGCGGGCCGGTCGGTCACGACCGAAATCGAGGTGATGGTAGTTCCGCCAGTCGTGGTGCGGGTTTCGGGATCGCGGGCGATACGGCCGACGAGAATAACGAGATTGGTCATGGGTTTTCTCCTGATCGAGCAATCCGGGTCCATCCCGGCTGCGAACTGACAGAAGAAGCGGCCACCGGGCGATCGCACCGCAGGGGAACCCGGATCCGGTTCGGGTGGTGCGGGCAGCCGGGCAAAGCTCGGCAACACGGCCGGACCTGATCCGGGTTGCGAACGACAGGGGGTTGATTCAAGGAAGGTTCGCGAAGAGCCGGTATGGCGCCTGGATGAATGGGCAGGTTCCATGTCTTATGTCAGTGTCATCGGCCCTGCTTCGCTCTCCCTTCCCGCCCCGGCACACAACCGTTCAGATTTCGACCCTGACTGACCTTCCCGTAGCAGGATGAGACCCAGCGACGGGCGGCTCACTGGCGAGTTCAGACTGGTCTGCCAGCCCTGCCAAGGGATCGTCGAGACGATGCCCCCTCAGCATCCAGGCCTGCGGTACAATGAGGCGCGCCCAATCCGCAAAGGAGGGGATATAGCCAAGATCCTCACGAACGTGCTGCTCGCCGATAAGGCGGACCGGAACGATCCGGCCGTCAGCATTGACGATCGTCGCCCCGAACAGGGTTTCGAGCATGAAGATGCCCTCGGCATGGTGCCGGAGCGCCCGGTGCCGGGGGTCTGCAAAGATCGCCTTGGACTGGTCGAACCACTGGTGCAGCGGTAGGTAGTCGTCGGGCCTCCCGCCCCATTTCCGGACCGAGGACAGGGCGTGATAGTAGCAATGTGCCATGATGCCCTCCTAAAGTTCCGACGCGTTTTCGTCGTAGGCGGTATAGCGAACCTGGCACACGAGCACGAAGCTCGCCTCCGCCACATTGATCGCCAGTTCGCCGCAGGCCCCATCGTTGTTTTCCCACCCCGGGTGGTGTCGTTCGAGGGCAAGGTAGGCGAGCGATTCCAGCGCGGCTGGCAGCAGCACGGGGTCGGCGCGCTCCGTCTCATCGGGCCTGTCACTCGGGATTGGATTGAGCACTGCTTCGGGACAAGCCAGCGTGCCATCGGCGTCATCAAGGCAGATGATTTCCTCGACCGCGCCGCTGTCCCCAGAGCCATCGAACCGGACCTCGACTTTCGCGATTCCAGCCTGCCGTAAGCATGGAATGACCGCGTGCTTGAGGTGCTCTATTTCAACCTTAGCCTGCGCCTCGCGCTCGGCCTGGCGCGCTGAAAATTCAGCCAAGGCTGCTTTGAAGTCGGTCATGGATAATCCTCCTGTGCTGTGCGGACATGCGGCCCACCCGCATGCCTCGCTGACACAGGCGCGTGCCTCCCCTCTTCAGCAGCAACGCCAGCGCCGATGAGGCGCTGGCGCGAAGGGTGTTGCGCCCTCATTCGCTGCTTGGGGGAACAGCCTTGGGGCTGGTGCCCAGCGGACCGCGGCGGTCGACGACAGTGATCCGGCGCGTCTTGGCCTCGATCACAAGACGTTCAAGGACGCCATTGCCCGGGAATGCGATAACGTAACGCGGATCGAGCGAAAGCATGCGCTCGTTGCGCTTGAAGCCCGCACGAGCGCCAAGCCGCATATCCAGCGAGAAGGTGACCTGAGGGACCTGTCGGCGCTCAGCCCACGACGATGCCAGGCGGTCGACGCCCTTGGTGTCGCCGCCATGGATCAGCACCATGTCCGCGACGCGGTCACGCACCTTGTCGAGCGTTGCCCAGACGTTGTTGGCAAAGGTCAGTGCATCTTCCTCGGTAGCGTGGCGGATACGGCCACCAGCGAAGACGACCGGCATGCCCTCGGGCATTGCGGCACGCCGCTTGGCCTCGGCCCGCGCGCGCATGAAATCGCGGCCTTCGACCAGCGCGGAAGTGAGCATGGCGCCATGGTTGAACCGCGAGCTGGAAACCGGCTTCCAGGACGAACCAAACTCGTTGAGGTAGAGTGCGGCGGCGACCTCGCGCATCTCTTCCAGTGCCAGCATGGCGCTCTCGGCGCACTGGGCGCGTTCGACCTGGGTTTCGAGTTCATGCGTGTGGATTTCCGACCCATCGGCGGTGGCGACGAGTGCTCGGACTTCGTCGGTGGCGCGATCAAGGGACGTCGCCTTGCGCTGGGCGGAACGGTGGAACAGATTTACGAAGGCCCAACCGAGATCCTCGGCATCGACTTCGAGCGCGGTTCCAGAGAACAGCGCGAAAAGATCGGACCAGACGCCTTCGAGCGTCTGGACGACGGCTTCGCGGACCGGAAAATCGGTGCTGGTGACGGGGGCTGGACCGATCGAAAAACCGGCAAGATCGAGACCTGCGAGTTGGTCGGTAAATGACGTGTGCATGGGGTGTCCTCCTGACTGGTGTGACGCCGACGCCGCCATCGATGGCTGCTCCAGCGAGAGCCCGTCAGGGCCAGCGTTCAGGCGGAGCGCCGCACCGGAGGGGAACCCGCTTTGGCAGGCTGGCGCGGGCAGGGTTGGCCCAAAGCCAAGCCAACACGGGCCTGCCAAAGCCGGGTTGCGGGGACCGCCGGCTGGCCCAGGGCCTCTCTCGCATGGAGCAGCCGATTGAGCGGCACCATTCGGGTCACTCGCGTCAGGAACGACTGCTGATCATGTCATGCCGACCGCCTCTGAGCAGGTCACGCAGCCCGTTTGCGGTAGACGCCCTCACCATTCGACATATGCCCGAGGCAGTCGTAGACGCCGAATAGCGCATCGAACCGGGGCGCAATCTGTTGGAGCCAGCGCTGTGCCCGTGGCGAACGGGCGGTGCGCCATTCGGCATCCCAATAGGATCCATCGTCACGCTCGGCGATCCAGACCGCAACGAGGCTCCCGTAGCTCGAGACGCCGAAGTCGGCATAGGCGTTGCGCATGAGGATGCGATCCTCTCGTCCGCGCCAACCATCGTGCGCCACCAGCGACGGAAAGGCACGGGCTGCGCGTTCCCGGAGATCGTCCCGCAACCACTCGTACTCGAATTCCCAGTCATCGGAATCCTCGACCTCGAGCACGGTGAAGGCGACTATGCTGCCCGCAGGATAGCTGACCGAACGGCCCATGGCTTCCTTCCTCAGGCAGCCAGCGCGGCGGCGCTGGCCACGTCGATTTCGGTGATCCCGCGGCCGCCAAGTTTGAGCAGGAGACCCGAGGCTTCCTCGGCCTTGGCGGCAGCCGTAAGGACGGCACGATCGTCTTCCTTGAGCAGCTTGAGCCAATGGCCAATATAGCTGGCATGGCTGTCGAGGTGGGTGACTGGCAGGCCCAATTCAGCCCCCAGCATCGCGCTGGAAAGCTCGGCGATATATCCTGACAGTCCAGCCCCAATGTGAATTCCAGCAGCATTTTCCCGACCCGGTTTCATGCTGCGATCTCCTCGGACTGAGGCTGCTGAGCGTG
>NZ_JACICY010000020.1 GCF_014196055.1 Novosphingobium hassiacum
CCACCAGCGACGCCGCATTCCGGGGTGGGGCATGCCCCACCCCGGAATACACCATCGCCTACACCGGAAATTACACCACGAGCGCGGACGCTAACGTTCGCTCCTCAATGTTGGTCAGAATGCAGCGGTAGCGCTTGTTCAGGTATAGCTCGTCAATGCCCAGGATGCGGGGCGTCTCGAAGCGGTGCCAGCGCCCCAGGAACTCGGCGCGGGCGTTGAAGATGTCGCGCACCGTCTTCTCGTCCAGGCCGGTCTGTGCCGCCACAAAGGTGTAGGGGTGGTTGAAGGATTCCTTCTCCACGTACTCATGCAGCCGCAGTGTCATACGGAATCCGTCCACCATCTCCGGTAGCTGGGGCCTGAATGTTGTCTTGCAGGCCCGGCAGGTGTATCGGCGGCGGACCACCCAGAGAGTGACCCGCTTGCCGTGGATGGGCAGATCACGATAGGGAACGTCACGCTTGCCGAACCGCACGAACTCACCCTGCACGCCGCACCCCTCGCAGGCTACTGGTGTAGGTGCTTCAAGCCGAAAATGTATGTCTTCATTCTGCTCATCAGAATCCACCAACTGGTACCCAGGAAGGCTTAACGAATTAATCATCTCCCGCCTTGATCAGAAAAACAGGTAGGTGGCGTAACCGGCAATCATCGCCATAGCAAAAATGACTGCTAAAAACGCCGCTAAAAGCTTCAGCGTGAACAAAGAGCGCAACAGAATGAGCTCAGTCAGGCTGGCTCCGGCACTGCCGATGATCAACGCTAGCACCGTCCCGGCACCCACGCCTTTGGCCATCAGAGCCGCTGCCAGAGGTATGACGGCTTCAGCGCGAATATACAACGGCACGCCGATGACAGCGGCAACTGGAATGGCAAAGGGATTATCTGGGCCTGCATACTGCTCCAATAAGTCAGTGGGCATGAAACCATAGATCACGCTGCCAATCGCAATACCGATGAGCAGGTAAGGCAACACATCGATAAAGTCCGACCAAGCTTCCCGCCACACACCACTGTACTTCCCTTCTTTCTTAACCGTGACAGTGGGTTGACTGTCACAGCATTCGCTAGACGTAGAGACTGTTGTCTTCCTATCAGCCCCGCAAGAAGCCGTCTTCGGAGTGGTGTCGCAGCTGTTGGTGCCGCAACTCGATGCGGTCGATGTAGCACTGCACGGGCTTGCTGATGAACTACATCCACTGCTCTCTTGTGTCGCCGTCCGGCGCACATAACGCTCGAAGCCAAGCGTGTGAAGCAGCCATCCGGCACCTACCGCGACCACCAAAGCGGCGAGCACATAGATAGCAGTAAGTGTCCATCCAAACGTGGCAACCAGCAGGCCGACGACGATAGGATTCAGCAACGGAGATGAGAAAAGAAACACCATCATCGGCCCAAAACCGGCCCGTGCCCGAATCAACCCTTTCAACATGGGGATAGTCGAGCAACTACAGAAGGGCGTTATAGCTCCTAAACCAGCAGCAAGAAAATAGCCTCGCTTCCCACTGGAAGTCAGTAACGCTTCCACCTTGGATGGTGGGATGTGACGTTGAAGAACTCCGACCAGCAAGCTAATGCCAATGAATAAAACCGATAGCTCGATAGCGAGAAAGGCGAACATGCCTAGAGCGTCTTGGAGTTGAGATGACATTCAATATTACTCCTATATTTCTAGTATTGTCGAAATGATGTACGCAGCCTACTTGCGTTTATCCGACCTGTCAACTATAATTCTAGAAACATCGAATTATTGGGGCGTGCTATGGATCACGAAAAGGTTGCAGCCAGCTTAGCTGAGCTAGGGAATAGTCACCGACTGTCCGTGTTCCGCTTTCTGGTCAAAGCTGGCCATGATGGGGCTTCGGTCGGAGATATCCAGAAGGGGCTGGGTATTCCTGCTTCGACGCTATCACATCACCTTGCGCGCATGGCCAAGGTAGGGCTGATCCGGCAGGAGAAACATAGCCGCACGATTGTCTGTATACCCGAGTATGGGCACCTAGAGAATTTGATCGGTTTCTTACAAGAGGAATGTTGTGCAGGTGTCCGGATTGCGCATGAACCAGAACCGCTTTGACGCTTGCCCAGCTCTCGCTGTCCTCCCTAGTCAGCATCGCTATGAAGACTCAGGCGAAGGTGGAAACAGAAAATTGGCAGTAGAGTAGGCTGAAGAGGATCAATCAGATAATCCGCTGAGAAAGATTTTCTTCTTTACATCTTTGGCATTTTATCAACCAGAAATTCCGGATACCCGAAATTCGCTGGTACTGGGTGTGTCTGAAACTCGGACATTCCAACTCCTGTAGTAAGGATAGGTCACTGAGCCATTCAACACGTGACCAAGTCGGGGTTAAATTCAAGCTGGCACGGCGAGAATGGTTGAGACTAAATTTTCTGGCATTAGAAATGCCCCAAGGTGATTACCAAGGGGCATTAAGACCATTAAGGCAGTAGTTTGGACTCAGAAGAAACCCAGCGGGTCGATGCTGTAGCTCACCAGCAGGTTCTTGGTCTGCTGGTAATGGTCAAGCATCATCTTGTGGGTTTCACGGCCAATACCCGACTTCTTGTATCCGCCAAAGGCCGCGTGCGCAGGATAGGCGTGGTAGCAGTTGGTCCACACGCGACCCGCCTGAATGCCCCGTCCCATGCGGTAGGCGCGATTCATGTCGCGGGTCCAGACGCCGGCACCCAGGCCATAGTCAGTATCGTTGGCGATGGCCAGTGCTTCGGCCTCGTCCTTGAAAGAGGTCACACCCAGCGTCGGCCCAAAGATCTCCTCCTGGAAAATGCGCATGTCGTTCTTGCCCGCCATCAGGGTCGGCTGCACGTAGTAACCGCCGGACAGATCACCGGACAGGTTGGCACTATCACCGCCGATCAGAATCTGTGCACCTTCCTGCCGACCGATCTCCATGTAGCTCATGATCTTGTCAAACTGTTCCTTGGAGGCCTGCGCACCAACCTGTGTCTCAGGATCCAGCGGATTGCCCTGCTTAATGGTCTTTGAACGCTCAACCACGATATCAAGGAAACGGTCATAGATGGATTCCTGGATCAGTGCACGGGAGGGACAGGTACACACTTCACCCTGGTTGAAGAAGCCCAGCAGCAGACCCTCCGCACACTTGTTAAGGTAGTCATCTTCATAGTCCAGAACATCCTCAAAGTAGATATTCGGTGACTTACCACCCAGCTCAACCGTTGAAGGAATGAGGTTGTTCGCCGCGCACTTGAGAATCTCATTACCCACCGCCGTCGAGCCGGTGAAGGCCAGCTTGGCAATGCGTGTACTTTGCGAGAGTGCCGCCCCCGCTTCCGCCCCGAAGCCGTTGACGATATTAACCACGCCAGCGGGCAGAATGTCCTGTATCAGCTCCATCACCAGGAGAATGGTCACCGGGGTCTGCTCGGCGGGCTTCATGACCACGCAGTTACCCGCGGCCAGCGCCGGCGCCAGTTTCCAGGCGGCCATCAGCAGGGGGAAGTTCCAGGGAATGATCTGGCCCACCACGCCGTAGGGCTCGTGGAAGTGATAGCTGGCCGTTGTCGCATCCAGTTCAGCGGCGCTGCCTTCCTGGGCCCTGATGCAGCCCGCAAAATAGCGGAAGTGGTCTACAAACAGGGGCAGGTCAGCATTCAGGGTCTCGCGTACGGCTTTACCATTCTCCCAGGTCTCCGCAACCGCCAGCATTTCAAGATTCTGCTCGACGCGGTCAGCGATCTTCAGCAGCAGGTTGGACCGGTCGGCTACCGAGGTGGCACCCCAACTTGCTCGCGCTGCATGCGCCGCATCAAGGGCCTTCTCAATATCCGCCGCCGAGGAACGGGCCACCTCACAGTACACCTGGCCGGTTACCGGAGTCACATTTTCGAAGTAACGGCCGTCAGCGGGCGCTACCCATTCGCCGCCGATGAAATTGTCATAGCGCGATTTGAAGGAAACTACAGATCCTTCCTGGCCGGGTTGTGCATACGTCATTTTATTTTCCTCATGTGATGGACAGATTGATTATGGGTTATAGGTAAAGCGAAATCAGGAAGGCGCCGGCTGTCTGAGCTGATACATCACCTGTGACAATGGACGTGAATACCTCTGGACTCAAAAATCTCCGTACAGCGGTCAAGCTCCGCGTCCGGCATGAACTTGCCTGTCCCTTCACCGAAGTCCAGACGCTGGACACTGCCGAAGCGTGGCAGCTTGTCGAGCCAAATCGGGTTGTACGGCAAGATCTGCATGTTCTTTACGCCGTTCTCGAGCATAAAGTCAGCAATGGCACTGAGGTTTTCATCCGTGTCGGTGATAAAGGGCACCAACGGGACCCGCGGCAGAACCTCGATCACCGAATCCCGTGCCAGGGCCTGGACCTTCCTGAAGTTCTCATGAATAGAATGGTTGGGAACGCCGCAGTACTGCTTGTGCGCATCGCTGTCCATCAACTTGAGATCAAAGTAGATGGTGTCGGTGTAGGGCAATACCAGATTTTCAAATACCTTGTAATTGAATAGGCCCGCTGTCTGGATCAGCGTGTGAACATTCCGCTGCTTCAGCCGCGAGAACAGTTCGCCGACCGAATCCATCTGCATCAGCGCCTCGCCGCCGGAGACAGTAACCCCGCCGCCGGAGGCCTCGAAGAAGGCCTCGTCTTCAAGCACCTTCTCCACCAGATGATCCATGTCGATGTCATTGCCACAGCGCTCCAGAGCACCGGATGGGCAGACATCAACGCACTTGAAGCACTGGGTGCATTTGTCGCGGATGATTTTGTCGGGCGAACTCAGGTCGATCGCCTGCTCGGGGCAGGCGTCAGCACAGTCGTGACAGCTGATGCACTTCTCTGCATCATAGGAGAGTTCGTAACCGGTGTTGATGCTTTCCGGATTCTGGCACCAGGTACAAGACAGCGGGCAGCCCTTGAAGAACACCACGCTGCGAATACCCGGCCCGTCGTCCAGGGTGTTTCTCTTGATGTCGAAGTACAGCGAAGCCTTCCTTGGCTCGGTAACTGCTATCGCATCAATCAGGCTTGCATCAGGCCCCATTACTGCTCCGCCCCATTACTGCTCCGGGATATCACCTCATCCTGCATTTCAGGTGATAGATCGTTGAAGTACGCCGAGTAGCCAGATACCCGAATCAGCAGGTTGGGGTGCAACTCCGGGTTGTCCCGTGCCTCAATCAGGATTTTCGGATCCAGCATATTGGCCTGCACCTGCATACCGTGCCGTTTGAAGTACACCTTGTACATGCTACCCAGTGCACTCTTACCATCGTCACAGTCGTAACTGGAGGCATCCAGCTTGATATTGAAGTTGATGCCATTGGCAAACTTCTTGAAATCGATCCGGTTCATCGAATTGATCAAGGCGGTGGAGCCACGCTTGTCTGCACCGTTTTCCGGCGCAAAACCCGAGGCGAAGGTCTCGCCGGCACGACGGCCATTTGGTGTGGCATTGATCAGCCCGCCGAAGTGGGTGTGGGAAGTGTTGGAGTACACGCCCGCCAGGTACTGGCCACCGCGGGTATTCTTGCCCAGGGCGTGAATGGAATCGGAGTAGTGATCCCCGACCCACTTCATCCAGGCATCCGCCTTGGGAATATCGTTGCCAAATTTATCGATGCCTTTCAGCCTGGTCCGCACAACCTCATCCGAGAGATTGTCTTTCAGGTGAGCGACCAGCTCCTCAAGGGTGAGCCACTTGTCCTCGAACACAGCACTCTCAATGGCCCCCAGGGAATCGGCCACGACCGCCATGCCGGTGCCCTGGATACCGGAGAAATTGTACTTCGCGCCACCCTGTGTAGAGCAAACACCCTGCTCGAGACAGCCTTCCAGCGTAGCGCTGGTGATCGGGGTGGGGTGGTACTTGGCGTGGAACTGTTCACACTTCTGCAAATCCGCGTGCAGCTTGCCCAGCTGATGCTTCACCTGCACCTTGTAGGCGTCCAATACGTCATCCATGCTCTTCATGCTGGAGACCGGGGGTGTCTTGACACCGATCTGTCGGTCAGAACCAAACTGGCACCCCTCGTTGAGCGCCATTTCCAGGGCCAGGGCCATGTTGTACATCCCGGCGTCGGTGGAACCCAGGGTCTTGCCCGGCGCCGTGGGCTCAACACAGCCGATGGCGACATAGTCCCTGGCATCCTCCAGGGAATAACCGACATTCATCATGGACTCGATGATGGTCTCGTCGTTATACATGGCGGGCGCCGAACCCGGGCCGAAGTTCACCCGGATGACCTCATCGTAGAATGCCTTGGGTGTGTTCTCGTGGAGACGGACGTGGAAGTTGGGCTGGCGCATGCGCAACTCATCGGCGAGCTCCAACAAAATGAAACTCAGTTCATTGGTCGCATCGTTGCCCTCGGAGTCCTGACCACCGATGGTCACTACCTCCCAGCTGGTCAATCCACCGAGCATGCTGGTCAGCTCGTCGGAGTACATGGGGATGGTTTCGCATAGCTTTACGCAGAAAGCTCCCAGAATATCTTTCGCCTCTTGTCTTGAAATACGTCCAGCCGCCAAATCCTCTTCATAGTAGGAATTCAGGAATTGGTCCACGCGGCCCGGACAGGTGGTTTCACCTATTGTCTCCTGGAAAATGGCGATGTGGGTGAGGGTCATTGATTGGACCGCTTCATAGAAACTGGTTGCGCCATAACGTGGTACGCGAGCGCAGACCTCCGCAATCCGCTCTAGATCAAGTTTCCGCTGAGGGTCCGCTTCAGCCTCTGCCAGCCTACGCGCCTCGGTCGCATAGCGGTCACCAAACTCTGCCAGCGCATTCATTGAGATTTTCACAGACTGGTAGAAGTCCAGCTTGGAGGGATCGTTGGTTTGTGCCTCGAAGGCCTCCACCTCGGCGATGATGCCCTCGGCACCCAGTTTGATCACTTTCTCGTAGCCGGGTGCCAGGTGAGCAATACCACCAGCCTCATACAATTGGTACTGCAGTGCTTCAATCTGCTCCTTAACAAAGCGCATCTGCTCTTCCTGCCCGTCAAAGGCAAGATAAACCATATTCTTGTCCATCCAGAACGGAATATATGACTGGAGTTTTGCCTGCTCGTCTTCGCTGATCTCGAGAGGATTGACCTTGCGGGTGGGTAGTTTGTCGACACCAATCATTATGCCCAGACCGCCCAACTCCGGATAACAGATGCCGGCGACCCGTTTGGCGGTGAAGTTGCCAACAATCAGCTCGTCAGGATAGATTTTCACCGTTTTGTTGGCCAGGACGTGGCGTGTCGCTTCAGCTATCTGAACGGCCGTAGATTTCCCATCGTTGGCCTCATCCATGTAATACTCTGACCAAAGCACTGCGCGCTCGATGCAGCCACCGTAGGTAGCCTCGTCGACAGCTTTCTTCAGGCGAGCGACTCGAGCACCATCTTCCAGTGACTGACCAACGACATTAGTAATTGCATTCATATTTCACCTCGCGTCTCAGCGCTTGACTCAAAAGTTTAATATTGTTTTTGAAGCTACGGTTGCTTTACATGTCGCCCCGTCTTAAACGAAGCACATACTATGGAGAGTACAAGGAGTGGTAGTGTCCCGTCAAGTGGTGTAATTCCGGTCTCCAGTTTCATTGCTTCAGGCGGCCTCAGACTGTGGCAGTAGGTTGGCCTGGTCTTCCTTGCTCAGCACGCGCGCCAACGTCTCTTGGCTCATGTAGCGGCGTGTCACCTGCCATTCATCTGTTTGCTCAGCGAGTAGCGTTCCCACGAGCCGCATGATGGCAGCGTTGTTCGGGAAGATACCCACCACCCGCGAGCGGCGTTTGATTTCCTTGTTCAATCGCTCCAGGGAATTCGTCGATGCCAGCTGAGGCCAGTGCTCTTTCGGGAAGCTCATGAAGGCAAGCACGTCGTCCTCGGCGCTGTCCATGAGCTCCGCTACCTTGGCGAAGCGCTCTCGCAGCTTGTCAGCGGTTTCTCGCCACTGCTGGCGTGCCTCCTGCTGGTTCTCCTGCACGAAGGCCGTGCGGATCACGGCGGCCACCATGGAGTGCTGCTTGCGCGGGACATGGGCCAGCGCATTGCGCATGAAGTGCACCCGGCAGCGTTGCCAGGTAGCTCCTATGACCTTGGCAATCGCCTGCTTCAGGCCCTCGTGGGCATCCGAGACCACCAGTCGCACGCCTGACAGGCCACGGCGCACCAGGCTGCGTAGGAACTCGGTCCAGAAGGCTTCAGTCTCGGCCGGACCCACAGCCATGCCCAAGGTTTCCCGGCGACCTTCGCTGCTGACGCCAACGGCAACAACCACCGCTTGGCTGCTGACAGCGCCACGCTCGCGCGATTTTAGATAGGTCGCATCCAGCCAGACGTAGGCCCATGGGCCCTCCAGCGGGCGATTCAGGAAAGCCTCGACGCGCTCGTCCAGTTCCTCGCACAGTCGCGATACCTGGCTCTTGGAGATGCCGCTCATACCCATCGCCTGCACCAGATCATCGACCTTGCGGGTCGATATCCCCTTCACATACGCCTCCTGCACAACAGCCACCAACGCCTGCTCCGAGGCCTTCCGGGGCTCCAGGAAGCTCGGCAGGTAACTGCCCGTGCGCAGCTTCGGAATTCGCAGGTCCATCGTTCCCAATCGTGTCTCCAGTGTGCGCTCGCGATAGCCGTTGCGCTGGTTGACCCGGCCCTCACTGCGTTCATGTCGGCCGGCGCCGCAACGCTGCTCCGCCTCTGCATCCATCAGTCGCTGCAGGACCAGTTCGCCCAGCTCCCTCAGTAAATCACCGTCCGCATGCTTTTCAGCCAGCTCAATCAATGCCATCCTGTCCTCGGTCATCGTGGTGTCTCTCCGTGATTGGTGAAGGTGTCGTAACCTCCAGTTTACGGAGACCCACGGTGGCCGCCACCCCACCGTGAAGATTTACACCACTCATGAGGACACTACCGGGCTTTTGAGCCGCGCCGCAAAGCGATTGCCGGACGTTAGCGTGAGACCGGAATTAAGGGGAAAGCCAACTTTCGGGCGAGCGCCTCAATTTCGTCGCGCCAAGCTAACTTCTCCTGCCATGACTGACGAATAGTCGAGGCTCCGTAGATGGCACCAGCCAACTGGCCAGTGATTGCCGCAGTGGTGTCTGCATCGTCACCAAGGTTGGCTGCCAGCAACACCGCATCATCGAAGTTATCGGTATTCGCCACACACCAGATTGCCGCTTCGAGGCTGTGAGCCACGAAGCCGCTGCTCGAAATTTGATCTCGCGTCTTCTCGCGCCAACTGCCAGCGACAATGGGCCCGATTACGGGGCCGTATGATCCGCGAGCATTTTCCAGTGCACTATCGAAATCTGCGCCGAGAATCGCCGCTCGCAGCATGATCGCATAAACTTCGCACGCTTCAAGACATGCATCGGCCGCGTGGGTAGTCATACTCTGCCGACGCGCCACTCGTGTCATCACCGCAGGATCAGCCCCGATGCCCCAGACCGCGACCGGCGCCAGCCTCATCAGAGATCCATTTCCTGCTGAATGGGGATCGTCCGAACCGGAAATCGGATCCCCGCTCTGTTCAAAACGCGAGAGTGCTTGGCGGGTGGTAATCCCGATATCGAAGCAGTTGCCCGTGGGGCTGTAGGCCCCGTTCTTCCACCATTCGACAAATCGACGTTGTGCTTCTTGCGGCTCAAAGATTGAGTCCTTGGCCGCACTAGCCAGAAGAGCGTCCCCGAGAGCAAGAGCCATCGAGGTATCATCAGTCCAAGTGCCCGCGTCCAGACCGAACGGCCCTCCCCCGACCATATCGGTGATGTGGTCATAGCTATCGCGAGGCTTGAACTCGAGCGTCGTCCCCAAGGCGTCTCCGACTGCCAAACCGATCAGACATCCACAGGCACGATCGTACACGCGCCAAAGCGCGTGCAAATGGTTCTCCTGCGTCCTGGTTTCGATGGCCCCAGGCCGAACCTCTCGTACTCGCGCAATCGCGCTAGCGGCGTCAGCTTCGCCTAGTTCGATAAGCAGCCTCGCTGCTACCGTTCCCGCCCTGCCGAGACCGCCCCGGCAATGGATGAAAACGCTTCGCCCTTCTGCAAGAATACCCCTCACGCGAGGCCCAGCGGATCGCCATCGTTGCTCGAATTCATCACCGGGTGCGGCAACATCAACAATTGGCAGATGAAGCCACTCCATGCCGCGAGCGGTCACTTCCGCTTCCAACTTGGAAACGCCAAGGAATTCGATCTCATGATCCTCGATTAGAGAGATAACTGCGGCGGCTCCCCAGTCGCGCACCGCGTCCAAGTCAACAGTGAGATCGCGCATCCAATCGAACCCGGCAAGCGCCGGCCCCCGCTTACCCGGACAGAACGATACTCCAATTCGCCCGGTCGCTACTGACAGCGTCGGGATCTGGATAGGGTCGGTTAAGCTGGTCCGAATGTTTCTACTCATCGTGCCTGACTAATTCCTACGTACGACAAAATTGGCCGCATCTGAGCGTCTTGCGCATCAAGCAACACCCGGGAATGCGTAGGCCTCGAGCCAAACCCCAAACCAAGCCGGAATAATCTGTGCGTCCACCTATGGCTCGAACTTCCTTCGCAATGCCTCCGCATGCGCAGCAACCGCAGGAGTTTTGGCAGGCGATGCGAACCGCATCAGCCATTCTGACCAGCTAGCCGCAGCAAATCGGACACGGGCGCCGCTTACCGCAACGGAGAAGGCTTCTATTTCCGCCCGGTGCTCCGAACGCGCGGAGGCTGACACCCGCGAAGGCTCGGCAAAAAGATAGAACAAGACCGGCGCGCGGCTGATCCGCCCGGCTTCAGTTACCAGCCCGAATGCATGCTTCACGAGCTGGGCAGCATCGAGATAACGGAAATGTGACGGCTCCGATCTCAAGCGATCACGCATAGCGCACCACGGATCCATTGCTTCTCCCCACACATCGCGGTCGTACGCATTGGAGAGGACAACATGTTTCGTGTCGCGAAATGGTTCGAAACGCTTGGATTCTACGCCGATGAGGCAACTCTCGGTGACAACAGCAGCATCAAGCCAGGGGTGACGACCGCCATTCCAGGGAAAGCGCATCTGTCGTTCAATCTCGACCGACATGGGCGACCATTCGATATCATCAAGGTTTGGAAAAGGTGGGAGTAAGGCTGGCCTTTCGATGAACCAGCCGAACCCATTAACGGCCAAAGCGGCGCTACTTTCAGGGCTTGCGAATTTGCCCGAAGCCAGTTCGTTACCACCTGCCCTGTCTAACGCTTGGCGCACGAGGTTCTCAGGGACACCCGATAGGAATAATTCACTCATGATCTCGTACTAGCCTGAAAATGCGTCAAAATTGGTCGCATGATCAAAACCTGCAGCCAGCTGTAAGACTGAATTCGATCCAACTCTAACTATCCCCAGACAGAGCATTGATGTATCGCAAGCTCACGATCACTTACCGATACTCGATCAACTGCACTTCTCTGGCTGTGAGTTGCGACATCAAGGCGTCGATGCCTGCCGCCAGTTCACAGTCGAACATCTCCCTCGAAACGATGCCCGCTCCATTTCGTATCCAGGCCCTTTCAGCGCGAAAGTCGGCTAGCGATTGATGGACAGCTATCTCCTTCGCCCCGGCATGATCTGCCCAGACAGTCAGGCAAATCTGCCAGTCCCACGCTCCGCCGTATCCTTCGAGATTCGCGATGTAGATTCGATTATCCGGATCATCCCCAGAGAAGCCGACCTTGATCAGACCCAAATCCGCTGACTTAGCGAGATAGAGGTAGCCCGACATTTCGCTGCGACGAGCAAAGGCGATCGATGCCGGAAAACATTCGATGCATGTCCCGTATCGATTGCGCAATGAATGCCCGTTGTGACATTTAGTCACACCGTAAGCCACGAACTTCCCCTCAGCCTTCATCCGAGGTCGATATTCAGCGCGCTTCAAACCCGAGGCATCAAAAGTTTCGTCGACGTCAATCCCGTGATGCTCGAGATAGCGCAGATGCGCTTTAGTCAGACGAGCCAATAGTGATACTCCAGCTTCAAGGCGCAGCCCCGCAGGGCTAGGTCAAACAGGCGTAGAGCAGAGCCAAGGCTTTCATGCAGGCTTTGCCCTCTTGGATTTCGCTTTGCTTACCTGCCCAGAGGGACAGACACGAACTTGTAGATGGCCGGTTTCAGTTCTTCGCGATTCGAAGCCCCCTGCAGTTTCAACCAAGTCGCTCAACTTGCCCTGACCATATGTTCTGGGATCAAAGTCGGAGGCAAGCGCAGCAAGCCGCTGCCCAACCCGACCTAAAGGCACCCAACCGCCTTCATCATCCAACTGCAAAATAGCGGTTCGGATCAAAGACATCGCAGCCGTCGGTGGCTTCTTAACGTTGGCTGGACGGGCATCCTGACGCTCTGGCTCATCTAACGCTGGCACCTCGGGCAGCAGATTTTCAGTGTAGATGAAGCGACGACATGCTTGTCGAAAGCTTTCTGGCGTTTTCTGCTCGCCAAACCCGTAGACATCGATGCCCTGTTCCCGGATGCGTGATGCCAAGCCCGTAAAGTCACTATCTGAAGATATGAGACAAAAGGCGTCAAACCGACCTGTGTGCAACAGGTCCATGGCGTCAATGACCAAGGCGATATCCGAGGCATTCTTCCCGCTTGTGTATGCAAAGCTTTGGTGCGCCTTGATCGCATGAGTTGCGAGCACCTCTGCCCAGGATTTCAGTCTGGTTCCGGAGAAATCCCCGTATATGCGCCGAACGCTTGCTTCACCGATCTTCGCTATCTCCTCAAAGAGACGGGGTGCGATCCGCGAGGAAGCGTTATCCGCATCAATCAATACGGCAAGTCTAGGGGTGCGCTGTTCAGTAGCCATTTTCAGACATTGCCCTAAATCAGCTTTATCAAAAGATAAAATTCAACCCGATGATGACTTTGTCTGGAATTCCTGCAAGCGCCTCCTGACGATGACCTTGTCGGACGAAATCCTAAGCAAGCGCTTGGCTCTATCGTGGGCAAATTCATCGACCCCAAGGACTATGAGTGTGATGCCGTTCAGCGGCAACAATTCGCGGCGGCGCGCGTCATAACGTCGGCGCTGCTCTCCGCGGGGAACTCCAGAGACAGTCGGCTTGTCATCGAAAAAGCCGACACGTTCTTTGTGCTGACGCTCGTGATATTCGACGACAAGCCTTAGTTCCGGATAAAAGCCATCGACCGGTAAAGGCCTTCGGTTCCCGCGCAGATCGGGATCTCCGGTAAGAAACGGAAAGCAATGCTGACGCACGGCCTTCATCCCGAGAAACTCATCGCAAAGGTCGAGAACATATTGCTCGTCGCGGACAGACACCCTTGGCTTCGCGTCAAAGGCCTTCTTGACCGACCGAAAGTTTGAAGGCTCTCCGCATAACCTCGCCATGACATTTTCCATGTCTGCGTGTTGACTGCTCCCGCGCATGACCTCCCAGCGGCCATTGTGCGAATGCCAACCGAGTCCCGCAGCTCGAAGGGCAGCGCGAAACCGCTTTGGATCTACACCGTTGGCATTCGCCATCTCGACGGCGGTAATCAGTTGATCTGACATTTTGCTGCCCAGTCATTCATCACGCGAGCCCGCTGACCATTGCTGCTTCAATGCCAGCCCAGTCCTGCTCGTGCGATCCTGAATTATTCGGCATCCCAGCCTTGGTTAAACAGCCCTTGGGATTGGTGTAACTGTCGATCCGACGTTCCGGCTCCTCCCGCCAAGCTATGTTCACCGCCCAAAACTTCGGAAAAAAATAGAGGCTTGAATAGGGCAAATGGTCGTGGATCCACCAGGCAAGCTTTCGCCAATCACCTTCATTCTGAAATGCATCCCAGAACGCCGGAACTACGACGCACGCCGTTGCCCCCATTCGCCCCGCCGAATCCCGACGATCCCAAATGTGGCCAGCGAAATTGGCATCGTTCGAAGCGCAGTTATATCCGCCTTTTCCTGCTACTTGCATCTCATTGCCCAGCCCGTTGACTTCGCACGAGCGAAAAGCAGATCGGACAGCGATGCGGCCGAACCGATCCTGCAAGGGTTCAAGCAGTTCTTCACAGAGCCTGCTTCCTGCCGCGATAGCCAGGTCAGGATCATCAGGTACATTGTTTAGCCCGTGAACGGCTGCAATGTCGGAGAATAGGAAATCCCGCATGAAGAACGACTTCGACAGCCGAACGCGACCAAAGTCAGCGAGCTTAGATACAGAATCGGGCTTTCTCATAGGATCGGCCTATCGTCATTATGCGTCAAAAGCGGTCGTAGTAGACGGCCGCCGTTTGCCAAAGTGGTTGGGAGGCGCGCTAGACGCGTTCCATCCACTCTTGCAGTAGGTTATCAGGCTCTCGGCCAGCATTTGCCAACTGTTATAGTCAGGATGAGATGTCACTAAGTCGTCTGCGCAATATCGTGCACCTCGCTGTGCCCACGCTTTTTCGCCAGATCAGTGGGGGACGAGTACGATGCGAAAGCGAGGCAACTCTTCAGCTACACCTCGGACGCATAATTTCGTCGGCCGCCGATCTCGAGATTATCAGCGAGCGGGAGACATTTTCTGTCGAACTAGAAAAGCCGCTGCGGAGCAATGGCGGCAAGCGAGGGCGGATCGACGTTTGGTTTCGACTTACAGACGGTGATGGCCGCGAATGGCGTTGTGCAATCGAGCTCAAGTTTTTCAAACGGGAAAATCACCGCGAACCAAACAATCGCTACGACGTGTTCAAGGACATCGCCAGGCTAGAGCAGTGCGCAGATGTCGCGGATCTAGGGTTCATGTTGGTGGCGACCGATCATCGACATTATGTCGACCAGACAAGCTACTCCAGCGACACGAGCGATTTCGATTTTCGCCATGGGCGAGAGTATGCAGGAGGAACCGCCCTTACCTACAAGACCGGCGCGTATGGGCCACCGATTACCCTCGCTGGGAATTATGCGTTTGGCTGGTCAGAGTGCAGCTCCGCGCTCCCGTACTTGCTAGTCGAGGTTCCCCCGATCCGGCTTGGCCCCGCCTGAGAAATTGACACTCTAACAAACCGAACCAATCACGGTTCGAGCTTGATCTGCAATTCTTCGAGAGCAGCCACGTCGACGCCCTCGTCAACGAGACGGTCAAGATAGGCCAGCAGGTCGTCTTGCCGCGGCTGCCCAAATGCCAGCCGATAGAGTGTCAGGCTGCGTTTGAGCCAACGTAGCCGCGTGTTTTCTCGACTCATGGGTAGCATTGGTACGCGGCGCTCGACCTTTACCGGACCATCAAAAACCCAGTACGGAACAAGTTCGGATTTGCTCGTGGTAGCGCGTTTGGCCGCGTTGAACATCGCCTCCCATGGGTCTGCCGGTGGCTTTGTAGACGTGCGGATTGCATCGGCATGAGCTCTGGCAACATTATGCCGGACCGCATGTCCTTTGAACCGGTGAACACGCCCTTCCCTTTGCTCAAGATCGACCGGGTTCCCTGGGAGATTCCAATGATAGACTCGATAGCAATAGGGGTGAAAATCCAAGCCTTCCTGACCGATCGATGTCGTGGCCAGCACAAATGGTCTGAAAGGCGAATTGAACGCATCTCGCACGCTTCCGAGCCGCACGGTTCCGCCTTCCTCGTCCTTGTATTCAGCTAATCGCATAGCGAAGCGACCGCGCATCCTGATGGACGGATGAAAGACGACCTTGCCGTCCTCAACTCCCACATCATCGACATCAATCTGGGAGGGGCGGACTGACAAGGCGTGGGTCATGGCCGCGGCCACGCCGGCGACACGTTCACGCTCGGAGCTCCCGGCCAAACCCTCGCCTTCGACAAGATAATGGGCGTACTCGTCGAGCACTGACTGGAGGTTGTGCTCGACACCATGCGTCAATGCGCTGCGCCAGTAATGGTCATCGCGCTCTTGCCGTAGGAGAGCAACGGCGTCGTGCTGATTGAAGAGCGCCCGAAAACCCCAAGCGATTGATGCCGCGGCGTCCATCAAATGCGGATCATCCCACGCCAGTCCTGGCGCAATGCGATGGAGCGCGCGCAATGCACAGACAGCCGGACTTCCCAAGGCTACATCGACCAGTAGATCCAGCGTGTCGTTGTCGAGCTCCCCGAGCGATGCCTCGGTTGCAGTCCTCCGCAACTCGGCGATGTGCTCTCGAAAGCCTTCCTCCTGGATCGTCCATCTGTAACCGAGATACTGCAGCCACCCGGAAGATTTGGTCTTCAACAATACGTCGATCGTTGCCGGTGTGGACCATTCTGCATCCCTGCCAGCTGCTTCTTCGCCATTTTCCTTGGCGAACAGGTGCCCCAGGGCAGTACGAATACGATCCGCAATCGCTGCGCGCATTTCTTCAACCGACAATTGTTCCGGAGCGCCAGAAAAGACGCTTAACGGATCACAGATTCTGGCCAGTGTTGGTGACGGATAGATCAGGTGCAGCGCGCGCATCGCAGCCGGGCGACCATCTACCAGCTTGAACTGAAGCGGACGGCGGCGCGTGGCTTCCGAGTAGGACCGAACCACCGACGCTGCCCCCATCCGCCGTTCGGCTTCGTAGGAAAGCAGTGCGGCAAGCGCATCGGGCACCATCTGCCATGCAGAAAAGACAAGCGCTTTCGTAGCCGGTGTGCCCTCAGATGCCGGGCCATAATATGTTACCGCCGGGGGAAGCCAGAGGTGCTGATGGAGCCCTGAATCAAACAAATCAGCCATCAATGCTCGAAGGCGCCCATTAGCCGGATCAATCGGCTGATAAGCTTCGACCTGTTCGCGACTGATGCCCAGCGCCTGCGCATCGCTCAACGCTGATATCAGGGCCGGGTTCGAATTTGCGGCTTTATCCTTCAGGCGATGCTTTAGCGTGTAATCACGCATAAAATTCAGGAGGTAAGGTGCGGACTTCCAATACTCGATGATTTCGCGCGCATCGACGGCTCGCGCGACGCGGGCAAACGCTTCGGCCTGATGAAGATCGGCAGGTGCGAGCGGCACGTTGATCGATGGCTCAGCCAGCATCGAATCTCGTTCAGCAGTACTGCCAACGCGCTCGGTGCGCGCCATAACGCGCTTCAGTGTACGCTGAACCTTGTTGCGCGCGCGCTTGGCGTCGGTCGCGCTTGTCGGCAGTTGCTGGAGTAGCTTACGAAAGCGGCGCATTTCGCGGTCAAGTTCGACCTTGATGGTCGCCCCCTTATCGCGCCCGTAGAGGAACTCGATTGTTTCAAGGAAGTCCTCGTAATGATCGCCGTCATCAGGCTCATCGCCCGAGAGCGTGAGCATCTTGTAGGGAGTTGCGGAGAGTAGAAGGGTGCGTGCGCTGGCTGTATCGTCAGAATAGTCAAACAGGGCCCTTGCGAGCTCGGCCGGCTCCCCCTCACCGCGCAGCAATTCCCGAAAACGTTGGAATTCGTCGAGGATGATAAGATCTGGCTTAAGCGCACTGACGCAAGCGTGCGATAGCTTGCTCCGTAGCGCCCCGATTACCTCGTTTCGTTTCCAACGCTTCTCGTCAGGGTATGTTGGCTGGCGGCGCGGGAACAGCGAGATCATTTCGTCGATTGCCGACAACAGCGATGCATCTTGACGGACTGCGTCGTGGAAGTTCGAAACTATCGTCGGATCAATACCCTCAAGTGACATGCTACCGACGCACGCATCCCAGCGTCCATTCCCGGCGTCCACTTGCAGCGCGTTTCTGAGCGGCGTGAACGAAAAGCCCATGGCTTCAAGCAGGCGATGCAAGAGCGCCCGTTCTTCAACGACCCCGGTGGTAGATCGAAGATTGAACGTGGTTCCAGGCGTGAGGCTGATGAAATTGACCTTGTTCGCAGACAGATCTTGTTCGCCGCGAAGCTGCAATGGCACCAAGGTCATGCGAGTGGGCAAGGCCATCGCACGCTTTCCCAATACATTGAGACGATTGAGATTTTGCGCGGCGATGGCCTGATTGGAGCAGATGTAAAGAATGTCGATCCGCTTTGATCGATTCCACAACGCTTCGATGGTCTTGGCGATCACCCCGCGGGCAACCATGGTTTTGCCCAGACCCACTTCGTCTGCGACCAGGAACTGACGCACGGGATCAGCGCCATGCAAACGGTCGAACACATACTCTACCGTGCGACGCTGAAAGCGCTTGAGTTGAGCGAGTGCGGCGCCCGCGTCGAACGGCTCATTCTCCATTGCCGGACTCCTCCAGTACGGCGCGGAATGTCTGCCAGAGAACCCGAAACTCTTCGGGTATTGGGTCTGCGCCTTCCGTATTTGCCTCTGTTAGCCTGGTCATCAGACGATCGACCGCATCCAGGCGCCCATCCTTGGCGCAAAGGGCCCGGACGAGTTCCTCGAGTAACGGCTCATCGTCGGCCACGGCCATGGCCCACCCTGCCCCACTGCCGCTTCCATCGGCAGCTAATGCCGCCGCAAACGGATCACCGAGTGCGGTGAGCAAGAGCCTCAAATAGCGCAGGAATGTTTTGCGATCATTGATCACCGATCGCATAATCGCTGCGTCGCGCTCGGCCGGTAGGCCCTCAATCGGCAAGCCGGTGCTAAAAAGGACGCTTTGACCGGTTGCCCGTTCCTTCATTTCAATCGCCAGAAAACGTGTGACATCGGCGAGCGCAACCACACCCAAGTCCAAAGCCTCACCGGCTTCCAGTGATGCCTGGGCATCCCTGGAGTGCCCTTCCCCTCGGGTTATCGGCCAAACCCGCACTCGGTTGATGTTCGCAAGTGCAATGCCTCCAGCAGGCGGAATTAGCCACATGCGCCAATTGCCTGGGCCCTCGGTCACGTCTGCTTCACAACGGATGCTGAGGCATCCGCGGGCAAGTGCCCGCCGGGCATCAAGGAGCACCCTTTCAGCAGCACGCTCGGAGGCGTCAGCAGCAGCCAATTCTCCTGGAACGTAAGCACGAGTGAGACGCCCGAACCCGTTCTCGCCGAGAATGGCCTCGATCGACCCCAGCTTTGACGTCTTACCCGTGAACGTGATGAAGAACTCGACATTTCGCCCTGAGATGAACGCGGGTTTAGTCGCATTGCCGGAGCCTAAGGTCAGACGGGTATCCCAGCTGTGCTCAGCGACAATTATCTTGGCGTGGAGCCCTTCCAAAGCTCCCGAAATAGCTTCCTCGCCATCTTCACGCTCGGCCATTTCATCCAGAACCGCGACATGTGCGAAATCGTCGAGTGTTTCGGCAGCTATGCAGGCAAGCTGATCGGGCCTGCTTATCAAGATTTCGGCGGAGCGGCGCGCCTTTCCAGCCAACATCGATAACGCGTCATCGTCGCAAAATGGCGAGACCACACCGATGCGCGTGCATTCCGGCGGCTGCCAAGGCCGTCCTCCCAGCCCGTTGACTGCGAACTCAAATTTTTCACAGGCATCGGGCAATGACCACTCGGCGTAGCGCATGTCTTCGGCGAGTTCCGAAGTGAGCGCCCGCTGCTCATCCGGGACCGGGCTGACCGCGAGATCTGGGAGCGCGGAGAGCAACGCGTACAACGGACGGTTCTGGGCCTTAGGCTGGCGAGTGCGGCGTCCGTCGAGACGCACGGCTATGTCCCATGACCTGTCGCGCGTAAGATTGCGTGACAATACGAGCACCCTGAGAACATCATCGCCCTCTTCGTCCAATGGCTTGAACCGCAGCGCCCAGATTTTCGGATGGAAGCTACCCTCTCCTGGCGCTTGGACTTCGACGATAACCTTCTCAAGCAACGAGCAAAGTCGAGATTGTTGGGCAAGCCCCGCATGGATTTGACCTGCCTCGGCGAAGACGGCCAAGCGCCCCGAAATCCGTTCTGCTCCCTCGAGCAGAGCAATAGGATGCTGCAGAATTTCCTCTCTATTGTCGGCGGCAAACAATGCCAGGCTGACCGGCACGGCTAGCGCCGTCTCAAAATCGAGTGAGAATGTCGTCGCCACGCCGGCATCGAAGCGATACCCGGGGGGAGCCTGAAGGCTATCGCCGTAGAGAAGCCGGTTTTCGGGATCGAGCGTCGCCCTGTTCAACGCTTGAGATCCTTCAGATGGCTCTGTGCGATTGACCAGCGAAACTGAAGCCTTCCAGTTCCGGATGCTCCTTGCCAACGGTCCCGCGCACTCTTGTTTGCAAACCGGGATTGCCCCTTCTTGAGCCTCCTCTCACGCGTCATGACGAGCGCGCTTGCTGCGTCACGATTGCGGCCTAATCCTCCCTCCTTCCGCACCAAGGCCACCCATTCGGTGACAAACCGCTTGGCCGGTTCGAGGACCGAATGTCCGGTATGACGTGTCTCGTGCCAGAAATCGTCCAGCGACCAGGATGCCAATTCCTTGGTATCGAGTTCGTCGCTCCATTCGGTGAGTGCGGTCTGGTAGCGCTCGATCCAGTCCTCGTTTTCCCGCAGCTCACTCAACAGCAGATTGTAGAGCAGCGCGGCGCCATGCATGACGCCCGAGAATATCCTGGCATGTTCAACCAGCACTCGTGCCGGGGCGGGAAAATCCGCCATATGCGGATGCAGCCATATTGCATCTGCCTGTGCCCGATCGCTCCGACTTGCCAAATAGGTCAAGAGGCTGTGGGGATGGCGATCGACAAGGCGATCGACAAGAAAACTCGCCTCGTCCGGTTCCAGATCGAAATCGACGGTGTCAGGCCATCCCTTCGGTGGCTGAGGCATGCGGTCGTGCCACAGATGTCGATGCCGCTGTGCCCCGCTCATGTCGTCTTCGACGTGATCCTTACCAGTATCCTTGGGCCAGTGCGGCAAGGCGGCAAAATAGGCATCAATCGAACCAGGAAATTGCCGGATGCCCCAGCTTTCCAGTCCCGACCAATAGATACTGCTCGGCAGGCGCTTGAGCTTCTCGCCAGCGTCCTTGCCAATGATGCCAACGGCGCCAGGCGCGCCAGACATCAGCGCCTGCCCAAGTTCGATTTCCTTCTGACGTGCTTTGGCTGCAATGTCTCGCGGACTGAGATGAGACGGCAGGGAGTCGAATATCCACGGAATGAACAGCATGTACCGCAGCCGCGTGTGAATGGTGCTCGTTCCTGGAAAAAGATGATCGGCTATGGAATCCCTGATCGCGCCAAGCCCAAGCTCGTCGCGGCTATCCTGCTCACGGAACAGGTCCATCAACCGCTGCGCACGATCGCGTTCTGTCTCGTCAAAATCGACCCAGCCAATTGCTGAACTCATTCTTAGCGCCAAGTGCTAGTGCCCCTCAGATCCCTCTGCCCAGCGTCAGTTCGCCGGTCTCTGTCCAGAAAACGGCGACGCCATCAACGGACTTGCCACCCATTGCCCCAACTGCATCAACATAGGCTGCCAGTTGCGGCCAGTAGCGTTCAAAGCGCAGCGCAGGATTTGAGACCGCCCCGCTCTTGTGATCCACGATCATGAAGCCGCTGGGACCTTCAGCGATGAGATCCAGGATGATGCTTTGGCTCCCACCATCTGAAAGAGGAATGTCGATCGGTTGCTCGACATGCAGTTGCGTATAGCCAAGGTCGGCGAGAGCCTGACGCAGAGCCTCTGCCTGCTGCACAAGAAATTCCACTTCGGCATCGAGAATGCGGCAATGCTCGTGAACCTTATGGGATAGATCAGGACGGCAGAGGAGAATGCGCAGCGCTTCGTGGATCGCCGTGCCCCTATCGGTCGCCTGCACGAGGTCGGGTCCGGCAAGCATGACACCTGGTGCGATCGCACGCGTCTCGATCTGAGAAGGAAGCGGCCGTGACGTTTCAGTTGCCTGCGAGGGGCTTACCACAGATGCCATGGCGTCGATCGGGCGCCGCTCCAGGGCAAATCGCAGCTCGCGGTCGGACGCGTCGAGATGAACCTTGTTCTCAGCCTCGAACGAAGCCGGCAACTCCTTGCTGCAGATCGTCATGCGCGCAGGAAATTCTTCGGCGCCGACGCTGATCTGGTTACCCTGAAATCTGATGCCGCAGGCGTCATTCAGAAGGCGGCGGGCAGTGATCGGCAGAGGCGGATCAACCTTCTCATCGTCCTGCGGCCATTCGATTATCAGGCGATCCCGCGCACGGGTCAGGGCCACGTAAAGCAACCGCCTCGCTGTTTCTTCGGACTCCGGATGGAGTTCATGAAGAAAGCGATCGGTCGCTTCAGGGGCGGCGAATTCCGGAGCATAGGCGAGCGTTGCTTCCTCGATCACATGATCGAGATCGTCGAACCCCGGAAACTTCGTGCTGAAGGTCCCGGCACGGGGGTCGAGCTTGTGGTCGAGCCCGCAGACAACGACGATTGGCCATTCACGTCCCTTGGATGCGTGCCAGGTGACGATCTCGACGCCGTCGGCTTCACTGCCTGAAGGGTTAGGCCGCAGATCTTCGCCTTTGAGACCGACCTTGTTCTCAAGCCAGCCGAGAAAGACGTTAGCGCTCTGCCCATAATAGCCGGACGCTTCGCGCATGTCGCGGTGAGCATCCATGAATGCTGCGGCTTCCGCTTCGAACCGGAGCAGGTCTGCTCTCATCTGGGCTGGGTCATCGAGCCTGTCGCACCAGTCGCGAAGCCCCGCGACTTCGATGACTTGGTGAACCAGACGATCAACCGGTGTCGCAAGCGAGTCTGGCCAAAGTCTCTGCAGCGCAGTCAATTCAGGCGTGTCGATGCGGCCTTGCTCGGCAAGCGCCCTGATCGCGTCCGGAAGCGCTGTCGCCCCAGGACCAAGCGTCGCCGTACAAATCGCGGCATGGCTGTCCGCAGGATCGACGGCGAACCGCAGGGCAAAGCACGCGGCCTGGACGATCTTGCTCTGCCACCAGCCACCTTCAGCCACGCGAACCGGCAGGCCGAGGGACCGCAGTGCGCTGGCATAGCTCGCGCAATGGCTATGGGTGGGGCACAGGACCGCGATGTCTCTGGGCTCCAACGGCCGCAAAATCTTCGTATGCCTGTCGATGATAGTCACATGATCGTCGGACAGCAGGGAGAGAAGGCGATCCGCGACGAAATGCTGAGGCTTCCCGCCCGAGCGCGCGCCGCGCTTGTTAGCCAGTTCTATGATCTCAAGCGCGGTGTCATGTCCGGTGGGGTTCTGCGCGGTGAGCGAAGTGTAGTCATCGCCGAAAAGGCAGGGGCCGAGCGCGTTGACGAAATCCATGATCCGCGGATCGGAACGCCAGTTCCGGTTGAGCGGGCTGGTTTCAAATTGCTTCGTAAGCGCGACGGTCAGCCGTGGGTCCGCACCTTGAAAGCCCATGATGGCCTGCTTGGTATCTCCGACGACGAGCGAGCGCTTCGCTTGCCGCGCCAGGGCCCACAGGAACGTGAACTGGATCGGGTTGGTGTCCTGGAACTCGTCGACAATGACGCAGTCTACCTCGTCCATGATCGCGGCAAGCACGCCGGGCTTGTCATCGAGGATCCGCGCGGCGTTGGTGACCATGTCGCTGAAATCGATCACGCCGAGTTCCCGCTTGCGGGTCTCATAGTCGGTCATGGCCGATTGGGCGCCTTCCACGAGTGCGCGCGCATGAGAAACCGCATCTTCGAGCGGACCCGGATGATAGACCAGTGTGTCGGCCGCCGCCATGACTGCGGCGGCCAGGTCATCGTAACCATCAGGCGTCGGACTACCGCGCTTGGACTGGCGGAGATCACGCAGCCGCTGCCAGAGCTTCCAGTCCTTCCCGCCGGTCGAGAGGAGTTGTTCGGCTTGCTTCAAGGCGCGGAAATTATCCCGAAACGCCGTCTTGGCCGCGGCACTTCCAGCGTCGACCGCCAGCGATCGCGGAAAGGCGAGAAGCAGTGCGTCGACGGCCTTTTTCAAGCCTGCCGCCAAGGTCTCTGGCACCCCGACCGGTTGGCGATATCCTTGCCTGATCGAGGACTCGACGAATTCGGCCATCGCCGGGTCGCTTCCCCGCGACCCAAGCGTTCGCAGGAGTGCAATCACGCCGAGCAACGTCTTGCGGAAGCTGTCTTCCGCCGTGTCGTCCGAGGTGAAGCTACCCCGGTAGCCATAGGCCCCGAGGTTACGGGAAAGCTCGCTTAGCGCCTGGTTTTCCTCGATCGAACGGCGGATGAGCAGGTCCTGCTCGTCCTCGGCGATGAGACGTTGCTGCGGCGAAGAGCCTGCCGCAAAGGCATGTTCAATCAGCAGTCGGCGTCCAAGGCCATGGATCGTAGAAACATAGGCTCGTTCAACGGCCAAAGCCGCTTGCAGATTGCCGTCAGCAATCAGTGCTCCACGTATCCTTTGACGAAGTTCCCCAGCCGCGGCCTCCGTGAAAGTGACGGCCAGGATCCGCTCTGGCCGAACTTTGCCGTCGCGTACCCACTGAGTGAGGGTTTCCTGGATGTGATGGGTCTTGCCAGCCCCTGCACCGGCTGGAACGATCGAAAGCTCAGTCATCTTCATTGTCCGTAAGCGCCACCGAGGGGTTGATGTCATCGCGCATGAAAGCGGTGATCAACGGACTGTCTTCCAGCGCATAGGTGCCGAGCGCGGCGGAGCGCTGGAAGAACTTCTCGTCGGCTGTAGTGTTGGTATCGAGGCGGCCCGCCTTCAGAGCATCGAACCGCGCAGAAATGAGCGCCAGCGCATGCTCGGCAATATCGCCCGCAACAAGTTCGACCTCAGCGCTATCGAACTCATCGATCCCATTGAGCAGGACATTCCCGTCGTTGAGCGTGTGATAGGCGACTGCCGGGAGCTCCGACCACCCGCTCAATACCTCGGCAATGCGAGCAACGCCGTCGTTGCTGCGCTCGTCGAACCTAACGCTCATGCGCCGGTAGAGATCGACCTGTAGATCCCATCCCTTCTGGAGGCGCTGGCGCCGAGTGCCGGAACTGCTCTTCTTGTAATCCACGACGATCGGCTGCCCATCGGGAAGCCGCAACAAGCAATCGGCCTTGCCGTGCACCGGATGACCGAACAGCTCTCCCGACAGCCAGAACTCATTGCCCACGATCTCGGCGTCCAGAGATTTGAGGACGAGCGACCAGTGCTTCGCGGACTTGGTGATTTCTGCCTCAAGCGTGTTGCGTTCAACCGCCCATGCCGATGTCTGGAGAAACGGCGCCAGTGCGCGAATGCGATCGAGCAGTAGGTCGGGGACCTTGGTTTCGATCTCCTCGTTGGACGGATGCGCCTTGCCCGGCACAAACAGGCGCTCGAAAACCTCGTGCGCCAGGGATCCGCGAAGCATGACGTCAAGCGCCTCGGGCTGCCAGGAAACATGTTCGGCGCCCAGCTCAGCGAGGAGCCACGCTAAAGGGCTGACCAGCAGCTTTTCGAGCCGGCTCGGGCTCTGCGCTCGCGCACTGCCGTCTTCTTTCTGGCGCAGCCCCAGAAGATTGAAGTCGAACGCATAATGAGGCGGCACCTCCGGCATCAGCGCCGGTTCGATCACTGGTCTGGGCTTCCACGCGACCAGCCTGTCCCAGATCGTCCCTTCACTATGACTCAGTGGCACGATCAGATCCTCCGGATCCTTGATCCCTTCCACAAGCCGCGAGATCAGCGGCAGGCTCGACGACACCGAAAGCGAACTGCCGCTGCGATCACGCTCTGACAGGATGAGGATAATCTGCTCGCTCGCTGCACCGATCTGGCGGGTGAAGAGCTCCAGCGCGGCAGTGAGTTGCTGCGCCTGCGATGGCAGCTGGATGCCGCAATCTTCGGCAATCGATGCAACTTCGCTGTCGAGGAAAAACGGATTGCCCGCGGGCGGTGATGGATAGGCGCCGTCATTGAAACCCAGGACGAGAAGCTTGCGAAACGACCGCTTGGGTGTTTCGTGAGCCATCATCACCGAGATGCCACCGAGGAAGTAAGCCCCTCTCGCGGGTGGCGCAGCCTGGTAGGCCGCTGCCATCTGGATAGATTTCTCCAGTTCCGCTTCTGCCGCGTCGTTGGCATTGCCAAGGGCTGCGATCAGACGCGATGCCTGTTGCTTCGTTTCAGCGACATCCTCAGCGAGTGCCTCGTTGTCGCTGAGCAGCCTCTGGAAAGATCGAATCTGTTCCTTGAGTTGCCCGTTGGTCGAAGGCGATGCCGAGCGGATCAGGGCGAAGAGAGATGCCTGCCTGCCTGCAAAGTCACGAGCCTCTCTTGGCTGAAAGTCGCCACCCATAACGGCTGCCGCCAAGGCCGTTCCTACTTCTTCGGGCCAGCACAAGACGGGTGAACAGTAAAGCGATGCGAGCGCCATGGCGGGAGCTGGTCGGCGTCGGCATTGAAGGAAATGCAGAAGAGCCTCGCCGCCAATATTCCTCCGCTCGCCTACGCCAGGAAGCGACGATGCAACCAGACCCGCATGCGCAAAGGCCTCTGCCAGATAGTGACCATATTCGGCACCCTGCGGGACGACGATGCCGACGTCGCTGGCTGGGAGACTTGCATCATCAGCCAGCCATCGCTGCACGATGGCCGCCGCGGCTTCGCATTCGGTCAGAGAGTCCCGGACCGAAAGTATGGCCAGGCTGTCGTCGGGCGGCATGGCCGGGACATCGGGATCCAAAAGATGGCGTTGTACATGGCCGGCCAGAGTTGGTGCGGGCGCGCGCGCCAGTTTCCGGTCGGAAATCAGACGCACAACATCATCATCGTCTTCGCTCAGCCTGCCATGGTGATTTTCGATGTGTTCGAGGACCGCACGCTCCAGCGGGGTCAGGTGACCACAGTCTCGATCCCAGACGACCTGGAACTGCTGAAGAGCGTCGCTTGCCTCACAAGCAAGGAACGCCTTGAGCGTCGCAAGATCGGACGGAACGAGGGCATCGCTTCCGATCCACAGATTGCGCAGGGCATCCAAATGAAGGCGCGCCCTGCCCTCGCCCGGTAGCGCTTCAATCATAACCGATGTCGGTTCGAGATCACGCGTTGCCATCATGATGTGGCGGAGCATCGCCCCCACGGCACCGGTCGTCTGCTCAGGTGCTACCGCGAAGCTTTCCGCCCAAGGGACGCTGTCACCCAAGGGATCAAGGGCCTCGCGCAACGGCTTCTCGGTGGACTGAGGCAAGGCATAGAGGCTCCCCAGAAGCTGCGCACTGAGGGGCATGCAGCTCGTAAAGGGCGCTTCGCCGATCCGAAGATGGCAGTTCTCAAACATTCAAAATTACCCCCTCAAAAGTCGCCCTACGCCGCCATTCCACACCCTTGCCAGTGAATTACGACAAATCTGGTCGCAGCATTGTCTGCGCGTCAGCTAGGCGCTTTTCCATCATGTCCTTGAGTGCGTCAGGGCCTTCAATCACCAGTTCGCCGGCCCATCCAAACAAGTGATTGGCGAGCTCGAATAAGCCGCCTGATTGGAAACGAACAATTAGTTCGTCGCCAACTTCTTCAAACTGTTGATGTGGATGGAAGCGCCAAGCCCGCGCCCGATCGACCGCCGGGGCCAGCACTCTCAGAACGATCTCGTGACCTGCCTCGTGCCAGATGCCGAAGCTGCGGGCCATCCAGGCATCCAGATCCCAATCCTCGGGAGGGCAGCCGACAAGCCCGCTGTCCCGAACGTTGCTCATCCGGTCCAGACGGAAGGTGAAAGGCGGATCGTCCCGGTCAGGCATCTTGCCTACCAGGTAGGTGATCGGTCCATGGATCAGGCCATAGGGAACAACCCTGCGCCAAGAGGGCTCGTCCGCCCAGTCGGGTTGATAATCGAAGTCGACACAATGGGATGCGAGAATAGCGGACTGGATCGTGGTCAGGTCTTCGGGCGAGGCAATGACGGCAGGCCCCGCTGCGACACGCGAGCGTTGGAGGCGGGTGAGCAGGTCAAGATCATTGTCCAGCCGACGCCTCTCGGCGCTGTCAAAGGCAATCTTGATCTTGGAGAGCAATTTCTCGAGCGCTTCGGTGTTGGCGGTGCCTTCGCGGCGCCCCGCTTCCACCACAGACTGAAGCGCGGCAACCTCGGACGAACTCGGCCTCGCATAGGCTCGTCCCGGGCTGTCTTTTATCCGAAATCGCTTGATCCGACCATCAACCGTTTCTTCGAGGTCGAAATGAATCAGAATGACGTTGCGCATGCGTTCGACCGTTCGCCGGTTGACATCAAGCAAAGCCGCCATTTCGTCGAGAGTCAGACCTTCGATGCTCTGCGTGAGCGCGTGCACAAGCTTCAATGTGCGATCGAGATTACTGAGGCGCTTGGTCATCATGGACCATTGCTAACTGCCTGATCGGCAGGAGCAAGTCAGTTCGACATCAATCCACACATTATATGACCATTTCTGTCGCAAATTCGGACAGCATGCCTCAGGGCAGGCTGACCTCATTCAGCCTTCTGGCCGTAGTATGTCTTGTACGGGCCCCGTTACGACACCCATGCGCAACCTGCGCGCTGCAAGTTGATCCCGCAGTGGTTTAGCCAGCCGATCAAGTTGAAGGCGAGCGCCTTTACCAACGGCGACAAGATCGCCGATCAAATTTGAAATCGCACGCTCGCGATCAGCTGGTTCCAAGACCGCGACCAATTCGACCGTTTCGCGCACCACCCCGGGAACCTGACGACGAATGAAGACGGTATAATCGATTACCTCCACATCAAGCACTTTGACGCTCGCGCTGGCGGACATGAATTGAGCACAGGCCTCGCGCGCAGCGCCCAGTTGTGCGCATGGCGCGAGACGCATCGCTTCATCCCACGCTTTGCTGAGCGCCTTGTCCGCAAAGGATGCTTTGGGTCGCTTGCGTGCCTTAAACGCCGAATCTCGATTGGCTACTGCCTGGAAATCTTTGCAACTTGATAAGTCATTCCCGGCTTGCCTTACCTTCCTTGCGGACTGCGCGGCGCGCCTCCAGCTAATTAAGTAGAAAGTCGGGATTAGAGCGAGCCCAAAGGCGACAGTGCCATTTCCAACACCGCTATCCATCTCGGATGAAGTTAACATTGCGATAGCGAGAGCGACGGCAAAAGCCACCCCAACCGTCAACACCGCCCTTACGATGAGCTCCAGCAATGCGGCCACGAGCCCAACAGTGAGCACTAGGAGCACAGCCAGAAAGCAAACACTCACGACATTTATCATTGCACGGCATCCCTTCCGTGCTCCCATCAATCGCTCCTACGTCAAAAATGGTCGCACCGACAATCGTCCAGCGAAATTCGATTGGTCTTCAGCAAAGATTTCCGCAATCTAGCACTTGAGAAGGGGAAATTGATGGATCTCGATTTGCTGGAAAGACGCCAGGCTACCCTGTCGTGGCGCGACGACTTGATCATGGCAATCTGGGACATCGTCAATCGTGCTGGAATGGAAGCCAAGCGCGGGGTGGAAGAGCGCCTTGCAGAAGCCGGTATTGTTGAGACGCTCTGGGATCCTGCCAGTTTTACTCGCGAAAGGGTCGACGTTGTAATGCGCGAGATGATCGTCAGCGAGCTTGAGAATCTGTTCGATGGCGCTGCGGAACAGTTACGTACGATCGCCCCCGGATACAACGCGCTCGCAGATGCGCTGCTGGAAAGCCTGAGCATGCTCCAAATGCCATCGCTGGAACCTGAGATCCAAGGTGAACCCAAAGTGGATGCACCTAAGGGATCCGCTACAACCTCCACGGGCAGACTAGCCACAATGATGGAGACCATCTCCAATCAAGATTTCGTGAAGAATGCGAAGGAATGGGGCAGCTGGGCGCTTTCAGTGGTCGGGGAGGCAAGTGAAGCCGCGAGTCAGAAATTGCAGAGCGGCGCGGGTCTCCATGATCGTCTCCGCCGTTCCGCACAGGCACGGATCGAGACGGCGTGGATGGCTCCAGCAGGCGATCCCCCCCCACTGATGGGACAACTTATCGCAGTGGTGGAAAGCGTAGGCAACGAGGCGCGGAGCATGGCCCTATGAGCGATGTCGGAGGACTGTTCGTCGCATCACTCGATGCAGCAACGGGGATCAAGGCCGGGAAGCTCAGGATCGTAGGTTCCGTCGTCCGCCATGCTGCTGGCCCGCTCAAGGGCAAGATTCATTCATATCTTCAGGAAACCGGAGCCGCCGGAGCTTTGCTTGAGTCTGTGTCGGGAGCTGGCAGCACATTCGCCAAAACGAGCAAGACGACAGGCAACCCGATCGCCGGAGCTGCGGTCGCTGGCACACAGTTGGCAAGCTCGCTCGGCGGGAATGTCCAGAATGAGATTATTCGGCGCGGAGTTAATAGGGTCGAGAGTAAGGTCGATGCGCTGGCAAGTGGCATGCAGACGCTAAAAAATCTCGGCGTTGCCAATTTGGCGCTCAGCGCAACGGGAATAGGTGTGTCGCTGGTCGGGTTCGGGATCATGAATGCACGCCTATCGCGGGTCGAGCAAACTCTGGCTGCGCTTACAGAAAGTACAGACCGGATACTCGCTGCAGTGGAGCGCATTCGACAGGATCAGCTGGCCAGCGAATTCTCGGCATTGCGATCTCAGGTCAAGCTGTTTGAGGAAGCCTGGCTAATGTCGAACCAGGAGCGCGCTACCCAGGTCTGGCTTGACGTCGCACAGGCGACGCGGCCACATCAGGATAGGTTTGAGGGGCGCGCGCGGGAATTGCTCTTCGCCATGCCGCCCGAATTTGATCTGGCGGATCCGATTATCGATGCACTCGCACTAGCTGGAGGCCTGCGGGTTGCCTGTCTCATGGCCTGCAACGAAAGCGAGGCAGCAAGCTCGGCGGCAAGTGAGAATGCTCGCCAGATCGAGGGATTGACCGGAACCGTAGGTAAAGTCGATCTGGTGATGGCACGAATTCCATCTTCCATCGACCGCGCTTCGCTGGAATGGGCGGGCGCCCTCGCCGCTGCTGTCGACGAGGCGGCACCTATCGCCCAGCGCTGGCGCCAGCGCGAAGCAATCGCCGCTACCCGCGCGGCGCCGCTTGCCCAACTTAAGCACGACGGCGTTACTCCGCGCGAGTGGTTGAAGGCTGCGCGAGAGGAGCAGAATGAGCCGATTCTACTCCTGAAAGCTGCGGAGTGAATTCGGCCGCAATTGCAGTGTGCAGGCTCAATCCACGACCGGATAGTTGGGCATCGGCCACTCATGCTGGGGATTGTCCATCATCAGATCGACAAAGATCGGCAGGAGACAGCCAAGGAGCGACGCTCCGTCCCTCACCTGGTCGCGGTTTACATCGCTGTTCCAGGTCGCGCCGCCGTGCACCAGCTGGTTTCGCAAGACGTAGAGCCGATCGAACAGGATAGACAGGATCCGCACCGTGTCGTGCTCACGCAAGGCGTGATTGATGGCTATGCGACCGCGCTCGAGTTTGTGTTCCCAGTCCTCGTAGCCTGGCGCGCCGTTCTGATGCTGCCAGAACGGATGGTAGACATAGCGATTGTCCAGAAGGAGGCGGATTTCCTGACTGAACCGCTGCCAAACCGCGTCGTAGACACGGTGACGCCCATCGAACTTTACGAGCGTCGAGAAAAACGATTGGAAGAGCCCACGTTCACCTTCCGGCGCTGAGCTGCTGGCCGAGGCTTCTACGTCACCGGCGTAGGCAGCGTTGAACCCGATCCACAGTAGGATGAAGCGAACGTCCTGGTCATCTTGTTCTGCTTCGGCCCGTCGCAGCCACGATAGTGCACGATGAACTCGAAGGGTCAACGGCGTAGAAAAGCCGTCGCGAAGCGCACGCTGCTTCTCTTTCAGGGCTTCAGGATGAAGAGGATTGCCTGCCGGGTATCGATAAACCATGCGCGCAACTTAGCGCGGTGATTTCTTTGAGGATAGTTTACCGAGCATCTCGATGCGGCTTGTCCGCAATTGATCTGATCCACGCGTCGATTTCCTCCTCAACCCACACCGTGCATTTGGGGCCGAGCGAGCGGGATTTGGGAAAGCGCCCTTCGCTCATCCGCTGATAGATAGCTGACCGACGCAGGCCGACACGGTCGATGACTTCGGGCAGCCGCAAGAGCCGGGGCGGCGGGGGGACTTGCGGAGATGCTTGATCTGCGCTCGCGCTGTCCTCGGAAAACTGGGGATGTGCATTCATGATCGCTCCTGTCGGGTCAATTTCTCGGTCCCCTCCGAGGTCAATTGGATCAGCGCGGCAGCGCCATCGAAATGTCGCGATTGGCAAAATCGTCGATATGCTTGGCGAGCATGCGCGCGACGAGCTGCGAAGTGCCGTTCGCCCATCGGGGCCGCAAATCTTCGACGCGTCGCCCAAGCGTTCGTTCCAGCTGGCCTGGCAAGGCCGTGAAGAAGTCCTCAAGGAACTCCCCCATTTCGCTGCGCATCCATTCGCAGGCGAGATCCTCCTGACCAGCCAAGGCGAGGATCATGCTGGCGCGGGGAAACGCTCCGCACACGTCCAATACCCGGGCGGCCTCATCAAGCCCGATCGGCCGATTGCCGCGCATCACACGAAGAAGGGTCTCGCGGTGGATCCCGACTTCTCGAGCGATCTGGTGCTTGGGCTTGTCAGACGACTCGATTGCATGGGCGAGAATGTGCGCGAGGCTGGCGTTGGCATCGCCTCGGAATGGCGCGGGCTGGTGCATCGACAAAAACTCCAACGATTAGGAACTGAGTCGTAGCCATATCGCGCGCCGTCCATGTAGGAAAATGAAAAGAACAGATATGGAACATCTCGTTTCTAGGCGAATCAATCCCTAGGCTCGAGTCGTCGACAATCGCCGCCACTCCTGTCGAGATTCGTCGACGCTGATAGCCAGATAAACCGCTGTTTCTGTGTATTATCGCCGACAGCAACCATTCGATGCGTCCGTATCCGTCCGCCGCATCATCTCGACAGGCGTTCCGACTTTCCTACATCGAATTCCTAGATGCATGTGGAACACACAGCGAACGAAAGAACGCTGGGTTCACCCCTCCAGATGGAGCTCCATATGCAGTCTTTCACCCTCTCCCGGCGCTCCGGCGCCATCGACCAGCGCCCCTCGAAGTTCGGGCGAGCCATGACCTTCGCGGTACCGCTTGCAGTCGCAACCCTCGCCGCCAGCGCGGCCTACGCGGGCGCCGACACGACCTTCACCCCTGCCCTCACGAAGTTCACCTACATGCGGGTGAGCTGCCATTATCGCTTGCGGAGGGGACCAACGGCCAGCGAAAGGAACATCACATGGCCAGGTCCAAACCGAGCGCACGAAACGCGCTCAAAAAGCTGCGCGAGCAGCGCGACGAACTCGATGCCCAGGAAGCCAGGCTCCGCGACGAAGCGGCCGGCGAATTGGGCAAGGTTCTCGTCGAATGCGGCGCCGAGACGATCGAACCGGCAGAGCTTAAGCAGCTTATCCGCGCATCGCTCGCAATCGGGATCGAGGACGCTCTCAAGCGGCTCTCCCCCGCCTGAACACTCTCTGGCGGCGGGCGCGGGCTCGATGCCCCGCCCCGCCGCCCACGCCGGGAAGCAAAAGAAAAGGCCCCGATGGCGCGTGCCACCGGGGCCTTTTCATAGGGGACGGTCGCTCAGTCCTCGTCGATGTCGGGCGCACCGTCGTTGCTCGATGTGCGACCCTTGGTGAGGAAGTCCACCTTGTCGGCGATGATCTCGCAGCCGTAGCGCTTGGTGCCGCTCTGATCTTCCCACTGCGTGTAGTGGATGCGCCCTTCGACCGTCACGAGCTGGCCCTTGGTGCAGTACTTGGCGACGTTCTGGCCGAGACCGTTGAAGCAGGTCACACGGTGGAATTCGCTGTCCTTGGCGGTGTAGCCGTTTTCGTCCTTGTAGGTCTTGCCGTCCTTGCGGGCGGGACGGTCGGTGACGACCGAGATCGAGGTGATGTTGGTGCCGCCCTGGGTAGTGCGGGTTTCGGGATCGCGGGCAATGCGGCCAACGAGGATAACGAGATTGGTCATGGTCTTTCTCCTGATCGAGCATTCCGGGTCCATCCCGGCTGCAAACCCGACTAGGAAGCGGCCCCGGCGAAGCGCACCGAAGGGAAACCTCGATTTGGTTCGGGTGGTGCGGGCAGCCGGGCGCAGCCCGGCAACTCGGCCGGACCTGATCGGGGTTGCGCGTCTCGACGGGGGTGCTTCAGGAAAGGTTTGCTTACAGGCCGGGTTGGTCCCGAGTGCCTTGCACAGGCTAAGCCATGACTTTTCGCATTGACGGGCTGCGACGTGCCCCCCCCCGACCTCGCCTGCCTTCAAGGCGACATCATATCTCGACGACGAAAGCTCCTCCCGAAGCCGACGAATGACCACCTGAAAACGCACCGCTAGCACCAGTCTCCACAGTGCCAAGCGGCATCGGCCCGTCCAGGCGATGCCCCCGCAACATCCAGTCTTGGGGCGTGATGAGGCGCCCCCAATCCGCAAAGGAAGGGATCGCACCCAAGTCCTCGCGGACGTGCTGCTCGCCTATAAGACGAACGGGCACGACACGGCTGTCGGCGTTGACGATGGTAGGCCCGAACAGCGTTTCAAGCATGAAAATGCCTTCGGCATGGTGCCGAAGGGCCCGGTGCCGCGGATCAGCAAAGATCGCCTTCGACTGGTCAAACCATTGGTGGAGCGGCAGGTAATCTTCCACCACCCCTCCCCATTTCCGGACCGACGATAGGGCGTGATAATAGCAATGAGCCATCGCACTTCTCCTAGAGATCAGTCGAATGGTCGTCGGTCGCCGTGTAACGCAGCTGGCAGTCCAGAACGAAACTCGGCGTAGCCACGTCGATGATCAGTTCGCCGCAGGCACCATCATTGATTTCCCATCCGGGATGATGGCGTTCGAGAGCAAGGTACGTCAGTTGCTCGATGGCGGAATGGAGGCTCTGGTCGTCGCCTTCTCCAGCATAGTCGATCGTCACTTCGGGACACGGAACACTCGCCCCGACGGCATCAGAGAAGACGCATTCTTCGACCGCACCGCTGTCGCCGCACCCATCGAAGCGGATTTCTACGCGGGCAATTTCGGCATTGCGCAGCGGGTCAATGATAGCTGCCTTGAGCCGTTGGATTTCACTTTGCGCCTGCGCCGCGCGTTCGGCCTGGCGGACAGCAAAGTCCGCCATGATTGCCTGAAAATCAGTCATGAGAAATCTCCTGATATGTGCGGGCAAGCACCAATCGTCTTGCCCACGATAACAAGCGATCTCTTTCCTCTGACGGGCTGCGCCAGCGCCGATAGCGCTGGCGCGATGCCCGACGCATCAGTCGGTATCCTGCGCCGCGCGCTTGGGGGAAGTGCCCAGCGGACCACGGCGATCTACAACCGTGATCCGACGGGATTTGGCTTCGATGACGAGGCGCTCCAGGACTCCGTTTCCGGGAAAGGCGACGACATAACGGGGGTCGAGCGAGAGCATACGCTCGTTGCGCTTGAAGCCTGCGCGTGCCCCGAGGCGCATGTCGAGGGAGAAGCTGATTTGCGGGATGTTGCGTCGTTCCGCCCATGAGGATGCCAGACGGTCAACACCCTTGGTATCACCGCCGTGGACAAGAACCATGTCAGGAACCCGGTCGTGGACCTTGTCCAGAGTAGCCCAGACATTGTTGGCAAAGGTGAGAGCGTCCTGCTCGTTTGGATGGCGTGTGCGGCCACCGGCAAAGATCACCGGCGTACCTTCTGGCATGGCGGCGCGGCGTTTCGCTTCGGACCGAGCTCGGACGAACTCGCGGCCCTCGACAAGCGCAGAAGTCAGCATGGCACTGTGATTGAAGCGCGAGCTCGACACAGGTTTCCACGAAGATCCGAACTCGTTGAGATAGAGGGCAGCGGCCACCTCACGCATCTCTTCGAGAGCAAGCATGGCGCCTTCGGCACACTGCGCACGCTCAACCTGGGTCTCGAGTTCATGGGTGTGAATTTCGGATCCATCGGCAGTGGCGAGGAGTGCTCGGACCTCGTCGGTTGCGCGGTCGACTGCGGCCGATTTGCGGGTCGCGGAACGATGGAAGATGTTGACGAACGCCCAACCGAGGTCCTCGGCATCGGCCTCCAGCGCAGTCCCAGAGACCATCGCAAATAGATCGGACCAGACCGCTTCGAGAGTCTGGACGACCGCTTCGTGGACCGGAAAATCATTGGTGGAAACCGGGGCAGGACCAATCGAAAAACCGGAAAGGTCGAGGCCGGCAAGTTGCTCGGAAAATGATGAGTGCATGGGTATTGTCCTCCTGACTGGCGTGAGGCTGACGCACCCGCTCATGGCTGCGCCAGCGAGAGCCCGTCAGGGCCAGCTTGAGGCAGTCTCCGCACCCGACAGGGGGAAACCCGCTTGGGCAGGCTGGCGCGGGCAGGCCAACGGCCCAAAGGGCCGGGCCAACTCGGGCCTGCGCAAGCCGGGTTGCGGCAGACTGGCGGCTGGCCCAGGGCCTCTCTCGCATGGCTTCAGACCATGAGTGCAAAAGCAAGCTTCGTCAGGGAGGACAGGCACTTCGCCACGACCAAAGTGACTGGCGCATCAGGCTACCCGTTTTGCGTAGACGCCCTCACCGTTCGACATGTGACCGAGGCAGACGTAGTCGCCGAACAACGCTTCAAAGCGGGAGGCGATCTGGGACAGCCAGCGTTGTGCCCTCGGCGATCTGGCCGTGCGCCAATCGGCATCCCAATAGGCGCCATCGTCACGCTCGACGATCCACACCGCAACCAGGCCGGCGTAAACCGACACGCCGAAATCCGCGTAGGCATTGCGCATGAGGATGCGGTCTTCGCACCCCCGCCAACCGTCGTGCGCGATCAGGGAAGGGAAAGCCCGCCCAGCGCGCTCACGCAGATCCTCGCGGAGCCATTCATATTCGAAGTCCCAGTCGTCGTCGTTTTCGACTTCGAGCACCGTGAAGGCCACGATGGCCCCGCTGGGGTAGCTAACCGATCGGCCCATGACACCCTCCTTCAGGCGGCCAAAGCAGCGTCGGCAGACGCCTCGTCGGTATCATCGGCAGAGATCCGTCCTCCGAGTTTGAGCAGAAGCCTTGATGCTTCATCCGCCTTTGCGGCAGCGGTGAGAATGGCACGGTCATCCTGCTTCAGGAGCTTCAGTAATCACGAGGTGACGATAATGTGAAGGAACGCAGTTTTAGCGCCTCAAATCCGCAAGATATCGCCAGTTTGCGACAGACTTTGCTCCGCATTAT
>NZ_JACICY010000021.1 GCF_014196055.1 Novosphingobium hassiacum
GGCGCCAGCGTCAGATCGTTGGCAGTGGCAACCTGGGTGTTGGAAACCGAGCTGGACACCGCAGTGGCGGTCATCGAATTGCCGGTCAGCTGCGCGGTGCTGTTGGACAGCGCGGCGGAGGCGGCGGTGTTCGAACCGGTCGTGAACGTATCGGCGCCCGATACGGTCGCGCTCAGCGTCGAATTGAGGCTCGACTGTGCCGAACCGATACCGGCCGATGCCGAGCTGTTGTTGCTGGCGGTGTTCAGGGTGTTGGCGCCGTAGTTCAGCACACCGGTCGCGCTCTGGCTGTTGCCCGAGATCGTGGCGAGGCTGTTCGTCATGCCATGGTCGAGCGTCACGCTCGCGGGAATAGCAGTGCTGACGGTGGCGGTAGCCAAAGTGGCCTGCTGGCTCAGCGCGATACCAATGTCATTGGTCGCGAGGACCGTAGCAGCGGTTGTGGCCGCATTCGACGACGCCGCCTCATTGGCAAGGCTGCTGCCGGTGACATTGGTGAAGCTGCCGTTGACGGTCTGGTTCGCGCTGTTGGCATAACCGGCCGAGGTGGCGCTGTTGCCCGCGACCGAAACCGTGCCGCTGGCCAGCGCCGCCGTGGCGGCCGCGCCGCTATCGATCACCGTGGTGATCGAGCCATTGGTGTTGCTGCCAAGCGTCGTAGCGCTGACCGCCCCGAAGGTGTTGAACGACTGGTTGGCCGACAGGCTGGTGTCCGAGGTCGTGGTGACCGTCGCTGGCGCTGATGCCTGCGCCGTGCCGGTGATCAGAAGTGTGCTGACGCCAGTCAGCAGCGCTGTGCGCATCCTGCGTGAATTACGACTCATAAACACCCCCTGTTCAAGTGAAGAACAGTGCAAATAGTATTTTGAACATTTGCTCTATTCTTCAGTAACTACTTCTGCACTCTAACTTTCGCTATTTCCTGCATTCCAGGACCATCGCGATGGATTGCTGTATCGGCCTTGTCGGGACGCCACGTGACGGCGACGCCAGCCGGCGCGACCCCCCGGTTTGCCAGTGCCGCAACAATGGCGGCCAAGCGCTGGTCCAGCAGGCTATCGCGCTTGGCGGGATCCCAGTTCTCGGTATCGCGGGCGACGATCATCACATCGACCGGCCCCTTGGCCGCCATTTGCACGATCTGATCGAGAACCGCCTGGGCCGTGCCCATCAAGGTGGTGTCACCAAATTCGAAGCCGATCTGCAACGCGCTCCCCGAAAGCGCTGGACTGGAGCCATTCTGATCGTTCAGCGCACCAACAGGAGCCGCAGAGGGAGCCGAGATCAGGGCCGTCGCGGCAGGGCTGATAGCGGGTCCAACCGCGCCAGGCTTACCCGCATCGGCCATTGGCTGGGCATCGGTGAGCGCCAGTGCCCGTCCGCGCAATTGGTCCGCAGAAAGCTCGGGAATCGTTGCCTGCCGCTGCGACATGCAGATTGCTGGATCGACCCGAGCGACGGAAGCGATGAGGCGCATTGTCGCTTCTTCAAGCGCAGTGCGGATGCCAAGCTGTAGTGGCTCCTGCCCCTTGGCACCGATATTGATGTCAAACAGATCCGTGCCGAAAAAGCGGAATACGCCCGCACCAATCTCATAGCCACTGAACTGCTTGGTCAGACTGACAGTCTTGATGACCACCAATGACCGGGAATCAACGATGCGCAGATCGACCGCCACGCTTTCGGTAAAGACCCGCGCTTTGGGTCCAACGTTGTTGATCGCGACCTGAACACCGCCCGAGCGAATGTCGTAGTTGAGTTCAGTGATGCCGCCGACGATATAATAGTCGGATCGGGTAATGCTCCCGCCAAAGTAGGGAAGCCAAGGTACTGGCTTACCGCTGACCTCATGCACATCGCCATCACCAAGTTGGCGACGATCAGTATATCCCAGTTCGCGTTCAGCAATGGTAGGATCGAAGCGTTCCGCAATCGCGAGTGGTCCGCCAATCTTGCCAAGCGCCGAATAGACCATCAGCGACCCACCTTGGGTGATGGCATTGCCTTCATTGATCGAATATTTTCCGGTATAGTCCTTGACGTCTCCGACTGCGATCACGCGCTTCGGCCCGCCGCTAGCGATCAACTGGTCGCCGAAACAGGCAAGTGCGGCTTCCATCGGCGAGCGGTTGTCCCGAACCGGAGGGCCGAGTGGGGTCGGTACCTCGCCGCGCGCCAGACGCTGCGTATCAAGCCCTGGATGCAGGGTGGCGCAGCCCGACATTGCAAAGGCCGCAGCAGCCATGGCGGTGGAGCGACCGGCACGGCTGAGAAAATTCAATTTCCGCAACCTCGCGGAAGAACTAATGCGCATAAATGACATCCTAACCGTTAAGCGCGCCGTACTGGCAAGCTGTCGCGCCTGTGACGGACGCCAGCTGGTTGCCGGAATTCGTCTGGTCGGTGTTCAAGGTCTGGAAGGTGTCGCCGCGCACGCTGGTGGAAATATTGCCATCAACGCCAGCGCTGACCGAACCCGAGTTCGATTGGTCCGAGCTGTTGTTGGCCGAAGCAGGCAACAGCGAGCTGCTGGTCAGCTCAGTCGTACCCGTGTTCCCGGTAGAACTGGCCGAATGACCGGTCGTCGAGGGAGAATTGCCGGTGGCGGTGGATGCAGATTGGTTGCCCGTCGCCGTCGAGGTGACCGAGCAGTTATACTGCTTATCGATATTGGTGTTATAAACTGGAGCTGCGTAATATCCGTTTTTCTTCTTCTGACGCATATCTTCCAGATAGGCTTTATTTACCTGATCGGCAGTGGTCTGAAATTGCCATCCCGCATTCTCGCCGACGTTGTTTCCCGACGCCGGGGAAGTGAAAGAAGCAGAACTTAAAATTATAGTCACCATGCAACTAAATACTTTGCGCATTACTAAGTTCCTTAGTTGCAAAAATTTCAAGATAATGGCGGTGCTCCGAGCATGTGGTCATGCCCGGAGCTGGCACAGTTGCGACCCTGAAGGACTGCGCCAAAAAGGATGATTGAATGGCGATTTCAGACATGAACTGACTCCACACCTGAAGACAGAACTGCCTCACTCGTTAGAATATATCCGAGGCCCGAGCAGTTCTTTATCCGAAATCCCGCGCGCAATTTCCGGCGTAAATGAGATATAGTGACATGAATGCTTTTGCGACTACTCTGACTTCCCCAATACGCTCCAGGCCGCGGGGCCAAGGTGGTGTATCGCGCTATACGTCCTTCACGCTCGATCAGTACGGCGAGCAGTTGCTCCTCCATCGGAGTGAGCGACTGACATGCAATCGACCGCACCTTTTCCCGGCGTCGCCCCCCTGTTTCCAGACCCGACAGTCTGCGCCCCTCAGCCCATTCGATCCGACGAATAATCGCATGTAGGCGGGCTGTGCCTTCGCGAGGGGGCATTCGGCAATGCAGGATATCCGCCGCACCCCGCCTCAAGAGAGCGGCCATCGCCCTAGCGGGTGGGCAATTGCGCAGAACCGGAACAACCGCCTTGCTCGGAAGGATTTCGCGGACTTCCCTCAGGATCGCATAGATTCTCGGTAGATCGTCACCACTGACCAACAGGACGGAAAATGCGTCCCGTGCCTGCGAAAGGTAACCTACCGGATCCTGACTATGATTGTATTGCTGGTCACAATCGACAACATCATCCAGCCACGCGCGACGCAGAGCGGCAGCACGATCCGGCACCTCGACGATACGGAAAAGCCGATCGTTATCGGTGATGGAATCGGGAACCGGGCCAGCCCAGGCATCTTGTCCCGAGCGCCAACCTGATGCGGCCTCCCCGACCGTCTTTGCGTGTATGTTCATCAGCGACACCGGCATGTCAGGACCGCAGCCAGGAGACGAAGAGAATGATGAGAGCCCACAGCGCCGCACTCAACGGCAACCCAAATGCAAGACCTCGAAACAGCCCGGGGTCCACATCTGGTCGATGTTGCGGATCGTAAATGACAACCGGCGGTTCGCGAGTGCCGTCAAATTTGTGCTGAGGCGAATTCATACGCCCCCCACTGGTGCCGACGCACCTACGCCGATGCGCGGACTGGCGCTGAACGGAATGGCGACCAGAATTCCCAGCGGATTCCGACGTTCACATGCCCGTGCGTCAGCGCCTGGCTCGCAAGGCACAACAAGCCAATCACAGCGCCCCTTGGCACTACCGCGATCAAGGCCAATCACAGGGCTTCTCTCCTGTTTGCAGGAGCCAACCATCCCTGAGCGATGTTACCACCCTCATCCGCCTGGAGCGGACGCAGGCGACTGAAAGACGGACGCCCCCAGAAATAGCCTTGCTGCCAGTGACAGCCCGCTCTAGCTGCGAGTGCGGCCTGCGCTTCAGTTTCGACGCCTTCAGCTATGACTGTCGCACCGAGTGACCAGCCCAGCCCGGCCAGATGTTCGAATATGCCTCGCTGAACTTCGCCGTGACTTGCATAATGCAGAAAGAAGCTGTCGATTTTCACGAAATCAGGCGACAACGCCATGACGTTGCGGACCGAGGCATATCCGGTTCCGAAATCGTCGATCGCAATCCGGCAACCCAGAGACCGCATACGATCCACAAATCGAACGGCCTCGCCCATATTGGGAATGGCGGACGTTTCTGTGATTTCCACAACAAGCCTCTGGGCAAGCCAAGGCTGCCGCTTCAAGCGCCCCGCCGCCTCTTCCCAAAGATAGTCCAGCGCGGCGCTTCGCGCGGAGATATTAACAGCAATCGTGACATCACTTGGCTCGCGGTCGAGTTCGTCAAGCGCCATCGACACCACGCGATGGTCAAGCAGGCGGATGAAACCAAGTCGCTCCAAAGCCCCCAGTGCGCTTTCGAGCGAAGATACCTGACCATCTCGATCAATCTGGCGCAGACAACCTTCCCAATACAGCACGCCTCCGGAGGCTTCGCCGCCGACAACACCGTCGACGTCGCGGACCGGCTGCCAGGCCAGAACGGGTTCTGACCCTTCTCCTCCACCACCGAGCGCAGCGAGAAGCGGCGAGGCCATCGTCATGTCGGAGCGATACTGCCCCGCCCAACCGTCTTCAGACCTCGCGGGATCACCCGCGAAGCCAACACCGACGTCATCCAAAACGCACGTCGCGGCCGGCGCTGAGCCGACCGAAATCAGATCCTCTACAGACAGCGCGACGTGTATATAGCCAGCTAACGTCTCTACCGGCTGAAGAGGAACATCGGCACACAGGCACCGAATCCAGTCGACGCTTTCCGCGACTGATCTGCCCGACTTGCCGGATTGGCACCAGATGAGAAACTCTATCACGCCGCCCGGGATAGGATCGACGAGACCGCCCGCGCCCAAGACATCCCGCATGCGCACAGCCAATTGGGTGAACACAGTCCGCGCGACATCTTCGCCGTAGGCCTCGCGGATATGAGGGAAGTTATCGATGCGGAGGCGACAGCTTAGCGCGGCACTTTCAGTGAACCGCCGGGCAGGCAAAGGAAGGACATGAACGTTTCCGCCAACTTGTTCCGCTTGAGCGCCGCCTTCCATATTCCGCCACCCTTCGTCTTCCATTTACAAAAAAATCCGGACGGGCATTTAGCGGCAATCAAATAATAACCGCTAAGTCAACCAATCAACTGCCTTCGTGATGAGCATTTATTTTGTAGGTAAAATGAAATTAACCCGCATAAATACTTCTAAAGCCAGTCTATCCAGCACACCATGATGAGCTGCGTCGCCTAAGCCGTTGTGTGAGGGGTCGAATGAATTTCAGAGTCAATTAGGTGGCGCATTGGCGGCAAAAAGGTGCCAATATGGCAGATTGCATGTCGCGCGAGTGCATCAATGGATGCCATGGAACAATAATCGACGCTCCCGTCGTTGCGTCATGCAACGCCCTCGATTAGGAACAGGGCGTGAGTTTCCGCGCGCATTAAGGACACTACAGCTGACTGAGCGTCCCAAAATCGAGCCGGAGGATGTGGGAAGGATGCTCCCGCGTGAACTGCTTCATGAACTGAAGCAGCCGCTTAACGTTATCCGCCTTGCCACAGACAACATCCGTGTGCGCATCCTGCCACTTCTGGAGAGCGGCGAGGCCGGCTATCTTGAGGCAAAGCTCGACCGGATCGAGCGGCAGATCCACCGCGCAGCGAGACTATGGGACAATGGCGGAGATTCAGCGGAACCGGTCGCCCCGGACGGACACAAACCGCTATAGGCGGCGAGGATAACCTGGCGCCAGATGGAGTTGTTCGGCCCGTCGAAAATCACAGCAGGCAAAGGAATACCAGAAACCGGCTCCCGTCACCTTTGAAGATTGCGCATTACTCCCCCGATGCCGATCAATCAGGATTGTTGCCGTTCGATCAAGCCGAGCAGTTGCGAAACTTCGATAGGCTTGATGAGGACCGGCGGCGCCGGGTCCGCAAAACGACACATCTGCTCTTCGGCAACCGCGCTCCCGGTGAGCAGTACAATGTACGGTCCGCTTCCATGCCAGGCCTCGGCAATATCGAGTCCGCTTTCGTCGCCTAGGCCCACGTCGATCAACGCCATCGCAAATTGGCGCTGACGCGCCTTTTCCAGAGCTTGTCCCACGGTATGTGCAAGCGTAACCGTCATGCCATAGCTTTCGAGAAGTTCGGCAAGCTCCTCGGCGCTGTCGATATCGTCCTCGACGAGAAGGACACTGACTGGCCGCCCGTTCATAGCTCTTCTTCCGCTGCGTTCAGGATTCCGCCAACAGCGACGAGCAATTCCCGATAGTCGACGGGCTTGACGAAATAGGCCTTTACGCCTTGTTCGTGCCCGGCCCGCTGGAAATCGCGGTCACCATAGGCGGACAAAAGAATGGCAGGTATCTCGCTGTATCGGCGCTTTTCTTTGCGAATCCGGTTAAGCAACTCGATGCCGCCCAATCCGGGCAGCTGAATGTCGCAGATCATCAGATCGAAGCGCGACTCGCCAAGCAGAACCAGAGCTGTCAGACCGTCACGGCACCCCTCGGCTCGGTAACCATGATCACGCAATTCCAGAAGCAGATCGTCAAGCAGGTCCGCCTGATCTTCCAAACACAGGATATATGCTGACTTGTTCATGCAGCGACGTTCCCAGACGCAAGAAGTGCCGGAACGGCAAACCTGACGAGCGCGCCGGTTTCATCGGCTGCGATCGCGAGATCGCCGCCACGCAATGCCATGAGCTTGCCCACAATACACAGTTCCATACGACGCCCCTTTATACCGGTCGAGGCCCGACCGCGACAAAAAGCGTTGCCCGACATTGGCAACATAATCATAGGCGATTCCCGGAGTGAAGCTGGTCGCACGGTCGGGGGATCGCTGACGGCAGTTTGCGTCACGTGCGGGGATGGAAAGACATATATGCCAAGCGAGCCGATGCGGGCCTGGGGGCTGCCGAAGTCAGGGGCCAGTTCGGCAATCATCGCCGCACTGCTAGCGGCCAACCCGGCCTCGGCCCAAAACGAAGGCGATGATGGTGATAGCGGCCAGATTATCGTCACTGCCACAAAACGCGCAGAGAACCTGCAGTCGGTTCCAATCTCGGTCACGGCAATCGGTGGTAACGTGCTGGAACGCGCGCGAGTGACCAATGTTGACGACCTCCTCACCAAGGTTGTTAACCTGCAACTCAACTCCGTCGTAGGCGACAATACACCGATCTTCGCAATGCGCGGCGTGTCCATGTCCGACTACAGCCTCAATCAGTCGAGCCCCATCGCAACCTATTATGACGAGGTCTACAAAAGCAACTTTGCCTTGCTCGGCGTTTCCATGTTCGACCTTGAGCGTGTCGAGGTTATGCGCGGACCACAAGGGACGCTCTACGGCAAAAACACGACCGGCGGCGCGGTCAATCTGATCGCGCGAAAGGCCCGGCTCGGTGAGACTGGTGGTGATTTCAGCGCGGGCTATGGCAATTACGGTCGGATCGACATCAACGGCGCCGCCAACGTGCCATTCGGCGAAAAGGTGGCCGTGCGCGTGGCGGGCACATTCGCCCGAGCGGACGGATGGTTCAAGAACATCGTTCCTAGCAAGGCTGATCTAGCGTCGGTGCGCGAATGGGCGCTGCGGGGCACAATTTATGCCGAACCGAGCGACGGTCTACGTCTGACACTGCGCGCTTCGACCAGCAAGCAAACCCCGCGCAATTACGGCATCCATGCCCAGCCGGAAGCCATCAATCGCGCGGGCCTCGACAAGTGGGAAATCGCCGCCAACATCGATGAGCGTCGCCTTGCAAAAACCTGGTCGGTCGCGCTTACCGCCGATCTCGATGTCGCCGACTGGCTGACGCTGACCAGCATCACATCTTATGACGACGGCGTGCTCTGGTTCCACGAAGACACCGATGGAACTGCCACGAAGACTCTGGAAATCCCCTATTTCGACGATGCCAGCCAGTTTGCGCAGGATCTGCGCTTCACCAGCGATACCGGCAACCCCTTCGACTTCATCCTTGGTATCTATTTCAATCGGGAAAAAGTGCTAAATGCCACCACTCTGGAGATCTCCCAGGACGTCGATTCCGATGGTGTACCAGGCATCACGGCTGACGACTGCGCAACAGGGCTGCCGCTTGCATGCCTCTTCAGCAATCGCTTTGCGCAGACCAAGAAGAGCTTCGCCATCTACAGCGATGTCAAATATGCGTTCACGGACGCGCTGACCTTGCGCGGCGGCCTACGCTATACGCATGATCGCGGTCTGCAGAGCGATTTCGAAGCCAACGTCTTCGGCGTCGATGCCACGCTGATCGCCAACCTGATCCCTTTGTCTGAGCTACGCTACAAAACCGAAAACCTTTCGAGCAAGATCGGGCTCGACTACAAATTCGCCAACGGCAACCTGCTCTATGCCCACGTCAGCCGTGACTACCGCGCGCCAAGTTTCAACGCCCAGGCTTTCTTCGATCCATCGGAACTCTCGGTGGCCAAGCCTGAGGCAGTCACCGCTTACGAAGCGGGCGCCAAGCTCGGAGTTGCAGGTAGCGCAACGACGCTGAACTTCGCGGCGTTCTATTACGACTACCGCAACCAACAGTTCCTCAACGTCGATCCGACCAACGCCGCGCAAACGCTGCTCAATATCGACAAGTCGCGAATTTATGGCGGTGAGGCTGAGCTTTCGCTCCGGGCCAGCGACATGCTGTCACTGCGCGGTGGCCTGGGCATGCTCTCAAGCCAGATTGTGCGCGGCTCGGTCAGCGGCGTGAATGTCGAAGGCAACCGTCTCTCGAACGCACCGCGACTGACCTTCAATCTGGGCGCGGACCTCACGCTGTTGGATACCGACACCGGCCGACTGTCGCTTCACCCGAACGTCGCCTACCAATCGAACCAGTTCTTCGAGGTGCTGAACATTTCGCGGTTACGCCAGCCGGGCTATGCGATCGTGGAAGGTCATCTCGACTTCGAGACTTCCGACGGCCGCTGGAACGCCTCGATCTGGGGCAAAAACCTGACCAACAAATACTATTTCACATCGCGCATTGATCTTCTTGCTGGCTTCGGGCTGGACTACAATCATGTCGGCAGGCCGCGGACTTACGGCCTCACGTTGGGCGTCAGGTTCTGAAGAGCGCGACGGTTTGAACGAGCCATCTCCCGCGACGGACGCATCAACTACGTGCGACAGGTAGCATCCCACTAACAGCCCGAATCACGCGCTGCAGATGCTCACGCGGCGAAGATCTGCTCAAGCATGATCGGCACGGTCAGCCTGACGATCGTTCCGGTTTCATAGGATGCAATCGCGAGCTCGCCGCCGAGCGACACGATAAGCTTGCGCGCGATATAGAGGCCCATGCCCGCGCCCTCGACACCGGTCGAACTGCGACCGCGATAGAAACGTTGCCCGACATAAGCGATATCCTCATCGGAAATGCCCGGACCATTGTCGGCAACGGTGATGTGAACAAGGTCCCCATCCGGCTGAAGCGTGATCAGGATCGGTGTCTCAGCCACAGTATAGCGCATGCAATTGTCGAGCACTGCACCCAAGACGACGGGCAAGGCTGGACCATCGGCAACCGGTGGTCCCTGATCGGGGAGATCGAGGGTTAACCGAGACGAGGGAATGATGGAGCGGGCAATGTCCCGGATCAGTGCGCTGGAATCGATGGCCCCGGTCTGATCGCGGTCGCGGTCGCAGTGCGAAAATTCTATCGCGGTGCTGTCGACCAGCTTGCCCAGCAACGTCGATATGGTCTGCACCGAACTGCGCAACCGTCCCGCCCGCTTGCGCAGTTCGGCGGCCGTGAGAGCTTCCGCCTTGCGGTCGATAATCTGCGCACCGCTGTCAATCACGGACAAGGGTGTCCGCAATTCATGGGACATGATCCGCACGAAACGAATCTGCTCTTCGTTGGCGGCGCGCTGCCGCATCAGCGCGAGGCTGAGCGCCCGTTCCTGCGCGCGAATCCGGTCATGGGCCTCGCCAAGACGATTGCCGGTACCCACGATGCGATGTCCCAGATCGTCGAGTTCCGCAATGCTTGATCCGGCGAATCCTTGCCGATATCCCCCTTCCCCAATGCGCTCGATCAGCCCAGTGAAATCCCCCAGCGGCGCCGCGACCCTCGCGCTCATCAGGTGAGCGCGTCGATAGAGGAACAGGAAGAAGAGAAGATAGAAAAGGAACAGCGCCGCCAACATCACGACGCCCACCATCTCGAACTTGGCACGCAGCAAATCGGCTTTGGCGTGGATGCGAGCCATCGGTGCGATCACCACCAGCCGCCAGTCCGCACCGGTGATGCGCGCAAAGCTCGCGAGATGGCGGCCATTGGCAAAATCCAGCTTCACGAAACCGTCCGGCATATTCGCCATGGCGCGGGCCAGCGCATTCATATCTCCGCGCTTGGTGATGTTGAACTGGTCCGGCTTGAAGGTGTCGGACAGGATAGCCTGCGCATAATGATGCGCGGTCAGTTCCTTAAGGCCGAAATCCCGCTCACCGGTCGATGGCATCGCTATGATGCCGCCCTTCCGGTCGATCAGCACGGCATAGGCTCCCCAGGGAAGACGCAGGCCATTGAGGCGATTGACGATGGTGTCGAGCGTCATATCAATACCCACTACGCCTTCGAGCTTTTGCCCGTTCCAGACAGGCGCGATCGATGAAACCATCCACCCGTGCCCTGCCGGGTCGATATAGGCGTCCGTCCACACTGGGCGACGTGCCGGGTTGTGGGCTTCATCCGCCTCATAATAGAAGTTGTATGTGGGTATGTTCATGTTCGGCGCATATTGCCCGGCTGCATCGATATAGGGGTATATTCGGTTGTAACTGTCGAACGTGTTGAAATAGATCGACGCGATAGCTGGATCGCTTTGTTTGAAGTCGATCATGATGGGGTCAAGCGCGGCCAGCTTCCAGACCTTGGCGATCTGGTCCGGCCCCATGGGTACGCGATTGCTGTAAAAGCTGGCGGTCGTGCCGTTGTCGTAGCGCGTCCGGAAAACACCGGCAGGCGAGAAACCATAACGCGCCTTTTCCGCAGCAGAAGGATTGTAGTTCCCTTGGATCGCACGTAAGGTTTGACGCGCAAATGTGTTCGTCCGGCGGGATACGTCGGACAGACTCGTATCGATCGTCTCAGCTTCGCGGCGCGCAACATCGGTCAGAAAATCGCGCGAGACTGCATTGAGTTCGGCAATGTTCTGACGGTAGATTATGATATTGCTGCCCCAATAGACCGCCAAAAAGCCGATTTCTATAACGAGCAGAGGAATGATGGCTGAGCGTAGATAGGAGCGCCAAAGCCATTTGCGCAACGGAAGGTTCTCTTGAGCGCCAAGGTTGCGGCGATCGGAATTGTCTGCGATCAATCCACCATCCCCGCGCCACGACAAGCCGCGCAGAACCCTCAACAAACCTTTCGGGACTATGCGACTGAAATCCAATTTCCCTTACCTGAACGCGCAAACCCTCGAAGCCTATTCGCTTCTGGGCTGCCCGCTTTACATCTACAGTTTCGAAACGCAAAGAATCTGCTGGGCAAACCGCCCCGCAATGGGATTCTGGGATGCCACCAGCGAAGAGGAACTGCTGGCAAGGACGTTAACGCCTTACAGCGATTCGACACGCACACGCCTTGCCGACTATCAGGGCGTATTCGGAAAAGGCGAGATCCGGCATGAGAGCTGGACCTTCTATCCCAAGGGCAAGGCGACAGCCGCCATGTGCCGATGCCGCGGCGTGAGCGTTCAAGGACACTCGCAAGCCATGCTCGTGGAAATCGAGACCAGGCCGGATACTGAGTTGCCGTCCGCGGACTTGCGCTCGCTCGAGGCGCTACGGCATACGCGGCTGATGATTTCCCTGTTTACTGAAGAAGGCAGTCTTCTAACCCACAATCCGGCCGCCACACGGACTTTTAGCCATCTTGCAACAAGCAAGGACGGAAGCAATGACTGCTTTTGGACAATGTTTGCCGATCCTGAAGGCATTGCAAGCCTGCTGCCGAAGGCGCGCGAACAGGGAGGCATGAAGACCACCGCTGTCATGGCTCTCCCCGACGCCCCGATTCATTCAGTCGATATTTCGTTCGTCAGCGATCCGGTAACCGCGCGACAATCAATTCTCGTCGCACAGGAAGACATATCTCATCTCATCGAAATGTCGCGCCAACTCGCCGCGAGCGAATATGCGCTGGACGCCGTGCTCAATCTCAATCTGGTGCCAACACTGGTGCTGTCGGTTGGAGACTCCCGTGTCCTCAAAGCCAATCATCCTGCTGAACAGTTGCTGGGCGAGGCTGTCATGGGGAATGACGGATGCGAAACGGTGTTTGAGGCACCAGATGACTTTGCCCGGCTAAAAGCCATGATCATTGCTGGCAGCACCGGCACGCTGCCAGCGCGCATTCGCATCCAGGACGGGCGCTGCCTATGGTTTCACATGACCGGCGCGCGTATCCGCTACGAGCGTCACGACGCCATCGTCTTACTGATGACCGATGTCGATGACGTGTACCGATCGACCTCCGACCTTGAAGCGGCGCTTTCGAGCGAACGGCGAATCAGTGACATTCAGCGGCGCTTTCTGGCGATCGCCTCCCATGAATTCCGCACGCCGCTTGCGATCATCGACAGCGCAGCGCAGCGCCTGGAGCGGCGATCGGAAGAAAAGACGCCTGAGCAAATCCGCGACCGGGCCACACGTATTCGCAGCTCGATCAAGGGTTTGCTCCATCTGCTGGACAACACAATCGAACGGGTCAAGCTGGACGAGATCGAGATAGGCTACCACCCGGAGCCCGCCAGCCTCGCTGAAGCAATCGACCATGTCATCCAGACATTCCGTGAAAAAGATGCCGGGACGATTTTCGAGATCGAGGAAAGCGACCTGCCCGTCATTACTTTCGACCGTCCGCTGATCGAACGTGTGCTGAGCAATATTCTGGCCAATGCGATCAAATATTCGACTGCGCCAGCCCGTATCCGGATCAGTTTCAGGGCATTCGAGCAGACCGTCCAAATCGAGGTGCGCGATCACGGCATCGGCATTCCCGAGGATGAACGCGCCAAGGTCTTCGAAGCCTATGCGCGGGCATCCAATGTCGGGCCGGCCGAAGGTTCCGGCCTCGGTCTCGCCATCGTCGAGCAGATTGTCGATCTTCATGGCGGCTCGGTCGCCATCCTCGATACGCAGGGTGAGGGTACGACAATCCGGATCACCCTGCCACGTTGAAGATAGTCGGATAGCTTCAGATCCGTTGCTGCCATTTTGAAACTGAATTGGCCCTGACAACGGGATCCGCACTATTCATGTGTCGCCGCCGGAATGGCGTGCGGTCATTGCTTCATATCGCGCGCAGCGCCCAGACGGATGGAGAACGAAGGCGTGACGGCACAAGTCCGGCCGGGTCGTCCAGTTCCGATCCGCCGCCCGCCAATCTCAGTCGACTCTCAGCCGACGGGGATGCCGTGGCTGTGCCACATTGAAACAAGATAACCCGTGATCGCCTCAAGCGTCGTGGGCTCCAGCGCGAGCAGTGTACGACGCTTGTCCTCAGGATCCTGCCAGCGCCGTACCAGGCCGGCCGCAACGAGTTGCCGTACATAGCGAAGCGCCGTGGTGAAGGGCACCTGCGTAGCGGCGCAAACGCTGGATGGCGGCACAGCTTTTTGCTTGAGCCCGGCGGAGGCGAGTTCCAGCAAAATATCCCATGCCGGGTCCGCGAACAGGCTGGTATCAAGGAAGGTCGATCTGCTTTTTCGGGATTTAATAATCGAGCGGACAAACGCCTGCAATTCTTCAGGCGTAGGCTCGCGCGCTTCCCGTCTGGTGGCGGCCGCGATGGGAATGGGCGCGTGCACAAGGTCTCTGCGCGCGAGAATCTGGGCAAGGTTGAACTGCCCGACCAGTTGGGCCCAGCGCGTGGCCGCCCTGCGCAAAGAAGCGGCGAGACCGTTTCGTCCTACCGGTTTGGTCAGAAAATCGATTGCGTTTGAACGCATGGCCTGTACCGCGACGTCAAGCGATCCGTCACCTGTAATGATAATCGCAACAATCGGACGCAATGACGCAAAACGCGCTGAAAGCTCTTCCAGCATGGTGACGCCGTCCATCAGCGGCATCCGGAAATCGGCAAGAACGATGCCAATCCGCGGATTGTCCGCTATCATTCGCAGCGCATGTCCCGGCGACGTGGTCTTCTGGCAAGGATAGCCTAGGGCCTCGATCATTTCCGCATATTCATCGAGACATTCCTCATCGTCATCGACAATGAGAATCTCGCACTGACTTCCCTCAGGCAAGGGCGTGAGCTTTTCAAAAGCCCTATCCGCAAAACTCATCACCCCAGTTCACCCCACCGACCGTTACAGCCAAATTCCAACTGTTTGCATCCGCATTGCGCAGCAATTCCCCGCGCACCCAAGAAAAAATGGTGCATGATTGGCACCATTTTCGCGCATGAGAAACAGCCGCAGGATAATCCATCGCTTCGCATGAAGGGCGATACGCGCAATTTCATCAATTGCAAAAAATCATAGTGCACAAACATACTTTACATTTTATTATAAACTATCCTTATGGAAAAATAAAGTCCGTTCAAATCAATATTATAATTAGTATATTTCAAGATTTTTATGATTAATTCAATCCTAATCTATTCGAATATTTTCGCATTTATCGACCTTCTCTCCAAAACGAGGTCCACTTTCCATTTTTCGACCGATCGTTTCGACAAAACGCGCCCAACGCTCCTTACCCGCTGCCTGAGCGGCTTGCCCATACGGGTCAGGCAAGGCTACATGGTTTGTCAGCCAGAACCGGACAAACAAGGCCAGCGTTTCGGTAGTGAGCTCGGAATGCCACTGCAGCCGAGCGAGATCGCGCGTCATGCGATCAAGCCGACGACTGAGGGAGGCTTCAAGCCGGTCGGCAGCGTCTGGCGACAGGAAAGATGCCAGTGCGGCTTCGATGATCGCAGTCTGCGAGGCGCGCCGCGCGCGCGCATGATCGGCAAGCGCCCGGGCGAGATCGGCCGGCAGGCGTATGCTGCGTTTAACCGGACCGCCGCTCACAGCAGCAATCCATCATCGTGATCGAGCGAGGCGTTGCGGGCATTGCGCCGCATCAGCCGATCGGCCTGCCGCCGCGCCTGGATGGCCTCCTCCTCCTGCGCCTCATTCCGGTCAAAATCGAACTCGTCGGCAAGGGGCTTGGAATTGGGTGCGATACTCTCATGCGCGCCCAGTTCCGGCTCCTGCCGAATGCCGACATTCGCCGCATCGTCGGTGGTTTCAGCCGCACCAGCACCGTCAGACGTATCCGTCGCATCACACTCCTCGCTCTCCCTTCCGGCCACTTCATACACAGACACTGGGGCCAACTCAGGCATCGGCGGCACCTCTACCGGATCGAGCATCGACCAGTCGTCGCGCGGCCGCATCCCCCGCGCAAGCGGCCGGGGATCAGGCGGCGGCAGCAGCCGCGCCTTGAACCGCAGGTCGAGATAATAGCGCGCCTTGACCGCGCGGATTGGCGGGGTGCTAGCGATGAAGACGATCTCTTCGTCATCGGAAAATTGCTGGATCTCGCCAGGTGTGAGCAAAGGCCGCGCCGTTTCGGTACGCGATACCATGACATGCCCTAGCCAGGGTGCCAACCTGTGTCCCGCATAGTTCTTCATCGAGCGCCGTTCGGTTGCGGTGCCGAGCGAATCGGACACGCGCTTGGCGGTGCGATCGTCATTGGCAGCAAACGCGACCCGGACATGGCAATTATCGAGAATCGCGTTGTTCGGGCCATAGGCCTTTTCGATCTGGTTGAGGGACTGGGCGATAAGGAAGGCCTTGATCCCATATCCCGCCACGAAGGCGAGCGCGCTTTCGAAGAAGTCGAGCCGGCCGAGCGCCGGGAACTCGTCGAGCATGAAGAGGAGACGCTGCTGCCGCCCGCCCACCGTCAACTGTTCGGTCAGACGCCGACCGATCTGGTTGAGCATCAGGCGTACCAGCGGCTTGGTCCGGCTGATGTCGGAGGGCGGGATCACCAGGTAGAGCGAGACGGGCACAGGCGAGTCGACCAGATCGGCAATGCGCCAATCGGATGATCCGGTCACCTTGGCGACTATGGGGTCGCGGTAGAGCCCCAGGAACGACATGGCAGTGGACAGCACGCCCGAGCGTTCATTCTCGGACTTGTTGAGCAGTTCCTGCGCGGCGGCGGCCACGACCGGGTGGACGCCGTCCTTGCCAAGATGCCGGGTCGCTTTCATGCGATGCAGCGTTTCCTCGATCGGGCGCCTGGGATCGGACAGGAAGGCGGCGACACCGGCAAGCGTCTTGTCTTCCTCGGCATAAAGGACATGGAGGATAGCGCCGACCAGCAACGCATGGCTGGTCTTCTCCCAATGGTTGCGCTTTTCGAGACTGCCCTCGGGATCGATCAGCACGTCGGCGACATTCTGGACGTCGCGTACTTCCCATTCGCCCTTGCGAACCTCCAGCAACGGATTGTAGCCGTTGGAGGCCGCGTTGGTGGGATCGAACAGGAGGACCCGGCCATGCTTCGCACGAAAGCCTGCGGTCAGCATCCAGTTCTCGCCCTTGATGTCATGGACGATGCAGCTTCCTGGCCAGGTCAGCAGTGAGGGTATGACAAGCCCGACGCCCTTGCCGCTCCGGGTCGGGGCGAAACAGAGCACATGTTCGGGACCGTCATGGCGCAGATAGCGTTTCTCGTGCCATCCGATAACGACGCCGTCGTCGGCATAGAGCCCGGCCTTGCGTATTTCCGTGTCTGTAGCCCAGCGCGCCGAACCGAAGGTCCGGGACTTCTTCTCTTCGCGTGCGCGCCAGACCGACATCCCGATTGCGACCACGACGGCGGCCATCACACCCGAGACCGCGATGAAGGCTCCGGTCGCGAAGATCTTCGGCGCATAGGCATCGAAGGCGAACCACCACCAGAAGAAGGCGGGCGGTGGATAGATTGGCCATGGTCCCAACCAGAACCAGGGCTGGCCCAGTTCCGGTTGATGGCCAAGCGCCGCGGCCGTCCATTGCGTCGCCCCCCAAATACCGGCGAGGGTCAGGGCGAAGACGGCCAGAACCTGGCCCCAGAGGATTTTGGTCGCGGACATGATGGCGCCCTCGATGAACGCCGGCGCCAAACGGCCGACGCGGGAGCAGGCATCAAGAAACTCAGAAAATGCACGCTTCAACACGGATTATGCGTGATCGCAGGCTGGCGAGGCAAAACAGGGAATGGCGTAACGACTCATCCGGTACTAGGACGGCGGACATAAAACCCCATATCCGGCCCACCTGCCCGCCGATGACTACCCCTGATGCGAACGCGAACCACCATTCAGTATTCCTGGATGTGCGTGCTATTGTCAGAAGCAAAGGAGGCGCGCATGGACAGGGCATCACCCGCCATACGCAGTCGACGCGTCACCCAGGCGGAGCGCGTCGTGCTCGAGGTGGCCCCGCGGTCAGCGCGCGCGAACCTCAGCGACTTCATTCGCAACGGATTTGATCCGAAGGAAGAGCTCTTCATGCCCTTCCTTCGAGGGTCCGGGGAGACCGAATCCAGAGCGGATCACCGGATCATAAACCGATCCCTCGGCCGCGCCCAAGCGACCAGTCGACACCGCCACCGGGTCGCATGGTGCCCGCGACATGCTGGCCCAGATGCTGGTCCAGCGCAGGTCGCCAGGGCACGAGCTGAAAACCCATGCCATCGTCGATCATGGCGAAGCGCCCCGAGGCGAGCGTGACCCGCTCGCGATAGATGCCGCTCACATAATCACCCGCCGCCGAGGGGCGATGGGCAAGCCCGGTGCGCCGGGCGATGGCATCGACCTGCTGGTCCATTTCCTTCTCCCTGAGGGTCGCGATCAGGTCGCGTCCGAACAGGAAGCCGGAGCCCCGGCGCTGGGCGAGCCCCGCGCGTTCGAGATGGAGCGCGCGCGCGTCCATCGCGTCGCGAATTTCCTGCCCGAACCCGTTGCCGGTCACTACGGGGGCACGCGCGATGAGCTGCCGATCAAGCCAGGTCGCGCCGGGTGCGGTAACCTGTTCGGCGAGGGACAGATCAGAGCGCGTGGCGAGCGAGAGGCGCGTGGCCCCCTTCGCATCCTGCCAACTGCGTGTCTCGACAATCGCACCGGGTCGGGCATCGCCGGCCATGTCGATGTCGCCGAAGCGAAGATGATGGGTGCGTCCGTCTGCTCCGTCGATCACGGCATAGGCGGTGCCGGACAGCTCATCATGGAGGCCGCGCTGGACCAGGCGGCCGATGATCGAATCGGCGGGTGTTTCCCCGTGCAGCGCGAAGCTGGCGGGATCGATGGCATGACCACCATCGCTCATCGCCCGGTGCATGGTCTTGATAATGTCGGTGCGGATGGAGAGATCGCGCAGCGTCTGCTCCGCGCCGGCGTTGATCGTCCAGACCCCTGGTCCCTGATTGTCGGCCAGGCCCAGCCGTTCCAGTTTCTGTGCCCGCCCGATCAGCAGCCCGCGCATCTCAAGGTCATCGCCAGCCTGGGGACGAAGATCGACGATGCCTGCCATCGCGTCAGCCATGCGCTCGAGGCGGCGATCGAGGCTGGTCCAGCGCTCGGCGTCGACCTCGCGTTCAATCGCGGCCTGGATCTCGCGCTCGCTGCGCGGCCCCAGTTCGAGCGTGACCCGCGCTTCGGCACGGGCGCGCATGCCTTCGCGGATATAGTCGCGGTCGATGACGAGATCCGCGCCGGTGTCATCCACCCCGCGCACCAGCACATGGATGTGGGGATTGTCGGTGTTCCAGTGATCTACCGCCACCCAGTCGAGCCGCGTGCCGAGATCGCGCGCCATGTCGTCCATCAGTTCGCGGGTGAAGGCGCGCAAGTCCGCCATGTCGGCGCCGTCTTCAGGACTGACGATGAAGCGGAACTGATGCCGGTCGTTCTCGCAAGCGTCGGCGAAGGCCTTGCCGTCCGCCTGATCGCCGCGCGCATCGAACAGGCTGGCGTCGCGGCCGTCACGGGTGACTCCATCGCGTTTGAGATAAGCGATGTGACGCGCGAGGGGCGCCGAACGGTAGCGGCTACCGCGTTGACGGACGACGCGGGCCTTGATGGCGACGCGGCGGGCATTGGCGGGCGAGCGGGCGTGAAGCCGGGCGATACGACCGCGGCCATGGCGTCCGGTGCCGCGCCCCCGCCCCGGTCCCTTGCGGCTGTAGCCCGCCTTCGCGGCAGCGCGCTTGACCTGCGCCGCAAGGCTCTGGACCTTGCGCCCCGCACCTCGGCCAGTATCGCGGCCCGCATCGCGGCTCCTTCCCGGCCGCACCTCGAAATCATCGCCGTCGATGATCATGGCAGTTCCGCGATGACACCTGCCACCCGTGAACCTGCTGTAATCAAAAGATAATTGCAAAACCGCGCCACCCGGTCGCCCGGTGTGCCACCCGAAAAAATCGCGCAATCACAACCACATGACGCCCTGCAGGTGGCGTCCCTTTTATCTCGCCATCCCTTCTTCCCTTCGATTTCCGTGACTTGCCCGCCTTTCCAACGCTTCCCATCCTGCGCTGAGAGCCGCCAGCGAACGCCAGGACGGCTCATCACTCGCTGCCCCCGGAAACGGACGCGAACAGGCCATGCGGTGGGGGCATGGAGATGTGCACGGTCCGCAAGGCAGGCGATGCGGCCGAGGTCGAGGCACGGAGGTTCACCTGCGCGACAGAAGCCGAGCCGGACGCGGCATTCTCGCCGTCCTGTCCGCCATCGCCGCGCAGCGCGAAGAGCGTCGCGCTGCGCCAGGAGGACGCGGTTCGTGCAATTGGCGTGTGCGATACGGCACGCAGGCCAGCGCGCGAAGCGATGCCGGATGCGCCAACGGTCGGCACGATCTTCGCGACATAGGCGACGGTTTCGGCGGGTAGCGAACGACCGCGTGCACGCCAGTCATCGACGCGGCCAGGCCCGGCATTATAGGCCGCAAGCGCGCTGGGCAGATCGCCATAGCGATCGGCCATTTCGCGTAAATAGGCCGCGCCGGCGAGAATGTTGCCGCGCACATCCCACGGGTTGTCGCCGAGCCCGTAACGCGCGGTGAGCCCGCTCCAGGTGCCGGGCATGATCTGCATCAGCCCCATCGCGCCGACGTGCGAGACAGCGGCCGCATCGCCGTTGCTCTCGACGCGCATCACCGCCCAGATCCACGCCTCGGGGATGCCGAAGCGCTGCGCCGCCTCGGCGACATGAGGGGCATAGGGATGCGCGGCGATGCGCGTGACCTGCGCGGCGGCCGCGCTGGGTGCAAGCAAGGCGATGGCCGGGAAGAGGAAGCAGGTGCAACCGGTCAGGGCCGCCGCACCAGCGAGGCGAACGGCGCGGCGACGATGGCGCAGCGCGAAACGGATGCGCATCGGCCTCACTGCGCCTTGTGGCGCCGCAAACGCGGCGACCAGAGCAGCACATGCGCCTCGCCGTCGCGATGGGAGCGCAGCAGATTGGCGCGGACCGGGCGCGGGAAGGACGGGCAATCGAGTTGAACCGCGATAAAGCTCCCGGCCTTGCTGTCATGATTCCAGCCCGAGCCGACTTCCAGCCCGAAGCCTGCGGATGTGGCGTCGGCGGCGAGATGGACACGCCAGTCCGGGGCGCGGCCGTGTCCGGTAAAACCGGTCGGCACGAGCCCCAGCGGCACATCGAGCGTGAGCGTTGTCAGGCAGCCGACAAACCCATCGCCGTCCTTGTCAAAGCAACCTATCTGCATGGGTCTCCTCCTTCAGGTGCGTTGATTGGGCAGAGCGCGCACAACCGAAACGCCAGCGCAGCGGCGCTTGCGGCGTGTCGCGGGTGAGGAACGGGATCGCGCGGCCGATCAGGCCTGTCGCCGGTATCGGCCCGAAATAGCGCCCGTCGAAACTGTCGGACGAGGCATTGAGCAGGAACAATTCATCGCGCTCCAGCACGCGGCAGCCGCGCCAGACCGGCAACGGGCGTCCATGGCTGTCGGCGAATTTCGCGACCGCGACGCTGCGCCCATGGATCGTCACGGTGGCACCCTGGCGGCAGACCACGGCGCCGGGACGTGCGGCGATATGCTTCAGTAGCGGCACGCCGAGGGGGAGATAATGGCGCTCGGCCATGAACTGGCCCAGCGCGGGCGGCGGCGCAACGGCGACCATGTCGCCGACCACGGGTGCGCGAAGCGGATTGATCCCGTAAAGTCCGAGAGGCACGCTGGCGCTCGCGTTCCACAATAGAAATGTGGGCATGGGCAGGGTGAGAGCGCCCACCGTCAAACCGATCACTGCGCCGGCCAGGTGCGGCACAAAATGGGAGAGGGAAATCCGGCTCATCGGCCCAGAGCCTTGCGCCCGAGCCATGCCTGATGACGCTCGGCCGTATAGTCGCGCGGCTGTTCGCCGGCGCTGAGCCGGTTGTGAACGTGCCGCCAATGATCGGACGCAATGTCGCACGGATCAAGGCCGACGGCTTCGACCTGGTCGATCGCCTCGATAACCGACCGGACCTTCTGCCAGCCCTGGATCGAGAGCAGCAACTCACCGCCTGGCCGCACGAAGGGCGCGGTCGTATAAGGCTCCCCGCTGCGTACTGCGCGCAGGATGTCGATGCGCGAATGGATGGTGCCATAGTCGTTGGCCGACCAGCGCACGAAGGCGATGATCGCATCGGGCCGGAAGATGACGACGCGCGTCTTGCGGCTCAAGATGCGCTCGCCCGCGATGCGACCGAAACGGATCCAGTGTTCGAGCCGCTGCTCGATCCAGATCAGTTCGATCTCGGTGCGGCCGTTGCGAGATGGCGCGGCATAGCCCGAAGGCGGGCGGGCGCCCGACGGGGGTGACTGTGTCATGAGAGGTCTCCGGCAAGTTCAGGCGATGGGAGAGAAGGGGCGGTTGGCGCTTCGCTGAGCCGCAGTCGGTGGCAATGCGCGCGCTTGTGGCAGTCGCCTTTGGGACGCGTCATGGCAGGCGGCTCCCCATGGCGCGATCAAGGCGGGACACCGCATGGGCTGCCGCGCCGGTTGACCGGTTGGGCACCGTGTTCTCCACAGGCACGCGACCGGTTAGGAAGAATATGTAATATTCTTCTCTATTAGGATGGTTAGAGGGGAGCCGGTTTCGCGCGGATTTCTGCGGGTTTCCGAGGCATCCTGGTTCCTGATAGGACGAGTCTGCGGTTCCCGATAGGACGTGTCCGGCGGTTCCTGATAGGACGAGTTTCATGGCCCTTATCCACAGGCCGGAAGCTTGAGTCGGCGCATTGCCCGATCGAACGGATCGATGGGCACCGGCGCGAAGGCAAGCCGTTCCTTACCGAAGGCATGATTGATCGAGAGGTGGTAGCCGGGAAGCGGTTGACGCTGCACGATGCCGCGCAATTCCCAGGCAAAGCGCTTGCGCGGCGAGAGCACGCCAGACTTCAGATGCAGATGCTCGAAATCGAAGCTCCAGCCTGCGGTCTGGCGACCGCCATGCTTGCGCACGATACGGTAAAGCCACCGCTCGAGACCGCCGGTGAGCGCGAAATAGGCGCGGTCTATCGTCAGCACGAGCGCGCGATCGAGCACGCCGGCATAGAACCAGTCGGGCAGGATCAGCTCGATCCCTAGCGGGCGTCCGTGGCCGTCGAGCCGCTCCTGCCATTCGTTGATCCAGGAGAAACGATGGCGGCGGCGCTGGTGCTGCTGGCGGATCGAGGTGGCGACGGTGGTCGACTGCAACCTGTCGAGCGCGGCTTTCAGGCGATCATAGTTGTCGCCGCCGGTGCCGCGCCCGATGAAGGTCAGGATCGCATGCGGGGTTGCCGACATGAGGCGCGAAGTCGCCCGCCCCGCATCGCGGGCATCGACCAACTGGCTTGCCGCCCAGATCAGGATGTCGGCATCCCAGATCGTGGCCATGCCGTGATCGGGCACCGCCTCGACCGAGATCCAGGTCTCTCCCATGCGGAAGTCGATCGGCGCGGCGCGGCGGGACTTGGACAAGCTGAAGAACGGCCAGGACATGAGATCCTGTGCATCGCGCGGTGCGATATCGCCCGGCAGCGACCGGAACAGGTCCAGCTGGGCGCGTTCGGCGGAAACGGAAGAAACAGCCCGCGACATCGCCGGTCAATCCTGCCGGAACCGGCGCTGCGCGGGCAGGACGCTGCCAATGCCGGGATCGGAGGTCGATTTGCGGGTGCCGCGCGCAGCCCAGGCGTCGAGATCGTCGATCGCATAGACGATCCGGCCGCCGAGACGGCGATAGACCGGGCCAGTGCCGTAGCAGCGATGCTTTTCGAGGGTGCGCGGGGACAGGCCCAGATGTGTCGCAGCATCGGGCGTCTTCAGATAGCGGGGCTGAACGATCAACGTAGGATCGGCTTGAGTGGGATAGCGCGTGCGTGGACCGGGGGCGGCAGAGTGCATGATCGTCCTCCTGACAAAGGCCGACGTGGCTGGCGCACGGCGGCGATGAGGAGGTGAGGACTGGACAAGGACGGAACCGCAAAGAAGGGACATGCCCTGCTGAAATGCCTGTGGGGGGGGGGGGGGGGGGGGGGGGGGGGGGGGGGGGGGCGGGGGGGGGGGGGCGGGGGGGGGGGGGGGGGGGGCGGGGCGGGGGGGGGGGGGGGGGCGCCCGCCCCCCCCCCCCCCCCCGGGCGGGGCCGGGCGGGCGGGCGCGGGGGC
>NZ_JACICY010000022.1 GCF_014196055.1 Novosphingobium hassiacum
TTTCGTCGGCGCCGAGGAAAAATTCATCGAGAAGACGACATTATGGCGTTTTATCAATGCGCTTGAGTGAGTGTCGCGTGCTTTGTCACGCCACACTGGAGCGCCATTCCCACTGCCGATGCGGTCCGAACCTGGCTCAAGGCCGACGGTCCGGTGATAGAGGGTTGGCCCTCCCCTGCCCCGCTCGAAATCGCCGACACCCGCCTCGAGGGCTGGGCGCGCCAGGCTGCACGCCTGTCGGCGCTCCCCCGCCTGATCGCCAGCGCCGATCTCGCCGCCTCGTTCGCCCGCGCCGCCCCTCTGCCCCACGGCAGCGTCGTGATCGGGGCGATGCTGGCCGACCGCTGTGCGATGGCAAAGGGCAAGCTCACCGCCGGCGGCATTGCCGCGATCGGCCTCAGCCACAACCGCTCCCCCTGGCGCGCGCTGCTGACCGGCGTCACCGACGACGACCTCGACGAATTGACGACCCACGCCCGTGACGAGCGCTGCCGACTCGCCTGGCTCGACGCGCTTGGCGCAGGCGGCACGGCCGTGGTCCGCCTCGACCAGCGGTTGCGCTTGTGGCTGGCGAAGCTTGAGGCCGCCTGTGCCTCGCGGCGCAAGTCATCGCACCTGCGCCCGCTCGTCCTGCTCGCCGGTGCCGGCCCCTCGCTCACCGTCGCGCGCGCAGCCAAGGCCTTGGGGCTATCGCGGCAGGCGACCACTCGGCTCATCGCCGAAGCGTGCAAGGCGCACCTCCTGCGCGAGATCACCCAAGGCAACGCCTTCCGCCGCTATGTCATCGCCGCGTGATGCAGCAAAATCCGTGAAAACTGCGGAAATTTGACTATCTAGCTGACATTATTAGTGAAATTGGATTTCCCCGGAAATGTGCCGTACAGCGCCAAAATAGGCCCCGGATAGGGCACCGGTGCAGCGGCGCGCCGAACGCGCTCTACGAGCCCCTCAGGGCGAAATTTGATGATTGGGCACTGCGGGCGACCTTTCACCCTTCGCTTCGAGCCTGGCGACGGCCAATTCGAGTGCGCGGGCTGTCGGAAGAGCAAATCCCCAGCAGGCCGGATCGAATGGTTCGCTGTCCCAGCGCGGCCGTCGCCGCAGTTCCGCCTGTATCGCAAAATCCCTCGCGAGCCTGAGACTGGCGAGCGCTTCTGCACGGCTCTGCCGCTGTCGGCTCTCTACGCCCAGGGCATGCAAGGCGCGCTGGCACCAGTCAGGTCCGTCGCAGCCAACTCTCGCCAGATAGCTGAACGCGCTCAGCCGCTGCGCTACCGCCTCAAGGCAACGATACCGTCTGCGTAGACGATGACGATGAACCCGGCGAAGCGCTACTGTGAGCATCGCCCTCGACATCGCCGACTTGGGGAGCGGCATGCGGGGCATCTCGGTCCCAGGGCACCCGGGCACAGCGAAGGTCGCGGCAAAGCGGCGCGGCAACTCGCGGTCGTGGCAATGAGCGTGGGCCAGCAGCAGCGTGCGCGCAGGCACGACATGGAGACGGTTCGCGCTGAACTCGCGCATGTAGGCATCGAGCCCGGGCGGCGGACGCTCGGCAGCGCCCTGCCCCAGCAGCTTCAGTGCGGCATGACGGTTGGCGAGCAGACGGGGTTCGGCGAAGCCGAGCAGCTCAAGTGTACGCACTGCCACCGCAGCAAGGCGGCGCAGTGAAGCAAGATCGATCACCCCGTCCGCGCGGCGCGGCACATCGCGCAGATCGACCAGCAAGGCCTGATGCTTGCGGCAGAGCCAGCTTTGCCGAAGCGTCCATTCGCGCTGGATCACCAGCGGCTTGCCTGCCAGGTGGAATTCGAGCCAGCATTGCGGGCAGCCATAATGGCGCCCGCGCGGCGGCAACAGGCACTCGCCGCTGGCCGGAACGAGGGTGGCCTGCACGACGGACACCTCGCACTGCACCGCCCAGGCAAGCCGTTCGATTGCCTGGGCCGCATCCGCGCGCCCGGTGACTTCCTGACCGCCGCCCAGATCGAGGCGGGCTAGCCCCGGCTCCAGGCCAAGAAATTCGAACAGGCCAGCGCGCGTCGTACCGTGGCGTGAGACAAGCCGGTCTAGCCAGGAATCGAAGAATTCCTCGGGCTGCGGCAGAACCCGGTAGGCAAGCGGCGCCGGGTCCCTCCTCCATTCCTCCCGCCTCACCGGTCGATATAGCAGGGAAACAGCCGGGCCGCCTCGTAGACGTCGGAGAATTCGACATGTTCGCGCCCATGCGTGTCCCGCGCGACCCGCTGGCTCCAATGCAGCAGGCGCTTGAAATTGCCCGTCACGCCGTGGCTGGTACGCCAGATGAATTCGGCCATTTCCGGTTCGGCGAAGCGGTCCGGCTCACTCAGGCCAATGCCGCGCGCCAGGACCCGGACCAGCTGCTGCGACGGCTCCCCCGGTGCCCAGGGCGTCAAGCGCAGGATAATCGAGCGATAGGCCAATTCGACATCGTCGCTGAAGATGTCGGCGGCGATGTCGAGCCCAGCCACCACCATGTGGACGTTGCCCTCGCTCATCAGAAACCGGAACGAATCCAGCGCATCGCGCCGCGCCCGTCCGCTAGCCGTCAGCACCGCATGGACATTGTCGATCGCAACCAACCTGGTCGCCTGCTCACCCAGCAGTTCGGCGACCTTGAGGTCGGCAATTTGGTGCGTACGGCGGGTGAGCGGCCAGCCCTGCTTCCATAACAACGCAAGGTTGATCCGCAGCGATGTCGGGTGTGAGGGCACGACCGCACGCAGCATCGGAATGTAGCGTGCATCGCCCCAGTCCGCTGGTTCCGGATAGGCCAGCTCTATCCGCCGGCCCACTTCCTTCAGGATCGATGTCTTGCCCATCCCCGACTGGCCGACCAGGACAACGCAGGTCGGCCGGTCATCCGGATCCTCGCCGGCCAGCCCCACCAGCGTGTTCACGTGCGCGCGTGCTTCGTCGAAATCGATCCAGAAGGCCCGCCGTAGCGAGCCCGCCGACTCTACACCTCGCTTATCGGATTGAGCCATTCCACTTCTCCCAGTTCCTCCAGTGGAAGCCATCTCGTACCGGTTGCAGAAGTGCCTGCTGGCGGCGGCGGTGCGTGCGAAACACCTTCGCGCTCGAGCCGCTTGCGCCCCTGGCGTTGCTGCCTGGTCCGGATCTTCGAGGCCCGCACTTCCTGGCGATTGGCGTAGACGAGCCGGGCAATCTCGGCCTCACCGCCTCCATGGTGATAGGCTGCTCCGCGGCGGCGACGCGCGGTAGCAGCGGCATCCCATTCGAGTTTGCTGACCTGCGGGTACGAACCAACAACCCCTGCCGAGACAAGCGTTTCATCGATCTGCGGATAGACCTCCTGGATCGTGCGTTCGTCGATATGGATCATGATCTTGAGACCAAGCCGGGTCGCAAAGCTTTCGTGCCAGTACCGGCGGTGATCGATCCGCACCCCGCCTGCTGTAATGGTGCGCTCGACCCACGGCAGAAACCGCCGGGTCAATTGCACAACATCGATCCCGAGCGGAACCAGAGCGCCGTGTCCCGCCGATCCGTCCTGCCACATCTGCGCTGGCGCAATTCGCCCCAGCCCCTCATGCGGCGTGTGATGATACCGGCAGATTTCCCGGATGAACCAGCGCTCGAACTCTTCCAGCGTCATGGTGGCGGCCGCTTCGACGTCGTGGCCATCGCGCTTCGTCACGTCACCGCCGGTGGCGCCTGGAAGCAGCAGCATCTTTTCGCACATCGTACCGATCAGACGCTCGATATGGCCCCCGAAATGGGCCGGGCCACGCGGTCGGATGTCCGGATCGATCCCGTAGGCGTGACAGGCACTTCGGAAGACTTCTGCCCGGTGAGAGCCCGCATGGTCGGCATGCAGCCGCTTGAAGAACCCGTGAATCGGGTAGTCTTCATCCATGCCGAGACCCGCCAGCAGCGGCTGCTTGGGGAGCAGCGCATTGGCCACCGCCCGACCGCAGCGGAAGATAGATGGATCCCCAAAACTCACATAGAACCCCAGAATGCAGCGGCTCCAGACCTCGATCAGCAGGGTGACCCACGGCCGCCCCAAGGCCTCGCGGCGCACACTATCGACGAGCATGACGTTGGCCGGCGAGTGATCCATTTGCACGAGGTCCAGGAACCCACGGCTTTGGTATTGGCCCGGATGCGGCTCATATGCCGTTCGCCGCTTCGACCCCATGGTTTTGCGCGCCAGCTGCGGTGAGCTGATGTTGCCAATCAGCCGCTCGATGGTTCGAACGCTCGGGACGTCTCCACTCTCGAACCTGTAATCGCCATTGTCCGCGATGAGCAGGCTGCGAATCTGGTTGGCAGCCTCCCGCACGCTGGGTCGCGGACGATGCAGGAAAATCTCCTCGATCTCCAGGTCGATCGCCGTGAGGATTACGGGCGGCGCATGCCTTGTTCCGGGCTTCGGCCCCTTTGGCCGTGACGCGAGACTCTCCGCGATAGGATGCTCCCGGAACCGGCGGGCAAGTTCGCGAATGCGTCGCTCGCCGAGCCCCGTTTCTTCGCAAATTGTGGCCACCGACGCTGCTGACAGCGGACCCTCAAGCGAAACATGACGCCGGAACACCGCGTACAGATCTGCACCGGCTTTCAGCGCCGCTGCGGAAGGCTTGGCGGCTCGGGGCGGTTTTCGTTCGATCACCGGAATACTCCGACCGATCTGTGGACCGCTTCAGCGTCGTTTATTTTGGCGTAATTGAGAAGCCGAAAATTCCGAGCGCCAAGATATGATGCACTGATTTCACCAGTCTATGACTTTATATCAATAGGTTATGTTGACTGACTGCTTCTTTGTCCCGTGACAGCGCAGGCAGAATGCGCCTTCGCGCTTGGGCGGCTCGATGGCCTGCTTGCCGGGCTCGGCGATTCTGAAAAGCGTCTGTTTTGCTGGGCTTTACTGCGCGAAACCCTGCTCTCAGCGCTGCGCCAAGCCGGTTTCGCCGATACCGAATTGCAGTTCAACGGTTGGTTCGTCGGCACCAGCCGTGCCCCTCAGGAGGGGGCCCTCACCTCCTGCTCTCCGCGCGCGATCGTCCAGGCAATCCTGGCCGAGCTTGCTCATCATACATGGGAACCGCTCGCCGAAGCGGCGCGGCGAGTTCAGGCCATGGGCCGCTTCGTGGCGGAGCGCGAGGACAGCCAGGATGATGAATTTGCGCATCATGCACTCCAGCGCGCGAGCGTTCTAGTTGGGCAAGCTGCAGGCGGCAAAGGGAGCCCCCTCCCCTTCCCAGCTTTGGTCCGGCTAACCGCGATGGCCAGACAAGATCCGCACTTTGCGCCGCTCGAGCGTGCAACACGCATGTTTTCAATCGGGGATCGCGACATTGCATATGAGCAGGCAGGTCCACGCACCCCTCTGTGGGCGATCGACATCAAGCTTGGGTCCCTTTTTGCTACCTGTGGTACCTGGCGCATCCCCCTGCCCTGCCCCGGCGCGATGACCGCGCAAGTGCTGGCCGCACAGCTTTTGGATGGTGAACGCCGCCTGGTGCTCAGCGGGAGCAATGCAGCCATGGCGCACCGTCTCACGCATTGCGCCGAGACGGCGCGGCAACGAGCAGTCACGATGAACGCTGCATTTGGTCACTTGCGCTCCAACGCGCGGGCGCCGCTGGTCTGGATGGCGGCGATCGGCTTTGCCCCGCTCGGACTAGACCAGGTTACCTCCGGCTTCGGTGTAAGCCGTCGCGGCACCTACACGGTCAGCGACGCCTTGATCGCGGCCGGTCTTGTAACGCGCAATTCGATCAAAGGGATGGTGGTTCTCACTGGCCAGGAGCCGGGCATGGCGAAACCGTTTCCGTCCGCACCACAATCTGCCTTAGCCCCCTCCCCCGCCATTGCCGAGTTTGACGCAGCCATGGCAGATATTGATCGCCTGCTGGCTCGCAGCTCGAGCAATTATGTGTGATATCTGATCATAGATTGGCTTTTGAGCGATTTCCTTCGGCATGGGGATCTACAAGGGCCTCTAGATCCTCCTGCCCCGCTTGGCCGGCGAATGGATTCGCAAGGCTATTGCTGCGGCACTTTTTGGCGAGCGTCCGGCGATCGAGCGTATAACCTCCGGCAATGTCTCCTATCTCTCCCTAGTTCGCCAATATTTCGATGCGCAGCGCGGCTGATGGACGATTTACCGAGGGCCGAAGTACACTAGGTGCCGTGCAAAAGTATCGTTTCAAGTCGCTTTCCGCCGATTTCACTATTCGAGGACGTCGCTAACCCGGTAGACCTCGAAGCGGTCTATGCGGTCGATCTCAAGACGTGTCTCCTCGATCTGCGGGGTTTGGCGGATGCCTCGCCTGCCCTCTATGCCCACGATTGTTATGCGGCCGGTCAGTTATTGTCTGCCCGGCTGCGCGGAACGGATTCCGAAGGACTCGCTTACGACAGTGTCCAAGGCTTCAGGCGGGCAATGTGCGGCCGTGTTCCGATCACATCTGCTGGCAAGTTCAAGGTGAAGGATAGCCCTGTCCGCGAGGGTCGCAATTCGTCCACCGGTGCAGCGATCGAGATTCCCGCGTAACGCACGTTGACTCTCGTTACCGCCAAAGCCGTGCAGGATAAGCTCAACGGCGATCTCACGGCGCTTGTCGGGTCAGCGGGCACGCGGCCAGACATTCGTGGACGACCTTCCCGCTTCTAGGCAACCAGTGAGTGTGAACACTCCATCCCTCATCTATCTAGTATCTCACTGAAACAGCCTGAGCTTTTGTGATGTGCGGCATAATGTACCGCGTTATGTGCCGCGCGTCATGCAGCGCGGCACAATCACAGCCCGCCTTCGCCCTACACGCACACAGCGCATCACAAGGCGCATGTGGCCGCGCCGACGCCAGCGCCATCCCACGCGCTTGCCCTATCGTAGCCACACGCGCTCATGCCTTGCGCCGCGCTTACACCGGCGCTATGAACCGCGCCTATAGAGGGTGCCGCGCACCTGGCCTTGACGACAGTATGTACCGCGCCTTGTGCAGCGCGGTCGCCACACAGGAGACCTGCATTGCCCGTCATCACCATCGCCCAAAGCAAAGGCGGAGCTGGCAAGACGACGCTCGCGCTCGCACTGGCATCGGAATTCGAGGCACTGGGCGGCTCGGTCTTCATGCTCGACGCCGATCGCCAGAACAGTCTGCTGAACTGGCACCGCGACCGCATTGCGGCGGGGAGGGGAGGGGACTCGCGGATCATGGTCGAAGACGCCTCCCAACTGCGCGATGCTGACATTGGCGTCGCGATCAACAAGGCGCGGGAAGTCGCCCAGCTGGTGATCGTGGACTCGGAAGGCACTTCGAACTTCAAGACCGCTTATGCCGCCATGGATTCCAATTTCGTGGTGATCCCCACGCGTTCATCGCGCCTCGATCTCGAACGCACTGTCGAAACCAGCGAAATGCTTGGCAAGATGTGCGGCGGCGTGCCCTACCGCGTGCTCATCACCCAGACCGGGCAGGTCGCCCGATCAAAGGCTGAGTGGGAAATCGACAGTCAGATTACTGCGGCATTGCCGACCTTTGCCGAGCAGATGCACACTCTCGACGCCTTCCGGGCCATGTCCAATTTTCGCATGACGCTCGGCGAGGTCGAGGAGCACAAGCTGGCGAAGACCGAGAAGGCCCGCATCATTGCCCAGAGCATACTCGCCAACATTCTCGACCAAATACAGAACAGGGAGGCCGTAGATGCCTGATCCAAGCCCCACAGGCAGCGCCATGGGCGATATCATCGGCTCAACCCGGCAGCGCCTAGAAGAGCCAGCGAGCCCCGCAGACCGGCTCAAGAGCCTGGTTGCGGCCACAACCACAGCCAAGCCCGCTGCGCCCGTGCCAACGCACCGCGAAGCCGCCCCAGCAGTGCTTCCGGGCAACTATTTCCCGCAAGTAAGCATCGAGGCGGGTATCGTCCCCAAGCGCAAGCCGCAACGCGGCCCGGCGCGGTCGCTGCACATCAGCATGCGCCTGTCGCCACCCGAACGCGACCGCCTCGTCAAGTGGTGTGACGAGCGCAACCTCAGTCTGCCCGACGGCATCATCGCGCTGCTGGATCTGGCTGAAGGCGAAGGGGAGGGGGCCTGATTGCCGAAGGTCGGGTCGACCTGGTCACACGGCGTTTATGTGAGCCTTCGGGGGAAGGGCTCAGGCTCGGCCGCGCGAGGAGACGAAACTCTTGCAAAAACCTTCCCAGGATTTGTAGAGGGCAGGCCCGCTCAAGCTTTCAAGCTTAGGGCCCATCGTTTTGCGGAAAGCTCGCGCGACGAGATCCTTGTCCCATCCGCCGCCGAAGTCACTGACAATCGTCAGGATCTGCTGATCGCCGCAGAAATGGAGGGTATCAGTTGGGAACAGCTTTCGGGCAGCAATCCTCGGGGCCGCATCCGGGACAATTTGTTCGACCGACCCATCGCGGCGCGCCCGGCGCCCGACTTTCGGCCGATCCAGCTCCTTTGCCGTCGCTTCTTGGTCGACCGGATCCTTGGGGCAAAACGTCAGCTTGACGGCTTCGACCGGTCGCCCGCGCCCCGAACCGCGCACTTCATCCCACTCGACGGTGAAATCGGCGAGCTGGTCAATTTCGGCCTTTGATTTGACCAGCACATCGCGGCGGAATTCGGCGAAATTCTTGAAGCTGCCATCAGGCACACCAAGCTTGCGCCGTAATTCGTCGACCGTCATCCGCACCATCCGGTTCTGCCGATTGATGATCAGACACCCAAGATCGTAGAGGGTGAGGGCATAACGCGACTGCAGGGCCAGCATGACCCCAAGATTGACGCGCGCATAGTAGTCGGACCGCTGGATTACGCGTTTGAAATTGTCCGAAAACTCGAACTCAACGACACTCATGCCGTCTTCCGAGATCTCTTCGACGCAGCTGGAGAGCAGCGACTGCGACATGATCGCCGGCTTGCCCTTCTTGGTCGTGGTCCTGATCCGGACAATCACGCGCAGCAATTCGTCCATCACGGGTTGAATTCGTTCGTTACCCTTGTGTGACCCGCGAAGTTCCTTCTTCGTAATCGTGAAAGTCTTGGTCTCTCCGGATTCGGGACCCGCCTTGCGCAACATCAGCGCAAACGCCTTGCGAGCAGCAGCACTCAAAGACCCCGTTTCGAATTCGGATTCGACGAGTTCGCCGGGCTTGCTTACAAAGTCGAGGTCGCGGCGACGAATCACCTCCGCCACACGCAAGGTACGGCTAAGGCCCTCCAAACCTGGAGTAACTTCGATTTCCGTTGGGTCCGAATCGAGCTCCATGTGAGTTTGGTAGCATCAACTTGTCATAAAGAGAATACACCCCCGTCCACTCACATAGACGAGCCCCCGGCTGCTCATGTAGATGCCTGGACATCGATTGCGGAGCTCGGCTAGCAAAGCCCCCAGGCGCTCATATAAAGACTGCGCAAAAACCGCAGAAATGTCCGCCACCCGCATGGCCCCGATCACTCACATAAACGCAAGGGCGTGGGCAGGAGCCTATCCGAGCCTCAATTTGGTCGCCTCAAAGCAAGTCCCCCACCGACTCATAGAGAGTTGAGTTCAACGACTTGATAATACGCCATTTTTTTGACTTCCCCCAATCGCACATGCAGAGGCCAGATTGGGGTTATGTCAAAGGTCAAACTTCCCCCCGATTCCTCAGGCAAATATCGCCCGGTCCACAACCAATCCCCCCAAGGCCTCATGCAAAGCCGAAGAACGAGCCGCAAAGCGCCTTATTATGGATTCAAGACTGCGAATCAGGGGTTTCTCACCCAATCTTTGGACAAAATCGCGATCTCCCCCAGATCCTCACATAAACCCCCAGATCCTCACAAAGCAGCCCCCTTCGGCTCACGCTAAACCCCCCGTAAACTCACGTTAAAGCCCCCATCGGCTCGCATAGAGGGGGGTCAAGCCGTTGTTTTTGCGGGCCTAAAGCCCCCCGAATCTTAGAATCATGAATCATTGAAGCTCCCAAGCTGCGCTTGGGCGTTTTGATTCAAGAGATTCAAGAACAAGCGGGAGGGGAGGGTGGTCTGATCTGGATGGCATGTCCATAGTCCGTAACAGACCAACCCCCGAGCTGTGCGCGCTCATCAAACACATCGGTGGCCGATGGCACGGTGACACCGCGCTCTGCCATTGCCCGGCCCATGACGACAGAACCCCTTCGCTATCTATCCGTCAGGGGGATCGAGGTATCCTCGTTACCTGCCACGCGGGATGCGACAGCCGGGTCGTCATGCGTGCGCTTGCCCGTGTCGCGCAAATCCCGACCTTCAAACATGAGGTCATTCATCCATCTCAATCCAGGAGCGGAATGGTCCACCACCACATCTGGCAAGCAGGACAAGCCATCGAGGAAACGCTTGCCGAGCGTTACGTCCGCGACGTCCGAAATGTTTGGGCACCGCTTCAGGATGTCCGCTACCATCCAAGGTGTCCGAGAGGGCAGGGGAGGCTCGCGCTGTTCGAACCTGCATTGCTTATCGCCATGCGCAAGGCTGGCGAAGTGGCGGCAATCCAGCGTATCTTTCTCGATCCGGTGTACGGAAACTACAAGGAAAAGCGAGTGCTTGGTCAGGCTATCGGCGCGGCATGGACGAACGGCGCGCCCGGCAAGACCATCGGTATTTGCGAAGGCTTCGAGACCGCTGCCGCCTACACGTCCCTGACCGGCATCCAGGCCTGGGCCACAATGGGCGCCAAGCGCTTCCACCAGGTCGAGCTACCCAGCCATGTCGAAACCCTGATCCTTCTGGCCGACAACGACCTCGAGGGCAGGCGGGCACGTGATCGCGCGGCCGAGACCTACCGCCGTCAGGGTCTCACCATCGAGACCGAATGGCCGCCAGGACGCATGAATGACTGGGCGCAGCTTCTGAAGCGGTGAGGGGAGGGGGTTGGAGCGGGTGTGCCGCTGATCGGCACGAGCTCAGGAGATCCCCGCATGACCACTACGCTTCCCCGCGCAAGCGCAATTCTCGGCGCTGCGCGCACCCTTGCCGCCAAGTTGCTCCTAGCCGTTCCGATTGATCGCGCCGCGTTGACCGAGGCGATCACGCAGAGCGCCGGCGGTAGCGATGCTGCGGGTGCCTGGCGGCAGCGCGACAGTTTCGAAGCGCTGGAAGTCGCGCTGGCCATGGCCGTGCCCGAACTGGTTGGACAAATGGACGCTGGTGCCGCGATCCGCACGCTCGAAGCGCTTACCACGGAGCTTCCGACCCACACTGTTCGCAGCGAGAACCAGATTGCGTTCCAGCAGTTCTCGACGCCGCCGACGCTGGCCTATCTCGCGGTCCATCTCGCGCAGGTTTCAAACGGCGACGTCTTTCTCGAACCCAGCGCAGGAACCGGAATCCTTGCCTCGCTTGTTTGGGGCAGGGCCAACACTTGCCTGCTCAACGAACTTGAACCTACCCGCGCCGTTCTTCTGGAAGGCCTCTTCCCCGGATCGCATGTATTCCGGCACGATGGTGGAAAGCTCAGCGCGCTGCTCTCGGGAACTACGCGGCCGAGTGTGATCGTCATGAACCCGCCGTTCTCGATCTCACAGTCGCGGGGCGAGGATCAGAACACCGCAGCCCGGCACTTGCGTGCCGCCCTTGACCATCTCCTGCCGGGCGGAAGGGTCGTGGCAATCATGCCAGACTGGTTTTCGCCCTCTGCTCGTCACGGCGAGGTCTTCCGGCGCACACTCGAAGGCGCGCGCGTCTTAATGTCGCTGCGGCTCGACAAGGGCGGCTATGCCAAGCACGGTACCGGCATTGCTGTGCGCCTCCTGGTGATCGATAAAGTTGCCGGCGAGATCGGCATCGCGACCATCAACCGGGCCTCGGTCGGCGAACTCTTCGCCGCGCTTCCTCAAATTTCACCACGCGCGGCCTTACGCAAGATAGGAGACAACCCCGCGTCGCGTCCCAAGCTCAGCCTCTTCCGCTCCGTCAAAACTGGCCCCGCACGGCCCGTGATCGTTCGCGCGGCGCAGACTAATGAGGTCAGGCCGGTCGCCTACCAGGTGCTCGACGAACCAGCGGCCATGGGCGAGCAGCGCGGCGTTTATGCCGACTACCGCCCCTCACGCGTTGTAATTCCGGAGGCTGGCGAACACCCTACCCATCTTGTCGAATCCGCCGCGATGGCCTCGATCGCGGCACCTCGGCCCGGTTATGTGCCCTGCCTACCCGAACGTACCGTGACCGCGCGCCTCCTCTCGGCAGCCCAGCTCGAGACCGTGATCTATGCGGGTGAAGCTTGGTCGCGCGATCTTCACGGACGCTTCACACATCCCGTCACCGAAGTGGCGCTGAAGGAGGACCCGGACGGCCAGCTCTATCGCACCGGCTTCTTTCTCGGTGACGGCACCGGGGCGGGGAAGGGGAGGCAAGCGGCGGCCTGCATTCTCGACCAGTGGCTGAAGGGCAATCGTCGCCACATCTGGATTTCGAAGAATGCGCCGTTGCTCGAAGATGCGCAGCGCGACTGGACGGCGATTGGCGGTCTGCCATCGGATATCCTCGAACTTGCGCGCTGGAAGATTGGCGAGGAGATCACGGCGCCCGAGGGCATTCTGTTCGTGCCTTACGGCACCTTGCGCAGCTCGCGCGTCGAAGACACCCGGCTCGACCAGATCGTGCGCTGGGCTGGCGAAGATTTCGAAGGCGTGATCGTTTTCGACGAGGCCCATGAAATGGGCGGCGTGGCCGGCGGGGAAGGGGCCCTTGGGCAGAAGCAGGGCTCGCTGCAGGGCATCGCCGGTGTCCTGCTCCAGAACACGCTACCGCGCGCCCGGGTGCTCTACGCCTCGGCAACGGGAGCATCCGAAGTCAACAACCTCGCCTATGCGGTCCGTCTCGGTCTGTGGGGGCCGGGCACGGCGTTCGCGGCCCGCGAACAGTTCATCAGCGAAATCCGCGACGGCGGCATTGCCGCGATGGAACTGGTGGCGCGCGACCTAAAGGCTTCAGGCCTCTACCTTGCTCGTGCTCTGAGCTTCGCGGGGATCGAATACGACATCCTGCGCCACGAGCTCACCCCAGCGCAGATCGCCATTTACGACAAATATGCGGAAAGCTGGACCATCATCCACCAGCACCTTGAGGACGCTCTGGAACTTACCGGTGTGGTCGATCCATTGGAGAATCGAACGCTCAATAGCGGAGCCAAAGCTGCCGCGCGCAGCCGGTTCGAGGGGACCAAGCAGCGCTTCTTTTCCCAGGTCCTGCTCTCGCTCAAGCTTCCCTCCATATATCCGGCGGTAGATGAGCATCTGGCATCGGGCGAAAGCGTCGTAGTGCAGCTCGTCAGCACGGCGGAATCAATCCTCAACCGGCGTCTGAATGAACTTGAACCCGCTGAGCGGGAGGCGCTCGACATAGCCTACGACTGCAAGGAATACGTCGTCGATTACCTCACTCGGGCCTTTCCTACCCGGCAGATGGAAGAATACGTCGACGAACTCGGCGATGTCCGGTCGCGCCCGATGTGGGACGAAGCAGGCAACCCGGTTCACAACCCACAAGCCGAGGCCGCGCGGGCCGAGCTCATCGAGCACATATGCGCCATGCCGCCGATCCCCACAGCGCTCGATGCCCTGCTCGAACACTACGGTGTGAGTGCAGTGGCCGAAGTCACCGGGCGCAGCAAACGCCTGGTGCGGGACGGCTCTGGCCAGCAGCGCCTCGAAAGCCGATCCCCCCGGACCAACCTTGCCGAAACCACCGCGTTTATGACTGGCGCCAAGCGCATCCTCGTGTTTTCTGACGCTGGCGGCACGGGCCGCAGTTATCACGCCAGCCTCGATGCCAGGAACCAGCAGCGCCGGGTTCATTTCCTGCTCGAGCCAGGCTGGCGAGCAGACCGGGCCATCCAGGGGCTGGGGCGCACCCACCGCACCCACCAGGCCTGCCCGCCGTTGTTCCGGCCTGTCACGACCGACTGCAAGGGCGAGGCGCGCTTCACTAGCACGATCGCTCGGAGGCTCGACGCGTTGGGTGCGCTCACCCGCGGCCAGCGGCAGACGGGCGGGCAGGGGATGTTCGATGCCTCTGACAACCTCGAGAGCAGCTACGCCAAGCATGCGCTTTACGACTGGTATGGGCTGCTCGCGATGGGCAAGCTCAAGAGCACCAGTTTTGCCGAATTCCAGACAGTGAGCGGGCTTGAACTTACCGATCAGGACGGCGTGCTGCGAGAAGACCTGCCGCCGATCCAGCGCTGGCTCAACCGCCTCCTTGCGATGAAGATCGCCGTGCAGAACGCCATCTTCGACGAATTCCTGACCCTTGTCGAAACCCGCGTCTCGGCCGCCAAGGAAGCGGGCACCTTCGACATCGGCGTCGAGACGATTTCGGTCGAGGCTTGCGAGGTGCTGTCGGATACGGTGATCCGGACCGATCCCGTGACCGGCGCGACCTCGCACCTCCTAGAACTGTCGCTGACCCAGCGCCGCAAGGTCCTCTCACTTGAACGCGTCCTCAAGATGGCGCCTTACGAGGATAAGCCACTATTCCTGCGCAACGACAAGTCGGGGATGGTGGCGCTGGCGATCCGCGCGCCAGCGCACATGGACGAGGAGGGCAATACCATCCGGCGCTACGAACTCGTCCGCCCTTTGCGCAGCGAATACATCCACGCCGAGCGCCTTGCGGAATCGGCTTGGGAAACCGTGTCGGAGGCCGAATTTGGGAACCTTTGGGAAGCGGAGTACGCCGCAGACGAAAGCCAGCTGATCACCGAGACGGTGTATCTGGCAACCGGCTTACTCCTGCCCATCTGGGGTGCGCTTCCGAAAGAAGACCTCACGGTCAACCGCATTGTCGATAAATCGGGCGCTTCCTGGCTCGGCCGCCATGTCCACGACCTTTACGTCGACGCGACTCTCGAAAAACTCGGGGTTGCTCGCAAGGTGCCGACCGATCCGGCTAAAATTGCAGCGGCCATCCTGGGCGGGGGCACCTGGAAGGCGCCGCATCCGCTTAATTTCACGATCCGCACTTCCCGCGTAAACGGTTCCCGAAGGATCGAGATTGCGGGTGCCGAGGCTGCGCGTATTCCCGAACTCAAGGCCAAGGGCTGCTTCACCGAGATCATCGCTTACAAGACCAGGGTGTTCGTGCCGACCGATCGGGCTGAAGCCATTCTGGAATGCTTGATCGCATAGTTGGAACAATCGGCCATATGTGGCCGGTTAAATGGACAATTGCCAACTAATCGGCCACATATGGCCGATGATTTTGACGTTGCAGGACCACCTCACTGAGCTTGGCGAGCGGATCAGGGCGCGCCGCGTGGCGCTCAACCTCACCCAGCAGGCCGCCTCGATCAAGGCAGGTGTCGCCTATCGTACGTGGCGGCGGATGGAAGGGGAGGGAAGGGCATCGATCGATGATCTCGTTCGTGCAGCAATCGCCCTTCGCTGCGACGACGGCATCGAGGCGTTGTTTCCGGCAATGGTCGCCCGCTGCATGGATGACCTACTGGCGCAGCAACGCTTGGCCGCAAGGACATCCAGGAAGCCACAGCGCGCAAGCGGGTCCCGGTCGCGTAAGCCAACCTAGCTAGCGTGATACTTGTCCCTCGCGTCGATCTGCAGGTTCTAGGATCAGATGATAACGGGTTGACCTGAGTGTCCCGGTTTGTCCCATCGCACCCAGCGCTACCAGTTCCTGCAGGTCGCGTGTTGCTGTGGCGCGTGAGGTGTCCGTGATGGTGATGTAGTTGGCCGCACTGAGGCCGCCCGTGAATCCACTTGGTCCCTCACGGAACATGCGGGTAACCACTTTCTCTTGCCTCGGGTTGAAGCGCCCACGGAACCTATCGTGGAACCGGGTCTTCTCGAGAAGGAAATCAATGAGGGTCAAGCTCTGGGACTGAGCGTCGAGCACAGTCTGGGCGAAATATGCCAGCCAATCGGTGACCTCATTGGCCTTGTTTGCTGCTTCCAGCGCGTCGTAATAAGCGGAGCGCTTGCGCTGGATGGTCTGCGAAAGCGCAATCAGGCTGGGTTGGCCGATCGCCTGCGACAGGGCTTTTTCAGAGATGGCGCGGCCAATGCGCCCGTTGCCATCTTCGAAGGGGTGGATGCTGACGAAATAGAGGTGAGCAAGCCCCGACCGGGTCAAGCCGGGTAACGGCGCTTTGCCGCCAGGGCCGGTCGCCGCGAACCAGTCGAGGAACCGCCCCATCTCTTGGCTCATGATGTGCGACGGCGGGGCCTCGAAATGGACGTTTGGCTTGTGCAGCGGTCCCGAGACAACCTGCATCGCATCTTCGTGTTCGCGATAGCGACCGACTACCTCGACATCATTGCGTCCACTCAGCACCATGCGATGCCAGTCGGACAGGATTTCTTCGGTGAGCGGATCGGCAAAACCGCGGTAGAGCGCCATCATCATTTCTGCGATGCCGCGCTCGGCGGGCGGAATGCGGCGTTGTTCCGTTTCCAGGCCGAATTCACGCCGGAGCGACGACTGGACGCTGTCACGATTGAGCAGTTCGCCCTCGATTTGCGAGGTCTTCATCGCCTCGTCGGTCATTACGTCGAGTACGACATTCGTGCGATCGTCTTCGCCGAGGTGCCTTACCACGCCGATCATGATGCCTGACTGCTGCAGGAAGCGAGCCTCGAGCGCGGCGAGAGCATCGCTGCTCCAGCGGAAATTGGGCCAGTCCGGCTGCTGCCAGTTCCATTGCATGAGGCATTGATCCTACGTTTATAACTCATTCTATGGCAGATGATGAGGTATAAATCTACAATTTATGCCTCACGCTGCCGCTGACATGGTTTGGTCGGAAGTCGACGGGGCGTCTGCGCCGCCGTGATCCTGACGCCTTAGGCATCCTGAAACCGTGAGGGGAGGGGGGCTGGAAGGGTCGAGCCATTGGGCTCGGCCATTCCGGTCTCAGGAGAACCATGATGAACGACATCCAGATGATTCCGCTCGGCAAGCTCAGGCTTTCCGAGGCCAATGTCCGCAAGAACGACAGTAACCTCTTCATCGAGGAATTCGCCGCCAGCATCGAGGCCAAGGGCCTGCTGCAAAACCTCATTGTAGTCCCTGCCAAGAAAAAGGGGATGTTCGACGTTACAGCCGGTGGCCGCCGCCTGCGCGCGTTCAATTTTCTTCTCGCGGGCGGCAAGATCGACAAGGGTTACGAGGTGCCCTGCAGGGTGCTCGACATTGATGCCGCCGAGCAGTCCGAACTGTCGTTGATCGAGAACATCATTCGTCTCGATATGACCCCGACCGACGAAATCCGTGCCTACAAGCACTTCATCAACGAAGGCAGCGACCTCGACGCCATCGCCAAGCGCTTTGGACGAACACGGCGGTTCATCGAGGGCCGCATGCGGCTCGCTGATCTGGCCGATCCGATCTTCACCGCTCTCGAGGAAGGCAAGATCACGCTGGACGTTGCCAAGGCCTATGCGACGAGCCCGAACCACGAGCGCCAGATGCTGGTGTGGAACGAGTTGTCGAACAGCTGGCAGGGTAACCAGCCCGACTCTATTCGCCGCATGATCACCAACAGTGCGATCAAATCCAATTCGCCGATCGCCCGTCTCGCGACCGAGGCCGAATACCTCGCGGCTGGCGGCCGCATCGAACGCGATCTATTTACCGACGACTCCAGCGAGACCTGGATCGACCCCGAGATCGCCCAGCGCATCGCGGGTGAGAAGCTTCAGACCTATGCAGCCGAAGTAGCCGCAGACAGCGGCTACGCCTGGGTCCGCCCCGTCCTCGAAACCCGCGTGCCTTACAGCGCCAGCGAGGAACTCCACCAGGTTCACCTCGAACAGCCGCCGCTCTCGGACGAAGAACAGGTCCAGGCCGATCAGCTGCTGGAGACCATCTCGGCGCTCGAAGTCGAAGGCGAGGATGTCGATGAGGACGACGAAGTTGCCGGGGCCGACTTCCAGGCACGTTGGGACGCCGCAACTGCAGCCTATGACGCGATCCACGACAAGCCGCCTGTGATACCGGACGAACTCAAGCCCAACGTCGGCTGCTTCGTCACGATCAGCGCTGATGGCACACCGGTGATCGACAGCGGCCTCTACAGCGACAAGCCGATGCAGCGGCGCAAGGCGGCGAGTCCCGGCGGCGCGGAAGGCAATGGCGAGCCTGCTGACGACAACAAACCCAAGCCGCTGTCGCAGAAACTGGTCGATGAACTGGCGGTACAGCGCCGCGATATCCTCGCGATAAACCTCGCTTCGAACCCGGCAATCGCGCTCGACTACATGATCTTCGCGATTGCCGATGCGGGGCACACATACGGACCGCAGGCACATGGCACCACGATCCGGGCACCTTCGCCTTCGCTTTATCTGGCCAACTACCCGGAATCCCCGGCGCACGTGCTGATGGCCGACATGCGCGAAACGCTCGACACCAGCTGGACCGAGCACGACCGCACTGTCGATCGCTTCACCGCCTTCAGCGAACTTGACGATGATGCCAAGGCAAGCTGGCTCTCCTACTGCGCGGCGCGCAGTCTCGAAGCCAGCATGGGCGCACCTCGCAAGCCCGGCCAGTCCGGCGCGGAGCCGATCGATCTCCATGATCATCTGGCGAGCCTGATGGCGATCAACGCGGCGAGCCACTGGCGGCCGACCGCGGCCAATTACTTCGACCGGGTCAGCAAGCAGACGCTGCTCGCGCATGTGGGCGAAGTGGGCGGTCCGACGATGGCGGCGAGTTTCATGGGTTCGAAGAAGGGCGATCTCTCGGCCTCCTGCGAGCGGCTGTTTGCGGGCGAAACCATTGTTGCGCCCGAGGTCAAGGAAGCTGCGCTTGCATGGGTTCCGGCCCACATGCGGTTCCGCGCCCTCGCTCAGAGCGAGGTTGGCGGCGAAAGCGAGGCTGAGCCGGAGGACGAAGCTGTGGCTGAAGTCTCTGACGAACCCTGCGGCGGAGGGCTTCCGGAACCGGGCAACGAGGACGAAATGTCCGATGAAGCCGTCGATGAGCCCGAATTGCTCGATGCCTGACCGTCGCGCCTGATCGCACCGCCTGAATTCTCAGGCAAACTGGCCGCCGCGCGTGCCTGTGGTGACGCGCGGCGGCCCCCATTTGCTCACATGAAAGCTCCGCCCCTATGAATACTGCCACCAAGCTGCGCGCCCGTGTCTCGCCCGAGGCGATCTCCAAGGTCACCCGCATTTTCAACGGATCGCTCGGCGACATTTTTGGCGAACTTCTGCAGAACAGCCGCCGTGCTGGCGCGACCACGATCGCCATCTCGGCGCTGCATCTCGAGGAGGCTTGCGTCATTACCGTCAGTGATGACGGGGCAGGGATCGATGATCCGGCCAATCTGGTTTCGCTTGGCCAGTCGGACTGGTCGGATGAGTGCTGCGCCCGCGAGGATCCCGCCGGGATGGGCTTCTTCAGCCTGGCCGGGCGCGACACGGTCGTCAGTTCGGCCAGCGCCACCGCATCGTTCTCGCTCGCGATTTCCGGCCCGGCCTGGACAGGTGAGGCCGACATCGATGTCCTGCCCTTTCAGGGCCCTCGCGGAACAACGATCTCCTTCACCTTCGACGCCATCAGGGACGGGCACCTCGATCGGGCAGTCAAAGCCGCTGCGTTGCATTTTCCACTGCCGGTGACCTACAACGATGAACCACTGCCGCGCGTTGATTTTCTCGCAGGCGCGCATGCCGTCATCGAGCGCGAAGGCTACCGGATCGGGGTCTACAGGCAAGTCAATCTCGACCATGTGCCCACGATCAATTTCCATGGGTTAACGCTCAGGCACAAGCTGCCGAGCATCAAGGAAGTCCACCACACGTTATGGCGCGTAAAGGTTGACATCATCGACGCGCCCGAGCTCGTTCTTGTCCTGCCGGCCCGCAAGGAAATCTACCACAACCCCGCGCTCGATCGGCTCATGGAAATCTGCAACGAGGCGATTTACGCCGCGATCAACAAGGAACCATTCCATCGCCTTGCCCACAAGGATTGGCTTGCCGCGCGACTTGCCGGTCGCGAGCTACCCGAAGCAGCAAGGCAATTGCCCTCCTGGCAAGGGCACTGCGCGCGCGACAGTTACCATGAGATCGCGAATTATGCCGAAATTGATCCTACGGCCGCCCTCTATGATGATGGCGACGCCTGCGATTCCGTGACCTTCGGCCGTGCCCTCGCATTCTCGCACGGCGAGGACTGCTCCATCGATTCCAACCGGCTCATTGCGCCAGCTGACATCACCTTCTTCGCGGCCGTGCCGCCGTATCAGGGCTACAGCTGGTACGATGCGCTGTCCTGTTACGTGCAAACTGGCGTGACCTATCGTCAGCACGACGGATCCGAGACCGCTTGCGAGACTGATGCGGTGACCTTCCGGCCTGATGTCCTCACGATCGAACTGACCGATCAGCATGACAAGCGCCTTGACCTCCTGTCCGACTTTGCGATCCAAGAGGGCGAGAATTGCTGGTCTGGCGCCGACGAGGCGCGGATTGCCCTGACCCGCACGGCCAGCATCGATCCCGGCGATCTCACTGAACTGATCATCGATGCGGTCTTTTCGCCGTCGGACGATTCCGACGCCGACAGTTACGATACGCAGGAAACCCGGTTCCGCCATGACGCGGCGGTGCGCGCCCATGCCATTCTCGAAGGCGAGGACGCCGCCATCATCGCAGGTATCCGCATGGCGTTCGCCGACCGCGTTGCCTGGCGCATCCCGCACGGGCGCACGCTTCAGCTCACCTGGTCCAGCGAGTATACCAGCCTTGAACTTCGCGCCGCAAAAGATGCGAAGCCCCAATGACGGGCGCGCCTGAACCTGACGCCGCCCGGATTCCAGCCGTGGTTGGTATCCCACACTTCGGGGAGCAACTGCCATGAAGTTCAACTACCAACTGACCGGCACTATCGACGTGCCGGAAGGTTCGCGGCTCAATGCCATCGGGACCGCGATCATCCTGCCCGACGGTAAGACGCTCAGGCTCTGGGAAGCATGGGAACGGCATCTCGGCGATGAAGACGACCATGCCGACCTGTCTTACGCGGACCTTGTAGAAATCGGCATTCATTACGACACGCTGTCGACAGCGTTCGAGGAAACTTGAGGTGGGCGAATGGACCGGCATGCCTGCCGGAACGCCGAGAGAGGAAGAGGGGGTGGGGGTTCGGGTGACGGTTTGAAGGTGCGGGAGCGGTCTGCACCGGCCGCCCTCGGAGATTTCCCATGAGCCGCACCAGGCCAATGACAGCGCGCCCTGACGTCGCCCAGACCATTACCGACCTGATCCTCGAGAAGATCGAGCAGGGCACAGCCCCCTGGCTCAAACCCTGGTCGGCGTCCAGCACCAGGCCGCTACGTCACCAGGGTATCCCCTATACCGGGATCAACAGCTTCTTCCTGTGGGCCGTCGCCGATACCATGGGCTACACCAGCCCTTTCTGGATGACGTACCGGCAGGCCAGCGAGCTTGGCGGTCAGGTCCGCAAAGGTGAGAGCGGCTCGTTCAGCGTCTACTACAACACAGCGCGCAAGTCCGACACTGACCAGCTCACGGGGGAAACCACGGAAAAGACGATCCGCTTCATGAAGTGGAACCACGTTTTCAACGCCTCGCAAATCGATGGCCTACCCGCCCACTATTATCCCGAGCCGCCTGACCCCCGGGCGATTGGCGAACTCTCCGCCAATATCCGCGCGTTCCTCGACGCCATCCCCATCAAGGTGGTCCACGGCGGCAACAGTGCGCATTACACGCCGAGCACCGACACGGTGACGTTACCAAATCCCAATTTTTTCCGTTCAATTGAAGCGTATTTCTCGACGAGGTGTCATGAGCTGACCCACGCCACTGGCCATAGCTCGCGTCTTGATCGTCAGTTCGGCAAGCGCTTCGGGGACGACGCATATGCGGCGGAGGAGCTGCTCGCCGGGCTCGCGCAATCCATTCTGTGCGCGGAATACGGGCTGCCCAACGAGCTTCACGACAGCCACGCCTCCTACATCCACCACTGGGCCAAGTTATGCTCACCTCGCCATAACTTCATTAATCACGAGGTGACGATAATGTGAAGGAACGCAGTTTTAGCGCCTCAAATCCGCAAGATATCGCCAGTTTGCGACAGACTTTGCTCCG
>NZ_JACICY010000023.1 GCF_014196055.1 Novosphingobium hassiacum
CACGCTCTGAAATAATGTGAAGGAATGTTGGCAGGAAACCCCAGAACTCAGCCAATCTGGCCGCCTTCCTTCACATTATCGTCACCTCGTGATTAGCCAAGATCCTGCGCGCCGACAAGACCGCGATCCTTCATGCCGCAGCCAAGGCCGAACAGGCGGTCAAATGGCTGCGCCAGTTCGATCCGGCACTCACCGAGCCAGTGCGCGAGGCGGCCTGAACACTATACCCGCTGACGCGGCAAATCCGAAGGTGAGGGGAGGGGGGACGAAGTGCTGCGCCCAAGTGCGTCAAGGAGCCAGCCCCCATGAACTATGACCTCGACTTCCGTTATCGCCGCGCCCTCCAGCCAGATGCGCTGTGCACGGTCGCTACTGCCACCCAGGCGGTGGTTGATGCGATGCAGGATGCGCGCAATGCCGGCGTCGATCCCGCGCGCGATCCGGCAACCATCCTTCTCGCCCGGCATGTCGGGCGTATCGCACTCGGCAATCCGGCCGATGCCACATATGAGGAGGATCTGCCCTTGCGCCGGCAGTGCCTCACCCGGATCGACGAACTGAAGTCCAAGCCCGCGCTTGTCGCACTGGCACGCCGCGGGATCGGCTACGATCCGGAAGCCAAACGTGCCTTCCACCGCGAAGCCCGTTCGGCGCTGCGGATCGCTGCCCGCCATCTGGGGCTGGATCATGATCAATATGACCTCCGCAACAACATGGCAGGCCCAGCCGTCTCCGGTGAAATCACCCTCCATGCAGATGAGATCTACATCCAGGTCACGACCTCCTCGTTCGGACACGGCCGTGAGGTCATGTTCCGCCGTTGCAAGGGTCGCCAGGATTATCGCGGCGAGCGCAACAACTTCTGCGATATCGCCGTCCTCGTCGATCCCGTCCGCTTCACAGCGCTCGTCACCCGGGAAACCGGCCTTACGATTACGCGCCGCCAACCTGAACTCGTATAGGAGAACACCCATGGGCTGGCTCTCGATGACCCGCTCCGGCATGGCACCTTTTGCCACGCCCAAGGCTTACCTCGACAACCAATGCACCTATGCGCTGACCCCGGACAAGGGCCGGGAGAAGGGCCTTCGCGTGCTCAAGTCTACCGTTCGCTCGAACGCATATTACGCCGCCTGCCAGAGCTACACGGCCGACGGCCCGGAACAGACATTCGCGATCATCTGCCTGATCAAATGGAATCCCGCTGCGCGCGATGGCTACCTCTTCGCCTACAAGGACCAGGACGAAATGATGGGGCCCTACAAATACGATTGCCCGGCATCGATCCTCGATCTGCTGGGGCCGCCCGGCAACGACTACGCGGCGCAGTGGCGCGAGAAATGCCGCCAGCGCCTCGCGCTCACCACCCGGCGCAAACCCGCCACCGGCGATACTCTGGTCCTGACCGAAGCTCTGACGTTCACTGATGGCAAGGCCGAGCGCAGCTTTCGGGTGGTGCAAGCGGGGAAGAAGACGAGCCTGCGCCGGGCCGGCGACGGCGTCGGGGTTCGCATATCTTCGCTGATGACGCGCGCGTGGACGATCGTTCCTGCGCCGATTGCGCCCGCTGCGACATGACAGCGGGAATCAGAGCAATACCATGACAGACCCAGCCACTCCCAAGCGTTCCGCCAAACGGGCCAAGCTGTGCAGCATCGAAAACGCCAACCGGGTCGCGACGCAGGTGGCCGACCGCATTCTCAGCGACACCGCCGTGGTCAAGACCGGAAATCCGCTTCAGCCCTTCCGGGTCGTGCTGGCGAGCAATGCGCCGCAGGGGCGCACGGTCTCGCGGGTGGTCACGTGCAACGACGATGGGCCCTGAACGGCTGCCTTTCGCCTTTTCCCGCGCATCTGACTAACCATTGCAGATGTGCGACCTCAACAGGATGACCCGGGCGAACGCCGAAATCGAAGCGCAAGCCTGTCACCAATGCGCGCGATGACAAGCTCGATACCTACTTCTGGCGCGATAGCTTTGAGCGCTGCCGTTGCCTGATTCTGGTGTCGCACTGGACCGAGCCCGAGGGCGCGCCGCGCCAAATAACGCGCTCCTGGTATGCGCATGCCGGTGAAAAACTTTTCACCGTTGCTGGGCTACAAGCTTGCGCGAATGAGAGGTTGCTCCCTGCCCATCCAGACCGTGGCTTAAACGATCATATCGTACAGGATTTTCGTCAGCGACCGCTCGTCGCCGAAGAAGCTTGCGATCATTGCCTCCAGCATCGCAGCTGGATCCATATGCGCCAAATCTAGAGGGCGCCCTGCATTTTCGCTGAGGAGCAGTAAGAAGCTGAGCTGGGCGCGCCCGTTTCCCTCCCGAAAAGTATGGATGACGTTCAATGTAGTAAGGAACGCTGCTGCTTTCTTCGCGAATCCGTCCCGAGTCAGGTCCTTAAGATGATTGTCCGAGTTAAGGCCGCCAAAAAGCGTGACGAGTTGATCATCAATATGCTCAGGGTAGCAAAAATGGCTCTCGCCTTTCGAGAGGCGCACTGTTCGCGTTTCACCTGCCCATTCATAGAGGTCCTGAAACAGATGGAAATGAACGGCCCGGAAATGCGCCTCATCAAGAGCTCCCTCGGGAAAAGGCTCGTCGGCGCGCGCGGTCGTTAGTTCGGACTCAAGATCCTCCAGAACCTGACCGTCCCGAATATCGAAGGCGTTCCGCAGAACCGTCGAGCCGGGATAGCAGTAGGGATCATCCTCGACCGCGTACACGCCGCGAGGTCATTTCTTGAGATATTTCGCGATGATACGCTTGCGGCGCTCAGCATGCGTAAGGCCGCGCTTCTCGTCGCTGTCGAACTCTGCCCTGGCGGTAAACGACAGCTGAAGGCCCTCGACCTGGCTGATCTTGCCGAAGCGATCGCGTCCGATCATCGTCCGCTTGGTGCGGCCCTCGTGATCTTCACTCATCGGTCGCTCCTTTCTTCACACGCGAAAACGCTGGCGAAACGCGCTGAGCGCGTCTTGCGAGAATTGATTGCAGACGACTCCGTCGGATCGCATTGCCTCGCGCGCCGCACGCAAATGGGGATGCCGCTCAATCAGTTCGTTGAGCACTGCGTCGACGGGGTTTGGCTCGGGTGCGGACCTTTGTGTTTTCGTTGTTGGGCGTTTCTCCTTGGTCATGTCGGGCTCCATGGTTCTCCGGGCTGAAATTGTAGTTGTCGAAAAAATGCTGGTTGAGTTCGGGACGGAAGTAATGCTTCCGGTCGATCCAGATAAAGCCGTCCCCCTTCGAGATCACGGCGACATCGACCGGTCCGCCGACCGTTTCGGTCGTGAGAGACATACGCTTCTGGAACCAGTTCAGGCTCACAAGCCGCGCAGCCGCGTGGCCGATCTCATCCTTCGGCATATTGGCGATCGCCTGGTGAATCGGACCGAGATGCTTCTCCTGGCGTTGCTGGTCGAGCTTCTCGATCAGGCTCTTGATTGCCTTTTTGCTCTCAGGCTGAAATTGCTTCTTCCATTTCTTTCGCTGGGCATCTGTCAGGTCGGTCATGGCATCCACGATGGCGTCAGGAAGATTGATGACCAGATCTGCCATCTCCTTGGTCATCCGCAGCTCGAAACTGGGGTTCATTCCGTGGAGAAACGTGTTGACCATGTCGGCATCTGCAAACGGCACCACGACGGATGGATTGTCGCAATCGACCTTGCGGACTTGCCCGAAGCGGCATTTAAGCCTGCCTTCGAACACTTCACCGATCTCGATCGGCTGCAACACCGGGAAATGCTCGTCCTGCCCAAAGCCCGCCACAACAATCCCGCTCAGTGCAAAAGTCGGGATACGTTCTTTCGAGACGATCAGTCGGGCAAGATCGTAGAGCGCCTGCATGGTGTCCGACTCGATCCTGAACGGCCCAAAGGCGTCCGCAATCCGGGTGCTGATCTCACCTGAGAAGCGACCAGTCAGCCTTGCGCCCACGCCGGCCTTGAGGCAGCTCGCCTCGGGTTCGCTTGCCCAGCGATCCCGCTCCTTGGTGACGAGTTCGCGCGCGATATCGCTTGGTGTCTGGCTGCCATCGCTTCCCTCGACGATGCGCTCGTAGATGGCATCTTCGACGCGACCGGCGAGCGCAGCGTAGAGCGTCTCAAGCGAGCGCAGATAAAAGCGGTCCTGTAGGGCAGGCGGAAATAGTTGCTCGTTATTGTCGAGATACGCGATCAGTGCGCGGCCATAATCTTCCAGGTTCGCAAACGGCTTGGAGTCGAGCTGTCGCCGGAACATCTTTATGATGGTTTCCCACGGAACGCCGAGGATCGCGGCATTCTCGTAGACCATCACCCCAACTGGATGTCGCTTCGAGAGCATGAACAACTTGTCGGCCGTGTTGAAGACCTTGCCGCCTTCGCCATTGTTGACAGTCGCCGCGCTGTCGCTGGCGAGCGCAACTCCAAGGCTGTTCATGACAACTACCTCGGAGGTCATTGCCCGTCTCGGCGACTGTCGCGCAATGCTGTGTCGCGCACGCATGCGTCGGAGAGCCGTGTGGCTGCTGACCGTAACCAAGGCGCGCGCTTGTGCAAGAAGTTCACTCCGCCACCGGGCCGTCCTCGCTGCGCAGAAGTTCCTCGAGCATTTCGGCGATTTCTTCGTCCTGCGGATCGCGGCTCTTGAAAGCCATGCTAATTCGCGTGGGCAATTCAGGACGAGACGCGATCAACCGGCCCAGCAGGCGTCGGCGCCCAGCTGCATCCCGCGGGATCGCCCGACGCGTTGCTGTTCCATGCGGTGTCCGGCGCTCAACGGCTACGGGCAGCGCAGCGAGACGCCGCTGCGCCAGCCGCCGAGCGATAAACGAAGCGGTGGCATCGACCTCGGCTCCATTTCTGCCAGGCACATCGCGATCCGCGGCGCCAAGGATCATGTCCTCGTAGCCAAATAGCAACGCATCGAGTTGGTCCACAGCTTTGATCTTGCTCATAACGGACTACCTTCCGGAAAAGCGTGAACAAGTCCACGCCGAATGCGTTTTTGGGCCGACGCATATTGGGTTGCGGTGATGTCGGCGTTTTTTTGGATCTCGGCGGGATCGAGGCCCTGCGCCAACCCGTCCAGCACCGCCAAGGCCGCCGTGTCACCCGCAAACAAGGACAGAACCTGGTCGAGTATCTGGCGGGCGAACACATCGCGTTCCTGGTTCGGATCCAAGCTGGGCGCCTGCCCGAGTGGCGACTCGCCGTCCGCTCGCGCGGGGAGGTCGGCTTCGGTCGTCACCAGTCCGAACGTCGCCTTGCGTCGATGTTCGCTCGCCTGGCTGCGCATCGTCTCGCGCATGAAAACCAGGAAAGGGAGATGGCGTGGCCATTTCCGGGTACCCGACAATGCTTTGTCGATGGCCTCATGCAAGAGTTCGCGCCACTCAAGGCCCGGGGCGTAACGCGCCCTGATCCTCGCGATCATATTCAATCGGGCAATCTCGACCGGGCAAAGCGCTCCAAGCGCGTCCGCCACCTCGTCGGGAGTGGCGACATCAAGGTCACCGATTGTTCTCATCGCCTGTGCGCGCATACCCTTCCATGCTGACTAAGTGGCCCCTTGCGGACAGCCTCGCGAAAAAAATTTGAGGGCGCCTGGCTGTCCGCGTCCGCCGTGCCCGGCAGCATCATTAAGTGCCGGCATCAATAAGGCAAGGAACGGACCAATGAGTGAACATGAAGACGAAGTCCACAAGGACAAGAAGGTTTACAAGATCCAGATCGACAAGGATCATTTCGAGGTGACGAAGGCGCAGCCGACGGCCCGTGAGCTGCTCACGATCGCCGGCAAGGTGCCCCCGGAGCATTTCGCGCTTTATCTCAAGCCGCCGCGGGGTGCCCCCGAGCGGATCGACCTCGACAAGAAGGTCGATTTGCGCGAGCCGGGTACCGAGCGGTTCGTCACGCTTCCCCTCGACCAGACCGAGGGTCTCGGAACCGACCGCCGGGAGTTCGACCTCCCGGCGGAGGATCGCGAGTGGCTCGACGCGATCGGACATCGTTACGAATTGGTCCGCGAGGGCGGGACGCTAAGGGTCGTGATCTACGATTTTCCCGTGCCGTCCGGATATAATGTCGATGCGGTGACCGTGAACGTCCGCATCGAGTCCGGTTACCCCGAGGCACAGATCGACATGGCCTATTTCTACCCGGCGCTTGCCCGACTGGACGGCCGCGGGATCGGTGCAATCTGCGCGGACGCCTTCGATGGCAAGGATTGGCAGCGCTGGAGCCGCCATCGGACGCCGGCCAACCCTTGGCGCCCCGGGGTCGACAGTCTTGCCACCCATTTCGCGCTCGTCGAGAGCTGGCTCACCCGCGAATTCACCAAGGCCTGATCCAATGGACACGTCGCTAACGCTGACGGCGCGGCAGGCGGATACGCTCGCGCGCCACCTCTTCCCTGATGATGGCTGCGAGGCCGTCGCCATCCTTCTTTGCGGACGGCGATCCGGTGCCATGCGCCATCGCCTCGTTGTGCAACGGGTGGTGACCATCCCCTATGAAGATTGCAGCGTCCGGCTTCCGGACCGCGTCACCTGGTCGACCAAGCGCTTGGAGCCTTTGCTGAGCGAGGCAGCCCGGCTCGACCTCGCGATTGTGAAAATCCACGGTCATGTCGCCTTTGACCGTTTCTCGGAGGTCGACGATGCATCCGATCGCGCGCTGTTTCCCAGCGTCTACAGCTGGACCGACGGCGGTCCGCACGGCAGCGCGATCATGATGGACGATGGCCGCATGTTCGGCCGTGTCGTCGATGAGTCCGGCTGCTTCGAGCCGTTCGCACATGTGAATGTCGTCGGCGACGATCTGCCTTTCTGGCACGCCGGTGAGCCGATCGAGATCGAAGGTTTTGGTCAGCGCATCGCGCAGGCGTTCGGGACGGGGACTTACGCGCGGTTGCGCCGTCTGCGCATCGCCGTGGTCGGCTGTTCAGGCACAGGTAGTCCCGTGATCGAGCAGCTCGCCCGAAACTGCGTGGGCGCGCTGGTGCTCGTCGATCCCGACCATATCGAGGACAAGAACCTCAACCGGATCCTCAACAGCACGCGTGCCGATGCGGCCGCAGCGCGGCCCAAGGTGGACGTTCAGGCCGCCGCGATCGAGGCGATGGGCCTCGGAACTGTGGTCGAGACCTACCATGCTGACCTGTTCGATGCCGAAGTAGTTCGCGCCATCGCCGAGTGTGACGTCGTGTTCGGATGCATGGACAGCGTCGACGGGCGTCACCTGCTAAACAAGCTCGCCACCTTCTACGCGCTTCCCTATTTCGACCTCGGCGTGAAGCTCGAGGCTGATGGCCGCGGCGGCGTCGACCAGGTTTGCGGGACGGTCCACTATCTGCAGCCCGGCGGTTCGAGCCTGCTGAGCCGCAAGGTCTATACGATGGAACAGGTGCGGACGGCAGGGCTCTATCGAACCGACCGCGCCGCGTACAAGGCACAACTCGCCCAGGGGTATCTGCGCGGGGTAGTCGAAGACCGCCCGGCGGTGATTCAGCTCAATATGTTCATCGCGAGTCTTGCGGTGAACGAACTGCTCGCGCGTCTTCATCCCTACAGGATCGATCCCAATGGCGACTACGCCATCCACCGGGTTTCGTTGAGCCACGGCATTTACGAACATCTGGAAGATGGCGATCCCTGCCTGGCGCTCGCCAAGCATGTCGGCCGCGGTGACATTACGCCGCTGCTCGACTGGGCAGAGCTCAGCGAACGAAAGGCTGCCGCATGAAGTGGCTCGCAAATCTCGCTCGATGGTTCGGTGACCGCTTCCTTCCACGATATCGAGCACAATTTGTCGAGGATCTCCCGGATCACCTCCGCAAACGTCGCGTGTATCTCGTTGGCGAGGAGGGGGCGGCATGGCAGGCAGCCCTGCTGTGTCCATGCGGATGCGAGGCGCATATCCAGCTTAGCCTTGTTGAGAAGGACGATCCGAGCTGGCGAGCAACCGTTCATCAGGGCGGACTCGTCACGCTGCACCCGTCGATCTGGCGAATCAAAGGCTGCCGAGCCCATTTTTTCGTTCGTCGCGGTCGCATCGCTTGGGCGCGAGACAGTGGCATCGCGCTGCCGACCGGTCACCACTAGCCAACCGCCGCCTTCCATCTCTCTCGCTCCAAAACCTTCCGTGCAGGACTGTCCCCAACTCCGATCAATCAAGGCTCGATTTTCGGCGATAAAAACGAATGACAGTGCAGCGGTCTATATGGCTTCAGTATGGGCCAGGTCCCCGATCAACAAACCACGACCGGCCGAGCTCAAAGTCTGCATCGGGCGACACCAGCGGCCCGTCCGGTGCCTCGCAAACATAGGGCGATACCAGATCCCTTCGCTGGACCCGCGACCGGCTCAGCCAAGCGGACGTGCGGCCACGCGCCTTGAGGATGGCAAGCAACCAATCCATCGCTTCCGCCATTTCGCCGACGCCGCGCCCGGCGAGGCAGTAATAGATCGCCCGCTGAAAATCGTCGCAAGCCGTGCTCAGGATCGTCGCAAGTCGCGCGCGTCCGCCGTCCGCGCCTTCGTGGACCAGAGACACAGCCTCGCGCAGTTCGCGTACAGATAGCCAGGCATCGTCGATACCAACCCCGATGCAGAGCGCGGCGATCGCGCGCCTGACCGGCGGCACGCCCGCGTCACACGACACATCGCGCAGCACGATGTCGAGATCGAACCCGCCCAGAACGTCATCCAGCTTCATCGCAATTCCTTTCGAAAAAAGAACGTAGCGTGAACGCTCTAACCCCGTCAATTGGTGAAGGGAGAGGAGGGGGGATGAACCGGTGAACAAATGAAGGAGCCTGCCCATGACCACCAGCGTGACCACCATCGCCCCATCGCCCGACTGCCAGGTGACCACCAGGACCGCCGAGGTGGCCCGGCTCAACGACGCTGCCCGAGCCGGCACGCTGGCAAATTCCCGGACGGTGGTCACCCGTGCGCTCGCCGACCTGCTGGCAGGGGATTCGGACGATCCCGCGATCCGTCAGGTCAGGCTGTTTCAGGGCCAGTGCGCCCTGCGGCGATTGATCAACGAGACCCCGATCGACCCCGGCAACGATCCGCACGGAGAGCGGGACTTCGGGGTGGTGACCTACTGTGAGCGCAAGATCTTCTGGAAGGTCGATGTCTACGAGAACGACGGGACCTATTCATGGGGCGCCGAGATGCCCTGGGACGCCAAGACGAGCTTCCGCGTCGTTACCATCATGCTCGCGACCGACTACTGAGCCATGTCGCGATATTCATTGCGGCCGCTCGGCGCACACACCGACCTGTTCGAGATCGCACTGGGCTGGGACCCGGGCCTCGGCACTTACTTTGTGACGGTGTTTGGCACGCCCGACCGCGACCGCGAGCCCGACATCCGGCTGTGGCGCGGGACCAGTCCGCGTGAGATCGGCACGCCGTGCGAGATCATCGCCATAGCTGCGGCCTATGCGGAAATCCCAGATGGCCTCGCGCGCCAACTCGAGATCGACCGGCTCGCCTGTCCCCACAATCCGGACCGACCGGCAGGCAAGCTGCTCGAAGAACTCCTCGGGCGCTCCCGTTCAGCCCCTGGCTGAACCGCACGCCGCCCACTGGCGCTGTCCGGCCCCGGGCACCGATCTCGTCTGCCCGGTTCCATCCAACAAGGGATCACCACCCATGTCCAACTGCTACACGCACGCCTGTTTTGTCTTGCAAATCACTGCCGCCGAAAGCGGCCTTCTGCGCGAGGCCATCGCGCTGGCGCAATACATCGAAGATCAACCCGACGCTGAAGCCATCATCCAACACTGGCTCGGCCTGTCTGAGGCGTTCCGAACGATCTTCCCGCCTACCGGCGAGGAAGTGATATTGGGGTTCCTCGCCATCTTCCCCGACTGCGACTTCCCGACCTTTGGCACCGACTTTGCCTTCGAGGAGCAGAACGACGGAATGATCCGCGTGTTCGCTACCGCCGACCAGTTCGAGCCTGACGCGGTTGCAGCCCTGCTGCACCGCACGATTACCCAGTCGCTCCCGGTAGCTGTGACCTGGTCCTACGACAGTGATCGTCATCAGCCCGATGCCTTCGGCGGCGGCGGGTTTATGATCGATGGGGCCGGCATCCACTGGATCGAGACCAGCAAGGTCCACGATACAGTCCACTTCGCCCCCAAACTGGTCATCGCCACGCGTGATCCCGAAGAGGGCCTGCTGTTCTGGAATAGCAGAACAGGCTTCGGCGCGCTCGATACCGCCGATGTCTTCACCGAGAACCAGGCGCTCAGCACCGATCTGCCCATTGCGGACGACCAGCCTGAATGGCTCGCGCTGCCCGCCTGAAACACGCTGACGAATGTCCCCGATGGAGGGCTCCAGAGAAGGACTGCGGGCAGGGCCCGCAGCTCGGCCTGACGGCCGGGAGGGAAGGGGGGGTGGGAATGAGTGATCGGACAAGGGGTTCGGTCGCATTCAATCCACCTAGGAGAACGTCCATGAACATCGGTGAAATCAAGAAGAACGCCAGCGGCCAGCTGATCGGCACTGTCGAAACGCTCACGATGACGCGCACCATCGGCCTGCGGCCGGTCAGCTCGAGCAACGCCCGCGCGCCCAAGTACGAAATCGTCGCGCTCAACGATCAGCGCCGCTGGGTAGCCGTTGGCGCACTGTTCGAACTCGCCTCGAACTCGACCGGCGAGATCTTCTACCAGGGCAAGATCGACGATCCGTCGATGTCGCAGCCGCTCTACATCGCCGCCTTCCCGCGCGAGGACGGCACGATGGCCATCGCCTGGCAGCGCCCGCGTCGCCGCAACAGCCAGCTCGGTTCGAGCGAATACGGCGATGGCGACATGCTTACCGGCGGCGAGGCAGCCGATGCCGGTGAGGCCAGTGACGGGCATAACGGCGATGGCCTCGGTGACAGCACCGCTACGCCGCCGGGCAAGCGCGGCCGCGCCAACGTCAAGGACGGCGCAGACAACGAAGGTGCGCTGCCTCCGCTCGTCGACGCCTGAGTCCATCCAGCACCTCCGACCGAACGGGGACCCAATCGCGGGTCCCCGTTCCCACGCAAAGGCCGCAGGCTCGCCCCGCTTGTGGCCTGAGGCGGAACGCCGACCGTCCCCCCGCCCGGCGTTCCGCCTCTTCTTTTGCATGGGCGGCAACGGAGACACTTCATGTTCACAAATAGCGAACGCTTCGCCTTCGACACGCGGCGGCACCATGCCTTTGCGACTACCGGCAATGCCTATGACGCGTCGCAATGCGACGAGAGCATCAAAACTGGCGATACCCTGATCGTGCTGCCCGAGCGGGTGATTGCCGTCGCCATGACCTGGCCCTTCGCGGTGACCGCAGAAGCAGGAAAGCTTCACAGCGTAGCGCCGCCCCGCAAAGGCGAGACGCTGGCCGATATCGCCCGGTCACTTCATGTGACGACTGCCGACTTCGAGCACGCGGCCGAGCTGGCGCGCTGCCTCGGGTTTCCGCTCGACTCCAACCTTGTGCCGCTGCTGCCAGCCTGAACGCGCCACACCTTTGCTCGCGCAAGAGGCTGGTGAGGGGAGAGGGGTGATCGCGGTCGGACCAACCGGCTGCGAAAGGACACGGGCCATGGGCGACAGAGCCCCCGTTCACATCACTATCGGCGGCGCGCTGCGCCGCGACCTCCTCAGCGGCCTCGCTGCCTGCGCCGAGGAATATGACTTGCGCGCCGAATGGGACGGCGAGCCGTTCGACCCGGCGGCGGTAATCGAGGGCGCGCCGCTCGAGCTCTACGGCACCGAACTGAACGGCGGGCAGATCCCGGAGGTCGATGCCTTCTGCATCGAGCACGGGTTGATCTTTCGCCGCTGGTCGGGCGGCTGTCCCGGGGCGTATCTCCCCGAGATTGTCGTGTTCGACGGTACGGGACCCATGCGCGACTACACGGCGAGCGAAGACGAATATGTCCTCTTCCCGCCGTCCTGGATCAAGGGGTTCACTCGCCTGCGCGAGCTCAAGCGTGCGATGGCGAAGGCCGAGATCACCGTCCCGCCATTCGTTCTTGTCTGACGTGTCGCACCGCCCCAGGAGGCATTTTGCCATGAAATACGTCGTCGCTTTCTACGCGGTCGACCGCGCTTACGGCGGGCCGGAAGAGGGCTCATGGTGGTACGACACCGGCGAACTTGTCCGCCTCCACCGGGTCTGCCTTACCGAAGCTGCTGCATCGCGGCTCGCGGTGCGCGCCAACCGGTTGCTCGACCTGGTCCAGCGCGGCCAGCGCCGCCTTGATTCCGTGCTCTACGCCGGCGGCCGCTACCGCGCCTGCGTGTTCGAACACGCGGTTCCGCCCCGCTTCCCGCAAGCCCCACCCCGTTACGAATGAGGCTCCCATGACCGATCCCGAATTTGCAGCGTCGCCGTCTGATGAACGCGCCCGCACGCTCGCGCAGTTCCCGCTCTCGAGGGTGACAGAGGTCTTCCATGACGAAATGCTGGGCGTTCTTCCCCCGATCCACATTCGCGGCGCGGCCGGCTTCTTCGTCTCCGAAGCGGTAGCCGAGGACATCCACGCCCAGTTCGTCCACCGTGATGGCCGTTTCTATGGCGGCTATGTCGCGCTCCGCGATCCGGAGACCTGGATTACCTCGGCGCGTATCGCCGCCTACGATGTCGATAACCCTAACGCGGTGGAACTCGCCTGGTATCCCGATGGGGCAGGGGAGGCTGCTGCGTGACCCGCCACAGGCTCTTCGAACTCGGGGCAGGGCCAGCGAACGAGCCCTGCGCCCAGCTCGGCCAAACGCCCGATTTCGAGCGCGTCAACAGGCACGAGCTGCGCGCCTTTCAGGCCGCAGTGATCGCGGTAAACGGCCCGCCGCCTGCGCCCCTGGAATTCGCGGCGATCGCCAACGCTCATGATTTCGGGACCTACTGGACGCTGTGGATCGTCTCGCAGGTGGCGGTACTGCCGCCCGGCGCCCGGCGCTGGCTCGACGGGCTAGACGTGCCGTCAAGCTGGATCAGCGCGGGGTTCCCGCCGCCAGTCACTTACGCGGGTTCGTCGCTCCTATGTGTCCGCCCCTTTCCCGACGTTATCGCCGGCGCGCTCCGGATCTCGCGGCCGCGCGAGGACGGCAGCTTCTTCCCGCCCGCAAACGCGGTCCTCCACCGCAATCTTGAAGCTACCTACGGCCCCATGCTGGCCGCACGCGGGGCGGGCGTTACCCCGGCGATGCCGACGGGAGGGTAGGGGGAACGCGGCGGGCAGGCGAACAAGGAGACCTGCCATGCCCCGCTTTTACACTGGGATCGGTGCACGCCGCACCCCGCCCGAAGTGCTCGCACTGATGACGCGCGCTGCCTTCGCCCTTCTGAAGCGCGGCTACGTCCTGCGCTCCGGCCATGCGATCGGCGCCGACAGCGCGTTCGAGCGCGGGGCGGGGGAGGGCAAACAGATCTTCCTGCCCGCGCCGGGCTGGCGCGGTTCGGCGAGCCCGTTCCACCCGCAGGCCTTGCCGCCAGAGCTGTGGCAGCGTGCGCGAGCTCTTGCTGCCGCAGCGCACCCCGCTTTCGCCGGACTCGATCTCTTCGTCCAGGCCTTGCACACCCGGAACGTGTTCCAGGTCCTGGGGCCTGAGCTCGATGCGCCCGCCGACTTCGTCCTGTGCTGGACCGCCGATGGCGAAGCCTCGGGCGGGACCGGCCAGGCAATCCGCATCGCCGCTGCCCACGGCGTTCCCGTCTACAATTTCCAGCGCCCGCGCGAGCGTGCGCACGTCGAACGCCACCTCTCAATCTAAGCAATGCTCTGCCGTTCTGGGTCCCGACGCACTTGCGCCGGTCGAGGGCTGCTGACCGCTTCCCGCGAAGGAACTCCCATGTCCGCAATCCACCTCGCCCTCGATATTCCCTGCACGCGGGACGAAGCTGCCCGGCTCTTCGCCGTGCTCATCTTCCTGGCGGAGCTTGAAACCGACCCCGATGCCAAGCCGGGACCGGAACTGGACCGGGTCTTCGGTGCAAACGCGCGCGAGGCGCTGCTCGGGATAATCGGCCACCCTGTGCCGCTCGGGATCGACTGCCGCTATGATCCCGAGACCGGGCTGCTGTCGCTCACCGACGTCGAGGGCAGGCCCAACCTTGCCGCCGTACCGGTGCTCCTCCTCTGGCTTTACCCCGACAAGCTGCCGCTCGCTTACGCGGTCCACACCGCCGCGCGTCCCGAGCACAAGGTCTGGACGCTGATCGGGCTCAATCGCATCGAGATCACCGAGGACGCGGCCTCGGTCGAGACGCGCCTTGCCGCGCTACGGTCCGAACCTGACGCGGCGCGCCGGATCGACCTGCTGCCGACAAAGCCCTTGCCGAACGGCGGTTGACGCCTGGGCGCGGGCCCATTCACGCGGCAGCGCGGTCCGACGGGATGCCGCCGGTTCGGCGCCGGGACCCACGCGGTGGCAGCGGCTCGCCTTCCTTCCACACCATGTGCGTGACGCCCTCGCAGGCGAGCAGCGCCTCAAGCGGTTCGCTGGCCTCAGTATCGCCATCATGGATATGGATCGCGGTTGCATCCTCGCCGGTGTCCTTGAGCACCAAGCTGGCGATCGGCGCGCTGGCATCGAGGTTGACCCGCATGCCCTTCACGAACCGACGCTTTTCGGCGACCGCCTTGGTGAGGAGGTACTGCTCGTCGCTGCTCTCGTAGGGCAGCCATTCGCCGGTCGCCGGCATCAGCGCCACCTCGATCAGGTCGAACGTCCCTTGCCTGCGCCGCGCGAACGAGCCGGCAACGACGAGGTGGCCCTGGTTTCCTTGCGCCTGCCACAGCGCCAGTTCGCCCGCGAACCGCTTGTGGAAGCGGCGCGCCATGTCCGGGTCCATGACGAACGGCATGTCGCCGACGTGGCGCAGCACGATGCGCTCCGCGCCGTGCGCCGGGGCGATTTCCTTGATCTCTCCCACCACCACCATCAACTCGTCACGCGAACGGTAGACGCGCTCAAGCGCCGCCCGGCGGCGCGCGCGCAGGTCCTCCTTGTCCTCGAGCCGGAACGTCTCGGGCACGAACAGGACATGGGACAGGGCTTCCTGCTTGGCCTTGCAGCTGGCCGCGGCTTCGAGCAGCGCGCGGCGCACCACGAACCAGTTGCGCTTGCCCGCCATCTTGGGATGCCAGTGCGTCAGTTCGGCCCGGTCCCACAGGACATGGAGCAGCCCCCGCATCGACAGCTTCTGGCCTGTGGACTTGACCGTTGGTTTGTCGTTGGTGAGCGCCGCTGGCGCGAGCCGCGCCGCACTGCGTGACAGCGGAAAGGCGAGCTTGAGCGTTGTTTCGCCGGAATCCTCGTCGTCGATCACGGCATTTCCGCGGACCTGGGCCATGCCAGTCAGGAAGTCCGGGGCCTCGTAATGGTCGCAGGCGGTCGCATGACGTGCGCCTGAACCCGGCCAGCGCGCCAGCACGTAGCGATCATGGCGGTGGCTTATATAGAGCGGCAGCTCTTCGTGCCTGCGGCATTCGCAGAGCACCCGCTCCTTGCGCGCATAGGCTGCGCCGAGCGCAGCCTGCAGGTCATCCTGGCCGCCGGTGACGACCTTCCCGAGCACACGGTATCGCTGGATCATTGGGGATCTCCAATTTCTCGCGATCGACGCTGCCCGTTCGACCTCTCGCGCATTCTCCTTTGGTTTGTCTGACGCGGCCCGCATGGCGCGCACTGGGCCAAGTCTATCCTTGCCCGTGGCCCCCGGCAAGGCCGGCGGCGTATAGCGCAGCTTGTGGTCAGATAAGCTGGATCAGTCCGTTTCGCCCGCCTCGTGCGCGAGGCTTTCGGCAATTCCCTCGGCAAGCCCGAGGCACAGTGCGGCTTCTTCGCGGCTCAGCACGATTTCGCTCGCCGCCTGGTCGGCAAGCTTGCCTGCGAGCAGCGTCGCCATGGCCTCAGCAACCATGCGCGCGCTCGGCATCTGGATCTCCTGATCCATTCGCGATTCTCCCTTGCCAGTCGCATGGAAACACTGCCCCTGCGGGCGGTTCCAGGACGGCCCCCCCATAGCCTTTCTAGAGCCGCTGGTCGAGCATTGCCGCAATCCACTGACGCGGTGGGCCCGCCATGCGGGCGACAATCGCACATCGGTATTGGGCTAAAGGTGGATGGGGTGTTGGGAGGCAAAGGGCAGGGGAGAGGGCGGGGGCACCCCTACGCCCGCGCCCCGCGCGGGGCTTGGGGCGACCCGCTCTACTCGCTAGGGCGCGCGGTCGGCGCTCTCGCGCCGCCGCCCGCCCAACCTCGCCGGCGAGAATGCCGGCCCTTCGGGTGACGATCGGGGCCAGTCGGGAAGAGGGGAGGGCTTGGTTCGACAGTGCGGCCGCGCTAGGGATTGCCGATGCCCATCGTTCTCGCCGCTGCCGCCCTATGTCTTTCGCCAAGCGTTCATGATGGCGACACCATCCGCTGCGGCCGCGAGCGGGTCCGCATCGCCAATATCGATGCACCTGAACTGCCGGACAGTCCCAAGTGTCAGGACCGTCGCCGGTCCTACGCCTGGTGCGACTTCACTGCCGGGGAAGCATCGCGCGCCGCGCTCGTGCGGTTCGTCTCGCGTGGGCGGGTCATGATCACGCGGCTTGGCACCGACGCCTATGGGCGGACGCTTGCCACCATCTCGGTGAACGGCGTGGACGCCGGCGACTACCTGATCACGCAGGGCCTCGCCAAACCCTGGCGCTGACGCGCCCATTCGCACGCGGTGGCACCCTGAAATTTCCGGATCAGCCCGCTCTTCGTGCAGGTGCTGACGCACAAGGCCGTTGCGGTAAGCGCAGAGAAATCGAGGTTTCTCGCGCGATCTCGTTCTGACTTGCCCGGACATGCGCAGGCGGGAGTACCGCTGCGAGGGGAGGGTGCGCATGGACACCAGCGTGGTGCCGGGGTGCCCTGACGGGATGCAACCAAGGCAGACGGGTAGGAACGCCTGGGAACCTGCGGCCTGAACTGACGAAACCGCCCTTCGTTTGCCGATGAACCCTGCAGCGCCAGTCTCTGGCCGCAACCCAAAAGCAGCGGACCGTGAAGCCCTGCGGGCTTGCCGCACCACTCCTCGCTTTTGAGTTCCCCTCACGCAAGCGTTCGGTGCGGGCCCGTGCCTTTGGCCCTGCCTGTGGTGTTCATCGGCGGGCGGTTCCGCCGAATTCAAGCCACGGAGAAACCCCATGAAGAACCTCGTCATCCTGATCGGTCGCATCGCTAGCCAACCCGAAACCCGTCACGCCGGTGAAACCGCGATTACCTCCTTCACTCTTGTCACCGACCGCCCCAAGCTGGTCGATGGCAAGACGGTCAAGAACGAGGCCGGCTACACCGAGACCCTCGCTGAGTTCCACCGCGTCACCGCTTTCAACGGCCTCGGCACTTCGGTCGCCAAGCACAAGAAGAAGGGCGACATGGTCGAGGTCCAGGGCCGCCTCCACTACTCGAAGTGGACGGACCGCGAGGGCGTCGAACGCTACGCGGTCGAGATCGTCGCCGAGGAAGTCCTCTTCCTCTGACCGGAGCCCGGGAGGCGGCAGCGCCGCCTCCCAACGGGGGGTGAGGCCAATCCCTGCCGGATCGTTGCACCCCCGATTTCTCACAAAGACAGGAATTCCCCATGACGATCACTGCCGAAACGCCGGTGTGGGATACGCCGAGCGGCATGGGCGGCACCTTCAACCGCTACCATCCCTGGCGCGAATGGGACGGCTACACGTTCCGTGTCGCCCGCACCGAACTCGCTCATCCGCGCCGGTTTGCCGATCCGACCCCGCGCTACCGGCCGCCGGGGTGAAGGTGGATGCCGCGTTGCACAAAATTCAACTGCCGGACCTTATTTCGCACTTGCAGCATTTAAGGCGTCACCCCATATCAGGAGTGCCTTTCAGGCATCCTCTCCCAAAACTTTCCAAGGGGCCGCCGCAAGCTGGCCCCATTTTTTTGCGCATGTCGATCTGGAGCGCAAGCCAACGGCACTGGCATTTGGCGGCCGCGGCCCATAGGGTCCGCCATCGCCAATTGGAGAAAGACCGCACGCAATGGCCGATGAAATGCTCCTGGATCACGTCGCTGATATTGTTTCGGCCCACGTCAGCAACAATTCGGTCGCGGCGGGTGATTTGCCGGGCCTGATCCAGTCGGTCTACGCATCGCTGGCTTCGCTTGGTCAGGTGCCCGAGCCGACCGAGCAAGTGCGCATACCCGCTGTCTCGGTCCGCGCATCGGTCAAACCCGATGCGGTGACCTGCCTCGATTGCGGCGCGAAGTTCAAGATGCTCAAGCGCCACCTCAGCACCGATCATGGCATGACGCCGGCCGATTACCGCGCGCGCTGGAACCTGCTTGCAGACTATCCGATGGTCGCGCCCGACTATGCCGCCAAGCGCAAGGAACTCGCCGTCCGGATCGGACTTGGTCGCAAGCCCGGACAAAGTCCGAAGTCAGAGGCTAAGCCGGTCGCGGCCGCCAAACCGCGCAAGAAGCTCGGGGTCGCCTTCGGCTAAGCCTGATGCGCCGATGGACCGACGTCGGATATCAGCTTCATTCCCTGGCTCCTTTTCTGTCGACTTATCGATGCATGTCTTGCCGTCTGTGACACTCTGCCCCGAGGGCAAAGTGTCATCATCGACATCAGCCTTGGCAGGAGCGCGGGTGATACCCGCCCGTATTGAATGCTCTGCCGATCGAATTGGCTGACGATGCAGGTCCCGAATGTTCCGATGCGGTGCCAGGCAAAGTGTCACGGGCGACAAACGACATGGCCTGAACGAAAGGGGATTCACAGGATTCACCTTTTGTGCTCAATACTGATCCATGGAGCAACAGACACCGATCACTGGCGTTGGCGGCATTTACGCGGTGCTGGCCGAGGTTTCGAGCCGGCCGCGCTACGCTTTCCTGGTTCTCCAACTCGTATCCGAAGCCGCCGACGGGCGAGGGCAGTCCGGTCCCTTCGTTGCCCGAGATGGAAAGCCCGCACTCCTGCGCGATTGGCTCTGCACCCAGCTGCTTCCTTTGAGCGAACAGCAGGGCCGCCGCGCGGCGCTGCGCGCCCGCGTTGCAGCCTCGCTCAGGCATGAACTCTCCGGCGATGAGGCCCGCGATGCCGCTCAGATTGACCAGGCAGTCGAGGAGCAGGTCCTGGCCGTGGGCCGCGCCAATGTCAGCCGCGCGATCTCGGATCTGGCGCGTGCGGGTCTGGTCACACGGCACTACGCTGGCTACGCCACCAACCACCGCAATCGCGGCGGCGGGCGCCATGCGGTCTACGTGGTGAACCCGGCGGTCCTGAAACTGCTGCGTCGGCCTGCGCTAATGATCGGCGCGGTTCGAGCGTCCGGTACGGGTCAGGGCGAACTGTTCGCAGCCTGACGTCCAGCTTGACAATTTTCGGAGAACGCCGCATATAATGACCTAAATATTGGCATATGGTGAGGCAAATGGCGAGCGCGGCATTTTTGAGCGAAGTCTCCGGCGACAAGGGCGTCTCAGTCGACAGGCTGTCGGCGGCGCTTCATATCACCAAGTCTGAACTGGCGCTCGCCGCGGGACTGTCACGCGATGCCGTCTCGAAGGCCGCCCGCAGCAACAGCATCGCCACCCAGTCGCGGCTGCGTGAAATGAGCGAAATCATCAACCGGGTCATTCCCTGGGCGGGTAGTGAACTTGCCGCCTATGCCTGGTACCGATCGCAGCCGCTGCCGTCCTTCGGCGATGCCACGGCGGAAGAGCTTGTCCGTCAGGGACAGGGCGAGAAGGTTCGCACCTATCTTGGCCGGATTGCCGCCGGCGGCTTTGCCTGATCTTTGGGCCTGATCTTTGAGCCAGATTTCGAAATCGGCTCTGCCGTTCACCCGGTTCGACGGCCTGGTCTATCGGGCGCATCATCCGGCGTGGGCTTATGATCCGGAATCGGGCGAAGGCGCGAAGCTTCACGGCGGCCGCTTCAACCGCGTCGGCACGGCGTGCTTCTATGCGGCGCTCAGCCTCGAAACCGCCTGGCTCGAGGCTCAGCAAGGGTTCGCCTTCAAGGCGCAGCCCCTGACGATCTGCAGCTACCGCGCCGATCTTTTGGAAATTCTCGACCTGACCAGCCCTGACGTGCGGGATGCAGCGCAGGTCACCTTGGCGCAGCTCAGCTGCGCCTGGGAGCGTCTTGCCGGAGACCGCAAGTCCGTTCCGACCTGGGAACTGGCCGATCGGCTCATTGCCGCCGGCTGCGCCGGCGTGATCGTGCCAAGCTTCGCTTCACGAGCTACGGTCGATGACCGCAATCTGGTGCTGTGGTCCTGGAGCCGCGAGGCCCCGCATCGTCTTGAAGTGATCGACGACGAGCAGCGATTGCCGCGCGACCAGTCATCGTGGCAGGATGATGCGTGATTCATCTAAGTCATTGATTTAACATAAGAAATATTATCAATTTGGGCGATCATGCCACGTTGGATCATCCGTGACATGTTTTCAGATTTATGGCATAAGCTGAAA
>NZ_JACICY010000024.1 GCF_014196055.1 Novosphingobium hassiacum
GCCAAAATAATGCGCAGCAACATCGCCACGCCTTACGGAAATTGCGCGCCTACGCCGCGTTCCTTCGCATTATCGCCACCTCGCGATAAGCAATCATTCATTCCAACCTGCGCGAGGCACTCGAGGCAACCCGGATCGTCGACACTGACAGTGGCGATACCCTGAATTCAGGCGCCAAATCGGCTGCGCTTTCGGTGTTTGAAGGCACCAAGCAGCGCTTCTTCGCGCAGCTCCTTCTATCGATGAAGCTGCCGAGCCTGCTGCCTGCGATTGATACGGCACTTGCCGACGGCAACGCTGTTGTAGTTCAACTCGTCTCGACCGCCGAAGCCATGCTCAACCGCCGCCTCGCTGATCTCTCCGATGCGGAACGTGAAGCACTCGAAATCGATCTCTCCCCCCGCGAATATGTGTAATGTTGAGCTCAACATTAGATATATTCTTTGCAGTCGCAGTTTATGTCGAGCGTGGCGGCGCGAGGCGCAGGTTTCCTTCGGTTTTCCATGATTTCACTCCAGATATTATGAGGGTTAGAGAGAGTGTTCGGAGACGGGTCAGGCCCGCCTTCGAACGTCAGTGAGCATTGTGATCAAGGCGTCGGAAGGCGGCTTGAAGCGCCCCGGCTTGATCGCAGGGGCACCGTGGGCTGCGAGAATCTGCAGCTTCTCTTCGGGATCGGCGCGCAAGTAGGTCTCGGTGCTCTGGATACTGGCGTGGCCGAGCCATAATGCGACCTTGCGAATGTCCCCCGTCGCCGCGAGCGTGTGCATCGCGCAAGAATGACGAAGCACGTGGGGTGTGACGCGCTTCCCAAGGATCGACGGCTGCTTCGTCGCTGCCGTCTTGACGTGCTCGGCCAATCGGAACGCAAATCCGTCGCGGGTCATCGGCTGCCCGTTGGCATTGAGGAATATCTCGGTGACCTCAACTTGAGGCCGGATCGCAAGCCATGCGCGCAATGCGATCTGGGTCTCCTTCCACAGCGGCAGGACCCGTTCACGTCGCCCTTTGCCCATGATGTGCATGGTGGACAGGGAGCGGTCCGGGAAATCGCCCAGTTGCAGCGTTACGAGTTCCGACACCCTCAGTCCGCCAGCATAGGTAAGATGCAGCATCGCGCGATCACGGGTGCCGAGGCGTGTCCGGGGATCGGGTGTATCGAGCAAAGCCTTGATCTCGGCCCGGTCGAGATAATCGATCAGCGCCTTGTCTGTCTTCTTGGTCGGGATTGCTCTGACACGGAGTGCCTGATCGAGGCAGGCTGGAATCCGGTACTCGATGTATCGGAAGAAGGATCGGATCGCGGCGAGCCTGCCATTGCGGGTCCGCACGCAGCTGCCGCGGCCGATCTCGACATGATCGAGGAAGGCCATGATCATGTCTGTGTCGAGATCCTCAACCTCTAGATCGGTCGGTCGGCGCTTCAGCCGATCGGCAGCGAACTGGACGAGGAGGACGAAGCAGTTGGCATAGGTCTTCACCGTGTGCGGGCTGACGGCGCGTTCGCGCGGCAGATGTTCCCGCAGATATGCCGAGAGATGGGGAGCAAGCGCCGTCATGCCGCTTCTCCTTGAAAAAGTTGCTCGCTTGCAGCCGCAATGTCGCGCAGCAGCACTGGCGTGGCTTCGAGATACCAGTACGTGTTGGCGATCGACGCGTGCCCCAGGTAGACACTGAGACCGGCCATGTGGTGGGCAATGGCCTCCCTGTCACGCGGGCAGGACTCAAGCGAGCGAACAGCGAACGTATGTCGCAGATCGTGGAGTCGCATGCCTGCCGTACCGGTTGCTCCACGATATCCGAGAAGCCGGGCCAACCTGACGAACACGACGTGGGCGCGCACCTTGTGCGGCGCCCGCCCCCGGATAGTGACGAACAGGTCATTACACTTGGCCGGGTGCTTCGCGCGGATCGCAATGTAGGCTTCGAGTGCTTGGCGCGTCGATGGCTGCAAGGCGATCAGCCGCTGCTTGCCGAACTTGCCGTTGCGGACGACCAGCCCATCCTCGACCAGATCGTCGCACTGTAGGGCGAGAGCCTCGGAAATCCGGAGACCTGTCGCCGCGAGCAGGCCGAACAGGTAATGGTACGTGTATGGGCTAATCGTGCCATGGGGCGGAACGTTCAATGCCGCCGCCATGATCGCCCGCACCTGGTCCGGTTCGATGATGGTCGGAGTGGGACGTGGCCGCTTCCCCCGGCCGAAAACGCCGACAGGCGGGACTTCGTGGTCTGGGTCCTCGGCGTGAGCGAAAAGGCTGAAATTACGAGCAGCGTCGTACCTATGGCGAGCCACGTTCTGCGAGCTTGCCGTGTGGCACCAGTCGTAGATGCGCTGCACTCGGGTGTGCCGGTCACCGAAGCGTTCGGCGAAAGCGGCGTATTGGCGCAGCAGTCGTTCCTGTTCCGAGAACTTCCGCCCCAAGCCGCGATACAGCGAGACGTATCTGGCAATGTGCGTGTTCAGCATGACGGTTCTCCCGGCCATGGCTGCGCGATCTTCATGAGCATCGGCAGGTCGACCTTGGCGTAGATGGCGGTGGTCTCGGGCGAGCTGTGGCGCAGGATCGTTCCAACGGACTCCAGCCCTGCGCCCGCGCGCAGCAAGTTGGTGGCAAGCGAATGCCGGAAAATGTGCGATCCGGTCGGCACGCCTTCGATCCCGCCGCGCTCATGCGTGCGTGCAACGATGCCGGCGATCTCCGCCGATGAGCGGAACGAACGGAACGGGGCTTGCGCGCGCACGAACAGATGCGGATCGGCGGTCTTGGGACGCGCCGTGGCAATGTAGTCCAGGATCGCGTCACCGACGTCCTGAGGCAATGGCAGGCGATCAGGCCGACGCGCCTTGCCCTTGACCGTCAGGTGGCCCGAGCGCCAGTCGATATCGTCGAGGTGCATATCCCGAATATCACCGGCACGCAGGCCAAGCCGGGCGAGCAGGAGAATGATGGCCTTGTCCCGAACTTCCACCGGGCGATCAGTCGGACATGCGCCGATGATCTGCTCGATCGTTGCCGGGTTGACGTGCCGGGGCAGCGTCGAAAGACGGTAGCGTTGCACTGATGGGATCGCGTGCAACAAAGCTGGACGGCAAACACCCTGCACGACCAGGAACCGAATATAGCTCCTCATTATCGTGACGAGCAGTGATGCAGAACCCGGCGTCTCCTTGCTTCGTTGTTGAAACGCACGCCTGAGGACGGCTGCATCCCATTGTGAAGGGTCGCCGAGCATAGGCATGAGCCGCCTGATATCGGCCCGGTAGCGCCGGATCGTCTCATCGGTCGCGCCGCGGTGTTGCTTGAGCCATGCCAGATATGCCGCCATGTGCGGGTCGTCATCCGACACCGGTTCGACTGAAGGGATGACACCCCGGCCGCGCAAGAACTCGACGAAGTGCCGAGCGCCACGCCGCCGCCGCTTCGCGCCCGAGGCGACGAGCTTGCCCCGCTTGCGCCAGACCGGACAGCGGCAACCATGCGCCGCGTACTGGTCGAGGATCGCGTCATCGACATCGGCCCACGACTGCCGCTTGATGCGAAGCCAAGCCACAATATGCTCGGCTTCCGACCGGTAGCCCTGTGCCACTCCAGGGGCGAGTTGCAGGCTGTCGATTGCATCGGAGTAGTCGGTGAGGTGACGGGGGAGATCGTCGATCCCATCGTCGACTTCGATATACCCTTGATCTTCGAGGAACCGGACAAAGCGCCGGACCCGCGCAGCCTGATCAGTCTTATAGGCGGCTTGCTGAGCCGAGTATCCGTGGCACCGACAACGGTGCTTCTCGAACCGTCGGACGACTTGATCGCCGAGCGTACTGACCGGGATGGCATGCACATCCAGCCAATGCAGGAAATGACGGATCGCTGCACTGTACAGGATCGAACAGGCCGCTTCCTCCTTGACCCACAGAGAGGAGAGGAAGGCGTTGAATAGGGCATCTGAGCTCGGCGGATCTTCGATCCGGAGCTGTGCCGGACAAAACAGCTCTGATGATCTTGTTCTCATGGTGGTTCCTTCGACTTGTTCAGGTCGAGGGAACCGTAATTATCTGGAGTGAAATCATGGAAAACCGAAGGAAACCTGCGCCTCCTGCCGCCGCGCTCGACATAAACTGCGACTGCAAAGAATACGTGGTCGATTACCTCACCAAGAGCTTTCCCGTGCGGTTGATGTCCGTGTTTACGGACGAGAACGGCAATGCCCGGTCCGAACCGATGAGTGATGAGAACGGTGCTCCTGTTCTCTGCCGCTCGGCGCTTGCCGCGCGCGATCGCATGATCGAGCAGCTTTGTGCCTTACCGCCGATCGCGACGGCGCTCGATGCGATCATTGAACGGTTCGGTGTCGATCAGGTCGCCGAAGTCACGGGCCGTACTCGCCGCCTGATTGTCGGACGCGATGGACGCCAGGTGCTCCAGTCGCGTTCTCCGCGCGCCAATGTCGTCGAGACGCGAGATTTCATGGACGGAACCAAGCGAATTCTGGTCTTCTCCGATGCCGGTGGCACCGGCCGCAGTTATCATGCCGACCTCGCGGCAAAGAACCAGATGCGCCGGGTCCACTTTCTACTTGAGCCCGGCTGGCGGGCCGATGCCGCAATTCAAGGGCTTGGCCGTACCAACCGCACCAATCAGGCTTCTGCCCCGCTGTTCCGCCCGGTGACCACCGATGTGCGTGGCGAACGTCGGTTTATATCGACCATTGCGCGTCGGCTCGACAGCCTCGGTGCATTAACCAGAGGGCAGCGCCAGACTGGTGGGCAGAACCTCTTCGATCCTGCCGATAATCTCGAGAGTACTTACGCCAAGGAGGCGCTTCATCGCTGGTTCGGTCTGCTGTTCGCAGGCAAGCTCGAAGCCGTTACGCTCTCTCGGTTTGAGGAATTGAGCGGGCTCAGGGTCGAAGGGCCCGACGGCGGGATGGTCGATGACCTGCCAACCATCCAGCGCTGGCTCAATCGCATCCTCGCGTTGCCTATTGCTCTGCAAAACGGGATATTTGACGAGTTTCTCGGCCTCGTCGAAGCACGGATCGACGCAGCACGCCAGGCCGGCACGCTCGACATTGGGGTCGAGACCATTGCGGTAGAGCAATACGAGGTGCTGACCGACACGCTACTGCGCACCGATGCGCTGTCGGGTGCGACTACGCATCTCCTGGAACTCGAGATCGCCCGCGCGCTCAAGCCTTTGCGTCTCGAACGGCTGGAAGAGCTCTACGGCTTTTCAGGTTCGCGTCAGCAACTTCTGCGCAATGCGCGCTCAGGCCGGATCGGGCTGCTTGTCCCGGCGCGAAGTCTGCTCACCGACGAAGGTACGCGTGTGGCCCGCTTCGAGCTTGTCCGCCCCTTGAAGCACGGACACATCACAGCCGATCAACTCGAAGAGAGCAATTGGGAAACGGTGGATCCAACCGAATTTCGCCGCCTCTGGCAGGCGGAGGTCGATGACGCTGCCACAAATCACAAGCGTGAGCGACTGCATCTTGCAACGGGCCTGCTGCTTCCGGTGTGGGACAAACTCCCTTCCGACTATGTTCGCGTCAGCCGGATTTCGGCGCGAGACGGACGCTCGCTGTTAGGCCGGGAGGTTCCGCTCCATTGCGTGCCCGAACTATGCCAGGTGCTTGGTCTTGAAGACGAACATGCCTTCTCGGCAGAGCAAGTCGTCGATGCGGTGATCGGGACCGGGCGGCCGATGCAAATCAAGAGCCGCGAAGCGCTCACGCTCAAGCGCAGCCTCGTCAACGGCGCGCAGCGGCTCGAACTGGCAGGTTGGTCGGCGTCGCGCCTCGACTGGTACAAGGCACATGGGTGTTTCACCGAGATCATCCGTTATCAGACGCGGCTTTTCGTTCCGACCACGAACGCAGTGGCGGTCTTGGCGCGGCTTGCAATCTGATTTTGACGAACCTTGCCAAATGGCATTAAAATGCTATATGCTGCCATATGGAGAATAGTCATGCTGGCTTTGCAACCCGTTGATACCGTCCCCCACGCCTTTCGGCCCGACCCTGTAACCCAGGAGGAAGCAGCGGCGATGTTCCGCGCCGTGCTGAACCTGTTTGGGAAATGGGAAGTAACGGACGAACAGGCAGCGACTTTGCTCGACATGCCGGTTCGCTCCTACCGGCGGTGGAAGGCTGAGGGTGCGGGCCGTGTCTCGCGTGATGGTGCGGCGCGGCTCTCCAACCTGATGGGTATCCACAAGGCGCTGAGGATCATCTTTTCCGAAGCCCAACGTGGCTACGCCTGGATCAAGGCAGGCAACGCTGCCTTTGCCGGAGCGAGTGCACTCGACGTCATGCTTGGCGGCGAGCTGACTGATATCATGCGGGTGCGTCGTTATCTTGATGCCGAACGTGGTGCCTGGTGATCGATCCCAAGGCAATTCCGGTTGCCCAGGTCGAGTGGAAAGGTGCTGTACGGATTATCCGCAGTGCCTTTCCACCGATCGACCTGTTCGAAGATATCGCAGACCCCGCAGATTGGCCGCTGCTGATCTCTGCCGAGCAAAAAACCAATCCGCGCATTATGGCGACGATCGGCAATCTCGATCTGGTACCTGCTGACCGCCGGGTAGGGGGCAACGGCGCATCCTATCTGATGGCCCCGTTCACGCATGTCAGCACTGACCGACCAAGTCGCTTCACCGATGGGACCTACGGCGTCCTATACGCGGGAGATGCATTCGAAACTGCACTGTTCGAGACAATCCATCATCATGCTCGCTTCATGGCTCGCACTGTAGAAGCGCCAGGCTGGACCTCACAGTTCCGTGAGATTGTCCTTTCGGTGAGCGCCGATCTTCACGATCTCAGGAGCCTTGCCGCAGGCGATCCCGCGCTTGATCCCGACAACTATGCTGCATCGCAAGCCCTCGCTGTTGCGCTCAAAGGGGGCGGGGCCGAAGGTCTTGTCTATCCGAGCATCCGGCAACCGGGCGGTGAGTGTGTCGGCTTGTTCTACCCGGATTGTGCATCAGAGCCCATTCAGGGCCGTCACCTCGACTACCATTGGGACGGAACGGGCGTCGACCTGGTTCGAGACGCGGGAACAGGGGCGGTATTTCGAGTGGTGGATGCCGCGTAGACTGAAGGTCCAACGTCTGTTTTCTGCTGCGGTGATTCCGACAGTTTCGCACCCTATCTCAGTCATTCGACGACTCCTGACATGCTCTTGATAGCGGATGTCGAAATCATCGTCGCAAAGCGGCAGCAATTGGGGATATTGGGTGCTCTTCAGACTCAGGGACCACATCGCGATAAGCTGCCCATAGTTCAGGTGACGGAACTGTTCTGACGAACGTCGCCGTCGTCCAACGATTAAGACTGACCAGATCTGCCACTGGAATTGCGGAAGCGGTTTGTCGTTCAGGCGCAATTGGTCATAACCTGAGGGGCGCATCGGCACGTTTGGAACTTTTAAGCAGACAGGAATCTCAGCGGGCATAGCAGGAATGTACGCCTTCAAGCGGACGCTAAGCCGAACCGGCGCTCGTAAAACCAGGATTGAGCCTTTCGAAACCGTCCCCATGCAGCACTGTCGAGCGGTGATCGATGCCAAGCAGATCGAGATCGATCAGGCGGTGAACGGGGCCGCCATGTAGCAGACGCAGGATCTCCGAAACCGCTAATGCCGCGGCAACGGCTCCCACGAATGGTGCACCCACGGCCTTGCCGGCGAGTAGCGTCATGCCACAGCGGTCGAGGACGCCATCATTCATCAGGTTGGCATAGGCAGGCCGATCCTCGACCTTTTCTGCGGTCACCGCAGCCTTCCACAACTCGGCGGTCGGACGAGCCCCGGGAAGAGTGTGCAGGCGCATGGTTCGAAAATCACGATGGCCTCGGCCAAGGCCTGCTTCCACGATCATGTCGAAGCCGACCTGATCGAGCGCCCTGCGCCCTGCCGCGTTGTCGAGGCCACACAGCGCGATCGCCGGCTCGTCCGGGCGGCGCCTGAAATCGGCGTCGAACAGACGTTCCTGGAGCGAGGTCTGAAACCCGCGGCGCTCCGCCCAGCCCGCCATCGCGCGGGTCTTCTTCACCCCGATTAGGGTTGCGTCGGTGAGAATGGAGGTGCTCTCAGTCGAAGCCGTGATCGCGTCGAAATCCTGCAGCACCAGCATCACTTCGGCAGGCTCTGCGAAGGGTAAGAGGCCGAGCGCCCAGAGATAGGCCTGGCCCAGGTGCCCCAGGCCGATCAGCCAGAGCTGCGACGGCAGAAAGGTCAGCGCGGGTTCGGACGGATCGGCCGCGAGCCAGTCGATATCGCGAGATGGCCGCCACAACGACAGCCCGACCGCGCTGCGTCCAGCCACCTTGGCGCCGTTGACGTGCAGGAAGGCTTCATTGATCGCCAGCGCCGCCGCCAGCATCCCGGCCAAAGGGTTGGCCGGTCCAGCCTCGGGCGCGAGGTCGGCATGGGCGGGAACGATGCCGCCGCGCCAGCCCGCCGCTGCGGTGCGGATGGCGAAGCCGTCTCGACGCCCCAGCCTCGGGCCGATGACCACCATCGGCGCGTCCGAGCCGCCGCCAATCTCGCCCCCGAGCGCCTTGACCGCGTCGCCGAGCGTCGGCCCCAGTGGCGGAAGGGTGCTGACCGGAGCTTCAAGAGTCCCGACGACGGTGACGCCGCCTAGAAAAACGCGCCGCCCTAGTGCCACGGCTGTCAGCAGCGTCGCCTGTTCGACCGGATCGGCTGGATCGTCGGGCATGAAGGTGATGGCGAGGCGAAATCCCTGGAACAAGGCCTCGGCCTCGGCGACGGTCGCGGCGGCGCCGCTATCGATCGCCTGCTTGACCAGGCGGTGCAGTGAATCTGCGGAGACGATGGCAGTCATGGCGTTTCCTTAGAAACCGATGTGGAAGAAGGCGGTCCGATCGTCTCGGCCCACAGCCGCCCAGCGCTTGCCGCCCAGGTAGCGGTAGATGCCGATCGAGGCGCGGGGCTGCGGCGGGGCGGCGAAGTTCGGAAGAATCAGCGCTAGGTGGCCGGCGCGCGAGATCATCGGATGGTCGCGATCGGATTCGCTCTGACCGGCTCCGGCCGGATGGACGTGGATGTCAGCAACCACGCTCAGCGCGCGTTCCTTGCACATCGCCCAGAGCGCGCCGAAGTGACGCCCATCGAAACGCACGATCCCGGTGTCGAGGCAGTGCGGATCGAGATCGTCATAGAGGACGAAGTCGACGATCCGGCGCCGGCCGCCTTCCTGCCGCCCAAGCAAGAAGGCGCCGCTCTCGCGGCTGGCGCCGCGGCCACGCTGGCGGAGCGCGCGACACAGGCGCCACCAAGTCCACCAGGAACAGGACAGTTCATGCTGCGGCGCGAAGCGGCGGCGAATAATCGCGGCAATTGAGAAGTTCATGGACCAGCTCCAGATATTGGACGACACCGTCGGCGGGACGCCAAATTTTCGAGGGCATCTCGTGACGCCAGTTCTCGTGACCGGCGAAAGACTCGCGGTCGCACGGCAGATACAGTGCGCTGCCGTTTTTCCAGTCGGTGCGGAAAACCGCCGAGACACGGCCACCACGGCCCCGTGGCCAGAGGTCGAACGGCAGGATCTGGTCGGCAGCCATATCCCAGGGACCGCCGGTCGGCAGTGCCTGCGGAAAGCCGGCGCAGTTCAGGCGCAGCACGAACTCGCGGCCGTCCTTGGCGGTGACGCCGATGAAGGCGTGGGGCCAGCGGGTCTCGACCAGCCGCCAGCGGCCTTCGACTTGGCCGAGGCGGAACGTGGCGCGGGCCACGTCCGCTTCGAACGCGCGCTGATCGGGCCCGATCACCGCCGATCCTCACTCGCGCCGTTAACGCGCTCGTCAGCGACCAAGTCGAAGGCGAGCCCACAGGTCTTGCGGTTCGCCAGCACGCCGATGTGGGTGCCGGGCGCCGGTCGCTCGTGGGTGCCGGCGATCTGGAGGACGTGCTCGCCGGACTCCTCGTCGGTCATCCCGAACTTGCGCTCGGCCGCCCACCGCTTGACGCGCGCGACGGTCGCGCTGGGCGCGAACTTCCGGTCGATCGTCTCACCGTTGTAGGTGACCGCCACCGTGATGTGGCGGCAGTGGTGGAGGTGCAGCTTCAGGCCCTTGCCGCCAGCGCGGTCCTTCACCGTCTGGGCGTCGTCGAGCGGATCGTCCTCGTCTTCAGCGAACAGCAGCGCGTCGACCGCGCCGCCGTGCTTGTCGATGAGGCGGGCCTTGATGTCGGCGAAGGTGGTATCGGGCTCGATTTCGAGGTGCTCGATCTCGGCAACGCCTTCGCCCTGGTAGAACAGGTCGATGATCTTCATGGGTTCACACTCCAGGATCGAAGTGTGAGGCCCGATTGCCCCTCTTTCGTCCCTTACCTTCCTGATCGGAAGGCGAGCGCAAAACCGGAAAGCCGGATCGCCGTTTGTCAGGTCAGATTGAGATCGCCCACAGGCGTCGCCGCGCAGATGAAGAAATGCGGGCAGCGCGGACAGGTGACCGCGTCGATCTCGACCGGGAAATCGCCGGCGGCGATGCCCGCCAGCATGGTTTCGCTCTTGGCCCGGCGATTGCCGAGCTTTGTCCCCGAGAGCGTGACGGGCTCGGCCGTGCCGTCGGTCAGATGCAGTGCCTGCACCACAACGCCCGCGCCGAACTGGGCTTGGGCCGCCAGCTGGTAAAGCGTATACTCCAGCCGGTCATACTCGTCGCTGCGCTTGTAGCCCGTGCGCACCCGACGGACGACGACCGTGCCATCGGGAAGTTCGGCCAGCTCATCCGGCTCCACCAAGACCCGCCCGTTGGCGAAGTCGATGGCGAGCGGTTGCGCCTCGCGGAATCGGCGACCCGCGCCCGCATCTATCAGCGCCGCCAGGAGACGACCCGCCAGCCGTCGATAATCGGCGGCGAAGGCGTGGTCGGCCGGTCCGCGCTGCGCCCAGATCGCTTCGAAGGCGGCCTCCACCTCGGCAAGCGTCGGCGTCGACGTCCGGCGGGCGTCGGCGAGCCAGCGGAGCAGGTCGTAAAGGCAGTCGTGAGTGCGCGAGAAGGCGGTCGGATTTCGAGCGCCGCCCAAGCCAAGCACGTGGGTGTAGAAGAAGCGGCGCGGGCATTTCTCGTAGGCGCCGAGCCGACTGTCGGTCAGCGCCCAATCCTCGGGCCAGGCGATCGCGATCGGTCCCATTGTGGAGGCACCTTCCCGAGGCGGCATCATCGCCGGTCGGGCGATCTCGCTCACACGGCCACCCGGTAGCCAATCGAGATAAGGTGACGGCGAGCGGTTGTTGCCGTTGGGCTGTTTGCGTGCAAGCGAGAGCGTTAGGTGCGTGCGCGCCCGCGACAACGCGACGAAGAAGAGACATTCCTCTTCGTGTTCGTGAGCCCGTTTGGCCTCGTCCGAGACGGACAGCGCTTGCGCGCCCTCGATCATCCCGGTTGGCGGCGGGCAGCGCTGGCCGCGATTCGAAGCCGGGAAGCTCGATTTAGTGAGACCGGGCACATGCACGGCCTCGAACTCGAGGCCCTTGCTGCCATGCACCGTCATGAGACGGACCGCGTCTAGATGCAGTGCCGCCGCCGGCACTTGGCGCAGGTCGCGCTCCTCGGCGAGCAGCACCAACTGTCGCACTCGATCGAGCGTTCGTTGGATCGGCGCGCCCGCCCCCACCGGGCTCTGCTCGCGCGCGAAGTTCAGGAACTGCCAGATGGCGACCGCGCGCATTCGTGCCGTCACCGAGGCGGCCGCCCCGTAACGGCGTGCAAGGTCGGTCCGGTCCAGCAGATAGGTCGACAAGAAGTCCCATGCCGAACTGCGCGGCGACAGCCCGGCTAGATCCGCCGCGAGCCGCGCTACCCCCTCTCGGCCGCCCGACGAGAGCCCGGGCGCGCTCGCGGCCTCGGTGAGCCCCACTAGTGCCGGCCGCTCGTCCGCGCGAAGGTGGCGCGAGACCGCTCGGACGTCCTGCAGGCTAAGCCCGTATCTCGGCATGGCGCCGACGCGCACAAGCGCATCGCCGAACGGATCGACCGTCAGGCTGAGCAGCGCTAGCAGGTCGCGGACTTCTTCGCGTTCGAAGAGGCTGCCCAGATGCAGAACCGGAATGTCGCGCGCCTCCAGCGCCGAGGCGATCTCGTTCAAGCGTTTGTTGGACCGGCAGAGCACCGCTTGGTCGCGCAGGCGAACGCCGCCCGTTTCAACGTCACGGATTCGCGCGGCGATGCCGGCGGCTTCGTCCGACAGGGTTTCGAAACGGCGAATCTCGGGCATACCCGGCCCCGCGCCCCGATCGGCCGCGAGCGCGAGCGGAAGCATGCCTTGCGACGCGCCCATATGCGGAGCGACCGCCGCGAAAGCATGAACCACTTGTTCGGTCGAGCGGTAATTGACGCCGAGCTGATCGACGACGGCGCCAGGATAGTCCGTAGAGAACCGCGCCATGTTGGCCGAGGAGGCGCCGCGAAATCGGTAGATCGACTGCCGCGAGTCCCCGACCACCCAGAGCCGCTCGCCGGCGCCGGCGACCGCTTTGAGCAGGCGCGCGCTGGCCCGGTTCACATCCTGATACTCGTCGACCAGGACATGCCGATGGCGCAGCTGCACTGCCGTCCGGATCGCTGCATCCGCTTCAAGGAGCTTTGCCGGCAACATGATCAGGTCGCCGAAATCGACCCCGCCATGACGGGTCTTGGCGTCCTCGTAGAGATCGTAGATGTCCGCGATCTCCAGGCACTTGGCGGCCGCGACCTGCCTGTCTTCATCAATGCCTGCCGCATCGCGCATCGCCAAGGCCAGCGCGCGGTAGCGCGCCGGATCGGTCATCTCGTCCTTGGCGCGCGAGATCGCCGCGACCACGTCGCGGAGCACCATCGCCGGATCCCATAGATTTCGAAAATGGATGAGCGGAAGCGTCGGCAGGATCTCCTCAAGCAGTTCGATCGCATCGCTGCGGTCGAACAGGGTGGGATTCGACGACAGGCCAAGCCGATCATGATGACGACGCACCAGATCGAGCCCGAAAGCGTGAAATGTTCCGACCCAGAGTTTAGGCACGGCCCCCGGCAGCGCGCTCGACAGGCGCTCCGATAGCTCGCCGGCGGCCCGGTTCGAGAAGGTGAGGATGAGCATCGCCGCCGGATCGATCCCCTCTGCAACCAGCGAGTTCACACGCTTGACGAGGGTGCGCGTCTTGCCGGTGCCAGGCCCCGCTTGTAGCTGGAACGGCGAGCCGCGGTGGGCGGCTGCCCGGTCCTGCGATGGGTCTGGCCGCGGCACATAGGCAGGCGCCGGCTCCGCCGCCGCGAGCTCGGACTCCGGTAAAAGTAAAGCATCGAAAAGCTGTTGGCGGACGAGCGGGATCGGCAGTCCAGTTTGGGCGGTGATCGACGTCGCGCCAAGACCCTGGGCGATGTGAAGACGTCGCGCGAGAGCGCGCGGGAGCAACAATTCGCGTCCGAAGACGTTCGCCTGAAGCTCACGGCGCTCGCGCACACCATAATCTTCGACGCGTTGCAGCCCAACGGGCGCGGCTTCGGTAGAGCGCGAAGCGTCAATGTCCGCCGCGGAGCAGGTTGCCGAGCCGGCATGGAGCCGCGCGTGTCCGAGTTCGTGCGCAACCAGCAACGCCCGCGCAGACCCGTCGCCGTTGGATTCGCAGCAGATGCTGCCGCTCTGATCGTCGTAGAGTGCGCGCGCGCCCTTCAACGCCGGATCGCCAGCCGGCAACCAGACAAGCTCGATGTCGAGGTCCGCCGCAGCCGTCTCGACCAGCGCCAAGGGATTTAGGGGATCCACACCCTTGGCCACCAGCGCCTGATGGAGGGCTGCGGCGGCGGACCGGATCGGCTCGAACGCATCCATCGATTAGAGCGCCAACAACGCGCGCTGTTGAGCCTCGCTCAAGCCAGAACTCCGAACCGCTTCCTCGAAGGTCTGGCGTCCGCCGTTGTTGGGCTTGTCGTCCGCCTTATAGAATTGTGGGCCCGCAGTACCGCCCTGGGCAGCCGCAAAGTGAGCGACTACCACATCGAGCGGCGCGCGCAGATCATCGGCGACCCGCTTTCGAAATCCAGGAGTCAGCGTGTCGGGCTCGATTTGCCGATCTCTCAGTTTGGCCACAAAGACGCTGCTAGCGTCCAGCCGCCTCGCGAACCCGCGAAAGTCCTCGCGCGAGAGTGATGCGAACGGATTTATTGCGTACGCCGAGACCGATCGATCGGTCGCAGCCGGCAGGCGCGTCGACTCCGAGACCGCATGCAGCCGGTTCTGGAATCGGCTCATGGCGCGCGAAACGGCCGGGCTCAAGATATTCGGATCAAGCGCAGCCTTGGCCGCCTCGACAACTGCTTCACCGTGCAGTGCGTCGATGGCGATCGAGATCGCGAAGTCGGTCAGTTCGCCGCCAAACTGGGGGAAACGACGTACGAGATCGTCGAGCAAGGCTGCGTCGGGGGCGTCCTTTGCGATCGACAAGGCGTAAAGCGCATCCCTTAGCTCGGGCGGGCTGGCGGTGATTGACGGGGTCATAGATCCTCCTTGAAACGGGCCAGCTTCGTCGCCGCCCGTGTCAGCCGGTTGCGAATTGTACGTCCGGTGCAGTCGCAGCGTGTCGCCGCAGTCTCCTCGGCCGGATCGTCGGACTCTTCTTGATAGCCGAGCGCGTGAACGAGGATTACCGCGTCACGTTCGTCGGGCGGCAGCTCTAGAATCGCATCGTGAAGCTCGGACCGGAAAACGTCGCCGTCCTGCGTCGCCGGCGAGCGGAACACCTCTGATACTCGGGCGAATACATCGTCATGAGGTTCGGGCTCGCCGTCCTGGTCGGGCTCGGGCATCTGCGCCACAAGCTTGAGCCGCCCCGTCTCACGGCGAACGACGTCGATCCGGAAGAAGCGGAAGGCGCGATTAAATTTGCACTCATAGAAGTCCAGCTCGTCGGGATTCTTGCCTGTGCCATCGCTAGCGAACATTTCGCTGAACTCGCCCAGTATGTCCTCTCGAACAGTGGCGGCTTCCGGAAGTTGCCCGTCGGGCACCTTAACAATAAGATTTGCCTCGCAGCGGGCGAGCAGAACCGGCAGCACCAGGCTGATCAGCCCTTGATCACCGGTCCGGCGCCCATGCCGGACCAAGTGAACGAGCGTCTCGGAGCGTAAATGGTCGGCGTCTTGTGGGTCGGTGATGTCAAGCCGGGCGCGAAGCGGCTGGTGGGGCAGCGTGAGAGCAGCGTCGATTTGCGTTTCAACGTCATCTGGGCGAACGAGGGGGCCGTTGGCGCCGGTTTTCTGTAATGTTCGAGCCATTATGCCCCCTTGCCTTATGCAACAGCAGTTCTGCGAGCGTTCCAAAAACCCGCTAGTCTCCGCTGATCGCGGTGGGGCCGAAAATCCGGAAAGCTGTTTTTGCTTTTTCGACGATTTCTATGCCTTGGCGCATACCACCCTGCAAATGCCTCCGAGTTGCCGTTAGCAACTTAATCGCAGCAACTGTTTGAATGTAGGTCAGCTTTTGGCGAACTAATACGGAGACTGCAACGACGGCTTGTTCACGACTGCGGGCCCGCCCATTGTTTCGCCGGAATCTTTGCTTTCCTATGTCTGGTGTCTTGAACCGGACAGGTGGCAACCGGCCCATCGCCAGTCATTGAGAGGGAAGGGCGCTTGCTTCTGTTTGAGCCGAATGAGCGTCGAAGGTCGATGCTTGAGCTCGCAATCAGGAGTAAGTCCCATGATCAAGTCGATCCCGCTGACCAAGTTGGTCCAGTCCCCTCGCAACGTCCGCCGTCACGGTGATCCAGCTGCAGATTCCGAACTGAAAGCGAGCATTGCAGCCCATGGGTTGTTGCAGAACCTCATCGTCCGGCCTGCGGCTCGTAGCAAATTCGAGGTTGAAGCTGGAGAGCGTCGCCGGTGCGCCTTGCTGGCGCTTGCCGAAGAGAAAGTCCTGCCGAAGGGCTACGAGGTTACTTGCCTCGTTCTTGAAGACGATGCGGAACTCGCAGTCGAAACGAGCCTGGCCGAAAACTTCCATCGCCTCGCGATGAACCCGGCTGACGAAGCGCAGGCGTTCGCTGCTCTGATCGACGCAGGTGCCTCGACGGAGGATGTTGCGCGCCGCTTCGGGCTGACGGTCCGCTTCGTCGAAGGCAGGCTGCGTCTTGCGACCCTCGCGCCTGTCGTCTTCGCTGCTCTGGCGACCGGCGAAATCACTCTCGATCTCGCCAAAGCTTTCGGCGCGACCTCCGACCACGAAATTCAGGCTCGCGTCTATGAACAGGCGTCCTCGGGGTATTATGCGCCCAGCGCCGACAGCATCCGGCGCATGGTGCTCTCCGGCACGGTCCGCGGCAGCGACGCTCGTGCCCGTCTTGTCGGCCGTGACGCCTACATCGCTGCGGGTGGCCGGATTGAACGCGAACTGTTCGACGACGATGACAGCGAGTCCTGGGTCGATGTCGCGCTTCTGGAAACCCTCGCCTCGGAGGAGATGGAAAAGCGCGCCAAGGCGCTCGCAGCAGAGCAGGGTCTTGCCTGGGTCAAGCCGACGCTTGACGCCTATGCCAGTCACGACCTCGTCGATGGCCTCATTCGCCTTCCGGCCGAGCCGGCTCCGTTGACTGACGCCGAACTGGTCCGCCTTGACGAGCTCGATGCCTCGTACGACGCGCATGCGGCCATTCTTGAGGACGAAGACAGCGCCGAAGAAGCAATTGCTGCGGCCGAGGCGACGATCGAAGCGATCGAGCGCGAATGCCAGGACATTCGGGCAAAGCCCCCGGAGCTGGCACCCGAACTTAAGGCCGATGCCGGAATGATCCTCGTTCTCTCGCGCGACGGCACACCGGTTCTCCAGCCGGTGTTTTACGGCGAGCGCGACATCGAAGTCGTTGGTGACGAAGATGTCGTCGAAGTCGTTGCGAGTGTCGGCAGTGACGGCAGACGCCGTGCAGCGCTTTCCAAGCGTCTGGTCGACGAACTTGCGATGCAACGTCGTGACGTGCTCGCGCTCCACGTGGCATCGGATCCCGGCCTTTCGCTCGACATCATGGTCTTCACCCTCGCGGATGCCGACACCCACGACTGGCGGTCACGCGCGGCCACGACCTTGCGTGGCGGCGTCCCCGCGGGTCCGATTGTCGGGTTCGAAGCGAAGGATGCGCCGGCAAGCGCATCCCTTGCGGACCTGCGCTCGGGTCTCGATGAGAGCTGGCGATCTGGCGAAGACGCTTCGTCGCGCTTCAAGATGTTTCGGGCACTCGCTGATGAAAGTCGCGCAGCATGGCTCGGCTTCGTCGTCGCTCGCACGCTCGAGGCGAGCCTCAACATGGCAGGCGAACGTCAGATTTCGTTCCAGGATCATCTGGGCAGCACGATCGGCATCGACATAGCGCAATGGTGGCGTCCGACCGCGGCAAACTACTTCGACCGCGTCTCGAAGCAGGTCATCCTCGATGCGCTCACCGATGTCGGCGGCCTGGAACTATCGTCGCGCTTCGCATCGGTGAAGAAAGGGGATCTCGCGATGAGCGCCGAGCGCGTCTTCGCGGGGACCTACATTACCGAGGTCGAAGTTCGGGAGAGGGCGCTCGCCTGGGTGCCCGAAGTCATGCGCTTTGCCGAGCAGCCGGAAATTACTGCCGATCACGAAACGCAAGGTCCCGACGCGGATTGCGTCGCCAACGACGACAATCAGCCCCCGAGCGAGCTGGCCGCCTGACCTCCTCCTGACAGGAACGGCTGCTCGCCACCGTGAAGCGGTCCTCCGGCACATGCCGGGGGGCCGCTTCCTTCATGGAAAGAGAGCGGAGGGGGCTCCGGGATCTCCGGTACTGACCAACGGAACTGTCGTCAGGCCATTTCAGGAGATCCAACATGGCCTATCGCAAGGGACAAAGCGGCGGAGTGTCGCCTGCTACCCGTATCACCCAGGAAATCATCGCCCGCCTCGAGTCCGGCACGAAGCCGTGGATCAAGCCATGGCGCGGTGTGCCAGTCTCGCGCCCATTGCGGGCGTGCGGCGTCCCTTATCGCGGCATGAATGTATTCTGGCTCTGGATGGTTGCCGACATGTGCGGTTACGCCTCGCCGTTCTGGATGACCTATAATCAGGCCAAGGAACTTGGCGCGCAGGTGCGCAAGGGTGAAAAATCCACCATCGCGATCTTCTACAAGAGCTACACCAAGGAGGTCGAAGCACCCGACACCGGCGAAAAAACCGACGAAAGTCGCCGCGTGTTGAAGGCCTATCCGGTTTTCAACGCCGATCAGGTCGAAGGTCTTCCGGAACGTTTCCATCCCCACGCGACGCTTGAAGTGGTGGAACCCGAGGGCCGTCAGGCTGAACTCGACTCATTCTTTGCCAGTGTTCCGGCCGTCCTGCGGCATCAGGGCGACGAAGCCTATTATGAGCCTGTGGCTGACCGGGTGACAATGCCGCCCGCGCATCTCTTCTCGGGCTTCGACCACTATTACGCGACGCTCGCACACGAGCTGTCGCATTGGACCGGCCATGCCAGCCGCCTCGACCGCAATCTCAAGAATCGATTTGGTTCTGCAGCTTACGCCGCCGAGGAACTCATCGCCTTATCTGGACAGTCTGCACCGTGCCTGTCGCTTCATTGAACGGTATGATCCGGGCACGACGCAGGGGGTCATCAGGCCGGATGAAGCGCTATCCA
>NZ_JACICY010000025.1 GCF_014196055.1 Novosphingobium hassiacum
ACTAAAGTCTCTGCAATACCCCCCAAAGATGCCGCCAAACAGCCAGCAGCCAGCAGCCAGCAGCCAGCAGCCAGCAGCCAGCAGCCAGCAGCCAGTTACAATATTTGTAATTCCGCGCAACCATTAGAACTATTTACATGCATTTTTTGCAGTCGATAGCTGTTGTGATTGCCATTTATGTCAATACACCCGCAAATTGACGGCGAAGCTACGATCATATCGTAGCTATGCAGTCGCGTGCAATCATTTAGGTTTCCGGGGGGAATTGATGTCGTGACCAATATTTATATGGCTGCAACCGCCAACTAATCACATATTTTAAAAAACTCAGATCGCCCTCCGCTAAATATTAGCGAATGGGCGCGGCATTTTATGCCGCCTGAGAACACTAAGGAAATGGTAGAAACATGCTCAAGAATTTCCAAAAATCGCTGCTTATTTCGACAGCTATTCCGGTCGCTTTTATGGCGGCTTCCGCCGCACAAGCGCGTGATGTCAGCGTGCCCGCTCCAGTCGCACCCGCGACGTCGGTGCCCGGTACCACCGTGAATGCGGCGATCGTGACTGCAATCACGGCCCCCGACGACGCAAATCTAAAGCTGACGGTGCCGTCAGCCGGTGTCGTGTTGGGCGATTCGATCGTGCTGAATCCCAACACCGGTCAAGGCGATGGCAAGATTGAATTTCTGAGCGATGGCAAGATCGGCGCGGTCGATGCAGCGACTGGTTCAGTGACCGATGGCGCAGGCGCAATCTTCAACGGCCGTGCGGCGGCTGGTGCAGCGAACAGCTTCAAAGGCACCAATAACGGCCTGATCGCTGGTGGGCTGCGCACCGTTGGCTTCGGCGGCGATGCCTCCATCACTAATGGCGGCGAAATCTATAACGGCATCACGGCATCGGGTCAGGGCAATGTGTCGATCACGACATCGGCTGCGGGCGCGGTGCGGTCGGGTAATGTCGTGGCAAGCTCGATCACGGTGGATACCGCCGCTGCGCCAGTTGATGGCGTTACAAAGACCAGCTTTGCTGGTGGGAAAGCCAGCATTGTGCAGGCCGGCGATGCGGCGGATGCTGAAGACAGCGTACGCGGCAATCTGAACGCGACCGGCCTGAATGGCGCGGAAGTGACCGTTTCCGCCAAGGCGCGCAATGTCATCGCGTCGGCCGGCGGCGTGACCGAAACGGTGGGCGGCAGCAATGCAGTGACCAGCGGCACTGTAACCACCACCACCGTCCGCAACGACGTCACGCGCGGGGGCGGATCGGCCAATGTAACTGTCGGCGGTGACGGCGATGTGGCCCTTGTCAGCGCGACCGGCATCGGGGGTGCCAGCGCAACCATTGATGGTGCGGTTGCGGGCAATGTGAATGCCAGTTCGAACGGCACTTCTACCACCTACACGGATATCAGCGTCGTCGATGGCGCCGTCCCGGTCAGCGGTTCAACAAAAACCACCAGCACTGCCGTTGGCAAAGCCGCCGACGTTTCTGTCGGCGAAGATGGCAGCGTCGGAGGTTCGGTCAGCGTAAATGGCCAAGGCAGCGCATCGACAGTGATCGACGGCACGGTTGACGGGAATGTCAGTCTTACTTCGACTGCTACAAATAATGCCTATGATTATGCTTCGACCCCCACGGGCTACACCTATAGCGACACTAATGTTGGGGCGGGCGGCGCCGCTACCGGCGCGGTCGGCGCGACCGGGACGGTCGATGGCAACTTCACAGCCATCGGGGACAATAGCGTCGTTCTGAACAATGCCGGGACGATCAAGGGCAATGTCACAGGCACGTCGCGCCGGTCTCTGACAAATTCCAGCGGCAAGGTCGGCAGTAGCACCACGACCAGCGCTACGCTGATCGAGACAACCAGCCAGAGCGAATCGACCTCACGCAGCGCAACCACCACTGGCACCGCCAGCTTCGTCAACGAAGTTGGTGGGCAAGTGCAGGGCAATGTCTCGCTGAGCGCGGGTGGTGACGTGACTTACAACAACGACGGTGTTGTATTCGGTTCGACCAGCTTGGTCAGTCAAGGCACGGACAACGCGACGACCAGCAGCAACACGACCAAGGTTTCGACCGCGATCGCGACGCCGCCCGCGCTGGATGTCGTAACGACCTCTGTCGAAGACAAATCCACGACCGTCACGACACACACCGGCGGCAATGTCACCGGCACTTATGCCAATGCCAACGGCACGCTGAATTTCGGCGTCAACGGCAATGGATCGGTAAACCAACTCGCCGACCAGGCGAGCAGCGCGACCGTTTCCGGCGTAATTTATGGTAGCCTGACGTCGCAAGCCGGCTCGGCGAACAGCCAGTCGAACAGCGAAAGCAAATCGGTTGAGGTTTTGTCGGGCGGCAACGGCACGCGCAGCCTGACCAGCGCGTCCAGTTCTTCGTCCACCACCAATGCAGGTGGCGACAGCAGCGTCACCGTCAGCGGCAAGCTGGCTGAGGGCGAGGCCGGAGTAGTGCCTTCGCTGTCCTCCTATGCCACCGGCAACAGCGGTGTCACCCTTTCGGGCACCGTCGAAGGCGGGATATATTCGAGCGCATCGGGTACTGATGTCAGCAGTGCTTCCACCCAGACGGCATCGCAGACGATCACGTCCAGCGTAGCGCGCACAGACAGTCTGGCGCGAACTGATGACTACGGCTACAATTCGGTCGGCGGTGCCTCCACCGTCGATGTTGCGGCCACGGGCAAGGCCGCCACGCTGTCTGGCAATGTCAATGCCTATGGCCAAACGGGCGCAAGCGTCACGGTTGCCAAGGGCGGCGTGGTCGGCAGCAGCGCTGACAATCCTTTTGGCGGCGTTTATGCCAATGCGGATGGCACTGACTATACCACCAAACAGGAGCGAAGCTTCACGCGCGTTCCGGCGGAGGGCACAGCAACAGCTTCCGACAAATACACCTCCAGCTATGCCACCAGCGCCGATGTAGGTGATGCAACTGTAGCAGTCGCCGGAACCGTGGCTGGCAACGCGGAAAGCTCCACCACGCGCGGAAAGGCGACGACCACCGTCACCGGCACTATCGGCGGGGACGCTGTCGCCACGGCAGCCTATGGCAACGACTATCAGTCTAGCAGCACGACTGACTATGCGGGCAAGGTAGCGGCTTCCGGTTCGACCAGCTTTGGTTCGCTGGTACCCAAGGTGTCCAAGCAAGTGAGCAGTTCCACCAGCAACAATGTCGGCGGCGCAGCTTCGATCCTGGTCGATACGGCCAGCGATCTGCAAAAGGCTGACAAGATTGGGGTATCCGGTTCGGTCTATGCAACCGGCCTCTCCTCCGCCACAGCGACGATTGCCAATGGTTCCAAAGTAAATGGCAACGTTGAAGCCTACAGCCACTTCACCAACTCGGCCAGCGAAGCGACCACGCTCTACAATAGCGCCGGTGAAGCAACCGAAAACAGCGCGTCTTACGCCACAACCTTGGCTGGCGGTGACGCTAATGTAGCGGTCGGCACCAAGAGCGAGATCGGCGGCAGCGTCTATGCCGATGGCGACAAGACGGCCACGGTCAGCAATGCCGGTATGATCGAGGGGTCTGTCATTGCCGATACCCTGCATTCGGTAGTGTCATCGACCTCGAAGAGCACCAACCTCAACAATGTCGGCCTACGCCAGGACGAAACCACCAATGCATATACCGGCATCGGTGGCGCGGCGACGGTCACCAACGCCGCAGGCGCGCTGATCGGGGGCGATGTCTATGTCGCTGGTGCGACCGGCATCCTTACCAATGGCGGCGGCATTGCGGGCACGGTGGTGTTGGGCCAATCAATCGATAATCACAGCCAAACCCAAATCGATACCGTCACCACCACCACCCAGACGGTCACGCCTGCCGAAGCACTGACAGCGCAAACCTATACGTTCGACCAGAATAACTTCCTGGGCGGCGGCGTCTATGTCGGCGATGCGACTATTACCGACCCCTTCGGTAGGGATGACGCCCCAGACATCAAGACGAGTGACGTGAAGGCAACGGTCAACCTGAATGCCGGGTCGGTCACACTGGGCAACATCGTCGGCCAGCGTGACGCTGAAACGGGTGCATTCCTGACCGATACGGTCCTGAACCTCAACGGATCGGGTTTCCTGGGGGCTGATGTCCTCAACCTCAAAACCCCGACTTCACCCACCTACACTCCCGAAGCAGTGCTGCCGAAGGAAGCACAGGAACTTGGCTTCGGTACTTATAGCACCGGTGCAGTACGTATTCTGGGCGTCAACAGCGTCAATAAGGCCGATGCGGGCACTTTCGTTCTCGATCTTGCCCCCTATATTGAGGATTCTGTAGACCTCAATCGCTGGAGTGCCGATGTCGGGTCAATCAACGTTAGTGCTGGTGAATTGCAGATCACGGGACCTGCCTATGACCCAACCGACGCAGATGGTGCCTATATCGGTATTCAGGGTAACATTGTCGTCGATGGCGGCTCACTGGTCTTCGGTCGCCGGACGTTGATCGACGGTGGCCTTGTCGGAGGCAGCATCACCTCTGCAGGCGTGGAAACGATCTCTGGCGTGCATGTTGTACTGAATGGCGACTATAGCCAGTCGGACACGGGCACGACTGTGGTCGGGGTGAGCCCGTCACTGGTGCGTTTCGCTCCGGTGTCGGTCGGCACGGCCAATGGCGGCAGCGAAGTGCTTGGGCCGATCGAAGCAGGGGCGACCGTGCCCTTCTTCACCACGCCGGCCAATGGCTTCTCCGCTCAGTCCACCCCCTCGCGTATCGACGTGACGGGCAAGGTCACTCTGAGCGGCAAGGTGCTGGTCGATGTGACTAAGGATGCAATCTATTCGGCGGGAGATGGCTATACGCTGTTCACCTATGGCGATACGGACAGCGCTGTGAGCGCGACTGTCAACCAGTCGATCAGTTCACCCTTTGTAAGCTTCGATCTGCAGAAGGATGACGCGACCAAGACCGTCAAGATCGTCGCCAAACGTGTCGGTTACGCTACTGCGGCGACTAACCCCAATGCCGTATCGGCCGCCAATGCACTGGATGCGCTGATCCCAACGATCGTCCAGAAGATCAGTGACGACGCCAATGGCGGATCGGTATTCACCACGGTGAGCGAGATCGGCCTGGTGCAGGATGCCGCGAACATCATCTCGGGTCTCGACTGGCGTCTCAGCCAAGCGGGCGCGGCGCAGGTGTTCAATGAACTGTCATCGGCGGAAATCTATGGTTCGCTGGCGGCGATCGAGCAGAATTCAGCCCTGACCGAATCGTTCGAGACCGCAGCAGCCATTGGCAGCAACGGCGTGTGGATCAATCCGGTTGGTCGCTTCGCCCGCTATGGCGACACGAATTCGGGCGCATCGAAGATTCGTGACAACAGCTATGGCGGAGCGATCGGCCTGAACCTGGGTTATGCGGACAATGGCACCTTCGGTATCGGCTTCGCCTATGCTGAACACGACATTGCCGCTCGCGGCACCCCAGAAACGGCGAAAGCCAAGACCTACTCGCTCGGCGTCAACTGGAAGCATGTCTTTGGACCGATCCAGGCCGGTGCACAGTTCGTCTATGGCTTTTCCAACTTCGACGTCACCCGCGATCTGACCGTGCTTGATCGCACGATCACGGCATCCTTCAAGGGTCGCCAGTGGGACGGCAATGTCGAACTGGGTTATGACGTGCTGGCCGGTTCGGGCGTCACTGTCCTGCCCTTTGGCAAGCTGGCGCTACGTCACTGGACGCTGGGTGGCTTCACCGAACAGGGTGGAGCAGGTATCGGCCTGACTGCCGGACGCGACTCCAAGACAGTATTCGTGCCTGAACTGGGCGTTCGCCTGGGTGCAGAACTGTCCAATGGCGGCGACGTCTCCATCCGTCCCTTCGGCAAGCTGAGCTACACCTTCCAGGGGGATGTCGGCAGCAGCCGTGAATTTGCCTTCGCGACGGGTGGAAGCCCATTCACTCTGAAGGGTGTCGATCCGAAGGGCTTCGGCTCCATTGACGGCGGAATCAGCGCACTGTTCAAAGAACGCATCGGCGTCTTTGTCCAAGGCGGTCTCAATTTCGGTGGCTCTCAGAAGGGTGCCGAAGCGCGTGGTGGCATCAACGTCCGGTTCTGACCCCCAAAGACCAAAATGAACTAACGTAGATGTTACCCAAGGGGATGGAAGCTCGCTTCCGTCCCCTTGTTCTTAAATATCCGAGGAAAGGCCATAGATGGTACGCTGAGCAACGCTTAGCGAAAGCCAAACGGTGATTTTTAACCCGATCGTCAGCGCCTGCAAGGTAACAAAGCACGAGAGACGACGATATGAGCAAGAAACCCCTTGAGGCCGCGTTGCAGGATCAACTCAACAAGCTGGCTTCACTGCCGGATGATCAGATCGATACTGTCGATACTCATGAGACTTCCCCTGAGGCTTGGCTGCATGCGCGCCGACCTGGCCTTTACAAGCCCGTCAAGAAGCCGGTCACGCTTCGGCTCGACGCCGATGTCGTGGCCTGGTTTAAGGATCACGCGGAAGGTCGAGGATACCAGACCGAGATCAATCGCGTGCTTCGTCTCTATATCACGGAAACTCGCGCCTGATCGCTTCCAAAGTGCCTTATTCCTCCGCCTGCAGGGGGAGGCGAAGTCAATGCTAGAGATGCCTATAGCGGACGGTAGGCGACGCCGATCCGGCTCTCGGCGGTATCGCGCCGGCTCAGGGTCGCGGCGATATGCCGCTCGGCCGCCGCGCGATCGGCGAAGGCTCGGGCCTGCGCCTGACCGCGCGCGCCGATCCGCCCCCAGCGGGTTTCGACGACGATCATGCCAAAGAGGTCGAGGCTGGCGGTGATGCTGTAGCGCCGGCGAATGTTGCGGGCCGGGTCGAGCGCCACCAGCTCGATCGGATCAGGCAGAGGAAGGTTCGCGCCGAACATGGCGCGGAGCCTACAAAATCAGCTTTGCGAAGTCCGACGACTTATCTGACTCAATGGCGCGTCGCTGATTCACGCGCTGAATCAATGAGGATGAGATCGGGGGCGGAAATCGCCAGATACGACCGCACGGCCTGCTCGATCGCCGGCCATCGCGCCAACGAATGGGCGGGATGCGCCAGTTGCTCCAAGCTGATCGTGCCACCGATCGACACCACCATGCGCCAGAAGCACAGCGCGCGCGGTATCCATATCCTGGGCAGGGAGGACGGTACTATCGCCATCCAGCCATGCTCATCGGGTTCGGTGAACTCGGTGGGATCGACGCTGCCGAACATCCAGTCGCCCCGTTCGGCCTGGGGCGGGGCATCGCCAAGCGCCTCGGCGCGTATCATCCGGTCGAGCAAGGCCACCAAAGTATTTCGGTCCAATTCGGTCGAAACCTCCATGCCTATTGCGCCGCCTTCACGTCGATCGTGCAGCGCACCGCCTTCTTGGCCTTGGCGGCCTTCTCGCGGCACGTCTGAATAGCCTCGCGGTTGCCATCCGCGAGCGGTGCCGCCGCGACGATCACGCCCCAGCTCTCGGGCGCGGCCGTCTGCATCAGGTGTTGCCCTGCTTCCCACGGGCTACCCTCGTCCAGAACGCGCGTCGCCAGGCGCTCGGGCCAGCGCCAGCTTGTCGGCGCGAGAAGCGCGAGCGGTATTTGCGCCAGGGCGTAGAGCAACATCCCCAACACCACGCCGCCCAATCCGGCCCACACCAGCCAGCGGTTCTGCTCGTCGCCCCGGCGCGCGGATGCTAGCCGGTTGCCGATCTCGCGGGCGGCCTTGTCCAGCCCTGCGCGTGCCTCGGCGACAAGCCGCGCGTCCTCGCGGCGCGCGCCGCTCGCCGCCGTCGCGATCTGGCTCGTCATGGAATCCGGGGTCATCGACAATAGCGGACTTTTGGCGATGGGATCGATCCGCTGGGCGAGCGCCACCAATATTTTCTCCGTGCGCTCAAGCGTCGGCTGATAATCGGGTATCTCGATGGACTCGCGCGCGGCCGTCAGTCCCTCGATGGCACTGCGCAGCAACGACACCTCGCGGCCAAGCTGGGCGAATGCCCGCGCCGCGTCATCCTCGCCCATGTCTTCGCGGTCGTCGTCCATATCCTCTCCTTACCGGCTCATCCCCAAGCCCCTGCCGAGCCCCAAATCGCGGGTCAGCTCGCGGGCAAGCTCACGGCTCTGGTTGATGCCCCTCTCAAGCCCCAACTCGCGACTACGGCCGCGCAGGAGCGATTCAACCTGGGGATCGCGCTCAAGGCTTTTCGCCATGCCCGCCATTTCCTGCCCCGCCTTTTCCCGGCCCGACATGTCGCCGGCGCGATAGAGGCGGTCCCGATCGGCGCTGAGGCCCTGCCAGCGTTCCACGAACCGATCGGCGCGCAAAGCCGGATCGACGCGCACGCGGGCTTCTCGGGCCATCGCCTCGATCATCGGGCCGCTGCGCCCCGCCGCCGCTTCGCGCAGCAATTCAGGATTGCGCTTCATCGCCTCCGTCATATCGTCCGAAGCCCCCGGCCGGAGCGTATCGAGCGCATGGATCGCGCGCTCGAGCGCGACCTTCTGATGCTCAAGGATCGGCGCACCCGATGCCCGCGCCTGCAACACCACCTCGGCCGAGCGCGAGGTCCGCTCGACAGCGCGCGCGAAGGCGCGGTCCTCGCCGCGATCGGCCCGCGCGGGCGAAGGCGTCGCCGGCGTCGCGTCGAGCTTCAACCCGTCGAACATGCCGCGCTTGGGTTTCTCGCCCTGGACACGCCCCGGCGCGGGTCGCTCGATCGGCTTCGGCTTGAATCCGTCGAACATGCCCCGCCGCGGCTGACGCTCACCCGCGGCCTTCGCCTCCTGATCGCCGCGGCTGATCGGCCGTGGATCCTCACGCACTTCGCGCGAATATCCACGGCGAGGCGCAAAGATCTCGACCCCCTGCCTCTCGGGCGCATCCGGCAAGCGGATCTCGCCCGACAACCCGCGCCGATCGGCGAAGTCACGAACCTCGGCGTCGCGGTCCCGATACATCGGATAATCCGACGCCATATCCTTCGACCGCTCGCGCGACAGGGTGCGGACAAGCTGGCGCTGATCGGCGAAGTCGTCGCGCCCGTAATGGAGCTGCACCCCGTCACGGTGTCGCGACAAGCCGACATAAGCCGAATGGCGGTCCATGCCGGGGGTGGCGAGGACGTGCGCCCGATCGACCGTCACGCCCTGCGATTTATGGATGGTCGCCGCATAGCCATGATCGACATGGGCATAGTCTTTCAGGTCGAACGCGACCGATCGACCGTCGTCGAGCCGGACCGCCATATGCTCTGGCGTAACCCGCTCGACCTTACCCAGCGTGCCGTTCTTCACCCCAAGCCCGCGCTCGTTCTTGAGGAACATGATGCGGTCGCCGCTGGCGAACTCCCGCGCGCCCCGCTCGGCCTTCACCTCCACGTCGGGACCAAGCGCAGCCGAGTCACGCAAGCGTGCGCGCGCGGCCAGGTTCAAATCGCGAACCTCGGCATTGGTGTGGGTGAGGATGATCCGGCTCTTGTCCGGATCGGCAAGGCGCTGCGCGTCCCAACCGTCCACCAGCTCGGCACGCGCCTGCTCGCGCGTGTCGGCCGCCTCGACCATCCCATGACGCTCATAGGCATGGATCGCCTCGCCGGTCCTGCCGGTCGCCAGCGCCCGCGTGGCGTCCTTCTGCCAATCCTCATGCTGTCGGCGTATCTCGCTGATCTCGGCGGCACCGTGCCGCTCGGCCAGCGCCCGGAACGCGGCACCCGCCTCGATCGCCTGCAACTGCTCGGCATCGCCGACAAGCACGACCTTGGCCCCGGCCCGTTCGGCTTCGCCAAGCACGCGCTCCATCTGGCGCGTGCCGATCATCCCGGCCTCGTCGATCACCAGCACGTCGCGCGGCCCGAGCTGCTCGCGGCCCTGCCCCCACTGATATTCGAGGCTGGCGATCGTGCGCGAGGCGATGCCCGATCCGCCTTCCAGCCCCTCGGCCGCGATCCCCGACAGGGCGGCACCGCGCACCGTGTAGCCGGCGCGCTCCCATTCGTCGCGCGCCACGCCCAGCATGGCCGACTTGCCGGTGCCGGCATAGCCGACCACGATTGAAAGATCGTTCCGGCTGGTGATATGCGCCAACGCGGCTTCCTGCTGGGTTCCCAGCACCAGGCTATCACTCCCGGTAGCGGCCACCCCCCTAACGGCCGCTGCCGGGAGACCATGCCCTCCCCGCTCTGCAAGCCTGTCAGCGGCCCGCTCAAGCCGCTGCTCGACCGCGATCATCTCGCGCGAGGTGAACCGCTCCTGCCCTTTCCCGTCCTGCCCCAGCCCCACCAGCTCGGGCGACGCCTTCACCGCGCTCATAGCGGAATCGAACTGGTCCTTGCCGTCGCTGTGCCGATGGACGAACATCGCCAGGTCGCGGGTGGTGAACGTCGCCTGTTGCCGCGTGATCGCGTCCAATGCGATCCCCGGCTCGGCAATGATCTTCTCGCCATTCGCGCGCGCGATCCGGGCATGGTCCTCGACCCGCTCGGCCTCAAGCCCCTGTTCGGGCATCCGCGATGCTGCCGGCCCGATCTTGTGCTGCGGCTCAAGCTCGATCCCCTGCGCCGCTAATGTGCGATGGTCGATCCGCGCATCAATATCGAGCGACGCAAGCCGTTCGTTGACATGATCGGCCCATGCCTCGCGCCACCCTTTCAAAAGCTCGGCGCTGTTCCACTCGCGCACCTTCTGGCCGAACCCCTCCGGCCCTACCTCGCGCATCGACAGCATGACGTGCGCGTGCGGCTTGGGCTGGCCGTCCTTGCCCATGTCCCAATGCACATTGAGGTCCGCGACCATGCCGCGTTCGACGAACTGCTTGTTCACGAAATCGCGCGCCAGCTCGACGCCCTGCGCCTGATTCATTTCGCGCGGAATTGAAAACTCAACCTCGCGGGCAAGCTGCGCGTCCTTGCGTTTCTCGCCGGCCTCGACCTCGTTCCACAAGGTCGCGCGATCGTTTAAACGCTCCGGCGCACCCTCGGGCAGCATGATTTCCGAATGGACGACACCGGCCTTGTTCGAGAAATCTTGGATACGCCCGAGTCGGTCATCGTGCAGCTCGGACGCCGAACGATAGGCGGCCGATGCAACCGCGCTCGATCCATTGGCGCGGCTGATGACCTTGGCTGAGAAATGGTAGATCGCCATGACGGCCGCTATACTGCCTTTCTTAGCGCACGTCGGCAACGACGTATAAGCGCGCACTCACACTCCCTGTCGTTCCTGTGATTGACTTCGCCGCATTTTTTGTTCGGAACGGTTCCTCGCGCGCGCGATCATGCTATCCTGCGGCTTCAGTTTTCGGGCACGAGGGAGAGAATGATGCGCAAAACGCGCGACTATGACGCGGAGCTGAAAGCCCTTGGCGACAAGGCCAGGGCGTTGAAGGTGAAGAAGGTCCAGCAGCTTGGCGAGCTTGTCACGTCCACCGGAGCCGATGCGCTCGATCTCGATACGCTGGCGGGCGCACTGCTTGCCGCTGTGGAATCGGCCAGCACGGAAGAAAAGGAGGCGTGGCGCGCGAAAGGTTCCGCCTTCTTTCAGCGGCGCGGGAAGAAAGCTCGCGGATAATGTCGCGGCGACCGCCAAGGCGATGGCGCGAACCGGGCAAGCGCTACGCCGCGTTGAAGCCGCCGCGCGCCGCACCGATACGAGAGGATGGGTCGTGCAACGCCGCGAACGAACCCGCCATCTCATAGAACTGGGCGGCCTCGTCCAGAAAGCCGGCCTGGTCGATCTCGCCGACGACGATCGCGCCACCCTCTACGGCGCTCTACTGGATTGCGCGGCCCGCGCCCGAGGCGATGATGCCGGCGACGTGCTGGCGCTCTGGAAGCGGCGCGGCAAGCGGGCGTTCGATGCGGAGGCGGTCTCGCCTGAGAGGTTGGACAATGACGGATGACGCTGTTTCGGTCTGGTGCTTCGCGGGCAAGGATATGTGGGCGCTGACCGACGACGACAGCGGCCATGCGCTCCCGGCTGAGCGGCCACAGGGCACGCGATCGGAACTAAGGGTGCAGCGGAAGGGAGAAGGCCCAATCCTCGCCTCCTGGCCGGCCCCTGCCCCCTCCACAAGGCGCTAGGGTCCGATTGGACGCTGCGCCCGCCCCACTTCCCCCTCGGAAGCCCAGCGACCGCAGGTCGCCCTGTGACGGCATCGCCGTCACGCACCAAACAGCGCATTGGCCGTTAGGCCAATTCCGCTTGCCTTGCTTTACTGTGGGGGAACGCACCTCGCTTTCCCAAAATGCCCTTGTGTTATATTGTGTTAGAATCTGTGTTACGCTGAAATAAAGTGCCGATTTTCTGTTTTGAATCAGTTAGTTATAAAATACTCTCATGGGTGATAACACGAAAGATCATGGGTGATAACACGAAAGATCATGGGTGATAACACGAAAGGAAAACAGGGGTTGTCCACAGCTCAATGGGTGAAAGCACGAAGCCTATTGGTCCATGGGTGAAAACACGATAGGTATCAGCTATGGGTGATAACACGAATCCAGATGATCGCTCCCCTCTCCTACCGGATCGTTATCCTCAGCAGGACTTTTTCGTATGCGACGTTTTCGATGCCGCTCCCAAAGGGGACATGGCCTCGATGGAGCATCCCTTATTCAGCATCTCCACCAAGCCTGATCTGACCGCGCGGGAATATCGCAACGGCTCCACCTTCGTTCGCGTGTCTCCCGGCGAGCTGGGGCTGGCGACAGTTCACGACCGGGATGTGCTGATCTATTGCATCAGCCAGCTCATGGCGGCGCTAAACTCCGGACAGCCAGTCAACCAGGTCGTGCGCTTCAAGGCCTATGACCTATTGGTGGCGACCAATCGGGGAACTGATGGCCGGGGCTATGAGCAGCTACGCAGCGCCTTTAAACGCCTTCAGGGAACGCAAATTGAAACCAATATCCTGACTGGTGGGACTGAGGCGCTGGATATTTTCAGCCTGATCGATCGTGTGAGGATCATGCGCGAAACGCGAGAAGGCCGGATGCAAGAGGTCGAGGTGCGGCTATCGGATTGGGTGTTCAACGCGATCCGTTCCAATGAAGTGCTGACCCTGAACCGCCAATATTTTCGGCTACGGAAGCCGCTGGAAAGGCGGCTATACGAGATTGCCCGCAAGCATTGCGGGTGGCCGGGCAAAGCTGTCAAATTCGGTCTGGATACGCTGCAACGCAAATGCGGGTCCAAATCGACCGACTTTGAGTTTCGGCGTCTCATCAAGACAATTGTGGACCAGGACGATGCCCATGGTCATTTTCCGGACTATGCGCTGAGCTTTGACAACACCCGCGATCAGGTGACTTTCACGCCCCGCGCGGGAAAGGCCCTGCCCCAAGAAACGCTGTTCCCTATGATCTCCAACCAGGCCCTGGAAAAGGCCCGCACGGTCGCGCCAGGATATGATGTTTACGCGCTCAAGGGTGATTATCTCGCCTTCTGGGATGACAAGGGGCAGCAACCCCTCAAGAATGCGGATGCTGCCTTTCTAGGCTGGTGCAAAAAGCGACACGAACGTAATCCATTGCGCTAGCAGTGCCAGCATGGGATCGCGGATGCGTTTTGTCATGACCCGAATTTAGCTCGCGCATCATACTTCGCCACAAGGTCGCTGATTGCCTCCCCCAATAAGTCTTGTTGTTTGCGGCGGGTCTTTGCAGCCAATACGCGGAAGGCTTCAGCGGTCGGATCATCCTGATCGAAATAGCCGCCCAAGTGATACTTGCCTGCGTTACTGTTAGGTCGCTTGGCCTCTGCCCGTACAGCATCTGCCACAGGCTGCGGGATAGTGTTTTCGTTAGCCTCGGCCTGCGGCCGCTCGATAGCGGCGGATAATAGGGATTTTCTAGCCATGTGCAGCCTTACCTTTCGTCTTCACATGTGACGGTTTGATAATTTGCAAATATTCAAATATGAAATCTCGCAAAGCTGCAATCTCTAATGCGGCCTTCCCTTCCGGCTCATGCTCAATCACGCCTAGGCCATACGGCCACGCAGCTCGAAAGCTACTACGCTCACGGATTACCGCGCGGGCAACCTGTAAGCCGGTTGCCTCGGCCAACGTGCGAGCATCGTCTAACAAGGCAGTGGCGGTTGGCGGTGCGCCATTCAGGACGACGAAGGCCTGCTTGCCGGTCGCTGTGATAAGCTGCGCGGTGCGTTTGATTGCCTCTAGGTCGATCAGGGAAGGTCGGCATGGTATCAAAACCATATCCGAACGCTGCACGGCCTCTGCTGCTTCTGCGCCTGCCGCAGGCGGTGTGTCGATGATCGCCAGCGCAAAGCCTTCGGCTTCAGCTGCATTGATCCAGGGAGATAATCTACGGGCGCTTAATGGTTCGACGTGGGGCAGTTCAGCTGTTCGCCTCTCGCTCCACGCGGTTGCGCTTTCCTGCGGATCGAGGTCGATCAGAGCAGTTTTGATCCCTCCGGCCTGGGCGGCAACAGCTAGATTAACGGCCAGGGTTGTTTTTCCTGCACCGCCTTTCTGCGCTGCAATCGTGATAATTTTCATGTTTGCAAACTTTCAGGGATGAATTATTGATAGTTTGCCGATTTGAAGCGGCGCGTCAACATTCAGGAAAGCAGGCGGCTACGCGATGCCGAATGCATCGCGGATTGCCGCAACGAAAATATCAGCCTGCCCGACTGCCCATACGGCGTCATCGTCGCTGACAGGATCACCCGTGTAATCAGCGAGCAGGCGGAGACGCTCGACCTTGTTAAGCGAACTGCCGAGTTCTGACGCGACGTGTCCGCCAAGGACAAGATGCTGACCGAAGGCCGCAATCAATCCTCTATGGGTTTTGGTAGCGGAAGCGGTTTCCGCGACGTTGGCAGAACGGAGCGCCGCGTGAGCGGCGTCGAACATGGCATAATAAGCGCGGTTACAAGCGCCATCAGCATCACCACCGGCAAGCAATTGATGCGCGCTTGCCAAGGCTTGAGCCGCCTTCCGCATATAGGATGCCGGTGTGACGGGCTTGCTCACAGGGCTACCCCTTCACGCTGGATCGTGCGGATCAGGGCGGGATTGCTGAATTGTTCAGGGTTTTCCATTTCGTCGCCCCACAGCGGCAGGGCTTCGACCAGGATTCCGGTTTCCAGCATTACGTCGAACGCGATGCCCGCCATGTCGATTGCCGTGGTTGACCGTTTGCCGTGTTCGCCTTTCAGCACCACGGCAATATCAGCGTCACTTGTCGCGTTGTGTGTGCGACGGGCGCGGCTTCCGAACAGAATGGCGCGATCAACGGCGTAGCGGCCTGATATGCGGCTCATGAACACCCGCGCTGCGCGCTCAGTATCCGAATCCAATGGTGGTTGGGCCTTTGCGGGGATGAGCTTGTTCCCAAGGCGGGATATGGTGCTTTGGCTGACGTTGAACCGGCGCGCGAGATCCGCTTGCGTTGCGCTGCCATCGGCCAGCGCGCGCAGGGCTTCGGTGCGTTGATGGGCGGTGAGCATTGGCGGGCGTCCCATATGCTGTCCGCGCGCCACGGCGCGGGCGCGCCCCTCCCCTGTCCGCGTAACGATCAGCTCGCGCTCAAACTCGGCCAGCCCGCCCAGCACCGTCAGCATTAAGCGGCCATGTGGGGTTGTGGTATCGGCCCACGGATCACCGAGCGAGCGGAACAACGCCCCTGCCCTTGCCACCGTGTCGAGAATGTTGAGCAGATCGCGCGTTGAGCGCGCCAGTCGGTCGAGACGGGTAACGATCAGCGTATCCCCTGCTCCCAGCACCTTGAGCGCCTTCGCCAGCTCCTTGCGATCGCTCTTTATGCCACTCGCGGTTTCGTGGAACACCTTCGCAGCCCCAGCGGCGACAAGTGCCGCTCGCTGTGCATCGAGAGTCTGGCCGTCTGTTGAGACGCGGGCATAGCCATAAATGGTCATGCCCAAACTATAACCGAAATGCCCTTCTTTATGCAAATATCTTTCGCATACCCGAGAGCCGCAGATTTAGGTGGTTTTCCGACTTATGCAAAACTTGTGATTTTTGGATCAAGCAAACCTCACTCAATAAAATTTGGCGTGCCAACCTCATATTATTAATTAATTTAATTTTTTATCTTTATTATTTTAACTCTTCTGTCTGTTTTGCATTCCTCAGTATATATTTTCCCTTCTTCAGTTAAGGATTTTATTTTTAAATAAAACCCCCTGTTTGATATATTTAGAAAACTCATTAGATTTTTTGTAGAAAGCCCGCCGTGCTTTTCCAAAAGAATGAGAATTTTAGCCTCTTCCCTAAGGAGATCTATTCCGTATTTTTTTTTAAAACTTTTGCTAGCTTCAATTATATTGAAATTATCTATGTTGGTCATTTGCGGTAACCCTGTAAATTACAGGAATATTTGCGACCCGCCAAAGACAACTAAAGTCTCTGCAATACCCCCCAAAGATGCCGCCAAACAGCCAGCAGCCAGCAGCCAGCAGCCAGCAGCCAGCAGCCAGCAGCCAGCAGCCAG
>NZ_JACICY010000026.1 GCF_014196055.1 Novosphingobium hassiacum
GGTAGTCTTCGCAAAACCACCTGAATCAACGACTTGGGCTCGCGTCAAGCTAACCCACTGATACCACTCAACTTAGTTTCGGATCAGGCTCTCAGTTCGCAGGCCGCGTTCGCCGCGAGCGGCACCTACACGAAGACCGGAGCCGGCCCCAATATCTATGTGGCTGGCACGGAGAATTCGAGCTTCCATTCACCGCCCGGCGGTATTTCAACATCAGCCACCATAACTTCGGTGTCCTGGTCAGCCGGCTCCTACTCAAATGGATGGACCACGCAGAATCGACGGCTGTGCTACACTCCTCCCGGAGCCACGACCTATACCACCTGCAAGGACATTTCCTCTCTGGCAAGCGGGACAACCAGTGATTTCAATGGCCTCGCCGCACGGGGCTCTTTCCGAATTATCTACATCCTGACGGGCGGCACCTACCCGACAACAGCGGGTTTCACCAATTCGGTCACCGTCAATTACAACTACTGAAAACGCTCTGTACCCGGTGTCGTAAGGGCATCGGGTACATTCCAAGCTAATTCTTTCCAATCTCTGGCTTGACCGTAATCGAGCAGCGCACGGCCTTCTTGATCTTCGCGGCAGTTTCACTGCACGCCTGGATGGCCTGCCGGTTCCCCTCCGCGAGCGGCGCTGCGGCAACGATGATATGCCAGCTTGCCGGCGCATCGGCCTGCATGAGCCGCTGCCCGGCATCCCACTGCGAGGCCTCCCCCAGCGCCCGGGTCGCCATGGTTTCGGGCACACCCCAGCTCGTCGGCAGCACGCGCGTGAGCGGCCCCATCAACATCGCGTAGAGCAGGGCGCCAGCCAAAACCCCGCCGCCACCGCACTGCCATAATAGCCGCCGCTGCTCCTCGCCGCGCCGCGCCCGCGCCACCAGGCCAGACAAGTCGCGCGTCGCACCATCCAGCGCCGTCTGCGAGGCGGTGAGCAGATTGCGCAGCTCAAAGGTGGAGTTGCGCACCGAGGCGTTTAAACGCTCCCCCATGTTTTCAGGGGTCAGCGCCATCGCCGGACTCTTGCGCACGTTGTCGAGCTGCTGCGCGAGGACGCCCAACACCTTTTCGGTGCGCTCGAGCGTTGGCTGATAGTTCGGAATCTCCAGTTCGGCGCGCGCCGATGCCAACCCCTCGACCGCATGACGCAGCAAGGCCACCTCGCCGCGCAGCGCTTCAAACGCCGCCGCCGGATCGTCGCCGGCAGGAACATCGCCCCGATAGTCGTCCTCGTCCATGGTGTCTCCTTACCGGCTCATGCCAAGATCGCGGCCGCGCCCAAGGCCCAGGTCCATTTCCAGCTCGCGGCCAAGGCGCCGCTCGATGTTGGGTAACTTGTCCATCCGCGCATCAAGCCCCAGCTCGCGGGTGCGCCCGCGCAGGAGCGATTCCACCTGCGGATCGCGCTCCAACCCCTTGGCCATACCCAGCATCGCCTGACGCGCCTTCTCGCTGCCACTGCGATCGCCAGCACCATCCAGACGCTCGCGGGCCTGGGTAAGCTTCTGCCAGTCCGCCACGAACCGGTCGGCGCGCAAGCCGGGATCGGCGCGCACCCGCCCTTCCTCGCCGATCGCCGCCAGCATCGACGCGCTGCGCCCCGCCGCCGCCTCGCCGATCAGCGCGGGATTGCGCGCCGCCGCAGACATCATGTCGTGAACCGCGCCAGGCCGCACCTGCTCCAGCTTGTCGCGGGCCTCGCTCAAAGCCACCTTCTGATGCTCAAGAACGGGCGCGCCCCTGTCCTGCGCCTGCACGATGGCCTGCGCCGATCGCGCCACCCGCTCGACCGCCTGGACGTAGCTGCGATCCGCCCCCGGCTCGGATACCTTTGCCGGTGCTGGCGACACCGGCGCGGCCGACAGCTTCAACCCGTCGAATATCGAACGCCGGGGCTTGTCGCCTTGTACGCCCTGCCCGCGCTCCGGCGCCGAACGCGCCAGACCGGAGCGCAGACCATCGAACAACCCGCGCCGCGGCTCAGGCCCGGGCGCGGCCTTCGCTTCTCCGACACCGCGGTCGGCGTTGCGGCCAGCGACGCCGGATTCCTGCCCCATCGTGCGCATGGTGCCCGCACGGGGCCCGAGGATCTCCACGCCGCGCTTGTCCGGCGCATCCGGCAAGCGGATCTCGCCAGAAAGCCCGCGCCGCTCGGCAAAGGCACGCACCTCGCCGTCGCGGTCCCGGAACATCGGGTAATCCGACGCCATATCCTTGACCCGCTCGCGTCCAAGCGTGCGAACAAGCTGGCGCTGCTCGGCAAAATCATCGCGGCCGTAATGAAGCTGCACCCCGTCCCGGTGCCGCGACAATGCCACATAGGCCGAATGGCGGTCCATGCCCGGCGTCGCCAGCACATGCGCCCGATCGACCGTCACCCCCTGCGACTTGTGGATGGTCGCGGCATAGCCATGATCAACATGGGCATAGTCCTTGGTGTCGAAAGCAACCGAACGGCCATCGTCGAGCCGCACCGCCATGCGCTCGGCGCTGACCCGCTCGATCTCGCCCAGCGTGCCGTTCTTCACCCCAAGCCCGCGCTCGTTCTTGAGGAACATGATGCGATCACCGCTCGCAAACTCGCGCGCGCCCCGCTCGGCCGACACCCGCACGTCCTCGCCCAGCTCGCCCGAGGCCCGCAAGCGGCCCCGCGCGGCAAGGTTGAGGTCGCGCACCTCGGCGTTGGTATGGGTGAGGATGATGCGCGTCTGATCTCGGTCGGCAAGCCGCTGCGCATCCCAACGGTCCACCAGATCGGCGCGCGCCAGCTCGCGCGTCTCGGCCGCCGTGACCATGCCGCGCGCCTCATAGGCATGGATCGCCTCAGCCGTGCGCCCCGTCGCCAACGCCTTGGTCGCATCGCGCTGCCACTCCGCGTTCTGGCGGCGAATTTCGCCAATCTCAGACCAGCCATGCCGCTCCGTGACCGAACGGAACGCCGCCCCCGCCTCGATCGCCTGCAGCTGCTCGGGATCGCCCACCAGCACCACCTTGGCGCCGGCTTCCTGCGCATGGGATAACACGCGCTCCATCTGGCGCGTGCCGACCATGCCGGCCTCGTCGATCACCAGCACATCACCCGGCCCCAGCAGCTCGCGGCCCTGCCCCCACTGGTATTCGAGGCTCGCGATCGTGCGCGAGGCGATGCCCGAGCCGTTTTCCAGATTCTCGGCGGCAATTCCCGAAAGCGCCGCCCCGCGCACCGAATAGCCCGCCCCCTCCCAGGCCTCACGTGCCACGCCCAGCATTGCCGACTTGCCAGTGCCGGCATAGCCCACCACCGAGGCCAGGCCCTTGTCGCCGGTTATATGCTCGAACGCCCCGCGCTGCTCGCCCGACAGCACCAGTCCCCGGCTCTCGGCCTGCGCCAGCGCACGCTCCTGGTGGCGCGCGCCAACCTCGTGCCCCCGATCTTGCGCCAGGCTCTCGGTCGCTCGCTCCAACCGCACTTCGGCCGCAATCATCTCCCGGCTCGTGAACCGGTCCTGCCCCTTCCCGTCCCGGCCCAGCGCCACCAGCTCGGGGCTGGACCGAACCGCCCCCATCACCGCATCGAACTGATCCTTGCCGTCACTGTGCCGGAACGCGAACTGCGCCAGATCGCGTTCCGTAAACGTTGCCTGCCCCCGCGTGATCGCATCGAGCGCAATGGACGGATTGGCGATGATCTTCCCGCCATTCTCGCGCGCGATCCGCGCATGGTCCTCGATGCGTTCGCCCTCAAGCCCCACTTCTTCGCGCCGCATCGCCGCCGGCCCGATCTTGTGCTGCGGCTCCAACTCGATACCTTGCGCCTCGTAGCTGCGGTGATCGATCCGGGCATCAATATCGAGCGCGGCCAGGCGCTCGTTGACGTGATCCGCCCACGCCTCGCGCCACTCCTTCAGCAGCTCCGCGCTGTTCCACTCGCGTACCTTCGCACCGAACCCCTCCGGCCCTACTTCGCGCATCGACAGCATGACATGCGCGTGCGGCTTGGGCTCCCCGTCCTTGCCCTTGTCCCAATGTACGTTGAGGTCCGCGACCATGCCGCGCTCGACAAACTGCTTTTCGACAAACTCGCGGGCGAGCGCGATGCCCTCCACTTGGCTCATCTCGCGCGGAATCGAGAATTCCACCTCCCGCGCCAGTTGCGCGTCCTTGCGAACCTCGCGAGCCTCGACCTCGTTCCACAAGGCTTCGCGGTCGCGAAGGCGCTCCGGCGCGCCCTCCGGCAACATCACTTCGGAATGGACGACGCCGGCCTTGTTCGAAAAGTCATGGTCGCGCCCAAGCCTCTGATCGTGCAGCTCGGACGCGGAACGATAGGCCGCACTCGCAACGGAGCTTGACCCGCTGCTGCGACTGATCACCTTGGCCGAGAAATGGTAGATTGCCATGACAGCCGTTAACTTACTTTTTTTAGTGCACGTCGGCAACGACGTATAAGCGCGCACTCCCACTCTCTGTCGTTCCTGTGATTGACTACTGACTTGGGATATCATTGGTTGTTTTCTGCATTCTGGTTCGTGCTAGGGTGTGCCCCTGGATTGGGTTTGAGGAGCGCGCGATGCGTAAGGTTCGGGATTACGATGCGGAATTGAAAGCACTCAGCGACAAGGTTTCCACGCTCAAGGCCAGGAAGGTCCAGCAACTGGGCGAACTGGTCACCGCGACCGGCGCCGATGCGCTCGATCTCAACATCCTTGTCGGCGTACTCATCGAAGCCATGGAAGCCAACGCAGACACCAAGGAGGCGTGGCGCACGAAAGGCGCTGCCTTCTTTCAGCGGCGCGGGCGCAAAGGTGGGCGAGGCACTACAACGGACAATGGCGTCGCAAGCGAAGCTGGCGCAAGCAATCCGCAGGGCTGAGGCCGGACAACGGCGCACCGATACCAGGGAGTGGGTTGTGGCGCGGCGTGAACGTACCCGTCACCTCATCGAACTGGGCGGCCTCGTCCACAAAGCTGGGCTCGTCGATCTGACCGACGACGATCGCGCCACCCTCTACGGGGCCATGCTTGATCTTGTCGCCAAGGCACGCGGCGAAGATGCCGGCGATGTCTTGGCCCTATGGAAGCGGCGCGGCAAACGCGCTTTCGATGCCGAAGCGCAAAGCGAGGAACGTTCGCCTGATCGCGCCCCGGATTGATCCCCATGCAATCCAGGCCGATGATGCATCACCACGGCAAGTTCCGCAGCTCGCCCGCACCAAAAACGGACCTTTTTGGCGCACCCTCCCCGCCCCAGCTTTTCCGCGCCGTTGCGCGCACCAAAAATCCGCACCAAAATGCGGCCCATGAAACTGATCGGTTATGCCCGTGTCTCGACCCGCGACCAGACCGCCGCACCCCAGCGCGAGGCGCTGCGCGCGGCGGGGTGCGCAACGATCTTTGAAGATACCATGTCGGGAGCCTCGCGCCACCGGTCGGGGCTTGACCAGGCGCTGGGCCAGCTCGCCCCCGGCGATGTGCTGGTGGTGTGGAAGCTCGACCGGCTCGGCCGCTCGATGCAGCATGTCGTCAACATCGTCCTCGATCTCGACCGACGCGGGATCGGGTTCCGCTCGCTGACCGAGGCGATCGACCTGACCAGCTCGACGGGCAAGCTGCTGCTGTCGGTGTTCGGGTGGCTGGGCGAAGTCGAGCGCGATCTGACGATGGAGCGAACCAGGGTGGGCCTTGCGGCGGCGAAGCGGCGCGGGGTCCAGCTCGGCCGACGCCGCAAATTGACGGTGGCCGATGTGGATCATGCGCGCCGGACGATCGACGCCGGAGAAGAATCCGTCGCGGGCATGGCCCGGATTTTGAAGGTCGGGCGCAATACGCTCGGCCGCGCCCTCAAGCGGCAGGAAGGCCGTGGAGGATCATTGTCCTGAAAACCCCTCGGGGGTTGCTAAAGGTCTGAAACGGGGCTGTGCGGCTCGGAAATCGCGCCAGTGGGGGCGTTTCCGCCTCCACTGCCCTCTCGATCGGGGCGCCGCCCTATCGGACTGGCTTCCCTGGAAAGCCATGTTTTCGACCTATCCCCAAGCGCGGCACTGAGGGCTGGGCGCTGCCCTGTAATCCTGATCCTAAACAAACAAATTGCGCCGACCGCGCTAGCGGTCGTCCATGTTAGGCGGGTCGAAGCCGCGCCCTCTGCCCTGAGTAAAGTGCAGTGGTCTGAAATTATCCACAGGGTCGCCTAGTGTTAATATATGGGTTAAGAATCGTGTTACGGGTTTTTGGTGGCTTTGTATGCCGTTGAAAATAAAGTAATAAATGGAGTTTTCTTAGCCCCAATCGTCAACGAAACCCCGAATCCAGTGACTCCAGAACCCCGAATCTGCGTCAACGAAACCCCGAATCTCATCCAAGCGTCAATGAAACCCCGAACTTTTCCGTTGCGTCAACGAAACCCCGAATCTACGGTCGGCGTCAATGAAACCCCGAATTGAGCCTAGCCGTCAACGAAACCCCGAATTGAGCCTAGCCGTCAACGAAACCCCGAACGGCAACGGTGATGGCGGGCGACCGGCGCTACTGCCTGATCGCTACCCTACCCCCGATCTGTTCATCTGCGATGTTCTCGACGCCATCCCCAAGGACGATATGGCCTCGATGGAGCATCCGATATTCTCGCTTGCCACCAAGCCTGATCGCCGTGTGTTCCGCTATGAGCATAACGGCAACACAGTCGAAATCGTCCCCAGCGTCAAAGGGCTGGCGACGATCCACGACAAGGACATATTGATCTACTGCATTTCGCAGCTCATCGCGAAGATGAACCAGGGCGAGAAGCCTAGCCGCACCTTGCACCTCACCGCCCGCGATCTGCTGGTATGGACCAACCGGCAAACCGATGGCGACGGCTATGATCGGCTGCGGAGCGCGTTCGAGCGCCTGGCCGGGACGCGGATCACAACCAACATCAAGGCCGATGGTGAGGAAATTACCGAAGGTTTCGGTCTTATCAATGAATGGCGGATCGTGCGGCAAACCCGCTCCGGCCAAATGTCGGAAATCAAGGTCACGCTGTCGGAATGGCTGTTCAAGATGATCGAAGGGCGTAGCGTCCTGACGCTGCACCGCGATTATTTCCGGCTCCGCAAGCCGCTAGAGCGCCGGATTTACGAGCTGGCCCGCAAACATTGCGGCGCGCAGGAAAAATGGTCGATTTCGGCGGAAGTTCTACAGAAAAAGACCGGCGCTAGCAGCCATATGCGCGTGTTCCGCTCGATGCTGCGCGATCTTGTCGCCCACGATCACCTCCCCGATTACGCCGTGGAAATGAACGGTAACACGGTCACATTTCGCAACCGCGAGGCGTTAGGTGCGGCCGAAGCGATCGAGCCGGAACCCGAGCGCCCCTTTATCGACCCGGAAGGCTTCCACGACGCCAAGAGCGTTGCACCGGGCTATGACGTTTACGGACTATATGACGAATGGGTTTCGTGGTGGAACGACAGCGGACGGCCAGAGCTGAAAAGCCCTCGTGCCGCCTTCGTCGGCTTCTGCCGCAACCGGCACAAGCGCAGCCCGTTACGCTAGTATAGGCGTATACAAATATACGCCTATACTAGCCGACAATCCGGCTGCGGCCTTTCTTCACGAATAGATCGTCCAGTGCCTCACCTAGCAGCTTCTGAACGGTCGTTCCTTCCTCGGCTGCGAGGATACGGAGCTGGGTGCTGACCTCCGGGGGGAAGTGTCCACCGATCAGCTTAGTTCCCTGTCGGCCGCTCGGCGCAGTCCTTTGCGGGGAGTCTACCGGCGCGATCGCCGGGGCGGGCTCGCCGCTGGTCATAGCGCGGTCAAGCATCGCTTGCAGGGAATTGCCGCCCTTCGCCATCATGCCGCCTCCGCTTCATTGTATATTCGTATAGTTGTATACTCGTATAAACGACGGATTTCATCGGCCGCCGGTCCCTGCGGCTCGAACTCCTGCACCGCCTGCCCTGCGGCCTGGGCGCGGAAAAAGGCTTTGCGGCTGCCGATCGTCACCGGGCAGACGGTCGCCCCCAGCTCGGCCACGGCCTTGATCGCGTCGGCCGTTTCCTGACCTTGCGGCGGCACAAAGGTAAGGACAACGGCAAAGGCGCGATCGAGCTGGCGCACAATGTCCAGCGTGTGCGTCATGCTCATGGTGTCGAATACGGCCGTCTTGGTCGGGATCAGGATGAAGTCGGCATGACGCGCCGCCTCATAGGCCACGTCCCGCGCGACCGCCGCGCCGTCGATCACGACAAGATCGGTTCCGGCGTCCTCGCAGGCTTTGAGCATAGCAGGCAGGCGCACGGGCTGAATCGACGCTACGGCGGGCGTATCGATCTGACGCACGTCCTTCCAGAACGAGGCCGTCGCCTGCGGGTCCAAGTCGATGATAGCCGCAACCTTGCCCGCCTGCTCGGCCGCGACCGCCAAACAGGTTGCGAGCGTCGTTTTCCCAACCCCGCCCTTTTGCGAGAGGATGGCGAGAACCTTCATTCTACACTCCTACAGGTATAACTTTATACTTGTATACTCCTATACGAAGAAAAGGGAATCCCCGAATTGCAAGGGTATCAGGTGCGTCGGCGTCATTGAAATGACGATAGCTCGATCCGGCCGCGTCAACGGAAGCACGGGGAAGGAAAGGGGCCATCAGGATTGGGGTCTTGAATGTAAGGCGGTTCTGCATTACCTTGGTTTGATATGGAGGTAATGACCATGGCGACATTAAGCGTGACCGCGCGGGGCCAAGTAACGTTTCGGAAGGATATTCTGAAACATCTCGGTATTCAGCCCGGCGGCAAGATCAGACTCGACCTGCTGCCCGATGGCAGGGCGGAACTGAAAGCGGACCAGCCAAAGGGTTCGTGGCGGGCGCTGCACGGGATGCTCAAGGGGAAGGGCGACGGCCCCCGGTTCACGATCGAAGAAATCAACGATGCTATCGCGGAAGCGGGCGCTGCTGCCGGCGTGGCCGGTCTGGACGATAAATGAAGATCACGGCCGACACCAACGTCTTGCTGCGCCTAGTGCTGGCGGACGACGAAGCGCAGAGCCTCGCCGCCGTCGAAGCGATGGAAAGCGCGACCCACGTTGCCATCAGCGTGCATTCATTGTGCGAACTCGCCTGGGTTCTGGAACGCCTCTACAAGAAAACCCGGCCCGAAATTGCCGCCGCGATCCGGGGCCTGATCGAAGCGGAGAACGTCGTCGTCAATCGCCCTGCGGTGGAAGCGGGCCTGGTCATCCTCGATGCGGGCGGCGATTTCGCGGACGGGGTGATCGCCTTTGACGGCCGATTCCACGGCGGGGAGACGTTCGTGTCCTTCGACAAAACGGCGGTCAAACTGCTGAAAGGGCAGGGAGCCGCCGCCCTGCTGCTGAAATAGCCATGCGCGCAGTATTCATCCGGCATGGGGAAAGCACCGGCAACGCCGGTGTTCCCTGTCACGATCTGGCGACGATCGAGCTGACGGAGCGGAGCAGGGGGCAGGCGCGGCATGTTGCGGCGAGCTGGGACAAAGCGCCGTCGCTCATCGTGACGCCGCCCTATGCCCACACCTCGAACGCTATTGGAGCGAGGCGGACCCGGCCTATTACGACGGGGAAGGAACGGAGAGCTTCAATGAGATGGGCACCTCCATTTACCGGTTATTTTTCCGGCGACGGCACGGTGACGGTGCGCATCTTGGCACCTACGCCAAAGCCCATTCACTCCGTAAATCCCCCAATACATAATTCGCAAATTATTAATTGAGATGCTTAATGGTGTCCGCAATTTCTCTCGGGAAGGGGCATCATGATCAATTCCGTCTCTAATACATCTTTTCTACGCCAGAGCGCTGTTCCGCTCTCGACTGCGGCGAAAGACCTGACGTTTGCTCAATCTCTTGCATCCACGTCATCCGATGGAACTCTGGTGACGATCTCAAATGATGCCAAGGCAAAATCCGCCACGCAAACGTTTGATTTCGATGTGAATTACAACAACATTGACCATACTCAAGAAGAATTTAAGGCGCATTACGCTGAAGGCGCACGACTCATTAGCGAAATGCAGGGCCTTCCTGAAGGACAATTCGACTTCACTCGCATAAGCGCAAAACAAGCACAGGTGATATTGAAAGATGCCGTTCTCAATCATGGGGCATCTTTGGATAATACCGGCGGCCTCCAAGGATATATACTTGATAATGTAGACTTTTCCGGAAAAATCCCTGTCTATTCAGATATCCCAAAGGATGCGATTGCCCACATCAAAACACAGTTGGTTTCCACCCCGGGTGTGGACGGCGGAGCCTTTCGGATGCCCCAAGAAACACTGGATTGGCTTCAAACGATGCAAAGCCATGCCGCATCCAAGGTTGAAATGTCCGTGAATGATGTCCTCTCAGCATTATCCGGCCGAAAAAACTCGGGGTAATCATCATAGTGGATAAACCCATATTGCACCAGACGGGCGAACATGACAGGCTCGCCCTCCTTTATTGACCATGAAGGAGGGGGCATATGTTCAAAATGAAAGTATTCGCAGCCGCAGTCACTTCAGCAGTAATGCTCGCTTCTGCGGCTCCAGCACTCGCTGCCCCTGCGTTGACCAGTGTCCAGATCATCGAGGTGGCATCGACGCAATACGGCGGCCCGGAAGCAATCAGTCCTTCGCAATATCTGACTGCTGGAGATCACGGCGGCGCCCAAGTCCGCATCACCGTTCGCGAAATCGGCTACGCTCAAACCGTTAGGACCGTTACGCTGGATGGCGTCATCGTCTCCAATTCCGCCGTGCAAACCTGGCCTCTATGCGGCACGGCCCTGGCTCCGACACGCACTTGCCCCAATGGTTCCATCTACATTGGCTTCGACCGCCAATATCAGATCGACGGCAGCAGCGGCGGAAAGTACTCGGTGACGGCGCGCAACGCCTCCTCGCCCTTCAACGCAATCACCGACTGGATTCAGATTCAGTAATCTCCTGTAGCGACCAATCCCGATCGGGATTGGTCGCTAACTTGCGCGTATCCAAGTATGATCAGCCCACCCAAGCCGCTAGCTCGATCGTCATCAACGCTGATCTGACACGCGAGCCAATGTGCTTGCGAATTCTCGTTCGAAGGGCCGCCATCCACGATCAGCAGGAGCACTGCAGGTCGGATGTCACCGGGTAAGGCACCCGTCTATGAACCGGCCTAACGTTAGGCGGCCTCTCTTTCAGCTTGGGGCGCAATGCAAGGAAATTTGGCCGTGGGTGGCTTCGGCCTTGTGCGCGAGCGTGATTTACGCTCCATCAGCATCTCATGCCCAATCCCGCTCGGCGACTGACCCTGCGATTGGAACGGCAGAAATCATCGTAACAGGCCGGCGGCCCCGCACCATTGCCGAAAAGGACGTAGCCGAGAGCATTCCACCTGACGTAATCAAAATTTATGCGACCGACAGCATCGGTGAGCTGCTAGGCCGCCTTTCGGCACGCTTTGGCCCCAACGTCTCAATCATAGTCAACGGGCGGCGGCTCGCATCCAACGATGCGATCGAGGCATTACCCCCGGAGGCTCTGGAGCAAATTCAGCTTCTGAATCCCACCAAAGCGCGCGAGTTCGGATTTTCCCCGGCCCAAACCGTGATCAATCTTGAATTACGGCCAAAATTCCAATTTTTTGCGGCGGAAGGTTCTGGGTCAATGGCGACGGACGGGCGCTGGCGAGGCGGAAACTTCAACGCTGCGCTATAGCCGAATCCGGAACGATCAGCGCCTGACGGCCGCACTGACCCTTTTGCATCAAGGTGGCATTCGCCAACGAGATCGCTTTGCATCTACTGCCTCCCAAAACGATCGCAGCCTGATCCCCTCCCAGGACGCGATCACATTTACCAGCGGATATGGGCGCCCGCTTGGCGAACTTAATCTCGATTTCAGTGCTGACGCCGGCCTGTCTCGGTCCGAAACGCTGACAGGGGTAGTCGCTGACGTTTCCGGCACCGGCGACTATCAGGGGTCACTACACGAAAGTGAGTTTTACGTACGCTAGGGGAGAACCTCTCGTGAACACGGGCGAGTGCTGTCATGCGGCCAGGAGCGATGACGGTGCGCGCAGCGGGCGGAGTTGGCCGGGATCTGGGCGGCTTTCGACATTCCAGCGATAGTCGCCGGTGAGCGAGATATGCTCCCATCCCAGTGGGGCGATATGGCGAGCAATGTCTTCCGGGATCGCCAGCGCCCCGACTGCCTGTTCGAGATAGCGGGTGTTCCACAGGATGATGGCGGCCACAAGGAGATTGAGGCCGGAGGCGCGATAGGTCTGGTTCTCGAACCGCCGGTCGCGCAGCTCGCCAAGCTGGTTGAAGAAGAGCGCACGGGCGAGCGCGTTGCGCGCCTCGCCCTTGTTAAGGCCAGCTTGGGTGCGCCGGCGTAGGTCGAGATCGCGCAGCCAGTCGAGCATGAAGATCGAACGCTCGATCCGCCCGACCTCGCGCAAGGCCAGCGCCAGTCCGTTCTGGCGTGGGTAAGCGGACAATCTGCGCAGCATTGCCGATGCGGTGGCTGTGCCGCTGCGGATCGAGGTAGTGAGACGCAGCAGTTCGTCCCAATGGGCGGCGACATGCCCGATGGCGACCGGATCGCCAGTCATGCCGGTCAGCAGCGGCCCCGCTTCCTGGCCCGGCAGCAGATGCAGGCGCCGGTCCTTAAGGTCGCGTAGGCGCGGCGCGAAGCGGTAGCCGAAGAAAGGCATCAGGCCGAACACATGATCGGATGCGCCGCCGGTATCGGTGTAGTGCTCTTCGATCGACAGGCCGGTGGCATGGTATAGCAGCCCGTCGAGGACATAGGGGGCCTCGCCGGCGGTCGCCGCGATCACGCGGCTCGCGAACGGATCATATTGATCCGAGATGTGGGTGTAGAAGCTGACGCCAGGTTCGTTGCCGTTGCGCGCGTTGATGTCGCCGATCGCGGTGCCGCGGCCGCCCGCATGGAAGAGCTGACCGTCGCTCGAAGAGGTGGTGCCGTCGCCCCACAGCGCGGACAGCGGCACGGTGCGGTGGACGTCGATCAACCGCCCCAGCGCCTCACCATAGGCGGCTTCGCTGATATACCAGTCGTGGAGATGGGCGAGCTGACGCAAGGTTGCGCCCTGACAGGTCTCGGCCATGCGCGTCAGGCCGAGATTGATGCCGTCGGCCAGGATCACGGTCAGGAGCGCGTTGCGGTCATCCGCCACGCGACCGGAGCGGCGATGGGTGAAGCATTCGGAAAAGCCGGTCCAGCTATCGACCTCCAAAAGAAGATCGGTGATCTTCACGCGTGGCAGCCGATCATAGGCGATGCGGCGCATATCTTCTGCGCCAGGCGGCGTGATTGCCTTGAGCGGCGATATGACCAAGCCGTTGCCGTCAAGGCGCACCTGGGGCAGCTCTCCCTGCCGGGCGAGGATCGTCACCCGCTCGATCACGGTGTCTAGGCTGGCGCGGCGTTCGGCGATGAAGCTTTCGAAATCGGTGTCGATCGCCAGCGGCAGCGGTCCCCGTGCGCGCATCGCGTCGAAGGTGGCAGATGGCAGAAGATAGCTGTCGAAGGAGCGATACTGGCGGCTTTCCGCCACCCATATGTCGCCGGCGCGCAGCCGGTCGCGCAGTTGGGTGAGTACGCAAAGTTCATAGGCGGCGCGAACGACCACGCCATTGCGCAGCACGAACGGCCGCCATGACGGCGGCACGAACCGGAGCGGCGGTTTGTCGGGCAGGCGGCGGCGTCCGGTGCGATAGATGTCAGCCACGAGGCGGACCGCATCGAGCAGCCCCTGCACCGCGCCCGCTCCGCGAAACTCGAAGGCGTTGAGGAACGGCCCGATCACGGAGCGCAGTGAGCGCTGCCGCTCGATCAGTTCGGCCGTGCGGTCGATCGTTTCCGGCGCGATCAGCAGCTCGGCGTCCGCGACCGCCGGTCCCAGTCTCTCCCAGTCGATCGAACCGATGGCGGCAAGAGAATCCACGCCCTGCGCTCGTGCGTCTAGCAAGGCCCGGCACGAGCCGCTGAGCAGGCGAAGCTGCGCCTGCAATGACCGGATCGTGCCGATCGCCTTATCCTTGGTCCGGTTCTCGGCCCGACGCATCATGCTCCCCAGGAGCTTGTCCATCATCGTCAGCACAGAATCGGTCAGGCTTTCCTCGAGCCGGATGCCGGCAGCAGCAAGGATCGCATGCCGACGCTGGTCGGGCAATTCCGCCAGATGCTGCGGCGTGATGCGTGCCGCCTCGTCGGCGATCCGGTCGAACGCCGTCTGCGGGATCGTCGCGGCGCGCGATGCAGTCAGGCCCAGCGCGCGAACGTGGTCAAGCCGGTCGATCAGTCGCAGGACATTGCGCGGTGCTGGGGACAGCGGCGGGTTGCGCAGCCATGAGAGCCAGGTCGCGCTTTTGTCGTCGCGCCGCGACAGGAGGGCGTCGAGCCGTGCGCGTTCGGGTTCGCCGAAACCCCCGGCGAGCACGTCATGGACCAGTTCCCCGGCCTGCTGCCGCGCCCGTCGTACGATCGCCTCGATCACCGTAACAGGCGGCAGCAGCAATCGCCGACGTCGCATCTCGCCGATGACTATGCTGGCAAGCCGCGAGGGCTGGATGACGGTCTGCGCGATCGGCATGGCGAAAGCGACCAACGCGTGGAAATCCGCGCGACCGAAAACGAGATGACCGAAGCGCCGCGACAGGTCGGCAAGGTGCGTTCGCCGCGTCTCGTCGCGCCGGGCATAATCGCGCCATGACGCGGGCGACACATCCAACTGACGGGCCACGAACGCGAGGATCGGCATGGACGGCGCTTCGCCGGCTTCCAGCACGCGCCCCGGCCAGCGCAGATACAGCATCAGCATCGCATAGCCGAGGCGGGTGGCGTCGCCGCGACGGGATGCGATCAGTTCAAGGTCGTCCCGGGTCAAGGTGAAGTGGCGGGCGATTTCGCGTTCATCGAGCGAGGGATCATAATGGTCCGCAAGCATCTCACGGGTCAGCAGGTGTCTTCTGGCCAAGCTCGAACCCCTCCATGTCGCTGTCCGTCAGACGTCCGTTGGACGGCCACCGGGAATGTGTCCGTCAACTCTGGACCTTCGATGGCGATTCGGACAAGATCGCATGATGATGGGAAAACGGACACGATGGGGCGGCCCGTGGCGCTGATCGGCTATGCGCGGGTCTCCACCCCCGACCAGAAGCTCTCGCTCCAGCATGACGCTCTGCAGCGAGCAGGATGCGATCGTGTTTTCGATGATCAGGCGTCGGGAGCCAGGGCTGACAGGCCGGGCCTTGCCGAAGCACTGGCCTATTTGCGCGCCGGCGACACGCTGGTGGTGTGGAAGCTCGATCGCCTCGGTCGCTCGATGAGCCACCTCATCGAGAAGGTTGGTGAACTGGCGGCGCGAGGCATCGGGTTCCGCTCGCTAACCGAGAATATCGATACCACCACACCGGGAGGGATGCTGGTGTTCAACATCTTCGGATCCCTCGCGCAGTTTGAGCGCGATCTGATCCGCGAGCGCACCCAGGCGGGCCTGCGCGCCGCGCGCGAGCGCGGCAGCAAGGGCGGGCGCCGCCCCGTCGTCACCCCCGACAAGTTGCGCAAGGCGCGGGCGCACATCGCAGCGGGCCTCACTGTGCGCGAGGCTGCCGCTCGCCTGAAAATCGGGAAGACCGCCCTTTATAAAGCGTTGGAAGGCGCAACAGCATAATAACTATGGCTCCAAATGTCGATCCGATCCGTCACCATGTTATACATTCCCGCGTAGACGCACGCATTCGGGTTATCATCGGCGGCTCTGTTGCAAAGATTGGCGGCAGTCAGAGGTAGGCTGTCGCTCTGCGCCGATCAGGCGGCTGCTGCGAAATGGTGGTTGAGCATGCCCATGG
>NZ_JACICY010000027.1 GCF_014196055.1 Novosphingobium hassiacum
CGACATTCATATCTGGGCGGCATCAGCCCGCTCGCGTTCGAAGCCAAGGTGGCTTAATGAGATAGGTGACCGGCACAAAACCGTTACAAGTCCATACCTTGATCCCTCGCTCCTCGAGGAGCTCGGCAAGCTTGGGCACCGGATCATGTCCAAGTCCCCATTCCTCACGAACGGAACGCGCCGCATCCTCGGCATCGCGAAGATCGTGTAGCGGATATGGTGCGCTGCGCGGCTGCTCCCATTCGACGCTTTTGAGTCCGAGCAGTTCCTCGATGGTTAGATAACGCTCGAGCAACTGCAGGGTCTGCGCCTCGATCGTCGCCTCTTCCTTGGCGCTTCGTTTCTTGCGGAAATCGACACCTTCCAGCGTCAGTTCCTCATCGCTCAAAAGATAGGATTCGCTCACGCCCAGCGTGCCCGCAAGCGCCATAAGGGCACGCGAACCGGGCATGTCCTCATTGCGCTCATATTTTCCGATCGCCTGTGCGCTGACCACATGGCCCATGCGCTCAGCGAGCTCGCGCAGCGACAATCCTGCGGATGCGCGCGCAAGCTTCAGTCTCGTGCCGATCATGGCTTGGCTACCTTTCACCCCTCGGTTTACAAAAACATCATATGGTGACGATTTTGTAAACCGAAATCCCTTGAAATCTGCAGAGCGCAATCCCACAATGCGAATGTGTGGTGCCAGTACAGCGCAGTTTTGTAAACCGGAGTCTCCAGATGCCCTCGAATATCTTCCGCGGCGACGGACGTCCGCGAGACCCCTTTGGAGACCCGCTCGATGCGATCCTGGCCGAGATCGCGGTCAATCTTCAGCTGCCACCGGGACTGCATATCAAAGCCGTCGATCGCTACGAGGCGGTCTGCCGCTATATTGATCGCCCCGGCAGCCCTCTCCAGGGCCGGGTGTCTAGCTTCTATCCCCAAGGCTCGATGGCGATTGATGCGACAATTTCGACCCGCGGCACCGATGACGAATATGATCTTGATGCCGTTGCCGAGATCATGGGCGGTAATGAAGGGCCTGAAGCGCTGCTCGACCTTCTCGAGCAGGCGCTGCAGGACTATCCAGTCTCGCGGATCGAGCGGAAGACCCGCTGCATCACGCTCTATTATGCGGATGGCATGCACCTTGACGTGACGCCGGCCCGGCGCCGCGCTCTGAAGGAGAAGGAGGGCGTGATCGCCCACGCCAAGCAGGGCCTTCCGAGCGAACATCGATATGTGCCGATGAATGCCTATGGCTTTTGCGCATGGTATAATGAGCGAACGCCGATCGAAGAGCGTTTTGCCATCGCGCTCAACCGTGAACTCTATGTCAAACACGGCTTTGCCTTCGACGCCGCCGACGTGGAGGAGGTGCCCGACCAGACCCCACTCATCGTCAAGAGCGTCACCACGGTCGCGCTTCAACTGATCAAGCGCCATCGCAACATTCTCTATGCGGATGCGTCTGGCCGGATGCCGCCGTCGGTCATGCTGTCCTGTCATGCTGGCCACGCGGCAGTGCCGGGCATGGGCCTTGCTGACATGGTCATCCGCCAGGCACGCTGGACGGCGCGGGCGATCGACCAGACCGCGCGCCAGAACAAGCTGCTCGATGTGCCCAATCCCGAATTTTACGAGGAACGCTTTACCGACCGCTGGCCGGAAAACCAATCTCAGCAGCAGCACTATGCAAGAGCGCTCCTTGCTCTGGCCGACGGCCTTCAGGCCGTCCGCGAACGCGGCATGCAGCTCGAAGACCTTCAGGACTGGTTACGGGAACAATTCGGCCAGCGTGTCGTGACCCGCTCGGTCGATGCTTACAACAAGCGGCTAGGTCAGCAAGTTCAGACCCGTCAGCACGGCTATACTCGGACTGGTGGCCTTTTTACCCCGGCCGCGCCTGCGATCATCACTGGTGCCAGCGCCCTGGCACCAGTGGCGGCACGCGCACACACCAATATGGGTGAGCGGCGCTGACCATGGTTCTCGGTGTAGATGTTCAGATCGAGGCGATGCGGGCGATCTGGCCCGAATTCGCGTTGCTCGCGCGCCAAGCCGAGACCGCCATGTGGGAAGGACCGGTCCGGCCGCTACTTCAGACCTATCGCGTTGGCATCCTCTACCGGGCGCCGCTGCTCATCGAAAATCTCGACCCTCGACGTCTGCAACCGCGCGTTTCGATCCTCTCACCGGCCTTGCGGCCGCGCCCCGGCGATCCTGAAGGCCGTTTGCCGCATGTCTATTATAGCCCGGGTGGCGACGTGACGCTGTGCCTCCTCGATGCCGAGGCGGGCGACTGGTCGCCGGCCGATCTCATCGCGGAGACGACGGTGCCTTGGACCATCGAATGGCTGGCCGCCTATGAAGGCTGGCGCGCAACTGGCAAATGGACGGCAAGCGGCCGTCATGTGGAGGCCGCTCGTGGCTAAGACTAAAGTCCCGCAAAAGGTGCAGTCGGCACTCTGGGCGAGTGCCGCCGGGCGCTGCCAGTACCGAGGCTGCAATCAGGATCTGGTCGGCGACCTTATCTCCGGCAATGAAGACGCATTGTTCGGGTTCATTGCCCACATCGTGGCCGACAGCGCAACAGGACCGCGCGGCGACCCGGTCCGCTCGCCAAAACTGGCCAAGAGTCTCGACAATCTGATGCTCCTGTGCGCGGTCCATCACAAGCTGATCGATGTCGATGATGAAGCCGGTCACCCCGAGTTATTTCTGAAGGAGATGAAAGCCAAGCATGAAGCCCGAATAGCGCTGCTGGCGGGGATCCATGAGGATCGGGCATCCCATGTTCTGAGGTTTGGCGCCAGTATTGGCACAAACGAGGCCCTCATTTCTACCCGCGACATCTTTACCGCGATGTCGCCCAATCATCATCCAGCTAGCCATCAGACGATTGATCTTGAAATGATCGGTCATGCCTTCACCGATGCTGATCCCGCCTTCTGGGCGATGCAGCAGGTCAATTTGCAGCGCAATTTCGCCGCGCGCGTCGGGGGACGGATCGAGCGCCAAGATATCCGGCATGTAAGTGTCTTTGGTCTCGCGCCGCAGCCCCTACTCATCGAGCTGGGACGGCTGCTGTGCGATATTGTCCCCATGGTGGTACATCAGCGGCACCGAGAACCTGCAACATGGGCATGGCAGCGCGACTGTCCTACGATCCGCTACCATAGGGGCGAGCCTGCTGAAGAACGCAACGGCGCCGTGGCACTGAAACTCGGGGTCAGTGCGACGGTCACCGATGACCGGATTGAACGGGTGTTGGGAGAAGGCGCCGCAATTTGGAGCCTGTGCGCCGAGAACCCACATAACGACATCGTGCGATGCCCGGAGGATCAGGTCGCCTACCGTCAGGCACTTCGGTCGTTGTTTGATGCAATCAAAGCACGTCATGGCGACAAAGCACCTATCCATGTCTTTCCAGCTCTACCGGCATCACTGGCAGTGGAAACTGGCAGAGTGTGGATGCCCAAGGCTGACCCGGAGCTCCGAATCTACGATCAGCAACGCGAGATGGGGTTCGTGCCGGCGCTCACCATCGGACTCCAGCCTGTATCAAAAGGCCATTGTTAAAGAAGGATCTGACTATGAAGCGCTTGGTGTTTTGCTTCGATGGTACGTGGAACAAGCTCGTTCCCGACCTTGCCACCAACGTTGTGCTCACTGCGGCAAGCATAGACCGGATTGACCAGCATGGGGTGACCCAAATCATCCACTACGATGAAGGTGTTGGCACTGGTGATCTCGACGCCATGAGAGGCGGAATGTTTGGCACCGGCCTGATCGACAACGTGCGCGAAGCTTACCGTTTCCTTGTATTCAACTATGATCCCGGGGATGAGATTTACGTCTTCGGATTCTCACGCGGCGCATATAGCGCGCGCACCTTCGTCGGATTTATACGCCACGTAGGACCGCTCCACCGGCTTCACGTCGGTCGGATCGACGAAGCGGTGGAGCTTTATCAGAAGCGCAAGGAAGGCAAAGACGGGACCGGCGAGGCAATGCGCCGCTTCCGCGCGGATTTCTCCGACAAGGTGTGCATTGGCGCTGCCGATGACGACTGGCGGTGCGCAAACCACCCGGGCTACACGGCCGGCAAGGCACCGCAGCTCCGAATTAAATTCCTGGGGGTCTGGGACACTGTCGGCGCGCTCGGCGTCCCGGAGATCCTGCCGTTCAGCGGGTGGCTCAACAAGGAATATGACTTCCACGATCCGAGTTTGGATTCGTTCGTCGAGCGTGCACGGCACGCGGTCGCCATCGATGAGAGGCGCGAACTCTTCCCGCCCGTGTCGTTCGGCGACATTTCCTCGCTCAACGAGACCGCCGACTTCACCAATGATGATCCGAATGCTCCCTACCAGGAGCGGTGGTTCCCCGGCGTGCATGGATCGGTCGGAGGCGGCGGCGACATCCGCGGCCTATCTGACGACGCGCTTGCTTGGGTGCTGGCAGGGGCGAAGCAAGCCGGGCTCAAGCTGGATACCAGCGTGGGCACTCGCATACATGGCTTTCAACCAGACCCCTTGGCTCCCCTCGTGAATGAGGCGGATCCGGAGTGGAGCGCGACACAAGTATTCAAAGACGACCGTGAAGGTCCCGAACACCTGTGGCAGCTGTCGGCGAGCACTATCCGTCGCTGGCGCTCGCCGGCCGAGCGGCTTGGTGGCAAACCATATCGTCCCGGTGCCCTTGCTAAGGTCGCCGATAAGCTTGATGCGCTGGGACCGTGGGACTTCGTTCCGCCCACTGATCTGGTCGCAACAGAGAAGGTGAAGGTGGGCGACCTGCTCAGCACATATGCACGCCGCCATTATGGCGACGCTGAGCTCTGGCCCGAGATTTTCGAAGCCAATCGGGATGTCCTGGACGACCCCGCAGAGATATTCCCGGGTCAGGAGATCAGGATACCGCGCCGAGCCGTTACGCCTTTGCCGCCTTCAGCAGTCATGTGTTCCTGATGATAGCTTGCGGCAAGGAGGGTCTGCCTGTTCGGGTGTGGAGTCGTCCCGGCTTTGAGGACACTGGTGAGTCCGATCATGCCAGTCTGCAGGAAATCCAGACCTGAATATCGTCCTCAGCCCATGCAACTGCATACCCGCCCAGCTGAACAGGCTTCGGAAACTTGCCCTCTGCCATCCAGCGGTAGATCGTCGATCGCCCGAGCCCGACCCGGTGCTGCACCTCCTTGAGCCGGATAAGCCGCGTTACCCTCCGGGGTTCGGGTGGACCCAAAGGTTCAGCTTCAACCATGACGTCCTCCCAAGCTGGCGCCATGGCCTTCACCTAGCAGGGCATCCTTGCGCTCGAGCTCATCGATGTGATCGGCCAGAAGCCGGGCCACACGGTGGGCAGTGCCCTTGGCCCAGCGGGGCTTAACGTCATGAACCTGGTTGCCGAGGACGCGTTCAAGGGCGGACGGCAGCTCTCCGACAAGCTCTTCGAAGAAGCGGGCGATGTCAGTCTGCAGCCAGCGAGTAGCCTGATCGCCCCCAGCGGCGAGGAACAGCAGCAATTGAGCATGCGGCATCGTTCCTGACGAAGCCAGGATGCGCAGCGCCTCGCCAACGCTTGGACTACGCTCACCGCACAGGGTCCGGCGCAGCGCGTCTTTGTGGATGTCGGCCTCGCGCGCGATCTCGCAGCGATTGCGGCCGCTCAGTTCTACTGCGGCGTGAAGCAGGTGCGCGAGGTCGCGGCGGGTCTGGGTTTCACCAAGTACGCCCATATCGATCATTGCTGTTTCTCCTCTGGCTGGAATGACCGACTCACGGGCTATGCGAAGAGGATGGGTGTAGGAAAACGAAAAGAACATAAAAGGAACGAATAGGAGAAAGCGAATCAGACGGGTTTGGCGATTCGCGCGAAAATGCGGAGCGGAATCGCGAAATTCAGCCGGCCTCGCGCGATATCCGGCCGCAGTGGCGCTTATGATGTTCGGGCTGGCGCGATTGCCGGGCTGACGACACGTCCAGGTCATTTTTTGCTTGGTGGGCGCACCGCAAACGACGGCTTCGATTTCCTACAGGGGCATCGAGGGATCACGAAGAACAGACAGCGAACGGTTGGCCGCTTGCTGGTCTATAAATCTTCGAAAGGCCCTGCCCATGAATACCCCTCTCCAGATTGCCCGACGTTCCCAGCTCAAGGACTATGTCCTGCCTGCGCTGGTGGCGCTTGCCGGTGCCGGTGCGGCTTATGCCGGCGCTGACACCACCTTCGACCCCGCTCTCGTCAAGTTCACGGATTTTCTCGAAGGCTCGGGCGGCAAGATCATCACCGTGCTCAGCCTCGCCGGCGGCCTGATCGGGCTTGCCTCGGGACGCTTCACCCTCGGCCAGATCGCCGTTCCCGTGGGCGTCGGCATTGGCGTCGGCACCGGCGTGCCGATCGTCACCTCGGTCGTGACCGCGGTCATCTGAACAGCGGATCCGGTCACGGCGGGAGGGCGGCAACATGGCCGACAAGTACCTCGTTCCCCAACGGCTCGACGACCCGGAGCTTATCGGCTTCTGGACCATCGACGAGTTTGCGGGGCTGTTGATCCCCTTCGCTTGGGGGATCCTGGCGCAGCACATCTTCATCGGGATCGCACTGTCCTTTGCGGCCTGGTTCGTCTTGCGGAAGGCGAAATCCGGAAACGCGGGCTCGGCGCTGGTGCATGCTGCCTACTGGTACCTGCCCGGGGGTTTTCTCGGGCTTAAGGCCACGCCGCCCTCCCATTGCCGCCTTCTGGCCGGCTGAGGGAGAAACGCAATGCGCGCAGAATTCGCATACGAAGAGGCCCAGAAATATCTACGCCAGCGCAATTGGCTGGCTCTGGTTGCCGGGGGCCTCGCCGTCACCACGCTGTTCGGGGTGGGAGCTGCCGCGACCCGGGACCGGGAAGTCGTTCTTGTCCCGGTGACCAGCGAACGGCTCACGCTCTCCAGCGCCGGTCCTGACGCGCATTACCTCGAGCTCGTCACCCGCGACACCGCGCTGATGCTGCTCAACCGCGCGCCCCAGGGGCTCGACTACTGGATGGCAGAGATCCTCAAGCTTGCCGATCCGGCAGCTCACGGCCGGCTCAAGGCCGAGCTCGTCAAGATCGTCGACGAGCAGCGCGGCTCGGACATCTCCCAGGCCTTCGTCATCCGCAAGATGGAAGTCGATCCCGCCACTCTCACTTCGACCGTCACCGGCACGCTCAAGACTTTCGTCGGCGCGCAGGTGATCGCCAGCAACGATCGCAGCTTCCGGTTCCGCTGGAGCCGCCGAGGCCTCGCACTCGGGCTCACCGGCTTCGAGCAGCTGCAAGACCAAAGCCAGAAGGACTGAAGACGGCCATGAGCTATTTAACCCCATCGACCGCGCTTGGTGCCGGTCTTGCCTGCTTCGGCCTTGGCGCCGCGCGCCATATCGACACTGGCTTCAAGGCGCTTGGCGCTGCCCTGTGCGCCCTTGCGTTCAGCGCTTCACCGGCCTTGGCCGACCAGTTTGTCGAGGCCGCCGACAATGCCAAGATCGACTGCACGCTCTCGCGCGGCGAGCTGACCCGCATCGCGCTGGTGGGCGATGGCTTTGCCAACGTCTCGAAGATCGCGAGCGCCTATCCCTTCAACGATTTCACGGTGACCCATGAACCGGTCCGCGGTGACATCTACATCTCGGTCCCGCCCCAGTTCGCCGCCGACCGGGTTAGCTTCTTCGCCACGAGCAAGGCGGGCTACGTCTACAAGTTCGCCTGCCGGACGGCCGCCCAGGACGCGAGCCAGATCTTCGTCACCAATCCGGCGCTCAAAGCGCACGAGGCCGAAGACTGGGAGCAAGCGAGCGGTCCTGACGATGCAGCGATCCGCCTGATCGAGGCGATGGCCGGTGACGCAGTTCTGCCGGGCTTCTCGGCGCGAACCGAACTTGGCGTGCCCCGCAAGACCGGCGGCATCGAGGTTCAGCTTGTCGCCGAATACGCCGGCGCCGAGCTGACCGGGCAGCGCTTGCGCTTACGCAATCTTGGCAAGGATCCGCTCGATCTCGCGGCGGACCGTGAGGGCCCCGCCGGCACAATGGCCTTTGCCTATGGCCGCGACGTCCTGCGTCCGGGCGAGGCGACCAGCGCCTTCCTTGTCTTCCGCAAGGGAGGGCTCGAGTGATGGCAAACGAAACCGTGACGCCGGAAGTCGATCCGGCTGCGCAAGCTGCGCAGGCAAACGCCACGCCGGAAAGTCGGCGTGAAGTTGGACGCCGCAACCTCAATCGCCAGATTGCCCAGCGCCAGAAGGCGCTGCTGATCGGGGTCGGCGCCATTGCCCTGGTTGGCGGTGCGACGTTCCTGTTCAGCGGCGATGACGGCAAGGGGGCGGGTGCGACCGGCGAAGCCGTGTCCATCGACACGGGCGGGCTCGTCAACCGCAACCTCTCCGAACGAGAGTTCGTGGCGACTTACGGCAACAGGGCTGATGCCCAGGACCGCGAGATCAAGGCGCTCAAGGAAGGCCAGGTGCCGCGCCCCGAGCTCGAGCAGCAGCTCGCGGCGCTCAAGTCCGAGAATGCGCAAATGCGCACCGACGGTCAGCACGCAATCGACGCCATCTCGGCGGAGAACACCGCGTTGAAGGCGGAGCTCAACCAGGCTTCGCGGGCGCCGGCACCTGTCTCGCCGCCGCCGGCCTATGGGCCTGGTGTTGGCTCGGGCGTCGGTCCCACTGCTCCCGGTGCAATCCGGTTGGGCACAGGAAGCGCGGCGCCGGGCGAAGCCCCGAACGAAGCCAAAGTCAGCCTGATGAGCTTTGAGACGGGTGCCTCAGTGCCCAAGAAGCCCGGCGGCGACGCTGCTGCCCCGCAGCTCCTGCTGCAGGACAGCCGGGATTACCTGCCGCCCAACAGCTATGCGCCGGCGCGGGTCATCGTCGGGGTCGATGCCTCCACCGGCGTTGCCAGCCAGACCGATCCGCTGCCGGTGGTGCTGCGGATCACCGGCCCGGCGCGCTCGGTCATGCGCGGCGGCAAAGTGCTGACGACCGACATAACCGGCTGCCTCGTCAATGGCGCGGCCCGCGGCGATCTCAGCAGTGAGAAAGTCTATGTGAAGCTTGCCCGCATGACCTGCGCGCAGCCCGGCGGCCGCTATGCGGTGAGCGAGGTCAAAGGCTTCATCAGCTTTGCCGGCAAGTCGGGCGTTCGCGGCCGTGTTGTCAGCCGCGAGGGCAGCCTCGTGAGCCAAGCCCTGCTTGCCGGGATCGTTGGCGGCTTTGGCCGCGGCTTTTCAGCCAATGCCAATGGCATTTTCACCGGACAGGTCGGGGCTGACGGCAAACGCCAGTCACTCTCGCCGACCGACATTGTCGCGGGCGGTCTTGGCCAGGGCGCCGGCGAGGCCGCTGACACGGTGAGCAAGTACCTCATCGAACGCGCCGAACAATACCAACCCGTCGTCGAGATGCCGACTGGCATCGAGGTCGAGATCGTCTTTCTCGACGGCGTTCACGTCAGGAGCAATACGAAATGAATTACTCGCAAAGTCAGCCGGGTCTGAAGGCCCGCGCCGCGACGGCAGCGCTTGCTGTCACCACGGCGTTTACCGTGATCAGCCTCGGCCTCGCTGCGGTTACCTCCGAGCCTGCCCGCGCCAGTGACACGCCCAGCGATGTGCGTGCTGCGCTCAAGGCGCGCCTGCCCAAGACGCCGATCGATGCACTCACTTGCGAAGGATTTGGCGGCCTGTGCGAAGTCGTATCGGGCAATACGCTGTTCTATGTCGACGCTGCCGCGCGCTACCTCTTGGTCGGCCGGCTCTATGACATGGAGACGCGCCGCGATGTGACCGCCGCCCGTCTGCTCGAGCTCAACCCCGACCTTATCGCGGCCGGTGCTGCGCGTGCTGGGGGAGACAGCAAGCCGCAGGATGAACAGCCGGCAGGCGCCCTCCCGGCGAAGGTCGATCTTTCGCGCCTGCCTGCCGATGGCGCCGTGCGCTGGGGCAATCCGCAAGGCCCCAAGGTCGTGGTCTTTTCGGATTTCCAGTGCGGCTACTGCCAGCGCCTGACCGGCGAGCTCACCACGGCCGGTGTTCAGGTCGAGGAACGGCCAATCTCGATCTTCGGGGCAAAGAGCCGGGCACTGTCCGAAGCTGTCCTTTGCGCGCCCGATCCGGTGGCTGCGCTGCATGCCGCTTACGCCGGTCAATCGGCGCGCACCCCGCAGGGCTGCAAGCCCAAGGGGCTCGATGCGAACGAGACCTTTGCGCGGGCCAACGGCTTTTCCGGAACGCCGGTGATGGTGCGCGCCAGCGATGGCGCGGTGCTCCAGGGCTATCGCCCGGCCAACGAGATCCGCCGCTTCCTCGGGCTCGCACCTGCCAAGGGAGGCCGCTGATGCTGCGCTCCCACAAGCAATCACTTGCCGCTGCGCGCCTGGCTGCGCTGATGGCCGTTCTCACAACGACCAGCGGCTGCGCGGTGCTGGGCGGCAATGTCAAAGGCAGCTTCTCGTGCCGGGCTCCGGAAGGCAATTGCGCTCCTACCTCGGTGATCGACGAGGCGGCCACACACGCTGCGCGAAAGGTGCCTGAAGCGGCCCTTGCGCCCGCCGCGCGGATCAAGTCACAGATTTCCGAAGGGCGGCTGCGCGTCGTTCTTGCGGCTTATCGCGATGCAGATGGGCGGACGCACGAAGCGCGGGTCGTCGATGTGCCGTTGCCGACCAGTGCGCCAAGCCAATTCCAGGATCCGTCGAGCCGGCGTGAAGTTGCCCGGGCTTTGGCCCGAGCGGTGAACGCCGCCCGCCACCCGGACGGCGCAGGAGAGCTGCCTGTGCCTGCTACCGCCGATCCCACCAACACCGCCTTGCCGGACGTGCTCACTGCCCCCTTGCAGCACGCTCCGGCCGGGGGACCCGGGCCAGCCTCCCTCCCAGCCCGGGTCCCCCAACCAGATGTCGATCAAGAGGTGTCCACGCCTCAGGAAGGTCAAAAGCCATGACTCTCTCGCTTAGCAGGGCGCGCGACGCTCTGATGGGTTCGCTGTTTGCCGATACGGCCTCGGCAGAAAAGCCGCGGGCGCGCTTGGGCCTCGACATGCTCTCCGACTGGCTCCCGTACCGGGTCTTCGATGAGAGCGCCGGGCTCTATCGCAATGCCCGCTCGAAGGGGTTCATCCTTGAGGTGACCCCGCTTATCGGTGCCGACGAGCGCACTGGCGAAATCCTGGGGCAGTTCTTCTCCGAAGGGCTGCCGCAGGGGGCCTGCCTGCAGGTGCTCAATTTCGCCAGCCCGCGCATCGGGCAGATTGTCTCGCCATGGTTTGCTCCCCGCTATGAGCAGGGCGGCATCTACGAGGCAATCGCGCGCGAGCGGCTCGCACGGTTCTACGATCTCGTCTGGGAAAGCGGTTCGGCGCATGCGCCCTTCCATGTCCGCAGCAGCCGGCTGATCGTCTCGCTCGGGGTACCGGAGAGCTCCGGTGTCACCGACGCAGAGCTCACCGAATGCCGAGAGGGGCTCCTGGGGCTCATCCATTCGCTGGGGCTCGAAGCCCATGCACTGCGGCCCTCGGCGCTCATTGGGCTGATCGACGAGTTGACCTCGCCGACCACGGCCCGCGAGCCGGAGCGTGCAGGCTGGAACCCGCTTGAGCAGATCGACGTCCAGGCGATCCGCGGCGATATCGAGCTCGAGGTCGAGGACGACCGCATGGTGCTGCGAACCGAGCGGTTCCGCGAGATAGGCCGCGACAGCGCCGGCAATCCCGAAGTCGGGGAATGTCTGCCCGACAGCTTCGACGTCCGCCACTTTGCCGTGCGCTCGTTCCCCGAACGCTGGGCGCCGTGGGAAGGCGCACGCCTCATCGGCGACATGTTCACAGACAAGCTGCGCTTCCCTTGTCCGACCGCGACGATGCTCTGCCTCGTCTATCCCGACCAGGATGCGGCATCGGCGCGGGCTGGGTACAAGTTCATGCGCACGACGAGCCTTAGCCAAACGAAAAGCGCGCGCTTCCTGCCCAAGCTCGCCGACCAGTCGGCCGAATGGCGGCATGTCCAGAACGAGCTGCAGGCGGGCAAGAAGCTGGTGAAGCTGTTCTATGGCCTCACCAGCTATTCACCGCTTGGATCGGGCGATGCGCAAGAACGCGTGATCAAGGCGATCTTCAAGGCGGCGGGCTGGGATCTTGCCGACGAGCGTTTTCTCCAGCTCCAGGGCCTGGTTGCGGCTTTCCCCTTGAGCCTCGCCGATGGGCTGGCGGACGACATGCTTCGCCTGAAGCGCATGCGCACCATGCTTTCCACGACGGCGGCCAATATCGCGCCGATGCAGGGCGAGTACCTCGGGCGCAGCGTCCCCCATCTCCTCCTCGTCGGCCGCCGCGGCCAGCCCTTCTGGTGGTCGCCCTTCGAGAATGGGGCGGGCAACCACAACATCGCCATTTGCGGCAAGTCGGGGTCGGGCAAGTCGGTCCTGCTCCAGGAGCTGTGCGCGGCCCTGCGCGGGGCAGGCGCGAAGGTCGTCGTGATCGACGATGGTCGCTCGTTCGAGCATTCGGTCAAGCTCCAGGGCGGCCGGTTCGTCGAGTTCACGCTGGCGGCGGGGTTCTCGCTCAACCCGTTCTCGATGGTCGACGATGCGCGGGCATCGAGCGATGAGGACTACCGCCTCGACTGCTTCGCGATGATCAAGGCGATCATCGGGCAGATGGCGCGGCACGACGATAAGCCCAGCGACACCGAGCGCGGGCTCATCGACCGGGCGGTAACGTCCGTGTGGGACACGCTCGGCAGCGGCGGCAGCATCAATGATATTGCCGCGGCGCTTGAACAGGGCGGCGCTGAGCTCGGCGCCAACCTCGCGACCGCGATTTCCCCTTATTGCCGAGGCGGCAGCTACGGAGGGTTCTTCTCGGGCAAAGCCAGTTTCGCGCTCGACGATGATTTCACGGTCTTCGAGATGAGCGATCTGGCCTCGCGCGAGGAACTGAGAAGCGTCGTGCTCTCGGCTATCATGTTCATGACCGGCCAGGCCATGACGCGCACGTCGCGCGCAACCCGCAAGCTCCTGCTGATCGACGAGGCCTGGAGCATGCTCAAGGGCGGCTCGATGGGCGAGTTCGTCGAAACCTATGCCCGTACCGCGCGCAAATATGGCGGCGCGCTCGCGACCGCCACCCAGTCGCTCAATGACTATTACAAGTCGGATGGCGCGCGCGCCGCGCTCGAGAACAGCGACTGGATGCTGATCCTCCAGCAGAAGGCCGAGACGATTGCCGACTTCCGGCTGGACTTGTAACGGTTTTGTGCCGGTCACCTATCTCATTAAGCCACCTTGGCTTCGAACGCGAGCGGGCTGATGCCGCCCAGATATGAATGTC
>NZ_JACICY010000028.1 GCF_014196055.1 Novosphingobium hassiacum
TTTCGTCGGCGCCGAGGAAAAATTCATCGAGAAGACGACATTATGGCGTTTTATCAATGCGCTTGAGTGAGTGTCGCGTGCTTTGTCACGCCACAGAGGCTTTCCGGATCGGCAGGAACCGCGGTGACGACGGGCCGCCGCGACTTGCACCAGGCAAGGAAGCACCGGAGGTCGGCGGTGATGGCCGCCTTTGTCGCCGGCGCCATCGCCGCAACCGCCGCCTCGAGCGCCAGCGGGCGCGCGGCGCGCGCGTCGACCAGCGGGGCATGCGCGCCCAGCACCAGCTCGACCGAGGACCGGAAAGGTCGATCAGCGGTCATACGCGAAGGGTACTTCGAGCGGCGTGCATGGGGCAATTTCTGGCCAAAATGGGCATTTCCGGCAAGCTCGATTTTACCATAACATCCGATTATGGAAAATCCGTGTTTTCAGGGGGTCGAATGATAGGATACCAAACTGGCGTTTAGGTGAACTTTGCATTGACCGCATTTTCCGGCGCAATTATCCCACCTTCCGATGTACATCGCGCCGAGACATTTCCAGTGAAACAGTCAACCGACGCCAGTCCTATCGCTTTCCGGATCGGCCAGATCGACGCGCTGGCCAAGACCCTGCTCGCCTCCCCTGCCCTCTATTCCCCGGAAATGCGCGCGTCGCTGGCGCTGCGCTGGCTCAGCCGGGCGTGGCAGCAATACCGCCAGGACCGGGCAATCACACTCGGTCCCGCGCTGATCGGGGCCGAATGCGCGACCGAGCGCAATGCCTTTCTGACCCTGTTCGAACAGGCCCTGCCGCGCCGCGAGAAGCTGCTTTCCCAGGCGGTCCGGACCGTGCGCAAGATCGCCATCCGGCCGATGGCGAGCGAGGTCACCGAGGCCGAAACGATCGTCGCAGCAAGCACCGATGAGCTCGAGCGGGTGCTCACCGTACTCGCCCAGCCCAAGCGGCCCACTGCGCCGCTGGAGCGCCTGCTCGAGCTGGTCGACGGGTTTCGCTATTCAACCGGCGATGAACCCGATCCCCTGTCCGCGACCGCGCGAACCCCGTGCTGGGCGATCAACCTGGCCGCCACAGCGCGCGGCGACGCGTTTCGCCTGAGCGAGACCGCCCTGCCCTTCCCGGGCCTGGCCCAGCGCCGGCTGTTCCGCGCTGATCGCGGCGCGCAAGAAAGGCGCGCCGACGCGCGCGAACATCTGCTCGAGGCGCTGCACGCCACCGCCTGCGACATCGCCCGGCTTCCGCGCGCGGCGGAGGTCTTCACGCGTGAATTTCCGAGCCAACGGACCAACTCGCGGCTGTACCTCGCCTGGATGCTGCTATTCGGCCTCGGCGGGTTGACGCCGGCCCAGCTCGCCCGCGCGCTGCCAGCGACCAAGGCCGGGGCAGGCAAGCTCCTGCGCCAGTTGGAGGCAGGCCATTTGGCGCGCAGTCAGGGGCCATTCGCGCCCTTCCTGTGCACCCTCAATATCCCGGTGGCCATGCCCGACTGGCGTTACCTGAGCTCAAAATAGCTGCCGCGGGCAGCCCCAGCAGGCCGCCGAAGTGGCGCTCGAACACCGCCGCCCTGGCCTCATCGATATCCCTGCGCTCCCGCACCCAGGCATAGGCGCGCAGCAAGTCGAGGAACTCCGGCGCCATCCACGCCGAGGCTGACTTGGGCGGAGCACAGGCCCGCAGGCGGTAAGGCATTTTCACAGGCGCTTGAACGCCGCCGCCGACTGTCGGACATTCGGGCAATCGTGCCGCAACCAGACGCTCGAAGCGGCGCGCAAGCGCATGCCGGTTGCCATGCGCGAGGGCCAGCATGCCGATGCGATCGGCCGAAAAGTGGAACAGGTTTGCGGCGAAACGGGCATGGTAGCGTTTGTTGGGCGGCGCCATGCCATGCCCATCGCGGGAGCCGGCCAGATAGGCCAATTCCGCCGCATTACGCCGCAGCGCGCCTGGTCGAACCCGGTATGCCCAGCGTCGCCGCTCCGCCACAATGGTAGCCAATCCCAGATCCGCTTGCGAAATCGGGCTCGCAACGTCCCGCAACAGGCTGGCCATGTCGGTCAACGGCAACTCGTGGTCGTGGCAACGCCAGCTTGCCCGCAAGATCCATTCCCGGCGGACGATCATCGGCTTGCCCGCCCGTCCCGCTTCGTACCAGCAGCGCGCACAGGCGTATCGCCTTATGCGCCGCGGCAGCACGTCGTGCGCCTGGCAGGCGAGAAAAGTGGCGGAAATCCTGTCGTTTTGGCATTGCACGGCCCAGGCGAGGCGCTCGACCAGATTGGCAAAGGCACTGTGCCAAGCCACGTCCAGCCCCCGCGCGCCGCGCGCCAGGTCGTATCCAGCAAGAGCCGGTTCGATCCCGACATGGCGGAAAAGCGCCGCACGGGTCGTCTCGTGGGCCCGGGTCACCCGGTCGATCCAGGAGTCGAAACATTCATCGGCAAGCGGTCGCACCCGGAACGCCAGCGGCTCCGGCTCGAGCCCGAGCGCGATCACCGCGCCGGGTGACCGGGGAGCAAACCCGCAGCCTCACGGATATCGGCGAATTCGACGCATTCGCGGCCGTGACGACGCGCAACCTTCTGTCCCCAGTGCAGCAGCCGTTTGAAGTTGCCGGTAACCCCGAGACTGTGGCGCCACAGGAATTCGGCGATTTCCGGCTCAGCAAGCCGGTCAGGCTCAATCAGCTGCATCCCGTGCGCCAGAACGCGGATCAGCCGCTGCGATGCCTCGCCAGGCGCCCAGGGATTGAGCCGCACGATGATCGAGCGATAGGCCAGCTCGACATCTTCGGCAAAGATGTCCGCCGCGACGTCGAGCCCGGCGACCACCATCGGGACATTGCCCTCGCTCATCAGGAAGCGGAATGCATCGAGCGTGTCGCGCCGCGCCCTGCCGCCAGCGGTGAGGATGGCATGGACATTATCGATCCCCACGAGCCTTGTGCGCTGCCGACGCAGGAGTTCAACCACCTTGAGATCGGCAATACGGTGGGTTTTCCCGGTGATCGGCCAGCCCTGCTTCCACAGCAGCGTCAGGTTGATCTTGAGCGCGGTTGAACCCGACGGAATGACCGTGCGCAACATCGGCTCGTAACGGGCCTCACCCCAATCGGCAGGTTCGGGAAAATCGAGCGCAATCCGGCGCTGGGTCTCGCGCAGGATCGAGGTCTTGCCCATCCCCGACTGGCCGACAAGCAAGACGCAGGGCGGTCGCTCGTCGGGCTCGTCGTGCGCCAGTTCGACCAGTGTCGTAACCGCCGTGCGCGCTTCGTCGAAATCGATCCAGAAGGCTGAATTTCCGCTCATTTGCGCCATTTCAGCCAATCATTGTCCGGCAGATCCGCAGCCGGGATCCAATGAACTTCGGCCCGTTCGATCCGCCCCTTGGCCTGGGGTGAGTGTGCCACGCCTTCGCGCTCCTGCCGCTTGCGCTCTTGTCGGCTACTCGCTGTGCGCTGCCGTGCCATGGCGACTTCGCGCCGCGCGGCCTGAATGTACCGGGCGGTCGCTGCCTTTGCGCCATCCGCCTGAAACGCCGCCCCTGCCCGCCGCTGGCGTTGCCGTTCGGCTTCCCATTCGGGCTCGCTGATATCTGGGTAGTCGCCGACCACGGGCAAGACTACGAACTGGCCATCGATCTCCGCATAGATCCGCTGCAGCGTGCGCTCATCATGATGCACGGTGATTTGTTGGCCAATTCGGGCCGCCAGAACCGGATTCCAGTAGCGGCGGTGCAGGATTTGAACGCCGTAAGCCTGAACGGTTCGCTGCCGCGCCGGCAGGAACTGGCGGGTGAGATGCTCAACATCAAGGCAAGCCGGTAGCAGCGGAGAATGGCCGGAAACCGCCGTTTTCCACGCCTGTGCAGGACATTGTCCGCCCAGCCCCTTGTGCGGACCGTTGTGATAGATGGCGATCTGGAACAGCAGCCAGCGCTCGAATTCGGGCAAGGTCATCGCTGCCGCCTGTCCGGCGTCATAACCATCGCGCTGGGTGACATTGCCGCCCGTCGCACCAGGTAGCAGCCGCATCTTCCCAACCATTGTGCCGATCAGGCGCTCGATGTGGCCTCCGAAGTGGGCCGGTCCGCGTGGACGGATGTCGGGATCGATGCCGTTGGCCAGGCAAGCTCGCCTGAAGCTCTCCGCCCGGTGCGGTGCTGCGTGATCGGCATGGAGCCGCCGGAATTGCCCATACATCGGGTAGGAGACATCGACGCCCAATTGCTCAAGCAGCGGTTCCTTGGGCAGCAAGGCGTTGGCCACCGCCCGGCCACAGCGGAAAATCGAAGGATCGCCGAAACTGACATAAAAGCCCAGAATACTGCGGGTCCAGACCTCAACCAGCAACGTTATCCAGGGGCGGGCGAGCTCCTCGCGATGTACGCTGTCGACGAGAATCACATCTGCCCGCGTATGATCCATCTGCACGAGATCGAGCAGGCCCTCGCTGTGATAGGCGCCCGGATGAGGCTCATGGGCGCTGCGCTGCTTCGAGCCCATGCTCGAGCGAGCCCGCTGAGGCTCGGATATCTCGCCGATCAACCTGATCAGAGTGCGCTCGCTCGGTACCTCGCCCGGCGCGAAGCAGAACTCCCCATCCTGCGCGATCAAAAGACCATGAATTTCCCGGGCTGCCAGGGCCGCAGTGGGCGGTGGCTTTGTCAGGAATACTTCCTGGGTAAGCCGGTCGATCGCCTCCCTCACCGGCTCGGCGATGCGATGACTGCCAATCCGGGGACCGCGAGGGGTTGGAGCCAAGCTCGACGCCACAGGATTTGCGCGAAATCTGCCTACTAGTCGTCGTATCTGACGGTCGCTCAGCCCTGACTGGGCAGCGACAGCGTCAATGACTTGTGCTGTCAGTGGCCCGTCGAGTGGGACGAGGCGTCTGAAGATGGGGTAGAGTTCCGCACCTGTCGCCAGAGCTTCCGTGGACGCGACTTTCGTGCGGCTCGGTTTGCGTTCGATCACCCGACCTCCCGTGGCCGGATATCGACCGATTCAATGACATCAATTCTGGCAGAGGCATCGACACGGAATCCTAACCTGCCAGAATTGTTGGCATGGAAATCAGGATAATACATTGATATTCAGTGCATAAATGCGGTTTCCATAAACTTTGGCAGCCGACATCCGATGGGCACCCTCCTTGAATGGCTAGGGGAACTGCGAACTGAGGAAATCGACTTTCTTGAAGGCGGCAGCGAGATGGTCCAAGTCAGTGGGTTCGCGGTCACACGTTCGGCGCCCCGGGGGGCGGCCTGGGCTGCGTCGCTTGCGGCCGCCATGCGCCCACACTTGTTTGGGCTGGGCTCGGCGCCAATGGCGCTTGCTGGGGTCATGCCGCGGGCTCTGTTCCGTGAACTTCACGAGGATCCCCTGCCCGTCCTATTACGTCGTGGGCTTCAGGCTGCTGCTGAGAGTGCAGCCGCCGACCTCCGTGCGATGCAAAGGGCTCACCTGCAGGCTGAGGGAGCACTTTCAGGCCTCTACGCCTCGTCGACGGCTCCCCTGGCTTGGCGTCTTGTAGCCGGCATCGGACCTCTTACCCGTGCGGAGCTTGCCAGAGGCCTTGAGGTGACCAAGCGAACCGCGTCACAATCAGTTGTGGCTTTGGTGACTGCCGGCATGGCCAGTCTTCGAACTTCCGATGGCGCAATCGTCCGAACGGACACGTGAACGTGTCATGGACCCCGGAATACTTCCCGGTAGCAAACGCCAATTCGATTTCGTGAGCTCGCTCTGCGCCGCAGCAGCTGCTCTACGAACTTTTTCGCCCTGCCCGTGTCAGCGAATGACAACTTACGTCGTTGTCCACGCGTTCCAATCCGTCCCCACGAGAATTCAACAATCGCAACACCGAACAGGTCTTGGCTCCAAGATATGGCATAGCGCCGTGCAACATTGAGATCGGGATTTTTGGCTTCGAGCCAAATGTGACACTCGTTCTGATCATGCTCTAACATACGGAGGAGTATGCGACAGCCGCCTGGAGCTAGGCCAATCGGAAGTTTGAATCACAGGTCTCTATGGTGATTCAAGGAATCGATCCTGAGGCTGTGACCGCCGCTCAGTTGCGGACGTCTGATTCTTATGGAATTTGCGCGTCTCTCGGGCGAGGTCATTCTCGAAGCGAGAGCGCGGTCTTCCTTAATCTTGAATCAAATCAATAACAAATCCGCCGCAGGCGAAAACGTTAGGGGATTTAGATTCTAAGGTTAAGAGGTTACCTGCTCGCCATCAGCCTGCAAACTCCTGATTTCTCGCGAGTCGGGGTCGCTATGTCGAATCTGATAACACGATGTTCGGTTTCTGATAGCACGACCGCCAGATTCTAATAACACGTCATCTGATGCCCGATCACACGTTGGCCACCTCCCTGCCCTGTTGATAACTTTGAAAGCGCGGCTCAGAGCGTGAGGCCAGAGGATCAGTTAGCGTTCCGATTCACATATGGTGCGTCGATCCCAAACTTTCTGATCCCCATTTGCCCCGAGGCTGAAACGGACGTGTTTTCGGAAATCTGGTATCTCCGGTTGAACGTGTTTTCGGGAATGGCTTTTGGCGGCGTCCTTTTTCCTCCAGCTTGCCGGCTGACACGTCGCGCTTCTTGGAAGCTGTGCCCGAAGTGGAGGCTTAGGCGATCTGCAAGCTGGTCCGACCTTTCCACGTTACATGGCTGATTTCAGTCAAAGATGACCGGCTGAAGCACTCGCGGAGTGTTCAATGCTGGTGCTCTTGGGTCTTGTCGGCAATTCTTTAGCAGGTGCCGAACGTAGACGTAGTTTTCTGATCGGGCGGGGTAAGTGGCGTGATTCCCGAAAACACGTTCGGTAACGGGCGTACATCATGAGACCGTTCTTATATTTCCGATCAATCGCGATGCTTGCCGCAGACTGTCACCGGTCTGAAGCTGGGCGACGGCGCTACTAGCGCGCCGGACGCACATAACCGGTCCCACAGACGGGCGCGACCTTCAAAAGCCCGGAAGCGTATGCTTGTTGCGCTCGTGGTGCTTCTTCATGAAGCCGTAGAACCGCTTCGAGTAGTTCCTTGGCAACTCATGGGGATTGCTGTTCAGAAAGGAATCGAATTGCCGCATCAGCACATCGAGATCCCAACCAGGACATTCAGAACGGATGGCCTGATAGATTTCGGGATCAAGAGTGTCTTGCGCGCCCCCTCCCCTCCGTCGTGACTGAGATTGGCTTGCGTTGCTGTCCAATGCGGCTGATGCATCGGCTTGCTGTTCGGGGCGCAAGCTCGCACTCGTTGTTGCAAGGAGCTTGCGCACGAGGGCAGGATCAACGAATTCCGGCGGAGGGCTGACCTTGGCTGCCTTTTCGGGGGTTGCGCGCTGAATGCGCTGGGCTCTGCTCTCCGTGGTGACAGAGCCACTATCCTCGATTTTTCCAGAAGGTTTTTCGAGATGGCGACGCATCACCATCTTCAGCTTTGGACGCGGCGTCTCTGCTCCAATGACCTCCAGACTGATATCCGGCAGGTTGTTAGCTCGCGCCAATTCAAGAATCTTGTTCTTGAACGAGGGTAGGGAGCTTTCGCTGCCGCTTTTCTGATGAAGAGTTTCGAAGCCAATCGTGAAACCTTCTGGCCCATTGCCACCAGCGTGCTTGCGAGCGGCGCGGTAGAGCCATTTCCCAAGTCCGCTCGTTATCTCGAAATACAAAGGCGAAATCGCAAGGACATTTCGCTTGTCCATGACCCCGTCGAAGAACCACTTGGAAAGCGTGATTTCCATCCCAAGCGAACGCTGGGTTCGTTCATCAACGAGATGAGTATAGCTATCGATCCACGAAAATGTGGTCTCGCGGGATTTGGAGTTCGCGCGGATGTTCGTCTTGATCGTCGTGGCCTGAAGACGATCAAGCGCTGCGATCAGTCGCTCATAAGCGCGCCCGCTTACACCCCAGCAGATTCGCTTGAGAAGATCGCCAGGTTGAACACGAATGGTCGGCGACAGGTCGTTGTCACCCCGCTCGCGCAATTCGTTGAGGTGGGACGCCAGATAGATCATGATATCTGCATCCCAGATGGTCGCCATCCCATAGGCTGGGTTGGCTGATACATGCACGGTGACCGACTTATCCGGACTGAGGTACTCAATGGGTTTCAGGCGCTTCTTCTTCGAAAGGCTGAAGAAAGGACGCTGCATGGTCTCCTGATAGTCCCGCAGCGAGATGTCGCTGAAATCAGGCAGCGTGAAGAACATCTCGAACTGCACCCGGCGACCGGAGGAGGACTGATCTTTCTCGCTCACGTTCTTCGCCCAGTAAATCTGCCGCTGTCCCACATGTGGGACAAGTGAGATAAACATATGAAATATAACGATAAAAACCACATTTTCAGAGTGGTGAACACATGGCCATAGGTGGGTCCGAAACCCTCCTTCATGGGGCAGGCCTTTTTAGAATCTTCGCCTTCTCAATCAGAGGGCGCAATGCATCGAGGATTTCGTCAGCGCTCAAATCAGTGGGGTTGATCGTTATCGTGAGCCCTCGTGCACGATCCTTTTCGATGACACCAATGGACGATCCCGCCGCTTCGATTACGGCTTTCTGAACACGGCCAGGCCTGCCCGAAACTGCCTTGAGCAGACGGACAACAACCTGAGGGCCAGAAATTGGCTCTTCGTCTCCGGATTGCCGGAAACTTTGCTCCGCAGCGATCTGCTTTGCTGCTTCCTCCATCCTAGGGCGCAGCGATGGGTTGCGTATGGCTGGAAGAAGCTTGTCACCGTACCGCACCTGAAGCTCCATTGGCGACGCAAATGCGCTTACGATTGTTTGCGGGATCTCTGTCAGGCCGATGTACCGGGCGAGCGTAGATTTCGAGATCTTTACGCGTTCAGCAAGCCGGGCCTGAAGGCCATCGTAATAAGTATCGACTGCTGCCTTGTAGTTCAAACCGCGCTCTAAATCTGAGATATCTTCCCTCTCGCGGTTCTCGATATCAGCAAGGCGGAACGCAGCTTCGTCATCGAGATCTTCGATAATCGCGACGAGCTCGATATCCGGGTAGTGATTGGCGTTGAGCCACGCGACAGCCCAGTGGCGCCTTGTGCCAATGATCAGTTCGTACTGCAGCTCACCTTGCTGTTTCCGGCGCACGACTACTGGGATGCGGTTCCCGTTTTCTGCTTGGATCGATTCAATCAGAGATCGCAAACGGGGTTCGGTGAGCTGTTCGTAATCACGGGCGTTTCCCGGCCAGATCGAACATTCTGCAGGTTTGAGCCGGATGGTCGGGCGCTTGACCATCCGCGCCGCTTCCGTGAAGCCTTCAAGCCGACGTGTTGTGAAATTGCGCGATGCGGTTGCCCCTGCAGCGTCCTTGGCTTCAGAGACGGAAGGCTGGTCAGGGGCAGGGGAGGCGAGGGCCTCGCCAATCAATGAACGACGGCTCACGCTGCAACACTCCCTGCCGTGTCAGATGACCGTCTCGAAATGCTCTTCGACGGCCACTGCTCATGTATTTCGTTCAGAACTTCTCCGAAGACTGCGTTGAGATTGTCCCGGCAACGCTGGTAGGTTGCGTGCGCAGCTGAAGGCTTGCTTTCATAGATCGACCGGAATGCTTGAGTGGCATTCTTGATTTCCTCAGAAGCTAGGATCGGCTGATTCAGCAGGAAATTGGCATATGTGGCCTTCATCATCTTCCACATGTCGGCTTCACCTGGCTTGCTGGGGGTGTAGGCCGAGCAGACGACGCGAATGAACCCGTAATCAACAGGCGTTCCGTGATCCTCGAGGATCTCGATATTCTCGGCGATCGTGTCCATGAAATGGATGGTTGAAAGGTAGTCGAGCTGCCTTGCCGGAACCGGGATAAGCATACCTGTTGCGGCGGCCATCACATTGAGGCCCAGGAACCCCATAGCCGGCGGAGGATCGAGCAAGACGACGTCGAAGTCCTTGATGATACTGTCGATGCCAATACGGAGACGCTGAAGTCCCTCGCGCACTGCTTGTCCGCCCTCCGTCAACGTTGCCGTGAGGTCCCACTCTGCATCCTGCAGGCCAAGGCTTGACGGCACTATTTTGATTGTAGGCCAAGCGGTTTCTCGGATTGCCTTCCTGAAATCATCGAATGTACTGCGAGGCGACAGGAAGTTTCCTAAAGTCTCCTCTTCATCGATAAGTGCTTCGGGCTGGATGTCGAACATAGTTGTCGTTGACGCCTGCGGATCGCAGTCGATCACGAGAACGCTATATCCGTTCAGTGCGAGAAAATCGGCGAAATGCTTGGTAATCGTACTCTTGCCGACGCCGCCCTTGAAATTCTGCACGGCTACTACAACCGCATTCTCATGGGCTAGCTTGCCCGGATGAATGTTCAGCGCCTTGCGAATATGAGTAAGGTCTTCGAGCGTGTAATAGCGGCGGCCATTGTTGAGCTGTTTCGGAGGCGCGAGACGCCCCTCCTTCTCTGCCTTGGCAAGCGCTTCAGGCGTTCTTCCGACCAATTCCGCTGCCGCCGTAGGCCCAAAGGTGATATCGAGGACCTTGCGTTCATCAGGTTTGAACACCACAGCTTTGACCCGATCGCGCATCATTTCGCAGGATCTGGTCATATTTCGCAGTGTGTTCACGGTGTAGGACATGCGTCTGCCTTTCGATGAATCGCAGTTCTGCGACCCAGTTCGTGTTTTATGATCATTTTCGGCGGTAGAAGTCAAACCGATATCTTCGGGATGGTGCCGGTCCCGAATCCTCGTCGCTGCCGGGCACCCCTTGTCGCATAGCCCGTAGTGATCACGGGCTCATAAACCCGAGGCGAGAGGGAAGGGGGATGACCTGATGCGGTTCAGCATCAGGAGCAGACCGTGACCGACCTATTTGAACAATCCAGCCAGAAGCTGGACGCAGCAATCACCGAAATCCAGCACGCCATCGCCACCGGACTGGCGAACAAGCAACGCCTGTTTGAGACGATGCGCCAGCTTTACGGGGAGGGCTCCGCAAACGGCGCGTGGAGCCAGAGGGACGCCTTTGACCTGCTCGAGGCGGCATTGACGCGCCACATGGCCGGACTGCTGAACAAGCCTCAGATGCTGCACCAGATTTCGGAGATCAGTGCGCTTATCGAGGCACTGCCGACACATACGGTCAGAAGTGAAGACCAGATCAGGTTCCAGCAATTCTCGACGCCCGCAGACCTCGCAGCACTTTGCGTGATTTTGGCGCAGCCGCTTGCAACCGATATCGTTCTTGAGCCGAGCGCCGGACATGGCGCTCTCGTGGCAACTTTGCCCGATGTCAGCGCATTGCATCTCAACGAAATCGACCCGCGCAGGCATGAGAAGTTGGCCCTGCTGTTTCCCCAGGCCACCACAACAGGGATCGATGGAGCCATGCTGGCCTCCCATCTCGACGCGGCAGTGCAGCCAAGCCTGATCCTGATGAACCCGCCGTTCTCCCGATCAATGGGACGAGGAGCAGACGAGTTCGCAGCGGTGCGTCACCTGCGCGCTGCCATAACGCGCCTCAGGCAAGGGGGACGGATCGTCGCGATCATGCCGGACTGGTTCACGACGAGCGCAAAGCTTGCGAAAATCTACGAAGACACCTTTGCCTCTTGCACAGTCCGCACATCCATCCGGCTCGACAAATGCTATCACAAGCAGGGCACCAGCGTGGCCGTGCGCTTGTACGTGATCGACAAGATCCCGGGGCAGATCAGACCTGCAGTTTTGGCGCGGCAGACAGTTGCAGACGTTGCGTCTGCGGTTCCAATCATCAAACGCGTGACAGCCGAGCCTGACTGCGAACCGCGCGCGGTGCCGCCGAAAGCAAAGCCGGGTGCGCTCTTCAAAGCCATGCGGGCAACGCCGATCACAAAGCCCGTCAAGGCGAGGGCAGCGCAAGCCCCCAAGATCGAAGCACTGGCGTTCAGTACCCTGGACAAGCCGCGCGTGCTCGGTGAGCAAAGCGGGGTCTACATCCCGTACCGGCCAAGCCGGGTCGACATTGTTGGCGCACGCGAGCATCCGACGCCGCTCGTCGAAAGCGTGGCCATGGGCTCGATCCCGGCACCTATCCCCGATTATGTCCCGGCGCTGCAGGACCGGGTCCTTCAGGAAAGCCTGCTCTCCGAGGCCCAGATCGAAACTGTCATCTATGCCGGGAACGCGTGGCAGCAGTATCTGCCGGGCCTGTTCGTTCCCGCTGAAGAAGGCGTTGGCCTGCAACTCGACGAGCAAGGGCGTGCCTACCGCAAAGGCTATTTCCTCGGCGATGGCACGGGGGCAGGGAAGGGCAGACAGATCGCCGCTTGCATCCTTGATGGCTGGCTTGCTGGACGCCGAAAGGCCATCTGGGTCTCGAAGAACGAGAGCTTGCTTGAGGATGCGCGCCGCGACTGGAGCGCCATCGGCGGCCTTGCGGCCGACGTTCAGCCGCTTTCCAACTGGAAGATCGATCAGGCGGTTCCGTTTCGCGAAGGGATCCTGTTCGTCACCTACCCGACCCTTCGCAGCCAGCGTCAGGAAGCCACCCGCCTGAAGCAGCTGCTCGATTGGGCGGGCGAGGATTTCGACGGTGTCATCGCCTTCGATGAGAGCCACGAGATGGGCGGTGTTGCAGGAGGCGAGGGCGCCCGCGGCACGAAAAGCGGATCGCTGCAGGGCATCGCCGGCGTGCTGCTGCAAAACAATCTGCCCGATGCCCGGGTTCTCTACGCCTCTGCGACCGGAGCCTCGGAGGTAAACAACCTTGCCTATGCTGTGCGGCTTGGTCTGTGGGGACCTGGCACCGCGTTTGCCAACAGGGAAGATTTCATCAGCCAGATCAGGGCAGGGGGCATCGCTGCGATGGAACTCGTGTCGCGGGACCTCAAGGCACTGGGCCTCTATCAGGCGCGCGCACTCAGCTTTGCAGGCGTCGAATACGAGATCCTGAAACATGACCTGACCGCTCAGCAGATCGCCGTTTACGACACTTATGCCGACGCCTGGGCAATCTTATGCGCAGCTGCGCATAACACCTGTTATCGCGAGGTGGCGATAATGCGAAGGAACGCGGCGTAGGCGCGCAATGTCGGGAG
>NZ_JACICY010000029.1 GCF_014196055.1 Novosphingobium hassiacum
TGGATAGCGCTTCATCCGGCCTGATGACCCCCTGCGTCGTGCCCGGATCATACCGTTCAATGAAGCGACAGGCACGGTGCAGACTGTCCAGATAATGCGACGATTTCCTCGAACGCATAGGCGTCGTCACCGAAGCGCTTGCCGAACTGGCGGCCCAACCGCTTGGGTGACCCCGTGGCGTGTCCGAGCTCATGACACCGGGTCGAGAAGTAGGCCTCGATCGAATGAAATGCCTGCGGCGGCGGCAGGGTCACCGTGTCAGTGCTCGGCGTGTAATGAGCGCTGTCCCCGCCATGGACTACGCGGATCGGGATCGCATCGAGAAATGCCTGCACTCCGGCCGAAAGTGCGCCAATCGCCTTGGGGTTAGGCGGCTCGGGGTAGTAGTGCGTCGGAAGCCCCTCAATCTGCGAGGCGTTGAAGACGTGGTTCCACTTCATGAAGCGGATCGTCTTTTCGGTTGCCTCACCGGTCTGGCGATCGGTGTCGGTTTTGCGCGCCGAACTGTAGAACACGCTGAACGAGCCGCTCTCGCCCTTCCGGACATGGGCGCCAAGTTCGAGCGCCTGCCTGAACGTCATCCAGTAGGGGCTAGCGTAACCGCGGCTTTCGGCCACTGCCCAGAGGAAGAAGGTGTTGATCCCCGAATAGGGGACCCCGTTGTGGCGGTGCGGCCGCGTGCTGGTCGAGGTCCAGGGTTTGAGCCACGGGGCCGTGCCAGCGGCGATCTTTTCGAGGATCAGGTCGGTGATGACCTGTGCGACGTCGGGTTTGGGATGACGGGTCATTGGGCCGGGCCCTCCTGGGCAGGATCGAGGGAGAGGTCGGAGGTGGCGGACGACCAAGAGAGGCGAAGCGTGCGCCCGTGCGGGATGCGCCAGGCGACCCGGTCGGCGAAAGCCATGCGGATGCCGGCAAGGATCGCAGCGTCCTCGCCCTCGAGGATCGCATGCGCGCGCACTGCGGCATCGTGACGGAAGCGGGTCTCCTGGGTGTCATAGCTGTCCGCATCGGAATCATCCGAGGGCGAGAACACGGCGTCGATGATGAGGTCGGTGAGATCGTCCGGGGCAAGCGCGGTGGTCCGGGTCAGCGCAATGCGCGCGCAATCGGGATCGCCCCAGGAGTCAGGGTCGTCTAGAATCGCAAAGTCGGTCTCGAGATCGAGCCGCCGGTCGTGCTGGTCGGTCAGTTCGATCGTGATCGCGTCGGGGCGTAGGGTGACCGCGTCGGCTTCGTCTTCAGGCGTGCCGCGATCGAAGGTGAAGCGCTCGCCGCTGCGCACGAAGGCCGCGAGGGCATCGTACCAGGGATAGCCGATGAAGTTGGTGATCGGCTCGTAGAAGGCACGCGGCTCAGGGCCGCCCAGACGGTGTATCTCGCCACCGTTCGAGCGCCGCAAGGCGCGGCCGAAGGTGACGGCATCGAAGGAGTCGGTATCATCGTAGATCGCCGCGCCAGGCTCGAGGTCGGCAAACCGCGGCACCTCGCGGTAGCTGTCGCGGGCGAACGTCGGGTACCACAGCGGCAACTGCCGCGCCGCCTGCGGGAAATTGTCGTAATACAGGCTCGCCTCGAGCCAGTCCTCGAAGCTCAGGCGGTGGAACGGTTCCTCGCGGATGACCGAAAAGATCGCCTCGCGGCAGAGTGCCACGAGCCGGTCGAGCGCGGCGTTGCGGTAGATTTCCTTGCGGGCGGGCAGCACCAAGACGAGATCGGGCGCGTCGATGACGTCGACCTGCACGGACCACTGGGTGTGATGGACTTCCTTCACGACCGGGAAGGCGTGTTTGAGGGTCACGCCGTGGAAGTTGAGCGTCGCCACGTGCGGCGAGTGCCGGTCGCGGAACACGCCGATCCGGAACCCCTCCCGCTCGATGACCTTGTGCGCGTCGGCGAGGAAATCGGCGCGGGCGAGGTCCTTGCCGTTGTAACTGACCGAGAGCGGCAGGAACCGGGCGGCTGCCTCGACGCAGCGTTTGAGCTTGCCGTCAGGCTGCGGATCGAACCGGAAGGCGATTGTCGTGCCGCGCGGCCCGTCGAAGGGCAGCACATCGATGTCGGCCTCGCCGGTCCAGGCATCGCCCGTGATCGCCAGCGAGAACGCGCCGTCCGCGCTCCGCGAACTGACCACGGTGTCGCGGCCAGCAAGGCTGAAGAAGCCCATGCCTGCCGGGTCTTCGCGGGCACGGCACTCGTCGGGCCAATCGGATGCCCCGAGCGAGAGGAGGTCGACCGAGTCGGCGATCCCGGCGCCGTCATCGCTCACCGTGATGAGGCATGCGTCCGCCGTGTGATCGGCGGTGACGGTGATGCGGCCCGCGCCTGCGCGGCGGGCATTCTGGAAGAGTTCGTTGAAGATGTCGTCGAGGGTCCCGTTGAAGATCCGGGTGACCTTCGAGATCGCCTCGGGGGAGACCCGGGCGCGCAGCTTGGTGATCATGGTCATGAGGTGGTTCCTGGATGGACCGGCACGCTGCCGCAGATCGCAACGGATGCGCGGGCAGCGTGCCGGCAAGGCTGGTCAGGCGTCGACGGTCTCGTCGGCTTGGGCGTCCTGCTCTTCGGCAGGTTCGAGGTCGCCCGCATCGCTCTCGGGTTCGCACGCAACCGGCGCTTCCTCATCGGGCTCGCTCGACGCGAGCACCCGGAAGCGCATGGCCTCGGGCACCCAGGCGAGAGCGGCTTCCTTGACCTCGGGAGTGACGATGGTTTCGCCCGCGAACAGCTTCTCGCAGGATGCCGAGAGGTCACCCTTCTTCGATCCCATGAAGCTCGCCGCCATGGTCGGGCCGCCGACTTCGGTCACGTGCGCGAGCAGCGCCTGCTTGCTCACGCGGTCGAAGTAATTGGCTGAGGTAGGACGCCAGTGGCTGGCGACATTGATTCCCATCAGCGCGGCAAGATGATCGTGAAGATCGATCGGCTCGGGGCCGGACTGACCGGCTTTCTTGTCGATCCCCATGCTGGCTTCCAGCGTCTTGGCCATGCACCAGGCTAGCCAGCTGGCCTTGGCATCATCGTCGAGCGCACTGAACGCCGAGAACCGGTCGACCGTGCGGTGATGTTCGGTCCACGACAGGTCGAGCGTCTCGCGCATATCGGCCATCAGCGTATGCGCTGGATTTTCCGGATAGTTGGCGAGGTAGAGTGAGGGTGATGGCGCGCGAATCGTCGTGCCGAGAGCCTGTGCGCTATAAAGTGCGCGGGAGTCGGCAATCGCGAAGATCAGGTAGTCGAGCGCGATGGCCGGGTTCGATGCAAGGTTGATCGCGAGGATGTCGCGGCGCTGCACGGCGAGTTCCTCGACCAGCTTCTGCGATAGCGGCTTGGGAGCCGAAGCGGCGCTACCGCCCTCCCCTGCTCCGCTGGCACCCTCGCCCGCGTCGGACCCACGCCCCTTGCGCCGTTCGAGCGGTTTGTCGCTGTAGAGGCCGCTGGCGACGGCGGGCTGGCCATCGGCTCCGATGATGACGAAGCAGCCCAGATTGGCCTTCATTTCCTCGGGGATGACAGGCGGCTTATCGTGGAGTGCGTCATAGGCGTTGGTTGCGGCATCCCAGCGTGCCTGGAAGTCGGAAGCGGCCGCTTCGTCGTCGTCGTCGAGCGCTTCACTTTCCGCTTCGAGCGACGAAATCGTCTCGAGCAGGCGATCAGCTTCAGCTTGCTCATCCACCGAGAGCGGAGCAGGCTCGAGATGGACCTGATGGAGATCTTCGGTAGCGCTGTAGGTGATGCGCGTCTCAAGGATCGGACGGACCCAGGCATAACCGGAGGTTGCGGCAACTTCGGTTGCGAAGGCCTGGAGCTTCTCGCCGGCGATACGCTGCGCAATCTCGGCGTCGATCCAGGTCTCGCCGCCGTCCTCGGTGAAGAGGTCGCGCTCGATCTTGCCGCCGGCGGCGAGGTATTCGGCTTCGCTCGCGAGCTTGGCCATCGGCGAGGACGAACGGATCGCGCTGTGGGTGATCATCCGGCGGATGGAATCGGGCTGGTTGCCCTGCCAGCTGTTCGACAGCTCGTTCCAGACCATCATCTGGCGATCGTGGTTGGGCGTCGTCGCGTAGGCCTTGGCGACGTCAAGGGTGATCTTGCCCTCTTCGAGCGCCGCAAAGATCGGATCGGCAAGGTCGGCAAGCCGCAGGCGGCCTTCGATGAACCGGCGGGTGCGGCCGAACCGCTTGGCGATCGCGTCGAGGTCACTGCCCTCGTTGACGAAGTGCTTGTAGGCGCGGATCTCGTCGGTCGGCGTCATGTCGAGCCGGATGACGTTCTCGATGAGTGATAGCTCGGACTGTTCAGCCGCGTCGATGTCGAGAACGCGGCAGGTAACGGGGTAATCCTTGGCGAGCTTGCCAGCCTCGAGGAGAAAGTTGAGTGCCCGTAGTCGGCGACCACCGGCGGTCACGTCGAACATGCCACGCTTCTTGGCCGGCGCCACGATCAGGTTCTGGAGAAGGCCCTTGGCCTCGATGTTGGCGGCAAGTTCCTCGATGAAGAGGTTGCTGTCGTTCTTACGCACATTGGCATCGGACAAGCGCAGCTTGCCGAGCGGGATCATCTCGATATCGTTCATGGGGGTGCTCCTGAAAGCCGGACTTGGCCGAGCCCTTCGGCTCGCCCCTTCCAGCCCCCCTCCCCTCACAGTTTCAGGATTGTTCGGGTTCCCTGCGACAACTGCGGATGCAAAAGGCTTCTTGCTCGCTCCCGTGAGGAATAAATGCCGGATTTATGCCTCATGAAGAGGCCGCGAACGCTGCCGCTTGCAAGCGGTCTAACATCGCAATGGACTTTTAACACTAGTGATGTTAAATAGGCCACATGGTGTTAGAAAGAGTTCCTGAAGCGCGGTTGGAAGCGCTCGCAGAAGCTGCTGAAGCGTATGTCGAGGACGCTTTCGGACAGCGGCTTGGCCTCGTGCCAGTGGCACCCACGAATCTACCGCACTTCATCCTCGACCGTTACACGATCTGGCAAGGCTCGCTGGACGGCCGCGCACTGCTGCTTATGGCCCTCCGTGAGAACCTGCCGACCGGATCTGGCACCACCGCGCAGTACCTGAAGCACCGAGAAATGGTTCGCCACCAACTCGGGGGCGACCTGGTGCTTCTGCTGTTGGGCCGCGTGTCGAGCGCGATCCGCCGTCAGATGACGGACCGTAAGATCGGCTTCATCGCGCCGGGCGCGCAGCTCTATGTCCCCGAAGCGTTCCTCGACCTGCGCGAGCGCGCACCTGCATTCGCGATAGTTCACGCCGAACAGATCAGCCCGACCACGCAATTTCTGCTGTTGGCAATCCTGCAGGGTCGCGCCCTGGACGGCCTGAACCTCACCGAACTTGCAGACGAACTGCGTGTCTCGATCATGAGCATCAGCCGCACTCTGGATGAGCTGGAGGCGCTCCAGTTAGCGAAGGCAAACCATGTCGGTCGGCAGCGCCGTCTGCACATGGCCCATCGTGGCCGCGAGCTTTGGGACACGGTCCAGGCGCAGCTCCAGTCGCCGGTGCGCAAGGTTCGGGAGGTCTGCGCTCCGGATGGCGAAGAGATCGGTCCACTTGCCGGGACAACGGCACTTGCCCGCTACACCATGCTGGCACCGCCGCGGGTCGAGACAAGGGCAGTTCTGGCTGCCAGCTGGAAACACCTGCAGGCATCGCAGTCCTTGAGGCCCGCGACGGCATTCGATGACGAGCGCGTCGAGGTTCAGACATGGACCTACGACCCCCGAATTCTCGCCAGCAATGGCGTTGTCGATCGCCTCTCGCTGTACCTCAGCGTCAGGGGCAACCCGGACGAACGCGTTGCGCAAGCGGCGGAAGAACTGTTGGAGACAATTGCATGGTGATCGGGGTCGATCGCTTTCGGGCGCATTTTGCGGGCCACGAGCATCAATATGTGCTGATCGGAGGGGCGGCCTGCGAATTGATCATGGACGAGGTCGGGCTGGACTTCCGCGCCACCAAGGATCTCGATATCGTCCTGGTGGTCGAAGCGCTGGACAGCGCCTTCGCCGCGCGCTTCTGGGCTTTTGTCGAGGAGGGCGATTACGAGATCCGGGAGAGCAGCGAAGGCGCGAAGGTCCTTTATCGCTTCCAGAAGCCAAAGGCGGAAGGCTATCCCGCCATGCTCGAGCTATTCTCCCGAGCGCCCGAAGGCTTGACGCTTGGCGGCGACGCCCACCTCACGCCGCTTCCGATCGACGAGGCCGCCGCCAGCTTGTCCGCCATCCTCCTCGACGAGAGCTACTACGAATTTCTCAAGTCGATGGTGCGCGAGGCTGGCGGTATCCCGGTGCTTGACGAGGCCGCGATCATTCCATTCAAGGCGCGTGCCTGGCTCGACCTCACCCGCCAGCGCGAGGAAGGCTTGCAGGTCGATGAAAAGAACATCCGCAAGCACCGCAACGACGTCGCACGGCTTCTGCAGCTGTTGAGCCCAGAGGTTCGATATTCGCTGCCCCCTTCCGTCGCGGAAGATATGCTCGCCTTTGTCGAGAATGCGGCGATCGAGGCGGACTTCGACCCCAGGCAGTTCAGGGTGAACATGACGCGCGAGGACGTCGCCGCACGCCTTCGCGCCGCCTACCAGCTTTGACCAACCTTTAGGCGGGCTGACCCTGCTTGATGACGTGGTAAGCTCCGCCCATCAGGCGGGTGACCTCGTCCGCGCTCAAAACATACTGGGGTTCATAACTCAGGCCGAGCTGTGCAGTTCGCCTCCAGCGGTCGACGTACAGCCCTTTGTTCGGGCCGAAGGCCGAATCGATATGCTTGGCGAGCCTTGCAGGTCCCAGGCCCGAATAGGCGGTACGAAAGATCGAGATGTCGATGATATAGGACCCGATCATCACCCAGACATGGCCATCCCAATCGGGGTTCGACGTGCTGAAGAGCTGCGGACCGTCGAAGGTCCGCCGGTCCCCGAAGACTGGCTCTCCGTCGACGGCCAAAGTTCCAGCAACCACGTGGATGGGCGCATCCATGCACCGCTCAAGCCCGACCGCCAGGGCCGCGCTCATCAGAGCGCATGCGCCTGGGATGGACGGAAAAACCTTGAGGAGATCGATTGCGCACAACGACAAGGCCTCGCGATCGGCAACGTTCATTTCATAGGACTTGAAGGCCTTGGCGGCGGCCCAGCCATGCTGGACCGCGACAAGTTTTCCCAGTTGCGGGATATCTTTGATTGGCGACATTCTGGGGCCTTTAGGTCAGTCAGAACGTTGCCGCCAGTGCTCCCAACCGCATTTGGCCTCATCCGCCAACTTCCCCGAGTTGACGAATCACGCCGCACCTGTTCTTTTTATGTTCTGATTTATGGTCTGGAACATTTCTCGTGCTTAGTTTTGTCGATTGCCCGCCCAAACTCGAACTCCCGCTGTTCGGAACGCAAGTCCCCGCCGGCTTTCCAAGCCCTGCGGACGATCACATCGAGGGCAAGCTCGACCTCAACGAGCACCTGATCCGCAGGCCCGCGGCCACGTTTTTCGTCCGCGCCGCCGGGGAATCCATGCGCGATGCGGGGATATTCGATGGCGACCTGCTGGTCATCGATCGCGGGATCAGCCCCCAGCCCGACGACATCGTCATTGCCATTCTCCACGGCGACCTGACCGTCAAACGCCTGAAAAAGGTGGCCGGACAATGGCATCTCGCGGCTGAGAACATGGACTATCCCTCGTTGCCGATCGGCGAGAACGACTGCGAGATCTGGGGCGTCGTTACCACGAGCATCCGGCGCCATTGCGGCCGCTGATGGCTACCTTTGCGCTGGTCGACTGCAACAACTTCTATGCATCCTGTGAGCGGCTGTTCCAGCCCCGCCTGCGGGAGCGCCCTGTGGTGGTCCTCTCGAATAACGATGGCTGCGTCATTGCCCGTTCCAATGAGGCCAAGCTGCTCGGTGTCGGGATGGGCGCACCCATGTTCAAGATCCGCAAGCTGGTTGCGGAGCATGACATTGCCGTCTGCTCGTCGAACTATGCGCTTTACGGCGACATATCCGAGCGCGTGATGACCGTGCTGGGTGCGAGCGCACCCTCCCACGAAATCTACAGTATCGACGAGTGCTTCCTCGATCTCGACCGATTGGCCGTACCCAGTCTCACCGATTGGTGCCGGCTCTTGCGCGAGAGGACCAGACGATGGACCGGAATTCCGGTGTCGGTCGGCGTTGGGCCAACCAAGACTCTGGCCAAGCTCGCTAATCGGTTGGCGAAGAAATCGGCCAAGGCGGGCGGCGTCCTCGATCTCGTCCATCATCCGGCCTGGATCGAGGCTGCCTTGCGCAAAACCCCGGTCGGCGATGTCTGGGGCGTGGGTAGGCGCTGGACGGTGATGCTTGAGGAGCGCGGTATTCACACCGCCCACGAATTCGCCAACGCTCCCGATGGCTGGGTCCGGCAGCGCATGGGTGTGGTCGGCCTGCGCACTGTACATGAACTGCGCGGCTTCGTTTGCCATGCCCTTGAAGACCAGCCTTCGCCTAAACAGACGACGTGTTGCTCGCGAACCTTCGGCGCAGCGATCCGCGAAAAGAGCCAGGTTCACGATGCCGTGATGAGTTATTCCGAAAGGGTCGCCGAAAAGGTGCGTCATGCCGGGCAGGTCGCCGGCGCGGTCCAGTTGTTCATCCGGACCGATCCATTTGCCCAAGGCGCACCGCAAAAGTCGCTGTCGGGCTCGGCGACCTTTCATCGGCCAACGTCGGATACCCGCGAGATTTCGGCCGCCGTACTGCGGATCTTCGACCGTATCTGGCGTGCAGGCTATGATTGGCGAAAGGCCGGTGTACTGCTGCTCGACCTCGGCATGCCGGGAGATACCCCTGCCTCGCTGTTTGACAGGATCGAGGCACCTGACGATGGGCTCATGAGCGCAATCGACCAGATCAACGCCCGCTATGGGCGCGGCACGGCAAGGTTGGGATTGGCACAGAAGGACGGGGAATGGCGCATGCGGCGCGAAAACCTGTCGCCGAGCTTTACTACGCGCTGGACGGACATCCCCTCGGCCAGGCTCACCTAGCGGGCGTCGATCGGGTCAGGCCTGCCCGGCAATACCGGAGATGATCGCGTCAGCCCGGTCGAGAGGCACGAACACGCGCGTCTTGTAGGCGATAATCTCGGTGAAGCAGCCCTTCGCCTTGAGTTCGAGAATGCGCGCGGCTTCGGCATCGACGATCTCTATCCTGCGGGAACCGTTCACCCGCGACGTGCGGATTGTGAAATTGAGGGGGTGCGGCGCCTTCCATGTTCCGCCCCCCATGACGGCGGCAGCGATCTTGTCGGGATCGGTCGGAACCGTGCGGTTGACCCCGAGCTTCTCGAGGGTCGCGTCGACATAGAGATCGTGGACATGACGGCCGAGCCAAGAGGTGCCAGACTTGTCGACGATGCGATTGACCGTGAGGTCTTCCTTGGGAAGCGCGCCCCAGATTGGAAGGAGCAGACCGGTCGCAAGGTAAACGGTCTCCGTGACCAGTTGGCTTTCATCTGCCGCATATTCCTCCTCCCACAGGGCACTGAACCTGGCCTTGGACACCGTCTCCCAGGCTGACTCATCGAGGTGGTCGGCGCGGAGATACTCACTGCGCAGCGGCCGAACGAGTTCGTAGCGCCGAATGGTATTGCCCTCTTCATCCATGTGGGACGGCGCGCGGATCGCCAGGGCAACCTTCCCCGATTTGCCGTTGCGCATGAACAGCGGCTTGTCCTCGTGAGACGCCAGCTTGAGCACTCGCTCGAGCGAGAGGACCTTGCGTCGCTGGGTCAGCGACAGTTCGAGAAGGTGCGAGGTAGCGCCGGTCACGGGATCTGTCCGGATCACCGTGTCCGACAGAACCTGGCAAGCCTCGACCGAGATCGTCTCGACCCCGATGTCGAAGGTGCCTGCCTCCTTCGCCGCCGCGACGCGCGTTTCGACAAGGGTCAGGAACTCGTCGAAGATGGCGTTCTGCACCGCGATCCTCATGGCGAGGATACGGTTGAGCCATCGCTGGATTGGCGGCAGGTCCTCGCGCAGCACACCGTCCTGGTCGGTGAGATCGAGCCCGCTCATTGTCTGAAACTCGGCGAGCGAGGTGCTCTTGAGTTTGCCCATTGCGAGCAATCCGTACCAGTCATGCAAGGCGTGCTTGGCGTAGCTGCTCTCGAGGTTGTCTGAGGACTCGAACATGCCCTGGCCGCCGGTCTGGCGCTGGCCGCGGGTGAGCGCGCCCAGTGCGTCGAGCCGCCGCGCAATCGTGCTGGTGAACCGCGCCTCACCCTTGCAGTCGGTCGTGACCGGCCGGAACAGCGGCGGACAGGCCTGGTGGGTCCGGTGGGTGCGCCCCAAGCCCTGGATGGCCCGGTCCGCGCGCCAGCCTGGTTCGAGCAGGAAGTGGACCCGGCGTTGCTGGTTCTTCGCATCCAGGCTGGCGTGGTAGCTGCGCCCCGTGCCGCCGGCATCCGAGAATACGAGGATACGCTTTGCGCCAGTCATGAACGCGGCGGTCTCGGCAAGGTTGGTCCTGGGCGAGCGGCTTTCGAGGCGTTGTTGCCCCGAACCATCGCGTACCAGGCGTTTGCTGCGCCCGGTGACTTCGGCCACCGCACTCACGCCGTAGTGTACAAGTAGGGCATCGAGCGCGGTCGGGATCGGCGGCATGGCACAGATATGCTCGATGAGTTGCTCTCGAGCGGCTTCGGCCTGAGGGTTGTGGACCGGATTGCCGGCCTGGTCCCACATCGGGCGCGAGCGGACATCGCCGAGTTCGTCGACATATTCTTCCATCTGCCGGGTCGGGAAGGCGCGGGTGAGGTAGTCCACGATCGCTTCTTTGCAGTCGCAGTTTATGTCGAGCGTGGTGGCGGGAGGCGCAGGTTTCCTTCGGTTTTCCATGATTTCACTCCAGATAATTACGGTTCCCT
>NZ_JACICY010000030.1 GCF_014196055.1 Novosphingobium hassiacum
GGCCGATCACTCGGACCCCGTTTCAACACCATCATTCTGAGGGACAGCCACCCAATTTGGCTACTCTTGATACGCCGGCCCATTACGGCATCTAGCAACTTGCGCTGGATGAGCCTGCGGCTCGTCAGTAGCATCCGCTGTTCCAGAGCGGCCAGCGTTTTGACATGAACCGGCTTGAACAGGCCGACGCGCATCATCTGGGCATGCCGCGCGCGTCGTTGCGGTCGGATTTGTTGATCTGTTGATCCTTGAGCAACGCCTTCATGTGCCGCGTCTCCACGCACACCTTCGGCAACCCCTCTGCGACCAGCGTAGTCATCAACCACTGAGACAAGGGCCCGGCCTCAATTCCGATCCAGATGCTTCCTCGCCGATCGATGTTAGCAAAACGGCAATGTCATCGGGCTCGCTAGGCACCTTGCGCTCACAAATGACCTGACCGACCGTGTCCACCGCACACACCGACGTCTCCTTCACCGAGACATCCAGACCTACAAAATGCGTCATCGCCGTCACTCCTTCCCTCGATGCCCGAGGTCTGAGGTGCCCCCGATTCAGCTATCGCATGTGAAGGGGCTGCAAGCTCGCTCGCCATCGAAATGCAGCCGCCGCGATACACCATCTTTTGTAGCCGAAGCTGGGGATGGCGATGTCGATCTGCGGCTTGCCGTTCGCCGCTGGGCGGCCCTTGCCGAACTTCAGCGTCTAGCGCGCATCTGTGTCCTTCTGCGCCGCACGGGCGGGTTCGTCGGGCCAGATTTCGGCGGCAGTCTTGCTCCTTGATCGCGGACTTCTCCGGTTCGGTGTTGCGCTGCTTGGACGCGGCCACCAGCGTCGCATCGACGATCTGCCCGCCCATGGCGAGGTAGCCCGATCTTTGAGCTGCCGGTCGAAGTCGACGATCCTGCTCAGCTCCTCGAGCGGATCGCCGTGGGCCGACAGCCGCTTCAGGTGATCCGATAAGCCGAACAATCCCTCCTGACGCATCCGAACCTCCTCGAAGAGCCCGATTGAATCAAACTACGCCCCGACTGGCGAGAGGCTTTTGGAGGTGCCCATATTTTTGCCAGCCACGGGTGTGGCGGGCCATGACGTGGCTACCCAAATTTCAGAATGGCTATTGCCTTACCCAAAAGCGAATAGTATGCCCCGAACCAGATAGCACGACGTCTCATCATTTTTGCCCGTTCGGGATGAAGCTGAGAGGCATGGTGCGCTGCGGGACTGGCGCCATTCATTCTGCGCCGATGCGAAGCACAATGCGCCGAATTTTGGACAAAATAGGGAGGGGAGTATGCAAGTCTTCTTCAGAATGAGTTCGGTGATCCTGTTGTCAGCGGTGTCGATGCCCGCGATGGCACAGGCGAGCGCTTCGCAAGGACAGGATCAGGTTGAAGAGGCCGCGAAATCCGATCATCTCGAAGACATTGTCGTCACGGCGCAGCGTCGTTCGGAAAATCTCCAGCGGGTTCCGATCTCCATAACTGCGGTTACTGGCGAGAATCTGGTGAAGGCGGGCATTACTGATACTCAGGCGCTTGCCATCGTCACACCCGGGCTGCAGCTCAATTCGGTTCGTAGTGCGGTCGTGCCCTTTCTGCGCGGAATCGGCACCGTTAACATTACGCCCGGCGATGAGGGTGCGACAGCGGTCTATGTTGACGGCATTCTCAATCCGGTGGCCACGGCCAATGTCTTTGCGCTCAACAATGTGGAGCGGGTAGAGGTCCTGCGCGGGCCGCAGGGGACCCTGTTTGGCCGCAACACCGTTGGCGGGCTCATAAACGTTATCACGAAGGACCCGTCCGAGACTTTCGGCATGAACGCGGAAGTCGGATACGGAAACTACAATACGGTGTTTGGCAGTGCGTATGTAACAGGCGGCCTAGCCCCGGGCGTAGCCGCAGATGTCGCCGTTTACGGAACCCATCAGGGCGACGGCTGGGGCCGGAACCTGAATCTTGGCACCGATGCGAACTTCAATCGTGAATTTGCACTGCGTTCCAAGCTGGCCGTGGACCTGGGCACGAACACCACCGCGATTTTCTCAGCTGACTATAGCCATGGCGAGAGCGACATAGGCAGTTCGAGGCAACCGCTTCCAGGTGCGATTTCGACAGGAGGATTGCTGGCGGTCGGTTCCATTTACGATAATGCCGGCGAAGTGCCGCCAAGGGGTCGCAAGGAACAGTATGGCTTCAGTCTGAACCTTTCCCATGATTTCGGCTCGGCCACTCTTCGATCGATAACCGCCTATCGGCATTACAATGTCGAATCGAATCTCGACGCTGACGGAACACCGCTCAAGGTGTTTGATATAAGGGACACCCAGGTTGCCAATACATTTCAGCAGGAGCTGCTTCTGACTGGCTCGTTATCGAATTTGGACTACACCGTTGGGTTATTTTACTATCACTCCGCCGCAGGATATCATCCCATCACGTTTGCCAGTACAGTACGTGCGACAAATAACCTCATTATTGACGATGAGATGAAGACGAATTCCTTTGCGGCATTCGCTCAGGGAACATACAGCATCACACCTTCCACCCGAATTACTGCAGGCCTTCGATATACCCGCGACGAGCGGAAAATCGATGGCACGATTACGTCGCAGGCAGGGTTCCCGACGCCACCGGGACCGGGTGTCTTGCTAAGCTCTACAGCCACGCTCCCGGCCAGCGTCACGAACAGACATTTTGAAAGACTGACATGGCGCGGGGTAATTGACCAGGAACTCGGAAGCGGCATTTTTGCATATTTTTCTGCAAGCCGCGGCTTCAAGAGTGGCGTGTTCAGTACGACGACGCCTACAGCTCCAGCGGTCCAACCCGAAACGGTGGATGCCTATGAGGTGGGCCTGAAAGCCGATCTCTTCGACAAACGCCTTCGTCTCAACGTCTCCGCTTTCAAATATAACTACAAGAATATTCAGGTTACCTCCATTGGCGCTACTGGATCTCCGATTCTGCTCAACGCCGCCGCAGGGAAGTTTAGGGGCGTGGACGGCGAGATTATTTATATCGCGCCCGTATCGATCGGAAGTCTTCAGTTTAGGGCGAACTTCTCGGTGCTCGACGCAAAATATTCGAGCTTTCCTTCGGCGCTCTTCTATAATCCCGCTCCGGGTGGTGGAAATTCCTCATCCTTTGGCGATGCCTCGGGTAATGCCGCCGTACAGGCGCCCAAATTTGCATCAAGCATCAGCGTCGACTACAGTGTGCCGGTTGGTGTGCTCGGTAACTTGGGCCTGACTGCAACCTGGGCTCATAATGACGGGTTTTTCTGGGATGCCCAAAATCGTGTGAGTGAGCCGTCATTCGATGTGGTGAATGGCGAGATCTCACTGACATCGGTCGATGAGACATGGCGCATTCGCTTGTTTGGTAAGAACATTTTCGACAAGAAGCGCTACATTTTTGTGAGCATCGGGGCCAATGGTGATACTGGTGCGGCTGCATCGCCCAGAACATACGGCGTGGCGATCAGCCGGAAGTTCTAGCACAGTTGGCATGCGAAGAAGCGGACTTCGGGCGCTGGGGCATGGGGCCATATCGATATTTCTTGGGTCAGTAAGGATGGGTCATGACGGACATTTGTGATTTGATCGACAAGGACGGTGGTACGCAAAAGAGCGCGATATTCCACGATCAGGGAATATATGATCTGGAGATGGAGCGCATCTTTGCGCGGTCTTGGTTGTTTCTCACACACGAAGGCCAGATACCGAACATCGGTGACTATGTCCGCACGATGATGGGCGAGGACGAAGTCATCGTGGTTCGTCAGCGGGATGGCAGCGTGAAGGCTTTTCTCAACGCATGTCGACACCGCGGCGCGCAGGTCTGTGCAGCCGAGGCTGGCAACGCGAATATCTTTGTCTGCCCCTATCATGGCTGGGGGTATGGGATTGACGGTTCATTGCGAGCCGTTCCGCTGGAAAAAGAACTTTACAAGGGACGCCTCGACAAGTCCACGCATGGATTGCGGGTAGTGCCGCTGGTCGAGAGTTATCACGGATTCGTTTATGGCTGCTTTGATTCTACGGCGCCCAGCCTGAAGGAATATCTGGGCGAGATGGGCTGGTATCTGGATGTGTGGATGGATGCGGCCGGGGGCGCGGAACTGATCGGGCCCCCAAGTCGCTCCATATTGAATTGTAACTGGAAGGTTCCAAGCGAAAATTTCGTCGGGGATACCTATCATGTCGGCTGGACGCATGGCGCAGCATTGAAGGCATTGGGCGCAAAGCCGCACCGACTCGGCAACAGATCACTTCCCGATGGAGATACCGGGTTGCAGATTACCACGCGCCACGGGCACGGGCTGTGCGTAGGTTTTGACGGTGGGCCAGGCATGCTGGGTGCTGTCGCGCCGGACATTCTTGCTTGGCAGGCGCAAAACCGGGAAAGGATCGAAAGGAAGCTTGGGTCATTGCGCACGCGCTTTTACGGGTGCCACATCAATTCAACCATCTTTCCCAACAATTCATTCCTGTGGGGAACCAATACCTTCAAGCTGTGGCAGCCGCGAGGACCCGGGTCCATTGAAGTATTGACCTGGACAATCGTTGAAAAGGAAATGCCTGAAGACATGAAGTCGCGGATCGCCACCAGCATGAACCGCCTGTTTGGTTCGGCCGGCATGCTGGAGGCAGACGACAGCGACAATATGGAATCGATCACCCAACTCAGCCGCGGTTTTGTGACACGGCAAGGTCGCGTGATCAGCCAGATGTCGAAGGGTGACGACCGACAGGTTCCCGGCATGCCTGGAGTAGTCGGAGACTGCGCGATGGGAGAAACCGCGTATCGCGGCTTCTATCGCTTTTACCGAGAAATGCTTTTGGCCGGAAGCTGGGACGAGATCAGAGCCGGTGACTCCGTATGGAGTGACGAGCTCTTGTCACTGACGCTGCAATCTCAGTCGGTCGAACGACGGAAGTGATTGTCAGAGACTATCGAAAAGGAGGAAGCAGATGAAAAATGCTCTCGGCCAAACACAACCAAGCCCGGCTCCAGGTGTGGGTTCATTGCGCGATGAAGTAGAAGCTTTCCTCTACCGCGAAAGTCGCCTGCTCGATACGGATCGGCAACGCGAGTGGCTGGAAACCATGGTTTCCGAAAAGGTTCACTATCACGTGTTCAGCCGACAGCTCCGGTTGCGCAAGGATCGCGCTGTGTCAGGCCCCGACAACGTGGAAATCTATGACGAAGACTATGCCATGCTGGATGCGCGCGTTCGGCAAATCGAATCCGGCATGCAATGGCGTATCGATCCTCCCGAGCGCCTTCGCCATATCGTGTCAAATGTCGAGGTATTTGAATGTGATGAAGGTTTGCAAGTCTATTCCAATTGTATCGTTATCCGCAACCGGCGCCTGTATGAGGAAGACACTTACGTCTATGGGCGTGACGATATCCTCTGTCGCTGCCCGGACGGGAATCTGCGCCTGCTTCGACGAGTTATTGACTATGACCAGCGCGTTATCAGCGGCCGCAACCTGCTGTTTTTTCTGTGATTCCAAACGAATTGCAGTGAAAATTTCGCAACGGGGACAAGGGCTAGATTTGATGTGGAAATCGCTATTCCTGGAAGCCGCATGAACTGGCTGGACGACAGGGTCGCGCTAATTACTGGGGGTGGGTCTGGGCTGGGCAGTGCCTTAGTGGAACGGTTCCTTCGCGAAGGCGCCCGTGTTACAGTTCTGGAGCGTTCCGAAGACAACGCAGCAACGCTCAAAGGCGAATTCGGCAAGGAAGTCGAAATCGTTATGGGCGATGTCACGCGCTATGAAGACAACCTGAAGGCAGTAGCCCGCGCAGTCGACCGCTTCGGCAAGATCGATACCTTTATTGCGAATGCGGGGGTTTTTGACTTCTTCAAGTCTCTGATTTCGTTTCCTGGCGAAGAAATATCTTCGGCGTTCGATGAATTGTTCGCGATTAACGTCAAGGGCGGTCTGTTGGGTGCCCGCGCCGCGGTGCCAGAATTGTTGAAAACGCGCGGTAATATTATCTTTACTGTTTCGAACGCTGGATTTTACGCGGGCGGAGGCGGCCCACTCTATACCGCTTCGAAGCATGCTCTTGTGGGTGTTATCAGGCAACTCGCTCATGAGCTTGCACCGAAAATCAGGGTCAACGGGGTAGCGCCCGGCGCGATGCAAACTGGCCTGTCCGGATTGCATGCCGACGGCTCATCCGGCCGGTCATTGAAGGACAGCTTCGGGTTTTCGGAGAGAGTGGTCAGCAGTACACCTTTGCGGTTGTGTTCGACTCCCGAACAGAATTGCGCGCCTTATGTGCTGCTAGCATCAAATGAGAACAGTTCTCCCATAACTGGGACGATAATAAATACAGATGGCGGATTAGGCGTGCGCGGTTTAGCAACCGTGTGCGGTGGCGATGAATTATAATTCATAATGGTAAGTAAGATTCTTTTTGCGAAGAAAATCGGGAGGTCAATTCATGGCGAGGCGAGAGCGATTAGCGGTGGCCGATATCAAGGGAGCGTGGGCAATCCTGCCGACCCCGGCCAAGGCGAATGCGAGCGATTGGTGTGCGACCGACACCGTCGATCTCGATGAGGCCGCGCGCGCTGCCGACGGTTTGGTCCGGGCGGGTGTGGACGGCATTTTCAGTCTGGGCACCTTCGGCGAAGGTGCCACGCTCGATTGGGAGGAGAAAAAGGCCTTCATGACAGTGGTGGTTGACGCCATCGGAGGCAGGGTGCCGTTTTTTGGTGGTGCCACAAGTCTGAGCACGCGCCAGACGGTGCGAGAAATGAAGGCAGCGCTCGATATTGGCGTCGATGGTGTCATGCTCGGCGTGCCCATGTGGTGTCAGGTTGACACGCCAACTGCGGTGCAATTCTACCGCGATGTTGCCGAGGCGGTTCCCGCACTCGCGATCTCGATCTATGCCAATCCCGAGGCATTTAAGTTCGACTTTCCACGCCCGTTCTGGGGTCAAGTGGCGGAAATCCCGCAAGTCGTCTGCTCGAAATATCTGGGCATCGCCAATCTCGTCGCCGACCTTAGGCTGGTCAAAGGGCGGATCAGACTCATGGTGAACGATGTGAACTATTTCGCTGCGTCGCGCATTGACCCGGATAGTTGCACTGCATTCTGGTCGAGCGGTGCCGTATGCGGGCCGACAGTGGCGACGCGGCTGCGCGATGAGGTCGAACGCGCAAAGCGCAATGGGGACTGGGCGGTCGCCAAACATGTGACCGAGGAAATCGCAGCGACATTACGGACACTCTTCCCGCATGGTCTCTTTTCCGAATTCTCAAAGTACAACATCGGTTTGGAGAAGGCCCGGATGGATGCTGCGGGCTGGGTTAAGGCTGGCCCGATCAGGCCACCGTATCACATCGTGCCGGAGCCCTTTCTTGAAGGCGCCCGCCAATCTGGCCGCGCTTGGGCCGAGCTCGCTCAACAGTACGTTGCGGAGCGGCCATGACGGACGAAGCGCGGGAGGGACTGAAATTCTATTTCGATTTTGTCAGGCCCTACAGCTATCTCGCGCATAAGCGGCTGCTGGAATTTTGCGTCAATTACGGTCTGGATTTGGACTAGCAGATCGTGGGTCTCGCACAAATCAAGAATCTGGCGGGAAACAGCGGGCCGACCACGCGTGAAATGCCTCTGAAGCACCGTTGGGCGCGGGCAGACCTCGCCTTCTGGGCCGAAGGGTATGGAGTCCCACTCAAGCCGCCAAGCGGCTATAGCTCTGGGCGCGCTAACGCCGGTTTTGTCTTCGCGAGCGACCGCCATGTTGCGGGGCGTTACGTCGATGTCGTGTGGGACGCGATCTGGGGACAGGGTGCGGAGATGGCATCAGATGACCGTCTGTCACGAGTCGCGGAAACCATGGGCTGGGATCAAGCTGAATTCCTGGATTTCAGTGACAGCCCGACCGCGCTAGAGTGCTACGAGCGATCGACCCGGAATGCTCATCTGGCGGGCATATTCGGTGTGCCGACCACGACCTTTCGCGATGGCTTCTGGTGGGGGAACGACAGGCTGGGCTCTATGGATGAGGCACTGGCCGATTGGTCCAAGGCGACAGGTCAAGAGCCATCATGAGTAGGACGAGCTTCCCAGGCCGGTTCAGTCTCGATCAGGCTGCGCTAGAACAGTTTTTCGACATCAGAAGGATCAGTGATGGCCGACACTCGCGCGGATTCGTTGAATGCGCCGGTCAGCTTTCTAAGCAGCCGCAACAACTGCGCCTGTTCATTCTTTGTAAGGGGTTCCATCAGTCGAGTCCCCGCCTGCGCCGCCGGCTTGCGCAGTGCTGTGGCCAATACCTTGCCAGCCTCGCTCAACTCAAGGCATCGCCGACGCCGGTCCGTGCCAACGGTACGGACGACATAGCCTGCCTTCTCAAGCGACCGGATAACCATTGCGCCCGTCGATCTGTCGACGCCCAGCATGAATGCCGCCGACGCCTGGTCGATTTGCGGGAAGTTGTCGATCAAGTGGATCAAGCCAGCTTGGGTAGGTGTAACGTTCAGGCCCGCCGTTTCTTCAAGAAAAACTGACATGGATATTTGATGCGCGCGGCGAATAAGGAAGCCGGGGCGGCTGTGAAGGTCTTTAAGGGGCGAGGAAGGCATACGGTCTGTGATCCGATTGAAGCAGCTAAAGTGATGCGGGGATTACCGCCCGCTATGAGCGACACGATTAAACGAGAAATTCCGCGATGGGAATTAGCGTTCGGACAGCAGGTTCCTGACAAAGGGCATGGTGTAAAAATGTCCGAGGCTCGCCAAAAGTGTCTCACCGGGGCGCGAACGGGCGCTCGATCTCCATGCGTAACCCAGCCCGCCATGAGGATCTGATGTGACTACTACAACGATTGACAAGAATCTTGATCATCTCGCGAGGGGTATCCTGTCTCGCCCGGGCCGGTTGTTGATTGCCGGGAAATGGGTCAGCGGCGCGTCGGATGAACTTGCTGACGTCATTAATCCCGCGACGACCGATGTTATTGGGGAAGTCTCGATCGCACGGGATGTGGACGTTGATGCTGCGGTCATAGCGGCGCGCAGAGCATTCGAGGATGGCCCCTGGCCCAGGATGACGGCAGGAGAACGCGCCAGATTGATATGGAAGCTGGCGGACGCCATTGATGGACATTCCGACGAACTGGCGACGTTGGAAAGTCTCAACGGCGGAAACCCATTCGAATCCAACCGTCAATTTGACGTTAGAGTGGCCGCCGAACGCCTTCGGTACAATGCCGGCTGGACAAACAAGATCGGCGGGATGGTGCCCCTTGCACCAACACATGGCGAACTCTTTTCCTATTCGATGCGAGAACCGGTCGGCGTGGTCGGCGCGATAACACCCTGGAACGCGCCTTTAATCATGGCTGTCGGAAAGATAGCACCGGCGGTCGCCGCCGGCTGTACGATCGTCCTCAAGCCGTCGGAACTGACGCCCTTCACAGCACTGCGCCTGGGTGAGCTGGCCATGGAGGTCGGTTTTCCTGACGGCGTTATCAACATCGTTACGGGTTTCGGCGCTGACGTGGGACAGGCACTAGTAAACCATCGCGACGTAAATAAGATTTCGTTCACCGGCTCCACCCGCGTGGGCAAATCAATCTTGGCCGCCAGTGCTGACCGCCTGAAGCGAGTGACACTAGAATTGGGTGGGAAATCGCCGATCATCATTTTCCCCGACGCCGATGTGGAAGCGGCGGCGCGGGCAACTGTAGCCGGAATATTCTTCAAGTCAGGCCAGTTTTGTGCGGCAGGTACTCGCGTGTTCGCTCATCGCAAGATTTACGATCGTGTCGTTGCTGAAATGGCGCGGGTCGCCAAGTCCGTCAGGATCGGGGATCCCTTGGAGGTTGGAACGGATATGGGACCACTCATCTCCGCAGCGCAACTCGCTCGGGTGGAAGCCTATGTCGATGGCGCGCGCAAGGCGGGCGCCGAAATCGTCGCTGAAGGTGGCGATACCGTCGGCAGGGGATACTTCCACCCCGCCATGGTTCTGGGTGGCCTCAAGGTGGATGCAAGCGCCATGCAGGAGGAAATTTTCGGGCCAGTCTTATGTGTGTCGGCGTTCGATGACGATGGCGGCCTTGATGAAGTGATCAAGCTGGCGAACGCCTCTGATTACGGACTGGCCGCCTATCTCTGGACGCGCGACGTTTCCGTGGTTCACCGGATGGCGCGCAGCATTCGGGCCGGTTCCATCAGCGTAAACGGAGCGCGCGGCGCTGGAAATGAAGGCTTGCCTTTCGGGGGCTACAATCAGTCTGGTATCGGTCGCGAAGGCGGGAGCCTTGGAGTCGAGGGGCACACTGAAATCAAGACAGTCAACATCGCAATATGAGTGAGTAACGAGGCTACCTCTGATGGTGTCCCAGTGCGTGGTGTGGCTGAGGGTTGAGGTGGTCACCGTGATTTCCGGATAGGTTTGGGTTGCAACACTCGAACCTGACGGAACGAACCATGGACTTGTAACGGTTTTGCGCCGGTCACCTGAGCGTTTTAAGCTCGCAGCAGGAGATCGACGAGATGATCAAGCATACTGAAGAGTTCAAGC
>NZ_JACICY010000031.1 GCF_014196055.1 Novosphingobium hassiacum
GGTAGTCTTCGCAAAACCACCTGAATCAACGACTTGGGCTCGCGTCAAGCTAACCCACTGATACCACTCAACTTAGTTTCGGATCAGGCTCTCAGCCGTTGCTTTGTCGCTGATCACGAGCGCGGCGCAAGCGCAGTCTGCGCCGCCGCTGACCAAGGTGATGATTTTTGAGGTCAAATCAACGGATCAAGGCGTTGAGCCCATTAGCGAGTATCAAAGCGCGACCGTTCGGGATCATGGAGGGACGCAGCTTCGCGTGGTTGTGCGGGAGATCGGCTACGGTAAATCTGTCCATACAGTGAAATTGAATGGAACACTGATTTCGAATACCGTAGTAAACACCATTCCGCTTTGCGGAACTGCTGCGGCACCCACGCGCACGTGCAATCCAGGTAATATTTATATCGGCTACGATAAAGAGTTTTCTCTGGATGGCCAATCTGGCGGCCTATTTTCTGTTTCCACTCAGAATGCATTTTCTCCGTTCAACTGGATTACTGATACGATCAATATTTTGTGATCGCTGTTCATTTTTGACAACGTTTCGGCCTCAGGGTTACAGCCCTGAGGCCGAATTGCTATGAGCTAGTGGATTGATCGAGACGGATGATTCCAGTTTTGGGATTCCCACCTGCGAGTTTGCATGCGAGACGGAGGCATGCGCACCGGTATCCATATTGAGGTCACATCGGAGGACACGAAACGGCTTGAGGCGATCGTCGCCGCGCGTGGTTCTCCTCAGAAACATGTTTGGCGAGCCCGGATCATTCTGGCGACGGCAAAGGGTCTTGGCACGCAGGCGATCATGGCGGCGACGGGAAAATCCAAGCCATGCGTGTGGCGCTGGCAGGAGCGCTTCATGGCTGAGGGCGTCGATGGCCTGCTCAGGGACAAGAGCCGGCCGCCGGGGATCGCCCCTCTCGATAAGGCGGTGGTCGACAAAGTCGTCAAGCTGACGCTGGCGTCGCCAGACCATGAGGCCACCCACTGGACGGTGCGGGCGATGGCCAAAGCCGTGGGCATCGCGGCTTCTTCTGTGGTGAAGATCTGGCATGATCATGGTCTTGCACCCCATCGCTGGCGCAGCTTCAAACTGTCCAACGACAAGGCATTTGCCGAAAAGCTGCACGATGTTGTCGGGCTCTATGTCTCGCCGCCGGCCCACGCCATCGTGCTGTCGGTCGACGAGAAGAGCCAGATCCAGGCGCTCGACCGCACCCAGCCCGGCCTCCCGCTGAAGCGCGGCCGCGGCGCAACAATGACCCACGACTACAAGCGCAACGGGACCACGACCCTGTTTGCCGCGCTCAATATTCTCGACGGATCGGTGATCGGCCGCAACATGCAGCGGCACCGGCATCAGGAGTTCATCCGCTTTCTCAATGCCATCGAGGCCGAGATGCCCAAGGACAAGGCAATCCACGTCATCTTGGACAACTACGCCACCCACAAGCAGCCAAAAGTCAGAGCATGGCTGGACAGGCATCCGCGATGGGCCTTCCACTTTGTCCCGACGTCCTGCTCATGGCTCAATGCCGTCGAGGGGTTCTTTGCCAAGCTGACCCGCAGGCGTCTGAAAAATGGCGTGTTCCATTCGGTCGTCGATCTGCAGGCCGCCATCAATCGCTTTATCTGCGAACATAATGGCGATCCCAAACCGTTCATCTGGAAAGCCGATCCTGACGAAATCATCGCCGCTGTCCGTCGCGGGCACCAAACGTTGGAATCAATCCACTAGGATAAGTGCCTGTTTGAGTTTGGCGATGTACCAATCACATCAAAAATGGCAGTATTCACCGATGGCGATAGCTGCCCGCTCTGGACACTGGTCATCCACGCGAGCGTCTCTTTGGAGATGCCAAACACTTCCCCGTCTTTCGAAATTTTCTGGCTTAGAACGTGGGAAAAAGCATCCATAGGCGTATCGGAATATACGGCTTTTCCACCCTGCCAGGTCATATTGTCCGACGAAAATCCTGGCAAAACACCTATATCGTCCAGGCTCACGCCACGATTGACGATGGCGTCGTTCATTACCACCATCGCTTGTTTGGCACTCATCCTGCTGAAGTCATATTGCCCTTCAGGCAAGCCTTGCTGCTGACTGACGTTCTTTGCCCCCTCAGATAAGTAAGTCTGGTATTCTTCATGGGTGTGATTCACAGAGTAGTTAAAGTCGAAATCGAAGTCCGCAGTGTTTGCCTTGGCCTTGGCGGCATCAGAAATCGTTACCTTGGTCCCACTTGACGTTGATGATGCCAGGGTCTGCGCGAACGAGCTGTCTTTCGCAGCCACTGAGTACGATACAGCACTCTGCTTCAGAAAAGACGTGTTGGAGACGGAATTGATCATGATGCCCCTTCCCGAGAGAAATTGTGGGCATCATTAAGCATCTCAATTAATAATTTGCGAATTATGTGGCGGGGGATTTACGGAGTAAATGGGCTTTGGCGTAGGTGCCAGACGTTCCCATCTCATTGAAGCTCAACCCACTGCTCGTTGCTGATCGCCGCCGGCTCGCCGGGAAGAGCGCGATCGTCGGCGCTTCGGCCCAGCTCGCCGCGACATGCCGTGCCTGTCCCCTGCCTCGCTCCGTCAGCTCGATCGTCGCCAGATCGTGACGGGAACACCGGCGTTGCCGGTGCTTTCCCCATGCCAGATGAATATCGCGCGGATGGCTATTTCAGCAGCAGGGCGGCGGCCCCCTGCCCTTTCAGCAGTTTGACCGCCGTTTTGTCGAAAGACACGAACGTCTCCCCGCCGTGGAATCGGCCGTCAAAGGCGATTACCCCGTCCGCGAAGTCGCCGCCCGCATCGAGGATAGCCAGGCCCGCTTCCACCGCAGGGCGATTGACGACGACATTCTCCGCTTCGATTACGCCCCGGAGCGCGGCGGCAATTTCGGGCCGGGTTTTCTTGTAGAGCCGTTCCAGAACCCAGGCGAGTTCGCATAGCGAATGCACGCTGATCGCAACGTGGTTTGCGCTTTCCATCGCCTCGACGGCGGCGAGGCCCTGCGCTTCGTCGTCCGCCAGCACCAGGCGCAGCAAGACGTTCGTGTCGGCCGTGATCTTCATTTATCGTCCAGACCGGCCACGCCAGCAGCAGCGCCCGCTTCCGCGATAGCGTCGTTGATTTCCTCAATCGTGAACCGGGGAGCGTCGCCCTTCCCCTTGAACATCCCATGCAGCGCCCGCCACGAACCCTTTGGCTGGTCCGCTTTCAGTTCCGCTCTGCCATCGGGCAGCAGGTCGAGCCTGATTTTGCCGCCGGGCTGGATGCCGAGATGTTTCAGAATATCCTTCCGAAACGTCACCTGGCCCCGCGCGGTTACGCTTAATGTCGTCATGGTCATTACCTCCATATCAGACCAAGGTAATGCAGAGTTGCATTATTTTCAAGACCCAAATCCTGATAGCCCCTTCCCTCTTTCATTCAGCCGCCGCTTGCGATATGACCACATGCAAACATGCGGTCATGTAAGGATATTCACATGCCAACAATTGCGATCATCAGCCAGAAGGGCGGCGCGGGCAAGACCACCCTCGCCCTGCACCTGGCCGCCGCCGCCGAGGATTCCGGCGCTACCGCGCTGGTGATCGACCTGGACCCGCAGGCGACGGCGAGCCAATGGGCGGCATGGCGACAGGACGCCCCCCCGGTCGTGATCGACAGCGCCCCCCCTCGCCTCGCCGCCAAGATCGAGCAGGCGACGGCCCAGGGCGCGGCGTTCATCGTGATCGACACCCCGCCCCATGCCGACAGCGCGGCCAGCGCCGCCGTCGAGGCGGCCGACCTGGTATTGATCCCTTGTCGGCCGAGCGCGTTCGACCTAGCCGCGATCAAGACGACCGCCAGCCTGGTGAAGATGCGCGGCAAGCCCGCTTTCGTGATCTTCACGGCGGGAAGCCCGACCGCGCCGCGCATGTATGAGGAAGCGGCGCAGCTCGTGCAGGATTATGGGCTGGACGCCTGCCCCCACCATATCGCGGATCGCGCCGCCTTCCGCCACGCGGCGGCCGAGGGCAAGACCGCGATGGAGGTGGAGCCGGACGGCAAGGCGGCCGACGAGGTGCGCCAGCTTTACAAGTGGACATGCGAGCATGTAAACATGCAAGCATCTAGGAAGCGGAGGGCCAGCGCATGAGCAGCCGGAAAGGATCATTGCTTGCATTGCGGGGCCGCGATCCCGCGCCGTCACCGGCGACGGCCGAGCCAGAGGGCAGGGCGGCCGCGCCAATCGCCAGCAGCACCGGCACCGGCAGCGGATCGAGCAGCAGCACGGTTGCGCCGAGCCGTCAGGGCAAGAAGGCCATGACGGGCTATTTCAGCCCGGAAATGTCCTTCGCCATGCACATGACCGCCCGCAAGAACGGGATGAGCCTACAGGACGCAATGGCCGAGGCGTTCAACGACTGGCTGCGCAAGATGGGGGAAAGCCCTGTAGGCAAGTGAGCATGTTCACATGCAAACATTTGGCGTTGGGGAAATGTTCATGGCCGTGCTGATCGTGTCCGCCATCTTCGCACTGGTGATGATCGGATTGTCTATCCGGGCAAATGCCCGCTTTCGGCAGGAAAAGGAGCTGCCGATGCAATGGCTCCTTACTCGCTCCGAACCTCTTTCCAGATCAGTAGTCCGAACCGCTCCTCGCGCTTTCGTTTTTAGCCTTACTCCCTTTCTGGCGATTTGCACGCTGGCGCTGTTCAATGTTGTAGCGATGACCCTGACACCAAGGCCCGGCCAGGAGGGAATGTTGTTCCCGTCCCTGATATTCATTGGAAGCGTGTTCGTCGCGGCCCACGTTTTTCACCTTCGGCTGATCGGGAAAACCTTGCGCCGCAACGGCCATACGCCCGCATGTTCACATGCAAACATGCGGGCAAGTAAACATGCCCGCATAGGATGAATCAGCGCAGCGGCTTGCGTTGGTGCCGCTTCTTGCAGAATCCGAGGAACGCCCCGGCGGGGCTTTTCAGCTCCGGCTTGCCCATGTCGTGCCACCACGACACCCATTCGTCATAGAGCGCGTAAACGTCATATCCCGGCGCGGCCGTCTTGGGCGTCACCTCAAGGTTTGTGCGCCAGACAACGATTTGGCGGACATAATGAGAACACTGGCTATGCCACGAGTTTGAGGCGGGCCATGGGATCGTTGAGGGTGCGGAACTCGCCAGGGGAGAGCCGGTTTGCCCTTTGCCACAGATAGTCGCCGGTCAAACTGATATGCACCCAGCCCATCGGCGAGAGATGGGCAAGCAGCGCATCATCGAAGGTGCCGCCGGATGATTGGAGATGCTGGGCGGCCCTGTCCATATAGACGGTGTTCCAGTAAGAAATCGCCGCGATCAGCAGATTGAGGCCCGATGCCCGATATTCCTGATTCTCGATCGAGCGATCGGTGAACCGCCCCTGTCGGTTGGTGTAGATCGCGGCGGCAAGGGTATGACGTGCTTCGCCTTTATTGAGGCCGGCCTGGCAGGCGCGACGCAAGTCGGGCTGTTCAAGCCAGTCGAGCGCAAATAGCGTCCGCTCGATGCGGCCGAGTTCGGCCAGCGCAAAATCCAGCCTGTTCTGGCGCTTGTAGGCGGCCAGCTTGCGCAGGATCGCGGAGGGCGCAACGGCTCCTTCCTTAATGGAGGCGACGATCCTGACGATGTCATCCCAATCGGCTTCGATCGCCGCCGTCTTGATCGTGCGGCCCATGAGGCTTTCGATGCCTTTGTAGGTCGAAGGCGCGGCGATCGAGCCGAGTTTCCGGTCGGCGATGTCGCGCAGACGGGGCACGAACCGGAAGCCGAGAAGATGGCAAAGGGCAAAGACATGGTCCGTCGCGCCGCCGGTATCAGTGTAATGCTCATGCAGCGGTAGCGCGCCGGCGCCGAGCATCAGGCCATCCAGCACGTAGGGGGCCTCGCCGGCGGTGGCCGACATGATCCGCGATCCGAACGAGGCAAAATGATCGGACAGGTGGGAGTAGATCTTCAGGCCCGGCTCGCTGCCATATTTCGCATTGATGTCGGCCGCCGCCGATCGGTTGCGGCCCGAGCGGAAGAACTGCCCATCGGAGGATGAACTAGTGCCGGCTCCCCAATGGCGCGTGAAAGGAAGATCATGGTGCGCGGCAACGATCATCCCCAACGCGGCCTGATAGTTTTCGGGCGACAAATACCAGTTGTGGGTCCAGGCAAGCTGGGCGTAGCTCACCCCGTCGCTGGCGTTGGCCATGCGCTCTAGACCCAGATTCGATCCATCAGCGAGAATGGCGGCGAGGATCGCGTGCGGGTTGTCATGCTCCTTGCCGGACCGAAGATCGCGAAATGCGCTCAGGAACCCGGTGCGCTCGGCCACCTCGACCAGGAGTTCGGTGATCCGCACGCGCGGAAGCAAGGCGTCGAGCCTGCGATCGAGAGCCTCCGCCTCGGGTGGAGTGATCGCCGGCATGGGTTGCAGCTTGAGCCGGTCGCGTTCGAGCGCCACGCCCGCGAGCCTGTTCGCCTTGAGTTGCTTGGCGAAACGGCGCAGCCGCCAGTCGAGCGTCCTTGCCCGCTCCTCCAGATAGGCGGCCGCATCGGTCTGGAATGGCAGGCTGTCGGCCACCTTATCGGCATCGCGTCGACTCAGCAAATAGGTGTCGAAGCGGCGATAATTGCGGGTTCCTTCGACCCATATGTCGCCGGCGCGCAACCGATCGCGCAGCGTGGCCATGATGGCCGTCTCGTATCGCCGGCGATCGACCTGGCCACCTTCGGTGATGAGGCGCTTCCACTGCCGGTTGGCGAATGGGAGCGGAACGCCCTCGGGCAGGCTGCGGGCCTTGCGGGCATTGGTATCGCGGATGACCTCGATGGCCTTGACCAGTTGCGATCCGCTCCCCGATGCCTTGAACGTGAATGTATCGAGGAAAGCCGGGCTGAACCGCCGCAGCGTCGCATAGCGACCAGTCGCCGCGACAAGCGCATCTTCGCCCGCCAGCTCGGCCAGCGCATCGACCTGCGATTTGGCTGCGACCAGTCTGTGCCAGCCTACCGCTTCGTCGATCAGTTCGAGCGGATTACCGCCATGTTCGACCGCCTCTCCCAGCGCGGCGATCGTCGCGCCGAACAGCCGCATAAGTTCGCCGACCGAGCGGATGCTGTCCTGATAGCGCCTTTCCCGCCCGCGCCGCGCCCGTGTGAACAGGCTTCCGACAAGCCTGTCGAACATCTGGATCGCACCATCGGCGAGCCTGGCATCGAGGTCGATGACCGCCGCGATCAGCGTCGCGCGGCGCCTGTTAAGGCTATAATCGGAGAGCAGGAACGCCGGCGCAACGCCACCTTCGCGCATGAACTGCGCGAACCGGAAGTCGGGGATTTTCGCGCCGATCGCCGGGTCGATGCCGATTCCGCGCACATAGCGTAGCCGTTCCAGCAGCCCGTTGATGTTCGCCGTGGTGGGCGCTTCCTCGAAATTGCGCAGCCAGGCCAGCGGCGTCATGCCGAAGTCGCTGTTGTTGACGATCAGATCATCGATCCGCGCCAGTTCGGCATGACCCAGGCTTTCGACAATGAGCGCCGCCGCGGCTTTGCGGGCGCGTGCCCTGCCGGCGAGGCCCGCACGTTCGAGCGTGTCTGCCGATGGAAGAATGAAGCGTTCCTGCTTCAGCCCCTCCATCAATGCGCGGACAATAGGTTCGCCCCGATCGGTCCGCTCCGCAGCTCTTGCGGCGAGATCGAGCGCGAGCGGTATATCCCCTCGCCGAAAAGGGTGTAGCCCCAGATGCCGTGCCGCAATGTCGGCATGATCGTTACGTGTTTGCGCGCGCTGGCCATAGTCGGCGAACGCATCAACATCGACGAAGAGCTGGGCGGCGAGATAGTGAAGGACCGCATCGGGGACGTCGACGTCGGGCTGCAAACCGAAGCCGGGATGCCGCATAAGCGCGATCTGCGTTGCCAGACCGAGGCGGTTGGCAGGGCGATAGCGGCGACCGACCAGTTCGAGATCCTCGGCGGCAAGGGTATAGTGGCCGACGATCGCGGTTTCGTCATGGGGGATATCGAACAGGCGACGCCTTTCTTCTCCGGTCAATAATCGCCGCCGCGCCATCCTGCCTCCATCCCGAGTCGAGAGCGACAGGCTAGCGTCAATCTGGAGTATAGCCTAACCGGACGTCAGGATGCAGCGGCGGTTTCTGTCAGGATAGGGTTATGGCAAGCATTTATTGACGCATGTTCCGCCGTGTCATAGAATTCAACCTGACATTTTGACCGGAGGCGGCGATGAAAGGCCAGAGGATCGGTTACGTCCGGGTGAGCACATTCGATCAGAATGTCGATCGCCAGTTGGACGGGCAGTCGCTCGACCGGATTTTCACCGACAAGGCATCGGGCAAGGACATCAACCGCCCCGAACTCGATGCCATGCTCGCCTTCGCCCGCGAGGGTGACACCGTCGTGGTCCACAGCATGGATCGATTGGCGCGTAATCTCGACGATCTGCGCAAACTGGTTCAGTCCCTCACCAAAAGAGGCGTCCGGATCGAGTTCGTGAAGGAAAGCCTGGCCTTCTCGGGCGAGGATTCCCCGATGGCCAACCTGATGCTCTCGGTCATGGGTGCGTTCGCCGAATTCGAGCGCGCCCTGATCCGGGAGCGGCAGCGCGAAGGCATTGCGGTCGCCAGACAACGCGGTGCTTATCGCGGGCGGAAACGTTCCCTCTCCGACGAAATGGTCGCCGAGCTGCACCGCCGTGTTGATGACGGCGAGCGCAAGGCCGTCATCGCCCGTGACCTGGGGATCAGTCGCGAAACCCTCTACCAGTATCTCCGCGCTGCCACCTGAGCCGGTTTCACCCAGCCTCGCTCACCCTTAGGCTTGTCTGATTGATACGACCAATGTCACGTCTCTTGAATTGCTTGAATCATATCAATGAGGATTGGAGGTCTCCTTCGTCAAACGAATGGCAAGAGCGCGACCGATTGCCGCTGCGGCGACTGGCTGGACGGCGCTTGGCGGAAATGGTGCAACCGAACTAGCATTGATCTCGCAAAGCGCATAGGAGCCATCGCTGATGGCTTCACCAGGGCGAAATAGGAAGTCGGCGTCCCAAAGAAGCGGAAGATCGTGGTCGGCGATCGACAGCAACCTTTGCATCTCTGGAATCCAGCGATCCTCCATCGCTTTCCGTAAGGCTGCGAAGCGCGTCACCTCCGGTCCGAACATGGCGCGGCCCATCGGCTGTGGGGTTGACGACGTTGTATCAATGGCCGTTGGCGTCATCAGCGCAGTGATCAGGTTGTGCCCAAAGCCAACCACTCGGTGCCCGCACACGTAGCAGCGGACCATGCCCTCGGACGACTGCGGCTGATAAGCCTGATCGATCAGCACGCCGCCGTCGTTTAGAAACGGCACCCACCTTTCCAAGCACTCGGCTAGGCTGATGCGCTCCGATTTGCTTCCTTGGCGGGCCTCTTGAACTTTCACCGACGTTTTCAAAGCCGGAGCGTTTCCCGCTTCGTCTAGTTGGACACGCCATACATTCCTGCCGCCGTTGCCGTAGTTCGGCTTCAGCACGCGCGGGCCTGCGGCAAGATGTTCGGGGAAACGAGCGCGAAGGCCTTCAGCGTCCACGTATCGATCGACATCGCTGCCCCATTCCATGGAGCGCGTTGTGTAGAGCACTTCCTTGACGCCGATTTTGGCGATCACGTCAGGATGCGCGCTGACGACAACGCCGCACCCCGCGACTTCGCGCAGCATTGGATCGAGCTGCGAGCGGTCGCCTGAAATGTCCAACGGATTCACCCAGACCAGCACTGCGTCGCACGACAGCAGCTCGTCCCGAATCTCGCGAACCGCCTCGTCCCTGTACAGTACAGGCCTTGCGGTCGCCCCGAGCGCCCGCAAGGCCTGCATTATCGGCCACTGCCGGGCTTCATGAAAGCGATGCGTCCACTCGGCTGCTTGCCCACGCCAAAGAAGAGCGATGTTCGGGCCGGATGTCATTGTTGCATCTCCCCATCGGACCTGTCCCCTTTGTGGTCGCGAACTCAGGTGTCGCGCAGCAGTGGGTGTTAAGCCACGGCGGTCGGGTTCAGCCGCCGCCGCGCAAAGCCGCGGCATAGCGCCGGTCGACCACTTCCCAGTCGATGTTGCGGAAGAAGGCGTCGACATATTTGGCGGCGGCGGTGCCGTAATCCATGTGGAAACTGTGCTCGTACATATCGAGCGCGAGCAGCGGCACGCCGGCAATCGCACCGTGCATATGATCCCACGCCCAATGGTTGTGCAGCGAGCGCGTGTGGAGATTGTAGACGAGCACGCACCAGCCCGATCCGCCGGCAAGGCTCATCCCGGTACGGCGGAAGTCGGCTTCCCAGCGGTCGAACGAGCCGAACGCCGCGCCCAGCGCGTCGCGGATGGAACCGGCTGCCTGGCCGTTGCGGGGGCATCGCAGAATCTGGTCGTAAACGTACGCTAAGCCTCTGATTGGCGGTTTTGCGTGCGTAATGGTCGAAACCCGTCCAGTGGCAATTTCA
>NZ_JACICY010000032.1 GCF_014196055.1 Novosphingobium hassiacum
TGCTTGAACTCTTCAGTATGCTTGATCATCTCGTCGATCTCCTGCTGCGAGCTTAAAACGCTCAGGTGACCGGCGCAAAACCGTTACAAGTCCAGGCAGAGCGCCCGGCTCGACATGGACGATCGTACGGAGACCCTGATCCGCTCATTGAAGCGCTCGGGCGCGGAATATTCCGAGATCTTCATCAAGGGTCCTGAGACTGAAGCGATCGGCCGCCTCGTGCTCGATCCGCTCTCGGCAACGATCTTCTCCTCCGACCCCAATACCTATGCGGCAATCCAGGCGCTCGAGGCGCGGGGCATGCCGCTCGCCGACGCGATCCGTACGGTCGCCGGTCTGCCGCTGGGAGACCGCTGATGGTCTTCCATCAAACCCCGTTCGATCACATCGGTGTGTGGTCGCCGCCGATGCGGTTGCTCCCGTTCCTGCAGGGCACCTGCTTCGTCCTCATCGAGGTGTCACGTTTCGCGGTCTCGAGCCTGCTCATCGTGCTGGGCCTGCCGCTGTTCGCCTTCCTGTTCCTGGCAGGCTGGGACATGGCCCTGCTGTTCGCGCAGCTCGGCAACTTGGCGGACCACTACCGCGAAGCCAGCGCGATCCGGCGGATCGCCTTCTCGCAGGACCTGCAGGGCGTCTTTCTCGCGATTTCGCTGGGCGTGCTGCTCGTGCGAGCGCCGCGGTTCCTGAAGCGCCTCGACACAGCGCTTGCTCCGGCCTTCCTCAAGGAGACCGACAATGGCTGACGCGCCCCTATTACAATCTTTTAATCGCCCGCTCGCGCTGCGGCTCGGCGGGGTTCTCCTCACCGTCTGCCTCCTGCTCTGGGGCGCTTGGGTCAGCCGTGAACTGGTGAAGCCCCGCGAGCAGATCGTCACCGTACGCATGTCCGAGACCATCGCGCGCTTCGTCGACGCCGAGGCGCGTGAGCGCCAGGATCCGGAAGCGGGCCAGGCACGCACGCTTGCCTACCTCAAGGCGGCCGAAGCGGCGGTGCAGGAGATGGGCGGCAATGGCCGGGTGGTGCTGGTCGCCGAGGCGGTCGTTGCCGGCGACGTGCCCGATGCCACTGCCGAACTCGAGCGGCGCATTGCCGCACGGCTTGGCCGGGAGAAGCGGCCATGACCCGTGCCATCGCTCGCCTCCTCAGCCGAGCCAGGCGTCCGCTCTTGCTCACCGGAATCGTCGCCTTGCCGTTCGCCTGGGCGCCGCTGGCCGCCTTCGGCCAGGACCACGCTTTCCTGATCAACGCGAGCCCGAGCCTACCCAACTGGGCATTCTGGCTCGACAAGTCGGCGCCAATCGCGCGCGGCAGTCTGATCTTCTTCGAACCGCCGGCCTCGCCGCTTTTGGAGAAGCACTTCGGCAAAGGCCCGCACCTCTTCGGCAAGCGCGTGCTGGGTGTGCCGGGTGACGTTGTGACCCACGCAGGCCGGCAAGTCCTGATCAACGGACACCCGGTCGCGACGCGTCTTGCGCAGACCCGGCTCGGCTTCAGGCTGAGCCCGGGACCGCAGGGCGTGATCCCGCGCAGCTGCTATTACGTTGGCAGCGACCATCCGCGCGGCCTCGACAGCCGCTACGGCGAGGTGGGCTTGGCCTGCCGCGGCCATATCCTGGGCAGCGGGAGGGCGATCCTGTGAGGCGCGCTCTTCTCTTGCCGCTTGGTCTTGCCATCACCAGCCAGGTCGAGGCCCGCGATTATGGTCAGCATGGTGCCGTGTTTTCCGTGATCGAGCGCGATCTCCTCGAGCAGATCCACGCGCGGCTTACCGCCATGGAAAAGTCTGGCGAGACGCAGCGGCGCAATGACGAGTTGAAGCAGCGCACGGTCGCCCGGGTCAACCGGCCGGAGCCGGTGGCAGGCCTCACGCGGGCCGACACCGCCCGGCGCTGGGCCTTCGACCCGACGATCACGCTCGAGACCGACATTCGCGGCGCAAAGGGCGAGCTCATTCACGCCCGGGGAACCCGCGTGAACCCGCTCGACAGTGTGCCGCTGCGCGCTGAGCTGCTGTTCTTCGACGGCGACGATCCCGACCAGCTTGCCTGGGCGATCAGCCAGTCGCCTGGCGCCAAGCTCATCCTCGTGCGCGGCGCGCCGCTCGAGCTGATGAAGGCGCGGCAACGGCGCTTCTACTTCGACCAGGGAGGCAAGCTGATCGGACATTTCGGGATCAAGTCCGTGCCGGCGCGCGTGCGCCAGCTAGGACGGCTCCTCGACGTCAGCGAGATCGTCCTGCCCCGCAAACCGGGAGTTCGGCCATGAATTTCCTTCGAAACCTTGCGACGACGGCGCTGGGAGCTCTCAGCCTGGTCATGACCAGCCCGGCCGAAGCTTCGGCCGGCCCGGGCCGCTGTACCGGCAGCTTCGTCAATCCGATCACCGACATCTGCTGGTCGTGCCTGTTCCCGATATCGATCGGCGGGCTCAAGATTTGGCCGTCGAACCGCCCCGATCCCGCAAACCCGGCCTTGCCGCTGTGCCTGTGTGGTCTGCGGCCTGGCATTGCCATGGGCTTCTGGGAGCCCGTCCGGCTTGCCGATGTCAGCATGAAGCCGTGGTGCTTCGTCAATCTCGGCGGGATGAAACTCGATCCCGGCTTCGACATCGGGTTCCGTTCGATCAAGGGTCCCTCGGCGATTGGCGGGGCGAGCCAGAATTATTCGAGCTGGCATGTTCACTGGTACGCTTACCCGCTGATCTACTGGATGGAGATCGTCACCGATTTCCTGTGCCTTGAGTCCGGCTCGATCGACATCCTCTACATCTCCGAGATCGATCCGCTCTGGCAGGACAGCGAGCTCACCGCGATCATCAACCCCGAAGCCGTGCTCTTCGCCAACCCGCTGGCGCTGGCTGCTTGCGCCGCTGACTGCGTGTCCTCGACGGTCCATCTGCCGGTCGACGAGATGTTCTGGTGCGCGGGCTGCCAGGGCTCGATGTACCCGATGAACGGCAATGTCTCGGCCTCGATTGGCCACGTGCAGGCCTCGCGGCTCGTGCTTTCGCGCTTCGCCTACAAGCTTCACCGCGAGCTCGTCGCCTGGGGCACGATGGGCGGCAAGGGCCTTTGCGGCAAGTACCTGATGCCGGTGATGCGCAAGCAGCAATACCGCTTCCAGGCCACCAATCCGAACCCGGCGACCAAGGGGCGCTATGCCTGCCCCCCGATCGGCGCCGCCACCACCTTTCAATCGGCTGGACAGGTCATCCCCGCGATCGGCGAGGACATGGGCTACCTCGTCTGGCGCAAGCGGAACTGCTGCGCGCTATGAACCGGACACTTCTCCTTATCCCCCTTGGGCTAGGTCTTTCGCTGGCGGGCTTTGCGCTTGCCCAGAGCGCGCCAGAAGGCATCGATCTCGACGCCATTCGCGCCCGCTCAGCTGTGCACGCACAAGACGCCGATGCGCTCGCGGCCACGGTCCGCACCCGTGCCGAGGCCGTGCACGATGACGCCCTGCAAACCCAGGTCCAGGCACAGGCGGCGGGTGCCCGGTACGCCGACAGCCTGCCGCCAGCGGCAAAGAGTGCCGACGCGCTCGATTTCGATGCGATGGTGCGTGAGCGGGCCGAGGCGGAGAAGTCTCCGCTCGGACAAGGGCCGCGTTTCATCGCCTTTGCCAGCCTGTCGATGCCGTCCGAGGCGTTGAAGGCGCTGGTACGCGACATGGGCCGGGCCGGCGGCGTTACCGTGCTGCGCGGCTTTCCTGCGGGCGATTCCGCCCGGTTCAAGGCGATGCTGGCCGCGATCTGGCAAAACGAAGATGCACCCCAGGCGCTCGGGATCGACCCGCGCCTGTTCCGCGCCTTTCACATCGAGGCCGCACCGAGCTTCGTGATGGTGGGCAGCGACTTTTCGCCCTGCGACGGCTTCGACTGCCGCGACGTTGCGCCGCCCCATGATCGGCTGACCGGCAATGTCACGGTCGGTCAGGTCCTCGAAACCTTCCGCGACGGGGATGGTCCGGGTGCCGCGCTCGCTCGCCTGCATCTCGCCCGCCTCGAACAGGGAGAGGTTCAATGAAACACTGCCTTAGACTGATCGGGGCCGTGCTTCTTCTGGCAGGAATTCTCCAGCCCGCTTCGGCTCAAACGACCGGCGACGCGAAGGCTGACGGCAAAGCCTTCGGGAACACGATGATCGATCGCGTGAAGGGCGCGGCAACGACCACGCCTGACGCTTCGCGGGTGCCCGGGTTCAATCCCGCGGCAACGCAGGGCTTGGAAGACCTTGCCGATCATCCTGACCGGATCGAGGGCGCGGCGCGTAGTGCCGCGTCCAGCAATACCGCGGTCCGCGCGATCGAGGACAGCATGAACAATCGCGCGCGCTTCTCAGCCCAGGAGATCAAGAGCATCCTCGCGCGGTCGGGACAGATCAGCGAAACGCCGCTCGATTACACCAGCGGCATGTCGGTCTCGGGCTCGAAGGGCAACTGCGTGCCCCTGCCGCCAGGAACCGGTTCGGTCGGCACTTACATGGCGACCTGCAACACCGGTTACACCGCCGAGACGAGGGCCGCTTCCTGCCAGATTCCGCTCGAGGCGCACGCGACCCCGCGCGAGGTCTATGGCTACTATTGCGTTGCAGGCAGCGGGGTCGATCCGTCCGGCATCTATGCCTGCAATCATTATCCGGCGCCGCAGTGCACGGTCACCCAGTCCTGGCCGATCAACCTGTGCGATCCCTATTTCGGGATCTACTGGGGCTGCAATTATGGGGACCTGCGCGTCGATCTGATGAGCTGCACTTCGCGGGTTGAAGGGGCAACGGCTTACACGAGGACCACGGAAACCGTGGTAACCACCGAGCGGAACGAGAGCCAGTGCTCGCCGCTCGCGGGCGATACAAATTGCACGCTCGACACCGAAGTCTGCACCGACAGCGACCCGGTCACCCGGATTGTCGATGGCGTTGCGGTCACCCAGCCGTGCTGGGCCTGGCAGCGCAACTACACATGTTCGGCCAAGACCGCCGGCAATGATTGCGGTGACCTCGAAGCAAATGGCAGCTGCCGCTTCGTGCGCGAAGACTGCCTGACCGATGACAGTCCCTGTTCTACCGCTGAGCGGGTCTACGAGTGCCCGGTGCCGGCGGGCGAGAATTCGGGCCAGCAATATGTCTGCGACGGCGATGTCTACTGCATCGACGGCTCATGCGAGACGATCAGCCGCGAGGCCAACGACGAGTTCAAGGACGCGGCCGTCGCCTTGAGCGCCATGGACCAGGCGCGGCGCGAGTTCGATCCTGCGACGATGACCCTGTTCAAGGGGGAGCGCGAGACCTGTTCCTCCAAGGTCTTCGGAATTCTCAACTGCTGCAAGGGCAAGGGCTTTCCTCTCATCCCGGGGATTCAGCTGCTGGTAGCGCTGGGCTGCGGCCGCGAGGAAATCCTGCTTCACCAGCGCGACGCGCAGGGCCTGTGCGCCTACGTCGGCACCTACTGTTCCTCGAGCTTCCTCGGCGTCTGCCTGACCAAGAAGAAGGTCTATTGCTGCTTTGAGTCCAAGCTGACCCGTATCTTGCAGGAGCAGGGCCGCGCCCAGCTACCCAAGCCCTGGGACAAGCCCAAGACCGAGCAGTGCCTCGGCTTCACGCTCGACGAGTTCGCCCGGCTCGATCTCAGCCGCATGGATTTCTCCGAGGTCTATGCCGAGTTCACCGATGCGGCACGGCTCCCCGACGAGCTCCAAACTTCTGAGCTCATCCAGCAGAAGATTCGCGACTATTACGAAAGGAGCAGCCAATGAGCGCTCGTCTCACCGGCCTCACAGCCATCATCCTGGCCGCCGTGCTCGGGCAGGTAAGCCCAACGGCAGCGCAGGAAACTGCCCAAGCGCCGAGCGCATCGGTCAATGACGGCGACGCCTTCTACTGTGGTGAGCGGCGGCTCGGTTACTGGTTCTATTGCGTGCGCCGCAAGCCTGAGACGCCGCAGACCAGCGAGCCGAAACCCCAAGCGCCAACCGCCACCGCCGCACTCGACGCGATCACCACGAACTTGCGCGAGCTGAAGGCCCGGGCAATCATCGAGCCGACGCCCGAGAACGTGACCGCCTATATCCGGTTCCAGCGCGAGCAGCTTGACCGGGCGTCGCTGTTCTCCGACGTCTGGCAGCGAGCGATCTGGCAGGATCCGGGCCTCGACTACACGCTCGAGCGCCCGGTCGGGACGCTCGCCAAGCGGCAGTGGCAGGATGCCAGGGCGGCCGAGCGAGATACGGTCATGGCGCATCTCGGCGACCGCTTCGGCCTGTTCTACTTCTTTGCCCAGACCTGCGGTGCCTGCGAGGTGATGAGCCCGATCGTCAAGGCAGTAGCCGATCGCTGGCACCTTACGGTCCGGGCCATTTCGACCGATGGCGGACCCTCGCGTCATTTCCCCAACTACACCGTCGAGAGCGGGCAGCGGCCGCGGATGGGTCTCGAGCCCAAGATCACGCCAGCGCTGGTCCTGTGGGACAGCGAAGCCAAGCGCGCGATCCCCATCGGATACGGAGTCCTGTCGGCCGACGAACTGCAGGACCGCATATTTCTCCTGACCTCAAAGGAAGCCGGCCATGATTTCTAAGCTGCGCAAGGCGGCGCTTGTCCTTGCCGCCACGAGCCTCGTTGCAACCCCGCTTCAAGCCAATGTCGGCGACAGCATGGACCGCTTCATGGACGACATGGGCGGCGCGGCCAATGTCACCGGTCCGAGCGCCTTTCAGGGCCAGTCGGCGGGCTATTACAGCCTCGGCAATGTCTGGACGCGCTTTCCGCAGAAAACGACCAACATCGCCAATCTCCAGCTGCCGAGGGCACGGGCGGGATGCGGCGGCATCGACATCTTTGCGGGCAGCTTCAGCTTTATCAACGCGAGCGAGATCGTCGCGCTGCTGAAGGCGGTTGCGAACAATGCCGTGGGCTTTGCCTTCAGCCTGGCGATCGACACGGTCTGCCCCGAGTGCTCGAAGATCATGCAGGAGTTCGCGCAGAAGGCGCAGCTCATGAACAATCTTAACATCAACTCCTGCGAGATGGCCCAGGGGCTGGTCGGCGGCATCTGGCCCAAGGGCGACCTTGCCGACAAGGCGATCTGTGAGGCGATCGGCAACAGCGAGGGCATCTTCACCGACTATGCGGCGGCCAAGCACGGCTGCGGTACGCGCGGACAGAGAAGCTCGACCAACTCCGGGGCGGGTCCGAACTATGCCGACGTGAACCCAGCGGTACCGCGCAACTATACCTGGCACGTCCTCAAGAAGTCGGCCTTCTTCAATCCAGGCGGCACCTTCGACCGGGAGCTGGCCGAGTATGCGATGACGTTGATCGGCACGGTGATCTACGTGCCGTCCAAGGATGACGAGCCAGGCAAGTTCGTGCCCTTCGCGGGCGATGCCTCCTCGACGCTGGTGACAGCGCTGCTCGATGGCACGCAGGGGCAGACGGTCCGGGTGTTTGCCTGCGACGAGCCGGACCAGTGCCTGAACCCGGCTTTTCGCGACATGAGCCTGAGTTCGGCCAAGGCCATCCGGCCGCGGGTGGCAGCGCTCATTGGCAGCATGGTCGCGGCGATCCGTTCGGATACCGCCATCGGCGATGCCGAGAAGGAACTGCTCCAGGTTGCCTCAATCCCGCTTTACAAGATCCTGACCGTCCAGGCCGCCTATGGCCGCGGCATGGCGACCGATGATCGCGATACGCTGGCCGAGATCACGAGCATCGACCTGCTCTATGCGGTGCTCGACCGGATCGTGTCCGAGGCCGGCCGCTCGATGGCGAGCTTCATTGCGGCCGATGAGGCCAAGCTCGCGATCTGGCGTTCGCAGGTCGCCGAGGTGCGCTCGAGCCTCGCGCAGCGCCAGGCGGTCGGACAGGCCAAGGTCTCGGCGATCATGCAGATCATCGAGAAGACAGCGATGATCGAGAACATGCTGGCGGCCTCGATGTCGCCATCGATGGCGGCATCGCTCGACTGGTCGCGTGCGCTCCAGTCCCGTTCCATCGTCCCTTAAGGCGAGACAAGTCATGATCGAGATCTTCACGGTCGGTGGCGGCGAGTACATCGTCAATGTCCTCAACGCGGTCGCGAGCTGGACGGGCGCCGGCGGCTATAAGAGCCTGATCCAGGTGACCATGGTCATGGGGCTGGCGCTCGCGGTCATCGTGCTCGCCTTCAACCAGGACTGGCGGGCCTGGCTCAACTGGTTTCTCGGCGCGACGCTGATCTACATGTGCCTAATGGTCCCGCGCATGGACGTGCATGTAACGGACCGGGTCAATCCGGGCTTGGCCCCGGCCAATGTCGCGAACGTGCCGCTCGGTCTCGCGCTCATGGCGAGCTTTACCAGCCAGGTGGGCGACTATCTCACGCGCTCGGCCGAGCTCGTCTTCGGCCTGCCGGACGACCTCAACTATTCGAAGAACGGCATGATCTATGGCGCGCGGCTGATGGAGGCGACGCGCTCATTGCGCATCTCCGATCCCGAATTTGCCTCCAATCTCGACGAGCATGTCCGGCAATGCGTGTTCTACGACCTGCTGCTCGGCCGCTATTCGATGAAGCAGCTGGCGGAGAGCGACGACATCTGGGCGACGATTGCGCCCGGCAGCGCCGCCCGGGCCCAAAAGTTTTTGACGCGGCAGGCCGATGACAGCGTCACGGCTTCGATCGTCACCTGCCGCGATGCCTATACCGCTCTATCGAACCAGTGGGCCGGGCTGGTCGACACCATGGCGCTCAGCGCCGGACGGCAGCTCTATCCGCGCCAGACGGCGGCGCTCGCCAAGACCAAGCTGCTCGCCGACCTGCCGGTCGCTTACCAATATCTCTCGGGGGTCTCGAAGAACGCGAGCGACATCTTTCGCCAGGTCCTGACGATCAATGCCATGAACCAGGCCATGCACGGGTTCGCGGGCGCCAGCGGCACGTCGAGTGTCGACGTCTTCGCCCAGACCCGCGCCGACATCCAGACCGAGCGGACCTATGCGTCGATCTCCGAGAATGCGATGAAGTGGGTGCCGATCCTCAATGTCGTGCTCACGGTCGTGTTCTACGCGATGTTCCCGGTGATCTTCCCGCTGTTCCTGATGCCCAAGACCGGGCCAGTAGCCTTGCGGGGCTATGTCACCGGGTTCTTTTATCTGGCCGCCTGGGGTCCGCTGTTCGTGATCCTGCACATGATCCTGATGTTCAAGGGTGCCAGCGATGTCGCGGCCGCTGGCGGTGGAACCGGGCTCTCCCTCGCGACCTTTGCTGGCATGACCGACGTCAACCGCGATATCGGCCTCTTGGCTGGCTATCTCGTGGCCTCAGTGCCGTTCCTTGCAGGCGGCATTGCCAAGGGCGCGCTGGCGATTTCCGGGCAGGCCACCTCGTACCTCAACCCGTCGCAGAATGCGGCCGAGGAAGCGGCGCGCGAGGCCAGTACGGGCAACGTATCGCTCGGCAACAGCAACCTCGACAATTCGACGGTGTTCTCGCGCCAGTTTTCCCAAGGGGCGCTTAACCCGAGCATTGCCTATGGGGCACCGCAGACACGCGGGTTCACCGAAGCTGGCACGCAGACAACGAGCTTTGGCGAGGCAGAATTCGCGACCGTGCCGAACTCGCAGTACCCGTTCACCCCGACGCTAGGGCAGGATTTCACGAGCAGGCTCTCGACCATGGCAAGCCAGAGCCGCGGCCAGAGCGAGACTTATTCGAACCTTGCCCAGCAATCGACCAGTTCGGCCGTCACCCAGTTCAACGAGATCCGCAACGCCTACAGCCAGGGTCGTTCCGCGGAGACGGTCAGCGGCACAGGCAGCAACGACAGCATCGGCACGGCCTACAGCGAAGTCGACAATGCCTCCACCAGCCTGCAACGCCAGTTCGGCCTGTCGCGGCGTGCTGCCGACGACATCACCGTCTCCTGGTTTCTCAATGGCGAGGCCACTGCTGGCGTCGGGGGTAATCTAGGAATCGCCGAAATCGGCGCGAAAGCGAGAGGCGGCCGAAATGAAAACTGGACGGACAGCGACGTCGGCATCGCCTCCGAGGACCGCAACCGCATTGTTGGGTCGCTCCAGCAGCTCTCAGACACCCGAAACTGGTCTAGCACCCGCGAAGGCTTCTTGCGCCAGACGAGTTCAAGTTCGAGCTCGCAGGTCTCGTCCAGCGCGTCAGGCCTCAGCCGCTCGCTGACCGAAGCGCAGACCTACTCGGTTGAGGCGCGCCGCGCGGAAGAACTGGCCAGCCGGCTCGAGAACCAGGCTACCTGGTACGAGGGCGCCAACGCTGCTGGCTCGCTCAACCTCAGCCAAGCCTATCGCGAATGGGGTATGGCGGAGATCGAGGCGAACCGGGACTACTATGGCCCGGTCCGGTTCGACGACATCAACTTTCAGATGAGCGCACAGGGCCAGCTGGACTTGTAACGGTTTTGCGCCGGTCACCTGAGCGTTTTAAGCTCGCAGCAGGAGATCGACGAGATGATCAAGCATACTGAAGAGTTCAAGCA
>NZ_JACICY010000033.1 GCF_014196055.1 Novosphingobium hassiacum
CGGCACGTTTCCGGGGCGCATCTTCACCGCAGTCTATTTTGGCACGTCGGCTGCGAAGGATTGCTCTCTACTGCGCTCTTCTTTGGCGTCCGACAACGACACCCCCCAAAGAATCGGACAGAACATCCGGCGGGCAGTTAAAACCTGACCCGGCGCAGAGCGTGTCACCATCGTTGGAACTGGCGGGATCAGCCGCTGGGTGGGCATGCCGGACATGGGCGGAGCGAACGAATTGTTCGACAGGCGGATTATTGCTCTCGTGGAAACGGGCGAAATCGAGAGTCTTGTCGCTATGGACGATCAGACGATCGTGACCGATGGCGGCAACGGTGCGCTGGAATCAAGAGCTGGATCTGCGCCTTGGGCGCCACGTCCGGCACGGACAACGCGTTGATAACTTATCAGGACGTTCCCGAATGGATTAGTGGTCTTGGGTTCATCGAGTTGTCGATCGGTCAGCAGATACCAATCGCTGGCTGAAAACGCATAACGGGCAAGTCCCGAACTATGATCACCACTTCCGGCCCGTTGCGTCCTGGCACCACAATCAAAGCGGATCGGTGCGTTTCATGGATTTGGCGAGCCTCAATATTCGGAATACCGCATTCAAAATTCGTGAGATGTCTGTGTATTGACTTTCCCCCGCCCTCCGCTAAAACGCAGACATCTCACTATTATTATGGGGTTTACAAACCTGACGCCTATACAACGCGCCGGGTTCTGACGGGCGAGACGCAGCGCTGATGTTAATGCCGTGCGCGACATCTGCAGTGGCGAAAATTACCGTAGGCACTGGAAAATACAGTTATGACAAGAACTGCCCTTGAAGAATTATCAGCGGAGACGTTCAATGGCTAAACGAAGAAAAATCCTGATAGCTGGTGCCGGTATTGGTGGGCTGACGGTCGCGGGCCTACTGCTGCAGGCCGGTCATGACGTCGATGTCTTCGAGCAGGCGCCCGAGCTGGGCGAAGTTGGCGCAGGCATTCAGGTCAGCGCGAACGCCACACGGGTCCTGCGACAGCTCGGCGTGCTCGAAAGGTTGGAAGCGGTTTCGGTGCACCCCTTGCGGACCGAATTTCGCCTTCACGATACGGGCGAGGTCATCAGCCAAATCATCTTGGGCGACGAGCACGAAGCGAAGTTCGGAGCCCCCTATATGCAGATCTATCGGCCGGACATCCTGCGCATCCTGGAGGAACGGGTGCGCGAATTGTCCCCGTCGGCGATCCACCTCGATCAGGCACTGGAAAGCTATTCGGAAGACGCTGGCGGAGTTACCCTGCGCTTTACGGACGGCACCACCGCCCGTGGCGACATCCTTATCGGCTGCGATGGGATCAAATCGGTGGTACGCAGCCAGATGCACGGGCCCGAGCCGGCCAATTACACGGGCAACGTGGCTTGGCGGGTCATGGTGCCAGCCGAAAATCTGCCGCCCGATTTCCAGCCGCCGATATTTGTCAACTGGATGGGGCCGGAAAAGCACATGGTCGTCTACTGGGTCTGCGGTGGCAAACTGCTGAACTTCGTTGGCTGCGTCGAAAGGCCGGCGTGGAAGGAGGAGGGGTGGACGGTCAAGGCTCCATGGGAAGACCTTAAGGCCGATTTCGCAAGCTTCCATCGGGACGTCCAGACGATGATCGATGCAGCCGACCGTGATAATTGCTATTGCTGGGCACTGAACAACCGGCCGCGCCTCGACTACTGGAGCACCACGCGCGTCACGCTACTCGGCGATAGCGCGCACCCCACTCTGCCCTACATGGCGCAGGGCGCGGTCATGGCAATTGAAGATTCCGCCGTACTGATGCGAGCACTCGACGCAGTCGATGACATTGCCGACGCGCTTAAGGCCTATGAGCATGCGCGTATCGACCGCACCGCGCGCATCGTCGACGAAAGCACGGAGCATGCCAGCTTGTTCCATTTCGAAAGCCATCAGGAATTCCGCGATGCCTTTGCCAAGAAGGATCCGGACAGTGATCGGGCTAGGTGGCTCTACAACTATGATCCGCTTTCGGTGCCGTTGGAAGCAGTGGATGCGTAAGGCAGCCTGCTGACAGGCTCTGCGAACCACTGACATTGCAATTCTCGAGGAACAAGATGACCCGACTATGTATTCCCGCCGCAGCCTAATACCAGAACCTGTGGAATCCGACTCTCGGGGGCATTTGCTTGAGCGTTTGCCATGATTCACCATGGCAAACGCGTGGAGGTTTGCGATGGCAGCGGCGATCAGGTTGCGGGAGGATTTGAATTCGGGGCAGGTTCGGCGGCTGCTGGCGATCGCGACGATCCTGGGCGGCGGCGGCCGGAGCGAGGCCGCAAAGGTTGCGAGAGTGACGCTGCAGATCATCCGCGAGTGGGTCCTGCGCTTCAACGCGGCCGGTGCGGCAGGCCTGGCAACGCGCAAGGCACCGGGCCCCAGAACTATTCTTGATGATCGCCATCGCTGGGCGCTGGAAGACATCATCTTCACTGGGCCGATGCCCGCCGTGCATGGGGTGGTACGCTGGCGCATCATCGACCTGGTCCAATGGCTGTGGGACGAGCTCGACGTGTCGATCAGCAAGCAGGCCCTGGGCCATGAGTTGCGCACGATGGGCTACCGCAAACTCTCGGCTCGCCCCCGCCACCGGGGGCAACGGGCCGACGACATTGCCGTTTTTAAAATGAGTTCAGCGCCCGTCTGGCGCAAATCCGCAAGAGCCCCCCCGAAGGTACGCCAGTAGAGTTGTGGTGGCAGGATGAAGCTCGCATCGGCCAGCAGACCAGGCTTACCCGGCGCTGGGCGAAGCGCGGGACCCGTCCTTCTGCGCCCAAGGATCAGCGCCGCTCTTCGGCCTGGATCTTTGGCGCGATCTGTCCCGCTGAAGGCAAGGCCGCCGGTATCGGCATGCCCAGGTGCAACAGCGAGGCAATGGGCATGCACCTGGAGGAAATCGCCTTCCACGTCGCGCCGGGCGCACATGCGGTACTTTTGCTCGATCAGGCTGGATGGCACGGGTCGGCCGAGCTGGTCGTGCCGTCGAACATCACGCCGATGCCGCTGCCGCCGCGATGTCCCGAGCTCGTCGTCCGTGAACAATGCGATTTCAAAGACTTCGTCGCGTCGAGCGATCCGGCTTCGACGGGCGACATTTCGATAGCGAAGTTTGTGCTTTCAGGCGGCGGCCAGTTCTGGCTGCATCGGTGGGAGGAGCGCCCTGAACAGGGCGCGCAAAAGCGCGGTCAGCCATGCGACGAGCAACCGCAGATTGTGTCCGGCGGCGACCAGGATGGCATTGATGGCATCGCCGGTGGCACCGGCGAGGTGATTGCGCTCGAGCAGGCCATCGGATTTGGTGTGGCCGATGATCGGCTCGATGGCGTTTCGCCGTCGGAGCTCGCGTTTGATCGTCGGTGACGAGATGCCGCGGGTGTGGGCGATATGGACCCTGGCTTTGCCGCCATGCTTGTGGCCCTTGTAGCCGCGATCGACATAGGCCCGTTCGACAGTGACGCCGGTCAAGCGTTCGACCTGCTCGATCTGCCCAGTCAGGGTGTGGCCGTCATAGGGATTGCCGGGCAGAGCCTGCATGCCAACAATGAACTGGCCGCCGGCGGTGCTGGCGTTGGTGACGGCGATCGAGGTCTTCACCCCGAACTCGTAGCGCGTCCTCGCCTTGCCTTTGGCGATACATTCCACCTCGGGCGCGTGCAGCGCATAAAGCTTGTCGGCATCGCCAGACTTCTGGGTGAGGATGCGCGCCACGCGTTCGCGGGCGGCGGCAAAGGCGGCCTCGAGCGCTTCATTCCCGGCAATCTTGCGGCCGATGTCGCGATCGAGCCGGCCCAGCCAGGTGCGCAGTTTCCTCACCCAGCGCATCGCCTGCCTGTGACCGCGGCCATGGATCAGCCGCGACACCTCGCGGCGCGCCCGGCGGCCGACACGCAGGAAAGACTGGCGCAGCTTGATGCCGTGCTGCCTGGCAAGCCGGTTAAGCCACTCGATGCCGCGCAGGAGCAGGTGGCTGTCGGTGGGATGGGCAATCGCTTTCGTCTGGACCGTCGTGTCCAGCGTCACCCGTTCGCAGGCCTGGGGCGTCATCGCGTCGGTGCGCGGCGCCACGCTGAGCGTTTCCGCGAGCAGCAGCTCGAGCTTGTCGGGACCGATCCGCCCCCGCCAACGCGTCATCGACGAACGGTCCAGCGGCAGCTTGTGGCGGAAATGCTGCTCGCCGCAGAAGTACTGGAAATAGGGATTCTCAACCCAGCGCCTGCACACCGCTTCGTCGGACAGGCCCTCCATGTGCTTGAGCAAATGCAAGCCCGCCATCAGCCGCGTCGGCAACCCCCGCCGGCCCTTCTGCGTGTAGAAGCGACCATAGACCTCGTCGAACCGCGACCAGTCGATCAGCCCAGCCAGCTTCACCAGCGGATGTTCGGGATCGAGCATGTTGTCCAAACGGCTCTGGAACAGTTCGAACTCGCTCAGCTGGGGCTTCCTTGGCGGCATCGGTGAACCTCATCGTGTCGGCCAGCGCACTGAATTGCGTGTTTCGCAAAGTCCCGGACACCTATTTCAGTAAGTCCCGGACAGTGATTTCATAAAGTCGCGGACAGCGATTTCGGAAAGTTCCGGACAGATATCGCGGTTGGTCATTGTGTGCGCCGGTTTGGCATGATCGCCCCAGCAGAGGAGCTGGGAGTGATTATGCCGAGGCGGAAGCAATCGAGACGAACGGACGTGAAAGACATCAGATCGATACTACGCCTGACCCACGAGAGTGGTCTGTCGGTGCGTGAGGTTTCAGAGCGGCTTGGGCTGGGTAAGTCGACTGTTTCGACATATCTGCTGCGTGCGGGTGAAGCCGGTGTGAACAGTTGGCCGATGCCGGAAGGCTGTGACGATGACGCGGTACTGGAGCGCAAACTTTTCCGGCAGATGGGGCGGCCGCCGCGGGACACCACCGAACCGGACTGGCAACTCATCTCTCGCGAGATGAAGCGCAAGAGCGTGACATTGTTGCTGTTGTGGCAGGAGTATCGCGAAGCGCATCCCGGTGGCTTTGGCTACACTTGGTTTTGCAACAGCTTCAGCGCGTATGAGCGACGGCTACGACCGACCTATCGGCACCGCCATGCCGCCGGCGCTGTGATGCAGACCGATTACGCGGGGCAGACGCTTCCATTGATTGATCCCGATACTGGTGAAGTCCACGCAGTGCAGCTGTTCGTCGCTGTTTTGGGAGCATCGAACTATACCTTCGCCTTTGCCAGCCTACATCAGCGGCTTCCCGACTGGATCGAAGGACAAGTGCGGGCATTGGAGTACTTCGGCGGCGTCCCAGCCTCGATCGTTTGCGACAACCTCAAAGCAGGAGTGGCAAAGGCGCTGTGGTTTGAGCCGACGCTGACCGCGACCTTTGCAGCGATGGCCGAACACTACGATACCACGATCCTGCCGACGCGGCCCGCCAAACCAAGGGACAAGGGTAAAATAGAAGGCGCGGTGTTGATTGCGGAAAGATGGATCATTGCCAAATTACGCAACAGCCAGTTCTTCGATCTGGCCGCGCTTAACGCCGAGATTGCCCGGCTGCTTGAATTGCTCAACGCCAAGACGATGCGCCACATGGGCAAGTCGCGCCGTGAGTTGTTCGAGGAGATCGAACGTGCGGCGCTCAAACCGCTGCCAGTCACCCCGTTCGAATACGCTGAATGGAAGACGGCAAAGGTTCATCCCGACTACCATGTTGCGGTTGACCGCAATTTCTACTCGGTGCCTCATGGCCTGATCGGGCGTAAGCTCGATGTGCGGCTAACCCAGCGGGTGGTCGAGATCTTCCAGGACCACAAACGTGTTGCCAGCCACGTTCGCAGTTCTCAGCGCGGATTCCACATCACCGTAAACGCGCACATGCCCAAGGCGCACCAGCGTTATGCAGATCGAACTCCGGCCTCGCTGATTGCAAATGCCACAAAAATGGGGGTCAACGTGGCGATCATGGTCGAGCGAATAATGCTCGACCGGCGCCACCCTGAGCAAGGTTATCGCTCGGCAATGGGAATTCTCGCGCTTGGGCGGGGATATGGCCATGCCCGGCTTGATGCTGCCTGTGACCGGGCGCTGGCGATCGAAGCCACCACCTACGCCTCGGTTCACTCGATCCTCAAATCTGGACTGGACCAAGCGAGTCCTGCCCGAGAGCCAAACCGACCTACCCCCACGCACGGCAACATCCGCGGTGCGGCTTATTATCAATGACGAAGAAAGGACGATCATGCTGACACACCCAATGATAAATCAAATGCAGGCACTGGGCCTGGCCGGAATGGCCACCGCCTATCGTGAGCTGACCGATCAAGCCGGAAGCGATGGGCTCAACCGCGACGAATGGCTCGGGCTCATGCTCGACCGGGAAATGGCCACGCGCACCGACAAGCGCCTTGCCAATCGACTTGCTGCCGCACGCTTGCGGTTTAGCGACGCCTGCATCGAGAACATCGACTTCTCCGCTCACCGCAAGCTGGACCGTCGCAGTGTTCTCGCGCTGGCTCAGGGTGAATGGCTCAAGGCGCATGAGCATTTGATCATTACAGGGCCGACAGGCACAGGGAAAACCTGGCTAGGGTGCGCGTTCGGTCGTCAGGCTGCCAGGCTCGACTACTCCGTGCTTTACGTTCGCATGCCCAGGCTCTTCGAGGACCTGGCTATGGCGCGCCTTGATGGTCGCTTCCCCCGGCTGATCGACAAGTTAACCCGTGTCCAGCGCTTGGTGCTTGATGACTGGGGCAGCCATGGCCTGACCGAACAGCAACGCGGAGACCTGCTGGAAATCTTCGAGGAACGCTACAAGCGCAAATCCACGTTGATCACCGCCCAACTGCCCGTCGCGCAGTGGCACGAAATGATCGGTCAGCCGACCATTGCAGACGCCATCTTGGACCGCCTCGTGCACAATGCCCACCGCATCGTTCTCGAAGGTGAAAGCATGCGAAAAACACGTGGACCATCCCTCTTGACCGACCCCGAGAAAGCCGAAATCATCACAGCATGAAACTCAACCAGGCACCTATGACCATACCACACCAACTGTCCGCGACTTAGTGAAACGGCTGTCCGGAACTTCTGAAATACGCACACTGAATCACAGCCCGATTTCCAGGGGAAGCCCCCACGCGTGCGGGCGCGCAAAATCGCAAGCTTTTTGCCCCAATCGCCCAAACCCTTGCGATTCCGAATACTTGGTTTTCACGAAAACCCCGCATCTCTGCGGGCTCCAGCGTTTTTCACGGGCGACGAGCTCAACCCCGTCGAGAACCTGTGGCAGTTCATGCGCGACAACTGGCCGTCGAACCGCATCTTCAAGTCCTCCGACGATATCGTTGATCACTGCTGCTATGCCTGGAACACGCTTGTCGACCAACCATAGCGCATCATGCCCATCGGCCTGCGGCAATGGGCCCATGGGTCCTGATCAGAGAGTCTTGGTATTAGATGCCGTAATGGGCCGGCGTCTCAAGAGTAGCCAAGTTGGGTGGCTGTCCCTCAGAATGATGGTGTTGGAAACGGGGTCCGAGTGATCGGCCCCAAGCATCATGAGAGGAACAGCCATGGAGTGTTATGCCGGAATCGATGTCTCTCTGAAAGAGAGCAGCGTGTGCATCGTGGACGCGAAGGGTAAGATCGTCCGCGAGGTCAAGGTCACCAGCGAGCCCGAGACGCTGGTGCGGTATTTCGACGAGTTGGAATTGCCGGTGTGCCGGATCGGGCTGGAGGCGGGGCCGCTATCGCATTGGTTGCATGCTGGGCTTGTTGCCGCTGGCCGAGACGTTGTTTTGAACCGCGCCGGGATTGCCGGAGGCGATTTGGTTTAAGTTACGCGGCCATGGGGATTTCGTACAGCATGGCATAGTATCGTTGTTCTGCTTCGGCGGGTGGGATGTTGCCGATGGGTTCGAGCAACCGCCGATGGTTGAACCAGTCGACCCATTCGAGTGTGGCGAACTCGACGGCTTCAAAGGAACGCCATGGTCCCCGCCGGTGGATCACCTCGGCCTTGTAAAGGCCGTTGATAGTCTCGGCCAAAGCATTGTCATAGCGGGACTGTCAGGATTTCCGTGTGTGGGCGGGCATAATGGGTAGGAAGGAGTCCCACTATGTCACGACGCAAGGAGCCGACGATCCCGGCTGAT
>NZ_JACICY010000034.1 GCF_014196055.1 Novosphingobium hassiacum
CGCAGCCAAAATAATGCGCAGCAACATCGCCACGCCTTACGGAAATTGCGCGCCTACGCCGCGTTCCTTCGCATTATCGCCACCTCGCGATAAGCGATCATTCATCAGAACCTTGAGGAGGCGCTGGAGCTGACCGGTGTCGTCGACGAGATCGACGGCACAACGCTCAACAGCGGTGCGAAAGCCGCAGCGCGAAGCCGGTTTGAAAGCACCAAGCAGCGGTTCTTCAACCAGCTGCTGCTGTCGATGAAGCTGCCAACGCTGATTGCTGCCATCAATCTCCATCTGGACCGCGATGAGGTGGTTGTCGTCCAACTGGTTTCGACCGCCGAAAGCATCCTCGATCGCCGTCTCGACAGCCTCTCGCCAGAAGAGCGGGCTGAGCTCGACCTCGACCTCAGCCCGCTCGACGCCGTGATCGAGTACCTCGAGCGCGCCTTCCCCACGCAACAGATGCAAGTGTTCGTCGATGATACCGGCACTCAGCGCTCGGCACCGATGTTCGATGAGGAAGGCCGTCCAGTCCACAATCAGACTGCGATCGCCCGCCGCAGCGAGATGATCGAGCATCTGTGCGCCATGCCGCCGATCAAGCCGGCGCTGGACGGGATCATCGAGCACTACGGACCGGAGAGGGTCGCCGAGGTGACCGGGCGCAGCAAGCGGCTCATAACCCAAAGCGACGGCCAGCAACGGCTCGAGACCCGCTCGCCGCGGACGAACCAGTCCGAGACCGACCAGTTCATGGATGGCAGGAAGCCGATCCTTGTCTTCAGCGACGCGGGCGGCACAGGACGGTCCTATCACGCCAGCCTTGACGCAGCTTGCCAGAAGCGGCGCATCCATTTCCTGCTTGAGCCGGGATGGCGAGCCGACCGCGCCATCCAGGGGCTGGGCCGAACGCACCGGACCCATCAGGCCAACACACCGCTGTTCCGGCCTGTGACCACCAACTGCAAAGGGGAACTGCGGTTCACCAGCACCATTGCGCGCAGGCTCGACAGCCTGGGGGCGCTGACCCGGGGCCAACGCCAGACGGGCGGCCAGAACCTCTTTGACCCTGCCGACAATCTCGAAAGCGAATACGCCAAGGCCGCTCTCTCTACCTGGTTTGCCTTGCTGGCGGACGGCAAGCTCAAGAGCGCAACGCTGATCGATTTCCAGCGCCGTAGCGGGCTCAAGATTGTCTCCGACGATGGCGTGCTCGAAGAGGACCTTCCGCCGATCCAGCGTTGGCTCAATCGGATCCTCGCACTGCCGATCGGAATGCAGAATGCGATCTTTGAGGAGTTTCTGGGGTTGGTCGAGGCGCGGGTGTCGGCTGCGCGCGAGGCCGGTTCGCTCGATGTTGGCGTCGAAACCCTTCGGGTTGAACATGCCGAGGTTGTCGAAGACATAGTCCTGCGGACCGACGGGCGAACCGGCGCCACGTCGCATTTGCTGCAGCTGGCTCTCAAGACGAGGGCACGGCCGATCTCGCTTGAGCGTGTCCTTGAGCGTCGCGACTACGCTGACGGCTGCATTCTGCTCCACAATACCAAGAGCGGGAAAGCAGCCCTGGCTGAACCTTCGCGGCACTTCATGACCGAACAGGGCGAACTCATCAGGCGGGTTATCCTCCACCGTCCGCTCCGGCGCGAATACCACCACTTCGATGACCTTGCGGAATCGGCCTGGGAAGAAGCTCCGCGGCGGACTTTTGAGAAGCTGTGGCAAAGCGAGGTTGCGGAGCTTGCCGAACGGCTAACGACAGAGACCGTGTACCTTGCGACCGGACTTCTCCTGCCGATCTGGTCGAGCCTTCCCATCGACTATCTGGAGGTCCGGCGGATCGTGGACGAAGAGGGCAGAAGCTGGCTCGGCCGCATGGTCCACGAGCTCGACGTGGCAAAGCTGCTCGAGAAATTCGATATTGCCTCCAACGTTGAACTAAGCTCGGACATGATCATCAAGGCGCTTGGCGAAGGCCGGACAATCCCGATCAAGCAGCCGTTCGAGGCGACCATCAAATGTTCGCGTGTGGCTGGGGAGCAGCGTTACGAAATTGTCGGAGCGCCTGTCGAACAGCTGCCTTCGCTCAAGAGCATCGGCTGTTTCACGGAAATCATCTCGTTTCGCACCCGGGTGTTTATTCCGATAGAGGCAGCGTCTTCTGTCATCAGCGCACTGTTTCGAGCATGTGGAGCAGCAATGCCGGAGCCTTCGATGCCGACGTTCTCGGCTGAGCCCTAACGCCCCACAGTTTTCCTCTCGCTATGCACCATCTGTGCAGCATGGAATGGCGAGAAGTGGAACAAAGCCGTCATTTGCAAGCCAACGGTTTTCCAACACCTTATTCCGCTTCCTTGAGCGGGTCGCCCACTCGGACCTCGATTTCGACCGTTCCAAACCGGGCAAGGGGCCGTGGTCGACGCCCAGGGGCACCCTCGACCTTGGCGACGAGTTGCTCGAACGGATCTCCGGTTCGCAGCGCGAGCACGTCATAGGTCAACCACTGCGAGAAGGGTTGCGACGCGCGGCCCACCATAGCTTGATCAATCTGCCCGGCGGTGGCTGCCTGATGATAGGCTAGGTCCGACACGAGCTGGGTAGGAAGCATGGGTATCGCCCGACCAGTGCTCCCGGGTCCCTGGAAGAGGAAGAAAGACGAGGAAGTCTGCGCGAGCAGGTCGCGGATCTGGTTCGGTTTCAGCCGATAGCTCGCGGCGAAGCCTTTCTCAGGCGCGCTCGCATCACGTCGATGCAGCCGCTTGGCCTGAATCAGGGTCGCACGTTTGCCGAGCGCCCGCCCGTCGAGATAGGGATCGACGATCAGACAGAGATCGGCCGAAAAGCGCTCGGCAGCATCTGCCTCGTCTCCGGTCCTGCTGATCCCGTGCTTTCCCTCTTCGGACTTGCTGATCGAGCGATAGGCGAGGCTGATTCTGGTTCGGTGGGCCGATCGGATCGCGCGCGCGGTGGCGAGCAACGCCTGGTCGAGCTGGGAAAATTGGTGAGCCAGCTGGGCAAAGAAGAGGCGCAGCAGTCCTTCTTCCTCATCGGATTCGCTGAAATCCGGATAATCGCGGGCGAATTTCTCCTCCTCACTCGCCGACGTGTGCTCGATCATCTGCTCCAGCAGCCTGTCACCGAGCCAGGTGCGCGCCGGCTCTTGCGAAGATGCCGCGAGGCGAATCTGGAAGAGGCCTTCGGCGAGACCCGTGATGGTGGGCCGTGGCCAGAGCGGCCCGGCCTCGTCTCGCCCAAACACGGCGGTCTGCACCATCGCAGCCCGATATCCTAATTCGCGCTGGGGATGTCGCGTGAGGTCCGCAATGAAGCTCTCGTCGTCGGCCTGTGTGAGCGCGGTTGCTGCGAACAGACCCAGCTCCTCCTGACGCTGGCGCGGGCGATCAAGCAGAGCTTCGATCGCGGCGTGGCGTAGAGCCCTGTCATCGCCAAGGGCGACGCGAAGCCTGTCGACATAGACGCCGCGCACGCCGGGCGAGGCGTAGGCGAGCGCGCCGTCGAGATCGCAGATAAGCTGCGCGATAGCCCGGACAGGCTCATCATCGACAATACGGGCCCAGGCCTCCTTGCGAAGCGCCAGGGCAAAATCGCCATGGGAAGCGTTCGGGTCGTTCGGTTCTTCCGAAAAATTATCGCCTGCAAGGTTCGGCAGTTCGAGAAGAATCGTCTGCAGCTTGATCCACGGCGTCCAGCCAAGCGTGCGCGCCATTGCTCCGAGGAAAGTGAGCCTTAGATCCTTTTCAAACTGTCCCGGTGTCAGCGGAAGCAGGCGCCGCACCTGGTCGAGCGATGCGATCCTTAGCGCGTCGCGATCAAGCACGAGGGAGAGATGAAGAGTTTCTTTGTCCTCCAGCAGATCGATCATGCCTTCGATCAGCGCGGGAGAATGGACAAGGTCAGGAAGACAGGTTCCGATCTCGCGTCCATGCGATGCGTTTCCAACAAGCGCGCGGGCGAGCGGTATGGCAAGCTCGTCCCAGCGCGCGGCGACAATGCGCCGCAGGGCGTCCACAAGGTCTCCGATGCCTGCGATCGGGCTGCCGATCCGGTGACCCGCGGCCCGCGCGAGCGCGGCGATCTCGGCGGCGTCGAGCGCGTCCGAGACCTTCGGATCAGCAAGCTCGGCGGCGGCGGCAGCAATCCAGTCGTCATGAAAACAACGCTCGTAGCCCAGAATGATCGTGCGCTTGCCCAAGCCGGCCTTCCGGGGCTCCTGGCTATCGAATATCGATTGGATATTCGGCGATGTAATGAAATTGACGGCCACGCGGGAAAACTCCGTGATGAGTATGTGCGAGATCTCTCGTCGCATGCGGTTGGCGCGACGTTAAGCCCAGCCCGATGCGTCTTGGGCGATCCGCTGGTAACCTGGCAAGCCTGGTTGCTGACCGTCATCATCTGCTCGGGCTGCGAAGGGTGGCCATCCCAGAAACGCGACCTACAACCTTTACGGCATTCTGTCCTCTGATGAGCCGCGCCGTCCAGCTTCGAACCATACCACGCCGTTCGCCCGCATGGGTGACAACGACTAACCCTGAGGTCTGCGTGAAACGCAGATCAGAAGGGGAGGGGGAGGGGATGTGTGCCCGGGTGATTGCCGGGTGCACATCAGGAGTGACGACGATGCTTATTCCCTTTTCCCGGCTCTATCTGAGCGATGCCAACGTGCGCAAAACGCGCAGCGAAGAAGACGATATCCAGCTATCCGCCGACATCGAAGCACGCGGCCTTTTGCAGAACCTGCTGGTCACCAAGAGCAAGAAGCGCGGCAAGTTTGCCGTGATCGCCGGTGGCCGCCGGTTGCGGGCCATCGAGATGATTGTCGCGCGCGGTGCGTGGGACCCCGACACCGAGATCGAATGCAAGCTGCTTGAGGGCAGCGAAGAGGAAGCCGGCGAGGCCTCGCTTGCCGAAAACTTCCAGCGCGTCGGGATGTCACCGGCTGAGGAATGCCGCGCCTTCCAGCACTTCATCAAGGAAGGCAGCGATGTTGCCGCGGTCGCCAAACGCTTCGGTCTCACCCAGCGCTTCGTGGAGGGCCGCTTGCGGCTTGCCAACCTCGCCGAGCCGATCTTCGAAGCACTCGCCAAAGGCGATGTCACCCTCGAGATCGCCAAGGCTTACGCCGCGACCGACCAGCACGAAGTTCAGCTGCGGGTCTTTGAGCAGATGCGCTACGCCTATAACCCAAGCGCCGATGCCATCCGGCGTATGGTGGCGAGCGGTTCCATGCGCGGCAATGACCCAATCGCGCTGCTGATCGGCGAAGATGCCTATGTGGCTGCCGGGGGCAAGATCGAGCGCGACCTCTTCAGCGAAGCGGCAGATGATCGCTGGATCGATATCGAGATCGCCCACAGGCTTGCGGCCGAGAAAATGGAGGCCGAAGCCCAGCGGATCGCTGCTGAAACTGGCCTTGCCTGGATCAGCCCGGTGGCGTCGACCAATTCATGGCAGGCGCGCAGCGAAATGGGCGTCAACGCGGTTCGCCTCCCGCCCGCGCCGCTCTCCGAAGAAGCACGTGCCCGAATTGACGCGATCGATGCCCGCATGGAAGAAATCAGCGAGATCATCGACGAAGGCCATGAAGGCGACCCTGAGGGCAATGAGGCCGATTTCGCGCAGCTCGAGGCCGAGTATGAGGATCTCGATGCTGAGCGCGCCGACCTCAATAACCCGGTGCGCGAACTGCCCGAAGAATGGCGCAGTGAGGCCGGACGGTTCCTGGTTCTCACCACCCGCGGCGAGATGGTACTCGAGGCCGATTACTACAGCGAAAAGCGCCTGTCGTTCGAGACCGATGAGAATGGCAAGGTGACAGCGACGGCCGAAGAGCCGGTGCCAGGTTCCACCAAGCGCGGCAGCGCTGCACCTTCCAGGCCCGAGGCAGTTGCGCCGGGCACGGAAAAGCCGATCAGCGCTCGCCTGTTCGACGAGCTTGCCGTGCAGCGCCGCAATATCCTCTCGGCATCTTTGCTCACCGATGCGGGGCTCGCGCTCGACTTCGCCATCTTCGCGCTGGCCGACAGCCGCAGCTATGAAAGCCGCGGCACCTCGATCAAGGGCGGACGACCGAGCGATCCTGTGACCGGAGAACTTTCGCAGTCCACAGCCGAAGGGATTCTCGCCGAGGCCGAAAACGCGCTCGACACGGCATGGCAGGAACATAGCTGTGCAGCCCAGCGCTTCATTGCCTTCCGCGAACTTGCCGACGAAGCCAAGGCGGCGTGGCTCGCCTATGCGGTGGCCATCTCGCTCGAAGCCAAGAAGGGCTATGGTTCGGAATACCATTCGATCCATGCTGTCATCGGCAGTATGCTCGACATCGACGTTGCAGCGATGTGGCGGCCGACAGCCGAGAATTTCTTCGACCGGGTGAGCAAGACCTCGTGTCTTGCCGCGCTGACCGAAGTCGGCGGCAGTGATCTTGCGGCGCGTTATGCCGCCTCGAAGAAAGCTGACCTTGCCAAGACCTGCGAGACGATCTTCGCCGGCAAGGCGATCGTTGAACAGGACGTCAAGGAAGCAGCGCTGGCCTGGCTCCCCGAAGGCATGAAGTTCACGATTGGTGCCAATCCCGCTGATCCGGCCATCTCGGACACCGACGAAAGCGACCCTGTCGCCGACGTCTGCGATGGCGATGACGGTGAAGCCGACAGCGAGGCCGACGAGCTGATCGATGACCATGAACCTCAACACGCCTGTGAAGAAGCGGCGGTAGCCGCCTGAGGCGGTCAATCACCCCTCCTGATGACCTGGCCCGGCCACTCGCCTGAGTGAGCCGGGCCTCTTTTTGTTGAGGAGCAGGCCCATGCGCCAACGACCCAAGCGCGACGTCGCGCAGGAAATCACCAATCTGATCATCGCTACAATCGAGGCCGGAACGCTGCCCTGGCGCCGACCCTGGAAGAAGACCGGTATGGGCGGAGCGCCGCTGCGCGCTGCAGGCGTCCCTTACACAGGGATCAACCGCCTCTATCTTTGGGCGGTCGCCGACCACTATGGCTATGGCTCACGCTACTGGATGACCTGGCGGCAAGCCATCGAGCTTGGCGGACAAGTCCGCAAGGGCGAGACCGCCGAGCCGAGCATTTACTTCAACAGCACGAAGAAGACCGCGGTCGACCAGGCGACCGGTGAGGAGTCGTCGAAAACAATCCGATTCATGCGCGCTTACAGCGTGTTCAACGCCGCGCAGATCGATGGCCTGCCGCCCCATTTCTATCCGAGCCCGGTGCCTGAAGCGCCGCCGACGCCCTCGCAGAAGGCCGCTGCCATCGAGCGCTTCTTCGCACCCGTCCCGGCTGACATACGCCTCGGCGGAGACCGGGCGTTCTACTCGCCGGGCGCTGATTATATTCAGCTTCCGCACCCCAATGTCTTCAACACCGAAGACGGATTCGTGGCTACGAAAGCGCATGAACTTGGCCATTGGTCAGGCCATGCCTCGCGGCTTGCCCGCGAATTTGGCAAGCGTTTCGGCGACAAGGCATACTCTTTCGAGGAGCTGGTAGCAGAGCAGGTGAGTGCCCGGATCTGCTACGAACTGGGCCTTCCGGCAGACCTCCACGAAAGCCATGCAAGTTATGTCTCGCACTGGGCCAAGTTATGCTCACCTCGCCATAACTTCATCCAGTGATGGATATAAGAGGCGTGGCTGTCGTGAATCTCGTTGGGGAGGCCGTACTCGGCGCAGAGGGTAGCCTGGCAGAGCGATGCGATATATCCTGACAGTCCAGCCCCAATGTGAATTCCAGCAGCATTTTCCCGACCCGGTTTCATGCTGCGATCTCCTCGGACTGAGGCTGCTGA
>NZ_JACICY010000035.1 GCF_014196055.1 Novosphingobium hassiacum
TTTCGTCGGCGCCGAGGAAAAATTCATCGAGAAGACGACATTATGGCGTTTTATCAATGCGCTTGAGTGAGTGTCGCGTGCTTTGTCACGCCACAACCTCGCGGTACGGCACCCCAATCCGCTTGGGAGCACTCGCCCGGCGCCGCAGCAGTTGGCGCGCAAAGCGCGACGCCTCGTCCTCGCTCGCAAACGAGACCGCCCTGCCCTGCCCGCGTGAGCCGATTCGGCCCCAAGCAAATTCGACGATCGACGCGCCGAAAAGATCACGGCTTAGGGCAATGGTATAGCGCCGCGCGATATTGCGTTCGCCGCATACCGCCTCAAGCCAGACGAAGCTGCCGTGGTTCAGGCTGTCCATGCGCGGACACATGCCGCAGAAGGAATCGCGAGTTCCAACGGGAATTTTGAATCAATCGAGTCAGACTGATTCACGCAGGCGATTTATCGTTCCCGACGCCCCCAAACGGTCAGGATGGTTGCTTCGCTCAGCCTTTTTGCAAAACCGCCTCGATCGCCTTCAACACTTCAGCAGCTGTGGCACCGCTTCGGGGCGGAACCTTGAACGTGTACCCTCCCCTCGCCGAATGCGCATAACGCATGATCACCTTGCCGTTCGACCCCTTCACTTCGACATCGGAGCTCGACGACTTCACTGGTGCAACCGTTGCTCGAATGAGGCGCTTCGCAATCTCTGGCGCGGGAAGCGCTGTTCCCAAATCATTGCGCTCGGCAGCAATCGCCCGACCTTCGGCGATCATCAGATCCAACACTCGTTTGTCAGATGTCAGTGGCTTGATGTCCCTCGCGACGCGCACGGTAATGCCATGGGTATCCGGGAAAGCGGCCACGATCTCTGACGGTAGTCGCGCCACATCCAACAGGCGGCTGAGCCACGACCGAGAGATCTTGAGATGCTCGGCCATTTCACTCTGGTTCGAGTTGTAGAACTCGTCGAGCGCACGGGAATATTCCTTTGCCCGCTCCCAGTCCGAGATATCCTTCCGAGAACGATTCTCGATGTCGGAAACTCGGAAGGCCTCTTCGTCGGAGACGTTCTGGATCGTGACAAGGTATTCGAATTCGGGGTGATGGTGGGTGCGTAGCCACTGAACCGTCCACCAACGGCGAACGCCCGCAATAATCTCGAAGTCGTAATCAGGATCATCCTTTAGGCGGCGGACGATCGCTGGAATGCGTTGTTTCTTGGCAGAGAGGAATGCGTCGATGAGATCGCGGCAACTTTCTTCGGAGAGATGATCGAGATCGCGATTGTGGAGCCGCCATGGACGGCACCGTTCCGGGTCGACCCACTCGGTCCGATCGGTCACAACTTTGCCAGCCGCTATCCGTGCCAAGCTTTGACTGCGGCTCGCCATAATGCTTTCCGAGGGAGCTGGTCCGCCCACCTCGAGATCGTCATCAAGCCCTTCAGTCAGGCTGCTTCCGAAGCCCCGATTTCCCTTGGCCATAGCGTATTCCGAACCTCTCTTTTCTATTCGCCGGCGGCGATGTTGCCACGTGGCAACAACCATCTATGGCGCGCTGCGAGACCGCCAGATTTGGCGAGTTGCCACGTGGCAACATCGCCCAGAAAACTCTTAAAATCCAAATTCCAAGCCTCATGCATGACTGCTTCAGTTTATATCCATACCCTTGATATTAATATTGTTTTTGGCCACGTTGCCACGTGGCAACACCAACTAGACCGCCTCCCCTGCCCTGCTCGTCCAAGTCCGCAGGACATCAGTCTCAATCTCTTTGCAGACGTCAGTCAGATGCTTCATGCAGCGGTTGTGAACCTCATGAGAAGTCACCGGTCGATCGAGTTCAAACACCGTCTTCATTCGTGAGCTGGCGTTATCGATCTCTGCGCTGGTTTTCAGAACGGAGGTCGCCATTGAGCCGCCAAACACCTGGCGCATCATCGATAGAATTTCCCGATGCATGGACTTGCTTTCGTCCACCCTGCTCCCGACGAGGCGGATGAAGTTATAAGCCGGCTTCACCCTTCCGGCTATCTGCTCAAGCTGCTTCATCGTGGTGCGGGCCATGTCGATGAAGGACACGGTCGAAGCGAAGTCGATCACACTCGGGGGTACGGGAATAACCATCGCATTGGCCGCCTGCAGAACTGCCATCGAAACCATGCCGAGCGCCGGTGGAGGATCCATGACGACGATGTCGTAGTCGTCGACCACCGTGTCGATGGCTTCGGCGATCAAGTCGATGATGTCGAAGTTCTGATTTTGCGCCAGGTAGCCCGCAATTTCATATTCGAGATTGTAGAGCTTGAGGTTGGCCGGGATCAGATCGAGGCCATAGAAATGCGTCTTGCGGATGATGGACCGTACGCCGAGCAACTCGGGATTGTGGAAATGGCCATAGAGTGTGTCGTCCTCGGTCAAATCAACGTCTGGACGGTACCCGAACATCATTGTCGAACTGGCCTGGCTGTCGCAGTCGATAAACAGAACCCTGTAACCGTGAATGGCAAAATGCTGTGCGAGATGCAGCGCGACCGTCGATTTACCGACACCGCCTTTGAAATTCGAAATGGAGATAACCGCAGGGGTGTCCGTTGGCGCTCGCCAAGGTCGAGTACCGAAGACAGCACGCATCTGATCAAGCTCTTCCAAGGTATACTGCACTCGGTGACCAGATGCTGTTCTATCCCGTTGCGGTAGCCGCCCATCACGCTCGGCCTCTCGAATTGCCGAGGCAGTTCTCCCGACAAGCGCAGCCGCCTTCGAGATTGAATAGGATGGACCGACCTTTTGACCGGTCTCCGGATCCAGGGCACCATCACGAATTCGCTTGAGGATGGTGAGGGCTTTGCGGTGCAAGGTCCCCAGGCCGTCTTCCAAGAGTTCATCGGTCTGTGCGTCGAGCGCTGCTTCGCTAGCCATTTTCACCGCTTTGTTAGATTGAGCAGGCGAATTAGCACTCTTGGCAGTTTTGAGCAAACATCGGCCACCAACCTTACAAACTGACCGATGATCTCCGTGCCATTTTCCATTCAGGTTGCGAACTCACACCTGTCAAATCAGTCTAAAGCAGGTGACAGCTACAGGTGGGTAGGTCAGTATCGCGATGGGCAACTGGGCTTGCCCGTATGTTCGGTCACTTGGCTTTGCGCCCTTGTGGAAAACCACCGATGACCTCGGTGCAAACCGATGAATTCAGTGCATTTAAGCGATGATCTCGGTTCCCTTGAGACCGATGATCTCGGAGCCCATACCTACTAAAGGAATCTCCTAAGAAAAACCGATTCGCGAATCGCTTTTTGACAATTTGAGTTTGAGTATGGGCCAGTCCAACCAAACCGCTCTGAGATCATCGGCCATTTTGGAGGTTTGATCCCTGTAAATCCGTCAAAACTGCCAATGGCCTTGCTTTCGAACCTCAAACCTGTTGTTTAACGACCAACCCGAGGCTCCAATGAGTCGGGAAGGGACGGTTCAATGAGCGGAGACACACTGCGTCCTATCGGACATCAATACGCCCTAGCAATGCTAGGCGGTGGTGAGGAGCGAGTCAGGTCGCTCGCGCAGTCTGCCGGTACACAACTAACCATGGACGCGTTTCTACGGGTTCAGGACGAAGAACCAGTTCCGGCATTTCTGCATTCGGCACTTTGCGCAATGTCGCTGCCGACGAAGCGACCGAAGGATGATACGCAGCCGATCCTTCGCGAAGACGGAAAGTATGCACTTGCGATCAATCCCAGACCCATATTGCAAACCGTCGATGGCAAGCCGACGCTACGAAGTATCGGAGTGCCATATGGTGCTTATCCGCGCGTCGCACTGATCTATTTGCTGTCGCAAGCCGTCACCAAGCGATCGCGCGACGTCTACTTGGGCCGTAATTTCACCGAGTGGATGCGCCGTCTAGGCTACCAGACGATATCCTATGGGCCTCGCGGGACTGCCAATCTGATGCGGGAACAGGTCGACCGGCTGCTTGCCTGCGAATGGCAAATTCGTTGGGAAGGCAATGAGGGCGGTGACAACGCTTTTGCCGTTCGGGATGTCAAAATTTCGAACGAGTATGCCGGATCGCTAGAGAAGAATGGCGCATTTGCGCGCGAAATTCGGATGTCAGAGGCTTTCTATAGCCATCTGCTCGATCACGCCGTTCCGCTTAACGAGGTAGCCATTCGCGAGCTCAAAGGTACTCCGACCGCGCTCGACCTTTATACCTACCTTGCGTACCGACTGCCGCGTATTGGTAGTGACCGGGGGCAAGTAATCTCCTGGGATCAACTAGCGAAGCACTTGGGCAATGACGCCGACAACAAGCGCTTTCGGCAAACCGTGCGCGAGACCATGCAATTGGTCTCCGCGGTTTATCCCAACGCAGACGTCGATTTCAGCGGACGCAAGGTCGTCCTGAGACCTTCACCAGCACCGTTGGAGCGCAAGCTCGTAGGGCCGCACCTTCGTGCCATTGGCGCGCCAGCATTAGAAACCGCACCGAGATCATCGGTCCTCCCGGCAGTTCGCCAGCCACTTCGCGAGGCGAAGACCACTGATCCTCTGCTGCATTTCCCTAGCGGTAGCCTGACATACGGCGATAGAGAGACAAAGTTTCGGGCGATTGGTGTAGATAAGGGCGCACCCTGGTGCGTCGACACTATGGCGAACGCTTTTCGCGCCGGCTTCCCCGGGATAAAGCAAGCGCGCACCGATGCCGAGTGGCTCAGGGTCTGGGAGGCCTTCGTCATCAAATACGCCGAACGGCGTTCACAATCTGGCGCAGCTGACCGATGATTTCCGAGCACTACGACCCAGCCTAAATCGCGTCGGGGGAGGGGAGTGGGGGCGAGCTGGGCGATTATGTCCTTCGTCAGCAATCACCCCACTGCAAACCTACGTGCCCTCGTCACCCGCCTTGGTGGCAAGTGGTCAGGCAACACGGCGATGTGTCGTTGCCCTTCCCATGCAGACCGAACCCCATCACTTGCGATCCGTCAAGGAGACTGCGGCATCTTGGTGACCTGCCACGCGGGGTGCGATGCAACCGATGTTCTTCGAGCGCTTCGCCGGATCGCTGATCTCCCAAGCATCGGTCCTGCGGTGGCGACAGCACGCTCGTCCCAAAAAGCACCGCCTCATCTCAACATCTGGCAAGCTGGTCGCCCGATCGAGCAAACTCTTGCCGATCGATATGTCAGGGATGTCCGCAACATCTGGGCACCGCTGGACGACCTGCGATTTCACTCGAGGTGTCCAAGGGGGCAGGGGAGGTTTGTCCAGTTCGAACCCGCCTTACTGGTCGCTTTGCGCAAAGCTGGCGAGATCGTCGCGATCCAGCGGATATTCCTCGATCCATCAAGCGCCAGCTACACCGAAAAGCTAGTACTCGGGCGCGCAATCGGAGCTGCCTGGACCAACGGACTGCCGGGCAAGACGATAGGCCTGTGCGAGGGCTTCGAGACGGCAGCGGCCTACACCTCGCTGACCGGAATTCAGGCCTGGGCCAGCATGGGTGCCAAGCGATTCCATCAATTAGAAATTCCGCCCAGCGTCGAGCGGGTGATCCTCTTGGCCGACAACGACCCCGAAGGACGCCGCGCGGAAGCGAGGGCGCGTGAAGCGCTGGCCCGACCTGACCTCGCGATCGACACTGAATGGCCTCCCGGGCGCATGAACGACTGGGCGCAGCTCCTGAAGCGGTGAGGGGAGGGGGGTGAGAGCGTGCGTGCCGCTGATTGTCGCGAGCTCAGGAGACCTTCATGACCACCACGCTTCCCCGCGCCAGCGCGATCCTTGGCGCTGCCCGCACGCTTGCCGCAAAGCTCCTCCTCGCTGTGCCGATTGACCGCGCAGCACTGAGCGAGGCGATCACGTTGACTAGCGGAGGCAGCGACGCGGCGGGAGCCTGGCAACAACGCGACAGCTTCGAGGCGTTGGAAGTTGCGCTGGCCATGGCGATGCCGGAACTTGTCGCCCGCATGGATGCGGGCGCCGCGGTCGAAACGTTGGAAGCCCTGGCAAGGGAACTGCCGACCCATACGGTGCGCAGCGAAGACCAGATCGCGTTCCAGCAGTTCTCGACCCCACCGGCACTGGCCTACCTTGCTGTCCACCTGGCACGTCTCGCCAGCGACGATGTCCTTCTCGAGCCAAGCGCTGGCACCGGGATCATCACGTCGCTGGCCAGGGGCGCGGTCAGGTTGTGCCTGCTCAATGAGCTCGAACCAACCCGCTCCGACCTGCTTGAAGGCTTGTTCCCCGGAGCGAGCGTCTACCGCCATGACGGTGCGAAGATCGCTGCGCTGCTCGCCGGAACCGAGCGACCGAGCGCGATAGTGATGAATCCGCCGTTCTCGATCTCGCAGTCGCGCGGGGAAGACCAGAATACAGCGGCGCGGCATCTGCGCGCAGCGCTTGATCATCTGGTGCCAGGCGGCCGGGTCGTAGCGATTATGCCGGACTGGTTTACGCCGTCCGCACGCGGGGCCGAGGTCTTCCGTCGGACTCTCGAGGGCACCCGCATTGCGCTATCGCTGAGGCTCGACAAGGGTGGCTACGCCAAGCACGGCACCGGCATCGCCGTGCGCCTGCTGGTGATCGACAAGGTGCCGGGCGACACGTCGGTCTCGACGATCAACCGGGCCTCGGTCAGCGAGCTGTTTGCGGCAATCGGAGCCGTGCCAGCCCGAGCTGCGCTGCGCCAAGCTGCCGGGGCGCCCGCCACCCGGCCCAGGCTCAGCTTGTTTCGGGCGATCAAGAGCGGTCCGGCCCGGCCAGTGATCGTGCGCGCACCGCAGACCAACGATGTCAGGCCCGTCACCTACCAGGTGCTCGACCAGCCCGCTGCCATGGGCGAGCAGCGCGGGGTCTATGCCGACTATCGCCCATCGCGCGTCGTCATCCCCGAGGCTGGGGAACACCCGACCCACTTGGTTGAATCTGCCGCCATGGCGTCGATCTCCGCGCCCAGGCCCCAATACATTCCCTGCCTGCCCGAACGCACGGTGACCGCGCGGCTGCTCTCGGCTGCCCAGCTTGAAACCGTGATCTATGCCGGCGAAGCCTGGTCGCGCGATCTTCATGGCCGCTTCAGTCATCCATCCGGCGAAGTGGCGCTGAAGGAAGATCCGGACGGTCAGCTTTACCGTACCGGGTTCTTTCTGGGTGACGGGACCGGGGCGGGGAAGGGGAGGCAAGCGGCGGCGTGCATTCTTGACCAGTGGCTCAAGGGCAATCGTCGCCACATCTGGATTTCAAAGAACGCGCCGCTCCTCGAAGACGCGCAGCGCGACTGGACCGCGATAGGCGGGCTGCCGTCGGACATCCTCGAACTTGCACGCTGGAAGATCGGCGAGAAGATTACTGCGCCCGAGGGCATCCTGTTCGTGCCTTACGGCACCTTGCGCAGCTCGCGCGTCGAAGACACACGACTTGACCAGATCGTGCGCTGGGCTGGTGAAGACTTCGAAGGTGTGATCGTATTCGATGAGGCCCATGAAATGGGCGGCGTGGCCGGCGGGGAAGGGGCACTGGGGCAGAAGCAGGGCTCGCTGCAGGGCATCGCTGGTGTCCTGCTCCAGAACACGCTGCCGCGCGCCCGGGTGCTCTACGCCTCGGCAACGGGAGCATCTGACGTCAACAACCTCGCCTATGCGGTCCGTCTCGGTCTGTGGGGGCCGGGCACGGCGTTCGCGGCCCGCGAACAGTTCATCAGCGAAATCCGCGACGG
>NZ_JACICY010000036.1 GCF_014196055.1 Novosphingobium hassiacum
ATATCCTGACAGTCCAGCCCCAATGTGAATTCCAGCAGCATTTTCCCGACCCGGTTTCATGCTGCGATCTCCTCGGACTGAGGCTGCTGAGCGTGCATCCAGTCAGCGGCGGCCTGAGCCTTGCTGGCGGCAGTGAAGATTGCGCGCGGATCATCCTTGAGCGCCCGGAGCCAGGAGGCGACGTAAGCGGCATGGTCGGGGCGCGGATGGTGCGCGATGCCGAGGTCAGCGAGGACAAACGAGGCGGTCAGCTCGGCGCAAATCTCCTCGATCGCAAGACTGTCACGCTTGAACCGCTCCGCGAAGTTGCGGTCGAGCCGGTGCTTGGCCCCTGTGGCGTGGGCCGCCTCGTGCAGCAGGGTGCCCATGTGCGCCGATGCATCGCGAAAACTGGCGAAGCCTGGCATAAAGATGCGATCAAGGTCGATCCGGTAGTGGGCATCATAGGCGCCTTCCGTAATCGGAATCTTCAGTGCCTCGACGAATGCATCAGCGTGTCCGAAGCGCTCGCTCTCGGGCAGTTGTGCCACCGGCTCGGGCTCGTATCCTTCGACCTGGGCAAGGTTGAACACCGTGAACGCGCGGGCGAACATGCGGCCAGGACCTGCCTCTGCGTCATCACGATCATCCTCGGCGCGCGATGCAGCCTGCTTCCAGAACACGACGGTGGTGCCGTGCTCACCCTTGCAGACCTGGGCCCCGAGCGAGGCCCACTGACGGTAGGTGCCCCACAGCCCGCTGGAATATGCGCTGGCCTCAGCAGCGATCCACAATGCCAGCACATTTACTCCCCGGTAGCGCTTGCGCGAGGTCACGTTCTGGGGCCGCGTGGTGGCCGCACCGTCGTGATGCCAGGGCATACGCCAGTCGCCGGCACCGGCTTCTATGGCGGCAACGATCTGGGTGGTGATGCGGGAATAGACGTCGGCGCGCTCGGCTGTCGGATGGGTCCGGGTCATGGGATATCTCCGCGACGGCCGGAGGGAATCTCTTTCCCGCTCCTTCAATCCGTCACCCTAAAATCGGCCCCTCTCCTCTCCCGCCACACCGCAAGCCGGTGTGGCGGCACCTGGCGCGATCTGGGCGAGGACAGCTTCGATCCGTGCCACCTCTGCTTGCAGCGTGACGCGCTGCGGCTCAGGAAGACGCTTCTCGCAAAGCAGTGCGCGCGCCTCGTCGGCCCCGCGCTGCCAAGCCGGACGATGCCGCTCAGCGATGCAGGCGTTGGGACAGCGGACCGGCTCACACATGGCGATCATCGGCGCGGGCGGGCCCGGTTCGGTGATCCGGTTGAGGCAGAGCGCGGTAGCGGGGTCGAAGAAGCAGTCAGCCAGCGGCCCGACGTGCAAGGTCCGCGCGAGACTTGCGAGCATCGTGCGCAGACGCGCCCGGTCGGCAATCATGGCTGGAAGCGGTGACAGATCGGCGGCGTCATCCAGCGCTGCTCCCACGCGGTATGCAGCAGGGCCGCCAAGGCGCGCGCCACCTTGCCGCTCGTCGAAATAGACAAGGATATCGTCGATCTGGCCGAGTGCCCGCTGCGCCTCGACTTCGCCGCGAAAACCCGACCGGCTGCTCCCGGCATAGCCTTCGAACGCGGCGACACTGGCGTGCTTGTACTGGATCATGCCGGCAATCGTGCCGAAGGGGCGGTTGGCGATATGCCAGGCGATGGTGCGGCGAAACTGCCGGGTGGTGATCCGCCATGGCACCCCGGCAGGGCCTAGGGGAATGACCGGGGCAATATCTGAACCGAACCGATCGTTGAGATGGTCGCGGAAGCGGTTCAGTTGCCGGACAATCTCCGAGGACACATGGGTCTTGGTGTTGACCCTGAGCGCGAGGACCGGCCACAGCGTCGTGGTCCCGCGTGCGCGTCCGGCCCGCGCGGACAGCTGCTCGAGCACGGCCACCGCTTCGGCGACCGGTGCAATCGTCACCCACTCGGCCTCCTCGCCGCGACCGAGCTTGCCCTTGTAGGCGATCGACCGGATGCGGTGGCGAAGGATGGCGCCGTCTTCGGCCCTGACCACTTGCAGGCAACCGCGCTGCATGGCCTGCAACTCGCTGTCGCGCATGCCCGAGAGGTAGGCGCAAACGACATAGGCCGCAGCCTGAAGCATGGCTTCCTCCAGCGCGAGCGCCTTCGCATCGAAGCGAGGCCGCCATGGCAAGCTGCTCGTCGGGTCGAGCGATATCGGCGTATCCATGCCGCCATCTTCCGTGCCCAGCTCGTCGATGGCAGCCGCAATCAGGTCCGGCGCACCGGTGGTCAGTCCAAGATGCATGGCCGGCTCGGACTGTGCATCGATGCCGGCGTGCAGGTGCATCAGATGGTAGTTGATCGGCGGCGTGACCTCGCCGGTCCGCTGATCGGTCCGCGTCGTACCATTGTGGGAGTTGGTCCAGATGGGAATACCGCGGCCTTGTCGCCGCAAGGTTGCTATGTATGCGTTGAGGCGCCGGCGCTGCCGCGCTCGCCGGATGATGGGATCGAGTCCGGCCTCCTGTGCGAGCAACCGGTTGCGCCTCGCTTCGAGGCGATCAAGCTCCCCGCGCGCGGCAAGGATATCGCCAGAAAAGTGGGTCACGTAGCGCAGCGACCAGGCCAGAAGCGGCGTGATGATCTCTTCGGGAATGCGCGGCGTCCGGTTCTCGCCGGCGATGTGCCTGGCACCTGCCACAGAGTACGTGTTGCGTTCCGGCCATGGCTCAAAGGAAAGGCGCGCAGTCGGCAGGTGCCGACGCAGTTCGTGGAGGTCGAAGATCACGCGCAGCAAATCTGCAGCTGCCACCGGACGCAGCCCGGCGGTGCGCAACGAGCGCGCAAAGCGGTCGACGAGTGGCTGATCGACCGGTGAAAGATCGAAACGGCCAAGCTCCGCCTTCACGAAGTTGAAAAAGCGCAGGGCCCGGTTCGCCTCGCCCCGCACCGCCGCCGGCTCAAGCTTGCGGCGATGCCCTGGCAGGTCGGTGTTGAGCCGTGCATGGAGGAACTGGCGCAGCGCATCGGCAATGGCGGGATCTTCGATGCCGCCGAAATGCACGGTGACGTGGCAGCGCCTTGCATTGTCGCGAAACACGCCGGGCGAGAGGTCCCAGCTCGGATCGCCGTAGCACGAGAGGTCCGCACGATCGAAGCCGGGGCGCAGGGCCCCGGAAATAAGCACCGGCAAGGCATCACGATCATCGGTCGCTGTGGTCTGTGACGCGATGGCAGTCATGCCCGTGCCTCAGGCGGAAGGTAGAGCGCGGGAGGATGAGTTGCGATCTGCGTGCGGGCCTGCGCCACAACGTCATCGCCGAAAGCGGGCAGGATCTGACGGGCGATGCGTGCATGGGCATGGCCGAACTTGGCGGCCCACTCGGCCTGGCCCATCGCGGTGCGTTGCTCGTCGATGAAGGCCAGGAACGCGAGGATGGCGGGCAGCTTGCGCGCGGTAATGACGGCGTTGCGGCAATCGAGGCAGCCCCAGAACGGTGTCGGGCATGGCGATCCGGCGGTGCTAAACGGACTGGTATAGAAACCGGCGCAGCTCGCGAGCCAGACGTCCTGCTCGCCGTCGAGCAGCGCAATGGTATCGTCAGTGCCGCGGAAATCGGGGTCTGTAACGGAATCGCGTAGCTGCGCTTCCTCAAGCGGTGGCAGTAGCCGCGGACCTGCAACAGCTTCCTCAAGAGCATCTACGACGGTCTGCTCGTGCAATGGCCGCAGCGACGGGACATCGGCGTAATGCCGCGCGGCAATCTCGACCGTATGCCCGACAGCAAAGCGGGTCATGTGTCCTTCGGTCTTGAGGTACCAAAGGGCCTTGTGCGTCTTGCGCAGCTGGGAGAGGCGCAGATAGAGCGGCGTGCCTGCATCATCGACGATACCGTGCCGAGCAGTCCAGGCGTCGATGGTCGAGCGGGGATGGCGAATGCCGTCGGCGATCTCGCCGTGCTGATAATAGACCCACAGGCAATCGGAAGGATTATGCGCCCGCGCCTTGGCCGAGTGTGCAATGATGCGCCGGATCAGGCCGCCCGGCGTGGTCGAGCCGCCGTCGCGCACCCGGATAGTCTTGTGTTCAGCGCCGTGCGCGCGAAGCTTGATATAGGCGATGTCCACGGTTCCGCCCGAGGCATTGCGCAGGCAATCGATGGTGAGCGTCTTGCAGCACTCGAGTTCAAGCCCGGTCTCCAGCGAGAGCAGAACGAGCAGCGGCACGATATCGGCAGCCGTGAGGTGATGGGCTGCGTGAAGGCTGATGTTCATGTCCGGAGCCGGCATGTTGCGGCTCCGGAATCGCCGGTGGAGCGCCTGCCACTCGGCATCGCGATAGTACAGCACCCCGCGTGCTTCGATGGCCGTATGGGCTCTTCGGGTCGCAGCCTCGATCTCAGGAACTTCGTCGAACCGGGGGCCAGCACGCAACCGCGCATCGATGGCGGCAAGGTCGGCGCGTGCCGCGTCGCGGAGCTGGCGGGCGACTAACGGGCTGTAAGCATCGCGCGGCCGCGGCCTCACATGGGGGTGCGAACTGACGTAGCGCAGCCGCTCGCGAAGCTCGGGGTGGATGGCACCCGCCGTATCGGTAGCGATCCGGCGAAGGACGGCAACGATCTTGGCGACCACGGTGGGAAGATGCACCCGCGACTTGCCCGCAGCTTCGAGCCAGGCCTCGAAGCCGTCGATATGACGGGCGCGCAGGTCCGCAGGGCCATCGATCCGGTCCGTTGTCGTCGCGAGGTAGGCGAAGAAGCGCGGCAGTGTGTTGGTATAGGCCTTGACGGTCGTCCGCACGATGATCGGCCCGCGCGGCGCAACCAACGAGAACAGGCCGCGGGCAAAGGCGAGCGCGAGGCCACGCGGGCGCAGGGTGGTGAAATCGACCAGCACCCCGCCGCCGTATGGGGGATCGATAGTGAAGCGCAGCGCACTGACCTGATCCCAGGGATCGGCACCCTGCGTTGCACCGTCTTGCTCAAAGCTGACCTTGCGCCCCTTCCTGGGTGAGCCGGTCATGCCGGGAGGTATCCCGGCACGCGCGCAAGCAACTCTTCGACCGCCGCATCGACGGTATCGGCGCGGGTAGCAAGATGATCGAGATAGATCGACGTGGTGGAAAGACTGGAATGGCCGAGCAGGCGTTGCACCTGCTGAAGCGGGTCGCCGAGCAACTGGCGATAGCCTTCCATGGCGCCTGCCGGTGCGGCTGCTTCGGCGAGGCGGCGCTGGATCAGCATCGCCAGCATGTGAACAGCGAAGGAATGCCTGAGTTGATGGGGGCTGACGCGAACGGGAATGCCCGCATCCGCGCAGCGGCGGCTCGCCCGGGCGAAGATCGCTTCCCATGAGTTGGGGAGCACAGGATGCCCGACCTCGGTAAGCCACAGGACGGCAGCTTCACATGGCGTGCCATCGTCGGCGCAGATGACAAACCTTGCCCGCTCGTCGGGGGTGACGACTTCCATATCCATAGTGCCGCCGCCAACCAGATGCATCACGGTCGGCAGCAGTGGTGGGCGATGTATGAAGATCGGGCGTTCGATGGCATCCCAGCCTCTGCGCGCCGTGAACTTGGAGACGGCCGAAGCGCGCTCAACCGCCATGTAGGCATCGAATGCCGACAGCAGTCGGCGTGGCAGCAGGATGGTACGGCCGCGATCACCCTTGGTCAGCGCCGCTGGAAGCTCGACCCGGCGTTGGCGCTCTGCGCGCGCATCCCCAACGGGAATCTCGGCGGCGAGCAGGAAGGAAGCTTCTTCGAGCCGCAATCCGGTCGTGACCAGCAGGTCCGCGAAAAGCGCGTTGCGCGCACCATTGCGGTCGCGTGCTCCGGGGCGCTCGGCTCCCTCGACGGTCAGGCCACGCAGTCCGACGTCCCGAAAGGCCTGGTAGTCGGCCAGATCGACAAAGCGGACATCGGACCGGCGGGCAGCGCGCTCGTAGGCTTCGTTGCGACCGGCAATGGCAGCGCGACGGCCCCCGTATGATCTTCGCCACACCTGCCGGTGGGTAAATGGGGTGCGTTCGACCAAGCCTTCGACTGCGGCCCAGCGGTATAGCTTGTCCAGCGAGGCAATCGCCCGGTTCCACGTCGATGCGGAAATCCGGAACTCCGCATCGCTGCGCCGGCGCGCGCGATAATAAGCACCGACATCATCGGCATCGGCTTGCCAGACAGTCTTGCCACGGACCGAGCCCAGGAAACGAACCCAGACCAGAATATCGTAGCCATGCGCGCGCAGCGAGTGGCGCGAACGCGCGCCGTTCAGCGGCAGGTCCAGGAAGAAGCGATCGAGGTCCGGATCATAGATCGCCTCCTCGCGCAGGATCACCGGAATGTAGGCGTCCAGGCCATCCGCTGCGCGGCGTTCCTGGATAACGATCAAGGCCCCTGAAATATCCACAGCTTGCCAGTCCCTCCCCCGGACCCCCTCCCGAATCCAGAACGCACCCGTTGCGCGCCTGCGGGACGGTGGCCATCAGGCCGGACTACGCCAGCTTATGGATAGCGCTTCATCCGGCCTGATGACCCCCTGCGTCGTGCCCGGATCATACCGTTCAATGAAGCGACAGGCACGGTGCAGACTGTCCAGATAA
>NZ_JACICY010000037.1 GCF_014196055.1 Novosphingobium hassiacum
TGTCGGACGCCAAAGAAGAGCGCAGTAGAGAGCAATCCTTCGCAGCCGACGTGCCAAAATAGACTGCGGTGAAGATGCGCCCCGGAAACGTGCCGCTGCTTACCCCTGCTCGCTGAACCGCTTGGCCAATCGCGCGGAGGCACCGCTCTTCATGGCCAGTTTCGCCCCGTAGCGCATGACCGTGCGGGCGTCGCGCCAGCGGTAGGCCTGCATGATCGCGGGTAGCCCTTCTCCTGCCGCAAAGTTATCCTGCGCCACCCCGACCCGAATCGAGTGCGAGGACACCGCTTTCAGCCAACGATCAAGCTCAGCCTCACTCATCTCGCCAAGCAGGCGCTTTTCCCAAGCGCGGCGAACGAGACGCTTGTAGATCAGGCCAATGCTATTGGGGTGCAGCCGCGCCGCGCCGATCCTGTCGATCGAGCCATCGAAGTGCGTCACCACCCGGCGCAGCAGTGGGCCCTTGTCGATGCCGCCCACCTCGCGCCAGCGGGCGATGGCCACCATGGTCGCGGGTGCAAGATAGGCCTCACCGCCCTCCCCTGCCTGGTCGGTCTTGCTCGAGGGGATGTTCAGAATCCCCGCACCTTCGGCATCGGGCCCCTCGACATGCGCCACGTCGATCGCCACCAGCTCTGATCGGCGTGCGCCGGTATCGTAGGCAATGCGCAGCAGCGCTGCGTCACGCAGGCCCAGTGCGTCACGCCGACAGGCCTTGATGAGGTGGGCAAGGCAGACACCGCACGCAGGGCTGTCGAGATCGGCGATGTCGCCCTTGAACCGGATGGCCCGCGCCTGACGCTGGCGCACGCCCAGGTGCTTGCGCGCCGCCTTGCGCTCGAACTTCACCAAGGGATCGGCAGTCGGGTCGGGAAGACCCGCCATCCGGTAAGCCCATCCGACATGAACGAGGTAGCGCTCGATCGTCGCCGCTGCGCGCGGCGTCATGTCAGGGGTGTCGATCCCGGCGAGCGCGCGGATCCAGGCCGCCACATCCGCCGGCGAGGCTTCACACGCGGACACGCCGTGCTTGCGGCACCACCCATCCCACAAGGTCAGGTCAGAGCGAAACGCCCGCCTTGTGTTGCGCGACCAACCCCGCATGGCGGCGTCGAGCAGCGCGGCGTCGATGGCCTCACCACCGCCGACCAGCGCACGCACGTCAGCGATGAGATCGACAGGCTCGCAGCTCAACGGAACAATTGAGGTGGAAGGACGCTTTTTCGCCATGGGCGTGAGGATAGCCGGGCGTTTCTATAATGTATAGAGGCGTGATAACGATCCATTATCAACACTAGGTATGACAGCCTATGGACTGAAAGACCACATTCAGTCTACAATCAGGCTATAATGCGCACGCCCCTGCCCTTCTCTGCCCTCGCCTGGACGCCCGATCTCGCAGGTGCCCTCGCTGAAGCGAGCGCGGCTATCGCCCGCCTCGATGCCCGGATTTGCGCCAGTTCCTTTGGCAGCGCATGGCGCCTTCGCGCAAGCTGGACCGGATATGCAACCGCGCTCCGGCTCTGCCAAGTACCGCTCGAGGAAATCGATATTATTGCCCACAATTGCGGCCTGCGGCTCGCCGGGCGCGAGCCGCCCCAAACCATGGGTGAACCCTTCGAAGCGTACCAGCCCTGGCTTGTCCGTCTCACTGAGGCCGAAGGGCCGCACTGGCGCGAGGACTTGCCGTTTACCTTTGATCCGCCTGAAAGCTGGGGCGAAGCCCCTGCTCTCGTGCGCGCACTCACTCTACTCGATGCCTGGGCGCGAGTCGACCGCTCGGCCGCTCCCTGGCTCGCGTTCCCGGTGATCCTGCGCCGCATCGGGATTACCAAGGCCCCCCTGCCCTGCCTCGTCGCAGGTGACGCCGGCCAACGTTTCGCGCTCGATCCCCGGCCCGCGCTGCTGAAGCGCCTGCTCAAGCAGCTCAGCCGCCTGGCGTCCGACGGCCTCACCCGGCTCGAACGGCTCGAACAAGTATCCCGGCATGGCGCCGCCGCCATTTGCGGCGAACGCCGCCCTGGCATGCTTGCCGAGCTCGGGCGCATCGCGCTCGCCCGACCGTATCTCGCGCCGCGTAGTCTTGCACCAGAACTGGGCCTCAGCATCTCGGGCGCTGGAAAACTGCTGACCCGCGCCGCTCGCCTTGGCCTACTTGTCGAAACTTCGGGGCGCAGCACTTGGCGCAGCTACGTCACGCCCGATGTCGCTTTGGCGCTGGGGTTGGTCCCACCCGAGCGCGGTCGTCCTCGCCTGCCGCCGCCACCCTCCCCCACCCTCGATTCGGTGCTGGCCGCATTTGATGCCGAAATGGAGGCGCTCGACAGACGCTTTGGGGGCCTTGGATCAACCAAGCCCCCTGTTATGGTCATAAATGACTGATATTTTTTGTTAAAACCGAAACGCCCAGAAACAGGCTCCAGAGCGTGAAAACAGACTCGAAATAGGCCGAAGGTGCCAAACCCCCGACAGCACGCTCTACGGGCTTCTCAGGGTGCATTTCGTAGATATAGGCCCCTACATCGCCACGGCTGAAGCATCCTGTGAGCCAAATGTGCGGAAATGGCCGAAACGGGCCCGCGCCAAGGTTTCCCCGTCGCGTCGCTCGCGCAGATGGGCATAGGCCAACAGCACATCGAGCAATTCGGCCTCGAAGGCCCGGTGCGGTGCCCTCCCCTGCCCGACCCGCCAACACGCCGTCAGGCGCTTCGTCGGCTTGGGTGCCTTCAGCGACTCCAAATTCCGCCCCGGACGCTCGGCCAAGCCAAGCGCGAGCAGCCGCTCAAATCCCCACACACCCCGGCCGGCGTGACTATGCGCCAGGGCCAGCATGGCGATGCGGTCGCGAGCAAAGTGAAAGGCGTTTGCCCGGAAGCGATCAAGATAGTCTTGCTTGCGGCCCTTCAGCCGCCGCCGACTGTGCCGGATCAGCATGTCGAGGCAAACTTCGTTTCGTTCGATCATCGCCCCCCTATAGTCGAGCCCCCACCGCAAACTCTCCGCACCTACGAGCGCTCCGCTCAGCCAGGTCAGGAGATACTGATCGTCAGGCGCACCATCAGGCACCGGCAACTTGCTGAGCGGCAGGTCGTGCAGTCGGCAACGCCAGCTCATCCGCAAGATCCATTCCTTGCGGATGATCCTTGGGCGTCCGTCGCGAATTGCTTCCTGCCAGCAGCGGGCACAGCCATACTGGCGCAAGCGGCGCGGAAGCAGCACTGCTCCGTCGATATCGAGAAAGGTACTTTCGATCTGTTCCGGCTCAACCTGCACCGCCCAGGCAAGCTGGCCGACCATTTGATCCACGGCGAATTGATGTTCAAGCGCGACACCGCTTGTGCCCCGGGCAAGGTCCAGGCTGGCAAGGCTCGCATCGATGCCGAGATGCTGAAACAATACGCCCCGCGTGGTGTCATGCGCAAGCGCCATCCGCTCTATCCACGAATCGAAGCATTCATCAGCCTGCGGGCGCACGCGAAGTGCCAGCGGTTCCGATTCCTGCTTATGCTCCCTTCCCGTCACCGGTCGATGTAGGATGGAAAGAACTTGGCCGCCTCGTAAATATCGGAAAATTCAACCCGTTGCCTGCCGTACGTATCTTTGGCAACTCGGTAGCTCCGGTGCAGTAGTCGCTTGAAATTGCCGGTCACCCCGTGGCTGTTGCGCCAGATGAACTCGGCGATTTCCGGTTCTGCGAAGCGGTCCGGATCAATCAAGCCCATGCGGTGGGCCAGAGCCCGTATCAGTTGTTGCGAAGGCTCGCCCGGAAGCCAGGGAGGCATGCGCAAGATAATCGAGCGATAAGCCAGCTCCACGTCGTCGCTGAAGATATCGGCAGCGACGTCGAGGCCCGCGACTACCATGTGAACGTTACCCTCGCTCATGAGGAAGCGGAAGGAATCCAGCGCATCGCGCCTCGCCCGGCCGCTGGCTGTGAGGATCGCATGGACGTTATCGATCGCAACCAACTTGGTTCCCTGCTTGCCGAGCAATTCGGCCACCTTGAGGTCGGCTATCTGATGCGTCCGTCTGGTCAGCGGCCACCCCTGCTTCCACAACAGCGTCAGATTGATCCTGAGCGAGGTCGGGTGGGTCGGCACCACCGCGTGCAACATCGGCAGGTAGCGCGCTTCGCCCAAGTTCGCCGGCTCCGGATACGCCGTGCGTATCCGCCGACCGACCTCCTTCAGAATCGACGTCTTGCCCATACCGGATTGCCCCACCAGGACCACGCAAGTCGGCCGATCGTCAGGGGGCTCGTCGACGAGCCCCATCAGCGTATTCACATGGGCCCGCGCTTGGTCGAAATCGATCCAGAACGCCTTGTGCAGCGAACCCGATGACTGCGAAAATGCTATTGGTTGATCGGTTTGAGCCACTTCACCTCCCCCAATTCCTCGACAGGCAGCCACTTCGCTCGTTCTTCCTGAAGCCCTTCAGGCGGCGGTCCGGCACTGTGTGAAATGCCCTCGCGTTCGAGCCGTTTGCGCAAGCACCGCTGTTCCCGGGTGCGGATCGTTGCACCTTGCACTTCCTGCCGGTTGGCATGCACGAGCCGGGCGATCTCCGTTTGCCCGCCACTCTGTTGAAAGGCGCGGCCACGGTTTCGCAAGGCGGCAGCGGCAGCGTCCCACTCGACTTTCGTCACGTGGGGAAACGAGCCCACGACGCGCGCGGCGACGAGCTTCTCGTCGATCTGCGGATACACCTCCTGGATCGTCCGCTCATCGACATGAATCATGATTTTGAGACCAATTCGGGTCGCGAAGCTCTCGTGCCAGTAACGACGGTGGCCGATCTGGACGCCTCCGGCCGTCACGGTGCGTTCGACCCACGGCAGAAACCGGCGGGTCAATTGCTCGACATCGAGTCCGGTGGGAACCAGCGAGCCATGCGCCGCGAGCCCATCGGCCCACATCTGAGCCGGCGCAATCTTTCCCAATCCCTCGTGCGGCGTCATGTGATAGCGGCAAATCTCCCTGATAAACCAGCGCTCAAACTCCTCCAGCGTCATGGCCGACGTCTCCGAAGGATCGTACCCGTCACGCTTGGTCACATCGCCGCCCGTGGCACCGGGGAGCAGCAACATCTTTTCCGACATAGTGCCAATCAATCGCTCGATATGCCCGCCCAGGTGCGAGGCCCCACGCGGCCGGACATCCGGATCGATCCCATATGTGTGGCAGGCGCTTCTGAACGCTTCAGCGCGATGCGCCGATGCAAAATCGGCGTGCAACCGCTTGAAAAAGCCATGCATGGGATAATCCTCCGTCATCTGGAGGCCCGTGAGCAAGGGCTTCTTGGGCAACAGCGCATTTGCGACTGCCCGCCCGCACCGGAAGATCGATGGATCCCCAAAGCTCACATAGAACCCGAGGATGCAGCGGCTCCAGACATCGATCAGCAAAGTCACCCAGGGCCTCCCCAAGGCATTGCGGTGCAAGCTGTCCACCAGCATGACATTGGCGGGCGAATGGTCCATCTGAACCACATCCAGCAGCCCTTCGCTGAGGTATTCTCCCGGGTGCGGCTCATGTGCGGTTCGCCGCTTTGACCCCATGGTCGAACGCGCCAATTGCGGCGAACTGATTTCGCCAATCATCCGCTCGATAGTGCGCACGCTGGGAACATCGGCCATGTCGAACCTGTGATCGCCCGTGTCCGCGATCAGCAGTCCGCGAATCTGGTTCGCCGCTTCCCTGATCGCGGGTGGCGGCCTTTTCAGGAAAATCTCTACAATCTCCCTGTCGATCACCTCGATCACAGCCGCCGATGCGTGCTTCTTGCCAGGCTTGGGGCCCTTGGGCAGCGAAGCAAGGCTCTCGGCGATGGGTTTGCTTCGAAATCGGCGCGCAAGTTCCCGTATCCGACGCGTGCCGAGTCCAGTTTTCTCCGAGATCGCTGCTACCGCTGCGGCAGTCAGCGGGCCTTCAAGCGGCACGAACCTGCGAAACACGGAATAGAGCTCGGCACCGACCTTCAAAGCCGCTTCGGAGGGCTTGGCTATCCTTGGCGGTTTTCGTTCGAGCAAAGGACGACTCCAGCTTCGCTATCGACAACCGCAGTGTTGGCTGTTTTGGCACCCAAGGAAAGATGACTTTCGTCGGCGCCGAGGAAAAATTCATCGAGAAGACGACATTATGGCGTTTTATCAATGCGCTTGAGTGAGTGTCGCGTGCTTTGTCACGCCACA
>NZ_JACICY010000038.1 GCF_014196055.1 Novosphingobium hassiacum
AGCGCTTCATCCGGCCTGATGACCCCCTGCGTCGTGCCCGGATCATACCGTTCAATGAAGCGACAGGCACGGTGCAGACTGTCCAGATAATGCGATCAGTTCCTCAGCCGCATAGGCAGCGGTGCCGAAACGGTTCTTGAGATCGCGGTCCAAGCGGCTGGCATGGCCGGTCCAGTGCGATAGCTCGTGTGCAAGCGTCGCGTAGTAATGGTCGAACCCGGAAAACAGCTGCGAAGGCGGCATGGTAATGCGGTCGGCAGTCGGCTCGTAGTAGGCCTCATCCCCTTGATGACGGAGCGCGGCCGGGAGAGCCCCAAAGAAGGCGTCGAGCTCCTGCTCGCGGCCTTCGGGCTCCACAAGTTCAAGCGTGGCGGCAGGGTGGAAGCGCTCCGGAAGATTCTCGACCTGATCGGCGTTGAAGACCGGATAGGCCTTCAGGACGCGGCGGGCTTCTTCGCTGGTCTCTCCCGTATCGGGCGCTTCCACCTCCTTGGTATAGCTCTTGTAGAAGATGGCGATGGTCGACTTCTCGCCTTTGCGGACCTGAGCCCCGAGCCTCTGGGCCTGGTTGTAGGTCATCCAGTAGGAAGACGCGTAGCCGCACATGTCGGCGACCATCCACAGCCAGAACACGTTCATGCCGCGATAAGGCGTGCCGCAGGCGCGCATTGGGCGCGATATGGGCACACCTCGCCATGGCTTGATCCACGGCTTGGTGCCTGCCTCCAGGCGCGCGATGATCTCCTGCGTGATGCGGGTTGCTGGCGATTGGGCATCACCGCGAAATCTGTGTTTGGCCATGTGAGTTCTCCTGATCTGGCCGGCAGGCAAATCCGCCTGCTTCCGGTCCGAAAACCAGGACGCTTCCTCCCCTCTCAAAGAAGAAGCGGCCCCTCCCGTAATGGGAGGGGCCGCTTCAGGGGTTGAGACGACTGACCTGTCAGGAGGAGGTCAGGCAGCCATCTCGCGGGGGGCCGGGCAATCGTCGTTGGCACTGCCAACTGGTGTCTTTGCTTCAGCGTCGAGCTCGTCTTGTTCTTCCGACACAGGCTCCGCAGGATCGGCGAAGCGCATCACCTCCGGGACCCAGGCGATCGCGCGGTCCCGCACTTCGGCTTCGGTAATGTATGTCCCGGCGAAAACGCGCTCGGCGCTCATCGCCAGGTCCGTCTTCTTCACCGATGCAAACCGTGCCGAGAGTTCCGGTCCGCCGACGTCAGCCAGCGCATCGAGAATGATCTGCTTCGACACGCGGTCGAAGTAGTTGGCCGCTGTCGGGCGCCACCATTGGGCCATGTCGATGCCGATCTGGCAGCCCAGGCGATCCTGGAGGGCAATGTGCCGGTCTCCGGCCATGTTGAGACTGGCCTCGAAGGTCCGGCCGACCACAAACCCGAGCCAGGCGGCACGAGCATCATCGCCGAGGCTGCGGAACCGATCAAAGCGGGTGGCGACGTCTTCCCCGGCACGCCAGCTTTCATCGAGGCCACCCTTCAGGTCAGCCAGCGCCGCGCTCGCAGGCGCATCCTTCGCTTCGAAGCCGACGATTGGCCCGGCTGGCACGCCGCCGCGGATTGTGGTCGCCGAGCGCGCACGCCAGTCGATCGTATCGCCATCGGCCAGCGTGAAGACGAGCAGGTCGAGCGCAAGGCCAGGATCGGACGCGACATGGAGGGCAAGGACATCGCGGCGTTGCATCGCCAATTCGTCGACGAGGCGCTTGGACAGGGCCGCGCGGCGCGGACCGTTGCCGCCGCTACCCGCAACGACCTCGATTCCATCATCGTCACCCGGTCCTTCGGACTGACGCTCACCATAGAAGACCGGCTGGAGCACCGGCGTCCCGTCGCGTGACAACGTCAGAATCATGCCCGCGTCGCCCTTGAGTTCCGGCGACAGCACGGGCGGCCGGCTGCGGATATCCTGGCATTCGCGCTCGATCGCCTCGATCGCAGCCTCGGCAGCAGCCACGGCTTCCTCGGCGCTGTCTTCATCTTCGAGGATCGCCGCGTGCTCGTCATAGGACGCGTCGAGTTCATCGAGCCGCGCGAGCTCGGCTTCGGTCAGTGGCGCGGGCTCGGCCGGAAGACGAACCAGACCATCGACCAGATCGTGGCTGGCATAGGGATCCAGCGTCGGCTTGACCCAGGCGAGCCCCTGTTCAGCAGCGAGCGCCTTGGCCTGTTCATCCATCTTCGCCGAAGCGAGATTTTCGAGCAAAGCAACGTCGGCCCAGGCCTCGCTGTCATGGTCGTCGAAAAGCTCCCGCTCGATGCGTCCACCGGCAGCGAGATAGGCGTCGCGCCCGACCAGACGTGCCCGGGGATCGTTGCCCCGGACCGTACCCGAGAGCACCATGCGCCGGACGCTGTCCGGATTGGGGGCGTAGTAGGCCGAGGATACCTGTTCGAAGACTTGTGCCTGGATCGTCTGATCCGAAGTCGCGCCATAGGCCTTGGCCAGGTCGAGCGTGATCTCGCCACCGGCGAGCGCCTCGAAGACAACCGGCGCGAGCTTGGCGAGGCGCAGGCGTCCCTCGACGAAGCGAACGGTGAGCCCAAAGCGGCGAGCGACGTCTTCGATGGAGGCGCCGCCTTCGATCAGCGAAGCGAAGGCAACCGCTTCGTCGGCCGGGTTCATCGCCAGGCGGTGGAAGTTTTCGGCAAGGCTGGTCTCGACCGCAGCTTCCGCCGTGTCTTCAAGGACCAGGCAGGTCACCTGGTGATCGCGCGGCAGCACCTTGTCATCGGCGAGCGCAAGCATCGCCCGGCGGCGGCGTTCACCGGCTTCGACCTCGAACTTGCCCTTGGCCGCAGGCCGGACAATGAGGTTCTGCAAGAGACCCAGCGCAGCGATGCTCGCTGCGAGTTCGGCATCGGCTGCGGCATCGGAATGCTTGCGAACATTGCGGGGGGACTGGACGAGCTTGTTCAACGGGATCGTTCTGATCATGGCACATACTCCTGATTGTGAGCCCGGCAGACCGACCATCGGCGCCCAAGGGGCTCATCAACGCAAAGCCCACTCCCCTCTCTGCTTGCGTATCGTGATCACCTGCCAATGACCGGTCCAAGTCCGCTGCCCGCTTGAGCCGCAATGCCGCTTCAAAGGGACGATTACAGGATTGTAACTGGACAGGCCGAGTGCTGCGAAATTTCGTGTCGGAGACACCCAATGCCGTCAATTCACGCCCAATGGCGAAGTTTTAGCGTAAATCAGTGCGACAAGCGACACTTGACACTTGGCAGACGGAAAGGTATCAAGCGGCGTGGAAATCGAGAGCATCTCGCACAAGGCGCTGCGAAGCTTTGCCGAAACCGGCAAGGCCAAGGGACTGCCGGGAAATCTGGTGGCGCGCCTTCGCAATATGCTCGCCTGGCTGTCGGTAATCGAGATGACTGACGAACTTCTGGTGCCGCCAAATTATGGTGCGCATCTGCTGAGCGGGGACAGGGCTGGCACCTGGTCCCTGACCGTGACGCGCAACTGGCGAATGACATTCCGGATCAACGCGGCGAACGCCATCGAGGATCTGGATCTGGAGGATTATCACTGATGGCTATCAAGCTTCACCCCAGCTTTGCGGTTCATGCCGGTGTCTGGCTGCGCACTGAGATCGTCGAGCCGCATGGCCTCACCGTTTCGGCCGCAGCCGAGAAGCTTGGCGTCTCGCGCCAGGCGATGAGTAGCCTGCTCAATGGCCGGGCCGGCATCTCGGCCGAGATGGCGATCCGGTTTGAAAAGGCGTTCGGCCTCAGGGCAGACAGTCTGCTGCGGATGCAGGCGGCGCATGACCTCGCCGTGGCGCGCCGCCATGAAAAGGACATCAAGGTCGAAAAGATCGCCGCCTGATCCGTCATTGCACCAGACCTATTGGGGCGGACCTACCGGGTCAGGCGGGCAAGGATCGCATTTGCCTGATCCGTCGGTACAAACAGGCGTGTCTGATACCGGATGATTTCCGTGAAGCAGCCCTGCGCCTTGTACCAGTCGAGCCGGGCCACACTCCATCCTGTCAGCTCGAGACGCTGTACGCCATTGACCAGACTACGCTTGACCAAAAGCTGCTCGCGCGCGGTGATTTCCATCGCGCGGCCTGTCGCCAGGACGGACTGGACGATATCTTCAGCTGAAAGTGTCTGTTCGCGCTCAAGTCCTAGAACGCGGCAGAGCTCGGGAACACAGGGGACCGGCACCTCGCGGCCGAGCAGCGAGCGACCATCGCTCGCTGATATGCGGCTGACGCGTACGAAATCCGCAGGGAGCTTGTCCCAGACCGGCAACAGGAGGCCGGTTGCCAGATACAAGCGCTCGCGCTTGCAGCTGGTTCTCGCCTCCTCGACCTCGGCAGTCCAAGCCTTGCGAAATGCCTCTATCCCGATGTCCTCCCAGCTGCTCTCATCAAGCTGGTCGACGGTCATGTGGCTGCGCTTCAAGGGGCGCAGCAGCTCGAAACGGGTCACGCGCGTGCCATCGTCGGCCAGGATGCTTCTTGCCGGAACCAGCAGTCCCACGCGGGCGGACCGGGAATTGCGCATTGGGCGGCGGCGCTGACCGTCGATGTCGTGAAGACCCTCAAGGCGCTTCAGGGTCAGCGGTTTCAGGGCCCGGGTGATCTCCAGCTCGAGCAGATGGGTTGTCGCGCCCGAGAGCAGATCGGTGCGAAGCAGGGTGTCAGAGAGCATCGCGAAGTCCTCGACTGCGATGGTCTCAAGGCCGAGATCGAGCGTGCCAGCCTGTCGCGCCGCGTCAACACGCGCCTCGACCAGTCCGAGGAACTCGTCGAAGATTGTGTTCTGGAGGGCGATCGGCAGGGCAAGGATGCGGTTGAGCCAACGCTGGATCGAGGGCAGATCATCGATCATTGAGCCGTCCGGCGCTTCGATCTTGAGGCCCGTCAGTTCCTGGAAGCGCAAGAGGTCAACCGCTTCGAGTTTGCCAGTGAACAGAAGGCCAAACCAGCGGTGGAGCGCCTCCTTGGCATAGATGCTTTCGAGATTATCGGCGGGATCGAACAGGTTCTGTCCGCCCGTCTGGCGCTGGCCGCGCGTCAGCGCACCAAGGCTGTCGAGCCGACGGGCAATGGTCGAGATGAACCGCCGCTCGCCGCGCACGTCGGTGGTTACCGGCCGGAACAGCGGGGCTGAAGCCTGATTGGTGCGATTGGTGCGTCCAAGCCCCTGGATTGCGGCATCTGCCCGCCAACCGGGTTCAATCAGGAAATGAACACGGCGTGCCTGGTTCTTGGCAGAAAGGTCGGCATGGTAGCTGCGCCCGGTGCCACCGGCATCGGAAAAGATCAGGATACGCTTGGCACCGTCCATGAACGCCTGGGTCTCGGCCACGTTGGCGCGCGGGGACCGGGATTGCAGCTTCTGGCGGCCATCACACCCGACGATCAACCGACGCGTGCGACCGGTTACTTCGGCGACCTGGTCGACGCCGAAGCGTTCGATGATCGCATCGAGCGCGGTCGCGATCGGCGGCATAGCACAGAGCTGCTCGATCATCCGGTCGCGCGCGGCAAGCGCGGAGCGACATAAGACCGGTGCGCCCTGCTCATCGCTCATTGGTTCGGAGCGGGGATTGCCGTTCTCGTCGGTGAATACCGCCATCAGTCGGACCGGGAAGCTCTTGGCAAGGTAGTCGATCACATATTCTTTGCAGTCGCAGTTTATGTCGAGCGTGGTGGCGGGAGGCGCAGGTTTCCTTCGGTTTTCCATGATTTCACTCCAGATAATTACGGTTCCCT
>NZ_JACICY010000039.1:2557-5606 GCF_014196055.1 Novosphingobium hassiacum
CGGGGAACTGAAACATCTCAGTACCTGGAGGAAAAGACATCAACCGAGATTCCGTTAGTAGTGGCGAGCGAACGCGGACCAGGCCAGTGCCTTCTCTTCAACTAGCAGAACAGTCTGGAAAGGCTGACCATAGCGGGTGACAGTCCCGTATGCGAAAGTGATGGAGAAGGACTCGAGTAGGGCGGGACACGTGAAATCCTGTCTGAACATGGGGGGACCACCCTCCAAGCCTAAATACTCGTATGTGACCGATAGCGAACCAGTACCGTGAGGGAAAGGTGAAAAGCACCCCGATGAGGGGAGTGAAACAGTACCTGAAACCGAATGCTTACAATCAGTTGGAGCCTCTTTAGGGGGTGACAGCGTACCTCTTGCATAATGGGTCAGTGACTTAGTCTACCAAGCAAGCTTAAGCCGTTAGGTGTAGGCGTAGCGAAAGCGAGTCTGAATAGGGCGAATGAGTTTGGTGGATTAGACCCGAAACCCGGTGATCTAGGCATGACCAGGCTGAAGGTGCGGTAACACGCACTGGAGGGCCGAACCGTTGAATGTTGAAAAATTCTCGGATGAGTTGTGTTTAGGGGTGAAAGGCCAATCAAACCGGGAAATAGCTGGTTCTCCGCGAAATCTATTGAGGTAGAGCGTCGGATGTATGCCGTTGGGGGTAGAGCACTGGATGGATGCGGGGGTCGCGAGATCTACCAATTCTAACCAAACTCCGAATACCAACGAGACTTATCCGGCAGACAGACGGCGGGTGCTAAGGTCCGTCGTCAAAAGGGAAACAGCCCTAACCTACAGCTAAGGTCCCCAAGTCATCACTAAGTGGGAAAGCATGTGGGAATCCCAAAACAACCAGGAGGTTGGCTTAGAAGCAGCCATCCTTTAAAGAAAGCGTAACAGCTCACTGGTCTAAACAAGGGTTCCTGCGGCGAAGATGTATCGGGGCTAAAGTGATGCACCGAAGCTTAGGGTGTGCTCGTTTACGAGTACGCGGTAGCGGAGCGTTCCGTAAGCCTGTGAAGCGATCTGGTAATGGGTCGTGGAGGTATCGGAAGTGCGAATGCTGACATGAGTAGCGATAAAGAGGGTGAGATGCCCTCTCGCCGAAAGACCAAGGGTTCCTGCTTAAAGCTAATCTGAGCAGGGTGAGCCGGCCCCTAAGACGAGCCCGAAGGGGGTAGTCGATGGGAACCACGTTAATATTCGTGGGCCTGGTGGTGTGTGACGGATCTCGTGTATTGTCTGACCTTATCGGATTGGTCAGGCTTTGAAGAGGTTCCAGGAAATAGCCCCACCGTATAGACCGTACCCGAAACCGACACAGGTGGTCAGGTAGAGTATACCAAGGCGCTTGAGAGAAGTATCCTGAAGGAACTCGGCAAATTGCCTCCGTACCTTCGGAAGAAGGAGGCCCCAACTAAGCGCAAGCTCTGTTGGGGGGCACAGGCCAGGGGGTAGCGACTGTTTAGCAAAAACACAGGACTCTGCTAAGTCGGCTTCAAGACGACGTATAGGGTCTGACGCCTGCCCGGTGCCGGAAGGTTAAGAGGAGGAGTGCAAGCTCCGAATTGAAGCCCCGGTAAACGGCGGCCGTAACTATAACGGTCCTAAGGTAGCGAAATTCCTTGTCGGGTAAGTTCCGACCTGCACGAATGGCGTAACGACTTCCCCACTGTCTCCAGGATATGCTCAGCGAAATTGAATTCTCCGTGAAGATGCGGAGTACCCGCGGTTAGACGGAAAGACCCCGTGCACCTTTACTGCAGCTTCAGAGTGGCATTAGGAAGAAATTGTGTAGCATAGGTGGGAGGCTTTGAAGCATCGGCGCCAGCTGATGTGGAGCCATAGGTGAAATACCACCCTGTTTGTTTCTGATGTCTAACCCAGGACCGTTATCCGGTTCGGGGACCCTCTGTGGCGGGTAGTTTGACTGGGGCGGTCGCCTCCTAAAGAGTAACGGAGGCGCGCGATGGTAGGCTCAGGCCGGTTGGAAACCGGCTGTTAGAGTGCAATGGCATAAGCCTGCCTGACTGCGAGACTGACGAGTCGAGCAGAGACGAAAGTCGGTCATAGTGATCCGGTGGTCCCTCGTGGAAGGGCCATCGCTCAACGGATAAAAGGTACGCCGGGGATAACAGGCTGATGATTCCCAAGAGCTCATATCGACGGAATCGTTTGGCACCTCGATGTCGGCTCATCACATCCTGGGGCTGGAGCAGGTCCCAAGGGTTTGGCTGTTCGCCAATTAAAGTGGTACGTGAGCTGGGTTCAGAACGTCGCGAGACAGTTTGGTCCCTATCTGCCGTGGGCGTCGATACTTGAGAGGAGTTGTCCCTAGTACGAGAGGACCGGGATGAACATACCTCTGGTGTACCTGTCGTTCCGCCAGGAGCGCAGCAGGGTAGCTATGTATGGAAGGGATAACCGCTGAAAGCATCTAAGCGGGAAGCCTCCCTCGAGATAAGGTATCATCGAGTCGTGATAGACCATCACGTTGATAGGCCGGGTGTGGAAGTGCGGTAACGCATGAAGCTAACCGGTCCTAATAACTCTGTTCATGCTTGGGAATTCCACCATCAATGACAGCTCTGCACGGATCCTCACCCACAAGGTGAACCATGCAAGTTGATCATCGAGGACGATGACCAGCCAGACAGCATCTGATAAAACAGCATCGATATACAAGTTTGCACTTTGTGCGCCGGCTCCATTGCCTGGTGACCATAGCGTCTGTGTCCCACCCGATCCCATCTCGAACTCGGCCGTGAAACCGGACTGCGCCAATGGTACTACCGCTAAAGCGTTGGAAGAGTAGGTCGTCGCCAGGCATTGAAGCCGGCGCGCAAATCAGCAAACACACAAAAACCCATTCACACATCATCCGTAGGGATACATGCCTCCGCAACGAGGCACCCGCACGGATCATATGTCCGACACGGCTCCGCCGCGTCTGACATACCCCACCGCGGGGTGGAGCAGCCCGGTAGCTCGTCAGGCTCATAACCTGAAGGTCGCAGGTTCAAATCCTGCCCCCGCAACCAAGGTG
>NZ_JACICY010000040.1 GCF_014196055.1 Novosphingobium hassiacum
TTCTTTGCAGTCGCAGTTTATGTCGAGCGTGGTGGCGGGAGGCGCAGGTTTCCTTCGGTTTTCCATGATTTCACTCCAGATAATTACGGTTCCCTCGACCTCAACAAGTCGAAGGAACCAACATGCGATCAAGATCATCATTGCCGTTTCGAGCGGCCCCGCTCCGGGTCGAAGACCCGCCCAGTCACGGCACCCTTCTCACCACATTCCTCTCCTCTCAGTCGCTCGACGAGAAGTCAGGCTGTGCGGTTCTGTATGGCGCGGCGGTCCGCCATTTCCTGCATTGGCTGGGCCTGCATAGGATCGCCATCCGCACGATTGACGATCGGGCTGTCCGGCGGTTCGAAAAGCATGGGTGCCGGTGCCACCGGTATTCGGCGCAGCAAGCGCACTACAAGGCTGACCAAGCAGCAAGGGTCAGGCGCTTCGTCCGGTTCCTGGAAGATCAAGGCTACGTCGAAGTCGACGACGGGATCGACGATCTGCCACGGCACCTCGCCGACTATTCCGATGCGATCGATCGCCTGCAACTTGCCGAGGGACCGGCACAGGCCTATCGGTCCGAGGCCGAGCATTTCGTGGCCTGGCTTCGCATGGCGCGGCGCCAATGGATCGATATCGATGACACGATCATCGACCACTATGCAGCGCATGATTGCCGATGCCCGGTCTGGCGCAAGCGGGGCAAGTTGGTCGCAACGGGCACCAAGCGGCGGCGGCGATGCGCACGGCACTTCGTCGAGTTCCTGCGAGGCCGGGGCGCCATCCCATTGGTTGAACCGGTGGCGGACGATGACCCGCACATGTCGGCTTACTTGGCATGGCTCAAGCAACACCGCGGCGCCACGGACGAGACGATCCGGCGCTACCGGACCGATATCAGACGGCTCATGCCAATGCTGGGCGAGCCTTCGCAATGGGATGCCGCCGGACTCAGGAGCGCATTCCAACGACGAAGCAAGGAGACGCCGGGGTCGGCATCGCTGCTCGTCACGATAATGAGGAGCTACATCCGGTTTCTGGTCGTGCGTGGCGAGTGCCGGCCGGCATTGTTGCATGCAGTTCCATCAGTACAGCGCTACCGCCTTTCGACGCTGCCGCGCCACGTCGACCCGGCAACGATCGAGAGGATCATTGCGGCCTGTCCGACAGATCGTCCGGTGGAAGTCCGGGACAAGGCCATCATTCTCCTGCTCGCCAGGCTCGGCCTGCGGGCTGCCGATATTCAGAACATGCGTCTCGACGACATCGACTGGCGATCCGGCCACCTGACGGTCAAGGGCAAGACGCGTCGACCGGACCGCCTGCCATTGCCGCAGGATGTTGGCGACGCGATCCTGGCATATCTTGCGGCAGCCCGCCCGAAGGCCGCCGAAGAGCATCTGTTCCTGCGTGCACAAGCACCGTTTCGGCCATTCCGCTCGTCCGCTGAGATAGCGGGCATCGTCGCTCGTACGCGCGACCGCGGTGGGATCGAAGGAGTGCCGACCGGGTCGCACATATTCCGGCATTCGCTTGCCACCAACCTGCTGCGCGCGGGCGCAGGCCTGGAGTCCGTCGGGACCATCCTGCGTCACAGCTCGCCCGAGACCACTGCCATCTACGCCAAGGTCGATCTGCCGATGCTCATGAAGATCGCGCAGCCCTGGCCGGGAGAACAGTCATGCTGAACATCCACATTTCCAGATACGTGGCGCTGCATCGCAGCCTCGGGCTGAAGTTCTCTGAACAGGAACGCATGCTGCGCCTGTACGCCGCCTACGCCGGGGGTTTCGGCGATCGGCACACTCAGGTCCAGCGCATCTACGACTGGTGCCATACGTCGAGCTCACAATATGTGGCCCGCCGGAGGTTCGACACCGCACGTAACTTCAGCCTTTTCGCTCACGCCGAAGATTCAGGCCACGAAGTTCCGCCTGCCGGCGTCTTCGGTCGGGGCAAGCGGCCACGCCCGACGCCGACCATCATTGAGCCGGACCAGGTGCGGGCGATCATGACTGCTGCATTGGACGTTCCACCCCAAGGCACGATCAGCCCACACACGTACCATTACCTGTTCGGGCTGCTGGCGGCGACAGGTCTCCGGATTTCCGAGGCCCTCGCATTACAATGCAAAGATCTGGTCGAGGATGGCCTGATCGTCCGCAACGGCAAGTTTGGCAAGCAGCGGCTGATTGCCTTGCAGCCATCGACGCGCCAAGCACTCGAAGCCTATCTCGCCCTCCGCGAGAAGCACGCGGCCAGGGGCAACGACCTGTTCGTCACTATCCGGGGACGGGCACCGCACAAGGTGCGCGCCCACGTCGTGTTCGTCAGATTGGCCCGGCAGCTCGGATATCGTGGACCAACCGGTACGGCGGGCATGCGACTCCACGATCTGCGGCACACCTTCGCTGTCCGTTCCCTTGAGTCCTGCCCACCTGACAGGGAGGCCATCGCTCACCACATGGCCGGTCTCAGTGTCTATCTGGGGCACGCGTCGGTCGCCAACACGTACTGGTATCTCGAGGCCACTCCGGTGCTGCTGCGCGACATTGCGGCTGCGAGCGAGCAGCTTTACCGGGGAGAGGCGGCATGACGGCGCTCGCTCCGCATCTCTCGGCATACCTGCGTGAGCATCTGCCACGCGAACGTGCTGTCAGCCCGCACACAGTGAAGACTTATGCCAACTGCTTCGTCCTCCTCGTTCAGTTCGCTGCCGATCGGCTGAAGCGTCGGCCGACCGATCTTGAGATCGAGGATCTCGGCCCCGACATGATCATGGCTTTCCTGGACCATGTCGAGACCGGGCGCGGCAGCTGTGTGCGGACCCGCAATGGCAGGCTCGCCGCGATCCGGTCCTTCTTCCGGTACATCGAGTATCGGATTCCGGCCTGCCTGGATCTGGCCCTCCGCGTCAGATCGATCCCGACCAAGAAGACCGACAAGGCGCTGATCGACTACCTCGACCGGGCCGAGATCAAGGCTTTGCTCGATGCCCCGGATCCCCGGACACGCCTTGGCACCCGCGATCGCGCGATGCTGCATCTGGCCTATGCCGGCGGGCTGAGAGTGTCGGAACTCGTAACGCTGCAGCTGCGCGATTTCCCGGACCGCTCCCTGTCCACCGTGCACATCATGGGCAAGGGTCGGCGTGAACGGGTCCTGCCGCTCTGGAAAGAGACCCAGTTCGTATTGCGCGCGTGGCTTGCGATACGGCCCGACGCGCAAGCTGCCGAGATATTCCTCAATGCCAACGGGCAGCCCATGACCCGCGACGGATTTGCGTTCCGTTTGGCCGAGCACGTCAAGACCGCGGCAACGAAGCAGCCGTCGATCCTTGGCAAGCGGGTTACGCCGCACGTGCTGCGGCATTCCTGTGCGATGCACACGCTCGCGGCGACCGGGGACATTCGCAAGGTTGCATTGTGGCTCGGCCACGCCAGCATCCAGAGCACCGAGACCTATTTGCGCGCCGATCCCGAGGAGAAGCTGCAAATCCTCGCGGCTCACGGCGCACCCGCCATCAGGCCCGGGCGCTTCAAGCCGCAAAGCGACGATCTACTATCAATGCTTCAGGAAATACGTGCAGGAGGTCATGTCAAAATTTGACACAGGTCCGCATCGCAGTTCGAAGCGCCAGTGGCGCTCCCGCCAACAAAGCTTCGCCTTCGAGGCGGCCGTTGATGCGTAGCATAACCGAACCGTTTTGACGGAGAAGCATCGGAATGAGTTGGGAACCAGTGAGGTTGGCCTGCCAAAACGTGCTCTGAGCGTTCGCGCGGCCGGTCGGAATGTCAATTAATCGACCAGCAAAATTCCATGTAACCGTAACGCGCGGCACCGTCGCGGGCTTGTTAAGGAGCATGGCCATCATGGGGCGGTTGCCTTCACAAAACAGGCTAAACGACTTGATGTTTGGCGAAGCAGCTACATCGACATAGGCCATTGGGGCGCGACCTTGGACCGGCACGACCTCCCAAGCAGTCCCAGGCAGCGGCACTGCGTCCTCAGGTGGGCTGTCCATAAGCAGGCGAGCAATGTCCTGGGGCACGGGCAAGCGGCCTCCTTGAGGCGCATAGACCGTCAACTTTCCCTTTTCCCAAAGGCCAATTTGAACAGCACGGCGATTTGCATCAAGCAAAACATAGGCTTGCTCTACACCGCCTTGATGCGGCGCATTTCCCGTAACCCAATAGAGAGATCCTTGTCGTTGGAGACCGGATATCGCCGAAAGATTGCTGGCCAGCAGGTCTATTTTGCGGCCCAAACGCGAACGTATCGCGTCAGCTATCGGACCACTTGTCAAAAGATCTATTCCGTTGGGATCGGAATCACTTTGGAATTTTCCTATGGAACTCGCAAGATTGGTCCAGGCTAGCGGCGTCGGTTTTCCCAAGACTGGCCTTGCTTGCAGAGGTGCTTTTGAAGCAGCAGATGCCGGCCCAGACCCCTTGCACAAGAGCAGTGGGGATTGCGACACGAGCGCTGACTTGAACGGATCCAGGCGCTGTCCAGGCGCGACGTCTGCTTCAAGGCGGACTACGCCTCGCTTTTCGTCGTCATTGACCGTCAAGATCACGCGTCCGAAATCGTTGGCATTGACAGGAAAAGGAAAAAAGACCGCGCTAACGCCTTCATAGGTCGGGCCAAGAAACGAAGCCGCGTACTCAAACCGGGTGCTTTTTACAGTCTGACCAGACGCTTTGAAAGTAAAGCCGGTTTCGTTGATCTCAAGGCTCGCCCCTCGAGAGCAATCGCCACGCGGCGCATACGAGCCATAGCTTCCTTCGAGATCCATGCCTTTTAATGACGTCAATGTCACTGCGCCTGCGACGCCGGGCAAGCCCAGAAAAATCCCTGCGAGAAAAACGATAATGGGGCGCTTGGGCAGTTTGTTCGGCATGGCAGATCTCCATGGCGGACAGCCTTGCATCGGGACCTCGATTGAAAGCGACGAACGACTGCCTCGGGGATTTTCTACAACCTGCACCATTCCAGCGGTGCCGACAATCCTAACGGCCCCAGCATTCAACCTTGTCAGGCAATTATCTGGAGTGAAATCATGGAAAACCGAAGGAAACCTGCGCCTCCCGCCGCCACGCTCGACATAAACTGCGACTGCAAAGAATA
>NZ_JACICY010000041.1 GCF_014196055.1 Novosphingobium hassiacum
ACCACGCTGTCCAACAACGGTGCTATCGTCAGCAACACGCTGACCGGCACCCAGGCGGACACTGTGGCGGCCAGCTATGCGGTGCTGAACGAGCAAAGCAACGCCGGGGTGATCGCGGCTACGGCCACGCTGACCTATGGTGCTGGCTTCAGCAAGAATGGCGTCACATCGGTCAGCAACTCGTCGGTTGCGCTGAACGGCAACAGCGTGATTGCGGTTGGTTACGGCAACTCCGCCAACAACTCGCTGTCGCTCAATGCGCTGAACAACCCGGCCACTGCCGGAACGCTCTCGACGGCGGCACTTGCCAGCAACCAGAGCAACACCGGCAACGTGAGTGCGACCTCGGGCAGCAATGCGCTCGCGATCAACTCTGGAGTGTCGGGAATTGGCACCGGCGGCGTCAGCCAGTCCAGCCTGTCGATCAACGGCAATGCCTTGGGATCGGCTGCCTATGGCAACAGCGTGACCAACGCGGTGACCTTTGGTGGAACCAATGTGACCCTGCACTGATGACCTGATCTTCCGGCGCTCCTTTGGGGGCGCCGGAGTAATTCTGCTCACGAGGTAATTGATATTCAAATCCGCAAATAAGGAAAGGGGAGCAGGGGGCAAGTGAGTTTCGCCGAATTGAATTAACCATATTCCTTAAGGAAATAATCATGAATAGCAGTTCACGTAAGATGCGTACAACGCTGCTGACAGGTGTCAGCACTATACTTCTCGCGGGCACGGCGCAGGCGCAATCGGTCACGACGACCTCGGACACCAGCCTGTCTGCCGACCAGTCGTTCAACACTTTTGCTGCGACCGGCGCCACGACGCTTGGCAGCAACACCAATGGTTCGATCACTACGGTGATCAATAGCGGCGCGGCTGCCACGGCGGCGCTGAGCAGCGGCACGGTTTCGGTCGCGGGCAACAGCGCCACCTCGGCCGGCTACGCCAACAGTGCGAACCAGACCGTCAACGGCAGCTTCACCAATGTCACCGGCAGCAGCCTTGCCAATGAGGCGGCGTCGTCGAATGCGGCGACAACGGCTGCTACGGTCACCGCGACCAATGACATCGGCGTCGCACTCAGCCAGCAGGCCACTTTGGCCACCGCCACCGTCAGCACCGCCATTCCCGCGAGCGTAACGCTCGACCGTGGCATGACGAACAGCCTCGCCACGATCTCGGGCAACAGCCAGAGCGCGACTGGTGTGCAGAACTACGGCGCCAACACGCTGAACACCGCCAGCAACAACAGCTCGGCATCGGCCGGTATCGCCTCGGCACAGTCGAGCCTCAATTCGACGCTGAGCGCGACCGTGTCGGGCGCCGATACGTTCACGACCGGTTCGAACACCGCCGCCTCCGCCGCGCTGTCCAACAGCACCGCGCAACTGACCGGCAATTCGATGACCGCCACTGCGGTGTCCAGCTCGGTTTCCAACACCCAGGTTGCCACTGCCAACGATCTGACGCTGGCGCCCGCCTCGGCCGGCAAGGCCGATACCACCACGACTGCCAATGCCAAGGGCACTTATGCGACGGCGTCGGAGCAGCAGCTGGCGCAAACTGCCGGGACCACGTCGGTAACGGCGACGATTGACAACACGACTGGTGGCTACAAGGCTGCGGTCACGGGCAATCTGGCCGCGTCCACGCTCAACAACGACAGCAACACCGCCCAGGCAGTTGCGCATGGCAACGAAACGGTCAATTCCACAACGCTGACCGCCAATGGCATTACCGCCACGGGCGCCGGCAGCACGGTGGCCGCGATCGCCGCCAGGCAGGATGTGACCGGCACGGTGGCCATCACCGCCACCACCGGCGGCAACGGCGCCATGGTCAACAACGCCATCACCGGCGCGCTGACCACCAGCACGGTAACCGCCTCGGACAACGTGGCCAGCGCGGGTGCTCTCGCCAACGCCGGCGGCAACAGCCTCGCCGTCTCGGCCAACACCATCTCGACGACCTCCACCGCTGGTGGTTCGGCCTCAGCCGGCGTAGCCAACGGCGCCTTCGCGGTGGCCAGCGAGCAGTCGGTTAGCTCGGGCACGACCGTTTCGGCGACCTTGGTCAATCCTGTCTCTGTGTCATCTGGCACCATGGTCTATACCGGGATCAGCGGCAGCGTGACCGATTCCAGCGTTGCTTCGCTGGGCAACAAGCTGAGCGCCAGCGCGGCCGGCAACACCACCCTGGCGGGCGGCAATGCCATCACCCTGGCGGGCACCAATGTCGAGACCACCGCAGCGATCGACAGCGCGCAAACCATGAGCGGCACCTTGCTCGCCAGCGTCGGTTCGGCAGGGGTCGCGCCGACGGCTGCGACTCCGCATAGCTACACGGCTACCAGCACTTCATCCTCCCTCGCCGGTGGAGGATTGTATAATTGGACCGGTACATTAACAAATGCGGCAGTATATCAAGCCCAACTTGTTGGTCTATACCCCGCATATAGCTTTTCTGTTTCCGGCGCCGATCTTATTGTCACTATAGCCAATCAAGTTAGTAGCATCGTTGGCTTTGCCCCCTTTACCTACACCAGCCCCGGCGCTGCGGGCGTGCCCGCCAGCGGCGGCGCAGTGGTTGCGATCGGCGGCACCGGCCTGCTCCGCAGCAATGCCAGTGTCGACGGCAACGCCACCACCGGTACGGTCAGCGGCAACACGGCGGCCAACCAGCTTGCCGTCAGCGCGACCAACCTGACCAAGGCTTCCAATCCGGTGACGCTTGGATCGGCCACGGTGGGCGCAGGCGCAGCAGCTACTGTTGCCGGCATGGCCGTGACCAACGACCAGACCGTCGGCGCCACGGCGGTGCTGACCAGCACGGTCGGAGCTCCGTTCCAGGTGAGCGTGGCAGATGCCACTACTCCGGCGGGTACTGATGTCGTCAGCAGCACGCTGTCGGTGTCGGGCAATAGCGGCAAGTCGACGGTGACGGGCAACAGCGCCAGCAACGGTATCGACCTGAGCGCCACCAATGTGTCGGTCAGCTCGGCTCTGGCGAACAACCAGATCGAGAGTGGCGCGCTGCTCAACACCATCTCCAGCATCAGCGGTGCCAATGCCACGATCGGCGGCGACATCGGCGCGAGCTCGGTTGCGGTTAACGGCAACACCATGGCGGGCACCACCACCGGCAACACGGCGACCAACAGCGTTGCGGTAAACGGCAGTGCCGTCATTGCCGCTGGCGATGGCACGGCGGGGGCCGCCGTTGCCAATCCGAATGCTACCGCTGTCGTCACGGCAACGGCCGATCACGCACTGGCCAACAGCCAGACGGTGGCCGGCACGCTGGGCACCGGTGTCACTGCCACGTACAATGTGGTGACCCTGGATGCCGGCACAACGCTGGGCGGAACGATCGGCGGCAGCACGCTGTCGGTGTCGAACAACGTCCAGTCGGCGGCCACTTCGGGCAACCGGGCCAGCAACAGTGTCGCTCTGACCGGCGGCAGCATCGCCACCAGCGGCGCGCTGATGTCCGTCCAGGCCAGCACGGCTACGACGGTTGGTGCAAGCTCGAACATGACCGTGGCGGCTCCGGCATCCATGGCCACCTCGACGCTGACGCTTGACGGCAATGCCAACACGGCCACGGCGACGGTCAACACCGCCACCAACGCCATGACGGTTGCCGCCGATAACGGCCTGACCACGACCAAGGTATCGGGCACCAATAACGCCAGCCTGTTGGGCAGCAACGCAGCGGGATACGTTGCTAACGGCGATTTTGTGGTGAACAATGCCCAGTCGGTGACCAACGCTGCAGTGGTGACGGTACTTGCCACCACCACCGTCTCCAACAACGATGGTGCCCTCCTGGCAACGGGTGGGATCGGTCAAAGCTCGGTCAGCATGAGCGGCAACACGACCAATGCCAGTGGCCTGGCGAACAGTTCAGCAAATTCGCTGAACCTTTCGGCAAACAGCGACAGTGCCTCGGGCGGTGTGCTCAACCAGCAGGGCAATGCTGGTTCGGTCACCGTGGGCGGTGCGTCGACGATCAATCTGGCTATCCTCGGTACAAGTTCTTCAACGAAGCCGCTTGATACCAGCTCGGTTGCGATCACCGGCAACACCACTACTGCGCGTGCAGGCGGCAACAATGCCACCAACAGCCTGAACGCATCGGCAACCACGCTGTCCAACAACGGCGCGATTGTCGCCAACACACTGACCGGCGCTCAGATGGACAGTGTTGCGGCTACCTATGCAGTGCTGAACGAGCAGGCCAACACCGGGGCGATCGCGGCTACGGCCACGCTGACCTATGGTGCTGGCTTCAACCAGAATGCCGCCACAACGGTCAGCAACTCGTCGGTTGCGCTGAACGGCAACAGCGTGATTGCGGTGGCTTACGGCAACTCCGCCAACAACTCGCTGTCGCTCAATGCGCTGAACAACCCGGCCTCGGGCGGGACCACGTTCACGACCGCAGCGCTCGCCAGCAACCAGAGCAACACCGGCAACGTGAGTGCGACCTCGGGCAGCAATGCGCTCGCGATCAACTCTGGCGTGGCGGGTATTGGCACCGGCGGTGTCAGCCAGTCCAGCCTGTCGATCAACGGGAATGCGCTGGGATCGGCGGCCTACGGCAACAGCGTGACCAACGCGGTGACCGTCGGCGGAACCAATGTGAGCCTGGTGACGCCTAACTGATGAAGCGAGTCTCCGGCGCTCCCTTTGGGGGCGCCGGAGTAATTCTGCTCATGAGATAGTGAGAATTCAAATCGGAGATCAAGAAAAGGGGGCTGCGAGTAAATGGGTTTCGTCAAATTAAGTTAACCACATTCTTTAAGGAAATAATCATGACTCATAATTCACGCAGGATGCGCACAACGCTGCTGACTGGCGTCAGCACACTTCTGATCGCCGGTACGGCGCAGGCGCAGTCGGTCACCACGACCTCGGACACCAGCCTGTCGGCCAACCAGTCGTTCAACACCTTCGGGGCGGTCAGCGCTACGACGCTTGGCAGCAACACCAAT
>NZ_JACICY010000042.1 GCF_014196055.1 Novosphingobium hassiacum
GATTGAACGAACCCGCTGACGCGGGAGAGTGTGGCGTATTGGCTGGAATGGCCTCCTGATGGGAAGGTTTGGTTGCTGAGACCAACCTGCAACCAGGAGACCATCCCATGACTGATGCCACGGCAGCGGTAAGCCCGCTGCGCCGTCGTATGATCGACGATATGAGCCTGCGCAACCTGTCACCTGCCACGCAGCGATCGTACATTCACGCGGTCAAACGGTTCAGCCAGTATCACGGTCGCTCACCGGATCGGCTTGGGCTGGAAGATGTCCGTGCGTTTCAGGTCTATCTGGTGTCCCAAGGCGTTTCGTGGGGAGCGCTCAACCAGACGGTCTGCGCCCTTCGCTTCTTTTACGGCGTGACGCTGGACCGTGCGGAGATCCCGGAGCGGATCGCGTATGCACGCACGCCGCGCAAACTGCCGGCGATCCTGAGTGCCGACGAGGTGGTTCGGTTTCTCGAAGCGGTGTCATCGCTCAAGGCGCGTGCCGCGCTGACAACGGCGTATGCCGCAGGACTTCGCGCCGCGGAGGCGGTCAGTCTGAAGGTTGCAGATATCGATAGTGACCGGATGTTGATCCAGGTCCGCCATGGCAAAGGCGCGAAGGACCGCACGGTCATGCTGTCGCCGCAGTTGCTGGGTATTTTGCGGACCTATTGGCGACTGGCGCGTCCTGAGGAATGGTTGTTTCCTGGCCGGGGTGACAAGCCGATCGATGTTCAGGTCCTGCACGCGGCCTGCCGGTCGGCGACCAAGGCAGCGGGCCTGGTCAAGCGGGTGAGCGTGCATACGCTTCGGCACAGCTTTGCGACGCATCTGCTCGAGAGCGGCACGGATATCCGGATCATTCAGGTTCTGCTTGGGCACGGCAACCTGTCGACGACGGCGCGCTACACCCATGTGGCGACGAGCACGATCGCCGGTACACAAAGCCCGTTCGATCGCTTGACCCTTGAGGTGGTGCCACCGGCCTGAGCGGCGGCGGTGCGTTCCGATCTGGAGGTGGCGGATATCTTCCGCCGCCATGGCTGCGCTTATCGCGATGCTCATGACGGCCACATCGGCCGCGTGGAACGCCGCGTCATGTCGGCGATCGAACTGTGTCGGACTTCGGCGCTCGGTGGTCATATCGAGGCCTGCGAAGACTGCGCGCATGCCCGCGTTGCCTATAACTCCTGCCGCAATCGGCATTGCCCCAAGTGCCAGAGTACGACGCGCGAACGCTGGCTTGCCGACCGACAGGCCGATCTGCTGCCAGTGCCCTATTTCCACGTCGTGTTCACGGTGCCGAGCGAGGTCGCCGAGATCGCGTTTCATAACAAGGCGGTGGTCTATGCGATCTTGTTCGATGCCGTTGCGGCAACGCTCAAGACCATCGCCGCCGATCCCAGTCACCTGGGCGGCGAGATCGGGTTCTTGGCGATTTTGCACACATGGGGTCAGGCGCTCACGCATCATCCGCATGTTCATTGCCTTGTCCCCGGCGGCGCGCTTTCTCCGGATGGACGGTGGATCGGTTGCAGGCCGAACTTCTTCCTGCCCATCCATGTCCTCTCCCGCCTGTTCCGACGCCTGTTCCTCGAACGGCTTGCGGTCGCACATGCGGCCGGCCGGTTGCGCTTCTCTGGCAAGCTGGATGGGTTTGACGACACGAGCACCTTCGCCGCCGCGGTCCGCAAGCTGCGGCGTAAGAACTGGATAGTCTATGCCAAGCCGCCGTTCGGATCGCCCGAGCATGTCCTTGCCTATCTTGGCCGCTACACGCACCGGGTCGCGATCGCCAATAGCCGCCTGGTCAGCGCCGACGAGGCCGCCGTAACCTTCCGCTGGCGCGACTACCGTCATGGCAACGCATCCAGGCTGATGTCGCTCGATCCGCACGAGTTCATCCGCCGCTTCCTCATCCACAGCCTGCCGGACGGGTTCCATCGCATCCGCCACTATGGCTTCCTCGCCAATGGCTGTCGCCGTGCACGGCTCGCCACCATCCGAGCGCTCTTCGGCCCGCCCGAGCCGATCGCGGCCGTCGCGGGCGAAGCCGACAATACAACCTCGAGGCTTCCGAACTTTGACCAGACCCGGTGCCCATGCTGTGGCGGCATTCTGCGGATCACTGCCGCTCTGCCACGCTGGCGTATCGCGCGACCGCAACCTTGGCCCGATACATCATGACCTCAAGAGATCGGTCCAACATCAAACCCAGCGGCGTTGCGGCAACGGTGCCGACGAACGCGGCGATGCCCTTTGCCCGGTATCTCGCAGACCCACCCACTGGGCAGCAGTGTCGAGCCGCAGCCAGCTCAAATTGCCGATCGGCACAACGATCGCCGCAGCCTTCGTCGAGAATTGGACGCCGCGACCACTGGCGCTCGGGCTTTGGATCGCCCAAGCCAAAACCGCAACGACCAAGGTTGTAGCACTTATCCCATAGGTCGCGCGCGCGTCAGCGGGTTCGCTCAATCCGGCTTCAATGAGGTCGCGCGCAGTGCCAAGCCCGCCCCTCAGTGCCGCGCGACCTCACAGAACCCTCCAGATTCCCTTCGCGGCGAATGCGTGATTCATGGGGAGCCAGCTTTGATGGAGGCTGGCTGTGGATACGGATTGGCAGAACGATCTCGAGCATTGGCTCGAACCGTTTCTGAAGGGGCTTGGTAATAGGACGCGGCGCCGGATGTGCCCGGCCTATATCGCTGGGCTGATTGGTCCCGGCGATCGCAAGAGCATCCAGCCCATGGCGGCGCGCGTTGACGCGGTCAGCTATGACCGACTGCACCATTTCATCGGCGCCGGCGTGTGGGACAGCGCGCCGCTGGAAGCGACGTTGTGGCAGCAGGCCGATGATCTCGTCGGCGGCGAGAACGCGTGGCTGATCATCGACGACACGGCCTTGCCGAAGAAGGGCAATGCGTCGGTCGGCGTTGCCCCACAGTATGCCTCGCCGCTGGGCAAGAATGCCAACTGCCAGACGCTGGTATCGGTGACGCTGGCCTCGGGGGAAGTGCCGCTCATGCTGAGCCTGCGGCTGTTTCTGCCGGAAAGCTGGACGAGCAATGAAGCCCGCATGATCAAGGCAGGCGTGCCCGAGCAATTCCGGCAGGCCAGGACGAAGCCGGAACTGGCCATAGCGGAGATCGACCGGATCGCTGCTGCCGGGGTGCGCTTCGGCTGCGTATTGGCGGATGCGGGCTATGGGCTTTCGGCACCATTCCGCAAGGCGTTGAGTGCCCGCGGGCTTTGCTGGGCGGTCGGCATTCCCAGGCACCAGAAGGTCTACCCGGCTGACGTGCAACTGATCTTTCCCGTGGCAGGGCGTGGACGGCCACGCTTGCGTCACGTGCCCGACCTCAAGTCGGTCGCGGCTCATACGATATTGGAAGGCGCCAAATGGCGCCGCGTGAGCTGGCGTCGAGGAACCAAAGGCCGCTTGGTCGCACGCTTTGCAGCCATGCGTGCGCGCATCGCTCGAACGGTGAGCGGAAATACTACCTCTCGAACTTGCCTGCGGACACCCCGATCAAGGACGTGGCCGGCGCGATCAAGGCGCGCTGGATCTGTGAGCAGGCGCATCAACAACTCAAGGACGAGCTCGGCCTCGACCACTTCGAGGGCCGTTCCTGGACAGGCCTCCATCGCCACGCGCTGATGACAATGATGGCCTACGCCTTTCTGCAGACCCGCCGCCTCGCTCATGCGGGGCGGAAAAAAAAGAATCGCAGGACCGCCGCCTCAGCCCAGCCTGCCAGCGGTCCGGCAAGCCATCATTGAACGCCTGTCCCGATCGCCACCGATCCAATGTCCCCGATGTGGCTGCTCATGGCCATCG
>NZ_JACICY010000043.1 GCF_014196055.1 Novosphingobium hassiacum
GCTTATCGCGAGGTGGCGATAATGCGAAGGAACGCGGCGTAGGCGCGCAATTTCCGTAAGGCGTGGCGATGTTGCTGCGCATTATTTTGGCTGCGAACCTCGGTGGTCTCTGGACCAGCTGAGGATAAAAGCATGTTGAAATTGCACGACGAGTTGATCGCCGAACTCTCGAATTTGCTCACGACGCAGAATTACAACCCGGTGGTCGTAGCGAACCATCGCCTCTACGCCCGCGCGTTTCTCGATTATCTGGCCGAGTGCGACATGCAGGTGGAAGCTGTGACGTCGGCGCAGGTCGATCAATATTTTGTCTATGCAGTCCAGGATTTCGAAGCCCGGTACGGTCGGCCTCCCTGTGTGCGCTGGCAGATGTTGCCCCGCACGTCGATCAACAAGCTGCTCCGGCTTGCTCAAGGCAAATGGCCGCCCGAGCCGGAGATAATCGAACCGGAAACTGTGTACCGGCAGGCGATCTGCTGCGAATACGAGGCATGGCTGCGCGACGAACGCGGTCTGGCAAGCGCTACCATCGCGGCGCTTATGTGGGAGGCACGGAACTTCCTGCGATGGCAGTTCGAACGGAGCGGTGCTGCCAGCCTCGACACGTTGAGCATCGTGGAAGTCGATCTCTACATGGACATGCGCGCGCCTGGATTAAGGCGCAAATCGTTGGCCGATGTCGCTGAGCGGCTCCGGTCGGCGGTGCGCTATCTGCATCGGACGAGGCGCATCCCGACTGATCTCACGCCGCACATCATCGGCCCCATGCTCTACGCCTATGAAGACGTGCCCTCGACGTTGGACAAGAGCCAAATCGCCGCGGTGTTGGCGACGACGAAGAAGGACGGATCGCCGCGAGGAATGCGCGATTTTGCGGTCCTTCAACTGCTTGCCACATATGGGTTGCGTGAAGGGGAGGTTTGCCGCCTTCGGCTTGAGGACGTGAACTGGCGCGGAGAATCCCTGCGTATCCGTCACACCAAGACCAATGCGTACTCCTACATGCCGCTATTGGCGCCGGTTGGTGAAGCGCTGCTCGACTATCTGCGTCATGGGCGCCCTCAGGTCGAGGGGCGAGAAATCTTTATCCGATCCTGCGCGCCCTACATCGCAATGACAAACCTGTACGGCATGATCCGCGGGCGGTTAGCAGCCGCAGGCGTCGAGCCGCCGGGAAAGCGAGGGGCACATGTCTTCCGCCACGCGCGCGCGGTCGAAATGCTGCGGGCGTCGGTGCCGCAAAAGATCATCGGCGACGTGCTCGGGCATCGATCCACCGAATCCACCAATGCCTATCTCAAGCTGGCGACAGATGATCTCCGAGCCGTGGCGCTCGATGTACCTGGCCTGGAGGTGCTGTCATGAGCGCCTGGCACGATCCCGATTGCACCGTTGTTGACACCTTCCTGGAAAAATCGCAGTTCCGGCCGGGAAGCAGGCCCACTTATCGCTGGTTCCTTCGCAGCTTCGAGAACGTAGCCCGACGTCATCCGGCGGTTGACCGGCAGATGCTCGACGTCTGGCTGAAGGAAATGGAAAAATGTTGGCGAATGCCGACGCTGCTCAATCAGGTCTGCATTGTCGATCGCTTCCTCGACCACCTCGTCGAAATCGGGCTGATCGCCGAGAATCCCGTTGCCGTGCTTCGCCACCGGTACAACGTCAAACAAAGCAAGCCGATCTGGCGGGCGTTGGCTTCCCCCAATCCCGACGAAGCCCTGGCCGCGTTACGACGCCCTGCTCCCTTCGGCAGCGTGCTGGGGGACTTCATGCGTGAGCACGTCGCATTGATGCGCAGCCGGGGCTATCAGTATGAGACGCAGGCTCACTGGCTATTGCGGTTCGATCGGTTCCTCCAGGCGAACCCCGAACTTGCCGGGGCATCGCTTGAGACAATGCTGGCGCGCTGGGCAACTGCCAAGCCGACCCGCAATCACGCGGCTGAATGTCAGAAGCTGGGGCGCATCCTGACCAAGGCGCGGTATCGCCTTGATCCCAGCATCCCGCCAAAACGCTTCAACGCCCGGCCGGAGCGGGAAGTGGCGCGCGAGCATCGACGGCCGCATATCTTCAGTCCGGCAGACGTCCGGCGGTTGCTCGATGTTGCCCGCTCATATCCGTCGCCGGATGCTCCGCTGCGGCCTATGGTCCTCTACACGATGGTGGTTCTGGCCTATTGTGCCGGACTGCGCCGTAGTGAACTCGCCGGGCTTGATCTGGGTGACGTGGACCTTCAATCAGACACGATCACGATCCGGGCAACGAAGTTCTACAAGACCAGGATCTTGCCGCTAACCGGCAGCGTCATGGCCGAATTACGGGCCTATATCGATGCAAGGCGGCGCGCTGGCGCCCCGCAGGATCCGCGGTCCGGGCTCTTCTGGCACGAGCACTTCAATGATCACTATACCCCGGTGACGGTCTCAACGATGATCACCAACGTCATGCGCCGAGCCGGGTTCAAGCCCCCGACGGGGAGGGCGGGGCCGCGCGTTCATGACCTGCGCCACTCGATGGTCGTGAACCGAATCCTCCAATGGTATCGATCCGGCATCAATCCGCAGGACAAACTGCGCTTCCTCTCGACCTATATGGGCCACCGGGACATCAACTCCACGCTGGTCTACATCACCGTCACGCAGGACCTGCTGCAGGAAGCAAGCGAGCGGTTCCGTACCGTCGGCGCCCGATGCCTCACGATGGAGGCGCGGTCATGACGAAGGGCAATCCGTTCCCCGCGTTGTTGCGGGCGTTCTTCCAGGAATGGTTGGCCGAGCAACGCAGTGCTTCGGTTCATACGATCCGGTCTTACCGCGACACCTGGCGGTTGTTGCTTCGGTTTATCGCGGAGCGAAAGGGCGCCGGGGTTGCGCGGATCATGCTGGCCGACGTCTCGGCCAGCGAGGTGCGCGCGTTCCTCCATCATACCGAGCATGAGCGCAGGGGCACGATCGGTACACGCAACTGCCGGCTTGCCGCGATCCGCAGCTTCTTCAGCTTCGTGGCGGACAAAGATCCCGAATACATCGCGCAATGCGCCGAGGTCCTGACTGTCCCGCTCAAGCGGGAGCCCACCGCTGCACCCTGCTATCTCGAGCCGGAGGAGGTCGAAGCGATCCTCGCGCAGCCCGACCGGTCGACAATCGAGGGGATGCGCGACCATGTGCTGCTCTCGTTCCTGTACAACAGCGGCGCGCGCATCCAGGAAGCTCTCGACCTGTGTTCCAACGCGGTCCGGTTCGATGCGCCGCACTACGCTCGCCTCTATGGCAAGGGGCGCAAGGAACGGATCTGTCCACTCTGGCCGGAAACCGTGACGTTGCTCAGGAAGTTGTTGGAACGTCACCCGCGCGCCCCAGATCAGCGGATCTTCGTCAATCGATATGGTGAACCGCTGGGCGCCTCGGGAGTACGGTTCAAACTCGCCGCCTATGTAGAAAAGGCGTCCAAAACCGTGCCGACGCTGCGGTCAAAACATGTGACACCGCACAGCTTCCGGCACGCGACCGCCGTTCACCTTGTCGCTGCCGGGGTAGACATCACCGTCATACGCAGTTGGCTGGGACACGTCAGCCTCGACACGACCAACCACTACGCACAGGCCAATCTGGAGACCAAACGAAAGGCCTTGGAGCTGGTGGGTGCGCCGTCGGCGAGCAACGTTCCACCTTCGTGGAAGCGAGATGCCAGTCTGATGGAGTGGCTCGACACCCTGTGAAATAATGCGAAGGACGTGGTGGTCAGTCTCCCGACATTGCGCGCCTACGCCGCGTTCCTTCGCATTATCGCCACCTCGCGATAA
>NZ_JACICY010000044.1 GCF_014196055.1 Novosphingobium hassiacum
TAATCACGAGGTGACGATAATGTGAAGGAAGGCGGCCAGATTGGCTGAGTTCTGGGGTTTCCTGCCAACATTCCTTCACATTATTTCAGAGCGTGTCGAGCCAAGCGAGCACGCTTGTATTGCGCTTCCACGATGGCTGACCGCCGGGTGTTGTCGGAACGGCGACCTGTTCCAGAGCCTTTCGCTTCGTTTCCAGATTGGCCCTGGCATAGTGGTTGGTCGTGTCGAGGCTCACGTGGCCTAGCCAACTGCGGATGACCGTAACATCGACGCCCGCCGATATGAGGTGTACGGCGGTGGCGTGCCGGAAGGCGTGCGGCGTCACGTGCTTGGTACGCAGCGTTGGTGTGGCTTCGGTCGCCGCCTTTACGTAGGCGGCAAGCTTGAACCGGACGCCCGACGCGCTGAGCGGTTCGCCATAGCGGTTAACGAACAGCCGTTGGTCGGGCGCCCGTGGTTGCCGTTCGAGCAGCTTCTTCAGCAGCAAGGCCGTTTCAGGCCAGAGCGGGCAGATGCGTTCCTTCCGTCCCTTGCCGGTCAAGCGCACGCAGCTCGGACTTTCGAACCGGATTGCTTCGGGGCACAGGTCGAGCGCTTCCTGTATTCGTGCGCCGCTGTTGTAGAGGAACGAGAGCAGCACATGATCGCGCATGCCTTCGAGCGTCGAACGGTCAGGCTGGGCAAGGATTGCCGTCACTTCCGCCGGATCCAGATAGCAGGGCTCCGATACCGGCGCGCGCTTGACGGGTATGTTGAGGATTTCGACGCATTGCGCGATCGATGCGGGATCCCTGGTCGCCACGAAGTGGAAGAAGCTGCGGATTGCGGCAAGCCTGCAGTTGCGCGTGCCGATCGTGCCGCCGCGCTCATGTTCAGCGTAACTGAGGAACGCGGAGACCTCGCTGGCGGCCAGATCAGTCATCGTAATCATAGCCACCTTCCTTCCAGCCCGCTGTGCGACGAACCGCAAGAACAGCCGCCAGGTATCGCGGTATGATCGAACCGTATGGATGGATGCGTTGCGCTGCTCGACCAGCCATTCGTAGAAGAACGCGCGCATCAGTACCGGGAACGGGTTGGCCTTGCTCATGTCTGCACCTCCCGCTCCATGCTGAGGCAAGGTGCGCCCACAATGCGGAACCGCTCACTTGCGTAATGCAGCAGATCCTGGGTGACCGTGATGTAGACCAGCGTAGAGTTGATATCCCGGTGGCCGAGGTAGGTCGCGAGGAACGGCAGACGGTCCTGCGGGTTGATGCCCGTCCGGTACCATTCGAGGATCCGGTTCACGACCATCGAGTGCCGCAGGTCGTGCAAACGCGGTCCCGTTCGCCCCTGCGGTGGCTTCAGCCCGGCGCGGCGTATGACGTCAACGAGCAGCCAGGCGACGGCTTGCTTCGTATAGCGGCCGCTCCGCTGCTCGTGCCAGAACAGACCTGACCTCGGATCCTGCGGGGCACCCGCGCGACGCCGCACATCGATGTACGCCCGAAGTTCGGCCATCACAGTGTCGGGCAGCGGCAGTATCCTTGTCTTGTAGAACTTGGTCTGCCGTATAGTGATCGTGCCGCCCTGAAGATCAACATCCCCCAGATCAAGGCGGGCAACCTCGCTGCGCCGCAGGCCCGCGCAATAGGTGAGCAGAAGCATCGTGTAGACACTCAACGGGCGAAGCGACGCTCGCGGAGAGGGGTAAGAGCGAGCAATGTCGAGCATATGCTGCACGTCGGCGGGCGTATAGATATGAGGTTTGCGCCATTGTTTGGCCACTTCCTTCCCCGGACGTGGGTCCGGTCGGCGCGGTGGGATCGACGGATCCCGGTGGCGGAGTATCTTCGCAAGGACGCGCTTCAGCTTTTCGCATTCGGCAGGATGATTGCGCGTGGCCTTCGCCGTCGCCCAGTGTTCGAGCATCACCCCGATCGGTTCATCCTGCAGCGCCGGGTTCAGCTGTAGGAACCGGTCGAACCGCAAAAGCCACACAGGCTGCGTGGTATATTTGTACCCCCTGTTGCGCATCAGCGTAACGTGCTCGGCCATGATCGCGCCCAGCACGCTGCCGAACGGTTTGGGCTGATGCAGTTCGGCAAGGGCTTGTTCTGGATCGCGTGAAGCCAGAGCGCGCCAGACCGGCATGCACTGCTTGACGTTGCACTCCTTGCGCAGGACGACGACGGGATTGCGGTGGATCGCCCCGGTTTGCACAAGGTGATCGAGGAACCGGTCGATAATGCGGGTGCGGTGGAGCAGCGTCGTCGCTGTCCAACGGTCGGACCACGCCCGCAACCAGGCTACCAGCACATCTTGGCCGAGTTCGGTGTGGCGCGCGGCGACGTCCTGGAAGCTGTAGAGCACCTGTTTGTAATAGGTGCGGCTGTTCTTGCTGCGCAGGCCAAGGTCCGCGAGATAGCGCGCGATCAACAGTCGTTCGGGATCGGGCCATGGCGTCATGACAGCACCTCCGATCCCGGAACGTCGAGCGCGATGGCCCGCAGGTCTTCGGTTGCCAGCTTGAGATACGGAGCGGTAGATTCCGTCGAACGATGACCAAGCATATCGCCGATCACCTTTTGCGGGACCGAGGCGCGCAGCATCTCGACCGCGCGGGCATGTCTGAAGATGTGTGGCCCACACTTTCCCGGTGGCTTGACCCCGGCATCCCGGATTCGCCGGAAGACGGCACTATGCAGCACCCGGAGCCTTCCATAGGGTGCACGGGTCCGCACGAACACTTCGCGGGCGTCGGTCTGCGGTCGTCCCGAGCGCAGATAGGTGAGGATGGCTTCGCCCACCGGAGCCATCAACGGCAGATAGGAACAGGCACGGGTCTTGGTGTGGAGGATGCGGATCGATTCCGCCCGCCAGTCGATATCCTCGATCTTCAGACTGCGGATTTCGCCGGACCTCAGACCATAGGTCGCCAGCAGTTGCAGGATCGCCTGATCTCTGAGCCCGATGGGCGTCGTGTCCTTGCTCGCGGTTTCCAGGACGGCGGTGATCTGATCGCGCTCCAGGATCGAGGGCACCCCTTCATAGGCGTACAGCAGCGGAGCGATGATGTGCGGCGACAAGTCGGTTGCGGTGCGGCGCGTCCGGTGCAGATAGCGCAACAGCGAGCGAAGGCGCTCCGCCACGTCCTTCACCGATTTGCGCGTTTGGTGCGGGCTGCGCATGTCCATGTAACGGTCGATGTCACCAACGCTCATTTCCATGAGACAGTCGACGCCGCATCGATCAAGCTGCCAAGCGAGAAAGTTCCGGCCCTCCCACATCAGCGCGTAGATGCTGGGCTCCGCAAGGCCCCGTTCCTCGCGTAGCCAGGTCTCGTATTCGTCGCAGATCGCAAAGCGCAGCGTGTCGGCAGCGCAGGTCGCCTTCGGCGCCGGCGGCCACTGGCCCTGTGCAAGCCGCAGCAATGCGTGGATTCCAGAGCGCGGAATGGAGTGCCAGTACGGCCCCGGAGACCGACCATGGCGTTTGCGGAACATCGCGATCGCATGGTGCAAATAGTACCCCACCTGCGCCTCGGTCACCTCCGCGATCGGGATGCTGCGCCGGGCAAGATAGTCGAGGAACCCGCGCGCATAGGCGCAGTAGTTCCCGGCCACCACCGGGCTGTATCGTTGGCTGGTCAGTACGGATCTGAGTTCGGAGATCAGTTCGCAATCGGTATTCGGCATTGACGGCTCCTCTGCTGGTCAAACGACAGCAGAGGTTCGTCG
>NZ_JACICY010000045.1 GCF_014196055.1 Novosphingobium hassiacum
ACGATCCCATGGCCCGCCTCAAACTCGTGGCATAGCCAGTGTTCTCATTATGTCCGCCAAATCGTTGTCTGGCGCACAAACCTTGAGGTGACGCCTTTCAGGCGGGCGGGATTGGTTCTGGCCGCGTCAATTATGATCGGTGATGTCGCTGCAAACACCTACGCTCTGATAGCCTTGAGCATTCCGGCATTTGGTTTTTCGGTTCCGCTTCAGGCAACGTTCCTGGGCTTTGTCCTTGGCTCGCTACCGTTCGTTTGGCCCGTAAAACCTGTTGGGTTCGGTGAGCGGTAGCCCCTGCGGCAGCCTTAGCCCAAGTCGTACTGCATTCGTTCGTCTCTCGCGTACGTAAAATTCACTTTCGTGCAGTCACCCCAGTGAGTGCGCACCGACTGCGGCAGGATCGAGCCCAACCTTTTCGGCGTAGCGCTGGATCAGGCGGGCAACCGAGCGATCCGACATGGGCTCCTTGGTCATCATCCCTTGTGCGTCGGTGCGGTAGAACAATGGACCAGCCTCCCCTCCCCTTACGCTGAGCCATTCGTTGAGGCGGGGACCGGGCTTGAGCACCTTGCCCGAGGGAACCGCGATGACCTGCCCTGCCCCCTCCTGGTCGGTCTTGGAATGCCGGATCGTCAGCTTGAGCCCCTCGCGCACCAGTTCGAGGTCAGCCAGCTGTAGCGCGACCAGTTCGGAACGCCGCAACGCCGCCGCCAGCCCAAGTGCCATGACCGCCCGGTCGCGGATAGCCCGCGGACTCTGGCCTTCGGCCGCTGCAATCATCCGCGCGAGATCAGCTGCTGTCGGCTGCCAAAGTTGATGTCATCGCAGCGTCCGGTGGAAGGGCTTCTGTGCCATAATTAATGGCAACTCCGCTCGTGCGTTTACACGCCCGGCAATTGATTTACCTTCCCGACCATGTCCGAAACCCCTTCCTGGCGTGCCGGCTTCGAGCTGGAAGTCATTCTTGGCGACCTCGGCGAGCCTCGTTTTGAGAGAGAGCTGCGCGAAGGAGAGGCCATGGACGAGGCCTCGCCCGCCTTCTGCCGAGCATTCGCGGCCAAATTGCGGGACCGGACAGGCCGCGCCTGGTCCGCCCCATCCGGAACCCCGAAGCAGCCCGGCTTTTATGTCGTCCCTGAATATGGGCTCGATCCACTGAACTGGCCTGAAGATCGCCTGGCAGGCGTAGAATTGCTGACCCCTCCCCTGCCCCTGGACGATGCCGAGATGGTCAGATCTGAGTTATGCGACGCGATCTACGAGATCGACGGCGATTTCAACTTCTTCGAAAGTGAGCATACCGCCAACTGCGGTTGGCACATCAACATCGATGCCGGGAATGGCCATCGGCTCGATCCCGACCGGTTCATCGTCGGCGTCGATGAATTGCTGCTGCTCGCGAACAACGACCGGCTGTTCAGCCGCTACACGGCCTTGCAGCGCCATGCCGTCGGCGTGCCGCTATTGCGGCATCTGGCGCATGATCCGACCGGCAAATTCCTGCTTGGCTCGGCGCTTGGTAACTTGCTCGAGGCCCGCGCCGGGCGCGACAAAGGCTATGCCGCCAATTTCGCCAAGCTGGACAAGGGCTACTTGGAGTTGCGCCATTTCAGCGCGGAAGCGTTCTTCAACGGCCCTCGCCTCACCGAACAACTCGAGCGCATTCCCGCCGCCTTCGACGTCTGGCCCACCTACAGCAAACCCTTCGAGCAAGCCTTTCGCCAGAAGTTTCTGCTGCTCTCGCGCTGGCTTGCCCGAAATCGCGACAAACTGGCGTGGAACCTGGCTCACGGCCTGGTCGCCGCCTCGGGCCAGGTTCATTTCGTCGACGAACCGCTCGGCCACGTGATGGCCGACGGCCTGGTCGAACTCAATCTGTTCGGGCGCGGCGCGTACGAGTATGTCGCCACCATCCGCGACATTGTCCTCTCGGATATCCCCGAAGCGGTCGCCCTGCTCGCGCTGGATCTTGCCGAGCTTTACAACCTTGGCGTCCGGCAACGGGTCAGCGGCAACAAAGCCTTCCAGCGCGCCGTGCTCCAGCTCGCGGCCTCGTTGCGGAAGGATGCAAGTCTTTCAAGCGCGGCCCAACTTGAGGCGCTGGCCCATGCGGAGGCACAGCGCCGAAAGATGCACCCGTACTCTGATGGGATCGCCGCGTCATAGCGTCATGGCAGACTAGGAACCCGGCTGCCCGCCACCATCGCGCAAGCGTCCCAGCACCCGCGCCGCGGCATTGTTCCCTACGGCCAGCTCGCGGGCATAGCGCAGCGCGGTGGTCGGCGACGACCAGCGTAGGGCCAGCGCGATCCCGGCGCCGTCTTCGCCCGCCGCGAACAAGTCCTGGGTCAGCCCCACCCGGAACGAATGGGCGCTAAGCGAGCGGACCGTGTCTCCTTCCATCCCGGCTTCCAGCTCAACATGGCCAAGGTCGATAGCCTCGAACACCCGGCGGCGCAGGATCGCCACCACGCCTTGCCGGGTGAGCGGCTTCTGGCCGATATAGTGCCGCTGAGTCTGCTCCCCCGCATCGTCTGGCGGACTGGTCAGCACGTTGATCCGCCGGAACACCGCCCCTTGCGTGATCCCGCTCGCCAGCAGCCAGGCCGAGAGGCGCGCCATGGTGTCGGGCGAGAGCCAAGCCAGAGCCCCCTCCCCCAGCTGGTCGGTCTTCGAATGCGCGATCTCAAGCCGCCCGCTCCCATCCACAGCCTGACTGAGATCGGCTACCGTTGCCCCGACCAGCTCGGAAACTCGCAGGCCTGCGTCATAGGCAAGGCTGATGAGCGCCGCATCGCGCTTGCCCGTGATGTCGGTACCGCACGAGGCGAGCAGCCCCTTGATCGTCACCCCTTCGGGCGGCGCCTGCCCCTCCGCCATCGCCTCGCCAAACCGCAGCGGCGCGGCCTGACGCTGCCGTTCGCGCCTCTTACGCCGGATCGCTTTCAGCGTGTCGCGAACCATCCCCGCCTGCGTTGGCAGCGGCTCCTTCTCGCCGAACCCGAGGATGCGGTGGATCCGGGCGATCGAGGCGATCCGCCGCGCCAGCGTCGCGGGTTTGGCCGGGGCCCGGATTTCCGATCCCTTGGCCAGCCAGTGAAGATAGTGGACGAGGCTGTCGGACGCCAAAGAAGAGCGCAGTAGAGAGCAATCCTTCGCAGCCGACGTGCCAAAATAGACTGCGGTGAAGATGCGCCCCGGAAACGTGCCG
>NZ_JACICY010000046.1 GCF_014196055.1 Novosphingobium hassiacum
GCATAGCCGACCCCGCCCATCGAGCGCTTGACGAAGAAGATCGTCTTGGCCTTGTCGACGTCGAACACCGGCATGCCGTAGATCGGCGAGGACTTGTCGGTCTTGGCCGCTGGATTGACGACGTCGTTCGCGCCGATGATGAAGGCCACATCGGCCTGCGCGAACTCGCTGTTGATGTCTTCCAGCTCGAACACTTCATCGTAAGGCACGTTGGCTTCGGCCAGCAGCACGTTCATGTGGCCCGGCATGCGGCCTGCGACCGGGTGGATCGCGTACTTCACGTTGACGCCGTGCGCCTTGAGCTGATCGCCCATCTCGCGCAATGCGTGCTGTGCCTGCGAAACCGCCATGCCATAGCCTGGAATGATGATGACGCTCTCGGCCTCCTTCATCATGTAGGCCGCATCTTCGGCCGAACCGCGCTTCCACGGACGCTGTTCCTTTGCCGCGCCGCCAGATGCTTCAGGCGCCGCGCCAAAGCCGCCCGCGATTACCGAGAGGAAGCTGCGATTCATCGCCTTGCACATGATGTACGACAGGATTGCGCCCGACGATCCGACCAGCGCGCCGGTGATGATCATCGCGGTGTTGTGCAGCGTGAAGCCCATCGCCGCCGCAGCCCAGCCCGAATACGAGTTGAGCATCGAGACGACCACCGGCATGTCCGCGCCGCCGATCGGAATGATCAGCAGGAAGCCGATGATGAACGACAGCACCGTGATCGCCACGATCACCCACTGGCTCTGGTCCTGCGTGAAGTACGCCACGAGGCCGAGGATCGCGATCAATGTGCCAAGGTTCAGCACATGGCGTCCGGGCAGCATGATCGGCGAGCCGCTCATCTTGCCGGCGAGCTTGAGGAACGCGATGATCGAGCCCGAGAACGTGATCGCGCCGATGGCAATGCCAAGGCCCATCTCGATCCGGCTCTGCACCTCGATAACCCCGTCCGCCCCGGCAATGCCGAACGCGATGGGGTTGAGGTAGGCAGCAAGGCCGACCAGCACAGCGGCAAGACCGACGAGCGAGTGGAATGCCGCCACAAGCTGCGGCATGTCGGTCATCTTGATCTTGCGTGCGGTGACGAAGCCGACACCGCCGCCGATTGCCAAGGCACCGATGATCTCAGGCAAGCTGGCGATGGAATGGGTGTAGAGCGTGGTCACCATGGCGATCGCCATGCCGATCATGCCGTAACGGTTACCAGCGCGCGATGTCGCCGGGCTCGAAAGCCCACGCAGCGCGAGGATGAACAGGACGCCGGAGACGAGGTAGGCGAGCATCGCCCACGAAGGAGTTGCGATGTGTTCCATCACTTCTTCTCCTTCTTCTTGTACATCGCCAGCATGCGCTCGGTCACGGCAAAGCCGCCGAAGATGTTGACAGAAGCCAGCACCACCGCGCCAAGCCCCAGCCACTTCGAAACGACCGAACCTTCAGCCGCCGCCGCGACCAGCGCGCCGACCACGATCACCGAGGAAATCGCATTGGTCACCGCCATCAGTGGCGTGTGCAGCGCAGGCGTAACCGACCACACCACGTAATAGCCCACGAAACAGGCCATCACGAAAATCGAGAGAATTGCAATAAAGTCCATGGTCAGCCCCCCTCAGCCGAGCAGTCGTTCGTTCACGACCCTGCCGCCCTGCGTCAGGCGGATGGCGTTGCCGATTTCCTCGTCCAGAACGGGCTTGCCCGCTTCCTTGTCCCAGAAGGCCGAAAGGAAGTTGTAGAGGTTGCGCGCGAACAGCGCCGAGGCGTCTGCGGCCAAATGCGTCGCAGTGTTCGAATACCCGACGATCTTGACGCCGTGCTTTTCGACCACCTGATCAGCGACCGAGCCCTCGACGTTGCCGCCTTGCGAGACGGCAAGATCGAAGATCACCGAGCCCGGCTTCATCGTGGCGATCTGCGCATCTGTGATCAGGCGCGGCGCAGCGCGGCCCGGGATCAGCGCGGTGGTGATCACGATGTCCTGCTTGGCGATGTGCGAGGACACCAGTTCGGCCTGAGCCTTCTGATATTCCTCGCTCATTTCCGTGGCGTAACCACCAGCACCTTCGCCCTCGATACCAGCCACGCTTTCAACGAAGATCGGCTTGGCGCCGAGCGACTGGATCTGCTCCTTGGTGGCCGAACGCACGTCTGTCGCCGACACCTGCGCGCCGAGACGGCGAGCGGTGGCGATGGCCTGTAGCCCGGCAACACCCACGCCCATGATGAATGCCTTGGCAGCGGACACAGTGCCCGCCGCCGTCATCATCATCGGGAAGGCCCGGCCATAGATATTGGCGGCAGTCAGAACCGCCTTGTATCCGGCCAGGTTCGATTGAGAGGAAAGGATATCCATCGACTGCGCACGCGTGATGCGCGGCATGAATTCCATGGCGAGCGCTTCGAGCCCGGCAGAAGCATAGGCATCGACCCGGTCACGCCGCACGAAGGGATCAAGCCCTGCGACGACCCATGCGCCCGGCTTTACGCCTGCCAGCAGATCGGCCTCAGCCCCCTGCACGCCCAGCACGATGTCAGCGTCTTTCGCCGCATCCGCTGCGACGATTTCGGCTCCAGCAGCGCGATAGTCATCGTCGCCGATCGAAGCACCGGTGCCCGCGCCGCTTTCCACCACGACCGAGGCCCCAAGGGCAATGAACTTTTTGACCGTTTCCGGCGTGGCCGAAACTCGGCTCTCCCCTGTCGCACGTTCCCGAAGGACGGCGATCTTCATTGCCTCGGCCA
>NZ_JACICY010000047.1 GCF_014196055.1 Novosphingobium hassiacum
CACCAGCGACGCCGCATTCCGGGGTGGGGCATGCCCCACCCCGGAATACACCATCGCCTACACCGGAAATTACACCACGAGCGCGGACGCTAACTTCCATATGGGTCGGATAATATACGTTGCACGGCGTTGTCATATCCTGGGATTCCAGTGACCCGCAGGCGCTTGTTGAATATATTATCGACGCCAACTTTGACGCGAAGGCTTGCAGGATTGTCCAGCGCTGATGACCTGGCCAGCTCCGCGAAGATTTCCAGACCGACCTTGGTAAGAGGTGAATAGCGTACGGGCGCGCCGGCCAGATCATCAATCGCCCGCACCCTGGCGCCGCTCTCCCAGGAAACGTTTCCGTTGGCACCAAATTTCTTCCAACCCAAGGCCCATTGCAAATTGAGGCGCCCGCGAGGGGTTCCGGTCAAGGCGAGCGGGTTGGCGAGAACATCAACCGAGCCTTGGTCGTTGCCAAGCACCAGTCGGCGTTGAAGCACATAGGAGTATGTCACGCCGAAATCCCACACAGGCCCAGCGCCCTCATTGGCAGCGGTTCGGACTTTCGTTTCATCGGATGGCGCATCGACCGACTTGCTTCCAAGGCGACCGCTCAGCCGGAGGGATAGCGCAATTTCCCGATTGGTTTGACGCAGCGCGTTGAAGGGGCGGGCATCGAACTCCACCAGCGCACCACTTGCATCACGAATGAAGAGGTCGGGAAAAATCCGCTGAGCCAAGGGAGATGGGTTGCTGATCGAGATGAGAGGGTTCGTCGTTTCGGAGGTCATGTAGTTGAACGAAGCCGTCATGCTGGCAATCGGCGTGCTCTTGTGGAATTCCGCCGAAATATTGGTTGCGGAAGATGCACTCCGGGAGAGAGTGTCTCGGCCGCCCGTGATGATCGTGACGGGCACCACGGCATCACGACTTGCATCGTAAACCAAAGTGCCTGGCCGCATCACAATCGGCGCGAGAACCGCGCTGGCGCCCGGCAAGCCGGGGCTGGATGCCCGGCTAAGCGCTATCCGCAGACCTTCAAAGACCGTCCAATCGAGGGTTGAAGTGACGGCGATACTCCGGCCAAAGGCGCTGGCCTGCGAATAGTCGAGTCTCCCACCGATGCTGAGGTCGCCGATCGATCCGAGCATCCCTTGGCCTTTTCTCGTGATTGGCAAAGTGATGCCCGCCTGCCCCGACAGGCTGGAATAGCGAGGGCTATTCTGTTGGCCGGCGGCATTTCCCTGTCGAACTGTTGTGTCGGAGGTGGTCGCACCTAACGACCCGTCGATGGTGACTGGACCTGCGGGCGCCTGAAAGAGAGTCCCGCTGGCCGTCAACGTACCAGAAAAACTCGACGACATAGAATTGAGGCCGGGGGAAGTAACCTCGTTCCCGGCAAGATTCCGGATGGTGTTCCAACTCCGCTCACCATTGACCTGTAGTGACAGAAAATAGTTGCCTATCTGGCCTCCCAGCGTGGTGCTAGCCCGCAGGAACCGGATGTCATTCTCTTGATGAGAGGCATGATAGTCGCTGGTGCCGGAAACGTCAGCGACTACCCCTGTCAGCGTTTCGGACCGAGACAGGCCGGCGTCAGCACTGAAATCGAAATTAAGTTTGCCAAGCGGGCGCCCATATCCGCTGGTAAATGTGATCGCGTCCTGGGAGGGGATCAGGCTGCGGTCGTTTTGGGAGGCAGTAGATGCAAAGCGATCTCGTTGGCGAATGCCTCCTTGATGCAAAAGGGTCAGTGCGGCCGTCAGGCGCTGATCGTTCCGGATTCGGCTATAGCGCAGCGTTGAAGTTTCCGCCTCGCCAGCGCCGTCCGTCGCCATTGACCCAGAACCTTCCGCCGCAAAAAATTGGAATTTTGGCCGTAATTCAAGATTGATCACGGTTTGGGCCGGGGAAAATCCGAACTCGCGCGCTTTGGTGGGATTCAGAAGCTGAATTTGCTCCAGAGCCTCCGGGGGTAATGCCTCGATCGCATCGTTGGATGCGAGCCGCCGCCCGTTGACTATGATTGAGACGTTGGGGCCAAAGCGTGCCGAAAGGCGGCCTAGCAGCTCACCGATGCTGTCGGTCGCATAAATTTTGATTACGTCAGGTGGAATGCTCTCGGCTACGTCCTTTTCGGCAATGGTGCGGGGCCGCCGGCCTGTTACGATGATTTCTGCCGTTCCAGTTGCAGGGTCAGTCGCGGAGCGGGATTGGGCATGAGGTGCTGATGGAGCGCAAATCACGCTCGCGCACAAGGCAGAAGCCACCCACGGCCAAATTTTCTTGCATTGCGCGTCGAGCCGAAAGAGAGGCCGCCTAACGTTAGGCCGGGTCATAGACGGGTGCCTTATGCGGCGTGCGAGCTGTGGCGGCAATATGAGCGCAGCTTGCGTATCCGGAGGGGGCAGAAAATGAGCGTAGATAGATCGTTATCGTGCAAATAAATGAAATCAACCGAAATATTATTTGTGATTTTTGCGCGTTTCGCCAAATACGTATTTCCCTATTGGACGTAGGATGCCAACATGGCTTGTTGATTTAAGCCTTGGTAAGGGGAGTGAGTGATGCTGAATTCGAAAGCTTTTTCCGTTGTGTCAGAGCCTGATTCGAAATTATCCTTCGTAAATTCATGACCTTGCGATGCGGCGGGTGAAGAGCTGGATCGAGGCGATAAACAGCCATGCGGTTG
>NZ_JACICY010000048.1 GCF_014196055.1 Novosphingobium hassiacum
ATGTCGCGCGGCGATCTGGATGAGAAAGCGCGACAATCAAGATGAGAATCCGGTGTGTTGGGATCGGCGTAGGGCGTAGCCCGAAGCCGATCCCAACACACCGGAGGCGTCCCGCTTCGGGGTGCCTGTGATGGTCGTGGTGGCCGCTATGCTTAAGGTTTTCCCGAACGGAGGACCTGACGTGTGGCCGGTCGACACATTAACGATCATCAGGTGAGACTCTTCATGAACAACAGACGTAATGCACCCGTCGCCCTGGCAGCGGCGAAGGCTGGTTTCAGCACGGCAACAGGCTATCGCCTTTTGGAGAGCGGCGAGCTTCCGTCTCAGCGCCAAACTTTACGAGGACGCAGGCGTCCCGATCCGTTGGCGGGCATCTTCGATGATATTGTCGTCCCCATGCTGGAGATGGCGCCGGGCTTGCGGCCTATAGCGATCTTCGAAGAACTCCGGCGCCGATATCCACAGACCGAGTTTGGTTCGCGCCGAACGCTGGAACGGCGCATCCGCCATTGGCGCGCATTGCATGGGCAGGATCGCGAGGTGATCTTCCGCCAGGTGCATGAGCCGGGACGCATGGGTCTGTCCGACTTTACCTGCATGAATGATTTGGAGGTAACCATCGCCGGGGAGGCGCTGGATCACCTGCTTTATCATTTTCGCCTGCCCTGCGGTGGCTTTGAGCACGGGCATGTCATTCTTGGTGGCGAGAGCTTCGTCGCTCTTGCCGAGGGTCTGCAGAATGCCCTTTGGTCCGCAGGTGGCGCACCACGATTGCACCGAACCGACAGCCTGTCTGCGGCATTTCGCAACCTTGATGCTGATACCAAGGCCGATCTGACACAGCGTTATGACGCGCTTTGTGCGCATTTTGGCATGGAGCCAACGCGCAATAACACTGGCATCGCTCATGAGAATGGCGCGATCGAGAGCGCCCACGCCCATATCAAGGCCGGGGTGAAGGATGCACTGTTGCTGCGAAGCACCAAGGACTTTGCAAACTTGGCCGATTATCGCCGCTTCATCGATGAAGTCGTGACTGCCCGGAACCGGCGTCACGGCCCTGGCATCGATGCTGAGCGCAAATTCCTGCAACCTTTGCCGGACACCCGTACCACCGACTATGAGGAGGTGCTGGTGTCAGTCACCTCCTCGGGTGGCTTTACCTTGCGCAGGGTGTTCTACACTGTCCCGTCGCGACTGATTGGCCATCGCCTGCGCGTGCGCCTTTACGATGATCGGCTCGATGTATTCATCGGCGGCACAAAGTTTATGACGCTTTCGCGCGGACGCGCTGGCGCTAACGGTAAGCACGGACACATTGTCGACTATCGGCACGTCATCCATTCGCTTCGGCGTAAGCCCATGGCTTTGTTGGGTCTGGTGTATCGCGACAGCCTGTTCCCGCGCGATGCCTTCCGGCTGATGTTCCATCATCTGCTGGAAGTTCGGGGGGAACGTGAAGCTTGCCGCACAACCGTGGAGCTTCTTGCCATGGCCCATGAGCGGGCCTGTGAAGCCGAACTTGCCCAAATACTGACCGAAGATCTGGCAGTGCACCGTCTTCCCTGCATCCACTCCCTGCGAGCAAGGTTCTGTCCTGATCCTGCCGATCTGCCCGAAGTGGTCGTCGAGCTCGTCCCGCTCTCGATTTACGATGGTCTGATCGAACAAGGAGTTGCGGCATGAGCACCGCAGGTCTCGCAATCGACGCCCAGCGCCTCAGTCTCATGCTCAATGAGCTGCGGCTGCCTACCATCAAGCACTTGTGGTCAGACTTCGCTGCCCAGGCCGACAAGGAAGGCTGGCCTGCAAGCAGGTTCCTCGCTGCCCTTGCCGAACACGAATTGGCCGAACGCGATCGGCGACGGATCGAGCGCCACTTGGCAGAAGCTCATCTGCCTGCCGGCAAAAGTCTCGACTGCTTCGCCTTTGACGCGGTGCCGATGATCTCCAAGGCGCAGGTCATGGCATTGTGCGCTGGCGATGGCTGGCTCGAGCAGGGTGCCAATCTCATCGTGTTTGGCCCGCCGGGCGGCGGCAAAAGTCATCTTGCGGCGGCCATTGGGCTCGCACTTGTCGAGAATGGCTGGCGCGTGCTGTTCACGCGAACCTCTGACCTTGTTCAGCGTCTGCAGGTTGCCAGGCGTGAACTCTCGCTCGAATCTGCCATCGCCAAGCTCGACAAGTATCACCTCCTGATCTTGGACGACTTCGCGTACATCTCGCGTGATCAAGCCGAGACGTCCGTGCTGTTTGAACTCATCAGCGCACGTTACGAGCGCAGGTCGATGCTCATCACGGCAAATCAGCCCTTCGGAGAATGGAATCGCGTCTTCCCGGACCCGGCCATGACCCTGGCCGCCGTTGACCGGCTCGTCCACCACGCCACCATCTTCGAAATGAATGTTGAGAGCTATCGACGCCGAACCGCGCAAGCGCGACGGTCAGGTGCAGGACGTCCCGCTGAATACACCACACCAAAGGTTCTCGAAACCATGCGCGACAATCAGGATGAGAAACCAAACCTTGCCAGCGACAATCAAAATCGGCACTGATTGACGCGCCGCGACAATCACATTCTCATCCTGATTGACGCGCAATTCTCATCTGGTTTGTCGCGCTACACC
>NZ_JACICY010000049.1 GCF_014196055.1 Novosphingobium hassiacum
CCAAAAATCACATTTCTGCCAAAGTAGTGCTTCTGTAATGGGCCTTTGTTCGTCAAGTCCCTCTGAATGACTATCTCGTCGCTAGGATCATGCTTCTGTCCGTGGTCAGCACGAAGGCCGCCACACCATGCCATCAGATCCAGAGCCGACAGATCAATCTAGGAAGCGTGGTTTGCCGAAGCATTCACAGCACTACACACGATCTTGCCAAGCCCTCGTCCCAGCGACGGGACCTCAGTAGAAGCGCGCCGGTCCCGGCCCGCCTCGATCAGCAGTTTCTCCTTCACGCAGCCATTGCGATCGCCCCCCAGCGGAAGTCGGTGGCGTCCATCCACATGCGATGAAGCACGACGCCCAGTTTGCGTGCGAGGGCGACCTTGGCGCGTTTCATGCCGCGACGTTTCGCCACCTCGAGCGCCCAGCGCTTCAGGCTGGAAAAACGCGTTGCCCGAGTCAGCATGATATGCGCCGCCTCGAACAGCGCGGTTCGCACCATCGCGTCGCCGACCTTGCTGACACCCCCATCCCGGTCGGTCTCGCCCGACTGATATTTCTTCGGGGTCAACCCGAAGTAGGCGCCGACGGTACTCGATTTTCCGAAGCGCGTCGGATCGTCGATCGCCGATCGATATGTCAGGGCGACCAACGCACCCACCCCGGGGGTGCTCATCAACCGGTGGCAAATCTTGTCTGCGCGCGCGATCTTCAGCATCTCCCGGTGGAGCCTGGTGAACTCGCGCCACAACGTTGCCCGTGCTGCCAGCATCGCACCGATCACCGTCTCCAGAGTGGCGTGCCCTGCCGTCAGCTCCTGGATACGCGCTTCGAACCTGCCGCGGCTGACCTCGCCGACCTTCAGTCCATAGCCGCGCAGGATCCCACGGATACTGAGCTCGACGTCGAGCAGCTTCCCCTGCAGCAGCTTGCGTCCGACGAGTACGGCGCGGGTATCCTGCGACGCCATCGATTTTGCATGGACCGGCCGATACCAGCCCATCCGCAGCAATTGGGCGATCCCGCGGGCATCTTTCCGGTCGGTCTTCACGGTCATCGCCGAAAGTGCCGCCTTCACGTGTCGCGTCTCCAGCAAAGCAACGTCGCGACCAACGGCAACAAGCCCCGCATGCAACCAATGCGATAGCGGCCCCGCCTCCAGCCCAATCCGACACACCGGTAATTCCAGCTCGTCGAAATACCTCACAAGCGCCTCGGGCTCGCTGGCGACCTTGACCTCGCGGACGATTTTACCCTTCGCGTCCACGATGCATACGCTGCTCTCTTTCAGAGAGACATCGATTCCGGCATAATAATCCATGGTTGTTCCTCTCATGATGCTTGGGGCCGATCACTCGGACCCCGTTTCAACACCATCATTCTGAGGGACAGCCACCCAATTTGGCTACTCTTGATACGCCGGCCCATTACGGCATCTAG
>NZ_JACICY010000050.1 GCF_014196055.1 Novosphingobium hassiacum
GTTAGCGTCCGCGCTCGTGGTGTAATTTCCGGTGTAGGCGATGGTGTATTCCGGGGTGGGGCATGCCCCACCCCGGAATGCGGCGTCGCTGGTGGCCACCGGGTTCATCGTTATGGTGGAGTTTGCACACTTCAACCGTGACGAAGAGGAGTTCCCGATGACCGAGGACAGATTACTGATCGAAGAGCTTGCTGCGAAGGGCGGCCAACCGGATTTTTTGCGCACCATCGCCGAGAACGTGCTGCAGCTGATCATGGAGGCCGACGTTGATGGCCTGATCGGCGCGGGTCGCCACGAACGCAGCAGCGAGCGCGCGACCTGGCGCAACGGCTATCGCGACCGTTCGCTGGATACCCGGGTAGGCACGCTGAACCTGAAAATCCCCAAGCTGCGTGCTGGGTCCTACTTTCCGGGCTTCCTTGAGCCCCGCAAGATGGTCGAGAAAGCGCTGGTTGCGGTGATCCAGGAAGCGTGGATCGGCGGGGTCAGCACCCGGCGGGTCGATGAACTCGTCCAGGCCATGGGCATGACCGGCATCTCCAAGTCCACCGTCTCCAAGCTTTGCAAGGACATTGACGAGCGCGTCCATGCCTTTCTGAAACGCCCGCTCACCGGCGAATGGCCGTATCTCTGGCTCGATGCCACCTATCTCAAGGTACGCGAAGGCGGGCGGATCATCAGCGTTGCCGCAATAATCGCCATGGCCGTCAACACCGAGGGCCGGCGCGAGATCGTCGGCCTGCATATCGGCCCCTCGGAAGCGGAGGTCTTCTGGTCCGACTTCCTGAAGGACCTTGTTCGGCGCGGTCTTACCGGCGTGAAGCTGGTCATCTCCGATGCTCACGAGGGCCTCAAGGGCGCGATCACCCGCGTCATGGGCGCCACCTGGCAGCGCTGCCGGGTGCACTTCATGCGCAATGCCCTGTCCTATGTGCCCAAGGGCCAGAACACTGTCGTCGCCGCCGCGATCCGCCAGGTCTTCCTGCAGCCCGATCAGAAAAGCGCAACGCAGGTCTGGCGACAGGTCGCCGACCAGTTGCGCACCCGTTGGCCCAAGCTCGGCGCCTGCATGGACGAGGCCGAAACCGACGTGCTCGCCTACACCGGCTTTCCCACCCAGCACCGCACGAAGTTACACTCAACCAATCCGCTCGAGCGGCTCAACAAGGAGGTCAAGCGCCGCGCCGACGTCGTCGGAATCTTCCCGAACGAAGACAGCATCATCCGCCTCGTCGGGGCTGTGCTGATGGAGCAGAACGACGAGTGGCAGCTCCAGCACCGATACATGCAGATCGAAGGCATGGCCGAACTCAACCAACCCATGATCGAGGAGGAAAATCAGCCCCTACACATCACCGCCAAAGCCGCCTGACGATGGCCCACGGCCACAGCCGAAATTACACCACCTTGACGGACGCGACC
>NZ_JACICY010000051.1 GCF_014196055.1 Novosphingobium hassiacum
AATGTGATTTTTGGGATTCCCAAGGAGGAAAATCCCTGATTCATAGAGAGCCGGCTTTTCTGGAGGCTGGCGATGGAAGCAGACTGGCGGAGCGAACTCGAGGCATGGCTTTCGCCGTTCGCCGCGGCGTTGCGGAACAAGACGCGCCGACGGATGTGCCCGGCTTACATTGCGGGCCTGATTGGCCCCGGAGATCGCAAAAGTGTTCAGCCGATGGCGGCACGGGACGACGAGGTCAGCTACGACCGACTTCATCACTTCGTCGGCAGCGGCATCTGGGACGAAGCTCCGCTGGAGGCGGCGCTGCTTGCTGAGGCCGACCGGCAAGTTGGGGGCGATAATGCCTGGCTGATCATCGACGATACGGCTTTGCCCAAGAAGGGCCGACACTCGGTCGGTGTGGCGCCGCAGTATGCCTCGGCGCTCGGCAAGAACGCCAACTGCCAGACGCTGGTGTCGGTGACGCTGGCATCGCGCGAGGTACCTGTGATGGTGGGCTTGCGTCTGTTCCTGCCGGAGAGCTGGACGAGTGATGCGGCCCGCCTGGATCGCGCCGGGGTTCCAGAAGAGCTACGGCCTTACCGGACCAAGCACGAGATCGCGCTCGCTGAGATCGATAGGGTCCGTGCCGCCGGTGTTCGCTTCGGCTGTGTCCTTGCCGATGCCGGATACGGTCTCTCTGCGCCCTTCCGGCAGGGCCTGAGCGAGCGGGGCCTCGCGTGGGCTGTTGGCATTCCGTTCAAACAGAAGGTTTACCCCGCCGATGTCAGCATGGTCTTTCCCGTCGCCACTCGGGGGCGCCCGAGAAAGAACGCAATACCCGACATAACTTCGATCTCGGCGCAGGCGATGCTTGAGACGCTACCATGGCGCAAGGTCAGTTGGCGGCGCGGCACCAAAGGAAAACTCTCGGCCCGCTTCGCCGCTGTTCGTGTGCGTGTAGCAGACGGGCCACCGCAGCGTATCCACGATATGGGCGCTCAGCACTTGCCAGGCGAGGAAGTCTGGCTCGTCGGCGAACATCGCTCTACCGGCGAGCGCAAGTACGACCTCTCCAACTTGCCCACCGACACGCCGATCAAGCAACTGGCCGGCGCCATCAAAGCGCGCTGGGTCTGCGAACAGGCACATCAGCAACTCAAGGAAGAACTCGGCCTCGACCACTTTGAAGGTCGGTCGTGGAAAGGCCTGCACCGACATGCCCTGATGTCCATGATCGCCCTCGCCTTCCTCCAGTCACTCCGGCTCAAGCAGGGCAAAGGGGGGAAAAAGAATCTCAGGCCCTCCACCGAAACCGAGCCTGCCAGCAATCAGACAAGCCATCATTGACCGCCTTACCAGACCGCCGGACAAACCATGCCCTCACTGCGGGCGTCGACCTACCGACCCTCCAAACCAAAA
>NZ_JACICY010000052.1 GCF_014196055.1 Novosphingobium hassiacum
AGGAGGAAAATCAGCCCCTACACATCACCGCCAAAGCCGCCTGACGATGGCCCACGGCCACAGCCGAAATTACACCACCTTGACGGACGCGACCCATATGGAAGGACTGTGAAAGTCAGTATTCGAAAAGCTTTTTGAAACCTGTGAGTTGGGCCTGGTCCCGCGCGCGCTTCGCTGCACGCCTGAGTGGCCTACCAGTTCCCCTCTGCGAGCACAAAACCTAAAGTTTAAGGGCATTTTGCCGTTTAGATTAAATGTTCAGGTGCGGGCCATAGCCCGAATTATATGGGATCAGGGGCAAGAGAATGATCATCACCAATGGCGTTTCGGTCCAATCGGCAACGCTCCGTCAATCTCAGACCAATGAAACCGTTCCGCAGGAAGCCATCGCAGCGTCTTCTGGCGTATCGGTCACAGTGACGCAAATCTCACCAACAGCCACCAAGCTCGCGGCGCTATTTGATGAAGCCAGACAATATATTCAGAAAGAACATATCGAACCTTTTCAAGGCTATGAAGCAGGTAATATTACCAAAGGTGCATACCTTAACGTCAAAAAATTCAACGATTATGTGTTTGACAAGGCTGCAGACACAATGATCACACAGGCAACTGCTGCCGGGATTACCCTGAACAAGGATGATCTCGTTGCCCAACTGAAATCCACGAACAGCGACGTTGCTTCGCTCAACAACGATGAAACGGCGCGCAAGACCCTTCTGGGTGACGCAAGTGTCCTGGCCGAACTATCCTATTCTGACATGGACAATTTGACGTCCATATATATCGCCGCAAAAGAGAAAGGATTGGATACATCAGCTATGGACGGCCTCGCCGGCGAAATGGGCATAAGCAACAAAATGCACAGAATGGGCGTTGTCTATTTTTCCAGCAACGGCTCAGAAATTACCGATGCCGCCGTCAACGACACACCGAATCAGCAAGCAAGGGTCAATGCCGCAAACAACCTTTCCGGCAAATTTGGCCTAAGCAATTTCCTCATAAACACCCTTATGGCAGCCGATCTGTCGGGGGCCGATGGCCGCTCATCGATAATATCGTTCCTTAAAGAGCTTTTAATGGCTGATTCTCAGCCCCTGAAATCACAATGAATCGTCAGAAACGATCAAACTGAATGTAAATAAATTATCATTTCCGCAATTCTTCGGATTGACGCCTTTCTGCTGAAAGTCATATCTTCTCTTTCCCGTAATCGAGGAGGAAGTGTATGAAAGCATTTTCGAAGGTAGCCCTTGCTGCTGTAGCGCTTCTCAGAGCCTGATTCGAAATTATCCTTCGTAAATTCATGACCTTGCGATGCGGCGGGTGAAGAGCTGGATCGAGGCGATAAACAGCCATGCGGTTG
>NZ_JACICY010000053.1 GCF_014196055.1 Novosphingobium hassiacum
GGTGCGGGAACACGGTGCGACCCAGACCCTCGTCAACTGGGACAAAATCGCCGCAAGAATTGTTGACGTGAACGGTCGGCACGGCATTTCCGGGGCACTGCTGCCGTTCAGCGCAGATGGCGCCGTGCGCGTAATCGACGCATTTTCCCGACTTGTGGACGATGCACAGGGCACTGTCGGATTGGATCCCCTAGACAAGGACGCGCTCTTGCGGGCATCGGGGCCGATGTTCACGAACATGTGGCTGCTCGACTGTCTGGGTAAGGCCATTCCCGGCAGCTCGCCGGATATGGTCAACGCCGACGGTGATGACCTTGTGTTCCACCGTATCGTTTTTCCGCTGGCAAAGGGCGTGATCGGCAAAAGCGTGGTTCGCAGGCTGAACGCGGCTCAATGGCTGGAACCTGCGAGCGACACGTTCTGGAACTGGCTGGCGCCGGTGACGAAGAAGAGGACACCAGGAACGACCAAAGGCGGGCAGGCTTTTGTGACAACCATGGAGGACGGCACACCCGTTTTTGCCAATGTCGAGTTGGCTGGACGCAAACTGATCGTTGAGGTCAACAGCGCCGCCCGCGCTGAACAGGCGATTGCGCAGATGAGCGAATGGCTTGGTGATTGCGTGAGCACACCTATGACCGAAATCCGGACTCTGGCCCAGTTCATGGCCGATGATGCCGCCCGCGCTCCGCAGGAAGAGCCGCTCGATATCCCGCCGAACGAAATGGAACGCATCGTTCATCAGATGCTGACACGCGAATATACCAAAACGCTTGATGAAGCGGTGCCGGCCCTCGGGCACAAGACGCCACGCGCTCTGGCCCGCACGAAGGCAGGCCGACCGAAAGTGGCCGACTGGCTCAAATATATAGAGAATGGCGCGGCAAAATCCGGGCCTGGCGATCCGATGGCTACCTATGATTTTACGTGGATGTGGGATCAACTGGGGCTGATCGACCTCCGGCGTTGACCGCCCTCATACCACCGTTCTGGCATCGTTCTCCCTTAGCGTTGTCTGGCGTACCATCCACGCTATGCCCTCATCAGGCCTGAACCTCGTATCGGCGGCAATCATCCTATGGAATACCGTCTATCTTGGCAGGGCTGCCGACCATCTCCGCCAAAGGGGTCGCGCCATAGACGATACGCTGCTCAGCCACGCCGCGCCGCTAGGCTGGGAGCACATCAGTCTGACGGGTGATTATCTATGGGCTGACATGAAATTGCCACTGGACGGGTTTCGACCATTACGCACGCAAAACCGCCAATCAGAGGCTTAGCGTACGTTTACGACCAGATTCTGCGATGCCCCC
>NZ_JACICY010000054.1 GCF_014196055.1 Novosphingobium hassiacum
TGGACTTGTAACGGTTTTGTGCCGGTCACCTATCTCATTAAGCCACCTTGGCTTCGAACGCGAGCGGGCTGATGCCGCCCAGATATGAATGTCGGCGGCGGGTGTTGTAGAAGCCGTTGATGTACTGAAAGATGGCGGCTTCTGCCTGACGCCGCGTTGGCCAGTTCTGCCGCCAGATGAGTTCCGCCTTCAACGATTTGAAGAACGTCTCGACGGAGGCATTGTCGTAACAATTACCCTTTCCACTCATCGATGGACGCAGGCCATGGGCCTGCAGCTTCTTCTGATAGTCATAAGAGCAATATTGGCTGCCGCGATCCGAATGGAAAAGGCAGCCCTCCGGTGGCTGGCGCAGGCGCACCGCCATATCGAGTGCCCGGATCGCCAGATCTTTCTTCATCCTGTCGCTGACGGCCCACCCCACAACACGGCGGCTATGCAGATCAAGGATGACTGCAAGATAGAGCCAGCCTTCTGATGTCCAGATATACGTGATGTCGCCCGCCCATTTACGGTTGGGCGCATCAGCGGCGAAATCGCCGTCCAGCCAGTTCGCTGCGACACCCAGGCGATGATGGCTGTCCGTTGTCACCTTGTGCCTGCGGGTGCGGACAGGCTTGATCCCGTTGATCTTCATCAGCCGCCCGACCCGGCGCTCGCCAACATCGAGCCCCACCTCCTTCAACTCCATCGTCATGCGAGGACGGCCGTAGCTGCCAAGGCTCAGCCTGTACTGTTCCCGGATATGGGCCAGCACCTTCATATCCGTCCGTGCACGTTGACTGATCGGTCGTGACCGCCACGAACGATAGCCACGCTCACTGACATTCATGACGCGGCAGAGCAGTTCAACCGGCCAACGGTGCCGCCAACTGTGCACAAAAGCGAACTTCACGGCCTTTGGCTCGCGAAGAACTGCGTGGCCTTTTTTAGCACTTCCCTCTCCTCCCTAAGCACACGGTTCTCAAGGCGTAGGCGTTCATTCTCGCGTGCCAGATCCGCCTGCGGCGCTATCACCAGATCGGATGGCCGATACTGCGCCAGCCACTTGCCCAGCGTCGACTTCCCTATCCCCAAATCCGATGCGATCCGGTCGCGCGGCAACCCGCTGGTCAGCGCAATGCGCACTGCCTCCTGCTTGAACTCTTCAGTATGCTTGATCATCTCGTCGATCTCCTGCTGCGAGCTTAAAACGCTCAGGTGACCGGCGCAAAACCGTTACAAGTCCA
>NZ_JACICY010000055.1 GCF_014196055.1 Novosphingobium hassiacum
GCGCGACCAACCTGACTTCCGCTGCCAATCCGGTGGCCGCGTCGGCCGATGCAGGAATAGGGACTGTTGCGGGCATGAACGTGCTGAACTCCCAGTCCGTCAACGGCGGGGCTAATATGACCAGCACGGTCGTGGCGCCGTTCCAGGTGAGCGTGGCAGATGCCACTACTCTGACGGGATCTGACGTCGTCAGCAGCACGCTGTCGGTGTCGGCCAATAGCGGCAAATCGACGGTGACCGGCAACAGCGCCAGCAACGGTGTCGACCTGAGCGCCACTAATGTGTCGGTTAGCTCGGCTCTCGCGAACGTTCAGTACGAAGGCGATATACTGACAAGCACCATCTCGAGCTTCAGCGGTGCCAATGCCACGATCGGCGGCGACATCTCCCTGAGCTCGGTTGCGGTTGACGGCAACACCATGGTGGGCACCACCACCGGCAACACGGCGAACAACAGCGTCGCGGTAGACGGCGCTGCCAAAATCGCCGCTGGCGATACCACGTCGGGAGCCACGGCTAATTTGGCTACGGCCTACGTTGCCACGGCCGATCACGCACTGGCCAACCAGCAGTATGTGGTTAGCACGCTCAGCACTGGTGTCACGGCCACGTACAATGTGGTGACCCTGGATGCGGGCACATCGCTGGGCGGAACGATCAGCGGCAGCACGCTGTCGGTGTCGAACAACGTCCAGTCGGCAAAGACGTTGGGCAACGTGGCCGGCAACAGCGTCGATCTGACCGGCGGCAGCATCACTACCGATAGTGCGCTGGCGTCGCTCCAGGCCAGCACGGCTACGGCGGTTGGCGCAACTTCGACGATGACCGTGGCGGCTCCGGCATCCATGGCCACTTCGACGCTGGCGCTTGACGGCAATGCCAACACGGCCACGGCGACGGTCAACACCGCCACCAACGCCATGACGGTCGCCGCCGATAACGGCCTGACCACGACCAAGCTGCCAGCCACCGTCGACAACGCCAGCCTGTCGGGCACCGTCGCGGGATACGTCGCGACCGGCGATTTCGTGGTGAACAATGCCCAGTCGGTAAGCAACGCTGCAGTGGTGACGGCGACTGCAACCACCAGCATCTCCAACAACGATGGCGGCGTTCTGGCAACGGGCGGGATCGGTCAAAGCTCGGTCAGCATGAGCGGCAACACGACCAATGCCAG
>NZ_JACICY010000056.1 GCF_014196055.1 Novosphingobium hassiacum
CCGGTTGCTTCGCACGCTGGGCCAAGATGCGCGGACAGCATTTCAACCATCGCTTCATCCCATGGCGCCCGTTCCGCATATTTCATCAGGCCCGAAAGATCGTGAACCGATTTTGATCTGGACATTCAGGCGGGCCTTTCCACGCCAAGGCGGCGCATTTCTCGATATATGGTTGATCGGCCGATGCCGAGTTGCCGTGCCGCTTCTGTTGGCGAGATACTCGCTTCGACCAGTTTAATGGCGGCATGAACCTTGCTCATGTCGAGCGGCTGACGGCCAGGTAACTTGCCCCTGGCACGGGCGGCGGCGATGCCATCCTTGGTGCGTTCGGAAATCAGCCGTCGTTCAAAATGGGCGATGGCCCCGAACACATGGAAGATCAGTTCGCCGGCGGCCGATGAAGTGTCGATTTTCTCTTCAAGGCTTAGCAGCGCCACGCCTTGGGCGTGCAGCTTCTCAACCGTGACAAGTAATTCGGCCAGCGATCGCCCGAGCCGATCGAGGCGAACCACGGCTAATGTGTCACCCTTACGGGCGTAGGCGAGCAGGTCGGCCAAACCGGGACGATCCATGCTCTTGCCCGACATAACGTCGGTGAACACTTTAATGGCGCCAGCCTTCTCCAGACGCATGGTCTGCCCTGCCACGTCCTGGTCGCCGGTGCTCACACGAGCATAGCCCAGAATACCGCCCATGCCCTGTGTCTCCCAAACGGCCGTTCTGTGGACGCTGTGAAGGGCAAGCGTTTCGCCCCTACATATCCGTCCACATACTATGTCTCTTTACTCGTCGCTGTCCATAGGCCCAGATGACCTTTTGTGGACGGGAATCGGCATGGTGAAGCGCAAACATCAACTCCTGACCGAGAGTGAGCGCGATCAAATCCTCGCCATCCCGACCGACCGCGACCATTTGGCCCGCCTCTACTCGTTCGAGCCATCTGACATCGACATTATCGGCGCGCGCCGCGAGCGGCGGAACCGATTAGGCGTGGCGCTGCAACTGGCGTTGCTGCGGCATCCCGGCACGAC